>NZ_CM149689.1:0-2550000 GCF_056173745.1 Acinetobacter sp. QJM3NY_42
ATGCTTTGGACGGACTGCTTAACTCGCTTGCGACAAGAGCTCTCTGATAATATCTTTGCGATGTGGATTCGTCCTCTGGTGGCTGAAGAACTGGAGGATACTTTACGTTTATATGCGCCTAATCCTTATTGGACCCGATATATTCAAGAGCATCATCTGGAATTAATCACAATTCTAGCTGAACAAATGTCGGAAGGCCGTGTACGTAAGGTTGAGATTTTAGTAGATTCCCGGCCCGGCGCTATTTTATCAGCAGCAGAGCAGCCAGCCACCACTACGGCTGCATTAGAGCACCCGGCTTCTATGCCGGTATCGCGTCCTAAAAAGGAAAAAGAAGCTGAACCGGCCAAACAGAATAAGAAGCGTCTTTTAAATCCACTTTTCACTTTCGCACTTTTTGTAGAAGGGCGCTCTAACCAGATGGCAGCAGAAACGTGCCGCAAAGTACTGACACAGCTTGGTGCATCCCAGCATAATCCCTTGTTTTTGTATGGACCTACCGGTTTGGGTAAAACACACCTGATGCAGGCTGTCGGTAATGCGCTATTACAGGCCAAACCCAATGCACGTGTCATGTATATGACTGCAGAAAGTTTTGTACAGGATTTTGTCAGTTCTTTACAGCGTGGCAAGGTGGAAGAATTCAAAAAGAACTGTCGTTCCTTGGATTTATTATTGGTCGATGACATTCATCTTTTAGCGGGTAAAGAGGCAAGTCTGGTCGAGTTTTTCTATACCTTTAATGCTTTATTGGATGAATCCAAGCAGATTATTTTAACTTCAGACCGCTATCCGAAAGAATTGACTGAACTGGATCCACGTTTGGTTTCCCGTTTTTCCTGGGGCTTATCTGTTGGAGTCGAGCCGCCAGATATTGAAACACGGATAGAAATCCTGCTGAAAAAAGCTGAAAGCAATGAGATTGACTTACCCCGTAACTGTGCTTTATTTATTGCACAGCAGGTGGTTGCCAATGTTCGTGAACTTGAAGGCGCCTTAAACAAGGTCGTCGCTATTTCTCGGTTTAAGGGAACCGCAATTGATCTGGACGTGGTACGAGAATCCTTAAAAGATGTTTTGGCGATCCGGGCCCGAACTATTAGTGTAGAAAATATTCAGCGTGTGGTGAGTGAGTATTTTCGTATTCCCCTCAAAGAGCTGGTCGGGCCTAAAAGAACCCGAATTTATGCACGCCCTCGTCAATTAGCAATGGGTTTGGCACGTGAATTAACTGGTGACAGTTTTCCAGAAATTGGCATGGCTTTTGGCGGGCGAGATCATAGTACAGTCATGCATGCCTGCGAAAAAGTCCAGAGCCTCCGTGCTGAAGATCCGATCTTTAATGAGGATTATAAAAACCTGCTGCGCCTGTTGCAGAGTTGATCAATCCGGATTCTTGCAAAGTGCTTGAAACTGCCGCATAGTACACTGCTAAAAATTATTTTTTTATCTGTCTTCAGTTGTTAGAGGAATGAATCGTGCGTTTGAAAATCGCTAAAGAGAGCTTACTCAATGTTCTATCACATGTGGTAGGGGCGGTCGAACGTCGTCATACCCTGAACATTCTTTCAAACGTTAAAATTCAGGCGAGTCCGCAGGCTCTGACAATCACCGGGTCTGACCTGGAAGTTGAGCTGGTGGCCAGTACCGGCTTAAGTGAGGGAGCCTGTTTACAGCCGGGTGAAACTACTGTGCCGGCGCGTAAACTCATGGATATCTGTAAGTCACTACCAAGTGCTGCTTTAATCGATTTACAAATTACTGAAGACCAGCGCTGCATTTTAAAGTCTGGAAATAGCCGTTTTGTACTGGGAACCTTACCTGCTGAAGATTATCCTTTACTTAATCATGACAATAGTCAGGGTACTCAGGTTCAAGTCACCCAGCGTGAACTCAAGCGTCTGTTTGAAAAAACTGCTTTTGCAATGGCAGTGCAGGATGTCCGTTTTTACCTAACCGGCACATTACTGGAAATTGATGAAACTCAATTGCGTGCTGTAACTACCGATGGTCACCGTCTCGCATTGTGTGAAACCTTGGCATCTTCTACCGCTTCCCAGCCAGTGCAGGCAATTGTTCCACGTAAGGCAGTAGCAGAACTGCAACGCCTGCTCAGCATTGAAGATGAACAGCTTACGTTACTGATTGGCCGTGAACTGTTAAATGTTACAATTCAAACCCCAAGCCGTGACAAGGAACAGGGCGAGATTACAGTACGTTTCACGACTAAACTGATTGACGGGAAATTCCCTGATTATCGTCGCGTTATTCCACGTGGTGGTGATAAAACTGTCCAGATCGCGCATGACGTATTTAAACAGTCATTGCAACGGGTGGCGATTCTTAGTAATGAAAAATTGCGTGGTGTATTCCTCAATTTTAATGCAGATTCATTACAGCTTCGAGCCAACAACCCGGAGCAGGATGAAGCGATTGAGGATCTGGCTATTCAATATAATAACTCTCCGCTAGAAATGTCTTTTAATGCACAATATCTGCTTGAAGTGTTGAACGTACTAGATGGCGATGATGTTGTTATGACCATGACTGAAGCCAATCAGTCTGTGCTGGTGCAAGACCCTGCCCAGCAGGACCAGACTTATGTTGTCATGCCAATGCGTGTCTAGACTTAAAGCTATTTTATGTATATTACGCGTTTAAATATCGAACGTGTCCGGAACCTTTCAGCGGTTGCACTCTCTGAGTTGCAGCCGTTTAATGTTTTTTACGGGGCCAATGGTTCAGGCAAAACCTCGATTCTTGAGGCGATTCATTTGCTGGCCACAGGCCGCTCTTTTCGAACTTATATTCCCAAACACTACATTCAGAGTGGTGCTTCAGACACGATTGTATTTGCACAGTCTGCTACCGAGAAAATTGGCATGCAAAAAATGCTCTCGGGTGAGCAGATAATTAAAGTGAATGGCGATACGGTCGCAACTCAGGGTCAGCTTGCTAAAATGCTGGCATTACAATATATCGACCCACTCAGTACGGATATCATTGACCATGGAGCCAAACCGCGGCGACAGTTACTGGACTGGCTGATGTTCCACGTGGAACCTGAATTTTATCAGACATGGCAATATTATTCTCGCGCACTCAAGCAGCGTAACAGTCTGCTTAAATCCCGCCAAACTCTAAGTGTGGATGAGCTTGATCCATGGAACAAGATGTTGGCCAGTTATGGTGAATTGCTCCATGCTCAACGTTCACAGGTGATGGAGCAATGGAAGATTTATTTTAAACAGGATTTAAGCCAGCTTTTACCTGATCTGGAGATTGAGCTAGACTATGTATCCGGTTTTCATAGTGAGCAGGGGCTTTATCAGGACCTGACGTTATATCATCAGAAAGACCTGGATAGACGCTATACCGAGTATGGACCACACCGGGCAGACCTGCGCTTGAAAACACCACTTGGAGATGCGGATAACATTCTTTCAAGAGGACAAAAAAAACTATTAATTATGGCCTTAAAACTCTCTCAGATTGCAATGTTGCATGCGAGCAATAAGGAAACTGTGGTATTATTAGATGATCTGACGGCAGAATTAGATTTAACCGCACAACAACGTTTAATTGAGCGATTGAGCCAACTTGGTAGTCAAGTTTTTATTACCACTCTAGAGCATAAATCGGTACAGCAGCATTTGCATGATCTGTCTATTTCCTATCAATTATTCCATGTTGAACACGGTCAAGTCAGTGTCGTTCAGCAATGATTTAACCCATCTTTGGATTGATCCATTTTACACTAGGGAGAAACCATGAGTTCAGAATCTCAATCTGCCTCTCCAACAGAACACACCCAAGAAAAGGCTTATGATTCCTCTAGTATCAAGGTATTACGTGGCCTAGACGCAGTGCGTAAACGTCCTGGTATGTATATTGGTGATACAGACGATGGGACAGGGCTGCACCATATGGTATTCGAGGTGGTCGATAACTCGATTGATGAAGCACTGGCTGGACACTGTGATGAAATTCTGGTGACCATTCATGAAGATGAATCTGTGAGCGTATCTGACAATGGCCGGGGTATTCCAACCGATATCCATCCGGAAGAGGGTGTCTCTGCTGCAGAGGTAATCCTGACAATTTTGCATGCGGGCGGCAAGTTTGATGATAACAGTTATAAAGTCTCTGGTGGCCTGCACGGTGTAGGTGTATCGGTTGTTAATGCTTTGTCGAGCAAGCTTGAGCTGACTGTACAGCGTGCAGGACAGATACATGAGCAGGAATACCAGCACGGTGTACCTCAGTATCCGTTACGTGTCGTGGGACAAACTGAACGTACAGGTACTAAAGTCCGTTTCTGGCCGAGTGCTGAAACCTTTAGCCAGACTATTTTTAATGTCGATATTCTGGCACGCCGTCTGCGTGAGCTGTCCTTTCTAAATGCCGGTGTCCGTATTGTTCTGTGCGATGAACGCATTAACCTTGAACATGTATTTGACTATGAAGGTGGTCTGTCCGAATTTGTTAAATATATCAATGAAGGTAAAAATCACCTGAATGAAATTTTCCATTTCACCACTCAGGCTGAAAATGGAATTGGTGTTGAAGTGGCGTTGCAGTGGAATGATTCTTATCAGGAAAATGTACGCTGCTTTACCAATAATATTCCGCAAAAAGATGGTGGTACCCATCTGGCTGGTTTCCGCGCAGCACTAACCCGTGGCCTGAACAGCTATCTTGAGAATGAGAATATTCTTAAGAAAGAAAAAGTTGCAGTAACAGGGGATGATGCACGTGAGGGACTGACTGCTATTGTGTCAGTTAAAGTTCCAGATCCTAAGTTTTCTTCGCAAACCAAAGAAAAATTGGTGTCCAGTGAAGTTAAACCGGCAGTCGAACAGGCGATGAATAAGGCGTTCTCTGAATATTTGCTTGAGAACCCGGCAGCAGCCAAGTCTATTGCAGGTAAAATTATTGATGCAGCACGTGCCCGTGATGCAGCACGTAAAGCCCGTGAAATGACACGCCGTAAAAGTGCACTGGATATTGCCGGCTTACCTGGAAAACTGGCTGATTGTCAGGAAAAAGATCCCGCCTTGTCTGAGCTGTTTCTAGTCGAGGGTGATTCGGCAGGCGGTTCTGCCAAGCAGGGCCGTAACCGTAAAATGCAGGCGATTTTACCGTTAAAGGGTAAAATTCTAAATGTAGAGCGTGCCCGTTTTGACCGGATGATTTCTTCTGCTGAGGTCGGTACACTGATTACGGCATTAGGCTGTGGTATTGGACGTGAGGAATATAATCCGGACAAGCTGCGTTATCATAAGATTGTGATCATGACAGATGCTGATGTCGACGGTTCACATATTCGTACGTTACTGTTGACATTCTTCTTCCGTCAAATGCCTGAACTGGTAGAACGGGGTCATATTTATATTGCTCAGCCGCCTTTATATAAACTGAAAAAAGGCAAGCAGGAACAGTATATTAAAGATAATGATGCTCTGGAAACCTATCTGATTTCCAATGCAATTGATGATCTGTCTCTGCATGTCAGTGCCGATGCGCCAGCAATTAATGGACAGGCATTGGCTCAGGTGATTCAGGATTACCAGGTTTCACAAAAGAGTCTGCACCGATTAACCTTGCGTTATCCTGCGACCTTGCTTGATGGTCTCTTGGCGCTAGAAGCTTTTAAAATGGACCAGAACCATGATGAAAGTTATGTCCAGCAATGGGGTGAACAGTTACGTTCACGTATTGCAGACATGCAGTCTAGCTTACGTCCTGAATTGAGTCTTGAAAAATTTGAACGTATTGATGCAGATGGTCAGTCCTCGGCGCTTTACTGGCCACGGATCACTGTTTATGTGCATAACTTGCCACATCATTATCTGCTTGATGCCGGATTGCTGGGCTCTGCCGAATATGCCCGACTGCTCAAGAATTCAAGAAGCTGGTTCAGCCTGATTGAAGAGGGTGCTTATCTTGAAAAAGGTGAGCGTCGTGTACAGGTCAGTAATTTCCATCAGGTCTGGCAGTTCATCTTGCAGGACTCACGCCGTGGCATGATGATTCAGCGTTATAAAGGTCTGGGTGAGATGAATGCCGAGCAGCTCTGGGAAACCACGATGGACCCGGAAAATCGTAATATGCTGCAAGTGACTATTGATGATGCAATTGAAGCAGACCGTATGTTCTCTTGCCTGATGGGAGACGATGTCGAGCCACGTCGTGCATTTATTGAAGAAAATGCATTGAATGCCGATATTGATGCTTAATCTCATCACTGCTCAATAAAAAAGCGCCAGAAGGCGCTTTTTTATATCTTATTATTAAGGAGTAAGGATTACCTTACGACAGTCTTCTTCACGTTTATCAAATATACGATAGCCTTCAGCGGCTTCAGACAGGTTCATACGGTGGGTAATAATTACTTCTGGGGAAAGGTCACCATTTTCAATAAATTCCAGTAATTGTGGCAGGAACTTATGTACATGGGTTTGTCCCATCTTAAAGGTTAAGCCTTTATCGAATGCATCACCGAACAGGAAGCCATGAATTGGTCCTGCATAAACACCCGGTACGCTTACTACGCCGCCACGACGTACAGCTGCAATACATTGACGTAATGCAGCGCCACTCGAACCTTCAAGCTTCAAGTTGGTCATGACGGTTTCTAGCATGCTGCCCTTGGCTTCAAAACCGATAGCATCAATTACCCCATCTACACCACGGTAGCCCGGCGTATTGCTAATAATAAATTCAGCTGCATCGACTTCATCAAAATTAACCGGAATGGCACCATAGGTGTCCCTTGCATATTGTAGACGGTAATTATGGTGGTCTACCATAAAGATAAGTTCGGCACCCAGCATACGTGCACAGGCGGCCGAGAGCAGGCCTACCGGTCCTGCACCATAAATTGCAACACTTGATCCCTTACCAATTTTGGCATTGGTGACTGCTTGCCAGGCAGTAGGCAAAATATCAGTCAAAAATAAAACTTTTTCATCAGATAAAGAACCTGGTACTTTAAATGGCCCTACGTTTCCTTTAGGAATACGTACATATTCAGCTTGCCCACCTGGAACTCCACCATATAAATGGCTATAGCCGAACAGCGCAGCACCTGGCGGAATCTGCTTTTTATTTAAGATAGCACCCCGACCCGTATTTGTATTTTCACAGGCCGCAGTCAGATCATGTTCACAAAAGAAGCAGCTACCACAGGCAATCACAAAAGGAATAATTACCCGGTCGCCTTTTTTTACTTCAGTGACTGCCGGACCAACTTCCTCTACTACACCCATAAATTCGTGGCCAAAGATGTCACCATCTTTAGTGGCCGGAATTTTACCTCGATATAAATGCAGGTCAGAACCACAAATTGCAGTTGCAGTAACTCGCAAAATAACGTCATCCGGTTCTTGAATGATCGGATCAGGAACAGATTCTACCCGGACATCCCGAGCACCATGATATGTAAGAGCGCGCATTCTTATTTCCTCTCTGGTTTATTTTTAGAGTCAGCAGAATCATGTAAAAATTTTGTTGAGTAAGAAAACTGACCTGTCATTCATAATGCAGCGTCATGAGGTAAGCTTATGTATAAAAAAACAATTTAGCCTGTTGAAAAAATGTACATATACAAGGCTTAGGTAAAATAATGTTGATTTAAAGTAGCAATTAACCGAAATGATTCTTTACATTTTAAAATTAATTATTTTTATTTTAAAAAAATATTTTTAAATAAAATAAAAGGATTACCTTTAAATAGAGTAATCCTTTTATTAATATAATGTTAAATTATATTATACAGCTTGCCATTGCTGTTTTGCTTCATTGGCTGTCAGGTTTAAAATTACCTGATTATTGCTGACTTCCTGTACCCAAGTTAGAGGAATTAAATGATGTTTTCTATCACTGTCTTCATCATTCTTAATAAGTTTTAGTTGATCTTCACCTTCTAGGTGGTCAACACGGCCTACATGTTCGTTATCTGAACCTAAAACTTCTGCATGTTGAGTAATTTGACTGAGATCGATACCTGTTGCCATGCTTCTTTCTCCTTTACTTATATAGTTTAAGTCATTTAGATTATTCAAAAATAAAAAACATTTATGAATAATCTCTATCTCTAGTATTATTCAGATATGAATAATTAATTTAAATAATTTAGAGGATTAAAAATAATAAAGAAATCTTTTTAGGTAATACTTATGTAAGGTTTATTAATAAAATATAAAGTTATTATAAAACTGTAGCAAAAATGATTTTAAAATTAATTTTTTAAGAATATAACCTGATTTTATTTAAAATCAGGTTATATAGAATTAGATTACTGAAATGATTGTTCCAGCTCTTCAAGCTCCATCATTAATTCCAGAAGCTGTTCTTCTGCCTCGGCTAAGGCGAGCTTGAGTTCTGTCTGTTCATTCATCAGTTTAAGCAGGTCATTCTTGCGGTCATTATCATAGAGCGATGAATCACCTAGTTCGGTTTCAAGTGTCTCAAGACGCGGCTGTAATTTTTCAATACGGGCTTCGCATTGTTCGATTTTCTTGCGGACCGGGCGAGTTATATCACGACGGCGTGCAGCTTCTTTACGCTGTGCTTCTTTATCAACTTTGGAAATGGCAGGTACATCAACAACTACAGATTGGATTGGCGCAGCAGGCTGCTGGCCCTGTTTCATGATTTGTGTACGGGCCTGACGTAGCCAGTTAGCATAATCCTGAAGGTCTCCTTCAAACTCGGTCATACGACCGTCATGTACCAGTAATAACTCGTCACAAACACTGGCAATCAGCTGTCGCTCATGTGATACCAGAACTACCGCACCCTGAAAGTCCTGTAAAGCCATAGTTAATGCGTGACGCATATCCAGGTCTAGATGGTTGGTTGGTTCGTCAAGGATCAGGACATTTGGACGCTGCCAGACAATCAGGGCCAGAGCCAAGCGGGCCCGTTCTCCACCCGAAAAACTTTCACTGGGTGTATCCATACGTTCGCCACTAAAACCAAAGCTACCTAAAAAAGAGCGCAGGCTGGCCTCACTGATTTTCTTGTCGGCAATTCGTGCCAGTTGCAGCATAGGGCTGGCCTGACCATCTAGGGCATCCATCTGGTGCTGGGCAAAATAGCCAATATTGAGCAGTTCTGAAGGATGACGTAAACCTTTAAGCAGGGGCAGATCACCTACGAGTGATTTAATCAGAGTAGATTTACCTGCTCCGTTCATTCCCAGCAGACCAATACGGCTTGAAGGCGTAATCTGAATCTGGATATTAGTGGTAATCAGTTTTTCCCCATAACCAATATCCGCATGTTCTAATGTCAGTAAGGGTGAACTCATTTTGCTAGGTTCACGAAAACTGAACGTAAAGGGCGTATCGACATGGGCAGCCGAAAGTTCCTGCATTCGCTCCAGTTGCTTGATTCGACTCTGTGCCTGACGTGCTTTGGTGGCCTGTGCCTTAAAACGGTCAATATATTTTTGCAGGTGTGCGCGGGTTTCCAGCTGTTTTTCATAAGCCTGTTGCTGCTGGGCCAGACGTTCACTACGGGTCCGTTCAAAAGTGGAATAATTTCCGGTATATAAAGTAAGCTCCTGATTTTCAATATGCAGGATATGATCAGTGACAGCATCAAGAAAATCACGGTCGTGTGAGATTAGGACCAAAGTACCTTCATAGGCATTTAACCAGTCTTCCAGCCATAAAATGGCATCAAGGTCCAAGTGGTTAGTCGGTTCATCCAGCAAAAGCAGGTCTGAGCGACTCATCAGGGTACGGGCCAGATTCAGACGCATACGCCATCCTCCAGAAAAACTGGATACTGCCAGTTTTAGCTGATATTCGAAAAAGCCCAGACCTGCCATAAGCTGTGCTGCCTTGGCAGGAGCCGAATAACCATTAATCTCGTCAAAGCGGCCATGTAAATGGGCAATATCATGATCAGATAGCTGGTCGGACTGTTCCAGTTTTGCCTGAATTTCCCAATATTCTTCATCACCTGATAATACAAAATCCAGTGCTGCCATATCCAGTGCTTCGACTTCCTGTGCCATATGAGCAACTGTCCATACCGCAGGACGGCTTAGAGAACCTTCATCGGCCGACATATTGCCAAGCAATGCCGAAAACAGAGTAGATTTACCGGCGCCGTTAACTCCGGTTAGACCAATCTTCCAGCCTGGATGCAGTTGCATGCTCGCTTTTTTAAAGAGTATACGGCCACCGCGGCGAATCGAAAGTTGGTCAAGCTGAATCATGAATACGCAAATCTATTATCAGAGGTAGGCCATTTTAAAGGATATCTGCCAAGAAAAACAAAAAATCACCTGTCTCTGCAAAAGAATATGAATTTCATCCAATAATTTGACTCCACACAAAAACACTTTATCGGAAATTAGAGTGAATGCTCTATTTTTGTACAGTTAAGCTGTTTATAGTGATAAAGCCCTCATTTAAACAATAAGACTCAGGATGAATAAGATGAATAAGGGAAAAATTCTATTAGCTGCTTCACTTTTTTTATTTGCTCATTCAGCCCAGGCCAAAGTAGATATCTGTGTTTTTGATTTGCTGGGCAAAGCTGGCGAGTCCTATAAATTGATGGAAGACTGGCTGCTGGCTTCCAAGAACTGGAATGCTGATGTCGGACTAAAAATTGTAGCAGATGAGGCACAGGCAGAGCGTGAGTTTCGAGCTGGAAATTGTGATGGTGTGTATATGACTTCTATTCGTGCTCGTGCTTTTAACAAATTTGCTGGTTCAATTGATGCCCTAGGTGGGGTACCTAGTAATGCAATAGCCCAAAAGGCCATCAGCTATGCTCTGGATCAGCGTAATAGTAAACGTCTGGTGAGCAGACTGGAGGGACAGGTATATGAAGTTGCCGGAATCGGTCAGCTCGGCGCAGCTTATATTTTTGTAAAAGACCGTAATATTAATACAGTTGAAAAAATCGCCAAGAAAAAATTTGCAGTTCTTGGGCATGATGCTGCTCAACGGATCATGGTACAGCGTATTAATGCCAAGCCGGTGGCCTCAGAAATTTCGAATTTTGTTAGTAAATTCAATAATGGACAGGCGGATATTGTTGCAGCGCCTGCGTATGCTTACCGGCCTTTGGAAATTTATAAAGGCATGGGTCCAAACGGTGCCATGATCAATTTCCCGGTAGTCAATGTTACTGCAGACCTGATTATCCGGCCAGATAAATTTCCACAGGACTTTGCTGCCAAGTCACGTCAATGGTTCTTAAAACAGTTGCCTCGCAGCATGGCTATGGTACAACGCCTTGAAGCAGGCATTCCTGCAAAATTACGAATTCAGCTGTCCATTGAAGACCGTACTGCTTATCAACGTTTATTACGTGAAGGCCGCATCGATTTGACCCGTCAGGGCATTTATGATGAGACCATGATGCGTGTGTTAAAAAGGGCGCGCTGCACAGTAGAGCGGACTAACTTTGAGTGTTCACTTTCGGGCGAATAATACAAAATGACAGTTTTATAGCTATTGATTTCCTGAATATAAGTATAGATAGAAAATTTTAATTACTTAAAAAATGCAGAGATAGATCACAATTTAAAAAAATGGAGCAAATACTCTATTTTTTTTAAATAAAGCTGGGTAATATCTTGCAATGTAAGGGAAGTTCGAGAATAAAATCTCAAAAAAGGAAGAAAACAATGAAAAGAATAGTACTGACTGCTGTTACCACTGCACTTTTAGGTCTGGCAGGCACTGCTCAGGCCAAAGTAGATGTTTGCGTCTTCGATTTACTGGGTAAATCTGGTGAATCCTACAAAATGATGGAAGAGTGGGCATTGGCTGCAAAATCCTGGAAAGCAGATATTAACCTGGTTCCACGTCAGGATGAAGCTGTAGCGGACAGTGATTTCAAGGCAGGTAAATGTGATGCAGTTTTTATGACTTCAATGCGCGCCCGTCCGTATAACAAATTCGTGGGTTCTATTGATGCCTTGGGTGCTGTGCCAAGTAATGCTGTGGCCCAACGTGCAATCTCTTATGTACTGGATGCCCGTAATGCCGGCAAAATGACTACAACTCTGGGTGGCAATAAATATGAAGTTGCCGGTGTATCACCTTTAGGTTCAGCTTATATCTTTGTACGTGATAAAAATATTAATTCTGTTGAGAAAGCAGCAGGTAAGAAGTTTGCAGTACTGGGCTATGACAATGCCCAGAAAATTATGGTACAGCGTATTGGAGCACAGGCAGTCCTGTCTGATGTATCTAACTTTGTGGCCAAATTTAATAATGGCCAGGTCGATATGGTCGGTGCGCCGGCTTATGCTTATAAACCTTTGGAAATTTATAAAGGTCTGGGCAGTAATGGCGCGATGATGAATTTCCCGGTATTACAGGTAACCGCTGATCTGGTCCTGCGAGCCGATAAATTCCCGGCTGGTTTTGGTCAGCAATCACGTACCTGGTTTGCCAAACAGCTACCAAAAAGCTTTTCAATGATTCAGCGTTTAGAAGCCGGTATTCCGGGTAAATATAAAATGAATCTAAGTGCTGAAGACAAGCTTAAATACCAGAAGATGTTACGTGATGGCCGTATGGATTTAACCAGACAGGGTATTTATGACAAAAATATGATGGCAGTATTGAAGAAAGCTCGCTGTGCAGTCGATAAAGCCAACTTCGAATGCTCTATGGCAGGCGAATAAATTATAGAAGTTAAAAAGCCTGGCTATAAACCGGGCTTTTTTGTCTGTATTTTTATAGGCATGTAAGGTCAGTACTCAGCTGCCAGATAGAAAACAGAAAATAAGAAAAAATAAAATTAAAAGGATAAAATTATGCAATGGACTAAAGCACTTGTGCTGGGTGCAGGAATATTAATGGCAGCAGAAGCAGCTCAGGCAAAACAGGTTTTTTGTGTTTTTGATCTGGTCGGTAAAAATGGCGATGTATATGCTTTAATGAAAGACTATCAGCTTGCTGCTAAAAACTGGGGAGCAGATATCGAACTGCGTGTAGGCCAGAATGAGGCAGTGATTGCTGAAGATTTTAAAGCCGGGAAATGTGACGGAATTAGTGTTACCGGTATGCGTGGCCGACAGTTTAATAAATTTACCGGTTCCCTGGATGCAATCGGAGCTATTCCGGACCTTAAGTTGGCTGTTAAGGTTATGCAAGGCTTAGCCAGCCCGACTTTTGCCAAATATATGACCAATAGTAAATATGAAGTTGCAGGAGTTATTCCGGTCGGCGATGCATTCTTGATGGTAAATGACCGTAGTATTAATACAGTTGCTAAAGCAGCTGGCAAAAAAATTGCAGTTCTTGATTATGATGAAGCCCAGAAGATTATGGTTCAGCAAATCGGGGCGCAGGCAGTTAGTGCCGATGTAACTAATTTTGGCAGCAAGTTCAATAACCGCCAGGTCGATATTATCGGTGCGCCGGCAGCCGTGTTTAAACCGCTGGAATTACATAAAGGTCTCGGTACCAAAGGCGCTATTGTTAATTATCCGATTCTGCAGGTAACAGGAAACCTGATTATTCGTCCAGACAAGTTCCCTGCAGGCTATGGACAAAAATCGCGGGAATGGGTTAAAACCCAGTTACCACGTGCGTTTGGTATTCTTGGAAAAATGAAAGCGGATATTCCACAGAAATACTGGATGAATATACCAGCGGCAGATAAGCCGGGTTACCAGAAACTGATGCGTGAATCACGGATCGACCTGACCAGACGTGGTGTTTATGACAGGCGCATGATGAAACTGTTATGGCAATTCCGCTGTAAAGAAGACCGCAGTAATTTTGAATGCAGCCTACAGGATGAGAACTATAAATAAACCTGATAAAATAACTCAGGATAAACTTTAAAGTTCAGGCGCTGGCCATATATTGAGTATGTTATACTTTAAATATATGGCCTTTGCCTTTTAAGGCAGATGAATTTGTTGAGGAACGCCCAGTATGAATGCCCCAGCTCTTGTGTTGTCAGATAATGCTGCAAATAAAGTGCGCCAACTCCGTGAAAGCGAAGGGAATCAGGATTTAATGTTACGTGTCTATGTAACAGGAGGCGGCTGCTCAGGATTCTCTTACGGTTTTAACTTTGCTGAAAGCATGAATGAAGATGATGCTGAATTTACCAATGGCGATGTGACCATGCTGGTAGATTCACTAAGTTACCAGTATTTGGTAGGTTCAGTGGTTGATTATATTCAGGGACTGGAAGGATCACGTTTTATCGTTGAGAATCCGAATGCTACTACGACCTGCGGTTGCGGATCTTCATTTTCAATCTAGAAGATAACTGTTTAAAAAACCCATCCTGAGATGGGTTTTTTTATCACTTTAGTTAAGCCTGAATCTGCTCCAGGATAAGCTGGCTGACTACAGCAGCTTGCTGCACAGGAAGCCAGTGATTGGCCTCTAATATGACTTCACGGTATGGCGCCTGTACATAACGCTGGTTTAGTTTAACGCCAGCATCACTAATAGCCACATCCTGGGTACCGCCGATAAACAGAGTAGGGATAGTGACCGGATCGAATCGCTGGAAACGGGCATTAAAAGGTAGTGCCCGATACCAGTTCAGGCTATAACTCAAACGGCCCTGTTCCAGCATTTCTGTTTTGAAAATTTCCAGTTGCTGCTTGGTCATCCCTGAATTTTTAAGTAAACCCAGACCTATTTTTGGAAATTTTTCAAATAATAATTCTGGCAATTTAGGCAGCTGAAATAACCCGATATAATAAGATTTAAATAGCTGGTCCGAGGCAAGCAGGGCACGCAGGAAAGCGCCTGGATGAGGTACAGATAATACCACCAGATTTTTTAATTTTTTAGGGTAATGCATAGCGTATTCCCATGCCACAATTGCTCCCCAGTCATGGCCAACCAAATGGACTGGCTGGTTAATCTGGTCAATCAGCAGATCCAGATCTTGAAGTAGCTCCTGCATCCGATAAGCCTGACGTCCTTCAGGGCGTGCATCAAGGCTATAGCCACGCTGGTTCGGTGCAAAGGTACGAAAACCTGCTGCATTGAGCTGAACCCGGACCTGATCCCAGCACTGTGCCGTTTCGGGAAAGCCATGGAGCAGTACCACAGCTTCACCTTCTAGCGGACCGCTATCGATCAGGTCAAAGCTCAGTTCACCACGATGATAACGCTCAAGGCGCTGTTTACTTAAATCAATCATCTTTTTTCTCTTATTGTTACTTTGAATTTTTGTTTAGTCATATATTTTAGTAAAAATTACTGCGGTGTATCTTCACCAGAAAGTATGCTGTAGCTCACTTATAGCCCGTCTAATCAGGCTGCAGTCATACTGCCTAAAATGCGAAAGCCTTGTGCACCGGTAACAGCAGGCAGGTTACCACTTTGCTGCTGTACAAACCGCATAGCAAGCCAAGCAAATGCTGTTGCTTCTACCCAGGTTGGACTAAGGCCCAGACTGTCAGTAGTCTGCACACTCCACTGATGCTTGCGCAGGCGCCAGCGTAACTGGTCTAATAAATGTGCATTGTAAGCACCGCCGCCACATACATATACTTCACCTGTATCCAGTCCTGAACGGTAAATGGCTTTTTTAATTGCCCTTGTGGTCAGCTTTAATAAAGTAGCCTGTACATTTTCGGGTGTATCTTCCAGCTCATCATACCCCAGATCGTCATTACGCCAGTCCTGTATCTGCTCATCCAGCCAGTCCAGATTAAAGTCTTCACGTCCGGTACTTTTTGGAGGTTCTTTCGAGAAATACTCATGCGCTTGCAAGCGTTCCAGTAAAGCACGAATTGGCTGGCCATAGGCAGCCCAACTGCCATTTTCATCATAAGGATGGCCTGTATAACGCTGACACCAGCCATCCATCAGGATATTGGCCGGACCGGTATCAAACCCATAGACTTTCTCGGGCTGACCAGCGGGTAACAGGCTGACATTGGCAATACCTCCCAGATTTAAAATCACCCGGTGAATTTCAGGATGCTGAAATAGGGCCTGATGAAAAGCCGGCACGAGCGGTGCACCTTGGCCACCGGCTGCCATATCACGACGACGAAAATCAGATACCACTGCAATACCAGTCAGTTCGGCAATAATATGAGGGTCACCAATCTGTAGGGTAAAATGATGTTCAGGACGATGACGAATAGTTTGGCCATGTGAACCGATGGCCCTGATCTGGCTACGGTCCAGAGCATTTTTTTCAATCATCTGGTTAATACCATGACCGATCATTTGGCCCAGAGCAACATCAGCAGCTCCCATCCGGTCAATTTCATTATCATCTGGCAGGGTTAATGCCATCAGCTCGTCACGTAATTCCGGATCGAATGGTAATGTCAGGGTAGCGTGGAGCCGGAGAGGATCAAAAGAAGCAGCAACGATATCGACACCATCCATGCTGGTGCCGGTCATTACCCCGATATAGATCGCTGTCATGATGATTCTTAAGCCTGCAATGTGCTGAAAAAGTGTTAGTATATCTCACAAATTGTATAACTGATGTGTTTGGGTTTTGTGATGTCAAATTTCCTGCCGGCTGAAGAACAACTTGCCCTCATTCAACGAGGCACTCATGAAATTATCTCTGAAGAAGATCTTCTGAAGAAATTAAAAGAAAACCGTCCCCTTAAAGTTAAAGCGGGTTTTGATCCAACTGCCCCTGACCTGCATCTGGGTCATACGGTTTTAATTAATAAGCTTAAAGTATTTCAGGATTTAGGCCATGATGTATATTTCCTGATTGGTGACTATACTGCCATGATCGGTGATCCGACCGGCAAGAGTGCAACACGTCCGCCATTATCGCGTGAGCAGGTTTTGGAAAATGCCAAAACCTATCAGGAACAGGTCTTTAAAATTCTTGAACCAAATAAAACCAAGGTGGTATTCAACTCAGAATGGTTTGCCAGCAAGACTGCGGCTGATCTGATTCAACTGGCTTCCCAGCAGACCGTTGCACGTATGCTGGAACGTGATGATTTTACCAAGCGCTATAGTAGTCAGCAGCCGATTGCGATTCATGAATTTTTATATCCGCTGGTGCAGGGTTATGACTCGATTGCTCTGGAAGCGGATGTTGAGCTTGGCGGTACAGACCAGACATTTAACCTGTTAATGGGCCGTACCCTGCAAGGCCGTTATCATCAAGAGCCTCAAGTCTGTATTACCGTACCAATTCTAGAAGGCTTGGATGGTGTACAGAAAATGTCGAAGTCTCTGGGCAATTACATCGGTGTATTTGATGCACCAGGCGCAATGTACCAAAAGGTACTGTCGATGCCAGACAGCCTGATCGAACGTTACTTTGAACTGCTCAGCTTTAAATCGATGCCTGAAATTCAAGATCTGCTCAAAGAGATGGTAGAAGGCCGTAATCCGCAGGAAATCAAGCGTATTCTGGCACTGGAACTGGTTGAGCGTTTCCATGGCAGTGAAGCAGCGGCCAATGCGCATAAAGGTGCAGGAAATATTATTACTGAAGGTGAATTGCCAGAAGGCACACCTGAAGTAACTATTTCTCGTGCCGAATTTGGTGGTGAAATCTTTATTGCGTCCATTTTGCGTACTGCGGGTTTAACTAAAAATGCAGCGCAGGCTAAGGATGCTGTAGCGCGGGGCGCCGTTAAAGTTGACTGGGAAGTAGTAGATGCAGACTTTTCAGTAAAAGAAAATAAAACTTATATTATTCAGGCAGGCAAAAAGGCGATTGCTAAAGTTACCTTTACTGACTAAATAGATGAATAAAAAAGCAGGTCTCTGGACCTGCTTTTTTATCACTTTTATTTGACAGAATCATTTGAACTATAGGATATATTGCTAAATAGCGTGATTTATCAGTTTTTCTATCACTGATCTTAGGATCTTAATCTCGGCTTCATTACCTTCAAACTGCTCAGTTTGATTACGCTTGAAAATATCACGAATTTCTAGAGTAGCGTTAGAGTCGATTAAACCCAGATAGGTCCCGACCTGGCGTAACTGGTCAATTGAACGTGAACCATTGGTTGCCCCATAACCCACATAGGCAGCAGGTTTGCCTTGCCATTCTTTACCTAAGTAATCTAGAGCATTTTTCAGGGCTGGACTATAACCATGATTATATTCAGGACTAATAAAAATAAAGCCATCACCTTCGGAAATTTTTTCTGCCCATTGCTGTTGTTTTGGCTGGTCATAGATACCTGTAATGGGCGGATGGCTTCCGGCAAAAACAGGCAAATCCCATTCTTTTAAATCAACGATTTCAGTTTCCAGGGTGTTATAGTCAAAACTCTCAATAGCCTCGAGAACCCATTTGGCCACCTTAATAGCAGTACGACCTTCACGTATGCTGCCTACAATAATATAGATTTTCATAATATTTTCCGGTTAGGCATGATCTTTATTAAACTAATTATTTTTTTGGAAAGCGCCTAGACAGAATTTGTATCTCTATTTTAAAACATCAAAAGTTATGAACCAGTTTAATTTTTAAGCAGGTATAATCGTTAGATGGCTATTCAATATTTCAGATCGTTCGACCAGATCTATGACTGGAGAACAAGCTTTTTGACATAATAAAATATCTGTATCCATTAATGCCTGTAGAAGGTGAAATATATTAATCTGCGGACATTGCTCTGTCCGGGAAAACTGCCAGGCCTGTTGCAATAAAATAATTAAAGCCTCACTTAACACCAATGTACTGTGGCTTTGAATATGTGCTGAAAGTAAAGCTATATTCAGCTGCCGCCTGAGCTCCAAGACAGAAATATCATAACGGTCTAATAAAAAGATTAATTCATTTGGTTCGGGTTGCTTTAAGAGCTGTAAAAAAAGATGAGATACTTGGACTTGGGCAATCTGGTGCTGGGCACATTCATTCAGGGTTTGTAATAATGCTTCACGTATTGCGCTAGAAAGACAACGTAATAAAACAGTTAGTGTCAGCATAACAACTCATTGTTTTTAATCATACAGCACTTAAGCTGAGTAATAATTTTTATAATTAAAACTGGGATAAAGTGTATGTTTAGATATCTGCCAGTCTTTATGGCTGATTGAATTCTAGCCTGATATATAGCCAGGCGTGAAGCTGCATTCATCGCTTTTTATTATATAGACCTTTAGAAAAACTACCTGCTGATCATTTAAATGATCAGTAAACTGGCTAGACATTTAAATATTTAGTTTATATTTTACTTATAATAAAAAAAGCCGGACATACACAGACCGGCTTCAGAATGATTGATTTTAGGCAGCGTCTAGATGAGTTTAATACCTTGCTGACCTGCTGGTGTAACCTTGAAGATTTCAACCTCAAAACTGATATTTTTACCTGCCAGCGGATGGTTAAAGTCTATCTCGGTCATGTCATCATTCACTGATCTGACCACACCGTACAGGCTGCTTTTAGCTTTGTCTTCAAACTCGATCATTTGGCCAACCACAGGGCGTTGTTCAAATTTGACCGTATCAAAGCGTTGAATATTTTCCGGATTCCACGGTCCAAAGGCATCTTCTGCCGGTAAATGTACAGTACGGCGGTCACCTGCCCTTAAACCAAAAAGAGCCTGTTCAAAGCCTGGCAGTAAATTACCGTCACCAATCACCAGACTCACCGGCTCTTCACGGCTGCGGGTATTATCTATTTCAACACCATCTTCAATGGCAACTGAAAAGTGCAGCTCTACCTGAGAACCTTCTTCAATTCGGGTATCTTCATTCGGGTTGAGTAACTCTGTCATTTTGTTGCCTCTGCACGTTGAATCCGGTGTTTTTCCAGAAAGAAAGTATCAATTAATAACAGGATTGTTCCAAGAGTGATGGCACTATCAGCAATATTAAATGCAGGAAAGTGACTGTTCTGATAGTAGACATGAATAAAATCTACTACATATCCTAGACTGACCCGGTCTATCAGGTTACCGATGGCGCCCCCTAGAATCAGGGCAATAGCCATTGGTAAAATGACCAGATGTTTTGGCATACGCATTAGCCAGAAAACAAACAGCAAGGAAACTCCAGCCGCCAGTCCGGTAAATAAATAACGCTGCCAGCCACCGGCATCAGACAGAAAACTGAATGCTGCACCATAATTATGTAGCAGCGTCCAGTTTAAAAAGGGCAGTACGGCTACCGGATCGGCATAGTTCAGATGGTTTGTTGCAATCCATTTGGTCCATTGATCCAAAATAATGGCAACAATTGCCAGCCCGATCCACACCAGATTATGTGGATAGAACTGGAACCAGCCTTTTCTTTGCGGTGTATTAGGCATATTTTCTCTCTTCGCCCTGACCAGAAGGAAGGTTAATTAGGCAGCGTCCGCAAATACTTGGATGACCTGCATGTGTATTAACATCAGGCAGTACATGCCAGCAGCGAGCGCATTTTTCACCTTTTGCCGCTGAAACCTTGACACGCAGACCTTCGAGCTCGGTACTTTCACCTGCTTCCTCAAAGTCATGAACAATAACCTGAGAGGTGATCAGGACAAAGCGCAGCTCATTGCCCAGCTGGTCCAGAATGCTTTTTAACGCTGGTTGGGCCCAGAGTTCAACCTTGGCAGAGAGGTTAGAGCCGACCAGTTTAGCGTTACGTGCAGCTTCAATCTGTTTGTTTACTGCAGATTTTACTGTAATTAATGTTTGCCAGTTTTCTTCAGAAATCAGATTGGCTGTTGAGGCCACCGGAATCTGATACCACTCGCTCATAAATACATATTTTTCTGACTGCTCAGGAATCAGTGGCCAAGCCTCTTGTGCAGTAAAGCTCAGGATTGGGCTCATCCAGCGGATAAAGGCCTGTACGATATGATATAACGCAGTCTGCGCAGAGCGACGTGCCTGAGAGTCGGTTTTGGTGGTGTACTGACGATCTTTAATAATGTCCAGATAAAAACCGCCCAGATCATTAATACAGAAATTGGTCAGTGAGCTACAGACGACATGAAAGTTCATTTCATCATAAGCAGTAAGGATGCTCTGCTGAACCTCATGCGCACGTTGCAAGATATACTGATCCAATGCAATCAACTGGTCTACTGGCAGTGCATCAGTACTTGGCTTAAAGCCATTTAGATTGGCCAGCAGGAAGCGTAGAGTATTACGGATACGGCGATAACTGTCGCTAACGCGGTTAAAGACTTCTTTACTTGCTGCAATTTCATAGCGGTAGTCGCTTGAAGCAACATACAATCGTAGACCATCAGCTCCCAGCTGCTTGATGATGTCATCTAGCGGGATATAATTCCCTAGCGATTTTGATAGTTTGCGTCCGTTTTCATCTACTGTAAAGCCATGAGTCAGTAAGGCTTTGTAAGGCGCACGGTTATGAATGGCTATAGACGTCAGCAGGGATGACTGGAACCAGCCACGATGCTGGTCTGAGCCCTCTAGATAAAGGTCAGCCGGGCTTTCCAGATCTTCGCGCTGGTCAAGTACAGCATAGTGGGTTGTACCTGAATCGAACCAGACATCCAGCGTGTCACGCACGGCATTATAGTGTTCGGCATCATCACCAATAAAGTCTTTCGCTTCACGGTTAAACCAGGCATCAATACCTTCCTGTTCAATCAGCTTGGCAACTTCTTCGATCAGTTCCGGAGTACGCGGATGCAGCTCATTGGTATCTTTATGTACAAAAAACGGAATTGGCACACCCCAGGTACGCTGACGTGAGATACACCAGTCCGGGCGGCCATCAATCATGGATTCAATCCGATTTTTACCCCAGCTTGGTACAAATTCGATGTCATTTTCAATCGCATCCAGTGCACCCTGACGTAAATTTTGCTGATCCATACTAATGAACCATTGAGGCGTTGCACGGAAAATAATAGGAGTCTTGTGGCGCCAGCAATGTGGATAACTGTGTCGAATTGGCTGATGTGCCCACAAACGGCCTGCTGCACCAAGGGCTTCAATGATTTGCGGATTGGCTTTATAGATGTGTACACCCGGGAAAAGTGGTGAAGTTGGCAAATATACTCCATTGCCACCCACCGGATTATCGACTTTCAACTGATAGAGCAGACCAACTTTATAGTCATCTACACCATGGCCAGGCGCAGTATGTACTGCACCCGTACCACTGGTTGCAATCACATGTTCACCTAAAATGACCGGAACCTGGCGATCTGCCAGAAGTGGGTGCTGGAGTTGCAGGTTTTCAATCACTGCGCCGGTAAAATCGGCCAGTACTACCGGGTTTTCTAGCTTATAACGTTCTACAGCAGACTCTACCAGATCTTTAGCCAGAATCAGATTGTGTAAGCCTTTGTCTGTCTGGGTCTGTACCAGCTGATATTCAATTTCAGCATGTACTGAAACTGCCTGGTTAGCCGGAAGGGTCCATGGTGTTGTGGTCCAGATAACAATATCAGTAGGCACATCAATTTCTACCTTCAAACGGGTAGATAAGTCTTTTAAGTCAACGACACTAAAACCGACATCAATTGCATCAGATTTTTTATCTTCATATTCAACTTCAGCTTCAGCCAGTGCCGAGCCACAGTCCATGCACCAGTTCACCGGCTTTAAGCCAGGCTGAATATGACCATTTTTCTGAATCTGGCCCAGTGCACGAACAATATCTGCTTCCTGCTTGTAATTCATGGTCAGATAAGGATTATCCCAATCACCCAGTACGCCCAGACGCTTGAAGTCGTTACGCTGCAGATCAATTTGTTGTGAAGCATATTCACGGCATAATTTACGGAAAGTGGCTGCATCAACTTTTTCGCCCACTTTACCTACTTTTTCTTCAACTTTGAGTTCAATTGGCAAACCGTGGCAGTCCCAGCCTGGAACATAAGGTGCATCAAAGCCAGATAATGTGCGACTTTTAACAATAATATCTTTTAAGACTTTATTGACTGCATGACCCAAGTGAATTGTGCCATTTGCATAGGGAGGGCCATCATGCAAAATATATTTTTTCTTGCCAATACGCGATGTGCGAATCTGCTGATAAATGTTGTCGGCGTACCACTCTTCTAACCATTTTACTTCACGTACTGCCAGATTTGCCTTCATGGCAAATTCAGTGCCCGGCAGATTTAGTGTGGCTTTATAATCCACAGCATTTTCAGGAGTTTGCTTATCGCTCATGCAAGTTGTCTTCCAGTTCAATCAGCTTGAACGCTGACGGGTTTTACAATCAAAAAAACAGAATTTAAACAGGGAATTTGGGGGTATTTCTACGAAACTCAATGAGCTTGGCTACATCATTATCAATTCCGGTCTTTAATGCTTCAAGCGAAGGATAATTTACTTCACCATGCAGATATTTTAAAAAAGTGACCCGCACCAGCAAGCCATACAGATTAGCAGAAACCTCAGGAAAGTGTACTTCTAATCGCCACTCTGGCTGTTGCTGCTGAATTGCGGGCCGTGTTCCCACATGTCCGGCACCAAATAAACTCTCCGGTCCATAACCTGCAATTCCAGGTAAATCTGGGTGTTCCAGACGTACTCTGGCAGCAAGAGAATTATGCTCAGAGATCACTTCTACCGCATAAATTCCATGCAGGCAGGGCTTATGCCGGTTCATCCCTACATTAATGGTCGGGAAATTCAAGGTACGCCCAATCTGGTCACCATACTGAATTCGACCCACCATACTGTAGGGACGTCCTAAAAGCTGGGCAGCAAGAGTCAGGTCACCCTGCTGTAATACCTGCCGGATCCGTGTCGAACTGACTCGCTCTCCCTGAAAGTCGACAGTATTCAGATTAGTGACTGCAAAGCCATAGTTTTTTAGAAATTCGCTATTGCCTTGCCGGTTTTTTCCAAAATGAAAATCATCACCTAATACCAGACTATGAGCATGAAGCTTATCTTTTAAAAGGGACGCAAAGCCTTCTGCACTCATGCTACGGAACTGGTCATCGAATTTGGCTACAGCAATATAGTCCACCCCAAGTTCAGTCAAATACTCTACTTTTTCACGTAGTGAGCTGATACGGGGAGGGGCTTCGTAGCCTTTAAAGTATTCTAGTGGTTGGGGCTCAAACAGCATAACCAGTGTTTTTAAATTCTTCTGGGCAGCAACAGTTTTAAGCTGAGCAATCATGGCCTGATGTCCAAGATGGACACCATCAAAATTGCCAATTGTCACTGCGGTTGCAGGCAGCTGAAAATCGGGCATCAGGGCATTCAGACGGAGCAGCTTCATGGGCGAAGAAATCAGTGCAAAATTTGAAAGGTCATATATTGCCATATTCTCACAGTTTCGTCTTGTTGTTGTGTTTTTACTCATTTTTTTGGCTGATCAATAAATTATATATCATTTCTATTGATTTATATAATATAAATAAATCAGTTTTATTTATATATGGGCCTTTTTATAATTAGTGCTGCATTAAAAATTCAATCAGGTACAGTAATGAACAGGCCATTTGAACAGCTAGGGCAGCCACGAGATATCATTCGTCAATTCACACCTAACTGGTTTACCGTCACTATGCGAACGGGTGTAGTAGCACTTATTTTACCTGAACTGTCATCTGGTTCAATTAATCTGTGGTTGGGAGGTATTTTCCTGTGGCAAATCAATATTATCTTATTTATCAGCTTTAGTCTGCTTTATAGCCTGCGCTGGTTGTTCTATCCCACCGAAGCCAGACAAATCTTTTTTCATTCAAACATGAGTCTGTTTCTAGGTGCTATTCCTATGGGCTTGGCTACTCTTGTAAATGGATTTTTAAAATACGGTTTGCCGCTATATGGCGATTCTGCACTAGAAATAGCCAAACTGCTTTGGTATATCGATGTCGTTATGGCAGTGGGAATTGCTTGGTTAGTACCTTTTTGTATGTTTAGTTGCCAGCAGCACCAGTTACACAGTATGACAGCGATCTGGCTATTACCGATTGTAGCCTGTGAGGTGGCAGCAAACTCAGGTGGAGTATTAGTACAATATCTGGCTATAAGCCAGCAGACAGTGGCTATATTGATGGCCAGTTATGGGTTATGGGGAATTTCAGTACTGCCAGCTTTTGCCATATTAACTATTCTGATGTTAAGACTTGCCCTGCATCAGTTACCTTCTAAAGATATGGTCATTAGCAGCTGGCTGGCATTAGGTCCTATTGGAACGGGTGCATTGGCTTTACTGAGCTTAGGATCACAGGCAACACGCATTTTAACTTTTATTGGACAGAAAGATTTAGGCATGTTTTTGCAGTATGCAGGTACCGCCAGCAGCTTGATTCTATTGGGGTTTGGGCTTTGGTGGCTTGGCCTTGCAGTATTGATGACCTTAAAATATATAAGAAGAGGTCTACCTTTCAATTTGGGGTGGTGGGGTTTAACCTTTCCATTAGGGGTGTTTACACTGGCCATTTACACTCTAGGCCAGCAGCTTCAGCTCTCTATATTACATAATATTGCCTCTAGCTTGGCCTATATTTTAATCATACTCTGGGTGGTTGTTGCCACTAAGATCGTACAAGGGTTTTATCGTGGCAACCTGTTGTTCTCACCTTGCCTGAAAAGTTTTCTGGACAAGGGTTAAGTATTTACAGTGGATTAATCAGTCCTTAGTACCTTGTACCTGAGTTAACTTTATTTTCTAATAATCAAATTTTAATGAGTTTTCTAAATGGTAGAGCAATCTGCACTCATCATGGCGCTCCCAAGTGAATCTAAAGGACTGTTTGAGCAGGCCGGTATTCAGGTTCATTACAGCGGTATTGGCAAGGTCAATGCAGCATTTAAAGCCTATGAGGTGATTCAACGTACTGGATGTAAAATACTTTTTAACTTAGGTACCGCAGGCAGTAGTCACTTTGAAACCCACTCACTGGTCGAGGTCAGCAGTTTTGTACAACGTGATATGGATGTCTCTCCTTTAGGTTTTGTCCCGGGCATTACTCCAATGGATGAGGAAATACCAGGATGTATTGAACTGGTTTCATACTTCGATCAATTGCCTAAAGGAATCTGTGGAACTGGTGACTCCTTCGAAACAGGCTTGCCTAAAGTGTCTTGTGATCTGGTGGATATGGAAGGTTATGCCCTGGCTAAAGTTTGTAAAAAACTTGGAGTACGCTTGGTATCTGTCAAATATATTAGTGATGGTGCCAACACCACAGCACATCTGGATTGGGAAAATAATCTGCTGTTGGGAGCGCATAAACTGTTAGATTTATACCAGCAAGCAAGGCTTTCATTTCAATCATAAAGAACAAGTAAAAAGGCCAGAATTAAAGAGCTGAAGCATTAATTCTGGTTAGCTTCGGAAACTTCGGTTGAAAGCGTGACCGGGCTATATTCAGAGCGCGGTAAAATACCATAGAGCATCAGATGGATGGTATGTTCGATAGTCCTCTGGTAGGTGCTTTTACTTTTAAGCGTTTTTCCCATCACCATTTCAATTTGAGTACTAAAATCAGCATAATTCTGGGTAATTGCCCAGATATTTAAAATCAGCAATTCCGGATCAATACCTGCAGAAATTTTTCCTTGTTCCTGCCAGTTCTGGATCACCTTGGCCTTACGCTTAAATAGTTTTTTCAGCGGGCCTTTTAAAATAGATAAAATATGTGGTGCACCCTGAATAACTTCTAGTGCAAACAGCTTGGAGGCTTTAGGCTGGTAACGTGAAACCTCGATCTTGAGCATCAGATAATTAGCTAATGCTTCAGTTGGCTCAAGGTCTACTTCAAGCGACTGTAGAGGAGCCAGCCACTTCTGGAGTACTGTAGTAAGTACCTCAACATATAAAGCCTCTTTATTTTCATAATAATAAAAAATATTTGACTTATGCATGTCGGCCAGCTGAGCAATTTCATCCAGACTTGCCCCATTAAAACCATACGTAGAAAAAACGTCTAGAGCTGCATTTAAAAGTAAATTCCGTTTTTGAGTGCTCTTCTTTTGTTCCATTGTTCCCCACAAATATCGATAAAGTCATAATTGTAAGACAAATGGGTCGATTTGTGCACAATTTTGCAAAGTTATTCTTCCAATATGCTGAATTAAACAACTTTTTTAACATTTGGTAAAAAAAGTAGCTCATAATAAATTGATAGTTAATAACAAATTAGATTAAAAATTAATTTTAAAATAAAATTATTTTAGCTGTAAAAATTAAATGAAAAATCTTTTTTAAAGTACCAGATATACTTGTTATAAGTTTAAGAAATTGATTTTAATAATTATATTTAGTATAGAACGAGTTTTTTATGACTATACTGTAAAAGGAGTTATGATCTTTACCTTCTTGCTAAAAGATATCTTGTTTATATAGCCTCATGTATAAAACAGCCATCTTGAAATGGCTGTTGGCGTGTATGAGTTCAGGTGGCTAATACTGCATCTAAAACTTGCTGCTCCAGCTCGGTGAACTGGACACTCTTTTTACGGGGCCGTGGTAAATCAATCTTAAAATGATGAGCAATCTGGCCTTTATCCAGTAGAATAATCCGGTCAGCCAGTTGTACTGCTTCAGCAACATCATGAGTGACTAAAACAGCTGTGAAGCCCTGCTCACGCCATAACTGTTCAATCAGATTTTGCATTTCAAGCCGGGTAAGGGCATCGAGTGCGCCTAAGGGTTCATCCAGTAATAAAACTCGTGGTGTATGGGATAAAGCTCGAGCCAGAGCAGCACGTTGCCGTTGTCCGCCTGAAAGTTGTGCAGGCCAGTTATTGGCTTTTTCAGCGAGCCCCACCTTTTTGAGTAGAGCTACTGCATGGGCATGACGGTTATGGGCCAAACCTAGCTGTACATTCTTCTCGACAGTCTTCCATGGCAATAGACGTGAATCCTGAAACATAACCCGAATATCGTCTGTGGTAATACCTTCACGAAAATTCTGTGCAGACTTGAATTTTATTTCACCATAACTTGCTGCTTCCAGGCCAGCAATTAGACGTAGTAGAGTACTCTTGCCACATCCGCTACGTCCCACGATTGCTATAAATTCTCCCGCCTGAATATGCAGATCTAGTTCCTCAAGAACTTTAACCTGCCCATAAAACTTATGAAGCTGCTCAACCACAATTTCTGCTCCATTCTGCGGCTGAGTGGTAAAATTCGTACTTGGCTTAGCTTCTATATCAACTGATAGCGGTATATTTAAATTGCTCATTAGTATATTCCTGTTCCTATTGTTGATAGCCGGGATGCCAGCGCAGCAGATAGCGTTCCAGTCCTTGAGCCAGAATATCTGCCAGCTTGCCTAAAAGGGCATACAGGAGAATGCCGACCAGTACAATATCAGTCTGCAAAAACTCACGGGCATTCATGGTCATATAGCCAATTCCTGACTGCGCAGAAATTGTTTCGGCAACAATAAGCAATACCCAGACCAGGCCCAAAGCAAAGCGTAGCCCGACCAGGATAGAAGGCATAGCGCCCGGTAAAATAATTTGCTGATAAAGCTGGCGACGATTCAGCCCATAACTCTTTCCCATTTCAATTAGCTGCGGATCAACTGATCGGATTCCATGATAGGTATTGATATAAATCGGGAAAAATACACCTATCGCTACCAGAAAAAGCTTGGCACTTTCATCTATTCCAAACCATAAAATAACAAGAGGAATTAACGCCAGAGCCGGAATATTACGTAGCATTTGCAAAGTAGTATCCAGAAGATTCGAGGCTACCTTGGAAGAACCATTTAATAGGCCGAGCAATAAACCTAGACCTCCACCCACAGCAAGACCAGTCAATGCCCGGGCCGTACTCACCTTGACATGCTGCCACAGTTCACCACTGATGAGTAAAGACCAGAAAGCTGTAAGTACGGCTGTAGGGGCAGGCAAAATCCGGCTTTGCAGTAAGCCGCTCATTGAAGTAAGCTGCCACAGAACAAGTAATAATAAGGGCACTAACCAAGGTAGCAAATGTTTTCTAAATACACCTGTTCCACGTGAAACGTAGTTATCTATACTATTCTTTTGCATCATGCCCCTTCCTTGACAATTTTATTATCTGCTAACCGGTTAGGTACATAATTATTGGCAACAATCTCACCGAATGGACCGGTCAAGTTAGGCTGAGCCAGCTTTTTACGGGTCTGTAATGGCAGTAAGGGAAAGACCAGTTCAGCAAAGCGAATAGACTCTTCCAGATGTGGGTAACCTGAAAAAATAAAGGTATTAATACCCAAATCTGCATATTCCTGAATACGGTCTGCTACAGTCTGCGGGTCACCGACCAGCGCAGTCCCGGCACCTCCACGAACCAGACCTACACCAGCCCAGAGGTTTGGTGATACTTCCAGTTTGCTCTTATCGCCATTATGTAATTCAGCCATACGACGTTGACCTACTGAGTCCATCTGACGGAATTTTTGTTGCGCAGCGGCAATCGTAGCGTCATCTACATACTGAATCAGTTCATCAGCTGCGGCCCAGGCTTCTGCACTGGTTTCACGTACAATTACATGCAGACGGATACCATAGTTTAGACGACGTCCTTTTGCAGCGGATTTAGCCTGCATGGTCTGGATTTTTTCTTCTACTGCTGCAGGCGGTTCTCCCCAGGTCAGGTAAGTATCGACCTGCTCAGCAGCCAGTTCTTGAGCAGCTTCAGATGAACCACCGAACCAGAGCGGAGGATAAGGCTGCTGTACAGGCGGATACAGCAGTTTAGCATCATCAACACTTAGCCGTTCGCCATGGAAAGTAAAGCTTTCACCTGTATGAGAACGGGTCAAGATTTCACGCCAGATCTTGGTGTACTCTGCTGCTGTCTGGTAGCGTGTAGCATGGTCTTCATATACACCATCACCTTTTAGCTCTTGCTCATCACCCCCTGTAACCAGATTCAACAATACCCGCCCGTTTGAGAGACGGTCAAAAGTTGCTGCCATACGGGCTGCCAGAGCAGGGGTGGTTACGCCAGGGCGCAAAGCCACCAGAAATTTCAGGTTTTTAGTGGCATCAATCAGGCTGGCAGCTGTAATCCATGGATCTTCACATGAGCGGCCGGTCGGAATCAGTACACCTTCATAGCCCAGGTTGTCTACAGCCACTGCAATCTGTTTCATATAAGCATGATCGACCTGGCGCCCACCTTTACTGGTGCCTAAATAGCGGCTATCACCATGAGTTGGAATAAACCAAAAAATTTTCATGTCAGTATCCTTATCTGTCTAAATCAGTTTTTAGGTGTAGGGACCCAGACCACTTGGCTGACCTGGATTGATTTTGGAATTAATTTGACCTGTTGAAAGAGATCAGCAATTTCTTGTTGTGCCTGTACGACTTCAGGTTTAAGGCTATAAATAGGAGAGGGTTTGAGCCGCTTATCTATAACCCGCTGGGCAATATTTTGTTTAAGGCCGGTACTTTGCTGATAAATCTTTAATGCCTGTTGCTGGTGTTGAAGTACCCATTGATCGGCAGTATTTAAACTTTGTAGGATCTTTTCAGTTGCACCGGGATGCTGCTCAATAAATTGTGGATTAGCGATATAAAATGAATAAGTCCGTGCAAAGGCTTGGCCGTCAATTAATACCTTGGCTTTGGCATCCAGCTCTGCTGCACTTAAGTACGGTTCCCAGATCGACCAAGCATCAATTGACTGTTTATCGAAAGCTGCCCGTGCATCTGCCGGAGGAAGCCAGATGGGCTGAATGTCCTGCCAGCTTAAACCAGCCTTTTGTAAAACTTTAGCCAAAAGTTCATGAGCACTTGAACCTTTCTGTACCGCTATCCGCTTACCTTTTAAATCGGCAAGTGTACGAATTGAACTGTCTGCAGGTATTAATAATGCCTGTGCATTCTGGGGAACCACTTCATAGCCAATGTATTTCAGATCTTTCCCGGCCGCTTGTGCGAAAACAGGAGGAGTATTACCTACTGCACCAAAATCAATTGCACCAACTGCCAGTGCTTCCAGCATTTGTGGGCCAGCTGGAAACTCTTTCCACGCCACCTGAACGCCGGGAAACTGCTGTTCAAATAGCTGTTGCTGGCGAGCGACTAACAGATTCAGTGAGGATTTCTGGTATCCGATTGCCAGGGTTTTGAGTTTGTTTTCTTGAACAGACTGTTGTCCCGGCGCAGTATCAGAACTGGTTTTCTGGCAGCCACTCAGGCCTAAGGCTATAAAACTGCTAATTAAAAAAACTTTGAGTGAATACATCTGGCATCCTTCTTATTGTTATGGTGTTTGCTTTAAAATCGCAGCCTGAATATCAAGTTTGACAGGTATTAATTTCTGGGCATAAAAGGCATCAGCTACTTTCTGCTGCGCATGAGAGACCTCCTGGCTAACTGGTCTTACCCCAAAGCCCATACGTGAAATAGAGGTTTTTAAAATATTATGTTCCAGTCCGGTTGGTTGTTCTAACAGACTGGCTGCCTCGTCCTGATGCTGGGCAACCCATTGGGTCGTAGTGTTTAATTCTTGAATAATAGTCTGAATGACCTTTGGGTTGCTTTCTGCAAATTTACGATCGGCCAGATAGAATTGCAGGTTATTGACCAAGCCCTGACCATCCTTTAAAACCCGGGCACCAAGTTGCTGTTCTGCTGCGGCCAGGAAGGGGTCCCAGATTACCCAGGCATCGACAGAACCACGTTCAAATGCAGCACGAGCATCTGCCGGTGGCAGATAGACCACCTGAATATCTTCAAGCTTTAAATCATTCGCCTCTAAAATATTCAGCAGTAAATAATGAACATTAGAACCTTTATTCAGTGCAATCCGTTTACCTTTTAAATCAGCAACAGACTGTATGGGAGAATTCTTCTGGACTACTAATGCTTCCCCATGAGGCGCACCAGGCTGATTTGCTACATAGACAATATTTGAATTGGCTGCCTGAGCAAAAATAGGAGGAGCTTCACCTGCTTCTCCAAAAGCGACACTTCCGACATTCAGACCTTCAAGGAGCTGTGGACCTGCAGGAAATTCAACCCAACGAATCTTTATACCTTGTGATTTGAGCGCATTTTCCAGACTACCTTGGACCTTTAGAATCGGTAAAATGCCATATTTTTGAAAACCGATATTCAAGACCTGAGTCTGAGGGTCAGATTTGGAACAGCCACCTAGAAACAGGGCAGTTGCCAGACTGGTCAATAAGATGGCAGAACGGGCCCAAGAAATTTGCTGGCTGTTCATGGAAAAGGTGCTCCTGGCAGTGAAATTTAACAATCACATACAGCCTAAGATGCCCGGTAATGCTAAAAAAATAAGCTTTTATCGTTTAGTCATGAAAAAAAAAGCTAAAATATAAAACTGCTTAACTTATGAGTATTTATGATTTAAAAATTAATATTATTTTTAATTAAATATCTGAATATTATTATTAATTTTTTATTGAGCTAAAGAAGAACCAGAAATAATAATTAAAAACCTTAAAAATCCTAATTTTTATTTCTGGTTCAAAGATATATTTATTAAAAATAAAGCTAAATATTAAGGCCGGTTCTATAACTGTTTTTTAAATACCAGTGAATTTCGCTGATAGTTATAAAGTGCCTGCCGGGTATTGGGTAAATCATCAACAGAGGCTGGCATGAAACCATGTTCTAGGAACCAGTGTGCTGTGCGGGTGGTCAGTACAAACAACTGCTTGATTCCATTCTCTTGTGCCTTTTTTTCAAGAAAATTTAAAATCTGACTGCCTCGATTCGATTTGCGGTATGCCGGATGTACCGCTACACAGGCAATTTCTGCCGAAGGTATTTCATTCTTCAAAGTTGGAATCGGGTAAAGCGCCGCACAGGCGAGAATGGTACCGTCACGTTCAATGACAGCAAACTGGTTGATTTCAGTTTCCAGCCGTTCACGTGAGCGGTAAACCAGTATCCCTTCTTGTTCGAGGGGGCGTAACAGTTTGATCAGTCCACCTACATCCTGAATTCTGGCAGTGCGGACTTCTTCATAATGTGCATCGGTGATCATGGTGCCAATCCCATCACGGGTAAATAGCTCTTCAATCAGCGCACCGTCATACGTATAAGAAATCAGATGAACACGATTGACGCCTTCTAAGGAAGCATCGCGTGCCGCACGTAAATATAAAGCCTGGGTTGGATCTGCCTGTTCATGCTGTTCTATATAAGGGTCCAGCTGCTGAGGTGTTAATTCACGTAATAATTGCTGTTTGGAATTTAATAGACCTTGCTGCTGGCCCAGAAAAATCAGTTTATCCGCTTTTAGGGCAACGGCTGTCTTGGTTGCGACTTCTTCTGCCAGCAGATTGAAGACTTCGCCTGTAGTGGAGTACCCAGTCGGTCCGAGCAATACAATACTGTTATGCTCAAGATGCTGATGAATACTGGTACTGTCTATAGAGCGGACCTCACCGGTTAACTGAAAATCGATACCATCATGAATACCATAAGGTTTAGCAGTGACAAAATTACCCGAGACTACATGGATAGCTGCGCCGTACATAGGTGAGTTCGCTAACCCGGTAGAAAGCAAGGCTTCAATTTGCAGACGGATTGAGCCTACAGCACTCATGACACAGCCAAGAGACTCACGTGTAGTAATCCGGCGGTTCTTATGAAATGGTGCACTCAGCTGAAACTGTTCCAGATTCTGGTTAATCTGCGGACGGGCACCGTGAACCAGAACCAGACGAATTCCCAAGGAATTGAGCAGGGCAATATCGTGAATAATATGCTGGAAATTATCATGGCAGACAGCCTCACCTCCAAACATGATGACAAAGGTCTTATTACGATGCGCATTAATATAGGGAGCAGAATGCCGGAACCAGCGTACATTGAGTTGTTCAGTAGTATTCGCGGTTTCCAGAGAATTCATAATATGCCTGATCCAGTTGCTTATTCAGTCTGCTGATTCTAATCAAAAAACAGCAGGCAGGTATATAAAAAGCAAAAAAACACCCGGGTCAGTGCCCGGGTGAATATGTATCGATGTAGGACTGAATTAGCCCAGAATCCGTATGATACGGTTGTTACGTTCATTGACCAGCACATAGTCACCATTAATTTTATACCACTGCTGATAACGGGCAGGCTTATTCAGGTGACGGCTATCACGGTAGTCAACCTTGTAACGGTTGTTATCATACTGACGAGGCAGCACCTGACCACTGCGCCATTCACGACTTGGATTTACTCGTGAAGATGAACGGCGATCATCCCAGCGGCGGTCATCATGACTCCAGTGTGGGGTATTAGGGCGGTCATAACGCTGATCATAATGCTGTGGTGCGGCCATAGCACTGGTAGTAATCAGCGCGCTCAAAGATAAAGCGATACCTGTAAGTAATGTTTTCATGTTTTTATCCTGCGTTGCAAGCTCATCAATTTATAACGCTACTTTAGGCAACAATTAGATATAAAGCATGAAAGCCGTTTTATTGAATTGTGAAATTAATGAAGGAATTGAGAAGGAAATTAGAAATTAACTCGACAGAAAAAGCCAGTTAGCCCTATGTAAAAAGGCCTAAATTGTATTTAGGCCTTTTTATTCTGGATGAACGGAATAATGAAGAATATGTATCAGTCCATAATCCTGATAATACTGTGTTTATCTGAATCGACTAACAGATAATCATTATTGACCTTGTACCATTGCTGATTACGCGAAGGTTTCGGCAGGTCATGACTTTCATATTCAACCTTATAACCGTTGCCCCGGTAATGTTGCGGCATAATATAACCGGTTTGCCATTTGTGCTGTTTTAGACGACTGACTCCACGTTCTTCACGCATACGACGCTGTTCACGGACAGAATCTTCGTCCTGCTGGAACATCTTGCCATGTGGCCCGCCACGTCGGTCCGAATGGTCCTGATTTTTATGAGGAGGTGCTGCAAAAGCTACACTTGCCATGAAGGTAGAGAAAGATAATGCCAGCACAGCCATAATCTTTTTCATGTTTAATCCTCAAATTCATACTTAAAATTTCTTTACCCATCTACTGTACGAAAAAAAAACAGAGAAACTGTGAAGATAATTCAACTAATTATTTAAAATTGCAGAGACAATGCGTACTTAATATAAAACAAATTAAGTATTCTCCATACTATTATTATTTATATGTATCGGTAAATTTCTGCTTTAAATATTTAAGCTTATTTCTGCTTTTACTCATTCTTGGCATAGAGCAAGATATGATCTCGTCTATGCCTGTAACCTATTTTGCAATGGCAGTAGTTTAACTTGGTATAGCCTGTTTTTATTTAAGCCAAACAGTGATTCAAAAATAAAATCCGAGACTAATCCTGAGCATCGATACTCTGCCCATTCATATGACGGCTGTCTTCACCCATCAGGTATAAATAAGCCGGCATAATTGTTTCTGGTGTCGCTAGCACTTTTGGATCTTCATCTGGAAAAGCCTTAGCCCGCATGGCTGTTCGGGTGGCGCCCGGATTAATGCAGTTAAAGCGTATATTCGGATGCTGGTTTTCTACAGCAAACAGTTTGCTTACCGCTTCAATAGCAATTTTAGAAACAGAATATGCACCCCAACGCTCACGAACTTCCCGGCCTACACCTGAACTGGCAAAAACTACTGAAGCATGTTCAGATTTTTGCAGTAGAGGCAATAGGGCCTGCGTTAGTACAAAGGGTGCTCGCAGATTTACCGCCATCACGTCATCCCAGACTTCAGCTGGATAATGGGCCAGTTCGATACGCTCACCCAAGATACCGGCATTATGCAAAATTCCATCTAGACGTCCGAACTGTTTATCCAGAATATTGACCAGATGTTCATAATCCTGTGCAGAAGCACTGGACAGTTGTAAAGGCAAAATGGCAGGTTGAGGTGCCCCCAATGCTTCAATTTCATCATAGATGACTTCAAGCTTGTTCAGGGTACGTCCATGCAAAACAACTGTAGCACCATGCAGGGCATAACTTAAGGCAGCAGCGCGGCCAATACCGTCACCTGCACCCGTGATCAGAATAACCTGATTTTTCAGTAAGTCTGGACGAGGTTGATATTGTGAGTATTTCATAGGCAAACCTCCTCATTATTATGATATGTCTAAAGTACTACGGGTTTTTCTGATTCCAGTTTCAGCAGTTGGCATACCTTCTGCCGCAGTTCGGAAATATCATTCACTATACAATCTGCCTGCCAGGCCGTTAAGTCATCTTTGTGGCTTAACGGTAAATAGCCGTAAGCAGCCAAGATGGTATACATTCCTGCATTACGACCGGCTTCAATATCACGCGGATGATCCCCGACATAAATGATTTGCTCTGCCGGAAGATTGATTTGTCTGGCAGCTAAATACATCGGTTCCGGATCAGGTTTGGTTCTGGTGACATCCTCAGGGCAGACCAGTACTGCACAGCGTTCTGTTAAGTTGAGGGCAGCAAGTAAAGCCTCGCTTAAGCCACGGGGCTTATTAGTCACAATTCCCCAAGGAATACCTCGAGCTTCCAGTTCATCAAGTAAAGGGTACATGCCTTCGAACAGGTCTGTCTCAACTGCAATATCTGCTCCATATAGGTCCAGAAAACGCTGACGGTGTGCCAGAAATACCGGATCATCGACCTCAAGATGCGGATAGACCAGTTTGACCATGGCTCGCGCACCTTCAGACACCTGGGTGCGGATCAGGTCTGCTGCTACAACCTCACAGTTTTCGGCACGGCACATATCCTGAATAATACGGATAAAGTCAGCTGCGGTATCAATCAAGGTACCATCAAGGTCAAACAGGACAGCTTTCATTCTGTGACTTCCTTAACAGTATGTACCATATAGTTGACATCTACATTCGGTGCCAGCCAGTAATGTTTGGTCAGCGGGTTGTAATGTAAACCGGTCATCTGTTTAAGCTCTAGCCCGGCAGCCCGGATGTCATGGGCCAGCTCAGATGGGCGTATAAACTTGTGATAATCATGAGTACCTTTAGGCAACATCCGGAGTAGGTATTCGGCACCAATAATAGCGAACAGATAAGATTTCGGATTACGGTTAATAGTAGAAAAGAACACATGGCCGCCCGGTTTTACCAGAGTCTGACAGGCTTTAATAATAGAAGCCGGATCTGGTACATGTTCCAGCATTTCCATACAGGTCACAATATCATACTGGTCCGCTTGTTCTTCAGCCAGCTGCTCTACCGGAATTTGGCGGTACTCAATATTCTGCACATTTTCCTGCTGGGCATGCAGGCGGCCAACTGCTAAAGGCGCCTCACCCATATCTACACCCAGCACTTCAGCCGCACCGCGACGTGCCATACTTTCGGTCAAAATGCCACCACCACAACCTACGTCCAGTACCTTTTTACCGGCCAGGCCACCACTGAGCTCATCTACCCAGTTCAAGCGCAAGGGATTGATCTGATGTAAGGGACGGAACTCAGAATGCTGATCCCACCATTTGGCTGCAAGTGCTTCGAATTTAGCAATTTCTTGTGGATCAACATTCAGTTGCGACATGACAGTCACCTCATTATCCGGTTAATGATCAGGAATAAAATATTCAGACTTAGTGTAGCGTTAATTCCAGAAAAAGCGATAAAAGCTGTAAAAAAGTTCACAGAAGGAAAACGATTCTGGCATATTTAATTTATAGTGAGCTCATAAACTCGGCATAACAATTCAGAGGAATCTTAGCGTCAATGAAAAAGTTTATTTTAGGTAGTTTGTGTACTGCTGTAATGGCATTTTCAGGTAGTGCCATGGCAGCCAATTTTGTAGCAGGCAAGGATTATACCGTAGTGGCCAATCCTGTTAAGGTTGAAGTACCGGGCAAGATCGAAGTCCGTGAGTTTTTCTGGTATGGCTGTCCGCACTGTTTTAAGCTTGAGCCGCATATGCAGGCCTGGCTTAAAAAGATACCTAAAGACGTACGCTTTGTACGTACTCCGGCTGCCATGAATAAACTCTGGGAACAGGGTGCACGTGGCTATTATGTGTCTGAGGCACTCGGTGTACGCCAAAAAACCCATCTGCCATTATTCCATGCAATTCATGTCAACAATCAGCAGATTTTTGACCAGGCTGCTCAGGCGAAATTCTTTACCAAGTACGGTATACCAGAGAGTAAATTCAACAGCATGTTTAACTCTTTCTCGATTACCGGAAAAGTGGCGCAATCTAACCGTCTGGCGCAGCAATACCAGTTAACTGGTGTACCTGCTGTAGTTGTAAATGGTAAATATATTATTCAGGGTGAAGATGCTAAAGTTACCCAGGTGCTTGATTTCCTGATTAATAAAGAACGTAAAGCCAAATAGTCTATAGTTATTTAATTATTTAAGCCGTTTTCTGCCAGGGCAGGAAACGGCTTTTTTATAGATAGTATTTAAACTGAACTTAGAGTAATTCGCTGTCCAGCTCGAATGCATCCAGATTAATCGGTTGGCTTGGTAAAGAAAGTGCCTGATTGATATAAAGCTGAATCAATTTTTTACGTGAACCGATAGAACGCTGATAGTAGCTAGAATTAAGTAACAGGGCTGCACCATAAGTCAGGGACCAGATATAAGACAGATAGTCACGGATCGACATATCATAATTTAATGATTTTAAATATTGTTCGGTGACTTCACGAATGGCCAGAATCCGTTCCTGCCGTACCTGATACAGCTCTTCAAAGAGTGTATTCAGACCGGATGCTGTCATAGTCAGATGCTCTTCAAGCTGGTGCAGTAAAATAGTACGGCCAGGCGCAAGCAGGTGATGTAGCATATAGGCAGGTGCATATTCCCTAAAGTTACGATAAGGTGCACGGGAAATTTCCAGCAGTTGTCTTTCATTCTGGATCACCAGTTCCAGTAATAGCTCATTTTTACTTTTAAAATGCTTGTACAGTGTACCTTTGGCAATATCCAGCTCTGCAACCAGTTCATCCAGTGTAATTTCCTGATTATTTTCCAGTAGTAGCTTCTCTGCTGCCTGAAGAATGCGTTCTTTACGTAATAAAAATTGTTTATGGCGCTCTGGATTCATGCCTGTTTTCCGTTCCTTGCCGATGGCTATACTGTAGCAGTACTTACCTTACTGTAAAATTAAACTATTTGTTGAGATAACAGAAAGCCAAAAGCCGGGTGATAGCAATTTTTGTGTTAAAAATTGGTGCTTAGCACTATGTCCAGTTAGATACGCCACGGAACATAAATCGTAATTCGGTCGCAGCCTGCTGCATAAATTGCTCCTGCTGTTCCTTCAAGGCCAGTCCACTATGCTGGCGTGACAGACTGATCCAGGTCATGGCCCAGGTAAAAGAGAGATTGGTAAGAATAGTAGAAAGTACCTTAAGGTCATTTTCATCCTGAATATGCTTGAGGCTTTCAATCCGGCGCAGGTCATTGACCAGATCATCAATTAGAAATTCAATTTCACGGCCAATCGCCTGGCGAACGACCTTGGAACCGCCCCAACGTTCAGAAATCATAAAAATCCAGGGTTCAGGATTCTGGTCAACTGCCTGAAAAAAGAGTTGTAAGGTATTCTGTGATTTACTGCCGAGCTGTGACAGATAAGCCAGACCCAGCTGATGTAACACTGTTTTTAAATGCAGCGCGACCTGATCAAGCAGTTCCTGACCTAAATGGTCCATATCCTGAAAATGCCGATAGAAGGCAGTTGGCACTAAACCAACCTCACGTGCAACTTCACGCAGGCTGATACTGCTAAATGAACGACCAGAAGTACTCAGGCGCAATGCCGCATCCAGTAAGGCCTGACGACTCTGCTGCTTTCGTTCATCACGTATCGACATCATGCTAACCCAAAATTACTTTGTGCAAGAGTCTAGCAAAAAATAGCTACTTTTAAACGACGAATATCAGTGTACAGGTGTTGACTGAATAATGGAAAAGCGTATAGTGAACAATTGTACACTTAAAGAACGTTTGTTCACTCACTAAATAGCTAGCATAAAGAGGAACACCGATGACCGCACAAATGCAATACAAGCCACAATGGATACGTGAAGATTTTGTAGACTTTCTTCTGGAAAAGGTTGACCCGATGTTGGCCTTAAAACGGATCAAGGCACAAGTCATTAGTGTCTATCCTCTGGCAGCCGACATGTACCGGATTAAACTGAGACCCAGCCACCGGTTTAATACACAACAGTATCGTGCCGGGCAGTCGGTTCTGGTCACAGTTGTAGTAGAAGGTGTACGTTTACAGCGTAGTTATTCGATTATCGCTATAGATGCTGGTACGCTGATATTAGGGGTTAAGGTGCAGGGCCGGGTTTCCCGGGCCATGTCACAGCTGAAAAAAGGCGAGGTAATTGAAATATCGCAGCCACAGGGGGAGTTCTGTCTGCATGCTGGTCAGGAGCCTGCTTTACTGATTGCTTCCGGAAGCGGAATTACAGCTATTTATGCTCTGTTACAGCAAGCCATGACACAAAAGGTTAGACAGATCGATCTGCTGTATTTTAGCCGTGATACTGTCCTGCATAATGAAATCCAGCAATTAGCAGAGGCCTATCCGCAGCTCAACTATCATTTTGTCAATACTACCCAGCAGAAACAGCATCTGGACCTGGCTTTACTCAAAGCTATTGTGCCACATTTTGCCCATACTCACAGCTATGCCTGTGGTACGCCAGGCATGATGCAGGCGGTACAGTATATTTATCATGGGGCACAGGCAGAGGACTGGTTACATCAGGAATATTTCCAGCCAGTCATGGATGAGACCCTAGAAGCCCAGCCAGTCAGGTTCATACGTTCACAGCAGGCATTTGAGGCCAAAGGTAATCTGCTAGACAGTGCAGAACAGGCCGGTTTAAGACCTGCGCACGGTTGCCGTATGGGAATCTGTAATACCTGCACCTGTACCAAGATCAGTGGCTCAACCAGAAATCTGCTGACCGGTGAAATTGATCATGGTAACAACGTTCAGATTAAGCTTTGTATCAGCCAGGCAGTCAGTCCGCTTGAGATTAATCTCTAGAGTCAAAAAATTAAAAATATTGGAGAGCACCCATGAACATGTCCATACAGTATCCACTAAATTCTAAATCCCGCCATTTAACACCTGAAGAAATCCAGCAGTTTGGTGAAAAAGTAGACGCAATCCGCCGTGAAGTTATGGATAGTCTTGGCGAAAAGGATGCGGCGTATATCTATAAAATCCGCAACTTCGTCCGTTATAGTGAAATTGCTTCACGTGGCATGCTGATGTTTGCCGGCTGGATCCTACCAGTCTGGCTGGCTGGAACCACCTTGCTGGGTATTTCTAAAATTGTTGAAAATATGGAACTGGGTCATAACGTGATGCATGGCCAGTTTGACTGGCTGAATGACCCGAGCCTGAATGGGGCAAATTATGACTGGGACACTATCTCGACGGGAGATGACTGGAAATATACCCATAATTATGTGCACCATACCTATACCAATATTGTCGGCAAGGATCATGATGTCGGTTATGGATTGCTTCGGGTCAGTGAATCACAGAAATGGGAGCCGCGCTTTCTATTTAATATTCCACTGGCAATCCAACTTATGGTGTTTTTTGAGTGGTATGTGGGTGTACAGAACCTGCATCTGGAAGATGTACTGGTCTATAAAACCAAAACCTGGAAACAGGTCTGGCAAGATGCAGCAAAACTGCGCCTGAAAGTCCGCCGTCAAGTACTTAAAGACTATATCTTTTTTCCATTAATCGCCGGACCGAATGCCTTACCAGTTTTTGCCGGAAATGCGGTGGCCAATATAATTCGGAGCCTGTGGGCCTCCGCGGTAATTTTTAACGGCCATTTTACTGAAGATGCTGAAACCTTTGAGCCAGACAATACTGAAAATGAAAGCCGGGCAGAGTGGTATTTACGCCAGATTCGTGGTTCAAGTAATTTCAGTGGCACGGAAGGGCTGCATATTCTGAGCGGTAACCTGAGTCACCAGATTGAACACCACCTGTTTCCGGATATGCCGGCTAACCGATATGCCGAGGTGGCGCCTAAAATTAAGGCTCTGTGTGCAGAATATGGCATTCACTATAATGAAGCGAGTTTTATGCAGCAGTTTGCGAGCGTATGGGTCCGGCTGGCGAAATGCTCTTTACCGGAAGGTAGTCTGCAAAAGGTCAAGGCAGGCCGCTGGAAGGAAGCATTTACCTTACTGAAGAACCGCTTTTCGAATGAGCACAATTTGTAGCTGCACGGGAAAGAGATGCATCTGCTATAATAGCGCGCAATCAATTTTGAGCCAGCTATAGGATGGATTATGCGTATTGACCAGCGTGCCCTAAACCAATTACGTGATGTCAAAATCACCCGCAACTACACACGTTATGCCGAAGGCTCAGTATTGGTTGAGTTTGGTCATACCAAAGTATTGTGTACAGCCAGTATCGATAATTCTGTACCTCGCTTTTTAAAAGGTCAGGGTCAGGGCTGGGTAACTGCTGAATACGGCATGTTACCGCGCTCCACCCATACTCGCAGTGACCGTGAAGCGGCACGCGGCAAGCAGAGTGGCCGTACCCAGGAAATCCAGCGCCTGATTGGCCGTAGCCTGCGTGCAATGGTCGATCTGAAAAAACTGGGTGAAAATACTATTACTATCGACTGTGACGTGATCCAGGCTGATGGCGGTACGCGTACAGCAGCCATTACTGGAGCAGCTGTTGCACTCGTAGATGCCATGAATGTGTTGCTTGAGCGCAAAAAAATCAAACATGATCCCTTAAAAGGGCTAGTTGCGGCTATTTCTGTCGGCATGTATCAGGATGAGGTGTTACTGGACCTGTGTTATGAAGAAGATTCAAACTGCCAGACTGATCTGAATGTGGTAATGACTCAGGCAGGTGAATTTATTGAGATTCAGGGGACTGCAGAAGATAAGCCATTTACCCGTGCCCAATGCAATGCCATGCTGGAGCTGGCAGAACAGGGAATTAGCGAGCTGATCAAGAAACAGCAGGAAGCGCTGGGCTGGTAAGCTGCATGTTCTATTCAAAACGCATCTTCGGATGCGTTTTTTATTTCATGGAAACGACATCAAAATATAACATAAACGTCATCGGTTTTCAGTATTTCTAGTCCTTACTTCTTTATTGGGTAATGGACAATGCATAAATTATTTTTAGTTTTAATCATAACCGGCAGCCTGCTGCTCAGTGCCTGTAATGAAGATGAGGCCGACTCCGGCACATTAGTGCCTTCTCCCTCTGGATGCAAAATGCACTGTGCCCCTTAATCTCTGGACAAACAGCAGGACTTAAAATGGACCGTCGTGAATTCTTATTAACCACCAGTAAAACCTTGTTTGGCACCGCCGCTCTGGCCAGTTTTCCGCTCAGTATTCAAAAAGCTCTGGCAATCGATGCCAAAGTAGAGACAGGTACGCTGCAGGACATCAAACATGTAGTTATCCTGACGCAGGAAAACCGCTCCTTTGACAATTATTTTGGTACTTTAAAAGGAGTCCGTGGTTTCGGGGACCGTTTTACCATTCCCTTGAAAGAGGGCCGTTCAGTCTGGGAGCAGTATGATGCCCAGCAGAACAAAATTCTGCCTTATCATCTGGACAGTACGAAAGGTAATGCCCAGCGGGTCAGTGGTACACCACATTCCTGGTCAGATGGACAAGCAGCCTGGGACCATGGCCGTATGGGAGACTGAGTCAAGCACAAGCAGCCACAATCCATGGGGTATTATAAAAAACAGGAACTGGAATATCAGTTTGCCTTGGCAGATGCTTTTACCATCTGTGATGCCTATCACTGTGCCATGCATGCAGGAACCAATCCGAACCGCAAATTTATCTGGACTGGTACCAATGGCCCAACTGGAGCAGGCGTAGCCAGCGTGGTAAATGAATTTGATGGACTGGGGCCTTCAAGTGAAGGCTATGAATGGAGTACATATCCTGAACGTCTACAGCAGGCGGGCGTCAGCTGGAAGGTCTACCAGAACATGCCAGATAACTTTACAGATAATCCGTTAGCCGGTTTTAAACAGTATCGCCGTGCCAATGAGCAATCTGGTCAGCCCGTCAGTCACAGTGACCTGAAAAGTCCAGCATACGATGCCAGAATTGATGCTAATCAGCCGCTTTATAAAGGTATTGCCAATACCATGCCAGATGGCGGGTTTCTCGGCAGTTTTAAAGAAGATATCCAGCAGGGTCAGTTACCACAGGTGAGCTGGATAGTAGCGCCCGCAACTTATAGTGAACATCCCGGGCCTTCCAGCCCGGTACAAGGTGCGTGATATATCCAGGAAGTTTTAAATGCCCTCACAGAAAATCCGCACATCTGGAGCCAGACTGTATTATTGGTCAATTTTGATGAAAATGATGGCTTCTTTGACCATGTACCATCACCGAGTGCGCCCTCAAAAGATCAGGCTGGCCAGTTACAGGGCAAAACAACCTTAACCGAGCAGCAGCTTTCTTATGAATATTTCAATCACCCTGCGGTGGTAGGTTCCAAATCACAACCCAAGCCGGATGGCCGGGTATATGGTCCAGGCGTACGTGTGCCATTGTATATCCTTTCACCTTGGAGCCGTGGTGGTTGGGTAAACTCACAGGTTTTTGACCATACTTCTATTTTACGTTTTCTAGAACAGCGCTTTGGAATACAGGAACCCAATATCAGCCCTTACCGCCGCGCAGTCTGTGGTGACTTGACCTCCGCCTTTAATTTTAAAACTCCTAATCTGGACATTCTACCTGAGCTGCCTGGGCAGAAATCCAGACAGGAAGCAGATGCAATCCGTCTAAGGCAGGCCTTGTTGCCACAGCTGACTGTACCGAAAAACCAGAACATGCCACTACAGCAGACTGGTATACGCCTGTCACGTGCCTTACCCTATATTTTGCACTGTAGCGCCAAGGTCGAACTGGCCCGACAGCAGGTTCAGCTAATTTTTTCGAATACCGGCGAGCAGGTAGCAGTTTTTCATGTTTATAACAAGCTTGATCTGGAAGCTATTCCGCGACGTTATATGGTAGAAGCAGGGAAACAGCTAGACGATATCTGGTCTGTACATGACGGCGGATATGACTTGTGGGTACTGGGACCAAATGGTTTTCACCGGAGTTTTCAGGGGAATCTTCACAGCAAACTTTATAGTGAAAGTCTGCCTGAAATTCGGATATGTGTAGAAGAGTGTGAACCAAAAATATATCTAAAACTCAGAAGTGACGGTCAGAAAACAGCAAAGCTGGTGATTCAGGCCAATGCCTATTTAAACAAGTCCTGGCACATAGAAACCCGCACGGCGGAAACCGAGCTGTTACTGGATATGAGTGAATGGTACGGCTGGTATGATTTTACAGTCAGTCTAGAAAATGAGCCCGAATTCAAACGCCGCTTTGCCGGACGGATTGAAACAGGAAAAGATTCTTACTCTGATCCATTTATAGGTTATTCGGTTTAATCTTAACTGGCTGGCTATAATGTTTATTTAAACCGGTTATAGCCAGTACTTTTCCTGCTTTGAGCACACTCTTCCTTTTTGGCTCTAACCAGAGGAGCTCAAAAGAACAGATGATATAAAAGAGCATCTAAAGAGTCTAAAATAAAAAGTATAATCTATTGAAATTTATAATTTTAACCCCATATATGATATAAATTAGCCTTCTTGAATCAAGGCGATACAGCAATTTATCCACCTCTACAAAATATAACCAATAAAATACATAGAAAGGCTTAAACCTGCGTTGCAGTCTATCTGAATAAGTTAATGTGTTTTATACCTTTTCATTATGACCTAACCTATAAGGAACTATACTTTTGCTGAAACTGTTTATTATTTTAATTTCTTTTATTACATTCGCATTAATGGCCTGTGATCCACGCTCCCAAGAAAAAAATACGGCTGAATCAGCCTGGCAGACAGCCGAAACTGCCGACCAGAGTGAGGAAACTGTTAATTAATTTCTGTATTAGCCATTAAAACGCATTGATAAATCAACAGCTTTTATATCTTTGGTCAGGGCACCCATCGAAATATAATCTACGCCTGTCGAGGCAACTTCTCGCAGATTTTCCAGTGTAATATTACCTGAAGCTTCCAGTTTGCAGCGTCCCGCTACATGTTGAACCGCATCCTGCATTTGCTGAGTGCTAAAATTATCCAGCATGACAATATCTGCACCAGCGTTTAAGGCCTGATTAAGTTCATCCCAGGTTTCAACTTCAACTTCAACTGGTTTACCAGGTGCAATGTCATGGGCTTTAGCAATGGCTTGGGCAATACCGCCAGCTGCCATAATATGATTTTCCTTAATCAGGAAAGCATCAAACAGGCCTAAACGGTGATTTTGCCCACCACCCACTGCAACTGCATATTTCTGGGCAATACGTAGCCCAGGCAGAGTCTTGCGGGTATCAAGAAGCTTGGTCTTCAGCCCGTTAAGTCGCTGAACATAGTCGGCTACCTTGGTTGCAACAGCTGATAAAGTCTGAATAAAGTTTAGGGCAGGGCGTTCCACAGTGAGCAGACTGCGTGCAGAGCCAGCCAGTTTTAAAAAAGCCTCATTCGCCTGTACCCGGTCACCATCATTTTTTAGCCAGATTACCTCTACCTGAGGATCATAAGTCTGAATCAGGCTATTCACCCAGGGCTGTCCTGCCAGTATCATATCTTCCCGACTGATAATGGTTGCAGTTGCCTGTTCATCTTCAGGCGTCAATAAAGCCGTGATGTCACCCGTACCGATATCTTCCTGCAGGGCCTGCTGGATATTGATCTGAATCGACTGTTCAAGCAAAGAGGCAGGAATGCTCATATAATTTCCGTATCGTGATGTACCCATAAAAATTGTGCGATATATTAGCATTGTCCCACTGGAAAGAGACAGTTTTTCATCCTGCTTTTCAGCGTCCAAATCACCGGTTCAGGCACACCTACAGATTTTCTAAACGGATAAATTTATGCATACAGCTCCCACATTTCAGGTAATTGACGGAAAATTAATAGGGGCCAGACAGATCAGCTCTCCCAATTTTAACCAGCGTCCTGAGCCATGTGAAATCCAGCTGATTGTCGTGCATAACATTAGCCTGCCACCGTCACAATTTGGGGGGGGCTATATTGAACAGTTTTTTCAGAACCAGCTTGACTGGAATGCCCATCCTTATTTCCAGACCATTCGCGGTATGCAGGTTTCCACCCATCTTTTGATCCTGCGTAGTGGTGAAGTCCTGCAGTTCGTCAATTTCAATGATCGTGCCTGGCACGCGGGCCGCTCCAGCTATCTGGGCAGGGTAGAGTGTAATGATTATTCTATCGGGGTTGAACTTGAGGGCAGTGATGATACTGAGTTTTGCGAGATTCAATATCAGGTACTGGCTGAAGTGACGACTGTCCTGCAACGGGCTTACCCTAAAATTGGCCAGCATATTGCCGGCCACAGCGATATTGCGCCGGGACGAAAAACCGATCCAGGGCCCCATTTTGACTGGGCACATTTCAGGGAATTATTAAAGCAGAAAAAGCAGTCATCTTATTGATGATTTTACAACGCAATTTTACTGCACTTTCATTACAATAACGTCTTTCTTTTTGGCTTGGGTGGATACATGGCGCTGTGGCGATCGACCTTTATTGTAAGTGCAATGACCATGCTGTCACGGGTACTGGGACTGGTACGTGATGTGGTCCTGCTTAATGTATTTGGTGCTGGCAAGGATTTCGATACCTTTGTGGTGGCCTTTCGTATCCCTAACTTTTTCAGGCGTCTGTTTGCTGAAGGTGCATTCTCGCAGGCCTTTATTCCAGTTTTAACTGAATATAAAACCAGTCGTACTCATGCTGAAGTCCAGATCCTGATTAGCCGGGTTTTTGGCTGCCTGCTGACGGTCATGACGCTATTAACCTTTATCGCGATGGTAGCAGCACCGGCTATTCTGTATATCTATGCACCAGGGTTTCATGATGATTCGGCCAAGTTTGATTTGGCAGTCGACATGTTCCGCCTGACTATTCCTTACCTGATGTTTATGTCACTGACGGCTTTTGCCAGTAGTATTTTGAACAGCTATGGTTCTTTTAGTACACCAGCTTTTTCACCCGTACTTCTTAATGTCGCGATGATTGCTGGGGCTTGGTGGCTGACGCCGTATATGGCTGAGCCAATCATGGCATTGGGCTGGGCTGTGGTCGTCGCTGGTATTTTACAACTGGCGATTCAGATACCGGAACTGTGGCGTAAAAAACTGCTGATTCCACCTAAAGTGGATTTCAAGCATGAAGGGGTAGAACGTATTCTTAAACTGATGCTGCCAGCACTGTTCGGGGTGTCAGTTACCCAGATTAACCTGTTACTGAACACCATCTGGGCCTCTTTTATGCAGGATGGTTCAGTCTCATGGCTGTATAGTGCCGAAAGGATGACTGAATTGCCACTGGGTCTAATTGGTGTTGCGATTGGTACGGTGATCCTGCCTTCACTTTCAGCCCGTCATGCCGAGCAGGATCAGACCAAATTCCGTGGCATGCTGGACTGGGCAGCCCGCGTAATCATGCTGGTTGGTATTCCAGCCAGTATTGCACTGTTTATGCTCTCTACACCGATCATTCAGGCATTATTTGAGCGTGGTGAGTTTACTTGGGAAGATACCCGAATGACAGCACTGGCACTGCAATGTATGAGTGCGGGAGTAATTGCCTTTATGCTGATTAAAGTCTTTGCACCCGGCTTCTATGCCCAGCAGGATACCAAGACTCCAGTTCGTGTTGGCCTGATTGCAGTTGCAACCAATGCTATATTGAATGTGGTCTTTATTGGATTTTTTAAACTGATCAACTGGCATGCAGAGCATATGGCGCTGGCATTGGCCTCTTCAGGTTCTGCACTTGCCAATGCCGGTCTGCTTTACTATTACCTGCATAAGCGTAATATTTTCCGCTTCGGTAGCCACTGGAAAAAACTGTTTATACAATTTGTGGTCGCCAACACTGTAATGGCAACTGCCTTATGGTTTGGCTTACAGTGGTATAACGGCGAGCTTTCACAGTGGTTGCGTGTGGCTGAAGTGGCAGGACTGTGTATAGTCGGAGTTCTAGCTTATGCTATTGGTTTGCTGCTCAGCGGTTTTCATCCTCGCCAGCTCAAGCATTAAGCCAGTTTTACTACGATATAAATAAAAAACCGCCTCTATATAGGCGGTTTTTTATAGAACAGAAATTAAGGTAAAATTTGCAAAAGCTCTACATCAAAAATTAAGGTACTATTCGGTGGAATAGCGTCACCGGAACCAATTTCGCCATAAGCCAGCTTGGCTGGAATAAAGAAACGGCTTTTACCGCCTTCTTTCATGGTCTGTAAACCCTCAGACCAACCTTCAATGACCTGGTTCAGCTGAAAATCTACCGGTTGGCTACGTGCAATTGAACTGTCAAACACGGTACCATCCAGTAAACGGCCTTCATAATGTACTTTGACCTGTGAGGTTGGCTTGGGAGTTTTTCCCTGCCCCGCTCGAATAATTTGATATTGCAGGCCAGATTTGGTGCTAATAATACCAGGCTTTTTCATATTTTCTGCTAAGAATACTGCACCGGCCTGCCCATTTTTGGCAGCCATCTTCTGAAATTCAATCAGCTGTTCAGCTTCCGCCTGCTTTTTATATTGAGTTAAGGCTCGGGCCATTTCCTCTTCAGTCAAACGGGCAGACTTGCCTTCAGAACCTTCTTTTAGACCCTGAATAAAAGCTTCCAGATTAAGGTCTTTCAAGGTATCTGCATTGGTACGACCCATGACATAGCCATAGCTATAACCCAGCTGGTCTTTTTGCGGACTTTTATTGGTCACAGGTAACGCCCAGACAGAGAAGCTGGCCGAGATTAAAATAGAAGCGAGCAGTGTTTTTTTCATAAAAAATCCTGAAGGGTGGAGGGTAGTCAGACCCTCCTGTGCATTATTATTGTACTTTAAGCAGCTCTACATCAAAAATCAGTGTGCTGTTCGGTGGAATCGTACCAGGTACGCCTTGTTCACCATAACCAAGTTTAGCAGGTATATACAAAGTAGCCTTGCCGCCTTCTTTCAGTAATTGTAAGCCTTCTGTCCATCCCGGAATGACCTGGTTTAGAGGGAACTCGACTGGCTCGCCACGGTCATAAGAGCTGTCAAATACTTTTCCATCTGTCAGCTGGCCTTTATAGTGAACTGTCACACGGGAAGTAGCGGTAGGCTGCTTGCCTGTACCCTCTTTAACGATTTTATATTGCAACCCTGAAGCTGTAGTCTGTACACCAGCTTTTTTGGCATTTTCAGTCAAAAAACTGTTACTGTCAGATTCAGCTTTTTGAGCCTGTTCAAGCTGTTTTTTCTGCATATCTTGCTGGAACTGCACATACGCTGCCTGTAGCTCTTCTTCAGTATAAGCTGGCTTGGCACGGGCGTGTCCCTGACGGATACCAGTTACAAAACTGTCAACATCAAGTTCTGGTGGAGTTTGATGTGCAACTTCATAGCCCAGCGCATAACTGATTTTCTGGATTGAAGAGGCATCTTTGCTCACATTACCGGTATGCGTCACAGGATGCTGGCTGGCATAGTAAACAGGGATCAGGGCAGCACCGCCGAGGATAACAGCAACAGCAATAGGTAAGGCTTTACTCATAAAGGGCGTTCCAGTTCATTTTATCTTTTAACATAGACCATAGGGTAATCAGGTCATCTAACTCTTTTAGCATAGAATATTTTGCAATCAAACAATATGTTTTTTCTGTGCATTAAAATCCTACTTTAAACTTGTATAACAATCTATCTACTACCGTAAAATAAAAAGCCGGAATAAACTCCGGCTTTTAAATTATTTCAAAAATGATCTAATCATCTTTTTTTGCCTGATAAGCATAAGCATAGTTATAACCATAACCATAACCTGCCGCAGTACGCTGAATATCGTTCAGTATAAAGCCATTAACTTTTACGCCTGCCTGCTCAAAGCGGTTCACTGTAATCTCCAGCTCTTTCATTTGTGTTTTAGCATGGCGGGCAATAATCAGGTTTACACCACTATATTGAGAAATAATAATTCCATCAGTCACGGCCAGTACCGGTGGAGTATCAATAATAATATGATCATACTGCCTGGAAAGTTGCTCTAGCATTGTACCAAAAGCTGCAGAGCTTAATAATTCAGAAGGATTAGCCGGACTTTTCCCCCGACTCATCATATATAAATTCTTAATTTCAGTCTCATGAATTGCATCAGATAGATTATTTTGCCCATTTAGATATTCAGACAGTCCTGGCTGTGTATTTACATTAAAATACTTATGCAGATAGCCACGGCGCATATCTGCATCAATCAGCAGAACACGCTTGTGGCTCTGTGCAAAGATCACTGACAAATTCGTAGAAATAAAAGATTTCCCCACTTCCGGTGCAGGTCCTGCGATCATGATGATATTATTTTTGGCATTGGCCAAGGCAAAGTTGACGGCAGTACGCAAGCTGCGCAGGCTTTCAATGGCAATGTCATCACTATTCTTAACTGCAAGGATAGGAATATGTTTTTTCTTTTTAAGAAGCTTAATACGGCTCTCCTGTACAGGTGAGCGAGGAACAGTTGCGTAAACAGGTAAGTCTAATTCATTTTCAATTTGACTCGAATCTTTTACGCCTGAGCGCATCATATTACGTAATAAGGCTAACAGTGTACCAAGAAAAGCACCTAAGAATAGAGAAAGTATAATAACCTGTAATTTTTTAGGTTTGATTGGTCCTAATGGTTCAACTGCAGTATCAATAATACGCACATTACCGATCTCTCCTGCTTTGACAACTCGAAGCTGTTGGTAAGAGTTGAGCAGGGCGGTATAAAGCTGCTGGTTTACTTCAACTTCACGAAATAACTGTAAGTATTGACGTTGTAATTCAGGTAGTCGTTTTAATGTACCATTCAGTTCATTGATTTTATTGTTTACTGCACCAAGCTGGGCATTAATTTCACGCATTTGTGGATGTTCAGCAGTATATTTAGCTGCCATCTCTGCCTGTTTCTGCTCAAGTGCTATTTTTTGGGTTTCTAATGTAATGCTCTGAGTTAAATATAATTCAGACTCTTTAGTGACATCAACTGTATTAAAACGCTCACGGAAATTGTTAAATTCACGTTCAGACTTATCAAGCTGCTGTTTTAATTGTGGAAGCTGTTCATCTAGGAATTTTAAAGTTTGAGCTGTCTCTGCTGTACGCCGCTCAATATTTTGTTGACTATACGCCGTTAATATCGCATTTAGGACCTGTGTAATATACTGCTTATCTGTACCTTCATAATTCAATCCTAGAATACCAGACTGTTTGCCCTTTTCTGCTACAGAAAAAGGGGCTGAAATAGTATTTACTGCGGCTGGTAAGGAAAGTTTTTTAATATTATAGGTATCTGCTAACTGGTCCTTACTATATATAGCAACTTTCCATAGCCCGTGTTGGGAATTAAACTGATTTCTACGGTTGAGCATACCTTTAAAGATTGGCTCATGCGTCATAGTGTCAGTTAAAATAAAATTATTATTCTCAAAAGTTAGCTGTAGATTTCTGTCTAAGTAATAAGAGGGTACATCAAATTGACGGATACTAAAAGACTTGTTCCCGTCTTTAAAAACAACTGATTGGTTAGAATATTTAGTTTGATATTCAGGCTTATGAAGTAAACGTTGTATAAAACTGTCTTCAGTGCTTGAAATCTGCACATCAAGATTTAAAGAATGGATAACATTACCGAGAATTAAGCGAGATTTTAAAATTTCGATTTCTGCCTGTGCTGGAGACTTTTGTTCAACCATCTCAGACAGATCGCCTAATAATGCTGCAGAAGCCCCTTTTTTATCTTCTACTTGAACTATGGCATCAACTTGATAAATATTCGGTGTAGTCCTGAGGTAAAGTAAAGCACAAACTAGGCTTAAAATCGTACAGAGGGCAATTAACTTCCACTGCGCAATCAAGGAAAAAAACAGTTCCTTTAGGTCAATGGTATCTTCAGTGGTGGTATTTTGGCTCATAATTCTTGGTTCAAAAGTTAAATATATTTTTTCCAGTCCGCAATACAGCTTTGAATCAGTTCACAGGTTTCATCAAATACCTGCTGATCATGCTGATAAGGATCTGGTACATTTTTATTCTGCCAGTGGCCCAGCCGAAAGGTTTTTCCTTTAGCAAAAGGCCAACTCTGTTCAATATGTTTTTGCTGATTCTGACTCATGACCAGTACAAGATCAGCTTTTTTAATTAACTCGGCATTTAATTTTTTGGCAATATGCGATTGCATATCCATACCTAATCGCTGCATACAAAGCTGAGCTTTCTCATCTGCTGTGTGACCTGTTAAACCAGAAATCCCAGCTGATTCAATATGAAGCTCTGGAAATTCTTGCTTTAAAAAATACTCTGCCATTGGACTGCGGCAGATATTTCCGATACACACAACCAGAATATTCTTAATGGCCATTATTAGTTACCTAAACGATCAAAACTATAAATAGCATTAGAGAATGGAACAATCTGTCCAATGACACGTTGCCAGCGAGTTAAGCCAGTCGAGTCAATATAGACGACATCGTTATTACGCATTTTAAACTGATTGGCTAGTCCGAAATCACCTATATTACTTAAATCAAGATGATAAAGCTCTGTACTTCGATCATTAAGATTCGTACGTAAAACATAAATACGCCCTGCACTTGCTGAAAGTGGATTAATGCCCTGACTTTCACCTAGCACATCACCTAAGCTCATACCCTGGTCACGTATAGATAATGCCTGATTTTTACTGGCTTCTCCCATCACATATATTTTTTGATTTTCTCGAGTACTGACGTAGATGGTATCATTAGGTTGCAGAATTAAATTATGTAGTGACATTCCTGCACGTTCTAACTCAATAATATTTAAGTCATATGTCATACCATTACGAATAAGCTGCACGTAGGTATTACTGGTGTTTTCTGCGGCCCCACCTGACATACTTAAGGCATTATACAGCGTCATGGGTTGATCATTTAAGTTGATTTGTCCAGACTTTTCAACATTTCCAAAAATTGAAATATGTTTTCCTTGGTAAGAGATTACACGTGCAATGACATCAGGATTTTTTAAATAACGAGAAAGTTGGGAACGAAGTTCTTGGTTAACTTTGACTAAACTTTTACCTGCGGCTTTATAGCGTCCAATCATAGGAAAATGTATATATCCACTTTGATCAATCTGATAACCATTTGTGGGATCAGTACTGTTCCCGCTAATTTCTGGATAAGCCCACAGTTGTATGGAAAGAACATCTCCTGGACTTAATAAATAGGTATGTGGAATATTTTGAAACAAGTGGGCATAGTCACGTTGAAAATTGACCGTAGCTGGTTGAATAGCGGATAAATTATCTTGTGTAATTTTTACAATATTTAATGGTGTACCAAGCTCAGTCTGATACACCCCTTCTTCTGGCAAATTATAAGTTTGAAAACCTGAAGTAATCGCACATCCTGTAGAACCGAGGCCGAAACCCAATAAAAAAAGAGCTTGGTAAAATTTCACGCTTGACCCTTATATATTTATCTCTAATTTGTTTAATTCAATGAACAATATAAAATTGATACTCAATGCGCAGAAATCTTAACTGAAAAAAACATGGAATACACTAGAAGAATTTCTTGGTTTGTATAGTTTGTATAAATTTGTGTACTTGTCAGAATAATGTAATTTAAAAATTTTATATATAAATATATTTATTTTTAAATTTTTTATATAAAACAAAAGATAACAGAAATAAACAAAATGACTTTTAATCAAGAAATTCTATTGAAATTTTTCTGTTATATTACTGTCCCTTAATGACTTGCTAAGTTTTTCTATTATAGAAATTGTTGATTTTAACATATAAGGATAAAGGCTGTTCTATGTTGCAACTCCCTGAATTAAAAATAGCAATTATAGGCCTAGGCTACGTGGGTTTACCTTTGGCGGTAGAGTTTGGTAAAAAAGTACCAGTAACTGGTTTTGATATTCACCAGAGACGTATTGATGAGTTAAAAGCAGGGCAAGATCATACTTTAGAGGTCTCCGCGGAAGAGCTTAAGCAAGCGACCCGACTTACTTATACTGCACAACTTGAAGATTTAAAAGAATGTAATTTTTATATTGTCACAGTACCTACCCCAATCGATGACTTTAAACAGCCTGATTTAACTCCTCTAATTAAAGCTTCCACCAGTATTGGCCAGGTGCTCAAAAAAGGCGATATCGTTGTATACGAGTCAACCGTATACCCGGGTGCGACTGAAGAAGCTTGTATTCCAGTACTGGAGCAAGTATCTGGGCTCAAGTTTAACCAGGATTTTTTTGCAGGTTATAGTCCAGAACGTATTAACCCGGGCGATAAGCAGCACCGAGTTACTAATATTCTAAAAATTACTTCGGGCTCTACACCACAAGTTGCTGAATTTGTAGATCAGGTCTATAACCTGATTATTGAAGCGGGTACTCATAAAGCGCCAAGTATTAAAGTGGCTGAAGCGGCAAAAGTCATTGAGAATACCCAGCGTGATGTCAATATTGCACTGATTAATGAGCTGGCGCTGATTTTCAATAAAATGGGTATTGATACTGAAGATGTATTAAAGGCTGCCGGTACCAAATGGAACTTTCTGCCTTTTCGTCCAGGCCTGGTCGGTGGGCATTGTATTGGTGTTGATCCGTACTATTTAACCCATAAAGCACAGTCTATTGGCTATCACCCTGAAATTATTTTGGCAGGCCGCCGTTTAAATGATGCAATGGGTGCATATGTGGTGACGCAGCTGGTCAAACAAATGATCAGAAAGAAAATACAAGTTGAAGGCTCAAAAGTATTGGTACTCGGTTTAAGTTTCAAAGAAAACTGTCCGGATATCCGTAATACCAAGATTATCGATATCATCAATGAGCTAAAAGAATACCAGATTGAAGTTGATATCTATGACCCATGGGTAGATATTAGCGAGGCACAACATGAATATAATGTTACACCCATAAAGACACTTCAAGATTCAACTTATGATGGAGTAATTCTGGCGGTTGCACATGAAGAGTTTAAAGTCATGGGTGCAGATAAAATGCGTAAGCTAGGTAAAGCAAACCATGTACTGTATGACCTGAAGTATGTGCTTGACCAGTCTGAAGTAGATATCCGTCTGTAATAATAAAGAGAAGAGAGAAGTATGAGCCAATATTATCAAGTATGCGAGCAGTTAAAACAGAACCCTAAAATTTGGTTGATTACCGGAGTGGCTGGTTTTATTGGCTCTAATCTTTTAGAAACTTTATTAAAACTGGAGCAGCGCGTTGTTGGTCTGGATAACTTTGCAACAGGCCATCAGTATAATCTGGATGAAGTACAATCACTAGTCACAGCAGAACAGTGGAATAACTTTACATTTATACAGGGTGACATACGTAATCTGGAAGACTGTCAAAAGGCCTGTACCAATGTAGACTATGTACTGCATCAAGCTGCTTTAGGATCGGTGCCGCGTTCAATTGCTGATCCAATTATGACCAATAGCGCCAATATAACCGGGTTTCTAAATATATTGGTGGCTGCTCGGGATGCTCTGGTTTCAAGTTTTACTTATGCAGCCAGCAGTTCAACTTATGGTGATCACCCGGCATTACCGAAAGTGGAAGAGAATATCGGAAAACCCCTTTCACCATATGCTGTTACCAAATATGTAAATGAGCTGTATGCAGAAGTTTTTGCCCGTACTTATGGGTTCAAGAGTATTGGGTTGCGCTACTTTAATGTATTTGGCAAGCGCCAAGACCCGAATGGTGCCTATGCAGCTGTTATTCCAAAATGGACAGCGGCTATGATCGCAGGGAATAATGTATATATTAATGGTGATGGTGAAACCAGTCGTGATTTCTGCTTTATTGAAAACACGGTTCAGGCCAATATTTTGGCAGCCACTACTCAAAATGATAATGCTAAAAATCAGGTTTATAATGTGGCAGTGGGGGACCGTACCACGTTAAATGATTTATTTAAGGCTATTAAAGCTGCCTTAAATGAAAATAAAGTTTTATACAATAAAGAGCCTATATATCAAGATTTTCGTGCTGGGGATGTACGTCATTCACAGGCAAGTATAGAAAAAATAAAAAATTTATTGGGATATAAACCGGAATTTATAATTTCACAAGGAATTGATCAAGCAATGCCTTGGTATATAAACTTTAGTAAGTAAATATGCTTAATCGAGTTAAGGCATTTAAAAACCGTATAAGTACCAATAAAGATGGAAAAGCTTTAGCTAGTAACTTTGGTTATCTAATGATAATGCAAATTGCTGGCTATATTTTTCCATTAGTCACTATTCCTTATTTGGCACGAGTAATAGGGGTGGAAGGTTTTGGTAAAATTGCTTTTGCAGCAGCAGTAATAGTCTGGTTTCAGACAATTACTGATTGGGGGTTTAGTTATACTGCTACCCGTGATGTCGCACGTAATAGAGATAATTTAGAAAAAGTTTCTGAAATTTTTTCTAATGTACTTTGGGCTAAAATTTTACTCGCTTTAATTTCTTTTATTATTCTTTTTAGTCTTACTGAAATTATTCCTTATTTAAAGAATAATCAAATATTATTATTCATTACATTCATGCTTGTACCAGCTAAAATTTTATTTGCTGACTGGTTTTTTCAAGCTATAGAAAAAATGAAATTTATAACAATTTTTGATTTGATTTCTAAAGTAGTTTTTACAATATGTATTTTTATATTTATTAAAGAAAAGTCTGATTTTATTTTACAACCTTTATTTTTAAGTTTAGGTTCAGCTTTAGTTGGGTTAGTTTCATTTTATCTTATTGTTTTTAAGTGGAATATTAAGATATTATCTCCTGACTATCAGTCAATAATGATAACTTTGAAAAATAGTAAAGATGTTTTTATTAATAACCTTTTACCAAATTTATATAACAGTTTTTCATTAGTATTATTAGGAATATGGGGCGGGAGCGTTGCAAGTGGAATTTATGATGCTGGTAGAAAATTTGTTGGTATCTCGCATTCTTTCATGTCAATTATTATAAGAGTTTTTTTCCCATATTTATCAAGGAGTATAGATAAACACAGTATCTTTGCTAGGATACACTTATCTATAGCAGCTATAAGTTCTTTAATATTATTTTTATTAGCTCCCTATTTAATAAAAATTTTTTTTACACAAGAGTTTTATGAAGCAATTACAATATTAAAGATTTCATCTATTTCAATATTTCTTATCGCCTTAAGTCAAGTGTATGGAACAAATTATCTTATTATTCAGGGGCAAGCCAAAATACTGAGAAATATTACTTTTATATATTCAGTTATAGGATTTATTATTTCATTCCCACTTGTATATATATATAGTTATATTGGAGCTAATATTACATTAGTTTCTATCCAATTCTTGATTGGATTTACAGTTATGTTACAAGCGTTAAAGATTAAGAAAAGTTTAAACTGCAATAAATAGGTTATTAGTGATTTTTATGAGTAATTTTAAAAATATATTGCGCTTATTAAAATATAAGTATGCCCTGTTTTCTCAAACATCTGCATTTAAAAAGAGATATAAGAATATAGATCAATCTTTATTTAATAAAACTTTAGATCAAAATCATCTTGATAATTATATTAAAAAATGGAGTGTATTTGGTTCAAAAGTAGAAACTGACACATTCTTATTATGTTATAACTTATCTGGTATTATTGATTATAATATTATTCCAGAAAATTTTTTCGCTGCAATTATTGAGCCTAAATTGAACAAGTATAAAGGAAAACAACTATCTTTTCTTGCTGTTAAAAATATATATTCTAAGTGGTTTTCGGAGGATAATATTTTTCCTAAAACTTATTTTAATAAAATAGATGGAATCTATTATGATGATCAATTAAAAATTATTGATAATATTAATATATATTTAGAAAAATTTAATTTAGTATACCCTTTAGTTTGCAAGCCAAGTTTAGGTAGTGCTGGTGGGGTAGGTGTAAAAGTTTTAAAAAACTTGGAAGAGGTTAAATCTAATTTAAATTATTATGATAACTTGGTTTTTCAAGAAAAGATAAAACAGAATGAATTTTTAGAAAGGATTAATCCTGGTATGAATAGTATAAGAACATGTTTATACCGTAGAAATAATGGAAAGTTTAAAGTTATAAATAATAGTATACGGTTTGGTGTAGATGGTGGTATGGATAATGAAACTGCTGGTGGTTTAGTCTGTAATATTAATGAAGATGGAACTCTTAATAAATATGCCGTAAAAAAATATTGTGAAAAATTTCTATGCCATCCGAACAGTAAAATGAATTTCTCAGGAATTACTATACCAAATTATAATGAATTAGCGGAAGTGGCAGAAAATATTGCTAATCAAATTCCTTTAAGTAATTTAGTTAGCTTAGATATGTGCTTAGATAGTAATAATCAATGGAGGTGCTTAGAAATAAATTTAGCCTCTCAAACAATTCGATTTGCACAGTACGCTGGTAAATCCTTTTTTGGGGAATTCACTGATGAAATAATTAATAAAGTGGTAGTTTAAAATGAAAATAGCTATTCATCATCAAGAATATAGTTTTTCAGAAAGGTGGATTCAGTATTGTCAAGAAAATAATATTGAATATAAGATTGTAGATGCCTTTCATAATGATATTATTGAACACTTAAAGGATTGTGATGTATTTATGTGGCATCATCACCATACTAATTTTAAAGACGTTATTTTAGCAAAGAAAATATTATTTGCTTTAGAGCATGCAGGTATAAAAGTTTTTCCTAATTTTAAAACAGGTTGGCATTTTGATGATAAAGTCGCACAAAAATATTTATTAGAAGCAATTAGTGCTCCTTTAGTACCAAGCCATGTATTTTATGATAAATACCAAGCTTTAAATTGGGCAAAAAAAACTACATATCCAAAAGTTTTTAAACTTAAGGGAGGTGCGGGTGCTTCAAATGTAAAGCTAGTTAGAAATTATTTACAAGCAAGAGTACTAATTAATAAGGCATTTGGTCATGGCTTTGCACAGTTTGATCGTTTTGGCCATTTCAAAGAAAGACTTAATAAATTTAAAAGTGGTAAAGAGAGTTTTATTGGGATTTTAAAAGGGATTGCTCGAATTTTTATTGTCCCTGAATTTGCTAGACAACAATCTAGAGAAAAGGGCTATATATACTTTCAAAATTTTATACCAGATAATAATTTTGATACTAGGGTTGTTGTTATTAATGGAGAAGTTGCTGCTGCTGAGAAGAGATTTGTGAGGAAGGGTGATTTTCGTGCTTCTGGAAGTGGTGATTTTTCATACGAAAATATTGATATTAAATCAATAGAAATTGCTTTCAATATTGCTAATAAATTAGGACTAAAATCTGTAGCATTTGATTTTATCTTAGATGAAATGAAAAATCCTTTAATAGTAGAGATTAGCTATGGTTTTGGAACAAGTGGTATTAGTAATGTTTTAGGTTACTGGGATAAAAATCTTATCTGGCATGAAAGTAAGTTTAAATTTGAAGATTGGATAATTGAAAATATTTTAGAGTAATGGTTTTAATTATAGATTTTTTATTAAAAAATAGGAAAATCTACTCAGAATATTTTTATTGCTTAATCAGGTTGTATATATCTTAATATATTTTAGATTAATACAATGTAGTATTGACTAACATATGGGTTATTTGCATGAATAAAAAAGTAGCTTTTTTCCTTCCTACACTTGGGGGGGGTGGTGCCGAGCGTACTGTTATTCAGCTTGCTAACAGTTTTACTGATCAAGGTTTAAATATTCATTTGATCGTATGTGATTTAGATGGTGATAAAGCAAAGTTATTACCTGAAGTCAGCGAGAAAATTAAATTGGTGATTTTAGATCGTAGACGTGTAATTAATAGCTTAATACCGTTAAAAATACAATTACAGGCCGAACAATATGATTGTTTAGTTGCCACTCAAACTCATACTAATATTATTGCAGGTATTGCGAAAACATTAGCAGGTGTCAAAACAAGTCTAATTTTCCGTGAAGTTTCTACGCCATCTAAAAATATAAAATTACAAAAGGGGAAAGAAATTTTTTTAAAACTCTTGGTGAATTGGGCTTACGCTAGAGCACAGCAGGTTATTTGTGTATCAAAGGGGGTTGAAACAGATTTTCGTGAATATTACAGTTATAAAAAAAATAATCTCATTACGATCTATAATCCAGTCCTTGATGATGCCTATTTTGAAAAGCTCAAAGCACCTGTTCAACACAAATTCTTCAATGGAAGATATAAAGTTATTTTAGCCGTCGGCCGTTTAACAGAAGCCAAAAATTTCGGTTTTCTTATACGTTCTTTTAGAGCCTTACATGATCAGTATGCTGATACTCGCTTAATTATCTTAGGCGAAGGGGAGCTGCGTGGCGAATTTGAGGCATTGATTCAGAAACTTGGTTTAAATGAGGTTGTTGATTTACCGGGCTTTGCCTTCAATCCTTATGCTTATTTTAAATATGCCTCGCTGTTTGTTTTAAGTTCCAATTGGGAGGGTTTACCGGGTGTTCTCATTCAAGCACTTGCCTCAAAACTGAAAGTAGTCAGTACCAATTGCCCAAGTGGGCCAATGGAAATTTTGGATAATTCTAAATTTGGCCTATTAGTAGAATGCAATGACCATTTAGGTTTAATTCAGGCAATGCAACAGGCAATTTTTGCTGAGTATATTCACTACTCGGATGCACAATTCCAGGCGCATATTCAGCAATTCTATAAAGCAACAGTGCTGAGACAGTACCTTAACCTAATGGAGTTAGCATGATAAAAAAACCGTTGATAGTGCATGTAATCACCAATTTTGATAGTGTTGGTGGAGCAGAAATGATGCTATCGCGTTTAATTCAAAGTACCGAAGATCAATATGTACATGTAATTATTAGTTTAATGAAAGTATCTGACCTCTATCAAAGCACTCTAGACCGATGTGCAGCTTATTATGGTTTAGGCTGGAATGGCATTAATACATTAGGAATAGTTATAAGACTACGTAATTTATTGAAAAAATTACAACCAAAAATAGTACAATGCTGGATGTATCATGCCAATGCCTTGACTAGTTTAAGTGTTTTGGGATTAAAGCAAAAACTAAACGTAATATGGGGAATCCATCATTCACTTGCCTCATATAAAGATGAATCAATCAGTACTAAAATTGCTTTAGGTATAAATAAGATTCTATCTACACAACCAAAAGCAATTATCTATTGTGCCTATTCATCGTTAGAACAGCACCGAGCATTTGGTTTTAACAATATAAACCAACAAGTAATTGCGAATGGAGTTTTTTTAGATCAATTTCAGCCCAGTACCACCCTACATCAACCTGTTACAATAGGCTTTGCAGGTCGCTATCATCCCGCTAAAGGTTATAACTATTTGTTTGAAACGATGGCCTTACTTAAAGATGAAGACATTATTTTTAAGGTTGCAGGTAGTGGTGCAACACTTGATAATCCAGAGGTAAAGGTGTTATTTGAACAGCATCAACTTGATGCTAAAAAAGTACATTTGCTTGATCAAGTTTCTGATATGCCAAATTTTTATAAATCTATTGATGTCTTGTTGATGACCTCTATTACCGAAGGTTTCCCAAATGTTTTAGTAGAAGCTATGGCATCAGGTATTCCTTGTATTAGTACAGATGTAGGAGATGCTAAGTATATAGTAGCAAATGATCATTATATAGTATCTCCTAAAGATACTGATGCTTTAAAGACTGCTGTATTAAGATATTTTCATTTACCTACAGATGAAAAAATAAGATTAAAAAAAATAGTTAGAGATAGAGTTGAGAGTAATTTTTCAATTAAAAATATTTATAAAGAATATAGTAGGATTTGGAATGATTAAAGGGATTTTTTTTAATCTTATTTTTAAGGTAGTTTATTATGGGAACTAATATTGATCCATTTATTAATTTTTATTGGACTCCAATATTAGTCTGTATTTTTACGATTTTTTCTTTAAAAATATGTGAGTATTTTGAAGTTAATTTTAGAAAAAGTATTTTTTTATTCTTTTGGCATTCTATTTTTTGTATTTTTTATTTTTACTATTCACTTATTCAGGGAGCAGACTCAGTAGTATATTATGCGAGAGCTATGAGTAATGAATTAATAGATTTTAATTTTGGAACATCTTTTATTGTTTTAATTACGAGGTTTTTTGTAAATTTAGGATTTTCTTATTTTGATATGTTTTTGTTAAATAACTTCATTGGCTATATTGGATTATTAGCATTCTGTGGAGTAATTCAGAAGGCGATTTATGGTGCAAATAATAAAATAAAGTTTTTAGCTTTAATATTATTATTGTTGCCATCACTTAGCTTTTGGACAACTGCGCTAGGTAAAGATGCATTTTCTTTTATGGCTGTCGGTCTTGCTTTATGGTCGTCATTAGAGTTTAAGAATAGAAAAATATTATTATATTTTAGTATCTTTATAATGTTTATGATTAGGCCCCATATGGGTACTATTATGGCTATTTCATTTGTAATTGCTCTTGTTTTTGATAAGAAAACTAAAATTTATGCAAAAATATTTTTTGGCCTTATATCCTTGATTTCAGTAGCTATAATCCTACCTATTATGTTGAATTATATTGGTCTGAGTGAGTCTGAAGATTTATCAGATGTTGGTGAATATGTCGATAAAAGACAAAATTCTAATTTAGGTGGTGGTAGTAGCTTGGATATTGCATCTATGAGCCTTCCAATGCAAATAATTACTTATTTATTTAGACCTCTACCGTTCGAAGCTCATAGTTTCTTATCACTATTAGCATCTTTAGATAATGTCATTTTGGTTATAATTTTTTTATTAGGTATTATTGCTTATTTTAAGAAGAACAAACCAGTAGTGGATTCAAATAGAATTTTTTTATGGTCATATTTTATTATTTCTTTAATTATATTAGCTACTACCACAGCAAATCTAGGTATTGCTATGCGCCAAAAGTGGATGTTTCTTCCATGTGTTGTTTTCTTACTTTTATCAGTTATCGGAACAAGAAATATTAATTCCTACTGGAATAAAAAATAATGCATTTTTTATTAATTTCAAGTTTTTTACCTTCCGTCTTAAACTTCCGTGGAAAGTTACTCGAAGCGATCCATCAGCAAGGCTATGAAATCCATATTATTGCACCTAATCTGACTTCTTTTTCTGCCGAGCATGAAAAACTACTAAATTTAGGTTATTTCGTACATGAAGTTTCCATGCAGCGTACAGGTACCAATCCGGTAGCGGACTTAAAAACCTTAAGGTGTATGTATACGCTTATAAAGAAAATTAAACCTGATTATGTTCTATGTTATACGATCAAGCCGGTTATATATGGAACACTCGCCGCATGGTTGGCAAAGGTCCCAAATCGATACACCCTAATTACCGGTCTAGGTTATGCATTTCAAAATGTAGAAACTCAGACTAAGCGTAGTGTTTTTCAGAAACTGGTTCATGGTTTATACCAGCAGGCATTGTCGCGCAGTCATAAGGCATTTTTCCAAAACCCGGATGACCTAAAACTTTTTCAGGATTTAAAGCTTTTAAATGCTCAAATACCCACAGTAGTAGTGAACGGTTCCGGGGTTAATGTTGCTGACTTTAATGTATTACCTTTACCTGTCACGGTTGATCAAAAAGTCAAAATATCCTTCTTGCTGATTGCACGTTTACTGGTAGATAAAGGTATCCGTGAATATGCTGAAGCAGCAAAAATCATCAAACATAAATATCCATATGTAGAGTTTAATCTGGTGGGCTGGATTGATGAAAATCCGTCGGCCATTAGTCAGCCAGAACTAGATCAGTGGATTGCCAGTAATACATTAAAATACTGGGGAAAACTCTCTGATGTTCGCCCTGCAATTGCAGAAAGCTCGGTTTATGTTTTGCCATCTTATCGTGAAGGCACACCCCGTACAGTCTTAGAGGCCATGGCAATGGGCCGGGCAATTATTACCACTGATGCGCCTGGTTGTCGTGAAACTGTTACCGATGGCGATAATGGATTTCTGGTTGAAGTAAAATCTGTGGAAAATTTAGTAAAAGCAATGGAAAAACTGATTCTTCAGCCAGAGCTTATTGCTCAAATGGGAAAACGCTCCCGAGAAATTGCACTTCATAAATACGATGTACATCAGGTAAACGCACATATGATGCAAGAAATGGGTTTAATCTAAATGTTAAAACGCTTTCTCGATATTATTATCGCTTCTATTGCCTTAATCCTGCTTTTACCGCTTTATACCTTTGTAGCTTATAAAGTGAAAAAAAATCTTGGCTCACCTGTTCTTTTTCGACAGGTTCGCCCCGGCTTACATGGCAGGCCGTTTGAAATGATCAAGTTTCGCACAATGAAGGATGCAATAGATGCAAACGGGCAGCCATTACCTGATAGTGAACGGTTAACACCCTTTGGAAGAATGTTACGTTCGAGTAGTCTCGATGAAATGCCAGAACTCTGGAATGTGATCAAGGGAGATATGAGTATTGTTGGGCCGCGACCTCTACTGATGGAATACCTCCCACTTTATAGCCCTGAACAAGCCAAACGCCATGATGTACGTCCGGGCATGACCGGCTATGCTCAGGTCAATGGTCGTAATGCCATCAGCTGGGAAGAAAAGTTTAAACTCGATACCTGGTATGTCGAAAATCAGTCGATATGGCTCGACTTTAAAATCATGTTTAAAACGGTACATAAAGTTTTAGCAAAAGATGATATCAGTGCTAAGGGTGAAGCGACTATGACACGTTTTACGGGCTCACAAAATAAGGACGAAATATGATGACAACTTTATATATTGGTATTTATGGTGCAAGTGGTTTTGGTAAAGAAGTTATGCCATTGGTTCGCCAACAATTTCCAACCTTAGCCAAAGATAATTTTGTTTTTATCGATGATGGCCAAGCTGGCACTAGTTTAAATGGCTATGTCGTTTTAAGTTATCAGGATTTTCTCGCTATACCAAATATCCATAAGGCTGTAACTATTGCTATCGCAAACAGTCAAGTTCGTGAAAAACTGGTTCAATGTTTAAATGAGGACCAGGTACAGCATCTAGATATTCATGCAGGCAATACAGTTATTCTGGATGAGGTTCATATTGGTGAAGGGAGCTTACTTTGTCCTTTCACCTGTCTGACATCCAATATCAAAATTGGAAAATTCTTTCATGCCAATATTTATAGCTATGTCGCTCATGACTGTGTAATTGGAGATTACGTGACTTTCGCGCCTGGCGTTAAGTGTAACGGTAATATTCATATTGAAGACCATGCCTATATTGGAACAGGTGCAGTAATTAAACAGGGTACACCAGACCGCCCTCTGGTCATTGGTAAAGGTGCTGTAGTGGGCATGGGGGCAGTAGTTACAAAAAGTGTACCTCCTGGGGTTACTGTCATTGGAAACCCGGCGCGTATACTTGAAAAGAAATAATTTTTTTTAATTTTTTATTATCATTTAATTTTAGGTCGTACCATGCTAAATACTGCATTTGAACCATGGCCAAGCTTTACTCAAGAAGAAGCCAGTGCCGTCTCTCAAGTTTTGCTCTCCAATAAAGTCAATTACTGGACAGGCCAGGAATGCCGGGAATTTGAAAAAGAATTTGCACACTATACCGGCACCAAATATGCAATTGCACTCGCCAATGGTACGGTCGCACTTGATCTGGCATTAAAAGCTTTAGGTATCGGACCGGGGGATGATGTGATTGTCACCTCACGCACTTTTCTGGCCTCTGCCAGTTCAATTGTCACAGCCGGTGCTAATCCTGTTTTTGCCGATGTCGAGCTGGATTCACAAAATATTTCCCGTGCTACGATTGAAGCTGTTTTAACACCAGATACCAAAGCAATTATCTGTGTGCATCTGGCGGGCTGGATGTGTGATATGGACCCTATCATGCAACTGGCTGCTGATAAAGGACTATATGTAATTGAAGACTGTGCGCAGGCACATGGTGCACAGTATAAAGGCCGGCCAGCCGGTTCCATCGGTCATATTGCGGCATGGTCATTCTGTCAGGATAAAATTATGTCCACAGGGGGTGAAGGCGGTATGGTCACTACCAATGATGAAGCGCTGTGGAAAAAAATGTGGTCTTATAAAGATCATGGCAAGAACTTTGACAGTATTTATCACAAGCAGCATCCACCAGGCTTTCGCTGGGTACATGATTCATTTGGAACTAACTGGCGCATGATGGAAATGCAGGCAGTCATTGGCCGGATCCAGTTAAAAAGAATGCCAGAATGGACCAGGAAGCGAACTGAACATGCTCAAAAAATTCTAGATACCTGTGCACAAAGTCAGTATTTTTCTGTACCGAATCTACCACCTGAGTTTGTACATGCTTACTATAAATGCTATGTACAGGTGAAGCCAGAAAACCTGCCAAAAGGCTGGGACCGTAACCGGATCATGCAGGAAATTAATACCCTGGGCGTTCCGTGTTTTAGTGGTTCATGCTCAGAAGTGTATCTTGAACATGCATTTGATCATACACCATGGCGACCGGCTGAGCGTCTTCCACAAGCAAAGCAGTTGGGCGAGACCAGCTTAATGTTTTTAGTGCATCCGACTTTAAGCACTGAAAATTTAGTTAAAACAGTTGAAGTGATTCAAAAAGTCATAAAAATGATGAATACCTGATCGTTGTTGAAGCTAATATAAAATTAACGCACATGTTGGCTCTTTTTTGTTTTCATATTTCATGTTTATTGTAGTACTCGGGTAAAAAATATTTATTTATCAAAAGCAAAGGCGTATAAAGATTTGCATTTGATGAAATAATTCATACTAGAAGATCATCGTGAAACAACTTATTTTTAAACTTGCATCAGCTCCCCGACTTATTAAACAGGGTTTTCTAGTCTTACTGGATCTAATTGTCTTTCCGGTACTCCTGTGGCTCTGTTATGCCATTCGCCAATTTGACTTGAGTGTTGAGGTAGTACCTGGCCTAGATCATGGCGCTTTCTTGGTAAGCATTATTGGAGTCATCTGTCTGGCAATCTGCGGTATTTACCGTTTTATTGTACGTACCTTCAATGAATTTTTTATGGTCAAGCTGGCACTTGCCATGCTGTTAATGATTGGCACACTTTATGCCTTGGCCTATTTTTCTCCTGCTTTTATCCCGATGTCTATTCCTTTTATGTTCGGCTTTATGATGTTTGGCTGGGTATGGTTTAGCCGGGCAATCATCCGTTTTGTCATTAAAGGTGCTTTACAATCTGGTTTGGGACGTAAACGTATTGCGATTTATGGAGCTGGTTATGCCGGCCAGCAGATTGCCGCAGCATTATTTCGTTCAGATGAACACTTACCTGTATTTTTTATAGATGATAAAGCAAACTTGCAGGGTCATATTGTTGGAGGCCTGTGTGTCTATTCTATTCAAAAGGCACTTGAGCTTCTTAAAAAATATCATATAGAAGAGATTTTAATTGCTATTCCTTCGGCTAGCCGGGTCCGTAAAAGCGAAATTATTAAACAGCTGGAACCGGCACGGCTTAAAATTACCGAGCTTCCAGGCCTGACTAAGCTGGTAGATGGTGATATTAAAATCGCCGATATCCGTGAAGTAGATATTATTGACCTGCTTGGCCGCGATCCTGTGCCGCCAATTGATCACCTTCTGGCTAAAAACATTCATAATAAGGTAGTTATGGTGACTGGGGCAGGTGGGTCAATCGGCTCGGAATTATGCCGCCAGATTATTAAAAACCAGCCTTTACGTCTGGTAATTTATGAATTAACCGAGTTTGCCCTGTACAGTATTGATAAAGAACTGCGACTGGCGACCCAATGCGAGATTATTCCAATTCTAGGGACCGTGCTCGACCAGCAGAAATTGGAACGGGTAATTGAACAGTACGCAGTACAGACGGTTTACCATGCTGCAGCCTATAAACATGTGCCACTGGTCGAATGTAACCCGATTGCCGGTCTTAAAAATAATGCGATTGGTACGGCCAATAGTCTGAATGCTGCCATTAAAAAGGCTGTAGAAACCTTTGTACTGATCTCAACCGACAAGGCAGTCCGCCCGACAAATGTAATGGGGGCATCCAAGCGCATGGCAGAGCTATACTGTCAGGCAATGGCAGAAGAACAGACCCAGACCCAGATCAGTATCGTGCGCTTCGGTAATGTATTGGGCTCATCTGGTTCAGTAGTACCTCTGTTTAAACAGCAGATTGCTAAAGGTGGTCCGATTACTGTGACCCATCCTGAGGTTACCCGTTATTTTATGACTATTCCTGAGGCTTCACAGCTGGTAATTCAGGCCGGGGCACTCGGTACAGGTGGCGATGTATTTTTACTTGATATGGGGGAGCCGGTACGGATCCAGGATCTGGCACGGCAGATGGTATCTTTAAGTGGTTTAACAGTTCGTGAACAAGATACAACCGAAGGCGATATAGAGATTCGCTATAGTGGTCTGCGCCCAGGTGAAAAATTATATGAAGAATTGCTGATTGATCATGACAATACACAAATTACAGAACATAGCCGTATTTTAAGGTCATTTGAAAAACACTATACCTTTAGCGAGCTGTTACCTGTATTTGAACGTATTAATAACATGACAGCTATTCAGACTGATATTGACTGGGCACTTGGCCAGCTTGAATATTATGTTGATGGTTATAAACGCAGTGGACTTGTTTCAGTAAACTAAACTTTGGAAATAATATGCAGATTAAAAAAGCGATTCTTCCGGTAGCGGGACTGGGAACCCGCTTTTTACCCGCCAGTAAGTCTATTCCTAAAGAAATGGTAACTGTTGTTGACCGCCCGGCGATTGAATATGTGGTACGTGAAGCAGTAGAGGCTGGAATTGAAGAAATTATTCTGGTAACCCATGCGTCTAAGGGAGCTATTGAAAATTACTTTGACCGTAATTTTGAGCTCGAAACCACGTTAGAACAAAAAAAGAAGTTTGACCTGCTAAAAGAAATTACTGAAATTATTCCTTCTCATATTAGTGTTATTAGTGTACGCCAGCCACAGCCACTCGGGCTGGGTCATGCTGTGCTCTGTGCCAAAGCAGTAGTAGGGAATGAACCTTTTGCTGTTCTGTTACCTGATGTTCTGGTGAAAAATGAGAAAGGTATAAATGATCTGGCACAAATGATGCAGCGTTATGAGACTGCACAGGCTGCCCAGATCATGGTAGAGGCCGTACCGGATGAGCTGGTGGATCAGTACGGTATTGTTGAGGTCTCTCTTCTACCTGAAGCAGGGCAAAGTATAGCCATGCAGGGAATTGTTGAAAAACCTGCAGTTGGTACAGCGCCCTCTAATCTATCCGTGATTGGCCGCTATATTTTACCGGCAGAGATTATGCAGCTGCTTGAGCAGACGCCCAAGGGTGCCGGTAATGAAATTCAGTTAACGGATGCGATTGCGCTTCTACAGCAGAAACAGGCAGTAGAAGCTTACCGGATGCAGGGACAGACTTTTGATTGTGGTAGCAAGTTGGGTTACCTCAAGGCAGTGTTACATTATGGGGTTAATCATCCGCAGCTGGGTACAGACTTTAAGGCATTAATTCAGGAACTTAATTTTTAAAGCAGGAGGCACTATGAAAATTGCGGTATTTGGCGCAACCTTACAAGCCGCGGTAATGAGTGCTTTATGGGCAGAGACAGGCCACCAGGTCTACTGGTGTCAGGGACTCGAAGAAACCTGTGCACCAGGTCTTACCCTAGATACCCAGCTACTTGAGCTTCTGAGCCGGCAAAAACACTTGGGGAATTTAAAAGAGACCAGTTTAAGCAGTTTAAAAGAAGATATTGATGTCTATTTTTTTGGTTTTAATCCCTCCTGTTTTCAGGAAGCCTTAGATATTGTCCAGCATTTAAGCCGTCAACCCATTATCCACCCGAAATTAATGATCAATGGTTCTACTTTTGGTTTGAAGGGTACAGCTTCACTACAGAAAATTCTGGCTAAAGATGCCTGGGTTTACTTGCCTGACATGATTCAGGAGGGCAAGTCGGCCGAGAGTTTTACTCACTCACGTGAAGTCGTAATTGGTATTGATGAAAAATATTATGATTTTGCCCAAACCCAGACCCGTGAGCTGCTGAGACCATTTTTTCCGTTGAGCCAGCAGTATCTGTTCATGCCCATACTGGATGCAGAATTTACCAAGCTGAGTATTTCTGGCATGCTCGCCACCCGCATCAGCTATATGAATGACTTGGCCCAGGTCGCAGAAAAATTGCATATTGATATTGAAAATGTACGTTTGGGCCTAGGTGCTGACAGCCGGATTGGTTCAAGCTATTTACAACCGGGAGTCGGATTCGGGGGCGATAATTTCTCCAGGGATATTCTGACCCTGTCAGAAACTATGTCGAGTAGTGGTACCAACAGTCGCCTTTTACAGCAGGTCTGGGAGATTAACGAGCAGCAGAAGGAAATACTTTTCCGTAAATTATGGAATTATTACTGCTGTGACTTGCAAGGTAAAACGGTTGCAATCTGGGGTGCGGCTTTTAAGGAAAATACCAGCAGTACCATTAATTCTCCAGTGCATACCATGCTGGAAGCCTTATGGGCGCAGCAGGTCACTGTAAAACTGCATGACCCGGCTGCTCTACCAGATCTGGAAAACTATTATGGTAAGCGTGAAGACCTGATTCTCTGCCGTAATCCTTATGAAGCAGTACAGGATGCTCACGCCCTATGTCTGATGACAGCGTGGAAAGCCTACTGGAGTCCAGACTATTCCCGTTTAAAACAGTTAATGGCACATCCTATGATTCTGGATGGCCGTAATATTTATGACCCAGCTTATGTCAGAGCCCAAGGTTTTGCCTATGAAGGAGTGGGGCGCATATGAACCAGAATATACAACAGACATCAGAGTTTCCCAAAAATATGCCGGCCTATCAGAAGCTGGAACAGTTGGCTGAGGCACTCAAAGCCCAGCATTTAAATGATCTATTTAAGAATGAACCAGACCGCTTCAATGATTATTCTATTCATATTGAACAGTTGACCTTTGATTATAGCAAGCATCGGGTAAATCAGGATGTCATAGGACAGCTGGTAGCATTGGCTGAACAGCAGAAGTTACCAGAATGGATTCATGCATTATTTTCTGAGCAGGAAATTAATTACACCGAGCAGCGTGCAGCTATGCACTGGGCCTTGCGGTTGCCTGAAAATGAAGTAAAACATGCTGATCTGGCAGCACAGGTCCATGAACAGTTACAACGTATGTATGGGTTGGTCGAGAAAATCCATGCTGGACAGTTCCGCGGCGCGACTGGTGAAGTAATACGGGATGTTGTAAATATTGGAGTAGGTGGATCAGATCTTGGTCCTCTGATGACCACTTATGCATTAGGTGATTTCAAGGTTCAGAGCCGCAGATCTCTGGGGGTCCACTTTGTTTCCACAATTGATGGTAGTCAGCTATCAGATCTGCTGCATCAGTTACGTCCTGAAACCACCCTCTTTATTATTTCATCAAAATCTTTTAGTACCATCGATACCCTGTCAAATGCCCAGACTGCACGGCAATGGCTAGAAAAAGAACTCGGCCAGCATCCCCATATTTTAAAAAGTCATTTTATTGGAGTCTCTACCAAGCCTGAAAAAATGACAGAATGGGGGATCGTGCCTGAAAACCAGTTACTGTTATGGGAATGGGTCGGTGGACGCTATTCACTCTGGTCCTGTATTGGTCTACCGATTGCCCTAACCATTGGAATTGAAGGCTTCAAACAATTTTTGGGCGGTGCTTACACAGTAGACCGGCATTTTCAGGAAGCTCCATTACATAAAAACATCCCCGTACTGATGGCTTTACTCGGGGTATGGAACAGTAATTTTCTGGAAATACAGACCCATGCCATTTTGCCTTACGATGGCCGCCTGAAATATTTTGCCTCTTATTTGCAGCAGCTGGAAATGGAGTCAAATGGCAAATCTGTACAGCGCAATAGCGAACGGGTAAATTATAATACCTGTCCTATTATCTGGGGTGAGGTAGGCCCAAATGCACAACATGCGTTTTACCAGTTGCTGCATCAGGGAACACAAGCGGTAAGTTGTGATTTTATTGCTCCAGTCAAGCGTTATAATGCTAATCAGTTTACCTATATCCAGAATGCTGAAGCCTTGGTAGAACAGCATCACCTCGCTCTGTCTAACTGTCTGGCGCAGTCGCGTTTACTGGCATTTGGCAATGCAGCCCTGAATCAGGAAGAGTCCGCACAATTGCCGATCTATAAGCAGTATGAAGGTAATCAGCCAAGCAGTACCCTGCTGTTACAAGAACTTAATCCATTTAGTCTGGGAATGCTGATCGCACTTTATGAACATAAAGTTTTTGTACAGTCAGTTATCTGGAATATTAACCCATTCGATCAATGGGGAGTGGAAAAGGGTAAGCAGATTGCGAATGAACTGCTCCCCATACTGAATCGTCAGCAGGAAAATATTTCTCAGCTGGATGCTTCTACCCAAGGTTTAATTAAAGTGTTATTAGGTCAATATTATGGCTAAAGTTTTAGTCACAGGTGGAGCCGGCTATATTGGCTCGCATACCTGTGTAGAGTTACTCCAAGCCGGACATGAAGTAATTGTGCTTGATAATTTAAGTAACAGTTCAGAAGAGGCTTTGCATCGAGTACAACAGCTCACACAAAAGTCACTGGTTTTTATTCAGGGTGACATACGAGACCATCAGGTGCTTGACCAGATATTTGATGAATATAAAATTGATGCCGTTATTCATTTTGCTGGGCTGAAAGCAGTTGGGGAAAGCCAGCAGGTGCCGCTGGTGTATTTTGATAACAATATTGCAGGCAGTATAGCTCTGGTTCAGGCGATGCAGAAAGCTCAGGTATATCGGCTGGTATTTAGCTCGTCTGCTACAGTCTATGACGAAGCCAATATCTCTCCTTTAAAAGAAGAAATGCCAACAGGTATGCCAAGCAATAACTATGGCTACACCAAGCTAATGGTTGAGCAGATCTTAGAGAAACTTTCTATAGCGGATGAGCGGTGGTCTATTGCGTTATTAAGATATTTTAACCCGGTTGGGGCCCATCAAAGTGGTCAGATTGGTGAGGATCCACAAGGTATTCCAAACAATTTAATGCCGTATATTACCCAGGTAGCAGTGGGTCGCCGTGAAAAATTGTCAATCTATGGAAGTGATTATGACACGGTAGATGGAACGGGTATCCGTGATTATATACATGTGGTTGACTTGGCAAATGCCCATTTATGTGCCTTAAATAACCGTTTAAATTCACAGGGATGTCGTGCCTGGAATATCGGTACTGGTCAAGGATCTTCGGTATTACAGGTAAAAAATGCATTTGAAGCAGTGAATCAAGTCAAGATTCCATTTGAGTTTGTTCCTCGCCGTACAGGTGATGTTGCAATATCCTTTGCAGATAATTCGCGTGCAATGGCTGAATTGGGCTGGCAGCCACGATATACCTTGGAAGATATGTTAAAAGATAGCTGGAAATGGCAGCAGCAAAATCCGCAAGGTTATCATTCCTGAAAAGAAAAAACGGAGTCAATACTCCGTTTTTTATAATTTTTTATATTAACTTCCCTGAATAAGTGCGGTCAGTTCATCAATATAGTGCAGCATCGGTCGCGCAGTCCGTTCAGCCTGGATTTCAATATTCAGGCGTAGCAAAGGTTCAGTATTTGAAGCACGAACATTGAAACGCCATTCTCCAAAGTTCAGGCTGATCCCGTCAGTCTTATCAATTTGCGGTTGTTGTGATTGATAATGTGCCAAGATATTCTCAATTGTCTTTTGAGTATCTTCAACCTTAAAATTGATCTCACCACTACAAGGGAATTTTTCAATCATACGCTCAACCAGGCTCGATAGTGTTTGGCCGGTTTCTGACAGCAGGGCAATAATGAGTAACCATGGAATCATTCCACTATCACAGTAGGCAAAATCACGAAAATAATGGTGAGCACTCATTTCGCCGCCATACACAGCATTGTGTTCCCGCATAACATCTTTAATAAAAGCATGACCTGACTTGGACTGGACTGCAACACCATGGTACTGCTCGACAATATCTAGGGTATTCCATACCAGACGCGGATCATGCACAATTTTTTCACCCGACTGTTTAATCAAAAATGCCTGTGCCAGCAATCCGACAATATAATATCCTTCAATAAACTGCCCTTTTTCATCAAACAGGAAGCAGCGGTCAAAGTCGCCATCCCAAGCAATACCTAGGTCTGCCTGATGTTGCAGTACCGCTTGGCGGGTAACATCACGGTTTTCAACCAGAATCGGATTGGGAATACCATTCGGAAAATGCCCATTGGCCTCATGATGAATTTTAATAAACTCTACCGGTATATCTAAGGTCCGGAATTTAGTCTCAATAGCATCAATTACATGTCCGGCCGCACCATTTCCGGCATTAACGACCAGTTTAAGCAGGCGAATCTTGCCAGGTTCGATATAATTCATCAGGTGTTCAACAAACTCTGGCAGAATATTATAAGACTGGGTAGTTCCTGGTTTTTGTATCTGTGTAAAGTTTTCACTCTCAGCTAAAGCCTGAATATCTTTTAAACCCGTATCTGCACTGATGGGGCGTGCATTTTCACGGACCAGTTTCATACCGTTATAATCCATCGGATTATGACTGGCAGTAATCTCGATTCCACCTTGTACATTTAGATGAAAAGCCCCAAAGTAAACTTCTTCGGTTCCAGTCATACCCAGATCCAGTACATTAACGCCGGCATCATTTAAGCCGCGAATAGTGGCCTGTTTTAGAGACTCACTGCTAAGACGAATATCACACCCCACCACCACAGTCTGAGGCTGATAAATCTGTCCATAGGCACGGCCAATTTTATAAGCAATCTCTTCATTCAGCTCTGTTCCGAGCTTGCCACGGATGTCATAAGCTTTAAAGCAGGTAAGTACAGTCATGAGTGATGATCAATTTTTATAAAGATGGATCTTATTATAGACCTTCGAAAAGTTATTCTAAGTATCAATCACTTACGCTTACAAAAAATAAAGAACATAAAAGTAAATTAAACTTGAATATATAACCTGTCTTTAGCAGTTAAATAAAAAAAGCATTATATAAAAATTAAAGATCTTACTTATCCATAATTCGGATAGGTTAACCTGCTGCAGCTATATTCTTATTATCCGGTAAGTCTTTATATATTTATTATAGGGCCAGTGAACATTACTCATTTTACCAGTAGCACGGCTTCCTTGGCTAAAATGTTCTTATGACTGGTATGATTCTATACCCACAAATATATGACTTTATTAACAATACGATTTTAAGGATAGCTTATTTTTAAACTTATAAATTTTGCTTTAGCTTTTTGATTTTAACTCAAAAACAATATATTCGATTAGCATTAAAAAAGCCCCAAGTTCAACTTGAGGCTTTTTAGAATCTGGAGCGGGAAACGAGACTCGAACTCGCGACCCCAACCTTGGCAAGGTTGTGCTCTACCAACTGAGCTATTCCCGCATATTGAGCAGTTTTTATAAAAACTTGAACTAAAAAATCTGGAGCGGGAAACGAGACTCGAACTCGCGACCCCAACCTTGGCAAGGTTGTGCTCTACCAACTGAGCTATTCCCGCGTGCCGCTTATAATACATTATGGAAGATACCGGTCAACATTTTTCTACAGAATATTGAACTGATTGCATAAAATAAAATCATTTTAAGCTATTTAAATTCAACTTTTATCATCTTTTAGCCTGTTTGCCTTGTCATTCAGCACAAGGTAGTTGGTTTTATATCGAGGTATAACTATAAAAAGATGTAAAACATAAAGATTTTACTAAGGTAAGCTGGCTGAGGAACACGTATACTTCAATTCCACTCCAATAATCACTCAGAGGACTAGTTATGAGCCTAGAACAGCAACTGATTGAACGATTACAGACTTTGTCACCTACTCATCTTGAGGTAGTTAATGAATCTTCAAGTCATGGCGGTTATTTCCCGGGTAAAGAAACACACTTTAAAGTTATTATTGTCAGTGAGTCTTTTATTGGCCTGCGATTGGTACAGCGTCATCAGAAAATTTATGCTCTGACAGCAGATTTGATGAGTCCTGGCAATATCCATGCCTTGGCTATTCATGCTTATTTACCGACTGAATGGCCGGGAATTGCACCTGCAAGTCCTGAATGCGCCCATGCACCTAAAGTTTAACAAGAGTATGAATTATACATGGATACTCATCTATTCTTAAAAATTATACATATGAGCAGTGCCACACTAGCTCTGATCGTTTTTGTGCTGCGTGGCCTGACCCTATTTATCGGAACACAGGGCAACCAGCCAAACCCCATCGGACGTAAGATACTGGTCGCACTACAGCACTTATCCTTTAGCCTGATCATTTTAACAGGTATTATTTTATTAGTGATGAATCAGTTTATGGTACAGCCTTGGTTTTATGCCAAGATTATTCTGTTTATCGTTCTGTTTTCTTCGCTCATGAAGGCTTTTCGCAAGGATGATTCTATGTTATTAGTACAGCGTCGAGCCGGTTTGGCCATTGGTTTATTTGCTTTTATTGCCATTATTTTACTCGTGACCATTAAGCCAAACTTTTAGCACGCCATATACAGCTTGAGTAGCGGTGTGGTTAATTTATAGACTGGTTAAAGGAGTTCATTTCAGAGCTTTTCTTTGTAATTAAATCAGCACGTATATATGCCATCCCATCTCATCACGAATTTCTTACTGAATATGATTTGACCTGGTTGGTAGACAGATTGTTTAATAAAGAGACAAGCTTTGCGTCCGGAATTCTCAATGAAAAGAATCTATTTATCTGTGGCTGCTGTATCGGCTTTGTTATTAAGTGCCTGTGCAACCCCTGTAAAACCCAGCTATGTTTCTCCCACTCAATATCAGGCATTAAACTGCCAGCAATTGCAGAGTGAATATAACCGTATTCAACAATATCTCGATCAGGGCGTAACACCTGCTACACGTACAGGTGTAGGTTTAGGTGTAGGAATTGGAGGTGGTTGGGGCAGCCGTGGCGGCTGGGGAATCGGGCCATCTGTTTCGGTAAATATGGGGCAGTCCTCAAATACAAAGCGGACTGAAACCGCGCGTCTTTTGGGTGAACAAGAAGCTATTGCACAAGCTGCCCAGTTTAAAAACTGTCCGATCCGGCTGGTTAAACGTGCTACCACTTAAGCTAAAATATTTATATAACTCTACTTTTGAGTATGGGTATTGGAGAAAAAGGTTATAACTGACTGTGCCTCTATGGCTGTTATAAATTATCGGCTATATATCAAATTTAGGGTCTCGCTATTTTGAAGCAGAAAGCGATAGATCCTCAGTATTATGATCGGTCATAATTTAGATATATTTATCCAGCTCAGGTTCTTGTTATAGAGTTGTCTATCTTCTAAAGATGTATGGCGGATATTATACTATAGAGCCGTTATAATTTTTTTTGAATACCTTGTTAATGTTAACTTTCTGAATTAAAGCAGATGTGTTCTTGAAACTAATATAGCCGATCATTTTAAAAAATCGGCTATATTTATACGGTATAAATGATGATAGAAAAGTTGTAATAGCACTTAACTTTTTTCAGCCACTGTTCGTTTATTTATAATTTTTTGCCGGATAAAACCAATAATACCAGGCAGAATACTTAAAATAATAATACCGAAAATCAGATGGGTAAAATTATCTTTAACAATAGGCATGTTACCGAACAGATAACCTAGTGCAATAAAAGATCCAACCCAGCAAAAGGCCCCAACAATATTATAACTTAGAAAATATTTATAGTTCATGCTACCGGCCCCTGCTACAAAGGGTGCAAAAGTCCGGGCAAAAGGAATAAAACGCGCAAAGATTACAGTTTTACCGCCATGCCGCTCAAAGAAACGCTGGGTTTTAAACAGATGTTCTTTATTGATAAAACGTGAGTTGATTTCAAAGACTTTGGGGCCCACCAACCGACCAATATGATAATTAAGTGTATCGCCCAGTACAGCAGCAATAAATAACAAGATACCCAGCACCCATGGATCCATCATGCCGGTAGAAGCAGCAATTGCACCGGCTGCAAATAATAGGCTATCTCCGGGTAGGAAGGGCATGACGACCAGACCTGTTTCGACAAAAATAATCAGGAATAAAATTGCATAAATCCATATGCCATAATCGCGGACAAATTCGAGTAAATGCTGGTCAACGTGTAAGATAAAATCGAGGAGTTCCATGGGAAAAAACAAGCATACGGGGTGACCAAATCCTAGCAGTGCCTATGCTGAAAGTCAGCAGCAAAATATAAAAAAATACATTTATATAGGGAGTTCAAAAATATCAATAAACTCTTGAGGAAAGAGAAGAGTCATTCATTATCAATCCTTGAAAAACAGATTAAGGACTATTTTCTGTTTTTTCCGCTATGAAAAAAGCCCATCATCAAAAAATTTTAAAAAATTGATATGTCTGTATAATGTGCTTAATACATCAAAAAATGCTAGAATAGCGCGCTTACTTCGATTGCCTTTCATAGTTGTTTGTCATGACTACCAATACCCAAATTACTGAAGACCGTATTCTGATTCTGGATTTCGGTTCTCAATATAGCCAGCTCATTGCACGCCGTGTTCGTGAAGCAGGCGTATATTCTGAAATGTATGCTTATGACATGTCTGAAGAAGACATTCGTGCTTTTAACCCGAACGGAATTATTCTGTCTGGTGGTCCTGAAAGTGTCCACGTAGAAGGTAGTCCGCGTGCACCACAACTGGTTTTTGAGCTAGGGGTGCCGGTACTGGGAATCTGCTATGGTCTACAAACCATGTGCGAACAGCTGGGTGGCAAGGTAGAGCCTGGTGTGGTGCATGAATTCGGTTATGCCGAAGTAGATATCCTGATTCGCGATGGTCTGATCGGACAGCTACAAGACCGTGAAAACCAGCTGCATGTCTGGATGAGTCATGGTGACAAAGTGAGTCAGCTACCAGCCGGTTTTAGTGTGACTGCCAGTACGCCAAGCTGTCCAATTGCTATGGTTTCTGATGAAGAACGCCGCTTCTATGGCATCCAGTTTCATCCAGAAGTAACACATACCTCTAAAGGTGCAGAGTTACTTTCCAATTTTGTACATCAGATCTGTGGCTGTCGTGGCCTATGGACTCCAGAACATATTATTGATTTACGTGTAGAACAGTTACGTGAACAGATTGGTAATGAAAAAGTATTGCTGGGACTTTCAGGTGGCGTAGATTCATCTGTTGTAGCAGCATTGTTGCATAAAGCGATTGGAGACCAGCTAACTTGCGTATTTGTCGACAATGGCCTTTTACGTCTGAATGAAGGCGATCAGGTTATGCAGATGTTTGCGCAGAATATGGGAATCCGTGTAATCCGTGCTGCTGCTGAAGAGCGCTTCCTTGGCGCATTGGCAGGCGAAGTTGATCCAGAGAAAAAACGTAAAATTATCGGCCGCGAGTTTATTGAAGTTTTTGCTGAAGAAGCTCGTAAGCTCGACGGTGTAAAATTCCTGGCACAAGGTACGATTTATCCAGATGTGATTGAATCTGCTGCCAGCAAACAGGGCAAGGCCCATGTGATTAAATCGCATCATAATGTAGGCGGTTTACCAGATGATCTGGCTTTTGAACTAGTTGAACCGTTACGTGACCTGTTTAAGGATGAAGTACGTAAACTGGGTACGACCTTAGGCTTGCCACATAGCATGATCTATCGTCATCCATTCCCGGGCCCGGGCCTTGGTGTGCGTATTCTGGGTGAAGTGAAAAAGGAATATGCTGATATTCTGCGTCTTGCTGATGATATTTTCATGCAGGAATTACGTGCCAGTGGCTGGTATGACAAGACCGCGCAAGCATTTGCTGTATTTCAGCCTGTCAAATCTGTGGGTGTAGTGGGGGATGGCCGTCGTTATGCATGGGTGATTGCACTGCGTGCTGTGGAGACAGTTGACTTTATGACAGCACGTTTCGCTCATTTACCTTATGATCTGGTAGACCGTATATCTACCCGTATCATGAATGAAATTAAAGATGTATCACGTGTGGTATATGATGTGTCATCTAAACCACCTGCTACGATTGAATGGGAATAAACAGGCTATTTGCAGGGTGAAGCATTTTATTAGGGATTTCTATAAATCAGTTTTAAAATGCTCTAGTTAGCTGGCTTAAAATATCCCTTATTAAAAAGGACGCGAAAGCGTCCTTTTTTATGCGGAAAATTTACGTTATAACCGAATCAGATCAAGCAGATTTCATATAAAACATGATAAGAGTATCAAGATGAATCAATCAGGGACCGGAACTATAGAGCCGGCAGAGCATATACTGCCGCATGCAACTCAATTACAGGAAATAGCTACCCGTACCGCTGAAATTGGACAGGGCACTGTAATTCAGCGGGCCCTGCCCAGCCGTTATAAACGTATGATTGGTGCATGGTGTTTCCTGGATCATGCGGGACCAGCCATATTTAAACCGGGGCAGGGCATGAAGGTGGGACCGCATCCTCATATCGGACTGCAAACTTTTACCTGGATGATTGAAGGAACGGTAATGCACCGGGATAGTATCGGCTCTGAACAGCTCATTAAGCCGGGACAAGTCAATCTGATGACAGCAGGATATGGAATTACCCATACCGAAGTTTCTCCTGAGTCAGAAACCAGGATGCATGCTGCTCAGCTCTGGATTGCCTTACCTGATGAGCAGCGCAACATGTTACCTAAATTTGAACATTATCCTCAGTTGCCAGTTGTCGAAAAGGATCAGCTACAATGTACTGTACTGGTCGGTGAATTTCTAGAACAGTCTTCTCCGGTACAGGTTTATAGTCCGTTGCTCGGTGTTGATTTAAAAGCTAGAGAAGATAGTCGGCAGGTTTTTACTTTAAATCCACAATTTGAATATGGTTTTCTTGTTCTAGAAGGCAATGCACAAGTGAACGGCCATGAATTACATAAACAAAATATGCTGGTATTGCCCCCTGGTCTGGAAGAGATTGAACTTGAATTAAATAAAGATGCCCGTCTTTTATTGATAGGCGGCGCACCATTTGAAACGCCAATAGTCCTGTGGTGGAATCTGGTTGCACGAACTTCTGAAGAAATAAGACAGGCGCGTGAGCAATGGGAGAAACATGATCACCGTTTTGGAAACGTTGAGGGTCATGCTGGACCGCGACTTGAAGCGCCTCCTGTTCCCGGACAAATGCGTCCTGCCAAATAAGTCCCCTAATGACTGGTGATAGTATATAAAATAATAGGCTAGCTGCTGTTGTTTTGATAATTTAATTTTTATAAACACAATAAACTCAGGAATAAAACCATGCTAACTCTACATCATCTGGAACAATCCCGTTCGTTCCGTATTCTTTGGGCTCTAGAAGAGTTAGGTCTAGATTATCAGATTGAATTTTATCGCCGTCAGCCAGATTATACCGGCCCAGATAGTTTAAAAGCCATTCATCCATTGGGTAAAGCCCCTATCTTAACAGATGACGGTCATGTACTGGCTGAGTCCGGTGCAATCCTGGAATACCTGCAAAGCCAGTATGATCAAGAATCACATTTTAAGCCAACCGATCCTGCTTCTCTGCGTGATTATATTTACTGGATGCATTATGCCGAAGGTTCACTGATGCCTTTACTGGTGTTTCAACTGGTGATTTCAAAAGTAGGAGAGCGGGTCCCTTTTCTGATTCGTCCGCTTGCCAATAAGATTACGGATGGTATCCGGGCCGGATTTGTTCAGCCACGCTTAAAAGATCATATTGCTTTTCTGGAGCAGTATCTGGGCCAGCATGAGTATGTCGCGGGTCAATTCAGTTTTGCTGATATCCAGATGAGTTTTCCGCTTGAAGCTATGGCAACACGCCTACAAGGACATTATCCCAATATACAGAAATATTTAGCCCGAATTCATGTGCGTCCCGCTTATCAGCAGGCTAAGGCACGGGACCCGGAACAGGCTCAAGTATAACTGTATTTATTATTTATCAGCTATAAATAAAAAAGGATGCGACCGCATCCTTTTCTATTTTTTCAGGTCTAACGTTTTACCACAATTGAATCAATACCACTATGTTGTAAAGTCTGCTGTGCAATGACAGCAGCTTCCTGTGAGTCATACGGCCCAGAAATGACCCGATACCAGGTTTGGCCATTTTCAGTGGTTTTGATGACATCAGCAGAAAGACCATTCAAGATAATTTCGGCACGGCGTGCATCAGCACTGTCAGGATCTGGAAAACTGCGTACCTGTAAAATAAACGATGGCTGACGTGGTACAGGCGCTTCAGTCACATCCAGGCTACCATCTGCTGGTACTGCATCTGCCGGCGTGGCAGGTTGTACTGGTTCAGGTGCTTCTACGATTACTACAGGTGCAGTATCTTTAGTGGTCTCAGGAATAGCCTGTTCAGGAATTGGTGTAACCTGCTGTTGTGGCAGCAAGTCATAGAAACGGTAATCCTTGTTGGTTTCTTCCTGGTAGTGCTCGGAGGTAATCTGGTTTTTCGGTTTAACCGGTTCCCACGGTTTCCAGAGCATCAATATAACTGCCAGGCAGAGTACAGCCAATATAGCGACCAGCGTCCCCAACCATTTCGGAATCAGGGGCTGCTTTGGCTTAGTTGACCGTTCAGATACACCGCGTTGCGTTTTTCCAAACACGTGGAAACCTCTCTTGTTATTTTACATGGTAGTCGGTGCAGACACACCGAGCAGTTCCAGGCCATTACGAAGTACTTGCTGAACATTTACAGAAAGTAGTAGACGGGCCTGAGTCAGTTCAGCATCATCACCAAGTACTTTATGTTCATTATACCAACCGTGGAAAAGCGCTGCCAATTCTTTCAGGTAGTTACCGACCTGATGCGGCTCATAAACATTGGCTGCACGAATCACAATATCCGGGTAAGCCGCCAGCTTGGCCAGCAGTTCGGTTTCTGCATCAAGTTCCAGGCGCGGTGCATGGCTACGTGCTGTAGAGACATTCAAAACAATACCATTACTCGCGGCTTTTTCTAGCATACGGCAGATACGTGCATGCGCATACTGGATATAATATACGGCATTATCTTTACTTTGCGAGACTGCAAGGTCAAGGTCAAAGTCAATATGCTGTTCAGATTTACGCATTACATAATAAAAACGTGCTGCGTCATTGCCAACTTCTTTACGCAGGTCACGCAAGGTTACAAACTGTCCGGAACGCGAAGACATCTGAACCATTTCACCACTACGCCATAAACTCACAAACTGTACCAGTAAAACAGTCAGTTTCTTTGAGTCATAGCCCATTGCCTCAATTGCAGCTTTTACCCGCGAGATATAACCATGGTGATCTGAACCCCAGATATCAATCAGGTCGGTATAACCGCGTTGCAGTTTATTCAGATGATAGGCAATATCCGAGGCAAAATAAGTGGTCTGGCCATTACGGCGTTTTACTACACGGTCTTTTTCATCACCAAATTCGGTTGATTTAAACCAGATGTTGCCATCTTTTTCATATAAAAAGCCGCGTTGACCCAAGGTTTGTAGGGCTTCATCAATTTTTTCAGTGAGCGAAGCTTCACTAAACCATTCATTAAACGTTACACCGAACTCGCCCAGATCATCTTTAATATCATCTAGAATGGCTTTAAGCGCTGCCTGGTGAAACACTCGATAACCTTCACCCAGTAAGTGCTGGGCATTAAAAATCAGGCCATCAATATGCTTTTCTTTATCACCAGAGAGAACGACTTTATTACCTTCACTGTCTGGCTCAGCAGCATATTGAACATCTTCCGGAACATCTTTATAGACATCAGCGACTAGGTGTACATAAGTTTTACCTTTCAGGTCGATAATGCCCTGTGCGATTTCCTTGACATAGTCACCTTGGTAGGCATTTTTAGGAAAAACTAAATCTTGTCCTAACAGTTCAAGATAACGCAGGTAAGTAGAGGTCGCCAGAATATCCATTTGACGGCCAGCATCATTGACATAATATTCACGATCAACCTTTGCACCTGTCGCCTCAAGCAAAGTAGCGACGGTCATGCCGTAAGCAGCACCACGGCCATGACCTACATGCAGGCTAGATGTCGGATTGGCAGAGACAAACTCAACCTGAATTTTTTTCGCAGCATTAACCTGCGTGCGACCATATTGGTCTTTTTGAGCCTGAATCTGGTCGAGTACCGCAAAGCGCTGGTCAGCATTTAAAAAGAAATTGATAAAGCCCGGACCAGCAATTTCAGCTTTGCTAATGTCAGCCACTTCAGGCAGGTTCGCCAGAATTTTTTCAGCCAGATCACGCGGCTTCATACCAGCAGCTTTTGCCCCGATCATGGCAATATTAGATGCGAAATCGCCATGACTGCGGTCTTTGGTTCGGGTCAGGCTACTGCTGTTGGTCCACTCAGTGGGGAGTACCCTTTGGTTCTGAAGGGATTGTACTGCATGATCAAGAGCTGCTTGTATTGCCGTATTCATAATCAGTCGAAAAATAAGTATCGCGGAAAGAGAGCAAATATAACAAATTTCCAGCAGCTTGGGGGAGTGCATTTACAGGGATTAAAAGCGCTTTGGCCGTTTCATTACAGGAAATGCTATAATGCTGCTTATTTTCCTCAAGAAATCTGGAAAATATTTTATAAATTTATATTAAAAACCTAGAGTTATACCATGAACCAAACGCGTGCGACCATTATCGGCAGTATCCCGAAGTTACCGGCAGCATGCGCTGCCTGGATAATACCTCTTATTTTATCCTGCCTGATGAGTGGAATAATTTCCATGATTAATCTTTTACGCAGTTTAGGTTGGGTCGAAAATTTCTTTCATCTCTGGTTTAGTGCCTGGATGTTATCTTGGCTGGCTGCATTTCCAGCGGTACTGATCCTGTTGCCACTGGTACGCCGTATAGCCGGCCTGTTAGTTGATATGACCCCGCCATCTCCACCTCAGCGTTAATTAATTCCGTGCGGTCAGTGGTTTTTCTAGCAGTTCAGCGTGGTTAAGATGAAAGGTATAAAGGTTGCGGGAATAGTAGACTTTATTAATTTTTATTATTTTGGACTTTTGTTTGAACATATTCCGCTTCTGGAAGATGATAAAGCGCAAAGGGATTGGCAGTTTTTATTGTCGGGTAAGAGAAGAGCCGGATCTGTCTAATCTCTAGTTTATTAGTCTAGACTTATTCACTGCTGCTCCTACAAATAGAAAGCCAGCTTTTGATAAGCTATCTGACCATTGAATTCAAAAGATAAAATATAATTTTGCTCAGGTTTATTTTGAAGAATGTAAACTTTCTCTTTTTTATATAAACCTGCTGGATTCTTCAGAATGTGTCACTGAGCTGTCCCAATAGACTGAGAGTGATTTTATGAATATCTACTATGCCTTTGGGCTAAAATTTAATCATTCTTTTTTTATGTTTAAAACAGAGCTTAAATCTTCCCTTATTTTTAAAATGGCTCAATAGTTGCCATCTGCAGCCAGAAAAATACTAATCAACAATAAAATCAAAAAGTAGAGCTTTATTATTAGTCATTATTATTTTCAGAGAGTTAAATAGCACAGAAGTATAACAAAATAAAATTTCATCAGAATCCTGTTCAGGACAATATAAAACCAGATCCAGTCTTTGACAACTTTCTTATTCTCTATGTAAATACTCTCCATATCAGTATCACTGTTCGAAATACCCATTTTATATAAAAAGCGCTTAAGCTAAGGGTTAAATCAAGTGAATGAAAGTTGAAGACTGGACAGATCCTTACATTTTAGTCAATCTGGACCAAGTCTATAGGTATGAGATAAATGACCACAGAGCAAAGCAAGCATCCATTATATATTCCGTATGCTGGCTACACCCTATTAGAACTCCCGCTATTAAACAAAGGTTCTGCCTTTACCGAAGAAGAACGCAGTACATTTAATCTGCACGGTTTAATTCCGCATATTATTGAAAGTATCGAAGAACAGAGCCAGCGCTCTTATCAACAGTACTCTTCTTTTAATGATGCAATCAATAAGCATATTTATTTACGAAATATCCAAGACACCAATGAAACCTTGTTTTACCACCTGATCGAGAATCATCTAAGTGAGATGATGCCGATAATTTATACACCGACAGTGGGTGAGGCCTGTCAGCGTTTTTCTGACATATATCGTCGACACCGGGGAATTTTTATTTCTTATCCGGACCGTGAACATATTGATGACATCTTGCAGAATGTCAGCAAAAAGAATGTAAAAGTTATCGTTATTACAGATGGCGAACGTATTTTGGGCTTAGGAGACCAGGGTATTGGCGGAATGGGGATTCCTATTGGCAAGCTCTCTTTATATACCGCATGTGGCGGAATCAGCCCGGCTTATACCTTGCCTATTACCATTGATGTGGGTACCAATAACCAGCAACTCTTAAATGACCCGATTTATATGGGATGGCGACAGCCACGTATTACTGGTGATGAGTATTATGCCTTTATTGATCAGGTGATTAATGCCATTAAACGTCGCTGGCCAAAAGCCTTAATTCAGTTTGAAGATTTTGCTCAGAATAATGCAATGCCAATATTGCAGACTTATCGCAACAAAATCTGCTGTTTTAATGACGATATTCAAGGAACTGCAGCAGTATCGGTAGGAAGCCTGATAGCAGCCAGCCGTGCTGCCGGCAAACAGCTTAAGGATCAAGTTGTGGCATTCCTGGGTGCAGGCTCAGCCGGTTGCGGTATTGCTGAGCAGATTGTGGCACAAATGGTTGCGGAAGGTTTAACTGATACCGAAGCACGAGCACGTGTTTATATGGTCGACCGTTTTGGCCTGATTACTGAAAACCAGCCAAACCTGCGGGATTTCCAGCGTAAACTGGCTCAGCGTGCAGATGTCATTGCCGACTGGGCTGATATGGGTGAAGTTATCTCTCTGCTGGATGTGGTCAGGAATGCTCAGCCAAGTGTATTGATTGGAGTATCTGGGCAGCCCGGGCTATTTACTGAAGAAATTATTAAAACTATGCATGCGCATTGTGAGCGTCCAATTGTAATGCCACTTTCTAATCCGACTTCTCAGGTTGAGGCTGTACCCGCTGATATTATCCAGTGGACGGAGGGGAAAGCTTTAATTGCAACCGGTAGCCCGTTTGCACCGGTCAACTATCATGGCAAAATTTATGAGATTTCCCAGTGTAATAACTCATATATTTTTCCAGGTATCGGTTTAGGTGTAATTGCCTGTGGCGCCACCCGGATTACAGATAGCATGCTTATGGCTTCGAGTAATGCCCTGGCAGATTGTTCACCTATGTTAATTGATCCAGAGGCAGACTTATTGCCGAGTATTGATGAGATTCAAAAGGTCTCTAAAATTATTGCTTTTAAAGTTGCGAAAGCAGCTATGGAAGCTGAAGTTGCTCCTCTCATTAATGATGAGCTCTTACAGAAGTGTATTGAAGAGAACTTCTGGAAACCGGAATATCGTCGCTATAAACGAATTCCTTTTTAACTTTAAGTAAATTCAAGGAGCTTCGGCTCCTTTTTTATTATTCAATAAAAAAGACTTTAACCCCAAAGCTGGACGATTACGGCAATCTTGCATTAAAATGCGCCCAATTTATAACATCAATAATTAAAAAGAAGGCAACCATGCTGAAGAATATTTATTCTCTTTTTGAGCAGATGGGGTTAGGCGCATTAAAACGGGCCCTGCATGTCCAGTTTTCTCTTCCTGAACTTAACCAGCAGGTCTTTCTGCAACGTATTGATGGGCAGCATCGTATCAATCATGGTTTAAAAATAGAATTAATTTGCCTCTCAACTAATGCACATCTTCCGTTAAAGCAATTTATTGGTTGTCAGGTAGCAGTTGACCAAGTGACTGATACCGGGCAACTCAGCCGCAATTCGGGCATCATTACCCAAGCCAGTCAAGGTCAAAGTGATGGAGCGCTCAGCGTTTATAAACTTGTCTTGGAAGATGGCACTGTTCTCTGGCATAAACGTCGTAACAGTCGGGTGTTTATGAATAAGAGTGTACCTGAAATCAGTGAAATTCTATTCAAGGAATGGCAAGCCAAAAGTCCATTATTTACAGCTAGTTTGAGTCTGGATTTAAGTGGTCTGTCCCAAAACTATGATGTACGTCCTTTTGTAATGCAGGCTAACGAGACTGATTATGAGTTTATAACCCGTTTGTGGCGTAGCGAGGGCATTAACTGGCTGGTCGATGAGCAAAGCTATCTGGTTGCACACCAGTTACAGGAAATTCAGCCACAGAAATTACGTTTGATTGATGACAACGTGCATTATACAGCGCTTAAACGTGGCCTGATAAATTTTCATCGTAGTCATGCGACTGAGCGTTTTGACAGTATCACCAATCTGACGGCCTACCGTAATCTTCAGTCAACGGCTGCCCATGTACAACGCTGGCAGGCAGATAGTTTAAGTCAGGATGAAGGGAACGGTTCGGTACTAAGTACACATCAGCACAGCGAACAATATGCCAATGAAAGTCTGAGTCTTGAACAGGCCTGGTCAACCAGTCCAGCCTGGATTGGTGACCTGAATGGTGCAGACCAGTCAACCGTTTCAGGTTCAGCACAGGTAGAGAAGCTGAATTCTATCTTTAACCAGTACCAAGATAGTCAGGCTAAATATTTTAAGGCAAGCAGTAGTGTACGGGATGCACAGGTCGGTTACTGGTTTGAGTTAAATGGGCATCCTGAAATTGACCAGCATACTGGAGCTGACAAACAGTTCCTGATTTATGAAAAAACCTTTTATAACCAGAACAATTTACCTAAAGATATACAAAGCCAGATTGACCGCTTGATCAGTATTAAAGACTGGTTATCTTCAAACGATGAGCGACAGGCCAATGAACTGGTCCTGATACGCCGTCAGGTAAAAGTTGTTCCTGAATACCAGCCGCTGGTCCATCGTCCACCTGCCTATCCACAACGTGCTCGTGTCGTCGGGCCAGAAGGCGAAAGTATTCATGTAGACCAGTGGGGCCGTATTAAAGTCCGGTTTCTGTTTACTAGGGTAGATGACCATAGCCATGATGGAGGAGCCGGCAGTAATAATAATGATACTGACTCAGCCTGGGTAGATGTACTCACACCATGGGCGGGAGAGGGATATGGGGCCCGCTTTTTACCTCGTGTTGGTGAATTGGTGGTGATCGATTTTTTTGACGGCAATGTAGATCGCCCATTTATTATAGGGCGTATTCATGAGGCAGAGCGTTATCCGACCCGTTTCGATATTAAGGGGCAACTACCTGATACCAAAAAACTTAGTGGTATTCGTAGTCAGGAAGTTAATGGTAGTGGTTTTAACCAACTACGATTTGACGATACCACCGGTCAGATTAGTACCCAGCTACAAAGTAGCCATGCAGCGACACAATTGAATTTGGGAAATCTTAGTCATCCTAAAGACAAAGCGGTTAGCAATAGCCGAGGTGAAGGTTTTGAACTTAGAACCGATGCTTGGGGAGCATTACGTGCTGGTAAAGGAATGCTAATCAGTACCTATCCACAGGAACAAGCCATAGCTGACCATCTGGAAGCTACACAAGCCCAGTCTTTACTGTCGGAAGGCTATGAAAGCATGAAGATGCTAAGCGAAATTGCTACCAAACAGCAGACTGATGCATTAAATGTGATTAACCGCTTACCAAAACTTATCCAGTCACTTGAACTAAAAACTACAGGGCAGGCGTTAAACAGCACACTGAACTTATTTAAAGAAAGCATGAGCAATGATCCAATCCATGCACTAAAAGATTGTGGCGGGTTTATTGAAGAAATAGGTTCTTTAGGCGGTGATGTGAAAGGGGTTATAGATGAATTCAATACATTTTTTACTGATGCTAAAGATGCAGTGGAGAACTTAAAAGAGTTTATTGAAAATGTTGAGGAGCATGGTGCTGATATTGTAAAAGGCAAGCTTGCCAGTATTAAAGACCAGATTCAGCAGAACCCATTTGAAAGTATTAAAGAAGTGGGAAAAGTCTTGGCAAATGTAGATATGAAAGACTTTGACCTAATGAGCGTATGTGGAACCTTTAGTAAAGGTAGCAAGCTGCAAATCACTCCTTCTAAAGCATTGAGTTCGTTACAAGGCTTTATGGAAGGCTATACCCAAGGTTTAGAAAGTAGTCCCGACACTAAACAGCAAGAGCAGGGCAAAATTTTTAGACAGGCATTGATGTTATTAGCTTCACCAAATGGTATTGCTTTAACGACACCTGAAAATATTGTTTTGCAGGCCTCTCAGGATATTGCCGAGAGTGCCAGTGGTTCAATTAACCTGAGTGCGCAGAAGAATATTATTGGACATGCACAGGACAAAATCAGCCTGTTTGCTGCACAAAATGGGCTCCGCGCTTATGCAGCAAAAGGGAAGCTCGAGCTACAAGCACAAGACGATGCGATTGAGGCGATTGCCAAGAAGGTCATTAAACTGATTTCTACTGAGGAAAAGATTGAAATCACCAGTCCTAAAGAGATTGTCCTGACAGCAGGTGGCTCTCAGCTGAAGATCAATGCCAACGGTGTGTTTTCAACCACAGGCGGTAAGTTTGAGAGTAAGGCTGGGCAGCATTTATTTACTGGTGGAGCTAAAGTTTCATATGAGGTACCTGAATTACCAAAAATAGGGCTATATGCTGTTGATTTCTTATTTTCAAGTTTAGCAGGTACGGGGATAGGAAATGCAAAAATACAGATGTATGAACCAGATAAGAAAGAAATTATTTGGGAAGGGATAACAGATTCAATAGGGAAAAGCAACTTATCAGTGCAAGAAGAATCAAAACGATACGAAGCATTGATTGGTTTTGATGAATGGTCAAGTATCTTTGACGATGAGGATAAATACGAAGAAGAAAATGACGATGAATTTGAAATTGGTGAACATGGTTTACAAGCTGAAAAAAAAGATTTAGAACAATAGGTAATTCTATATGTCAAAAGTTTATATAGTTAAATCTGGTGATACTCTTTGGGGAATCTCAAAAAAACATCATATTACAGTAAAAGAGCTTGCGAGAATTAACTCATTATCAGGCAGAATGATTCATAGCTTAAAAGTAGGACAAAAAATTCATTTAAAAGAAGACTCTGGTATTAGCCATAAATTTGAAACCCAATTAAAAATAGTCTTAATGGATCTTTCTTTTAAACCAATCTCAAAAGCTACAATTCAATTGGATTTTGATGGTAAGAAAATTATAAAAAGTACAACTAATGGTATATTTGATGATATAGGAATAGAAGACCATTCTAAGGGATTAAAAGTATTCTTCAAAAATATAAATGGCAACTTTGATTTAATTGCTGACCATAAAATGCTACCCTTGGGTCGAAAAGTCTTAAAATTAACTTCAAGAAAAATTAAAGTTGAAGGGTCACATTATGTAAAAGATGGGTTACTTAACGAGACTGTATCTGAAATTAAAAATAATTTGAAAAGAGTAGGTAAGCCGATAGTCGATGGAGTCTCTTCAGTGATTGAAAGTCTATCGAGTACAAAAAATCCTCATCAGCCGCAAAGAACATCATCTAAAGAAAAAAATCAATTGCCTGAAGAAAGACAGGAGCAGAAACGAACTGATGCCGGTAATAGTACACATATAATTGCTGCACAATTTACAGAAGATAATTTTTTATTAAAGCCAGTTAATAATAAATATAGAGCTTATATTGTGAGTGCTGCTAAGCGACATGGTTTTACCCCACATTCATTGGCAGCTGTTATTGATGCTGAAGCGGCAAAAATAAAAAAAACGGGGGAGTGGAATGTTAATAGTAAAGCAAATTCTAGTTCCGCTGCTGGATTGACTCAGTTCTTAGATGAAACATGGCTCGCTATGTGCAATGACAGGAGTTCTTTAGTTGGGCAATATGTGAAAAATAATCCCAAATTAACTAAAGAACAAAAATTAAATTTGAGGTTCAATGCAGAAATGGCCATTGATGCTGCCGCTGCTTATGCTGTTAGTAATTTTAAAACTTCTGGTCTTCCTTATCAGAATTTAACTGAGCCGAGTTCAATGGCAAAATTTGCTTATTTATTGCACCATGAGGGAGCTTCAGGAGGAAAGAATTTCGTCTTAAATACTCTAAGCCCCGAACGGGCTAAGAAACTATTGTTTATTCAATTTGGTAAAAATGGTGCTAAACAGGCTGAAGAATTCTTAAAAAGGTATAAAGGAGATGCGAAAGCGGCTTATGGAGCGTGGCTAAGAAATTATATTGATGGGCACATCAATATTTATCAGTATGTCGTCGATAAGAGTAAAACTTCGGGCATAAATCTAAGCATGGAAGAAACTATTAAGCTATTAAAAGGACAGTCAATACCAGCACCTATTCCTAAAGAGCAAAAAGTAAATTCACAAACTACTAATGCTCAACAATCAGTACCAAAGAGTGAGAGTAGTAATAAGCCTCAAGTTCAAAGTGATGAGAAAACTGTTGGAGGGGATGAAGGATGGCATGATCCTTTACTACAATGTAAATTAAGAACAGCAGGATTAGCAAATGCGAAAGGAGCTACATTTGGTAAAGTGAGAAATAATGGAACCAAGAATCATCAGGGCGTTGACTTACAGGCTAATCCTGGTACAAAAATATATGCCGTATGTGGAGGGGTGATTGTTTTTGCTAAGGACTCTGGTGGTGCGTATGGTAAAGTTATTGTTTTAAGGGTTGATATAAATGATTTAGCGGAAAAACAAAAAAAATATGCTCAAAGTAAACTTACAAAAAATCAATATGTCTACTTTTTTTACGCTCATTTGTCAGATATTAATGTGGCTAAAGAAGATTCAGTGGATACTGGAGAGGAAATTGGAAAGACAGGTTCAACTGGCAATGCGAATAAGATGACGGCAATTTCCAATGGTGCTCATCTTCATTTTGAAGCTAGGAGTGCTCCTTTATTAGGCGTTGGACTGGATGGAAGGATTGACCCTATACCATTTATAAATGCGAATTTACCGTATTGATTTGAGGTTTTTATGAAATTTATGAACACTTTTGCAATGATAATCGCTTGTGGAGTTTCTTTTAATGTTTGTTATGCAAAAGAAAATCCTTCATGGAGTGATTATTTACAAGATTCTACCCAAATAAAATCGCCTGTAGAATATATAGATACGTATAATAAATATTCTGTTATTAGCCCCAATTTTAAAATAAAATTAACTGATTTTGGTAATATTAATAAAACAAAGAAAAATATTAACTACACATTAAAAAAATATGGGGTTCAAGTTTTAAATGGAAAATATGTATATAATGTATTTGAAACAACAACCCCTTTGAAGTCTAATGTTGATTTTACTTTGCTATATCATGATAAAGATATTGTTGCTTTTAGAATAAAAGAAATTAGTACTATTGATTATGTTAGAGTTCCTTTTAAAAAATTTCAGGTCACAACTTATTTATATAATATAAAAAATAATAATTTTACTGAAATACCAGTAATACTCTCTAATAGTGATGAGGGTAATGAGAAAACAGATCTTCTCATGGGTGATCAGGTAACATATGATGCTAAGAAAGGACAGTATACGTATCTTGCAAATATTAAAACTTATAAAGATGAAAAAATTTCACCATTTAAGATTACTGTGAACGTTAATCTAAAATGTATTTCATCAACTTTAGGTTGCGAAACTACAGGTGTTTTGGCAGCTGAAAAGCAAATTAAATAATTTAACCTTTAGAGATTATTTAACAGCTAGGCTCTGTATTCATAAATTGCAATAAAGTTAGTAATAATGAAAATTTATCTACTAACTTAATTATACTTGTATAAATTTTAGGATACTCAAATAATACAGCTATAGCAAAATATATTTACAAAATAAAAAAATATTAGGGTGATTAAACAAACTATATTCTCAAATTTTTATTGAGCACGTAGAAAAATCTGAAAAAAATACAGAAAAATAAGTAATATACAAGACTATTCTTATCAAAAATGAAAATTTTAGAAGAATTTCCTGTTCAGGGTGGATAATAGCAAGGTGAAATATCCTAATTTAGAAAATTCTAGATTTATATCGAAGAATAATAATGTGGTATATTCTATAGCTAAGAAATATATATAAATTAAGAGGTTAAATCAGAATTTTACCTGATAACCTTAAGTAAAAAATAGAAATAGAAAAATAGGTGGTTATTATTCAATTGATAGCATAGAGTCTATAAGGATAAGAAAGGAAAATTATTAAGGAAAAATTTAAAATAAGATTAACTTAAAATTAGATTAGTATACCTTATCAAAATTAGGGTGTATATTTTTAATAGAATAAAAATCTATAAATGATTAATATGAGTCAATAGAAAATTTTAAATAAAATTTTCTATTGGTTTGATAGTACTAATTTGTGAATTATCTAAAGAGAATGCTCAAGATTATTATATAATTTATTCTTAAGCTGAGATACCAAAGGTTATCCTAAGTAGTGGCTAAATTTTTAAATAAAAATCTGAATAAGTTCGAATATAATATTTATATTTGATTTTTAAAGGAATTTAATATGATTTTTTTATCAAAAAAGATATATATTTTATATTTAGTAAGTCTAAGTGGTTTAATATCTTCGTATACAAATGCTTCAGAAAACAAGTGTCAATCTGATAATATAAATCAAAATCTAAACTGTTTTTTAAAAAATAATGACTTTCTAGAAAATGAATTGATTAATAAAGGGAATAATAGAGAAAAAGATGTTAAAAAATGGGAGAAAGAAATTTCTAATAAGTGTGAAGGTTATTTAAATTATGGTTTAGGTGAAGGTCCTGCTTTGGCTCGTGAATCTTGTTATAATCAAGAATATAAAAGCAGATTAGGTAATTTAAGTCACTCAAAGAAAAATATTGAAAGACCGAAAAATTTGAAAAATAATGATGGTTTTTATATAACACCACTTCCTTATAATTCTAATAATCATATTAACTGTATTTTATTAGAAGAAAAAAATAGTTGTAGTCAAATAAATTTAATTAATAGTACTAATCTTATTAAGGTTTATAATTTTATTAATCCAAGTTATGGTGATTCAGTTATTTTTCCAGAAACAAATAATGGTGTGTTATTAATTGCTTCGCCTTCTATAAGTGAAAATGAAAGCCCAGAAATAAATCTTATGACGGTTAATAAGTTTGGCTTAGTTAAGAGTATTACATTGGATGTTTCTAAAAATATTTTAATTAACCAAAACTATGAAGTTTTTTATAAAGAATCTGGCCAAAATCACAAGCTAAGATTAAATGAAGAGGGTAGATTTGTTAAGTAATTTATTTTATATATAGATAATATTTTAAAAGCTTGAATCTGAAAAGTTGCTGGAATGTTATTTTATAATATCAAAAGAAGTTGGGTTTGAAGGTTTAGTTTTAAAAAAAACCTCATGTATAAAGGATCTATTTAAAAATGAAAAACGTATCTGTTAGCTCAACTTTACTAATAATTTTATCAATTTTAGGATATTTAAGTAATACATCTATAGCAAAGAATATAAATAAAATCGATATCAAAAGCTGTTCAATTGATTTTGATGAAGTAGATTTTTGTACCAAAGAAAGATTAAAAGATTATAATAATATTTTAAAAAATAAAGTATCAAATTTTGATAAAAATAAGTTTTTAATGAGTTTTAAAGAAAAAAACTATTTATATTTTGCTGTTATCGATTTAGAAAGTCTTAAGGTTTTTACATTTCCAGCTTCATTGAGTGTGATGTCAAATATTAAGCCTGTAGAATTTTCATCAAATAATAATTTATTTTGTTTAAATGGTAACTTTAACCAATATCAGAATTCTTATAGGGCAGTAAAAACGTGCTATGTATATAATAATGGGGTTTTTAATTTTAAATCAAGAGATGAGTTGGGAAAAGAAACAAAAAAATATGATAACTTCAGTTCCAATAATGAGATAAAGAAACTTAACTTACCAATTTCTTCCGATTTTTACTCTAAGTGTACTGAGAAAAATCCAGTGAAAAAATGTGAACAAATTGAAAAATATAATAATAGACCTTATACGTTATCTGAATTACAAAAAATATCTCCTGATTTGGTGGTTTTATTAAACGACTCAAAAGTAAAATCATTAAATGCAGATACATTTAGGTTCCTTCCTAAAATTAAAGATAGTTTTTATTCTATTGCCGAAAAGTATATTGATACAGATGAAGAATCTAGTTCTGAATTTTATCTGATAAAAATAAAACCTGAGCTGGTGGTAGTGAAAATAGGTGATTATTACTCAATTGATAGCTCTGGAGTGATTAGTTATAAAAATGAGAATGAAAAGCTATTAAAGAAAAATTTAAAATAAGAATAGTGTAATATACCCTATCCAAGTTGGGATATATCTTTTAAAATAAAAAATTAATGGTAATGGGTTTAAAATAATAAGGAATTTGAAATGAAATTTTTGAAAAAAGTAATGATATTTTCTATTGGTTTAGTAATATCAAGTAGTCCGTCAGTCGCCAAAGAAATCAATAAAATAGAGAAAAATATTAGAGTAATTAAATATCCTATATCATCAAATTTTTATTCAGAATGTAGAGAAAATAAATCTGAAAAAGAATGCAAAAAAATAAGTGATATAAAAGATTATTCTTATAAATCAACGAAAATTTTAAAAGAACTCCCAGTTGAAGGGAGGTTTTTGTCAGATGGTAAAATAAAAGATCTTAATGTAGATAATTTTAGATTTATATCTAAAGGTAATGATATAGTTTACTCTATAGCTGAAAAATATGTAGATACAGATGAAGAGGCTAAATCAGAATTTTATTTGATTAAAATTAAGCCAAAACTAGAAATAGAAAAAATAGGTTATTATTACTCAATTGATAGCTCCGGGATAATTAGTTATAAAGATGAGTATGAAAAATTATTAAAGAAAAATTTAAAATAAAAATATGTGATATACCTCCTCTAAGTTGGGGTGTATTATTTAAAAAATAAAAAATTGATAGTAATTGGTTTAAACTAATAGGAAGTTTGAAGTGAAATTTTTGGAAACAGTAATAATATTTTCTATTGGTTTGTTAGTATCAAATTGTGGATTTTCTAAAGAAAATAATCAAAATTTTGAAAGTGATAAGAAGAACGTTTCTAATGATTTTGTTACAAAAGATAAAGTTTTAAAGTGTAACTTTGACCATAGTTTTATTGATTTTTGTTCAGATAATTATTTAAAGCTTTATAATAATTCATTGAGAAAAAAAGCAAACTTTGCCCAAAATAAAGTTGCTTTAGTAATTGATAAAGAAAGAGATACTGGAAAAGGTGCACCTAGAAAAGTTAAATACTTTGTCGTATTAGATCCAACAACGAAAAGAGTATATCCATTAGGACAATCTGTTGGTTATTTTGTTAATAATAGATTAGAAGAGATCATAAATGAGCCTCCTCGTATTAAATTTAGTCAAAATAATAATCAAATTTGTCTATCAGGTACAACATTTTCGTATCAAGATAATAATATAAATGTTGAGAATGAATGTTATACATTCAATCCAAATGATAAAGATTTTTTTAAAAAAGTACAGAAACAAAAAAATATAAAATATAAAAATAGCAATTTTCCCATTACATTTGAAAAGAAAAAATTTATGTGTAATGGAGTGAAGTGTAAAGAAAATACACTCACAAATGATAGGTTAAAAGAAATATCAAATAATGATAAAAATAGTGAACTTCGATTTCTTGTAAATGAAAGAGGATTTGATACAACCTATATTAATGCTTCTGCTGGTAGTAAGATTTTATATGTTTTAAAATATAGTGAGGGTGATAGTGAGCAAGAAAATATATATTTATCCTATTTTTTAGATGGTCTATTTAAAACTAAGGCATTAGGTGAAGTTAAATCATTTAAAATAGATAGTAGTCAGAATGTATATTTTAATGGTAATAAATTAATCTTAAATTAATTTTTTAATAAAACAGGATATCTTTAGTTGATATCTTGTTTTTAAATATAAAGTTTTTCTTATAATATTATTTTATATAGAATAATTAATTAGTTGTATTGTTAAATATAAAAATATTTAATATATAACTAAAAAATATTGCTAAGCTTAACAGTGGTATCATTAGTGGCTTCATTTCTGGCGATGAGCCTGGAGAAGGTGCGATGCATATAGAGATAACCTAATGAAAAATACTTTATTATTAATACTAGTTTTGTTAGTTTCTGGATGTTTCAATACAGCTAATACAGCTAATACAGCTAATACAGCTAATACAGCTAATACAGCTAATACAGCTAATACAGCTAATACAGCTAATACAGTTTATTATTCATATAAGAAATGCACTTTAAAAAATGTTTGTAGTGAATTTAATTACATAAAATATCAAAATAGTTATGCATTGTTTGCTTATAAGCCTCCTGTAGATGAATTTTATATAAAAATAAAAGATAATAAATATTACATTATCTATAAAAATATATTTTCAGAAGGTGTTGAAATGGGATGGGCACAAATGAAAATAGTTGCAAATAATGAAAATAATCTTATTATAGAAACTAATAATATATTTCAAACTTTAGGAAACTATAATATTATAGGCAATGGTGATAACTCTAATTATGTTCCCTCGAAAAACTATAGAAGAGATATGTATAAAATTAATGACTTCTATGATGGCTATTCTTTTAGACAATATCAAAAATTAACTTTCATAAAGAAAAATAAGCAGCTTTTACTTGATTGTAAAAACTATATGCAAGACCTAGATCCGAAGAATAATTATTCAGGTATGTTCTATAGTGTTTGTTCTGATAAGGAAAAAATTTATTTTAAAGAAATTCCAGAATTATAAATAACATGAATATTTTTATAATTATGTAAATTTAGGTGGTATTTTTAATTTCAGGATAAAGTTTTAATAATTTAATATAATAATAAAGATATATATCATTAACCATACACAGGTAGTAAAAGTGATTTATAAAATATTAATAGGTATGTGCTTATTGGCCTAAGTGCTTGTGATACTAAATATTTGAGTGATACTACTCATACTAAACCTATTAAACCGCGAAAAATAGAAGAGAAGTCACAAGAAAGTCTACCTACAGTAGAGAAATTGAAGATTAGTAAGGATATTAAGGAAAAACTAGATAATAAAATTTATTTATTATTAGATCCTGGTGAAGGAGGTATTATAAGTGAAAAACCTCTTAATAAAGATATTGTAATTATTTATAAAGATAATAAAAAAATTAAATATGATGTCGTGGCACCAGTATTGAAAAATGATGATTCTGATTGTGTTTCAAAATTAACTATTGTTACAGATGAGCCTAACTATTTTTATAATATTAATAAAAGAAGTAAGGATTTAGTTTGAGGCTATGGCTTTGAATTAAATAAGGATTAGATTCTATATAAAAATAATAAAGTTAGAAGGATTGATATGATAGGGAATGGAATCCCTAACATTATAACTGAATATTTTACAAAAGAAGGTTCACATTTTAATATTTGGGGAGTGCTTAATAATGAAGAAAAGCTATTACATCGTTATACTTATCTAGATATGGATTTACAAGCATCATGTACTGAAAATAAAGAAATATATAGTAAGGGTTTGTTGGATGTAAGGAATAAGTATAGAGAAAATTAATAATATTTATGATAGATAAAAATTTTACTTAAAGATATAGATACTTTAATACTAAAAGTGCTTATATTAAAATAAATTAATATTATATTTCTACTAGTCGAATTTTAGTGTAAAAAGTATTAATTATAGAAACTTTTAAAGCTATCTATTTTTTATATTTTTGATTCTCATAAAATTTAAAATGAAGAATTTTTTAGACTTTAATTAAAGTAATGTATTGTTTAAAAAAATATATATAGAGATTATGCAATAATGATTAGAGTCTTTTTTTTATTTTTAATTAGTTTAATGTATGCAGTTACAACTGAGGCAGGTCAGCCTAAGTCAAGTAATACAAAACTTTATTTTTCATATCAAATCTGTAAAAATTCAGGGAAGTGTAAGCATCTTATACCCACAAAAAAAGTGAATAATTATCTTTTTAAAAGACTTGATCCTGCACGTGATGAGTTTTATATAAAAGATAATAATGGTAATTTTACCTTATATTATAAAAATATTTATAGTGAAGATGTCCAAGTTGGATGGGCAGAAGCTAAAGTAGATAAAAATAATAATAATGAGTTGAGTTTAAATATTGATAAAATTAACTTGGCCTTGGGTGGGATTGATTTTATAAAGAATGGATATGCAACTAAACAGGCTGAATCAAAGAATTTTAAGTTAGGAATCTATTATTTAGCTGATAATTATACAGGTGCTCCATATTATCAAAAGCAAAAAATAGTATTTAAGAAAAATGCTGGAGATTTGATTTTAGAATGCAATAGCTATTTAAATAATCCTTCTGTAAAAGATGAATCTTATGGAGTTTTTTATGGAGTATGTTCCGAAGGAGAAAAAGTTTACTTTAAGCAGGTAAACTGATTTAATTATCCTTTTTTATATAAATATAAGGCTAATAGCTTTTATATTTTTTAAGTTAAGTTATTAACCAAAACTTTAGATTTAAGACTAATAATTTTTAATTTAATTTTATTAAAATGTAAGAAAGCTCTAAAATACTCTAGAGCTTTAAAAATATACCCTTCAGTTTTTTAACTCTCTAATATCACTTCAAGTAATTCTGCGCTAGGCGCAAAGTAATATGCCCCATCAAGTGGAGTAACAAAATGTAATAAACGGTCATGAATACCATCACCACTGGTTCCAAACATACGGTTCAGCATGAGATCGATAATGTTAAGGTCTTTAGTATAAGCAATAAAGAAAAGACCCTGATCACCTTTCCCATCACCATATGGGAGACTATGACGAAGAATCTCCATTTCCTCACCATTTTCATCTTCTACCACGGTACGTGCTATATGCGCATTCTCAGGTTTTACCTCATCATCCAGTTCAATAGACTCAAGTTTGGTACGGCCCATGATCTGCTCTTGAGTATCTACTTTTAAACGTTTCCATTTTTCCAAGTCATGTGCATAACGCTGGGCAAAAATAAATGATCCATCTGCAAATACACCGCTGTCTTCAGGCAGAAGCGCAACCTCTGCACGGTCATCGTTAAATTGTGGGTTTTCAGTACCGTCAATAAAGCCGGTAATATCACGCCCATCAAAGTAGCGAAAACATACCCGCTCATCCAGCACCTCAACCTTGTCTTTGATTCCCTCAAAAAATGCCTGGCTCAAGGCAAAACAGATGTCAGCACGTGCGCTGGCAATATGAATGAATACATCGGCAGGTACCACCGGCATCTGAAAAGTACCCTGCTGAGGAGCAAGCTGTTTAAAACCAGGAGGCATTTCTTTATAAAGCTGGAGCCATATTTCTGGACCGAAAGCGACTGCCGCTTTAATCTGTGCAGCAGGGTGCTGAGTAATCAAACGGTCTCGTGTACTATGCAGTAGCGCGATTTGCTCCTTAAGCTCAGCCACTGACAAATCTTTTAAACGTAAACTGATAAAACGTGCATGGTCAGAAGGTAAGGGAAGGATTACCGATTGAGCAGTCATTAAAAACCCCACAAAATTTTATACAGGCTTTAAGCCTTATGAAATACTTGTTCTGATCTTCTGTACAGTAAAAATCAGGATAAATAAAATTGCCATAGTAAGTACAATACTTAAGCCGGTCGAAATGTCCAGACCAGCACTTGACCATAGTCCTACCGTTATTCCAATCTGTGCCATCACAAATGCCCAGATCACCATCTGTCTGGGCGAATGTGCAAGCAGACGGGCCGTCAGCGCAGGTATGACCAGTAATGCTCCCATTAGTAAAGAACCTACGGCACGCAATGCCAGAACTGTAAACAGCGCCAGCAGTAACATGAAAATCAGGCGCTGCCATTGGTTATGGATGCCTTCGCTGGCTGCAATATCCGGATCAATGGCAGTACGGATCTGGGCTTGCCATGATTTATAAAGCACGGCGAGTGCCAGCAGAATAACCGCAGCAAATGTAGGTAAGTCATTCCAGCTGATTGTGAGCAGGTCACCGAACAGATAACTGAGCAGTTCAGGCCTTAAACTGGGCAAGTGCTGGATAAACAACAGGCCAGAACAGAGCAGGGTCGCTGAACACAGTGCCAGTAAAGCATCACTCGGCAAGCGCGGATCATGCAATACCCATAACACTGCCACCAGTAATAAGGCCAGTAAAGTAACACCCATCCATAATGGTAAGCTAAGTGCACCTGCAACGGCAACGCCAAGCAAAGTGCCATGCGCCATGGTGTCGGCAAAAAATGACATCCGTCGCCACAGCATCAGACAGCCAAGTGGAGCGGTCAGAAAGACCAGCAGGGTACCCATAATCCAGGCAGGAAGCAAAAGTTGTAGCCATTCCATCATTACTTAAACTTCCGGTTCAGGGTGGATATGTGGGCGGGCATCATGCTGACAGGGTTCAGCATGGTCGCCATGCGCACAGCGGTCATGATGATGCTGATAAAATACACGTTGGGTTCCAAAGATTGCCTGATATTCAGGATGTTGCTGAACATTCTCTGGCAGGCCACTACAACAGATATGCTTGTTGAGGCAAACCACACGATGCGTGCCTTGCATGACCCACTGCAAGTCATGAGAAACCATTAATACGGCACAGCCATAACGTTCCGGCAGGCTCCGTACATAGGCATACAGTTCGGCCTCAGACTGAATGTCAAGCCCTTGCATGGGTTCATCCAGAACCAGGATATCTGGCTGGCGCAGTAATGCACGTGCCAGTAATACCCGTTGCCGTTCACCTCCGGAAAGTTGTTGCACTTTAGATAACTCTAACTTGCTGATACCCGTATCTCGGATGATTTCTGATTTGATCTGCTGGGAGCAGTTTTCTAAAGCGAGCAGGTCTTTGACGCGCAATGGCAAGCTATGTGATGGGTTAAATTTTTGTGGCACATACGACATCTTTAGCGTTTTAGCTGTGCGGACATGACCAGTGCTCGGCTGCATAATGCCTAGCAATATCTTAATCAGGGTAGACTTGCCAGCACCGTTTGGACCGATCAGGGTCACAATCTCCCGCTCATGGAGCGTAAAATTAACCTGCTTAAGAATATCCAGCTCATCAAGCCTTACACTGATATCTTCAAGAGAAACCAGGGGCAGGGGAGAGCTTAGGCCGTGGTGTTGCACTGCTGACATAATCCTGAAATCTCGATAATACTGTGGTGCGCATTAAAATGATCAGAAGCTGCCAGCTGCTCCAGCTGCTGCATCAAGCCTTGTGCCGATGCCTCTTTAACAATGTGACAGCGCGTACAGATCAGAAAAGCCGCCTGATGGCCTTCTCTTGGATGACAACAGGGAATATAGGCATTAATTGAAGTCAAACGGTGAATAAGGCCTTTTTCCAGCAGAAACTCTAGCGTACGGTAAACAGTAGGTGGAGCAGCCGGCCGGTCAGTATTACTTTTCATTTTAGCCAGCAGGTCATAGGCCCCCATCGGGCTGGAAGCTTTCAGAATCAGCTCCAGCACCTGTTTACGTAAAGGAGTAAGACGTGCACCCGAGGCAATACATAAGCTTTCTGCTTCAGCAAGACGTGCTTCAACGTTATGATGGTCATGTACGCCGTGCAATGTGTCATGATGTCCATGTGAACATGAGCTCATGCTAAAACCTCGAAAATAATTTATTAAATATTAACATGAAGCCTAAGCATGTTTAGAACAGGCATAGGTATTTTTGTAGAATTGTTATATTATAACATTAAAGGGTCTTGGTTTCTTCTTCATGTTACGTTTTATTCTTGTTGCTCTGGCACTATGCAGTTGTACCTTAAGCTGGTCAAATGACCTGGTTGTATCTACACAACCTATTTACCTGATCAGTAAAGCAGTTACCCAAGGAATCGAGCAACCCAAGCTGCTATTAGCCAATCAGAGCGGGCATGATATTACTCTAAAGCCGGCTCACCGTAAGACCATTCAGGATGCTTCTCTGGTGATCTGGCTTGGGAAAGCTCATGAAGCTCCTTTAGACAAGGTATTGAGTAGTCAGCCTAAAGCAATCTCTATCCTGGATTCAGGACTGGTAAAGCTGCTGCCACTTCGAAATACCCGTGGTAAAGCATTACCAAATACCGTCGATACCCATATCTGGCTTGATCCGAATAATGCGGTACGTATCGGCTTTTTTATAGCGGCCTTACGTTCACAGCAGTATCCGGCACATCGGCAGGCTTACTGGAATAATGCACGGGCATTTGCAGCACGTATGCTCAAAGTGACGCAACAATATAACCAGACTGGTCAGTCACGTCCGTACTGGTCTTATCATGATGCTTACCAATATTTGGAAAGACCTCTTAATCTGCGCTTCGCTGGTGCCTTAACTGATGATCCACATATTGCTCCAACTATGAGTCAGATTCGTTACCTGAATCAGCAGCGGCCAAGTCAAAAAATGTGTTTGCTGGCAGAAGGCCATGCCAGCCAGGCCCAGTATCGTAGCCTGAATCCGATCATATTCCAGAAGGTCGACGAAAGTATGAGTAATGAGCAGGATTTTATTGTAGCGTGGAAAGATCTGGCTGATCAGGCCCATCGCTGTGTAGTAAATGCACGATAAACAGATAAAAAATAAACACCCTGAAAATCTCTCAAGAACCGGCTGAGGATTGAAAAAAACCATAGTTCAATCGGGAAAAGATTGCATGTTCAGGGGTGTAACTCTATAATGCCTGCGATTAAAAACGATCATCAGCTAAACTTGTCAAGCATTTATGCTGTAAGTGGGTAAAAATGAGCCGAACTAGTCGCTTGATTGACCGACGGTTAGCGAAAGCTTTGGTCTACCTGCAAGCATTTATGATACCTGTGTCTGCTTTGATAGCATGGCTTGTAAGTGATACAACCGCAGCATTAAGTGCTGCACTTGGTGCATTGGTGTGCTGGCTTGCAAGCAGTTATTTCTCATGGCAGTCATTTAGAACTGCCGGGGCAAGAGCTTCAAAGCAGGTTCTATTGAATATGTACCGGGGCATGCTCGGCAAGTTTGCAATCATGATTGTTGGCTTTATTTTAATTTTAAGCAATGTACAACCACTGTCACCGGTGGCATTGTTTTGTGGATTTATACTCGTTCAGAGCATGTCTTGGGTTGCCCCGTTTTGGGTGTCTCGACTACAAAAACGAGTTTAAGCGCAGCAGAAATTGAAAAGTTTTTTTGGAGATGTGTGAGATATCAGGCAGCACGCGATATTCACCAGCTCTATTTATTATTTGACATTGACCAGGTGTGATTTATGGCTGCTGAAGAACATGCCCTTACTTCGACAGAGTATATTAAGCATCACTTGACCAATATGACCTATGGCAAAATGCCGGACGGTACTTGGAAATTGGCCGAGACTGCTGAAGAAGCTCAACAGATGGGGTTCACTGCAATTCACTTGGATTCAATGGGTTGGTCAATTGGCCTTGGTGTGATTTTCTGTTTGTTATTCTGGCTGGTTGCTAAAGCAGCCAATTCTGGTGTTCCTACCAAATTCCAGTCTGCAATCGAAATGATCATTGAGTTCGTTGACTCAAGTGTTCGTGATACTTTCCATGGCAAATCTCGCTTGATTGCGCCATTGGCACTGACCATCTTCGTGTGGATTTTCCTCATGAACTTGATGGACCTGATTCCTGTTGACTGGGTTCCTTACCTGGCTCAGCAGATTGGTGCAAGTGTATTTGGTATGGATCCTCACCACGTTTACTTCAAGATCGTTCCATCTACTGACCCGAACATCACCTTAGGTATGTCCCTGTCAGTATTTGTCCTGATCTTGTTTTACAGCATCCGTGAAAAGGGTGTTGGTGGCTTTGTTGGCGAGTTGGCACTTAACCCATTCAACCCAAGTAACCCAGTTGCAAAAGCGTTACTTATTCCGGTGAACTTAATTCTGGAACTGGTAACTTTCCTTGCACGTCCAATTTCATTGGCACTTCGACTGTTCGGTAACATGTATGCGGGTGAGTTGATCTTCATCTTGATCGCGCTTTTACCGTTCTGGATCCAATGGGCGTTATCTGTGCCTTGGGCTATCTTCCACATTCTTGTTATTACGTTGCAGGCGTTCATTTTCATGATGCTGACCATCGTATACTTGAGCATGGCAAGCGAAAAACATTAATGGTATTGCCTGACTGTTATCAGACGGTTAGGCACAATTTTTTAATTTAATTTGGTATAAAACCTAACCTCTGAGGAATTTTTCATGGAACTCACTTTAGGTCTAGTTGCAATTGCATCTGCTATCTTGATCGCTTTCGGTGCTTTAGGTACTGCGATTGGTTTTGGTCTTCTGGGCGGTCGCTTCCTTGAAGCTGTTGCACGTCAACCAGAATTGGCTCCACAACTTCAAACTCGTATGTTCCTAATCGCGGGTCTTCTTGATGCTGTGCCTATGATCGGCGTTGGTATTGGTTTGTTCTTCATCTTCGCAAATCCATTTGTAGGTTAATCAGCTTAATTCCCAAAACTCCACTATTTGAGGAATTGCTAAATGAATATCAACCTCACATTGATTGGCCAAGCGATTGCATTTGCGGTTTTTGTCGCATTCTGCATGAAGTTTGTCTGGCCACCACTAATCAATGCGATTAGTGAGCGTCAGCGTCGTATCGCTGATGGCTTAAATGCTGCTGAAAAAGCGAAAGCTGATCTTGCCGATGCACAGGCGCAAGTAAAGCAAGAGCTCGATGTAGCTAAAGCACAAGCGGCTCAATTGATCGAACAAGCGAACCGTCGTGCAGCACAGCTGATCGAAGAAGCGCGTACTCAAGCTGCGGCTGAAGGTGAGCGTATTCGTCAACAGGCAAAAGAAGCTGTTGATCAGGAGATCAATTCTGCTCGCGAAGAATTACGTCAACAAGTTGCTGCCTTGGCAGTATCTGGTGCAGAAAAAATCCTGAACCAGCAAGTTGATGCGCAAGCTCACAATGCCATGCTGACCCAGCTGGCTGCTAAACTTTAAGCGAGGCGATTATGGCTGAACTCTTGACGTTGGCACGCCCGTACGCCAAAGCAGCATTTGCTTACGCTTCTGAGCAAGGTGCAACTGACAATTGGTCGAATGCGTTACAAGTGCTCAGTGCTGCGGTGCAAGACGAAGCATTTTCCGCTTATTTAAATCGTCCTGAGCTTACACCTGTACAACAGGTGGAACTTTTTGCAAAGGTTTTAGGTGAACAACAAAGTCAGGCAGTGTCAAACTTTCTGATTTTGCTGGCAGACAATGACCGTTTGGCATTGCTTCCTGAAATTGCTGCAGAGTATGAAGAGCTTAAGTCACAGAATAACAATACAGTCGATGTCGTTATCGAATCGGCTTTTCCCTTGAATGCAGAACAGGAACAGCTGCTGGCAGATGCGTTACAAAAACGCTTTAATGCCGCTGTAAATGTTAGCGTTGAAGTGAATCCGGCGTTAATCGCGGGTGTTGTAATTCGTGCGGGCGATCAAGTGATAGATGATTCTGCGCTGAACAAGCTTGAAAAAATGCGGACTCGTCTTCTTGCATAACGCAAAACAGAAGACTGAACTTATAAAAGATTGAGGTATAGCGCAATGCAACAACTGAATCCATCCGAGATCAGTGCGCTCATTAAACAGCGTATCGGCGATCTGGACACCAGCGCGACCGCTAAAAACGAAGGTACCATTGTTATGGTATCCGACGGTATTGTGCGCATTCACGGTCTTGCTGATGCAATGTACGGTGAAATGATCGAATTCGACGGCGGCTTATTTGGTATGGCACTGAACCTAGAACAGGATTCAGTGGGTGCCGTTGTTTTAGGTAGCTACCTAAACCTTCAAGAAGGTCAAAAAGCTCGTTGTACAGGCCGTGTATTAGAAGTTCCGGTTGGTCCTGAACTTTTAGGTCGTGTCGTAGATGCTTTGGGTAACCCGATTGATGGTAAAGGCCCTATTGATGCAAAAATGACTGATGCTGTTGAAAAAGTAGCACCAGGTGTAATTTGGCGTCAATCAGTAGATCAGCCCGTCCAAACTGGTTATAAATCAGTAGATACCATGATCCCTGTAGGTCGTGGTCAGCGTGAGCTGATCATTGGTGACCGTCAGACTGGTAAAACAGCAATGGCGATCGATGCCATCATCGCTCAGAAAAACTCTGGCATTAAGTGTGTATATGTGGCAATTGGTCAGAAACAATCGACCATCGCTAACGTTGTGCGCAAGCTGGAAGAAAGTGGTGCGATGGCATATACCACTGTTGTCGCAGCGGCAGCAGCTGATCCTGCAGCAATGCAGTATCTGGCTCCGTACTCTGGCTGTACAATGGGTGAATATTTCCGTGACCGCGGTGAAGACGCTCTGATCATCTATGATGATCTGTCTAAACAAGCAGTTGCGTATCGTCAAATTTCACTGCTTTTACGTCGTCCACCAGGTCGTGAAGCGTATCCAGGTGACGTGTTCTATCTACATTCGCGTCTTCTTGAGCGTGCTTCTCGTGTATCTGCTGATTACGTTGAGAAATTCACCAATGGTGAAGTTACAGGCCAGACTGGTTCATTAACTGCATTGCCAATTATTGAAACACAAGCTGGTGATGTATCTGCATTCGTACCAACGAACGTAATTTCGATTACTGACGGTCAGATCTTCCTTGAAACCTCTCTGTTCAATGCGGGTATTCGTCCTGCTGTGAACGCAGGTATCTCGGTATCGCGTGTTGGTGGTTCTGCTCAGACCAAAATTATCAAGAAATTGGCTGGTGGTATCCGTACTGCTCTTGCTCAGTACCGTGAACTGGCGGCATTTGCCCAGTTTGCATCTGATCTTGATGAAGCAACTCGTAAGCAACTTGAACATGGTCAACGTGTAACTGAACTGATGAAGCAGAAACAATATGCTCCATATTCAATTGCTGACCAAGCTGTATCTATCTATGCTTCAAACGAAGGCTACATGGCTGATGTTGAAGTGAAGAAAATTGTAGACTTTGATGCTGCACTCATTGCGTACTTCCGCTCTGAACATGCCGCACTCATGAAACAAATCGATGAAACTGGTGATTACAACAAAGACATCGAAGCTGCAATTAAAGCAGGTATTGAGAGCTTCAAAGCGACTCAAACTTACTAATTGATTAGTTAAGTTTGTTTCACGGATCAACCTTCGGAGGCTCCTTGAGCTTCCGAATATTAGGTTAAGCGTATGGCAAATTTAAAAGAAATTCGCGCCAAGGTCGCAAGTATCAAGTCCACGCAGAAGATTACGCGTGCGATGCAGATGGTTGCTGCTTCAAAAATGCGTCGTGCGCAAGAGCGCATGGCTCAGGGCCGTCCGTATGCCGAAAATATGCACCGTGTAATTGCTCACCTGGTACAAGCAAACCCTGAATACAAACACCGTTATATGGTTGAGCGCCCGGTTAAGCGCGTTGGCTATATCATCGTGTCTTCAGATCGTGGTCTTGCGGGTGGCTTGAACATTAACCTGTTCAAGAAAGTTGTTCAGCATGTTCAGCAACAACGTGAGCAGTCAATTGAAGTTGAATTTGCTTTAATTGGTCAAAAAGCGGTTTCGTTTTTTAAAAACTACGGCGGTAAAGTGCTCGGCGCTACTACACAAGTAGGGGATGCTCCAAGTCTGGAACAGTTAACCGGTTCTGTACAAGTCATGCTCGATGCATTTGATAGAGGCGAACTTGATCGCATTTATCTGGTATCTAATGCATTTATTAATGCCATGACCCAGAAACCAACGGTAAGCCAGCTTGTTCCTCTTGCTCCGGCTAACGAAGGCGACAGCCTCAACCGTACTTATGGTTGGGACTATATCTATGAACCGGAAGCTGAAGAGCTGCTAAACGGTTTGTTGGTTCGCTATATCGAGTCTATGGTTTATCAGGGCGTGATTGAAAATATCGCGTGTGAGCAGTCTGCTCGTATGGTTGCAATGAAAGCTGCAACTGACAATGCAGGCCAGCTGATTAAAGACCTACAGCTCATTTATAACAAGCTGCGTCAAGCCGCGATTACTCAGGAAATTTCCGAGATCGTTGGCGGTGCCGCTGCCGTTTAACATTATTAGTTTGAATTGAGGAGACAGCAATGAGTAGCGGTCGTATCATTCAGATCATCGGCGCGGTTATCGACGTCGAGTTTGAACGCAATAGCGTTCCTAAGATCTATGACGCTCTCCAGGTTGACGGTACTGAAACTACTTTAGAAGTTCAGCAACAACTTGGTGATGGTGTTGTGCGTACCATCGCAATGGGTTCTACAGAAGGTCTTAAACGTGGTCTGCCTGTAACTAACTCTGGTGCACCGATTTCTGTTCCTGTGGGTACTGCCTGTCTGGGCCGTATCATGGACGTTTTGGGTCGCCCGATTGATGAGGCAGGTCCTGTAGCGACTGAAGAGCGTTTGCCGATTCACCGTCAAGCACCTTCTTATGCTGAACAAGCGGCTTCTACAGATCTTCTGGAAACTGGTATTAAAGTCATTGACTTGCTTTGCCCGTTTGCAAAAGGTGGTAAAGTTGGCCTGTTCGGTGGTGCCGGTGTTGGTAAAACCGTAAACATGATGGAATTGATCAACAACATCGCAAAAGCTCACTCAGGTTTATCTGTGTTTGCTGGTGTTGGTGAGCGTACTCGTGAAGGTAATGACTTCTATCACGAAATGAAAGATTCTAACGTTCTAGACAAAGTAGCAATGGTCTACGGTCAGATGAACGAGCCACCAGGTAACCGTTTGCGTGTAGCGCTAACTGGTCTGACTATGGCTGAATATTTCCGTGACGAGAAAGACGAAAACGGTAAAGGCCGTGACGTACTGTTGTTTGTAGACAACATCTATCGTTACACATTGGCGGGTACTGAAGTGTCTGCACTTCTAGGCCGTATGCCATCTGCAGTAGGTTACCAGCCTACTCTTGCAGAAGAGATGGGTGTTCTTCAAGAACGTATTACATCGACCAAGAATGGTTCTATTACCTCAATCCAAGCGGTATACGTACCTGCCGATGACTTGACAGATCCATCACCTGCAACTACGTTTGCTCACTTGGACGCAACTGTAGTATTGAGCCGTGACATCGCATCTTCTGGTATTTATCCAGCGATCGATCCACTTGACTCGACTTCACGTCAGCTAGACCCGCTGGTTGTTGGTCAAGAGCATTATGAAATTGCACGTTCTGTACAGAATGTATTGCAGCGTTATAAAGAGCTTAAAGACATTATCGCAATCTTGGGTATGGACGAACTGGCTGAAGAAGATAAACTGGTAGTTTACCGTGCGCGTAAAATCCAGCGTTTCTTCTCTCAACCGTTCCACGTAGCTGAAGTATTTACTGGCGCGCCTGGTAAATTAGTACCGCTTAAAGAAACAATTCGTGGCTTTAAAGGTCTTCTAGCTGGTGAATACGATCACATCCCAGAACAAGCGTTCTATATGGTTGGTGGTATTGACGAAGTTATTGCTAAAGCCGAGAAACTTTAATTAGCTACTCTAATTTAGGAGATTCTCATGGCGACTATGCAATGTGATGTCGTAAGTGTAAATGAGTCAATTTACTCAGGCACTGTGACTATGCTAATTGCAAAAGGGGCTGGTGGCGAACTGGGTATTATGCCTGGTCACGCGCCGCTGGTAACTTTGCTCCTGCCAGGACCGATTCGTGTCCTGCTGGAAAATGGTACGGAAGAGATCGTCTACGTATCTGGTGGTGTTTTAGAAGTTCAGCCACATGTGGTAACGGTTCTTGCTGACTCTGCAATCCGTGCCGATAATCTGGATGAAGTAGCAATTATGGAAGCGCGTCGTAACGCTGAACAGTTGCTGGCTAACCAGAAGAGTGATTTGGACTCTGCTGCTGCTCTGGCTGCTCTGGCAGAAACTGCTGCTCAGCTGGAAACGATCCGTAAAATCAAAAATCGTGCAATGTAATTGTCAGTTTGAGATTAAAGAAACCACCCGAAAGGGTGGTTTTTTTATGATAAGAATCTTTTTAGTGAAAATATTTTTATTAGTGCCCAGTTTCACAGTAAAGTTACTAAAATTCATTTCTAAGCAAAGTTATTGAAAGCAGATGATTTAAGGCAAGATTAAAATACTTTATAAGGGGGTAGGCATTTTATATAATATTCGAGCCTCTTAAGGACGTTATAAAATTTTAAATCAAGTTATTCTATTAATCGTATCTTATTATTAGCCTGAGTTTAAAATTTTTTCATATTAACTTAATAATAGATAATATTTTTTCTTTATTTTAGATGTTTCATTAAATTTTTATTTAAAGAGCTGATCCAGAGTTTTGTATTAATTAAAGGCTAGCTTCAGTTATTCAATCTCTTATTCATAATATCTAGGTTGAATCTATTTTATACCACTCGATATAACTTTTACCCGCACTCCGTAATGTTTTGAACCATTCTGTAAGCAAAAATAAAGTAGTAAAAAAATAATGCTAGTTTAATTCCATGCCTCTTGGGTTTTTAGCTTGTAAAGCCTTTAGATGTTTTTTCTCTCCCATGACATTACACATATTCTTATTTATTCCAGCAGAAACTAAATTGCTTACACAGGGAACTTTATTATGAGTTATCAATCAGTTAACCCCTTTAATAATCAAAAATTGAAAGACTATCCTTCACATAGCGATCAGGACATTCAAAATGCCTTGGATACAGCAGAAAAAATCCTGAAGTCAGAATGGTCACAACAGGTCGATACCCGTATTGATGTACTGCGCAAGCTGGCCAGCAATATGCGTGAACGAAAATCGGAGCTAGCCAAACTGATGGCGCTGGATATGGGGAAACTGATCAAGCAAGGCGAAGGTGAAATTGAAAGCTGCGCCCGTATTGCTGAATATTATGCAAACCATGCCAAAGAATTCTTAGCCCCGGTGTCATATAAAACAGAACTGGGCGAAGCATGGGTCGAACATCATCCACTGGGTATCATTATGGCAGTTGAACCCTGGAATTTTCCGTTTTATCAACTGATGCGTGTGTTTGCACCAAACTGTGCAATTGGTAATCCGGTTTTGGCGAAGCATGCCAGTATTGTTCCACAGTGTGCCGAAGCATTCGAACAGTTAATCATAGATGCGGGTGCACCTAGGGGAGTATGGACAAATCTATTTATTAATAGTGATCAGGTAGCGGATATTATCGCAGATCCGCGTGTACAGGGTGTAGCATTAACCGGCTCAGAAGGGGCAGGGCGTGCAGTAGCCGGACAGGCTGGAAAACATGTCACAAAATCCACCTTGGAACTGGGCGGTAATGATGTCTTTATTGTTCTGGATGATGCTGATCTGGAAAAAGCAATTAAGATTGGCTGTCAGGCACGTATCAATAATGCCGGTCAGGTCTGTACTGCAGCTAAACGATTTATTCTACATGAGAACATTGCCGAAGAATTTAAAGCCGGTATGGTTAAAGTCTTTAAAGACTTGAAAGTTGGTGATCCACTTGACCCTGAAACACAACTTGGACCTTTATCTTCAGCAGATGCATTAGAAAAACTGACTGAACAAGTTGAAAATGCTGTGAAAAATGGAGCAATACTAGTCACTGGCGGTAAGCCGGTTGACCATGATGGCAACTTCTATGAACCAACCATTTTAGAAAATATTAGCCGTGATAATCCAGCTTGGTATGAAGAGTTTTTTGGACCAGTAGCGCAGATTTATGTTGCCAAAAGTGAAGATGAAATTGTAGCCATTGCCAATGCTTCAGATTATGGTCTGGGTGGTGTAATTCATTCTCAAAATATTGAACGGGCAAAAAAATTAGCTTCTCGAGTCGAAACTGGCATGATCTGGATTAACTGGTATACTGATACTGCACCAGAGTTACCATTTGGCGGAATAAAGAATTCTGGCTATGGTCATGAGCTTTCCATTGATGGTTTTAAAGAATTCGCACAAAAGAAATTAGTCGTTGTCAAAAGCCCGAAAAAATAAGTTAGTTTAAAATAAAAAGCCCTAACTATAGGGCTTTTTTTATGACTCTAACTTTCTTCCTGTTCAGATGTTGCTTGAGTATCTTTATCTGAACTCTGCATCAACATATCTGCCAGCTTAAGCATTTCTGTCTGAATAGTATTCATTTGAACCTGGACCTTATTAAAATCCACCTGATTAAAATCAATTTCACCGTTGAGTAGAGGAGAAGCAAGAGCCTGCTGGTTTGCCTCTAAGATATTATTACGGATCGAATCAATTTCTTGGCTTTTCAGGTTTAAAGAGGACAATGTCTGGCTAAATCCACGAAGTTGTTCTTGTAAAATAGTGGCGGTTGCCTGAAGCTGATGCGGATCTTTCTGTTCAATGGCCTGCTGTAAGTCAGTCTGAGCCTGCTGTAACTTTGCTACATAGCCTTGGGTTTTATATTGCATATCTGCCACATCGCGGGCCATATAGAATATATTGCCGTTTGCGAGTTCGGAAGATGGGGCAGGTTTTGTTGCAGGAGCCTGGCTGTGTTCACTATACACTGCTTCAGATTCATCCTGTTGCATCTGGTCACAACCTAGTAATAGCAGACCTGAAGTAAAAATAATAAAAGGAAGTAAAGCCCCTTGCAGTAACTTTTTCATGTTCCACGGTATTTCCATTAAATATTGTTTTTTAATATATGGATAAAATGTGGAGATAAAACTTATTGTTGCAAAGCGATAACACTTTTATTAACCCTCAAAGTTAAAAAGATGCCGAAGCACCTTTTTTGTAGAACCTATTAAATAAAGCTTAATGATGAACTACTTTAATAACCTGATGTGAACGGGTATTAATCAGTACATAATCTCCATTAACTTTAATCCATTGCTGGTTTCTTGCGGGCTTGGATAAGTTTTTATAACGTTTATGGTCAATCTGGTTCGCATGAGAGTAATATTGTGCAGGAACTTTATCACCTGTTTTCCAGTTTACATGGGATGAAGCATGCCGGTTTACTTTAGCTTGATGCTGATAATGAGACTGGCTCTGATCTTGATGAGTATGATGGGCACGTTCAGGGGCAGCCATAGCCACTGTGGCACTTAGGCCGGTAACTAGAGCAAATAGGGTGGTCTTAATATAGTGTTTCACGTGGAACCCCGGTTTCAATAAATATTTTGATAGTTATATTAAAAGCTTTGAATTCCCAGTGAAGATGAAGGATGAATAGTAGATTTATTAAAACTATGGATAAATATAAAAATTAATTTTTATTGAAGAATTCTATCCTGATCAGTGACATTTTCTAAAAAGAGGGAGTCGCTGCTCTCCCTCATATTTTTTAATTATCGTTTTAGTTCCGTCTCAATCGCATCAATTAGGCGCGGGTCATCTGCAGTGATATCTGGTGCGAAACGAGCTATAACTTCTCCATTTTTATTGATTAGAAATTTTTCGAAATTCCAAAGTACTTCCGGTTTAGGATTTGGAGTCAGGCCATAATCTACCAGATCTTTCCACCAAGGGCCTTCACCAATCCGTTCTGGCTGTGCCGTAGTCAGCGTCTGGTAAAGCGGATGTTTATCTGGGCCGGCTACTGAAATTTTGGCAAACATTGGAAAAGAAACATCATAAGTGAGTGAACAAAACTGCTGAATTTCTTCGTTAGAACCCGGCTCCTGTTCTAAAAAATTATTAGCTGGAAAACCCAGCACTTCGAATCCCTGATCTTTTTTCTCACGGTAGAGCTTTTCAAGTCCTTCATATTGCGGAGTCAGTCCACATTTTGAAGCAGTATTGACAATGAGTAAGACTTTACCGGCAAATTGATCAAGTGTAATTTCTTCACCTTGTATGGTTTTAATAGAAATATTAGAAATAGAGGTCATATAGGCATCCCTAAATAAAATAAATTAAAGTTTTAACCTATTCTTTTTAGCCGCAAATTTATCTGGCAGCAAGCTGTTTTATTAATTGTTAAACAGGGCAGGCTATTTTAGCCTGCCCTTAAATTATTATTGAGCTGATTGAGCTGATTGAGCTGATTGAGCTGATTGAGCTGATTGAGCTGATTGAGCTGATTGAGCTGATTGAGGGTCTACTTTTGCCTGAAGTTTCTGTACATCATGCATAATCTCTTTTTGTACATCCATCACCTGCTGTTGTAGCTCTTTAATCTTGGCTTCATCTGGTTTAGCTTCAGTACTTAACTTGGTTAATTCCAGTCCAAGTTCATTTGAATGAATAAACTTATTGCGCAGTTCATGAACTTCCTGACTTTTTAGTGACAGCTTTTTAAGCTCACCATTAAATTCAGTCATAAAACCCTGCATTTTCTTCATTATATCCATAACCTGCTCACGGTTATTAGCTTGAACTGCCTTCATCATCTGATCTTGGTAATCTATAGCAGCTTCAGCTTTAGAATTTGCCAATGCTTGTAATCTGTTCAGGTCATTACGGATATCTTCATGATTATCTTTTGTCATGCTGCCTGTAGTTGCAGGAGCAGTAGTATTGGCTGTATTAGTTGCGGTAGTTGTCTGCGTGTTTTCTGAAGCAGCTGGTTCAGTTTGTTTATTACAGCCAGCAAAAGCTAAACATGCCATACAGGCAGTAGTAAGAAGTAATTTTTTCATTAAAATAGATATCCTGTTTAGAAAATAATATTAAATTTTGAATCATCAACTTTCTTATTAAAAAAGAAGTGTTGTATTAAAAACTAATCACTTATTTAAACATGCTTTTATTATAGGAAAGACCAAGTTTACTTTTTATACTTAAAAAATATACGTTAAGTTAAAAGATCTTAAAATAGCTTAGATTATAAAATATTATTCCTACAGTTATTAATCAGGACCTCAGCTGTAAGGGGGTATGTTGCGTGTAGCGTTTAAAAAAGGCAATAAAGCTAGAACTATGTTGGTAGCCGAGCTCATAAGCAAGACGCTTGATAGAAGCACCTTGGCGAATCTGGCTGATTGCATAAATAATTTTGGCGCGGTTACGCCACTCAGAAATTGACAGGCCAAGTTCCTGCTGGCTTAAACGTAAAATCTGTCGTTCACTCAAGCTGAATCTTTTAAGCAAGGTTTGTAAGCTATACTGAAAAAGTTTCGGATCTGCCAGTTGCTGGAGTACAGGAAGCAGTACTGTATGATGACTTTGAGGCAAATAGTCATCATAAATCTTGGCCTGTAGCAACTGGTCAAACAGTACCTGTATAAGATGAGAATAAACCGGACCAGGGGCGCCGGAAGACTGTTCTAGAATTTCTCTAACCAGAGCTAAAAGAAAAGGACGAATACTTAAAGTTTTAACCTCTCGGGGTAACTGGTCACACAAACTTGGATGCACCCGTATACAAATAAAATGGGTTACGCTGTGGTCCAGTGCAATAGAACAATGTTCAGTCTGGGGAGGAAGCCATAAAGCATAATTAGGCGGCGCTAAAAAAGTCTGTTTCCCGGTCTGGATTTCCAAAATACCATCTAGGCTAAAATTAAAATCTCCCCAGAGTGAAGAGTGAGAAGCCACAATTTCATTTTTCTCATAAAAAAACTGATCAATCTCGATTAACTCATCCAGGGCAGAATACTGTCTTTTCATTTTTTGAATACCGAGCCAAGATGTCCTCTATACAGTATAGATGTCTGAAAAACAGTATTTCAATTATTTCAGACTTCTAGAACAATACTGGATTGAATGATTAAAGAGCATAGAGATGTCAAGTGTTTCCCGTAACCCGGCGTGGGCATTTGTTTTGCCAGTCATTGCTGTCATGATCTGGTCATTAAATATTGTAGTTACACGCTATGCAGCAGATTTGATTTCTCCTGTCAGTATCAGTTTTTATCGCTGGCTTATTGCATTTCTCATTCTGACACCATTTATGCTGGGCAAGGTCTGGGAACAGCGTCAGCTGATAATGCAGCACTGGCTACAGCTGGCGGTACTGAGCGCTTTTGGGATGGTACTGTATCAGGGACTGGCATATACCGCGGCACATTATACCACTGCTACCAATATGGGACTGATTAATGCTTTCATTCCCGTATTCACCATTCTGGTTTCTTTTTTTATTCTCAAAGATATACCCAATCGCTTCGCGATTATGGGCAGTATCCTGTCATTTTGCGGACTGATTTATGTAATGGCTCAGGGGAACCTGTCGGCACTCTGGCAAAGTGGCGCGCACTGGGGTGATCTGCTTATGGTAGTTGCCGTGTTCTTCTATGCCTTTTATGGTGTTTTCCTGAAAAAATGGCAATTAAAGATTCCTTTATTGATCAGCCTTTATATTCAGATCGCTTTTGCGCTGATCTATCATTTACCTTTTATCGCGTGGCTAGGTCTGGACAGCTTGAATACAGCTAACTTGGGCAGCGTGCTATATGCAGGTATTTTCCCTTCACTGATTGCGCCTTTTGTCTGGATGCTGGCTGTACAGCAGATTGGCCCTAACCGCACCAGTATTTTTATGAATTTGATGCCAGTTTTTACCGCAATCATTGCCAGTTTATGGCTGGCTGAAAGCTGGACAATTTATCATACGCTGGGCGGAGTCCTGATACTCATAGGTGTTGTGATGGCACAGAAAAAAACCTGTCGAACATGAGCGTTGGTCATTCTCTGGTCATATTTGATCTTTAGATTATTAAGTAGTGCCTAAAAGTTAAACATACGAGAGATTTTATCTAAGCTTAGACTAAGGTCTGATCAGATACTGAGCCCCAGTATAATTGTGGAGATTTTTTTATATTTAGAAAAAGCCTTAAATAAATAAAGACATATTTTGAATTGTTTAGCCATATTGATTAGTATTGATCATAAAAAGCTCTATGTACAAGATAAATAATATATTTGTTTTATTTTAAAATTATATTTATAATACACATTAAGCAGTATTGTTAAGTTTTACTTCACATTAAGTGAATATAAAGTTGTAATAGACCCTCTGGATGTGTCAACACATCCCTTTTTATACTCAGCCATTCCTATCTATATGGCTGAGTTTTTTTTGTCTTAAATTTAAGTAGAAAGCTTGCACAGTTCTTAAAAAGCTTGGGGCTTATCTCAGGCTCTAATAATTTCACCTGTAATCGCATCAATAATACGGCTAGGTTGCTGGCTTAAACCGAGATCCCCATTGAGATAATTCAGCTCAGAACCAAAATACTGGCTGGCTTCCTGTAAGGTACGTGCCGGTTCTAGACCTGCAGGGTTAGCACTGGTAGAAACAATAAAACTGTTAAAAGCATTACAGAGGGCTACACATAGCGGGTGATTGGTGACCCGTACTGCAACTTTAGGATGCTGGCCACGTATCCATACAGGAATCTGCTCATCCGCTGGAAGCAGCCAGGTAGTTGCCCGCTCGGTCACTGAGCGCTGGGTCCATTGCTGGATAACTTGCTGTTGACGCTCCTGGTTTAATGACACTAATAAGTGTTCAACCTGCGAGAGCTGGCCAGCCAGCAAAATAACTCCTTTTTCAATAGGACGTTGTTTCAGGCGCAATATTTCATGGAAGGCCGCTTCATTATATGGATCACAGCCGAGCCCCCAAACAGCTTCGGTGGGGTAGGCTAAAACTTTGCCCTGGCTGAGACATTCTGCTGCTTCTGTCACAGAGGTGGTGATCATATATTCTATTTACCTTAGAGCTGAAAACAGGGTTATTGTGAACCTTAAAAGCCCGGACGGCAACGCAGATAGCGCCCAGATTGCTGAACACATAGTCCAAGTAACTCAAGTTCCATCAGATGTCCGGTCAATTCAGCCGCAGATAATGGCAATTTAAGAGCAATCTGGTCTAGATCCAGTCCTACCCAGTCTAGTTGTTGGTACAGTTCAAATAGATGTTCAGGTACCTGTGCCGGCTCGGGTACACTGCTTACCTTTTGTTGCTGGCTATGCCACTGGGTCGGTAAAGCCAGATCTTCAATCAGCTGTTCCGGATGATCTACCAGTATGGCGCCTTCACGGATGAGTTGATGACAGCCTTGATGATGCTCGCTGTAGATATGGCCGGGAATGGCAAAAATAATCTTACCCTGATCGGCGGCACGCTGTGCAGTAATCAATGAACCACTTTCTAAAGCGGCTTCTGCCACCAGTACACCTAGACTCAAACCACTAACAATACGGTTACGGCGTGGAAAATGATGCTTGAGTGGTTGGGTTCCCGGTAAAAACTCACTGACGATTGTACCGCCGTATTGAAGTATCTGTTCTTGAAGCTTACGGTTATGGGCTGGATAGACCAGATCCAGTCCGGTTCCGACTACAGCAATAGTACGCTGATGCTGCAATGCCCCTTGATGTGCTGCCTCGTCAATTCCCAAGGCAAGTCCACTGGTAATATAAAACCCTTTTTCACTCAGATAATACGCAAAGTCGTAGGCTACTTGCCGGCCATGCGGGCTTGGTTTGCGACTGCCTACAATCGCGATCTGGGGTTGACTTAAGGCTTGAGCAGAACCTTGGCCAAACAGGATCGGAGGCTTATCTGTATAAGGGTGCAGCTGCTGCGGATACAGTATATCTTCCGGCACTAAAATAAAATCGCAACTTGCCAATACCCGTTGGGTCAGTTGCTCAAACTCAGCCTGACCGGTTGCGCTATAAAATTCCTGTGCCCGCTTGGAATGATTGGCATGCAGTTTTAAATTGCCCCAGCGCGCTAATGCTGCCGGAGTGGTTGCCTGTTCAGCACTGCCAAAATACTCAACCAGCTGGTTAAAACTTGAAACTGAATGCTGGACCAAATACCACAGCTTCAGACTGTGATAATGAAGCTGCGATAATTCGGCAATCATAATAATGCTCCAGCCTTACTCTGCCATTGGCGGCGCCTGGATGCCAGAACCTACTTTGATAGGTAGGGCGCTGTCCAGTACATAAGCATAGCTCAACTGGTCAAAAGTACGGAAAATCATAATATTACCAACTTTTTGACTTGGCAGTTTGATTTGTTCACGGGTTTTCGGATCACGTACAACTTCACCCTGCTGATAGACACTAAATACCTGACCGGACTGAACACCATGAATATTGCCCCGGTTAACAGTTACCACACTGTGTCTGGCTGCCGTACCGATTGATCCCATCACCCGAATCACCTGACCGCCTTCAGTTACCTGATGGTCAATTGTTGGATAGAACAGGGTAGGCAACATAGGATCATATTCTGGCATGACCCGATCCCCACGACGGACTTCCCCATTATAACTTTGCGTTAATTCTAGCGTAGTAATATCCTGTTCATTCTGCACAGCTACGCCGGAAGCCACCTGAAGCAGCTCTACACCGGCATTATATGACTTGCCATTAGCATCGGTGAATATGTAAGGCTCACCCTCACGATAAACTGCATAACGCTGACCAACTTGCAGACCATTACCGCGTGCATAAACGGTTTGACCGGCAGCAGCCAATACCCGGTTATCAGCCGTGCCTAAAATATAGGGGGTATTGATCACTGAATCTGGTGACATTATCAGGGTGCGTTCCAGCCAGACCCGAATATGTTCAAGTGGAATAACTGGAATAGCATTATTTAGGGATTCAACACGAATTTGTGGCTGCATACTGGTCTGGCCACCATAACGGCGAATAATGCCTTCACAGCCGTCACCTTCATCTTTACCGATCAGCGGTCGTCCGTCTAGAGTACACAGCAATAAACGGTCGCCCGGATAAATCCAGTGTGGATTCTTGACATGTTTGTTGCTGGCCCAGATTTCTGGCCAGCGCCACGGCTTACTCAAGAATTTTCCGGCGATATCCCATAAAGTATCCCCTCTTTTGACCACATAAACATTAGGAGCACTGGCTTTTAAAGAGGGCGGATTTATATTACGGCTGGCTGCTTCAGCCATGCCAGGCATGATTATTCCCAAACTTGAACAGATTGCGAGAGCAATAAACTGCTTTTTAAACCCCAAGGCACGAAGTGCGCTGCCTTTGAAAACTTTTTTCATTATCATAATTCCTAAAAATTATGTCTGTAGTTGCGTTATAATAACGACCTTACACACATTTTTTAATGAAGTTTTCCTTCATTTATTTGGTTTTGCAATACTGGCAACAAAAGAGGACGACTGTATGGCCTTATTACCTATTTTAAGTTTCCCAGACCCGCGTCTTCGTACCCTTGCCAAGCCAGTCGAAGAAGTGACAGATGAAATTCGCCAGCTTGCTGCAGATATGTTTGAAACCATGTACGAAGCGCCGGGCATTGGCTTGGCTGCAACACAGGTTGACCGTCATATTCAGTTAATCGTGATGGATTTATCTGAAGAAAAAAATCAGCCAATGGTTTTTATTAACCCTAAAATTACACCGCTTACTGAAGATACCCAGCCTTATGAAGAAGGCTGTTTATCTGTGCCACAAATATACGACAAAGTTGAGCGTCCGTCACGTGTCAAAATTGAGGCCCTTAACCTTGAAGGTAATGCCTTCGAGATCGAAGCTGACGGATTGCTGGCTGTGTGTATCCAGCATGAAATGGACCATCTGAACGGTAAGCTTTTTGTAGATTACCTTTCTCCTCTTAAACGGCAGCGTGCCCGTGAAAAAGTTGAAAAACTGGTGCGTTCAAGACAGAAGGAAAAGGTTGCAGCAAGACGCTAGTGGTTGAACTGTCTGAATAATCTTTTAATAAGGCCCAATTTAATTTGGGCTTTGCTATACTGGGGCTCCAGTAAAATTTTGAGATTCAAAATTTGTTGATGCGTCATGGGTTACTGCTGTCAGTCATAGCAGTATGTTTACAGATCGCGGTATTTTTACAGCCTCTGCTGCCCCAGCAGTATCAGGTTGCGCCTGTCTGTGAAACGATTACCCGTGCATTGTTACTGAACCATACCGTACCTCATGCTGAGCATTCAGCCGCATCTCATAGTCATCAGCATAATCTTCAGAAAGATTCAGCTTCTGAACACCATCACCATGATGCTAATCATCAATGCCAGTATTGTACTGTCTATAGCAATCTGGTATTGCCGCCTGAACTGGATATAAAAGAAGTCCTGGATCGTATTCAGGTTCGGCTGCTCGCTTTCCAGAAGACATTCAGTCATGTCTGGTTTGTACTCCAGCGGCTATTTTTATTACCTCAGGGGCGAGCTCCTCCAATCTCTGCATAAACAACTTTTTCTCTGGGCCTCACTGGTCCAGGTCACTGTTTATTTGTATTTTTAGAGAGATTGATATGGCTCGGCCAAAATTCTTTTTACAGCCTTTATCGGCTGCAATTTTCATTGCCTGCTATTCAGGTACATTATTTGCCGAAACCGAGACCAGTGTGCAGACTCTGGCCCCTATTATAATAACTGCCCAGCAGGGTAATGAGGCTAGTGGACTGATTGTGCAAGCTGATCCTAAAAAGCCCATTCAGCCTGTACCTGCGACAGATGGTGCAGATTATCTACAAAGTATTGTTGGCTTTAGTGCCATCAAAAATGGGGGAACCAATGGCGATGTGACCTTTCGGGGCATGTTTGGCTCACGCATCAAGATTCTGACTGACGGTACGGAAAATCTGGGAGCCTGTCCGTCACGTATGGATGCACCAACTTCTTATATTCAGCCGGAAAGTTATGACCAAATTTCGGTCATTAAAGGGCCGCAGACCGTACAATATGCACAGACCGGTTCAGCAGCCACTGTAATTTTTGAGCGTAAGCCAGTCCGTTTTAATGAAGATCAGCATTATCAGGGTCAGGCCAGTACCATGCTGGGTTCATTTGGCCGCCTTGATCACAATGTAGAGGCAGCAGTTGGTGACGAAAATAAATACATTCGTTTAAATGCTAACCGCTCAAAGTCAGACAGCTATAAAGATGGGGATGGTAATACTGTACCTTCCGCATGGGAGCGCTGGAATACAGATTTGGCCCTGGGCTGGACACCAGATGAACAGACCTGGCTTGAATTGACAGCTGGAAAATCAGATGGCGAGGCTTTATATGCCGGCCGTGATATGGACGGTTCCCAGTTTGCAAGGGAAAGTTTAGGCCTGCGTTTTGAAAAGAATAATATTAATGATGTGATTAAGAAAATTGAAGGGCAGGTAAATTATAGCTATAACGACCATATTATGGATAACTTTAGTTTGCGTACGCCTCCATTGGTTGAAATGACCCATAGTGGTATGACCATGCTGATGCCGGATCCGCAAGAGATGCAGGTGACTCGCCGTACTCTGAATACTCGCCTTGCAGTCACTACGGCATGGAATCAGGCAAATATCATCAGCGGTATAGATTCTCAGCACAATCATCATGCAGGCGGCATGACCTCCATGATGATGAATATGCCATTGACGACCAATATGAAGTTTCAGTCTTATGGTGCGTTTAGTGAGCTGAGTTATCCCTTCAATGAACATTACAAGCTGGTTACCGGTGCACGGATTGATCAGATCAAGATAGATGCATTAAAACTTGATGAGAACCGCAAGGAAACTCTACCAAGTGCTTTTGTCCGGCTGGAAGGCCAGCATCCAGAGCATGATGCTAAAACTTATATCGGTCTGGGCTATGTCCAGCGTGCACCGGATTACTGGGAGCTGTTCAGTACTGCTCACGGTAACACAGGTATGGGCAAACCAACCTTTAATGATTTGGATACTGAAAAAACCTTGCAACTGGATCTGGGCTATCAGCATCAGCATGGTGCTTTCAGCTCATGGCTTTCTGCTTATACCGGTCTAATTAATGATTATATTTTAATTAGCTATCATGACCATCCAGCTGCTGGCGCACATGGGCATGGTTCAAACTTTAGTGCAGGAGCAAAAAATATTGATGCAGTGATTGCAGGGGCTGAAGCAGGAGTTGGTTATCAGCTTACTGATGCAGTACAGGCTGATTTAAGTACCATGTATGCTTGGGGTAAAAATACTACAGATCATACCCCATTGCCTCAGATAGCTCCTTTAGAAGGACGCTTTAACCTTCGCTATGTTCAGGATAAATATACTTTGGGCTTACTTTGGCGGATGGTGGCGCAGCAGGACCGGATTAGCCTGAACCAAGGGAACATCGTAGGATATGATCTGCAAAAAAGTAAAGGTTTCAGCACGTTGTCATTAAATGGCTCTTATAGCCTGATGCAGCATGTCGATCTGGCTTTAGGTATAGATAATGTGCTCAATAAAACTTATACCGAGCATTTAAATCGGGCTGGAAGTTCAGGCTTTGGTTTTGCCAGCCATGAACAGTTTAATAATATGGGCCGCAATTATTGGGCACGTGTGAGTATAAAGTTCTAATCATTTCGCATCTATAAAAGTAAATGAAGACAAAAAAGCCATTGCTGTAAAACAATGGCTTTTTACTATTTGGAGGTAAGCAAAGATACTTTAGGAAAGGCTTTTATAAAACTTGAATAGTAAGAAATTGAGCTTTATAGCGTATTTTGTATGTTTGAACAGCACTTTGGCGAATAGGAAGACAAAAATAGAATTAATATTGAACAATAAGCTTGATATTGAAAGTAATTTTTTAAATAAAATATATATAAAACAATATCTTAATATTAATTTGGCTAAATTTTAAATAGGAGTCTTTATAAAATAAAAGAATAATCAAAATAAATTATTATTAAATAACAATAACTTATTTTTTTATTGGTTTGAAAAATAAACACACGATAAAAAATGTTTTTTAGAAGTGTTGCAACGATACTGAAATGCTGTAGAATGCACATCCATCGGCGGTGATGAAGATTAAAACTTCTGATAAAACAGCAACTTAGTTAAATATAGTTAAGTCGGGTTTTGTTAGATAGGTTTAAAATAATCTGAATTACCAGTTGACTTTCTGAAAAGAAAGCGTAATATAGCCGACCTAGCTTGCTGCTGACGAAGCAGTAAGAAGATCATTAAGAGAATATGAAGAACAACTTGTGTGGATTTTTACTGATTGATCGATCGAAATAATTTTCATTGATTGAATGGTAGAAATTTCTCGAAGTTTATTTGAGTAAATTTTTAGTCAGAAGATTAATGAGCCAGAATTGGTACCTTGTCTATAAATAAGGTACAAATGATTTTAACTGAAGAGTTTGATCATGGCTCAGATTGAACGCTGGCGGCAGGCTTAACACATGCAAGTCGAGCGGATGAAGGTAGCTTGCTACCGGATTCAGCGGCGGACGGGTGAGTAATGCTTAGGAATCTGCCTATTAGTGGGGGACAACGTTCCGAAAGGAGCGCTAATACCGCATACGTCCTACGGGAGAAAGCAGGGGACCTTTGGGCCTTGCGCTAATAGATGAGCCTAAGTCGGATTAGCTAGTTGGTAGGGTAAAGGCCTACCAAGGCGACGATCTGTAGCGGGTCTGAGAGGATGATCCGCCACACTGGGACTGAGACACGGCCCAGACTCCTACGGGAGGCAGCAGTGGGGAATATTGGACAATGGGGGGAACCCTGATCCAGCCATGCCGCGTGTGTGAAGAAGGCCTTTTGGTTGTAAAGCACTTTAAGCGAGGAGGAGGCTACCTAGATTAATACTTTAGGATAGTGGACGTTACTCGCAGAATAAGCACCGGCTAACTCTGTGCCAGCAGCCGCGGTAATACAGAGGGTGCGAGCGTTAATCGGATTTACTGGGCGTAAAGCGTGCGTAGGCGGCCAATTAAGTCAAATGTGAAATCCCCGAGCTTAACTTGGGAATTGCATTCGATACTGGTTGGCTAGAGTATGGGAGAGGATGGTAGAATTCCAGGTGTAGCGGTGAAATGCGTAGAGATCTGGAGGAATACCGATGGCGAAGGCAGCCATCTGGCCTAATACTGACGCTGAGGTACGAAAGCATGGGGAGCAAACAGGATTAGATACCCTGGTAGTCCATGCCGTAAACGATGTCTACTAGCCGTTGGGGCCCTTGAGGCTTTAGTGGCGCAGCTAACGCGATAAGTAGACCGCCTGGGGAGTACGGTCGCAAGACTAAAACTCAAATGAATTGACGGGGGCCCGCACAAGCGGTGGAGCATGTGGTTTAATTCGATGCAACGCGAAGAACCTTACCTGGCCTTGACATACAGAGAACTTTCCAGAGATGGATTGGTGCCTTCGGGAACTCTGATACAGGTGCTGCATGGCTGTCGTCAGCTCGTGTCGTGAGATGTTGGGTTAAGTCCCGCAACGAGCGCAACCCTTTTCCTTATTTGCCAGCACTTCGGGTGGGAACTTTAAGGATACTGCCAGTGACAAACTGGAGGAAGGCGGGGACGACGTCAAGTCATCATGGCCCTTACGGCCAGGGCTACACACGTGCTACAATGGTCGGTACAAAGGGTTGCTACACAGCGATGTGATGCTAATCTCAAAAAGCCGATCGTAGTCCGGATTGGAGTCTGCAACTCGACTCCATGAAGTCGGAATCGCTAGTAATCGCGGATCAGAATGCCGCGGTGAATACGTTCCCGGGCCTTGTACACACCGCCCGTCACACCATGGGAGTTTGTTGCACCAGAAGTAGGTAGTCTAACCGCAAGGAGGACGCTTACCACGGTGTGGCCGATGACTGGGGTGAAGTCGTAACAAGGTAGCCGTAGGGGAACCTGCGGCTGGATCACCTCCTTAACGAAAGATTGACGATTGGTAAGAATCCACAACAAGTTGTTCTTCATGACGATGTATCTGAGGGTCTGTAGCTCAGTTGGTTAGAGCACACGCTTGATAAGCGTGGGGTCACAAGTTCAAGTCTTGTCAGACCCACCACTACTGACGAAAGCAGTAATGCAGAAAAACAGATATGTTGACTTATTGATAAGCTGGGGACTTAGCTTAGTTGGTAGAGCGCCTGCTTTGCACGCAGGAGGTCAGGAGTTCGACTCTCCTAGTCTCCACCACGAATCAAACATGATTTGATTCGAAGCTAAAGATTACAGAATTTAGTAAATGGAAGGTTCAAGAATCCTGGTTTATTAACTTCTGTGATTTATCACAGTTGACTGCAGTCCGACGAGGATGCAGTGAATCATTAACAGATTGGCAAATTTGAGTCTGAAATAAATTGTTCAACTCATTCAATAGACGTTACAGGGTAACCTGTTAACTAACGTAGATTGAACTGAGAACTAGCAAATTAACTGAATCAAGCGTTTTGGTATATGAATTTAGATTGAAGCTGTACAGTGCTTAAATGCACAGTACTCTAAACTGTAATGTTGAAGTTGCTCCTTGTAGGTAACGTCGACTGTTTGGGGTTGTATAGTCAAGTAATTAAGTGCATGTGGTGGATGCCTTGGCAGTCAGAGGCGATGAAAGACGTGATAGCCTGCGAAAAGCTTCGGGGAGGTGGCAAATATCCTGTGATCCGGAGATGTCTGAATGGGGAAACCCACTTACCATAAGGTAGGTATTGCATGATGAATACATAGTCATGCAAGGCGAACGAGGGGAAGTGAAACATCTCAGTACCCTCAGGAAAAGAAATCAATTGAGATTCCCTCAGTAGCGGCGAGCGAACGGGGATCAGCCCATTAAGTTATGTGTGTTTTAGCGGAATGCTCTGGGAAGTGCAACCGTAGAGGGTGATAGTCCCGTACACGAAAGGGCACACATAATGATGACGAGTAGGGCGAGGCACGTGAAACCTTGTCTGAATATGGGGGGACCATCCTCCAAGGCTAAATACTCCTGACTGACCGATAGTGAACCAGTACCGTGAGGGAAAGGCGAAAAGAACCCCTGTGAGGGGAGTGAAATAGATCCTGAAACCGCATGCATACAAGCAGTGGGAGCACCTTCGTGGTGTGACTGCGTACCTTTTGTATAATGGGTCAGCGACTTATATTCAGTGGCGAGGTTAACCGAATAGGGGAGCCGTAGAGAAATCGAGTCTTAATAGGGCGTCTAGTCGCTGGGTATAGACCCGAAACCGGGTGATCTATCCATGAGCAGGTTGAAGGTTGGGTAACACTAACTGGAGGACCGAACCCACCGTCGTTGAAAAGCCGGGGGATGACTTGTGGATAGGGGTGAAAGGCTAATCAAACTCGGTGATAGCTGGTTCTCCCCGAAAGCTATTTAGGTAGCGCCTCGGACGAATACCATTGGGGGTAGAGCACTGTTTCGGCTAGGGGGTCATCCCGACTTACCAAACCGATGCAAACTCCGAATACCAATGAGTACTATCCGGGAGACAGACTGCGGGTGCTAACGTCCGTAGTCAAGAGGAAAACAATCCAGACCGCCAGCTAAGGCCCCAAAATCATAGTTAAGTGGGAAACGATGTGGGAAGGCATAGACAGCTAGGAGGTTGGCTTAGAAGCAGCCACCCTTTAAAGAAAGCGTAATAGCTCACTAGTCGAGTCGGCCTGCGCGGAAGATGTAACGGGGCTAAAACTATGTGCCGAAGCTGCGGATGCACATTTATGTGCGTGGTAGGGGAGCGTTCTGTAAGCCGATGAAGGTGGATTGAGAAGTCTGCTGGAGGTATCAGAAGTGCGAATGCTGACGTGAGTAACGACAAAACGGGTGAAAAACCCGTTCGCCGAAAGACCAAGGGTTCCAGTCCAACGTTAATCGGGGCTGGGTGAGTCGACCCCTAAGGCGAGGCCGAAAGGCGTAGTCGATGGGAAATTGGTTAATATTCCAATACTTCTGTGTAATGCGATGAGAGGACGGAGAAGGTTAGGTCAGCCTGGCGTTGGTTGTCCAGGTGGAAGACAGTAGGCATGCATCTTAGGCAAATCCGGGGTGCTCTATGCTGAGAGTCGATAGCAAGCCAGTTTACTGGCGAAGTGGCCGATACCATACTTCCAAGAAAAGTCTCTAAGCTTCAGTTACACAGGAATCGTACCCGAAACCGACACAGGTGGTCAGGTCGAGTAGACCAAGGCGCTTGAGAGAACTCTGCTGAAGGAACTAGGCAAAATGGTACCGTAACTTCGGGAGAAGGTACGCTGCTGATGGTGATAGGACTTGCTCCTTGAGCTGTCGGCAGCCGCAGAAACCAGGCCGCTGCAACTGTTTATTAAAAACATAGCACTCTGCAAACACGAAAGTGGACGTATAGGGTGTGATGCCTGCCCGGTGCTGGAAGGTTAATTGATGGGGTTAGCGTAAGCGAAGCTCTTGATCGAAGCCCCAGTAAACGGCGGCCGTAACTATAACGGTCCTAAGGTAGCGAAATTCCTTGTCGGGTAAGTTCCGACCTGCACGAATGGCATAATGATGGCGGCGCTGTCTCCAGCAGAGGCTCAGTGAAATCGAAATCGCTGTGAAGATGCAGTGTACCCGCGGCTAGACGGAAAGACCCCGTGAACCTTTACTGCAGCTTGACACTGAACTTTGACCTTACTTGTGTAGGATAGGTGGGAGGCTTTGAAGTAGGGACGCCAGTTCCTATGGAGCCATCCTTGAAATACCACCCTGGTAATGTTGAGGTTCTAACTCTGACCCATAATCTGGGTCGAGGACCGTGTCTGGTGGGTAGTTTGACTGGGGCGGTCTCCTCCTAAAGAGTAACGGAGGAGTACGAAGGTGCGCTCAGCGTGGTCGGAAATCACGCGTAGAGTATAAAGGCAAAAGCGCGCTTAACTGCGAGACCCACAAGTCGAGCAGGTACGAAAGTAGGTCTTAGTGATCCGGTGGTTCTGTATGGAAGGGCCATCGCTCAACGGATAAAAGGTACTCTGGGGATAACAGGCTGATACCGCCCAAGAGTTCATATCGACGGCGGTGTTTGGCACCTCGATGTCGGCTCATCTCATCCTGGGGCTGAAGCAGGTCCCAAGGGTATGGCTGTTCGCCATTTAAAGAGGTACGCGAGCTGGGTTTAGAACGTCGTGAGACAGTTCGGTCCCTATCTACCGTGGGCGCTGGAAATTTGAGAGGATCTGCTCCTAGTACGAGAGGACCAGAGTGGACGAACCTCTGGTGTACCGGTTGTGACGCCAGTCGCATCGCCGGGTAGCTATGTTCGGAAGGGATAACCGCTGAAAGCATCTAAGCGGGAAGCCTACCTCAAGATAAGATTTCCCCGTGACTTTATGTCACCTAAAGAGCCGTTCAAGACCAGGACGTTGATAGGTTGGATGTGGAAGCATAGTGATATGTGAAGCTGACCAATACTAATTGCTCGTGAGGCTTGACTATACAACACCCAAACAGTTGTATACAAAGCATCAATCGATTCATAAATATGCAATATCCCTTGATTCAGCCTGATGCTGGAACATACAATTCAGACCCAGATCTGCCCTCTGTTAATAACTCATTTGGACTAAAGTACGGCATATACTGCACCGCAGTTAAATCAGACCCGAACAAGTCCATCAACAGTTGTGCTGGCGACCATAGCAAGAGTGAACCACCTGATCCCTTCCCGAACTCAGAAGTGAAACCTCTTAGCGCTGATGGTAGTGTGGGGTTACCCATGTGAGAGTAAGTCATCGCCAGCTCATTATTCCGAAAAGCCCCCTCATTGAGGGGGCTTTTTTTATACTTAGAGGGTTTATATAAAATAATAGTTAATTTGAGATATCATTTTTCAGTTCAATATCTCTTTAGTCTTATAAATTTGGCTTATATCCTTAAGTAACTGTTAAAATTCATAAATTTAAATATAGACTGGGTAGTTTTTTAAATTTTTTGATTTAAATGTTGATTTTTTATTCAAGTCAAGCTGACATTTTATATCACATCTTCGTTTTAATGCTTTTAGGGTATGTTTTTATACCTTTAGGGTTTTAGACAAAAAGTGAATCATAATTCATTTTAGTTGAAATTATAAACTCACAGTGGAGGTGAGAACTAATGTCAACTAACATAATAAATGTCAATACGGTTATTGATCATGCCAAATTTAAGCCCTTTCATATGACTATAGTATTGTGGTGCTTATTTATTGTCATTTTTGATGGTTATGATCTGGCAATTAATGGTGTTGCTCTACCTTTATTAATGCAAGAGTGGAATATGACTGCTGTACAGGCAGGCATGCTGGCCAGTACTGCTTTAGCGGGGATGATGTTTGGTGCAATGCTGTTTGGAATGCTAGCCGATAAGATTGGCCGAAAAAAAGTTATTTTGATCTGTGTCACTTTATTTAGCGGATTTACTTTTTTAGGTGGTTTTGCTTCAAACCCGACTGAATTTGGTATTTTACGTTTTATTGCCGGGCTGGGTATAGGCGGAGTGCTGCCTAACTTGGTTGCGCTTACATCAGAATATGCGCCTCAAAAATTAAGAAGTACTCTGGTTACTACCATGTTCAGTGGCTATGCCATGGGCGGTATTATGGCAGCATTATTGGGGGCTCAGTTTACGCCGACCTTTGGTTGGGAGATCATGTTCTATATTGCAGGTATTCCTTTACTGATTTTACCAATCATATGGAAGTTTTTGCCTGAATCTTTAACTTTTCTGGTTAAAAAACAACAGCAGGATAAAGCCCGTAAGATTGTTCAAAAGATTATGCCTCAGGAAAGTATGACCTTACAGACCCAGCTGGTCTTAAATGAAGTTAAAGTTCCAGATGCCTCAGTTGCAGCTTTATTTAGACAGGGACGTGGTATGAGTACACTACTGTTCTGGAGCTGTTTTTTCATGTGCCTGCTTATGGTATATGCATTAGGTAGCTGGTTACCGAAACTAATGATGGCTGCTGGTTACTCTCTGGGAAGCAGTTTAATATTTCTGATGTCTATGAACATTGGGGCAGTAATTGGTACGATTGGCGGGGGGATTCTGGCAGATAAATTCCATCTGAAACCGGTAATCATTGGAATGTTCTTGATGGGGGCACTGGCTTTGGTTGGATTAGGATTTAATTCACCACCAGCCGTAATTTATTTACTGGTAGCTTTAGCGGGCGCTTCAGCAATTGGCAGCAGTATTCTTCTCTATAGTTATGTTGCTCAGTACTATCCGTTAGCAGTACGTTCGACTGGAATTGGCTGGGCTTCAGCAGTTGGGCGGATTGGTGCAATTGTTGGTCCGATTTTGATTGGTTTCCTATTGGGTATGGAATTACCACATAAAATGAATTTTCTTGCAGTTGCTATACCGGCAGTCATTGGAGCAATAGCAGTGGCTTTAATTAAAGTTGTACCGATGAGTGATGAGGTAACGGAGCCTGTTATTCCGATTAAAAAACCGCGTCGCATTGTAGAGCTCTAAAACTGTGATTAAAAAGCCTCAACTGAGGCTTTTTATTTTTATTAAATATTTAGAATAAAATAGAGCGGCCCGATCATCCTGACCGGGCCGCTCTATATATCTGTTTAGATAGTATCATTCGGTACAACCGGAAAAGTTTCCTGTCTATTACTTTATAACTGTTGTTTTATGCATTAGAGATATTCTATCTCTATATATTTATATATTAGTTTAAAGCTGATAAAGACTATAGCTGTAGAAAGCCTTATATCCTCTAAGCCAGAGATGACAAAAATTTATTATTTTAAAGATAACCAAGTTTTTATGTGACTGGAGATAATTTTCTCTATTTCATTTTCTGTAATAAGATCGTCATTAACTTTTCATCTTATTGTCGTTAGATTTTCATAATTGATTGCTTTAATTAAACAAAAATTTTTATAAGTACATATGATGAATAAGAAACTTCTATCTCTGCTTTGTCTTACAGCTCTCAGTTTAAGCGCCTGTAATGATGATGATCATGATCAGTTCTCTTCACCAGAAACCCTTACAGTACCTACCCTGATTTCATTTGCCAAACTTCCAGTTTCAACTTATGCAGAAGGCCCCGACTCAGGCGCTGCCGTATCGGGGGCTAATGGAATTTATCCGCCCTTTAAAGGGCAGCCTGTACAGGGTTTCTCAGCTGCAGTTAAAAATAATGATGGCAGTTATATGGCCATGTCAGATAATGGTTTTGGGACTCAAAACAATTCAGCTGACTATTTGCTAAGAATTTATAAAATTAAGCCTGATTTTAAAACCAAGACCAAGGGAACAGGGCAGGTGTCTGTTCAGGATTTTATCCAGCTACGTGATCCGAATAAGTTGGTTCCTTTTGAAATTGTAAATAACAATACACCAGATCGTCTTTTAACTGGGGCGGATTTTGATCCGGAATCAATGCAGCGAGTAGCCGATGGGACTTACTGGATTGGTGATGAGTTCGGACCTTATTTACTGCATTTTTCTGCAGAAGGCGTACTGCTTGATGCCCCTATTCCCCTTCCGCATCCTTTAATTAAAGGACAGGAGCTACGATCACCACAGAATCAGCTCAACAAGGCAGGAATTAACTATATCGAACCACTGATTCAGCAAAGTGGCGGATTTGAAGGCATGGCACTTTCTAAGGATGGCCAATATCTTTATCCATTACTGGAAAAACCATTAAAAGGTGATGCCAGCGGCCAATTGATTATTTCCCAGTTTGATCTAAAGACTAAATCCTATACCGGAAAATACTATCTGTTCACGCTGGATAGCAAGGCTTCAGCGATTGGAGACTTTCAGCTCTTTAATAATCAGGAAGGCATAATTATTGAGCGCGATGCCAGCCAGAATAATCTCGGTAGCTATAAGAAGCTGATCAGGATCAAGCTGGGTGAGTCCGGCAAGGTAATTGAGCGTGAAGAACTGCTGGACTTAATTAAGATTGCAAACCCGAACCAGCTTTATACTTCGGTACGTGATGGAGACATTGGTACAGGCACACAGTTTGCTTTCCCATTTGAAACTATTGAAGATGTCGTTATTGAAGATGGCCGTACCCTGACCGTGTTAAATGATAACAATTTTCCGGGTTCGAGCGGTCGTAATGCTAAACTTGCCGATGATAATGAAATTATCCAGATCCGGTTGCCGAAAGCTTTATATTAGTCTGGAAAAAATATGTAACGCTCATCTATGTGAAAATCAAGTCACTTTAAACTGATTTAAACAGGCGTATACTCATCAGGCATAAGGAGCTTTTATGTCTGAATCTGTAGAGTCGCAGTCTTATATCGAGTATGGGACGCGACCTTTTTTTGCTATTCTACTTTCATTATTTCTGGCAGGCTTTGCCATATTTTCATCATTGTACTGTGTACAGCCAATGATGCCTTTCCTTGCCAAGTTCTTTGCTATCAGCCCGACCCATAGCAGTTTCCCGCTCTCATTCTCCACTATTGCACTGGCACTTGGCCTGTTGTTTGCCGGACTGATTTCAGACCGTTATGGTCGTAAGCAGGTTATGGCAATTTCCCTATTTTCGACCTCAATATTGTTGCTGGTCAGTTCCTTTCTGCCTTACTGGGAAGTTTTTTTAAGTACCCGAATGTTAATTGGCCTGGCTGTAAGTGGTGTTGCTTCAGTAGCCATGACTTATATCGGTGAAGAAATTGCACAAAAAGATGTCGGCTTTGCCATGGGGCTATATATTTCAGGGACAGCAATTGGTGGCATGAGTGGTCGTCTCATTGCAGGCGTACTGCTAGATTTTATTTCTTGGCAAACTGCCACAATGATCATTGGTGTGCTTAACCTTATCATTGCTATTGTATTTTATATTGCCTTGCCCGCTTCACGGCACTTCAAGCCTTATCCGATCAATTTTTCGAGGTTTAAGCAGTCATTCACCAAAAATTTATCAGACTCAAAACTTAGGCTCCTGTTTGCAGAAGGCTTTTTATTGATGGGCTGTTTTGTAACGGTCTTTAACTATATTAGCTATCATTTACTGGAAAAACCGTTTGAACTCTCTCAGACTTGGATTGGCCTGATTTCAATTGCCTATCTTTCAGGCATCTATAGTTCACCGCGGGCTGCAGGTTGGGGTCGTAAATATGGTCGGGGTAAAGTTTTACCAGCCATGTTTATCTGTATGATCCTGGGGTTATGGATTATGCTGATTCCCTCAATCTGGTGCATATTGCTGGGTCTGCTGATTTTTACCTTTTCTTTCTTTGCAGCACATTCTACAGCCAGTAGCTGGGTATCTGTACAGGCTTTACAGTATCGGGCAGTCGGCTCTTCACTTTACCTGTTCTGCTACTATCTGGGTTCAAGCGTATTAGGCAGTAGTGGCGGGCTGGTTTGGGAAAACTGGGGCTGGGGTGGTTTAACGGTGATAATTACCCTGTTTCTTGGTCTCGGTCTCATCATCTCATTAGGTTTAAACCGCAGCTGACCCTCTTTTATTATTCTTATTAAAACTGCGGGTATGAGTATTTTAATTTCAAAAAATCGTTTTTGTACAAAGATTAGCCGATCGAAATTGTATCTCCTTGTTTATACAATTCTTATAGTCGAGAAAGATGAACAGGTTTCATGTTAAAATGATCGGCTTTCATCTTTGATCTTTTTTTTGATCTTCCATCTGCCAGCCGAGAATTGCTAGCCATGTCTACTGCTTATACCGCTCAGACTGCGCCAAAAGCGTTGTTTGATTACGACAAATATTGGGCGTCATGTTTTGAACCTGCGCCATTTTTGCCGATGTCACGCGAGGAAATGGATCAACTCGGCTGGGATAGCTGCGACTTTATTTTAGTTTGTGGCGATGCCTATATTGATCATCCTTCATTTGTGTCCGGAATTATCGGACGCGTATTAGAGGCACAAGGTTTTCGGGTTGGTATTATTGCGCAGCCAGACTGGACCAATGTCGATGCCTTCCGCGCGTTGGGTAAACCGAATATTGCCTGGGGTGTAACAGCAGGTAATATGGATTCCATGATCAACCGCTATACGGCTGACCGTAAAATCCGTTCAGATGACGCCTATTCTCCAGACAATGTACCTAACAAACGTCCAGACCGTGCAGCAACTGTTTATTGCCAGCGCTGCCGTGAAGCTTTTCCAGATGTTCCGGTCCTGTTAGGCGGAATTGAGGGGTCACTACGCCGCATTGCACATTATGATTACTGGTCAGATAAAGTCCGTCGCTCTATCTTAATGGATTCGAAAGCTGACCTGCTCATGTACGGCAATGGTGAGCGTTCAATTATCGAAGTAATGCATCGTCTGGCCAAAGGCGAAAAGATTCACGAGATTACTGATGTTCGTGGTACAGCATTTATTATTAATAAACATAATCGTGCCTCCAAGGCCCAGTTTATCGAAATTGCCTCGAATGACGTAGATACGGTGGGTCGTGTTGATCCTATCATTAACCCGTATGTAATGACTGAAGATATTGATGGCTGTGAAATTGAAAAAGATAAGGGGAATTCACTAACCCAATATCAGAATTTCCAGAAAGAAATTGTTCATAATCCGATCGTGCGTGAAGGGGACCAGCTTGAACCGGATACACAAATTGTGCAATTGCAGCCAGCATCCAAAGCCATTAAACACAAGTTACCTCCACGTGAGCTGGCAGTAATTCGCTTGCCTTCATTTGAACAAGTTGCAAATGATCAGGTGCTGTATGCCCATGCTAACCGGATTCTGCACTTGGAAACTAATCCTGGCAATGCGCGTGCACTAGTGCAGCGGCATGGTGAGCGTGACGTATGGCTAAATCCGCCGCCGATTCCATTGACTACTGAAGAAATGGATTATGTATTTGACCTGCCATATGCACGTCTGCCACATCCATCCTATGCCGATGCACGCTTCCCGGCTTTTGATATGATCAAGTTTTCGGTAAACATCATGCGTGGCTGTTTTGGAGGTTGTACGTTCTGCTCAATTACAGAGCATGAAGGACGGATTATTCAAAACCGTTCGGAAGAATCAATTCTGCGTGAGGTTGAAAAGATTCGGGATACCGCGCCGGGCTTCACAGGTATTATTTCAGATTTAGGTGGCCCTACTGCAAATATGTACCGTTTGCACTGTAAAGACCCTGAAATTGAGAAAAACTGCCGTAAACCTTCATGTGTCTATCCGGGCGTTTGTCAGAATCTGCATACTGACCATGCTCCATTGACTCAGCTTTACCGCAAAGCACGGGTGATTAAAGGAATTAAAAAAATTCTTATCGGTTCGGGACTGCGCTATGACCTTGCCGTACTCAATCCCGAATATGTGAAAGAGCTGGTACAGCACCATGTGGGCGGCTATCTGAAAATCGCACCAGAGCATACTGAGAAAGGTCCATTATCGAAGATGATGAAACCTGGTATTGGTACTTATGACCGCTTTAAACAGATGTTTGACCGCTTTAGTAAAGAGGCAGGTAAAGAACAGTACCTGATACCTTACTTTATCGCTGCGCATCCGGGTACAACTGACTATGACATGATGAACCTGGCGGTCTGGCTGAAAAAGAACGGTTTCCGTGCCGATCAGGTCCAGACCTTCTATCCGTCACCTATGGCGACGGCTACGACCATGTATCACACCAGTAAGAATCCACTGGCAAAAGTGGCACGTTATACTGAAGATGTTGATATTGTAAAAGGTGAAAAGCGTCGCCGCTTACACAAGGCTTTCTTGCGTTATCATGATCCAAATAACTGGCCAATGCTTCGTGAAGCTTTAAAAGAAATGGGACGTCAGGATCTGATTGGTAATTCCAAACAGCATTTGATTCCAACCTATCAGCCGCAAGGGACGGAGGGCGAATATAAATCGGCGCGCAAAAAGAACTCGACAGTAGCTGGTGATTCACAAAAACGTGTTACCGGTGTAAGAGGACAAGGACAAAATCAGGGTCAGGGGCAGAACCAGCGGCCGAAAAAAGGGCAGATGCTGACCCAGCATACAGGTTTACCGCCACGTGAAACAGGTGAGAAGCGCCCTTTTGAATTGACCAAAAATAAGCGTAAAGGTAAATTCAAAACTCCCCATTAATTGATCAAGGCACTTCGGTGCCTTTATTTTTACACTCGATATAATTCTGATACGGATAACATTCGGTAAAGAAAAAACTGTATAAATAGATTGCTTACTGTTTATATCTATTTAAGATAAAACAGATAGACAGGAATATGACCAACTGACTTGCTCTTACCACCAAAATCATTTAAGTTGGACCGGTGAGTTTTAAATTTTTAACTAGAATAAAGCGGTTATAAACCGAGCTGATTATAAAAATAGATTAAAGGATTAATATTATTATGTTTTACCTGATTATAGCAGGCCTTATTGCACTGTGTGTTATAGCAGTCATGCTCTTTAACAGACTCAAGCCCCGTGACAAATATGATAGTGCGCTCAAACGCCGTGCAATTTTCAGTCCTGCCCAACAGTTGACTTTTAACCGCCTGCAACAGGTATTACCAGACTACTATATTCTGGCTCAAGTTTCTTTCGATACATTACTCACCACTAAATATAATCATACCCGTATAAAATATCAGCATATGATTGCTGACTTTGTGATTTTAGATCGAGAAAGCCAAATTTTTGCAATTATTGAGATTGATGATGCATTGAGTTTAAAAAAATTAAAATATCAGCATTATCAGTGTAGTTTACTTGAAACGGCAGGTTATAAGGTGGTGCGTTATAAAGGTGTACCTGAGTATGAGCAGCTTCGTTCTGATTTTTTGGGAAAGCTACTGCTAACAGGAGTAGCTTCCTCCCGGTCTCCCCGGTTTGAAAATATTATGCACTACCGAGATTGTGTAAGACAGTATTAGTAATATTAAGCTGTGATTTTTAATAAATTCTATAAAACTGTATTAAGACACCCGATAGACGTCAGGTGCCTGTACTGGTGATCATGAGGTTAGGGTAAAACTGCCGTAACAGTCATTTCAACCAATACATCTGGAGCATAAAGTTTAGCTTCAACACAGGTTCGTGGTGGAGCGGCCCCTTCTGGTACCCAAGCATCCCATACTTCATTCATGGCAGCATAATCCTGCTCAATATCCTTGAGAAATATAAGTACTGACATAATATGGGATTTGTCTGTACCTGCCTCAGCCAGTAGCTTGTCAATCAGCTCTAGTGTTTGGCGTGTCTGTCCCTGTATATCTAGACAGGTATCTTCAGCCAGCTGACCGGCCAGATGTACCAGCTGGCCACTAATAGTCACTTCACTAAAGCGTGGAGTGGTATGCAGACGTTGTACAGGCATGTTTTACTCGACATTTAATTCATGAATGATGAGTTACCATAACATGCAGCTATTTCTCAGTAAAATTGGAAATGAAAAGTAAATTAAAATCGAATTATTAAAAACAAAAAATGAATGGGAGGAGTTATAAGAAAATATTGTGCAGTTTTACGTGTTATACCCTGACTGTCGAGTTGCCCTGTAACATTCGGATTTGATCGTCACGCCAATCACAGGACAGCATGCTAAAAGTAAAGGTGATTTCTAGCATCTCAAAGTACATGGATAAATGTACTGCACTGTCTAGAGTACCTTAATCTGTAGAAAAAGCGAGCACAAGTTGCCGGATTTTTCTTCGGTTGATGAAAGAATAACCAGAAATAGACCTCACCATAAACTCAATTGGTTTTCCTGTTGTGCTTGTTGCAGCTGGTATACGCCTACACCAACCAGACGGAACAGTGAATTTTCACCAATATGCATTTCTTGTAATAGCAGCTCTACGGCTTGGGCAAACTCTAGGACAGAACGTAGTGGCAGGCGGAAGCTTTTACTGTGTTGCAGGGTCTGAAAATTTTTAAGTCGCAGTTTTAAACTGATCCCGCAGGCAACCAGATTCTTATTGATGAGGGATTGCCAAACTTTTTCAACCAGTATTGGCCAGTAAGAATTACATTCCTGCAAACTTAAGTCTCGATCAAAGGTAATTTCCTTGGAAATCTGTTGGCGCTGTCGATTGGCCTCTACCGGACGATGGTCAATCCCTTGGCCATAGAGATAAAGCTGCCGGCCATATTTACCAAAATGCTGAATAAGAAGACTTTCTTCAACCTGCTGTAAGTCTCCCAAGTTATCTAGCTTTAACTGCTGCAGTTTTTGCTGCATGACTTTACCAACACCCGGGATTTTCTTTAGGGGCAGGTCTTGAATAAAAGCCTGAACCTGATGAGGTTTAATTACACAAATGCCATTAGGCTTGTGCCAGTCGGAAGCAATTTTAGCCAGAAATTTGTTAGGAGCGACGCCAGCTGAAGCAGTCAGATGAAGTGTTTTAAAAATATCTTCACGAATCTGCATTGCTACAGCCGTAGCACTAGGCAGGTTTTTCAGATTTTCAGTGACATCCAGATAAGCTTCATCTAGTGAAACCGGTTCAATTACCGCAGTGTATTGCTGAAAAATGTGATGTATCTGGGCTGAAATAGCCCGATATTTAGCAAAGTCCGGCTCAATCACATACACATCAGGACATAATTTTCTTGCTTGAGTCATCGACATGGCTGAACGCAGACCAAAACTGCGGGCTGGATAAGAAGCAGCCGCCACTACAGCACGGGGGTGGTGGGAGGCAATGACCACAGGCAAATGTACTAGTTCCGGCCGCTCCCGCAGCTCAACTGACGCATAGAATGCATCCATATCGATATGAATAATCTTGCGCATCAGAGTTCAGGACTCAGACCGATATTTTTCAGATAACGCTGCCATTCTGCGGGACTGCCCCGGTAGGCATTCAAATCTACCGGTTTGGGAATTCCCTTAATTTTCCCCTGACGGCTGTACTGCCAAAAGCTCCAGGCACGTTTATCCTTCAGCTCGGGCATTCCATCATAATCACGAATCCAGAGTGGGGTATGTGGAAAACTGTCGGTTAGTACCAGATGATAAAAGTTTTTGGATACATAAAATATGGGCGGCTTGCCATAGTGTGTTTTCAGGCGGTCATGCATCAGCTGGATTTCTTTAAGTAACTGCTCCTTGGTATAGGTATTAATACAGTTACTATCGTATTCAAGATCAATTACCGGAGCAAGCGCGTCTGCTTTATGCGGTACAGTCTGTATAAAATTATCGGCCTGTACTGCGCCATTACGGCATAGGCGGTAAAAATGATAGGCGCCTACGCGTAAGCCTTGTTCGCGTGCAGCCAGCCAGTTGTGCTGGAATTTACGGTCCTGAAAATCTCCTCCTTCTGTCGCCTTTAAATAGACAAACTGATAGCGCTTGGGAGAAATTTGCTTCCAGTCAATATCACCCTGATGATGCGAAACATCAAAACCCTGAACAGGGAATTCTTCTCCCGCCTGTGGCCGGTTGCTAAATACACTCAGCAGTACTAAACCCAGTAGCAGCAGGCTTCCAACAACGGCCAGCATCCATGACCAGGCAATTTTTGGCGAAATAGTCTGAGGCATAACTTAGCAGGTAATAGGCAGAAGGCTTAAGCATAAACTGCTTCTACTAAAAGTTCGAGTCAAATTCAGGACCCCGGCTGTATCTGCTTTTCATCTGGAACACGCCAAAAGATCAGCATTGCCAAGATATTGATCAGACCCAGGCAGATCAAGGCAGAATGAAAGGCCTTGCTAACATCAACTGGACCATAGTAATTACTAAAAATATTAATCAGTGTACCAGCCAGCGCTACCCCGATACTCATGGAGACCATCTGAATCATGGAAAGAAAGCTATTACCTTTACTGGCATCCTGCTGGGGCAAATCTTTTAGGGTCAGAGTATTCATTGATACAAACTGCAGGGAGTTAAGCAGACCCATTACCAGAAAATGTAAAGTTCTTAACCAGATGGGTGTATCGGCAGTAGTCAAGGCAAAACTGGCAATAGTTAAACCGACCAGACAAGTATTGGCAATAAGAAAACGGCGATAACCAAATCTTGAAATCAGCGGCCTGATCAGTGGTTTAGAAATCAGGGAACCCAAAACCAGTGGAATCATCATCAGACCGGTCTGTAGCGGACTGATATCAAATGCAACCTGTAACATTAAGGGCAATACAAAGGGAATTGAATTTCCACCGAGCCGTGCAAAAAAGTTACCTAATATTCCAATTGAAAATACAGGATTTTTTCGGAACAGGCTGCTACGGAACAGGGCATTCTGATGCCAGTGTGCATGCGTAGCATATGCCATCATAGCGATGGCTCCTACAGCAAATAATATCCAGCCTAAGCTATTGGAGTAGTTTTCATTAGAAATCACTTCAATAGACAGTGATATACCGACCATACTCAGCACAAGCAGAATAAAACCACTAAAGTCAAATGAACTGACATTGGCTTCGGTGACATTCGGCATGGCTTTAAAGGTCATGATACAGCCGAGCAGACCAATCGGAACATTAATCAGAAAAATCCAGTGCCATGAAAATGCTTCAACAAACCAGCCACCGAGAGTAGGGCCCATCAATGGCCCAAGCAGCCCTGCCAAGCTCATCAGGCTCATGGCTGAGAGGAATTGTGTGCGCGGAATAATTTTCAGCATAGATAGCCGGCCGATGGGCAAAAGTAAAGCAGCACCAGCGCCCTGAATTACCCGGAAAAACAACAGCTGGTTCAAGTTTTCAGACAGACCACAGCCCAGTGAAGCTAGGGTAAAAATTACAATGGCTGAAAGATAAGTATTGCGCACACCAAAACGGTCAGCCAACCAGCCACTTAGTGGAATACAGGCTGCTGAGGCCAGTACATAGGCCACCACTACACTATGCATCTTGAGCGGGTCTTCATTCAGCTGCTCGGCCATTGACGCAATTGCCGTATTGACAATGGTGGTGTCCAGACCTTGCATGAAGAAGCCGATCGATACCAAAAAAACTAAAAGACGGTATTCAGCTTGTACAGGTTGATGCTCAGCGGTAACAGCCATAATATTATAAATAATGATATTTTTTGATAGTTTATCGAATCTAGAATAAAAGTCCTGTAGTGCTCTGTACTTTCTCAGTAATGATTAATTTGCAAATAAGCCTCACATTAAAATATTTTATTTATTCTTTAAAGGTAAATTTCTCAAAAAATTCTCGTCATCAGAATGTTATGAAGCTGCAATAAAAATGTCATAATCTTGTCACAGCCGACCGCTTGGGGCAGTCGTGATACTTATTTTTCAAGAGAATCCTGACCTCTATGACAATCGAAATTTTTATGATTGTAGGCTTCTGTCTAGCAGCTTATTCAATTGTCGGAAATGATGTGCCGCAAACCTTAGGTACGTTTATTTCATCCAATACACATCGTCCCTGGTGGGTACTGTGGTTATATACTAGCAGTATTCTAGCGGTAGTGCTGATGTATGGCTGGTGGACTTCGGGTATCGGCGATGCTTCTTATGGACGTCTGGAAACCATTCCCTTTCCTGAAGAAGGAATTACCTGGTTATATATAGTTCCTCCCATATTACTGATTCTGCTCACGCGCTACGGTATTCCGGTCAGTACTACTTTTCTGGTTCTTACTATTTTCTCGCCAAGCAGTCTGGGTTCAATGCTGACCAAATCGATGATGGGTTATGCAGTGGCTTTTATTGTGGCAATTTTGGTTTATCGATTTGTCATTAAAAGAATCTCTGTTTATTTTAGCCAGACCCGGCATCATCCTACCCCCAAATTCTGGGTTGGTCTGCAATGGGTCTCGACTGCATTTTTATGGAGCCAATGGCTGATTCAGGATCTGGCCAATATTTTCGTTTATGTTCCCCGTGTAGTTCCTTTTGGTTTTATGATATTTGCCATTTCAGTCTTTATTATTTTGCTTGGCGTTATTTTTTACCAGCGCGGCGGGAAAATCCAGAATATTATTGATACCAAAACAGGTGTAGCAGATATTCGCTCAGCCACCATTATTGATTTTATCTATGCCTTTATTCTGCTGGTGTTCAAGGAATGGAGCAATATTCCGATGAGTACCACCTGGGTCTTTTTGGGTCTCCTGGCCGGACGTGAGTTTGCCATGTCAATGCACCTGGTTGAAGTAAACCGGCACCGGACTTCACGCAATGTCAGTAAAGATGCCATGAAGTTGCTCTTCGGACTGGCTGTAAGCGTACTTTTGGCAACCACCTTACCTTGGCTCTATCAGCTCATTTCGGGGACATAATATTAAAAAAACGGGCCTAAGCCCGTTTTTTACAGTTAGTTGACTAAATTGCAAAGCGGCTTGGACTGTTCAGGTTCTTCATTGCATTAAAGATGGCTTTACTGTGTTCACACACTACAATTTTGGCGCGATGCTGAGCAGGCAGAAAACCTTCTTGTACTGCATGATCCAGCTGGTTGATCAGTGCATTATAAAAACCATTTACATTATATAAAATCATCGGCTTCTGGTGCTGATTCAGCTGCCCCCAAGTGGCAATTTCCAGAATCTCTTCAAAGGTACCCAAACCACCCGGCAGGGCAACAAAAGCACTGGCTCGTTCTGCCATGAGTGCTTTACGTTCATGCATGCTTGCAACAATATGCAGCTCTGTTAGCTGGTTATGGGCAATTTCATAATCCAGCATAAATTCTGGAATTACCCCTACGACTTCACCGCCAGCTTCCAATACGCTGTCAGCCACTTGACCCATCAGGCCGATACTGGCACCGCCATAAACGATGCCAAACCCATGTTGTGCCAGTCCTTGGGAAAGTTCAATTGCTTTTTCACGGTAAATTGGATTGTTGCCCGGACGCGAACCACAATATAAAGCTACCAAATGCTGAGTTGTTCTTGGTTCAGGATTAACTGGGGCATTTCTCATTTCTAGTACACTATTCATCATTATATTTTTACCTTAGCATGTTCTTTTTTCTCGCTCTAGCTCTAGCTTAAGTAAAAAATATGACATCTTCAGTAGAAGGCTATAATGGTTTTAGATAGGGTTTGTATCAAGTTGGTGAAGAGCACAAGATTGAAAAACAAAAAAGATGAATTTCTAAAAAATCTTGCCTATACTGAAAATCTGTTAAACAACATATTGATCAACATGGGCAGTGGTTGTAGTCGCTCCGAATATCCTGACTTTTATAAAGAAAAAATAGTGACCCGAATCCGGGACTTCAGTAACAGTTCTCCAAGAGAAAGTGTAAGTCGCCAGCAGGAGCATGTTCAATGATTTTTGAATGGATGTCTGATCCTTCTGCTTGGGTAGGCCTGGTTACTCTGGTCGTTCTGGAAATTGTACTGGGTATTGATAACCTGGTATTTATTGCCATTCTGGCTGAAAAACTGCCGCCACATCAGCGAAATACCGCGCGTATTTTGGGTCTGATCCTGGCTCTGGGGATGCGGCTGATCCTGCTTGCTTCTATTGCCTGGGTGGTCACCTTAACTGATCCTCTCTTCCATATTTTTGATCATCCGTTTTCCGGCCGTGACTTGATTCTGCTGTTCGGTGGGGTATTCCTGCTCTTTAAGGGGACTATGGAACTGCATGAACGGATTGAAAGTAATCATGCACATAAAGAAGAAAATCCAGTACATGCGGCTTTCTGGATGGTTATTGTCCAGATTGTTGTGCTTGATGCGGTATTCTCGCTTGACAGCGTGATCACGGCAGTAGGCATGGTGAAAGAGCTTTCGGTCATGATGATTGCAGTCATTATTGCTGTGGGAATCATGTTGTGGGCATCTAAACCACTCATGGAGTTTGTCAATCGCCACCCGACCGTAGTGATCCTGTGTCTAGGCTTCCTGATGATGATCGGCTTTTCGCTGGTGGTTGAAGGCTTTGGCTTCCATATTCCAAAAGGCTATCTGTACGCTGCAATTGGCTTCTCGGTGCTGGTAGAAATGGTCAACCAGACCATGCGTCGTAACCAGGAAAAGCTGGTAACCACCACCGATTTACGTTATCGCACTGCCTCAGCAGTGATGCGGATGCTCGGTGGTAAAAATACCAGCAATAGTAATGAGTCACCATCAAACGAGCCGGAAGATGTGCTGGCAACACGCGCTTTTGCCGATGAAGTCTTTGATGAAAAAAATGGTGTATACCACAGTGTAATGGTACAGGGCGTACTTGGACTTGCCGAAAGACCGGTCAAATCCGTGATGACTCCACGTCCAGAGCTTGAATGGATTGATCTGGATGAAGATGCTGAAGTCATTAAAGAGCGTCTCTTAAGCATGACACATTCCCGCCTGATTGTGGCGCATGGAGAGCTTGATAATATTGCCGGTATTGCATTGACCCATAAGGTCCTGAATGAATACATTGAAACCGGGACTCTAAATTTCGAAAAACATCTGCGTGAACCGGTGATTGTGCATGAAAATGCTCAGGTTCTGATGGTAATGGAACAGTTACGTCAGGCACCCTTACAGATGGCAATTGTTTTAAATGAATATGGTTCTATTGAAGGTATCGCTACACCGATTGATGTACTTGAAGCCATCGCCGGTGAATTTCCAGATGAAGATGAGCTGGAAGCGGCTGCAGAGAGCCTCGAGGATGGTTCACTGATGCTGGAAGGCTCAACCGATATTCGACATGTTTCCTTATTGCTGGGCCGTAATTTGGTTGACGAAAGTGAGCAGTATTCAACGTTATCGGGTTATATGCTGTATCACTTGGGCCACTTACCTGTAAATGGTGAAAAGCTACTGGCAGATGGGCATATCTTTGAAGTGGTCACCATGGACGGTCATAAAATTGAGAAAATCCATATTATGACCAGTGACCAGCCGGCATCTGATGAAGAATATCGTTAGAAGCTGCATTAGAAAATTCGCTACAATAGCCCCTTCATAAGGGCTATTTTTTTTGGATTCAGCTTATGTCAGGCGCATCATGTCCATGCGGTAAAGGCTTATATAAAGATTGCTGTGAACCTCTGCATAGTGGCAAAACCCGAGCGGTACATGCTGAACAGCTCATGCGTTCGCGCTACAGTGCTTTTGCTTTGCAGCAGATTGGCTATATCGTAAAAACTACAGCATCTGGTCAACAGCCTTATCTCGAAGTGGCTGCTATACAGCAGTGGAGTGAGACAAATCGCTGGTTAGGACTTGAAGTAATCAACTTTAAAGAAAAGCTGACCAAACATCATGCTGAAGTCGAATTTAGAGCTCATTATCATGATGGCCAGCAGCCACAACTTCATCATGAAATATCGTATTTTGCGCAGCAGGCTGGGCAATGGTTTTTTCTGGACCCGACGGTTGATATGCCAGTTACCATGAAACAGCCATGTATTTGTGGTTCAGGTAAAAAATTTAAGCAATGCTGTGCCCCTTTTCTGGCAACTTTAACTTAAAATAGCGCTATTTTTAGCCTGGACGGAACACAGGGCAATGCTTCTCACTATAATTTATATTATTGCAATTACAGCCGAAGCTATGACTGGCGCTTTATCTGCCGGGCGACGCAGCATGGACTGGTTTGGTGTAGTGCTGATTGCCTGCGTGACGGCATTAGGAGGAGGTTCGGTCCGGGATGTGCTGCTGGGTCATTATCCTCTCACCTGGGTGAAACATCCTGAATATTTGGTACTGACCTGTGCAGCGGCTTTTTTTACCATTTTGATTGCTAAATGGATGCGTCATTTACGGAATATCTTTCTGGTTCTGGATGCCTTGGGTCTTATTGGTTTTACTATTATTGGCTGTCAGATTGCCCTGCAAATGGGACATGGTTTCGTAGTTTCGGCAGTTGCAGGAGTGCTTACCGGAGTCTCTGGTGGTATTTTGCGAGATATTCTATGTAACGACGTGCCTCTAGTATTCCGCCGTGAACTGTATGCCAGTATCTCTTTTGTTGCAGTGATCTGCTATTGGAGCTGTCTGAATCTGGGTTTATCGCTTGAACTGACAGTGATTGCAACTCTGGTATTTGGCTTTACCTTGCGGTTGATTGCTATTTATTTTGGTCTGGAAATGCCAAAATTTATTTATAAAGATGAAGATGATAGTTCAGCATCCTCTAAAGATTTGTCCTGACCATCAATCAAAACTTGAATTACCAGAGTACTGCAGCATGGATTTAGTCTCACGAGTACAGCGCCTGCCGATTGGCAGATTTCATTATACCCTGTTATGGGTAGTGGGTCTGGGCTGGATGTTTGATGCCATGGATACCGGAATTATTGCTTTTATCATGGCAACTCTGGTCAAGGACTGGGCACTGACACCGGTACAGAGTGGCTGGATTGTCAGTATCGGCTTTGTAGGAATGGCTATTGGTGCTGTCTTTTCAGGAGGGCTGGCTGACCGTTTCGGACGACGTACAGTATTCGCGACTACGCTGGGAGTTTATAGCGTGGCTACCGCACTTTGTGCTGTAGCACCGAATCTTACCTGGTTGCTAATTTTTCGTTTTATTGTGGGCTTGGGGCTGGGAGGGCAGTTACCGGTTGCAGTAACACTGGTCAGTGAATATGTACCGGCACATGTGCGTGGCCGTTTTATTGTACTGCTGGAAAGCTTTTGGGGTTTAGGTTGGCTGGTAGCAGCTCTGATATCCTATTTTATTATTCCCAGCTTTGGCTGGCATGTGGCTTTCTTAATTGGTGGACTGCCTGCTTTATATATTTTTATTATTCTTAAAAAAGTACCGGAGTCTGTCCCTTATCTGATTAACCGTGGCCGGATTAATGAGGCGCATATATTAGTACAGCAACTGGAACGCCAGTGTGGTGTAGAGGTAGTAGAAACACTAGAGGTTCAACCGGTTGCTAGCCAGAAAAGTGTTTCGTTCAAACAGCTCTGGTCAGGGCAGTTTGCGCGTCGCAGTCTGATGTTATGGCTAATCTGGTTTGGGATCGTCTACTCTTATTATGGAATTTTTACCTGGTTACCTAGCCTGCTGGTTAAACAGGGTTATAGTATTGTCCAGTCCTTTGAATATGTCCTGATTATGATTTTAGCCCAGCTTCCAGGTTATATTGTGGCAGCCTGGCTGGTCGAGAAATTAGGCCGTAAAATCACTCTGGCGGGTTTTATTGGGTTTTGTGCAGTCTCGGCCTATTTCTTCGGTCAGGCTTCTAGTGTCAGTATGATCATGTTCTGGGGCTGTCTGATGTCTTTCTTCAACCTCGGCGCATGGGGCGTACTCTATACATATACCCCGGAACAGTATCCGGCCAATATCCGGGCTTTTGGTTCAGGCTGGGCTTCAGCCGTTGGCCGCATGGGCGGCATACTGGCGCCACTGGTAGTGACACAAATGATGGTAGCAGACCATGGCTTTAGCCATGTGTTCCTGATGTTTACATTGGTCCTGGTTACTGTAGCGCTGGTGATCATTATTCTGGGTGAAGAAACCAAGGGTAAAACACTGGAGTCAATTGGCCTGTAAAGTTGGGCTATCTCATGGTTTTCCGGTTGCCTAAAAATTCTAAAACGTTTAGTTTCACATCATAAGACATAAATTGTCGCACTGTATTCCGGCATACTCTTGTGTATCTGGCAGGTGCGGCATAGCATAAGAACCCAGATAAAAACGATTGATTTAGGATTATAGGTTGTTATGACAAGCCTTGCGCATCATGCGACAGAAAACCGCTCAGTAGCAGAATTTACCGAACAGGCTTACCTGAACTATGCCATGTATGTAATCATGGATCGTGCCTTGCCGCATATTAGTGATGGCCTTAAACCTGTTCAACGCCGTATCGTTTATGCCATGAGTGAACTTGGTCTGAAACACAGTGGCAAGCCAAAAAAATCCGCGCGTACAGTGGGTGATGTGCTGGGTAAATATCATCCGCATGGTGACTCGGCCTGTTATGAAGCTATGGTATTGATGGCACAACCGTTCAGCTACCGTTATCCGTTTATTGAAGGCCAAGGTAACTGGGGTTCACCGGATGATCCAAAATCATTTGCAGCCATGCGTTATACCGAAGCGAAGCTGTCCCAGTATAGTGAAGTATTATTATCTGAACTTGGGCAGGGCACAGTAGAATGGCAGGATAACTTTGATGGCTCGCTTAAAGAACCGGTAACCTTGCCTGCCCGCGTACCTAATATTCTTATGAATGGTACTACAGGCATCGCGGTTGGTATGGCAACAGATATTCCGCCGCATAACCTGCGTGAAGTCATTAAGGGAACTATTGCATTAATCCGTAATCCGAATACCAGCGAGGCCAAACTGGCCGAGTATATTCCAGGGCCTGACCTGCCGACTAAAGCTGAAATTATCACCTCAAAAGATGAACTGCTAAAAATCCAGTCTACCGGGCGTGGCAGTTATCGTATGCGTGCAGTGTATACGGTCGAAAAAAATGAAATTATTATTACCGAGCTGCCTTATCAGGTCTCAGGCTCCAAAATTATTACCCAGATTGCTGACCAGATGCAGGCCAAAAAGCTGCCATTAGTTAGTGATCTTCGGGATGAGTCTGATCATGTCAATCCGACCCGCCTGGTCATTGTCCTGCGCTCTAACCGGGTAGATGCCGACACCGTGATGAGCCATCTGTTTGCTACTACGGATCTGGAAAGTAGTTACCGCGTCAATCTGAACATGATTGGTGCCGATGGGCGTCCACAGGTTAAATCTATCCGGAAAATCCTGCTGGAATGGATTGGAATCCGTAAAGAGACAGTTACCCGCCGACTGCAGTATCATCTCAACAAGATTGAAAAACGTCTGCATATATTGGCCGGACTTTTAATTGCCTATCTGGATATTGATACTGTAATCCGCATTATTCGTGAAGAAGATCATCCTAAGGCCGTACTGATTCAGACCTTTAAAATTGATGAAACCCAGGCTGAGGCAATTCTTGAATTAAAACTGCGGCACTTGGCCAAGCTTCAGGAAATGGAAATCCGTCAGGAACAAGATGAGCTTTCAGCACGTGCTGCTCTTATTCGTGAACAGCTGGCTAATCCTGAGTCATTAAAGAATCTGATTATTGGTGAATTAAAAGAAGACGCCAAAAAATTTGGGGATGAGCGCCGTTCTCCTATTGTGGAGCGTGAAGGTGCGGTTCAGATGCGTGAGCAGGACCTGATTCCGGCAGAACCAGTCACTGTAATTCTATCAGAAGCAGGCTGGATTCGCTCTGCTAAAGGTGCAGATGTCGATGCAGAAAAACTTAACTATCGTGCTGGAGATCAGTATTTAAGTCATGCTTCTGGTAAAAGTAACCAGCGTGTTTATATTCTGGATGAAACCGGCCGGAGTTATGCACTGGCTATCAACAGCCTGCCTTCTGCAAGAGGTCTGGGAGAACCGCTCAGTTCTAAACTTTCTCCAGCGAATGGTGTTTCCTTTATTCAGATACTGGTTGAAGAAGATGATCAGGAAATTATCGCGATCAGTTCTAAGGGTTATGGCTTTAAAACCCAGGCAAAACAGCTGGATACTAATGCCAAAGCCGGTAAGGCATTTCTCAGTATTCCTGAAGGTGGCAAAGCTTTACCGTTACTGGTAAATCCAGATTGCTCTCATCTGGCCTTATTAACTGATACAGGCCGCTTGCTGGTCTTACCCGTGTCAGAATTGCCAAGTCTGAACAAGGGTAAAGGAAACAAGTTGATACAACTTGAGCAGGACGAGCAGCTATTATCTATGACAACTTTGAATTTAAATGAAATAATTCAGGTAATTGCAGGTCAGAAAATTCTTAATATAAAACCGGGCGATTTAGATAAATACTTAGGAAAAAGAGCGTCTAAAGGGCAACTTCTGCCAAGAGGATATCAAAAAGTAAATAGACTCCTGATTCAAAGATAATACTAGCATCCATGTTCATAAATACGTTATATATGTGAATGTATTCGTGAAGATGGATGCAATGATCGAGCATAAACAAGTTAAAAAATAGGCTCGTCATTGAAAAATATTTGACTAAGGATATTGATTGGAGAAAATGGCATTATGGAAAAGATTTGGTTCGCTGAATACCAAAAGACAGGGATACCGGAAACTGTAGAATTACCCCCAGAAGATACCTCGCTGGTCGATATTTTCGAACGTAATTTCCAAAAGTTTGGTACACGTGATGCCTTTATCTTTATGGATAAAGCCATGTCCTTTAATGAACTTGAGGAAGCAAGCCGCAAGTTTGCTGCCTATTTGCAAAGCTTGGGGTTAGCAAAAGGCACACGTGTTGCGGTTATGATGCCAAATGTCCTGCAATATCCTGTTGTTGCACTCGGTGTATTCCGTGCCGGCCTCATATTAGTCAACGTCAACCCGCTTTATACGGCGCGTGAACTTGAACATCAGCTGAATGATTCAGGTTCTGAAGTATTGGTTATTGTAGAAAACTTTGCTTCTGTCTATCAGGCAATTATCGGTAAAACACCGGTCAAGCATGTGGTGGTTGCTTCGGTAGGCGATATGCTGGGTACCTTGAAAGGCACACTGGTAAACTTTGTCCTGCGTAAAGTACGCAAGCAGATTCCAGAATGGAATATTCCGGGGCACATCAAGTTTAATGCAGCACTGGCAAAAGCTAATCCAAGCAATTATAAGCGCCCCAATCTGACCTTAAGTGATACTGCTGTTCTTCAGTATACGGGCGGAACTACAGGGGTATCCAAAGGCGCCGAACTGACACATCGGAATCTGGTTGCCAACATGTTGCAATGTGACGGTATTTTTCAGAGCAAATTTGGTGCAACAGATGGGGACAAAAATGACCGTATTTTCTGTGCGCTACCGCTTTATCATATCTTTGCATTTATGGTTTGTGCCCTGTATGGCATGTATAAAGGCCAAGCAAACGTTCTGATTCCTAACCCGCGTGATCTACCAGGCGTTATTAAAGAGCTGCGTAAATATCAGCCATCATTCTTCCCGGCGGTTAACACACTGTTCAATGCACTGGTGCATAACGAAGAGTTCAAGCAGCTTGACCATAGCAAAATGAAAATGGCTATGGGGGGCGGTATGGCTGTACTGCCATCTACGGCTGAAGCCTGGAAACGGGTTACCGGAACTACTATCATTGAAGGTTATGGCTTGTCTGAAACCTCGCCAGTGGCAACTGCTAATCCACCAGCCTCTACAGAATTTAGCGGCACGATTGGTATCCCACTGCCATTAACAGAAGTGGCTATTCTGGATGATGATGGTAATGAAGTTGCTTTGGGTGAGCAGGGAGAAATCTCGATCCGTGGTCCACAGGTAATGAAAGGCTACTGGAATCGTCCGGAAGAAACTGAAAAAGTCATGACTAAAGACGGCTTTTTCCGTACCGGTGATATCGGCATCATGAATGACCGGGGCTATGTAAAAATTGTAGACCGTAAAAAGGATATGATTCTGGTTTCTGGCTTTAATGTTTATCCATCTGAAATTGAAGAAGTGATTGCTAAACATCCTAAAGTACTGGAAGTGGCTGCTATTGGTGTGGCAGACGAGAAATCAGGTGAAGTGCCTAAACTGTTTGTGGTTAAAAAAGATCCTTCCTTAACAACTGAAGAAGTTCTGGCATTTGCTAAAGAAAATCTGACCGGTTATAAACGCCCGCGTTATGTGGAGTTTATGGAAGAATTGCCAAAATCAAATGTTGGTAAAATCCTGCGTAAAGATTTACGAAAAACTGCTTAAAATAAAAGCGCCTTCGGGCGCTTTTTTATTGTCCTAAAATTATTTTTTCATTAACCACCGGTCAAAATAAGGCCGTCCAATACCCACTATACCGAGAAAAATAAACATCGTACCAAACTGACGACTTAAACCTGAAATATGAAGAGTTTTATAGGTCAGAAAGTTATCAATCAGACAGTAGATGAGTACAATGACCAGCCAGTGCCAGAGTGGTAAACGTTTAATACCAACTGCATAAAAGGCTATAGTCAGGATAATAAAAGTACCCAACCAGGATGCCCAGTTCATATTGGCACAGATAACACTCAGTAAAAATGCAGTAATAGGCAGTACGATCTTAAAAACGCGGTCAACTTGACGCTGATGCTGCTGCTGTTTCTCCAGCACTTCAAACATATCTTTTTCATCAGGTGCTAACATGCCGTGTTCACTCATCAGATTTATAAAAACACTATATTTAACAAAATTTGTCGCTAAAACACCATGCTATGATATATCTTTCACTGGGAATTGATGAGAACAATATTCATGCATGGCATAAGCGGGATCATTTATATCATTTTAGCAGCTTGTCTTTTGCCCTATGTATTTACAGGCATTGCCAAGATGGCTGGTGGATTTAAAGCCAGAGATAACCAGAATCCACGTGAATTTCTTGCCCAGACCAAAGGTGTTGCTGCCAGGGCCAATGCGGCACAGCAGAACGCTTTTGAGAGTTTACCGCTTTTTATTGCGGCAGTGTTAATGGCAGAGTACATGGTCGTACCACAGAGTATTATTATGACCTTAGGTTTGGCCTATCTGGTGTTACGGGTCATCTATGGTATTTGTTACCTGGCCAATCTGGCTATGTTGCGCTCGATCATCTGGTGCCTTTCACTACTTTGTCCAATATTTCTACTGATTATTACCATCAAGATTAGTTGATTAAAGCATTGCTCAGATAAATCTTCATTTTTAGTGAGCTGGCGTTATAATTTCATCGGTTTGATCCTGTCCGTAATAGTGACAGGATCTGAAGACTTCACTGTTAAAGAGTACGGCTATGAGCTACAGCAATATCCCAGCGGGTAAAGATGCACCAAATGACATCTATGTAATTATTGAAATTCCTGCAAATGCAGCACCGATCAAATATGAAATTGATAAAGACTCTGATGCACTATTTGTAGACCGTTTTATGGGTACCGCCATGTTCTATCCAGCGAACTATGGTTATGTGCCAAATACTTTATCGTTGGATGGTGACCCACTAGATGTCTTGGTTGTTACACCATATCCGGTTGAACCAGGTTCAGTTATTCGTTGCCGTCCAGTCGGTAAATTGAACATGGAAGATGACGGCGGTGTAGATGCCAAACTTGTTGCTGTACCACACGAAAAGTTAACACCAATTTATAAAGACGTTCAAGAATATACCGATCTGCCACCTTTATTGATCAGCCAAATTGAACATTTCTTCCAGCACTATAAAGATCTTGAACCAGGTAAATGGGTTAAGTTAAGTGGTTGGGAAGGTGCAGATGTAGCTAAACAAGAAGTGTTGAGCTCAATTGCTGCCTATGCTGAAGCAAATAAATAATTTGTCTTAGGCCCAGCGTTCTTATTCTGATAATTAAGGGCGCAATAAAAAACCTGCATAATGTGCAGGTTTTTTTCACTTAAATAGTTCTAAAAATTAAAATAATTTCACAGGAACATCTAAGAATATACGCCATTCATTAGTATCACCAATGTACATACCTTGGTATGCATCACTTGCTCGATAGTACGAGTTACGGATACGAAGGCTTGCATCTTTAGCAAAACCAGATTGAACGGTATATTTTACCTGATTGAAGAATTCACGTTCTTGAGCATCATCCGTAGTTGGAGTTTTGATATCCCAGCCGTAAACAAATGCAGTCGTCCAGTTTAATCCCGGTATACCGTAGTCATTGAGGTTAAGATTGTATTGAACTTGAGCTGACTTTTCATGGTTTCCAATGAAGTCAGAAAGGTATGAGTTTGGCAAATAGATACTTTGGAAACCATCAGCATTATAAGCATAGTCATAACCAGTATTGCCTGTATTTTGCTGATAGGCGAGCATTACCGTATGCGCGTTCTGGTTATAAGTTCCAGAAATTGCCCAAATATTATTTGAACGGTCTGCCGGATTACTTGCTGTCGTATAACCAGTTACTGCATCTCTATCCCATTCAGTGTGATAACCACTGAAGTCATAAGTAATAGAACTGTCATTAGCTAAAGGCAACTTGTAATTAGCATTTACATAGTGACGCTCTAATTTATCCTTAGAGTCTAAACCATAATATGAAGCATTCAGCTGGTCATTAAACTTGTACTTGGCGCCCCAAACTACTGCACGATCAAGGTTATTTCCGTCTGTAGAAATCTGATCCGACATCTGGTCTTTAGTAAATTTACCGGCAATCAGTTCCAGATTTTCAATTTCACGGCTGTTTGCCAGTACACCTGTAAAGTATTCAGGGACCAAGCGTGCAGTGTTACTTGCCAGTACTGGCAAATCCAGAACTTGAGTACCATAGCGGACTGTGGTGTTAGACATACGGGCTTTCACATTTGCGCCACCACGAGCCCAGTGGTCATAAGGTTCCCCATTACTGTCACGAGGAATCATATTGTTAGCAGAGTTTTTATTATCCCCGATTTTAAATGATAAATCACCGACAGCTCCTACCCCAAAGCCAACGATACCTTTAGTAAAACCAGACTCTAAATTAAAAATGGCTGTTTGTGCCCATGAACTTGTGTCATGAACACCATTTTTTTTATCACGGTAAAGATAACCGTTACGGAATAAAACTGATCCTTCAGCATCTTCGACAAATCCTTTCGCTTCACTTTGTTCGCTAGCGTAGACTGAGGTTAGGCCAATAGCATGAATTAGAACTGCTAAAGTAAGTTTTTGGACTTTTAGCATTGGAGCCTCATAAATAAGATAAATTACTATTTTGTTTAGAAAAAACACAAAATCAGGTTAGATTTTATATAAAGTTTATAAAAAAATAACGTTTTTATTATCTTTATTACACTAAAGTTATGCAATATTTACATTTATAATAATTTAAGTAATCTTTTAAAAAACTCATTATAAGATGTTTTATTTTAAAATTTACTTTCAATATCAGAATATTATTTTAAGAAGAGAGTTAAATAAAAGTACTTTTATATAATAATAATCATTATTACTAACTTGAATTATTGTCTTTAATAAAAAGTGTATCGCTTTATCTGAATTAAAATTCAAAACCAAAGTCGCAGTATTCTGTTTACATTATTAAAAATAATAAGGCCCACTGAAGTAAATTTTGTTATTTAGACATTTGTTTGATTTTTTAAGTAGATCCCAGTCCAATAGCAAACTTTAATTTATTATTATTTGATCATTCTAAAAACAATAAATTGGCATAACTATTGCTAAGTCTTAGGCGTGAATTTTAAAAACAAACCAAACAATACACGCCACTCTCTAAAGGGGATACAAGATGTCAAAAAATATTCTTAAAGCTGCTCTTTTTACAGTTATCAGTGGAGTTTCTGGCTTAAGTCTCGCAGAAGAAACCCGGCCTTTTCCTTTTCCGGGAGAGGTTACCGGAAATATCGGAGTATTTTCCAGCTATAACCTGCGTGGTCTGACGAATGTTCCTGAGAACTCGGATGCAACTATACAAGGTGGGCTGGATTATAGCCATCCATCTGGGTTTTATGCGGGGTATTGGGGTTCCAGTCTGGACTATTCTTTGGCTGATTACGAACCACTGACTGAAAGCTATGAGGGTGGTGACTCCTTTGAGCATGATTTTTATCTGGGTTATAAAGGTTCAATCAATGAAGATACCGGCTTCACGATAGGCGGTACTTACTATTATTACTATAACTCAGATGTTGACTCTGACGGCTTTGAAACACTGCTTGGCTTAAATTATAAAGATTTTGGTATTACTGCCCAGACGCTGACCCAGAATACCACTTGGGGTAATCAGGGTGATACCTATCTGCTAGCCACTTACAGTCGGGCTTTACCACAAGCTTTTACTGCAAATTTTGCTCTAGGCGCTTATTACTATGGTGATGATGACGAATTTATTACGACGACAGAAGATTTCAATTTCAGACATTTTACTGTCGGTTTAAGTCACCCTTTAGGAGATACCGGAGCCAATATGAGTCTGGATTATATTATTGGTGGATATGACCGTATGGATGATAAACAAAAGAATAAAGTGGTACTTGGCTTAAAATACAGTTTTTAAGCATTCTCAGAAATAAAAGCCAAGCTGATCTGAATCTGTCTTGGCTTTTTTAGTTCAGGACTGACTGCGGTAAGAAAGCGCTTCACTTAAATGACTTGTCTGGATTTCTTTGGAAAGTGCCAGATCAGCAATGGTTCTGGCTACACGTAAAACCCGGTGATAAGCACGGGCAGAGAGATTGAGTCGTTGCTGTGCCATTTCAATTATACGTAGTGAGCTTTGGTCCAGCTGTGCATGCAGTTCGAGCTGTTTAGGGGAAAGCAGCTGGTTAAGGCAACCTTGGCGTTGGAGCTGCTGTTCATAAGCTAAGATGACACGTTTCCTGACTGTGTCTGAATTCTCAGCAGGTGTGGTTTGCTGGAGTTCATGCGCCTGCAAGGGTGGCACATCAATATGCAGATCAATCCGGTCCAGCAATGGACCGGAAATACGGTTCTGATAGCGCTTGATTGCATCGGCTGAACACTGGCAACGGTTATCCTGATTAAATGCATAACCACATGGACAAGGATTCATAGCTGCTACCAACTGGAAGTTGGCCGGAAAAGTCATTTGCCGGGAAGCCCGAGAAATAACAATTTCTTTAGACTCGAGTGGCTGACGTAAAACTTCCAGTACTTTGCGGTCAAATTCAGGAAGCTCATCTAGAAATAAAACACCTAAATGTGCCAGAGTGATTTCACCAGGCTTGGGTTGCGAGCCGCCGCCGACCAGCGCAATAGCAGATGCAGTATGGTGTGGAGCCCGAAAAGGCCGTTGTCCAAAGGGATGCTGAACATTGGCAATTGAATAGATACTGGCAACTTCAAGATTTTCCTGGGCATTGGGCGGAGGTAAAATGCTGGGTAACCTTGAAGCCAGCAGGGTCTTTCCAGTTCCAGGAGGGCCCTTAAAAAGTAGAGAGTGACCGCCTGCTGCTGCAATTTCCAAAGCACGCCGTGGGCGCAGTTGCCCCTTAATATCTGCCAAATCCAGTTTATAATCTTGAGCAGCTTCAGGTAGTTTCCTTTTAACCGGTAATAATGGCTGTTGCTGTAGTAAATGCTGGCAAACCTGTTTTAGGTGCTGTGCTCCGTAGACCTGAAAGTCAGGGAGCTGCGCTGCTTCCATTGCATTTGCTTCTGCCAGTATCAGCTGATGCCGTACTTTTTGACATGCCATGGCAATTGCCAGTGTGCCGCTTACCGGACGCAAGCAGCCATCTAAAGCCAGTTCACCAATAAATTCAATCTGTTCTGTACTTTGTTCAGGGAGCTGGCCTGAAGCAACCAAGATTCCCAACGCAATCGGTAGATCTAGACGTGATCCATCTTTGGGCAAATCGGCAGGAGCCAGATTAATAGTAAGACGTTTGGTGGGAAACTGAAAGCCGCTATTAATGATCGCCGAGCGAACCCGATCTTTACTTTCACGTACCGCAGCTTCAGGAAGCCCTACAATAGTCAGGGAGGGAAGCCCCTGACTCACATGAACTTCAACTTCAATAGAAGGCGCATGTAGCCCCAGCACCCCCCGGGTGTAAATTTTGGCAAAAGACATTTTATTGTTCCGTTATGATCTTATTTTTGTTGATTATGGTCTTCAAGTGCACTGTTAAGGTGCTTATTTTTTGTTCTTTAAAGTCTCTTCCAGCATATTGACCTGTTGCGTAAGCTGTTCGAGACGCAAATTGGCATTTTGTAGGGCAACACGCTGCCGTTCCATTTCCTGTTTAGAAACCAGATCCATTTTTTCTACAGCTTCATTTAATAAAGCCCTTAGATTTTTCTCAATATCTTTTTTAGGTTGGTCTATCTGCTCAAGAATGGCCTGTAATAGGGTTTCAATCATAGGGAATCCAGAAAATTATAAATGTATGGGCATACTTTAACACTGCTGAGGGGTATACCCTAGCCTGTTGAGTACATATAAAATTTTATATATTGAACGAGTTAAAATTACATATAAAAATGTTTATTTTTTAAAGTTTAGTCAAGCTGATCAAGTATAATCAAGCGTACGTCTCATGCCAAAAAATTCTATTTTCCCCAACCTTTAGAGATTCTTGGCATGAAAATTGAACATAAAACCTTACTGGTGAAACAAGCCGAAGGAAACTGAAATGAAGCTCGTAACTGCAATTGTAAAACCATTTAAATTGGATGACGTGCGTGAAGCCCTGTCTGACATCGGTGTTCAAGGTATTACTGTCACTGAAGTCAAAGGCTTTGGACGTCAAAAAGGCCACACTGAACTATACCGTGGTGCAGAATATGTTGTTGATTTCCTGCCAAAAGTAAAAATTGAAATTGCGATCAGTGATGATCTGGTGGATTCAGTGATTGAATCTATTACCCGTGTTGCCAGCACAGGAAAAATTGGCGACGGGAAAATTTTTGTGACCAATCTGGAACAGGTCATCCGTATTCGTACTGGCGAAACAGGACCGGATGCTGTCTAAGTTGGCATAAAGTTTGCTGAGTAACTGATAACTCAGAAATAAAGGTTGGGGGACACAAATGAAAAAAATGCTGCTTGCGCTCAGTCTGTCGGGCGCACTTTTAGGTGGATCAGCGGCTTGGGCCGAACCAACACCAGCTGATTCCGCCGTTACTGAAACTGTGGTTTCAACTTCATCTGACTCTACAATAATAACTCCGGCCGAACAGCCGGCTAATATAGCGCCTGCCGAAGAAGAGGCGCAGGCCGATTCAGGTGATACCGCTTGGGTGCTTATCTCTACTGCACTCGTCCTGCTAATGACAATTCCAGGCTTGGCTCTGTTCTATGGCGGTATGGTCCGCAAGAAAAATGTTTTAAGTACAATGGCACACAGCTTTGTGGCTACTGCCGTAGTAAGTATAGTCTGGATTGTGATTGGTTATAGTCTGGCATTCAGCGAAGGTAATGCCTTTGTTGGTGGACTGGACAAGCTCATGCTTATGGGAATCGGGCCGTCTGCTGTGCAAGGCACTATCCCGGAAATTCTGTTTATTGTATTCCAGATGACCTTTGCCATTATTACGGTAGCTATCATCAGTGGTTCGATTGCCGAGCGGATGAAATTTGGCGCATTTATTACTTTTGTCGCATTCTGGGTGGTGCTGGTCTATGCCCCGATTACCCATTGGGTATGGGGTGGTGGCTGGTTAGCCAATGATGGTGCGCTGGACTTTGCTGGTGGTACTGTAGTTCATATCAATGCTGGTGTAGCAGGTCTGGTGGCTGCCTATATGCTGGGTAAACGGATGGGATTAGGCCGTGAATCTATGGCGCCACATAATCTGACTCTCACTATTCTGGGCGCCAGCCTGTTGTGGGTAGGCTGGTTTGGTTTCAATGCCGGCTCTGCACTGGGTGCAAATGGAGCAGCAAGCTACGCTATGATCGTGACTCAGGTGGCAGCAGCCGCAGCTACAATCGCCTGGCTGGTGGCAGAAAAATTTGTACGTGGCAAGGCCTCAGTACTGGGTGCTGTTTCAGGAGCGGTAGCTGGTCTGGTGGTTATTACTCCGGCCGCAGGTTTTGTGACAGTAAGTGGCGCATTAATTATGGGGCTGATTGGTGGAGTATCATGTTTCTGGGGCACTACAGCTCTTAAACGGTTACTCAAAGCCGATGACTCGCTGGATGCCTTTGGCCTGCATGGAGTAGGCGGTATTGTCGGGGCAATTTTAACCGGTGTATTTGCCAGTGAACTGATTATGGGTGATGCAGTTCCTACCGACATGATGAAACAGTTGTGGGTACAAGTAGAGGGTGTGCTGGCGACTATTGCTTATAGCGGCATCTTGACCTTCGTGATTCTAAAAATTATTGATCTGGTGATTGGCCTGCGTGTCTCTTCTGACGATGAACGTATGGGTCTGGATTTAAGCCAGCATGGGGAACGCATCGAATAAGCGGAAACATAATGACAGGCAGCCCTACGGGGCTGTTTTTTTATGGCAGAACTGGCGAAAGTGCAGCAACATGCAGAATTTTTGCTACACTAGGTTAAGTTGATCATTTCTATTCAAGTCTATGCATTGTCCATTTTGTAATGCCGCAGACAGTAAAGTCATTGATTCGCGTCTTGCTGCCGAGGGCTGCCAGATCCGCCGGCGAAGAGAGTGCATCAATTGCGGTGAGCGCTTTACCACGTTCGAAAGTTATGAAGTCGTCATGCCGCGTGTCATTAAATCCAATGGAAAAAATGAACCGTTTGATGAGGCCAAGCTTCGTCGTTCCCTGATGCATGCCCTGCAAAAACGCCCGGTGACTCAAGAGCAGATTGAAACGGTACTGAGCGATATTCAGCTTCAAATCCGTCGCTTGGGTGAACGTGATGTTAAATCGCAGACTATCGGTGAAATCGTCATGCAGTCTCTGTTTGCACTGGACCATGTAGCCTATGTAAGGTTTGCATCGGTATATCAGGATTTTCAGGATGTTGAGGCATTTCGGCGCCAAATTGAACAGATGCAGCAACGTTAACAGAAGCGGAGAAAGGTAGTGAATAGTGGACTTGACCAAGACTATTTTTATATGCGGCGTGCCATTGAGCTTGCGCGTCTCGGTCAGTATTCAACCAAGCCCAATCCGAATGTTGGCTGTGTAATTGTCAAGGATGGCCAAATTATTGGTGAAGGCTATCATCCACGCGCGGGACAGCCTCATGCCGAGGTATTTGCGTTGCGTCAGGCGGGTGAGCAGGCTCAAGACGCAACTGCATATGTTACGTTGGAACCCTGTGCACATTATGGCCGTACTCCTCCATGTGCAGAAGCATTGGTCAAACATCAATTAAAAAAAGTAGTAATTGCCTGCCCTGATCCGAATCCGCTGGTCGCAGGTAAGGGTATAGCCATTTTAAAACAAGCTGGTATCGAGGTGGAGAGTGGTATCTGTGAAAATGAAGCGGCACAGCTTAACTGCGGCTTTTTGAAAGCCATGGCTGTAGGCATGCCTTATGTACGTCTTAAAGTAGCTTCCAGTCTCGATGGTCGTACAGCAATGGCTTCAGGTGAGTCAAAATGGATCACAGGTAAAGCTGCCCGGCAGGATGTGCAACATTGGCGTGCAATTTCAGGAGTAGTGATTACCGGTATACAGACCGTGCTGACTGATGACTGCCAGCTAAATGTACGTTGTTTATCCGGGACTGATTTGCAGACCGTTGTGCAGCCCAAACGGCTGGTACTGGACCGTCAGGGGCAGTTACCGTTAACGGCCAGAATATTGGCTAGTCCGGAACAGCTTATGGTAATGGGTCCCTTCCGGCAGGAACTTGCCGACTTAGGCGTGATACAATTACCGTTACAGCCTTTAAAAGGGCTATTACAGACCTTATGTAACCAGTATCAGATTTTTGATGTGCTGGTTGAAGCGGGAGCAACGCTTTCTTCGGCCTTCTTGCAGGAAAAACTGGTTGATGAGATGATCAGCTATGTTGCACCCACTTTTTTGGGGCAATCTGCCCGTGCGATGTTTAATGCTGAATTTATCAGTATGGCTGAGCAACTTCGTTTTAAGCTGGAAGATGCTACAATTGTAGGTGATGATCTCCGCTTAAGGTTAATCCCTACTCAAGAGACAGTATGAATTCAGAGTCTTCGGTTTATCACAAGCGTCGTCATGCCGCCCGCACGACAGATGAATATCTTTTTCATCAGCTGGTTCCTTATCTGGGTAACAAGCGCCGACTACTCCACCTGATTTTAGAAGCACTTGAAATTACTGGTACCCTGAATCAGGGTAATAAACGTGCCCCGATTTTTGCTGATTTCTTCGCTGGCAGCGGAGTGGTTTCACGTCTGGCCCGACAAAATGGCTATCGTGTGATTGCCAATGACTGGGAACCTTATAGTCATGCACTGAATCATGCAATCTTGTCCTGTGTAGAGGCGCCTGCTTTTAAAGAGCTGGGCGGCTATCAAAAAGCAATTGATTATTTAAACCGTTTGCCTGAAGTCAAAGGCTGGGTGACCCATAATCTGTGTCCGCGTAATGACGAAGTTTATGATCCGACTCGTGATAGACTGTTCTTTAAGCGTCGCAATGGTATGCGTATTGACGCTATTCGCCAGCAGATTGCAACCTGGCAGGCACAAGGTGCAATTGATGATGTTGAGATGAGTGCCCTGCTTGCGCCATTACTTTATTCTGCCAGTTTTGTCAGTAATACCAGTGGTGTATTTAAAAGTTTTCATCAGGGCTGGGGAGGAAAGACCCAAACAGCCCTGGAACGAATTGAATCATTATTGTGGCTAACGCCTGGCCGTTTCTGCGAAGTAGGTGAGCCGAACAAGCCGGCTGCTGAAATGTGGTGTGTAGATGCCCAGCATCTGGCTAATCAGATGAGTAGCTTCGAGGTCGATGTCGCCTATCTGGATCCGCCTTATAACCAGCATGCCTATAGCAGTAACTATCATGTATTAAATGCATTAACTTTATGGGACCAGGTGGACTTGCCGAGCCCGGATACCAAAGGCTATAAAAGTGGGATTGACCGTGCCTGGCGCAAAGAACGTCCAAGTCCATACAATTCATCTAAACATGCTAAAAAAGCTTATGAAAAGCTGCTGTCAACGATTAATGCACGCTATATTCTGACCAGTTATTCAACTGATGGTAATATAGAAGCCAAGGATTTGCTGAAGGCCAATCTAGAGCGTGGCAAAGTGACACTGCTCACGCAGGATGTACCACGTTATCGGGTCAGCAAGCAGCGTCAGTCAGAGCGGGCACGTGTACTTGAGTTTATTGTCATTACCGATACCCATGCCAAATCCGGTCCGCCTTTACGTCAGCTGCTCAGCCAGCTTTATCATTTTGCTGAACTTGGTGGTGTAGATACCTCCGGCGTCAGTACGCAATTAGCCCTGTGGTAAATTATTTAAGAGAAGAGATCTATGTTTACAGGCATTATTGAAAGTCTTGGTAAAGTACAAAGCCTGCAGAGCGTAGGCGGAGATGTACGGTTACGGATTCAGACTGACCTTGATATGTCTGATGTAAATTTGGGAGATTCGATCGCGACCAATGGTATCTGTCTGACCGTGATTGAATGGGGCGAGAACTGGTATGCAGCGGATGTTTCACGAGAAAGTTTAAACCGTACTACATTAGGGCAATGGAAAGTCGGACAACCGGTCAATGTTGAAAAGGCTATGCTACCGACTACGCGTTTCGGTGGCCATATTGTCAGTGGCCATGTTGATGCGGTTGGTGAAATCACCTTGGTCCGTGAAGATGCACGTTCTGTTTACTATGAAGTGACTGCTCCAAAAGAAATTGCCAAGTATCTGGCCGAAAAAGGCTCGATCACTGTAGACGGTATCAGCCTGACCATTAATCATCTGCGTGGTAATATCTTAAGCCTGAATCTGATACCGCATACTGCCGAGCGCACCAATATCAGTACCTGGAAAACAGGCAGCAAAGTTAATCTGGAAGTAGATGTGTTGGCACGCTACATTGAACGTTTGTTGCTAGGTGATAAAGCTGCTGAACAGAAACCTGAGTCTTCTATCAGTATGGCATTTCTGGCAGAAAATGGTTTCTTGAAATAAGCTTAATAATTTGCTTTTAATATAAAAAACCGGCCATTATGACCGGTTTTTTATATTAAAATTTGATCATAGTGAGTACAGGATATATTGCTGGGCTTTTTAAAATGGTAGTTTCTTTCAGTCTAAATCAGCCTGTTTCAGATGCATGAGATAAAAATACAGATATAGAGAGAAAATCTGCACGGCTGATCAATAAATCCTGTGTGGAGACAGTCCACTGTTCACCCATAGAAATTTGTGAAATATGAGCAGAGAGCGGGCTGGTTGAGTGTATCCATAAATCTTCCTGAGCATCTGATAACTGGTCCTACTGCTGTAATGAGCACGATTCCGGCAGTATATGTCTATTGCACTACCTTGTTGCTAGCCAGTCTTATGAGAGCTCACCAGCCTTACCGGTTTTAAGCATCTAATCTTGGATAGATGTCTTAAACTTTGTATTTTTCAGGATGTATTCGATCTCTTCATGAGCTGCTGCCTGTAACCTGGCACGAAAGGCACTCACTGCCTGTTCAATCTGGGTATCTGCTTCAAGCTCTAAACGCAGGCGTACACTTTCAAGTTCAGTGAGAATTTGTTCATCCTGAACTTTCAGAAAATATTTCTGGGCGTAATCAATGGCTGGAAGCTCAGGATTTTTATGATAACGTGAACTGTACTCCAGTGTTTCCTGACTCAGCATCTGGTTCAAAATATACAGCTGCTCAGTCTGTTGATGAAACTGACGAGCTTCATCTTCATATAGCCCGGCATTATAAGCAGTTTGGTCGGCGCGTTTTTTCGCCAGAGATTTTTCTAGAGCCCGTTGTTTGCGAATACGGGCCTGTTCCAGCAGTTCTGCTTTGAGTTCAGCGTAAGCAGTTTCAATTCTCTGCTGTGATTCAAGCTGAGCTCTCTGCTCTCTTGCCTGCCAGTTCTGGATAGAAGTTTCTGGTCGCAGTAATTCACAGATTCGCTTGAGGTCATCTTCATATACTTGCCGGACAGGTTCCGGAGTATCCAGCCAGCGCTTTTTAAAGTCTTGACCAATATTAAGGGCCACCTGATTCTCCTCTAGATCATTTCATGTATATGGTACAAAGCTGATTTACAGTTTAAATGTGCGGGGTTGAATACCCAGTTGCCGGTAAGTTTTATATTTTTCCCGACCAGTTTGCTTGGCAGTTTCATTGTTTTCAATAATTTCAATTATATGTCCAAATTTTTCAACTGGACCAAGCGCTTTGTCAGAAAAATTAAACACCAGCCAGTCTAATTCAGCAGGCAGCTCAGCAGAAATACACACCGATGCATTAACCTGGTCAATGCCATGACCAATAAAACTGGCTGTATCGAAACTCCATAATGCTTCATCCAGCTGCTGCAGCATACTTGGATCGGGGCAATATAGCCAGATTCTGGCAGGCTGGCGCAAGATCTTACGGCATAAACGGCAAGCACTTTCTACTTGCCGTTCCTGACTTTTTTCGAACAGATAAAAACTGACCTTAGCCATTAGCCGCTGCACGGTTTGCTAAAAATTGCATCAGCATTGGAACAGGGCGGCCAGTTGCGCCTTTTGCTGCTCCAGATAACCACGCAGTACCGGCAACATCAAGATGTGCCCAGCGGTAATCTGTGGTAAAGCGCTGCAAAAAGCAGGCTGCAGTCACTGAACCGGCCTGTGGCCCGCCAATATTGCCCATATCTGCAAATGGTGAGTCAAGCTGTTCCTGGTAATCGTCCAGAACCGGCATACGCCATACACGGTCATGGCTCTGCTCTCCGGCACGGGTAATTTCGGCTGCCAGTTCATCATCTGGTGTAAACAGGCCAGAAAGTACTTTACCCAGCGCTACAACACATGCTCCGGTTAAAGTAGCAATATCAATCACCAGTGCAGGATTAAAGCGTTTTACATAAGTGAGGGTATCGCAGAGTACAAGACGGCCTTCAGCATCAGTATTCAGGATTTCGACAGTCTGACCACTCATGGTGGTAACGATATCACCCGGACGGGTAGCGTGTCCGGAAGGCATATTCTCAGCAGCAGCAACTGCTCCAATAACATGAATTGGCAGTTTTGCTTCACACAGTGCACGTATGGTCCCCAATACCGAAGCGGCACCACACATATCAAATTTCATTTCATCCATGCCTAAACCAGGTTTAAGTGAAATACCGCCCGTATCAAAGGTAACGCCTTTACCCACCAGAACTACTGGTGCCTCTTCGGTTTTCACTTTATATTCCAATGTGATGACACGGCCCGGACGGTCTGAACCTTTACTTACAGCCAGAAAAGCATTCATACCCAGATCAGCCATCTGCTGTTCATTAAGTACAGTGACTTTTAACAGATCAGGATATTGAGCCGCCAGTGCCTGTGCCTGTTCAGCCAGATATTCAGGAAAGCAGATATTGCCCGGACGGTTACCTAAATCCCGTGCAAAATTTTGTCCCGACTGTACAGCATGTAAAAGCGTTAGCTGTTGCTGGCTCAGGCTGCTCTGAGGTGCAACCAGTTCAATATGTTCCAGCTGGAACTCATTTTTCTTTGATTTAAATTCATCAAACTGATAAGCCGCCTGAGTCAGTCCAAGAGCAAAAAGGTAGTGAAATTCATCAGGTAGTGCTGAAATATCAATAGTGATGTGCTTGAATTTTTTTTGTGTAGATTTAATAACAGTTTGTGCGATTTTTGCTAACTTGGCTGTTTTGAACTCACTTACCTTATCGAGCCCCAGCAGTACAGCATTCTGATGAGCTGAAGTCTGAGCGATTAATGGCAGGCATTCATTCAAACTACCCTTGAACTGTGTCGCGTCTATTAAAGCCTTTAGTTCATTGAACTGGTAGCCTGTGGCAGGCTGTTCAAGGTTTTCAGCATCAGTCAGAATGATCAGATGTTGACTGGAAGTCAGAGTAGAGGAAGAGGTATTAATTGTCAGTTTCATATGTCTTTCATGCCTATTCAATAGCTTGATTTATTAAACCATTGAAACATTTCCTTTGATAGCATTTCAATGAGCAAGTCCGTGACAGGTTTTATATTTTTAACATTCGGGTAAACTAGCGCTAGTTCCGATTGGCCTTTTTGGAAGATTAACTTTGATTATCCGGCGTTATCTCGTCAAGCAAGTAGTTTCGACTTCATTGGTGGTCATTGCCTTATTGACCCTGATCATGATGGGCGGGCGTCTGATCAAGTATTTCGGCGTCGCAGCGCAAGGACGGCTTGATGCCAGTATTCTGCTGAGTATTATTGGCTACCGTTTACCGGAATTCTTGACCCTGATTCTTCCACTGGGGTTTTTTATTGGTTTAATGCTGGTTTTTGGCCGTCTTTATGTTGACCATGAAATGGCAGTGCTGAACGGAAGTGGTATTAGCCGTAACCGGCTAGCACGTCTTCTAATTCCCCTGACACTGGTTTATATGCTGGTACAGAGCATATTGATGCTGTGGATGTCGCCATGGGGAATCCGCCAGTTTGAGCAGCTGACCACTAGTCAGGCTGTGCGTACCGGTTTTGATCTGGTCAGGCCTAAAGAATTTATTTCTTCAGGTCCTTATACGATTTATGCCGGTTCACTTTCAGAAGATCATAAAAACCTAAAAGAGATATTTTTTTATCAACGGGCAGAAAAGCCGGGTAAACCTGATGTCATGATTCTGGCCAAGGAAGCTACCCGGGTAGAAATGATGGATGACAGCGCCAATGTTGTTGATCTGGTGCAGGGTCGCCGTTACGAGATTTATCCGGGTCAACCGCGCTATTCACAGGCAGAGTTTGAAAGTTACCGGTTACGTTTGGAAAATGACAAGACTGCAAATTTTGAAAGTGATGATGTTGCTGCACTTACCACCAGTAAACTCTGGGAGCAGCGGGCTGACCCGGTGGTGGAAAGTGAACTGGGGTGGCGGATATTTGTACCGTTTGCCATTATGGTCGCATTAATTTTGGCGATGGCGCTTTCTGAGGTCAGCCCACGCCAGGGACGCTACATGAAGTTATTTCCGGCTTTGCTTATTTTTGCCAGTCTGATTGTAGCGCTGATGGCCATTAAAACCCGGGCCAGTAAGGATGAAATCGGAATCTGGGCCTATCCGGCAGTTTTGCTGGTATATGCTGTTGCTGGCGCTCTCTTTTCCAGAAAGCAGAAACTGGCCCCTAAACTTAAGAAACAGATCAAGCGAGTAAGATCCTAATGCTGGCACGTAGAATTGTTGCAAAACATGTTACCAAAACCACAGCGCTCGCCATGCTGGGGGCAACCGTCGTGCTGTCTATTTTGCAGGTCCTGTTTACTTATCTGGGGGAGCTGGGAAATCTGAAAGAAGGCTATAATGCCTGGCAGGCACTATTGTATGTGTTATGGAGCGCACCACGTTATATTTATGAAATTCTACCGATTTCGGCATTGATCGGTGCAGTTTTAGGTTTAGGGACGCTAGCTTCAAACAGTGAATTAATTATCATGCGTGCCGCCGGTATCAGTCTCTGGCGGATTGTTGGCTGGGTAATGCGTTCAGCCTTATTACTGGTGATTTTATCTTTTGCCTTGAGTGAATGGGTTATTCCTGTAACTAATGAGCGTGCCGAAAGTGTAAAAAGTCACCGTTCAGTTGCACAGCTGGGCGAAGTCAAGGGCTACTGGAGCCGGGAAGGCCAGCGTTTTATTTATATTGATTATGCTAACTCGCAAGGAAATCTGCGTAATGTACAGGTAGTCGACTTCGATCAGGATTACCGTTTGCAGGCTTTACTGAATGCTGACTCTGGCCAGTTTGAACAAGATGGCCAATGGCGTTTACAGAACTCTGTACAGGTAGACATTCTGGAAGCCGGTAATGCAGTACAGCATATTGCTGAACAGCAGCCTCTTGCACTGGCGTTAAAACCTAAATATGTCCATATGGTAACACTAGACCCAGAAGATTTATCTCCGAGTCAACTAATAAGCTTCATGCGTTATATGGAAGAATACAGTCAAGTACCCAAAACTTATCAATTGGCCTTCTGGCAGAAACTGGCTTCACCATTTGCCCTGATTACCTTGGTACTGATTGCCTGCTCATTTATTTTCGGTCCTTTACGTCAGCAATCGATGGGCTTCCGGCTGGTTATTGCGCTGTTTATCGGTCTCGGCTTTTACTATCTGCAAGATTTTCTTGGCTATGCCAGTCTGGTCTATTCACCTTCTCCAGTCTGGTTTGTCTTTTTCCCGATTCTGCTGATGTTTATCGGTGGTAGTTATTTGTTATATCGGGCACGCTAGACCAATTGAAGGAACTGATAGACGGGATCGTCTAAACTCATCTCGACTACATAGAGTCTTAAGCCAAAATTGGTTAAGATAGCCTGATGAATTTGCAAACAGAAAAGAGTGTAAAAACATGACGGATGCGACAACAGGCAAAATTCCACACGTACTGGTCATCATGGATGGCATAGGTCATCGTGAAGCGGTTAAGGACAATGCCTTTCTTGCGGCAAAAACACCCAATCTGACCGCTATGAAGCAAAAGCATCCGCATGCCCTGATTTCTGGATCTGGAGAGGACGTGGGGCTTCCAGATGGACAAATGGGTAATTCAGAAGTGGGCCATATGAATTTGGGTGCTGGTCGAGTGCTATATCAGGACTTTACTCGTATTACCAAGGAAATCCGTACCGGAGCATTCTTTGAACATGAAGTGCTGGTTGATGCCGTAGAGAAAGCGAAGAAAGCTAACGGTGCAGTACATATTATGGGGCTGCTATCCGAAGGTGGAGTGCATTCGCATCAGGACCATATTATGGCTATGTGTGAACTGGCGCTTAAACGTGGTGCACAGGTCTATCTGCATGCGTTTCTAGATGGCCGCGACACGCCACCAAAAAGTGCCGAACCATCTTTGCAGAAGCTGGATGCCTTATTTGCCCAATACCCGGGTCAGGGGCGTATAGTCAGCCTGATTGGCCGCTATTATGCTATGGACCGTGATAACCGCTGGGATCGTGTGGAGCAGGCCTATCGTCTGTTAACTGAAAGTGAAGCACTGCGCGTAGCAGCGACTGCAACTGAAGGACTGGAGCAGGCCTATGCAGCAGATGAGACAGATGAGTTTGTAAAAGCTACTCGTATTGGTGAGCCTGTAAAAATTCAGGATGGTGATGCAGTGGTCTTTATGAACTTCCGTGCAGACCGCGCACGCGAACTGACCCGTGCTTTCGTGGAAAAGAATTTTCAGGGGTTTGAACGGAAGGTTGTGCCAGCATTATCCAAATTTGTGATGCTGACCCGTTATCAGGCCACTATTGATGCACCGGTTGCCTATATGCCGGATGCTCTGGTTAACTCTCTGGGCGAGTACCTGTCCAATCTGGGCAAAACCCAGCTCCGTATTGCCGAAACTGAAAAATATGCTCATGTGACTTTCTTTTTTAGTGGCGGCCGTGAAGAAGAATATCCGGGTGAAAAGCGTATCCTGATACCTTCTCCAAATGTGGCAACTTATGACCTTAAGCCTGAAATGAGTGCCTATGAAGTCACGGATGAACTGGTCAAGGCTATACATTCAGGTGAATATGATCTGCTGGTAGTAAACTATGCAAATGGTGACATGGTCGGCCATACCGGTATATTTGATGCCGCAGTAAAAGCGGTTGAAGCAGTAGATACTTGTCTTGGCCGGGTCTATGAAGCAGTAATGGCCAAGCATGGACACATGCTGGTAACAGCCGATCATGGTAATGTTGAACAAATGCAAGATTACCAAAGTGGTCAGGTCCATACCCAGCATACCACTGAACTGGTTCCTTTCATCTATGTCGGACCGACCTCTGCAGAGATTATCGAAGGGGGAGTACTTGCCGATGTTGCACCTACTTTGCTGAATCTTATGAAATTACCTGTACCGGCAGAAATGCAGGGACGTAATCTGGTTCAGTTAAGTACCTCTTAAACAACGATAGGTGAATCATATGCTCCAGCACTGGAAATACAGGGCAGTCATTGCCGGCTTATTAGGGTGTTGGAGTAGTACTATTCTAGCCGCAAATATGGCTAATGATGCATTTGTGCCTGAGTTAAATTCACCAGTGACACAAGAGGATTTTGCTGAGATTCCGGTTGAGTCCATTCAGCAGTTTGTCGAGATTTACGGAATTGTAAAAGATAATTATGTTTCCGATAAGACTGATGATGAACTGTTCCAACAGGCAATTAGAGGATTGGTCAGTGGGCTGGACCGTTACTCACGCTATCTTTCAGCAGAGGATTACCGTGAACTGATTCAATATACTGAAGGAGATATTGCTTCAGTTGATTTTAACTTAAATTATGATGTGCATGATCGCCAGTGGCGGATCCGTGATTTAAAAGATGGCTCGGACTCTTCTAAACTGGGGTTACGCAACGGTGTATCTGTCTCGCGTATTGATAACCAGGAACTTAAGAGTCTAAACCACAGCCAGGTCAATAACCTGTTATATGGTACTGTCGGTTCAACGCTAGAAATGCAGCTGGGCAATAACGCCACACCGATCAGTTTGGTCCGTAACAAGAAGATTGAAGCCGATATTGAACCGATATTGATTCATAATCAGCAAGTTCTAGTACTCAAAGTACATGTATTCCAGCAGGATACTGCTAACCAGATTAAATCACTTATTGAAGAGAACCAGTCGCCACGTTTGAAAACAGTCCTGATTGATCTGCGCAATAACCCGGGTGGATTGCTCTCGGCTGCGGTTGAGACTGCAGATCTATTCCTGAATCAGGGCGTTATTGTTTCCACCAAAAGTCGTTCAGAAGGCAGTCAGCAGTTTCAGGCTTTACCGGGCAATGAGTTCCAGAACCTGAAAATGGGTATTCTCATTAATAACCGTTCTGCTTCTGCGGCTGAGGTGTTTACAGGAGCTCTAAAAGCTCAGAAACGAGCTTGGGTTATTGGTGAAAAAAGCTATGGTAAAGGTGTAGTCCAGAAGTTATTTCCCTTACCTAATGGTGCAGCACTACAGATGACGGTGTCACATTATTACACTCCAGACGGCAACATGATTGAAGGCCGTGGTATTCAACCGGATCAGCTATTTCCGATGAGCCCAAGTATTAAAGAAGAAACTTATCTGGACAATGTGGCAGAATTACTATTAAAGAAATATCCCTGACTACTCATCATCGGTATCCAGCCCAAATTTTTTAAGTCGATAACGTAAAGAGCGAAAACTCATTCCAAGTTTTTTAGCAGCCAAAGTCCGGTTCCAGTGTGTCTGGTTCAGTGCAGTGAGCAGAACTTCTTTTTCAATATTTTCCAGATACTGCTCCAGGCCTTCGGCAGGAATTTTCCTGTGAGGGCTCAACGGAATAACTTGGTCCGTTAGCGGTTCATGATTAATTTGGCCTGCTACAAAATTTTGGACATTGCGCAAAGGTGCACTTTGTAGTTGCGGTAAATCAATATATTCATTATCACTTAATGTGATCGCACGTTCGATAATATTACGCAGTTCACGCACATTCCCCGGAAAATATTGCTGCATCAGAAATTGCTGGCCGCGCTCGGTCAGAATTTTATTGGGAATATCCCACTCCTTACATACTTCCTGAATAAAATGTTTAGCCAACAGAAGAATATCATCTTCACGTTCACGCAGGGGAGGCAGAACAATATCCATGACATGAATCCGAAAGAAGAGATCCTGCCGGAACTTACCTTGCTGTACCAGTATTTCCAGGTCCTGATGACTGGCACTAATTACACGAAAATCCACATCAATTTCCTGATCACTACCAATCGGACGGATTTTCTTTTCCTGTACGGCACGGAGTAATTTAACCTGCATGGCCAGAGGCAGTTCAGCAATTTCATCCAGAAACAAGCTACCGCCATGGGCAGAATAAATTAGTCCCTGTTTGTCCTGACTTGCGCCGGTAAAACTACCCTTTTTGTGTCCAAACAGCTCACTTTCCATGAGATCGCTTGGAATAGCGCCACAGTTAATAGCAATAAATGGACCATCACTGCGGTTACTTAAGCGATGCACCAGATTAGCCACTACCTCCTTGCCTGTACCGGATTCACCAGTAATAAAGACAGGTGCCTGTGAGCGGGCAATTTTTTTCAAGGCAATTTTGAGCTGCTGGATTGGCAAAGAAGTGCCAATCAACATCCGATTTTCCAAAGCATCTTGAACCAGTTGCTGAGCAGATTGAGGTGTATTGAGTGCTTTTTGAACCAGTTGCTGTAGATGGGCCTGATTGACAGGTTTACTGACAAAATCAAAAGCGCCAGCCTTGAGTGCTGAAATAGCAATTTCCATATTGCCATAGGCGGTCAAAACGGCGATTGGTGTACAAGGATAAAGTTGTGAAACATACTGGACTAATTCCAGCCCATTGCCATCTGGCAAATTCAGATCAGTCAGGCAGGCATCATAAGCATGTTGCTGAAAAAGTTTTTTTGCCTGCTCCAGTCCATGTGCAATGTGGGTCCTGATATTGATTTTGGCCAAAGACATTTGCATTAAAGTACAAAGGTCCTCCTCATCATCGACCAATAATATAAGTGCCTGCTGATTTGTCATGATGTTCGAAAAACCTGGTTAATTCTAATAAATAATGGAGCATTCGATTCGAAAACATGCGCCTTGTTGTTGCTTGACATAAGTAAGTTTTGCATGATTAGCCTCACAAAAACTGTGAGATAAATATAATCCTAAACCAGTTCCATTGATTTCGGTACTAAAAAAGGGTTTAAATAATTGTGAAATATCGCGCTCTGCTACGCCTTGACCAAAATCAATAACATCAATCCAGCCGCGTTCTTCTGTGCCATGTACCCGTATAATTATAAAAGACTGCTCTGCTGAATTATGCCTTAATGCATTACGGATCAGATTAATAAGCACTTGACGTAGCTGGAGTTCATCAAAATAAATCCAGATATCCTGCTCAATCTGTAGCTGTACAGCCTGTTTTATATCGATCAGGTCTTCATTTAAAACTTGGGAAAGAAAACCTGATAACCTGATTTTAGCAGGCTCAGTCGGACTGTTACGTGCCATATTCAAGGTATCATGAATAATCTTGTCAATACGTTGTGACTGCCGGTCAATCATGCCTGTGAGCATCTGCAACTGTTCTGGCTGGCTGTCAGCTAATAATTCATTAGCCTGAACAATAGCTGCCAAAGGATTACGAATTTCATGGGCAATACTGGCCGAAAGCTGTCCCAGTGCCATCAGTTTTAATTGTTGTACCTGCTGCTTGATTTTCTGGGCATCCTGCAATATCAACAAGGTTAAAGCTTGATGAGGCACAAGAAGTTTCTGAACCTGTATATCGACACTGTAAGGTGAAAGCTGTGATTCAAACAGGAACCTTTCACCATCTTTTAAGTCACTAAACCGGATAAGCGTATACAGGTCTGGCTGGAGTTTACGTAGAAAATACTTTTCATCAGTAAAAATCGGTGGAATACCTAGTAATGAACAGGCTGCCGGATTATTTAAAATCACCTGCTGCTGCTCATCTAAAACTAAATAGCCTACCTCAATTTGCTCCAAAATAGCCCGGTTAATATTCTGTAGCTGGTTAAGCTCAATGGACTGATAAAAATTCAGGTTTTCCAAAAGGCGAAACCGCTGTACAGCAATCTGTCCAATGCCATACATCACAAAAAATAAAAAAGCTAATAAAGCACTATTACTGATACTGTTGAGATGGGAGCTGTTAAAAAAACTTCCTACTACCTGCTGGTAAATCACACTAATTACAGCAACCAGTGTGATAATTAAAGCAAGCTGGGGCCTGAGTAAAATTGTTGCGGCAAAGACCGTCACCACAAAAAGTAGACTTAAGTGCAGATTGGGTCCACCCAGTGCAAAATTTAGTAGGCTAAAACAGCATACATCTACTATAAACAGTAAAATAAGCTGCTTCGAAATTTCAAAAGGTAGAATTTTATAAAAAATCAGCTGGATACAGCTGATCAGGGCATAACCTACAATACTATAAAAGTACAGGTCAGGATGCTGGTAGTCTTGAGCAACAGTCTCAAGGGTTAGTGCAAAAATAATATTAAGACTAAGTGCTAGAACAAGACGATAAGCACTGTACCACTCTCCCAGACGGTAGATGGTCTGAAGCAGTGAGGCAGGGCGTAGAGAGGCCATCTTTACGCCTATACTTAAGGTTTAATCAAGCCATAACGGATCGCCAGATGGGTGAGTTTCACGTCACTATCAATATCAAGTTTTTCAAATATACGATAACGGTAAGTATTGACTGTTTTAACACTGACAAAGAGCTTGTCTGCAATTTCCTGAGCACTGATACAGTTCACTACCATCATGGCAACCTGCATTTCCCGTTCAGACAAGGCATCAAAAGGAGACTGCTGTGTATCAGAAAGATAAGAACTGGCCAGCTGTTCGGCAATATCAGCACTAAAATACTTGCCTCCTTGCATGACCTTATTAATAGCACGTACCATTTCTGTAATAGGTGCACCTTTAGTGATATAACCTTTGGCGCCAGCTTTAAGTAACAAAGACGGGTAAGGTTCCTCAGCTAAACCGCTGACCGCCAGAACCTTGGTTTCAGGGGCAGTCTGTAAAAGACGACGGGTCGTTTCTACTCCGCCAATACCTGGCATGTTTACATCAAGTAAAACTACATTAGGATGAAGCTGCCGGACCAAGGCAATGGCTTCTTCTCCAGACTCTGCTTGCCCGATCACCTGTACATCTGCATGATCTTCTAACATACGACAAATGCCAGTACGTACCAATTCATGGTCATCGACGACTAAAATAGTGATCAACTTGGCTCTCCTTAAACTAAAAAATCATGATTTTTGTTACATAAAGCAAAATTAGCTTGCAATGAAACGACAAAATTAGCAATCCTATCTCTAAAATTGAACGAATAGATATGCACAATTACCTAAGCGATAAAAAGCTACGGGTTTTGTACAAATGTAAGGCATATTTGAGGTAATTAGCAAATCGCGTTTTGCCTCTCCAAGACGAGTATACCGCCGTGAAAAATTCTAAAAAGTCTTTAATGCATGTGCTAAGCATGTCTGTCCTGCTTGGCCTGAGTTCAACGAGCTTTGCAGAACTCATTGTGAACTCCTCTCCGGGGGGCAGTAACTCTGCATCACTTAACTGGTCATCAGAAGATGTCAGCCAGTTTATGAATGCTGATGAACCATCCCCACAAGGTTCTACCAGCGTTACTACCACTATTCGTCAGCAAAATAGTCCAGCAGCTACTCTGAAACCTAAAACGGTTCAGATTATTAACTCAACCTCGTATGTGAACCAACCTTCAGTGAATGCCCGTGCAGCACTGGTCATGGATGCACAAACAGGTGAGGTACTGTTCAGTAAAAACACCAACACGGCATTACCGATTGCATCAATTACCAAATTGATGACCGCCGTAGTGACTTCTGATGCACGTCTAAATATGTCAGAAGAAATTACTTTGCAACCTATTGACTTTATTGGTCCTAAAAAAGCCAGTTCTACTCTGCGTGCCGGTGACAAAATGAACCGTGCAGAAGTTCTGCTTTTTGCTTTAATGAAGTCTGAAAACCCGGCAGCGGCGGCTCTGGCACGGACTTATCCAGGCGGAAAACCGGCATTTGTAGCAGCAATGAATGCCAAGGCACGCGAGCTTGGCATGCATAGTGCCAAGTTTTATGAATCTACGGGTCTGGATGCACGTAATGTCGCATCTGCCCGTGACTTGGGTATTTTGGTAAGTGCTGCTTCTCAGTACGGCCTGATCCGCCAGTTTTCAACAACACCCACCTATGATTTTAATCTAGGCTACCGTGTGCTTAAATCGAATAATACCAATGCACTGGTACGTAACGGGGGCTGGAATATTAACCTGTCTAAAACCGGATTTATTAATGAAGCAGGCCGTTGTGTAGTTATGCATGCAACTGTAAATCAGCGTCCGGCTATTGTGGTGCTATTAGGTGCGTCAGATACCCAGTCTCGTAATAATGATGCAACCCGTTTATTTAGCTGGCTTAATCAGCTTCCTAAGAATATTTAACCCAAACCTCAAGAGCTGATGATAGAATTTAGCTCTTAAGTATATAAAAAGCCCTGTAGAAACAGGGCTTTTTATATTCAGGCCAGATTATTTTTCCATATTGGAGAGAATAGAGGTCTTAACATCATTCATTGTGGCATCAATCGTCAGCATGACCGCATCAGCACATTGCTTGATTGCTGTATCTGGATCTTTCAAACCGTTTCCTGTTACTGTGCAGACAATAACTGAACCTTCAGCAATTTTACCCGCCTTAATATCACGGATCGCACCGCCAATTGAAGCAGCTGAAGCAGGTTCTACAAATACACCCTCATACATTGATAACATACGCTGTGCGTCTAGAATTTCGCTATCTTGCAGTTCATCAAACCAGCCCTCAGAATCACGTACAACTGCTTTAGCATGGTTCCAGCTTTGTGGATTACCAATGCGGATGGCTGTAGCCACAGTCTCTGGCGCAGCTACGGGAGCACCACGCAGGAAAGGAGCAGCCCCTGAAGCCTGATAACCCACCATAACAGGTAGGCCTTCAGGCTTAGGTCCAGTAAAGGTATCTGTTACGGCATCATAAATCACTTGCTCGAACTGGTCAGCAGGCTGATTGGCAACAGCTTCAGTATAGCCCATCCAGTGTGCAGTAATATTTCCGGCATTACCTACAGGCAGGCAGTGATAATCCGGTGCACGGCCAAGAGCTTCTACAATTTCATAAGCAATGGTTTTCTGGCCCTGTAAGCGGAATGGATTAATTGAGTTAACAATAGTTACTGGTGCCTGATCGGCAACTTCTTTTACCAGACGCATACCATCATCAAAATTACCACGGATTTGCATAGTGATTGCACCATACATCATGGCCTGAGCCATTTTACCCATCGCAATTTTGCCTTCAGGAATCAAAACAAAAGCTTTGATGCCGGCACGTGCTGCATAAGCAGCCGCAGCTGCCGAAGTATTGCCTGTAGATGCACAGATAATCGCTTTAGAGCCTTCCTCAACCGCTTTGGTCACTGCCATGGTCATGCCACGGTCTTTAAATGAACCAGTCGGGTTAAGACCTTCATACTTCACATAAATTTCAACATCTTTACCAATAATACGTGGAATATTCTCAAGCTTGATCAGCGGCGTATTACCTTCGCCCAGAGAAATAGCACGAGTCGTTGCTGAAACGGGCAAACGGTCACGATAACGGTCTACAAGACCGGTATAACGGTTGGCATTAGACATGATGATGTTCCAAATATGAGGTAGAGCTGGTGAGAGGGTTAAACCCTCTCCACCTGATTAACTATCAAGCGATTCTAAACGAATTCGCACGATTTCGCCACGAACGGCAGATAAAGCCTGAATTTTTGCAAGAGCTTCATCCATTTTTGATTCTACAATCGGATCAGTCATGATGACGATTGGAATAATATCTTTAAGGCGCGGTTGCTGCATGATGGCATCAATACTAATACCGTCACGACTTAATATGGTGGTGATATCGGCCAGAACACCAGTCTGGTCTTCAGCATCAACACGGATATAATAGCCTGTAGTCATTTCTTCGCGGCTCAGGATTGGCAGGTCAGTCAATGCCTCAAAAGCCAGCTGCGGAATAGTACCTGCACCATCTTCGGTATAGGAAATGTCCCGCACGATATCAACTACATCAGCCACTACTGCAGAGGCTGTTGGTCCGGCACCGGCACCGGCACCATAGTACAGGGTAGGGCCAACAGCATTGGCCTGAACCAGTACAGCGTTTTTCACACCATTTACATTTGCAATAAGCTGTTCCTGAGGAATCAGGGTTGGATGTACCCGTAACTCGATACCAGCACTGGTACGGCGGGCAATACCCAGATGTTTAATACGGAAACCTAGTTCTTCAGCATATTTGACATCTTGAGCAGTAATCTTGCTGATACCTTCGGTATATACCTTATCAAACTGCAGTGGGATACCGAATGCAATTGAGGCCAGTAAAGTCAGCTTGTGTGCAGCATCGATCCCTTCGACATCAAAGGTCGGGTCAGCTTCTGCATAGCCCAGATCCTGTGCTTCTTTCAGTACATCAGCAAAAGCACGGCCTTTTTCACGCATTTCGGTCAGGATAAAGTTGCCTGTACCGTTGATGATGCCAGCCAGCCAGTCAATACGGTTAGCAGCTAAACCTTCACGAATTACCTTAATAATCGGAATACCGCCCGCAACCGCAGCTTCATAAGCGATCTGTACTGCATGATCATCGGCTGCCTTGAACAGTTCATTACCATGTTCGGCCAGCAGCGCCTTATTGGCAGTAACCACCTGTTTGCCATGTTTAATGGCTTCCATGATGACTTCATAGGCCGGATGAATGCCGCCCATAAGCTCTACCACTACATCAACATCAGGCTGACGTACAATTTCAAGCAGATCAGCGCTTTGCTTGACTGCAGCCGGTAAATCCAGGTCAGGACGTGGACGGCGGGTACCGACGTGGGTGATTTGAATTTCTCGACCGGTGCGACGTTTAATTTCAGCAGCGTTTTGTTCTAATAGTTTAAGGGCTCCACCACCCACGGTCCCAAGACCGAGTATCGCCAGACGAACTGGTTTCACGTCACACTCCATACATCATTAAAAACTTGAATAGGCCTAGATCATAGCTAAAAAAACCGCCAGACTCTAGGGTGAAGATTAATTATCTTCACCTATAAAAAATATTTAGGTTTTATATAAAAATTAATTATTTAAGCGTTTTAACAGTTCGTCTGGTGCAAGGTAACCTCCTAAGTATTCACCCTCACTGTTATAAATCGCTGGTGTTCCATTAACTCCCATACGGTGGCCCAATTCATACTGTGCACGAACTGGAGTTTTACAGGTTGCAGCAGGAAGCTGTACTCCCTGAATAGCCTGCTCAAATGCAGCAGCGCGGTCTTTACTGCACCAGATACTTTCCATCGCAGGGAAAAGCTGATCTCCACGTGGCCAGGCAATATAACGTACTTCGATGCCCTTGGCGGTGATTTCATCCATATGCGCATGCAGTTTCTGGCAGTATGGACAGCTAACATCGGTAAATACGTAAATTATGTGCTGGGTTTTATTTTTAGCGGGGTAAACGATCAGATCTTCAGTTTTCAGTTCCTGTAGATAGCGTTTATTCTCAACTGATTGCAGGTTTTCACTCACACTATGCAACTCCTTGTCCCCTAGACGGATCACATCACCTTGAATCAGATATTTACCATCACTGGTGGCATAAACTGACGGCATTCCCTCGAGTGAAACCCAGTACAGGTTTGGCACTTCTGTTGCCTTGACATCAACCACTTTGGCATTAATGTTGGCCTTCTTGAAATGCTGTTGCAGTGTCTTGATCAGACGTTGCTGGGCATTACGCTCGGATAGGTTGGATGCTTCACCTGTTGCAGGAGCAGTTGCAGTTAAGGTATTGGTATTGCCTTGGTTATTCTTGTCATTAGAACAGGCGCCTAGCAGGAGAGTAGTACTCATGGCACACGCCATAAAAATTTTCGAACGGGTAAATAACATAGACAACCCTTATTTTAAACATTGTGTTATTTGAAGATGTTTAGCATAACAAAAATATGGGGCGTGAGTTCAATCTTCATGTGCTGTTTTACCAGCTTATTCTCAAGCCCTAGGATGATGAGCTGCATGCAATTGCTGCATACGGATCTGAGCTACATGAGTATAAATCTGGGTAGTGGATAAATCACTATGGCCCAGCAACATCTGTACTACACGAAGATCAGCACCATGATTAAGTAAATGTGTGGCAAAAGCATGTCTTAATGTATGTGGGGAAAGCTCTGCCTGTATACCGGCCTGAAGAGCATAACGCTTAATGGCATACCAGAAATTTTGCCGGCTCATAATTCCGCCATGCTGAGTTAAAAACAGATAGTCTGTTGCACTTTTATAGAGTTGTGGCCGTGCTTCATTGAGATATTTCTCGACCCATTCAATGGCGACCTGTCCCAAAGGAACTAAACGTTCTTTGTTGCCTTTACCGGTAATACGTAGATAGCCCTGTTTCAGATTAATCAGCTCCAGCCTTAAATTTAACAGTTCGGTGACCCGCAGTCCGCAGGCATATAGAACTTCCAGCATAGCCCGGTCTCGCAGTCCTAGTGCAGTATTGATGTCAGGTGCATGTAGCAGGTGTTCAACATCGAGTTCAGACAGATCTTTAGGAAGCGCACGGCCAAGCTTAGGCGTTTTGTGTGTAGCAACCGGATTATCGCTTCGTAATTGCTGTTCACGCATAAATTTGAAAAATGAACGTAAGGCCGACAGTGTCCGTGCAATTGAACGGGGACTTTTGCCCTGTTTGGTGAGTTCAAACAGAACATCGGCAATATCTTCACTGTTCCAGAGCGGTAGCGGAGTAGAGGGACAATATTCACTACACTGGATCAGATCGGATAAATAAGCATTCCGGGTATGCGGACTAACAGTCTGTGCAATTAAAAAATCACGAAAACCCTGTAAAAAACTTAAATGTTCCGGAATCTGCACCGGAGAGGGGATACGTGGTTTTTTATTGAGCATTTAATCTGTTCCAATCCATCTCTTTATTACTTGTCAAACTGTAGTTTAAAACAGGGTGATTGTCGATTTGTGCAGAAAAATAGAATTGAAATCGATCCCTATTTGTTAATTATTCTCATTTGTTTGTTATACTGGCCGGGCAAAAAATATTAGGATTAGATGCGGTGCGTTTATCAGAGCTAAAAGTTAAGCAAACTGCCATCATTACCAAGGTCAACCGGACTTTGGATGGCACTTCAGAGCAGTCTGACCTTGTAGCAAGCCGATTGGAAACCTTGGGCTTTGTTCCGGGAACTCAGGTTCAGGTCATTACTAAAGGGCTATTCGGTGGTGATCCAATCCTGATCCAGATTGGTTTTACCCGTTTTGCCCTGCGTAGAGCCGAAGCAGAGAAAATTGAAATCAGTAAAGAAGGAACACCTGCATGAGTGAGCCCTTACGTGTTGCCCTTGTGGGAAATCCTAACTGCGGAAAAACTTCTTTATTTAATCATTTGACCGGTACCCGCCAGAAAGTAGCCAATTATGCCGGGGTAACGGTTGAACGGAAAACCGGGTTTTTCGAGCTGCCTTCGGGTCAGCAGGTGCGTGTACTGGATTTACCTGGAACCTACAGTTTAAATGCCACCAGTCCGGATGAAGCCATTACCCGCGATGTAGTGCAAGGCAAAATTACCGAAGAAGGCCAGCAGGATGTATTTCTGTGTGTGGTGGATGCAACCAATCTGAAATTGCATTTAGGACTGGTCATGGAAATGATCGAGCTTGGCCGTCCGATTCTGCTGGTTCTAAACATGATGGATGAAGCACGTCGTCGCGGCATGCAGATCAACACACAAAAGCTCTCTGAACGCCTGGGTGTAAATGTGGTTGAAACTGTGGCTGTACGTAATGCCGGGGTTGAAAGCCTGATCAATTCACTGGATCAGCGCAAGTTTGATGTGCCACATACCGAACTCAGTGGCTTATCAGGCAGTACTCATCAAAAGATCACCCATATTTTAAAAGATGTGGTGAACTATATTGATGAGGAAGATAAACGTACCGACTTTTTTGACAAGATTTTCTTGCATCCAGTCTTGGGGCTGCTGAGTCTTGCCTTGATGATGTTTGTGATTTTTCAGGCGGTTTTTGCCTGGGCTGCGCCCTTTATGGACGGGATCGAAACTTTCTTTGGCTGGCTGGGTGAAACTATCAGTCCTTATATTTCTCAGCCACTTCTCAACAGTTTGGTGGTTGACGGTATTATTGCCGGCGCAGGCGGGGTTGTGGTGTTCTTGCCACAGATTCTGATTCTGTTTTTCTTTATTTTAGTACTGGAAGAGTCTGGATATTTACCTAGAGCAGCATTTTTGCTAGATAAACTGATGTTCAAGGCAGGACTGAGTGGCCGGGCATTTATTCCTTTACTGTCCAGCTTTGCCTGTGCAGTTCCTGGTATTATGGCAACCCGCAGTATTAGTGATCCACGTGACCGTTTAACCACTATTCTGGTGGCGCCACTGATGACCTGCTCGGCGCGACTGCCAGTTTATGCATTGTTAATTGCTGCCTTTATTCCGGAGCAGACAGTCTGGGGCTTTATGAATTTGCAGGGCTTAGTCCTGTTTGCTTTATATATGGCTGGTATTGTTAGTGCGCTCTTGGTGGCGACCATCATGAAGTTCTTCTATAAAGATAAATCTCAGCATACCTTGCTAATGGAGTTACCAAGTTACCGCTTTCCGGATATTAAAAATATCTGGATTGGTCTGCTGGACCGTGGCAAGATTTTCTTGAAGCGCGTGGGTGGCATTATCTTTGCACTGTCGGTTCTGCTCTGGTTTCTCTGTACATTTCCGCAGCCACCAGCAGGCGCGACTATGCCAGATATTGACTATAGTTTTGCCGGGATGCTTGGCCACTTGATGCAGCCAATTTTTGCCCCACTTGGCTTTAACTGGCAGATTTGTATTGCCCTGATTCCGGCCATGGCTGCGCGTGAAGTAGTGGTTGCAGCTCTTGGAACCGTTTATGCCCTGTCTGCAACCGATGAAGATGCGGTATCACAGGGACTTTCACAGCTGATCAGTGCAGATGGTAGTGGCTGGTCACTGGCCACCGGTCTGTCTCTTCTGGTATGGTTTATTTATGCCCCGCACTGCCTGGCAACACTGGCAACAGTACGCCGTGAAACCGGTTCATGGAAAACAGTGGCCTTTATGACCACATATCTGTTTGGTCTGGCATATTTTATGTCATTCCTGACCTATCAAATTGCTTCACATTATTTTGCTTAAGTGAAGAGAGGAGGTTGAGATGGTTGAAATGATTATAGTCGCGCTGGTAGTGATCTGGAGCGTAGTGGTTGTCTTCAAAAAGGTCTTCCCAAAAACTGCCAATTCGGTCTTCCTCAGCCTTTCTCGTTTCTGTGAGCAGAAACAGTGGCATACACTGGCAAAATGGTTAAAACCAAAGTCGACCAGTAGTGGCTGTGGAGGAAGCTGTGGTTGTGAGGCCAAACCAGATATGAAACAGATAAAAAATGATGAGGTAAAGCCTGTAAAATGGCACTAATCTTTAAATAACAATAACTGAAACTATAAAAAGCCGTCCAAGATGACGGCTTTTTTACGCGCTGACACAAAAAAATGAGGTTAAAAGCAAAACAGAAAAAGCTTTCAAAATCTCAAAGTGCTACCATTTCGTCAGTTTCTAAATACACATAGATGCGGGGCAAAAATGTTAATACAGCGTGGCGGATTAAAAGTCGTGGCCGGTTTGGGCATCTCGGGCGTATCTGCCGTGAATTTTCTTCATGAGCGTGGTTATCAGGTGGCTGTGACAGACTCACGGACCCATCCACCAGGACATGACCAAATTCCTGCAGGTATCCAGACCAGTTTCGGACAACTAGATACCGAGTTACTGCTACAGGCTGAAGAAATCATTTTAAGCCCCGGTCTCGCGCCACAGCTTCCTGAAATTCAGCAAGCTATAGCAAAAGGAATTCCAGTAGTAGGTGACATCCAGTTGTTGCGCCGCGCCACCGAGGTGCCAATTGTAGCGATTACCGGATCGAATGCTAAAAGTACCGTGACCACACTGATTGGTTTAATGGCAAAAGAGGCTGGGAAAAAAGTTGCAGTGGGCGGGAATTTGGGTCGTCCAGCGCTTGATTTACTTAAAGATCAGCCAGAACTGATTATTCTGGAACTATCAAGTTTTCAGTTAGAAACCACTTCACTGTTAAATGCCGAGGTGGCAGTCGTGCTTAACATGAGTGAAGATCATCTGGACCGGCATGGTGATATGCTGGGTTATCATGCAGCCAAACACCGGATTTTTCAGGGCGTTAAAAAAGTCGTCTTTAACCGTGATGATGCCTTGAGCCGCCCTTTAGTTCCTGATGCTGTGCCAGTACAAAGTTTTGGGCTGAATGCACCAGATATGAACCAGTATGGTGTACTGCGTGATACAGACGGTACACTCTGGCTAGCTCGTGGCCGCGAGCGCCTGCTGAAAAGCACAGAAATGTATATCCAGGGTACGCATAATATTGCAAATGCACTAGCCTGTCTGGCTTTAGGTGAAGCTATCGGTTTACCTTTAAATTCTATGCTAGAAACATTAAAAAGCTTTAAAGGCTTGGCTCATCGCTGTGAATATGTCGATACGGTGAATAACGTACGCTATTACAATGATTCTAAGGGAACCAATATCGGTGCAACTCTAGCGGCAATTGAGGGCTTAGGCGCAGCCATAGCACCTCGTAAAGGTAAGGTTGTGGTCATTTTAGGCGGACAGGGCAAAGGGCAGGATTTTAAGGCTCTTCGCGCAGCAGTTCAGCAATATGTCAAAACAGTGGTACTGATTGGTGAAGATGCACTGAAGATTGAACAGTCAATTGAAGGCAGTACTGAAATTCTGAAAGCTGCAACTTTACAAGAGGCGGTACAGCTATGCCATGCCAAGGCAGATGCAGAGGATGTGGTCCTGCTGTCTCCTGCATGTGCCAGCTTTGATATGTTTAAAGGTTATGATGATCGAGGTCATCAGTTTGTTGCTTGTGTAAAAGCATTGGTCTAAAAGAAAAAAGATAAGGAAAGGTCTATGGCTGGGTTTGCTCAGACAACCATTAACAAGGTCCAGCAGTGGTATGAGCGTTGTGCACCACGAATACCGGCTGAAATTACAGCGCGTAATGTTCTGATTTTCTGTGTTGTGGCATTGCTATGTCTCGGGTCGGTGATGGTTGCATCCGCCTCGATGCCCTATGCCGAGTATCTGCATGAAAATCCGTTTCATTATATTATACGTCACGCTCTTTCAATTGTAGTTGCAGCGATTGCAGCATTTCTGACTTATAAAATTGCCCTGAATGTCTGGTTTAAAAATACATTCCCATTATGGCTTATTACCATTGTATTACTAGCCGCCGTGCTGGTCATCGGGACTGAGGTAAATGGTTCTACCCGCTGGATCAGGCTGGGCGGTTTTACTTTGCAACCCACCGAAATTGCAAAGGTAATGATGGCAATTTTTACCGCAGACTATGTGGTACGCCGTGCTGAAGAAGTGCGAAATCACTGGAAAGGTCTGGTGCGTTTAGGTGCAATCATGGCTATTACTGTAGGCCTGATTGTGGCAGAGCCAGACCTCGGCGCCACGGTGGTTATTGTCATGATGATGCTGGGTATTTTCTTCTTGGCCGGTGCACCGCCACGAACCTTCCTGATCTTTTTAGGTGCCGTAGTTGCAGCAATCGTATTCCTGATCTTGTTTGAGCCTTATCGATTCCAGCGACTGATTTCTTTCGCCGACCCTTGGGCAGATCCGCTCGGTGCCGGTTATCAGTTGTCTAATGCATTGATGGCATTTGGCCGGGGGGAGTGGTTTGGAACCGGACTTGGGCATAGTGTACAAAAACTGTCTTATCTACCAGAAGCGCATACTGACTTCATGCTGGCCGTCTTGGGTGAAGAACTGGGTTTTTTTGGTATTTTTGTAGTCATTGGCCTCTCTTTTACCATGCTTGCCTGCTGTATCAAAATTGGCCATCGTGCACTGCAACATCAATACCTGCGTGCAGGCTATCTGGCTTATGGTATCAGTATTATTTTTCTGTTGCAGATTCTGGTTAATGCCGGCATGAACATGGGCCTTATGCCAACCAAAGGACTAACGCTGCCTTTCATTAGTTATGGAGGAACCTCACTCATGATGTGTGCTGTAATGATTAGCCTGATTTTAAAAATTGATGCCTCTACTCAGGTCCTCAATCCAAACCGTGAAGAATCCAGCTTTTAAATTTTCTAAATCCGGGCATGCTCCAGTACCATGCCCGGCATTTCATGGCCACAATGCAGGCATTTTACAAGTTCTCCTTTAGCCTTTGACAGGGGCAGGAGAGGTATAAAAAATAAGGAAAAATACTGACGTTGCTGCTTCAGTTCATAAGCGCTGCGTGTACGGCAAACTGGACACACAAACTGTCCATTTTCAATTGTTTTTGTTTTGGGACCGATACCGAAAATAAAAAACATCTTGCTGCTCCACTGATCTGTTCTGCTCCATTGCAGCTTACTTTTCAGATTCAAGCAATCTTTTCATGTTACAGATAGTGACCATTTAGCATCAAGCTGTGAGGTATGGCCTCAACACTCCACTGGCTAATTGCCTGTTTGAGCATTAAAGAAGGCGTATCCAAATCAACAGCAGGCTGATTTAGAGCATTTAAAGCTTTTTGTAGTAAGACAGAGGGCTGGCTTAAATCCAGTGCTAATGCCAGATTCTGTTTGGAGAGCTTTTGTCCTTGACTATTCATTGCAAGCGGAAGGTGCATATAATGCAGTACAGGATAACCCAGCACTGAACCCAGCCACATTTGCCGGACCGTATTGTCGAGCAAATCGGCACCGCGTACCACGTGAGTAACGCCCTGTAAGTAGTCATCCACTACTACAGCCAGTTGATAGTTAATAATCCCATCACGACGTTTGAGCACAAAATCACCCAAATCATAAGCCAAGTTAGAACAATGCTTGCCTTGCAGTCGATCTGTAAAGCACAGTTCTTCGTCACTTACCTTAATACGGATGGCCTGATGCTCAAATGGCAGATTGAGATGGCGGCAGGTACCTGTATAGATATGATTGGAGCCTAATATTTTACGGGTACACTGGCAGGCATAAACTAGGCCCTGCTTTCGCAATTGTGTCAAAACCGACTCATAAATATCAAGGCGGTCTTTCTGGAAAATAATATGTGAATCTACTTCGAAACCAAAGGCCTCAACGGCACAAAGGATATGCTGTTCACTACCAAGAGAGATTCTCGGGATATCTGTATCTTCAATCCGGACCAGCCATTTACCCTGTCGGGCTTTGGCATCACAGTAACTGGCCACCGCTGTAATAAGTGAGCCGAAATGTAAAGGGCCGGTTGGCGATGGCGCAAACCGACCCACGTAATGCTCTTGAACTGACATTTTCCTTTGTAAAGAAGAGATCAGAAAGGAATCACTGCTCACAGAATTAGCCGTTATTCTGCTTCTCTTTGATTTCCGCCAGTGTTTTGCAATCAATACATAACGTAGCAGTCGGACGCGCTTCTAAGCGGCGTAAACCGATCTCAATCCCGCAGGTTTCACAGAAACCATAGTCTTCATCTTTAATGGTCTGTAAAGACTGTTCAATCTTGCGGATCAGTTTACGTTCGCGGTCACGGGTCCGTAACTCGATTGCAAATTCTTCTTCTTGGGTAGCGCGGTCATTTACATCAGGCAGGGCAGTATTCTCATCTTGCATGGTGTTTAGAGTACGGTCTACTTCCGACATCAATTCAGCTTTCCACGCTTCTAGAATCTGGCGGAAATGCTCAAGCTGCCCTTCAGACATGTATTCTTCATTTTTTTTAGGCTGATAAGGCGCTATACCAAACAAGCTTGCTGTTGTACCTGCCTCTGAAGTTTTAGCTTTCGGCTTACGGGTACGTTTTGCAGCAGTTTTTTCACTATCTGCAGCTTCTGTATGTTCGTCTAAGACTTGATTGTGGTTGTCATTCGCCATATAGGGCATTCCTCATCATATACGTATATCTATACGCAAAAAATATGGTGATATGCAAGTATTATATCCATCCCCCTAGGGTGAATTTTCCCATCAGGGGCGGTCATCATATAGATATTTTAATTAAGATGATAGTCACACTCTCTCAGACTATCGGCTTAATACTAAATTTAAGGGTCTTAAATTAGCCCAAAATTTAAGAAATGAAAAGTTAATAGCCTGAAATTTCTGTCTCAATTCTGTGATGAAAATCTTTTAAGCGATGTACTTGCGTATCTAACTGGCCACTGCTGTGCAGCTTGAGTATCCGGTAGCCTGGAGCCTGCTCATCTAGCGCAAACTGGTCACTGAGTGGCTTAAACTGAACAGAGGTAGATGGGGTCGATAAAAACTGGATATTATTCCAGATATGGATGGAGTCCTGATGTACATGACCACAAATTACAGCCTGTATATTACTATGCTGAGCCAATATTTCTGTCAATTCCGGGGTATTCTTGAGTTTATGCTGGTCGATCCATCGGGATCGCATCTCGAAAGGGTGATGATGGCAGGCAATTAAGACATGCTGATGCGCATGTTGCTGAAGTTGCTGTTTAAGTGCCTTAAGCTGTGTCTGGCTAATGTGGCCATCTACTCGGCCATCCACTGCACTATTTAATAAAAACAAGCACCAGTTTCCAAGCTCGACAATACCCGGTTCATGATAACTCTGCTGAAACGGAAAATAATCAAGATCATCATGATTGCCTGGAACCTGAAAAAAGGGTATTCCTAAACCCTGCATATAGCTGAGATAACGCTGGTATGTGATGTGTTCGGGTTCCTGGGCCAAGTCTCCTGTATGAATAATCGCATCAATGTGGGGATGCTGGAGAAGAATCTGCTGTATGACTGCATGAAAGCTTTGTTCGGGGTTCATCTGTACAAATTCTTTTTCAGCTTGCCCCATCAGATGCGTATCGGTGATTTGTATGATCACCCAAGTATCTCGATGCTCCATTGAATGAGAGACTATCATCGTTATCCTTCAGTTCTTTATTATTGTGACTACATGCTGCCTAAGCCATTGCAAGGCCATGATGACTGGGGCATTACATAACCGATTCTGCTGAAATAGCGGGTCAATGTCCTGATAGTCCAAAATATGAAGACGAATATTTTCGCCTTCATCGGGCATACCAAAGATTCCTCCATTTAGATCGAGCTTTGCTTGGGCTGTATATAGATGAAATAACTCGGAGCAGGCCCCTGCAGAAGGGTAAAAGCTAAAAAGATGTTGCAGGGTGTGAATTTTGCAACCTGATTCTTCAAGACTCTCACGGTACAGACACTGTTCAGCAGATTCACCTGCATCAAGAACACCCGCAATTACTTCAAGCTGCCATGGTGATTCATGGTCATCGACAGCACCAATACGGAACTGCTCAATCAAAGCAAATTTCTGCTGTTCATCATTATAAATCAGGACACCTGCCGCCTCTGGACGATGAATCAGCTCGCGCTGTAATACAGGAGTGTAGGTATTCTCGCCAAACAGGCGATGACGCAAGGCGACTTTCTCGATCTGTATAAAACCTTGGTATACACTTTCACGTGCTTCAATCTTAACATCGGTTGCAGAATAGCTGGCCTGTTCAATGATGGTCATACGTTCAATCAGGATGAAGAAATGTTTACTTCATCCTAACTGAGATTAAGACTTACTCAAATATTTTTTTAGAAATTTAGACTTTATGATAAAGCTTCTGGCCTGCCTCATGGTAAGCCGCCTTCATCGTTTCAAAGCCTTCTTCTACCTGCTGTGCTATTTCGAGTTCTTGGTTCTTTGCCTGATTCTGAGCATAATCCCGGACATTCTGGGTAATTTTCATTGAGCAGAATTTTGGACCACACATTGAGCAAAAATGAGCTGATTTATGTGCCTCTTTGGGTAGGGTTTCGTCATGCATACTGCGGGCAGTATCAGGGTCCAGACTCAGATTAAACTGGTCATCCCAGCGAAATTCAAAGCGGGCTTTGGACAGCGCGTTATCACGCACTTGGGCTCCGGGATGGCCCTTAGCCAGATCTGCTGCATGCGCTGCAATCTTGTAAGTGATAATCCCGTCTTTTACATCTTTTTTATTTGGAAGCCCCAAGTGTTCTTTTGGCGTGACATAACACAACATGGCAGTACCGTACCAACCAATCATGGCAGCTCCAATAGCCGAGGTAATATGGTCATATCCCGGAGCAATATCGGTAGTCAGCGGCCCTAATGTATAAAATGGCGCCTCCTTACATACTTCAAGCTGCAAATCCATGTTTTCCTTGATCATATGCATAGGTACATGACCCGGGCCTTCAATCATGACCTGCACATCATGCTCCCAGGCACGTTGAGTCAGCTCGCCTAGAGTTCGTAGTTCATTAAACTGCGCTTCATCATTTGCATCCTGAATACACCCCGGACGCAAGCCATCTCCCAGACTGAAAGAAACATCATAGGCTTTCATGATTTCACAAATTTCATCGAAATGGGTATACAGAAAATTTTCCTGATGATGGGCCAGGCACCACTGTGCCATAATCGAGCCGCCACGCGATACAATACCGGTCAGACGCTGAGCAGTCAGTGGAACATATCGCAGTAATACGCCAGCATGAATAGTAAAGTAATCAACACCCTGTTCAGCCTGTTCAATCAAGGTGTCTTTAAAAATTTCCCAAGTCAGGTCTTCGGCTACTCCATTTACTTTCTCCAGCGCCTGATAAATTGGAACAGTTCCAATCGGTACCGGTGAGTTACGGATAATCCATTCCCGGGTTTCATGTATGTTTTTACCAGTCGACAGATCCATAATGGTATCGGCGCCCCAGCGGGTTGCCCATGTCATTTTAGAAACTTCTTCATCAATTGATGAGCCCAGAGCCGAATTCCCGATATTGGCATTGATTTTGACCAGAAAGTTACGACCGATGATCATCGGTTCAATTTCTGGATGATTAATATTGGCAGGAATAATGGCCCGACCTGCTGCTACCTCCTGACGCACGAACTCTGGCGTGATTTCACGTAAATTCTGTGCACCGAAGTTCTGGCCACTATGCTGTCGGGTGTCAACGCCGTGACACTGACGCTGATTTTCACGAATAGCAATATATTCCATTTCTGGCGTAATAATACCCTGTTTTGCATAGTGCATCTGGGTAACATTTTTACCTGCTTTAGCACGACGGGGCTGTGAGATATGGGCAAAGCGGATTTCGGCAGTAGTAATATCTTTTAAGCGCGCCTGTCCGAACTCTGAAGAAAGCTGGTTCAGGACTTCGGTGTCTGCACGCTCTTCAATCCATCGTTTACGTACATCTGGCAGGCCCTGCTTCAGGTCAATCTTGATTCTCGGATCGGTATAAACACCCGATGTATCGTAGACCATAACTGGTGGGTTGTGTTCACCGCCTAGACCGGTTGGGGTGTCGGTCAGACTGATTTCACGCATGGGAACCTGAATGTCGGGACGTGAACCTTGTATATAGACTTTTCTTGAAGCAGGCAAAATACGGGTCAGTTCTTTGGCTTCTTGCTCATGCTGACTAGATAAAGGTAAAGAAGAATGATTCGTTAACTGGTTCATGTACATGATCCTTATGAATGATATCAACGAATCAAGCACGACCAAAAACGGTGGCAGATTTATCCTGTAAGAATAAAAGAAGAGCTTCAGTTTTTAGATGGCTTGATTCCTACGCAGGTCTTAACCTGATCAGGTTCAACGGTACTCATGATCAATTCCTGAAAAAAGGAATTACATGATCTCAGCGAGTAATTACTCGCGCTCCGTCAAGCATGTAAAGATCTTAGCATGGATTTTCAGAATGAACAGCCATGCTTGAAGTAACAATGTAGTTCTTTGGTCTTAATAACTTATACAGACAGCATCACTAAAACAGTCACGATATTGGTCACGTGGGGAGTTAGCATAAGGGTCACGTAACTGAACATATTTTTCCAGCTGCCGTAAGGTCAAAATATTTTCCTGTCCTGAAAGACGTTCCGGTGCAGTCAGCTGAACTTTTATTTTCTGATTACGCTGGGCGGGTGACATCTCTACAAATTCTAAAAAACGTTTGGCCTGGGCGGCCAGTTCCGAGTCGCGCTGTTTAGCAACTTGCTGAATTACAGTCAGTGCATCTGGCCGTATAGAAAGCTCACCAGTATAGGTATCAGAGATTGGGGTGTTATTCATACCTTTAAATAGGAATGAGGTATAAAGTGAAAGCAGCAGTCTGGCATCATCTATAAAGCTGCTATTCGGATATTGCTTGACATAACTTTCCCAGAACTGTGCACGCTGTGCGATTTCATCCCAAGAAATTGTCAGTGCGCCATCACGCAGAGGACTCTGCTGGTTCTGGCTAGCCAGTTTTTCAATAAAGATTCGCTCGGCAGTCGGTAAATAGGGGGCAAAAATCTGTGCCAGATATTGTGGCTGGCGGCGATAACTGAACATGCCTTCTCCACCATCATATAGCTCATAATATACTTTGCCCTGATGCTTGAGCAGGTACTGATCACGCGGTGAAAATTTTTCGGTATAACTCTGCTGTAACGTCGGATGAGGGGACTGGTTAAAAGCATAGTCTTCAAATGCTGTCTGCTGTTCAGGAGTACGCTTAACTGTCAAAAAGCGCTGATACACGGCATTCGAGGCTTTGAGAATCTGTTTTTGCTGTTCAAATTTTAGCTGTGGCAAACAGGTTTTAATTTGTGCATTGACTTGATCTAAGGACTCTACTGTACTTTCCGAATTAATTTTCTGCATCTGTTCTGCCAGGTTCAGGCAGCGGGTATCATCCTGTTGTGGAGCAATACGGGTAGGAGGCGGCGTTTCTTGCTTGGCTGTTTTCTCCATTTCGGGCTTCTGGCAGCCAGCCATAGCTAACACCAGCAGGGAGAGAGAAAGATAAGCAAGAGGCTTCATACGTTTTTTCCTCCAAGGCGGGGGACTACTTGACTCAGGTTGTATGATGCGTGAGCAAGACAACAGCGTACTAAGAGCGAGCAAACTAGCAGAATATGGTTGATGATGATTATCTTTAAAAACCCAGTAAAAGCTGTAGTATTGTTTAAATTATTTGTAAGCAATATGTAGTATGGATTTAGGCAAGATAGCTGGATTTTACTATATTCTTACTCTATTGAAACTGCCTGAAGTCAAGAACTGGGAAAATTTAATAAAAATCATACTTAAACTTGGCTATTCATGAGTAATATGGCATACCTGAAAACTGTCCTGAAAAAGATAGTTCGGTTTTTTGCGGTGTAGATGGGCATTTAAAAAAATGAAGAAAAAAATTTTCCTGAGCCTGTTTTTTCTAACTACAAGTTCACAGCTTTATGCACTTGATCTGGTAGAGGCTTATCAGCGTGCCAAACAGTCAGACCCAAGCTGGCAGGCTAATCTTTACCAGTATCAGGCAGATCAGCTTAATCTGGGTATTGCGCGTACTAATTTTTTGCCGACAGTCAGTGTCAGCGGTAATATTACCCGTAAACATCAGGGAAGTAACCAAAGCAATAGTGTGACCATTCCAGGTTTTGAAAATTTTGGTGATGCCTTGATGTCATCGACCTCTACCACGAAGCAAATTTCGATTACGGCACGTCAGCCCTTATTCCGTAAAGATGCCTGGGAGGGTTATAAACAGGTACAAACCTCCGTACTGCTGAGTGAAGTACAGTTACGCCAGCGCCAGCAGGACCATATTCTCAATGTGGCTGAGAGTTATTTTAATGTCTTACGTCAGCAGACACTGACCAGCTCTCATTTACAGGAAGAGAAAGCATTATTGGAGCAGCTGGAAATGATGAACGCCAAGTTACGTGAAGGACTGGTTGCCCGTAGTGATGTCAGTGAAGCCAATGCCCAGTACCAAAATGCCCGGGCCAACCGGATTTCAAGTAATGTACAGTTGCTCTTGGCTCAGGAACAGCTGGCACAACTAATTGGGCCATATCAGGAAAGTCTGGCGGTGCTTCAAGAAAATTTTAGCTATCAGCAACCTTATCCGGCTAATTTACAAGAATGGACTACCTTGGCACAAAATCAGAATCTTTCAGTACAGCAGGCACGTTTGCAACAAAAATATAATGATGACCAGCGCCGGATTGAACGGGCAGCCTTATATCCACAGCTTGAAGCAGTAGCTACCTATGGCTATACCAAACAGTCACCGGAAACACTTATCTCTGGTGATGGTCAGTTTGACCAGATTGGCGTGGAAATGAACTGGAATCTTTTTAATGGGGGACGCACGCAACAAAATATACGAAAGGCTACAGTCGATATCCGGCGTGCTGAAGCAGAGCTGGAAGCTGCTGTCCGTAAAAGTACAACTGATGCCAAACAGGCCTACCTGCAGGTTCAAACTGACCAGAATAAATTAGAAGCCCGTAAGGCTGCGATGCAATCATCCGAGCTGGTATCACGCGCTTCACGTGCCCAATATAATGAAGGTTTAAAAACTATAGTAGATGTATTGCTGGCTCAGCGTAATGCTTTTTCTGCCCGGCAGGATTATGTAAATGCACAGTATGATCATCTGATTAATATATTGCGTTTAAAAGCCGCCGCAGGTCAGCTCAATGAACAGGATTTGCAGGAAATGAACAGCTGGCTGGTTGAAAAGTTTTGACAGCTATTCATAAATGAACTGTCATCAAAGTTTCATCATAGCTATGCTTTAATACAAGATGCATCAGAATTTTCTTTTTAGCTGGCTGGAGTCTTTATCTTGAGCTTGAATAACCCTGTATTAAGTCACCATATTTCTTCACAGTTTAATGAAGAACTGCAAGGTGTTACGACTAAATTTATGACTATGGGCGGTCTGGTCGAGCAGCAGGTGGCCAATGCAATACGGGCTTTGCTGGATACAGATACCAATATGGCTATCGACGTACAGTTTCAGGATAACGTAGTAAACCGTTATGAACGGGAAATTGATGAAGGGTTAACCCTGATTCTGGCACGCCGTCATCCGGCTGCAATTGACCTGCGTATGGTGATCGCGATGAGCAAAGCAAATACTGACCTGGAACGGATTGGAGACGAAGCCGCAAAAATCGCCCGTATTGCCCAAAACTTATGTGAAGAAGGCGGATCGCCACGGGGTTATATGGAAACCCGGCATATTGGCAATCAGGTGCGGGTTATGATTCATGATGCACTGGATGCTTTTGCTCGGGTCGATGCTGAGCAGGCGCTTAAAGTACTTTTAGCCGATGCCGATATCGATCGTGAATACCAGTCAGCCACCCGTACTCTGATGACTTATATGATTGAAGATCCTCGCCATATTTCCCGGGTACTGAACGTGATGTGGGTATTGCGCTCACTTGAACGTATTGGTGATCATGCCCGTAATATTTCGGAACAAGTAATTTATATTGCAAAAGGACTTGATGTACGTCATACCAGCCTGGATGAAATTGAAGAACACGTACAACGCCGCTAAACAGACGTTTTAAATAGTGAAAAGGCCCGGGGAAAGTTTCCCGGGCCTTTGAGTCAAGAGTAAGGAAAAATCATCACATCCTGTACCCATTGCAATTTTTAATTATTTTTCTATGCTCACCTAGCTTCCTGCTTGGCTACAACTTTAGTCTAATGGAGTTAAGTAAATATCGTAGAAGTAAAAATCTGATATCACTGTAAGCTAAAGCTTATACAAGAGTAAGCAAAAAATTAAATATAGAATAAAAAAAGTCCCAGACTTTGGGGGAAATCTGGGAACGAAAGAGGAGCTCATTCAAAATTTCACTTATGCAGAATTCATCAGAGCTTTATATAAGTTTTCTTAAAATCAGTATAAGAAGTTCAAGTTTATTACTCATTATAGTTCATGTGTTTTGATGTGGAGGGCATGTAAATTAAGTTAATATAGTGTAATTAATTGCTTTAAAAATAAGCTTTGTCTTTATTTATTAAAAGTATAAATTGAACAGCAATATTTTGACCCACTCTAAAGTGGGTCAAAACAAAGATTAATTTTCAGGTTTCCAGCCCTCAGCTTTTTCTACACTCGCATCATTACTGAAAAATTTTTCACGTTGCTCTTCAAGAAATTTTTTTGCATCGGGCTCAAATACATTCAAACGTTTTTCATTAATGAGGGTGGTCTGATGCTGTAACCATTCCTGCCAGGCCTGTTTAGAAACCGTGTCAAATAGTTCCTGACCTTTTGGGCCTGGGAAGGGTGCAAATTCTAACCCTTCCATTTCTTTTTGATATTTACGGCAAAACACCTGTCGAGACATATCAATACTCCAAAGTTAAGATATAGCGTTTAAGCATAAAGTTTTTCTAAACGCGCATGGGCACGATCAATAGCTGCTTCTACTTGAGCCGGGGCCGTGCCGCCAATATGGTTACGCGCATTTACTGAAGCTTCCAGAGTTAGTGCTTTTTCAAAGACATCTGTCTGAATCAGGTCAGAGAACTGCTGAAGCTGTTCAAGGCTAAGTTCAGATAAGTCTTTACCTTCCTGAACGCCCAGAGCCACTGCTTTACCTACGATTTCATGTGCATCGCGAAAAGCGACTCCATTTTTTACCAGGTAGTCTGCAAGGTCTGTTGCAGTAGAAAAACCGCGAAGGGCTGCTTCACGCATGATATCGATATTGGGTACCAGAGCTGGAATCATGTCAGCAAATGCCATCAATGAACCACGTACGGTATCAATCGCATCAAATAATGGCTCTTTATCTTCCTGATTGTCCTTGTTATAGGCCAGTGGTTGGCCTTTCATTAGGGTCAACAGGCTCATCAGGTCGCCATAGACACGACCGGTTTTACCACGTACCAGTTCAGGAACATCGGGATTTTTCTTTTGTGGCATGATTGAAGAACCCGTACAGAAACGATCCGGGATATTGACGAATTTGAACTGCGCTGAAGTCCATAGAATCAGTTCTTCGGACATGCGTGATAAATGCATCATGATTAAAGATGCAGCAGCATTAAATTCAATCGCAAAGTCACGATCCGATACGGCATCTAACGAATTTTCAGCAACTGCTTCAAAACCCAAAAGTTCAGCCGTATAAGCACGGTCAATTGGATAAGTTGTACCAGCAAGTGCCGCAGAACCTAATGGCATGCGATTAACGCGCTTACGGCAGTCAATAAGACGTTCAGAGTCACGAACCAGCATTTCAAACCAGGCCAATAAATGATGACCAAAAGTCACAGGCTGTGCAGTTTGTAGATGGGTAAAACCGGGCATGATGGTTTGGGTGTTTTTAGCCGCCAAACCCAAAATACCTTTTTGTAATTTTTCCAGTAGATCTAAAATGGCATCAATTTCATCACGGACATAAAGACGGATATCAGTTGCGACCTGGTCATTACGGCTACGGCCGGTATGCAGTTTTTTACCTGTAATGCCGATACGCTGGGTCAGGCGTGACTCGATGTTCATATGTACATCTTCAAGGTCAATGCGCCACTCAAAATTTCCTGCCTCAATATCTGCTTTAATGGCAGTTAGACCTTCAATAATGTCATCACGTTCCTGTTCGGTCAGTACTCCTACTTTGGCAAGCATGGTCGCATGAGCAATTGAACCGGCAATATCCTGTTTATAAAAACGTTGGTCAAATTGTACAGATGCGGTAAATTCAGCCACAAAAGCATCGGTAGCTTCGGAAAAACGGCCGCCCCACATACCGGAAGTCTGATTCTGGGCAGGCGTATTGGAGGAATGAGAAGATGTGGTCATGTCGGCTCAGCAAAATAAAAAAGAGTATAGCAAATTCAACAGCGCTTGCCGAAGCACAGCGTGATAATTCCACAATACCATCAATAAATAACCGGAATAATTTATATTCTTTTACAAAGCGTGGACGCTGGCAATATCTAATCGAATTATTTCTGGTCAGTACGCTGTTGTCACTGATCCTTATTCTGGCAAAAGCGGGGACATGGCAAAACCTTCAGCTTGACCAATTGGCACAGTACATTTTTTTTATTCAATGGGTAGTATTGTGTTTTACTGCTTTGGTAGATACCTGGCAAAACCAGTTCAGACAGCTCAGCCATTTTTATGCCTTACTGTTCGGTTTTCTGCTACTTCAGTGCATTGTTCTGGTATCTACCTTCAGTCTGAATATGCTGAACTATTGGGGTAGTCATTTGAGCTGGACGGGAATAGATTCCGATATTTCATTTAAAGATATAGGTTTAAATCTCAGTTTTGGGATATTGATGGGAGTTATCTTTCTACGTTATCTGTATATGCGGGAACAATGGTTCAGACAGCAAAGTAGTGGATTAAACGCCCGTATACAGGCCATGCAGGCACGTATTCATCCGCATTTTTTATTTAATAGTATAAATAGTGTAGTAAGTCTCATCAATACAGACCCTGACAAGGCTGAAACAATGCTGATCAGCTTGTCTAAACTTTTTCGTGCCAGCCTGCAAGACCTCAAGCTGGTCAGCTTACAGCAGGAAATTGATTTGTGCCGGCATTACCTTTCAATTGAGCAGATGCGTCTGGGTGAACGGCTCCAGGTAGAGTGGAAAATAGAAAATACTCACTCTTTAAATCAGGTTTATATTCCACTTCTGACCTTACAGCCTTTGATTGAAAATAGTATTTTCCATGGAGTTGAAAGTGTCTATACTCAAGGTACCATCGGTATACTGGTTGAAATACTTCAAAATCAAGTTACTATAGTCATTACCAATCCTTACTCTTTAGATAAAATAACATTACGTAAAGGTCATGGTATTGCTATAGAAAGTGTACGGGAGCGGTTACAGGCCTATTTTGGACAGTCTGTACAGTTTCAAACTTTTGCCGGTGAGGGGATTTATACCACTATCGTGCAGTACCATTATAAATAAAAGAATAAAACCAGAGTCCAGATCAACATATATAAATTAAATGAAGTTGGTCTAGACAAGGAGAAAAAAATGGATATCCTGATTTGTGATGATGAGCCATTGGCCGTCGAACGCTTATCTCGTCTGGTTACCCAGCTCGGGCACCATGTAGTCGCTACAACATCAAGTGGTCAGCATACGATTGAACTGGTCCAGCAGTATCAGCCTGATGTTGTATTGCTTGATATTCAAATGCCGGAAATGGATGGTTTGCAATGTGCTGAACAGCTAAACCAGCTGGACCTTATGCCGGCGATTGTCTTTTGTACGGCTTATGAAGATCATGCATTGGAAGCTTTTAAATCAAGTGCGGAAGGTTATCTGCTCAAGCCCATAGAGGTCAGTGAGCTGCAGCAGGTTCTGGACAGGCTGACCCGTTTGAACCAGGCACAAATGTCGGGCCTGAAGCAGAAAGATATAGATACGGCAAAATTACAGCGCCAGCAAATTACTGCAAAAAGTTATCGAGGTGTTGAGCTGGTGCCTGTGGAGAACATTTACTATTTCTTAGCTGACCAGAAATATGTCACAGTACGTCATAAACATGGCAGCATTTTGATTGATGAGACCTTAAAAGAACTTGAACAGGAATTTTCGGAGAAGTTTATCCGGATCCATCGTAATGCACTGGTATCTGTTGACTATCTGGATGGGCTTGAGGTTGTGACTTCGGGACAGTATCAGGTGCGCTGCCGTGAACTTGACGAGCGGCTGGCCGTAAGCCGTCGCCATTTACCTGGTCTGCGTGAGCGGATACAAAAGCTTTAAAGAACTAAAATAGGACGGTTTTATCGGCTTTGGACGATAATTTACTTGCATTTTTAGGGGATCACGTTAAGTTTAAAGGGACTTTTTAACGCCTGAATTATGATGATGACCTTAAAAATTGCAACCCGTAAAAGCCCTCTAGCGCTCTGGCAAGCTGAACATATTCGTGCCTGTTTGCAGGAACTTCACCCTGGCTTGACGGTAGAACTGGTCACGTTTGTAACCCAGGGCGATAAGATTCTTGATACTCCTCTGGCAAAAATTGGGGGTAAGGGCCTGTTTGTAAAAGAACTTGAAGCTGCCTTGCTGGATGGACGTGCTGATTTGGCAGTGCACTCGATGAAAGATGTGCCTATGCATTTGCCAACAGGGTTATCGTTACCTGTGATCTGTGAACGTGAAGATCCATGTGATGCTTTTGTTTCAAATCGTTTTGAAGGCTTTGAGCAGTTACCAAAGGGGGCAACAGTCGGAACGTCAAGTTTACGCCGTAAAACCCAGATTTTGAAAGCCCGTCCAGATCTGAATATTCTTGATTTACGTGGTAACGTGGGTACCCGTCTGTCTAAACTTGATGCAGGTGAATATGATGCGATTATTCTGGCTAGTGCTGGTTTGAAACGTCTGGGATTGAGTGAGCGCATTAAACATACCCTGTCTCCGGAATTAAGTCTGCCCGCTGTTGGCCAAGGTGCGCTGGGACTAGAATGCCGTACAGATGATCAGGCCATACTTGATCTGATTTCTCCACTTCAGCATGAGCAGACAAGTATATGTGTACGGGCAGAAAGAGCATTTAATAGTCATTTGGAAGGAGGGTGTCAGGTTCCGATTGCTGCTTACGCGACTCTGGAAAATGGCCAGCTCCAGCTTGAAGGCCGTGTAGGAAGTGTGGATGGCTTAATATTACTTTCATCTCAAGTTTCAGGACAGCCGGAACATGCTGAACAGTTGGGGATCGAATTGGCAGAAAATTTATTGTCACAAGGTGCTGGCGAGCTGTTGAAAGCCCTTTATAAGTAAGTTTTATGCTATTTATTAATACCCGCCCGCAAGAACGCAGTCAGGCATTAAGTCTTGCCTTACTGCAAGCAGGTCATCAAGTACTTGAGTTGCCTTTACTTGAACTGACACCAACTGCTTACTCACTCCAGCTACAACAACTCTATCAGAATCTGCCATTCTGTCAGGTAATTGTGGTAGTGAGTCCTGCAGCAGCAGATGTTGGGATGCAGTATCTTCAGCAAAGTGGCATCAGCCTGAACGATTTAAGACAATTACAATGGATAGCGGTAGGCCAAACTACAGCTGAACACCTGAAGCATTACAGTATTTCCAGTCAGGTCCCTAAACTTGAGACCTCAGAGGGGATGCTTGAGCTTGATGTATTCAGACAATTTAATGACCTGCACAGTGTAGCATTCTGGCGCGGAGAGGGGGGGCGCCAGTTTATGATGCAAAATCTGCATCAGCAGGGAATAAAGGTTTTAAACTTTATTTTATACGAACGGTCCTGCCCGACACAAAGCATTCATGATTTTTCTAAAGTTGCAGCACAGATTATACAATACGGAAATCAGGTGCTGGTCCCTATTACTAGTGAAGCCAGCTGGTCTAACTGGCTGGATTTATGCCAGAATCAGCAGTCTGTTTTGCAGCTATGTCATTATCTGGTGCTGGGAGAGCGTTTATATCAGTTGATACACGGTTATAAAATCCAGCATCAGGCCAAATTTCAGGTTTCAAAAATAGAATATTTAAAACCTGAGGTCATACTCCAGTATATTGCAGAGTTGCAAGGGAAACTATGAGAAAGTTTTTATTCTGTATAATCATTCTGGCGTTGGCTTGGTTGGCAAAAATTAGTTATGACCTGTTTCAGGTTTCCCGCCAATTACCGGAAGTAGAAGTTAGTTTGCATCGAACTGAGCAGCTCAATGCAAGCCTCAACGACCAGGTAGTAGCTCTGCAGCGCCAGATTAGCCAGATAGCAGTGACTACCTCCACTAATCCCTCTCAGTCTCCCCAGCAGCAGTCAAGTCCGGCCGTTTTGGCAGAATTTAGCCCGGTCGCATTAATTGGTGAACGTTTAGAGCTGGTTCAGTTTGCTGTCCGGCAGCAGCAGTATGTGTATGCGCTGGAAAAATTATCAGAACTGGATCGTGATTTACATGGCTATGTACTGGCACCTGAACTCAAACAAAGTCTACATCAGGCGATTCATACAGATCAGTTAGCGATTCAACAGTTCGTGCAGGCTAAAACTCGGCAACAAGAATCTTTAGAAGCACTGTTGTTAGAAACTGACCAGTTACTGAAGCAGGCTATACAGCAAAATAATTTAAGTCCTGCCAAGAATCAGCCACAACATTTCTGGCAGCGCTGGTTGCAGATTGAACCGGTTCAGCGTCCAGGAGCTATATTGATGAATCGGCAACTGGTTCTCAAAGAGGTACAGCTAAGGCTGTTACTGGTAAGACAGTCACTTATGCAGGGGCAATATGCAGAATACCAGCAGGGCCTGGATGATGTAATTAAACAGCTGAATCAGTTACCCGACTATGACAGCCAGCAGTTAAAAAAACGTTTAATGAATATGAAGTATCTGCCAGTCATACCAAATCCGAAACTTGGTGCTATGACATTACTGGGTTAAGGGGGCAGTATGAAACAGATTTTTCTTGCTTATACACTGGTTAGCTTACTGGTTTTGGCCTTATTAAGTGTACTAAGTTATGGCTACGGTGCTGGTTATGTTTATGTGCAATGGCGCAACTGGCAAATGCAGACCAATTTATGGATATGGCTAGCTTTACTGGCAATATTCGGTTTGATTATCCAGCTGGTCTGGCTACAACTAAAACGTTATCTGACTCGGGAACAGCGTAAAACAGAAACTGTACTTGACTTCAAAACCTTACATCCTTACGAGCAGTTGGGAGTGATTTGGCTGTTACAAGCTGAACGGGACCAGCAGTTATTTATTCAACGGGTCTTTTCTCAATCAGGTTTATTAAGAGGAGTGATTGAATCACGCTTATTCTTAGGTAATGCTGAGACAGACCTTGCATTGAAAAGCTTGAACCAGGCATCTCCCCATGCATTTGAACTGGCAGAGCTACAACGGATTGAAATTTTTTTGCATCAGCAAGATCCTGAACAGGCATTAACTCATCTTGAATTTCTGAGTCAACATGCTTTATCTCCCTGGTTACAACAAGTGGAAAGTGCCTATCAATACAGGATTAATGAGCTCTGGGGGGAATTCGCAGTTCAGTATCCATGGCTCTACTTGCGCTCCAGCAAATATGGTCACTTAAGTCACGACTATAAAGAACAGTGGCTACAGCAACTGCTGGGCCAGTTTGACCAAGCAACTCTTGATGATCTGCAAGCATTGCAGCAACGTTATTTGGACATGGCAGGTCAGATACAGAACCGTACACCTGATATTCAGATTCTATGGCTTAAGTTACTGGCACGTATGCCTGAAATGAGTCAGCAGCATGAATCACTAGCCAATTTACTGCTGGCTGATAATTTTGATCAAGATGTTTTCTATTTATGGTTTCAGCAACAATTACTTAAGCAGCAACCTGACTATGAATATGTCGAGCAGCGTATTTTATTTTTAGAAAACAAGTACCCAAGTATCCCTATATTAAGTTTTGCAAAATGGCACATATATCAAGCAACTGACCGTGCATTGGAGGCAGAGCAGTTACTTGAACTCTATCCAGATAATATATTGATGATTTATTTAAGGATCAAAACAGTATTTAAAGGAAATGAGGATTTAATTCAGCAATTAAATCTGGTTTTTGAAAATGACGCTAATTTTATGCAGTTAAAGATTTAAGGAATTAATATGACCAAGTTAACAGATTACCCAGTAATTTATGAACAGAATGTTGCTTGGGGAGATATGGATGCATTTGGGCATGTCAATAATGTAATTTATTACCGTTATATAGAAAGTGCCCGTATTTGTTATCTTGATGTCTTGAATATATTCAAGCTTGATATTAATACTGTTGTGGCTTCAAGCCAGTGTAAATACCTTAAACCGGTATTTTATCCAGATCAGTTAAAAATTGGCGTCAGGGTTGAAGAGATTAGGAATAGTGCCTTTCGCATGAATTACTTGATATGGAGTAGTGCCCAACAACAAAATGTCGCTTTAGGAGAAGCAGTAATTGTTTGCGTAGATAAAGAGAGTATACAAAAGACACTCATTCCTGAAATAATAAGAGAAAAAATTATTAAGATTGAAAAAACTGTTGAACATGATTTAAATAACCGATGATTAGTTTTATTAAATAAAACCTCCTATTTCATATTAATTTGGCTATGTTGAGTTATTGTTATTAATTTAATTAAATAGTCTTGATAATTGTATTTAAAATACATAATATGAGTTTGAATATTAATTCAAATAAATATGATTAACCTGTGTTGCGGAGCCAATATTAATGAAGCCAGATATTAGTGAACTTTCGGTAGAAGATCTCAAAAGATTACAGCTTGAAGCCGAAGCATTAATCGCCAGCAAAAAAGATCAAGCAGTAGATGAAGCTTATGAACAGGTTTTAGAAATTGCTGAAAATGTGGGTCTGACTATTGAACAGTTGCTAGAATTTGGAGCGCAAAAGCGTAAGAAAACAACACGTAAATCAGTAGAGCCACGTTATCGTAATACTGAAAATCCTGAAGAAACCTGGACAGGACGTGGTAAGCAGCCACGCTGGTTAGTAGCAGCCCTTGAAAAAGGTGCAAAACTTGAAGATTTTCTGATCTAAGTTTCATCGAACTGTCATTCGACTGCCTTAGAATGTTAAAAAAGCCAAGCATGAATGCTTGGTTTTTTTATAGCAGTGAATTGGCGAGGTAGAAAAATTATGCATAATGGGACGCAGGGGAGAAATATAGTTATAGGAAAAAAATTAAATGTTGGTTATTGCTGAATGAATAAAAGAACGAAGCAATTAACGTGGTGGATATTTGCAGTCCTGGCGTTTTTATTATTTGTAGTGTTACAGATACCTGCTGCCTGGATTATTTCAAAATTTTCAAAAGATAATCAAACCTTGCAAAATGTCAGCGGTAATATCTGGCAGGGCCAGGCAGACTGGCATAAAGATAAACTGCGTGGATCAGTCAGCTGGAAAACCAGGCCTCTCGACTTATTGCTATTACGCTTGGGAGCAGACCTGGAAATTCATAGTGCCAATACAAAGCTAAATGGTACAGTGGCCTATGGTTTAGGTAAAAAAATAATTATTCAAGAGATGAAGGGCCAAATAGCGCCAGAAACCTTAAAGACCTTAGTAGACTGGCAATGGCCAGCCAATAGTATTCAGCTTCAAAATATTAATTTACGTTATCAGAAAAATGATGGCTTTAGTGATGCAACTGGCCAGCTGCAATGGGCAGGCGGACAACTCCTGTATAGCTTGGGCTCACGGCAGGACCGAATGAATATACCCTCTTTAAAAGGAGAGATTCAAGACGACGGTGGAAAGCTCATCTTTAATATACAAGATCAGCGTGGACAGAAAATGGCAAATCTGGTTCTTGATCCGGATATGATGTTGGATGTGCAACTAACCCAGCGTCTACTCTTGAATGTCCCTTCTTATGACGGTAAAGCTGGACTCGATACCTATGTGATTAGCTCCCGTCAGCCTCTATTACGGGGCAACTGGTGATGAAAACCTATCTGAATAAACTCCAGGATATTTCCTGGTCTAAACTGGACCGGGCTGGACCGTTCGTGCTGGCATTATTAATTCTGATCTTTTGCTGGAAGCTGGCAGCATTGTTTTGGTGGGTGGCAGCACCGCCACAAGGCATACAGTTTGAGCGCGTCATGCTGGGCTCACAGCAGCCACAAATTCCAAATATTTCTTCATTTTCCCTGTTTTACGAGCCAGGTCAAAGTGCTGCGGCGAATACATCTGCTGAAAGTTTAAATATAGAATTGCAGGGTGTGGTCATTGGTTATCCAAACCGTTATTCCTCAGCTGTAATTAAAGTAGACCAGATGGCAGAGCGTTATCGGGTTGGGGAAACCATTGCTAATTCTTCATTTCAATTGGCAGAGGTTTACTGGGACCGGGTGATATTGCGTCAACCCAATGGTACATCTCGTGAAGTTCAGTTTAAAGGAATTGAAAATGGCCTGAACCAGCCGATTGTGCCACCTGCTGACTCTGCCACTTCGGCAGCTCCTTCGCCATCACCTGCAAATTCTTCTCAATCTGCTTTAGGACAGGCGATACAAAAAATTCAGGAAGACCGTGAACAATATTTGCAGGAAATGGGTGTAAGCTCGACCGGTAACGGTTATGAGGTCACCAGCCGTACACCGGCTGCACTGCGCAGTAAGCTGGGTTTACGCCCAGGTGACCGGATTATGTCTTTAAACGGTCAGCCTGTCGGCCAGGGACAAAGTGATATTCAGTTACTTGAACAAGCCAGACGTGAAGGGCAAGTCAAAATAGAAATAAAACGTGGTGATCAGGTGATGACCATCCAACAAAGTTTTTAAGTGGGAATACCTCACAGTAGTGTTAGGAAAAATAACAGGCTATGGCTTTATTACAACATCATCGTCCACTTTGGGCTTTAGTGGCTGCAGCACCAGTCATCGCTGCTATAAGCACGGCAGCCTATGCACAAACCTGGAAAATTAATCTGCGTGATGCAGACCTGACTGCTTTTATCAATGAAGTCGCCGATATTACAGGGAAAAATTTTGCAGTTGATCCACGGGTCCGCGGTAATGTGACGGTCATCTCTAATAAGCCACTCAATAAAAATGAAGTTTATGACCTGTTCCTGGGTGTATTAAATGTCAACGGTGTAGTGGCAATTCCATCAGGGAATACTATTAAACTGGTTCCAGATAGTAATGTAAAAAGCTCAGGTGTTCCTTATGATGCACGACGTAATGCACGTGGTGATCAGGTGGTCACCCGGGTAATCTGGCTGGAAAATACCAATCCCAATGACCTGATACCGGCTTTACGTCCATTAATGCCACAGTTTGCACATCTTGCTGCAGTAGCAGGAACAAATGCTCTCATTGTCTCTGATCGTGCCAGTAATATTGCGCAATTAGAAACAATTGTCCGCAATCTCGATGGTACCGGGCAAAATGACATTGAAGCAATTACCTTGCAGTCGAGTCAGGCAGAAGAAGTGATTGGACTGTTGGAGTCCATGAGTTCAACAGGCGCTGCTAAAGATTTTAGTGGGGCACGGGTAAGAATTATGGCAGATAACCGGACTAACCGTATTTTGATTAAAGGCGATCCGGCAACACGTAAACGTATCCGGCATATGATTGAGATGCTGGATGTACCCTCAGCAGACCGTCTGGGGGGACTTAAAGTATTCCGCTTGAAATATGCCAGTGCCCAGAACCTGTCCGAGATCCTGCAAGGACTAGTGACCGGGCAGGCAGTAAATAGCAACAGTAATTCAAATAATTCTGGTTCCAGTAATTCTATTAATAACCTGATTAATAATACTGCCAATAATAATCAGGGTAGCACCGGCTCTGGAATTTCTACACCGGGTATTAATCTCAACGCTAATACTAATTCTGGGCAAAATCCGATCAGTAGTTTTAATGCGAATGGGGTTAGTATTATTGCAGATACTAATCAGAATGCTCTGGTGGTTAAGGCTGATCCCCAGCTGATGCGTGAAATCGAATCAGCAATTCAGCAACTGGATATACGTCGCCAGCAGGTTCTGATTGAAGCCGCAATTATTGAAGTTGCTGGTGATGATGCAGATCAGCTTGGAGTGCAGTGGGCACTCGGTGATATCAGCAGTGGAATTGGCTTGGTTAATTTTACAAATGTAGGAAGCAGTCTCGCCAGTCTTGCTGCTGGTTATCTGGCTGGTGGTTCAGCACTTGCTAATGCAGCCAGTAATTTAAGAGGTTCATCACTTCTTTTAGGTGACTATCGTGAAGGTGCTGATGGCTCACGACGTTTGTATGGCGCCCTGATTCAGGCCTTAAAGGATAATACCAAGTCTAATCTGTTGTCCACACCCTCTATTGTTACCATGGATAATGAAGAGGCTTATATCGTTGTCGGCCAGAATGTCCCGTTTGTTACCGGTTCAGTGACAACAAATGCAAATGGTGTGAATCCTTATACAACTGTGGAACGTAAAGATGTTGGTGTGACTCTAAAAGTTATTCCACATATTGGTGAAAATGGTACTGTCCGGCTGGAGGTGGAGCAGGAAGTATCAAATGTACAGCCTAATAAAGGACAGGCTACAGACTTGGTTACCAGTAAACGTGCAATTAAAACAGCAGTCTTGGCTGAACATGGTCAAACAGTCGTACTCGGTGGACTAATCTCAGATAATTCTATTTACAGTCGACAGGCTGTACCAGGTTTGGGGGCTATCCCGGGCATAGGCCGCTTGTTCCGGTCTGACAGCAACAGTAATGAAAAGCGAAACCTGCTGGTATTTATCCATCCGACCATTGTCGGCGATGCTAGTGATGTACGCCGATTAACGCAACGCCGTTATGATCAGCTTTATAGCTTACAGCTGGCTATGGATAAAGACGGAAATTTCGCCAAATTGCCTGAAAATGTAGAGGATGTCTATCAGCAACGTTTGCCGGTTCCTGCTACCTCTGATAAACCTAATGTGTACAAGCAGCTTTCTTCAGGGGGTGTTACTCCTGTGGTAACGACGACTCCTGTAGCGATTGAACTTGGTATTGGACAACGTAGTGTAGCTTTGCCTCAACCGGAGGTAGAACGTACTAAAAATACAGTAACTACAACTACTCTGCGTCCGGCTTCTTAACAGACAAGGCACGGAACATGAAATAAGGCATGTTATGATATAAAAAAATCACAAGAGATGAGTTTATGACTTGGAAATTACAAGCAATTACAGGTGATATTACGGGGCAGGAAATCAGTATTACCCATGACATGCTGGTGGGCCGCCATCAGGACGCTGATGTATTGTTACAGTCTGCGGAAATCTCCCGCCGCCATGCTGCCCTGCTGTTAAAAGATCAGGGACTTTGGGTACAGGACCTTAATTCATCCAATGGCACTTTTGTTAATAATGTCAGGATTGACCATGAAACCTTGCTAAAAGATGGTGACATTCTGCAATTTGCCAGTCTTAAGTTCTCAATTTTAGCACCTGTAGCAGATGCAGTGCAGGATGATGAGCCAGAAGTTGAAATGGAGCCAGTGGTTGAGTCCACCCAGTCAGTTGTGGTTGAAAAAACTGCTACAGAGCAGATGAACGAGCAAGGTATGCCGAGCCTGACTGAACGTGCAGAAGTTCCGGTTAGCCGTGAAGGGATGCCGCAGCGAGTAGATATTCCTAAGCCCGCGCCAATTCCTGAAACTGTCCAGCCTAAAGTGCAGCCAGAACCTCAGTCCGTGCCACTGGAACAGCCTGTATCACGTGTTGCTGAAGAAAAAGAGCAACAGAAAAATGCATCAGTAGGCTTAATGACAGTGATCGTGCTGATTATTCTGGCAGTGATTGCATGGGTATTCTTTAAATAATTATATAGTCACATTCATGGGCATGCTCGCATGCCTTTTTATCCGGATAAAAAATATGACAGTTGCTCAACTTACAACACGCAATTTAATCCTGTTTGATCTGGATGGAACGCTGGTAGATTCAGCCACTGATCTGTTTAGAGCGATGAATATTAGCTTAAATACCCTGCAACTTCCGATGGTTACAGAACAACAGATTCGGCAATGGGTAGGTAAAGGTGCATCTAAACTATGTGAAGACGTATTACTTAATCTTCTGGGTGAAGTTGAACCGAGTCAGCATCAGCAGCTTTACGCAGAATTTTTAGAAGTATACGCTGCTGGTATTTGTGTGGACAGTAAGCCATTTCCTGGAGTAATTGATTTTCTTGACTATGCCGTCCGGCAAAATATTACTTTAGCTTGTGTGACCAATAAACCACAAAAACTGGCTGAGGCCTTGCTCTATGAATTAAGGCTGGACCAGTATTTTAAACTGGTGGTCGGTGGTGATAGCTTGGAACATAAAAAACCGCATCCTCTACCTCTACTGCACTGTATGGATGTTCTCAAGAGTAATACGAAACAGACACTATTAATTGGTGATTCAAGCAATGATATTGAGGCAGCGCGCCGTGCAGGGGTTGATTGTATTGTCGTAAGCTATGGTTATAATCATGGTGAAGATATTCATGACTCGGCTCCACAGCAGGTCGTAGATGATTTAAGAGAATTAATTGATCATTGAAAAAGTTTAGAAAGTGAAGGATACAGCAATGGACGACAGTATGGTTTTTCGATGGCGACATAACATAGCTTTAAAGCCTGATGCCTAACTTACCGAAAAACAATCAAGAGTCCCCGTATGACCACCCTAAACCAGTTTGAATCACTTAAACATGCCGGCTATAACCTGATCCCTGTTTACCGTCAGCGTCTGGCAGATACCGAAACTCCACTGTCCGTATTTGCGCGTTTAAAACACCATAGTCAAGCTTATCTGTTTGAATCGGTTGAGGGGGGTGAAAACTGGGCCAGATATTCAATGATTGGCTTGGGTGAATCTGTAGTATTTTCTTGTAATGAGGGAGAACTCACTGTAAAAGCTACTGATGGCCAGCTTACCACCCAGCTGTGTGATGACCCGTTCCAGTTTATTCGAGACTTCCAGGCTCAGTTTAAAGTACCTGATGCGCAGTTGTTACCCGGATTACCCGGTTTTACAGGAGGGCTGGTCGGTTATTTTGGCTATGATGCAGTGCGCTATATTGAACCCAAGCTCAATAATATGCCGCAAGCAGATCCAGTGGGCTTGCCAGATATATGGATGATGCTGTCAAAAACAGTCATTATTTTTGATAATCTTAAAGATACGCTGTTTTTGATTGTACATGCAGATATCAATGATCCTGAAGCCTATCAGCGTGCGCAGTTACAACTCGATCATCTGGAACAGATACTGAATACACCAATCAGCTTGCAGGCTTATCCACACACCCCACCACATTTTGAGTCTCTTACCGGGAAAGATAGATTCCTTGAGTCGATTGAGACAGTTAAGGAGTATATCCGGGCTGGTGATGTAATGCAGGTAGTGCCAGGTCACCGTATGGTATCTGAGTTTGATGGAGAGGCATTGCAGGTTTATCGTGCATTACGTCACCTTAATCCGTCACCTTATTTATTTTTAGTACAAGGCCAAACTTTAACTGATGGCAAGCCATTTCATATTGTAGGTTCATCGCCTGAAATTCTTTCTCGTCTGGAAAATGGGATAGCAACTGTACGGCCACTTGCAGGAACCCGTCCGCGTGGTAAAACTAAGGAAGAAGACTGGGCGCTTGAACAGGACCTTTTATCTGATGAAAAAGAGATTGCCGAACATTTAATGCTGATTGATCTGGGGCGTAACGATATCGGTCGAGTCTCACAAATCGGTAAGGTACAGGTGACGGACCGCATGGTTATTGAGCGTTATTCACATGTCATGCATATTGTTTCAAATGTGCAAGGTGAAGTAAGTGAAGGTATTGATGCACTAGATGTATTTAAAGCTACTTTTCCGGCTGGAACACTCTCTGGCGCTCCTAAAATCCGCGCAATGCAAATTATTGATGAAGTCGAACCAGTTAAACGTGGGATTTTCGGTGGGGCTGTAGGTTATTTGGGATGGCATGGTGAAATGGATATGTCGATTGCTATTCGAACTTGTGTGATTCGTGAAAATAAGGTTTATGTGCAGGCTGGAGCGGGGCTGGTCGCTGACTCGAATCCTGAATCTGAATGGAATGAAACTCAAATAAAAGCTCGCGCAGTGATCAAAGCGGTTGAATTATCATCAAACGGATTGATTTTATGAGTTTTTGAGGGTTTTTTTAAAAAAAACTGTTGCATGCCTGCGAAGTTTTGCTAAACTGCACACCGTTCCGATACGAAACGTACGAAACACTAAGAAGCGCCGGCATAGCTCAGTTGGTAGAGCAACTGACTTGTAATCAGTAGGTCCACAGTTCGAATCCGTGTGCCGGCACCATCTAAAGTGTGTAATTTTGTAGAGGAAAGCACTGAAATAAGTGCGATTGGTGGGATTCCCGAGCGGTCAAAGGGAGCAGACTGTAACTCTGCCGCGTAAGCTTCGAAGGTTCGAATCCTTCTCCCACCACCAACTTTTACTTTAAATGTAGTGGTCAATTACCAACAATGCGGGAGTAGCTCAGTTGGTAGAGCGGTAGCCTTCCAAGCTGCATGTCGCGAGTTCGAACCTCGTCTCCCGCTCCATTTAAAGCTAAATTTCGCTCTTATAGCTCAGTGGTAGAGCACTCCCTTGGTAAGGGAGAGGTCTCCAGTTCAAATCTGGATAAGAGCTCCAGATACAGTTTAGTAGATTTTTCTACAAAGTTTTTAAAAAGCAGGCTTTTAAGTCTGCTTTTCAAGTATTGGGTGTCTGTTTTTAGACAATGGGTCGATGAGCTGAGTTATCTCAGGGCTGTTTTCTTAAGCTGGTTTCGACGTAAACGAGGAAGATCATCATGGCTAAAGCCAAGTTTGAACGTAATAAGCCACACGTAAACGTGGGCACAATCGGTCACGTTGACCATGGTAAAACAACTTTAACCGCTGCGATTGCAACAATCTGTGCAAAAACTTACGGCGGTGAAGCGAAAGATTACGCAGCAATTGACTCTGCACCAGAAGAAAAAGCGCGTGGTATTACCATTAATACTTCACACGTAGAATATGACTCTCCAACTCGTCACTACGCTCACGTAGACTGCCCGGGCCACGCTGACTATGTTAAAAACATGATCACTGGTGCTGCTCAGATGGACGGCGCGATCCTTGTATGTGCAGCAACTGATGGCCCAATGCCACAGACTCGTGAACACATCCTGCTTTCTCGTCAGGTTGGTGTACCTTACATCATCGTGTTCCTGAACAAATGTGACCTTGTTGATGACGAAGAGTTACTTGAACTGGTAGAAATGGAAGTTCGTGAACTCCTGTCTACTTATGACTTCCCAGGTGATGACACTCCAATCATCCGTGGTTCAGCTCTTCAAGCACTGAACGGCAACGACGGTCAGTATGGCGAGTCTGCAGTTCTTGCTCTGGTTGAAGCGCTTGACACTTACATTCCAGAACCAGAACGTGCAATCGACAAAGCATTCCTAATGCCAATCGAAGACGTATTCTCAATTTCAGGTCGTGGTACAGTAGTTACTGGCCGTGTTGAGTCTGGTATCGTTAAAGTCGGCGAAGAAGTTGAAATCGTTGGTATCAAAGATACAGTTAAAACGACTGTAACGGGTGTAGAAATGTTCCGTAAACTGCTTGACGAAGGTCGTGCAGGCGAGAACTGTGGTGTTCTGCTACGTGGTACTAAACGTGAAGACGTTCAGCGTGGTCAGGTACTGGCTAAACCAGGTACAATCAAGCCGCACACTAAATTCGATGCAGAAGTATATGTACTTTCTAAAGAAGAAGGTGGTCGTCACACTCCATTCCTGAATGGTTACCGTCCACAGTTCTACTTCCGTACAACTGACGTAACTGGTGCGATCCAGCTGAAAGAAGGCGTTGAAATGGTTATGCCAGGTGACAACGTTGAGATGTCAGTTGAGCTGATCCACCCGATCGCGATGGACGCTGGTCTGCGTTTTGCGATTCGTGAAGGTGGTCGTACAGTAGGTGCTGGTGTTGTTGCGAAAGTAACTGCATAATATATAATAGTTGAATCTTCAAGCCGTGAACCCTGATTTGCGGCTTGTCTTACAGGCCAGTAGTTCAATTGGTAGAGCGTCGGTCTCCAAAACCGAATGTTGGGGGTTCGAGTCCCTCCTGGCCTGCCACTTTTTCTGAATAAAAAAGCTTGATGCTGGCTGAATTGTCATATAATAAGTCGCGAATCCTACGACGAGTACAAAAATGTCGAATGATAAATCGCGTGACGCATTGAGCGACGCGCCAATTCCTCAAAGAAATAATCCTGCTGAAGTTGTCCGTTCCGGGTCTGTGCTAGATGTTGTGCTATGGCTTATTGCTTTAGCCTTATTAATCAGTGCGACTTTGGTGAACCAGCATCTGCCAGCGTATTGGGCGCCTGCAAATGATATTTGGGTGCGCGTTGGGGTAATTTTGGCTTGTATCATCGTGGCATTCGGTTTATTATACGCCACCCATCAAGGCAAAGGCTTTGCTCGTTTGTTGAAAGACTCACGAATTGAGCTGCGTCGAGTGACTTGGCCAACGAAGCAAGAGACCATGACCACATCTTGGCAGGTGCTTGCGGTTGTAGTTGTTGCATCCATTTTATTATGGTGTTTTGACTACATTTTGGGCTGGTTAATGAAGTTTATTATCGGGTAAGAGAGCTATGAAACGTTGGTACATTATTCATGCCTATTCAGGTTATGAAAAACAAGTGATGCGTTCACTTAATGATCGAATCCAGCGTAGCGCTGTAGCCGATAGCTTTGGTGAAGTCCTTGTTCCTACCGAAGAAGTGGTAGAAATGAAGGATGGTAAGAAACGTAAATCTGAACGTAAGTTCTTTCCAGGCTATGTGTTGGTCGAAATGGAAATGAATGATGAAACTTGGCACATTGTTAAAGAATGTCCAAAAGTTTTAGGTTTTATTGGTGGTACGGCTGAGAAACCGGCGCCAATTACCCAACGTGAAGCAGATGCGATTCTTGCTCGTGTACGCAATACTGGTGAAGCACCACGTCCGAAGACGATGTTTGAACCAGGCGAAGAATTACTCGTAATTGACGGTCCATTCACCGACTTTAAAGGTGTGGTGGAAGAAGTTCTATACGAAAAGTCACGTTTAACGTTGACCATCAATGTATTTAACCGACCTACACAGGTTGAACTCGAGTTTCGACAAGTCGAAAAATCAGTTTAAGCTAGGTTGGTGTTAAAACGCCCGATTCGTCGGGCATTGTTATGGTAACGATTACTGTTACATGAATAAGTCGGGGAGCCTGACGGCGTTTGTACCCAGAGGTATTTAATAATGGCTAAGAAGATTGACGGCTATATCAAGCTGCAAGTTCCAGCTGGTAAAGCGAATCCATCTCCACCGATTGGTCCTGCACTAGGTCAACGTGGTGTAAACATCATGGCATTCTGTAAAGAATTCAATGCTGCTACACAAAAGGTTGAACCAGGTCTGCCAATTCCTGTCGTGATCACTGTGTACAATGATAAATCGTTTACTTTTATCATGAAAACTCCACCTGCAGCAATTCTGCTTAAGAAAGCTGCTGGTATCCAAAAAGGTTCAGCTATACCTAACAAAACTAAAGTGGGTAAGTTGACTCGTGCTCAATTAGAAGAAATTGCGACTACTAAAGAACCAGATCTAACTGGTGCTGATTTAGACGCACGTGTACGTACCATCGCTGGTTCTGCGCGTTCTATGGGCTTGGAAGTGGAGCTATAAGACATGGCAAAGTTAACTAAACGTCAAAAAGCCATTGCTGCTGCTATTGAAGCAAACAAAGTTTACACTTTAGAAGAAGCAGTACAGGTTCTAAGCAGCCTTCCAGCAGCGAAATTCAAAGAATCTTTGGATATCGCAGTAAACCTGGGTGTAGATCCACGTAAATCTGACCAGGTTGTTCGTGGTGCGACTACGCTTCCTGCAGGTACTGGTAAAACTGTACGTGTTGCAGTTTTTGCTCAAGGTGCACAAGCAGAAGCAGCTAAAGCAGCTGGTGCTGATATTGTTGGTTTTGATGACCTTGCTGAGAGCATCCAAGGTGGTGATCTGAACTTTGATGTTGTGATCGCTGCGCCTGATGCTATGCGCGTTGTAGGTAAATTGGGTACGATCCTTGGTCCACGTGGCTTAATGCCAAACCCGAAAGTGGGTACTGTAACTCCTGACGTGGCAAATGCAGTTAAAAATGCAAAGTCAGGTCAAGCACGTTACCGTGTAGACAAAGCAGGTATTATCCATGCTGCAATCGGCCAGATTGGCTTTGAAGCATCTGCTGTTCGTCAAAACGTTGAAACTTTGATTGCTGATTTGAAAAAACTTAAACCAGCGACCTCAAAAGGTGTATACATCAAGAAAATCACACTAAGCTCTACTATGGGTCCTGGTCTGGTTGTTGATGTAAGCAACGTTTCTAACTAAGTTTATTCTTAGACAGAATTCTTAAAATCTCCAGTAGCTTGGAAATATAAATTTTTAGCAACTGGAGTGGACTTTGAATTGATAGGTTAAAGCCTATTAGCGTCAAAGACCTCAGGCGAGGGAAGGTCTTGTACCTGAACTCTTAATAGCCCAGCCTGCGTAGACGCGGTGGTGTGATTTATTCCTCCTCCGCGTGTAAGTCCAGTGATTGGATTTACGAATTGGGAGTGTACCTGTTTGGGTACATAAATCACCGTTAGGAGGTTTTACAATGGCTCTTCTTATCGAAGACAAAAAACAGATCGTTGCAGAAGTAAGTGAAGTTGCTTCTAAAGCGTTCTCAGCTGTTGTTGCTGACTACCAAGGTCTGACAGTTGGGCAGTTAACTGCTCTTCGTGTTGAAGCTCGTAAGCTTGGTGTTACTACACGTATCGTGCGTAACACTCTGGCTAAGCGTGCTCTTCAAGATACTCAATTCAATATCTTGAATGACAACCTTGTTGGCCCAACAATCTTGGCTTTCTCAACTTCTGAAGATGACATGGGTGCAGCTGCACGCTTGTTTGAAGAATTTGCTAAAACTAACAAAGCATTTGAACTTAAAGCTGCTGCCTTTGATGGCAAGGTTTATGAAGGTGCTGAAGTTAGCGTAATCGCGAATCTTCCAAACCAAGAAAAAGCACTTACTATGCTTGCCAATGTTCTTCAGGCTCCTATCTCGAAACTGGGTCGCCTTATTACTGCGCTCAAAGAGAAAAACGAGTCAGAAGCTGCTTAAGCTTAAATCTACTTTCACACCATTCAATATCCATTTGGAGTTACTCTCATGGCTTTAACTAACGAAGAAATCTTAAATGCAGTTGCTGAAAAAACTGTTCTTGAGCTTGTTGAACTGATCTCTGCTTTCGAAGAGAAATTCAATGTATCTGCTGCTGCTGTAGCTGTTGCTGCTGCTCCAGGTGCTGGCGCTGCTGCTGCTGAAGAACAAACTGAATTCAATGTTGAGTTGACTTCTTTCGGCGCAAACAAAGTTGCTGTAATTAAAGCAGTTCGTGAAGCAACTGGCCTTGGTCTTAAAGAAGCGAAAGATCTTGTTGAAAGCGCTCCTTCAGCTGTTAAAGAAGGCGTTTCTAAAGAAGAAGGCGAAGAGCTTAAGAAAAAACTTGAAGAAGCTGGTGCTACAGTTACTCTTAAGTAATTCTTTAAGGAGTCGATTTTTTAATCGGCTCCATAAAATGGCTGATGGCTCTTGGGTCATCAGCCTTTTTGCGTTACAATAATCGGCTCGATTTTTGTTAGTTTGCTGAATATATCAGTTAATTTAATAATAAATCAAATAAATTCAAACGCTTACCAATATTTTTTGATTTGAAAATATTGATAAGCGTTTTCATACCACTCAAGATTGCAGCTTTTGTAAAAAGTGGTGGCCATATCGGCCTGCGTAATTCCTTCTAAGCCCGTTCTGCAGGCGGGCTTGGTTTACTTTCCGAGGACTCCAGATGGCATACTCATATACCGAAAAGAAACGGATCCGTAAGAATTTTGGTAAATTGCCCCAAGTCATGGAAGCACCGTACCTGTTGTCTATTCAAGTCGACTCGTACCGTACTTTCCTGCAAGACGGCAAAACTCCAAAAAACCGCGAAGATATCGGTCTCCAAGCCGCATTTCGTTCAGTTTTTCCTATAGAAAGTTATTCTGGCAATGCTGCTTTAGAATTTGTTGAGTATAGCCTTGGTAAACCCGAGTTTGATGTCCGCGAATGTATTCTTCGTGGCTCAACCTATGCGGCACCAATGCGCGTAAAGATTCGTCTGATCATTAAAGATCGCGAAACAAAATCAATCAAAGATGTTCGTGAACAAGAAGTCTATATGGGTGAAATTCCACTCATGACTGAAAATGGTACCTTTGTCATCAATGGTACCGAGCGTGTAATCGTATCTCAGTTACATCGTTCACCGGGTGTATTCTTTGACCATGACAAGGGTAAAACCCACTCAAGCGGTAAAGTGTTGTATTCAGCACGTATTATTCCTTACCGTGGTTCATGGCTTGATTTTGAGTTTGATGCCAAAGATCTGGTATATGTACGTATCGACCGTCGTCGTAAATTACTTGCTACTGTAGTTATGCGTGCGCTGGGCTATAACAATGAACAGATTCTGGATCTGTTCTATGAGAAAGTCCCTGTGTATCTGGATATGGGCAGTTATCAGATTGATCTCGTGCCTGAACGCCTGCGTGGTGAAATGGCGCAGTTCGATATTGCTGACAATGATGGCAAAGTGATTGTTGAGCAGGGTAAACGTATCAATGCACGTCATGTACGTCAAATGGAAGCTTCTGGCCTGACTAAACTGCCAGTTCCTGATGAGTACCTGTACGAACGGATTACTGCTGAAGATATTAGCCTGAAATCAGGAGATGTAATTGCTGCGAATACCTTGCTGAGCCATGAAATCATGGTGAAGATTGCTGAAGGTGGCGTGAAGCAGTTTAATATCTTGTATACCAATGATATTGACCGTGGTTCATTCGTGGCAGATACCTTACGTGCAGATACAACAAGTGGCCGTGAAGAAGCCCTGGTTGAGATCTATAAGGTAATGCGTCCAGGCGAGCCGCCAACAAAAGAAGCTGCTGAGAACCTGTTCAATAACCTGTTCTTCTCTTCTGAGCGTTATGACCTGTCACCTGTTGGTCGTATGAAATTCAACCGTCGTTTAGGTCGCCCATACGAAGTAGGAACTGACCAGAAGTCACGTGAAGTTGAAGGTATTCTCTCGAATGAAGATATCATCGATGTGTTACGTACTTTAGTTGAAATTCGTAACGGTAAGGGTGAGGTCGATGATATTGACCATCTGGGTAACCGTCGTGTCCGTTCTGTAGGTGAAATGACTGAGAACCAGTTCCGTGTAGGTCTGGTCCGTGTTGAACGTGCAGTTAAAGAGCGTCTGTCACAGGCAGAAACTGACAACCTGTCTCCACAGGACCTGATCAATGCTAAACCGGTAGCTGCTGCAATCAAAGAATTCTTTGGTTCAAGCCAGTTGTCCCAGTTTATGGATCAGAATAACCCGCTATCTGAAATTACACATAAGCGTCGTGTATCGGCACTTGGACCAGGCGGTTTGACCCGTGAGCGCGCAGGCTTTGAGGTGCGTGACGTACACCAGACCCACTATGGTCGTGTGTGTCCGATTGAAACCCCTGAAGGACCAAACATCGGTCTGATTAACTCGCTGTCTGTATACGCAAAAACCAATGAATTTGGTTTCTTGGAAACGCCTTACCGTAAAGTGGTAGATGGCCGTGTAACAGATGAAGTTGAATATCTGTCTGCAATTGAAGAAGTAGGAACTGTGATTGCTCAGGCCGACTCTGCACTCGATAAAGATGGTTATTTAACCGAAGAGCTGGTTTCTGTACGTTACCAGGGCGAATTTGTGCGTATGGCTCCAGAGCGTATTACGCATATGGATGTTTCTGCACAGCAGGTAGTTTCTGTAGCAGCATCCCTGATTCCATTCCTTGAGCACGATGATGCCAACCGTGCATTGATGGGTTCAAACATGCAGCGTCAGGCTGTACCGACACTGATTGCGGACAAACCGCTAGTAGGGACAGGTATGGAAGCGAATGTTGCACGTGACTCAGGTGTATGTGTAATTGCAAAACGTGGCGGTACCATTGAATTCGTAGATGCGTCACGTGTAGTTATTCGTGTTAACGAAGACGAGATGATTGCGGGTGAAGCGGGTGTAGATATCTACAACTTGATCAAATACACACGTTCAAACCAGAATACCTGTATTAACCAGAAAGTTCTGGTGAATCTGGGTGATAAAGTTGGTCGTGGTGATGTACTGGCTGATGGCCCGTCTACGGATGGTGGTGAATTAGCGCTTGGTCAGAACATGCGTGTTGCATTCATGACTTGGAATGGTTACAACTACGAAGACTCAATCCTGCTTTCTGAACGTGTACTTCAGGAAGACCGTTTAACTTCTATTCACATTCAGGAATTGTCATGTGTAGCACGTGATACCAAACTGGGTGCAGAAGAAATTACTGCAGATATTCCAAACGTAGGTGAAGCTGCGCTTTCTAAACTGGATGAATCCGGTATTGTTTATATCGGTGCAGAAGTAACGGCTGGCGATATTCTGGTTGGTAAAGTGACACCTAAAGGTGAAACTCAGCTCACACCTGAAGAAAAACTGCTTCGTGCTATCTTCGGTGAGAAAGCAGCTGATGTAAAAGATTCATCTTTACGTGTTCCATCAGGTACCAAAGGTACGGTAATTGACGTTCAGGTGTTTACACGTGATGGTCTGGAAAAAGATGACCGTGCACTGGCGATTGAGAAAGCACAACTTGACGCTTATCGTAAAGATTTGAAAGAAGAATATAAAATCTTTGAAGAAGCGGCTCGTGAACGTATTGTACGTTTGCTGAAAGATCAGGTGTCTAACGGCGGTGGAAATACCAAACGTGGTGAGAAACTGTCTGAAGAATTGCTCTCTGGCCTTGAACTGATTGATCTGCTCGAAATCCAGCCAAGCGATGAAGCGATTGCTGAACGTTTAACCCAGATCCAGGTGTTCTTGAAAGAGAAAAGCACCGAGATTGACGAGAAGTTTGCCGAGAAGAAACGCAAGCTTTCTACGGGTGATGAGCTGACTCATGGCGTATTGAAAGTTGTGAAGGTTTATCTGGCAGTTAAACGTCGTATCCAGCCGGGTGATAAAATGGCGGGTCGTCACGGGAACAAGGGTGTGGTATCACAAATCCTGCCTGTAGAAGACATGCCACATGATGCCAATGGTGTTCCGGTTGATGTGGTATTAAACCCGCTAGGTGTACCATCACGTATGAACGTGGGACAGATTTTGGAAACACACTTGGGTCTTGCTGCAAAAGGTTTGGGTGAGCAGATCGACAAGATGCTTAAACAGCAGCGTGCTATTGCTGAACTGCGTGATTTCCTTGATAAGATTTACAATAAAGTCGGTGGTGAGCAAGAACAGCTTGATACACTGACTGATGATGAAATCTTGAAACTTGCAGGAAACCTCAGCAAGGGTGTGCCACTGGCAACTCCAGTATTTGATGGTGCCGAAGAAGGCCAGATCAAAGAGTTACTTGAACTTGCAGAACTGCCACGTTCTGGCCAGCAGATCCTGTTTGATGGACGTACAGGCGAACAGTTTGACCGTCCGGTAACTGTAGGTTACATGTATATGCTTAAACTCAACCACTTGGTGGATGACAAGATGCATGCGCGTTCTACCGGTTCTTACTCTCTTGTAACGCAACAGCCGCTTGGTGGTAAAGCACAATTCGGTGGTCAGCGTTTCGGTGAGATGGAAGTCTGGGCACTTGAAGCTTACGGTGCAGCATATACTCTTCAAGAGATGCTGACCGTGAAGTCGGATGACGTTGAAGGCCGTACCCGCATCTATAAGAATATTGTAGATGGAAACCATTATATGGATCCGGGCATGCCTGAATCGTTCAACGTATTGACCAAAGAGATCCGTTCTTTAGGTATCAACATTGAACTGAAAAATGGTGACTAAGGTCTAGGACCTTTCACCTTTTCAGGTAAAAACAATATTTGTGACCCAGCCGGGCGGGCAATGTGCCCACCGGCACACGGAGAAAAAAATTGAAAGACTTGCTCGATATCATGCGTAAGAAAACGGATTCAGACGGTCATGCACCGGTTGAATTTGACCGTATCCGTATTGGTCTTGCGTCACCAGAAATGATTAAGTCATGGTCTCACGGCGAAGTGAAAAAGCCTGAGACAATTAATTATCGTACCTTTAAACCGGAGCGCGACGGTTTATTCTGTGCCAAAATTTTTGGTCCAGTAAAAGATTACGAATGCTTGTGTGGTAAATACAAGCGTATGAAGTACAAAGGCGTCATCTGTGAAAAATGTGGCGTTGAAGTAACAACTGCGAAAGTTCGTCGTGAACGTATGGGTCACATCGAGCTTGCCTCTCCAGTGGCACACATTTGGTTCCTGAAATCATTGCCGAGCCGTATTGGTCTGCTTCTTGACATGACCTTGCGTGATATTGAACGTGTACTGTATTTCGAATCTTATGTAGTGACTGATCCGGGTATGACTCCGTTTGAGAAATACCAGTTGCTTACTGATGAAGAATACTACAACGCACTTGAAGAACACGGTGATGAATTCACCGCAAAAATGGGTGCGGAAGCTGTTCAAGACCTGTTAAAAGATATCGATCTTGAAGCAGAAATCTCTCGTTTGCGTGAAGAAATTCCACAAACTACGTCTGAGACCAAGCTCAAGAAAGCATCAAAACGTCTTAAACTGATGGAAGCTTTTAAAGAGTCGAACAATAAGCCGGAATGGATGGTGATGAATGTACTGCCAGTACTTCCACCAGATCTTCGTCCGTTAGTTCCACTTGAGGGCGGCCGTTTTGCGACTTCTGATCTGAATGATCTTTACCGTCGTGTGATCAACCGTAACAACCGCTTAAAACGTCTTCTTGACCTGGCTGCTCCAGATATTATCGTACGTAATGAAAAACGTATGCTTCAAGAATCTGTAGATGCATTGCTGGATAATGGGCGTCGTGGTCGTGCCATTACTGGTTCTAACAAACGTCCTTTAAAATCTTTGGCAGACATGATCAAAGGTAAGCAAGGTCGTTTCCGTCAGAACTTGCTGGGTAAACGTGTTGACTATTCTGGCCGTTCAGTAATTACGGTAGGGCCGTCTCTACGACTGCATCAGTGTGGTCTGCCTAAGAAAATGGCACTTGAACTGTTCAAGCCATTTATTTTTGCAAAATTGCAGGCTTCAGGCCAAGCAACCACCATTAAAGCTGCCAAGAAAATGGTTGAGCGCGAAACTCCAGAAGTTTGGGACGTTCTTGCTCATGTTATCCGTCAGCACCCGGTTATGCTAAACCGTGCGCCAACACTTCACCGTCTGGGTCTTCAAGCGTTTGAACCGATCCTGATTGAAGGTAAGGCAATTCGTCTGCATCCACTGGTATGTACCGCATTTAACGCCGACTTTGACGGTGACCAAATGGCTGTACACGTACCATTGACGCTTGAAGCCCAGCTTGAAGCACGTGCACTGATGATGTCGACTAATAACATCCTGTCTCCTGCGAACGGTGAACCGATCATTGTGCCGTCTCAGGACGTGGTCTTAGGTCTTTACTACATCACCCGTGATGCAGTGAATGCCAAAGGTGAAGGCATGGTGTTTGCTGATACGCATGAGGTAAACCGTGCACTGGCTACCGGTCAGGTAGCGATGCATGCCCGCGTAAAAGCACGTGTACACCAGACCATTATCAATGAAAATGGTGAGCGCGAGCAGCAGACAATCATTGTACAGACCACGCCAGGCCGCTGCCTGCTATGGGAAGTTGTGCCGGAAGGTTTAAGCTTCGAGCAGATCAATGTAGAGATGACCAAGAAAAATATCTCGAAACTGATTAACTCTTGCTACCGTAAGCTGGGCCTGAAAGATACTGTTATTTTTGCTGACCAGTTAATGTACTTGGGCTTCCGTCAAGCGACTCGCTCTGGTGTATCTGTTGGTATGGAAGACATGGTTATTCCGCCACAGAAACAGGCAATTATTGACAAGGCGGAAACTGAGGTTCGTGAAATTGAACAGCAGTTTGAACAGGGCTTTGTTACCGCAGGTGAGCGTTATAACAAAGTAGTGGATATCTGGGCACGTACTAATGACCAGGTTGCAAAAGCGATGATGGATAACCTGTCATTTGTAAGTGTAACCAACCGTGAAGGCCAGGAAGAAAAGCAGAAATCATTTAACTCGATTTATATGATGTCTGACTCTGGTGCGCGTGGTAGTGCAGCGCAGATTCGTCAGCTCGCAGGTATGCGTGGTCTGATGGCAAAACCGGATGGTTCGATCATTGAAACACCGATTAAAGCAAACTTCCGTGAAGGTTTGACTGTACTTCAGTACTTCATCTCGACTCACGGTGCACGTAAAGGTCTGGCCGATACTGCATTGAAAACTGCGAACTCGGGTTACCTGACGCGTCGTCTGGTTGACGTAGCGCAAGATTTGGTCATTACTGAGCCGGATTGTGGCACTGTGGGTGGCTTGACGATGACTCCACTCATTCAGGGTGGTGACGTGATCGAGCCGTTACGTGATCGTGTACTAGGCCGTGTGATTGCTGAAGATGTGATCCGTCCAGGCAGTGAAGAGGTTCTCTTCCCGCGTAATACGTTAATTGACGAAAAAATTGCTACTCAGCTTGAAGAAGCAGGTATCGATGAAATCCGTGTACGTTCAGTGATCAGCTGTGACTCGGCATTTGGTGTATGTGCAAAATGTTATGGTCGTGACCTTGCACGTGGTCATCTGGTGAATCCAGGTGAATCTGTTGGTGTTATGGCAGCGCAATCGATTGGTGAGCCAGGTACACAGTTAACCATGCGTACCTTCCACGTGGGTGGTGCTGCAAGCCGAACTTCTGCTGCAAACAGTGTTCAGGTACGTAATAAAGGTACTGTACGTTTCCATAATGTGAAAACTGTACAGCATGCTAAAGGCCACTTGGTTTCAGTTTCCCGTTCGGGTGAAGTTGGTATTGCTGATGAGCTGGGTCGTGAGCGTGAACGTTACAAACTGCCGTATGGTGCAAGCATTCTGCTGAAAGAAGGTGAAGCTGTAGAAGCTGGTGGTATTGTGGCAACTTGGGATCCGCATACCCATCCGCTGGTAACAGAAGTGGCTGGTAAGGCGCGTTTCTCGCAAATTACTGATGGTGTGACTGCAACATCGAAAACAGATGATGCAACAGGTATGACTACTGTTGAGATTCTGCCAGTGACTGCTCGTCCTGCATCAGGTAAAGATTTGCGTCCAGCGATCGTACTTGATACAGCAGATGGCAGTGAACAGTTCTACTTCCTGCCACAGAACACGATTGTGACTGTACGCAGCGGTGAAACAATTGGTGTAGGTGATGTTATTGGCCGTGTACCACAGGAATCTTCACGTACTCGTGATATTACCGGTGGTCTGCCACGTGTTGCCGACCTGTTTGAAGCACGTAAGCCAAAAGAGCATGCGATCTTGGCAGAAGTATCAGGCGTAGTAAGCTTCGGTAAAGAAACCAAAGGTAAAAACCGTCTGGTAATTACTCCGGATGATGGCGCTGAAGTTTATGAAGAGCTGATTCCTAAATGGCGTCAGATCAACGTGTTCGAAGGCGAGCATGTGAATCGTGGTGAAGTCATTTCTGATGGTCCACAAAATCCACATGATATCTTGCGTTTGAAAGGCGAAGTGGCATTGACCAACTACATCGTGAACGAAGTTCAGGACGTTTACCGTCTTCAGGGTGTAAAAATCAATGACAAGCATATTGAAGTCATCGTACGTCAAATGCTGCGTAAGGTTGAAATCACTGATGGTGGTGATTCAAGCTTCATTAAAGGTGAACAAGTGGATTATATCCGCGTGGTTCAAGAGAACCAGGCAGTTCTGTCTCAGAACAAGTTTCCTGCGAAGTTTGAACGTCAATTGATGGGTATTACCAAAGCATCATTGTCGACTGACTCCTTCATTTCTGCTGCATCGTTCCAGGAAACTACTCGTGTGTTAACTGAAGCAGCTGTAACAGGTAAGGAAGATGATCTGCGCGGCCTGAAAGAAAACGTGGTAGTAGGCCGTCTGATTCCGGCAGGAACAGGCTTGGCTTATCACTTGGAGCGTCGTCGTCAGGAAGCAGAAGCTGCAGAATTCGCTTTGGCTAATGACTTCTCTGAAGTAGATCAGGCATTTTCTCAAGCACTGAATGAAGAGCTTTAAGTTCTAGAATTTAAAAAAAGCACCTAAGGGTGCTTTTTTTATAGCTGCGAAATGATATTTCTTGATAAATCATACCTGATAAAGTGCATGAGTTTTTTACATAAATTACTGAATACTTACTTAGTTCATAACATATTCATCAGAATTGCTGCATAAATTTAAACTAAGCTAATAAAGCATAGAAGCAGGGGATAATAACCTTGAAAAAATTAGTTAGCGTATTGGCAGTGACCACTGCATCAGTATTTATGTTGGCAGGTTGTGAAAACATGTCACCTCGTGAGCAGCGCATTGGTGCGGCGGCTTTAGGTGGTGCGGTAGGTGGTGGAGCAGGGAATGCAGTAGGCGGTAAAGTCGGTGCTGGTTTAGGTGCAGCGGCTGGCGCAGGCGTAGGTACTAATTCTCAAGGTGGCACGCGCGGCAGTACCACAGGTAGTGCAATTGGTGCAGGTCTGGGAGCAGTCGTTGGTGAAGCAGTCATTGGTGGTAATGCTGGCGCTGCAATTGGTGGGGCGCTTGGTGGTGGCGCCGGTGTAGTTATCCAGGAAAGACGTCGCTAACAGCACAGAAAAAATAAGCGCTAGATGCGCTTATTTTTTTGCATAGATTAAATTTGAGTATAGGGTTTAATCAGCGTTTTAGATTTTTTACGGCGGATATATAAGGTTTTTTGCACTTCAGCAATTCTGACGCCTTGATCATCCAGAATATTTAAGGTGTAGTGACGAAGGACAGGTTCATAATTGTGGGCCAGCCTTCTGATTTCTTCAAGTTCTTCCTGGCTTAGACGTATATCGGCATATACAGTGCTGCGTCCTGGCGAAAGGAAACTGATAGAGGCTGCTTTATCCCATACAATATATTTATTGCCTAAGTGGTGCATAAGCATGAGCATATAAAATGGGTCGACCATGGAATAAAGGCTACCACCGAAATGAGTTCCTACGATATTCTGGTTTTTACGAGTCAGTGGCATTTTAACCCGGATATGATAATTGGGCAGATCAATCTGATCGATCATAATTCCGGCACCGCGATAAGGGGAATAGCGGTTAATCATGAATTTGGACACTGCAGGAATATTCTGGAGTTTCTTTAAAAGATTCATACGGACCTATAATTTTTGTCTTTATAAAATAATATTAAGTTAACTAAGATAAACTCGCATTGATCATATACTGTTCTCGTCTGAATAAATGGTCAATCTATATAAATTTGCAACCAGATTAGTTAAATTATCAATAAAAACTCTAGAGTAAATAAATTCAAAATAACTATAAATATTTGAAAAATATTGACTAAATTTGGTTCTTATCTGCATGGTCCCTATGAGTTTTCTATAGCAACTGATAGTAAGCTTGCGACTGAAAAAATTCTGTTAAAATGAGGCACTTTTTGTTTCTTCATTAAATTCATGAACGCAGTCGTAATCGCAATTGCCGTGATGTTTATTTTATCCATCGCGCGAGTTTCTGTTGTTTTGACACTAGTCATTTCAGCAATGATTGGGGGCCTGGTTGCTGGTTTAAGCCTATCTGATACAGTAAGTGCATTTAATGCAGGCTTGGGTGATGGTGCCGAAGTAGCACTCGCTTATGCAGTATTAGGTGCTTTTGCCCTGGCTTTATCTAAATCAGGTTTACCAGATTTACTGGCACATAAACTGATCGGCTTGCTCGGAGCAGAAGTCTCTCAGGCACGTGCTAAGAAAGTAAAGTTTTTGCTGTTAGGAATATTACTGATTTCAGCTATCTGTTCTCAAAACCTGATTCCAGTTCATATCGCTTTTATTCCGGTCTTGGTTCCGCCTTTACTTAAGGTCATGAATCATCTTAATCTGGATCGTCGAGCAGCTGCTTGTGTCTTAACACTAGGTTTAGTGGGGACTTATATCTTCCTGCCAGTCGGTTTTGGTGCGATTTTCCTTGAGCAGATTCTCATGGGAAATATTAATAAGATTGGGGCCGCCTATAATCTGCATGTGGACCGCTGGATGATGCCTATGGGTATGGCTATTCCTGTATTAGGTATGCTTCTTGGTACTTTAGTGGCTGTATTCATCAGTTACCGTAAACCACGCCATTACGTAGATAAAGCGGTTACCCGTGTCACCACTATTGATTTAGATAAACCTGTTCGCATTGGTGAAGTAAAACTTGAAGAAGATGCTAAAGAATTACAGCAGGTTGCGAGTGAAGCTCCAGTTATTTCAAAGAAAACCATGATCATGGCTTTTCTGGCAATTGCATTAACTCTGGCTGCTCAACTCTATTCAGGTTCAATGATTCTGGGTGGTCTAGTCGGTTTTGCAGTACTTTCTGCTTCAGGTATCTTTAAGTGGCAAGATGCTGATGACGTATTTGTACAGGGTATGCGTATGATGGCCTTGGTCGGCTTTATCATGATCTCGGCTGCTGGTTTTGCTTCAGTGATGACCCATACCGGTGACATTAATAGTCTGGTTAATGGGGTTGTGCATCTAATTGGAGATAACCATGCACTGGCTGCATTTCTTATGCTGTTTATCGGCCTATTTGTCACCATTGGTATTGGTTCATCGTTCTCGAGTGTGCCAGTACTGGCAGTAATTTATGTTCCGCTATGTGTACAGTTCGGTTTTAGTCCTTTAGCCACAGTTGCATTGATTGGTACAGCGGCTGCTCTAGGTGATGCCGGTTCTCCTGCTTCAGATTCTACTTTAGGGCCTACTGCCGGTTTGGGAATAGATGGTCAGCATGATCACATTTGGGATACAGTGATACCTACATTTATCCATTTTAATATTCCGCTGCTTATCTCCGGCTGGATTGCTGCGATGGTACTTTAAATCCATCTGGTTATTAGCTTCTTTTAAGGCTCCGATTTATCCTCTTAAGCTCATCTTAAAAATGAGCTGTTTAAAGAGATAATCTGGAGCCTATTTTATTTTAATATAAAGTTAAAATTAAAATAAATCCGATTAAATTAATATGAATAATTAAGTCTATAAATAATTATATTGATAATATATATTTTAAATAAACTATATTGTATTACTCGGATTAATATTTTTTCTTATAATTTAAAACCTAGTATTTTAGTAAATTTAAAATAAAAGTAATGTAAATCAATATATTAAAAATAAAATAAAATTTATATTATTTATGCTATTGCATATTATTAATACACAAGATTATTATAAAAATGTTAATTGTTGAGGTGATTTAAATATGTTAAAAAATATACTTGTTTTTGCTTTGCTGGGATTATCTACTTCTGTGTTTGCTGGGGACTGGCAAGTGAAAATGGGCGCTAGTGTATTGGCTCCTCAAAATGATGATAATGGGACGATTGCAAACACAACAGCAACCGTGAGCAATGAAATTGGTTTTACTCCATCGGTAGAATATTTCTTTGCAGATTCCCCTTTTTCTGTAGAACTTCTGCTTGCTACACCATTTAAACATGATGTTATTCTGGAAAATGTAGGGGAAGCCAGTTTTAAACATTTACCACCAACGCTTACTGCAAAATATAATTTCAAGAATGCCAGCCGTTTTACACCTTATGTTGGCATCGGTGCCACAGTAGCCGTGCCATGGGATGAAAAACTCAAAGGTTCTGATGCAAAACTTGAAGCTGATGTGACCTATGGTGTAGCCGGACAGGTGGGCTTTAATTTCCAGCCTGCTGATGCACAAAACTGGGGAGTATTTGTCGATGTACGTTATGCACAGGTTGAATCTGACTTGAGTTTAAATGGTACAGATATTGGTACGCTGGATATTAATCCGTGGGTTTATACACTCGGCTATAGCTATAAATTCTAAATTTTTGAAATATGTAAAACCCATATACCCAGACAGGACGTCAGGGTATAACACAATAAAAAGATTAAAAATCATTCAGAGCTTTTATTCATTTTATTCTTATTAAAAATCACTGCCCCTAATCTATAGAGTTTCTTTTTAATCCGGTTTTAAATTAATTTCAGATAAGAGGCGGTTAAATTGAAATATGTGATTGCAGTCTGACTATTTTTAGAAATATCAGTTTTACACTACTGCCATAGTTCTTTTTATGAAAAAACTCAGACTTCAAGTGAGCCTATCATCTGCCAATACCAGACTCTACCTGATGCGAATAATAAAATAGCGATAATTTATTCTGTTGTGAAGCAGTGAGTACTGATGGCTATTCCTGCCATTATTTAGAAACAATAGGTGAAATAGTTGTATCTGCGTGACCAGTATGTTGCCTCTATCGCATGCTTTCAGGACGTATACAAGTTACAGCAACCGGAGGGCTACAGATTATAGTCATACCCACAAAGACCTTTTTAAAATAAAAATATTTACCCGGATCTATTGAAAAATATAAGCCACACTCCATTGATAAGGCATTCAATAAAAATGACTGCTTATCTGAAGGAGTGAATCATGAGTGAACAAAGCACATCACAAAACTATAGCTTTCAGGCTGAAGTAGCCCAGTTATTACATCTGGTTACTCATTCTCTCTATTCCAATCCTGAAATTTTTCTTCGCGAACTGATCTCTAACGCATCAGATGCCTGTGACAAGTTGCGTTTTGAAGGTATCAACCATCCTGAATATTATGAAAACGATCCAGATCTGCATGTACGTATCAGTTTGGATAAAGACAATAAAACCATAACCATTTCTGATAACGGTATCGGTCTGAGTCAGCAGGAAGCGATTGATAATCTGGGTACGATTGCCAAATCAGGTACGAAAGACTTTATGTCTAAACTGACAGGCGATCAAAAATCTGATGCTCAGCTGATTGGACAGTTCGGTGTCGGTTTTTATTCGGGTTTCATTGTAGCAGACAAGATTACAGTAGAATCGCGCCGTGCTGGTGCCGAAGCAAATGAAGGCGTACGCTGGATTAGCGGTGGTACTGGTGAATTTGAAGTTCAGCAAATTGAAAAAGTATCTCGCGGTACAGATATTATTCTGCATTTGCGTGAAGATGCGTTGCAGTATCTGGAAAGCTATAAAGTTAAACAGATTGTGAATAAATACTCTGACCATATCAGCCTGCCAATACAGATGCAAAAAGAAGTCTGGCAGGAAGAAGAAGCGACCGAAGGTGAAGAAGCCAAGGGTGGCAAGATGGTCAAAACTGATGAATGGGAAGTTATCAACTCAGCCAGCGCACTTTGGACCCGTAATAAAAACGAGATTACCGAAGAGCAATATATCGAATTTTATAAAAATTTAACGCATGACTTTGAAGCTCCTTTAGCATGGGCACATAACCGGGTTGAAGGCAGTACCGAATATACCCAGTTGTTATATGTACCGAGTAAAGCACCACATGATATTTTCACTCGTGAGGCCAAAGCTGGTATCAAGCTCTATGTAAAGCGTGTCTTTATTATGGACGATGCAGATAACCTGATTCCAAATTATCTGCGTTTTGTACAGGGCGTGGTAGATAGTGCTGACCTTCCATTAAACGTGAGTCGTGAATTGCTACAGGAAAGCCGTGATGTTAAAACCATCCGCGAAGGCAATGCGCGCCGTATTTTGACCATGCTTGATGCCTTGGCTAAATCTGAAGATGAAAAAGACCAGGAAAAATTTAAGCAGTTCTATACTGAGTTTGGTGCAGTGCTGAAAGAGGGCTTAGGAGAAGATTTCAGCAATCGTGAGCGTATTCTTAAACTATTACGCTATGCAACTTCAAACAATGATGAAATCACCACTTCTCTGACAGATTATAAAGCACGCATGAAGGATGGTCAGAAGGCAATTTATTATGTTACTGCCGATAGTCTAACTGCTGCCAAAAACTCACCTCAGCTGGAATTATTCAAAAAGAAAGGAATTGAAGTTCTGCTGATGTCTGAGCGTGTTGATGAATGGGCTATGAACTTTGTAAATGAGTTCGATGGTATGCCGATGCAGAATATCTCCAAAGGGGCAGTGGACTTGGGTGATCTTCAGGATGCAGAAGAGAAAAAAGCTCTTGAACAGGCACAGGAACAGCTTAAGCCGGTGGTAGAAAAGCTGAGTGGAGCCTTGAAAGATAAAACCAAAGAAGTCCGTGTAACTACGCGTCTGGTTGATTCACCGGCCTGTTTGGTTACAGCTGAAGGTGAGCTTTCTCCGCAACTTGTTCGTATGCTGAAACAGGCCGGGCAGCCTATTCCAGAGAGCAAACCAATTCTGGAAATTAATCCTGAACATCCGCTGGTACAAAAGCTTGAAAATACTGAGCAGTTTGATGAATTGGCAAACGTAATCTTTGATCAGGCCATGATTGCAGAAGGGGGCTTACCGGAAGACCCGGCAGCCTATCTAAAACGTATCAATAGTCTATTACTGAAATAAAATTTTTATAAAAAAGCCTCCTTTGGGAGGCTTTTTTATATGGTGTGGTTATAAATCTGTTTATTTAAAACTTTCATTCAGCTTAGGCTTAAATAAATAATCTATAAAATCAATTCAAATTATAGAATTAACTGGGGTAATATAATCTTAGTGATTACCTTATCATTTTGGCCATACTAATATCTATTAATATGACTAAAAAACTAAACCTTTAAGCTCTATAAACTGGATATTTAAATAAGTTTCTATGAGGACTCATAATATATTGGAATACACTCCTATATAGCAGCGTATTGTATTTAATGACTCTGTAGATCTATACAATATCTTTCTACCTATTAATTTACTGTTAAATTAAAAAATTGCTTCCAGACGCACCAGTGTACTTAAGTAATGACTCCGGTCTTCACGTTGATCATTTTGATAATTCAGGTCTCCCTGTACATAGAACCATTCACGCCAAAGCGGTTGACGCCATGAAATAAAGGGTCCCCAACTGTTTAAACGCAGGTCGCTATTATTATAAAAACCGCCCGTATAAAGACCATAGTTAAAACGGTTTCCCGCAAAGAACTGGTGTTCGCGATAGGCACGGTTGTCCCAAGTGAGGTCATCATCCTGTTCATCGGCATAGACCAGTGAAAACTGGTTAGCAAGCACAGGTTGCTCTGGACGGGCATGCACCAGTTCCAGATTGGTCCTTAAATAATTTTCACTGTCGATACCATAACGATAGATTTGTTCAGCATGGAAAGTAAAATCATTACGCAGTTGCCAGTCACGTTCGGCCTTTATCCGCGCATAGATATCATCACCTGAGCGGATACCCAAGTCAGCATCAATTTCAAAGGGTAGGCGCTTGGCAAAATTTGACCAGCGTAAAGCAAGAGAAGAATTTTCTTCACGGGTACGACGCGTATCAAGAGATTTACCCGGCTCATTACGGTTTTCATTACTAATTGCGACATTATTACGAATCTCGTTATCAAGAGATTCATCACCAAATACAATGCTTAAACGTTTTTCCAAGGTGGGCAAATTAATTTTACCCCGAATACGCGGTTTAATTTCATAGCCATCATGTTTATCCCAGCGGTTATCAATTAAAATTCGTAGTGTTGCATCTGCTGGTTTGTTTGGATCTGTCTCACCAAACCAGTTATCAATTTTATTTGAAGATCTATCAGCCCAGTTGCGGATCTGACGTTGTTTGCGGTCGGCCCAACTTTTGTCTTCAGTTACCTCTGTTGGAGGCACAATAGGTTCATCAGACTGCTTGGGTAACAGAGTAGGCGTTTTATCTACCCATGATGGGATATAGTCCAGCCATTCTGGTCCCCGCTCTTCAACAGGCAAGTCAGCTTCATTATCCTGGCTTTTATCGCCTAGATAATTGGCGTAGGGAAGAGTGGCTGTTTTAGTTTCAGCAAAGCTATATGCACTACCTAATGCCCCAGCCGTAAAGATTAGCCCTTGTAAAAATAAATTTAAAACCTTAAGTTTTTTCATTGTAAAATCATTATTGTTACATTTGTCGGCTAACACTTTTGTTGATTTGTCCTATAAATGCAAGATATAGCTACAAAATAAAAAAAAATCCTTTATTATTTTAACGTTAGAGTATTTAGACTAATTTATACTGTTATAGACTGTCAGATTAAGCCCATTTTATGAGCCTATTAGCTGAAAGTATAGAATGCTAAATTTAAAGACGCTTGTAAAAAGAGCCAATACTATGGCTCTCTTTAACAATTTTCTAATAACTAGACAGCAGACTTCTTAAACCATTGAAAAAAGCCTTTTCTAGGTGAGCTTTCAGCAATTGTTTTTTCTTTCATCTTTTCTAATTGTTCTTGAGCCGCAGCTCTCTGTTTTTCCTGTTCTGATTTGCTCAAAGGAGCTTGTGCTTCTTGCTTGGTACTTTCAACCGAAAGTTCAGATTTGGCCGCTGAACGGGGTTTATTCTGCAGTTGATTATCGGATACCTTGCCTTCTGTTGTTATGGGCTGAGTATTCATAGCTTCGCCTGCAGCCAATACCTGTCCCGATACTATAATTATGGCAACAGCAACTACAGATTTCATAAAGCCCATGAAAAATTCCTTTATTAAAAAAAACGGTCTGTATAAGAGTGACTATCTTAACAGTAAGGTTTATTTTAATACTTCATTATCTGAATTGCTGTTTTAAAAAGCCGCAACTTTATAAAAGTGTCTAAAAAACAGGCATTAATTACATTTGCTCTACAGATGCTGATGCTAGCTATGTTCGCGTGGGAAGTTATATAAAAAACAAACTGCTCTGAAAATGGCTAACTAGATAAAAAGAACTCCTCATGGGGGAATGAGGAGTAGGAAAGAGATACAGCTGATTTTAAATTATTATTCAGTTTACAGAATTAAGAGTGAGATAGTTTCATCTTGCAGCGACGGTCATACATTTTACCTGCAATACCACCAATAATCGCACCACTAAATGTGCCAAATACAGGTAATACACTACCGGCTACAGCACCAATCATTACACCTTTAACTGTAGGGGAAAAACGTGATTTTTTGCCTGCAGAGGTGTCATAGCCAGATTTGCCTTTACTATTTGTTTGACCACCAGCGTTATCCATCATATGAGTTACTTTATCTTTAACCATATTGGTTACACCACCATGCTCTGCTGCATCTTTATTGATCTTCTCTAGGCTATCTTGTGCCTTTTCTTTAATTTGATCTACTTTTTCCATGACATTGTTCATTACGCTTGAGTCTTGCTGATTGTCATGTTGTGTAGATGCATGAGTATTTGAAGTATTGCTATCATTTTTTGCAGTAGTCATATATTTTCCCTCATGTAAAAATAAAACAGGTTAGTCATCTATATTAAGGAAAATAGAAAATTTTAATGTTGAAGTGCTGTTATATTGACCTTGCTTTTAGTTAATAAAAAGTGTCTCTTGTAGCTATATTAAAGTTATTTTAAACTTTGGTAAGTAATATATGACTTATTGAAATCAGGATAAATTATAATTTAAATATATTTAAGTTTAAGTTGTTGTTTTAATATTAAAATAAATTTAAAAATTAGAAATTTAATTTATATTATTAGATTTTAATCTATATTAGAAAATAAAAATTATTAAATATTATAAATATCTTAAGTATTTTTAATAATTTATTTTTAAAAGTTAGTAAAATAAATTAAATCTATAAAATTTTATGTAAAAATCCCCAGCTTGTGGGGATTTATTAATAAAATTATTTTTGGTCAGGTATCTCGCAGTTCTCATCGGTACAAACTACGCCATCTTCTGGCTGATTTATACTTGTTTCCTGCTGTGTCTTTAAGACCTGGTCAAAAACTTTTATGAACACATCACGTGGCTGTGCACCTGCCAGAGCAATACGCTGGTCAAATACAAAAAAAGGAACGCCCGTAACTTTAAGCTGTTCACGAGCCAGCTTTTCATCATGCTGCACAAAATCTGCGAAGGTATCAGTATCTAGTACATATTCGACTTCCGCTGCATCTAACCCGATCCGCGCTGCCACATCTTCTACTGTTTCGCGCTCGCCAATGGCTAAGCCCTGTGTCATATAAGTATAGAAAAATGCTTCTTCGGCCTGATTGCCTAAACCTTTACTCTGGGCCAGATGGATAATACGGTGAGCATCAAAGGTGTTACCTGAGTTGGCCTGTTTCCAGTTAAATTCAATTCCTTCTTCTGCGGCCATAGCAGCAATTTTTTGCTGCATTTCTTCCATTTCTTCAACTGTACGCCCGTATTTCTGGGCCAGACGCTCTGTATTGGACTGTTCATGCTTGACTGGTGCTTCTGGATCAAGCTCATAGCTATGCCAATAGACTTCAAGTTCGACTCCTGCCTGTTCAGCTGCCGACTCTAAACGTTTCTTTCCGATATAGCAGAAAGGACAGACTACATCTGACCAGATATCTACACGCATGTTGTTTCTCTTTTCTATGTTTCATTTCAAATGATAAGGGCGACATGAGCGCTTTTAAAGAGAGAGGCTGTAATAAAATGCAAGTCAGCCCGGATTCCTTTATTTTTTAAAATATAAAGAACTGTTTTTAGTCATAAAAGTCAAACAGTGCTGTGTTCTGATTCAGGTTAGTATAAAAATGAAGCGGTCACTGGAGCTAAATATGCCACGTATATTCATGATTTTAGGTGTAGTGACCTTTGCGGTATTTGCTCTATTATTTTATCAGTACTCAGCACAGCGTCGGGATGAGGTACAGGCACAGCAGTTTGAAACAGTGATGACTGAAAAAATGCAGCAGCTGTATCTTCAGGCTCAAGATTGGACCACCCCTATACATCTACAAACGAAAGATCAGCGTTTGTCCGGAGATTACCAGCTCATGGCTGATACTTTGCTCAGTTATTGGGTAAATAGTGCAGAGGCACGTAACCGTTATTTACGTGAACTGGAGAAATCTGACTGGGTTGATTTTTTGGATGTAGTCCGGCTCGATAAAGACCGGAAACAGAATTATAAGGAAACTGAGCAAATGCTGGTGCAGGTTCGCAAGATTTCGCAGCAGTATCAGCAGCATACCAGCCAGATTAAACAGCAGACTTTAGAAAAAGTAGAGCAGTTACCCATTCGTACTGATTTGCGTAAAGCTATGCTTACCAAGCTCGAACGTAGCCAGAAAAGTGACGAAGATCAGGCAATTTTTCAGTTAGAACTACAAATTCTAGAAAAAGCAGAAGCCATGTTTGAAATGCTGAAAAAGTACAAATGGGTCAAGCAAGGTGAAACAATTCTGTTTTATGAAGATGAGCAGGTAAAACAGTTCAACACTTTATATCAGGAAGTATTACAGCTTAATGCTGAAATCGAAAAGATTGAACAGAAAAATGTCAAAGCCCTGAAGCAAGAACTATAGCTTAAGAGCCTCGAAATCATGTTATTTCTAGCTCGAATCATCCTTGTAGTGTTCAGGGATGATTCTTTTTTAGGGTTAAAATAAAAGGCGATTTATTTTTTCGCGACTGTAGCAGGGAAAAGAGGATCCAGGAAATTAGGTGCAACAAAGTCCACTTGCTCTACTTTATAAAGTTTTCCAGCAAAGTTATTTTGTTGATGCCACACTATCTGATTTTTACTGAGATCTATCAGATTTAAAGCATAACGTTGACCTTCAACCGGCATTGAATAATAAATTAGTCCAGCGCCTGCTCCCATGGTTGCCAGTGATACGCCTGCACTCAAGGTCGCTTGTGAGAATTTACGCCCGAAAGACGGCTGAGCTCCGGAAATATTCACAACAAACATTTTATCTGCCTGAGTAAAGGTTTTAAGCGTACTTAAATCTTCAGCAGATAAATCCAGATTGACTGATTGAAAAGTATTCTGGTTGGGTGAAACAGTGGTTTTATTCAATTTTTCAAACAGACGTAAAAGGGTGTCTTGTTGAGATAGATTGGGCGTAGTGTGATTTAAAGCGTTAAGCACAGGAAACTGATTAATTTCCTGCCGTTTATCCTTTGGATGTAAACGGATGTCATACCCTATTATCTGTTTCTTTGGCATAAAACCGCAAATGAAGGGTGCTGATTTCACAGTTGTATTAACCGAAACTTCTTTTAATTGCTGGGCAAGAGCCTCATTAAAGCCTAGGGCCAGTTGAGCACTTTCTTGACCAATAATGTGAGAAGTCCCTAACTCTGCACGCGATAAACAGCTATCAGTTAAAATTGCTACAGAAGATTGTCGGAGCTCATTTTGTTGACGGTCTAAAGCGCTACGTGTTTCGGGTTTAATCGCCATAGTATTACAACCTGTAAGTACTACGGCACAGCTTAACCTGAATAAAATTTTTTTCATTTGAGAAATATAAGATTAATTGTGAAAGAAGAATGTGCAATAAGTTATTATTCGTCACATTGAGTATTGATATTGATTATTTTTTGTTGCAGAGCCAAGTTTTTTATTCAAAAAATTGTAAAAAACCCTGCATTGAGCAGGGTTTCTTTAAGTTTAGTATTTTAAGAATTAAACACGTTCGATAATGGTAGCAATACCCTGACCTAAACCGATACACATGGTCGCAAGACCGATTTGTGTATCTTGCTGTTCCATAATGTTCAGTAGAGAAGTGGTAATACGCGCACCAGAACAGCCCAGTGGATGTCCTAACGCAATTGCGCCACCACTTAAGTTTACGATGTCTTGTTTGTCATAAAGGCCTAAACCTTTCAGTACAGACAGACCTTGTGCGGCAAATGCTTCATTTAGCTCAACTGTTTGCATGTCAGCAATCGAGAGACCAGCACGTTTTAGTGCTTTCTGGGTTGCTGGAACCGGGCCATAACCCATGATCGCAGCATCACAGCCTGCAACTGCCATAGAGCGAATTACGGCACGTGGTTTCAGGCCGAGAGACTGAGCTCGTTCAGCAGACATCAGTAACATGGCAGATGCGCCATCAGACAATGCAGAAGAGGTTGCAGCAGTGACTGTACCGCCTTTAGGGTCGAATACTGGGCGTAAAGCACGGAAAGATTCAATATTGGCATCCGGACGGATTACTTCATCGATATCACACAATACTTTATAACCGTCAGCATTATGACCTTCAATACCCACAATCTCGTTCTGGAACAGACCATTTTCAGTCGCAGCCCAAGCACGACGGTGTGATTCCACACCAAAGGCATCCTGTTCTTCACGGGTAATACCGTTCATACGGCCCAGCATTTCAGCAGTCAGACCCATCATGTTAGATGCTTTAGCATAATGCTTAGAAGCAGCCGGGTTCAGGTCGATACCGTGCATCATACCTACATGGCCCATATGCTCTACACCACCGATGATAAAAATATCACCCTGGTTGGTTGCAATCTGTGCAGCTGCTGTATGAATGGCCTGCATGGAAGAACCACACAGACGGTTAACGGTTTGACCGGCAACAGTTTTTGGAAGGTCCGCCAGCAAAGCAATATTACGGGCAATGTTCATACCTTGTTCAAGGGTCTGGTTTACACAGCCCCAGATCACGTCTTCAACTTCATTCGGGTCGAATTCGTTACGTACCATTAGTGCACGGATAAGTTCAGCAGACATGGTGTCGGCACGTACATTGCGGAACATACCGTTTTTCGATTTGCCCATGGCTGTACGTACACCATCAACAATCACAACGTCACGTGGATTTAAAGTAGCCATTCACGTCACTCCTTAACCGTAGAATTTTTTATTGTTAGCTGCCATGTCACGCAACATTTGTGGCGCTTCATAAGCTTTACCTAGGTGCGCATATTTATCGCAAAGCGCTACATATTCAGCAACACCGGTCTGATCAATGTAACGGCATGGGCCACCACGGAATGGCGGGAAGCCTACACCCATGATCATCGCCATGTCTGCTTCAGCAGGAGTAGCCACAATGTTGTCTTCCAGGCAACGAACTGTTTCATTACAGAAAGCCAGCATCATGCGGTCAATGATTTCCTGAGGATCAAATTCGCGTTTTTCACCTGACACTACCGGAGCAATGACATCATAGGCAGTCGGGTCAACAGTTTTGGCTTTCTTGCCTTTACGGTCGAGCTCATATTTGTAGAAACCGACATCATTTTTCTGACCCAGGCGTTTTGCTTCATACATGGTCTGGATAGAACCTTTGTAATCTGGCTTCATACGGTCAGGGAAACCTTCAGCCATGACTTCTGCACCATGTACGCCGGTATCAATACCAACTACATCCATCAGGTAGGCAGGGCCCATCGGCCAGCCAAATTTTTCCATGACTTTATCGATTTGCTGGAAGTCAGCGCCATCTTTAAGTAACAGATCAAATGCACCGAAGTAAGGGAATAATACACGGTTAACCAGGAAGCCCGGACAGTCGTTAACAACAATTGGCGTTTTACCCATTTTCTGGGCGAGAACTACTGTTGTTGCGATTGCTTCTTCAGATGTCTTTTCACCCCGGATGACTTCAACCAGTGGCATCATGTGTACCGGGTTAAAGAAGTGCATACCAACAAAGTTTTCCGGACGCTGTAAGGCTTTTGCCAGGCGCGTAATCGAAATTGTAGAAGTATTGGATGCAATAATCGTATTCTCACGTACCGATTTTTCAGTATCTGCCAGAACCGCTTCTTTAATTCTTGGGTTTTCAGTGACTGCTTCAATCACGATATCTACTTCTTTAAACTCTTCATAGCTTAAAGTCGGGCGAATACGTGCCAGGGTTTCACCCATTTGCGCAGGTTTCATTTTCTTGCGTTCAACCTGCTTGGTCAGCAGTTTGTTTGCCTCAGTCATACCTAGGGCCAGTTGCGGGTTACCAATATCTTTCATGATAATTGGTGTACCTTTGCTTGCCGCTTGGTAAGCAATACCGCCACCCATGATCCCCGCACCCAGAACAGCTGCCTGATTTACAGGATGTGCACCTTTTTCATGCTGTTTAGAAGCTTTTTTCACAACTTGGTCATTTAAGAACAGACCAATAAGTGCTCCTGCTTGCGGAGTAATAGCTGCTTTGGCAAAACCTTCAGCTTCAGCTTTCAAAGCTTCGTCACGATGTAAGCTTGCACCTGCCTGCAAAGAATCCAATAATAGTTTTGGAGCAGGATATTGAGCCGGATTAGCTTTAGCCAGTACCGCACCCTTAGCTGTATTAAACGCCATCATTTGCTCAAGTGGACTCAATTTTACAGGGTCGAGCTTTTCCTGACGCTTGGTTTTCCAGTCCAGACGGCCATGAATAGCCTGCTTAACCAGATCAACTGCAGCATCTTTGAGCTTATCAGCTGACACAACAGCATCAACAGCACCGTCTTTTAGTGCAGCAGCCGGTTTTTTCGGTGCAGCAGTTGCCATCCATTCAACAGCATTATCAATACCAATAACACGACTTAAACGAACTGTACCGCCAAAACCCGGGAAGATCCCCAGCTTGATTTCAGGTAAGCCCACCTGTGCCTGTTCTGACATGACACGGTAGTCACAGACCAGACACATTTCAAAACCACCACCTAGTGCCATGCCATTAATAGCAGCCACTTTAGGAATGTCCAGGTCTTCAAAGCTGTTAAAAATTTCATGGACAGGCATCGCCCAATCAACAATTGCCTGCTCACCTTGTGCAAAGTTATCACCGAATTCAGTGATATCAGCACCAACGATAAATGTAGATTTGCCTGAAGTAACGATTAAACCCTGAATATCAGCAGCGGATACGGCGTCAATCGCAGCCTTGAAATCTTCAATCGTTGCACGGTTGAATTTGTTAACCGACTCACCTTGTAAGTCAAAGCGGAATTCTGCAATCCCGTCCTCAAGCATTTGGACGGTAATGGCATTGCCAGCGTGGATCATGCCCTGATCTCCTTTATTTTGGAGGACTTCTAAGTTGATGTAATGAAGCGTGTGTACATTTCCCGCACACATCGATGCTCCGCTAATCTTACGATAACTATATCCAAAAAGAACATAACAAGTTGTATCAAGCCGTGACGCAAGGGTCATCAATTTTAAAGGTCAATATTCTGTTTGTGATTCCAATAAGTAAATCTTTGATAGATTATTTGAAATAAGTCATTAATTATAATAATTATTATTTTAATCAGTTGATGTAAACTATTTATAGAAAATAAGAGAATATCTACCGTAATAGGCAGTTTAAATACCCAGGTTATGTTTTAGTAACCTGCTAAATTCAAGTTTAAAATTTCTGAATACACTGAGATTGTTATGTTTGGGAGTTATTATTGATAATACATCATTAGATAGAATTCTATTTTGGCTACCCTTTATCGTCTTTTTTATCAACATTTGATAAAATCGCCGGCATTTACAGAGCCATTGACCTGTCGAGCAGCTCTAATCTATCTCTTTTTATGTTGCAGAGTAGCTATATGATTAAATGGATCGTATTGGCGATTTTTGTGATTTCAGCGTTGTATATCCAAAATCGCGGTAAAGTGCGTCATTCGTTCTATCGTCAATTTTTTGACCATTCAACGCTTCTCGCACCGATTAATTTCTTAATGTACCTGTTTTCCAAGGTACCTAACCAGCCTTATATTGCTACCCAGCATTTTAAGGATCTGCAAACCTTGGACGAGCATTGGGAAATGATTCGGGATGAGGCCAGAGCCTTGTACCAGCAGGGAGGGATCAAGGCAGCCAGCAGTTATAACGATCTGGGTTTTAATTCGTTCTTTAAGACTGGATGGAAACGTTTTTACCTAAAATGGTATGATTCTAGCCATCCGTCTGCAGCAGAACTCTGTCCAAAAACCACGGCCCTATTAAAAACATTACCGACCATCAAAGCTGCCATGTTTACTGAGCTGGCCCCAGATAGCCGGTTAGTTCGACATCGCGACCCCTATGCTGGTTCATTACGCTATCATCTGGGTTTATTGACACCTAATGATGATCGCTGCTTTATTGATGTAGATGGTCAACGTTACTCATGGCGGGACGGGGAGAGCGTAGTTTTCGACGAAACCTATATCCATTATGCAGAGAACAAAACAGATGAAAACCGGATTATTCTGTTTTGCGATGTAGAGCGTCCATTAAAAACACGTTTGATGCAAAATTTTAATCATTGGTTTGGTAAAAAAGTGATGACTGCGGCCAGCTCGCCGAATGAGGCTGGCGACCAGACAGGCGGTTTAAATAAATTGTTTACTTATGTCTACCAGATCAGGCTTAAAGCTAAAGCATTGAAAAAGACCAATCGCCAACTTTATTACGTTTTAAAATGGTTTTTAATGCTGGGTATTTTCTTCCTGATTTTTATCCGGCCATATATTACTTAAAAATTTAATGCCCTGCGGGGCATTTTTATATTCGAATGCTTTGATAAATCAGGCGTAACTTAGAAGCATACAGGATGTACATCAAAACAGATAAATCAATTTTGATAAAAATAGAATGTGCATTTTTAAAGGTGTTTTGAACCAAGAATAATGAACCCATTGCTATAAGTCGTAAGCTATTTTACTCTGTTTAATACAGTTTCCTGTTCTATAATTGATATTTCTGAAAATTAAATAAATTTAAAATATTCAAACCATTGCTTCATAACTAATATTCAATTTTTTAAGTATAAACAAAACCGGCTAGCAAGATCAGGGATTAATATCTCTTCAAAAGTGTTTTCTTAAATAACCAGCAAAATTTGATTTTTCAAATAATATATCTATACATAATGAGTTTGATGTTAAAGGCTAGTGAATTTCTTTGAAAATTGTGAAGATGCTTGAAAAAGCCAGTAAAAGCATCACATCATGTGAAGAGCAAGATCTTGTCAATATAGGCCCCATGTGAACGAAAATGCACGCGAATATATAGAAAAAATTCTGGCAAACATGACCACTTTACCCGGGGTATACCGTATGTTGGGTAAAGATGGTGAACTCTTATATGTAGGAAAAGCCAAGAATTTAAAAAATCGTGTGTCGAGCTATTTTGTTAAAACTATCGAGCATCCCAAAACTCAGGCACTGGTAGCACGTATTTATGATATTCAGACTCTAATCACCCGGTCTGAAACAGAAGCCTTATTACTTGAACAAAACCTGATCAAGCTGCACCGTCCGCCGTACAATATCATGCTGCGTGATGATAAATCTTATGTCTATATTTTTGTGTCGAGTGATAAGCCTTATCCACGGGTAGCCAGTGGCCGGGGCAAGGGCAAGCATCAGGTTGGCAAGTTTTTTGGACCCTATCCCAGTGCATATAGTGCTCGTGACACCTTAGTCGTACTGGAAAAGCTGTTTAATGTACGCCAGTGTGAAAACAGCTATTTTGCCCAGCGCAAACGGCCGTGTCTGCAATATCAGATTAAGCGTTGTTCTGCACCGTGCGTCGGACTGGTAAGTCCTGAGGATTATCAGGAAGATGTAAAGAATACCATTCGCTTTCTGCAAGGTGATACCAAAGAGCTGAATCAGGAACTGATTGCCAAAATGGAAGAGGCCGCAGAAAAGCTCGAATTTGAAAAGGCCGTATTTTACCGGGACCGTCTGGGACTGTTGCGCGAAGTACAGGCCCAGCAAGCAGTTTATAAGGTCAAGGGTGAAGCCGATATTCTGGCAATTGCCTATCAGGCCGGAGTAACCTGTGTCCAGATTATGCATGTGCGTAATGGCCGGATGTTAGGGGGTAAAAGCTATTTTCCCGACATGCAAAATGATGACCTAGGACAGATGCTTAGTGACTTTATGGCTAACTTTTATTTTCAAGTGGCTGATGAGGTTCCGGCTGAGCTGATTGTAAATGTAGCCTTACCTAACACACAGGAACTTGAACAGGCTATTCAAACTGAATTTGGCAAGAAAGTACAGATCAAGCATAAAGTACGGGAAACCCGTGCCGAATGGCAGGAGCTTGCAGTCATGAACGTGCAGCATGCCATTAAAGGGCAGCTGAGCAACCATCTTGAACTGCATGAACGCTTTCACCAGCTAGAGCAGGTCATGGGCCGGCCAATTGACCGGATTGAGTGTTTTGACATTTCGCATACTATGGGTGAAGCACCGATTGCCTCATGTGTTGTATTTGATCAGGGAGGAGCACGTAAACGTGACTATCGGCAGTTTGCCATTCAGGATATCACCGGGGGAGACGATTACGCAGCCATGCGGCAAGCTCTGACCCGGCGTTATAAAAAAAGTCTATTACCAGACTTGCTGCTGATTGACGGCGGTAAAGGCCAGTTACATATGGCAATGGAAGTCATGCAAGACTTGGGTCTGGATGCTTTCATGGTAGGTGTTTCTAAAGGTGAAGGACGTAAACCGGGACTAGAAACCCTGCACTTTACGGATGGCCGCAAGATTCAGCTCGCTGAAGACCATAAAGCATTGCATCTGATTCAGCAGGTACGTGATGAGGCGCACCGTTTTGCCATAACCCGGCACCGTGCCAAGCGGGACAAACGCCGTGCAGGTTCGGTTCTGGAAGCCATACCTGGACTTGGTCCGAAGCGCCGGCGTGACTTGCTTACCCATTTTGGTGGGATTCAGGGTGTACTGAAGGCTTCAGAAAAAGAGTTAATGGTAGTTCCCGGTTTGGGTCCGGCACTGGCTCGAACGATTTATAAAATACTGCATGAATAATAGGCAAAAATTACCAAAGTAGAGGATGACTCCCGAGTCAGCAGCCATTCACAGCACTTAAAAAACTTGTCATGATGGCCCGAGCACAAGAATAATTGAGGCAAGGGATGTCATTAAAACAACTTTTTCAGGCTGTGACAGTTTCAGAAGAGATTGATATTCCAGCAGGCTGGTTACAGGGCCGGACCATTTATGGCGGACTGGTAGCGGGAATCCTGATGCACAAGGCTATAGCGACTGTCAATGATCCGCAAAAACGGCTGTTGAGCACCAGTGTGACCTTTGTTGGCCCGGTACAGGAGAGTCGTGCCAGAATCACCGCTGAGGTGTTACGTGAAGGTAAATCCGTAACGACGGTAGAAGTAAGGTTATGGCAGAATGATGAAGTCCAAAGTATTCTGCTGGCCAGCTTTGGTGCTGAGCGCCCATCTGCAATTGAAGTCCATCAGGAGCGTCATGCTCCTGACTATCCGTTGCCTGAACAATTAAACTGTCTGCCTTATCGGGAGGGCTTCTTACCACTGTGTTATCAGCAGTTTGAACTGTGCTGGGCCGAAGGGCAGTTACCCTGTAGTGGCAGCAAAACTCCAGACTTTGGTGGCTGGTTCCGGTTTAAGCCCGAATTTCATGATAATAGCGAACTTGAGCTGGCTCATTTGTTGACCTTGATGGATATCTGGCCACCTGCTGTGATACCGCTCTTTAAACAGGTGGCTCCTGCCAGTTCCTTGACGTGGCATATCACTTTGGTACATCCGGTCCAGCATGAGTTGCATGACTGGTTTAAATATAAAGCTTTTACAGATTTTGCAGGGGACGGCTATTCAACCGAATATGCCCATATCTGGGATGCCCAAAATCGCCTGATTGCGATTTCCCGGCAGACTGTAACAGTGTTTGCCTAGTGACACTAAATATCATTTCGTATAAAGTGACCCTACTAAAAATGGATAAATCCTCAAAATTTTCTATTACATGATCATGTGGTAGGGGGAAACACTGGCGGTGTCTATGACTACAGGTCGTATCCTGAATATTCCGAACATCTTGACTTTGGCACGTATCGGATTGATCCCGGTATTTTTGCTGGTGGTTTACTGGCCACCTGCAATGCAGGTAAGTGGGCATGAAAGCAGTATGACCCGGCATATTATTTTGACTGCAATTTTTGTGCTTGCTGCAGTAACCGACTGGTTCGATGGCTATCTGGCCCGAACCTTGAATCAGACTTCAGCCTTTGGGCGCTTTCTTGACCCTGTGGCAGATAAACTGATGGTTGCAGCGGCACTGATTGTGCTGGTGCAATGGCAACCGACAATTTCAATGGCCTTTGCTGCGATTGTCATTATTTCTCGTGAGATTACAGTTTCCGCCTTACGTGAATGGATGGCAGAACTGGGAGCTCGGACCAGCGTAGCTGTTTCTACGGTGGGTAAGTACAAAACAGCATTTCAGATGATTGCGATTTCTGTATTTCTGCTGAATTGGCCGCCGCTTGAATTAATTGCTTATGCACTGCTTTATACCGCAGTGCTTTTAACCCTATGGTCAATGTTTATTTATTTAAAGGCCGCCTGGCCTTATTTAAAGCAGCCTTAACAGTGGCCCTATAAAAAATCCCCATGATACAGGGGATTTTTTATAACTTTCTTTAAGCCAATACAGGCCTTAACTGTGAGTTTCTTCCTCAGCCTCTTCACCAAAAGTCTTGGCAATTTTTTCAATATTTAGGCTTTTCGCCATGGCATTGAAAATTTCCTTATAAACTCCGTCCTGATGATAAAGTGCATCATGTTCGCCGTGCTCGACAATTCGTCCCTCTTTCATGACATACGTATAGTCGGCGTCAATGATCTGCGACAGGCTATGTGAAATAATGATAACTGTCCGTCCCTGCTTGATCTTGTCTAGGCTCTGCTTGATCTGCTCGGAAGCAATCGCGTCCAGACTTGCAGTGGGCTCATCCAGAAAAATAATCGGTGGATCTTTAAGAAACATCCGTGCCAGGGCAATGCGCTGCTGCTGGCCACCAGAAAGCATCAGGGCATCCGTCTCATAGCTATGTTGCAACTGCATGATCTGCTCATGGATAGATGCTTTCCGTGCCGCTTCGATGACTTCATCTAGGGAGGCATCAGTCTTGCCATAACGAATATTTTCAAGAATTGAACCCTGAAAAATGTGGTTTTTTTGCAGCACTAGACCAATATGGTCACGCAGATAGGCCGTATCAATCTCTTCAATTGGAACTCCGTCGAGGTAGAGTTTACCTGGGGCTGGAAGATAAAATTTATCCAGCAGGCTGATAAGAGTGGATTTTCCGGCACCAGACAGGCCTACCAGTGCAGTAATACGGTTGGGTTGAATCTGCATATTTATATTCTTAAGAGCATGATGTCCGTTTGGATAATAAAAATCGACATTTTCTAGCTCGAACTGGCCCCGAATAACCGGCTTGCGTGTACCGCTTGATTCAATTTCATCATCAGCCTCCAGAATCTGGAAAAAACTCTCTGAATAAATCATGGCATCATTAACTTCATCATAAATACGGTGCAACGAGCGAATAGGGGCAGAAACGTTATTGAAGAGTAGTACGTGATACATAATCATCCCTATACTCATCTGGCCGGACAGAACAAAATACGCAGTCAGAATAATGATCAGAACAATACCGATCTGTTCAATAAAGGTTTTCATGCCATCAAACAAAAAGCTGGTCTGACGGGTACGCATCTGGTTTTGGGTCAGTTCTTTTTGTAGCTTGAGCTGTTTCTCTGCTTCTATCGACTCGCGATTAAAAGATTTAATTACGGTAATTGAGTTAATAATACTCAAAATGCCCTGACTCTTTTTTTCTCTTCCATCGCGCAGGTTGCGCCGCCATCCTCCCAGCTTCTGGGCTTGTTTGTAGGTTAGCCAGAAATATACCGGCACGATACACAGGGCTACAAGTCCTACCCAGACATTGGCATAAAACATGAGACCAAGCGCGACAATTGCACTGGTAAATAGAGGCAAGATATCAATAAAAAAAATCTGTACCAGTCGGGTCAAAGACCCGATTCCGCGGTCAATTCGTGTCTGTAATTTGCCTGCCTGATTATTTTCCTGGTTAAAAAAGGCCAGCCGGTATGTCAAAAATTTTTCAATAATGCCTTGGGCCAAGTCTTGTGACACCAGAATTCTAAGTTTTTCACCATAAAATTTTTGGCCAAAGGAAACCAGCGCACTAATAATTTCCTTCCCCAACAGAATTACACTAATGGTAACCAGAATATACCAGCCTGCATTCAGTCCCTGACCAGCTTCGACCAGACGGTTAATACTGTCGACAGCATACTGCAAGGTCAGTGCATTGACCTGGGCCGTAAATGCACCGATTAGCGTCAAGCCCAGTGTTGCCATAACCAGCAGACGGTACGGCCTGACAAAAGGGGAGATCTTTTTAAATAAATGCCATAAATTCATGCAAGTCGTTCTTGTTCTTAAGTTCTAAATTCAGTCTAAGGATTTAAATATATCGGCTCAACCCACCGCTCTGTGACAATTTGTGAATTGAGCAAAGTGATAAAACCATGTTTAGAATAAGTATTACCCTGATCTGTCCGGAGCAGTAATGAACCTTGAGCTCTTTGCGGCCCAGCCTCGATCAAATCTGCTGCCTTATGACGGCTCTGTTAAAGATTATGGTCAGATACTGACCGAGACAGACGCAACAGCCTATTTGCAATATTTTCTACAACAGCTGGCCTGGCAGCATGATGAAGTTATCCTTTATGGCAAGCATATACGAACCAGCCGTATGATCGCCTGGTATGGTGATGAAAAATTTGAATACCGCTATTCAGGTATTACACGAAAAGGACATATATGGGATGACAGACTCTGGAAACTTAAACAGTATATTGAAAAACTGACGGGCCAACAGTTTAACTCATGTCTGGCCAACTTGTACCAAGATGGCAGCCAAGGCATGGGCTGGCATAGTGATGATGAAAAAACTCTAGGTCAAAATCCGGTGATTGCTTCTGTCAGTCTGGGGGCAACCCGTAAATTCTGTTTTAGGCATAAAACCCAAAATGACAAGATAGAGGTCTTATTACAGCATGGACAATTGCTGTTAATGCGCGATGAAACCCAGCATTTCTGGAAACATGCCTTAATGAAAAGCACTCGGGTACAGGAACCCCGTATTAATCTTACATTTCGGTATTTCTGGCCAGAGGGCTAAAAAGCAGGGCAGACCAGCAGAGACAATAAAATAAAACAGCCCATGTGTGGAGGACATGGGCTGTTTTATTCAGAGGAGCTGTTTTCGAAAAAACAGAACAGTAATGTCATGGAACACTTTTGGCAATTACTGAAGAACAAAATCATCATATGAGAATTTATTTGAAATTACAAGAAATCTCTTCAAGTAATTTATGTAAATTATCGTATAGATTATTACTTAATAGATCAGTTCCCTTCTTCTGAGATAACAGAAAACTTCTTCTCGATTTGTGCGGCATTTTCCTTCAATGTCTCAATCAGTTTACTGACGTTAATAAACTCAAAGCGGCTTCTTGAAGCCAGTACAGTTAATGCCATAGGCGCTTCTTTAGAAGAAAACCGGATGGGTACAGACAAACCGGATACCCGTGGGTCGAGCTCACCCTGAGAAAAATAATAGCCCTGTTTTTTAATTTTTTTCATCTGCTGCATAAAGCTTTCCAGGTCCTGCGCAAATCCGACTTCAGAGAGCTGGGTAGCAAAGCGTTCATAATAATTATGGAGACGCTGTTTTGGCAGATGTGCCAAGATAACCTTGGGAGAAGACCCAACGTACACCGGACGTGGACAACCGCGGCCATAGGACAGCAGGTCGGTATTACGGAAAACCTCATGATGCACATCAATGCAGTAATCCTGATTAAGGTGAGTAAGCAGACAGCACAATTCGGTGCGTTCTGCAATTTCACTCATAAACGGACTGCTGGCCTGTACTACAGGATCAGTTGTACGTGAAATATAGTCCAGTACAGCAATTTTTGAACCCAGCGTATAATCACCTGATGTGCCACTAATACGCTGCAAAATGTCTGAAGAAACCAGTTCCTTGAGGTAACGATAACTGGTCGGTTTGGACAGGCCGAGTTCCTCACAGATAATGTCAACATTGATGACAGGCCGTGAAACTGAAAATAAATCAAGAACCGTCAGAATCTTGCCAAAACTAGAAAGTGCCATGTATACCTACTGTTGTCCAAAATCTTAATGATGAGCTATTACCTTTATAACAAATTGTAGAGACCGGTGAATATATTTTCAGGCTGGAAAACTTGGCCTATTAAAGTACGCTTAAGGAATAACTAGTAATCAAAATAATTTATTTATTATCATAATAAGATACTTTATTGACTATTTTTTGTTTATTTGAAAAAATACTCACATTAAGTATCTTATTTAGAAACTATCAAGATTAAAATAAGTGCTGTTTATTCTCTCCTTTTCTTTCGTCTGAAAGAAAACTTACCTGAACATTGATCCTGCTTTTAAAACGGAGATGTGTTGACTGCTGCAATATCTATATCAGGGCTTAAAAGCTAGGGTCCTGCTATGTGCGATATTTGGCAGGTCTAGGTAAGTTGATGTTGACTTGGAAGTACGCCTTAAAACGGATTTCTATTTTCGAGATACCACATGCTATTTAAACAAATCTTGGCCTTTCGTCCGGGCCGGATGGAACTGACTTTTGCGCTTAAAACTTTTATTGCCGGCATGCTGGCTCTATTTGTATCTTTTCGTCTGGATCTGATTAACCCGATGTGGTCGATTGGTACAGTGATGATTATTGCCAGTCCATTCTCAGGCATGGTCTCTTCCAAATGTGTATACCGGCTCATCGGAACGGTTGCCGGGGCGATAACCGCATTGCTATTGACTCCACCCCTGATCAATACGCCGTGGCTATTTTCTGTTGTACTGGCACTATGGGTCGGTTTTGCACTTTATATTTCTCTTTTGGACCGTACACCGCGCAGTTATGTATTTATGCTGGCCGGTTATTCTACTGCCATGATCGTATGTAATGCGATTGGCTATATAGACAGCTATAACATCTTTGATCTGGCTTTGGCTCGGGTACTGGAAATTTCAATCGGGGTGATTGCCCATGCTGTGGTCTCAGCGACAGTTTTACCGGTACATATTGGCTCGGTCATCAGACAGCGTGTCACTAAACTTCTGAATGATACTGAAAACCTGTTCAGTAATTTATTGAAAAATCCACATCCAGATCAGAACTATAGCGAACTACTGGCTGGCATAACCCGTGACAGTAGCGATATTCATGCACTTGCTGTGCACTTGTCTTATGAGAAGGGTGAATTGCAGGGCATGACCAAACAGTTGCAGGAAATGCTGCATCAAATGTCCATGGTAATTGCCAATCTGGTCGCCATGTCGGAAAAACGCGAACAGCTTTATCAACTTGGTTTTAAAAAATCTGAGTATCTGGAAAAACTTCAGCAGCATGTGCTGAATTTTCTAAATCAAAAGCACCCTGTAGCCGAGAGCCAATTGACTGAATTGCCTCCAGAGTTCCAGGCTGACTTCAATGAATTGCTGCGAGACGTTAACCCTGAACAATATATCGTTTTAAGCAGTATAAGAATGGATATCCGGCATTTTATTCATAATATCCGGACGGTTAAATTATTGTGGGGGCTGATTCAGGCAGGTGAGAAAAATATCCCTGAGAGTATTACTCCAATTACTACAACTTATCCGAGTTTACATCGTGATTATGGCGTGGCAGTGCGCGGAGGTATCAGCGCCTTTCTGATTACACTGATCGTTTGTGCGCTCTGGATCCTTTCTGGCTGGCGCATGGGCTTCATGATGGCACAGATGGGGGCAGTAACAGCATGTATTTTGACAGCACTTGATAACCCGGTACCCGTGCTACGTATCTTTATCTGGGGCAGTCTGGTTTCGGCTGGGCTGGTGTTTGTATATGCCTTTGGTATTTTTCCACATATTACGGCGTTTTGGGAGCTGGCACTGGTGCTTCTGCCCATGTTCCTGTTTTCTGTATCCATGATGGCCAATCCTTCTCTGATGCCAGTAGGAATGGTACTGGGTATTAATACCATGATGGGGCTAAATCTGCGTAATTCTTACAGTATGGATGCAGTGACCTATTTTGACAGCTCTTTTGCCATGATTCTGGGTGTACTGGTCTCACTGATTGTGATCTATTTTGTACGTGCCATGTCACCAGAAACCAGCGCAACACGAATACTGGCCCTGCATAGTAAAGCCATGCGCCAAGCACTTGTATTGCCTTATGGTACCCAGTTCAGGATTCATCTTAGAAGTATGCTCGACCGAATCGGTGTACTGAATACCAAAATGGTTCAGTCATCTGAGATTCGTTCTTCGATTAATGCAGCACTGGTTGAATGTAGTGCGATTGTCGATTTAAGCCGGCTGCAGGAACTGGCAGGTCAATTATCTGATCATGAGCTGCTGGTGAAACAGATTGAACAGCTGGGCCAGCAGCTCGAGCACTATTTTGAACTACGTGAACAGGTAGACCTGTGGAACGCTGTACCATCCACTGAACTTGTACGGCAGATCAAAGAGTTACGTTTACTTGCCACAAATGTTAAAGATAATGAGCTGCGACTTCGACTGCTAATTTCACTGAACAATATCCAGTGCAGTATTTGCCATATCGGGATGAGCAATACACAACTACATTTTAATATGGCAGGAGCGTGAGATGGGTGAAGTCAATATTTATGGACTTTATGTTCCGATTCTGCTGATACAGGCGATTTTGGCTTACGGATTACTCAAGCTTACAGATGTATTTACCCATCGCTGGGTTACAAATGGCTGGATTATGTGGCCAGGCATATTTCATCTTTGCTGGTATCTAGTGCTACTGCTCTGTATCCACTGGCTCTTTCTTTATTTTTCTGCTTGATTTTCTCTGGTGATAGGTTGACCGTGATGAACTCATTTGATGCGCGCAAGCTGCTTCGTCCCTTATCTCTGCTGCTGGTGGCGGCAGTTGCTCTCTATGCCATTATACATTTATGGAACTACTATAATGCTGCACCCTGGACCCGTGACGGTCGGGTGAAGGGTGATGTGATGCAGGTTTCTTCAGATGTTTCCGGGCTGGTCACAGAAGTTCTGGTACAAGATAACCAGACGGTAAAAAAAGGTCAGGTCTTGTTTAAAATAGATGTCGCCCGTCAGGCGCTGGATGTTGAACAGGCTAAATCTGATCTGGCTAAAGCCAAGGCAGGGCTGGCCGAAGCTGAAGCTGCTCTAGCCCAGTCACATGCCAACTCAATCAAGTCTCAAGCCAATATCCGGCTGGCAGAGAAAAATGCACAGCGTTATGCCAGCCTAATGAATGGTGCAATTTCCAAGCAGGAACAGGACCAGATGTTCGCAGTGCGTGACCAGGCGCGTGCCGAACATGAACAGATGCAGGCTGCTATTCAGCAGGCGCAGGCTACTATCCGCCAGCAGAAAGCATTGATTGAAGCTGCCACCAGCCAAGTACATCTGGCTGAACTCAACCTGCACCGCTCAGCAGTTATTGCACCGGCAGACGGCACTTTATCCAATTTCGATATGCGTCCTGGTAATTACGTGAAATCTGGACAGGCAGTGGCTGCCTTGGTCGACCGCCAGCAGCTCTATGTGGTCGGTTATTTTGAAGAGACCAAACTTGACAGAATACATGTGGGAGATAAAGCCACAGTACAGCTCATGGGAGATTCGAAAAAGATTTATGGTCATGTGCAGGGTATAGCAACAGGAATTGAGGACCGTGAGCGTGGCAACAGTTCTAACCTGCTGGCCAACGTCAACCCTACATTTAGCTGGGTGCGTCTGGCACAGCGGGTACCGGTCAAAATCATGATTGATAAATTGCCAGAAAACCGGTTAACCCTGGTATCAGGCCGTACTGCAACAGTACGAATTATTGAAGCCAAAGATCATATTTAACCGGTCTTGGCAAAAATCATTAAAAAGAAGAGTATTACTTTTCTTTTTTTATAGAAGATAAAATATCAGGGCTTAAGACCATCTGGTTCCCGATACCAGCTTTCAATCAGCAGGGCAGCTGCAATACTGTCAGCCGCAAGTTTACGGTTCCCACCCTGAGCCTGATACTGACTCAGTTCACTACGGGCTTCGCGAGTCGTTAGACGCTCATCCACCATCAGGGTTTCAATGTTGGTCTGATGACGCAGTCGCCGTGCAAACTTGCGGGCACGGGCAGAAAGTTCTGACTCACTCTCATCCATGTTTAAGGGTAAACCGACCAGAAACAGATCCGGTTGCCATTCTTTGACAATCTTCAGCAAATGTTCCCAATTCGGGATCCCATCCTTCATCGGGAAGAGCGTCAAGGGATTAGCACTCTGAATAGCTGCCTGTCCGATAGCCATGCCCATTTTCTGAGTGCCAAAGTCAAAAGCCATAATCAGGCCCGGATGAGAGGCATCAGGCATGACCAATCTCGGAAGCTAGCCAGGTACGGTCTAGGCCCATTTTTTTATAGGCAGCGTCCCAGCGGTCATCGTAAGGTAGATTAAAAATCAGATCCATATCTGCATCACAGATGAGCCAGTCACCGCGTGCAATCTCTTCTTCAAGTTGATTTTTGCTCCAACTGGCATAACCCAGCGCTATCTGGTAACGGTCCACTCCTTCATTGTGTGCAATTGCATCCAGAATATCTTTACTGGTGGTGATACAAACGTTTTCACCAATAGCAATAGACGAATGCCAGACGGGTTGACCAGTATGTAAAACGAAACCTGCCTCCGGGCGCAATGGACCGCCCTGAAGCACATCATGAGGTTGGACATTATCTGCATCAATTTCCAGGTCATTCAACAATTCTTTGATCTGAATGCCAGCAGGTCGGTTGATAATAATCCCTTGTGCGCCGTCTTCATCATGTCGAGCCAGATAGATGACCGTATGAGCAAAGAAATCATCGGCAATTTCTGGAGGAGCGATAAGACAACGATGCGTCAAATATTGTTTGGTCACCTAAGCTGTTCTCCTAAATTGTCAGCATAAAGTTTTGTCTGGAACAAAAATTGAGGCAAAAAGATAAATTTCAATAAAATTACAGAGTATGGTCTCTCCACTTATAAGTGACTACTGTCGAGAATACAATCCTCTGCACGTAAGCATCTGTGCCTTTCAGCAAAAAAAAGCAGAAACTTATTGGTCAGATGTAGCCTTGAATTAAATACTGACTATTCAAGGCTTGCAGAATGGGGACAGACTAGAATATAAAATCTGCTGATTGAAGATAATTGTGGCGATTTCATAAAAATCAAGAGCTCAAACTGGCTGCTGATTGCTAAAAAATATATCTATTAAGCCTGCTGGAATTTAAGCTGACGCAACTGTCTGGCATGCTGCAAGGTGGTGTTACTAATTTCAACGCCACCTGTCATACGGGCCAGTTCCTGAATCCTTTCATCTTCATCCAGTTCAATGATGGTACTGCTGGCCGGATCAGTCTGCAGTTTCTTTACCAGAAGATGCTGGTCAGATTGAGCCGCCACTTGGGCCTGATGGGTAATACACAGAATTTGTACATGCTGTGCCAGCCCGCCAAGCAGTCGTCCTACAATCTCGGCAGTACCGCCGCTGATCCCGACATCGATTTCATCAAACACCAGAACCTCAGCTTCAGTTTTCTCGGCATTCATCACCTGCATTACCAGTGCAATACGTGACAGCTCACCTCCTGAAGCTACCCGTGCCAGTGGTTGGGCCGGTATGCCTTTATTGGCGGTAAACAGTAGCTGGATAAAGCTCAGGCCTTCTGCAGTAGGCTGTTCCAGTGCATCAAAACGGAATTCAAAATAAGCTTCGGGCAGGGCCAGTGGTTTTACCTGTTCAGTCAGCTGTTTGGCAAGTGGTATCGCGGCTTCACGTCGAATCTGGTCCAGATGCTCAGCCTTCTGCAAAAAGTCCTGATGAGCGCGTTCAACCTGTTCGGCCAGCATTTCTGGGTCTTCGAGTTGTTGCAGTTTTTCCAGTTCCTGCTGCCAGAGTTCATATTCTTCTTTTAGCTGCTCTGGCTGGATTCTATACTTACGGGCCAAACGATGAAAAATCTCAAGCTGGGTATTCAGCTCTTCCATGCGTTCTGGATCAAAGCTCTGCCGGTCAATAAACTGGCGTAGCTGCGCTGTTCCTTCATCTAGTTCACTTTGCGCATTTAATAATGCATTATAAATACTGGACAGCTGTTCACTACGCCCAGCATGTGTTTCCAGCCGGCGAATTACCGAAGAGAGCTCCTGAGAAAGATTGGATTCCGCTTCATCGAGTACATTCAGGCTGTAAGCGCAGTCCTGCATAATATGTTCATGATGGCTGAGACGGTCAAATTCCTGCTCTATTTCTTTATAGTGAATAGCAACTATATCTTCAAGTTCTTCAAGCTGTAGCTCCAGCGTACTGATCCGCTGTAATCGGCTAGCCTGTGCTTCAAGCGCGGCCTGATGCTGGCGAATATTCTTCTGCCACTGGCTATATGCATCACGTACTTGCTGGGCCTCATTATAAAAATTACTGTAGCGGTCTAGCCACTTGCGTGGATAAGGGGGTTCTAGAAGCTGCTGCTGACTATGCTGGCTATAAAGCTGAACCAGAAGACGTCCAATTTCTTTCAGTTCAGATAGGCTGCTCGGGCGGCCATTGATCCAGGCTTTACTGCGGCCTGTAGCAAAAATTACACGGCGTAAATGTATTTCACCTGATTCATCATTTAACTCATGCGCACTGAGCCACCCTGCTTCAGGGCTATCTGGCTGGTAGCTGAAGACGGCAGTAATGTCGGCCTTGTCTGTGCCATAACGAACATAGTTGGTATCGGTACGTTCACCGAGGCAGGCAGAAAGCGCATCAAGTAATAAGGATTTACCAGCGCCGGTCTCACCTGTGAGTACGTTAAAACCTTGTTCAATATCAAGGGCCAGATGGTCAGCAAGCGCAAAATTGATCAGTGTTAAATGTGTCAGCATAAACGCATCCAGGCTGCGAAAGGTTTGTGTCTAAGATAGTCAAGTTTTGTTGTGGTCACAAGATGGCTTTTATTTTAAGACATTCAAAATATGATAACGCGATCTTAAAATAAATATGCGAATAAAAATTTTGTAAATACAGTTGTTCTGTTCTTGGCAAAAAGCTGTATTCGCTTTAACAATACTGAAAACTAATTAAGAGAATATATTGCCAGCAAAGATCAGTGTTCTATTGTTGTTATACCAGTCATATATTGTTGATGGTTAGAATTACAAAATGAAAAATACGGTTTGATCAAAAATGTAATGATGAATTAGATGTTTAACTCAAAATTTTATCTGTATAACCATAAGTGCAACAAATATAGCAGACACAATATCATAGTAAGTTATAGACAGAGAATGATAAAAAATGGTCGCTCACCAACCTCTATGCTGGAACTTTCAACTATTGGTTCAAGACTGCCTGTAGATCTGAATAAACTGAACAGCAAGGAATGGAAAATATTGATTTTTCCTGTTGAAACGGCAATTGATTAGTTGCGCCGCCGCAATTAAACTACCGCAATCATAACGTATATAAATGCGCATTATCTGGAGAATACGCATGTCAGCACAGTTTGATCATGTATCAGTAATAAAAAAATCAAATGTCTATTTTGGTGGTTCGTGTATTAGCCATACAATTTTATTTGAAGACGGTACTAAAAAAACTCTGGGGGTCATTTTACCGACAGAGCAGCCGCTTACCTTTGAAACCCATGTGCCTGAGCGTATGGAGATTATCTCTGGTGAATGCCGTGTTAAAATTGCCAATAATGAAGAGGCTGAACTGTTCCGCGCCGGTCAGTCTTTTTATGTACCAGGTAACAGCACCTTTAAAATTGAAACTGATGATGTGCTTGATTATGTTTGCCACCTAGAAGGCTAAGCATTCTGCAATAAATCAGGTACACTAGACTGATATAGGAGATCCTGCGAAGTTACTTTGCAGGATTTTTGTTTTTCACAAGTCACCAGCTTAGAGGTCGTTCATGGCGAAACCTGAATATTATTATGGCGTTCATGCAGTGGAGTCATTATTAGAACTGGAGCCAGAACGGGTTCTGACCCTGTTTACACTAAAAGGGCGTGAAGACCAGCGTTTGCAAAAGATTCTGGAACTGGCTGAACCTTTCGGAATTAGCGTGCAAAAAGCCAGCCGGGACAGTCTTGAAAAGCTGGCCGGGTTACCCTTTCATCAGGGGGTTGTGGCTGCTGTCCGTCCACATCCGGTTATGAATGAAAAAGATCTAGAACAGTTACTTGAACAAACACCGGATGTTCTATTGCTGGCCCTGGATCAGGTAACTGATCCGCATAACTTGGGGGCCTGTATTCGTACAGCCGCAGCAATGGGTGTACAGGCAGTTATTGTGCCACGTGACCGTTCAGCCAGTCTGACACCGACGGCACGGAAAGTGGCAGCCGGTGGGGCGGAGAAAGTCAAGTTCATTCAGGTTACCAATTTGGCCCGTACGCTTGCACAGATGAAAGAGCATTCACAAGTACGAGTAATAGGAACCATGCTCGACGAACAAGCATTGCCGCTTCAGCAATGTGACCTGACCGGACCTATAGTGATTGTAATGGGTGCTGAAGATACCGGTTTAAGACCTATCACCCAGGCACAGTGCGACCACAAGGTTTACATTCCGATGGCTGGAAATCTGCAAAGTTTAAATGTCAGTGTGGCAACCGGTATGGCGCTCTATGAAGCCTGTCGTCAGCGTAATGCTAAAAGTTTATAAGTTGATTAATTAAAAGGATTCAGTATGACTCCCCGGGTTCAAGGTTATCTGTTTGTGGCGATTACCATGTGTATCTGGGGCGGTTTCACTTTATTCTCCCGTTTAAATGCCCAGTGGCATATCAGTCCTTGGGATATTACGGCCTTACGTTTCGGTCTGGCCTTTCTCATTCTCATGCCTATTCTGCTGTATAAAAAAGATACGGCATTTTTATGGACGAGGCAGTCTGTTCTGTTGGCACTGATTGGCGGCTTAGGATACTGCTTAACAGTGTATACAGCATTTTTGTATGCTCCTGCTGCCCATGCCGCGATTTTTCTCAACGGTTGTATTCCACTAACCACTGCTGTAGCAGCATGGATTTTATTTAAACAGCCTTTTGATCAGCATACCTGGCTAAGTCTTGGCATTATGCTACTTGCTTTAGCTGTCATGAGTTATCTGATTTCACGCTCAAGCAGTCATGCATTTGGTATAGGAGATATCCTTCTATTTACCAGTGCCATCTGGTGGGGCGTATTTACTGTACTGCTCAAGCAATGGAAGCTGTCTGCGTGGCACTCTATGGCGAGCGTCGTAATTTGGTCAGCCCTTATCTATGTTCCAATTTACTTGTTATTTATACCTAAACATCTCAGTGAGCCAGAACCTCTGCATCTGGTTATCCAGACACTTTTCCACGGCGTTTTTGTGGTAATCATTGCTACCCTGACTTATGTGGCAGCCATTGAGCGTTTAGGGGCTTTTAAAACTGGAAGTATTGTAACTCTGGCACCTTTTATTGCAGCCTTGCTTGCTATACCACTGCTCGGCGAATCATTAAGTCTCTCTGTGCTTGCTGGACTAATCGGGATGAGTTTTGGAGCTTTACAGCCATGGCGCTGGTTCCGCAAAGATACTTTACAGGCGCAGCTGGAAAACCAGAAAAAAGGTTCTGGTTCAGACTCTCGCATCTCCTAATCTGCTTTTAGCTTTTCGGCCTTGATGAGGTAAAGCTGATGAAGAGGCTGTAATTGAGCATATAGATGTTCCAGGTGGCCATCATTGGTTACAATATCATGAGCGAGAGTCTGTTTTTGTGAGCGAGGCATCTGTGCGGCAATGATCTGACGGATCTGCTCCTCAGACTGCTGGTCACGCGCACAGGCACGCATAATCTGGATATCTTCGCTGGTATCGACTAAAAGTGTATGCTGGGCAAGTTCATGCTGATTGGTTTCAAATAAAAGAGGAGAAACCAGTATGGCATAAGGACTTTGGGCAGCCTGTAGCTGCTGGATTAACGCCTGGCGGATAGCAGGATGGGTAATTCCTTCCAGAGTCTGACGCGCTTCCGGTAGCTTGAAAATATGTTCACGCAATGCCCGCCGGTTTAACTCGCCATCTTCTTGTAACACCCAGTCACCAAAGGCATCATGAATTTGTGCCAGTGCTGGCTGGCCACGCTGTACCACTTCACGTGCTACTACATCGGCATCTACGACCTGTATACCTTGAGACTCAAACCACTGGCTGGCAGCTGACTTTCCACTGCCTATTCCTCCTGTTAACCCCAAGATAAATGTCATATCAGCCTCCCAGATAAATTTTCATAATTTGCTCACCCCATAAAAAAGCGATCCAGCCAGCAATCGCAATATAGGGACCAAAGGCGAAAGGCTGGTTTTCCTTGCGAATCTTGAGCAGTACGATACCAATAATTGCCCCGACTAAAGATGAAAGTAGCACAATTAAAGGCAGCATTAAAGGACCCATCCATGCTCCGAGTGCGGCCAGTAACTTAAAGTCCCCGTATCCCATGCCTTCTTTGCCGGTGATGACTTTAAACAGGTAATACACAATCCATAAGCATAAAAACCCAATCACATAACCCCAAATAGCAGAGCTTGCCGAGGTATATAATGCATAACTGTTTAGAGCTAGGCCTAAGGCGGCAAGCGGCAAGGTATACCGGTCTGGAAGCAGTTGGGTATCAAAATCGATGAAGGTCAGGGTAATTAATGCCCAAGTCAGTAACAGACCAAATAGCATTTGCAGGGTAGGGCCATAGACAGCTACTACAATAAGTGAACACAGAGCAGTTAAAAGTTCAACTAGAGGGTAACGGATACTGATCGGATTCTGGCATTGACCACATTTGCCTCTGAGTAGCAGCCAGCTGACTAAAGGCAGATTCTGATACCAGCGAATCGGCGTATGACAGTTGGGACAGGTAGAAGCCGGATAGCTGAGCGTGAGTTTTGTTTCATCAATTAGGGGCTGATCTGGATGAAGCAACAACTGACATTCATTGCGCCATTCCTGCTCCATCATTTTAGGAGTGCGAAGAATAACGACATTTAAAAAACTGCCAATACATAGACTGAAAAGCCCAACCACAATGTAGAGCGCAGTCGGGTTATTACTTAATAAGGTAATTAATTCTTGCATTAAACAACTGAACCCATCTGGAAAATTGGCAGATACATGGCGATCACAAGGCCACCCACTAATACACCCAGAATTGCCATAATCAGGGGTTCCATCATGGAAGTCAGACCGTCAACGGCATTGTCAACTTCATTTTCAAAATGTGTCGCGACTTTATCTAACATGGCATCAAGGGCACCCGACTCTTCTCCAATGGCAACCATCTGTACTGCCATAGGCGGAAAACGGTTAGAGGCACGCATAGCAAACTGAAGCTGCTGACCGGTTGCTACATCTTCCCGGATTTTCATGACAGCCTGCTCATAAATTACATTATTAGTTGCACCGGCAGTAGATTCCAGTGCATCAATAAGTGGTACGCCGGCTGCAAATGTGGTTGCCAGCGTACGGCTATAACGGGCAATAATTGCTTTATAGACCAGATCACCAAAAATTGGCAGTTTAAGAGCCATTCTGTCAAGCGCATCACGGAACTTCTGGCTCCGCTTTTTGGCTTCAAGAAAACCGAAAATAAGAGCAGCAATTGCGATAATGAGAATAAACCAGTACTTCTGCATCCAGTTCGACATATTGACAACCATCTGGGTAAATGCAGGCAGATCTGCACCAAACGAGCTAAACAGGTCCTGGAATACCGGAACTACCTTAACCATCAGAATAATGGTTACAATGACTGCAACCACAATAACTGTGGCGGGATATTTCATGGCTTTTTTAATTTTCTGCTTGAGGAGTTCACTCTTTTCTTTATAGATGGCTACCCGGTCGAGCATGGTCTCAAGTGCACCGGACTGTTCACCAGATTCGACCAGTGAGCAGAACAGGTTATCAAAATATTGGGGATATTTACGCAGTGCACCGGCAAATGTATTGCCCCCTTCAACTTCAGCCTTAATACCCAAAACCACTTCACGCATAGCCGGATTTTCGAGACCTTCAGCGACAATTTCAAAACCTTGTACAAGGGGAACACCCGCTTTCATCATGGTGGCCAGCTGACGTGTAAAGATAGTGATATCTAGTGTAGAAACCCTTTTCTTCATCAAGCCTTCTAGAATATTGCGACGTTTTTCCCGAATGGTTTTGATAGTTATTCCTTGCTTGCGCAAAGTCACCTTAGCCAACGCCATATTCTTGGCTGTCAGCTCCCCTTTAACTTTAATTCCTTTACGGTCGACGCCGTCATAAGCAAAAGTCGGCATCATTTGTGCTTTTTTGACTGCCATTGCTTTATCCTTATTTTTAAATGCTGACTTTATTCACTGGTCACACGGTTAATTTCTTGTAAAGAGGTTACACCTTGCATGACTTTCTTCAGGCCAGAACGACGCAAGTTATCAAAACCCAGGCGTGCTGCTGTTGCTGCTATTTCAAGGGCGTTACCGTCTTCCATAATAATTTTTGAAATTTCCGGTGTAACTTTCATTACTTCATAGATACCCACACGACCCCGATAACCATCACGACATTCCGGGCAACCGACAGGTTGATAAACCTGAAAATCAGGGATGGCTAGATCATCTTCGGTAAAGCCCATCTCAAGCAGACTATTTCTAGGAATCTCTGCTGGTACCTTGCACTGGTTGCATAAACGTCGAGCTAGACGCTGTGCAATGACCAGATTAACTGAAGTGGCAATATTAAATGCTGCTACGCCCATATTTCTTAGGCGTGTTAGTGTTTCAGGAGCACTGTTGGTATGCAGGGTAGACATAACCATGTGACCGGTCTGAGCTGCTTTAATGGCAATCTCTGCTGTTTCCAGGTCACGAATCTCACCTACCATAATAATATCTGGATCCTGACGCAGGAATGACTTTAGCGCGGCAGAGAAGCTTAACCCGACTTTATTGTTCACATTGACCTGGTTAATACCTTCAAGATTAATTTCTACCGGGTCTTCGGCAGTCGAAATATTGGTATCCTCACGGTTTAAAATATTGAGGCCTGTATAAAGCGATACGGTTTTACCGGAACCGGTAGGCCCGGTAATGAGTAACATACCTTGCGGCTTTTCTAAAGCTTCTATAAACAGGGCTTTTTGCTCGGGTTCATAGCCTAATGCATCAATACCCAGCATGGCGCTGGACGGATCCAAAATACGCAGAACCAGTTTTTCTCCAAATAGTGTAGGCAGTGAGTTCACACGGAAATCAATAGCTTTGGTTTTAGAGAGTTTTAATTTGATCCGGCCATCTTGGGGAACGCGCTTTTCGGAAATATCCATCTGTGACATAACCTTTAAACGTGAAGCCAGTCGGGTAGCCAGCTGTAAAGGTGGTGTTGCAACCTGTCTTAACACGCCATCGACCCGGTAACGTACCCGGTAATATTTTTCATAAGGCTCAAAATGTAAGTCTGATGCACCAATACGAATGGCATCTACCAATAACTTGTTAATATATTTAACAATTGGAGCTTCTTCTTCCTGAGGCGTATTATCTTGACTGTCGTCCTCATCTAAATTGCTGGTTGAAACATCAATATTGAGTTCTTCATCACCAAAATCAAAATTGCTTTCTTCAGAAAAATTCTGCTCAATAGTACGCTGCAGTTTGTCATGCTCGACAATAACAACTTCAATATTCAGTTTACTGTTAAACCGGACAGCTTCTAAAGCTTCAATATTGGTGGGATTACTGGTAGCAACAAACAGGGTATGACCACGCTTAATAAGTGGCAAGACCCGATGCTTGAGTATCAGTTTCTCATCAACTACATCTCGTGGAATCTGGACAGTATCGTAAACAGCCAAATCGAATAAAGCTTCACCAAACTCAATCGAGATAAATTCTGCAATCAGTAAGGGCGAAAGTTTAAAATGATCGATCAGATAAGGCACGATATCCTGCCGGTTTCTTTTAGCAGTATCGACCGCATTCTGCATTTCAGCAGCAGACACGTGGTTATCCTCAACCAGACGGCGAATAAAACCGGAAAACTTTGGAGTAAAATTAACTGTCATTGTTTATTGCGCCTTTAAATGACCGACGATTTATAGATCTCTGTAAAATTATACTTTTGTTGCCGAAAAATACCACAGTTTAAATAAAGGCTCTGGTATGAAATCATGTATTTAACCTGAACAATGGCTATCTTTAAGAAGAATTTTCTATATAGATCGTTAGGACATATCACAGAACAATAAGCTTAACTTTAAAAGCCTAATAGCAGCAATGGAGTTACGAAATTTATCTTCAAATAGATGAATTCCGTGTAGAATGTGGTGCATTTTTGATGAAAGGTTAGAAGTATGTCGGGTTCGACAATTATTCCTTGGGTTGTTGGTAATTGGAAAATGAACCCAATGCACGCAGATGCCCAGCAACTCATTGAACAATTTAAGCAATTACTTATAGAACAGCACATCAGTCCTGAGCAATGTCAGTTGGGGATAGCGCCTGTGGCAATTGCGCTGACCTCTACAAAACAGCAGCTTGAAAATGCTGCAAGTCCGGTGCATATAGTGGCACAAGATGTCTCACGTATAGCAGGAACTGGGGCGTATACCGGCGAAGTTAGTGCAGAGCTATTAAAAGACAGTCAGATTCACTGGGTGCTCATAGGCCATTCAGAGCGTCGAGAACTGTTGGGTGATGATCTAAAGATTTTAAAAGAAAAAATTAAAAATGCATTAAATGCCGGTCTAAAAATTATTTATTGTGTAGGGGAAAGCCTGGAGCAGCGTGAGGCAGGGCAGGCAGCACAAGTGGTATTGCAACAGATTTGTGACATTGCCGAAGTTGTACAGGCCGAGCAATGGCAAAATATCATGATTGCTTATGAGCCGATCTGGGCAATTGGTACGGGTAAGACTGCCTCTGCCGCAGATGCACAGGCTATGCATGAAAAAATTCGTGAAGCACTTTGCCAAATCACCCCGCTTGGCTCTAATATAACCATCCTCTACGGTGGCAGTGTTAAGCCTGAGAATGCAGTAGAGCTGGCAGCCTGTCCGGATATTAATGGGGCACTGGTTGGCGGGGCTTCCTTAAACGCCGAGTCCTTCCATAAAATTGCTCAGGCATTTGCCCAAATAAAAGAATGAGGAGTTCGGCATGCATACGTTTGTATTGGTAATACATATTATTCTGGCTGTTTTGATGATTGGACTGATCCTGGTCCAGCATGGTAAAGGTGCTGACGCCGGAGCTTCTTTTGGAGGCGGTGGTGCGGCAACCGTATTTGGTGCTTCGGGGTCTGGTAACTTCATGACCCGGCTCACCGCTATTTTAACTGCACTGTTTTTTGTAACCAGCCTGACCCTGGCAGTCTTTGCAAAAAAACAGACTACAGCTGCTTATAGCTTGCAAAGTGTACAAACCAGTGTGCCTGCGCAACCGGTTTCGCCTGAAACTTCACCAACTGCACCGAAAACTGGTGAATAATTTAAATTAAAGCTTTTCTTTTACTAGGGAAGCTACTAGAATGCGACCTGCTGCGGTGGTGGTGGAATTGGTAGACACGCTACCTTGAGGTGGTAGTGCCTTCGGGCGTGGGGGTTCAAGTCCCCCCTTCCGCACCAACGATAAACCAGATCGTTGATGCATGCAGCAGAAAACATTGATGCGGGATGGAGCAGTCTGGTAGCTCGTCGGGCTCATAACCCGAAGGTCGTTGGTTCAAATCCAGCTCCCGCTACCAATTCAATTGCAGTGTAAAGCAGTTGAGAGTTTCTTGTAAGTTAGATTGACTTTTTTTGAAATTCGTTTATAATTTTTGCACGTTGATGCGGGATGGAGCAGTCTGGTAGCTCGTCGGGCTCATAACCCGAAGGTCGTTGGTTCAAATCCAGCTCCCGCTACCAAGTTTCTAAGAGGGCTCACAAATAGGTGGGCCTTTTTGCACAGTGGACTTTAGTTTTCTGTGTAAAATATAGGGGCGATTGACGCCCTTTTTTATTGGCTATCGTGTAGTGTCGACATCAATTGGTCAAATAGTGATGCTTCACTATAACAGTCTGCATCGGTCAGAACGTACTGACCGGTTGAATGGCACGAGAAGACGAGAGTAAATGAAATTATCAAATAAAACCCAAGCCCTCCATGATTTAATTGCACCAGCGGTCGAAGCCTGTGACGTCGAGTTGTGGGGAATCGAATTCCTTCCTCAGGGCAAACGTTCTTTAGTCCGCATCTTTATTGATAAACCTGTAGATGAAAATGCAGAACCTGTGCTGAATGAAGACGGTGAGCTGGAACAGGGCCGTGGAATTGGTGTGCAGGACTGTGTCCGGGTGACCCAGCAAGTGGGCGCAATTCTTGATGTGCATGATCCAATCTCAGGTGAATATTCACTTGAAGTCTCTTCACCAGGATGGGATCGCCCATTTTTCCAGCTTGAACAGATGTCGGCTTATATTGGTCAGCAGGTGGCTCTACGTCTGATTAGTGCTGTTGATAACCGCCGTAAATTTCAAGCTAAACTGGTGAGTGTGGACCTGGAGCAAGAACAGATTCAGGTAGAAGTAGAAGGCAGCAAGGTGCTCGAAATCGATAGCAACAATATCGATAAAGCAAATTTGATCTATCAGGACTAAATTAATTCCATTAAGAAGAATTCAATTTAATAGGTGACTTATGGGCCGTGAAATTCTTACCGTTGTTGAAACGGTCAGTAATGAAAAAGGTGTTAGTCGGGAAGCGATCTTCGAAGCTTTAGAGCAGGCGCTTGTTGCAGCGACGAAGAAAAAATTCTACGAAGGTACCACCGCAGAAGAAGCACGTTTACGTGTTGAAATTGATCGTAAGACTGGGGATTATCGTACATTCCGTCAATGGGAAGTGGTTGCAGATGAAGACCATGAAATGCCGGCATGTCAAGATGCGATTTCCGATGTAGACCCAGCAAAATGGTCAATTGGCGATATTCGGGAGCTGGAAGTCGAGTCAATTGAATTTGGCCGTATCGCAGCTCAAATTGCCAAACAGGTTATTGTACAAAAGATTCGTGAAGCAGAGCGTGCGCTCATTGCAGATGCTTATGAGTCTAAAGTAGGCGAGCTGATTTACGGTGAAGTGAAGAAGCAGACCAAAGATGGCTTTATCATTGATCTGGGAGATAATGCAGAAGCTTATCTGGCGCGTGAAGAAATGATCGCTAAAGAGATTTTGCGTCCAAAACAGCGGATCAATGCCATTTTGTACAGTGTAAACCGTGAAGGCCGTGGCGCTCAGCTTCTACTTTCGCGTGCCAAGCCTGAAATGCTGATTGCCCTGATGAAAAAAGAGATTCCTGAAATCTCTGAAGAAATCATTGAGATTAAAGCAGCAGCACGTCAACCTGGTGTTCGTGCTAAAATTGCCGTAAAAACCAATGACCACCGTATTGATCCGGTGGGTGCATGTATTGGTATGCGTGGTACACGTATCCAGGCTGTTCAGCAGGAGCTCAACGGTGAGCGTATTGATGTTGTAGTGTGGTCTGATGATCCGGCCCAGTATATTGCCAGTGCCCTAGAGCCGGCTGATGTTTCTGGAATTGTACTGGATGAAGATACACATAGTGCTGATATCATTTTTGCGACCAGTGACCAGCTTGCACGTGCAATTGGTTCACAGGGCCAGAATGTACGTCTTGCTTCAGAACTTACCGGTTACAAGCTGGATATGATGCTGGAAGACGAGTATCGTGCTCGCCAGCAGAATGAGGCACAGCAATATCTGGATATGTTTGTTTCACGTCTGGATATTGAAGAAGACCTGGCGATGGCACTGGTTGAAATGGGCTTTACTTCACTTGAGGAAGTGGCTTATGTACCGGCAGAAACCTTCGATGAAATCGAGCTGGATACTGAACTGGTCGAGTTGTTGCAAAGCCGTGCCAAAGAAGCTGCTTTAGCGGATGCGTTAAAACAGCAGGAAAATATTCAAGATCCGAGTGAAGAACTTCTGAATATGGAAGGGATGACACGAGAGATTGCTTATTCACTTGCCGCTCGTGGTGTAGTGACTGTAGATGACCTGGCCGATCAGGCAACTGACGATATTGCTGATATTGAAGGTTTGGATGCTGCGAGTGCGGGTCAGCTCATTATGAAAGCGCGTGAATCATGGTTTAACTAGGAGGAAATATATGACGGACAAGTCGATTCAAGAGTTAGCGCTCAGCGTAGGTCGTCCTGTAGAAAAGCTCCTAGAGCAAGTTCGCGATGCAGGCTTACCACAGCGTCAGGCTGAAGATATTATTACTACCGAGCAGCAGGATGTACTAGTGAGTCATCTCAAAAAAGTACATGGGCAAGCGGATAGTGGCGTAGGAAAAATCACGTTGAAACGTAAAACAACTAGTACGGCTAAAGTGGCCAGTACCTCAGGTAAGGCGAAAACGATTAATGTAGAAGTACGTAAAAAACATACTTTTACTAAGCCGAACCCTGAACAGATTGCTGCTGAAGCGCGTGCTAAAGCTGATGCGCAAGAGCAGGCACGTGCTGACATGATTGCACGTCAAAAAGCTGAACAGGCAGCGCGTCAGGAAAATGACGGGCAAAAACTTAGTGGTGAAAATAAAGCGAATGCAACATTGGAAGCAATGCGTGCAGCAGCTAAGCAGGAAACTGCGAAAAGCCCGCAAAAAGCTGAAGTGGTGGTGAAAAAACGCTCAACCAATAAGCCGATTGTTAAGCCGGTAGTCAAGCCAACCGAGACCGCAGAGCAGCGTAAAGCACGTGAAGAGCAGGCAGCACAATTAAAAGCGGCTGAAGAAGCTGCGCGTCGCAAGGCTGCTGAAGAGGCACAACAGCGTACGCTTGAACAAATGCGCCAGATGGCTTCCAAATATTCAAATGAAGATGCCACCAAAACTATTCGTGTTGTAGATGATTCTCCACTCGCGGCAGGTCTGGTTGGTCAGGCATATGAAGATTCATTTGCTAAAGAAGACCGTGAAATCAAGCGTGGTACCAATACCAATAATACACGTTCACCGAAAAAAGGTGGTCGTCGTGGTCAAGAAGAGCAGTCATTTAACCAGAACCAGCATAAACGTGGTTTAAAAACCAGTCAGGCCAACAAACATGGCTTTGAAAAACCGGTTAAAAAGCAGGTTTATGATGTTGAGATCGGTTCAACCATCGTGGTGGCTGATCTTGCACAGAAAATGGCAGTTAAAGTACGTGAAGTGATCAAGTCACTCATGAAAATGGGTGAACTGGTAACTCAGAACCAGGCAATTGACCAGGAAATTGCTGCCCTGGTTGTAGAAGAAATGGGTCATAATCCGGTACTTGTTTCTGATACACAGGCGGAAGATAACCTGCTAGAAGCTGCTGAAGAGGCTCGTGGTGCTCAAACTACACGTCCTCCAGTCGTGACAATTATGGGTCACGTTGACCATGGTAAAACATCTTTGCTTGACCGTATCCGTCGCTCGAAAGTGGCTGCCGGTGAAGCAGGTGGAATTACCCAGCATATCGGTGCTTACCATGTGAAAACCGACAAGGGAATTATCACTTTTCTGGATACTCCGGGACACGCTGCCTTTACCGCAATGCGTTCACGTGGTGCACAGGCGACTGATATTGTTGTGCTGGTCGTTGCAGCAGATGATGGTGTCATGCCACAAACTGCAGAAGCAATTGATCATGCACGTGCTGCAGGAACACCGATTATTGTTGCGATCAACAAGATGGATAAAGAATCGGCTGATCCGGACCGCGTACTGAATGAATTAACCACTAAAGAAATCGTGCCTGAACAATGGGGTGGTGATGTACCAGTTGCCAAAGTTTCTGCACATAGTGGTGAAGGGATTGATGAGTTACTTGACTTGATCCAGATTCAGGCAGAGCTGATGGAGCTCAAAGCTTCTGAAGAAGGTGCAGCACAAGGTGTGGTTATTGAAGCGCGTGTCGATAAGGGCCGTGGTGCAGTTACTTCGATCCTGGTACAAAATGGTACGCTTAATGTCGGTGATCTGGTTCTTGCCGGTGCATCTTATGGCCGTGTACGTGCCATGACAGATGAAAACGGTAAACGGATTAAATCTGCAGGCCCTTCAATTCCGGTAGAAATTCTGGGTCTACCAGAAGCGCCAATGGCGGGTGATGAAGTTCTTGTGGTGAATGACGAGAAAAAAGCCCGTGAAGTTGCTGATGCCCGTATGGATCGTGAACGCCAAAAACGTCTTGAGCGTCAAAGTGCAATGCGTCTGGAAAATATCATGGCATCTATGGGCAAGAAAGATGTGCCTGTAGTAAACGTGGTACTGAAGACAGATGTACGAGGTACTTTAGAAGCCTTGCATGTGGCGCTAGCCGACTTGGCTACAGATGAAGTAAAAGTACGTATCATTGGTTCAGGTGTAGGTGCAATTACTGAATCTGACGTGACACTGGCTGAATCTTCTGAAGCGGTACTACTCGGCTTTAATGTTCGTGCAGACAACACAGCACGTCAGAAAGCTGACATTGATGGAATTGATATCCGTTACTATAGCGTGATTTATCAACTGATTGATGATGTAAAAGATGCAATGAGCGGCAAGCTGGCTCCAGAACATCGTGAAACGATTCTGGGTGTAGCTCAGGTTCGTGAAGTATTCCGTTCAAGCAAGTTTGGTGCTGCTGCCGGCTGTATGGTCATGGAAGGTACGATTTATCGTAATAAACCAATCCGTGTCCTGCGTGATGACGTTGTAGTATTCCAGGGTGAACTAGAATCTCTACGCCGCTATAAAGATGACGTAAACGAAGTTCGTGCGGGTATCGAATGTGGTCTGGCAGTTAAAGGTTATAATGACATCAAGGAACTCGATAAAATCGAAGTTTATGATGTTCAGCAAATCAAACGGAGTCTTTAATGGCGGGTAGTCAACGTCTGAAGCGTATGGGCGACAGTGTACAGCGTGAGCTGTCTGAACTGATCCGCCAAGAGCTGAAAGATCCACGTCTGGGTGGTCTGGTGACCATCTCGGCCGTGAAAGTGAGCCCAGATTTAGGTTATGCCGATGTGTATGTCACAGTTATGGGTCGTGAGTTATCTGATGACCAGAATGAACAGGCACATCAGCAGACACTTGAAGTTCTAAACAAGGCTTCAGGTTTCCTGCGCCAGGAATTGAGTCGTCGTATTAAGACACGCATTACACCAAGATTGCGTTTCCATTACGACAAGACTAATGCCTACGGCAACTATATGTTTGGGCTGATTGCTGAGGCAGTGAAAGACCTGCCTGAGCGTAAAGAAGATGAAGAATAATTTCTATTCTGAATTCTTTTAAAAAATTTTTGGCAAAAAGCGGGCTTTAAAGTCCGCTTTTTTTAATTGAAAAATTTATTTTATTTAAATTATTTATTGCGCTATTAAAGTAAAAATCTGACCTGATATTTATCACTGATGATTTAATATGAAATAAAAAGTTTGAACGTGAAGAATTAAAAAAGTTCTTTTATTACGGGTTTTACGCATATTCTATAAAGGGTGGCTCTGTTAAGCCAGAAATGAAAATTTTAGTTTATAAATTAAACTCTTTAATTATTGGACTAAACTTTATATCAATTATTTAATGATTGATTCCATGAATATTTTAATCTTTATCTAGCAATACATTCTTGGAAATTAAAAGCTCAGAATGTGGTTATAAATTCTAATAATCTATTTGATATGTGAGTAACTGATCTCAGGTCAAGTACCGTCCTTGATCATGACCTGATGATTCAGCCAGATCCTTAATATTCTGAAATAGAATCATCAGGAATCTGGGGTGTTTTTTCTTCCTCTTCGACTCTCTCTAATCCGCTTGGTTACCCGGCGTCGATAACCTTCCCAAGGCAAAGGCCGGTCCAGTGCTTCCGGTACATCACCACTTCTAGAGCGTAAACGCAGATGGAGCGCAGCCTGTGCCATCAAATTAGCGGAAACAGGTGCTGTGATAAAAGCCAGCAAGGTGATTAAAATCTCAGCAAAACCAAAGCGGCCATGGAATGCCGAGAAGATGATACTGGCAATCAAGAAGCTACCTAAGCCCAAAGTACTGGACTTGGTCGGGGCATGCAGACGCATAAATAAATCGGGTAAACGCACCATGCCAATGCCCCCAACCACCATAAAAAATGAGCCAACCACCAGGAAAAAAGAAACCAGTATTTCCATAATGAACTGTTCTTGCATTTCGTTCTCCTAGTCGATTACATGGCCACTGGTAAAATAACGGGCAAGCGCAACAGTAGAAACAAAACCCAGCATGGCCACCAGCAGTGCTCCTTCGAACAGTGAAGTGCTCATCCAGTAAATTCCGAGTACAACTACCAGACAGGTGGCATTCAGGAAAAATGTGTCCAGTGCAAGTAGCCGATCAACTATGGATGGGCCTGTAACCAGACGGTAGAGACACATTAACATCGAGACCATAATCGCGATCAGGCAGATTCCTAGTGCATAAGGTAAGATCATTCGATTTCTCCTTGAGCTGGCTCGACATTAAAGATGATCAGTAAAGGAGCTTCATAGCGTTGCTTGATAGTTTCAATTTCTTCCTCCTCACTTTCGGCACTTAAGGCATGGACTAGAATATCACCACGTTCCTGATCTATGCCCGCACTGACTGTTCCAGGCGTGGTAGTAATAATCATCGCCAGCAAGCTGTTAACCTGTTCGTGATCACTCTCTAGCGGTACCCTAAACCATTTTGGCTTAAGGTTGCGAGAGGGGCCAAGTACTAAAATGGCTACCTTGATATTGGCGGTAACAATGTCCCACAACACTACAAAAAACAGTTTTAAGGCCATACCCCAGTGAATATCCGGTGTACGAATAATAAAGGGCTGAACCAGTTTCGGTATAACAATGCCCAGTAAAACTGCCATGGCCAGGTTGGCGGCATCGGTGCTATGTGCCAGCATGAGCCAGCTTAAACCTACCAGTATTGAAACAAAGGGATGTGGAAAACACCACTCTAAAACAGGTATTTTATGCATGGATTTCTTCATTAATTAAGGCTCCATGGGTTTAAGCTGTGCATCTTCCGGAACAGCAGGTTCCAGACTATGCTGTTGCTGAATTTGTCGCCATTTATATTCCGAGATGTGTCCACCTTCTAGTGTATTTTCACTGATCATAAATGGAATCAGATTGGCATTCCGGTCTTTATTCTCGCCGCCATATTTTGTTTCTGGTACATAACTGGCATCGTAAGGTTTAACACTGATGACCTGATTAAGCGGACCACGTTTTAAAATCGTATCTGCATAAGCTTGATCATTTTGAATCTGCAGTGCCGTATTATGGTTATAGCGCTGGATCGGTGCAGCAAAAACCACATAAAGGATCAGAAGCAGAAGTAACAGGTACAAGGTTTTATCATTACGTACTGGCGCTGTTTCAGGTAAAACCTTATACGCTTCGAAAGCAATTTCACGTGGGTCCATTTCTGGTGTAGTGGCTCGCCAGAACAGGATGAAGCCGACCCGGACAAAAGCAATAATACTGAGCAGGCTGACAATCAGCAGGCTTGCAATAATAATTCCCTGCTGCGGATGATTAGCGGTTGCCTGCAAAATAAATAGCTTGCCAAAAAAGCCGCTAAATGGCGGTAAGCCAGCCATCATCATACCAATGATCAGGTAAACCAGAGCAATGGTCTTGTCCTGTTTCATTTTTGGTGACACATCCAGATGATCTTTAAACTCGCCACGTTGCGAAGTTATCCAGCCACACAGCAGATAAAAAGCAGCACCAATCAGAGTACTGTGCACCAGGTAATAAAGAGCCGCAGACCAGGCTTCGGTATTAAACATCGAAATGGCAATCAGCAGGGTACCAATTGAAGATACAATCATGAAGCCTACGAAGCGTCGTAAGCGTTCAGCACCGATTGCTCCGATAGTGCCATAAATAGCAGTAATAATAGCAAGTGGTAGAAGCCAGCTTTTAAGTGCAGTCTGGGCAAAATAATCATCAAAAATAGTGCCATTTACCCTCAGGATGGCATAAATACCTACCTTGGTCATGATGGTAAATAGAGCCGCAACGGGTGTAGTGGCTACAGCATAGGTTTTAGGCAGCCAGAATCCGACCGGAAGTAACGCCGCCTTAATGGCAAATACGGCAAACAGAAGCAAGCTACCCGCAACTGCCAGTTGATGCTGATCTGGTGGTAATGAAGGCACAATTCGCGCTACATCAGCCATATTCAGACTGCCGACACTGCCATAAATAATTCCAAGTCCAATCAGGAACAGGGCAGAAGCCAACAGGTTAATCGTGACATAATGTACCCCAAGCTGAAAACGTGCTTTCCCCTGACCATGTAGCAGCAGTACATAAGAGGCCATGAGCAGTATTTCAAAGAATACAAATAGGTTAAATAAGTCACCCGTTAGAAATGCGCCGCACAGCCCCATCAGCAAGAAGTGAACCATGGCATGAAAATAACGTCCACGGGTATCCCAGTCCTTGCTGGCATACCAGAGCAGAGGCACCGCCAGGGTATAGGTAAGCACTAGCATCATGGCAGATAACTGGTCAAGAACCAGAATAATGCCGAAGGGGGCGGCCCATTCACTTAAATTATAAACAGTAATGGTGCCTTGGCTGGCCTGTATAAAATAGCTGATGGCTGTAGCAAACCCGGCAAGTGCAGAAAAGTAACTGATACCGCGTCGCCAAGGCTGACGCCAGTCTTGCGCTAACTCTCCTGAGCCCGGATTTCCCAACAATAATAAGAGTACTGCTGTAAATAACGGAATCACGATACTGAAAATTGGCGTATGAGCATGCCAGAAACTTAAGAAATCAGACATTATGGCTCATCCCCGCGCGCATCAAGATTGGGTGACGGGTCATCCTTGGCATCGACATGGTCAGTTCCTGATTCATAGCGACTACGCAGAGCCAGCTGTACAATAAAAGCAGTTGTCGCGAAACCGATCACAATAGCTGTCAATACCAGTGCCTGAGGCAATGGATCTGTGACTCTTACAGTTTGTGACAGAATTGCCGGGGCATTAAGCTGAATACGACCAGTTGCAAACAAAAACATGTTAACGGCATAACCAATAACTGCCAGGCCTAAAACCACGGGAAAGGTACGCGCTCTTAATAACAGATAGACCCCTGTAGCAACCAGTAGACCAATCGCAGAGGCAAGTAAGAATTCTAAACTGATCATGGATAATTACTCCCTTGGCATCGGTCCTGACATACTGGAATGTCTGGAGTCACCTAATACAGAAATCATCAGCATGGTAGCGCCGACAACAGTTACATATACACCTACATCAAATGCCGCAGCAGAAGCTAAGTGCAGTTCACCTAGAACGGGTGGAGAAATATAAATGTGAGCACTGGTAAGAAATGGCCGTGCCCAGAACCAGGCAGCAATACCAGTCAGACCTGCAATTAATAGACCCACACCAATCCAGACTTCGTAGAGGCGCCCGGAGCGGACTTTAAGCATCTGTTCAGTCTGGTCCTGACCCAGGGCTATGTATTGAATAATTAAGGCCATTGCGGTAATCAGCCCGGCAATAAAACCACCACCTGGATAATTGTGACCACGTAAGAAGATATACAGACTTACCACCAGGGCAAGAGGCAATACCCAAGACGCTGTAGAGCGCAACATCAACGGTGAAGGGTTAAACCGGAAGGTCAGGCCTTGAGTCATGGTGGTGCCATGTGCCCGCATGCCATCCATCAGACAGAGCACACCAATTGCCGCAATACCCAGAACGGTAATTTCACCAAAGGTATCGAAGCCACGGAAATCAACCAGGATGACATTCACTACGTTTGATCCGCCTCCAAGCGGCAGCGACTGCTGGAGGAAAAACCATGAAATAGATTCATGATCACGGGTTAATAATAACCAGGTAATCCAGCCAATACCCAAGCCCGCTACAATGGCAATCACAGCATCACGCCAGCGCCGTGTCCGGCTTGATTCGTATGGCGTAAGCTGAGGCAGTAAACCCAGTCCCATCAGTAAAAGTACGGTAGTCACTACATCGACTGTAATCTGGGTTAATGCCAAATCAGGTGCCGAAAGTCCCACAAACACCATGGTGACGACTAGGCCAATAGCACCGCTGATAAGGACTGCCTTGATACGCTCATGATGAAACCAGAGCATCATCCAGCAGGATGAAAACAGTAATAGCCATAAAACAATAGCAATAGCAGGTGCATGAGTAAGTTCGCGTGCTCCAGTAGTCAAGCCCTGATTAAATAAAGGCGTCATTACCAGTGCGATACTGAATAAGATGATCCAGAGCAAATAATTTTGTAATGAGCCTGATTCAGTCTTGCGTTTAAATCGACGTGAGTTGATTAATAGGTATTTTAGAAAAAGATCAAACAGTACCCGGCCTTGTAATTTTCCAAGTTTCGGGTCCAGATCAATTGAGCGGATGCGACCATTTTTGGCTAGGCTAAAGTATAGTCCTGCACCGGCGGCCAGAGCGATGATACTCATAACCAGTGGCAAGTTGAACCCATGCCAGATGGCCAAATGAGCACCTTCAAATCCTGGTTGCATTAAACTGGCACGTGTAACTGAGTTAATAATATCTTCAACCAGTAAGGCTGGAGCTATACCTACTAAAATACATAAGAGGGCCAGTAGTAACGCAGGTGCCCGCATTCCAAATGGCGGTTCATGTGGTGAGCGGTTTGGTACCGCTTTACTTATCGGTCCATCGAAGAACACACCATGAACCAGCCGGACAGAGTAAGCAACTGCAAATATTCCGGCTAGGGTCGCCATGATGCCAAAAATTATTGCAACTGGGCCTGAGAGATTAGCCAGTAGCTCTGTAAAGAACATTTCCTTAGACAGAAAACCATTGGTCAGGGGGACACCAGCCATTGCTGCAGCGGTAATCATGGTTAAGGTGCCGGTAAATGGCAGGAATTGCCAGAGACCACTTAATTTGCGTAAATCACGAGTGCCTGATTCATGATCAATAATTCCAGCAATCATGAACAATGCAGCTTTGAACGTTGCATGGTTAATAATATGGAAAATAGCAGCAGCAACAGCCAGCGGTGAGCCGATACCTAGCAGGCAAACAATCAGCCCCAAATGGCTAATGGTAGAGTAGGCCAATAGACCTTTTAGATCTTCTTTAAAAATGGCAAAAAAAGCTGCCATGGTTAATGTAAACAGGCCAATAAAGGTAACAATATTATGATAAAGCGCAGCCCCCACAAAAATGGGTGCCAGTCTGGCCAGTAGAAAAATACCAGCTTTCACCATAGTGGCCGAATGTAAATAGGCCGAAACTGGGGTAGGTGCTGCCATGGCATTAGGTAGCCAGAAATGAAAGGGAAACTGGGCACTTTTCGTAAATGCACCGAGTAGAACCAGTAATAAGACTGGTACAAAAAGAGAATGGTGCTGTATCTGCTCCCGCATAGTTAAAATCTGGTCAATTTCATAAGTGCCAGTAATATGTCCAAGCAGAACAAAACCACCGAGCATTGCCAGTCCACCCATACCGGTAATCGTCAGTGCAATACGTGAACCACGCTGGGCGGCTTCATAGTTGCTCCAGTAACCGACCAGCAAGAATGATGAAATACTGGTCAGTTCCCAGAAGGTCACCAGAAGAATCAGGTTATTAGATAAAGAGATGCCCAGCATGGCTGCCATGAACAGCATGAGTAGACTGTAGAGCTTGCTGAGGGAGTTTTTAGGACTAAGATAATAATAGGCATAAATATAAATTAAGGTGCCGATACCGGTAATCAGCAAGGCAAACATCAGCCCTAGTGCGTCAAGACGCAAGCTCAGATTCAGTCCCAATTCGGGTAGCCAAGGCCAGCTTTCTAAAAAAACCTGACCATTTAAAATACTTTTTGCGTGAGTCAGTAATAAACTAAAACTGGTTAAACTGACTCCAATCGCCCCTAAAGCTGTTACCCCGCGCGAGAATCTCTTCAGCCACGAGACAAGGGTGGTGCCAAGTATTAAAGGGAGCAGTATAATAATCGATAGCACACTCGTATCCATGTCATGATTAGGTCGAGACCTAAAGGTGAACCTTATCTTTCAAGGGTTTATAGGAGATCAATGAGATATCCAAAGCTTTAAATCTTGAAAGCCGAAACTTGTATGTAAATCAGAAAAGGACAAGTTGTATTGCGCAACTTGTAAAATGCTATAGCAAAACGATCAATAATCTTACTATAAAAAATTACGTAAAATTTGATTTTATTACACGAAAATAACAACATCAAAGACTTATGTGTTACGCCTGTTTATTATACGCGACTCATTCGTGATCCCAAGATTTTTTTCATATTGCTAAGGCAATTGCCTGTTTAATAGTTTCATTACCAGGTTTATTTAAAATCAGCATCAGATATAGGAAGTGAATGGGAACCGTTTTTTATCAAACGTAAAAGCTCTTCGTATTCTGTAGCTGAAAGTTGCTTAATCAGCTCAACAATCTGGGGCAAAGCCGAGCACGCTGCCTCATTTGTATTTGCTGAATCAGATAATGTTTCTTGACCCTCTAAGTCCTGATAGAGAGTAGTGAAGCCAGTCCAGGTGGTACTTTCTGGCTTTTTATATAATTGCCTGTTGTCTAAACGCAGCGCGTATAAGGGATTGGTCTCCAGCAGCTCACTCTGGCTGGCAGTAGCAATAATTTGTAGCCTTGGAAAAGCCTCTTTCAAACCTTCAAGTATGTACTGCGAGCTTTGCAAATCTAAATGTGCATCTATATTGTCAATCAGCAAAATACCTTCTCCTTCAAGACATGGATATAGACTTAGCGGGTTTAATAAACAAAGGCGGCGTACTATATCTCCGACTAGGGCAATCCAGGTTTTTAAAGTACTGGAGAGCTGCTGGAACATCAACGTTTTTCCTGCATAGACGACCATCAGCTGTAGTTTGGGCTGATACTCCAGATAAATCTCGGTTAATTCTGGTATGACTGTCTGAAGGCTATGTTTTAAAGCACTGAGACAAGGTGCATAGAGCTGTGTCTGAAGCTGGGAGATTCCATGCTGGAACTCTATAGTGGATGCATGATATTGCTTGAGTAGCTCATGAAAAAGCTGGGTAGTCCGGGCATTTTCAACATCACTGACTTCACGTAACCATTCGAAAAATCGTATAAAAGTGGTGAAGGGTACTGATACCAGATCGTATGCTGAAGCCGCTTGAAAAATGGTCGGAATATTTTTGCTCAGCAAATTGGTTTCATTGGTAAAGCGCTCTGATGGGTAATAGGCAATTAGCGGTAAACCCAGCATTGGATCCTGTCTGATGGCCTGCTGGTACAGCATGACCATCTGCTCAAGCTGCACAGTTTCAACTTTGCTGATACCTGTACCTTGAGCATTAAGAGTTTTATACAATTGCCATGAACACAGAGACGAGCTTGTGGCTTGAACATTACTACTTTCGGCCAGGTTACCAATTTCGGCAGGTAGACTCACCTGTATATCGACTTTGGCCTGTAGCCGGTTATGCATGATATCCTGGTCCTGAATAAATACGCCTGCAGTTCTGAGATCTTTTAAGCGTGCAGGAAACCAGGTCAGTGCCTGATAGATATTTTTAAGGATCGATGTTTTGCCAGAAGCCTGATCACCAATGATCAATGTCAGTGGCTGCTCATCAAGTTCCAGCTGTAGGTCAGTAAAATGGCTGATATGTTTTAAACGGACAGACTTGAGCTTCATATGCCCCCGGCATGAGTTAACCCACGGAGCGGCGCAAACTTTGAGGAGCCTTGAGCTTGAGCTGCTGGATCAGGTCATAGATATGATGAATATTTAAGCTCACTTTAGCACGTGTACATGCGACGTATAGTAATCTTAGCTCTTCATCACTGATTTTATGTTCCAGTCCATTTATTTTAAACTGGTAATCATCTTCAATATGAACACGGTTCCACTCCAGCCCTTTTGCCTTATGTGCAGTTGAAATCACATAATCGGCCTGTTCAATCGGAGTAATTTTGGCTAGTGCCCTCTTGAGTGGATCCGTACCATGATCATCCACCAGTTTGACCAGCGGTTTAATATCACTTCCTTCATTAGTTTCGCAATATTCGTGAACATCATGCCAAGAATTAAACCAAGCCAGTTCAGGCACATCGGTAACTCGCTTGCCCTGTTTAAGCAGGCTGGCTGCATCGACAAAACGATTCAGTTTAAGATGGTCAGCCTGTAAACTGACTTTATCTCCATGTACTAAACCGGCCAATAGCAGCTCCATCGCCCGGGCATTGGTCCGGCATAAGATAGCATCCCGCATTTTAATATGAGGCTTGTTAACTACGCTCGACTTTAGTTCAGGGTTTCCAAGAAGGGGCACAGTTTCATCTAATGCACCCAGCAGATAGTTCGCAACCTGTGCGATCTCGTCTCCGAAACGGAATGAGGTGGTAAGACGGGATTCTGGCAAGGGAAGCTGCTGCATGGCGTTAACAGCACCGCGCCAGGCATAAATTTGCTGATGGGCATCTCCCACATAAATAACCTGGGTACTTTTCTGTTTAAGTAAAATTCCAAGCATCAGCGGATCAGCATCCTGAGCTTCATCAAAGAGGACATAGTCAGCTGGAATATACGGCTCAGACAAGGCCCAAAGCTTCAGGTAAATATCATGCCCGATACCTGCTTGATGATTGGGATCAATTGATTCTAACCAGCGCCGTTCTACCGCAGGATACAGATGTTGCTGTAGAGTAATAATATCATCTGCATGTAACCAGCTTGGAGCCTGAATATGCCGTGGTGCCGGATATTGTGAACTGGTTGAACAGAAAAAGCTGACTGCATTGGCAACCAGACTCGCCAGACGGCTGGGCATGAGTACATACTTCTCATAGCGTCCGCCCATTAAACGACGTAATGTAATAGGCTGTAGCCGGTATTCTTTAGCAATAAAACTGGGACTCAAACGTGGTAGACGCAGTTTATCCGTCACACCACGCGGTACGCTACGAAAAGCCAGCGAGTGAAAAGTACGGCAGTCGACATTACGGTGAAATTTTTGCTGTGCTTCAGCGGCAATTGCCTTGTTAAAAGCCAGATACATGCCACGCCTTTGCGGCATGGCATCGCTGATCATCTGTAAGGTTGTGGTTTTACCTGTTCCTGCATAGGCAATCACTTTAAAGGATTGGCCAAGACGGGCATTGTCTATGGCAACAGCCTGCTCATAAGTGGCTTGAGGTTTTTCTTGAATAGACACAAAACGCCTTAATGTTGACGGCTGGCTTTTTCAACCAGTCCGGATAAACCCTGGCGACGTGCCAGTTCATTGAGTACCAGTTGCGGCTCAAGATCAAAATAACCGAGCATTACAATAGTATGGAACCAGAGATCTGCTGTCTCATAGACCAGATCATTGCGATTGTCCTGGTTGTTTAATGCAGCGAAATCTTTTGCTGCAAGCAGGGTTTCTACACTTTCTTCACCAACTTTTTCCAGGATTTTATTTAAACCTTTATGGTAGAGCTTGGCGACATAAGATGAATCAGGATCAGCTGCTTTACGCTCACGCATCATTCCACCCAGATAAGATAAAATCTCTACCTGTTCGGATTCAGCATTTGATGCAGACATCACAGCTGTATGCGTATTCTGTGTTTTATTATTATAAATCTGCTCTGGATCTTTGAGCTGAGTATCTACAATTTCCCAGCCATTGGCTGTAAGTTTCCGATAGAAACAGGATTCACGTCCAGTATGGCAGGCAATTCCCCCATGCTGTTCAATCTGCAAAACAATCACATCAGCATCGCAGTCCAGACGGATTTCATATACAGTCTGAAAATGTCCAGACTCTTCACCTTTATGCCAGAGTTTCTGACGTGAACGTGAGTAGTACACAGCCTGCATTTTTTCAGCAGTAAGTACCAGAGCTTCGCGATTCATCCATGCCACCATCAAAATACGGCCAGTCTGATGATGCTGTGCAATAGCAGGTACTAAACCTTGATCGTTAAATTTTACTTCATCGAGCCACTGCAAATTATTCATGAATACATCACCGCAATAAAAGTTGGAACCGGTGAAAAGACCGGCAGGAATTTTTATGAGGCTATAGTGTACGGCAAAGCACGGAAGATAAGAACGTTATCCAAGAAAAAAACGACAGGATTAGACGCCATGAATGTTTGAATCTATGGCGTCAGTCAAGAAAAACTAAAACTGATTTAAAATTATTTTACTACCCGCCATAAGGCTAAGAAGCTGGCAAACGCAATAAGCAAAACCGATAAATACCATGGCGCAATAATGGCTATACTGAGAAAAATAGCTATGAGGCTGCCGAAAATCCAGCTACGTCGCTGCTGGTGTTCTATTTGCAGACGCATACCCTGTAACTCACGCAGTTGCTTTTCATGCCAGGATGACTGGTTTTTTAGTCCATTAAGACTGTCAATCAATAAGCTTGGTAAATCTTGTGCACCCAGGAGCAGGTCTGGAATTTGCTGACCTATTTCCTTAATATTCTTGACGGGATGCATATTTGCCTTGATCCAGTCGGTCAGGATGGGTTTGGCCAGTTTCCAGATATCCAGCTGTGGATACAGGTCAGTACCCAAACCCTCCACGTGAACTAATGTTTTAAGCAAAAGCATCAGTTGTGGTGGAATTTCCAGATGGAACCTGCGGGCGATGTCCATCACCTGAATAAGAATACCAGCAAAGTCCAGTTGATCCATTGGCTTGGAAACCATTGGCCCCACAGTACGGCGCATTTCACGAGCCAGCGCATCCTGGTCCGTACCTGGAGGGATCCAGCCCGCCTGATGCACAATCTGGATCAGCTGCATAAAATTACTGTTCATCACGGCCAGCAGCATTCGTGCGACAGTCATCTGGTCATGTTTGGAGAGTTCACCCATAATCGCGCAGTCCAGTGCGATAAAGCGTGGATTCTGCGGGTTGATAGTTTCCACAAAGACATTGCCCGGATGCATGTCAGCATGGAAAAAGTTGTCACGGAATACCTGGGTAAAGAAAATGGTTAATCCCTTTTCAGCCAGATCGGCCCGGTCCATCCCCATACGGTCAAAGGTAGCCGTATCTGAGATTGGAACGCCCGTAATACGCTCTGCAACCATTACATCCGGACTGTCCATATAGACTTCCGGTACATACATCATGCTAGAGCCAGTAAAATAATGACGCATACGACGCGTATTATCAGCTTCCAGAGTAAGGTCGAGTTCGTTCAGGATAATCTGGCGATAATCCTGGATAATTTCAGATAAATGCAGGGCACGTGCTGCTTCAATCCGGCTTTCCAGCCAATGACCCAGCCAGGCCAAAATTTCAAAATCCTGTAAAATCTGCACTCGGATATCGGGCCGGGTTACTTTAACGACCACTTCACGGCCATCATGCAAGGCAGCTGTATGTACCTGGGCAATTGAAGCAGCAGCCAGCGGCTGCTCGTCAAAACGCGCAAACAGGGTGTATATATCAGCTCTCAGGGATTGCTGGATTCTTGATTTAGCCACCTCAACTGGAAAAGGCTTGACTCTGTCCTGCAACAGCACCAGCTGTGCCAGAATCTCGGGTGGTATCAGGTCACGACGGGTAGAAAGCAGTTGTCCCAGCTTGATTGCTAATGGCCCCATGTCTTCTAGGGCTTCTTTTAGCTTGAGCGGGTTTTTACGTTCTTTACTCGACCATGCAGCCGGATGCAGGCGGATTAAATTTAGTACAGGACGGGCTTTGACAGGTATTTCTTCCGCGGGAACCAGGGTGTCGAGTCTGTAATGGGCTGTGATACGCCAGAGTTCGAGTAAACGTGTAACGTGCGGAATCATAGAGAGTGTTACCTAGTCTTGTTTTTGGACTGATTGAGACAAAAGCTGAGCTTGAAGCTGCTGAAGACGCGCTTCTAGACGGTCAATATTCTGGTTAAGTTGCCGAGTAGAGTGATGTAGCTCATCCATTTCCCAGCGGCCTGCAAATAGCCCGCTATCTTCTTTGAGTGCATCTTCGGCAAAAAAGAAGTGGCTTTGCATTGAACGCTTTAAAATTTTAGGTGCAAGCTGGAGTTTGCCGAGCTCATGTGCCAAGGTGGGACCTATCCATGGAGAAAGATGTGCTGCCAGATCAGGCTCGGCCTGCTGAATAATACGCTGTAACTCCTGTAGCAAGCGATAATCACCTTGTACCGGAATATTACCGATCTCTTCTGCCAGAAAAAGTTTGGCCAGTTCAACTATATTTTCAACCTTTAAGGTTGCTGTCGCTTCACTAAAAGCATGTTCTGGATCAAAAGGACGCTGTTCAAAAACAGAAGACTGCTCCGGATGCCCGGTAATGGTTGGTTCCAGTCGCACCTCATCTTCATCGAAGCAGATATCTACAGACAGCTGCGGTGAAGCAATTACAACCCTTAGCATTTTGCCTTGTAGCTGGTTAAGCTGAATACGTGTCAGCGAATCCAGCTCAATCCAGTGATGAATGACACGCTCGATAGCACCCAGTGCTAAAATCGACCACATACCGTTCTACCTTTTAAAGTTTAAATCCACGGTGTACCGCAACAATACCACCCGTCAGGTTGTGGTAATCACAGTTTTGGAATCCGGCATTTTCCATCATTGTTTTAAGTGTACGCTGGTCCGGGTGCATACGAATGGATTCAGCAAGATATTTATAGCTTTCAGAATCATTTGCAACCAGTTTGCCCATAAGCGGCAGGGCAGTAAATGAATATAGGTCGTAAAGTTTTGAAAAAGGCTCAAATACCGGTTTAGAAAACTCCAGAATCAGCAGGCGGCCGCCCGGTTTAAGTACGCGGTACATGGCTTGTAGCGCTGCATCTTTATCTGTCACATTACGCAGGCCAAAACTGATAGTCAGTAGATCAAAACTGTTATCCGCAAATGGTTCCAGTGTTTCAGCATTAGCCAGTACAAAATCGACATTAGTACAACCCGCATCTAGCAGACGGTCGCGTCCAACATTGAGCATGGATTCATTGATATCAGACAGAACAACATGACCAGTGGGGCCAACTTCACGGCTAAAAACTTTAGCCAGATCACCTGTGCCGCCTGCAATATCTAGTACATGCTGGCCACGACGCACACCTGACATGTTAATTGCAAAACGCTTCCACAAGCGATGAATGCCGAAAGACATCAGGTCATTCATGACATCATATTTGCTGGCGACCGAATGAAATACTTCTGCAACCTTTTGTGCCTTGTCTTCAGCACGTACACTCTTATAGCCAAAGTGAGTAACCTCACCTACGTTGCCGGTGTTGGCACCACGTGGCAGGTTATATTTAGGTACCTGTGTATTGGTTGAAGCATCAGTCAGCTGTTGTTGTAGGGATTGCTGCTGGCCTTGAGGCGCACCTTGCGGTAAAGGCTCGGTTAAGAACGGACTGACTTTCTCTGTATTGGATACCGACTCAGTGGCTGGGCTGGATGTAGGGTTTTCATTAGACATACGAGTCACTCCTGAACACAGAAATAATAAATCTTGCAGTAGGTTGCATGATGACAGATTCTTGCTATTTTTACAGCGTTCATCTTGTAATTGCTCGGAATAATATACAGAAAAAATCTGTTGAGTTATCTTTTATCCGGTTTCTAGCACAGATTATATTTTAAACGGATCTGCCTTGCCTGAATGAACATTGTCGATAATCTGTCGTTCTTTCTCGGTGAAACTATAAATGAAAGCAGCAGCTGATTTCATCGGTTTCATAGCCACAAACCCCTCACCAATAAAATCGTACATCAGCTGGAACTGGTATTTTTGCGCTACGCCTTTACACATTTTGAATGCGGTATGCATAACAAAAGAACGCATGTATTTATCAAGATTTAGCCCTAGTTCATCAAGTAAGGCGAGTTGATGGTAACGCGCATCTGACTGATTTAATTTAATTAACGTCAGACGCATCATTTCATCATTAATAGGCTCCTCAGCCGGGTAGTCTTCAAGAAGCTGTGCAGCCACCTGTTCATCAAGCTGCATTGCCAATACTGCCAGACTGACGGATTTCAGTCCGGTTCTGATGGCATTTTCAGGCAATAGCTTCTCTGCTTTATGTGCATACTTGAGTAAGCGTTCAATCTGTTTAGCCAGATCATCAAATTCTGGTCCGCCATATAGACGATTCAGAAAATATGTAGCCATCAGCTGGTTTTGTGGCTGACTAAAAAGTCCCTGATGCGTAGATTGGATTCGGGCTTTAAGCCAGGCTTGAGCCTCGTATAAACGTTTTTTTAAAGCAGGATCCTGATGATAACTTAAGTCATTATATTGTTTTAAAAGCTGGTCAAGGGCGTCGAGTTTAGACATGAGATAACACAACCCAGTTTAAATATAAAAAAAGAAAAGCATAGCCATAGTTTAAATCAGGTGCTATGACAACATTGTTCTGGACTTATTAAAAAATAGTCAGTCAATCTATAAAATATGCGCTAAATAAAGTGAAACAAATAATACATTAAGTTTCAGGGCGCTAGTGTAAATCACAGTATATTGAACAAAACAGAAATGATGAGGCACGCATGGCCGGACAAGAAAAAAGATCTTTTAAACTGATGAATGAAGATGAGTTATCACTTGCCCTGATCGATGCCCAGTATGCCCTGCGGGAAAGTCGGGGAACACCGCAGGCTAAAAGTCTGGTCATTTTGGTAAGTGGCATTGAGCTGGCTGGTAAGGGCGAGGCAGTCAAGCAGCTTCGTGAATGGGTGGATCCACGTTATCTGCAGGTCAAGGCTGATCCTCCACATCTATTGACCCCCAAGCTGGCTTTCTGGCAGCCATATAGTCGTTTCATACCTGCAGAAGGGCAGATTGTAGTGCTGTTCGGGAACTGGTACAGCGACCTGCTGGCAACAGCTATGCATGTTTCTGAACCGCTTGACCAAGGCATGTATGACAGTTATATCGAAAATATGCGTGCCTTTGAGCAGGACCTCCAGAATAATCATGTCGAGGTTGTTAAAGTCTGGTTTGATCTGCCCTGGAAAAATCTGCAAAAGCGTCTGGACAATATCGATGCTTCAGAATTGCACTGGCACCGCCTGCATGGGCTGGACTGGCGCAATAAAAAACAGTATGAAACTCTACAGAAGTTACGTCAGCGTTTTACTGATGACTGGCTGATCATTGATGGAGAGGATGAAAAAATCCGTGACCAGCAGTTTGCGCAATCTATATTAGAAGCTATGCAACGCCTGCCAGTCCATCAGGACAATGGAGTGACTAACTGGAAACAGGCAGCTGTTCCGCAACTATTGCTGGAGCCCCAAAATGAAGAACTGGCAGAAAATGAGTATAAGAGTCATTTAAAGGAATTAAGTCGTCAGGTTGCAACCGCACTACGTCATGATGAACGTCAGGTGGTAATCGTTTTTGAAGGCATGGATGCAGCTGGTAAAGGAGGAGCCATTAAACGGATTGTTAAAAAGCTGGACCCACGTGAATATACAATTTATAGCATTGCTGCCCCGGAAAAATACGAGCTGCGCCGTCCCTACTTATGGCGCTTTTGGAACAAACTGGATGAACATGAAGATATCATGATTTTTGACCGCTCCTGGTATGGCCGGGTACTGGTCGAGCGTATAGAAGGTTTTGCCAAGCCGGCAGAGTGGCAACGGGCCTACGATGAGATTAACCGTTTTGAAAAAGACCTAACTGACAGTCAGACTCTGGTGATTAAATTCTGGCTGGCAATCAGTAAAGACGAGCAGGCCAAGCGCTTTCAGGCCCGTGCCGATACACCACATAAACGTTTTAAAATTACAGATGAAGACTGGCGTAACCGCGAAAAATGGGATGAATATTTAAAAGCTGCTGCTGACATGTTTGAGCGGACCAGTCCTGCATGGGCGCCTTGGCAGGTAATTGCGACAAATAATAAAGAAGCCGCTCGTATACAGGTACTCGAAGGCATTCTGAAAAAACTACAGGCTGATTAGTCAGCCTGTAGTTTTTTAATATTAAGTTATAGAGATCATTTTTAAGCTTTTTGTATTTTCTGCTGAATATTTTTAGCCATTTTATAGCTTTCCTCAACATGTGCTTCGGCTATCTTCTTCATAATAATATAACCCAGACTTGCTGCAACAATCTGACCACCGAGCGGAATAAATTTGGTCACCTGTTTAGTCAATACTTTACCGACCATTCCATTTAATGACTGCTTTGCCGCAGTACGGGCAACTACCAAGCCGGAAAATTCTACGCCACGTTTACGCAGCTCATTCCAATGAATTTGTTTGGTTTTTGCGTCATACACACTGATCTGGTCAGGGGTCAGACCAAAACGATGGTTAATTTCCGGCAATAATTGCGATAAAATACCGATGTCAATCACGACATCAAAAAAAGGAATTGGAATTACGGCCGCCCCGGCGGATACGTAAGCACGTTTTTTGACCAGTTCCAGACATTCTTGACGAATCTGTTCTAAATTCAGGGTAGGATCAATGGCATCAGGAATCTTGTCTATTTTCATTATATGAATACCTTATTCAGTGAAGTGTTAATTTTCCAATTGAATCACTATTAAGATACGTATTTCAAAGAAATTTTGTACCCATGGATGATGTAAAAGTGACATGGCCAGCAGGTGTTGTACAGTGAATTATCTTTGTGATTTTGTGCACAGAACTTGAATATTTGTTATTAGGGTAAAAAGAATATGGGGATTCATGTTATTCAAAGCCAGCGTATTGACGTATTGGTACACGGGGTGCTTTCTACCTTGGGCCAGCCGGCAGTACATCCGCTTGAAGTCTTGAAAACCCAGCACTTTGTGGTACCGACTCCAGCTATCGAGCAGTGGCTGGCCCAGAAAATGGCTGAAGAACAGGGCATTAGCGCCAACCAGCTGTTTCACCAGCGTATACGCGGTTTCCAATGGTATGCCTATCAGCAGGTACTGGCTGATAAAGATAAGGTCCGTAAAGCCAATATTCCGCGCCTGATTATGAAGTGGCGGGTTTATCAGGCCTTGGGCCCTTTTATTGAAGCTGAAAAATTACAGCTAGATCAGCAGCATCCTCTATATCCGATTATTTGCCGGATTTACGATACCGCCGAAGGACTTGAACCGGGTATCATCCGGCAGCTCAAGAAACAAGGCATGCTGTACTGGGTAGCTGAGCAGGTCTCTAGCCTGTTTAGCAACTATATGGTTTACCGTGGCTATTGTACTAAAAAAGGTTGTACAGATGTTTGTCGTTGTCCAACCAACTGGCTAAAAGCCTGGGGACGGAACCAGCCACTTGATATCGAAGCATTATTTTATACAACAGGTACTGAAATCTCTGCCTTTACCTTGAACCAGGCACATGAACTGGAAGGCTGGCAGCGTTGGCTCTGGCAGGAAGTATTTCATGAAGACTTCGAGCTGATGCAGGAAATTGATACCGAGTTCTGGCAACAGCTGGAGCAGGAAGCAACGCGCAAGCAGGCGCTTAAACGTTTGCCTCAGCAACTGGTGGTATTTACATTGCTGGATCTGCCACCGATCCAGTTACAGTTTTTGCGCCGTTTGGGACAATATATTGATGTCTTCATTCTGCACTACAATCCTTCACAGGAATACTGGGCAGATAGTGTCGATCCGGTCTGGAAAAAGCGTTATGACCTGCGCGTGAAAGAGCGTTTTATCAGTAAAAATCCGCAGGCAACCGATGTCGATATCAAAAAGTTTTTTGAGGATTTCACTCTGCATTTTAATGCGGAAGTCAGAGAGTCGCGTCATCCGCTGCTGACCCGTTTCGGCAAGCAGGCACGTGACCATTTTTCATTGCTGTCGAGTTTATCCTCAGGGGAAGAAGGACAATGGGTAGATGCTTTTGTTGACGAGTTTCCTGATAATCTGCTGGGTAAATTACAGTCAGATATCCTGTATCTGGCAGAACCACAGAAACATCGATATCCACTAAATGCAACAGATGATTCTATCCAGATTCATGTCTGTCATTCTTCGCTGCGTCAGCTTGAAGTCTTAAAAGACCAGCTGACTTACTGGCTCTCGCAAAGCTCAAAAGACCAGCAGCGTAGGCCTAGCGATGTTTTAGTGCTGGTACCTAATCTAAAAGAACTTGAACCTTTAATTCGCAGTGTTTTTGCTGTTGCCCCTAAATACGGTATATCTAGCACTGATTCTAATATTTTTCAGGCAGCCACCAGAGAGCGGCAGGTTCATCTGCCTATTAAAATTGCCGGTGTGGCACAACTTGATGCCAGCAATGCTTGGCGCGCAGTTCTGGAACGAATTCAGCTGGTACGTGGCCGCTTCACCTTGCAAGAATTTTCAGACTGGTTAAATCTGACGGCAACCCAACAGTGTTACGGACTGGATGTCAATCGCAGTGAACGTATGCTGGTCCTGCTGGCTGCAGCCGGCTTTAAACGCGGACTGGATGCCCAGCATTTACAATATAGCCTGAGCCGGCATGATGAGGACTTCCGTTTTACATTCAAATTTGCACTAGACCGGCTGGCACTGGGCATTGCTATTCCTGACCATACGATTTTTAATGAAACCCTAAGCTTTGCCCAGGTACAACCGAGTGACTTTGAGCTAGTTGGCAAGCTGATCGAAATTTATCAAGACTTTGACCAGCGCCGGGACTGGCTACTGTGCCATGAGCTGGGAGAACGAGTAGTAGTTGAGAGTTGGTTACAGCGTTTAAATGAAGATATTGCAGAATTTGAACAACAGGGCATTACTGCACTGAAACCGGTACGCGAAATTATTCATAAACAGATTAGAATGCTGACACTCGCCAACTTTTATAGTGAGCAAGAAGAGCAAAATTTACGCGGTATCTGTTTACCCCTGGCATACCTCATTGAAGAAATTAATACAGCGCTCGATGCCCAGATTGAGCAGGCGGAACCTACCGGCCAGATTACCTTTAGCCAGATCGGGCAAATCCGGCCCTTACCGTACCGCTTGATTGTCATGCTAAACCTGGACAGTGGCACATTTCCAAGTCGCAGCCAACGGTTACCTTTTGACCTGATGGATATACTGCGTCCACAGCTGGGCGACCGCTCACGACTGGAAGATGATCAGGGCGCATTTCTAGATGCATTACTGTTAGCTCAGGAAAATTTATGGCTGTTTTATAATGGCTTTGATGTTAATGACGGGGAAGTACGTGAGCCATCGAGTACCCTGCAGGAATTTGTACAGCATATGGCATTGATTGTCGCTTCTGAACAGCCCGATGAGGTGATAGACCAAAAAATTTCCCTAAATGGGATTGAAGTACCCCGACAACTTGAGCAGCTTTATCACGTTCATCACCTGCAACCTTTTGACCCGGCTGGTTTTGCCACTGAAAAGCTGATCCGCTATCAGGATCAATGGTTTAATGTGGCACAGCACTTATTACAGGCGCGTGGACAACGCCAGCCGTGGGCAAACATACCATACCCGCTAAATACTGAAAATATTCAGGTTCTCCATAGCCAGCAATGGATACAAGATGTCATCTTTCCAGCGCGACTGTATTTAAAGACCTTAGGTGTTGAAAATCTGAGTTCGAGCGAAAGTACAGCTCAGCATGAACCCTTAATTCTGGATGGATTAGGCCGCTATGCTATTCGAGATTTTCTCTATCAGCAGAATAGTGTGAAAGAGCCACAAATACTGATGCACCAGCTGCCGGTTGGAAAAGTGGCGCATAGTACCTGGCAGATCAGCCTGGCTGAACAGGAAACTTTAAAGGCCCGTCTGCAACGTTATGCACCCGAGGTCACTCCAGTCACCCAGCAGATGTGGAAGGTCAGTGCTGAACTGCATATGCAGATTAATACTCCTCAAGCAGGTATAACTGACTGGGTCAGTATGGAGCCATCTAGTGCACGGGCTAAGCGCCGCGCCAAAGTCTGGCTTGAATATCTTTTATGGTTGGCTTATTTGAACCAGTCAGAAGAGACAAGCCGGAAATTACAGCGTGTGGTTGTCTTCAGTGATCAGACTGTAATCTGTGCGGGTGTCTGTTCAGCAGAAGCACGAAAGCTGCTTGATCCTTGGTTTAAGGCTTGGCAATATGGCCAAAGCCAGCCGCTGGTTTTACCGGCTGCCCTGATATTAAGTGTGGCTGAAAAAGGTAAAAAGCATGAATGGACTGAAAATGAAGCTGGCCAGAAAGTCATTAATAATTTTGATGCGCTGTTAAAAGACTGGAATGAAACCCATCAGTACGGTTCATTTTCCGCAACAGAAAATGAGGCGGTACGGCTCCACCGTGACTGGCAGTTTATCTTGCAAGAACAGGACGCCACTGCCTTACTGGAGCATTGCTGTAAAACTTTCTCTTATGAGTTATATGCACCTATTTTTGAATATCAGCGGGTTGAAACAACATGAATGAGCCACAGGCTATTTCGGAATATCCGATTGCTGATATGTGTTTCTCTGGCCTGCATTTGATCGAGGCCTCGGCTGGCACAGGAAAAACTTATACCCTGTCTAGCCTGATAGTGCGTATTCTTATTGAGAAATATCTCCCCAACCAGATTATTGCCACCACTTTCACCCGAGCAGCGGCAGCTGAACTAAAAAGCCGGATTCGTAGCCGTCTGGTAGAAGCCTATCAATATTTTAATGATTGTCAGGATTTGACAGAAATTGAAATGTTGCATAAGGCAGAACAGGAAAAAGATCCCCTGTATCAGGTGCTCTGTAAACAATTTTCGACACAGGTTGGTTATGTCTGCGAACGACTTAAACTGGTCATAGACCAGCTGGATGAACTGTTTGTCAGTACGCTGGACAGTTTTAGCCAGAAATTGCTGCGTGAGTTTGCCTTTGAAAGTGGCAAAATTGAACGGGCACAGTTAACTGAAGATGCTAAGGCCTATAGTCAGCAAATCGTCCATGACATTTTAAGAGAGTGGATTCAAGCTCAGCCGCAGCCCTTGATTGACTATTTACTGTTAAGCAAACAGCTCAAAAATACTGACGGTTATCTGGCGATTGTAGAAAACAGCCTGAATTTCTCTTCAGCCCAGTTTATGCCTGTTGCCGCACCAGTCATGGATTTGGAACAGTTTGAAGCGGAGCTGGATCTCTTGTTAAAACTGGATCTGTCTTTAGTAGAAGGGCTAGCCGATTATTATCGGGCAGATGGACAGCACAATAGTATAGTCGGAAAAAAATGGCGGACTGAGCAGTTAATGGAAACAACGCTGTGTCAGAATCTGCCAGATTTTATTAAGGCTTTACATACCCAGCGTTCTTATGCCTTATTTGCAGCACACTGGACCGATATCTTTAAGTGTATTACAGATCTGGCCACAAAAAAGGTTCTGAACAAATGTAGTGCCGAGGTACTGGAATACTTTGAAAATCATCAGATTATCCAGGGGCTGCGCCGGTTTTGCGAATGTGTAGCCAATTTAAAAACTGATCTTTCCCGGTTAGATACCTATTTACAGTTTTATATTAGTCAGGAAGTGCGTAAGCGCCTTCCACAATTACTGCAGCAGCGTGGGGAAACCACATTTTCACAGCAAATCCGGACTTTGGCTGAGGCTTTGCAGGGTGAACAAGGCCAGCGTTTTGCAGTATATGTCCAAGCCCGTTATCCCCTGATTGTGGTCGACGAATTTCAGGATACCAATCAGGATCAGGATAATATGCTGGCCAGTATCTGGCGGCATCCACAGCGACATCAGCACAGCTGTATGATTATGGTTGGTGATCCAAAACAGGCAATTTATGGTTTCCGGGGCGGAGACATGCTGACTTATATCAAGGCCCGGCAGGATGTTTTAATCAAACAGGGTAAACTCTATACCTTAAGACAAAACCACCGTTCAGTTCCTGAACTGGTAGAAGTGGTCGATGCGCTATTTCAACGTGAAGTCAACTTTGGTGAAGAGGTTATTTATACCCCGATTCAGGCAGGAGCACGTCAGCATCCGCCTTTAACCGACCGGCAGCGTAAAAACTACTGTCCACTACGCTGGGTCCAGCTTAGTGATAAAAACAAAGAGGCCGAACAGGTTGCCTGGAAGATTCGTCAATTATTAAACCACGGTATAGCCAAAGAGTTGTTATTTGACGAGTCAGGCGGTCAGCGTCCTTTAAATGAAAATGATATTGCTATCCTGTCCAAGAATCATGATGGGCTAGACAAAGCCCAGTATGCTTTAGAGTCTTTAGGTATCCGGGTTAACCGGCCCTCTAAGCGTAGCGTATTTGACTGCCAAGTGGCCCGTGATGTTGGAGCACTGCTGACGGCTATCATGCATCCGTATGATGAGGGTAAGGTTAAACGGGCTTTACTGAGCCGGTTACTCGATTTTAATTTGCAAAGTCTGGTCGAGCTGGAGCAGCGCACTGACGGTTTGAGCAGTTTTATACACAAGTTTGATGATATCCGTGAATTATGGCTGGAACGTGGTTTCCTGAGTGCCTGGCAGTACTGTCTGCAACATTTTCAGGTCTGGCAGAAACTGGTAGCCATTGCCAGTAAAGATAACGAAAGGGCTGTGGTAAATCTGCGGCATTTAACCGAAGTACTGAGCCAACATAGCGAAATTTATCCGGGTGCCAAGAATCTGTATTATTGGTATTTTAAACAGTTACAGTCACCAAGCGAACGTGAATGGGAACTGGAACGACGCCTGTCTAATGAAGCAGGTGTACAACTGATGACCATTCACCAGTCAAAGGGACTAGAATTTAAGGTGGTATTTTTGCTGGGTGCTGACAAAGCATTTAAGGAAATGAATAAAACCCTGAATTTCTCTACAGTTGAGCAGTTAAACCCTGTAACAGGTCAGCTTGAAAAGCAGCGGGTTATTGCGGTAGCAGACAAAAACCTGCTAGATGAAAATGCAGTAAACCAGCATCAGGAACGTGCAGCAGCAGAAAACCGTCGTCTCTGGTATGTTGCCTTAACCCGCGCCAGTCACCGTGTTTATGCCATGCTGCAAGATACTGAAGGTAAAGCCAGGCACAGCCTGGCTTTCTGGCGTAATCGGGCAGAACCTTTTGTACATCCTCACTGCATGGATGAGCCGCTTCTAGAGCAGCTACCGGCAAAAGTTTCTGCCAGTTCGGTCTCAAAGCAAATCAGTGTCCAAGCCTTGAATCTGCCCCAGCAGCGTTTTTATCCTCGGGCCAAAACCAGCTTTAGCTATCTGGCGCAGCATCTCAAAACTAGAAAAATCTTTGATCCGCTTGCAAATGAAGTAAAGCGACCAGAAAGTGCCGAAGACGAGTTGCATGTAGTAGATAAAGCGTACTTACCGGCAACCCAGCCCTTAAGCTGGATCAAACAGAACTTTCCGATGGGTACTGTAGCTGGTAATTTCCTGCATGAGATTTTTGAGCATATTGATTTTCAGGAGCCGGCAGACTGGATACTGGAAATCCGCCGCCGTTTTAAAAATGATTATAGTGGACTGTGGAATGAATTACGGGATAAATATCAGCGGGATTTTCCTGAACAGGCAGAAGATGAACAGCTACTGTTAAACTGGCTGGCAGAGTGGCTCCAACAAGTACTTGGGACTCCGTTACACGCAGGTTTTGAGTTAAAGCATTTACAACCGGAACAGCATTTGGCTGAATTTCCATTTTGTCTGGCACTTTCAGATCATGTACTGGCAATTCAGCGAATTCACCAGCTATTTGCTGAATACGGGATTGATATGCCTGAACTAAATCCTGCCGAATCCGCGCGTTATCTGAATGGTTCCATCGATCTGGTTTATTTTGATGGTCATCAGTATCATATTGCCGATTATAAGAGTAATTTTCTGGGTAATGATCAGTCAGACTATAATCATGCCTCAATCCGAGCCAGTATGTCACATTCAAGTTATTGGTTACAGGCTGGTCTTTATCTGGTTGCACTGCATCGTTATCTGAGTATACAGATGCAAAATTACGAGATCAGCCGGGATCTGGGCGGAGCAAGCTATCTCTATCTGCGTGGCATGAACGGTCAACCGGATCATGGCATGTATTACTGGAAACCCAGTACAGAATTTATCCTGCGACTTGATGCTTTATTAGGTTATTTTATTGAAGATAAAATGAGTAAAATTGCTTAATAAGTTATTTGAAATATTTTATAAACAAAAACTTAACTTGTGGATAAATTTGTTTATAACTCTGTAGATAACTATGAGGATAACTGTGTGGAAAATAAACAGCTTCATGAAAACTCCCAACAGCAATGGATCAGTACATGGAGCAGTTTTATTGCACAGACCCCTTTTCATGACGGTGAAAAACATGAAAATGCTACTAATATAATTGTCCAGGTTCTCGAGACTCTTCAGCAGGGCAATAGCTGTATTGAAGCTACCGAGGATCAGGTCAAGGTTTTAAATAATCTAGTAGGATTTGAGCAGCAGGAGCACTTGCCGGTTGCGCCATTTATATTTGATGGTAGCTCATTATACTTGTACCGCTACTGGAACTTGGAAACCCGACTGGCAAAGCAGATTGAACGCCTGTGGCAGCAGCAGATTCCTCCGGTTGACCTGACAGCCTATTCGGGGCTGTTACAAGATAAATATCAAAAATCTGCCCTGACAATGGTTGCTGGAAAAATACTGAGTATGATTACTGGCGGACCGGGAACAGGCAAAACCTATACACTGGCACGTATTATCGCGGTTCTTAACCAGGTTATTCCCGATATCCGTATTGCTATGGCAGCGCCTACGGGAAAGGCTGCCCAGCGTATGCAGGAAGCACTACGCCATTCTTTTCAAGATCCCAAACTGCTGGAATCTGGTTTGGTCACACAGAGCCTGCAAATGCAGACTACTCAAACCATTCACCGGCTGCTTGGGCTAGGTCAAAACCAGCAACCGCGTTTTCATAGCCGGCAGCCGTTACCTTATGATGTTATCGTTATTGATGAAGCTTCCATGCTTGACCTGGAACTCGCGACCTTACTATTTGAAGCTATACCAGATCACTGCCGGCTTATTTTACTTGGAGATGCTCAGCAGTTAGCCTCAGTTGAAGTAGGCTCGGTTCTTGCTGACCTGCAACAGATTCCCGCCTTGGCGGAACATCGGGTCCATCTGGTAAATAGCCGTCGTTTTACAGAAGATGCACTTATTGGAAAAATGGCCAAGTTTATCCAGCAGTTTCAAGCTGGAAAACCTCATACAGAGATTCTGGATTATTTCCAGCAACAGATTGTACCGGCTAACCAACTTTCAGCTATTACATTAAGTCATGATATGCAGGATCAGGTACAACTTGAATTCTTGCCTGCTTCAGCTCAAAGCCTGAATTGGACAGAATTTTATGAAAAACTGATGCAGGGTTATTTACCTTATCTTAAAGCACTTAAAAATTATTTACAGGCAGAAGAAACTTCTGAGGATACAGTCAAACCTCTGGTTCAGGCATTTGACCATTACCGACTACTTGCAGCTACCCGACACGGGGCATTAGGGCTTGAGAAACTTAATCAGTATGCTAAACAATGGCTGAATCAGGCTTTGAAAACAATTGCAGTAGGTGACTGGTATATTGGCCGTCCAGTTATGATGACCTATAACGACTATCAGCTGGGGCTTTCAAATGGTGATATCGGTATCTGTGTTCGACATCGGGAGCATCCTGACCAGTTTGAAGTTTATTTTCCCAGTCTGAACAAATGGGTGGCTGCCACACGGCTACCGAAGAATATTGAAACAGCATTTGCGCTGACTATTCATAAGTCACAAGGCTCAGAATTTACTCATACCACAGTTGTATTAGACCAGACAGCGAAAAACTTGTTAAGTCAGGAACTGATTTATACAGCCATTACTCGAGCTAAGAAAGTAGTGAGCTTACTGGTAGACCCGGAAGCATTTGTCCAGTCTTTAACAGTAAAAACCACCCGTAAAAGTGGATTGGTTAGTAAAATTAATAGAAAACTAAGTTTGTGAAATAAAAGTTAATAATAAGCCTTCTTGTAAGTTTTTGCTTACATCAATTCGAGAAATTAGCGCCTAGAGCTAATGCAGAGTTTCTGAGATGATGGCTTCACATAAAAAGCCTAGCACGGAAAGCTAAGCAATAATCGCATTATAACTATAATCAGTCGAATGACAGCGAACTTGCATGAAGTAAGTGAAAAAGAGGAAACTTACAGCCGCTAAGCCTTGTAGTTTTGGGAGAGACTACAAGGCTTTTTTATTGCCTGTTAAAATGTCAAAGGTACTCAACCATAAATACACCAATAGATAGAATTTACTCATTTGTAGGTTTTAGCTTACATATTGATACGTAAAATACGACTTTTATACATAATTAGATCTGACAAAATATTACACATAAGGAAATATACAATTATATACAGGACATTATTAATTCATTCATAATAAGATTGGCTTAAAGAAGTTAAGAACAACTATAAATTAAAGAATAATAATGAGAAAAGAAGAAACTACAGCGCAAAAAAAGCCCAAGCCTAGCTTGGGCTTTTTTTTAAATACTTATATTTTAGAATTGGCAAAATGTATTATCTTTAAAGAGTTTAATAAAGTACTAAAATAATTAAGGGATTCTATGAGTTTCAATTTTATAAAACATAAGAAATATTCATAAAAAATTTAAGGCGGAGAAAAATCATAAATCGGTCAGGGTAAAGGGTTAAATCAGAAAAACAGCCTGCAATTTTTGCAATTAGAGCGTTTTTCGCTTAAAATATGACGCTTGCTGTAGTGATGCACGGCAGTCAGTTTGGCTCGGTCAAACTGGTAGGTATCAAAACTCTTTTCAAAGCATCTCGGAGAAATCGAATGGCTTTAACAAATCAAGATCGCGCAGAGATTGTTGCTAAATTTGCTCGTGCTGAAAACGACACAGGTTCACCGGAAGTTCAAGTAGCTTTACTGACTGCTCAAATCAATGATTTACAGACTCACTTCAAAGCACATAAACATGACCATCATAGCCGTCGTGGTCTGATCCGTATGGTTAACCAGCGTCGTAAGCTGCTTGATTATCTTAAAGGTAAAGACACTACACGTTATAGCGATTTGATTGCTGCTCTAGGTCTGCGCCGTTAATCTGGCAATTCCTATTTTGTTTTCGGTAAGTCGAATGATCGATTTTTCGTTTGCTGAGAATGAAAGTGTATCTGCTTTTGCAGGTTAAAGTGAGAAGGGGCGAATAGTTCGTCCCTTCTTTTGTGTTTAAAACTAGTGAGGTGCGGCTTCTAAGCTTTGTCATTTATCATTGCTGTCGGGAATGATATGAATGTCAAACCTTAGGGGCCTCCACTAGAATAAAATCAGGATATTAAAATATATGTCGATGTTTAACATTGTCCGTAAAGAATTTCAATTTGGTCAGCATCAGGTTGTACTGGAAACTGGCCGTGTAGCACGTCAGGCGAATTCCGTGCTGATCACTATGGGTGGTGTTTCTGTACTGGTTGCTGTAGTTGCTCAACCGACTGCCAAAGCTGGTCAGGACTTTTTTCCACTGACTGTGAACTATCAAGAAAAACAATATGCTGCCGGTCGTATCCCGGGCGGCTACGGTAAACGCGAAGGCCGTGCATCTGAAGCTGAAACTCTGATCTCACGTCTGATCGACCGTCCAATTCGTCCATTGTTTCCAGAAGGTTACTACAACGAAATTCAGGTAACTGCAACCGTTGTTTCTTCTGACAAGACCATGGATGCTGATATTGCTGCCATGCTGGGTACTTCAGCTGCGTTGTCAATCGCTGGTACACCATTTCGTGGCCCAATCGCTGGTGCACGTGTTGGTTTAATTAACGGCGAATATATTCTTAACCCAAACCATGAACAGTTAAAAGAAAGTGATCTTGACCTTGTGGTTGCTGGTACTGAAACTGCGGTACTGATGGTGGAGTCTGAAGCCAAGGAGCTTTCAGAAGACCAGATGCTGGGCGCAGTACTGTTCGGTCATGATGAAATGCAGATTGCTATTCAGGCAATTAAAGAATTTGCAGCAGCAGCAGGCGCGACTGAGTCAACTTGGGTTGCACCTACTAAAAATGATGCACTGCTTGAACAGCTAAAAACTGCTTTTGAAGCTAAAATCTCTGAAGCATATACAATTGCTGTAAAACAGGAGCGTTATGCAGCTCTTGATGCCTTACATGCTGAAGCTATTGCACAGTTTGTTCCTGAAAGTGACGAGACTGGTATTGCTGACGAAGTAAACGAACTGTTCGAAGAGCTGAAATATCGTACCGTACGTGACAATATCCTGTCAGGTAAACCACGTATCGATGGTCGTGACACTAAGACTGTACGTGCACTTGATGTACAGGTTGGCGTACTGGAACGTGCTCACGGTTCAGCATTGTTTACCCGTGGTGAAACTCAGGCTCTGGTTACTGCAACACTGGGTAATACCCGTGATGCGTTGATGGTTGATACACTGTCAGGGACCAAAACTGACAACTTCATGCTGCACTATAATTTCCCAGCGTATTCAGTAGGTGAGACTGGCCGTGAATCTGGTCCTAAACGTCGTGAAATTGGTCACGGACGTTTGGCGCGTCGTGGTGTACAGGCTGTGCTTCCACCGGTTGACCGCTTCCCATATGTTCTACGTGTAGTATCTGATATTACCGAGTCAAACGGTTCATCTTCTATGGCTTCTGTCTGTGGTGCTTCACTTGCACTGATGGATGCAGGCGTACCATTAAAAGCTCCAGTTGCAGGTATTGCAATGGGTCTGGTTAAAGAAGGAGAACGTTTCGCTGTACTTTCTGACATCTTGGGCGATGAAGATCACCTGGGTGATATGGACTTTAAAGTAGCCGGTTCTGCTAATGGTATTACTGCCCTTCAGATGGATATTAAAATCGAAGGTATTACTGAAGAGATCATGGAAGTTGCCCTGAATCAGGCATTTACTGGTCGTATGCATATTTTGAATGAAATGAATAAAGTCATTTCTCGTGCTCGTCCTGAAATTAGTATGCATGCTCCAACATTTGCTGTGATTACAATTAATCCAGACAAGATTCGTGATGTTATTGGTAAGGGCGGCGCGACAATTCGTCAGATTACTGAAGAAACTAAAGCTGCAATTGATATTGAAGATAATGGTACCGTTCGTGTTTTCGGTGAAACTAAAGCTGCTGCGAACGCTGCAATTGCCAAGATTCAGGCCTTAACTGCTGAGGTTGAGCCAGGCAAGATCTACGACGGTAAAGTTATCCGTATTGTTGAATTTGGTGCATTTGTAAATATCATGCCAGGTACTGATGGGCTGTTACATATTTCACAAATTTCAAATGAGCGTATCGCTAACGTAACTGATGTTCTTAAAGAAGGTCAGGAAGTGAAAGTTCAGGTTGCTGATGTAGATAACCGTGGCCGTATTAAACTGACGATGAAAGATATTGAGCAATCTTCTAACTAAGTTTGTTATCAATTTGAAATGAAAAGAAAAGCCTGCTTGATGCAGGCTTTTTTTATGTCATGATGCATATGTAAATTTTTATAATAATTATCAGGTATGCAGGTTTATTATTTCTATCGACATCTGAGCGAACAGTGCATTTTTGTGAGTCATCAACCCGAAGAAGGCCACGAGCTTGAGTTTATCTGGATTGATTCGACCCGTGACGATGTAATTAATCATGTTAAAGACTGGCAGAATAAAATTCATGAGCTTTCGCAGCTGTCCCTGTCTGAATATCATGTCAAAGATATTTTAAACGTAGAGCATCCATGTACTTTCGATAGTACTGAAGAATACAATTTACTGATCCTTAGAAAACTGGTTACGCCAGATGACCAGATCAAAAATATTGATCTTGGACTGGAACCGCAGGAAAGTGCTTTTGGTCTGGCTACCACGCCAGTCAGTTTTATTTTTAACCCTGATCTATTAATTACAGTGCGGGAAAAAGGCAATACTATACTGGAAGTCTTTATCCACCGGCTTCAGGCCAGCCTCAGTTGCAATATTGATGATCCTGGAAAACCACAAAAACTCGCCACCTCTCCTTTTGATCTGGCATTACGTCTTTTATGTAGCATTATCGATAACTATCTCGATATCCGAATGCCATTAACACGGCGGGTTGAATACTGGCAGCGTGAGTTGCTGCAGGGCAGAAAACGTTTCAAACAGTGGCATCAATTATTTCAGGAAATGACTCTATTTCAGCAAATTGAAAATCTCTGTGAAGAACAGATTGAGGCTATGCAGGAAATCCGTGATGAAATTGTTCAGAACTATCATCATCTAATGGGAGAAGATCTGGTTGATCCTCAGGATATCCTGTTGATTCGACTGGATGATCTAACTGGCCATATTGAACGGGTACAAAAGCATACCACCCGGCTTCGAAACTCCATACAAAGTGCCATTAATCTACATTTCTCTGCTATTTCCAACCAGACCAATGAAAATATGCGGATTCTGGCGATTATTACAACTGTTTTTGCGCCTTTGACCTTATTAACCGGTATTTATGGAATGAACTTTGAATATATGCCGGGACTTAGTGTAGAGAACGGGTTCTGGCTCATGCTGGTAGCCATGCTATTCTGCACAGCCTTGCTCATTTATCTATTTTACCGGCGACATTTGCTGGGGCGGGGAGAGCGCAGTATTCTGGATCTGCTGGCTCAGCAGCATCATCAGCGTAATGTAAACCTGTCCTGGTTACTCGATGAAGAAAGGTATCATTCAGCACAGCAGCAGAGAAAACGGGCCAGATTTAAATTACGTAAATCGGTCGATTAATTTTTCTCTACTCCAGAGTTAAATTTATAGTTTATTTGGCCCAAGTTATACAGCTATTTGGGTTTAAATAAACCAATCTGTTTGCGTAAATGCTGAACTTCATCAATCAGATCTAGCATTACTGCAACTGCAGATAAACTGGCATTAAAATCACGCTGTAAACGGTAAGCCTTCCGGGCACGAGCTACATCTTCGCCCAGAAACTGATATGAAGATTGCTGAGAGCGTACTGGTAAAATATCGTATTCGAGCAATTCCAATACCCATTCCTGACTCTGTCCACACACTTGAGCAAAATGTTCAAGATCTAGCATAGATTGCTCGTCAATAATTTCAGAGTCATGTTGGCCCTGATATACAACTTCACGGTAATGAATAATCGCCATTTTCCATGCTCCTTAATAAGCGCGAGGCTGATAAGATACGAATGCTTCAGCCAGAGATTCATAAGCCTGCTGTTGCTGTGCAGTGGTTGCCGGTGGCACTACAATGTTCAGGATAAGATAAAGATGGCCCGGTGTTTTATTTGGAATTCCTTTATCTTTCAGGCGAAGTTGTTGGCCAGACTGGGCATTTTTAGGCAGGTTTACATTCAAGGAACCGGCTGGTGTATTTACGGTAATCGCTTTGCCTAGTGCAGCCTCCCAAGGAGTAACATTAATGGTATAATAAACATCCGTACCATCTACCCTGATTCGGTCAGTATCCCGATACTGTATTTCAATATATAAATCACCATTCTCGCCGCCATTAATACCGAGCTGACCTTGACCGCTTAGGCGGATTTGCTGGCCTTCTTTCATACCTTTAGGTATTTTAACCTGTAAGGTTTTGCGCTGTACCTCTGGTTCCCCATATGCATTTACAGTCGGAATCTGCAAAGTGATATTTTGAGTCGCTCCCTGATAACCGACTTCTACATCAATCTCGATCTTGGCGTGCTGGTCTTCACCACGATAACTACGAGGCTCGCGCTGGTACTGATAGTGGCCTCCACCAAATCCTGTACCAAAACGACCAAACAGGTCTTCAAAACCATTAAAATCTGAAGCATCTCCTTGAGAAAAACCTTGCCGATAGAAACGGCTGCCATCAAAGCCACCCTGACCTGCATTCTGATTAAAGCCAGAGAAGCCTTGTGGATGATCCAGCATCTGGTCATATTCAGCCTTCTTTTCCGGGTCACTTAACGTATCATAGGCAACATTAATGGCCTGCATCTGTGCTTCCGCATCTGCTTCTTTACTGACATCAGGATGATATTTACGGGCCAGTTTTCGATAACTTTTCTTGATTTCTTCAGGACTGGCATCTCGTGAGATACCCAATTGTTCATAATAATTTTTTTCCATAGATCAGCTCTACGTCTATTCATTTATCTGTTTTAATTCATTATTGGAGTTGTATAAAAAAAAGCCAGAGTAAAGCATTAGTTATATTGTTTCAAAGCGTGACAAAAAAAGCCCCGAGAACTGGAGCTTTTTGATTTAAGTTTCAATTAAATATTCTAGTATTTAACCCAAGTCACACTACGGCCTACGACGGATACACCTACGTAGCCTCTTAGCGTGAGGTGTTTGCCATTTGCATTGACCTTGGCCTTACCCTTATAAATTTTTCCTCCGATCGGATCAAGTACACGACCATCAATGTATTCATATGGATTATTTGGATTCTGTTTAAAGTTATAAATAAAGGGAAGGCCAATAAAAGGCTTACCTTTTAAATCACCTGGACAGTTTTCACATATTTCCATTTTTGGGCGGCCAGGTACTGCACGAGTTTCTACGATTGTGCCGGTATAAGTACCATCTGCATTTTTCTTGACCATTACATCAGCGCGGGAATAGCCCGTCCGGTCATCTACCGTTTTCCATTTACCGACCAAAGGATCAGCGCTTGCAAAACTTAAAGTGCTAATCGTTGTAAAAAAGATCCCCGCAGCCATGCAGGACAATAGTTTCTTCATGAAATAAACCCCAAATATAAATTAATAATTTTTTCAGTCTTGTTTTAGAGTAAAACGCCTAATTTATAACGGCTCATCTTTAAAATTTCAACCAAAAAATCAATAGGATATTGCGATAAGGAGAAAGTAGTAAGACAGTCATAAAATCTGAGTCAGGTTTGGTAGAGAGGAAGTTAAATTTTTTATTTATTAATCAAAAATTTATTTTTAGATAAAGATATAAGAACTTCAATGTTAAAGCGTGAGAAACAGGTAAGCGAATAAGGAAAATAATAAAAAAGCCCTAAGGAATTAGGGCTTTAAAATTCTGATTCTTAGTAATTTTTAACTGAGATGTTCGCCAAACAGGCCCAAGGCTTCTTCAGCAGTGAAAGTATACTGTGCCTGGCAGAACTGGCAGTCCATTACGATTGGATTCTGGAATTCTAGTGTTTCACGCACAGCACTTACGCCAATCTGTTGCAGAGCAGCAGCACAACGCTCTTTTGAACAGGTACAGCCAAAACGTAAATGTTCAACCTCAGGCAAGCGGACGTCCTCCTCGTTATAAAGACGATAAAGTATTTCCTCGGCGCCAAGTTCGGTCAGTTCTTCCGATTTTAATGTTTCAGTCAGCATGGTTAACCGTGGCCATAAGTCTTCATCCACGATTTGCTGTTCTTCTTCACTATTACGTGGTAAAAGCTGAATCAGTAAGCCACCGGAACGCTGTTCATTACTGGCCAACACTAACCGGGTCGGAATCTGGGCAGACAGGTCATAATACTGCATGAGACATTCTGCCAAAGTTGAACGGTCAAGCGGTACAATCCCTTGATAGCGTTCGCCAAATTCGGGTTCGATATTGATAAATAGCACTGGATTGACCAGAGAGCCGAGTACGACACTACTATCTGTGGCCTCGCCAAAACGTGGATCTTCTTCATACTCAGCCAAGGCACGGACCTGACCTAAATGAGTACACTCAGCCATAGCCCATTTAAAAGTACCGGCAGCCTGAATTTGTAAACTGATACGGCCCTTAATTTTCAGGGTACTGGCCAGCAGTGCAGTCGCACTTAGCATTTCGCCAATCAACAGTTGTACGGCGGGTGCATAGGGACGCTGTGCCAGAATAGTTTGTAAGGCTTCTTCAAGATGAACAACTTCACCACGAACAGGGCTATTCTCAAGATAGAAGCGTTGACGTAAATCAGACATAAATTTCTCCAAACCCTGTCTTTATGGTGTCTTTATTTTAAAATACAAGTTAATTTTGACCACCCTGTGTAACATCACTACGATAATTTTCCACATTCGGGTTTAAATCAGATTCTTCATATCTTGCCTGTACCTGCTCATTATAGGCAAACAAATGTTTGAGCTCTGCTAAAGCATTGCCATGGGTTTCATAAATTTTATGATCATCACGATTAAGACGTTGTTGCTGTTTAAGCAGTATTAAGTCGTGCTGGCGAAATGCATCTACTTGCTCATGGGCTTCTTCTAAGGATAAACCATGAGCATGTAACATATATTCTGCCATATCTAATGCAGAAAGCTGGGTTTCCCGCCAGAAATGTTCTATTCCCATATCACGTAGCAAATGTACGTGATAGCGGTCGCGAGCCCGTACCAATAGTTTTAGTTCAGGATAGTTCAGCCGTATATAGCGTACTGCATTCATACAGTCTTCTACATCATCAATGGCGATAACGAGTATCTTGGCCTGTTCAATACCGGCCTGTTGCAGGGTTTGAGAATCAGTAATATCTGCCTCAATAAACCGTCCGCCATACGCTTCAATAAACTCTGCTCCAGGCTGATTATTATCAATGATGGTAAAGGGTAGCCGCTGCTGATGGGCAACTCGGGCAATAATTTGACCAAAACGGCCAAAACCGGCAATGATCAGTGCCGGAGAGGCTTCAGTATTAACATTATCTTGTCTGGTTTGTTCGGGTCGCTGTTTTATGATGTGCTGGGCCAGTAAATAGATAAATGGGCTGAGCAACATTGACAATATAATAACTGCGGTTAGCTGGTTCATTAGAACCTGTTCAATTAACTGTTCTTTTAATGCCGCATACAGCACTAGAAAAGTTAGCTCTCCGCTCTGAAAAAGGCCTAAACCCAACAAACTTGCATTACTCCAGTTCAGGCGCGAGTAATGTCCAAGTACAGCTAATACAATTGACTTAATGATCAGTAAGGCCGCAACCAGAGAGACAATAAAGACTGGGGACTGTGTAATCACAGCGAATGAAGCATATAAACCAAGACTTAGAAAGAAAAAACCGGACATCAGGCTACGAAAAGGTTTGATCATGGTTTCAAATGCATGTCGAAAAGGAGTATCTGCCAGTAACATCCCTGCCAGTAATGCACCGATCAGCACATGCAGCCCTAAAGCATCTACGGTAAGAAAAATGGCCAGTACGGTAAACAGGGCTGTAGCGGCCATCAGTTCAATACTGTTCTGTTTGGCCAGATAATTTAAAAATGGCTGGATCAGATAACGGCCAAAAAGAAAAACGCCACTAATAGTTGCAAGAGTTGCAGCAAAATAGGCAATCCCATGCTGTGAACTTTCAGTACGGGTAAATAAGGGTAATAAGGCAATTAGGAATATGGCGACCAATGCCTGTGCCAGAGTAACTGCAAGTGTGTATTGACCAGTAGTGGTATTAAGCTGTTCATATTGTGTCTGTAACTGCAGGGCCAGAATCATGGCAGAGAGGGCTAGAGCAAAACCGACAATAAAACTGTTCAGCAGCGGTAACTGCAATACAGTTATTCCCAAGGTTACGATGAGCCCTGCAGTGATAACAATTTGAATACCACCTAGTTTAATCAGGTGTGATCGCATCAACCAGATTCGTTGCGGCCTGAGTTCCAGTCCTATTAAAAATACAAGAAGAATCGATGCATAATCTATAAAATTCTGAATCAGAGAGAATTCAATCAGATTAAATCCGCTTTGACCCAGAATTAAGCCTGTCACCAGATAGCCGAGCACTGAGGTCAAGCCTAAACGTCTGCTCAGGGCTACCAGGATTAAGGATGCTCCAAGAAAAATCGTCATATATAACATCAAAGACATAAGTTTATCCCGGGCGTTTGTTTTGTTCTTTGTACTATTAAACCTGAAAATACTGCCAAGCTGTAGAGGCCGCTCGTATCTGTCTAGCTGAGTTCCTGCGGGTCAACGTCGATACTCAGCTTTAACTGATGCTGTCGTGGCTGTTGTACTACCATCGCCCACCATTGCCGTAAATAAAAATGCAGCTGTGCCCGGTCAGCTGAAAGCAGGACCAGATGGGCCCGGTAGCGACCCGCCTTACGCTCCATAGGGGCAGGGATAGGGCCCCAGATATCAACCTGACTACCTGCAAGTTCACGTAGCTTACGAGCAATTTCAGCTAAAAATTCCTGACTGTATTGCTGGTTTCTGGAGTCGGCTCGTACCAGTACCGTATAACGATAAGGCGGCAGCTGTGCCTGCTGGCGCTCGATGAGTGCTTGTTTGGCAAAAGCACGGTAGTCTTTCTCGATCAATGTAGTTAACAGTGGATGATCAGGCCTTAATGTTTGCAGATAGACTTCGCCCCTGCGGTCTCCACGGCCAGCGCGACCAGCCACCTGAATGATGAGCTGGGCTGTACGTTCCGGCGCACGAAAATCAAAGCTGAGCAGTCCGGCATCAATATCCAGAATCGCAACCAAGGTCACGTAGGGAAAATGATGGCCCTTGGCTAACATTTGGGTACCCAGCAAAATAGCAGGCTGGCTTTGATGAATCCGTTGATAGATACGGTCCCATTGGCCAACCCGGCTGGTACTGTCACGGTCCACACGAATTACATCAAAATCTGGAAAGAGCTCGGTTAGGGTTTCTTCAACCTTGGCAGTGCCCATCCCGAGCGTTTTTAAGGTCGTTTGCTGACATTCGGGACAGCTTTCCGGTACACGATGAATGGAACCACAATGATGACAGTGCAGATGATTATAGGGCTGTGTATGCAGAGTAAAATGTGCATCACAATGGGGGCAGTTGGCCTGCCAGCCACAATGATTACAGACCAGCACCGGTGCATAACCACGCCGGTTTAAAAAAACCAGCACCTGTTCTTTTTTGTCCAGCCGCTGCTGAATCTGCTTGATGAGCTGTTCACTGATTCCATGCTGTTTTTTGGCTACTTTCAGATCTATTAACTGCATTTTGGGTAAGACCGCATTACCAGCCCGCTGGTTAAGTTCCAGTCGTGTCAGTTTATTCTGTTCTACCAGATGATAGCTATCCAGACTGGGTGTGGCTGAGCCAAGAATAATCGGACAGTTTTCCAGATGGGCACGGTAGAGAGCTACGTCACGGGCATGGTAGCGAAAGCCTTCCTGTTGCTTGAATGACAGATCATGCTCCTCATCCAGAATAATCAGTCCCAGCCGGGGCAACGACGTATAAATTGCTGAACGGGTTCCGAGAATAATGGAAGCCTTGCCGGTTTGGGCATGCTGCCATGCTTGCAAACGTTTGGATTCACTCAAACCAGAATGTAATAGTACAATATCTACATTAAACCGTGATTTAAACCGGGAAATGGTTTGAGGTGTCAACCCGATTTCGGGAACCAGAACCAATATCTGCTTGCCCTGTTTTAGTACCTCATACATCACCTGCAAATAAACTTCTGTTTTGCCGCTACCAGTCAAACCATCAAGTAAGAAGGCCTGAAATTTCTTCAAGGATTTTAAAATACGCTGAATTGCTTTGTGCTGATCTTCATTGGGGGTGAGCGGCATTTGTGCCAGCTGCACCGGTTCAGGCGTGGTATTTATTGCTGTTAATTCACAGCGGACAATTTCTTTTTTTTCAAGAGCTTTTAAAGTGGCAGTTTCAACACCACTTAAATTCAGAATATCTTCTGTTGTACCAGCTGCATGTAATTTTAAAATCTTATAAGCATCTTGCTGCTTGATTGAACGCTTGAGCAGCTGTTCTGCATCAGGCTGTACCACCTTCCAGACTCGAGCCAGCAGATTTAGCGGTTTACCCTGACGCAACAGGCCGGGTAGAGCACATTGCATTACCTCACCCAAAGGAAACTGATAATACTGGGCAGACCATGTCAACAAACTTAAAACTTTGCTGTCTATAATGGCTTCCTTGTCGAGCAGCTCAGTAATAGCCTTAAGTTTGATACGCGGATCAGGCATAACATCGGGAGAAATTTTCTCTACAATGATACCAATCAGATTCTGCCGTCCAAAAGATACTGCTACCCGCGCACCGACTTCTGCCTGTAGATATTGTTCGGCACTAAGCAGATAGTCAAAACTATCATAGAGATGAACAGGTACAGCTACCCGGACACGGTATATACAGCAGTTATTATGGGACGAGCTAGGCATATAAATTTCGTTAAAGGTTTTAGATAAAATGGCGTCATGCTATCGACTCGGTTATATTACAGTGAGCAAGCGGACAACAACATGAATATGAATGATCTGTATTGCCTGATGCAACAGCAATGATGATAAATTTTGGGAAAAACTAGAAAACTACAATGCCAGCATATCAATTTACTGCAATGGATGCTTCGGGAAAGCAGCAAAAAGGCATACTGGAAGGCGATTCCGCACGTCAGATACGACAGCAGCTGCGTGATAAGACATGGATTCCGGTCAGTGTCGAACCAGTAGAAAATAAAGAAAAAGGTCAGACCAGATCATGGCGCAAAAAAGGCTTAAATGCCTATGACCTGGCACTTATGACCCGTCAGCTTTCAGTACTGGTCGCGGCCGCAATTCCGTTAGAAGAAGCTATTCGGGCTGTAGGCAAACAAAGTGAAAAAGTACATGTACAGAATCTACTAATGTCGGTACGTTCCAAGGTGCTCGAAGGCCATTCACTGGCTCAGGCTATACAACAGTCTGGGCGTTTTCCTGATCTTTATATTGCCACCATCGCAGCGGGTGAGCGTTCAGGGCATCTGGACCTGATTCTGGATCAGCTGGCCGACTATACAGAAAACCGCTTTGCCATGCAGAAGAAAATTCAGGGGGCAATGGTTTATCCGATTATCCTGATGCTGATGTCATTTGCGATCGTAATGGGATTAATGACCTATGTAGTGCCGGATATTGTAAAAACATTTGATCAGAGCAAGCAGGCACTTCCCGCCATTACGGTTATTTTAATGAAGACCAGTGATTTTATCCGTCAGGCTTGGCCATTTTTACTGGTGATCAGTGTAGTGGGTATTATGCTGCTGATACGTTTTTTAAAGACTTCAGCCGGCCATTATACCTTTGACCGCTTTGTACTGAAGTTGCCTCTCTTTGGTAAATTGGCTCGTGGTATCAATGCTGCCCGTTTTGCCAGTACCCTGTCTATTTTAACCCGCTCCGGTGTACCCTTGGTTGATGCGCTTAAAATTGGTGCGGCGGTTAGTAATAATTGGGTAATCCGGGATTCCGTCAATCTTGCTGCAGAAAAAGTAACAGAAGGCGGTAACCTGGCGACCCAGCTTGAACGTGCCGGTTATTTCCCGCCGATGATGGTACAGATGATTCGCAGTGGCGAGGCATCCGGTGAGCTGGACCGCATGCTGGAGCGGGCATCTACCATGCAGGACCGTGAAGTGGCTACTTTTATATCTACATTACTGGCTTTGCTGGAACCGCTGATGCTAGTAGTCATGGCCGGTATTGTGCTGGTAATAGTAATTGCAGTGATGTTACCTATCGTGAATATGAACAATATGGTTTAATTTTTTAAAGACTATAAGTAAAGTGAGAAAATTTTAATGCAGAACAAGAGTTATCGAACCCGTCAGACTGGTTTTACCCTGATTGAAGTCATGGTGGTAATTGTGATTTTAGGTGTACTGGCAGCGCTGATTGTACCGAATGTAATGGGACGAGGTGAAAAAGCCAAGATTGATACCACAGTCATTACCTTAAAAGGTGTAGCAGGGGCATTGGATCAATACAAACTCGATAATGGCCAATTTCCCTCAATGCAGGATGGGGGACTGGATGCATTGGTTAATCAGCCAGCGACAGCCAAGAACTGGCTACCGGGAGGTTATGTAAAAGGGGGCTACCCTAAAGATAGCTGGGATAATGATATCCAGTATGTAATTCCTGGTTCAGAAGGCCGTAGCTATGACCTGTATTCATTTGGTGCAGATGGTAAACAGGGTGGTGAAGGTACAGATGCCGATATTTATTACCAGCCATAAGTTTTATAATATTTAATACGAGTATAAATAAAATGAGTATGGCGAAAGGAATAGAATGATTGGGTTAAATTTAAAATATAAATAGTAAATAAATAGCTTCACTTAATGTAGACAATAAATATTAAGTGAAGTGATAATAATTCTTGATATATAATATTATTTAAGTAATTGTTTTTATTTGATTTTATTATATAATTTTATTTAATATTAATAATAAGAACTATTTTCATATCGAATAGTTACAATAATAATGAAACATGAATAAAAATAAACTTCTTATTTAAAAAAAGATTGAATAATATATTTAGAGACAGTAAATGTCAGGGAGTCATAAATATGAAAGCAGTCTTATTCTCAGATAATTTAAACTCACTGCATTTAACCATGCTTAAATCTGTGCTTTTGGTTTTGAGCTTATTGCCTGTCAGCCATTTCATTTTAGACTTCTGGCAAACCGTAGAGGGCAGTAGTCAGATTATGGTGGGTTTCTTCGCAACCAGTTTAATAGGTGCTTTAATTTTTTTAAGTTTCTGGGCTGCTTTAAAAACTAGTGCTGTAGAGCTCACAATGGAAATTCCCAATCTCTGGGAGGAGTGTATGCTCAAATTATATCGCCATCTGCCAATGAGTGTTCTGGCTGTCATACTTTCTTATCTGAGTGTTCAGCTTTGACTTTAATACCTATTTAAAATGTACAAAAAACCGGATGATGAAATCCGGTTTTTTTATCTAGAATAAAAATTTAGGCCTTAGCGTCGCGATTTAAATGAAACATCTACTTTACGTGGACGATAGATCCAGCCCAAGACCAGAAGAAAAAGTGAAAAGCCCAGAATCGGCCAGTCGCTAAAACGGTTATACCAAGTTTGGCCTTGCATGGCCGGCAGTTCGCCGCGCAGTACAAACTCCTGATCAGTTGGAGCCTGTTTTACTATATGACCGGTATGATCAATAAATGCTGTTACACCTGTATTGGTTGCCCGGATAAACCAGCGTCCATTTTCTTTGGCCCGCATCTGAACCATTTGTAAATGCTGCCAAGGTCCAGCTGTACCAGTAAACCAGGCATCATTCGAGACAGTCACCAGAAAGTCACTGGTGCTGGCGTTGCGGCGAGTCAGGTTGGGGTAGGCAATTTCATAACAGATAGCTGATGCTAAGGGATGGTTTTTAATCATCAGTGGTTTTTGTTCGCTTGAACCACGGGAAAAACCACTAAGCATGACATCATTTTGTACACCTGGTAAAACCCAGCTGAGTAAGCCTGAAAGCGGAATATATTCCCCGAATGGAACCAGGCGCTGTTTTTTGTACAGACCTTCTGCTTCACTGCCAGAAGCCATAATACTGTTATAATACATCGGATAACCGGTCTGTTTGGATTCTTTCAAATCCCAGTAGGGAATACCAGTTACCCAGGCAGTATCAGTTTTTTCTGCCTGAGTCTGCATAGCTTTTAAAAACGGTTCAATATCACTCTGGAACATTGGAATCGAGGATTCCGGCCAGACAATCAAGTCACGCCCCCATTCGGTCCGGCTCAAATTTACATAAATCATGAGGGTTTTGGCCTGGTATTCAGTCAACCATTTTAGGTCCTGTGGAATATTGCCCTGGATCAGGGAAACTGATAGCGGTTTGGTTGCTTTCTGTTCAACAAAGTGAAGCTGTGCAGCACCCCAAGCTCCCAGCAATAGCACGGCAGAGGGAACCACCCAGAATACCCGTCGATTTAAAACTTCGACCAAGGCACAGGCCAGAGTAATAACAACAAAAGAGACCCCAAACACACCAAAAAGTGGGGCATAGCTGTCTAGGAAGCGTTCAGTAAAGGCATATCCGGCGAATAGCCATGGAAACCCAGTAAACACCCAAGTTTTGGCCCATTCTGAAAATACCCAAAGAGGTGCAAAAGTGAGAGGAGTTTCAGGGAAAAAGCGCCGATAAGCCCAAGCCTGCAAGGCACTAAACAGTCCCATAACCAGTGCCATAATGGCAATCATCAGTACACTGAGGATTGCATTAGTATCGCCATATGTATGGATTGAGGTAAACAGCCAGAATGCACCAACAAACCATAAGCCGAAACCATAGGCCCAGCCAAGTACAAACGCCTGCTTGGCTGAGCGATGACGTAATGACGCATACAAGAGTGCTGGTGAGAGTATCGCCAGCCACCACCAGTAATAAGGGGCCAGCGCAAAGCTAAAAATAGCGCCGGCAAATAAAGAAATTAATAAAGGAAAAATAAGGGGGAGCTGTTTTTTTTGTTCTGAAGTGGATAACAGCTTGTCAAAATATGCTCTCATTTACGTACAGCTCGAATCAGATGAATAGTGCGGGCATCTGCTTCTACAATACTGAATTCCCAGTCTCCAAGTTCAATCACCTGACCTTGCAGGTCACTCACCAGACCGATTTCCTGTAGCAGCAAACCGCCGACAGTTTCTACCTCATCATCAGAAAAATCAGCATCTAAAACTGTGTTGAAGTGTTCAATTGGTGTAAGTGCCTGAACAATCCATGCATTGGCTGTGCTATGTGTCTGGTCTGGAATAATATATTGTGCTTCTTCATCAATCTTGTCGTGTTCATCTTCAATTTCGCCGACAATTTCTTCCAGAATATCTTCAAGTGTTACCAGACCAGAAGTCGAGCCATATTCATCAATAACGATTGCAATATGGGTCTGGGTATTCTTGAGCATTCTCAATACCTGATCTGAGCGTGCACTTTCAGGTACAAACAGCGGTTGACGCATGAGTGCACGTACATCAATTTTAGGTGTTGGCGTGGTCATAAACGGGAGGAGGTCTTTGGCCAGCAAAATTCCGACTACATTATCTGGCTGATCAGATGAAAATACCGGAAAGCGCGAATGTGCCGATTCAATCAGGACATGCAGGATATCAAGTAACTGATCGTCTTCCTGCAGGCTAATAATGGCAGTACGTGGAGTCATGACTTCACGAACTTTAGTGGCTGGCAGGTCAAGTACGCCTTCAAGCATGGCGACAGTATCGGGTTCCAAAAAACGACGTGAATCTTGTACTAGTTTTAACAGTTCATCGCGGGTGCCGGGGGCGGTACCCAACCATTTGCGTAAGCCTCGCATACCCCACGACGGGCCTGATTCCTCGTGCATGATCTTTCCTAAAGACTCTTGGTAGCTAATAAAAGTAATTTAATCATACCGAAGAAAATAAACCTGTGCATCTACAAACATCAGCGAAAGGATAAAAGTTGCAAACGGCAGAGTCAGAAGTTTTATTTTAGAAAAATTCCAATTTTTATAGATAAATCTAAAAATAGCCCCGGTTTTATATAAAAAAGATTCAAAAGAGCCATAGCCCTCAAGAGCTATGGCTGGGGCATCAAATTAATAACGGGTAGCCAAAACCAGAGGGTCATGACCTTCCATCATGGTCTGATCTAGAAACATAACCTGACCACTATTTTTCCTGACCAGTTCAATGAGGTCATCAATAACATCATTAGTCTGGGGTTCTATATCGCCTGCATCATTTAGTATAACGCTCTGCTGTTCAGGAGCCAGTTGGCCCGGTAGTGTGTGACCCTGACGCACATAAAGTGTTGCAGTATTACCTTCTAATGCTGCCCGATAAATTTCCTGGAGATCTGTCCGAATTCTTGGGGTGCCATAAAGCGACTGCATATTCTGTCGTGCCTGTAATTGCCGCTGCTGCTGGTAGTGCTGTAGCGCAGGCTGAATACTGTTAACAATATGTTGGGCATCACCGTTATCCAGATAAGTTACATTATCAACAGTGGCGATTATTACATTAGGCTGGTCACAAATTTCTTTATAAAAACCGATATTACGTTTGTCACCGATCAGAATTACAGGCAAGTTACGTCTGCCTAAAACTGCCTGCAGGTTCTTGTCAATGTGATTTAAGAACTCTTTGAGATATTTATCTTCATTGATAGAACGTTCAGCAGCACTGGTAGTGGCCAAACTGTCAGTTACTACTGGAAAAGCACCATAAGGCAGATTTTCGAGTAAATCAGTATCTTCTGGGTTAAATTCGTGAATAACCCTGTCATCAATTGCCTCAATCAGACGGCCCTTTTCACGGGTAATAACCAGTGCATAATAATGCACAGCAGAAGATAGGCTTTTTAAAATATCACGTACAGCAAACTGATCATTGATTACTACACGCTCCACTGTATCAAATGGAAACCGCAATACATGCGCCTGTTCCGGCGAGGCAAAAATAGCCAGCGTATCAAGATTATAATTTGGTCTGAAGTCATCCAGCTCCTGGTGAATTTTTCGCATGACCTGCTGGGTAATTTCTGCACCATGTTTTTTCTTCAAGCAATCTTCAGCAGCTTTGAGTTGATTTTTTAAAGCAATCGGATCTTTTTCATTATCTGGAAAAGTACGGTGAGTTTTGACAAAGATACTGACCGCCGGTTTCGCCTGAACCTTTTGCAAGTCCTGTAATATTTTTTGCATTTCCTGATGAAGCATCTTATTCACTCCTGCTATTGCTATAGAGAAAAGTGGGAGGTAAGAACAATCAATTAATAATAGCGAATAATCAGCTTAGCAATAATCTAAAAAACAGTGCAGTGCTATTGCTATAAGGCTGTAACAAACTATAAGCATGTATAGCTTTGGTATATATGTTTTAAACGGTCCAGTAAAATGCACCCTATAAATAAATCAGTCAGAGTATTGAGCGCTTTATGTTAAAATAGAGCGGTTTATGTCATTCGAGATAGAGCATGTCTGAACCTGCGTTAACGTCTGATATCCAGTTAAATACTCGTGGGTTACGTTGCCCAGAGCCAGTAATGATGCTGCATCAGGCTATTCGAAAAGTAAAAACGGGTGATGTCGTCGAGGTATTCGCAACTGATCCTTCAACCTCTTGGGATATCCCGAAATTCTGTATGCACTTGGGTCACGAGCTACTGCTTCAGGAAGAATTAACAGATACTGAACATCATAAGGAATATCATTACCTGGTACGTAAGGGTTAATGATGCGTGAGTAGTTATTTATCTGGCCTGGTTTTAGGGTTCTCCTTGATTATGGCGATTGGGGCACAAAATGCCTTTGTGTTAAAACAGGGGTTGCTCCGTCAGCATGTATTTGCAGTAGCTCTAGTTTGTGCGCTGTCCGATGCACTACTGATTTCTCTTGGTGTTTTTGGCTTTGCCCATCTCTTAAGCCAGCAGGAAGGTCTCATTCAGGCGATGAAATGGTTTGGCGCCATTTTTCTGTTTGGTTACGGACTACGCAGTTTTTATCAGGCCTATAGAGCACAGGAGGGTTTACATGCTTCAAAACAGAAAACTGCTTCTCTGCGTCAGACTATACTGCTGTGTTTAACTTTCTCCTGGCTTAATCCCCATGTTTATTTAGATACCGTGGTTCTGCTCGGATCAATCTCATCCCAGTATAGTAATAAGATGGCCTTTGCCAGCGGCGCAGTATCTGCATCCTTTATATTCTTTTTCAGTTTGGCTTTTGGTGCAAGATTATTGGAGCCCGTTTTTGAAAAGCCCAAGGCATGGAAAATTCTAGATATTATAATTGGTATGATTATGTGGCTAATTGCAGTTTCACTGATCGTTAAAGCCTGATCTTTTCTATAAAAATATATATCTGTTATCAATCTCTATAAAAAAGCCCGCTTCATGAAGCGGGCTTTTCTTATTACATATTTGGGTAGTTAGGACCACCACCACCTTCCGGTGTTACCCATGTGATGTTTTGTGAAGGGTCCTTGATATCACAGGTCTTGCAGTGCACACAGTTCGCTGCATTGATCTGGAACCGCGGTCCAGTCTCTTCCTGAACAATCTCGTAAACCCCGGCCGGACAGTAACGCTGTGCCGGCTCGTCATATTTCGGCAGGTTGACCTCAACCGGAATAGACGCATCAGCCAGCTTGAGGTGAGACGGCTGGTTTTCCTCATGTACCGTGTTGGATACAAAGACAGAAGACAGACGGTCAAAGGTCAGCTTGCCATCCGGTTTTGGATAGTTGGGCTTGAAGCTTTCTGCCTCTACAGTTTGCAGGGCCTTGAAGTCGGGCAGCAGGTCATGCAGGGTAAATGGAACCTTAAACACATTCTGGTCAATAAAGTTAAAGGCACCGCCAATCCACTGGCCAAACTTGTGCATGGCCGGGCCAAAGTTACGGGAGCTGTACAGCTCTTCTTTCAGCCAGCTATGGTTGAACTTGTCGGTATAGGCAGTCAGTTCCTTTTCAAAGAAGTCTTCGCCTTCAGCCGCACGGGCATAGCCCACTTCACCACCTTTTTCTACACCGCGGGCAATCGCTTCAAACACTGCTTCACCGCAGAGCATGCCGGACTTCATGGCAGTGTGTGAACCCTTGATCTTGGCAAAGTTCAGGAAACCGGCATCATCACCGATGAGGCAGCCGCCCGGGAAGGTCAGCTTTGGCAACGAGTTCAGGCCACCTTTGGTGACTGCACGCGCGCCATAAGAAATCCGCTTGCCGCCTTCGAGGTATTGTCTGATCAGGGGATGAGTCTTCCAGCGCTGCATTTCAGCAAACGGGAACATATGCGGATTCTTGTACGACAGGTCGACAATCATGCCCAGCGTCACCTGGTTATTTTCGGCATGGTATAGCCACCAGCCCCCAGACGAACCGGTCTCTGACAATGGCCAGCCGGCACCGTGCATCACCAGACCCGGCTTGTGCTTGGCAGGATCAATTTCCCATAGCTCTTTAATACCGATGCCGTAGTGCTGCGGATCGGCATCTTTATCCAGGTTAAATTTCTGGATCAGGCGCTTGCCTAAATGGCCACGGCAGCCTTCGGCAAATAGGGTATATTTGGCCAGCAACTCGTAGCCCGGCATAAAGTTATGGGTTGGCTGTCCATCTTTGCCAATGCCCATGTCACCGGTCTGGATTCCGCGGACCGAACCATCTTCATGGTAGAGGATTTCTGATGCAGCAAAGCCCGGGAAGATCGAGACTTCCAGCTCCTCTGCCTTGGCACCCAGCCAGCGTACGACATTGCCCAGCGAGATGACGTAGTTGCCATCATTATGCATGGTTTTTGGCACCATCCAGTGCGGTGCTTCTTTGGAGGTGGTGTCAGAGAGCAGGAAAAAGGTTCTGTCTTCAGTCACCGGGACATTAAGCGGAGCACCGAGCTCTTTCCAGTCGGGGAAGAGTTCATTCATGGCCCGGGGTTCAAGTACAGCACCGGAAAGAATATGCGCACCAACTTCGGAACCTTTTTCGACGACACAAACGGAAAGATCGGGTAGGTTGTTTTCAATCGCCAGTTGACGGATGCGGATCGCAGCTGAAAGACCTGCAGGTCCTGCACCAACGATCACTACGTCAAACTCCATCGATTCACGTTCGACGTGTTCCATGTAGGACTCCTCATATCGCTAGGGGGGTGGCCACCGTAATCCTTGGAAAAATTCGGCGCTGCCATGAGTGTTCTTGATTGTGAGACACAAATTGCATAACGTGTCTTAATATAGTTTGGGCTAGTATAGTTTCAAACCTTGATCAAGCCAATTGGCTGAGTCGTATTAATTTCCCGTCAGCAAGGCATAAACCATGGTAAAACAAAATAATTCGCTCGAAGAGCTGAAAGAATCGCCACAAAAAGATGATAAAAACTTACTGATCATTGCACAATACATAAAAGATGCACAGCAAAGTCACAAAAGGTCGATTCCCCCGGTTGACCAGTGGCAGCCAAAGCGTTGTGGCAAAATGGATTTAAGCGTAAAAGCCAATGGAGAATGGTGGCACGAAGGTCAATTGATTAAGCGACAGTCACTTTTAGACCTGTTTTCAAGTGTGCTCTGGAAAGAGAATGATCAGTTTTATTTAAAAACTCCGGCCGAGCAGATTGAGATTAAAGTAGAGGATGAACCGTTATTTGTTAATCAGGTGAACCAGATCAAGCTCAATGGTAAACAATATATAGAGCTAACCACTACTAATCAGGATGTGGTAATTGTTGATGAAGACCATCCAATTTTTATGCGTGAATATGAGGGTGAGTTACGACCTTATGTACATGTGCGCTTTGGAATCAATGCCCTGATTCAGCGTCAAAGTTTCTATCACTTGGTTCAATATGGTGAACTTGAAGAAAATGCTGAGGGAAAGACTATTTTGCATCTACAAAGTGGTGATTTGCACTTGCAATTAGGCACCTGAGGTTTAAGCTTTATAGCTGAATTTCCTGAACTGCTAATAACCCGCATGACAGCCATACAGCCCCTCTATACTCTTGTTAACCCTATGCCACATGCATCGAAGGATGCACCCATTGGGATCTTTGACTCGGGAATTGGCGGGCTGTCAGTAGCCCAGGAAATAGCCCGGCATTTGCCCCATGAACAGATATTATATTATGCCGATACTGCTCATGTTCCCTATGGCCCGCGGAGTGATCAAAATATCCGTGAGCTGACTGCACAGGCGATTGAATGGCTTTACCGCCAAGGATGCAAAGCGGCAGTAGTGGCCTGTAATACTGCTTCAGCCTTCAGCTTGGATTACCTGCGTAAGCATTATGGGGAGTCTTTTCCGATTATTGGACTGGTGCCTGCCCTAAAACCCGCAGTATTACAAAGCAAAACAAAAGTCGTAGCTGTTCTGGCTACGCCGGCCACTTTTCGTGGAAACCTGATTAAAGACGTAATTGAACGTTTTGCCATGCCCACGGGAGTTAAAGTTTTACCCATTACCTGTCTGGAGCTGGTTCCGCTGGTTGAGCAGGGGCTACAGATGAGCCAGCAGTGTCTGAATACGCTTAAGAAAATTTTGCAGCCTGTAGTTGAGCAGGGAGCAGATCATCTGGTGTTGGGTTGTACCCATTATCCTTTTCTAAAGCCGGCTATCCAGGCCATATTCGGACAACAGCTTACTTTAGTTGATTCCGGACAGGCCGTGGCCCGACAAACAGCCCGTATCCTGATAAAAAATGAACTGCTTGGTGAGCAGACTTGTGAGTCTGAAACCCGGATTCAGTGTTATGTCAGTGGACACAATGCTGAGAATTTGAAACCTATCCTACAGCACTTAATTTCTCCTACATTGAGCTGGAGTGTTCAAAATCTGAAACTTTAAGAAAGATTGTTGAATTTTTGGTAATTTTTTTAAATTTTATTGGGGAAATTAGCACTCTTGCTATAGTTTAATAAAGTAAGCTGAGCGAAGATAACTATTATGAAAAAATGAGGACATGCCATGCTCGATAAGCGTTATCAAGTATTCATATCGACCTCGGGTAGTGATATGCAACCTGAGCGCATCGTCTTGGCACAAACTCTGGTAGGGATGGGTTTTTTTTCTTGGGGCCTCGAGCAACGCACACCTTTGACCACAGCATTTGCCCGCCGGCAGATTGATGATTGTGATTATGTCGTAATTTTACTGGGTAGCCAGTATGGTGAGCAGTCTGTCTCTGGCGTGGGATATATGCACCTTGAATATATCTATGCAGTAAGCAAGCAGAAACCGATTATTGTCTTTATGCACGAGCAGCCAGAAGCACGTGCAAAAGAATTGCATGACCAAAAACCAGAATTAAGGGAAAAATTTAAAGATTTTCGCAAACAGCTACAACAGGATATGGATCAGGTTTTCAGCTACCGAACTCTGCGTGATCTGGAAATGGCAGTGCGTCTGAATATGCCACAGATGCTTGAACGCTATCCCGTTGTAGGCTGGGTGCGTCCGCAAAATACTCAGCGTTTGCAGGATGAAATTGACCAGCTCAAAGAAAAAATTGCCCAGCTAGAAACTGAAATGGGGACACGTGAACATGACCCATTATTGGATTTGCCCAAAGTCGGCCCACGTGAGATTTACACTTTTGAGTACCGGTTGCATGCCTATCAGGATGGTAATTTTAAAGAACTAAAGTTGCAGCGTAAATTATCTTGGGCACAACTGCTGGCAGTTCTGGGCAATACCTTCAAATCTCCTACTCCGGAAGAATATTTTTCTAAATCTTTAAATGAGTATTTAAATGATACCGGTTTGTCGGAAGCACGCCTTGAAATGCCACGTGCTCATGCCGTTGCACGTTCACAGATTAATATCCGTGCCTTGCACAATATTAAATTACAGATGCGTCAAAATGGTTGGATTATGCCTAGCGGCCGTGATGACCGACAGCGCATGTTATGGAAACTTACTCCTAAAGGCCAAAAACTAATTGAAAATCAGCATACAGATTTTGATCGTATTTACCAATATGGATCTAGGTATTAATTAATTTTTAAGATATATAAAAAGCTGTTAAATTAACAAGATCATCGCTTTAGTCTACTTTGGAAAACCTGTTATGACGCCTGCTTCTAAAGCTAAAGTCACAATTATTCTGGCCAATCTGGGTACTCCAGATGCACCTACTGTTCCAGCAGTACGCCGTTTTCTTAAACAGTTTTTGTCTGATCAGCGTGTTATTGAGATTCCCAAACTGCTCTGGCAAGCCATCCTCAATCTTTTTGTGCTGCCATTTCGTCCCAAGCGCGTAGCAAAAGCCTATGCCCAGGTATGGAATCAGGATTCTCCTATGCGTGAAGTCCTGTTTAAACAAGTTGAACAGATGCAAAGCCGTCTTGGTAGCGTATATCCACAGTTTGAACTCAAAATCATACCTGCCATGACCTATGGTAACCCGGGTATTAATGAAGTTCTGGCTAAACTTCAGGCAGATCCACAAGATCATATACTTCTTTTTCCACTTTTCCCGCAATATTCGGCGACTTCTACCGCACCACTTTATGACGCAGTAGCCCGCTGGATACCCAAACAGCGTAATCTGCCGGGTCTGACTATTATCCGTGATTATTATCAGCATCCCTTATTTATCGAATCACTGGCAAATAGTGTACGTGAGTTTCAATCTGTATATGGACGTGCTGAAAAACTATTAATGTCATTTCATGGAATTCCACAGCCCTATGCCGATAAGGGCGACCCTTATGCAGAACGTTGCCGGATTACTGCACAGCGCTTAGCTGAAAGCCTAAATCTGCAGCCGCATGAATGGGCCTGTAGTTTCCAGTCACGTTTTGGTAAACAGGAATGGATTAAGCCCTATACTGATGAGCTACTTGCACAGTGGGGTCAAGAAGGTGTGAAATCAGTTCAGGTCATGAGTCCTGCATTTTCTGCCGATTGTCTGGAGACCTTGGAAGAGCTGGCTATGGAAAATGCTGAAACATTTAAGCATGCAGGTGGTGCAGAATATGCGTATATTCCGGCGCTGAATAATCGTGAAGACCATCTGGATTTGCTCACCAGTCTGGTTAAGGCTAATCTTGATACATTAACCCAAACCCTAGCCAACTAGAGCTATATAGCCAGAGGTATACCATGTTGCAAGTCAAAATTGTTCCAGTTACTGCGTTTGCCCAGAACTGTTCCATTGTTTGGGATGCAGAAACTAAAGAAGCCATATTGATTGATGCGGGTGGCGATGCCGAAAAGCTAAAGGCAGAGGTCGAGGCATTGGGCATAAATGTTAAAGCGCTATGGCTGACACACGGTCATCTTGATCATGCCGGTGCAGTAGGAGAGCTGGCCAATACGTGGGATGTGCCGGTAATTGGACCGCATAAGGAAGACCAGTTCTGGCTCGATATGATTCAAGAAGTTTCCGCACGTTATGGTTTTCCGATACCGCAGCCTGTTAAGGTAGACCAATGGCTGGAAGGGGGCGAAACACTTAAACTGGGTAAAAGTGAATTTGAGGTACGCTTCACACCCGGACATACACCAGGTCACGTAATTTTCTACAATGCACAGCATGGCCTGCTCTGGACGGGAGACGTGCTGTTTAAAGGTTCGATTGGACGAACTGATTTTCCAAGGGGTAACCATCGGCAACTTCTGGATTCAATCCAGCGGGAGTGTTTTACTTTACCAGATGATACACAGTTTATCTGTGGCCATGGTCCGATGAGTACAATTGGTTTTGAAAAACAACATAACCCATTTTTAGCGGGTAAAGCAGGTTAATCAAGCCAAGAAAGAAGTAAGCTTCTGCTCACTTCTTTCTAAATGGATTGGCAAGAATCTGTTTAGTTTCTAGGCCAATGAGAACTGCAACTGTAGCAAATAAGACTGCAATTAAAATAAGTGTTGTGTCTAAGGCATATATACCTAAACCAATAAAAAATATAGCCAGCAGTACAAAGATAAAAAATAGAATTTTAAGTAATTGATATAAAGACATAATAAGGAGATAAAGTAAATTTTCTAAAAGAGAAATTATGCATGTTATAACTTGAATTTAAATATATATTTGGTTTTATTAAGAAAAATATTGAATTAAAAAAGTAAATGTTTAATTTATAACCAGATGTTTAGAGTCTATTGAAATAACATAACTTTTTGTTTAAAAAGCTTAAAAGCATAGATTTTAGATATACAAAGTAGATACATTCTAAAAGTAAAATTAATTTTATGAAGCTTAGTTAAACCTTTATTCCAGCTTTATCGCTACTTTTTGAGTAAAATTTAGGGAAGAAAAAGTATATAAAACGCATATAAGTAACTTTTATAAAATATTTAATATAAGGAAACTTTATTATTATAAACTGGTTAAAGAATACAGTTTGAGCAATAGTATTAGCCAGTATTTATGACAATCAATCTATAAGAGATTTAGCTTTTATCATGCGCATCAGCTTTATTCAAATTATACTCAAACAATATTTAAATTTTTAGGTCAGTATATTATAAATCTAAAAAATATAATCAGTAGAGTGATAGAGGTTTTTGGCAGTGAAATAATTCAAAAAGCAGAATATTTATCACTACCTAAGCAAGTATTTAACTTGATTATTAAGGTAGTAACTATTTTTAAGCAGTATTTATAAAAGTAGTAGACTTATAAATATTGATAAAAATTTATTCGTTAATATCTGTTAGTTACTTTATAAACTTGCTGGAGCAACCTCATCCAAAATATTGAAACTAAAAGAACAGAATTATAAGGGCGTACTGTAGGGCAGCTTGGCTTATATTAGCAACTCGACTGGCTGTATGAGTTGATGCTTAGTCATCTTCAAAACTGGAATCCTGTCGGCTAGGCGAATCTTGTGTTGGTACACGGTATTCTTCATTGGCCCACGCACCTAAGTCAATCATTTTACATCGTTCTGAACAAAAAGGCCGGAATTCATTATTTTCCCATGTGGCAGGTTTGCCACAGCGTGGGCAAGGGAAGGTACGCTGCTGCATAATCAATATCCTTTCAGTAGAGAGCCTAGGTTTATTAGGCAAAGTAATCAGCTCTTGATAGACTTGTGTCAAATTCTCCATAGTTTGATGTGAATATGCCGATTCGTCAATTTCAAGCCCATCGTATGCATGCGCCACGTGATTTTTCAGCGCTTGATCAGCAGACACTTTGTGTTGAAATCGGGGCAGGTAAAGGAAAACACGCCTTATTATTTAGTGGTCAGTATCCTGAGCAGCGCTTGTTTGCCATTGAACGGACCCGGGAAAAATTTTTGGCCATGCAAAAGCAGCATCAGCTCGAAGGTCAACAAAATCTGACTCCTGTACATGCAGACGCTATTCCATGGATAGTTCATGCTCTGTATCCGGAGCAGGTTGAACAATTCTTTATTTTATATCCGAATCCTGAACCGCATAATCCGGCACAACGCTGGGTAAATATGCCATTTTTTGAATTTTTACTGTCGCGTCTCAAGCCGGAAGGTACGATCACACTGGCCAGCAATATTCCTGAGTATATTGAGGAAGCTGAGCAGCAGTTACAGCAACTTTGGCAGTTGTCCTATGAAAAAGAACAGATTAGACCAGAGTCAGCACGCACACATTTTGAAATCAAGTATCTCGAGCGTGGTGAATCATGCCAGCAATTGATAATTACCAAACATTGTGGTTATTCCACCCGTTTTGATGACTTTTTGCCATTACAGGGAAAAAGTGATGTCGGCTAAACGTATTGCAATTATAGGGGCAGGTCCGGCAGGGTTAATGGCGGCAGAAGTATTGAGCCGGTATGCCTATGAGATTCATGTATTTGAGCAGAAACCCTCAGCTGCGCGAAAATTTTTAATGGCGGGGAAAACCGGATTAAATATTTCTCATGCTGAGCCTCTTACTGAATTTATCCAGCGCTATGATCACCCTGAATGGCTGTATCCCTGGATACAGCGCTGGGATGCACACTGGATTCAGAACTGGATAGCTGAACTCGGTATAGCGTCCTATATTGGTTCTTCTGGCCGAATTTTTCCCGTAGAGATGAAAGCTGCGCCTCTGCTCCGTGCCTGGTTAACACGCTTGGACCAGCAAGGCATACACTTTCATTACCGTCATCAGTGTTTAGGTCTCAAGGCTAAACAGGTGCAACTTCTGGATTTAAAACAACCTGAGAATACGCCTTTTCAGCTGGAGTTTGACGCGATTATTTTGGCCTGTGGCGCGGTATCGTGGCCACAGCTAGGTAGCGATGGCAAGTGGCAGGCTTGGCTTGATAGAGAGCAAATTGAGCCTTTTCAACCTAGCAATGCAGGTGTGGTCAGAACGTGGTCCAGTTTTATGCAACCTTTATTGGGCCAGCCTTTAAAGCGGGTAGAAGCATGGGTAAGCCCTAAACACAGAGCTCAGGGTGATGTCGTAATTTCCCATTATGGTCTGGAAAGTGGCCTTATTTACAAGCACGGACCGGCCTTACGCAAGTTACAGCGGCAACAGCAGCCTGTAACTCTGTATCTGGATTTATTACCCGATGTAGATAACGAACAGTTAATAAAAAAATTACAGTCAGGAAAGCAGTCACTGAGTAATGTCTGGCGTAAGGCGGGCCTAGATGCAGCCAAAGCTGGTCTGATTCGTGAACTGGTCGATAAAACCTTATGGAAAGATCCTGTACAGCTCGCTTGGCAGGTCAAACATTTGAAAGTAGTCCTGGAGGGTTTCCGGCCGATTGAAGAAGCTATCAGTTGTGCTGGTGGTATAAAACAGAATGCCCTGACCGCAAGGCTGCAACTAAAATCAAAGCCACATGTGTTTTGCTGTGGTGAAATGCTAGACTGGGATGCGCCAACCGGGGGCTATTTACTGACAGCATGTTTTGCTACTGGTCGGGCTGCTGGTGAAGGCGTGCATACCTATCTGATGGAACAACAGAGTTCATAGTATGTACTGATAATAGAATTTATGATGGAGAACTAGAATGAGCCTAAAGGGAAGCTGTTTGTGTCAAGGGATTCGCTATGAAATTGAAACTGAGCTTGATGAAATTATTTATTGTCATTGCCAGAAATGCCGTAAAGCCAATGGTACAGCTTTTGCGACTAATGCACCAGTTCTTATCCAGCAGTTTAAATGGATACAGGGTGAGAACCTTTTAAAAAAATATCAGTCTTCATCAACGACCGAACGCTGTTTCTGTGGTGTGTGTGGCTCGCCAATTATCAGTATTAAGAGTGATACTCCTGATTTTTACCGTCTTAGAATGGGTACGTTAGATACGCCGATCCAGACGCGACCGGGGAAACATATTTTTGTTGGCTCTAAAGCAGAGTGGGAGACTATTTGTGATGAGTTACCACAATTTAATGAGCGACCAGAATAAAAAAGGACCATGAGGTCCTTTTTTTAATATTTACCTGGCTTGTAAAGCTTCGGCTTGAAACTGTACTTCATCCCAGCCATGCTGCATAAACTGCCGGATATTTTGATGATCTGTACCTTCAGGGGTTGCTAAGACTGCTGCATAGTGCTCAGCAAATAAAGCTAAGGTCTGTTCCTGACTTAGACTGTTGAGTTTGGCAAAACTCAAGACTTTGGCACTACCCTGATTTTCTGTCGCTGCATTATGCTGTGCGCCGTTACGAAAAGCAGTAGGGTTATGAATATAACGAGAGTCTATATAAGCGATGACATCTGTAAAATTTGCTTGGCCAGCTTGTAGCTGTTCAAGAAGTTCCTGGGCCATAAATCCTATTCCCTATAAAGAATTAAGCAACCTAGCATAGCGCTTTTATGAGTATTTTTCCTGATTTATGCAGAATTTAACGAGCTGTGTGTAGCCTCTCAAGGCGAATTTTTAATGAATATTTTTTGAGTTTGTGGATAAAATAGGGCTTATCCACATCAGCTATATATCATTATGAACTGGTTATTGGTTGCCTGCGGTGGGGCAATAGGTGCAAGCCTGCGTTATGGCATAACATTATCACTCAGCCAGACAGGCAGTTTATTTCCTTGGGCAACTTGGTGGATTAATCTGTTAGGTTGTTTTTGTGCAGGCATATTTTTTGCTATTAGCCAGAAATACGCAGTTCTACAACAGGAAACACGGCTTTTCCTGATGGTGGGTATACTGGGCGGCTTTACCACATTCTCAAGCTTTGGTCTGGAAACTTTTCAGTTGTTGCGACAGAATGAAATAGCAATGGGGCTTGCCTATAGTCTGTCGAGTTTAATCATGGGTGTGCTCTTACTGACAGCAGGATTCTATCTGTTCCAGTACTTATTGTGTAATCGATAATTAAAAAAAGAAGTCTAAGTGGAGGAGAGCAACGACTTAGACTTCAAATAAGAAGAATTCAATTTAAAAATTATTACTGCTTAATTGCTGCGTTTAAAACGTCCAAAACGTTTATTAAAGCTTGCAACACGGCCTTCGTTGCCGACCTGACGAACTTCACCTGTATAGAACGGATGAGAGGCACTCGAAATATCTAAGGTAACATATGGATAAGTTTTGCCTTCATATTCTTTAGTCTGCTTCGGCTTCATGGTACTACCAATGACAAAATATACATCAGCGTTAGTATCGTGAAATAATACCTCCTGATATTCAGGGTGGATATCTTTACGCATGGTAAACTCCATAGCTAAATGAAATGTTATAATATAACAATATATAGGGATTTTATAATTATTTTCAAGTCATCACCCTATTTAAATTACATATTCAAACAGGGCAATAGAACAATTTTAAAGTTTATCTTGTTGATCTGAGGCGACCAGTTCTTCAAATAAATCACTTAAATCATCATTTACTTTGAGCTGGATCAAATTCCAGTAATGCCCGGAGATTGTCCGGTTCACCATAAGAGTATCCGGTGAAGGCTTAAACAGGTCCCAGTATTTTAGCGACTTTTTCACCAGTAATACCCCGTCATGATGGGCAGAGTTTTCAGCAAAATCATACTGGGTGGTTAATGGTCTAAGTAACACATCTAGCCATTCTTCATACAGTTCTTTTGGAAATTTTCCTTTTTCTGAAAGTGCATTTAAAGTAATTAACTGGTCTTCAAGCGTATCAATATCATGTTGGCGTGCAGCATTGATCAAAGTTTTAAAGTGTTCAATAATTTCAGTATTTAAAGTCTTTACTCCGCCATAATCATAAACAATGACATGGCCATCTTCACGGAATGCAAAGTTACCCGGATGTGGGTCACAATGGAAACGTTTAAGATAGAAAATTTCTTGTCCTAGCGCGCGGACCAGGCGTCGGCCAAGTTGATTACGGACATCCTGCGGCCAGGTACTGGCAGTTTCTATGGATTCGCCCTGTTCCAGACTTAAAGTCAGTACTCGACGGGTAGAATATTGTGGATAGACACGTGGGATAATAATTTTTTCATCTAATGCTTCATGAAAGGTCTTAAACACAGTCAGGTTCTGTGCCTCAATTTCATAATTAAGTTCAGCATTTAGACTGTCTTGAATTTCTGCAAACAGCCGGTCCTGAAGTTTTTTATCGATTTTTAAAACACCCATCAGGCGTAAAGCCAGCCGAACCTGTTTTAAATCACTTTCACAGGCTTCATCCACACCTGGATATTGCACTTTGACTACGACCTGCTCGCCATTAGGTAATATTGCCTTATGTACCTGACCAATTGATGCTGCCGCAAAAGGTTCCCGATCAAAAGATGTAAACAGATTATCAATCGGTTGTCCCAGCTCTTTTTCTAGCTGTTTCTGTATGGCCGGAAAAGGCATGGGAGGAGCCTGACGCTGTAATTTTGAAATGGCCTTAGCCACCTCGGGCGGGAAAATATCTTTATATTGAGATGCAATTTGCCCGACTTTCATGACAGCGCCTTTCATCTCTCCCAAGGTATTGGCAATCTGAACTCCAATATCTTGAAACAGCTGGCTTCTGGCGGCCTGTTTTTGTTCTTCATCTGCCCGGATATTACGAATGGAGTTAGATACACTTCGGGTCGCAATACTGGCGGTCATGCCGGCAAGTTTCATAAAACGCCGGCCGGGCGAGCTTGCATTCTTAGCCATCGGTACTAGACCTCAATCATTAAAATAAAGTGAATGAATTATTTGATCATAGGGGACAATAGAAAAGTTGCCTAGTTGAAATTGTTCAGTTCCTGTAAGAACACATAACAGAAAAGAGCTGATCTTATTATTGTTTATAGATTCACTTTTTAGGTCTTAATTAAACACCTTTATAAAAACAGGCTATCTTTATTTTTAAAGTTTAAAAAACCAGCCGGTGTGGCTGGTTAAAGGCATGATGGAAATACGGTTAAGTAGAGGTACTTAATTTTAGTCGTTTATTATTCATATAAAGACGCAGCAGCAGCAGAACGCAGGCAACGCTCAAACCTACTATTAGTCCGGTCCAGACTCCAGCAGCTCCCATACGGGTAAAACGAGCAAGATAAATACCCACAGGGAAGGCAATTACCCAATAAGCCAGAAGAGTAATCCACATTGGGCCTTTAGTGTCTTGCATTCCACGCAGGCAACCTGCAGCACTGACCTGCCATGCATCCATCAGCTGATAGGCAATCGCAAACAGAATCAGATATAAGGCCATATGGGTAACAGCAAGATCCCGGGTGTAAACAGCGACAATCTCTGAGCGGAAAATCCACATAACCAGCATGGTCAATACTGCAAATACAGTCGCGGTAATTAAACCGAGGTGTTGTACCTTGCGCATGGCATGCCAGTTCTTTTCACCATAATACATGCCTACCCGGATAGTCAGTGCAATGGCCAGGGACATGGGAATCATAAATAGCTGCGAGGTCACGGAAATAGCAATCTGATGTGCGGCCACAACAGTTTCTCCCAGTGGGCTTAATATGATTGCTCCAGTACTGAAAATACTTACTTCAAAAAAAATAGCCAGACCAATCGGGAAACCCAGTTTCAAGATACGCTTGGCCCAGACCGGATTAAATTTTTCCCACTGGCTAAACACCTGGGTCTTGCGGTAAGCATGCCCCTTATAGATGTAGCCCGCTAGTGCAATCAACATCAACCATTGCAAGATAGAAGTGGCAAAGCCGCAACCGGCGCTACCTAAAGCAGGAATAGGACCCAAGCCGTACATAAAAATCATGTTTAAAGGCACCAAGACCAATAGAGCCAGCAGGCTGATTGCTGTGACTGGACGCGGATAACCTAATGCCTCCGAGTAACCTCTTAGGGCTGCATACTTGGTGACTGCTGGCATGCCAAAGCCAATGGCATGGAGAAACAGGCCAGCTTTGGGTTGCAGATTTTCAGGAACTCCAAATAGAGGCAGTAAAAATGGCATCAACTGTAACACCAGCATTGCCAGTATGCCCAGCATGAAAGCCATCCATAATGACTGGCGAGCAATGGTAGGAATATTATTAAAATCGCGTGCGCCGTTGGCCTCAGCCACCAAAGGAGTAGTCGCAATCATAATACCGCTAAACAGCAACATGATTGGAATCCATAAACCGACTCCTACTGCAATTGCTGCCAAGTCAGTAGGAGATAAATGACCTGCCATGATGGTATCGATCAGGCCAAGACCGGCCTGAGCAAACTGAGTAACCAGAATAGGCAACATCAACTGAAAGAGTTTCTTGATTTCAAAGCGTGTAGTGGTAGCAATAGACACTAATTTTACTCATATGGGATAAGCGGCAGACTAGCGTTGCAGTGTCAGTAATACACCTATGAAAATAACAATTGCACCCAGTAAACGCTGCCAGTTAATCGGATTTTTCTCTACGCCTAACCAGCCAAAATGGTCAAGTAACATTGACATGAGCAGTTGCCCGAAAATAACCAGTCCGGAGAGAATGAGAAAACCTATTTTGGGGGCAGTATAAATGCTCATGCTAATAGCATAAACCCCAATCAGTCCGCCTAACCATAAATACCATGGAATCTGGGCAAGTTCATTTAACTGAGGTTTGGGTGCAGACTGCAACATCACCATTACCGCCAGTACAATTGTTCCAATTAAAAAAGAAAAAAAAGCCGGCTGGAGTGGTGAATGCAAATACATACGCATCTGGGTATTTAATGCAGTTTGTATAGTCAGCATTACCCCGATGGCCAAAGTCAGGGGAAATAATAATAAAAGTTGACTCGATATTTTCATCATATTGAATTCATTATTTATTCTCGATGTTACAAAAGAGTGTAGGAGATTTTCATGTGAATTGCGTTAAGTACAATGATGCAGTCATGTTAAAATTGTAAGACGCTCCATCCTTCTCCGAGAAAAATTTTTGAGTAGCCTAGATCCTTCATGTATTCCACTTTCACTTTATATCCATATGCCTTGGTGTGTGCGAAAGTGTCCTTATTGTGACTTTAACTCACATGCTGTACCCGATGGAAAATTATCTCTGGAACTGGAACAGGAATATTTGCAAGCACTGGTGGAGGACTTTAAAACACAGCTCCACTTTGCACAGGGCCGCAAACTCCATAGCATATTTATTGGCGGTGGAACCCCGTCACTGATATCAGCTTCAGGTTATCAGTGGCTGTTTCAGCAGCTAAATGGTTTACTGCCTTTTGAAGAGCAATGTGAAATTACGCTGGAAGCCAATCCGGGAACAGTAGAACATGATCCTTTTGCCGGCTATCTTGCGGCTGGTATTAATCGCTTATCCATTGGAGTGCAGACGTTTAATGAGCAGCATCTGAAACAACTGGGACGGATTCATAGTGCTGAGAATGCTATAAATGCTATACATCAGGCACAAGAAGCCGGTTTTAAACGCATCAATATTGACTTGATGCATGGCCTGCCACAACAAACGCTAGAGCAGGCTCTAACAGATCTGCGCATGGCTGTTGAAAACGGAGCCACCCATATCAGCTGGTATCAGTTGACGATTGAGCCGAATACAGTATTTTTCCGGACTCAACCAGTATTGCCGGTAGAGAATGTACTAGAGCACATTCAGGAACAGGGTGAAGCATATCTTAAGGCACATGGATTCATACAGTATGAAATTTCGGCATGGCGTAAAGAAGAGCCTTCTGCACACAATATGAATTACTGGCAATTTGGAGATTACTTGGCAATCGGAGCAGGGGCACATGCTAAAGTCAGTCTGCAAGACGGAGTTTACCGTTTTCAGAAGACCCGCTTACCTAAAGATTATCTGGCCAAAATACCTGCTGAACACTTACAATTTAAAAAGATTGAGCCTGAAGACATGCCCTTTGAATTTATGATGAATGCCTTGCGTTTAAATGAAGGCGTGCCGGCCCAGTTCTATAAAGAAAGAACCGGCTATGAACTGGATAAAATACAGGCCAAGCTGGATTCATTACGGCAACGTCATTTGTTTTCAGAAAATACTGAACAACTCGCCTGTACAGCACATGGCCATCTTTTTTTAAACTCGGTGCTTGAAGAATTTTTATAAACAGATCAGGATACAGCGTATTCTTGTTCTAAAGACATGCAGGTTACAGGTAAATACATAATGTTAATTGCGCTCGGAACACTAATTTTTATCCATTTTTGTGCCCTGATCACGCCCGGACCAGATTTTTTTCTGGTTTCCCAAACTGCAATCAGTAAATCTCGGATGGAGACATTTGCTGTGGTGGTAGGTATCAGTGTAAGTGTCATGATCTGGTCATTATTGGCCTTGCTGGGTCTGAATATTTTATTTGAAAAAATGGCTTGGCTAAAACATGCCTTATTGGTCGCAGGTGGAATTTATCTATGCTGGTTAGGCTTTCAGATGCTGCGTTCAGCCTTTCGTAAAGAAGAAAATACCCAGCCTGTACAGATTTCCCTGCCTCAGAGCCCTTTGAGTTTTTTCCTCCGGGGATTATTGACCAATCTGTCTAATCCAAAAGCCATTATATATTTTGGTAGCGTATTTTCACTTTTTCTGGCCAATCCAGCTCTGGATCATGCACATGGGTGGTTACTCCTGCTGGTAACGGTCGAGACAGCAATCTGGTTTCTATTTGTAGCTTTTGTTTTCTCCCTGCCTTCCTTCAAGCGGGCATACCAGCGTGCTGCCAAATGGATTGACGGTATTTCGGGTGGTATTTTTACCTTATTTGGTAGTTATCTTATTTTAAATAAATAATTTTATTTATCAGTAACTACCATGCTGTCTTAAAATAAATTTTCATACCTGAAAAGTCCAGCTTATTGCCGGACTTTTTATTTTTATAAAAAATAAGAAGAGAAGTAGGGGGAAAAATAGAGGTTGTGAATGGTTGAGTAAAAATGCGTAAGCTTTTAAATCTTACAGGTAATTTTGGCCAATTTTTTTTACTTTCTACAATATTGCTTAACTGAAAGCTCTTTATTTAAGCCTGTTTTTTTACATAAATGCCTTCTAAGCTGAATGTGTACTTAACGAGCGAACAGGAAATCTCACCATAGCGGCAGATTTCCAGAATCACAATATTATTATAAGGAGAATGATGATGGCGACTTCAGATTATGACCGCGATCGTATTAAACATGCATCGGATGATGTAAAAAAAGATTTAAATGCTGATCCAATTACAGGTGAACCAGGTTCTCATCCAGTAGGAACAGGCTTAGGTGCAACAGGTGGTGCAGCCGCAGGCGCTGCGATTGGTAGTGCAGCTGGACCAGTGGGTACTGTAGTCGGCGGTGCAGTGGGTGCCGTCGTGGGCGGATTAGCTGGCCATGCAGCTGGTGAAGCAATGGACCCAACGGTTGAAGATGCTTACTGGCGTGAAAACAGTATAAATCAGCCTTACTACTCTGCCACACGAAATATTCATCCGGATCTGGATTATGACCGCGATTATCGTGGTGCATACCGAGTGGGCTATGAAAATCGTTCAGCTTATGGCCCAGATGCGCGTTTTGAAGATGCTGAGCCAGATTTGCGCACTAAATGGGAACAGACTAAAGCTGAATCACGCCTGTCTTGGGAAGAAGCAAAACATGCTTCACGTGATGCCTGGAACCGTATTCGCCATTAATCATATCATTCGGGAATTCAATATTTTTAATATATAATTCCTTGAAGAATAAAAAATCCCGGTCAGTAATGACCGGGATTTTTTTGGAATCTTGGTGGGTCGTCCGCGACTCGAACGCGGGACCAACGGATTAAAAGTCCGCTGCTCTACCAACTGAGCTAACGACCCATATATAAATCTTAAAGCTGATTTAGAAGCTGCTCTTTTTGAAAAGATATTCTAAAAAGATGGTGGGTCGTCCGCGACTCGAACGCGGGACCAACGGATTAAAAGTCCGCTGCTCTACCAACTGAGCTAACGACCCATCTGGGGTCTTAAGAAAATGGTGGGTCGTCCGCGACTCGAACGCGGGACCAACGGATTAAAAGTCCGCTGCTCTACCAACTGAGCTAACGACCCGTATTTTCTTGATGGAGCGTATTGTAGCAATTTATTTTTCCAGCACAAGCAAAAATTAAATTTTATTGCTTTAGTTGGTTAGAAATAAGTCGCCTGCTGTATTTTTATACGAATACGCTCTTTTTAGTCTATTTAGAAACGATACTGGTAGTCTTGAATACTTTGGTAAATCTCCATACTAATATCTTTATAGCCAGAGTTGCCTGGAAGTAAAACCAATAAACGATCGGTGGTCTTATCGGGATGAAACGCTTCTTCCTTCAACTTGTTTTTCTGGTATTTAAAAGTACCGGTAGTTTCTACTTTTTCCTGTACACGTAAAAATACCGGAACTGCGTAAGCAGGAAGATGTTTTTTAAACTCAACCACCATTGCAGTAAGGTCATGCTCATCAAGTGCTTCGCCAGCTGCCAAAGTAATAGCTGCCATTCCTGCACGACCATTAGTATGGGGAATTTCTACCCCATAGACGACTGCTTCAGCAATTTTAGGATATTCTGAAACGATATTCTCGACTTCAGTGGTGGAAACATTTTCACCTTTCCAGCGGAATGTATCTCCTAGTCGGTCTACAAACTGGGCATGGCGAAAGCCGATATGACGTACCAGGTCTCCAGTATTAAAATATTGGTCGCCCTGTTTAAAGACATTTTTTAAGATGACTGACTTGTTTTTTTCAGGGTCTGTATAGCCATCGAAAGGGGAGCGACGGGTAATTTTTCCAAGAAGTAAACCTACTTCTCCTTTTTTTACTTTCTTGCACCAGCCATGCTGATCACGTACCGGTTCATTCGTTTCTTTATCAAATTCAACGATTGCATAAGGAGTTGGAGAAAATCCAACTGTATTGTCGAAATTGAAAATATTACTAAAGCCGACATTTCCTTCGCTTGAAGCATAGAGTTCCAGAATTTCCTCTACGCCAAAACGTTGCTTAAATTTATCCCAAATATTTGGACGCATGCCGTTACCAATCATTTTTTTAACCCGGTGGCCTGTTTCCAGTTCAGTGGGTTCTGCATCCATCAGATAACGGCATAATTCGCCTACATAGCCAATGGCAGAGGCATTATATTTATGCACATCTTTCCAGAAGCTTGAAGTTGAATATTTGCGCCGTAGGGCCAGAGTGGCTGAGCCCGCAATCACACCACACCAGCATACAACAATGCCAGTCGCATGATAGAGCGGTAAGGTTACGTACATGACATCATTCGGTTTGAGATCAAGTACATGACCATAAGTGCCATAAGCCAGAGTCCAGCGGCTGTTGGTGAAAATCACAGCTTTTGGCAGGCCGGTTGTACCAGAGGTATAAATATAGAATAGACCATCTTTACCCTGTACGGATTGGGTAGTGGCTACATTGAATTTCGGAAAATTCTCAATTTTTTCTGCCAGATTTTGATAATGCTTTGGTGCTTTACCAACGTCTGCACGTGTTGCCTGATCGGCAAACCAGTAAAACCGGTCTTCTGGTAAGAGAATATCTTGACGAATGTCATCAATTGCACTGCGAACTTCCTCACCAACAATCAATGCAATCGGTTTAACCAGATTAATGCTATGCGTTAGCACTTTACCTGTTTGTGAAGTATTGACCAGAGCAATGGTCACTCCGATTTTGGCCAGTCCCAGTACAGTTGCGACCAGTTCAGAGCGGTTTTCCACCATGACAGCAATCACGTCACCTTTGCGCGCACCTATCGAGAGATAATAGTGTGCGATCTGGTTGGCCCATTCATTTAAGGCCAGATAAGTATATTTTTGATCTTCAAATAAGAGAGCATAACCACGCGGGTTACGTTTTACCGCTTTTTCAAAAGCTAGCCCCAGCCCCGCAGGGGTGTCAGGTGTACGGATATAAGCCTGTTTCAGACCAGTCAGAAGATGAGGTACTTTCGCTATAAACTGGGGTAATTTCGCAGCGACATCGGTAATACTGATGAGGTCGCTCTGTTGGGTTTGACTCATAACAATCCTATATTATTTTTTGATTAGTCCCGGTAAGGTCTGGGTCGACTAGGGTTCAGCTGAACTTAAACACAGCTTTAAGCTTCCCATGCAGCTATACAAGTGTTTTTTAATCTGTTCGGACTAGTGCATTCAACCTAATTCAACAAAATTATCAAAAAAAACCTAGCCACCGAAATGACTAGGTTTTTTTATTACGAGTAATTGTGCAAATTTACTCGGCTGTAGGTGTGGCCTTTTTCGGTGGACGGCCACGTGGGCGACGCGGACGGGCCGGTTTATCCTTATCGGCAGTAGTCGTCTTATCGTCTTCGGCAGTTTCTTCTACTGAAGCTTGTGCCGGTTGCTGATCAGCCGGCTGAGACTTTTCTACCTTGCTCGGTTTAGGTGCTTTCTTTTCTGCTGGTGCAGCTGGTTCGGCCGCTTGCTGAGCCTGTGCTTCTTCAACAATTGCACTTGGCGAGGCAGCAGCAGTTGCTTCAGACATAGCTGCAGCAGTCTGAATTGCCGGATCCTGTGCCTGAGTCTCAGCTACCACTTTGGCATGGTGAGATGCTGCATCTGCTGCGTCCTGCTCAGTACCGACTGAAGTTGTATCTGCTTGAGCATTTATTTCTAAATTTACATGCTCAGCAGGATTTTCCGCTACAGGATTTTCAGACTGTACAGCCGCAGGCTGCTCTTCTGCCTGAGATGCTGAAGCTTTACTCTGCTCTAATGCCTGCTCTGCAGCAAGTTTAGCCAGACGACGACGTTCACGCGGATCGTTTGCTACACGCGGTGTCGCATTCTGGGAAGGCGTCAGTGGTAAAACTGGCGCTGGTTCCTGTTCCTGAGCCGGTTTAGCCATAGGCGCGGCAGCATCACGGGTAACAGGCGTTTTTTCTACAGGTTCAGTGCGCTCTGTTGTAGTGGTTACTGAAAGGGTACTGATGTACTGTTCAGTAAATTTCAGCAAAGCACGATTGAATGTTGGCACCAGTCCGAACTGTTCAATCAGTACCGTACAGTCTTCACCATAAACATGACGGATCAGGCTACCTACAGTGTACTGCGCTAAGAGTGGCACTTGGGAAGGACTAAGCTTTGGTAGCACTTCCTGCTGTGGTTTCTGCTGTGAGCCACCTTGCTTGCGACGCATACGCGGATCATTACTGGCACGGCGTGGTTGCTCTTCAACTTTGGCTTTCGCTTTTGCTTCAGCCGGGGCTGGTTGAGCATTTACAGCTTCTTTCTTGGCTGGAGCAGCTGGCTCAGGTTTTACTTCAACCGGTGCCTCTTCTGCATTTACAGTTGACGCTATATCTGCAGAATTTAGCGTTATGATTTCACTTTGACCCTGATCAATATTGATTACCAATGCAGTAGCAAGAGCTTCATTGTTTGGGGTTTCAATGACATCAACTTTTACCTGGTTGCTATCTGTCACTGCAGCAGGCGCGGCAGCTGCCACAGGCTGCTCATTCAGCACACTTGGATCACGATAACGGTTCGGGCGCGGTGGGCGTTGCTGATTGCGGTCGCGGCGTGGTACAGGGTATGACTGCTCAGACTGCTGGCTTTCTACCTGATGTTCCTGCTGAGGTTGACGTTTCTGCTGTTGACGTTTCTGATCACGCTGTTCCTGACGTGATAACTGAACTACTTCCTCATGAACCTGAGTTGAAGTTTCAGATTGCTGCTCACGTGGTTCACGGTTTCTGTCACGATTATCGCGATCGCGACCATTACGTTTTTTGTTATGACGCTGCTGGCCTGAAGCTTTTTCTTCTCTTTCGAGTGGTTGTGCATCAGTTTTTGCAGCGCTATTACCTGCCGGTTGTGACAGATAAACATTATTGGCAGCAACTGGCGCAACTACCGTTTCTGGTTGTACTGCTACAGCAGTATTATTGATCTGGCCAAACTGGCCCCGGCTAACTGCACCTGTATTCACCATCTGTTCAATTGCAGCAGCGGCATTGTTGGCTGTACGCGAATGATCTACCGTGTGTGCCTGTTTTTGTACAAACAGGTTTTCCAGCCACGCACATGGACTGCTGCTAGTTGCAGTTTTTGCGGCAGGCACTTGAGCAGGTTGTTGCGGGGCAGCAGCCTGAGGCTGTGCTTTACGGTTTTGTGGTTTACCTGGCTTGTCAGCTGGGGCTGTCGTGTTCTGTCCAACCTGTTCAGCTTCTTCTAGATGCCAGTCAGCAGATTCATAACCCAGGTTTTTTTCACTCGAACGCGTAGCTTCAGTACGTTCATAGCTGGTCGGTGCAAAACCTTCAGGGTTATATGAAATTTCGTAATGTGGAGTTTCCAGGTGTGGATGTGGAAGTACAGTGACACGTGTATTTGAAGTTTGTTCCAGATAAACCAGGCTATGACGTTTTTCATTGAGCATGAAGGCCGCGATTTCTACTGGCACTTCAACCTGAACTTCACCTTGACGTTCATGTAGCGCAATTTCTTCAACTTTACGCATGATAGATAGCGACAGTGAACGCAAGTCACGTACCATACCTGTACCATGACAGCGTGGGCAGACATAGCCAGTCGCTTCTTCTAGAGAAGGGCGCAGACGCTGACGGCTCATTTCCATAAGACCAAAACGTGAGAGCTGGCCAAACTGGATGCGGGCGCGGTCACTCTGGGTAGCTTCACGTAACTTGGCTTCAACCATGCGCTGGTTACGGTCACGAGTCATGTCAATAAAATCGATCACGATCAGACCACCAATATCGCGAAGGCGTAATTGACGGGCAATTTCTTCAGCCGCTTCAAGGTTGGTCGAAAGTGCTGTTTCTTCTACATCATGACCACGCGTTGATTTTGCCGAGTTGATGTCAATTGAAACCAGCGCTTCAGTCTGGTCAATTACAATTGATCCACCTGAAGGCAGTTTTACTTCACGTTCATAAGCGGTCTGGATCTGGCTCTCAATACCGAAATGTGCAAACAGAGGCTCATTTAAAGTATAAGTTTTTAACTTGTCCAGCTGACGTGGCATGACTGCTTTGACAAAGTTATAAGCTTCATTGTAAGCCTGTTCTGAATCAATCAGGATCTCGGACACATCATCACGCAGATAATCACGGATTGCGCGTGTTACTACACCAGCTTCCTGATGTACCAGCATTGGAGAAGGGCCTGAATTAGCCGTACTCTGAATCTGGGTCCACAGGTCAAGCAAATGCTGTAAATCGGTTTGCAGCTCTTCCTGGCTGCGACCAATACCTGCCGTACGGACAATTACGCTCATGCCGCGGGGTACATCTAAAGAAGCCAGCATTTCCTTGAGTTCTTCACGGACTGCACCTGAAATTTGACGGCTGATACCACCACCTTTCGGATTATTCGGCATCAGAACCAGATAACGGCCAGCAAGAGAGATAAAGGTAGACAGTGCCGCGCCTTTATTGCCGCGTTCTTCCTTTTCTACCTGGACCAGAAGCTCGGTCCCTTCAGTAATTAGTTCACGGATGTTTGAAGTCTGGCGCGAATCAGCCTTGAAATAGGAATTTGCAATTTCACGCATCGACAAGAAACCTTGACGATTTGCTCCATATTCAACAAAGACTGCTTCAAGAGAAGGTTCTACACGGGTCACATGACCTTTATAGATATTAGATTTCTTTTGTTCACGGGTACGATTTTCGAGATCAAAATCGTATAGACGGTGACCAGTGACAAGTGCAACGCGTACTTCTTCAGCATGTGTTGCATTGATCAACATACGTTTCATGGGTGTAACACCTAATAGTGATCCACACCAACTTGTCGCAATACCGTTTCTGCGAACATCGAACATGACGGGATCAATGCTCAGATCTCAAAAAACAGATTGTGGTCTGAGCTTTTTTTACCGGCCTGCATAGGGCTGCGGTCTGATTCGCGTATTGATGTTGGCAATACTGCTTTAATCTTTTAAACGATCAAAGTTTCCTGTGCGTTTCACTGGCGGACAGGCGGTGCATTGGATGATAACTTTCACTGTCACAAAGCTTGAAGATCCCTTCTTTTTAAGAATCTTGATACGGAATAATCATCGTATCGGTGCGTTATGTGCAGATCCAATGCATCACGCTTTAGCCTGAAGACGACATCAGGAGGCGACTTGTCTGATGTGTATCAGTTTACGTTTAAAAGCCAACTTGTGCTGGCGACATATTTTTTTTAGACAAACTGATTTATGTGCACAGGCACAATTTAACGCAACAGTTTGTCAATTTACCGATATAATAAGCCTTCGGCGTCGGCATATTCTTTTAGGACCTTTCCGAGCTTGGGGTGAAATGCAAATTCTGGTTATTATTCAAAAATATTGAAGATAACCTCATTTCGATCACTTACGGCGGTATCCGTGCGCTGACTATATCAAACCTTGCATCATCTGCCTATGGGCTAAGCTTATGTTTCTTGTGAAACCACTAGCCTGAATGATCATTTTTTATTCAAATTCAACAAATTTCGAGTCTTGGTAACTGTATGAATTCTACACAACAATGGCAAAGTGTCACATGGTTTGAAGTGGATGAGCATCAAGCAGGTCAGCGGATTGACAATTTTCTGTTTAGCCGGCTTAAAGGCGTACCCAAAAGCCGCATTTATCGGCTCATTCGTGAAGGCCAGGTGCGGGTCAATAAAAAGCGCATTAAAGCAGAAAGTAAGCTTGCAATTGGTGATCAGGTTCGTGTCGCTCCTATCCGTTTTGAGCCCAAAGATGAAACACCGGTACCTGTTTCTGACAAAGTCGCTCAAGGTCTGCTAAGCCGTGTGATTTATGAAGATGAAGGCCTGATGGTGGTCAATAAACCTTCAGGTATTGCAGTACATGGTGGTAGCGGTGTGGCGTATGGCCTGATCGAGGGTTTGCGTGCAGCGACGGGTAAAAAGTACCTGGAACTGGTTCACCGGATTGACCGCGATACATCAGGCCTGGTCATGATTTCAAAAAAACGTAGTGTGTTAAAAACCCTGCAGGACCTGTTACGTGAACATAAGATTAAAAAAACTTATGCGGCAATTGTGAAAGGGCAGGTCAGTCTGGATCAACAGCTCATTGATGCTCCTTTATACCGTTACGAACTGGCCAATGGCGAACGGCGTGTACGGGTTTCTAAAGAAGGGAAAGATTCTAAAACCCAATGGAACGTAGCAGAACGCTTTATGCACGCTACACTGGTTTATGCATCTCCGCTATCGGGTCGTACTCATCAGATTCGTGTGCATGGCTTGAGTATTGGACATCCATTGGTAGGTGATGATAAATACGGACATGAAACAGAATATAAAGGACCAAAACCACGTCGGCTCTGTCTGCATGCCATGCGTCTGGAAATTCCTGGCTATCCGACTATTGAAGCGCCTTTGCCAGAGGATATGCAAAGTCTGGCTGCACAGCTTCGGGCGCAGAAGAAGGATTGAAAAAATATTTTTCTGATACCCTAAAGCCCTTAAACTGAATGATGGGGGGAGCTGATCTCCTTCCAGGCAGGATTATTATAAGCTCTTGCGGGCACACTTTACCTGTACCGGATAACTGTTTTGGAACCTAGAGAATAATATGAAAAAACCTGTGGAACTCATCATTTTTGACTGGGATGGTACTTTGTTTGATTCAGTCGGACAGATTGTAGCAAGTTTACAATTTGCAGCACGTCAGTACCAACAACCTTTAACCGACGAGGCTGCTAAAAGTATAATCGGACTGGGTCTGCCTGAAGTGGCGCAGTGCCTTTTCCCTGCAGTTCCAGAATTACATCATGATATTTTACAGTGCTACTCTGAGCACTACGTGGCCCATTCCAAGACAGATGCCTGGTTTGAGGGTGTAGCTGAGATGCTGGACGGCCTGAAACAGCAGAATATTAAACTTGCAGTTGCGACTGGTAAAAGCCGTAAAGGGCTTGACCGGGTATTAGCTCAGACCATGAGTCAGGAACTGTTTAATATAACCCGGGCGGCGAGTGAAACGCGTTCTAAGCCTGACCCCTTAATGTTGGCAGAAATACTAGAATATACCGGTGTTGATGCCGAACAGGCCATTATGGTGGGAGACACCTCTTATGATCTGGAAATGGCTAAAAATATAGCCATGCCACGGGTCGGAGTAGGTTATGGAGTACATAGTAAGGCAATCCTCGCACAGTTTGATCCTTTATTTATCGCAGATGATGTGAGTGCTCTAAACCGTTTCTTGCAGCAGTATATAGCTGATCAGCAAGCAGAACCTGTCATGGAGCTGGAAACCTAGACCGGCAGCATGAAAGTCTCGATTGCTTTTAACAGATATAGTTTGGCTATCGAGCCCAATGTTTTTCGGTTTAATTACACATAACCACTTGGTCATTTAGTCAGACACTACATAGCACCTGACCAGGCATTTTCCTCATTCCTATAATATTTTTTATATTTATTCACATACACATTTTTTTAAAAGCAATAATAGTCTTTAACTATAGCAATAAATAAAATAAGTATTGGCATTCATTGCTGCTTTTTCCCATTCTTAAACTGTCTATATATACCTGCTTTCTGGAAGTGTCCTATCCAGCCACTGTGCTGACTGATCTGTTTTGTTCAGATTTATTTTTCCTTGATGCACAGACGAGCTTCCATCTGAAACGGTATTTGAACAATCTTTGCAGTTAAGGGAACTTTGATGTCAAATTCTGCTGTCGTTGAATCAGTGGCTTTAGCACTTTATCAGGCTGAAACTACTGTCCAGGCTATTGCCCCGATCCGTCCGGAACTGGGGGGTGAAAATGCTGATGTTGATATCGCATATGCGGTACAGGATGTAAATACTGAACGGGCACTTGTCCAAGGGCGCCGTCTGGTCGGTCGCAAGATTGGCCTGACCTCTAAGGTTGTGCAGGCTCAGCTTGGAGTTGATCAGCCAGATTTCGGGATGCTATTTGCCGATATGGCGTATGGCGATGCTGAACTGATTCCTGCCGGCAAACTAATTCAGCCAAAAGTAGAAGCAGAAATTGCATTGGTAATTAAAGAAGACTTAACCAAAGAAAAACATACCTATGCAGACATCATCAGTGCAACTGATTATGCATTGCCCGCGATTGAAGTGGTCGATAGCCGTATCGAAAACTGGAAAATCAGCCTGATTGATACCGTAGCAGATAACGCCTCTTCTGCTGCATTTGTACTGGGTTCTCAGCCAGTTAAATTAGAAAATCTTGATCTGGTGAACTGCAAGATGGTGATGACACGCGCTGAAGAAGTGGTGTCTCAAGGCATTGGTAAAGCCTGCCTGGCTAATCCTTTAAATGCCGCAGTATGGCTGGCAGACGAGATGGTGCGCCGTGGTCGACCATTGTTAAAAGGTGACATTATTTTAACAGGTGCTTTAGGCCCGATGGTGGTAGCTCACCCAGGTGATGAATTCAAGGTTGAAATTGAAGGTTTCGGCTCTGTTACAGCCGCATTCGCTGCTGAATAAGCTAGATTTTGAGAGAGTACATTCATGAAAAAGATTAAATGTGCAATGATTGGTCCTGGGAATATTGGTACTGATTTGCTTTATAAACTGCAACGCAGCGAATGGTTGGAGCCAGTCTGGATGGTGGGAATCGACCCAACCTCTGAAGGTCTGGCACGTGCAGCGAAAATGGGTCTAAAAACCACGGCTGAAGGTGTCGATGGTCTGCTTCCTCACATAATCGAAGATGACATCAAGATTGCATTTGATGCCACTTCTGCTTATGTCCATGCTGAAAACAGCCGCAAGCTAAATGAACTTGGCGTACTAATGATTGACTTGACGCCTGCGGCGATTGGTCCGTTCTGTGTACCACCGGTCAACCTTGAGGCATTACTGGCTACAGGTGAGGTGCCAAATGTTAATATGGTGACATGCGGCGGTCAGGCAACGATTCCGATGGTGGCGGCAGTATCACGCGTTCAGCCTGTTGAATACGGTGAAATCATTGCCACTGTATCGACCAAATCAGTTGGTCCGGGTACGCGTAAGAATATTGATGAGTTTACACGGACCACTGCGGGTGCAATCGAGAAGGTCGGCGGTGCAAAACAGGGTAAAGCTATCATTATTATTAATCCAGCCGAGCCACCTCTAATGATGCGTGACACAGTTCATTGTCTGGTTGAAGGCGAGCCGGATCAGGCTGCAATCACTGAGTCAGTGCATGCGATGATCAAGGAAGTTCAGAAATACGTACCCGGTTATAAACTGGTAAATGGTCCGGTATTTGATGGTAACCGCGTATCAATTTACTTAGAAGTAGAAGGTTTGGGTGACTTCCTGCCGAAATATGCAGGCAACCTGGATATTATGACTGCAGCAGCTGCACGTACAGCAGAAATGTTTGCAGAACACGTGTTTAAGACTGTTGAAGCTTAAAGGAATACCAAAATGTCTAAGATTATTGTTCATGATATGACTTTACGTGATGGTATGCATCCGCAGCGCCATCAGACTACTGTTGAACAAATGATAGCGATTTCAACAGCACTGGATGATGCTGGCGTACCTTTAATTGAAGTGACTCATGGTGACGGCCTGGGTGGTTCATCAGTGAACTATGGTTTTGCTGCTGCAACGGATGAAGAATATCTGTCTGCAGTTGTGCCACGGATGAAAAATGCAAAAATTTCTGCATTACTCCTGCCTGGTGTTGGTACGGTTGACCATTTAAAAATGGCACATGAAATTGGTATATCTACCATTCGTGTGGCGACTCACTGTACTGAAGCCGACTGCTCTGAACAGCACATTACAGCTGCACGTAAGCTAGAGATGGATACTGTCGGTTTCCTGATGCTTGCGCATATGGCAACTCCAGCACAACTGCTTGAAGAAGCAAAGAAAATGGTGTCTTATGGTGCAAACTGTATCTATGTAACGGACTCTGCGGGCTATATGCTGCCACAAGATGTCACTGACCGTGTAGCATGTTTGCGTGATGCACTTGATTCAGGCATCGAACTCGGTTTTCATGGTCACCATAACCTGGGTATGGGGGTTGCCAATACTGTGGCTGCAGTTGAAGCAGGCGCTGTTCGTGTAGACTTGGCATCTGCAGGTCTAGGTGCGGGTGCAGGTAATACACCACTTGAGCTATTTATTGCTGTTGCAAACCGTATGGGTATGGACACTGGCGTTGACTTGTTCAAAGTACAGGATGTGGCCGAAGATTTAGTGATCCCAATGATGCACAACCCGATCCGAGCCGACCGTGATGCGGCAACTTTAGGTTATGCTGGTGTTTACTCTTCATTCCTGTTGTTCGCTAAACGTGCTGAAGCGAAGTATGGTGTTTCTGCGCGTGAAATCCTGATGGAGCTTGGTCGCCGTGGTACCGTAGGCGGTCAGGAAGATATGATTGAAGACTTGGCACTTACCATGTCAAAAGCCAAAGCGGCAAGTGTTTAAGCTTTAAAAAAAATCCGTTTAAAAAGCGTCCAGTTCGGACGCTTTTTTATTTATAGTAGTTTTCATATACACTGCTTCAATATATTCAATAAAACCAAAACAAGTATGAAGAAACTTCTGATTATATTTTTGTTGCTAAATTCCAGTATTATTTTGGCAAAAGTCCCGCAGTTCTCTGATTATCCTGCTCCAGTGTTTAAGGGTAAAAATGCGGCGATGCAACTGAATGAAAATACAAAAAATTATAGAACCCGTTTTGGCTATCTGAAAAATGAAAAGCCAAATTTTGCCGGACATTATGTTATTGACTTTTTTGGCTGCGGGACCAGCTGTATTATTGGAATTGCATTTAATGTGAGAAATGGTGTTACTCAGTTTTTACCTTCTGGTGCATTGACCGCATGTTATAAAGAGGCGAGCTTTACCGATTACGAAATCTACTACCGGGCGAATAGCCGTCTCTTTATTACTTCTGGCGGTTATGATAATGAGGAAGGCTGCTCTACCAAATACTTTATAGAACAGAACGGCCAGTTTAAGCTCATTAAAACTCAGCCTTTTTGACTTAAAGCTAACGGGTCTATACAAAATCTGAGAACTGAAATATAGAAAATATCGTTCAGATTAAATTTATTTCTTATAAGTATAATTTAGACATATTAAATCTGAATAAAATACTTAAACTTAAAAACACTTATAAAAATTATAATTTGAGAAAAATATCTGATTCTTCTGGGCAATATGCCAGTTAGTCAGGTTTTAAATCATATCTTAATATTTATCCAGAAAAATGGCTTATTGCTAAAAGCTCTTAAAGAATAATAAGAGAACATTAAGCTCTGTCTAAAAAATACTTTTTAATCAGAATCTTCATACTGTAGTCTGATTTTTTATCAGATTATTGTTCAGCATGATGGCACCATTGCTTTACTTGATCAATGGATTTGAGCCATGCATTCCCACAACTTATGGATAGCACTTTTTGCTACGGTAACAACCTCAGGAACTTCTATTACTCATGCAGATTTTACTGATAACAGTCAAGTTCAGCTAAAGCTGCGTAATTTTTATCTGGACCGCCAGATTAGCCAACCTGATCTGAACAAGCCACAAGATTTTGGCAGCTGGTCACAGGGAATCACGCTGGACGCAAAATCAGGTTATTTGGAGTTAGGGAAAGCTCAGGTCGGCATAGACCTGCTGGCGCAATATGCATTGCGTCTGAGTAATGACCGTGGAGATAATGATTATATCATGCCTTATGATTATGCTAGCAAAAAGCAGGCCCGCGATAATTTCAAGCTAGGTATCACTCTTAAAGCCAAAGTCAATAACACCGAATTGCGGATCGGAGAGATCCTGCCCATGACGCCAGTAGTCTACTTTGATCCTTCACGGCAACTGTTGACCACTTATCAGGGCATATGGCTTGAATCTAAAGATCTTGATAAAACCAAGATAACATTAGGTTATCTGGATGGTATTAATGCACGATATGAAAATCAGTTGCATGATTTTAAATTGTGGCCAAATGAACTGAATACAGAAAAAAACCAGATCAAAGCGGGGGACAGTCATGGCATGATCGTAGCTGGGGTGGATTACCAGCTTAGCCCCGAGCTTGGGCTCAGTTATTTCTACGGAGACGTCACTGAAATCTATCGTCAGCATTATATTGGCGTCATGTATAATAAAAAACTAGACCAGCACAACCAGCTGGCGACCCATGTCCGCTATTTTGACAATCAGGAATCAGGAGAAGCACTATATGGCCAGATTGATAGTCAGGCTCTATCATTAAAAGCTGCCTGGACTCATGGTTCGCATACATTAGATGCCGGTTATCAGCAAATGTTTGGTGAGCATGGTAGTCATGCTCCATTTTTTCCAACCTTGTCGGGTTGGGTCCCGCAACCCTACTTGGCCAACTGGTCAGTGGCGAGTTTTATCCGTAAAGATGAAAAATCATGGAGTCTAGGATACAGCTATGATTTCAAAGAAGCTGGTGTACCCGGATTAACTGCAACAGTTCGCCACTATGAAGGCTGGAATGTAGATAATGGCAACGGGACCCGGGGTAAAGAAGATGAGAATAATCTCATTATAGGTTATACAGTACCGGAAGGCAGGCTGAAAGGCTTAGGGCTGCAATGGATGTATATTGATGTGAACTATGAGCAGATTCCAGGATTTATGGATCTGGAAGAACATCGTATAGCGACAATCTATACTTATAAGTTTTAGCCACAGAGACTTGCTAGAGGATGACTTGAAACAGGCCATCCTCTTTTTGTTTACGCTATAGTGAAAATACAGGATCTTTAAATAAATATTAAAATTAATTTTATAAAAAACAAAAGGTTAAATTATCGTTTTTTTATTATTTGTCATCGTTATTAAGTATCAGTCGGTCTTTGCCGAACATGTAATATGAATAGGTAAAATCATCAAATTGAATCTTTTGACCTGTTTTATGAATGAAGCAAAAATAGGTTAAGGCTGTATGAGGAGTAAGTATGAGCACAGTACAAATCCCTGATTATAAAACGGACCCATTTTTTGGTTTGGAAGATAAGTGGATTGAGACGGCTGAAGGTGAGCTGACCCATTATCATGAGGTGGGTGAGGGAACACCTATTCTGTTTTTACATGGTTCAGGAACTGGTGTCTCTGCTGCTGCAAACTGGTGGTTAAACCTGCCCCAGCTTGGCGAGCAGGCGCGTTGTATAGCAATTGATACGATTGGTTATGGACAGACTGTAGTGGCACCGGGCACTCCATATGGTATTCGTGCCTGGGTGGACCATGCTATCCGTACTCTAGATGCACTGGGCATTGAAAAGACCTGGCTGGTAGGTAATTCACTTGGTGGCTGGCTGGCATTCCAGCTGGCGCTTGACTATCCGGAACGTGTGCTTGGAATCATATCGATGGGCACAGGCGGTGCAAAACAGACAGCAGCACTTAAAGCGCATGCCAATCCGGTGCTGACCGAAGAGGGAATCAAGAAAACCCTATCAATGTTTGTAGTCAACAAAGACCTGATTACCGATGAGCTGGTTAAGGTACGTTTTGCTTCTGCAAAAAATGATTATGCATCTGACCGTCTGATGGATGTTGTGGGCGCACGTGATCGTGATCGTTTCGAATTCCCGCTTGATTTCGAAAAAATGAAAAGTATTACAGTTCCTGTACTGCTGATTCACGGGACGCAAGATGTGGTGATTCCAGTGTCACGGACTTGGGATATCCTGAATGTAGTACCAAATGCGGATGCACATATTTTTAGCCAGTGCGGTCACTGGTCACAGGTTGAAAAAGCTGATGAGTTTAATACCGTTGTTAAAAACTATCTCACGGCACACGGTGTTTAACCGGCATAGTATTTCACTTAAAAAGGATGGCTTTAGCCATCCTTTTTATGAGGTAAATTATTTAAGAACCGCCAAGTAAGCCTGAAGCAACGTTGATACAAATAGCTAGAATCACGGTATTAAAACCGAATGATAGCAAGGCATGTAAAGTATTTAACATGCGCATGTGCCGATTGGTGATTTCAATATCAGCTGTCTGGGCGGCCGTACCCATAATATAGCTAAAGTGAATAAAGTCGGGATAGGTCGGACGTTCAGTTTCCGGAAAATTCAAGCCATCATTCTGGCCCCTGGAGCGGGCAAGATAAAAGTCATGAGCATAGTGCAGGGCAAATACACTATGCATTAATAACCAGGATGACATGATCGTTAGAAATGCTAGTAAAAGATGACCAAATTTGAGCCAGCCTGTTTTAGGCAAGTCTGAAAGTTGGGCACCGATGGCGACCATACACATGATTAAAGCCATGATGACTAAAAGCAGAATAATCCATTTACTCTCATCTTGGCGTTTTGCCTGTTCTTGCATGTCGCTATGATCTGCCTGCCACATGCGATAAGCCAGATTAGCCAGAAATAACCATATTGCTGTATTCCAGCCAATCAATAAATTGGTCGACCAAGACCAGGACGTTAACCAGAATAACAGGATACTTAATACTGCTGCTGTCAGAAAAGCCAGAAAAAATTGTGGACGATTTTTAATACCACTCATCAAAGAATGAAAAATACCGATCGTCATATATAACTCCAGTTTTTCAATTGGTTATTGTTATAACTTTAAGCTAGATTCAATTTACTATGGAGTCTGGTTCAGATATTAGACTTAAGTTGTAATTTATCGTGAGAAAAATACAGCACTAAAATTTAGCTTTTTAAGATACGTGCTAAGTAGGCTGAAATAGTAAAAAAAGAGAGCTAGTACCTGAAAAAATATGGCTGGGTAGTTAAAAAACAGACCCTAATATTTTTTTAAAAAATAGTAGGGTGAAATGTATACGCATCAGTCAGGAAAAAATTAGGCATCATTACGGTTAATATCGAGATAAAACACCTTGGTCAGCAGTTCAATAAATTTATGCGCAGTAACTAAAGCCGTGTCTTTACGATAGCTGACATATAAATCTAAAAAAGGCAGCTCTACACTGAGCGGTCGGATTACCGTATTTTCCATCATTAATGGCGCAATATAACCCGGCAAAATTGTACAGCCAAGACCGATACCGATAGAATTAATATTAAACAGGATGTTATCTGCCTTTTGTATGATATTGAACTCAATACCGTTTTGTTTGGCAAAATCGAGAATCAGGTTATGCAGGGTGAGTGACTCTTCCGCAGCTGGAATTATAAAATCTATACCATCAAGTGCTTTTACTGGAATACGCTCATATTTAGTGAGCGGGTGATCTTTAGGTAATATGAAAATCAGGGGCTCACGCAAAACAAACTGGCTTTCAATTTCGTCATTCTGAAAGTTCTGCCGGGTAAAGGTAATGTCCAGTTCACCCTTCTTAATTAACCGCATCTGTTCATTATTGTTGAGGCTGAGCAGTTCGATTTTAAGGTCCGGATTCTGAACCCTTAAGTTAGGTAGAACATAAGGGAATACTTTCATTTCAGCAACCGGAACAAAACCGATTCTGAGCATCTGCTGTTTGGCTTTAGAAACCTGACGCGCCATTGCTACGGCTTTATCTGCCTGCGCCAAGGTCAAACGCGCCTGTTCCAGAAAAACAGCACCTTCTTCAGTCAGTTCAACTTTACGTTTGGTACGGTGTAATAGCTTGACGCCAACATCTTCTTCAAGATCTTTGATCTGCTGGCTAAGAGAGGGCTGCGCGGTATACAGTTTTAAGGCTGCCTTACTAAAGTTCAGTTCTTCTGCAACTGTAATGAAATAGCGAAGGTGGCGTAATTCCATAAGACTAATCCAAAAAATGTCTTATTATGATTGGCGAAAAGTATAATCTATAAACAACTATCTCGTGAAGATTATTCTACTATTTAGAAAATAAATACTATTTGACAATATGCCCGAGTTTTACTATAGAAATTTTATCTCTTAATAATCTAAAAAATCTATTAATTAAAACAAAATAAATATTTCACTAAAAACGGTTAAAAAATCATTATCCCTGTCTAGTTGAGTCTAATAACTTTGGTTGACGCTCAGTCACAGGAGTGCTTTTCATGAGTCGCAAAATTGATGTGCGTGAAATCGATGCTTTGGTCGATGCACAAAATGGACGTATCTCGCCATCTATCTACACTGATCCGGATCTGTACGAATTGGAACTGGAACGCGTATTTGGGCGTACTTGGTTATTCCTTTGTCATGAAAGCCAGATACCTAAGGCGGGTGATTTTTTCAACACTTATATGGGTGAAGATCCAATCATTGTGGTACGTCAAAAAGACGGCTCAATCAAAGCATTATTAAACCAGTGTCGCCATCGTTCAATGCGTGTCAGTTTCGCTGATTGTGGTAATACCCGTGCATTTACCTGTCCGTATCATGGCTGGTCTTACGGTGTAGATGGCTCATTAAAAGATATTCCTCTGGAAAACCGTGCTTTTCCACAAGGTGCTTGTAAAGAAAAATGGGGTTTAATTGAAGTCAACCGTGTCGAGTCTTATAAAGGCCTGATCTTTGGCTGTTGGGATGAAACCACGCCTGATCTGGTGGACTACATGGGTGATATTGCCTGGTATCTGGATGGGGTGCTGGACCGTCGTCCGGGTGGTACAGAAATCATTGGCGGCGTACATAAATGGGAAATTGAATGTAACTGGAAATTTGCAGCGGAACAGTTTGCTTCCGACCAGTACCATGCACTGTTTTCGCATGCTTCTGCCATTCAGGTTCTGGGCGCAAAACCGGATGATGAAACTTCTAAGAAATTAGGCGCAGCACAGACTGCACGTCCAGTTTGGGAAACTGCGAAAGATGCTATCCAGTATGGCTCGCGTGGCCACGGTTCAGGCTTCTTCTTTACGGAAAAGCCAGATACAAATGTATGGGTCGATGGTGAAGTCGCCAATTATTTCCGTGAAACCTATGAAGAGGTCAAAGAGCGTCTGGGTGAAGTACGTGCTTTACGTTTGGCGGGTCACAATAATATGTTCCCGACATTGTCATGGCTAAATGGTACAGCAACACTTCGTGTGTGGCATCCACGTGGTCCAAATAAGACAGAAGTCTGGGCATTCTGTATTGCTGATGCTGAAGCCTCTCAGGAAGTTAAAGAAGCATTTGAACGCTCTGCGACACGTGCATTTGGTCCGGCAGGTTTTCTTGAGCAGGATGACTCTGAGAACTGGATCGAAATCCAGAAAGTATTACGCGGCTATAAGGCCCGTAATAATCCGCTCATTATGAAAATGGGACTGGGCAATGAAAAAGTTCGTGAAGATGGCATTCCGGGGATTACCAATTACATTTTCTCTGAAACTGCAGCACGTGGTTTATATCGCCGCTGGGCAGATCTGCTGATTCATGAAACATGGGAAGAAGTCGAGAAAGCCGCTGACGAATATGAGAAGGAGCTAATGAAATGAGTCAGATCAGTTTAGAACTTCATCATCAGATTAGCCAGTTTTTATACCGTGAAGCCAAAGCACTGGACGACTGGGATTTTCGTGCCTGGCTAGACATGCTGGCCGATGATATCTCTTATACGCTGCGTACAACTGCAAATGCGCAGACCCGTGACCGTCGCCGTTCGGTACAACCGCCAACCACCTGGGTTTTTAATGACACCAAAGACCTGCTGGAACGCCGGGTCGCACGTCTGGAAACCGGTATGGCTTGGGCTGAAGAGCCTCCATCACGTACTACCCACATGGTTTCAAATATTATTGTTGAGCCAACTGACGTAGAAGGTGAATACGATGTCTACGTTACTTATGTATTGTACCGTGCCCAGAAAGAAAAAGACGTGACGATTTATTGTGGCAAGCGTCATGACAAGATTCGCAAGGTTGAAGGTGGTCTTGGCTTCCAGATTTTCAACCGCAAGATCACGCTTGATCAAGCGACCTATACGTCACATAACCTGAGTGTATTCTTCTAATGAATAAGATTTTTGTTTGCCAGGTCGATGAGCTCGATGAAGGTGAAGCGCTAAAAGTAGACTGCGGCATAAATGGTATTGAGGCCTTGGCAGTATTCAACAATGGCGGAGATTTCTTCGCCATGAACGACCGTTGTTCACATGGTAATGCTTCCATGTCAGAAGGTTATCTTGAAGATGACGGGACGGTAGAGTGTCCTCTGCATTCAGCCCGTTTCTGTCTGAAAACCGGTCAGGCATTATGTCTGCCAGCTACCGATCCGATTCAGACTTTTCCGGTGGTGATTGAAGACGGTGCTTTATATGTAGAGATGGCAGGAGAGTAATCATGGGTTGGCTAAAAGGTGAAGTTGCACTGATCACTGGTGGCGGTTCAGGTCTGGGCTGGGCTTTAGTTGAGCGTTTTCTGGAAGAAGGCGCGCATGTGGGGGTATTACAACGTTCACAGTCTAAAGTAGATGCCCTGAAAGAACGGTTTGGTGACCAGATTGTGGCTGTCGCTGGTGATGTGGCCAACTATGAAGACAATGTCCGTGCTGTTCAGGCAACCGTAGAGCGATTTGGCAAGCTGGACTGCTTCATTGGTAATGCTGGCATATGGGATCACTATGCCGATATCGTCAATACCTCTGGCGAGCAGCTGGATAAAGCCTTTGATGAAATTATGGGTATTAACACCAAGTCACTTATTCTAGGGGCCAAGGCTGCGTTGAATGAGCTGGTCAAAACTGAAGGGTCAATTGTTTTTACCCTGTCTAATTCTGCACTGTATTCAGCAGGTGGCGGCCCGGTTTATACCGCTTCTAAGCATGCTGGTGTGGGTATCATGAAAGAACTGGCTTATGAACTTGCACCTAAAGTTCGGGTCAATGCAGTGGCCCCCTCCGGTATGAATGTCAATATCAAAGGTGCGGCGTCATTGGGACAGGAAAATATTGGGCTGCTGGATGCACGTGATCCGGAAAAAATTGCTCGCGGTATGCCGCTTAACTTTTTGCCAGAACCTGAGGAAATGACAGGTTCTTACGTACTGCTGGCCTCTCGTCAGAATAACCGGCCATTGACTGGCGTCCTGATTAATGCCGAGTGTGGATTGGGAATTCGTGGCTTGCGTCAGCCACGTGCAGGCTTCTTCGATGAATAAAATCTTTCCATACAGTAAAGGACTAAATGGCAGCCTGTTGGCTGCCTTGTGTTAAGGAGCGTCTTATGCCCGTTAAACTGATTTGTGCTTCACATAGCCCTTTAATGGAGTTTGCCTCTCCACAGGACAGTTCTCAGGAACAAAAAGTTCGTACCGTTTTTGCCAAGTTGTCTGAACAAGTCAAGGCTTATAATCCGACACTGATTATTGCTTTTGGCCCTGATCATTTTAATGGTTTCTTCTATGACCTGATGCCAAGTTTTTGTGTGGGTATCCGGGCCAGTGCAGCGGGAGACTGGAACTATGGTCCGGGTAAAATTGATGTGCCAGAGCAGACCGCCCTGAGTCTGGTACGTTGTGTATTGAATGAAGGCGTCGATGTTACCTACTCCTACCGCATGCAGGCTGATCATGGTGTCACGCAACCACTGCATTTTTTATGTGATGGTCAACTCGACCGCTATCCTACCATTCCTGTATTTGTAAACGGAGCAGCCGCTCCGATGCCTACCCCTAAACGCACTGTAGCGCTTGGTCGGGCAATTGGCCAGTTTATCAAGTCACTGGATCTTGAGGCGGAGCGTGTACTAATTCTGGGTACAGGTGGTCTGTCTCATGATCCGCCTACGCCGCAAATGGGCGCAGTACCACCCGAAGTAGAAGAGTTTCTGATCGCCGGCCGTAACCCGACTGCTGAAGCACGTCAGGCACGTCAGGCCAAAATTATTGCAGTCGGTCAGAAGCTGGCAGCAGGAGATACTTCTGTGGCAGTGCCCCTGAATGCCAAGTGGGATCAGGCATTATTAGAAAAATTTGCCCAAGCGGACTTTGCCGCGCTAGAGGCTATGACCGAAGACGAGATCCGCCGTGAGGGTGGCCGTGGCGGTCAGGAAATCCGCTGCTGGATTGCAGCCTTTGCCGCTTTTGCCGAGCTGGGGCAGTACCAGATGACAACCCATGTCTATGAAGCTATCAGTGAGTGGATTGCAGGTTTCGGTATTGTTTCTGCTGAACTGAAAGATTAAGGAAACAGACAGATGAGCATTGAAACTATTGTTATTATAGGAGCCGGTCAGGCAGGTGCGAGCGCTATCCTGGAACTTCGTGCCAATGGATACATAGGGAAAATCATACTGGTGGGTGATGAAGTCCATTTACCTTATGAACGCCCGCCTTTATCTAAAGATGTAATCTTGAAGCCTGAAGAAACCAAAGTTGAGATTCTTTCAGTGCAGAAGCTGGCAGAGCTAGGCGTTGAGGTCATCCGTGGCAATGCCGCAGTAAAAATTGATGCCGATACCCATCAGCTCATCCTGAAAAATGGTGAAGTACTTGGCTATGACAAGTTGTTACTGGCTACCGGTGGCGCGCCGCGCCGCTTGCCGGACCTTGATGCTTTAGGTAAACATGTTTATACCTTGCGTAATCTGGAAGACTCTCAGGCATTGGTGCCCGTATTGCAGTCCGAGCGCCGGATTATCTTGGTTGGTGGCGGTGTGATTGGTCTGGAACTGGCATCATCAGCGCGCTCTAAACATTGTCATGTAACTGTAATTGAAATGGGCCCTATGGTGATGGGTCGCTGCTCACCACGGTTACTCAGTGAGTTCTTGCTGGCTCAGCATCGTCAGGCCGGTATCGATATCCGTCTTGAAACTAGAATTACAGGCTGTAGTCTGCAGGGTGAAGAGGTGGTGATTCAACTGGAAAATGGTGAAGAGCTACGTGCAGATGCAGTCATATATGGCGTTGGCATTATCCCAAATGTGCGTCTGGCAGTTGAGGCTGGGCTGGACGTTGATTTTGCTGTAAAGGTGAATGAGAACTGTCAGACTTCTAATCCAGATATTTATGCAGCAGGGGATGTTGCTACCCAGCTTCGTGCTGATGGCCAGTATAGCCGGGTTGAAACCTGGGAAAATGCCAATCAGCAGGCAGGTATCTTTGCACGCCATGTGATGGGTATTGAACATCCTAAAGCAAATCCGGCCTGGTTCTGGACTGATCAGCTCGGTATCAATTTCCAGTTTGTCGGTGATATGAGCGCGGCAGAATGGCATGTGCGCGGTACTATGGATATTAGCCAAGGGCCTGCCTCATCTTTTATTCTGTACGGAGTCAGTAATGGAATTATTGTGGCTGGTATTACGGTCAATGCCGCTAAAGATATGCGCCATCTGAAAAAAATGATTAGCAAAGGTATCGCTTTTCATGCAGATACACACTTGGACCTTGCCCAAGAGCTACGTAAAATTGCCTAAATAAAACGGCTTTCTATTGAACAGACCTATAGTATGGACCCACTATAGGTCTGTTTTTTATTGGTAAAAATTCAACTTTAAAGAATGAGCGATTTTATGAGTTCAACTGCTTCTGGCACTCCATCTGCATCGTTACTGTTTACTTCATCTGTTTATGCACTACTGGTATTGATCTGGGCAACCACGCCACTGGCCATTGTCTGGAGTGTAGAAGAAGTTCACCCGATGTGGGTACTCATTATTCGCTATTTTGGCGCTTCAATACTGGCATTCCTGATTCTAAAACTGATGCGTGCTCCATTACCTTTTGATCAGATGGCCATGAAGAGTTATCTGGCCGGTAGCCTGAACCTGATTGGTGCACAGTTATTTATCTATTTAGCAGCTAATTATCTTACTTCGGGGTTGATGGCTTTAATTTTTGGTTTTTCGCCACTGGTTGCCGGGCTGATTGGTCATGTCATCTTGAAAACTCAAAAATTGGTGGCACTACAATGGCTGGGCATGGCGATAGCAGTTGCAGGGTTAAGTTTCGTTTTTGCAGATCAGGCAGAAACTCAGGTAAATCCAATTGGCGTTATACTGATGTTTATCAGTATGGTGTCCTATATCAGCTCGATTTTCTGGGTTAAAGAGATTAATGCGCCTTTGGCCCCTATGTCTCAAGCAACAGGCTCGCTTTTAGTATCAGCACTGGCTTCACTACTGCTGGTTCCTTTTATTTATGAACATATACCGACTGCTATACCGGGTACTAAAACCATAATCGGCTTCTTATTTACCATGGTTATGTCCTCTATTGTGGCGATGCTGTGTTATTTCTGGCTGATCAAGCGCTTAAATGCTTCTACAGTATCTTTAAGTAATGTGATTACCCCGGTATTGGCGCTTATGCTAGGCGCCACACTGAATAATGAACAAATTGGTTCACATACCTTTGCTGGGGTAAGTATTGTAATGTTTGGTATTGTTCTGTACTTCTGGAAGGACTGGCACAGCCAATATAGAGTAAAAAAATATTAAACTTTAAATGTTTATAGTTAAGTAGCTTCTATAAAAGCACGGGCGTGCCCTGCAACTTTAGCTGATGAAGATGTAATAACTAACAGCAGAGAAAACAACAAAAAATAAAAAAAGTCAGGCCCAAGTTTGGCTAAGATCAGGAAAGTCCATTAGAAAATTGAATCAGCCGGTCTGATAAAAATAAAATTAGGTCATTTTCCATGTCTGAATCCAATAAAGTCGTTGTTTATGCAGCCCTGATCGGGAACCTGATCATTGCAATGGTCAAGTTCGTGGCAGCTTATCTGACGAATAGTTCGGCTATGCTGAGTGAGGCAATCCATTCAGTTGTTGATACCCTCAATGAAATCTTGCTGCTCTATGGACTGAAAAAATCCCAGCAGCCAGCCAATATGCGTCATCCTTTTGGTTATGGACGAGAACTGTATTTCTGGGCTTTTATTGTGGCCCTGATGGTGTTTGCATTAGGTTCGGTAGTTTCGATCTATCAGGGGATTCAGCATATTCGTCATCCTGAAGAAATCGTTTCACCGGTGATTAACTATGTTGTACTTGGAATTGCTATTGTTGTAGAAGGTACTTCATGGTTTATCGCTTTAAAAAGCTTTCGCAAAAGCAAGGGTAAACTTGGATACTTTCAGGCATTCCGGCGTAGTAAAGATCCGACTACATTTACAGTTCTGTTTGAAGATACAGCTGCACTGCTTGGTTTGGTAATTGCATTGCTCGGTGTGTATTTTTCCCATACTTTGAATATGCCAGTACTCGACGGTATTGCTTCAATTCTCATTGGTGTGATTCTGGCTGTGGCAGCCCTATTGCTGGGCCGGGAAACCAAGGGATTGCTGCTGGGTGAAACTGCAGATCCCTTACTGCGGCAAAATGTTCTGAGTATTGCACAGCAGGACCCGGCGGTACTCTCGGCAAACGGTCTGATTACTGAACAGTTGGGTGCACATCAGGTGCTGGCTGCCTTAAGTCTTGAGTTTAAAGATAATCTGACTTCAGACCAGATTGAAGCCTGTGTAAACCGGATTGAGGCCAATACAAAAAAAGTGCATCCGGAAGTGGTGGCACTTTTTGTAAAACCCCAAACCCAGAAGGTCTGGATGGAACGTATGAAAGATCGCCTCGATGACACAGCATAATCACGGCCAGATATCAGTACTTGCACCTACAGATTTGCCGTTTTATATAAAGATTTTTATTCATGAATAAGCAAGCTCATTACTCTTACCGTTTAAAGACGGAATCCTGCTGGTTACATACCTTGAGAAAACCTGAGTTTAGTTTCAGCCCTTCTGACCATTACAATGGAGAAGAGTTCTTTAATTATGTGGCTCATCCGGCCGGTTATCGGCGCCGTGATCTGATCAAGTGGTTATATAGCCGTAAACCTTTGCCATGGGAAGAGGAAAATACACAGACAGAAATTCCGGCACATGCGGGTCCACAGAACCGGCCACATGCCAGTATGGACGACTGGCAGGTCTGGTTTATTGGTCATGCTACCGTACTGATTCAAATCGGGCCGTATAATTTTCTGACAGATCCGGTGTGGGCAGACTATGTCAGTCCGCAGCAGGGTACAGGTCCAAAACGAAGCTGTACTGCCGGTATTGCATTAGAACAATTACCGGAAATTCATGCCGTACTCTTGAGTCATAACCACTACGACCATATGGACTTGGCAACTCTACGCTGGCTGCACAAAAAATTTGCCATGCCAATTTATACCGGGCTTGGCAACAGTTTTTATCTGCCTAAAAAGTTTCAGGTAATAGAAATGGACTGGTGGCAGGCTGCGTTGTTGCATAAGTTTCAAATAGTGTACACACCTGCACAACACGGTTCAGGGCGTGGTTTGCGTGATCGTAACCGGGCTTTGTGGGGGGGCTTTTCAATCATACATGAGACCGGTCACTGTTTTTTTGCAGGTGACACAGGTTATTCACCGCATTTCAAACAGATTCATGCCGAACTGGGAGCTCCCCGGATCGCTTTGCTTCCGATCGGCGCATATGAGCCGCGAGAGTTGATGCAATATATGCATATGAATCCTCAAGAAGCATTTCAGGCACATTTGGATCTGGCACCCCGTCGTTCACTGGCAATCCATTACCGGACTTTCCAGCTCACAGATGAAGGTCGCGAGCAGCCTGAACAGGACCTGAATATAGCCATGCAGAATTCATCCAAACTGTTGGGGCCATTTTATTGCATACGGGAAGGAAGACGCCTCATTGTTTAAGGTCTTTATTCTGTTCCTGTACAATAAGCTGAACTGCCACTACAGAAAGCATCAGCATGGCAATATTCATGACTACCGGATTAAACGCAGCTGTAAGTTGAAGAGGTGCTATACATATAATCAGCAGTAGCAGTCCTATAAGTCCGATGATGTTTAAGCTATGCAAGAGAATAGATCTAGGCCATTTCAAGAAGAATAAACCGAACAGCATTTCGATGCCCCCGGACAGACCCAGCAAAATTTTAGCCAGAACCAGATCAAGGCCCATATTTTGCCAGATTATGATTTCATCAGGAGATTGAAACAGAAGTTTGGGAACAAGCCCCTGATATAACCAGAGTAAGGCTAACGTGAGCTGAATGGTAAAGAGTGGACGCATAAAAATATGCCTGGCATTTATTAGTAGTGTCTTTTCAGAAATTATTTTTAATTGATTTCTTCAGGAGCAATATTCTCGCACATGACGAGAATTTTTTGTAAAGAGTTAATGCTCTTATGCCTGACAAGCAAAAAAAGAAACCATACCAGATGGTTTCTTTTTAAAGGGTTTATTTCAGGTTAAAGAAAACCTGGCTGGCCATAGGCTGGGTCCGAATCACGTGCAGCCTGAGCATCAGCTACCTCTAATCCCAGTGCTTTAGCAACACCTTCACCATAAGCCGGGTCGCAGGCATAACAGTTACGGATATGGCGGTATTTAACAAAATCCAGCGCATCCCCCATTGCCCGTGCCGTATTTTCAAATAAAACCTGTTTTTGTTCAGTATTCATGAGAGCAAAAAGTGCACGTGGCTGACTGAAATAGTCTGCATCATCCTGACGATAATCCCAGTATGCTGCATCACCTGTAATCTTTAATGGCGGCTCTCTATACTGCGGCTGTTCCTGCCATTGACTGAAGCTGTTTGGCTCATAATGTGGCAGGCTGCCATAGTTGGCATCAATCCGGCCCTGTCCATCACGGTGGTTAGAGTGTACCGGACAGCGTGGTTTATTCACCGGGATCTGCTGATAGTTTACTCCCAGACGGTAACGTTGGGCATCGGCATAATTAAATAGGCGTGCCTGCAGCATACGGTCAGGTGATACACTAATTCCCGGAACCAGATTACTTGGCGCAAAAGCTGACTGTTCTACATCTAGAAAGAAATTTTCCGGATTACGGTTCAGTTCAAACTTACCGACTTCAATCAGTGGATAATCGGCATGTGGCCAGATTTTTGTCAGGTCAAAAGGATGATATGGTACTTTCTCGGCATCTGCTTCTGGCATGACCTGAACATACATAGTCCATTTCGGATATTCACCCCGTTCAATGGCCTCATACAGGTCACGCTGGTGGCTTTCACGATCTTTTCCGATCAGTACTTCTGCTTCAGCATCTGTCAAGTTTTTAATACCCTGCTGGGTACGGAAGTGAAACTTCACCCAAAACCGTTCACTGCTGGCATTAATAAAGCTATAGGTGTGGCTGCCAAAACCATGCATATGTCGGTAGCTGGCAGGAATACCGCGTTCTGACATAACAATGGTGACCTGATGTAATGACTCAGGCAACAAGGTCCAGAAATCCCAGTTATAAGTGGCATTACGCATATTAGTGCGTGGGTCACGTTTAACAGCTTTATTCAAATCCGGGAATTTACGCGGGTCACGCAGAAAAAACACTGGCGTGTTGTTACCGACCATATCCCAGTTGCCTTCTTCAGTATAAAACTTCAAGGCAAAGCCACGAATATCACGTTCAGCATCAGCTGCTCCACGTTCACCTGCTACAGTGGTAAAACGTGCAAACATTTCAGTTTGTTTACCAATTTCAGAGAAAATGCTGGCACAGCTATACCGGGTAATATCTTGGGTGACAGTAAATGTTCCAAATGCACCGGAACCTTTAGCGTGCATACGGCGTTCAGGAATAACTTCACGGACAAAGTTGGCAAGTTTCTCATTGAGCCACATATCTTGGGCTAAAAGCGGACCGCGTGGGCCAGCAGTCATACTATTCTGGTTGTCTACAACGGGCGCACCGAAGTCTGTAGTTAAGTGGCTGACTGGACACTTTTTGATGTCTTGACTCATGCTATGCTCCATTCTTTGAATGTCTGGTGCAGTGGTGCTCTAAAATAGGACCAGTTCTTCTGACTAAACTACTGATCAAATCACTGTATTCTAGCTGCCACTGTTTCCAGTATCGGTAAGGAACCTTATATACCGGCATGTTCACTGCGTATTGGCTCTGCCTTGAACTACGAGCTATATAAACGTTCGGTATATCTGTTCTGTTAAGCATAATTTAGAGGTTATCTGATTGATTTACCAACGATAAAAATTAATGGTTTGTATAGGTAAAAACGATTATTATTTTATTTTTAATTAATTAATTAGATTTTAAGGGCTTAAGGGTAAAAAGCCGGAGATAGCGCGCCGGATATCTTGTTTCAGTTCAAACCAGTGCTGGTATTCCGGCTCCTGAAGCAGGGTCTGTGAAATCATGCCATAAATAATCCGGTGCAGATTGAGGGCAAGACTTTCGAGTTCTTGCCTAGGACAATTGCAGAGGTGCACAAGAACCTTACACCAGCTTTCTACATGTAAGCGATAGTGTTTTTGATAGGCAGACAAACTGGAAATCTGACGTTCAAGTAAAAATAAAGTGGCCCAAATGTGCTGTTCTTGCCAAATACTCTGAATCTGGAAATTAACCAGTGCTTCAATATATAACGCTAATTCTAAAGAAGCTTCTAAGGTATTGGCATACTGTTCTAGGGCTTTGGCCTGCTGTTTAATGTACTGATGGATGCAAAGTGCGGCCAGTTCATCTTTATCACCAAAGTATTCATAAAAAGTACCCAAGCCGACACCTGCCAGCTCAGTAATATCCCGAATAGTGATATCAGGGTAATCTTGAGTATCTAAAAGCCGAACAAAGCTTTCTAGTAAGGCGGCCTGAGTCATGCGCGCACGTGACTGTTGCGGTTTGCGGCGAGCTTTAAAGGCTGGTGTTTTCATATAGGAGAAACCGAACACTATATAGAGCTGATTCTTTTATACTGAAGAAAGATAAGAATGACTATATGGAAAGAAGAATGAATACATGGGCGACTCATCAAATCCAGAATCAGTTTGATGAACTTCAAGACTATAACCTGTTTGATACCGATCCGATATTACAGGAAATATTGCAACGCCATCAAAGTCAAGATCAGGCCAGGCTAAGCCAGTTAGGTACGATAGCCGGTTCTGCCGAATATTATCAGTATGCCGAACAGGCTAACCGCTATACACCGGAGCTTAAGGCGTTTGATGCACGTGGCCGGCGCTGTGATGTAATTGAGTTTCATCCGGCTTGGCATCAGTGGATGGTACTCAACCGCAGCTATGAAGTCCATGCCTATCCTTTTAGTAAACCAGATGATGCACAAGGCTGGCTGAACTGGGCAGCACGTTTTTATTTAAATGGGCAGATCGAATGCGGTAGTCTGTGTCCAACTGCCATGACGCTTGGCAGTATTCCCTTGCTACAGCGTGAACCGGCGCTATGGCAACAGCTGGGTGATAAATTACTGTCGCAGCATTATGATGCGCGCGACCTGCGCATAAGCCAGAAAAAATCAATCTGGTTAGGCATGGGCATGACTGAAAAACAAGGTGGTTCCGATGTGCGTGCCAACCAGACCAAAGCAGTACCAGTCGGACAGCACGGACGTGGGCAGGGTTATCTGATTACCGGTCATAAATGGTTTTTTTCAGCGCCGATGTGTGATGCACATCTGGTGGTCGCCAATACCGAACAAGATGGTTTGGCCTGTTTCTTTGTGCCGCGCTGGCTGGAGGATGGTCGCAAAAACAGTATTCATGTGCAGCGCTTAAAAGATAAGGTGGGTAACCGCAGTAATTCCAGTAGTGAAGTCGAATTTCAGGAGGCTTGGGGAATCATGCTGGGTGAGGCGGGCAGAGGTATTCCGACTATTATTGAAATGGCCGCATATACCCGGCTGACCTGTGTAGTAGGCAGTAGTGCCATGTTGCGTCAGGCACTGGTTCAGTGTCTAGCCTATACCCGGCAGCGTCAGGCTTTTGGTAAACCTCTGGCAGCACAGCCTCTCATGCAATCAGTACTGACCGATCTGGCATTGGAATCTGAAGCAGCAGTACAGTTAGCTATGCATCTGGCTTCCTGCTACCAGCAAGATGATCCGCTGTCTAAAGCCTGGCAACGTCTGATGACGCCAGCTGCAAAATTCTGGATCTGTAAAAGAGTGGTAGAACTGAGTGGCGAAGCAATGGAGGTTTTTGGAGGCAATGGCTACGTCGAAACCGGAATCATGGCACGTATTTTCAGGGAAGCACCGGTAAACTCAATCTGGGAAGGTTCAGGCAATGTAATGTGCCTGGATGTATTACGTGCGGTACAGCGTGACCGCGAATCTATAGAGATTTTAATACATTCATTTGCCGGAACTATTCAGGATGAACCATTGTTACAACAGGAATTACAGCAGTTGCTACAGCTTTTCGCACAAAGTCCAGATCAGCTGCAATTTATGGCACGGACTTTAGTGAGTCGCCTGGTCATTCTGGCACAAGCAGTACTATTGAAAAAATATGCTCCAGATTTTGTAGCAAATGCCTTTATCCAGACTCGCTATACGGCATTTCATGGTCGGGTTACAGGACTGATCGATCTCCATTTAGTTGATATGCAGCGTGTACTGGAACGGGCTTTTCCTGCTTAAAGTTTCTATAATTTTAAGGGTATAAAAAAGCATCTTGATGAGAGGGTAGCGTGACTTTAAAAAATACATACTGCCCCCATCAATATCTCTTGCCAGCAGAGTAAAATAGGCGATAATCTGCTGGCACAGGCTCTGTGTAAAAATAATACTCTGAATTAATCTGACCTGATAGGTAAACACTATGGCAAAAAGCAAGAAGCAGCCAGAAGTTATTATTCATAACTTTGTTGCTAAACATATGCATGAAGTCAACCGCAGTCATGTATTTACAGACCGCAAAAAAAATGCAAAACGCGGTTATAGCAAACATAAGCAAGGGCGATATTCTGATGATTATCGTCCTTCCTGTTTCAGCTTTGCAGCTTAAGTTAAGCTGACATTTATACCACCAGACGGCTAGATTTCACCATATCAGTCAGGCCATGCGTTTTAAAGTAATGCTCAAGCCAGCTTTTTACGACCAGCGGATTATTCATTCTCAGTACTTCTTCCAGTAACTGTTCAGCATCACTAAACGGTGTATGACAGATTGCTTTTCGTACCCTTAAAATATTACTTGAACTCATGGAAAGAGTATTAAAGCCCATTGCCATTAACAATACTGCCGAAAGCGGATCGCCTGCCATTTCTCCACAAATACTGATAGGTTTGTTATATTTCCGGCATTCTCCCACCAGGCGGTAGAGGGCTCGCAGTACTGAAGGATGAAAATGTGAATAGACATTGGCAACCCGAGGATTATTACGGTCAACTGCCAGCAAATATTGAGTCAGGTCATTCGAACCCACTGAAAAGAAATCTACCAGATCGGCGAATTCATCAATCTGTAACAGTACACTCGGTACTTCCACCATGATTCCGATTTTTGGTTTAGTGATCTTGACCTGCTCTTCTTCCTGAACCGCGACCCAGTCCCGTTCTAGCAGATAAAGCACTTCTTCTACTTCACTGACACTGGTTACCATAGGCAGCAAAATGTGCAAATTGTTGAGTCCAATGCTGGCTTTGAGCATAGCACGAATCTGTGAGGAAAAAATTTCCGGATGGTCTAGTGTAAAACGCAGACCACGCCAGCCGAGCGCCGAATTTTCTTCTTCAATTGAAAAATATGGCAGATCTTTATCTGCACCAATGTCAAGCGTACGCATTACTACCGGTTTATTGGCAAAGTGGCTCAGCTGCTGGCGGTAAATTGCACGCTGTTCTTCTTCACCCGGAAAACGGTCACGCAGCATAAAGGGGATTTCAGAGCGGTACAGGCCTACACCTTTGGCGCCGCGTTGAACACCACGGACCACATCGATCATTAAACCAGTATTGACGTAAAGCGGAACCACATGTCCATCTGGCGTGATCGCATCACGAGTTTCATACTGTTTTAAATCCTTGGCGATCTGCTCTTCTTCTTTTTGCACATCTTTATAGCGCTGACGCAGGCGCCGTGGCGGATTAATAAAAACCCGACCTTGATAGGCATCTACAATCATCTCGACATCATCAAGCGTATTAACGGGTAATTCGGTTACACCGACAACAGTCGGAATACCTAATGCCCGCGCTACAATCACCATATGTGAGTTGGTTGCGCCTTCAGAGGTGACAATCGCAGCAATTTTATCGACAGGTAGCTCTACCAGTGCCGCCGTACTGATTTCTTCACCAATTAAAATACTGTCAGCACTTAGTTCGCGGTGACCAGACTCAGCCTCCTGCAAATAAGCCAGAATACGTCGGCCTAAATCTTTTAAGTCTGCCACCCGTTCACGCAGATAATCATCTTCCATCAGGGAGAACAGATTAATATGTTTATCAATTACCCGGCGGACAGCACCCTGTGCCCAGCTGCCATTACGAATCAACTCTTTAATCTCGGCCGGCAAAGCATTTTCATCCAGCATCCGTAAAAAGACACTAAACAGCGCCCGTTCATCAGAAATCAGGGAATCCTGCATTTTCTCATCCAGTGCCTTGATTTCAGTACGCACTGACTGTACCGCCTGATCAAGTAAATTCAGCTCATCGCTAATATCTTCTGCTTCACGGTCAGGCACGGCAGCCAAGTCAGCCGGAGGATATAAAATGATTGCGCGGCCTAAGGCGATTCCACCTGCACCTGAAACGCCTTGAAAGGTTTTATAAGTGGTAGAGTTATTGAATTTTCGAAAGACATCAATATTGCCTACAGCATGGGCATGAGCAATAACGCCGGAGAGCTGTGCACACAGCGTGACTAGAAAAGACTCAGCCGCTTCACTGAAATCCTGTGATTCCCGGTTTTGTACGACCAACACACCCATCACCTTACGGCGATACATGACCGGCACGCCTAAAAAGGAGTTATAGATTTCCTCACCAGTTTCTGGCAAATATAAAAATCGTTCATGTTTAGGGGCATTGTCGAGGTTGACGATTTCCTCACGTTGACCGACCAGCCCAACCAGGCCTTCACCTACCTGTAACGAAACATTCCCGACAGATTCTGGCTTTAAACCTTTTGAAGCCATAAGCAGATAACGCTGATTGCGTTCATCTAGCAGATAAACCGAACACACATCCACATTCATGGCCTCGGCCACCCGGTTCACCATAATTTCCAAGGACTCATGCAGACTGACCGACGCATTGATTTCCTGCACAATACGTCTTAGGGTGTCCAGCTGCATGTTTGACATGGATGAATGCTCCAAATATTTTTAAATCTGTTTACTCTTTATAACAGCAGCCCTGACAAAAATCATTCGCGAAAATGCTGAATTTTCAGGATGGCTGCTGTGGTAACTGCATACACAATTCCATCATGGCCCTACGGTAAACATCCCGTTTAAAGTTTACCACCTGTCCGAGCGGATACCAGTAACTGACCCATTGCCACTGGTCGAATTCTGGCGGATTGGACAGGTCCAGCTGGATATGCTCGGAAGAGGCCACTAGTTTTAATAAAAACCACTTCTGCTTTTGTCCGATACATACAGGCTCTGAATCGGAGCGGATGTACCGGTGTGGCAAACGATAACGCAGCCAGCCTTTAGTCTGCGCAATAATTTCAACGTGTTCAGGCAATAAGCCGACTTCTTCTCTCAGTTCACGATAAAGTGCCTGCTCAGGGGTTTCTCCAAACTGGATCCCTCCTTGTGGAAATTGCCATGCATTGTGTCCAATGCGTTTTGCCCATAACACCTGTCCATCATCGTTTGCCAAAATGATCCCGACATTCGGTCGGAAACCTTCTGAGTCGATCATTTGGCTACCTAAATTTATCTATTGGCTTAACTTTGAAATCGGGGATGATAAATAACTGCATCCAGCTCGAAAAAAGATCAAAGTAAAATGTTAAAAATTGCTATGATCTTAACGAATTTCTATCGACTAGCGGAGATAGATTTACATTTTTTTGCTTTAAATTTCAGTTTTAACGAGAATTTTTATGAAATTGGCTTTATTTGATCTGGACCATACGCTCCTTAACACCGATTCTGACCATTCTTGGGGAGAATTTCTGGTCAATGAGGGACTGGTCGATCCGGTACGTCACCGTCAGATCAATGACAGCTTCTATGAAGACTATAAAGCTGGTCAGCTGGACCCGATTGCTTACAATGAATTTGTTTTTGAGTTTTTGACCAAACATGATTTACCTTACCTGACCGAATTGCATGAACGATTTATGCAAAAAGTTATTCGTGCGCAAATGCGGCCTCAAGGGTTTGAAACTGTCAAAAAACATCAGGCATTGGGTCATGAAATTGTCGGGATTACCGCAACTTCAGACTTCATTACTGCGCCTATTTTCCGTGAATTCGGTATTACCGAGATTATTGCCACCAATGCAGAGCTAATTGATCATCGGTATACTGGCAAGGTAACTGGAATAGCATGTTACCAGAAGGGTAAGCTGGCTCGTCTGGAACAATGGTTAAATGGCCGTACAGTAACCGAATCGTGGGCTTATTCGGACTCAATTAATGACCGGTTTTTGCTCGAATATGCAAGCCATGCTATTGCAGTCAATCCGGATGAGCGCTTACAGGTCCTAGCCGAGGTGCAGGGATGGGAAATTCAGGACTGGTCAATCTAAGCTATATATCCGGTTTAAAATATAGCACCTCGAGGTGCTATATTTTTATTTCTGTATTCATCATGTCGATCAGTTCCAGCATGGCTCTGGACTGGCTGCGCCCCGGGTGCCATACCAGACCCAGTTTACGGCTCATTTCCAGCGGAATATCCAAGCGTTGTAAATCCTGATTAATCAGGTTTTGTGGCAGGACGGACCAACCTAGACCGATTGAAACCAGCATGCGGATTGATTCTAATGGATTATTGCTCATTGTAATTTTAGGTTTTAACCCCTTCTTTTCAAATTCCGCAAGCGTAATCTGGCTGGTATAGGTCTGAATTGAAGGTAGCAGGCTCGGATAGGCGATCAGGTCTTCCAGCTTTAAGTTACTGCGCTGGGCGAGTAGGTGAAAAGGTGCGGCTACAAAAACCAAAGGATCATTCCAGATGGTACTGTAATTCAGACGACTATCTCCCTGTGGCGGCAAGGTTAAAAATGCCAGTTCCAGATCGCCCGCGAGCACCTGTTCGTGTGCCTGTTCAGAGTCAACAAAATGTACATCCAGTGTCACATCTGGAAATTGTTGTACATATTTCTTCAAATGATGGGGTAAGTGATGCAGTCCGATGTGATGACTGGTGCCAATTTTTAGGCGTCCCTGCACCTGACTTTGTTCATGACTCAAAGTATGGTGGATATCACCTAGCTCATTTAACCAGTTTTTGACTTTAGGCAAGAGAGAGTGGGCCGCATGAGTCGCCTGTACACCTCGTCCCGCAGATTCAAAAAGTTTAACTCCGAAGTAATCCTCCAGACTGTGGATACGTTTGGTCACCGCAGGCTGGGTGATAAATAGTTGCTCGGCAGCTTGGGAAATGGAACCAGTTTCCATTACCTTGACAAAGGCTTCGAAGGCGGCAAGATTCATGTGGATACTCTATCCTATAAGGATTTTTTATATATTCAGTATTATTTATAAAATTTAAGAAATAATAAAGCAAATCCGGTTTTAAATTATTTCTAATGAATAAAATTCTTTTAATTCCAAAAAGTTTAATAATTAATAAAAATGATAAATTAGATTTATGTAAAATAGCGATTATAATTTAAAATAATTTAGGAAATACCCAGTCCTTGGAGCACGTCGACATGGCAGGCAATCAATCAGCAGCAAAAACATTATATGACAAATTATGGGATGATCACTTGGTTTTCCAGCGGGATGATGGTTCATGTCTACTCTATATCGACCGTCATTTATTGCATGAAGTGACATCTCCGCAGGCTTTTGAGGGATTACAGCTAGCAGGCCGTCAACCTTGGCGCTTAAGTGCCAATGTTGCAACACCTGACCATAATGTACCTACCTCCAAGGCAGAGCGGGCACAGGGCATTGCCGGTATCGCAGATGAAACCTCACGAATTCAGGTGCAAACCCTAGATGACAACTGCAAGACATTTAATATTGTAGAATTTGGTATTAATGATATCCGTCAGGGAATTGTGCATGTAGTTGGGCCGGAGCAGGGTCTAACCTTACCAGGTATGACAGTAGTCTGTGGCGACTCACATACTGCAACTCATGGAGCATTTGGCTGTCTGGCTCATGGGATTGGTACATCAGAAGTTGAACATGTGCTGGCAACCCAGTGTCTGGTCCAGAAGAAAATGAAAAATATGCTGATTCGTGTCGATGGCCAGCTTGGTCAGGGTGTCACGCCAAAAGATGTAGTCCTGGCAATTATTGGCAAGATTGGTACCGCAGGTGGCACAGGCTATGCCATTGAATTTGGTGGTCAGGTTTTCCGTGACATGTCGATTGAAGGCCGTATGACTGTCTGCAATATGGCAATTGAGGCTGGTGCACGTGTAGGCATGGTCGCAGTCGATGAAAAAACCATTGAATACGTCAAAGGCCGTAATTATGCCCCGCAAGGTACAGAATGGGATCAGGCTGTGGCTTACTGGAATACCCTGCATTCGGATAGTGATGCAGTATTTGATACGGTAGTTGTATTACAGGGTGAAGAGATTGAACCACAGGTCTCATGGGGTACTTCACCTGAAATGGTTATTCCTGTATCGCAGGCTGTACCTATGTTAGAACAGGCTAAAGATGATGTACAACGCAATGACTGGACCCGTGCTTACCAGTATATGGGCTTAAATGGCGGACAGCCTTTGGCTGAAATCCAGCTGGACCGTGTCTTTATTGGTTCATGTACTAACTCCCGTATTGAAGATATCCGTGCAGCGGCAGAAGTTGTTAAAGGTCGCCAGGTTGCATCAAGCATCAAACAGGCGATGGTGGTGCCGGGTTCCGGTTTGGTAAAACAGCAGGCTGAGGCCGAAGGTCTTGATAGAATCTTTATTGAAGCAGGTTTCGAATGGCGTGAACCGGGCTGTTCCATGTGCTTGGCTATGAATGCAGACAAGTTACAGCCAGGCGAACACTGTGCTTCTACTTCTAACCGTAACTTTGAAGGCCGTCAGGGCAATGGTGGACGTACTCATCTGGTAAGTCCAGCGATGGCAGCTGCTGCGGCAATTGCCGGTCATTTTGTTGATGTTCGTTCTTTCTAAGGAGCACACCATGAAAGCATATACTGTTGAACAGGGAATCGTTGCGCCATTAGATCGTGCGAATGTCGATACTGATCTGATCATTCCAAAGCAGTTTTTAAAGTCCATCAAACGGACCGGTTTTGGCGATAACCTGTTTGATGAATTACGTTATCTGGATGAAGGCTATCCGGGTCAGGATAATTCAGTGCGTCCGATCAATCCGGATTTTGTCTTGAACCAGCCACGTTATCAGGATGCCAAGATTTTGTTGGCGCGTCAGAACTTTGGTTGTGGCTCCAGCCGTGAGCATGCACCTTGGGCACTAAATGAATACGGCTTCCGTACCGTTATTGCGCCAAGCTTTGCTGATATTTTCTTTAATAACTGTTTTAAAAATGGCATGCTGCCGGTTATTTTACCCGAGTCAGTGGTCGATCAGTTATTTCAGGAAGTAAATACCCATGAAGGCTATCAGCTCACAGTAGACCTGGCCGCTCAGCAGGTGCGTACACCTGATGGTCAAAGCTTCAGTTTTGAGGTTGACCCGTTTCGCAAGCATTGTCTGTTAAACGGTTTTGATGATATCGGTCTGACCTTACAGGATGCAGATTTAATCCGTGAATATGAAGCGAAAATCCAAAAGACGCGTCCATGGGTTTTCAATAATATTCAAGGTTAAGCTCGACATTTAGGCGTAGCGCAGGAGCCCAAGTCTTGCTAACATGTTTGACTATAAAAATATTTATAGTTTCTCTATATATGAGGTTGGGCTCGGACGATGAACAGGATATTCGGCCATAGTGTTATTATCAGTTTATGTGGCGTGTTACTTAGTGCATGTCAAAGTACTCAGAACGCGGTAGACACTGTCCGTATTAAATATGCGGAAAAACCAGAATCTCAGACGAATGCGCTGATTTACTGTTCAGGAACAGAAAACTGTGAATTTGAGCGGATTAGTGATATTCAAATCGTTGATCCCTTAACACATCGGGTAAATTCGGAAGCAATCCGTGAAGGAATTGTACGTTTGCAGGGCAGTTCCCTCAGCCAGCCGAATCCGTTGTACCTATCAGTTCCAGCCAAACAGTATGAAGTGGTAATCCGTTTTTATCCTATATCGCAGGATCGGGCTGAAAAACTGCATGTCATTCATCAGTTCAAGGCTAATCAGCGCTATACCTTTCATATGTTTCGTGATCGTTCAAGCAGAACCGGAAGCTTGCTAAATGTTTCAGCACCTGATCCGCTCTGTGTCGATCTGCAACAGGAAAAACGCACGATTCGCCGGTTCTGCCGTCCTTATAATGTATTGACGGGTTTGGGCGAGTTTGTGGAAAAGAAACTTTAATCGCTCATCAGCTGTAGATATACGCTGGTTTTAAAATTATGGAAATGCATATGTCCAAACACATCCTCATTTTAGCTGGCGACGGCATCGGACCTGAAATTATTGCAGCAGCAGAACAGGTCCTTCACCGTGTGAATGAAAAGTTTAGTTTGGACTTGAGCTGGGAACAGGGACTGTTGGGCGGGGCCGCAATTGATGCACATGGTGAACCCTACCCTGAAGTTACCAGTCAGCAGGCAAAAAAGGCAGATGCGATTCTGCTTGGTGCTGTAGGTGGGCCTAAATGGGATACGATTGAACGTTCAATCCGTCCTGAGCGTGGTCTTCTTAAAATCCGTAGCGAGTTGAATCTGTTTGCTAATCTGCGTCCGGCAATTTTATATCCCCAGCTGGCAGATGCTTCAAGTTTAAAACCTGAGATTGTAGCTGGACTGGATATCCTGATCGTACGTGAGTTAACGGGTGGAATCTATTTTGGCCAGCCACGCGGAATCCGGGAACTGGAAAATGGTGAAAAGCAGGGTTATAACACTGATGTATACAGCGAATCTGAGATCAAGCGAATAGCTAAAGTCGCTTTTGAGATTGCTGGACTGCGTGGTGGAAAAGTCTGCTCGGTTGATAAAGCCAATGTACTTGAAGTCACTGAACTCTGGAAGCAGACAATAACTGCATTTCAGGCGGAGCAATATCCAGAGGTCCAATTATCACATATGTATGTCGACAATGCAGCCATGCAGCTGGTACGTGCGCCAAAACAGTTTGATGTCATCGTAACCGGTAACCTATTTGGGGATATTCTCTCTGATGAAGCTGCAATGCTGACCGGTTCGATTGGAATGTTGCCATCTGCCTCACTGGATGAACATGGTAAAGGTATGTATGAACCTTGTCATGGTTCAGCACCTGATATTGCCGGCCAGAATATTGCCAATCCGCTAGCCACTATTTTGTCGGTTGCCATGATGCTGCGCTATACTTTCCGTGAAGAAACTGCAGCTCAAGCGATTGAAGATGCAGTAGGCCAGGTATTAGACCAAGGCTTGCGTACTGCAGACATCATGTCACAAGGCATGCAAAAAATCGGAACTGCTGAAATGGGCCAGGCAGTAGTGCAGGCACTCGGCTAATTTAAAAAAGAAATAAAGAACGCAGCTTATGCTGCGTTTTTCATTTTAGTTATAGGATGAGCTAACAGGAACGGCCACGATATTGCACATCTTTGGCAATATTATTTTGAAGAATAAAACTGATCTGACAATACATATCAATTTCATAAGAGTTGGCACCTAAACTGGTAGGAGGGGCAATGACAGCTCCACCTGTGCCTACAGATTGCAGGCCAGACGGAATAGGTACAGCAAGGGGTCGCAAAATCGTATAGCTGAGCTGGTTTGCAGTCTGCACTGGTGAACCTTTAAGCTCATAGCCTAAAGCTGGCAGATTAATCTTGGCTTTAATCTGTTCAGCAGATTGCCCAATAAACTGTTCCAGATAAGTATCGAGATTTGGCTGTGCCTGATAGGTTGTAGTGCAGGCAGTCAATAAACCGGTAAAGCCCAGACCCAGGAAAACAAGTTTTAAACTGTTCATGATCTAACCTATAAATCAGAAAACAGTATCAAGCTTAAGATTTTTAAAAACCATAAAGCGTTATAGAACAGTAAAACACGATAAAAGGCGGGATCAAATACAGGAATCTATAAAGAAATTCGGATAGGTAATTTATAAAATATAAAAACAGGTATAAAAAAAGCCACGAAATAGAGGTGGCTTTTTATATTTACTCAGACTTAGCGGGCACGATAAGTAATACGGCCTTTAGTTAAGTCATAAGGCGTCATTTCAACTTTAACGCTGTCGCCAGTCAAAATACGAATATAGTGCTTGCGCATTTTGCCAGAAATATGTGCAATCACTTCATGACCATTCTCTAAACGGACACGGAACATAGTATTAGGAAGCGTTTCGGTGACAACGCCTTCGAACTCAATGAGTTCCTCTTTATTGGCCATAGCCTACCTGATGATCAAATTGGAAAGGCGCAAATTATAGCCAATTTTTGTGTCAAACACAAGACACATCAGGCCTGTCGAGGTTCCAGCTGCTAGTAAATTAAGCGAAGTCATTTCATAAATATTTTCAACAAAAAATACCTGAATAGAGTTGTCAGTTCGGCCAATCACAGTTAATCTAAAATTAATGTTTTAAGTATAAATGAATAACATACAAGGAAGGGTATTGCGTGGGTCAGCTAACTGATGCATCGGTTGTGTTGCGATTTGGCTATCAAGCGATTCGTCGTGCGGGATTACCAACCGAAGAAATATTAACAAAAGCAGGCGTTGCACTGAATCAGGTTGAAATCAATGCACGTACACCTTTAAGTGCACAACATGCTTTCTGGACAGCAGCTGAAGAAGTCAGTAAAGACGCTGATATCGGGTTACATCTAGGTGAACATCTGCCGTTATATCGGGGCCAGGTAATTGAACATCTCTTTATTAGTAGTGATAATTTTGGCGAAGGCCTGAAACGGGCTTTGGCTTATCAGCGTCTGATCAGTGATGCTTTCCATGCTAAACTTATTATAGAAGAAGACAGTTGCTATTTAACAAACGGATCAGTAGCTTCTCCTGATAATCTGGTTAACCGCCATTTTTCTGAGTGTGCGATGTCAGGCGTGCTACGCTTCTTCAAATTTATTACCGAGGGGAATTTCACCCCGATCTTCATTGATTTTAATTTTAGTGAAGGCGCATCGCCAGATGAATACCTGAGGGTTTACGGTTGTCCAGTCAGTCTGGGCCAGAAAGAAACCCGCCTGTATTTTGACCCCTCTATTCTAGATTATCCCTTATGGCAGGCCGAGCCGGAATTATTACAGCTACATGAACAGCTGGCACTGGAAAAATTGCAGGAACTGGCGCGTTATGACCTGGTCGGAGAAGTGCGGCGTGCGATCGGCTCTACACTAGAAAGTGGTGAAACAACCTTGGAAACTGTAGCTGCCCAGTTGAATATCACGCCTCGACGCCTACGCACCCAACTGAGTGAAGCTAATACCAGTTTTCAGCAAATACTCTCTGATTACCGTTGCCGACTGGCAAAAAAGCTTCTTGCCAATACCAGTGAAAGTGTAGAACGCATTGTATATCTGACAGGCTTTTCTGAACCGAGTACCTTTTATCGGGCTTTTAAGCGCTGGACCAATGAAACGCCGGTAGAGTACCGAAAACGTAAACAGCGTTAAAAAAATGCCGGTCTGAGACCGGCATTTTCTATTCTGGCAAGTTAAGCCAATGTGGGCCAAGTGGTAATTGCGGTAATGCAAACTGCTCGGGATAATAAGCCTGAATAAAATACAGTCCATCTGCAGGGGCGGTCATTCCTGCAGCACGGCGGTCTTCTGCTGCAAAAATACTATCAATATGGCCAATGTCATACATGCCTTGTCCGACTTCTAGCAAACAACCTACAATATTTCTGACCATATGATGCAGAAAACCATTGGCCTGTATATCTAGGACCAGATAACGTCCGTGCTCGAACAGCTCGCAGTGAGTTACATCACGTATCGGCTGGTTAGACTGGCAGGCAGCAGCACGAAAGCTTTCAAAGTTATGTACACCACGAAACTTTTTTGCAGCTTTCTTCATCTTTTCAATATCAAGCTGCTGATAAACATGAGTCACCTGTTTATGCAGTAAGGCAGGCCGATATGGGGCATTGTAAATGACATAACGATAGCGGCGGGCACAGGCCTTGAATCGGGCATGAAAATCTTCACCCATGGGTTGTAACCACTGTAGTGCAATATCTTTTGGTAACTGGCTGTTTGAACCCATCATCCAGCCGCGTTCCGTGCGAATGGCATGGGTATCAAAGTGTGCAACCATATTAGTGGCATGTACACCAGCATCAGTACGCCCGGCACCATGCAGAATAATTTTTTCATCGGCAATTTTACTTAAAACCCGCTCCAGAGTTTCTTGCACACTCGGGACACCGGCCTGCTGAGTTTGCCAGCCCCGATAACGAATGCCGCAAAACTCTATACCGACTGCATAACGTTGCATACTGTTCCTCTTTTAAGGCTGCGTAGACCAGTCCTGATACCGTTGCTCGCAAGATGGATATTTTAAATAGATTTGCAGGGCTTTTGCATAAAGATCTGCATTGCTATATGTGTTATTGACTAAAATATTGGCTTGTTTAACCCAGCTACTGACTGCATAGCGTTGATCCATGCTGCCAAAAGGAACCTGAGTAGCCAGAACAGGTAAGCAGCCCTTATGCTGAAATTTTTGCAAGCATTCAATAACAGCCTGGTTAACTGCCAGATTTCCTGTGCCAAAACCTTGTAGAATTAAAAAGTGTGGGGGTTCATCTTGTAATAAGCCCAAATTCTTGATGAGATGTTCTACAGGTTGAGGCTGAAGTTGCCAGCTGATCAGGTTAAAACTCATCGCCTGTTCAATTATGTCATCCTGGACGGAAATCTCTTCCTTATAAACAGGGAAATCCTGGTCAGCCTCTATTCCTTTAAAAGCATCTAGCTCGGTAGTATGCATTTTCATGACAGACTGGGCATGAAAAACCTGTTGGTGAAATGCCAGATAGACTCCGGCCGGTTTGCGGGAAACCTGTTCCAAAGCAAAATATAAATTATCGGCAGCATCTGTAAATACCCGGGGAACATTGCCCTGAATATCAAGCAACGGATACTGGCTACCTGTTAATATTACATGGCAAGACTGGCCTAAAAAACGTGCCAGCAATGCTGCAGCATAACTTAATGTATCTGTACCATGGATCACCACAAAGTAAGTGTAGCGTACTTTAAGCTGCTGTATATACTGTACAAGCAAAAGCCAGTCAGCAGCACTACAGGCACTACTATCTTTAATTACGGGTGCAGCAAGACAGTCGACCTGATACTTGGCAGGAAGAGTATTTTGCAGTTTAGGGAGAAACTCTGTTTCCGGCATGGGCGTCAATGGCTCACCTACACAGCCGAAAGTTCCTCCCATATAAAGTAAAGCAATCTTTTTCATCATAAAAAAAGGCAGTCATATGACTGCCCTATACTAAATTGAACACACTCAAGAAGCTATTTGATTGAGTATTTTTTTTGACTGTTCTTGCTGTTCAGGATTGAACTGGTCCTGATTCTGACTAAGCAGATGACGTGCAGACTCATAGGCGCCCAACTCGACATAGCGCTGTGCCAATTCTAGATCCAAATTAATGGCATTGATCTGTGCCAATTCGGGAAATGCCTGAACTACGGGATCATTCTGGTGAATATCAGTTGTTGAAACTACAGCTTCTGTCTCAGAAGCATGAACAGATGAAACTTGTGGCTCAGACAGGGCAGGTTCAGTCGAAATTTCAACGGGTTCAAGTTTGAAATCTAAACCGGATGCTGGAGCATGGGTTGCTGACGGAACCGTTTCAAAATCAAGAGTTACCGGTTTGACACTTTCAGGTTTCTCTTCCTCTTGACGACTCAGATGAAGCTCACCAAAATTGAAGTCCAGCGCAAGTGGTACGGACTGGTTTTGACTTTGCTCCTGAGCAAGAGCTGTCTTGTCTGTAGATCGCTCTTCTTGACTCTCAAGTGGGAAAGAAAAATCAACAGTTCTATCTTGATCAAGGACAGTGGCTTGTGGCGGCTGTTCGGTTTCTGTTGGTTTAGTCTTGATTTTACCGAAATTAAACTCTAAGGGCGCAAGTTCAACTACAGCTTCTTTAGGTTGTACAGATGGGGCTGGTTCTGCCTGTAACACATCAAATGAAGGCGTTAAAACGGGAATATTTACTGGAGCTTGCTGTACCAGAGCATCAAAATCAGCACTATTGTGTACGTGTGGCTGTGATGGAGTGACAGGAGCAGGTTCAGGAACATCTGTTACAGCGAACTCGATCGCATCAGGTTGTTGTTGCTGATTATAAGCTTGATACTTCTGTTCTGCCTGTCTGGCAATTTCCTCTAATCCCAAAGAGTGAAGATGCTGAATCAGCTGATTTATAGCAAATTCATCTTTTTGGTCTAGATGAATTTTAAGTAATAATAAATATAATTCATGCTGAGTGTTATCACGGTTCAGTGCCTGATTAATCTGTGCTTCAGCAGAAAAGTAATTACGCTGTTCAATCAGATTCTCAATTTTACGATGAACATCAGCAGGAATAGGGGTGGACGTTTTTTGTTGAGTTGCTATCGGATCTTCTACAATGCGAGCCGCTTTACGCTTGTGAGTAGTTTTAACTGCTTTGGTTTTTGCAACTTTTTTAGACGCTTTTTTCCGTGAACTTCCTTTTGTTGCAGAACTGTCATCCTGCTGGGCAGCTTCACGTTTTTTAAGAAAAATTGCGATGACCAAGAGCAGGACAAATGGAATCACATACAACAACATAATTTAAACCCCTTAATACTGAACCATCATGGCAGCTGATTTCTGATTGAAATCTTTTTAACTGCGTCTTGACCTATTTTTTTGTCTGCTGTGCTTTGAGTTGCTGTTCGAGCTGCGCCAGCCGGGCATTTAATAATTGGATCTTATGATCCTTTTTCTGTAATGCCAGATCCAGCTGCGTTACGTTCTTCTGTAATTTAACGGTTTTTTCACGAGCTGTCATAACTTTTAATACTAAATCCGCACTGCTCATGGACTGGTCGTTATTTCTTTTAGCATTTCCTTGAGCTGTATTTTTTGTACTTTCAGCGACCAAGCTCATTTCTGCTTCATTTAAACGGTATTTTGTCTTAGGTGAATAAGAAGGAGAAACAGCTTTGGGACGAGATTTATTCTGTGTCATCACAGGTTGAGCATTTAAATTTAAAACTGCACCACGACGTAACCGGTTCACGTCTCCCTGAATAAATGCATGCTGATTCGCTTCCTTGATTTGCTGCATTACGTTTGTAACAGGCTGTTGGGTTTGGGCTGCAACCTGTGATGCAATAGTCCAGAGTGACTCATTATTTCGAACTACATAAGTATGGGGCTGTTCTACCGGAGCCCTGCTACTGGTAGTAGAAGTGATTGCTGGTTTTACAGCTAATTTCCGTTGTTGGGGTTCAGCAGTTTTCTTGGCGCTAGGTCCTGTTTTCGCTGTTAATGCAGACTGCGTAGTGGGGTTCGGTCTGGCAGAAGCTGTTGTGCTAGGCCTTGTATTAGGTGTAGCGGAAAGCTGCGTTTTATTTCTCAGTGCCTGCTCTTGTCTATGAAGTATATCTTTTGGCTGTACGACAGAAGATGCAATCGAACTTGGCTGCTGAACGATAGAAATAGCCGAACCACTTAATGCAGGCGGACGGCTGTTATTGATTAACAATGGCCGGTCCTGCTTGCTAGGGAGCGGGCTACGGCTTTTCTGCTGGGTGACCTGATACGCCGTACTCTCTGGCAAATTCAGGGTAATATCTTTTTCAGTAACAATGACAGGCACAAGCGGTTTTTCATTAACCGAGGCTCGCAATGGCACTGTCTGGCTAGGTTTAAGTGTGGTTTTTATGTGCTGTAGCCGGGTAGCATTTCCTTCTTTAACCTTAACCACAATATTCAGTTCGGAACTGGTGAGAGGGCGAGAAGAGGTAATCACGATGACACCAGTGCCCTGACCGTTACGGCGGTTAAAAAAATTAAGATGGCCCGGTGGCTGATGCTGAATTCCCAAGCTCGCCAGATCTTCTGGGCTGGCAAGGCTGACCCGCATGTTTTCATCTGTATCGGCTTGGCTGAAAGCCATTTCTGCATACAGAAGCTCTCCAGGTGCGGACTGCACTTGAATTGGTTCAATGATGATCGCAGAAGCTGTTTGCGATGTCATGATGGCTAGGACAGCAATTTTTAATTTGTTATAAACAGTCATCTTGATCTGGAGCTTGAAAACAATGCAAACACAAAAAGTATACATGATCTTGCCATAAAGGCAGTGGAAATTATTCAAACCACAATTACAAAAAACCGGCCATGGTCGACCGGTTCTATTTATTAAAATACTTAAAATTAATTAAACATTTTTATAGTCAATTAAAATGCGAAGCATACGACGCAAAGGTTCGGCAGCTCCCCAAAGTAACTGGTCACCTACAGTAAAAGCACCTAAATATTCTTTACCCATATTCAGTTTACGCAGTCGACCTACTGGCACAGATAAAGTACCTGTAACTGCTACTGGAGTCAGATCAGTCATTGAGGCTTCACGGGTATTTGGCACCACCTTGGCCCACTCGTTTGAAGAACGGATCATATCTTCAATTTCATCAAGAGGTACATCTTTTCTGAGCTTGATGGTGAGAGCCTGAGAGTGACAACGCATTGCGCCAATACGTACACAGTGCCCGTCAATAGGTACTATCTGTGAATTTCCCAGAATTTTATTGGTTTCGGCCTGACCTTTCCATTCTTCTTTCGACTGACCATTTTCAAGCTGCTTGTCGATGTATGGAATTAGTGAACCGGCCAGTGGCACACCGAAGTTGGCTGAAGGGAAACCTTCACCACGTTGCAAGTCTGCAATCTTGCGGTCAATATCTAGAATAGCTGACTTGGGATCATCGAGCAGATCTTTACTATTATTATATAAATATCCCATGCCGGTGATCAGTTCACGCATGTTCTGTGCACCTGCACCTGAAGCTGCCTGATAGGTCATGGCACTCATCCACTCCACCAGATTATGCTGGAACAGTGAACCTAGGCCCATCAGCATCAGGGAAACGGTACAGTTGCCACCTACAAATATTTTGGTGCTTTTAACCAGCGCATCCTTAATCACGTTGAGATTGACCGGGTCTAGGACAATAATGGCATCATCAGTCATGCGCAGGGTCGAGGCCGCATCAATCCAGTAACCCTTCCAGCCTTCCGCTTTCAGTTTTGGAAAGACTTCAGAGGTATAGTCGCCACCCTGACAGGTAATAATGACATCCATCTGCTTCAGACTGCTAATGTCTGAAGCATCCATAAGTGCTGGGGCAGTTTTACCACCAAATACAGGTGCTTCACCACCTGCATTACTGGTAGAAAAATAGAATGGCTCAAAATGAGCAAAATCATTCTCTTCAACCATACGTTGCATAAGGACAGAACCAACCATCCCGCGCCAACCGACCAGACCTACTTTCATTGTCTCTTTGCCTCGGTGCGTTAAAAAATTAAAGGGGGTTTGAGTGTAACAAAAGTGTTTGCAACTTCAAGCACTACATAAATAATATTGTGAATAATTTTATAACTGTGCTACATAGAGCAGATAGTAGAACGCTAACTTGTTTGATTTATTCAAAAAATTATAAATTATTGGTGTGAATATGATCTGGATAGAAATTATGGCCGGTATGGTGATCTGGCTCAGCTTCTGGTCCTTGATCCCCCGTGACGAATGGTGGATTCGTGGTGCAGATTTTCCACGGCTACAGTTATTATCAGCAGGTATGGTTATACTTGTTTTAATGCTGGTTTGGGAGGCGGACTGGACTATATGGCGTGAAATCTGGATTGTTGGCCTGATTGCAGCGATTGCCTATCAGCTAAAAATGGTCTTGCCTTATACATTTATCTGGAAAAAACAGGTCAAAAAGGTCAAACCAGAACAGCTTGATCCTGAACGGCAGATTTCACTGATCGTTTCGAACGTTCTTACCCCTAATACTCAATATCACCTATTGATTGAGCAGATTCAAAAATATCAGCCAGACATAGTACTTACCTTGGAAACTGATGAGACCTGGCAAAATGAACTGTCAGGAATCGAAAAAGATTATCCCTTCCGGGTAGCTGTACCACTTGATAATTTATATGGCATGCATCTGTACAGCCGTTTAAAGCTTGAAGATACTGAAGTCAAATTTATTTTAAGTGATGAAATTCCTTCCATCCATACCACTGTACGTTTACGTTCAGGACAACCGGTACAGCTATTCTGTCTACATCCCAAACCTCCAAGTCCAACTGAGGCCAAAGATTCAACCTTGCGTGATGCTGAACTGCTGATTGTGGGTGATCAGATTAAAGACATGGACAAGAGCTGTATTGTAATGGGCGACCTAAATGATGTGGCCTGGTCACGTACAACACGCCTGTTTCAGCGTATTAGCGGTTTACTGGACCCGCGGGTAGGCCGACATTTTGTAAATACCTTTCATGCCAATTATCCTTTATTTCGCTGGTCGTTAGACCATGTTTTTCATAGTACTGATTTTGCTTTGGTTGATATGCAGCGGCTAAGTCATGTCGGCTCTGACCACTTTCCAGTTTATATCGTTTTACAAAGTGGCCGCGTTTTTGAGCAGTCACAGCAAGAACTGGAGCAGAGTGCAGCCGATGAGCAGGAAGCGCAAGAAGCCATCGAACAGGGAGTTGCCAAAGCTGAACAGGGAGAAAAAAATTTAACAGATGAAATTGTAGAGCCTTATAAAGAACAAGTACCTACACCTACTTTCAAGCCATAGAAAAGTGTACGAAATTGCTTACATCGATTTAAGCGCCAAACGGCTAGCAGCAACACAAAGTATAGCTTACTCTAAGTGTATCAGCACAAGGAACTGGGAATGGAAAATCCCTTAAGGATAGTTAAATGCTGATGGTATACATCAAGGATAAGATGTTGGTAGGGAAAACCACTCTATAAGAATAAAGTAAGTTGAAAGCACAACCTCATGTACCCGAGTTTTGCAGGAAGCAGAACTCGGGTTTATGTTTTAATCTAGTCTGAAATCGAGTTTAAGCCATTTGAAAGTTAAGCAACCGTATTAAAAATCTACTGGATAGCTTAAATATTATTAATCTTTTAATTTACAGTATTTCAATATTGCCGCTCTTTAGAATTGATCACCTGCTGATATAAATCTAGCGTCTGCTGACACATATCACTCAGGCTAAACAAGGTGACAGGTGCGACCTGCTGTGGCTGGTCAATATGCTGTTTAATGGTGCCAAGTAAAGTATTCATATCTTCGGAGGGAATTAGTCCCTGCGGATAAAGTTTTGCCAGAATTTCAGCCACACCACCGCGATTCCAGCCAATAACTGGTGTTCCAACTGATAAAGCTTCTAAAGCAGTACGACCAAAAGTTTCTGCCTGAGTTGAAAGTGATAACACTACATCTGAGAAAGCCAGCCATTCGCGGATATCGGAACGGTGACCGACAAACGTAATATCATCGCCCAGTCCCTTGTTTTGAATAGTGTTAGCCAGCTCTTCTAAATAGGCCTGTTTTTTTGGGTCGGCACCGCCTACAACGACAGCATGTAATTGTGGATAAAAGGGTTTAAGCGCAGCCATCACTTCAATGAGCACTTCATGACCTTTCAAGCGGGTAATCCGTCCGGGCAGACAGAGCAGAAATTTATGCTCAAGTTGAGGATAATCTACAAAAACCTGATGAATCCACTGCGCTGATGGCTGATAGCCATGTGGAAAAGCTTTTGGATCGATCCCCCGGTAAATCCGTACAATATCTTGAGGCGGGCAGTTTTTATAATGTTCAGTAATGTACTGCACCACGCTATCGGAAACTGCGATGACTTTCTCTGCCTGAGTCATGATCTCACTATAGCGGTTAACTGAATAAAATCCGTGTACAGTACTGATCAGATGTGGACGTTGTGAAGCGGGTATACCGCGTAGGGCAAAATGTGTCAGCCAAGCCGGTACGCGCGAGCGTACATGAACAATATCAGGTTGATACTGCATGATTAATCTTCGAAGTGGACGAATCTGCCATAAACTGGACAATGATTTCTTGTGAACAGGCAATGTTAAGTGAGTAGAACCCTCGGCTTCTAACTGGGCCACCAGCCGGCCACCATTGGACACGACCAGAGATTGATGACCTTGGCTGACCAGTGCCCGTGCAATTTCAAGTGTCCCACGCTCTACACCGCCACTATTGAGCTCTGGAAGCAGTTGCATTACTTTCATATTTATTCTCTTATTGAATAGAGGGCTCATTGCACTGTTGAATTACTATTTTCAATAGCTTAATAAATTTTGTCATAGCCTTCTGGACGACTTTTAAAACGGCGATGAAACCACATGTACTGTGTAGGCGCAATCTGTAGCTGTTGCGCAATAATGGAATTTACCCGGGTTGCATCAGCTACTTCGTCTTCACCTGGAAACTGCTCAAGTGCGGGCTCAAGCAAGATACGGTACTTGGGATCCTTAATATCACCATAACGATAAAAATATAAGGGGATGGCAACTGCTCTGGAAATTTTCAATAAGCGTCGATGAGCAGTCACTGTAGCGGCAGGCACTCCGAAAAAAGGCGCCATTACACCTTGTTTTAATCCAAAATCCTGATCCGGACTATACCAAATCGCACGGCCATTTTTCAGGTGTCGAATGAGGCCGCGCATGTCATCATGATCAATCTGATGGGTATAGATGGTTGCCCGGCAGCGGTAAATCAGCATATCTAAAAGCGGATTATTTTGAGGGCGGTACACCACATCTGGACTGAAATATTGAGAGCAGATATAACCGCCAGCATCTAGCAAGGTGCTATGGGTACCAAGCAGTAACACACCTTGCTGTCGGGCTTGTGCCTGGTTTAAGTATTCAAGTCCTTCAATACTCACCCGGCCATTAAACCAGGTAGGGCTATACCAGGCATTCAAGGTTTCAAAAACCCCCAGCATCATGTCAATAAATACCTCACGGGCCTGCTGCTGAACTTGTTCCTCTGTCCACTCTGGAAAGCATACTTCAAGATTACGGACAGTGGTTTTGCGACGTGATTTCAACCGTTCAAATGCTACATTGCCCAGAAGCTTTGCCATACGGTGCTGGACTGCCCAAGGTAGTATTGCCAGTAACATCAGAAAGACAATTGCAAGCCAAATGCCCCAATATTGTGGTAACAAAAAAGACCACTGAAATTCACCTGGCGTATAGTGCTGCTTCTTGCTCATAAATCCTGACAATACTGTGCCTCAAAAGTGCCGACAGTTTAGCATGAACTGTTTTTGAAAAGAAAAACCGCTGTCCGTTACCTGAAACACTTAATTGGTAGCACTTCTTATCTGGTTACATACGTGTTTTACCGCTAAATATGAAAGAACAAAAATTCAAATAAAGAAGGAGACAGTACATGAAACAGTTTCGTCTGATTCATGGAGATATTACCGGAATTAGAATTGATGCCATAGTAAATGCAGCCAATAGTACCCTGCTGGGAGGTCATGGTGTAGATGGTGCCATTCATCAGGCTGGTGGGCCTGATATAATTGAAGAGTGCAGACAGATCAGGGCACGCCAAGGAAGCTGCACAGTCGGTGAAGCTGTAATGACAACCGGTGGCCGCTTGCCAGCCCAGTATGTGATCCATACTGTCGGGCCAATATGGGAAGAGGGAAAGGCAAATGAGCGTACACTACTCTCGCAGGCTTACCAAAACAGTTTTGCATTGGCTGAACAGCATTATCTGACTGGCATTGCCTATCCCAACATCTCAACAGGTGTATATCGCTTTCCTAAGGTGGAAGCAGCTGCCATAGCTATTGATACTCTGATTCCACTATTAAAAAATTCGGAAACAGTACAGGAAGTTGCACTGGTATGTTTTGATCTGGAGAACTTTGAACTGTATGAAGAATTATTAAAGCAGCGGCTCTTGGAACAGCAGGGACTCAAATTGAAAATTGAAGCCTGAACCTATAGCTGGTAACAAGTTCAGGCTATTTGTTTAGCCGTTTTGCGACATTGCTTCAAGCTCAGTCCAGCGGTCCAGTTTTTCAAGCAAGAGCTCTTCAATTTCTGACAAACGCTGTGAAGCCTGTGTTGCTGCATCTGCATCTGTTACAAACCAGGAACCATCTGCCAGTTTTTCATTTAATTGAGCCTGTTCCGCTTCAAGCTGCTCAATTTCGGCAGGGAGCTGTTCCAGTTCCCGCTGATCCTTGTAGCTCAGCTTTGCCTTTTTAGGCATGGTTACGGTCTCTGCTTTTGCTTGAGCTTTTTTTACATCCGCTTTCTGGTCTACTACTTTCTGGTCTGGCCGCTGCATCAGATAATCCTGATAGCCACCCACATATTCTTCAATGTGGCCTTTGCCATCAAAGACCCAAGTCGATGTTACGACATTATCCATAAAGGCACGGTCATGGCTGATCAGAAGCAGCGTACCTTTATATTCAGCCAGCATTTCCTCAAGCAGCTCCAATGTAACCATATCGAGGTCATTGGTTGGCTCGTCCATGACAATCAGGTTAGACGGTTTAAGCAATAATTTAGCCAGCAATACGCGGTTCCGCTCTCCTCCTGATAGTGCTTTAACTGGTGTGCGGGCACGCTCTGGTGAAAACAGGAAGTCCTGCAGGTAACTGTAAATATGACGGCGCTGGCCATTTACATCGACGAAATCTGAGCCTTCGGATACATTCTCTGAAACTGATTTCTCTAGATCAAGCTGGTTACGTAGCTGATCGAAGTAAGCCACTTCTAGCTGGGTGCCGACCTTGACTGTACCTTGATGTGGAATATCACCGAGTATTGCCTTGATCAGGGTGGTTTTGCCCACACCGTTGTCGCCGACCAGACCAATACGGTCGCCACGCAGTACAATCGCCGAGAAATCCTTGATTAACACCTGGTCATCATAAGAAACACTGAGATGCTCAATATCAAATACCAGTTTGCCAGAACGTTGAGCTTCCTGTACCCCCATATTAACTTTACCCTGCTGGAAGCGGCGTGCCTTGGATTCTTCACGTAAAGTCTTTAATGCACGGACACGGCCTTCATTACGGGTACGTCTGGCTTTAATACCCTGACGAATCCAGGCTTCTTCTTCAGCCAGTTTTTTTTCGAACAGGGCATTTTGTTTTTCTTCTGCTTCAAGCTGTTGGGCTTTCAGGTCCAGATAACGTGAATAATTTCCTTCAAAGCTGCGCAGGGTACCACGGTCAAGTTCAACAATACGGGTAGCCAGCCGGTCAACAAAAGAACGGTCATGTGAAATAAACAGTAAGGTCAGATTATTCTGATCCATAAGAAATTTTTCTAGCCATTCAATACTCTCGACATCCAGATGGTTGGTCGGTTCGTCCAGCAGCAGTACATCCGGCTGGGTAAGCAGTGCACGGGCCAAAAGAACCCGGCGCTTACGTCCACCTGACAGATCAGCCAGATCAGCATCCGGATCTAATCCCATCTTGCTAAGAATATTATTGACCTTGTTTTCTAATGCCCAGCCATCAAGCTGATCCATTTTATGCTGTAACAGGCCCATACGGTCACAAGCTTCCATATCACCAAGTACGCAGGCATCACTGGCTTCATGATAATCCTTGAGTACCTGGGCAGCTTCGCCTGCCCCGTCAGCTACAATGTCAGCAACCTTGCCCGAATCCATCGGTACATCTTGGGCCAGCATTGAAATTGTTACGCCATTTTGTATTGAAACTTCACCACGGTCAGGTAGCAGGCTTCCCTCGATCAGCTTAAGTAAAGTAGACTTACCTTCACCGTTACGGCCAATCAAACATACCCGTTCGCCACGTTCTAATGTAAAGTTCGCGCCATCGAGTAGGGCGGGTCCACCAAATGCAAGCTGGACATCCCTTAAAGTAATATAGGCCATAGTGTTTCCTGAAAAAATCCGTGAGGAGTATTAAATGACTAAACAAACATACCATAATAATCAGGCGACATTTTCCGCACCCATTGAAGATTTGCAAGTAAGAATTGCATTTCTGGATGATTTAGTTGAACAGCTCAATGAACAGGTCACCCGACAGAGTGTCGAGATTACCCATCTGAAGCAGCAAATGCAGCTACTTTATCAGCGTGTTGAAGCTGCTGATCTTTCAGAAGGGATTGCCCCATTTGATCCTTCTACCAATATTCCTCCACACTATTAATCTGAAATTCATTTGACCTTGAACTGAAATACAGCTGTAATGCAGCGCGCTGTGTTACAACTGCTGAAATACCATGAATAAAGTCATACTCCTTGATCTTGAACAAAATAAGCCAGCTGCCAGTCTGCTGCGTGAGCTGCTTCAGCACTATTCAACCCTGTATCTGTTTAACTGCCAGAAACAGTTTGAATATGCACTGGTTGACCTGACAGAGCTGGCTGGCTGGATTCAGTCAGGCCGGATTGTGGTACTGGAAACTGCAGAAGCAGATTTTAAAGAGTTTGAATATGCGTTAGTCGTGGGGCAGTGTCTGGCTCTTCTGGAAGCTGAAGTGCATGTTGATGTTATTTCAGCAATGCCAGAAAGTGAGTTACTGGTGCAGCTGCTGGGCGCTTCGGCAGTCAGTTGCAGCCTGATAAAAATGGAAGCTTCCGCAAAACAGAAGTCAAGAACCGTAATTTACAGGTTGCCGAGCAGAGAAGCCTTTGAAAAAAAGCCTCAGCTGCAGCTCGTTAAAAAATATTGTGATCTGTTAGGGAAAATGCAGGGTAAACCGGCAACTATACAGGGCTTAAAACATTCAATTATCAGTAGTTTGAATATATTCGCTGAAACAGCACAGCAGCTGGTGGGGCTATTGATCAATCTGAAAATTGTCAGGTCACAGGATGGACACGTGTCATATCGAAAAAGAATACTGGCACACTGGCTGAACTTAAAGCTTGAAGAGTATATGCAGGCGGAAGTGCACACGATGCCTTTACCTTCACAGCCTTCTGTTGAAACTTTTGATATCCACACTACTGAAATTTCAACAAATTCATCTGCATCACTCGAAGCTGCTTTAAAACAGCAGCGCCATACGGAAGACCTGTATTCAGAATTTGCCCGTATTGATCCGCTGCAATGGCAGATTATACGTCAGCTGGATCAGGCGGGACATAAAAAACCTGACAATATCTATGCCTTGCGTGATCTGTTAAAAAGCATTTTTCCAGAGGAAAATATCCAGCTGCTACTGAAGGAAATGCTTGAAAAAGGCTATATTTATTGGGATGGATATAAAATGCATTATAGTCCGGAAATTCTACTGCATTAGTATTTTGAATGTTAAAAGTTCTGGGTTAGAACTAAGTTTAAATCAGTATTGAAACGATAGATTTAGATGAAGAGAGGGCATTTTAAACTGTTAGACGGCCTAAAATAGAAGCTAATTTGAACAGCTAGAAATCTGGTACTAAATGCTTTTTATATTGAAAAACACAAATTTATACAGAAATCATATGTTTTCTTCATTTATAGTCCCGAACAGCTCCAGCATTAATTTATTCAGTAAACTTGCGTTTTATATTGGCCTTGTGCAACTCTAATAAAGGAATAAAAAGGTTGAACTATGGAAAACGTTGGAATTTGGGTCGCAATCGTCATTATTGTTTTTGTGTTTGGATCTATTGTCGGGTTAAGAGTTAGCCCGCGAGAAAAAGCACTCGGCCTGATGCGAGAAAAAGCCCGTAAGATTGGCCTGCATCCACGACTGGTTGCAGCCCCTGCCTGGACTAAAATTCCGATGGCTACAGAAAACCGTGCCAGTATGGTGGCTTATTACAGCATCCTGATTCCAGATGCCCGTCTGCCTTTAATGCGGGCGCGTGTTGTTGACCAGAAACTTAAAGTCATTGAGGGAGATCAAAGCTTGGATGATTCTCCCATTGCATTAAAAGGGATTTATGCTATTGATATGCAGGCAAACTGTGTTGGAATTTACTGGGATGAAGAAACTGATCTCAGGGCTACACAGTTAGAAGATATCAAAGCTTATCTGCATGCTTTGGCTGCTCACTAATCTCTTAATTTATCTACAGGAATAACAGTTAATTATGGCGAATGCTCCTCGATCCACATCCAAAAGCACCTCAGCAAGTTCGTCAAGTGCTGCCAACAAGCGTGCCTTAGTGATTGTGGAGTCGCCTGCAAAAGCGAAAACCATCAACAAGTATCTGGGTTCGCAGTACATTGTTAAATCTTCTGTTGGCCATGTGCGTGACCTGCCTACCGGTGGTTCAGCCAAAAATACCGACAAGAAACCGGCTGCCCGGACCAAACTGACCGAAGCCGACAAAGCTAAAAAGGCCCAGCAGGCTCTGATCAACCGTATGGGGGTTGACCCTGAACACGGCTGGGAAGCGCATTATGAAGTGCTACCAGGTAAAGAAAATGTAGTTTCTGAGTTAAAGAAGCTGGCATCACAAGTTGATGAAATCTATCTCGCAACGGATTTGGATCGAGAAGGTGAGGCAATTGCCTGGCACTTGAAAGAAGTGATTGGTGGTGATGACTCGCGCTACCAGCGTGTAGTGTTTAACGAGATTACTAAAAATGCCATTCAGGAAGCATTTAAGCAGCCCGGTCGCCTGGATACCAATAAGGTTCATGCCCAGCAGGCACGCCGCTTCCTCGACCGTGTTGTAGGTTTCATGATCTCGCCTTTGTTATGGGAAAAAATTGCCCGTGGCCTGTCGGCGGGCCGGGTACAGTCTGTTGCAGTCAAACTGGTGGTTGAGCGTGAGCGGGAGATCCGTGCCTTTATTCCTGAAGAATACTGGCAGGTATTTGCTGATACCCTGTCTAAAAAAGACCAGATTCGTCTGGAAGCCGTGAAACAGGCGGGTAAAACCTTAAAACTAAAAAATAAGGCCCAGACTGATACGCTGCTTGAAGTACTGAAAAAGTCCGAGTTTACTGTAGCGCAGCGTGAAGACAAACCGACCAAGGTTAATCCGAGTGCGCCTTATATTACCTCTACCCTGCAACAAGCAGCGAGCACACGTCTCGGATTTTCAGTCAAGAAAACCATGATGTTGGCCCAGCGCTTATATGAAGGCGGCTTCATTACTTATATGCGTACGGACTCAACCTTCCTGAGTGATGACGCGATTAAAATGGTACGTAACCATATTGAAAGTGAATATGGTGATAAATATTTACCGGCAAAACCGAACCGCTATGGCAGTAAAGCCGGGGCACAAGAAGCTCATGAAGCAATACGTCCATCGAGTGTAGAGCTTAAAGGTGACCAGCTTGCAGGTGTAGAGCGTGATGCCCAGCGTCTATATGACCTGATCTGGCGTCAGTTTGTAGCCTGCCAGATGACACCAGCCGAATATTTATCATCTACTCTTACGGTCGCGGCTTCTGATGTCGAGTTGAAAGCCAAAGGCCGAATTCTGGTTTTTGATGGCTTTACTAAAATTCGTGGTGCAAACAAATCTGATGATGATGTACTACTTCCTGCTGTGAAAGTGGGTGAAGTGCTTAAACTGGAGAAACTTGACCCTAGTCAGCATTTTACCAAACCACCCGCCCGTTTTACTGAAGCTTCTCTGGTAAAAGAACTGGAGAAACGCGGAATCGGCCGTCCTTCGACTTATGCAGCGATTATTTCAACGATTCAGGATCGTGGTTATGTCAAACTGGAAAACCGCCGTCTGTATGCAGAAAAAATGGGTGAGATTGTTACTGATCGCTTAGATGAAAGTTTCAATAACCTGATGAATTATGCTTTTACTGCTGACCTTGAAGGCCAGCTAGATAAAGTCGCGACAGGCGAACGCAACTGGAAGGAACTACTGGACAGTTTCTATGGTGACTTTAAGCAGCGGCTGAATAATGCACAGGGTGATCAGGGAATGCGTCGTAATCAACCGGTTGAAGTGCCTGACGTACATTGTCCGGAATGTGACCGTCCGATGCAGATCCGCACCGGAACCACCGGTGTATTCTTGGGCTGCTCAGGTTATAACCTTCCCCCTAAAGAACGCTGTAAGGGTACATTGAATCTTGTACCAGTTGAGTCACTGGCCGCACTATCTGATGACGATGGAGCAGAAACAGCCGATTTGATGTCGAAAAAACGCTGTCTGATCTGTGGAACTGCTATGGACAGCTATGTGATCGATGGTGGTCGTAAACTGCACATCTGTGGCAATAATCCGGATTGTGACGGTTATGAAGTTGAAGAAGGTGAGTTCAAGATTAAGGGTTATGATGGCCCAACAATTCCATGTGATAAATGTGATGGTGAAATGCAGCTTAAGACTGGACGTTTCGGTCCATACTTTGCCTGTAATAACTGTGACAACACCCGTAAAGTTTTGAAAAACGGGCAGCCTGCGCCACCGCGTGTTGATCCGATCAAGATGGAGCATCTGCGCTCTACCAAGCATGATGACTATTTTGTCCTACGCGATGGGGCAGCCGGTCTGTTCTTGGCAGCCAGTAAGTTTCCAAAAATCCGTGAAACCCGGGCACCTAAAGTTGCCGAGCTGCGTACAGTAGCCGGACAGCTGGATCCAAAATATCAGTTTCTATTACAGGCACCTGATACTGACCCTGAAGGTAACCCGACAGTGGTAAAATTCAGCCGTAAAAACCAACAGCAGTATATCGGCTCTGAAACACCAGAAGGTAAACAGACCAAATGGAGTTTAGTCTTCCAAAGTGGTAAATGGACCGAAGCCTGATATTTAACTAAAAAGATGCCGGTTTCGACTGGCATTTTTTATGACTAAACAAAAGAAAATAATAGAATCTATAAGAGATTGATGGGGAAGCACAGCAGTGTGGAAAAGTATTCGGATTATAGCTTTATTGCTGATCTTGCTGGTGGTCGCCATAAATGCCTGGCGTGACCAGAACCAGAACTGGGACCGCCCGGTGACTGTTTTATTACATCCTATTAATGCTGACCAGCGTAGTTCCACACAGCAGTATATTGATCAGCTCACAATCGATCAGTTTAAAGATATACAGAAGTATCTCAGCAGTGCTGCCGCTCCGTACCGAATACAACCAGTTTATTTTTATTTTCAGTTGGGCCGGCCTCTACAACAGCTTCCACCTAAAGTTCCTGAACAGGCGGGTTTAATCGATGTCATATTGTGGAGTTTAAAATTCCGCTTTTATGCCTGGAAAAATTCGATGAGCCAAGAAGGCTCTCCCAGTGTAACGCTCTATCTGAACTTCTATGATCCTCAATTTAACCGGATACTAAAACATTCTACAGCACTTGAAAAAGGGCGAATCGGCTCAGTCAACCTGTTTGCTTCGAGTAAGCAGGCACAACAAAATCAGATTGTGCTGGTGCATGAGTTGCTCCATGCATTTGGAGCATCCGATAAATATGATCTCAATACTGGTTTACCTTTATATCCGCAAGGTTATACTGATCCTCATCTTCAACCTTTATATCCGCAAAAGCGTGCCGAGATTATGACTGGCCATATTCCGCTTTCAGCCGATAAAAGCAGAATGGCAGAAAACCTCCAGCAAACGATGGTTAGTCGACAAACAGCTACAGAGATTGGCTGGCTAAAATAAACTGGGGATAAAAAACAACTTATCCACAAGGCATGAAACCGGTATAAAAACTATTTATACAGACAAGTGATGACTTGTTACTTACAGTAGTTAAAGACTTAATAACTAGAAGAGTAATGAAAATGAAAACTGTAGGCAATGATCTCATCCGGCATCAATTCCATGAAAATCGTAAATGGTATTTAGGTATTGGTATCCTTTTGGTGCTATTCGGAATATTACTATTAGCCTCCTTGCCTTTCGCAACGTTGTCCGCAGTATTTTTGTTCGGTATCTTGATGATGATAGGCGGTATCTTGCACTTTGTTGCTGCCTTTAAAATTTTTAGAGGCGGTTCACGCTGGCTGTGGGCGCTGTTTGGAATTCTTTATCTGGTAGCCGGTTACTATGCTTTTAGTACACCAGTTAAAACAGCAATTGTCCTGACCAACATTTTGGCTATTTTTCTGATCATTGCGGGTGTAATTCGAAGCGTAAATGCTTTTATATTAAAACCTTTAATAGGCTGGGGCTGGATCCTGCTTTCCGGGCTGCTGACTCTGGCTACCGGTATTATCATTTTGATGTCGCCCGATGCGCCGTTTTGGGTGTTAGGCTTGTTTCTGGCTGTCGATATCCTTTTTCAGGGAGTGAACTATTTAACACTGGCAGCTGCGATTAAGCGTATTCCAAAAAGTTCGGCAGATGTTTAAAACAAGAAAGAGGCATATGCCTCTTTCTGTTCATTTAAATTTTAAATTTATCCATAAAAAGAAAAGCTTATGGCACCTACCTTTGTACTTGCTCCTGATTCTTTTAAAGAAAGTATGACTGCACTACAAGCCTGTCATGCCATGCAAAACGGACTCAGTAAAATATTTCCTGAAGCTGTATTTATAAAAGTTCCTATGGCAGATGGCGGAGAGGGTACATTAGATACCCTGATTGCCGCTGCTCAAGGACAGCAGGTTAAATGTCAGGTCACGGGTCCTCTACCTGCCCAAAAAGTTGAAAGCTATTTTGGTCTTATCGATGCTGGCCAGACTGCTGTGATTGAAATGGCTAAAGCCAATGGTATTCATCTGCTTACTCCGGCAGAACGTAACCCGCTTTTAACCACAACCTATGGTACTGGTGAGATGATTCGTCTGGCACTGGACTTAGGTGTATCCAGAATTATTATTGGGCTCGGTGGGAGTGTTACTAATGATGCCGGAGCAGGTATGGCGCAGGCACTAGGTGTACATTTTTATGATAATAATGGCCATGAAGTATCTTTAGGGGGTAGGGAACTTGATCGGGTAAAAACAATCGACTGGTCTCGACTGGATCCACGCTTGAAGACTACAGAAATTATTATTGCCAGTGATGTCAATAACCCGTTAACTGGAGCGCAGGGAGCTTCTTATATTTTTGGTCCGCAAAAGGGCGCTACGCCTGATATGGTTTTACAACTAGATCATAACCTCAGCCATTTCGCAGATATTGTAGAACAGCAGTTAAACCTGAGAAAACGCGAAGTGCCTGGCGCAGGTGCGGCAGGGGGGCTTGGATTTGGCCTGTTAGTTTTTACGGGTGCGCGGATTCAGTCAGGTGTTGAACTGGTTATACAGGAAACCCAGCTGGAAAAATATATTGCCCGGGCTGACTATATTTTTACTGGTGAAGGGAGACTGGATGAACAGTCCTGTTTTGGTAAAACTCCGGTGGGAGTCGCTCGTCTGGCTCGACAGTATGGTAAACCTGTAATCGCCTGTGCGGGGAGTATTGGCCCACAAGCTGACACTCTGTATAAAGAGGGCTTTACTGCAATTTTCGGAATTCTGGACCAGAGCAGCGATATTATCGCAGCTTGCCAAAATGGAGCCATTAATTTGGAGCGTACTTGCGAAAATATCGGTCGTATTTTAAAACTGGCTGAAAAGCAGGGTAGATGAGCCTGCCTTTCTATATTGGCTCTGCTAAACTGGTGCTTCAAGTGCGGATGAACAGATAGCATGAGTTTAAGTACCCTGAGTGATGAGTTAAATCTGAAACAGAAACAGGCGGCCACCACCACTGCCCAGAATTGTCTGGTCCTGGCGGGTGCTGGGTGTGGCAAAACCAAAACAATTGTAGCCCGGGCTGCTTACTTGATTGATCAGGGTATACCCGCTGACCAGATTCAGATCTTGACCTTTACCCGTCGTGCTGCGAGTGAAATTGTCACTCGGGTAGAGCAACACCTCGGAGCAAAAGCCCGGGGTCTGCGTGCCTCGACATTCCATACCTTTTGTATGTACCTGCTGCGCCGTAATTCTCAGGCATTTGGACTGGGCCAGTTCAGTATTATTGACCGTGATGACCAGATACTGATGTTCCGGCTGTTACGTGGCAAAGATAAAGAGAGTGTATTGCCCAAGGCAGCACAGCTTTGTGACATTTATTCATATGCCCGTAATACCCGGAACAAACTGAGTGAAGCAATTGCACAGCAATGGCCAGATGCTTTGGAACATAAGGCACAGATCGCTGAACTCATGCAAGCTTATGAACGGCGAAAGCGTGAGCGTAATTTTCTGGACTATGATGATATTCTGGCAATTGTAGCGGTGCATTTACAACATTCAGAAGCACTGGTTAACTGGGTAACCCGATTGTGTTCAGTTCTGCTGGTTGATGAAATGCAGGATACTAATCCGCTGCAATGGGCTTTACTACAGCCCTTGGTGGGTAAAATCAAACTATTCTGTGTAGGTGATGACGCGCAGTCGATTTATGGCTTTCGGGGGGCTGATTTTGAGAATATCCATCATTTTAAAGAACGTGTGCCTGATGCCGAGGTATTAAATCTGGATTTTAATTACCGCTCTACTCAGGAGATTCTGGATTTATCTAACTGGCTGCTTGATAAAAGTCCACTTCATTACGATAAACATCTGATTGCCGCTCGAGGCCGCGGAATAAAACCACAATTGCACCTGTTCAGTAATGAATTTGAAGAGGCTAACTGGATCGCTCAAGATTTGATCAAGCGTCAATATACAGGCGCCCAGTGGTATGAGCATATGATTCTGGTACGTTCTTCTTTTACTGCACGGCATTTGGAAGGTGCATTAATCAATGCCAATATCCCCTATAAATTTGTGGGTGGGGTAAAACTACTTGAATCTGCGCATGTAAAAGATATGCTGAGCATGCTGCGGGTGGTAGCTAATCCACAGGATGATATTGCCTGGATGCGTTTTCTGACGCTATGGAATGGTGTAGGGGATGTAGGTGCCAGCAAGCTCGCTCATGAACTGATTCAGTTGTCTGATATTGATATGCGTTGTGAGCGGCTGGAACAGCATGGCCGGGTGGCACTTAAAGCAATACTGATGATGAAGCAGCTAGATGTTTTACAACATGAAGTCGAGGTTTGTATCAGTCTTGCTGTAGAAGCACTCTCTGAACAGCTAGAAGATAATTACAAAAACAAAGAATGGTCCAGACGTCTGAAAGACTTTGATCTGGTCAAGCAATTAGCCCGTAAACATAACAGCCTGGCCGGTTTTCTTGAAGAATATGTACTGGAGCCTATTTCGGTGTCAGAAGTGGAGCGTAGCACTGATCAGGATCTGGTTACCCTGATTACTATCCATTCTGCCAAGGGAGCAGAGCAAAAAGTCTGTTACGTTCCTCATGTTTCACCAAGTCAGTATCCACATGCTCGTGCACAGGGTGATTTTGACCAGGTAGAAGAAGAGCGCCGTGTTCTGTATGTGGCATTGACCCGGGCGCAGGATGAGCTGATTCTGACCAAGCAGGAATTCAGTAGCTGGGCACAAGATAAATATGATGAACAGGGCCGTATTATTGAAAGTTATTTTTTAAATGACTTGCCTGAATCACTGGTCGATGTGCAGATCCATCAACCGTCATCGCGCAGTTTTGTGCAAAAACGCTGGAATAATTCAGCTGCAATAAATTTAGGTTTTGGTATAGATCTCGATTAAACTAGTCAGATTGTGCTAATGCACTCGAAAAGTAGAGTAGGCATATACTTTTTGATGTTACATACCTGCCGCTGGAAAAGGTAATTTATGAAAATTTTAGTACGCAACCTGGAACGTACCGTCACTGAAGCTGAACTGCTAGAGCTGTTTAAGGCCTATGGTACGGTTGACTCCTGCCAGCTAGTACTTGATGCACAAACTGGCAAGTCTAAAGGCTTTGCCTTTGTTGAGATGCCACATGGGCGTGAAGCTGTAAAAGCAATCAAGGGTCTCAATACCTTGCGACTGCATGGTCATGGTATTCGCGTAAAAGCTGCGGAAGACAAGCCTAAGGCTTAAATAAAGATGGAGCAGATAATGCTCCTTTTTTATACTTGGAATAATTAGAGTAAATCTGATATGCCCTATATTGTGGAAGAATACTCTCTGGCTGAGATGGATAGCGATCAATAAAATATTACTATAGAGCAATGTAGTCATATCATTCAAAAGAAAAAATCTATCTAGGTTATGTCACTCATCCATAATTCTTATTGTGAATCCCGGCTAATTCTGTTTATCTTAATCTTGTAAGTAAAAACAAAATTTAGGAAGACTTTTCATGTCCCGTGTTGCCCGCTTTCATGCTGACCGTACTAACCAGAAACTCTATTTTGCACGTCTGGCTTGCCAGCAGGCAGAGCAGATTGAGCATGTACAGCAGGCACAGGCTTATCGTGAGGCTGCTGTGTTTCATCTGCATGGTTCATTACTGGCATTTTTACAGGAACTGGCCCGTTATTACCGTTTAAATGATTCACAGCCTACCTTAAAGTCAATTGAGGAACAGATGGCAGATAAAGGACAGGTTTCGCCTGAAGTGGTCGTTATGCAGCAACTGGCCAAACATGGCTTTATTGCCGAGCTTAAGCGGGCTTATCGCTTATGCCAGTATGCACCTGAACCTAATGCTCCTGTACCTGAAGAAGAGACCTCATCCAATCTGATTATTAAAGTCACCCAAGGCCCACAAAGCTGGTTGCCAGATGTTAAAATTCTGCGAGAATGGCACCGTGAACTGACCCAGCTGATTGATGGTTTTCGTAATGAAATGGTTGAGTTCTAAAACGGTCTATTGGATAGACTTGAAATTTGATTGACCTGCTCTTATATAAATATTTCGAGATGCAAAGTATCAATGCTTTGCCACCATGTCGGAGCATGGAGGAGTTATGTCTATACAACAGTTGAAAAAATTATTTGGTAATCAGGAAGCAGTATTGGAACTGGTACAGCTCGAAGGTGGTGAATTGGCATTGCGCAATGCAGGTTCAGAAAAAGAACCCTTGGTTAAAATCCAGTTTAATGATGAAGTTAAAGCCTTGCTTGGTGATGAAACTGCTGTAGTAGCACAGCATATGATACAGGCCGCATTATTTGGTCTGCTTGAAAAACAGGTTAATCAGTGGCAGGCTCAGGTTATTGATGAAAAACCAAAATACCTGAGCTAGTAAGCACTGCAAACTTAAAATTTATACTAAAAAAGCGTACATCAAAGTACGCTTTTTTAAATATTTTAACTAGTGTGTCGGGGCTGTATGGTGCGCAATTTCGATCTGGTTCAAGATATGATTACTCATATTTTTAGCCATTTCTTCTTTGGCAAAGAATACCTCGCCAATATTTTCTGCCCGGATAACTTCAGCCTCTTCCTTACTTTCCGCACAGATCAGTACCTGAATCTGTGGATTTAGCTGTTTGGCAATATCGATAATACGATGCACATTTACAATGTCCATGGGCGACAATACTAACAGTCGTGCATGCATAATATGGGCCTGTATCAATACACCAGGCTCAGTCGCCACGCCACTGACCGCAGCAATACCCCGCTCACGTAATTTCTCTACTATTTCGCGGTTTTCTTCAGCAATAACAACTTTGATATTCTCTTGCATTAAAGTGCGAGTGATGCGACGGCCAACTTCCCCATGCCCAACAATTACCACCTGGTCGCGCAGATAGTCCTGAGATACTTCATCCGGTAGCATCGCAAGCGGGTCACCGCTACGCTCCAGTAGCCGGGCTAAATGAGATCGTTCACGAATCCAGCGCTGTGCCGGTTCAATGGCAGAGAAAATAAATGAGTTCAGGCTAATCGAAATAAGGGCCCCTGCCAAAATCAGATTCTGGCCTTCCAGGCTAAGCAGGCCTAAAGACAAGCCTAATGTGGCCAGGATAAAAGAGAATTCACCAATTTGTGCCAGTGAGGCGCCAACAGTCAGGGCTGTATTAATCGGATAACGGAAGAACAGCACCAGTGCCATCGCTGCCAGTGTCTTGCCGATCATAATAATGGCGACTACACCTAAAATATGAACAGGTTCTTCGACTAGGATCCGAGGGTCGAATAACATGCCAACTGAAACGAAAAACAGTACCGAAAAAATTTCACGCAGTGGTAAGGTTTCCTCTTCAGCACGATGGCTAAAATCTGATTCCTTAACTACCATACCGGCAAAGAAAGCTCCCAGTGCCATCGATACGCCGAAAACCGCATATGAGCCATAAGCAATTGAAACTGCCGCAGCAACCACAGTTAAAGTAAAAAGCTCACGAGAACCCAGACGTGCGACAAACTGCATAATCATTGGGACCAGGCGTTTTCCAATAATCAGCATAAAAGCAATAAAACCGGTCACTTTAAGTAAAGTCAGACCTAAAGTAAGCCAGATATTTTCATCGCCACTACCATCAGATAGTGGCGTTCCGCCTAAAAGCACTGCAGTAGCAGGAAGCAGCACCAATACCAGTACCATAACCAAGTCTTCAACCAGTAGCCAGCCTACAGCAATTTTGCCGTTGACTGATTCGAGCAGGCCACGGTCGCCCAGTGCTTTAAGTAAAACGACTGTACTGGCACAGGAAAGACTTAAACCAAAGACCAGAGCTGAGCCGAAACTCCAGCCCCATAACATGCTAATACCGATTCCCAGCAGTGTTGCTACTGTAATCTGTAAAATTGCGCCTGGCACAGCAATTCGTCTAACCTGAAGCAGGTCATTAAGCGAGAAATGCATGCCCACGCCAAACATTAGAAACATTACACCAAGTTCGGCTAACTGGTTGGCCAGTTGAATATCACCCACCATACCTGGGGTGTTGGGGCTAATAATGATGCCGGCAATAAGATAGCCAATCAGGGGAGGAAGGCGTAGACGGGCAGCAATATAGCCAAAGATCAGAGCAATACCAAAACCGACTGCCAGTAAAATAATGAGATCTACGTCATGAGGCACTACCTACTCCTTAAAGATGGAGGTGAAAAGAAAATAATAAAAATAAAGCACGAAAGATGCCAAAATCTATTGATATAAAAAGTGTAGCAAGTCAAGCAAAAAAAATGCAAAAAAAAACGACCTCTAGGGAGATCGTTTCTTGGCGCTTCATCAAGATTACTTGATTTTAGCTTCTTTAAAAATCACGTGTTGACGGATTTTTGGGTCAAACTTTTTGATTTCCATTTTTTCAGGCATTGTACGTTTGTTTTTAGTCGTGGTATAGAAATAACCAGTACCAGCAGACGAAACTAGGCGAATTTTGTCACGCATTGCAATGACTCCTTAGATCTTTTGGCCTTGAGCACGAAGATCAGCTACAACCTTTTCAATGCCCAATTTGTCGATAATACGCATACCTTTAGTGGTTAGACGAAGACGTACAAAACGCTTTTCGCTTTCTAACCAGAAACGGTGGTGGTGCAGGTTCGGCTCGAACCGGCGCTTGGTTTTGTTGTTGGCGTGTGAGACGTTGTTACCAACGACTGGACGCTTGCCGGTAACTTGGCAAACCTTAGACATGGTGGAACTCCATTGATTTAGCCAGCAGCAAATGTGTGGCCAGTCATAAAATAAACGGATGAATTCATTCAAGGGGCGTTTTATACCAAAAATCCGATTAAAAGACAAGCGAATTCGGTTAAAACACAGCATGATCTGGTGTGATAGATCATGCCTTGATCATTTAACGCAACAGTGTTTTTGAAATCAATTTGTAGAGCGGCTTGTTAAATGGTGGCAGAATAAATTTTAAGCTATAGAGCTTGGAATTTGACATCATTGAACGTTCATGCGACAAACTGAAGAAGCCTTCCGGTCCATGATATTTACCCATACCGGAGGCCCCGATCCCACCAAAAGGCAGGTCATCCTGAGCAACGTGAGTTAATACGGTATTCATACCAAAATGTCCGGAATGCGTACGCTGTGCAATATAATCAGCGCGTGCTGAATCATAGTCAAAATAGTATAATGCAAGTGGGCGTGGACGTTGATTAATAAACTCAATCACTTCATCAATCTGATCATATTCCATGATGGGTAGTACCGGCCCAAAAATTTCATTCTGCATGATTTGCATAAAACTGGTGACCCCAGTCACTAGGGTTGGTGCAATTTTATAGACATCTTCCAGCAGTTCATTTTTTGGATTAATTTCCACAATCTGCGCACCCTGTTCACGCGCATCATCTAAATAACTCTGTACCCGGCGGTATTGCTTGTCATTTACGATGGAGGTGTAATCTTGATTATCACGTAAATGAGGATACATAGTCGTGGCAATCGTACGGAATTCTGCTATAAACTCCTCTGTCTTACCTTTGGGTAGAAACATGTAGTCTGGTGCAACACAGGTCTGTCCGGCATTCCAGAGTTTGCCCACAGCGATCCGCTGTGCCAGATCTTTCATATTCATGGAAGGGTGTACTACCACTGGCGACTTGCCGCCCAGTTCTAAAATGACTGGCACCAGATTTTCAGCTGCTGCTGCCATTACAGTTTTACCCACTGCGGTTGAGCCGGTAAAAATAATCTTGTCAAAAGGCAGATGGCTAAAAGCATCTGAAATAGGCCCACCTCCATTGACTACTGCGACCAGATCTTGCGGAAAGGCTTCTGCCAGAGCTCTTTCCAGAATCTGGCCAAAATTTGAAGACGCGCTGGAAATCTTGATCATGGCATGGTTGCCTGCTGCCAATGCACAGATTAATGGGCCTATGGATAAAAGTAGGGGATAGTTCCAAGGTGCAATAATGCCGATCACGCCCATAGGCTGATATTGTACCCATGCCTTGGCAGGCTGATGAATCATGGCAACATGACGTTTAGATGGTTTCATCCACTGGCTTAAATGCTTGCTATAATATTTAATATGTTCAAGACAGGTCAGCAGCTCGCCAATTTTAGTTTCACCAATTGAACGGTTGTAATAATCATGATTGATTGCGTCTGCAAACTGGTCCTGATATTTTACCAGTACGCGTCTTAAACGGGACAGGCGGTCAATACGTTCTTTGGCCAAAGGTACCTGATGACGCTGATACGCCAATCTCTGATGTTCAAGCAAGTCTTGCATATGCTGAATATCAGGTGAATGTGGAGTCATTTGAGTTGTTTTTGTTTGACTATTCATGACACGCTACCATTAAATAAAATCTAATATTTAATTTTTTAGAGTAAATGCTCTAAATAGTCAAGTCACTTTATGTGTTAGTCCACTAACTTTTTGAAATAGATGGTTATTAAGAATGTCCCACTCCAAGACCGTGAAAACTAAAGACCGGATTTTGCAGATCAGTTTGCAACTCTTTAATGAGCGTGGAGAGCGTTCTGTAACCACCAACCATATTGCAGCCGAATTAGGAATCAGTCCAGGTAATCTGTATTACCATTTTCGCAACAAGCAGGAAATTATTAAGGAACTGATGGAACAATACCAGAAAGAGACACTCGACATGCTGTCTCTGCCAGATGACCGTCAGTTGAATGCCAATGACAAGATTCGTTATTTTCAGGTCCTTAGCAGCCAGTTATGGGAATACCGCTTTTTGCATCGGGATGTTTATCATCTGGTCGAAAACAATGATGACTTTAGAAAGATGTATCCACGCTTTGCCGGCCAGGTCATGCAGCAGGGCCAGAGAATTTATCAGGCTTTTGTCGATGCGGGGCTAATGAAAATGACTGCTTCAGAAATTGAGGCACTCATTATTAACCTGTGGATTGTGTTGACCAACTGGACCAATTTCCTGTATATGTCTGGCCACATCAGTGACAGCAACCATCTTGAAGAAAAATGGGTATGGCAGGCGCTGCGCCAGATGGTCTTTCTGGAAGGGCCATACCTGATGGGAGAAAGTCGTGAGACTTATGAGCGTCTGCTTGAAACCTTCGGCTCTTCAGAACTGTTTGCCAGCCTGTCTTCAGCAAAATAGCATGCAGCTTTTTTCATAAGTATTCTGCCCGCCGTAAAAACGCGCTAGAATATGCGGCTTGTTTTTAATTTGACTTATAAGCGATATCAACCGACATGAACATGACCACTGCCAATACAGCACGACTCCTGATTACTTGTGAAGACAAGCCGGGCATTGTGCAGGCTGTATCGAGCTTTTTGTATCATCAGGGAGCAAATATTACCGCACTTGATCAATATGCAACTGAAGCGCAGGGCGGTCGATATTTCATGCGTGTTGAGTTTGAACTTGAACATTTGCAGACCCGGAAGGAAACACTGATCCAGACCTTTGCTGTGAATGTAGCCCAGCGTTATGACATGCACTGGCGTCTGGCTTTTGTTAGTGATGTGAAAAAAGTGGGTATCTTAGTCTCTAAAGTCGACCATGCCTTGCTTGAGCTGCTATGGCGTCATGCCCGCGGAGCTCTGCCATGTGAAATTACCAAGGTGGTATCTAATCATGAGACCCTGCGTTCAGCAGTAGAGAACTTTGGTATTCCATTTGAAGTGGTGCCCGTCAATAAAGAAAACAAGCGTGAAGCTTATGCGAAGATTGATGAGTTGATGCAGGGCAATGATCTGTTGGTACTGGCACGTTATATGCAGATTCTGGACGAAGAGTTTGTCAGCAAATGGGAGATGAAAATTATTAATATTCATCACTCGTTCCTGCCAGCATTTGTAGGAGCCAATCCATATCAGCAAGCTTATGACAAAGGTGTAAAACTGATTGGTGCTACAGCACATTATGTTACTGCTGATCTGGATCAGGGTCCGATAATTGAGCAGGATGTAGAACGGGTGAGCCATGACTTTACAGTAGAGCAGTTGCGTGAGCTTGGTCAGGATGTAGAGCGCCACGTACTGGCGCGAGCAGTGAGATGGCACCTTGAAGACCGTATTATTGTAGATGGCAACAAGACTGTTGTTTTTCAGTAAAACTAATTAAAGTCTGACTAAAAAGAGGCATATCTAGGGATATGCCTTTTTTTATTACTGAATTAGAAGGGTGGTTAAAATAAATTAAATAACGGTTGCAAATGAAAACACTTCTCATTTATTATTGCGATACTTTCATTGTGCTAACCGATGAGCTTTATCTTCTTCTCCTGTTGTATTGAAGTAAAGCAATCTATTAGGTAACAGATTCTTATGAGTCATTCCTCCGTGTCCAGTATGCCCCCCTCTAACCCGATGAAAAAGAAAATTGTCGCAGCTTTAGCCGTGGTAATGGTCGGGCATATCGGTGTGCTTTGGGGTGTGAGCCATCTTAAAACTGCTGATCTTAAACCGATTGAAAAAGAACCTTTACAGGTCCGGTTTGTCAAGATCCAGCAGCCACCTGAACCTTTACCACCTAAACCAAAGGTTGAGCCAAAAAAAGCTGAACCTGCCAAGCCAAAAGAGGTTAAAGAAGTAAAAGTAGTTGAAAAACCTTTACCTCTGCCACCGAAAAAGGTTGAGAAGGTTCAGCAGGTGAAAAAAGCTGAAGCACCTAAACCTGTTGCGAAACCGGTAGAAACACCACCAGTGCCTTCACCTGTAGCTACCACAACAGTTTCAGAAACTAAAATAGCTAAACCGGCACCAGCAGCTGCACCACCACCCGCACCTGCTGCTGCACCACCGGCTCCGCCTTCGCCACCGTCTCCAAAAACTGTTTCAATTGGCGGAGCAGGAGTACAGTGGAGCCGTTCGCCAAAACCGTCTTATAGTAATAAAGACTTGCAGGGTGAAACCCGGGTAATTGTGGTACATATAGAGGCGGATGAAAAAGGTTCTATTATTAAAGAGCGGACCCGTATTACCAAATCAAGTGGGATTAGTGCACTCGATGAAAAGATTTTACGCGCAGTGCGTAGTGCAAAGTTCAAACCGTATAAAGAAAATGGTGTAGCTTATCCGATCCGGGCCGAGCAGCCATTTGAATTAACATTGAATCCTAACGGCTAACATTTTCAGGAGTTCGAGTATGAACTTTTCAGTTTATTGGCAACATGCGGATGCAGTCAGCAAAACACTGTATTTCGTGCTCTTGGCAATGTCGATTGCGACATGGACCATCTTTATTTTACGTCTGATGGGTACCCGCCAACTTAAACAGCAAGCTTATGCTCAACTCTCGCAGGCTTTGGCTAAACTTAAAACCAAACTGGCACCACTCGGTTTTGAGCAACGTAAGGCAGTCGCTGAACAGGCTCTACTGCGCCAGATTTCTGCAGAGAAAGCTTCTGCAGAAAAAGGTGTGGCAGTCTTGGGGACTATTGCTTCTATTGCACCATTTGTTGGCTTGTTCGGTACAGTATGGGGAATCTTTCATGCCCTAGTGGCCGTAGGTAAGAGTGGCCAGGCCGGTCTTGCTCAGGTTGCAACACCAGTAGGTGAGGCCTTGATCATGACAGGACTTGGTTTGGCCGTAGCGATTCCTGCAGTACTGGCTTACAACATTGCAGTACGTTTCAATCGTGGACTTGCTCATGACCTGCAAGATCAGGCACATAGCTTGCTGATTGATACTATGTTACAGCAGGACAGTAATGTATCTAAAACAGAAGTAAATAATGCTGCACAGCAGCAATATGCTGGAGGTCAGGCTTAATGGCTTTTCAATTGGGTGAAGATAACGATGCTGGCATGAATGAGATGAATCTCATTCCGCTCATCGATATTATGCTGGTTTTGATGATCATCTTTCTGGTGACAGCAACCGTTGCCAACCCATCAATTCCATTAAATCTGCCACAAACCACAGCAGAAATTATCGATCCGCCGCCTGAGGCGATTACAATCAGTATCAATGCCCAGAATCAGGTGGCATGGAATGATCAGATGATCAGTCTTCAAGAGCTTGAAACCCGGTTTGCAGAAGCTGGACAAGCTGAACGTAAACCCACAGTTCAGCTAAGAGCAGATAAAGACTCACGGTATGACACTGTAGCGCAAGTAATGTCTCGTGCGAGCGAAGCCGGGCTCAGCGATATTGCTTTCGTTAGTGATAATTAAAGTAAAAACGTTAAAAAAGCGGCCAGTATAGCCGCTTTTTTTATAGATGTTTTTTATTCAGATTTGAGTAAATCCTGGAATTTATTTCTCAACTTTAACAGTTTTGGAGGAATCATAAAGTTACAGTAGCCTTGGGAAGGGTTTTTGGCAAAAAAATTCTGATGATACTCTTCAGCCTCATAAAAAGTAGGTACCGGACTCAGTTCTGTCACAATATCTAAACCCTCAGCTTTGAGCGCATTAATCATCTGCTGTGCCTGTTGCTGCTGTTCTTCATCAAAATAATAAATCACTGAGCGGTACTGTGTACCAATGTCATTGCCTTGACGGTTTAACGTAGTTGGGTCATGAGTGGCAAAAAATACTTCAAGTAGCTGCTGATAGCTGATCTGCTGCTCATCAAACTCTACCAGAATGACTTCGGCATGATGTGTCTGTCCGCTACATACGGCTTCATAATCCGGATTCTCAGTATGACCGCCTGCATAGCCACTGACGACTTTTTCTACACCTTTGAGTTGCAGAAAAACTGCTTCAACACACCAGAAACAGCCGCCTCCAAATAATGCCTGTTGCATAGTCTTATCCTGTTGAATAGATTTCCTCCACTATAATAAATTTTCATAGAGCTACAATAGAGCTTGTGTGCAACAGACGTAAAAAAGCCCGTCTAAACGGGCAAATCAATCTATTCAATTTTTAGCGTAGTGGAGCTGGACTGCTAAGCTGCATTACTACATTGCCATGACGGTCGAGTAACTTTAAGGTTTTATGATAGACCTGATAAGCGCTTACTTTAGCGAGAGCCTCGTTATAAGCTGCAGCAACCTGCTGGTTACTCGGATTTAAACAAGCCATACGGGTGGATGCCATCTGGCCAAAAACCAGTCCTTTATTGGTAAGCTGATAGCTACCCATAATCCGGTTGCAGCCATCAGTGCCGCTAAAACGTTGTGTGGCTGATTCAAGCATCAGGCTTGGGAGAGTCTGGACAGCTTGGCTAGTTTTAACAATCTCGGTATTGCCGATATATGTTACGGTCCAGTTGCGATCCAATAATTGTGCTTGAACAACGTCGACAGTAGTATTGCCTTGATCAGGCATATTCGTACATGCAGTAAATAGAACCGAACTGCCTATCACGCTCGCCATTAAAATCTGTTTAAACATTTTAGCGTTCTCATCATTTATTATGTTATTGACATTAAAGTAAAAACATAACGCAAAATTTAGCTTCAATATGTAGCTTTAGGTGTATTTTCTAAATAAAATGAGTAAAGTCTCACTTTTCAAGGCTGAGGTGAGGGTAAACCCTGACGCATCAGTTGAGAGAACTGTTGAATCTTTTCAGGATTCTGACTGATCTGTTCAGTGCGCGGGTTAATATGCGCATGCTGATACCATTCCTGAATGCTCCATTGATGATCTAGAGCATACAGATCATACAAATACTCTGGTAGATAGCCTGAAGCCAGCAGCCGATAATCTTTGGGTAACTGATACGGGTTAATTGCCTGAACCATATCAAAAATGATGGTAGTACAATTACTGGTCAGAGTGTTATACCACTGCGGTTCTGCCCGCAGTTCATCTGCCGTCTTTAAATATTCTAAAAAAAGAGCTTTACGTTCCGAGGCACTCATCCTGATGGGAAAAAAATATACCTGTTGATGACGAATATTACTGCGAGTATAGATAATATCCTGCTCATCCGAGGCCACCAGGCTCAGTTCGTACTGTCTGAAAAAACCGCCAATCGCTGAAAACTCTTCATTTCTTTCTTTACGAATTTCAATAGAAAAGGTAAGGGGCTCCTGATTGGCAAAATCAAAACTGACCAGGGTATGAGCAATTTGTGGACCCATCCAGTAAGAGGTGATGATATTAATTCCGGTAATCTGGTTTAAATCAAAATGCCGGGTTTTCCAGCGCTCATGGACTTTACCGTCTGCTTCCCAAGCAAAGTTACGGACATTATGTAAGGTTACTTGATCACCCTGACGCTCGTATTCAAGAAGTCGGGAAACTTCCGGGTTCCAGTCCCGGTCTTGCCGGGCATCCAGTCCTATATACCAAGACAGGGCGCTCATAAAACACAAGATATAAATGATACTATTTATACGGCGGCTAAAAAAATGCTGGCTGACATAAATACCAAGCACACTAAGCGCAAAAGCGATCCAGCTTCCGATCAGAATCCGGGTAACCAGCCAGCTAACAGGTTCCTGAACCCAGAGTGCCAGACATAACCAGATAGATGAAAGAATAACAAACAAGCTAAAGATAAAATGCAGTAACCCTTTGCCTAGAGCAATAAAAAAATCACGCTTTCCAATATTGTGCATAAGTGGTCAAGTCAGTCTGAGTCCCTTCTATTTCTGATAGGTTGCAAACTCAAACTCAATTCCGCTTTTGTCATCTTTTTGTGGCGTACTTTGAATCTTTTTAAAAACTTGCGGAATTTCAGGATAATAAGCTTCACCCTGCACACTTAGTTTAACATGAGTAAGCTCCAGACGGTCAGCCATCTCCAGCGTCTGTCTAAAGATTTCTCCACCCCCAATGATGAATAAACTTTCAGGTTTTTCACTGGTTTTCACATCAGCGATGGCCTGTTCTAGAGCATCCTCAATGCTATGTGCAACCTTGGTACCTTCAAACGACCAGTCTGGATCACGGGTAATTACCCAGTTGACCCGTTTAGGTAGAGCACGTCCCATGGATTCTAGGGTCTTGCGGCCCATGATTACTACACCGCCCTGAGTAATCTCTTTAAAATGCTTGAGGTCAGCTGGAATGTGCCAAGGCAGATCATTATTTTTGCCAATACAGCGCTGCTGGTCTATCGCAACTACATGTACAACTTCTAAGCCTTGAAAACTCATACAGCCACCGGTGCCTTGATTGCAGGATGTGAGTGATAATTTATAATTTCAATATCTTCAAATTTAAAGTCAAAAATACTTTTTACTTCTGGATTCAGCTTTAACTGACACAGTTCTAGCGGATCACGACCCAGCTGTAATCTGGCTTGCTCAAAATGGTTGGCATACAGGTGTGTATCTCCCCCAGTCCAGACAAAATCACCAACTTGAAGGTCACAGACTTGAGCAATCATATGAGTGAGCAGGGCATAACTGGCAATATTGAAGGGTACACCCAGAAATACATCGGCACTGCGCTGGTAAAGCTGGCAAGACAATTTGCCATTTTGTACAAAAAACTGAAACAGAGTATGGCAAGGTGGCAATGCAACCTGGCTGGCTTCTTTAGGATTCCAGCCAGAAACAATGAGCCGGCGTGAATTCGGGTTAGTCTTGATTTCATTAATTAGCCAGGAAATCTGGTCAAACCCGTTTTGCTGATAACTGCCATCTTCATTCTGGGTCGCACCAAAGTTACGCCATTGATGTCCATAGACTGGTCCCAGTTCTCCGGTAGGACGCCCAAAGCGGGCAGTTTGTTCAGCTGTTGCCCATTCATCCCAGATTGTTACTTTATTATCCTGTAAATATTTCACATTGGTATCGCCTTTTAAAAACCATAACAGTTCAACGACGATAGAGCGAAAATGGACCTTTTTTGTGGTTAAAAGTGGAAAGCCTTTAGAGAGGTCAAAGCGCATCTGATGACCAAATACAGAACGAGTACCTGTTCCGGTACGATCACCTTTATCACCACCATGTTCAAGGATATGTTGTAAAAGGTCTAGATATTGGCGCATGGTTCTCTCACTAGGAAGGGCCTAAGAAAATCGAAGGGCTTAAGAAGATCAGAGATAAGTATCAGCTGACCGTACATATTAGCTTTTTTTAGCCTGACTGAAAACCGCTACATTAAAAGACGAGGTTCATCATGGTTTTATTTTCCAACCACGTTCCTGAATATCAACAGAACCGGATATAAAAATAATTACTGAGTAAGTTACTTTTAATAATATTTTTTTACAGAACCTGACTGAATGAAAGGTATAAGACCTCTATGAGTATCAAGTTATTCAATGTTATAAGTTTTTAATTATAAAAAATTCATCATAATCATTGAGCTCGCTGTGTTCTTTTTAAAGTAATACAGCTATATCTGGGAGTTTTATGACCACCCTGAATACTATATTGACCAAGTTTGAGCAGGATTCTTCTCATCTTTCAGACAGTTTGATCACGACATTTAAGCAACTTTGCAATTTGAGTAGCGAAATTCCTCATCCTGCAAGCGGCCAGACGTATGAACGCTGGAAAGTTCTGGCAAAAGTCGCGGCAACTAACCTGAATCTGGTGAAATGGTTTGAATCCCATCTGGATGCTTTGAGTATTTTGCATGAGCTTGGTTACAGCAAGGTGCCTGTGGGAGTCTATGCTGTCTGGGCTGCAGAGGGTGGCATACAACCACTTTATTACCAAAATGGGCAATGTTCAGGTAATAAGTACTGGTGTTCGGGTGCAGGGCTGGTCGATTATGGACTCATGACCTATCGGGATACACAGAATAATTCACAGCTGTTAATTGTTGACATGCACCAGCCAGATATTTGCATCGACCATAGTGAATGGAATGCTATAGGAATGGCTTATACCCAGACTGCAAAAATCAGTTTTAATAAAGTTGTTGCACAAACGGTAGGGCAGCCCGGACAATATCTAGACCGATCAGGATTCTGGCATGGTGCTGCTGGTGTGGCAGCTTGCTGGTATGGTGCGGCTACCCGTCTGGCCCATACATTACAACAGGCCTGTCAGGAGAAACCCAATACTTTTCGGCTAATGTATCTAGGTGAAGTAAATAGTGCGTTAGCTACTACCCGTGAATATTTCAAATATGTAGCAGCACAAATTGATCAGCATCCTGCGCAAAGTCACGAGCTGATTATTCGGATGTTGCGTATTCAGACTGAGCAGACTGCACAAAAGGTTCTGGACTTGGTTGGTAAGGCATTGGGAGCACGACCTTTCTGTGAAAACACCATGTTTGCCCAAATGGCAGCAGATTTACCGGTTTTTTTAAGACAAAGCCATGCGGCTTTTGATCTGGAACAGATTGGTGAGCGTTCGGTTATGGAGGACACTGCATGGATGTTATAAATAGTCCGGTAGGAGACCGCCTGATTTATGGAAATGGCACGACCAAACGGGCCTGGCAGCAATGGAGCGGGTTACAGTCATTGCAGACGCTTGTCCCTGAGCAAGCTTTTCCGGCAGGGCAACGTATACTGATTATAGCGCCGCATCCAGATGATGAAATTTTAGGATGTGCTGGCCTGATACAGCAGCTTAGTACACTGAAACGTGAAATTCTGCTGGTGGCTGTGACTAATGGTACACAAAGCCATCCGGACTCACAGCTTTATACACCACAGCAGCTGGATCAGCTGCGGCCTCAAGAAAGCCTGAATGCGCTTAAAGTATTAGGCGTGCAGAATCGGGTAAACCGGATTGCACTGCAGCTGACAGATGGTGAAGTAACTGCTGAGCAGCAAAAGCTGTATGCTGCTCTGAAAGAGCTGGTCAGACCCGATGATATTCTGGTGTGCACATTTGCAAAGGATGGTCATCCTGATCATGAAGCAACTGGTCAAACTGTACAGCGGCTGGCAGATCAACAGCAGCTTAGCTGTTATCAAGTCCTGATCTGGTCATGGCACTGGGCCAGGCCACAGGACAACCGTATTCCCTGGAAATCTGCCTGCAAGCTGGAACTGACAGCCGCACAGCTCAGGCTCAAAAAACAGGCGATTCAGTGCTTTAAAAGCCAGCTTGAAACAGACCCAAGCACCGGACAGGCACCTATTTTATCTTCACATACAGTAGAGCGAATCTTGATGCCCTGCGAGGTTTATATACATGCCTAAACAGGATTACTTCGATACGCTCTATCATCATAATGATGACCCATGGGGTTATACCCAGCGCTGGTATGAACAGCGCAAACGGCAGATTTGTCTGGCCTTGCTACCCCGGCAAAGGTACGGACGCATATTGGAACTTGGCTGTGCCAATGGGGTTTTTAGTCAAGAGCTAGCCAGCCGCTGTGACGAACTGCTTGGTTTAGATGCAAACAGCAAAGCAGTCGAGTTGGCCCGGCAGCGCTTAAAAGGACAGCTACATATTGATATACAGCAGAAACGGATTCCCCAGCAGTGTCCTGAAGAAAAATTTGATCTCATCGTGATCAGCGAGATTGCTTACTATTTAAATGAGAATGAACTGTTACAGCTGATTGAATGGGCACAACGGAGTTTAAATGACACCGGTACTTTGCTGTGCTGTCACTGGCGTTACCCAATTGACGGGTTTAGTTTAAACGGGAATTTAGTCCATCAGCTGTTAAAGCAGCACCTGAAACTTTATCATTATCTTGGGTTAGACGATCCGGATTTTCTGGTCGACCTCTGGACTACAGACTCTGGCAGCTTGGCACATCAGGAGGGACTAATATGATTGGTATTGTCATTCCTGCCCATAATGAGGAAGAGCATCTGTCTGACTGCCTGCTGGCCATTCAACAGGCTGTAGATGAACTGCCGGCTTCCGTTCAGGTAAGAGTTCTGGTAGTGCTGGATAGTTGTACCGATCAGTCTCTGAAACTGGTACAACGTGCAGGTATAAACTACTTGCAGTGTGCAGTGCGCTGTGTAGGCCATGCCCGCGATCTGGGTGTTCGTACTCTCATTGCTACTGGTGCCCGCTGGATTGCCTGCACTGATGCAGATTCGAAAGTAGACCGCTTCTGGCTTAAGCAGCAGCTATCGCATCAGCCTGCTGATGTAATCTGTGGCGTGGTTGAGGTAGATAGCTGGCAACATCTGTCGTCACTTACCCGGCAGCGCTATCTGCAGCATTATTGTGATGATATGGATCATCGACATATTCATGGCGCCAACTTGAGTTTTAGTGCCGAGGCCTATATTAAGTCTGGCGGGTTTGGAGCACTAACCTGTCATGAGGATGTAGGTCTGGTGAAAAGAATGTTAAACCTGCAATACAAGGTGATATGGAGTAACCGGGTAAGGGTCATGACCAGTAGCCGCTTAATAGCCCGTACACCTCAAGGTTTTTCGACTTTTCTAAAACAGCTTGAAACCACAGCTTATTGTCCTGAAACCTGAAATGCCTATAGTTCAAATATATATCTAGCGTTCTGGTTGGAGAAAAATTTATTTAAAGCGTCTGGCGCGGTTTTCATAGATCGATACAATAAATAGTCCTAATGCAGTAAACCCTAGCACCTGTAATCCTAAAATCATTTTATGTTCATCAGGCAATACATAAAGCAAAATAAGGAAAACAGCAAAAGGTACGCTATAGAGCAAAATAGAAAGGCCATTTTTATAAATATTATTTTGTTTTATTTTAAGATTCAGCTGTCTGAGTAGATGCATTGATATGCCCAAACCAAGACTAAATCCTGTCAATACAGCCGACAACGCCTGCACAGTAGAACACAGGTAAATCATGGCACAGGTCATAATACAAACTATCAGCTTAACCTGACGGGTGCAGCGTGCCGAATACCAAAAATCAAGCATTACATACTCTCTTCTGGATTTTTGTTTTTATGTAGAAGGGATAAAGGCGAGAACAGACAAACGGCCAGTGCCATAAAACCAATTCCCTGTGCACCTGGCAGTAAAATTTCGCCCTCTTTCATATTCATAAAAATCAGGGCAAGCAATAATGCTATGGGAATCCAGGTTAACAGACGATAGAGCAAGCCAGCGGGCTGCCCGGCTGCAAAGTGCATTTTGCAGTAACGGCAGATTAAAAAAATGATACCTGTGCCCGAAAACATTAAAATAGCGTCTAATGCCAACGGCTGCATCCCATACAGCACAGCAGTAATTATTGCAATAGATACAAAGATCAGCAATTTACGTGTGATGGAAACTTTAGGATCAAACCAGAACTCAAGCATAGTCTTTTGAAATCAAGCAGAACAGCTCAGAACTTTAGCATAAAAAAGAGGAGCAATTGCTCCTCTATGTATCAGGTATTTTTCTGTGGACCCCAGTCATAAATTTTTCTGTGGTAGGCGTACCACATCATCCACAGACCAATCAGTATCATTGGCAGGGTCAGGAACTGGCCTTTACTCATCCAGCCAATAAAGAGCTGGCCATTGTCCGGTTCACGGAAGAACTCAACCACAAAGCGTGCAATACCATAACCGATCAGGAACAGCGCTGAAACTGCCATACGTGGACGTGGCTTGGAACTAAACCACCACAACACGATAAACAGAATCAGGCCTTCGCCTAAAGCTTGATAAAGCTGAGATGGGTGACGTACCAAATTATCTACATGCGGAAAAACCATTCCGAAGGGATAGTCTGGATTGATAACTGGACGACCCCAAAGCTCACCACCGATAAAGTTTCCGATGCGGCCAAACATCAAACCAGTGGGGACACATGGCGCAATAAAGTCCAGTGTCTGGAACCAGGTTTTCTGATATTTACGGCACCAGAGCAGCATTGCTAGCATAACCCCCAGAAAACCGCCATGGAAACTCATGCCCCCGGTCCAGACCTCGAATAACCAGAGCGGGTTGGCTAGGAACTGATCAAATCCGTAAAAGAACACATAACCCAGCCGTCCACCGATCACAACACCAAGTGCGCCGTAGAAAACCAGATCAGATACCATATCGGTGGTCCAGCCTACACGCTGTTTAACCCGGTAGCTGGCCAGTCCCCAAGCAAACAAGAAGGCCAATAAATACATCAGCCCATACCAGTGAACTTTTAAAGGACCCAGTGCCAGCGCGACTGGGTCAATACTCGGATAGGTCAGCATTACAGCTCCTTTATGTATTCGTTTTGCACAGATTCTAGCGGAATGTTCCTAAAAATGTTGTACATTCAATGTGTAAAGATCATGAGAGATGCCTATGTGTATTGTGGCTTTAGCCTGGCAAGTGTTAGATCGTATGCCATTATGCCTGATTTCTAACCGGGATGAGTTTTATCAGCGACCTACGCAAGTCTTGAATCACTGGGAGAACAGTCCGGTTATAGCTGGCAAAGATTTACAATCTGGTGGTACGTGGATGGGTATTACAGCATCTGGACGTTGGGCAGTGATCACCAATTTTCGTGATGGCACAGACCGGCAGCATTATCCGACCTCGCGTGGTCATTTAGTGCAGGCCTTTTTGGAATCTGAGCAGAAACCCATTCGCTTTGCTCAGATGCTTGAGAAACAACAGCAGGAATATGCTGGTTTTAACCTGGTGATAGGAGATCAAACGCAGGCAGTATATATGAGTAACCGAGGCGAGGCTCCTCAGGTGCTGGCCAGTGGCGTATACGTAATTTCTAACGGGCTCATGAGCGACTCCTGGCAAAAGACCTTGCATTTACGAAAGCGCTTTACCCAAGAATTTTTACCTATGCTCCAGCGTCCTGTTGCTGAGCACATACTGGAGTCAGCTGTCTGGGATATTTTAGAAGATGAGCGCAAGGTAGATCAGAATGCCCTGCCAGAGACGGGTATCAGTCAGGATATGGAACTGCTACTTTCTTCTACTTTTATTCAAAGCCCGATGTATGGAACCCGGTGTTCAAATTTTTTAAGATTGTACCATCATACATGGAATTGGCTAGAAAAGACTCAGCAAGGAGAGCAGAGCGGACAGATTGTGCAGCAGCGGATTTCTCTGACTCAACAAAAATAAATATGCCGGTCAATAGGCCGGCATATTCATAAAAAGAGGATTAACCCGCAATTGCGCCGCCGTCTTTACGGGTAATTACGACAGTTGCCGAACGTGGGCGGGCTGTAGTGTTATTCCGGTCAGTCTGGGTTGCCGGCCAGTGACTTGCAGGAGTTGCATAGCTGGCAGAGTCTTCGCCCGGATGCTGCACATTAATGAAAATAGCTTTGTAATCAGGGGTCATGGTAATCCCGGTAATTTCACACTGTTTTGGCCCTACCAAGAAACGGCGCAGGGTTGAGTCTGTTACTTTTGCACCCATTAATGTCTGCTGTCCGCTGGAAGTAGTTGCGGTAGTACCATCACCAATCTGACCTGGCAAAGCAGCAAGCATCATACAGTTTGTGACATCGGTATAAGCTCCATCATCTGTTTGAATCCAGAGCACACCACGCGGGTCAAACCACATTCCGTCTGGTGAAGACAGATCATTGTTATCAGTCAGACCAGACAGGTTAATATTTGATGCCATAGAGGCTTCGGCACCAAACAGATAAATATCCCACTTGAAGGTCTCAGCTGTAGTTTTATCATCGGTTTCTTTAAAACGGATAATATGACCATTTACGTTGCCACTTTGAGTCTTTTTGTCTTTAAGGTCATCATAATTACGCGGGTTAGCTGCATCTGTCGGGTAACTGGTTCCCCGATTTGAGTTATTGGTCAGGGTAACGTAGATTTCGCCATTTACCGGATTAACGGTCGCCCACTCCGGACGGTCCATTTTTGTTGCGCCGACAGCATCCCCCGCTAAACGGGCAAATGTCACCACATCGGCTTGAGAGGTGAAGGGATAAGTACTGCTACTTTCATTCAGACCATTTTTACCATAGCTTAGTTCAATCCACTGGCCTGAACCATCACTGTTAAACTTGGCAACATACAGTTTTCCTGAGTTCATGTATTTATCGCCAGCAGTATAGCCGCGGTTTACATCTTTCGGGTCCCATACAGCACTCGAGACAAATTTATAGATGTATTCGCCTTTAGAGTCGTCACCCATATAAAATGCCAAAGGTTGGCCCGCTACTGCACGGCAGGCACTGTCTTCATGTGCAAAACGGCCTAAAGAAGTACGTTTGACCGGTCTATGACGGCCATCAAACGGGTCAATCTCGACCATCCAGCCAAAAGTATTGGGTCCGTTACGATAGTCCTGAGTAGGCTGATCCGCTTTTACATCAGCATTCCAGCGGTCATATAGATCCTGTGACTCAACCTGTCCAATGACAGTTTCCCAAGCATAGCGTGAGCTTGCGCCCAAATAGACTGGTCGACCCTGATCATCAATATTTGGTATTAAATTACCATTTGAATCTTTTCTATAAACAATTTTGCCATCTTTACCCTTTTTAGGAGCGCCTTGCTCATCTAGCTCATAAAGATAAGGTTCGTCTTTTTTTAGTCCCAGACCATAACGTTTTAATGCGATTTTCTCGGCATTTGTACGTTGGTACTCGTCATGTCCTGAACGCTGGAAATAGCCAATAAAGTTTTCTTCGGTAGTTAAATAAGTACCCCAAGGCGTATAGCCATTGCCACAGTTGTTATGTGTACCACGTGTTTGACGTCCGGCAGGTGAAAAACGTGTAGCAAGCAGACTGGAACCTGCAGCAGCACCGGCAAAATCCATTTCTGTTGAGGCAGTAATACGGCGGTTAAAAACAGAGTTTTTAACAATTTCTACTTTTTGAGTTGCCGGGTCCTTTTTAATATGGACTACAGATACGCCGTGCGCATTGGTTTCACGAATAACTTCATCCTCAGGACGGCGTCCTTCAACCTTGGTTGGACCTTTAGGATGAAGGAAGGTCTGGTTGATGTATTCATGGTTCATTACCAGCAAACCTTGTGCTGAGACCGTATCATCAAAGCGGTCTGTAGCGCTGTTTAAACCAAAGAAATGCATACCATCATGGCAGTCACCAGAACGGAACTGGAAGCTTGGACCAGGTGGAATATCATTATCATTCCAGTCCCCAAGCATTGGATTAATTGGGTCTCCCAATGCATAAATTACAGTAGCTTGATAGCCTTCAGGTACGGTCACAATGTCATCCAGATTTTTAGCCACTGGAGTAAATGAAAGTTTGCTAGGCTTCTGGTTAGGGTCATTCGGAGTAACTGGTGCTGTTCCGCTACTACTATTGTCGTCATCATCATTACAGCCAGTCAGTGTAGAAGCCAGCGCCAAGGCAACTGCTCCACTTGCTGTCTTGGTAATGAGACTGCGGCGCGTCATGCGTTGCTCTAAAATGTCACGGAAATGGATATTAGATGAAGTATTATTATCAAGTTCTTGATCTTCATGATATGGCGTCAGCTGCGTCATGTTTTTTTCCTAAATACAAGTAAGGTGTTGTTAAGTTGTAACTAAATTAGGTGATAAATATGACGGGACCTTGACGGTTAAGTGACATTCAGGTGAAGAAAATAAGACAGTATGATGAAAAAAGCAGACCGAAGTCTGCTGAAATAAAGTTGAAGATCTTAGACTGCTCTACGCCTTTCAATGAGTTTTCCAAAGAAAAGTCCAGCTTCGAAAAGTAGCCACATTGGAATAGCCAGCATAACCATGGAAATTGCATCTGGTGGAGTAACAAACATGGCGATAAAAAAACACCCGACAATGATAAAACGTCTTTTCTCGACCAGTTGTTGTGTAGATACAACCCCAATCAAAATCAGAAGCAAAGTAATAATCGGAATTTCAAAAGTCAGTCCAAATACCAGAAACAGTTTCAAACAGAAAGCTAGGTAACTGTTAATGTCTGTCATCGGTGCCACTGTTTCAGGCGACACACTCATGAAGAAATGCAGAATTGAAGGCAGGGCAACAAAATAGGCAAATGCAATGCCGGCATAAAACAAGCTGATACTTCCTACCAATAAGGGCAGGGCTAAGGATTTTTCTTTTTCATATAGTGCCGGTTTTACAAATGTCCAGAGCTGATAAATGATAAAGGGCATAGCAATCATAAGGGCGATAAAGAAATTCAGCTTGAAGGGCGCCATGAACGTTGCTGTTACATCGGTCGCAATCATGGTTGACGAGCTGGGTAACTGGGCCCTTAGTGGTTCTGAAAGTAACTGATAAGTCCGGTTTGCAAAAGGCAGCAGACAAAAAAATAGAGCAATTAGAATAGCAACAATTTTAAAAAGATGGCGGCGTAAAATCATTAAGTGCCGGGTAATGGGCATCTCTTCAAGTTGGACTTGCGACTGCTCATTTAATATTGGGCCTGGGAGCTGTGAAGGAGAAAGTTGACTCATACAGCCACCTTGAGTTCAGGATAAGAAGACTGTACAGGGCTTTCTGGCTGTTCAGTAATTTGGCAAAAGCAGGCCAGCCGTTCTGGTTGACGAGTCAGGACCAGAGGCGGGGCTTGTTCAATAAAAAAGTACTGCGTGGATAAATTTTTATTATGAGTATTTGCATGTTCTTGTAGAGCGTTATCTGCAAAGTTTTTCTGTTGTTGTAGTTCATGCATCTGGGCTTGCATTTTCTGTTCCAGCTCTTGAATACGGGCCATTTCCTGCTGCATCTGCTCACGGAGTTCTGAAAGGCGCAATTCACGGTCCAGATCAGCCTGTACATTACTGACCATACGTTTGATCTTGCCATACCACCTGCCAGCAAAGCGTGCTGCTTCTGGTAACTTTTCCGGCCCAAGCACCAATAAAGCAATGATGCCAAAAGCCAGCAGCTCAGTCATACCAATATTGAGCATGAAAAATACCCTAGTGTTTTACAGTTGAATTTGTGTCAGCACTAACATTCTGGTGTTCAATAGTGCGCGGTTCCTGAAGGGCTACAGTTTGCTGCTCATCTTCGCGGATAGATTTTTTAAAGTCTTTAACTGCACCACCTACATCTTTACCTAAATTTTTAAGTTTTGACGTGCCGAACAGCAAGATAACGACAATTGCAAAAATGACCACATGCCAAATAGATAGTCCAGCCATAGAAAATTCTCCTGTTTTAACTAGAAGATATCTCAACAGGTCTGTATGACAGCCTTGTGACTTATATATTGCAGTTTAAAGACAGCCTGCCATTTAGAGCATTTAATTAATGTTAGTGCTACCATAGCGCCACAACACCAGAGGAAAACCACGTGGTATTGCTTTTACCCCTCTTTGCATTTTTATGTGGTCTGGGACTGGCGACAACTGCATATGCCTCTGCATTAAAAACTATGCTCGCAACCCTGCTGGCACGAGTATTTATACCCGCTGTCATTATTTATAATATGGTGTTTTATCAGGCAGGCAGCCTTAGCCTGATGATATTTAGTTTTATTGTCGCGGTAATTCTATTTTATTTTTTCTGGCTCATTTCTCAAGACAAGCTCCAGTCTTTATGTTTTAGCTATGTAAATATGGCTTGGCTCGGTTTTCCTTTTGCGATTGCTTTATTTGGGCCTGAAATCAGTGCACCAATGGTAGCTTTATATATTGGCGGTTCAATTTTTGGCAACATCTGGGCAGTGACTGCGGTCAGTTCGGAGCAGCAGTCCTGGAAGAGTATTTTGCAAAAAGTGCTTCAATCACCACCAGTAATTGCCCTGACTATTGCTGTATTGTGCCGCTTATTCGGTTTTCAGTATATGCCTGAGCATAAATGGATTGATATGCTTTACGGTCTGGCCAAAATCGGTATGAGCTTTGCGGGGATGTGCGTGCTAGGCATGTGGCTGCGCCGGACGAAAGTTCAGCTAGACGATATAACTTATAGTTTAAAACTGGCTGTACTTAAACTGTGCTGTGGACTGGTTTTATGTAGTCTGACTTATTTTTTTATTTCTATTCCACATATCGGGCAGTATATAGGAGTCATGTTTCTACTGTTCTGTTTGCCGCCGGCGGCAAATATTGTGGCGCTAGAAACTCATTATCAGGGTACTGGAATCTCTGCCAAGTATATTGCTTCAGGTACTATGGTGAGCTGCGCAATTATTCTGATTTATGGTCTGCTACTACACATCGTTTAAAGTTCCTTTCTTAAAGAAAAGGAACTTTTCACCCTTTAAAACGAATTTAAACTGTGGCTTATTGACGATTCTGTAAACTTCGTTGAAATAGCTGCATGGCCTGCCCGCGATGACTGATTTTATTTTTCTCTTCTTTTGGCAGCTCGGCACTGGACAGGCCAAGTTCTGGTAACCAGAACAGGGGATCATAACCAAAGCCATGTTCACCACGTGGTTTTTCCAGAATCTCTCCTTGCCACACGCCCTCAAAAATTTGTGGTAGCGGGTCTTCAGCATGTTGTACTAAGGCCAAAACACAGACAAACATGGCTTCAACCGGTTCTCCAGGTCTTCGCAGAGATTTTAATTCTTCCAGTAAGCGAGCATTATTGGCTGCATCATTCCCATGTTCTCCAGCATAGCGAGCCGAGTAGATACCGGGTGCTCCATTTAAAATCGGGACACAAATCCCCGAATCATCAGCAATCGCCGGTTTGCCAGAAATACGTGCAGCATGACGGGCCTTAATAATGGCATTTTCAACAAAGCTCAACCCGTCTTCAATTGCATCAGCAATATTTAGCTGACCTTGAGGAATGACCTCAACTGGAAGTGCCAGCTGTTCAAACAGTTTTTCAAACTCGGCAATTTTCCCTTTGTTGTTACTGGCCAGAACCAGACTTCCCTGAGATAACCATGCATTTGCAGACATTTTATTGTGCTCGTCACTTTAAGAAACAGTTTAAATATTTTACCTCAAATCGAATGCTTTATTGAGACCATAAAAAAGCGCCCGAAGGCGCCTTAAATACAAGCTTCAAATTATTGGGCCTGAATCCATTTGTCTGCACGGTCACGTGCCATACGAATCTGTTCCTGGGTAAGGTTAGCTGCCAGTGCAGTTTTCTTGCCCTCAGACAGATTAATAACTTTAGTGTCGAGCATACCGTCGCGGGTAGACAGTTCATACCACTGATAAGCACCTACATAGTTCTTTTTCTGCTCTTCCATCATTGCCAGGTTAAAGCTGGCACGGTTGTCACCGCTGCTGGCGGCTTTTTCAAAATAACGGCGAGCCAGAATCTCATCTTTTTTTACGCCGATCCCGTCTGCATACATCCGGCCCACATTCAGTTGGGCAGCAGACAGACCTTGGTCAGCGGCAGCTTTAAACCAGGCAAATGCCTGCTTTTCATCCTTTTGAATATCTTTACCGTACTGGTAATGGGTGGCTAAATAGAACTGGGCACCTGGCTGGCCTGCTTTTGCAGCTTTAACCAGATCATTGATCCCCATAGTTGAATAACGCGCTGCCTGGGCTGCTGTAGATTGTTGTTGTGGAATATAGTCAGCATGCGCCTGGATAGTTAAAAGTCCAAATACCAATGTGCCAATTAAGGTCGTTTTTTTCATAGAGCGCTCACTCGATAAATAGCGACTTCACCAAACAGATTCGGAACATGTTTACTCAGTAAACTACCTTGCTGATTCCCATTCACGGCGAGTCGGTTAATAATTTGGATATCATTTTCCGCGCATAAGGCTTCAAAATCGCGGAACGTACATAAATGAATGTTTGGGGTGTTATACCACATATAGGGTAGAGCATCCGAAACAGGCATTTTCCCTTTAAGAGCCAGAAAAGAACGGGTTTTCCAGTGGGCGAAGTTCGGGAAAGTAATAATAGCCTGTTTCCCTACACGCACCATGTCACGCAGTAACACATCCGGTGCATCGACCGCCTGTAAAGCCTGTGCCATGACTACATAGTCAAAAGACTGATCATCAAAACGGCTCAAACCCAGGTTCAAATCCTGCTGGATAATATTTAACCCGCGACTGATGGCAATTGCAATCTTTTCTTGATCAATTTCTAGTCCATAGGCCTGAATTTGATGCCGGCGGCTCATATGGGCGAGTAATTCTCCATCCCCACAGCCAAGATCAAGGACTTTGGAGCCAGGTTTGATCCAACGTTCTGCCAGCTGCTGATCAATACGCATTATACCGTCTCCTTCGGGGTGGACTTCAGGTGTTCTTCGCCACCAAGAAAAGCACGCAAGGTTTTTACATAAAGCGGAATCGGGAACAAGAACGAGTCATGCCCCTGTTCAGCATCAATATCCAGATAACTGACCGGTTTATGATTGGTAATCAGAGCTTCTACAATTTCTTGTGAACGCTTTGGAGTAAAACGCCAGTCTGTAGTAAAGGAAATGACCAGAAAACGGCATTTGGTCTGGCTCATGGCAAGGGTTAGGGACTCTTCATATTCACGGGCGGGATCAAAGTAATCCAGAGCTTTGGTCATGATCAGATAAGTATTGGCATCAAAATTACGGCTAAACTGTTCACCCTGATAACGCAGATAGCTTTCAACCTGAAACTCGACATCAAAGCCATACATGAATTTCCCGGACTTTAAGTCACGGCCGAATTTTTGCATCATGGCTTCTTGCGAAAGGTAGGTGATATGGCCGACCATACGCGCTAAAATCAGACCGCGTTTTGGATAACTGTCGTGTTCCAGATAGCGCCCATGATGGAAATCCGGATCAGAGAGAATAGACTGGCGTGCGACCTCATTAAAAGCAATATTCTGTGCAGATAGTTTAGGTGCACTGGCAATCACCACACAATTCTTCAAGCGGTCCGGATAATCTACTGACCACTGTAGTGCCTGCATGCCGCCGAGTGAACCACCCACAATCGCGTACCACACATCAATTCCTAACCGGTCTGACAGGAGTGCCTGGGTTTTTACCCAGTCACGTACAGTGACCAGTGGAAAATCCGGACCATAGGGCAGGTTATCATTATCAGGGTTAGGGGAGGTTGGACCGGTTGAGCCATGGCAGCCACCAATATTATTTAGGGCCACTACAAAAAACTTGTTGGTATCAATGGCCTTGCCAGGCCCAATACAGGCATCCCACCAGCCCGGTTTTTTATCATCTTCATGATGATAACCTGCGGCATGATGATGACCAGACAATGCATGGCAAAGCAGAATCGCATTGGACTTGTCTTGGTTCAAGGTACCATAAGTTTCAACCATCAAGTCAAAACGGGGCAGAATACGCCCACATTCTAGTTCGAGTGGTTCTTCAAATTGAAACTTTTGCGGGGTGACCAGGCCCACTGAGTCGCTTGGAAAAGACACGGGAATGGTTCGCCTTAAATCTTTAAAAATGAATAATAAAAAGGATACCAAGCTCAGGGTATCCTTTCAAAAGGGAATTGTATATTAAATCGCGGCAGCAATGACCTGTTCAGGGTGTAATACGCCCTGATCAATCAGGCGGTTAGTACAGGCAAGGATGGCCTCAATTGAAGAGGTTACGATATTGTCGTGTACGCCGGCACCAAAAGCATTTTTACCCGAACCTTTGACTTGCAGTTCGACCAGTGCCAGTGCTTTTGCATTAGCACCTGAACCAATACTGCGTTCTTCATAGTTCAATACATCAATCGGCAGTTGCAAGGCATCCAGAATAGCCGAAATTGGCCCATTGCCTTCTCCACGGATCTGTTGCTTCTGGCCATTCATGGTCACTTCAAGTTCAATGACCTGATTACCATTATGGTCGGAAAGCTTATAGTTCTGTGCAATGTAGTGAGTATTTTTAGCTTCGACATAGGTCTGCTTGAACAGTGACCAGATTTCCTGGGCAGTAATCTCGGTTGCGGTCGCATCTGTGTGCTCTTGTACTACTTGTGAGAATTCAATCTGCAAGCGACGTGGCAATACAACGTTATAGTTAGATTCAAGCAAATAGGCGATACCACCCTTACCTGACTGTGAGTTGACGCGAATTACTGCATCATAATCACGATCCAGATCTTTGGGATCAATTGGCAAATAAGGCATATCCCAGATTTCTTCATTTTTCTGGAATTCAAAACCTTTCTTGATGGCATCTTGGTGCGAGCCAGAAAATGCAGTAAAGACCAGATCACCTGCATATGGATGGCGCGGGTGTACAGGCAAGCCAGTACATTCTTCAACTGTAGCAATTATTTCATTAATATTGGAAAAATCCAGGTTTGGTGCCACACCTTGAGTGTACATATTCAGGGCAATTGCTGCGACATCGACATTACCAGTCCGTTCGCCATTACCAAATACGCAGCCTTCCACACGGTCTGCACCTGCCATAATGGCCAGTTCTGAGGCAGCAATACCGCAGCCTCGGTCATTGTGGCAATGAACTGAAATAATTACGCCATCACGACGTTCAATATTGCGGTGCATCCATTCGATCTGGTCTGCATAAACATTTGGCGTAGAAACTTCTACAGTAGCTGGCAAGTTTAAAATAACCTTATTTTCCGGAGAAGCTTCCCAGATTTCAGTTACAGCATCACAAACGTCTTTAGCAACTTCAAGCTCGGTTGCAGAGAAACATTCAGGGCTGTACTGAAAAATAAAATCAGTTTCAGGATACTGCGCTGCATATTCTTTCACTTTTTGTGCTGCATTAATCGCCAACTGCTTGGCACCATTGATATCTACATTTAATACCTTGTTACGGAAAGTCGGTGAGTTGGCATTATAGATATGCACAATCGCACGTTTCGCACCTTCCAGCGCTTCAAAAGTGCGTTGAATCAAGTGGTCACGTGCCTGAACCAGAACCTCGATATAGACATCATCTGGGATATGATTTTCTTCAATCAGCTTACGGGTAAAGTCAAAATCAATCTGTGAAGCAGATGGAAAACCAATCTCAATATGTTTAAAACCGATCTTTACCAGCATCTGGAACATCTTGAATTTCTGTTCAAGATCCATCGGTTCAAAAATGGCCTGATTACCATCACGCAGGTCAGTACTCATCCAGATAGGCGCTTGATTGATTTCTTTATTTGGCCACTGGCGGTCTGGTAAATCGACACGCTGATACATACGACGGTATTTTTTACTTGGGTCAGCCAACATCATGAGGGAACTCCTTATGTAGCAAGGTGGCTCGGATCGAATTTAAGCGCAACGTACTACTTTTATATTAACTATATTTTGTTAAACTATTTAAAATTTCAGGGTATTTTTTAGCCTTAACAGGCAGGTATATATTATGCGCGCGCGAGGCGCAGCATCAGGGGCAAGCTCAGGAGGGAGCCTGTAGGGAGGAGGGCGAGAATATTCGGGTATATATTCATGCCCTTAAAATTACGTGATAAAAAATAAGCTGTCAATCGTTATCTGTAAAATAATCAGACAACTATAATTAATAGAAAAAGCCTATTAAAATAACAGTTTATTTTTTCTTTAACTGTCTTAAAGCTCTGCCCATTTACGCATCAGGTTGTGATACAGATTTGTGAGCTTGATAACTTCCTGATGCTGGTCACCCAGCTGCATGCGCAGGTTTTGTATAGTCTGGTCCAGATTAAACAGCATATGACGTTCTGCATCATCACGTACCATACTTTGTACCCAGAAAAATGAAGCAATCCGGCAGCCTTGGGTTACTGGTGTGACTTCATGCAGACTGGTTGAAGGGTAGAGAATCATGTCTCCGGCTGGCAGCTTGACTTCGTGATAACCATAAGTATCTTCTATCACCAGTTCACCTCCTACATACTCTTCCGGCTCACTTAAAAATACAGTACAAGACAGATCGGTCCGTAACCGCTCATTGGTCCCACGGATACGGCGGATAGAGTTGTCGACATGAAAACCGAAAGCCTCATTATTTTCATAGCGATTGAATAACGGAGGAATGATATCAAGAGGAATGGCGGCCGATAAAAATAATGGGTGCTGCCCTAAAGATTCTAAAATAATTGTACTTAAATGATGAGTAAGAGGATGGTCTTCTGGAAGCTGCTGATTTTGTTTGACTGTGGCTGACAGCGTCCCTGCGGTGACTTTACCATTGACCCACTCAATTTTAGCCATTTCTTCCCGAAAATGCTGGACCTGGGTTTGAGTTAATACATGAGGAATATGATGGATCACGGCTTTCACCTGTCTTAGTAAAATATGGATATAAAAATAGCCCCTATATAGAGGCTATTTTAAGCTAAAAACCATAAAAATATTATGGTTTTCGGCACAAGATTAATATTTAAAGTTTAAAGACAGTACAGCATTGCGGCCTTCTGCTTCTGTAGCATAGTGAGAAGCATAGGCTTTAGTGAAATAGCGCTTATCTGAGAGATTGTTAAGGTTCAGCTGCAGATCAACATTTTTATTTACGTTATAGCGTGCCATGGCATCGTAACGGACATAGCCCGGTACATACTTGGTATTGGCTGCATCACCATAAACTTTATCCGAATAAAATGCGCCAGCCCCTAACGTTAACTGTGGCAATACTTTATAGGTCGTCCATAAAGTTGCACTATTTTCTGGCACATTAGGTAACTGTTTACCTTTTGCAGGGTTAGGATAAGTACATACACCGGCACGGGTGCAAGATGGGCCTGGATCAGTTAACTCACTATCCAGATAAGAGTATCCTGCTGTAATATCCCACTTGTCTGTAATTTTACCGGTAGCAGAAAGCTCAACGCCATCGACCTTACTTTCACCGCCATTTGTATAGGTGCTTGCATCAAGTTGAATACGCGTATTTTGCTTTTCTGTACGGAAAATGGCAGCAGTAAGATTCAGACGGTCATTAAGAATATTCCACTTTGTACCTATTTCAAATGTACGACTTTCTTCTGGTTTTAAATCCATATAGGCTTGACCAATAGATTCTGAACCATCACCACCATCTACACCTACAGGGTTAGCTGAAGTAGCAAAGCTTGTGTAAATAGAACCGTTCTTAACAGGTTTAAAAGTTATACCGGCTTGATAAGTAAAAAAGTCTTTATCATTTTCAATTTTTTGACCAGTAGCATGAGTTACTTGTTCTGTGTCAAATTTATCCCAGCGAGCACCTAAATCAACTAACCATTTCGGATTTAATTCAATGTTATCAAGAAGGTAAACTGAAGTAACTTTGGTTTTAGTTGTTGTGGTTGCTTTATTGGCTATAGCTGTACCTAACCACTGATCTTTAGAATTCGGGTTGGTAAGAGAGGTACACCAGGCATCGTTTATGGCACAGTCACTGTTGAAACCACCTGTAGTAGTGCCTGGATAACCAGGATATGAAGTATTATAGTTGCCCTTATCAGATTTCTGATCACTATACTCAGCACCCATATTCAATTTATGCTGGATGATGCCGGTATTTAGTTTGCCGGTTAAAGCAAGTTGATCCGTGAAGATTTCTGTATCTGTAATACGAGAATTAATTCGACGCCAGACTTTATCATTGACTACATTACCTTTTGAATCATCAGACTGCGTCCATAAATAATCATTTTTAGATTTATTAAAAACAGCCGTATTAGTCAAAGTAAAGTTATCATTAATATCATGTTCTACTTTGATCGTACCAATCTGGTTTTCTTGTTTCTGGAAGTCACGATCAAGCAGCCCATAATAGATACCCTGTTTCACATTTACAGGCTTACCAACTGTAGTTTTTTTTGCAATATCATAGTTATATGGAACGCCTGAGTCTGGAGTATCATCAGATTTCAGATAGTAATAACTTAATGTTGTACGCGTATCTGTATCTAAACCAAATGTAATACTTGGTGCAATACCGGCACGTTTATATTCAGCCCCATCAGACTGGCCGGCTTTTTCATTGTGGTGCCCCATAATGGCAACGCGGGCTGCTATCCCATTACCGAAGTCTTTATTACCATCTAGCGTTATACGCTGATAATTATCTGTACCATTTTCAACAGAGCCTTCTAGAAAGTCGCCTTTTTTAGCTACTTTAGAAATCAAGTTGATACTGCCGCCCACTGTACCTGCTCCGCCCATAGCAGAAGCAGAACCTTTAGTGACTTCAACCTGTTCTACAGCAAACATTTCACGGTTTTGAGAGGTAGCGTTACGAACGCCATCAACATACATTGAACTTTCAGAGTTATAACCCCGAATAAATGGTCGGTCTCCATTTGGATTTCCACCTTCACCTGCTCCTAGGGTAATTCCAGGCACAGTGCGTAAGGCATCACTTAAAGTCGTTACTTTAGTATCTTCAATCAGCTGATTCGAAATAATAGAAACTGATTTAGGGGTATCTAGTAAAGGAGCAACAAATTTGCTATTTGCAGACTGGTCTACCTTTAAGCTTTGTTGTTCTGTGGTGGCTTGGGAGTGAATAGTTTCAAGTTGAGCAACTTGATCTTGTGCAACAGCATGCCCCGCCATCACTGAAAGTGATGAGACAATCGCAGAAGATACGATTTTCTTACGTGTTTTGATGAAAGCCATTTCTTACTCAAAATGTATAGTGTGAAATTGTATGCGAATAATAATGATTCTTATTTTTTATCACCATATTTTTGTATTGGTATTGGCAATAAATTTTCTATATTTAATTCAATAAATTAATGTTATACAGTAACTTAAAATTTATAAGTTTTTGATAATTAATGTTTTGTATTGAATATAGGAGTTTATAGCTCTTAATAGGATATTTAAATAAAAACTAAATATTCCGATAAATCTTTCTTTATAAAAATTAAAATTGATTAGCGCTTTATTAAGAGGGCAAATTTGATGGAGTTTCCAATATTTTTAATTCTCTATCAATATTAAGGAAGGAAGTTAATATTTAATTCGGCACTAAATTTAAAATAATCTTCTTAATTTCATACAAATCAGGCGAATTCAGGTAGTTTCTTCGGCGTATTTTGTATATCTTTAAATGTTGTCATATAATGTGGCACTTTTTAAAACTGTTATTACTAACACACATATCGAGGAAGCCATGCAAGTAACTTCTGAAGCGGTTTCGGGCGTTGCCCGTCGTTTAAATGTTTCTGTACCGACGAGCCGTATTAACGAGCAGTTTGAAGCTCGCTTGAAACGCACTGCCAAAACTGTGAAGATCAACGGCTTCCGCCAGGGCAAAGTGCCTGTAAACGTTGTACGCCGTGAATATGGCGCTGGTATTTATCAGGAAGTAGTGAACGATATTATTCGTGACACTGTATTTGAAGCGATTCAACAAGAAAAAATCAATGCTGTTGGCATGCCAAATATTGATAAAGTTGAAAATAAAGATGATGCGCTGGTATATGAAGCCACTGTAGAAGTTTACCCTGAAGTAGAAGTTAAAGCTCTAGATACTCTTACTGTTGAGCGTAAAACATCTGTAATTCAAGATAAAGATGTTGACCAGATGATTGAAAACCTGCAAAAACAGCGTCAAACTTGGGTTGAGACCAAAGGTATGGCGAAAAAAGACATGCAGGTCACTTTTGACTTCGAAGGAACAATCGATGGTGAAAAGTTTGAAGGCGGTTCTGCAACTGACTTTAAACTGGTCTTAGGCTCAGGCCGTATGATTCCTGGCTTTGAAGATGGCATCATTGGCATGAAGAAAGGCGAAGAGAAAGTGATTGACGTTACTTTCCCTGAAGACTATCAGGCTGAAAATCTGGCAGGTAAAGCGGCACAGTTTAAAATTACTGTAAAGCAGGTTGAAAAAGCAAAACTTCCTGAACTGGATGCTGAATTCCTGCAAACCTTTGGTGTTTCTGAAGAAGAAGGAATTGACAAGTTAAAAGCTGACGTTCGTAAAAATATGGAACGTGAAGTTCGTAACGGTCTTCGTAACCAGGTAAAACAGGCTGCATTTGATGCACTGGTTGAAGCAAATGAAGTTGAAGTTCCAAGTGCCATGGTTGCTCAGGAAATCGACCGCCAACGTCAACAGATGATCCAGCAGTTTACCCAGCAGTTTGGTGGTGCAAACGCGCAAACTTTTGACAAGAGCATGCTTCCTGATGAACTGTTTAAAGAACAGGCAGAAAAATCAGTAAAACTTGGTGTACTGGTAAGCAAGGTTTTGGCTGATGCTAAACTTGAAGTTGATCCGGCTCGTGTAGAGGCTTATATCGAAGATATGGCTTCTTCTTATGAAGACCCAACTGAAGTTATTGAGTACTTCAAAAATGATAAACAGCAACGTGCTCAAATCGAGGCTGTTGTGCTTGAAGACCAGGTTGTTGACTATATTCTTGCGGCAGCTCAGGTTTCAGATACAGAAGTGAGCTATGAAGATTTGCTAAAAGAACAGCAAGCTCGTCGTGCTTAAATCTGACTGATACAGAAAAAGGCGCTTAATGCGCCTTTTTTTATACACGTCGTAAATTTGTTAAATTAGTTTATATACACGATATTTCCCCGTTTTTTATTCAATATTCACTAGGGAAAATTTTGCATTTTTGCAAATTATCCCTCATATTGTGGCTATGAGCTGAGTCATAAGAATTTTAGGAATAAATAGCCCTATGTATGTCCCAAGTATTGAAAATGCTTTAGTTCCGGTGGTGGTTGAGCAATCATCTCGTGGTGAACGTTCTTTTGATATTTTTTCACGGCTTCTGCGTGAGCGTGTAATTTTTTTAACTGGTGAAGTTGAAGATAACATGGCCAATCTGATTGTGGCACAAATGTTGTTTTTAGAGGCAGAAAATCCTGACAAGGATATCCATCTCTACATCAATTCACCAGGGGGATCAGTCACTGCAGGTATGGCAATTTACGATACCATGCAGTTTATTAAACCAGATGTAGTGACCTATTGTATGGGACAGGCGGCTTCAATGGGGGCATTTTTATTAAATGCCGGTGCCAAAGGTAAGCGTTTCTGTCTGGAAAATGCCCGTGTCATGATACACCAGCCTTTGGGCGGTTTCCGTGGTCAGGCTTCAGACATTGAAATCCATGCACGTGAAATACTGTTTATTAAAGAACGCCTGAACCGGCTGATGGCTGAACACAGTGGTCAGGACTATGAACGTATTGCACGTGACACTGACCGCGATAACTTTATGACAGCTCAAGCTGCCAAAGAATATGGCCTGGTTGATGAAGTTCTCAGCAAGCGCCCTTAATTTTTAAGATTCAAGTATTGGAGTAAATATGTCCGAACATCCTCAAGGACAAAAGCATTGTTCATTTTGCGGTAAAACGCAGTCTGAAGTCGGGAAACTGATTGCAGGCGAGGACGCTTATATTTGTAATGAATGTGTGGACGTATGCTTGGACCTTGTACAAACCAGCCAGCAAGTCGAAACTGGTGATTGGGCAAGCCGTCCTTTGCCAAAACCGCACGAGATTCGTGCTGCGCTTGACCAATATGTGATTGGTCAAGATATTGCTAAAAAAACATTGTCTGTAGCTGTCTACAACCATTACAAGCGTCTGAAAGTCAGCCAGAATGGACATAAAACAGAAGATAAGGTTGAAATTGCCAAAAGTAATATTTTGCTGATCGGACCGACAGGTTCAGGTAAAACCCTGCTTGCACAGACTCTTGCCCGTCTTCTGGATGTACCATTTGCTATGGCAGATGCCACCACTTTAACTGAAGCCGGTTATGTGGGTGAAGATGTCGAGAATATTGTACAGAAGCTTTTGCAAAAAGCTGATTACGATATCGAGAAAGCACAGAAGGGTATCATCTATATCGATGAGATTGATAAGATTACTCGTAAGTCTGAAAATCCATCGATCACCCGTGATGTTTCTGGTGAAGGTGTCCAGCAGGCTTTGCTGAAAATGATTGAAGGTACAGTTGCTTCTATTCCACCTCAAGGTGGACGCAAGCATCCACAGCAGGAATTTATCCAGGTAGATACCTCAAATGTCCTATTTATCTGTGGCGGCGCTTTCTCCGGATTGGAAAAAATTGTACAGCATCGTCAGGAAAAAGGTGGAATTGGCTTTACTGCAGAAGTAAAAAGCAAAGATGAAACTAAAAAGCTTGCTGAGCTGTTCCGTCAGGTAGAACCGGCTGATCTGGTTAAATTTGGCTTGATTCCAGAATTTATTGGTCGTCTGCCAGTGATTGCAACTCTTGAAGAGCTGGATGAAGATGCACTGATGCAGATTCTGACAGAACCTAAAAATGCATTGACTCGTCAATACCAGTATCTTTTCAATATGGAAGATGTGGATCTGGTATTTGAAGATTCTGCCCTACGTACTGTTGCTAAAAAGGCACTAGAACGTAATACCGGAGCACGTGGTCTACGCTCTATTTTGGAAAATGTCTTGCTCGAAACCATGTATGACCTGCCAAGCCGTAATGATGTCGGGACAGTGGTCATCAATGAGGCAGTAATCAATGATGGTGCTGAGCCAGAATATCGTTCTGAGCGTTTGCCGCGTCAAGAAGGCGAAGAAGGGGCAGTCCCTAAATCTGAGCTGAAGGTTGTGAATACCAAATCTGCCTGAATCTGATTGGCTGTTCATCTGAAACGTGCCGAGTGTAATCCGCTGGGCACGTTTTTTATTTTCAAATTTACATGCGGGTGTTAAGCTCAATAGAATGTTAATGCAACATGACAAAAATTTAAAATAAGAAAAACATGGTAAGGGATAATCATGCGTTATTTATTGCTGACAATACTTGGTAGCGGAATGCTATGGGGATGTCATACTCAACCTGTTTCGCCTCTAACTCCGGCTTTGGTCTCTACGTTAAAAAATATAGATCTGAGTCAGTCGCCTTCTATACTAGAGCAGCACCGGGTTGGAATGTTTTCAGTTGGTTCCTGGGTAAACCAGAAACCGGGACAGCTTTTTCAGCGAGTTAAGCCCCAACATCCGCAAGCTGCAGTGGTATATCTGTACCGTCCGGATAGCCGCTGGAACCGGCAGGAAGTGGTAGCACCTAATTTTTTTCTGAATGGTGAGCGTATTCCCAGTCTGATCAGTAATCATTATTATTGGCTGGAACTGGCCGAAGGTCATTACCGTTTGACTATTAGCCGGCCCTTAGGCGTAATACATTTTCAGAAGCCTGTGGTGGCTGACTTTAAAGTGAGTGCTGGTCAGCAGTATTTTCTGAAGTATGAAGAAGAGAAATTTCGGGGCTCACCTGACCATAATCTTGGTTTATTGCGCGCAGGACCATTAATGCAAATGCCTGTCAAACAGGGACTCCGTGAAATTCGCACTACCCAGCTTAAAAGTCCCGGACTTAACTTCGCTGCTTTTACTGATGCACAGGGTAAATTAACTGAACCCAAGCGTAAAATTGTCAAACAAAATTATGAAGAAGGTGAAGAGCTGGCTTTAAAGAAGCGTTTTAAACTCTGGAATCCTTTAACTTGGTAAAATTAATTCTCTTTTCTTAATATGTAACTAAGCAAATAAAAGCACAGGATTAGAGAAAATATTGTAATTAAAGAAATAAAAAAGCATCCATGATTGGATGCTTTTTTAATTTATACCAGTTTAAACCGCAGCAGCATCCACCACCGGGATTTTACCAATTTTAGCTTGCCAGATTTTAGGTGCGGTTGCATGCACTGAAGTGCCGTTTACATCGACTGCTACAGATACAGGCATATCTTTTACCACAAATTTATAGATTGCCTCCATCCCTAAGTCTTCAAAAGCCACCACTTCTGCTTCACGAATAGCTTTAGAAACCAGATATGCAGCGCCACCGACTGCCATGAGGTAGGTCGCTTTATTATCCTTAATCGCTTCAACCGCAGCAGGACCACGGTCTGCTTTACCGATCATACCGTAAAGACCAGTCGCTTCTAGCACTTGTCGGGTGAATTTATCCATACGTGTTGCTGTTGTCGGACCGGCAGGACCAACCACTTCATCGCCTACAGGATCTACCGGACCAACGTAGTAAATAAACTTGCCTTTTAAATCAACAGGAAGTTCTTCGCCGTTGTTCAGCATATCAACCATGCGTTTATGGGCAGCATCACGGCCAGTATAAATTGTACCATTAAGAAGTAGGGTATCGCCCGGTTTCCAGGAATTCATCTCTTCTTGAGTAATGTGGTCGAGATCAACACGTTTAGAAGTTGAAGAATCCCAAGTTACAGCAGGATAGTCTTCAAGGCTCGGCGCCTGAATATGCGCTACACCTGAACCATCTAGTGTAAAGTGTGCATGGCGGGTCGCGGCGCAGTTTGGAATCATGCCTACTGGCTTGCCAGCAGCGTGACAAGGATAATCCTTGATCTTGATATCCAGTACTGTAGTCAAACCGCCCAGACCTTGTGCACCAATACCTAAGGCATTAACTTTTTCGAAGATTTCAATACGCAGCTCTTCCATCTTGCTTTGTGGGCCACGACGTAGCAGCTCATCCATATTGATTTCTTCCATCAGAGCTTCTTTAGCAAGCATCATGGCTTTTTCAGCAGTACCACCGATACCAATTCCGAGCATTCCAGGAGGACACCAGCCTGCACCCATAGTTGGGACAGTTTTTAAAACCCAGTCCACGATTGAGTCAGATGGATTGAGCATTGCCAGTTTAGATTTGTTCTCTGAGCCGCCGCCTTTTGCTGCAACCGTAATATCTACTTTATTACCCGGAACGAGTTTATAGTGGATCACTGCTGGGGTATTATCTTTGGTGTTTTTGCGACCAAATGCCGGATCAGCCAGAACTGAAGCACGTAAGACATTGGTATTTTCCAAATAACCCTGACGTACACCTTCATTAATGGCATCGTCCAGGCTCATGGTTAAATCGAATTTAACATCCAGACCCACTTCAAGAAATACGTTGACAATACCTGTATCCTGACAGATTGGGCGATGACCTTCAGCACACATGCGTGAGTTGATCAGGATCTGCGCAATTGCATCTTTAGCAGCTTGGTTTTCTTCACGGTCATACGCACGGCTCATTGCCTGAATAAAGTCTTGCGGGTGGTAGTACGAAATGAACTGAAGCGCATCCTTGACCGAAGTGATCAAGTCGTCTTGCTTGATAATAGTTGTCATATCAAATGTCTCTTGAGCGGGCTGTTAGCTAGCGGCCAAAATTATAAGACAAAAAGCATCCGCTGTGGGTATTTCCGGCAAGGTTTTGGGCGAAAGTTTAATAGTAAAAAGAAAGGTAGCGCAGGATGGCATAAAATGAATTCTTGGCAGGTCTTTTAAACGCGTTTTCTGTGATATGACACTCGGGTAATAGTTACATAACCTGAAAATCAAGGGTTTTTAGTCATTATTATTTGATTTATATGAAATTATTTTAGTAATATAAGTTTTAAGGAAATTGTCATAAAGTTGTCATAAAACTTTCGCATAATGCCGGTATCCACTACATAGAGTCATCAACAATGACAGTATCTAGCATTCTCATGGTTATTGCATTTATGATATTTATTGCTGCAACCTGGTTCTATGGTCAGTTAGAAGATCAAGCCTAAGCTTTATCTTCTTTCTAGATTGTTCTCTTCTTTATCTACTTTTAGCCTGTAACCTCTCTTGGCATTCTGCTATTCTTTTCCTGAATTTTAAAACTATAATCAGGTATGTCAGATCAACAATACGCAGATAATATTATTCCGATCTATAAAAAATATGCGATCGAATGGGATAAGGTACGTTCCCAGCATTTTTATGAACAAGCCTGGCTTGAACAGTTTTTAAATCTGATTCCTGATCAATCATCTATTCTTGACCTGGGTTGCGGTACTGGTATACCAACCGCTCAATATTTTTCTGCAAAAAAATGTCAAATTACAGGTATAGATAGTTCAGCTGCCATGCTCGAAATAGCTAGGAACCGTTTTCCTGAGCATAACTGGTTAGAAGCTGATATGCGACAACTGGATTTGAAGCAAAGCTTTAATGGCATTATCGCTTGGGACAGCTTTTTTCATTTGACTCATAATGACCAGAGAGCAATGTTTCATATTTTTAAGAAACATGCAAAAACCGGTACGGCATTAATGTTAACCACTGGCCCGAGTCATGGCACAGCTCTAGGGGAAATGCAGGGTGAGGTTTTATATCATGCAAGTCTGGACCCGGATGAATATAAGAATCTGTTTGAGACGTTCGGTTTTAGGGTGGTAAATATGCGGTTTGAAGATCCTGACTGCGCCCGACATACCATATGGTTGGCCCAGTGTAAAGGAAAGTGTTTTTAGAGCAAAATAAAACAGCCCCAATTGAAATACTGGGGCTGTTTTATTTAAAAATTTATACTGTCGCCTGTTGTTCTGCCTGAATGGCAGTCAAAGCAATCGTAAAAACAATATCATCAACCAAAGCGCCGCGTGACAGGTCATTTACCGGCTTGTTCAGTCCTTGCAGCATTGGGCCAACACTTACGACATTTGCAGCACGCTGTACAGCCTTGTAAGTTGTGTTGCCAGTATTGAGGTCTGGGAAGATAAAGACATTGGCGCGCCCTGCTACAGGTGACTCAGGTGCTTTCTGGCGGCCCACGCTTTCAACAGACGCAGCGTCATACTGCAAAGGACCATCAATCAACAGATCAGGGCGACGTTGACGGGCAATCTCTGTTGCTTCACGAACTTTATCAACATCGGCACCGGTACCTGAGGTTCCGGTTGAGTAACTGATCATGGCAATACGCGGGTCAATACCAAATGCTCTGGCTGAATCTGCGGACTGGATGGCAATCTCAGCAAGCTGCTGGGCATCTGGATCGGGATTAATAGCACAATCCCCATATACATAGACTTCATCTGGTAACAGCATAAAGAATACTGAAGAGACCAGCGAATATTCTGGAGCTGTCTTAATCAGCTGAAATGCCGGTCGCACTGTGTTAGCCGTGGTATGTACCGCCCCAGAAACCAGTCCGTCAACCTGATCCAGTGCCAGCATCATAGTGCCTAGCACTACAGTATCCTGTAACTGTTCTTTGGCCTGAATGTCATTGATCTTGCCTTTTCGCAGCTCGACCATACTGCTAATGTACTGGCTACGAATAGTATCCGGATCAATGATTTCAAGATCGTCTGGTAATTCAATATTACGGGCTTTGGCAATTTCTAAAACTACTTCTGGTTTGGCTAGCAAAATACAGTGAGCAATTCCGCGAGACTGGCAGATCGCTGCAGCCTGAATAGTACGAGGTTCATCACCCTCTGGTAGAACGATGCGCTTTTTCGCAGCAATCGACTTCTGGACCAGTTCATGCCGGAAAGCTGAAGGGGACAGGCGGGGAGTTGCATTGCCATTGATTTGCTGGGTCAGCCAGTCCAGATCAATATGACTGGAGACAAAACGGGTAACCTGCTCGGCACGTTCTGTATCGTCAACCGGTATTTCACTACTCAGATTTGCCAGACGCTGTGCTGTTTCCAGAGTAGTCAGCTGCGTATGTAAAATGGGTAGTCCCTGTTTGATAGCATTCTGGCAGAAATTCAGAATCTGGGCATTGGGTGCCTGACGCTCGGTTAGTACCAGGCCTGCTAGCGGTATACCATGACTGGTAGCTAAACTGCTGGCAAGCAGTACATCGGTACGTTCGGAAGCGCTGATAATCAGTTCACCGGCAACAAATTTGTTCAGCTCATATTCAATACTTGAGGTAATCAGGCTGCTATGTAATACACGACGCTGCCGTGCTTCTCCCTGATGAATCCATTCGCCCTGAATCAGACGGGCAATGTCCAGTGTACGTGGAACACTCAGGGTATTGCTAAATGGAACCAGACCAATAATCGGTAAGTCAGCAGTCCCTAAATAACGGTTATATTTTTGCAGCTCGATCGTGAAGGTTGCAATTTCTGCACTTAAACGCAGTGAAGGGTCAATGGTCACCGGAATCTGTGCAACTTCTTCAGGTAAGCCTTTAGTCCGCATGAACAGCACACCTGCTGTACGCTCTGAAGCAGCGCCACCGAACTGGCGTAGATGTGCTTCAATTTTTTCAGCGGTTTTACGCGGATTCTGTACGTCTGCAGTACTGACCAGGATTACCTTGGCATCTAGTGCCTGTGCAAGGGCGGCATTTAACTCACCTGCAAACTGGTCCTCATGATTTGGCAGTAAGCCTTCTACAATAATCACATCATGTTTGGCGGCAACACTGCGATGCAGGCTGACTGCTTCTTCAAGCAGTTCATCCATTTCTTCCAGTGCGATCAGCTGGCTAACTCTTTCATATGCAATCGGTTTAACCGTACTGGTCTGGAATAAATGTTCAAACAGGCTAGTGGTACGGTTCTGATCATTTTCCTGAAAAGATTCAGAAAAAGGTTTTAAAAATCCTGCTTTAATACCATTACAGTCCAGTGCATAGATCATTCCCAGGCAGGCTGAAGTCAGACCGACACCTTCTCCAGTTGGAATCAGTAGAATTGTATTCATAGGAGCCTTAAAAAATTAAACAAAATATAAATCACAGAAGGTTAAAGCCCGCAATTAAGCAGGCTCTACAGCAAGTTCAGACTTTTTTGATAGTAAGCTCGTCTGTGCAGCTACCTGACGGGTTTCTTGGGCGATCCGTGCCTCTTCATCGGTTGGAATCACCCATATTTGTGGGCCATGGCCTTGGTCAATCCGACCTTCAGTACCACGTTTTAATTCATTGTTTTGGGTTTTATTTAAGTTGAAGCCAAAGTGTGGCAGATAGGAGAGCGTCTTTTCACGAATATAAGCTGAGTTTTCCCCAATACCCCCAGTAAAGATCAGTCCGTCAATACGTGGCAGCCCACAGCTGATGGCAGCAAGAGATTTGGCAAGACGGTAACAGAATACTTCAATTGCCAGCGTGGCATCTTCATTGCCCTGTTCAGAAGCTTCAATTAAAGTTCGCATGTCATTAGAAAGATCAGATAAGCCCAGCAGGCCACTTTCCTTGTTCAGCATGCGGTCAATCTTATAGACATCCCAGCCAAGGTTGGCTGCTAAGAAGCTGTGCAGACTTGGATCAACATCGCCACTGCGTGTGCCCATTACTACACCTTCAAGAGGGGTAAGCCCCATTGATGTATCTACGCTCTGACCATTCCAAATGGCGCAAGTTGAACTGCCGTTACCCAGATGTGCAGTTAGCCAGCCCCCTTGTTTAAGGTTTCCAGCCAGTTCTGAACCACGCTCAGAAACGTAAGCATGACTGGTGCCATGGAAGCCATAGCGACGGACATTATGTTCTGTGTATAGGAATTTTGGTACCGCATAGCGATAAGCATGCGCCGGCATTGTCTGGTGAAAGGCAGTGTCGAAAACTGCAACCTGAGGAAGTTCTGGAAACAGACGCATAGTGGCATCGATACCTACCAGATGAGCCGGGTTATGCAATGGTGCGAGCGGAGTTGCTTCACGAATACGTTCTACAATCGTATCAGTCAGTAGTTCGGCCTTGGTTAGTGTGCCGCCGTGAACTACCCGGTGACCAATTGCTTGCGGTTTGTATTGTGACAGGCGGCTTAAAATGGTTTCTAGTGCCTGTTCGTGATCAGCATGAGGGATCGAAAGTTCAAGTGGTTGTCCACCAATGGTAACACCTTTGATGCGTGCATCAGCAGAGCCCAGATTTTCTGCCAAACCATAGATACGATCTTTTGCCTGCTCAGAGATTAAGGCATATTTAATAGATGAAGAACCGCAATTGATGACTAATACTGATGTAGACACGTTGGATACCCGAATTCTAATTGAAATAATCTTGTCCCTCTGATCTTGAACCAGTGTACAGGCTAGAGATCATGAGTATGTTTTAACACGTGTATTTTTTCTGTCCAACCTAGACTTTAGCCGATTAGACTTAAGCACTATGGATGGTCTATTCAATAATATTTAATATTAATCAGTTAATTGTTATAGCGTAGCACAGGAATAAAAAAATCATATTCGGTTTTACGCAAAGCTAAAGTATCGTTGCAAATTTCATCTATAGTTCATTTCTTTATTTATTACTCTTGCCCCTGAGATTTATATTTCATCTCGGCCCATCTCACCAGAACATAGGCAATCAGTGCCACCATAAAAAATACCAGCATCATCCAGGCTAAACCTTGCAAAGTTTCGATAATTGTCCGGTAAATTTCCAGAAACCAGCGCTCATTCGTCAGTTCAATAATAAAATGTTCATCTTTGGGGCCGTAGTTGACAGGATTAATATATTTTTCCATATCGTAGATGCGAACTCCGGAAGAGGTACCTACGACCATGCCGGCAAATTTTGTATATTTGGCCCAAGCTGTATAAATAGGATCATGAATGATACGGGCTAAAATAGTATTAATAGAGCTGGAAAAAATTCGCATCACAATGAAGGAAACCAGTAGTGCTAAAATGAAAGTACTCAACATTAAATAAAAGAACATATCCATCTCCTTGTTTTTATAATTATTAGACTGAAAAGAGAAATTTTGGAGTATTTGGGCTGTTTAGCACCAGAGTTTGATGCTAAACATCAGGATTTGTATACAGGTAATCCTAATTAAACAGGAAATTAATGACGGATTTGTCCATCACCTAAAACGATCCATTTTTGTGAGGTTAGCCCTTCGAGACCCACCGGACCACGGGCATGAATCTTATCAGTTGAAATGCCGATCTCGGCACCCAGACCATATTCAAAGCCGTCAGCAAAACGGGTCGATGCATTGACCATCACTGAACTTGAGTCTACTAAGGCCAGAAACTTACGTGCCAGAGAGAAGTTTTCAGTAATAATGGCATCAGTATGATGCGAGCCATATTTATTGATGTGCTCAATTGCTTCATCAATACCACTCACGACTTTTACTGCCAGAATTGGCCCAAGATATTCGGTGTACCAGTCTTCTTCAGTGGCGGCCTTGACTGAAGTACCCAAAATACGACGGGTTTCAGGACAGCCACGTAGCTCAACCTGCTTTTCCTGATACAGCTCGGCAATATGGGGTAGAAAGTCATCAGCAATCTGTTCATCGACCAGCAGGGTTTCCATGGCATTACATACGCCGTAACGATGAGTCTTTGCATTTAAAGCAATTGGCAAGGCTTTATGCAAATCTGCCTGTGCCTCTACAAATACATGGCAGTTACCGTCTAAATGCTTGATCACAGGAATACGTGCCTCTTCTGTGATTCGTTCAATCAGGCTCTTGCCACCACGTGGCACAATAACATCGACATATTCGGTCAAGGTAATCAGTTGGCCTACAGCAGCCCGGTCGGTGGTTTCCAGTACCTGAACCGCATGTTCGGGCAGTCCGGCAGTTTTTAAACCATGTTGAATAGCCGCTGCAATCGCCTGATTCGATTCGAATGCTTCAGAGCCACCACGTAAAATGATGGCGTTGCCTGATTTAAGCGCAAGAGAGGCAGCCTCTAGGGTAACATTCGGACGGGATTCATAAATCATACCGACTACGCCTAAGGGTACGCGCATTTTACCGAGCTGGATGCCTGAAGGACGATACGACATGTCAGTAATTTCACCAATCGGATCTACCAGACCGATGACATCCTTTAAACCCTGCAGCATTCCTTTGAAACGGCTGGGAGTCAGTTCCAAGCGATCGAGCAGTGCACTGTCCAAATTATTGTTACGGCCTTTGGTCATATCTATCTGGTTAGCCGTGAGAATTTGTGTTTCACTGTTCTCAAGCGCTGTGTAGATTGCGGACAAGGCATTGTTTTTAGTATCGGTAGAAGCACTGGCCAGCAGACGCGAAGCCTGACGAGCCTGTTGTCCGACCGTCTGCATATACTGTTCAATCGAATTGTGCATAGCGGTTTGATCACTCAGAATTTTCTTTGATAGTAACAGTCTCCGCCTGCGCAATGAAGGCTTGTCTCAAAAAAAACTGTCATGTAGTGCAGTATAAAAAAGTTTTGGAAATACTTTCAGCGCTAAAACTAGATGAACGGTAACGAAAGCAGTTGCCCAAAAATAAAGCATTTGTATACTATGAAATGCATTCTATAAAATGAATAAAAAATTATAGAAAACAAAACGTCTATAAAAGGTAGAGGAATACCTTGGTTTTAAAAACCGACTTGCACAATAAAAAATAAAGCAAGCGTTGAGGAGGGAGTATGAATTCTATTATCCAAGTGGGCATGGATGCTGAAGGGAAGCAACACCGTCATTTTTTTGATTTTTACCATAAGGATATTTTTAAACAACCTCCACGCATGACCTGGATTGACGGCTGGAAAGTTGAGTATATGGCTATCGCCCAACCTGCGACAGTGCATAAAACTCCTATTGTTATTGTGGGTGGAGCATTTCAGAATTTCAATTCCTACAAGTATTGTGTTGAACAGCTTTTTGCCAGTGGTCCGATTATTCTGATTGACTTACCTTCTATGGGGGCTAACCAGCAAATTATGAATCATGACAGCGGTGTGTCTGCCGGAAGTCTGGAATTGCCAGACCTGGCGGCTATGCTTGGTCGATGGCTCGACATTGAAGGACTGGAAAAAGTATCAGTTATGGGCATGTCCCTTGGGTCTGTAGTAGCGGCTTATTTTGCTGAGCAGCGACCTGAACTGGTAGAGCGTATGATTCTGATGGGCGTAATGCAAAAAACCCGGAAAAGCTGGCGCATGATTTTAGAAGAATCACTCAAACTTATGCAGGAAGACCGGATGGAAGAGTTCGGCCAGGCGGTGATTCTGTATCTGGTTAATCATGCCAAGCTAGACAAGACCCGTATGTCACCTACTGCCAAACGTCTGTTCTTTCGACAAATGGCTGAGTTTCAGTCTACTGAACGTGAGCGTTATGCGATTAATTGCAGTCGATTACTCAGATTACAGCATGTTCCTGCTCCTGCCTGTAAAACACTTGTTGCAGCTGGACAATATGACAGTTTTACACTACCTCATGAAAACGCATATTTTGCCTTGCAATGTCCGGATATGGAGTTTGCCCTGATTGCCAATGCTGACCATGTTCCACAGTTACAGCGGCGTAAAGAAACTATGCGTCTCTTTTCAGCCTTCCTAAATGCCGAAGCGCTGGAAGGACTCGAAGGCATTATTCCTATGACTCGTGAAGAAATTCTGACGATGGAGCGACGTGGAGAAAGACGTATCTCTATGTACGGTCAACTTTCACAACTGTCACACCGTTACCTGCCTGTAGAATTTCAAGTGAATATTTCTGACATCAGCTTTTTTGGTGTGTATTTAAAAATTCCTGACCCGCAGCAACTAAACCTGATACAGCAATATCCACGTGATCTGGCACTTCACCTTGAAGATGATCAGGGAGTGTTTCAAATAGAGTGTCTGATTTTTGAAGCAGAACAGCAGGGTATACGTGCACTGTTCAAGCATGGCAGTTTTGAACTGGCAGAACGTTTACTTCATTTTATTGCCTGTCAGCAGGAAGCTATGACTTTAGCTTGATTTAAAATATTAAAAAAACAGCGTCATATACGCTGTTTTTTTTGTGCATGAACCATCCAGACAATATCGTGTGACCGGGCCTCTTGAGCAGGCTTAGAGCCTTTTGAATAAAGAGAATCTGCAGGTTGAATAACCTCGCCCTCATCAAAACCTGCGTTCTGTATAAATTGCTGTACTTCAGCCGGATTTTGAAAATGGAAAGTAAAAGCACTACGTGACATCCATTTTAATAATTTACTGCTGCTCCACATGACCTTTGCCAGACATCTGCCTTGGGGCTGGGGATAAAGGTCGGTCAGATAATGTAATGTTCTAAACTTACTGCCATAAAGAGAAATACTGCTGATCAGCTGTTTTAAGTGAGTCAGGTCAAAATAGTTGACTAATCCTTCACTGATAACAACTAAAGGACGTTTAGGATCAAAAATTTCAAAAACCTGTTTAAAGTTTTCACTAAATAAATCAACAGATAAAACTTCTGGGCTATTAGGGTCAATCTGTTGTAGTGCTTGTTGTTTGATGTGTGCCATTGCTGGCAAGTCCAGTTCACGATAGTCGATTTGTGGATAATGTTTTCTAAACCACCAACCACGTGGTGATAATCCACAGGCAATTTCCAGAACCTGTAAATTTGGTGTTTGCTCAAGCAACTGTTTAAGCGCATCATCTAGCATTTCATGACGCTGTTTCAAAGAGCTGCGCATACTGGCGCCTATAAACTTCTCTGCCCAGCTTTCTACCGGTTTAACCAGCATCGCCAGACTTTTACCCTTGGACGTAGCAAGTTCAGGATGTGAAATTCCCATCTGATACCAAATATAACCAGTATAATGAGCAGTAAAAGAAATATGCCGGTGTCTAGACAGCTCTCGTGTCATGAATAAATCCTCATTTTTATTTTAATCAGTTGCTATTTATATAAGAAAAAAGAGCATGTGTAATGCTCTTTTGACTTTAACCGCTTAATGGCAGCTATTGGCTTTAAATGCTTCAATTTCCTGTTTGATTTGTTGCCATTCGGTACCCAGTTCAAGTCCTGATTTAGGTAAAATATCTGGGATTTTACCGCGCATCCGTTCCAGGCGTTGCTGGTCTGGTAATGGGAAATCCTGAATAGCGCTCAGTGCCAGACGGGCAGCTGTACGGTCATTGCAAACCAGACCCATATCACAGCCAGCTTGCAGTGCAGCTTGTATACGCGCATCAGCACCACCAGCTACACAAGCGGCCTGCATGGTCAGGTCATCTGAAAATAATACACCATCAAATTTAAGTTCTTTACGCAAAATATGTTGTACCCAAAACTCGGAAAAACCGGCTGGTTTAGAATCAACCTGTTCATAAATCACATGAGCCGGCATGAGTGCATCCAGTTTGGACTGTAATTGAATAAAGGGCTGCATGTCATTCTGATAAATTTCATCATAACTACGGTTATCAATGGCAGCGGCCACGTGAGAGTCTGCTTTGACATTACCGTGGCCTGGGAAATGTTTACCTGTAGTGGCCATACCGGCACGGTGCATACCTTGAATAAAAGCGTGTGCGAGAGGAATAATATCAGCCTGGGTCAAAGCAAAACCCCGGTCACCAATGACATCACTAATGGCATTGATATCGAGCACGGGCGCAAAACTAAAATCGATCCCTACAGCAAGAACTTCAGTTGCCATAAGCCAGCCACATTTTTCTGCGAGGTCCAGAGCGGCTTCTGGATTCTGCTGATAGACTTCACCAAAACGGCCCATGGCAGGTAGCAGGGTGAAGCCGGTTTTAAGGCGCTGTACCCGGCCACCTTCCTGATCTACCGCAATTAAAATATCTGGACGAATCAGACGCATATGATCAGTCAGCGTACGGACCTGTTCAGGAGACTCAATATTCCGTGAAAATAAAATCATGCCGCCGACTTGCGGAGCCTTTAATAGTTCAATATCTTCTAAGGTCAGGGTTGTACCGGCGATATCGAGCATTAGTGCGCCAATCATATGGGGTTCCGTATTAAGATCTTTAATTAAAACAATACCTGAATTCAGCAATGTTTTGCTACATTTTGTGGGTACAGAATATGATAAAACTACACGATACAACTTTTCGGCCTGTTTAAGATATTGAATTCGCTTTGTTCATTTCGGAAACATCGTGGTGTAATTGGGAATATCCAAGGAAGTATTAATTATTTATGAAACTTCAAATGCTCGCTTGTGCAGTTGCAGTGGCAACTGGGGGACTGTTCTTTTCACATGCCATTAGTCAGGCAACTGCTGCAACCAATCAAACGGCTGTTTCTTCTGTATCGCTTCAGCCGACCCAGGAACAGGCTCTGGTTTCACGTCAGTTGGCAACTTTGGTAGACCGTCAGCATTACTTAAATATGCGTCTTGATGCCCAGACATCCAATCGGATTCTGGAGATGTATCTGGACAGCCTTGATCCAGACCATTCACTATTTCTACAGCCGGAAGTCGAGCAATATAAAAATAAATACGGTTCAAATTTTGGCGCATCCTTAAAGGCGGGAGATCTGTCTGGTCCCTATACAATTCATGCGCAGTACCGTCAGCGTCTAGCTGCGTTTTACCAGTTCATGCTTAATGAACTCAAGAAACCGCAGAATTTGAAACAGCCGAATGTCTTTATCGAAACAGACCGAGAGAAGGCACCTTATTTTAAAACAACTGCCGAGCAGCAAGATTTTTGGCGGAAAATGCTGGTGTCCCAGCTGATTAACCTGACTATCACTAAAGAAGAAGAACTGGCCAAGCAAAAAGCGATTAAAGATAACCCGGAGCTGGCAAACGGTCAGGATCTTTCCAGTTTTGAGGACTTGTCCCCGGTTCAGACCCTCACCAAACGTTATACCCGTCAGCTGGAACGTATCAGTCGCATTAAGAGTGACGATGTACTGGACAAAACCTTGAATGCTATGCTGGCAACTTATGATCCGCACAGTAACTATTTTCCGCCAATTGATGCAATGGAGCTGAACCGTCAGACCACTTTACAGCTTGAAGGCATCGGGGTATCAATCCGGCCGGAACGTGGTAATGAAGACTACACTAAAATTGAAACAATTGTAGAAGGTGGTCCGGCTGGTAAATCGGGACAAGTGAAATCTGGTGACCGAATTATCGGGGTGTCACAAGATGGCGGCAAAATGATTGACGTCATTGGTTGGCCAAGTGCAGAAATTGTTGGACTGATTCGAGGCAAGCGTGGCACCAAAGTAACCTTAAAGCTTTTAGGTAGTGGAGCTTCAATGGGCCAGGCCCGTACCGTCACTTTAGTTCGTGATGTCATTCAGGAAGAAGATGCAGGAGTCCGTTCACGGACGGTTGAAATCAATCGTGATGGTAAAAAACATGTGTTTGGTGTAATTGAAATTCCGTCATTCTACCTGAACTACCGCGCACGCCGTGCAGGTACGGAGTATCGCTCGGTTTCAGAGGATACCAATAATGCATTACGTGCACTTTCTGCTAAAAATGTAGAAGGAATAATTATTGATCTGCGCAATAATCCTGGAGGCTCACTAGAAGAAGTTGCACGTATGCTGGGTCAGGTCATCAAGGAAGGCCCGGTAGTGCAAATCCGTGATGGTAACGGTAATGTCAGCGTCTTTGAAGATAATGATGGTGGATTACAAACCTATGCTGGCCCATTGGCGGTACTGGTCAATCTGGCTTCTGCTTCAGCAAGTGAAATCTATTCAGCAGCTATTCAGGATTATGAGCGTGGTATTGTAATTGGCAGTACTACCACAGGTAAGGGGACTGCTCAAGTGCAGCTGGATACTCTGGCATATGGACAGGCTACACTGACACAGCGTAAATTCTACCGCGTTACAGGTGGCAGTACCCAGAATAAGGGCGTCATTCCTGATATTAAACTGGTCGATATTTATGATGAGGAGTTTGGCGAGCGTAAAGCTAAAAATGCCTTAAAGTGGGATACTATTCCAACTGCACCTTTCAAGCGTGAAGGATCTATTCAGCCTTATGTTGCTCAACTGGCCCAGTTATCCAGCCAGCGCGTAAAGCTTGATCCGCAATTTAAGTATCTGGATCAACGTAAAGCCATCTCTCAGGCCGGCAAAGAGAAAAAACAGCTTGCGCTGGACATTGATCAACGCAAGGCTGAGTTAAAGGATCTTGAACAGAAAACCTTGGCTGCTGAAAATGCCCGTCGCCAGATCGCAGGCCAAAAACCTTATGCTAATTGGGAAAGCTATCAGGCTTCACTGGAAGCATTAGCAGAATCACGTGCCAAGATGAAAGCTACTCAACGCCCACCATTACCCGAGGAAGAAACCTTCGTTTCTGAAGCTGCAAATGTGCTTTTAGACTATGCCAAGTTAAAAGGTCAAGCTTAAAACACTAGGGTGTATCAGTGAAAAAAGCACGCTTCGGCGTGCTTTTTATATGGTCTGTCAGAAAACTGTCATGCCCTGATCATATTTCTGTCAAGCATGACTTCTATAGTGAATATATGAGAATAATTAGATCAGTCAGGTGACGTATGTCTAATCCATACGCTACAGCCTTCAAGCAGCAGGATTTTCCAGAAAATTTCAGGTTCTATTTTAAAAACCAGCAGCTTAATTCTACCTCTGAAGTTGAGCTGATTCAGGGAATAGTCCGTCCACGCCTGAAAATTGCTTTGGTCACCGAAACTTGGCCACCCGAAATTAATGGCGTAGCTTTATCTTTGCTACAGCTTTGTAAAGGTCTGCAACAGCAAGGCCATAAAATTTTACTCATCCGGCCACATCAGCATCAGCCATGTCCACATTTTACTCCCAACCGGGAATGTCTGGTGGTTTCGCAAGCGATTCCACGCTATCCGGGACTACATTTTGGCTGGCCCCAGTATTTAAAGGTCTCCCAGGCACTAGATGATTTCAAGCCTCATGTGGTGCATATTGTGACAGAAGGGCCGCTAGGATTAACAGCGTTACAGGCGGCAAAGTCAGCTGGTATTCCTGTTTCAAGCGGTTTTCATTCTCCTTTTCAGGATTTTAGCCGTTTCTTTGATTTGGCTTTTCTGGTCAAACCTGTCCAGAAATATTTATGCTGGTTTCATAATAGTACCCAACTGACCTGTATACCCAGCAAGGATACCGAGCAGTTGCTAAAAGATATGGGGGTCTCTTGCCCTTTAAAAGTGATCGCGCGTGGAGTAGATCCACAACAATTTAATCCGGAGAAACGCTCTGAGCAGTTGCGCAAAAGCTGGGGAGTAACTGCCGATACGAAAGTTCTGTTATATGTGGGGCGGCTTTCTCCTGAAAAAGAAGTGGATGTACTGATTGAAAGTCATGCACGGCTCTATAGCAATAAAGAGTCATCACCTAAATTAGTCATTGTTGGCGATGGACCGGACCGTTTACGCTTACAAAAAATGGTCCAGAATTCGAATGTGATCTTTACTGGTAATTTAAGTGGAGAAATATTGGCGACTACATACGCTAGTGCTGATGTATTTACTTTTGCCAGCCAGGTCGAAACATTTGGAAATGTAGTTTTAGAAGCAATGGCTAGCGGTTTACCTGTAATCGCTTATGATTATGCTTGTGCCCATGTATATGTTGAACACGGACAAACGGGGTGGCTCAGCCCTTTAAAAGATATAGATGGTTTAAGCAGGGCAATTGAGAACCTGCCTGAGAATGCTGTTTTAAGAACAATGGGCCTAAACGCCCGCAAGCGGGTTCAGCATGCAGGCTGGCAGCAGCCAGTACAACAGCTTGAGCAGGCGCTCTACCAAGTCGTGCAGGAGTCCGTCATGACCACCTAGCATCCTTTTTCTAAAGAGGAGAATAATAATGAGATTTAGAAATGCCAAAATTAGAATATTAGACCTTGATTTAAAAGGTTGCCTATATCTTAATCACTTTTCCCATTCACAGCGTATAGCCCTGTTTTTCAAAATAATCAGCCGGCTAGGCGATGGAGCTTTCTGGTATGTAATGCTGGCAGCTGTCTGGATGCTTAAAGGATTGGCTTATAGTCTGCAAATTATCTATTTATCATTGGGTGGGCTGCTTGGAACAGGTCTCTATAAATTCTTAAAATGTAAAACTACTCGACCCAGACCTTATCAGGTACATCAGGTCATCATTCTGGGTGAGCGCCCTTTGGATCACTTCAGCTTTCCTTCAGGACATACGCTACATGCAGTATTGGCGACGGTAAGTTTGGGCTATGTACAACCTGTACTCATGATACTTATGCTGCCTTTTACGGTATTGGTAGCTGTTTCACGCATGGTTCTAGGACTGCATTATCCGAGTGATGTACTGATTGGCGCTATTCTGGGTGCAGGCGTTGCAGGAGTATTGATCTACTGTGCTCCTTGGTTTGAGCTTATACTTTAAGTTATAAGTTTTTATTTCCAGACTATCTCTACCCAGATGGAATTGATAAAGTAGCGTAACAGTAAATAAATGATGGAAACTTGGATTATGGGTTTACGCTGGACAGATACCATTGATATTGCCATTGAGCTCTCTGAAGCACACCCTGAAGTTGACCCACAATGGGTACGCTTTACTGACCTGCATGCCTGGGTTTGTGCATTACCTGAGTTTAGTGATAATCCAGAAAAATCAACTGAAGGACTACTTGAAGCGATTCAAATGGCCTGGATTGATGAAGTCCGCTAAAAATAGCTAAAAAAACCTAAACTTTTTACATATTCAAAGCTGCTTATCGCGTGTGACCTCAGGTATAATGCGCCAAATTTTTTGACGTTTAAATTTTCAGTTAAGGAGCCAATCATGGCAGTTGAACGTACTCTATCTATTGTTAAGCCAGATGCAGTAGCTAAAAACCACATCGGTGATATTTTTGCTCGTTTTGAAAAAGCTGGCCTAAAAATCGTTGCAACTAAAATGAAACACCTGACTCAAGCTGAAGCTGAAGGCTTCTATGCTGAACATAAAGAACGCGGTTTCTTTGGTGACCTGGTTGCATTCATGACTTCTGGTCCAGTAGTTGTATCTGTACTTGAAGGTGAAAATGCAGTGCTTGCTCACCGTGACATTCTAGGTGCAACTAACCCGAAAGAAGCAGCTCCTGGTACTATCCGTGCAGATTTCGCAACTTCTATTGATGAAAATGCTGCTCACGGTTCAGACTCAGTTGCATCTGCTGAGCGTGAAATTGCTTACTTCTTTGCTGACAACGAGATCTGCCCACGCACTCGTTAATTGACAGCATTTAAACCAGATAAGTGTTATTATACTTATCTGGTTTTTTTATTCTCTAAAGAATTTATTGCTTGAATATTGAGCAACTCCCATTGATCTCTGACATGAGTTAGGTAATACACATGAGTTCTGAAGTGGTCGTTTCATCTCCGTCAACAGATGAACAACAGCCTTCACCTGCTACTCAAGCCTCAAATAGTGCGCTGAAAAAGGTGAATCTGCTGGGCATGTCTCGTGCTGAGCTGGAAAATTTTTTCGAAAAGCTTGGAGAGAAAAAGTTCCGTGCCGGTCAGGTGATGAAATGGATGCATCAATATTTTGTGACCGACTTTGCCGAGATGACCAATATCTCTGGAAAGCTGCGTGCCAAGCTAGAACAGTTATGTGAAATTAAGGCACCTGAAGTGGTGCATCGTCATTATTCTAAAGACGGTACGCGTAAATGGGTTTTTCGTGTTGGAGATGGCGCAGGCTCACTGGTAGAAACCGTACTGATTCCAGCAGAAGATAAGACCGGTTTGCGCAAAACCCTATGTATTTCTTCACAGGTTGGTTGTGCTTTGGACTGCTCGTTTTGCTCTACCGGTAAACAGGGTTTTCAGCGTGATTTAACACCTGATGAAATTATCGGGCAGTTATGGGTAGCTAACCAGTCTTATATGGAAGATGTACCGGTAGCTGAACGCACCCGCTCCGTGACCAATGTGGTCATGATGGGAATGGGCGAACCGCTTTTAAACTATGATGCGGTTTTAAGCTCCATGTATATTATGCTGGATGATTTTGCTTATGGGATGTCCAAGCGCCGTGTCACATTGTCGACTTCAGGCGTAGTGCCTAAAATTGATCAGCTGGCACAGGATATTGATGTAGCCCTGGCAATTTCTTTACATGCGCCAAATGATGAACTGCGTAATGAGCTGGTTCCCATCAATAAAAAGTATCCGTTGGCGCAGCTGATTGCTGCCTGTCAGCGTTACATCAATAAAGATGGCAATGAAAGTGCACGCAAACACGTTACGATTGAATATGTCATGCTGGACGGGGTAAATGACTCACTTGAGCATGCCCAGCAGATGATCAGGCTGTTAAAGAACCTGCCAAGCAAAATTAACCTCATACCGTTTAATCCGTTCCCGCATGCTCCTTATGGCCGCTCTAGCCGCAACCGTATTATTGCTTTTCAAAAAGCTTTGTCGGATGCGGGTTTTGTGTGTACGATTCGTCAGACTCGTGGTGATGATATCGATGCAGCCTGCGGCCAGCTGGTGGGACAGGTTGCAGACCGTACTCGTCGTGCTGAACAGTGGAAAAAGAAAGTAGCAGAGCGCAATGAAATTATGCGCTCTCATGGATAGATAAACCTGAGAGGAGAAAAGCAGTTGAGAAAGCCGGTGTATAAAACATTTGTATTACTTACAGTGACTTTGTCGGCCTTGCTTGTTACTGCTTGCCAGACTCCTGATACCCTCAGTAAGGATCCAGAAAAGGCAGTCAAAGTTCGAACCCAGCTGGCAGCGGAATATATTAAATCGGGTGATCTGGATGCTGCTAAACGAGCACTTGACCAGGCACTTGAAGTTGATTCCAGAGACGCCACTGCGAACATGATGATGGGAGTACTGCTCCAGCAAGAGGGAAGTCAGCTAAATCTGGACAAGGCTGAGAGTTATTTCAGACGCTCTATTTCAATTGAGCCTAAAAATGCACAGGCGCGTAATAATTATGGTGCCTATTTGTACCAGATCGGTCGTTATAAAGATGCGATCGAACAACTGGAAATTGCTGGTGCAACTTTAGGCTATGAGCAGCGTTACCAGGCGCTTGAAAATCTGGGACGAATTTATCTTAAGCTCGGCAATGTTGCGAATGCTGAAAAAACATTCAAACAGGCATTGCAAGCTAACCGCGATTCTTCCATTTCAATGTTAGAGTTAGCGGAAATTTTCTATTTGCGGCAACAGATTCCTGCTGCTACACAGCTTTATGAACAATATGTGCGTCGTGTAGGGCAAAAGAATCAGGGTGCGCGTGCTCTTTGGATCGGAATTCGAATTGCGCGTGCCAATGATGATAAAATGGGAACACAAGTTTTGGTGAACCAGTTACGTGCCTTGTTCCCGGACAGCCAAGAATATCAACGTTATTTGCAATTACAGCACAGTACTGAGGCCGTATGGAAGTAAATCCTAATTCACAGCAACCTACTGGTTCTAGCTCTAACGTAGCGCCGAATGCGTTAGGAAATGTTCAACGTCCTGGTGAGTATTTACGCCATATCCGTATTGCAAAAAACCTTGAACTTGAAACTGTGGCGGCTGACCTTAAAATACCTTTAAAGACTTTGAAGGCGCTTGAGCAGGATGATTATAAAACCCTGCCTGAGGCAGCATTTATTAAAGGTTATTACCGCTCTTATGCTAAATATCTGGGTACGGATGCAACTGCTATTATCCAGCGGTTTGATGAGATTTATGCCAATGATACCGGCCTGCTGCCAAATCATGCACTGAATAACTCCCCGATTAAAATTATGGGTAAATTGCCTGGTTCTAACAGTGACCGTAACCGAAAATGGATAAAACGGGCTATTGTGGCAGCTGTGATTCTACTGCTAGTCTGGCTGGTGGTGGCTGCTATCCAGAACTGGACATCAGGTAAAAAGGGCGAAACTGAGCGGCCAGCTGTAGCCCAGTCAGAGGTTCAGATTGTTGATCTGGATAACAGTCCGAATGCAGCAGCATCTGGTGATCAGCTGGTCTTGAATTTTACCCGGCCTACCTCTGTTTATATAGTTGATGCGACAGGTAAGGTGCTGGCGACAGGACGTCAGGATTCCACTCTGACACTAAGCGGTGAAAGCCCATATCAGATCCGTCTTGATGATGCGACCGCAGTATCACTCAGTTTAAATAGTGAGCAGATTTCATTGTCTCCATATACGGTGAACGGAAAAGCAGAATTCCGTTTGTCTCGCTAATTCGCAACAGTAGAGCGATGCAATGATTGAAAATCCGATTAAACGCCGGCCGACACGTAAAATCCGTGTCGGTTCAGTGTATGTGGGAGGTGATGCTCCCATCAGTATCCAGAGTATGACCAATACCGAAACCTGTGATGTGGCTGCAACAGTTGCACAGATTCAGCGCTGTGTAGATGTAGGAGCGGATATCATGCGGGTTTCAGTGCCAAGTATGGAAGCGGCAAAGGCATTTGGTGAAATCCGTAAGCAAGTAAGTGTGCCTTTGGTGGCTGACATTCACTTTGACTATAAAATTGCCTTGGCTGTTGCTGATTTTGGCGCAGATTGCCTGCGTATTAATCCTGGAAATATTGGTTCTGAAGCCAAAATCCGTGAAGTAGTCGCTGCAGCCAGACATCATGATATCTCTATGCGTATTGGAGTAAATGCTGGTTCACTGGAAAAGGACATTCAGAAAAAATATGGTGAACCGACCGGGCAGGCATTGCTTGAGTCAGCGATGCGCCATATTGACATTCTTGATCGCCTGAATTTTCAGGAGTTTAAAGTTTCGGTTAAAGCTTCTAATGTATTTCTGACTATGGATGCTTATCGCCTCTTGTCACAGCAGATTGATAATCCGCTGCATCTAGGTGTGACTGAGGCAGGTGTCTACCGGACAGGCTCTGTCAAATCCGCCATTGCGCTAGGCGGTTTGTTAATGGAAGGCATCGGAGATACCATGCGTATTTCCCTGGCGGCTGAACCTGAAGAAGAAATTAAAATCGGTTTTGATATTTTAAAATCGCTCAGTCTGCGCTCCAATGGTATCAACTTTATTGCCTGTCCAAGCTGCTCACGTCAGGAATTCAACGTGATTAAAGTTATGCAGGCTTTAGAGGAGCGTCTGGAAGATATCCGTACACCTATGGATGTTTCCGTAATTGGCTGTAAGGTCAATGGTCCGGGCGAGGCTAAAGAAGCCGATATTGGTGTAGTGGGTGCAAGTCCACGTTCACTGGTGTACCGTAATGGTGAAAAAAGTCATTTAATTGATACCAATCAGCTGGTTGATGAAATCGAAACTATGGTTCGTCAACGTGTTTCCGAGCTTGAAGAAGCTAAATCTAAAGAGATCATTCGTAGTTCATCATGAGTTCAATTGTCGCAATCAAAGGTTTTAATGACATTCTTCCAGCACAGACCCCGGCCTGGAGACGTCTAGAGCAGCATCTGTTATCTTTGATGGATGCATATGGCTATCAACAAATCCGTTTGCCGATAGTTGAACAGACGAATCTGTTTAAACGTTCGATCGGTGATGCAACCGATATTGTTGAAAAAGAGATGTATACATTTCTGGACAAAGGTAATCCACCGGAGTCTCTGACATTACGTCCTGAAGGAACGGCAGGCTGTGTGCGTGCAATGCTTGAGCATAACCTGCTGCGCGGAGCGACGCCTCGTGTGTGGTATATCGGTCCGATGTTCCGTTATGAAAAACCGCAAAAAGGCCGCTATCGTCAGTTTCATCAGTTTGGGGTCGAAACTTTTGGTGTAGCAACGCCAGATATGGATGCAGAGCTGATTCTGATGACTGCACGTCTGTGGAAACGTATGGGGGTGGCAGAGAAAGTTCAGTTAGAGCTAAATACCTTGGGTGAAGCTGATGAACGTGCAGCTTACCGTGCAGCACTGGTCGGATTTCTAGAATCACATAAAGCAGATCTGGATGAAGATTCACAGCGCCGTTTAACCACGAATCCCCTACGAATTCTGGATTCCAAAGATGCTAAAACTCAATCTATTTTAGAAAATGCGCCAAAACTTCATGACTTTATGGGTGAGGAAACATTGGCGCACTTTAACCTGTTGCAACAGTATTTGACTGATGCAGGCATTAGTTTTGTCATTAATCAAAAGTTGGTACGGGGCCTCGACTATTACAACAAAACTGTCTTTGAATGGACCACCACTCATTTAGGCTCACAGGGCACAGTGTGTGCCGGTGGCCGTTATGACAGTTTAGTAGGCCAGCTTAAAGGTAAAGCAGACCAGTCTGTACCGGCTGTGGGTTTTGCTATGGGAATGGAGCGTTTATTACTTCTGCTTGAACAGGTTGAAGATAATACTGCCGTGCGTGACTGCGAGATATTCTTGCTGGCAGAACCTGCTTATCAGGGGAAAGCCCTGGTCATGGCAGAACAGTTCCGTAACCAGTTTGAGGCAGCTAACAGTCCATTCCGCCTAAAAACTGGATCACAGGGCAGCATGAAAAGCCAAATGAAAAAGGCCGATCAGTCTGGAGCAATTTTTGCCGTGATTCTGGGGCAGCGCGAATGGGAAAACCGGAAGCTGACAGTAAAACGTCTGGAAAATGCAGAGCAGGTTGAAGTTGAAATAGACAATCTTACGCCGTACCTGATTGAACAGCTTGCCTCTGAATAAGCCGAGAATATAAACAAAAAAGGATAATCACATGAACGCATTAAGTGATGAAGACCAGCTAGATAATTTAAAGTCATTTACCAAAAAATATGGCTCTGCCATTATTAGCGGTATTTTAATTGCGTTAATTGCCTTTTTTGGCTGGGAATACTGGCAAAAGAAAACTCTGGCTGAGAATCAGATGCGTACTGCCAAGGTGCAGCAGCTTATGGATGAAGCCAGAAATGTAAATAGTCAGGATATTAATGCCCTGAATGCACTTTCACAATCTGCTGACAAGATTGTGAAAGAAGCGCCTGATTCTGTACACGCACTTCAGGCCCAGTTTGTAATGGCTAAGCAGGCTTATGACCGTGGTGATTATGCTGCAGCAGAAAAAGCACTCAAGCGGGTAGAAGCCACTAAACTCAAGGATGAAGGTCTGGTTCATGTATTGAAACTGCGCTTGGCTTATGCCCAATTGGCTCAAAACAAATATGATGCGGCACTTAAAACTCTGGCTGATGTAACTGATCCGGCTTTTAAAGCTACTGCTGAAGAAGCACGTGGCGACGTGTATGTGGCAAAAAATGATATTGCCTCAGCAAGAAAAGCTTATCAGAGCGCATGGGATGCACTTGCTGAGCGTAAAAAAGAACGACAAATTTTACAAATTAAACTCGAAAGTGTAGGCGTTTTAGTTGATGATCCTGAAATCGAACGCCCTATTTTGGAAACACAAGTGGATGAGTCTTAATGGATAGAAAATATAAAATATCATTTGCAATGGCAGTATTATCAGCTGCGCTGATCGGTTGCTCAAGTAATAAAATTAAAGTAGAAGAGGCCAAACCGAATCCACTGCCAAAGCTTGCGCAAGCAAAAAGTCTGGTGCCTGTATTTTCGCAAAATGTTTCTTCTACCGATGAAGCTGATCCACTCCGGTTACGACTCGCAGTCGATAACGGCGTTATTTTTACAGTAGATCCTAAAGGCGAAGTAGCAGCTTTTCGTGGTAAACAGCGTCTCTGGCAGACTCGTGTCAGCAAGCAAGGGTTAAGTGCCGGAGCTGAGGCAGCTGATGGCGTGGTTATTGTTGGTAACCGTAAAGGTCAGCTGTTTGCCCTGGAACAGGCAACAGGCAAGCAATTATGGACTGCGCAGTTATCAGGGGCTTTACTCAGCCCCTCACTGATACAAGCTGGTCGTGTTATTACTGTGGCAAATGATGGGAATGTCTTTGCACATGACCTGGCCTCTGGGCAAGAGGTCTGGGCATACCGGTTGCCAAATGCACAGTTTAGTCTGCGTGGCCAGGCAGCCCCAGTTTCTGCTGATCCGCGTACAGTACTGATTGCTTCATCTAATGCCTATATTTATGCTTTGGATGTATTAACGGGTGTGCCGCGTATGCAGCGCCGTGTAGCGGTCAGTAGCGGTCGCTCGGATGTGCAGCGCCTGATTGATATTGATGGTGATCCTGTGATGGCTGGCCAGTTTTTGGTGACGACCAGTTATCAGGGGCAAGTTACTGTAACTGATCTGGCATCACAACAGGTAGTCTGGAGTGAAGATGCCAGCAGTACACAGCGTCCGGAAGTTTTTAACAACACAGTTTTTGTTGCACAAAACGATGGTAAAGTGACGGCATTTAATCTCACGACAGGTGAACAGCTCTGGCAGAATGATAGCCTGCTCAACCGTCGTTTAAGTAATCCGGTGATACTTGGTCAAGACCTGGTGGTTGGTGATCTGGATGGCGTATTACATTTGATTGATCCAGCCTCTGGGCAACTGGTAGGTCGCTCTAAAACCGGTGGCGAAGTACGTTCACTACAGGTAATTGATGGGCAGCTCTACGTTTCTACCAGAAAGGGAGCGTTAAGCGTCTGGCAGAATCGTTAATTCTTCTCTGCTTGTGCTAAAATAAACCCAACCGTATTTTTTGAAACGCGGGGTAATTGAAATTTCAATGCCCCGTGTTTTTATTTAGATCTGTGATCTATTATTTTCTTCCAAAGTTTCTGATGTTCAGACCAGACCAACTGGCTGATCTTGAATAAAGGTTAATCTATGAAACCCGTAATTGCGCTCATTGGTCGTCCGAACGTCGGAAAATCAACGTTGTTCAACCAGATTACCAAGAGCCGTGATGCCCTTGTAGCCGACTTCGCCGGCCTAACACGTGACCGCAAATATGGCGATGCTGTGTATCAAAACAAATCCTTTATCGTAGTCGATACAGGTGGTATTGGCGAAAGCGAACAGGGAATTGACTCTTACATGGCAGAGCAGTCTAAAACTGCAATTCATGAAGCCGATCTCATTATTTTTGTAGTTGATGCGCGTGCGGGGCTATTGGCCTCTGATGAACAGATTGCGCGTGAACTACGCACACTTGGCAAAAAAGTCTTTCTGGTAGCCAATAAGGTAGATGGCGTACATGCAGAAGCAGCTGTGGTCGAGTTTTATAAACTCGGTCTTGGTGAGCCCATGCATGTTGCAGCAAGTCATGGTCGCGGTGTGGCACAAATGCTGGAAGAAGTGCTGGCAGATGTACCTGAAGATGAGAATCCGGAAGAACATGATAAAGCTACAGGCCTGCGTCTGGCTATTATTGGCCGTCCGAATGTCGGTAAATCTACTCTGGTTAACCGGTTGCTTGGTGAAGAGCGCGTAGTTGCATATGATGAGCCTGGAACTACACGTGATTCGGTTTATATTCCGTTTGAGCGTGATGGCCGTCAATATACTCTCATTGATACTGCTGGTGTGCGCCGTAAAGGTAAAGTCGATGAAATGATCGAGAAATTCTCGGTAGTAAAGACTTTGCAAGCCATGAAAGACGCACATGTAGTGGTAGTAGTACTCGATGCCCGTGAGGGCGTGGTAGAGCAGGATCTACACCTGATCGGTTATGCACTTGAAGCTGGCCGGGCCATGGTAATTGCGATCAACAAATGGGACAACATGTCTGAATATGATCGCAAGCAGTGTAAACTGGATGTAGACCGCCGTTTTGATTTTATTCCTTGGGCGCGTATCCATCTGATTTCAGCATTACATGGTACTGGTGTAGGTGATCTTTATCCTTCAATCCATCGGGCTTACGATTCATCTCACCTGAAAGTATCACCAGCTAAATTAACACAGATACTTAATGATGCAACCGAAGCACATCAGCCACCTATGGTTGGTGGCCGCCGGATTAAAATGCGTTATGCTCATATGGGTGGACAAAATCCGCCAACGATTGTGATTCACGGTAACAAGGTCGACAAGACTCCTGCAGATTATCGCCGTTATCTGGAAAATGTTTTCCGTAAAGTTTATAAGCTTGAAGGTACACCAGTTAAAATCGATTTTAAAACTTCAGAAAATCCATTCGAAGGACGTAAATCACAGCTTGATGAGCGCACTGCTGCACGTCGCCGTCGTTATATCCAGAAATTTAAAAAAGCTGAGAAAAAATTCAAGCGTTAAGCTAAATAGTGCTTTAACAGAATTTAAAAACCCAAATTTCGATTTGGGTTTTTTTGTTTAATCATGAACCGTTATACTGCTTCTAGTTTAGTGAACCGGATAAAATATGCTGCGTGTTGATATCTGTGCTATGAAGCATTTCGAACAGGTTGATCCACAACAGGAACTGCGCCAGCAAATCCAGCAGCGTAAGCAGGCTATTTACGCTTATCGAAATCGTCTGCTTAGTGAAATACTAGGACAGCCCGTCACTGCCTTAAGTTTTGCTTATACATGCCACGGTAAACCGTACTTAAAAGAACATAATCTGGCAATCAATCATACCCATAGTAAAAAAATCTATGCATTAGTAACCAGTTCTGAGCAGCAGGACATAGGAATTGATGTTGAAGATCTGGAACGTCAAGTAAGGCTGGATGCTTTGGCACAACATGCATTTCATGAAGAAGAATATCAAACCTGGAAGTCTATGGATGAAGACAGGCTATACTGGTTTAAAGTCTGGACAGCAAAAGAAGCAATTTTAAAGGCCAGTGGTTTAGGCATCCGTTTAAGTCTGAAAGATATAAATACCAGAGTCCATCCCATGTATGATAACTCACAGATGCAGCATGAATCTCTTGGGTATTTTGCTTACCAGCATTTTGAAGTTGCCCAGAGCCTGATTACCATCGCTTGGCGTACCGGACAGGGCTGTGGTGAATTTATTTTCCCGCGTATTCAGATTTATCGGCATTAAAAAGCCTATCCGGAGATAGGCTTTAATGAAATATTGCTCCGGGGTGAAATTATGGAATTTCATCCTCGAACTCTGGTTTTACCTGTACGATAAAGTCCTGACGGTTCAGACCACGCCACAGTGCAAATGAAGTACCAATATAAATAGAAGAATAAGTACCTACAAATACGCCTACGAACATGGCTACAGAGAACCAGTGCAGACCTTCACCACCCATGAGCATCATGGCGATAACCACGAGTAACAGGGTCATTGAGGTGTGAACGGTACGGCGCAAGGTTTCGGTAAGCGCAATATTAACAATCTCGCGTGGCTCGGCACCACGAATTTTACGGAAGTTTTCCCGAATACGGTCAGAGACTACAATATTGTCATTTAGCGAAAAGCCGATAAGTGCCAGAAGTGCTGCCAGTACGGTCAGGTCAAATGGCCACTGCATCATGGCAAAAATACCGATTGTCACGATGATATCGTGGAACAAGGATAATACTGCCCCGATTGCCAGTTTGAACTCAAAACGGATGGTGACATAAATCAGCATCAGGACAAGTGCTAGCGCTACTGCACCTGCTGAGCGTACATACAGTTCATTACCAACCTGACCCCCTACCGAATCAATCTTGCTAACTTCAGCAGGGTTATTTGGCAGTTGGGCTGCTTTAGTCAAGGTACTGTTGAGGTCTTCAACATTTATGTCTTGTGCGGGCATACGTATCAAGAGATCACTATTGCTTCCCAAGGTTTGTACAACTGCATCTTTAAAACCGGCATCATTTAACGCACGGATAACTTCTCCCTGATTGGCTGCCTGTTTATAGTTCAGCTCGGCAGAGATACCGCCTGTAAAGTCCAGCCCGAGATTTAGGCCTTTAGTAACGATAAAAAACAGGCTACCGACAGTAAGGATTATCGAAATAATAGCTGCCGGTAAGGCAATTTTCATAAAGTCGATAACGCGCTCATTATCAGGACGGCCGTACTGTTTTTGCTTTGGTTGAGTATTCTCAGTCATCATCGATCTCCTTAAATGCTCAACTTCTTCAAGTTACGACGCTTGCCATAAATGATCTGTACGATCGCACGCGTTACCGTAATTGCAGTAAACATCGAACAGGCAATACCAATCATGAGTGTTACAGCAAAACCTTTGATTGGACCAGTACCGATCGCAAACAGGATAAAGGCGACGAGGAAGGTGGTCAGGTTTGAGTCAAAAATGGTGTTATAGGCTCGATCATAACCTGCCACAATGGCCTGTTTGGGCGAGGCCCCCCATTTCATTTCTTCTCTGATTCGCTCACAGATCAGTACGTTCGCATCGACGGCCATACCGATTGTAATAACAATACCTGCAATACCCGGCAAGGTTAGTGCGGCACCAATCCATGACATGATGCTTAAAGTCATTGCCAGGTTAAAAACCAAAGCAAAGTTAGCAATCAGACCAAATAAACGGAAGAAGACCACCATCCAGATAGCGACCAGCAAGAAACCGATTTGAGTAGAAAGCACACCCTTGTCGATATTTTCCTGACCTAATGACGGGCCAACTACACGCTCTTCAACAAAGTACATCGGAGCAGCAAGTGCACCTGCACGTAGCATAAGTGCCAATTCAGACGCTTCTTGTGGAGAATCGAGCCCGGTAATACGGAACTGCGAACCTAGTACGGCCTGAATGGTTGCAGCGTTAATCACTACAGATTCTGCATAAGGTGTACGTACTTCGGTCTGTGTGCCGGTAACCGGATCAGTGACATAGCTGATACGCTGTTTGTTTTCGATAAACAGTACAGCCATGCGTTTACCCACAGCATTACGGGTGGCATCTGCCATCAGTTTGCCGCCAGCGCTGTCTAAAGTAATATTAACTTCAGCACCACCTGTATCCTGACTAAAGCCTGAAGAGGCATTTTGGACCCGTTCACCTGTCAAGATACGGTTACGCTGTAACAGTAATTGACGACCGCTGTCTAGCGATTCATAAGCAAACAGTTCTGTGCCAGGAGGTAACGGCTGGCCATTAGATTTCCCGGTATAGGGATCAATATACTGATCATTTAAGTCGGAAACTAAGCGGAACTCCAGGTTAGCTGTGCGGCCAAGTACCCGTTTTGCTTCTGCTGTGTCCTGTACACCTGGCAGGTCGACTACGATACGATTACTGCCTTGGGTCTGAACCAGTGCTTCCGCCACCCCCAGTTCGTTAATACGGTTGCGCAGTGTGGTTAAGTTCTGGTTAACAGCATATGACTGGATTTCCTGTCTGCGTGCATCAGTATACGTGAGGCGCAACATAGGACCAGTACTGCTAGCCAGTGCTTGCTGGGTGAACTCATTGCCATTGCGGCGTAAAAAGTCCATTACAGCTTCACGGTCGTCATTTTGTGCAAACTGGAGATTGATCTGATTATTATTCAGAGTCAGGCTGTTAAACTTGAGATTATTTTCACGAAGCTGACGGCGCAAGTCGGTCGCGGATGTTTCCATACGCTGTGACAGGGCTTTATCCATATCCACTTCTAACAGGAAGTGTACACCACCACGCAAGTCCAAGCCCAGTTTCATTGGTTTTGCGCCAATTTTCTGTAGCCACTCAGGTGTAGTAGGCGCCAAATTCAGGGCCACAACATATTCTTCACCCAGAGCGCGGCGTAGCACATCTTTTGCTTTGAGTTGTGCATCAGTAGAGTCTACACGCAATAGGGCAGCGTTATTGGTAAAGGTATTGTCATGAGACGGAATGTTCGCCTCTTTCAATATTTGCTCTGCTTTTTGTATCACACTCTGATCAATTTGAGTGCCGGCTTTTGCACCAGAAATCTGGACCGCCGGTTCATCGGGATACAAGCTAGGCAGTGCGTACAGGGTGCTGATCACCAGAACCACCAGGATCAGCAGATATTTCCATGCAGGGTAACGCATTTGCTGTCTTCTTAAAATGAAAAAGCCGTGCGGGGTGCACGACTGTTTTTATGATTAAAGGTTATTCAGGGTGCCTTCAGGCAAAACTGAAATGACACTAGCACGCTGGATTTTTACATCTACACCGCGGCTTAGTTCTACTACTGCAAAATCGCCTTCAAGCTTGGTAATACGACCCATCAAGCCACCGGCAAAAACCACTTCACTGCCTACACCCAGACTTTCAACGAGTGTACGGTGTTCTTTGGCACGTTTGGCCTGTGGACGCCAGATCAGGAAATAGAAAATTGCAATAAATACTGCAATCATCAATAAGTTAGCCATCATGCTCGGGCCTTGCTGAGCCGCCGGCGCAGCGTGAGCAGTAGAGATTAAAAAGCTCATGTCGATTTCCTATTAAATATTAAAACTGTTGCCATTGTCATGACATTTAAATTGAGTTGACCTGCAATTTACCTTGTCTTTTTGTTGAGCGCAAATACTGCTTTCTCAATCTTCAGGGCAAGGCGGCACTTCCATTCCACGACGTGTATAGAAGTCCTCAACAAAAGCTTCAAAGGTACCATTGTCGAGTGCATCACGGATGTCTTGAGTGAAGCGCTGGTAATAGCGCAGGTTATGAATGGTTCCTAGCATGGAGCCCAGCATTTCACCACATTTCTCGAGGTGGAACAGATAAGCCCGGGTAAAATTCTTGCAGGTATAGCAGTCACAGTGCGGGTCAAGCGGGCTCTGATCATGACGGTATTTGCTGTTGCGAATACGGACTAGACCATCTGTCACAAAATAATGACCGTTCCGCGCATTTCGGGTAGGCATGACACAGTCAAACATATCAACCCCACGGCGGATACCTTCAACAATATCTTCAGGTTTACCAACACCCATGAGGTAGCGCGGTTTATCATGCGGCATTTTGTTAGGAAGATAATCCAGCACTTTGATCATCTCTTCTTTCGGCTCACCAACAGATAAGCCACCAATTGCATAGCCATCAAACCCGATTTCAAGCAGGCCTTCTAGTGATTCATCCCGAAGATCTTCATACATGCCACCCTGAATAATACCGAACAACGCATTTTTATTGTCCAGAACTTCATGATGGTGGGTCTTGCAACGTTTAGCCCAGCGTAAAGACAGCTGCAATGATTTCTGCGCTTCTTCATGAGTCGCTGGATAAGGCGTACATTCATCAAAAATCATGACAATATCGGAGTTCAGAACTTTCTGAATTTCCATAGAAACTTCAGGCGAGAGAAAAACTTTTGAGCCGTCAATAGGTGAGCGAAAAGTCACACCTTCTTCTTTGATTTTGCGCATGGCGCCCAGACTAAATACCTGAAAGCCACCAGAGTCAGTTAAAATAGGCTTATCCCACTTAATAAATTCGTGCAGACCGCCGTGTTCTTTTACAACATCCAGGCCCGGACGCAAATACAAGTGAAAGGTGTTTCCTAAAATGATTTGTGCCTGAATTTCTTCAATATCACGTGGAAGCATGCCTTTAACAGTACCGTAAGTACCCACTGGCATAAATACCGGTGTTTCAACCACCCCATGTTCAAGTGTTAAACGGCCACGGCGGGCACGACCCGACTGACCCAATTTTTCAAACTTCATACCATGTCCAAATCAAGGCGAAAAAACAGTTCGCTGATGTGCAAAATAAAAAAGAGGTCTATTGTCCTTGATTCTGTCATGGAGTTCTACTGTTAAATGTAGCCGCAGCATATGAAAAACTAGACAGACCGATATGTTGCAAAACGGTGCGTGTTTAAAAGTTTGGACGATAGTCAAAGTTTTGTAGGGTAGACTGGTCACGAAACGGGCGAATAGCCTTTTTACCTGTAGTCAGCGTATTGATCATATTATTTGGAAATATCTGGATATGATTATTAAACAGTTCCACATTACGGTTAAAAATACTGATAGCGGCACTGACATTTTCATTTTGCTCATCAATTTCATTTATCATGCGCAGATAAATTTCATTAGCTTTAAGCTCAGGATAGTTCTCAACTATAACATTCAGATTACGCATGAGTTCATGACTCAAGCTTTCTACCCGTTGTAGCTGAGAGATATCAGTGCTTTTAAGATTAAGTTGCATAATCTGCTGACGTAGTTCAGTGACCCGCTCTAAGGTACTTTTTTCAAAGCCTGCGTATTGTTCGACTAAAGGGGCCAGTCCGTCAAGAACCTTGACTTTCTGCCGTTCATAGGTGGCTACATCTGCCCAGGCGCGCTGCGCAGCATTATAATGCCGGATAATCGAGTTCCGGATATAGATCACTGCAATGATCAAAACCACAAAAAATAAAATAAAGAGCCCTAACCCCATCATTATTTTCCTCAAGTCTATTTATTGTAAAAGTTGCTCTAAGTTATTTAGCAGTTTTTCATAGGCGCCTAAACGCAATGTTCGCAGGTGCCCGCGCAAACTGGAGATATCTTCTCTATTTTGCGCTTTTGTATGAATTTTAAAAAGGTTCTGCCGGTTTAAAAAGCACATTATATGATGTTCATGATGAAACAGCAGCTCGCCAGAATGTTGTGTAAAGAACTGATCTAAACGTAAAGTCATAGCTGGAGTCATGGTTTTAGCGAGCTCAAGCGGTTCAAGACCATAAATACGTAATTTCTGGTTAATCTGTAGGTCACTGCTATACCAGGCAGAGCTATACGGAGGACCAAACTCTTTATTGGATGTTGTTACTGCCAGCCCAAGTGCGGGAGCTTCAAAAACAAAGATTCCCCATAAAGTCTTCTGCGTTCTTTGTACCGCTACTTGCTGTGTATCTTGCCCGGCGATTTTTATTTCATTGATGAAATCGTACTGAAAAAGCATGATTGGCCGCTCTCGGCCCTGTTGGTCTTTCCAGGTAGTGCTGGCATATACAGGTAGCATATTTGATACAGAACCCTGCTGAAATACAGGAAACAGGTTTTTAAGCCGGGCGATAAAGAAAAAAGGCTGCGTAGAATCTGGAAAATGAGGGGGTAATTCCTGAAAGTTGAGTTGATATTTTTTCTCGAGTATCTGCTGTTCCAGAAACTGAATCACTTCAGTGAGTGGCTGATCCGACTCATAACAGAGATAGGCAAATAGTCCCAAAGCAAAGGCAGTTAAAAAGCTTAATCCGGCAATAAGGCCGTGCTGTATAAAAAATATTCCAAATAATGTAAAGCCACTTGCTATAACGAGCAGTATGAAAGGTAATACATTATTGAATTTCAGGCCAGGATGATCTCCCCAAGGATGGAGTCCATCTAGAATATCCTGATAGGTCTTTGCCTGTTGGCCCACTTGCCACAGCCGGGCGATATTATCCAGAACCTGCCGGTTGATCTTGCGATGAATACGTAGCGTATATTTAACAGTTTCAACCGGCATAACTATTTACCTGTTCACTGTTTTATCGATCAGCATGGCATCACCATAACTGAAGAAACGGTAATGTTCTCTTACGGCATGCTCATACGCTGCCAGAATATAATCACGTGTTGAAAGTGCTGAAACCAGCATCAGCAGGGTAGACTCCGGCAAATGGAAGTTGGTGATCAGCCGGTCTACTACACAGAACTGATAACCCGGATAAATAAAGATCTGAGTATCTCCAGTCCATGCCTCAATTTTACCATTATGAGCCTGCGCTGCGCTTTCAAGTGCACGTGTAGCAGTAGTACCTACTGCAATAACTTTATTACCGCGAGTTTGTACCTGCTTAATCAACTCTACCGTATTCTCGGGCACTTCACACCATTCACTGTGCATAATATGATTTTCAATGTCTATACTACGAACAGGTAAAAAAGTACCAGCGCCTACATGCAGGGTAACAAATGCTTGCTGTACACCTTTTTCTGATAATTTGTTTAAAAGTACTTCATCAAAATGCAGACTGGCAGTAGGTGCAGCAACACTGGCAATTTTCTCTGGATCGTGAAATACCGTCTGATAACGCTCGCTGTCAATCGCCTCTGCTTCACGGTTAAAATAAGGCGGAATGGGTAATTGCCCGTGCTGATCCAGGACCTGCAAAATCGGTTGTGAAAACTCGACAACGAACAGGTTCTCATGGCGGCCTTGTACAGTGACTTTAACCTCATCTGCACCAATAAACAGCTCTGCACCAGCTTTAGGTGAATTACTGGCTTTAATATGACAGTGGGCAATAGTCTGATCAAAAATACGTTCTACCAGTATTTCAACTGCTCCACCAGTTGCACGCCTGCCTTTAAGTCGAGCCTTCATAACTTTGGTATCATTCAGGACCAGCAGATCACCGGGTTCAAACAATTCCAGAATATCGGTAAAGTGACGATCGCTATATTGGCCCTCACTATTTAAGTGTAAAAGCCTTGAAGCACTACGCTGTGCTAGAGGGTAACGTGCAATTAATTCATCGGGGAGGTTAAAAGAAAAGTCAGAAAGTTGCATGACACAAAACAATTAAAAAATTGTACCTAGTATAGTGCTTTTTGATTAATGATGGAAAAAATACGGTTTTGTTCAGCTATTGCTTTTATTGTGATTTAAAAATAGGCAAACAGTCAGTACTTTACATTGACAACATTTGGAAAGACGCTATTATACACACACCCACTCTTCTTCCCGAGGTGGTGAAATTGGTAGACGCGGCGGACTCAAAATCCGCTGTCAGAGATGACGTGTCGGTTCGAGTCCGACCCTCGGGACCAGTTACCTAAAAAGGCTCTAAGCACATTAAGACTTAGAGCCTTTTTTATTGTCTAAAATCAATAATCTGCGTTTACCAGTCGTTAAAAACTCAATGATCTTATTAGCCTGATTTCAGGTGGTCATTCTGGCAAATAAGTCCCTAAATGAGTACCTGATTTTCCCTTGTTTTCATGGTGAAATCAGATGGCTAAAATTACAAAACCTTTAACAGCAAGACAAGTTGAACGAGCTAAACCAACAGACAAAGAATATAGTCTCTTTGACGGAGATGGGCTCTATCTTGTAGTACGTCCTTCGGGTGCAAGAACATGGATGCTTCGTCTGCGAGATGATTTTGGTAAAACTCACAAGATCAAGTTAGGAACATTTCCTGAATTACCATTGGCTCTCGCTCGAGAGAAGAGTGCTGAATATAGGCGATCAATTGCTTTAGGTAAAGAGGTTGATGAAGTTCTTGGGAGGGGAGAGTACAAAATCGATAAGGTACGGCACTCTCTTGAATCTGTTGCAAGAGAATGGCTTGAACAATATGCCAAGCGAAAACCATTAGAAGAACATACAAAGCATAAGCGCATTCGTAAACTAGAAAATCATCTATTCCCAATGTTAGGTCATTACCCAATTGATGATCTTCGTCCCAAGCATCTTCGTAAAGTGCTAAACCATATCTATGAAAAGAGTGCTGATAATGCTCAACGAATTAGAGCTGACCTTATTCTCATCTTTAGCTATGCAGTGCAATACGGTTTAATTGAAGTAAACCATGCACGAGAAATGGAGAGTCTTGATCTTTCGGCTCCTAAGAATCATAGGCCTGCATTACCACTACACAGATTACCTGAGCTAATACGACGCATTAGAGCTGATTCAGGCGATGAGTTGACAAAGCTGTGTATGGAGCTTGGCTTACATATTTTCATTCGTTCATCTGAACTACGATTTGCTCGTTGGGATGAAATTGATTTCAGTAAACAACAATGGGTATTGCCTGCAAAGCGAAACCTAGTAAATGGTATCAAGCATTCGGATCGTGGGGCTAAGATGAAAGAGCCGCATATTGTTCCATTATCTGAACAAGCTATTGCTTTGCTGTATCAGGTAAAGAAGCTAGTTGGAAACTCTGAATTGGTTTTTCCAAGTCCTTTTAGCAGTACAGTATTCTTGAGTGAGAATACCTTTAATGTTGCTTTACGACGTATGGGATATGACACACAGAAGGATGTTTGCTTTCATGGTTTTAGAGCCATGGCACGTTCAGCTTTAGGGGAAAGTGGTCTATTCCAAAGAGATGCAATTGAGAAGCAAATGAGCCATCAAGAGCGCAATGATGTAGTAGGTGCTTACACTCATGTGGCTGAGTATCTCTACGAGCGTAAGCGAATGATGCAGTGGTGGAGTCAATACTTGGTGGATATTGAAACCAAGGGTTATGTATCACCTTATGATTATTCTTATCAGCAGGTAGTGAAAGAGACTTCTTAGATGAAAAAAAGCTCCCATCCTTGGGAGCTTTTGTTTAAGCAACTTCGTCAATAAATGATTCTATGTCTATATCATTGAGATAACCGTCATTAAGGTAATTGCGTAAAGCCTTTGTGTAAATCTCTTGTTTGGTTAAACCTAATAATTCACTAACCACTTCAAGCTTGCGATGCAATTTTGGTTCAACAAAAAATGTTGATTTAGCATCTTCTTCACGAAAAGGTCCCATAGCACAAATCTTATTTACACAGTTAGCTATGGTATTAAGTATGACAGTATATGCAGATATGGGTTTCATTGCGGACCTCCTTGTCCTTTAATCACATATGACTATTTTATATGGAGATAATGAGCTATACCAAATTTCATATAAGTACGTGAGTACGTACGTATTCAAATGGGTAAGTGAGAGATATTGTGGTTAAAGTATTGATTTTTATTGAAAACTAATTTGACAAGATCTTCTTGTTGAGTGTAATTTCGATTCCATTCAAAATGAGTGGAGCTTAATATGTCACAGCAAACTGTTCTTCAAATTATCAAAGAATTGCTTCAAGAGGGGATGAGAACAGACCCCCAAACGACAACTCAGCTACTGCTGCAACTTCTTAAGGATTTAGCCATTACTGAACCACAGCAAGATGAACACGACTTATCGGTTTTTGAACAATACCGTCATGTTCTATATCAGATTGTTAAAGAGTTAGAGCATATTAAATCATTTATTGCATCAAATGGGCTAGGTGGTGTTACCACTAAAGAACTTTACGATTATTTAAGCCTAAGTAGCGAGCTTAGTTCTGCCCTTATAAGGGAACGGTTAGAGATGTTGATTTTTAATAAGAGCATTAAACAAGGAAAGAAGAGAATGGGTGCGTATGTAAGTAATGTCTATTACATCATTTGAGAGTAGTGGGCACCTCCGGTGCCTAGAAGGGTTTGTACTTAAAGAAAATAGCTTTAGTGTGAACCTTCCTTTGTAAAAACCAGCAAGTCTTACTGATCAACTGATATAGCCCTGAATAGGATCTGCAGAATTTTTGGGAGAATATGATGTAGATGCAGTTGATTGGTAAGACGTGTTTAATGAATAGTAATATGATGAATGGAGCTGAGAGCCAACCAACTTGAACCCAAGGTCTAATGTATAGGAAAGATGTCACTTTCGATGTCCCAGACACGCCCGAAAGGGGCAGTGTCGCAAGGACAAAAGGAAGTGACACTACCCATTAAGATTTGAATAAGTTAGCCCTGTGCCAAGCTAAGTAAGGTAGATGCTTAACATCAACTTTTCGTAAACGAAGAGTTGCATCCAAATGTAATAGCTCTAGATCAGTCTTACTCAGTGCTGAGCTCAATAGGATCAAGCCATCATCTTTGAAGCTGATCAAACCATTGTCAAAAGCTCGGTCTAGTGTAGGTGTAAGAAGTAAACCATTGAATGGATCAAGACGAGCCTCTTTATCCTTGCTCCATGGGATAATATGTGAAGAAATGAGAAATGCCTTTCTTGTACAACCAGTTACTGCACAACCATTCCAATAATCTAGTAAGGCTTTCCTGTAAGCTCCTTGTCCAATTCTAGCTTTGATGATTGCGTCCTTTTCTGTAGGTGGTGTTGACTCATCAAAGGAGTCATCTACATCTTCAGGGCTCACCTTGGCCATTGGGTTAGCTTTAACAATCGGGGCAAGATGCTTCTAAAAATTTTTGAAGTGCATTGGTGTTTGCAAATCCAAAATCCAAACCAAATTTAGTTGGAGTGGGGTTTTTTGATGAGCTATTAGGATTTATCTTCGTGTTAAATTCCTTCATATTCGAGTTGTAATACTCTTTACCAGTGTCGACGTGTACTCCATCAATTTTCAGCAATTTAGGTCTGATAGCATCATATGTGTCATGTATCACCAACGGGAAATTGTTGGTTGCTTTTACATAGATTGGATGATGTAAGTGTGGCTTTTTGAATCCAATGACTTTGTAGTTATTGGGGTCTTTGGGGGGGATTTTAGTAAAACCAGAACGTAATAGATGATCTTGAATTTGATGGTTTGATAAAGATTGCATTTTCAATGCTTAGCCTTGTTAAATTGATGACCTACTATAATTAGGCAAAAGAAAAGCGGGGAAATGTCAATAACCCCGCTTTCCCCCACTTAGCGCTTATTTTCCAAGAGATCACTTGCGGTAAAACTCTTGGTTCGAAACAAACAATCGCACCAACTGAAAAGGTCTAATAAATGTAATTTGTGGGAATAGGAAGTGCAATAGATAGGCTAAGCAATTGATCTTTGATTGATCAGTTGAGCTAGACTGCATCCATTTTTTTTTAACTAATGATAAAGGAGGCGAGTCCTTAAATACTCAGGTTACTTAATAAAGCCCTTCCTAGGATTCCTAGTTACAAGTAACTGTATTACCGATATTGATGCAGGTACCAATATTTCCATCTTGGTCACGAGTAACAGAGGAGTTAGGACTTATGCGAGTGGAGCTGTACCCACGATTGTCATATCCAGTACCGTATGTGGTATTGCCACTTCTTCTATAGCTTTCGCCTAAATTGTTAGGGCTTGTACCGTATGTGTAGTTACCATTACTACGATAGCTTGAACCATCACTACCATAAGTATTGTTGCCAATGTTGTTATAGCTCGTGCTACGGTATCTATCTGATGAATTAGAATTAGATCCATAAATAGATGAATCAGATACATATGTTGATGAATCAAGACTGCTACCTGGATAAGCAACTGCTACAGTTGAAATACTAGCAAGCAATGTTAAAGCCAAAAATTTCATAAATTTACCCCTCTATAATAAGTATTTCATTATATGCTAAATACTCGCTAATACTAGCTGTCATTGGGCTATACCCGAATGAGAAACAACGAAACGGTAAATAGCTACTATCATTAGACTTAAAACCATAATCAAATGACAGTATTATCATAGTACTTGATAATCTAAGTACAAATGACAAAACATGAATACACGAATCTATCTTCGAGCCTCTACCAAAGATCAAGATGCACAAAGGGCATTGGCTGAACTGAATACTCTCAACGACTCGTTAGAATTGGGGAAACCAATTATCTATGTTGAGCATTACACTGGTACCAAGCTCGAACGACCAGAGTTGAATAAGTTGCTGCAGGAAGCAAACTAAGGAGATGTGTTGCTTGGTGAAAGTGTGGAACGGCTATCACGACTAACTCAACACGACTTCAATGAACTCAAACGAAGAATTCAAGAGAAAGGACTCCGATTAATTGTCGCGGATCTTCCAACCACTCATCACCTAATCCAAGTGAATGACAATATCACAAGCTCTATTTTGGGGCTGATTAACAACGTGCTGATTGACCTCCTGGCGACCATGACTCGCTTAGACAACGAGAAGCGTATTGAGCATATCAAACAAGGCTTAGAGCGTTCAGGCTATAAACCATCAGGTAAGAAACTAAATGAAGCCAAGCACAAAAGGATCAAAGAATTGCTAGTATTGAAAACAATGACGAAGCATGAAATTGCAAAAGCAGTTAATTGCGGAATAGCAACAGTATATCGGGTAGCTAAAGAAGCGTAAGGTATCATTCACTTTGCTACATTTTTCAGTTCTAAATAATGACCAAATAAATGCCTAAATTTTCGTTAGGCATTTATTGTCTGTGATATACGATTTAACCTAGATCAGGAACATAGATTCTTCTTAAAGGAATTAATGCTCGATATTGCGGGCTAAAACTATCGTAGTACTTGTAAATTAAGCTAACTAGCTCTTTGCCATCAATCAAGCGCAATCTGGACTTATTGGTTGCCTTATTTCTTGCTTGAATTGTATAGCCACCTAAATTGACGAATAGAGCATATTCGTCATCACTTAACGTTCCTAGAAGTTGATTAATTTCAGGTAAGCCATTTACTGACTGTGTTCTCTTACATTGAACTTTGATGATTGGTGGCTCAAATCCAAGTACATCTTTATGAGCAATAATATCAACGCCCCCATCACCTGATCTTTGGGTAATTCTTGCAACATAGCCCATACATTCAAGGAGGTGTGCTACGAACTCTTCAAACTGATACCCATTTAAGTTTGAGTATAGCTGCCCGATAATGAAGTCTTCTGTGGAAGTTTTAGCTGTCTCATTAATTGATTTGGCTAAGTATTCTTTGTCATCTACAGTTTCAGCCAATTCATCTTCGAGAACAGATGAAACCTCTATATCCAATTGAATATCATCAGTTAAACCAAGATGTTGGAAGATTTCATTTGATGTTTTTGGTTTGATACTAAAGATGGTAATGAAAGCCCCTAACTCATTTAATGTTGATTGGGAAAAGCTATTTCTTGGAATTCCATTAGATGTAATCCAAGTCACTTTTCTTCTATTTTGATATTCATCATCTGCTATGACTCCATCAAAATAGTAGTCACTTGAGATGGTTCCAACATAAATCATGCGATCAGTTTTAGATGGGTAAACAACATAATCACCTACCTTCATTTCATTAATGAATCTGAATAAAGGACTTGATTGGCTTCTTATTGATGACTCAGTAGCTATTGGTTGTGCTTCCTTCAATGCCAATTTAAGGCTGTCTCTATCGGTAAATTTTGACAGATCACCTAATTCAGGCCAACCAATTCCAATAAAACCATGTTCAATAGGTGTTAAGCCTACTGAACGGTCCATATGAATTCCCCATACATTTTTCGTCATTTACAGTCTCTTTAACCTGTTGGAATGTTTCTAATAATTGATATGCATCATTAGCTTGAGCTTATTCTATAGGAAATCGGATATAGCTGAATCAGCGTTTAAGAATAGTAACTACGCATTTAAGGATTTACCGCTCTTTTGTATTCATTTAGGTTTCTTGTAGGAGTTCTTAAGTACATTTAATTGCACTCTTGAGTACGCTATTGTGCCTGCATTACTTGTAGTAATTCACCCAGATGCTAAACCCTAATTCTATAGAGGCTTAAATATGACTCAACTCATCCATGCACGAATGACTGCAAGTATTACTGAACTCAAAAAGAGTCCGATGGATACAGTGTTGGCAGGCAAAGGCGAACCTGTCGCAATCCTCAATCGTAATACACCAGCGTTTTACTGTGTTCCAGCTGATCTGTATGAAACGATGATGGAACAACTTGAAGACCTGGAACTGAATAAGATTGCAGATGCTCGTGCGAACCAAAAACGCGTTCGAGTGAATATTGATGACCTATAAGTTAGACTTTTTAGAAGAAGCATTAGCAGAATGGAGCAAGCTGAATCCAAGTATTAAGCAACCATTGAAGAAGTTGATCAAGGTTTTGGAGAATCCTCGTATTCCCAAAACAAGTTGTCAGGAAATCCTAACCGCTACAAGATCAAACTTCGTAGTATTGGTTATCGTCTGGTTTATGAGGCCATTGGCGAGATAGTTGTCATCGTGATTGCTGTAGGCAGACGTGAAAACAATGCCGTCTATTATTAGAGGGCAATTATTTTATACAAAGCAGTTGATCCCACTTAAAGTAGTTTTGGGTCAGACGATCTCGAGTCATCTTCCAGTTTCGATTCGGCAGCATACTAGCACCTAAGGCAAGTTTGCTTTTACCAAACTTGGTATGAATGCTTTCCATAGAATCCATCAAAGCATCATTGATCTCGATATATTTCATATCAGTGAACATGTCATACACATGGTTTTCCTTTGGTTCGAGACACGTCAGAATCACGCCACATTTCTTGAATGTTATATCCTTTGCATACAGGCCATCAATCATCGCTGTAGCGAGTTTGGAGAGCACTAATAGGTTGTTGGTAGGTTCTGGTAAAGCCAAGGATAAAGACTTGTTGTAGAAGGGCTTTGAGCTGTCAAATGGATTTGATTGAACGAAACCAATCAGACAACCACACAGTAGATTATCATCTCTCAGTCTGCTAACCGCATCCATGACATACAATGACATGGCTTCTTTAAGATCATCAATGTGGTAGATACTCTCTGCCCAAAAGAACGGCTAGCAATGATTTGCTTCTTTGCAGGTGGAGTATGTTCCAGTTCAATGCAAGCAATTCCATGTAGTTCCAATAAGGTTCTGTGCATCACTATAGAGAATTGGTCCCTGATCATCAGAGGAGAAGCCATGACAAAGTCCATTACAGAATGGATGCCCATACTGTTGAGCTTCTTCGTATGTTTACGTCCTACACCCCAAATCTCATTTACTTCAATTGACTGATAAAGCAATTCTGTCGAGCAATGATCCATTGAAATCAAGTTGCAGATACCATTGAAGTAATCGTTCTTCTTGGCAATATGGTTCGCCAGTTTCGCTTCAGTCTTTGAGCGTCCAATACCAATACATACAGGTAAACCAAGCCAAGAAAACATACGCTGACGAATCTGATGAGCATATTTATTCAAGTCGTAATTCCCTGAATGAGTTGTCAGATCGAGAAAGCACTCGTCAATTGAGTAAATCTCCTGCTCTTTTGGCGATACAAAATCGGCTAGGATTTTCATGAATCTGCGAGACATCTCGGCATACAGTGCATAGTTGCTCGATAGCACCTGTACCTGATGCTGTTCGACGATATCCTTGATCTGAAATAGAGGAACACCCATCTTGATGCCCAAGTCTTTGGCTTCCTGGGAACGTGCCACAGCACAGCCATCATTGTTGGATAGCACAATGACAGGCTTATTGTTCAGGCTAGGGTTGAAGATACGCTCACAACTGACATAGCAATTATTGATGTCTACCAGCGCATAGATTTTCTGGTGAGATGCTTGCATGAGCATGAAACCAATCAAGTATTAACGCTTTCTGAATGGCTTGATGACAAAAGTCACTACACCCCAAATTACCATTTCCTGTCCATCTTGCAGATGAATGTCGGAATACTCAGGGTTCTCTGCTTTAAGCCAACGATTATCATTACCTTCGATCATGAGGCGTTTTACAGTGAACTCATTGTCGATTAGTGCAATCACGATGTCTTCATGCTTGGCTTCAATGCTTCGGTCAACAACGAGCTCATCGTCAATCTCAATACCTGCATCTCTCATAGAAAGTGAAGCGACTTTTACAACAAATGTGGCAGCTTCATTTTTGATGAGGTGTTCATTCATGTCCAAGGTTTTGTCTACATAGTCTTGTGCAGGAGAAGGGAAGCCAGCTGCAACCTTCTCTGAAGCCAAAGGAATATGCATGGAGGTACTTCGATCAACCAACGTGATCGAAGCTACATCATTGAATCTGGCTTCCTTGGATTGGACCAGGTAATTCTTGATCTCAATGACACGAGACTCAGGAACACGTACAACCTTTGTTGGTTCGTCGTACAAAGACTTTCTTCCGGCACCTTCTCTACTACCACCACGTTGTCCAACCATACAATTCACTCCCCAATAATTGAATATGTAACATAATCAAATGATATGGGATGAGCTTAATCTAAAACAATGAAATTACGATGAATAGTTAAGGCAGCTTATCGGAGAATGTTCCATCTATCAGATCGCTACTGTGTCAATGGAGAAGTCAAACCAATAGGAATGAAGTGTCGCCCTCCTGGGCGGTGGTTTGGGATAACCCATTAACTCAAACCCAAATCAAAGGAAACCAACATGAAAATTACGCCTACTCATGTCAGATTAAGCCAAGATGAAATTTACGATGCAATTATGATGTACCTCAATGAATCAGGTATTCACACGTCTAACCAAATTGACATCATTGGTCTTCTGCCAAGATCCATAACTGTGTCTCGAGTCAGAGATGACGGAGTGTATCTGCAGCATCCATTGGACCTAAGGGTAAACCAAAAGTTTTGAGAAAATTGCTCACATTAGTATGAAGGCAGGATTCTTACATCTGAACACACCATGGGGGAGACTACCCCCCGGGTATGCTATCTGGAAAAGGATTCTTACCCAACACAAAACACATCAGTATTTTGAGACAGTTTTTAAGATAGGATAAATTGTCTGATCTAGTTCTGATGCTATTGCTTCAACTCATGAAATGCTCAACTCACTTTTGTACTTCAATGTGGTGATCTTCACAGATGAAGCCATGAGTGTTAGGTGTAGTTGATCTAGCCATTGGATAGGATAACCTTAGATAGGATAAACCAAGATGAGATAAACCAAGATGAGATAAACCAAGATAGGATAAAACAAGAAAGGAGTAATCGTCCGATAAGCCCTACTTTTTCTAATTCATTAATATCGCGATAGTGTCCATTACATTTTAAGTGGACACCTATTTATGGATTTAACGACGGTTATAGACAGCACACTAGTGATGTGCTGAGAAGGTTGCAGACACATAAAGTGACCAAGATTGAGGAATTACTACCCCATCGCTGGAAATCCAACCTAAGTTAAAAAATAGCGATGGGGCTTAGCGGATGCTCAAGATAGGATAAAATGTGCTGCAAAATCCTTAGATCTATGTTGTAACCTCTTACAGGGTTATTCTATGTTGAGTCTATATAGCATATGAACGAAAAGTCTTAAGTTCAGTAGTGGTAAGTTCCTGGATATCTGGTCTGTACTATGTTGGGGGAATAGCTAGTGAGCGAAAGACTACTATGTTGTCACTATGATCTGATCAGGTTTTTGATTGGTTAAAAAGTAGCTAAACGATTGATTGTTATGTTGAATATATGAATATATTATATAATTATACTATTAATTAATGGTAGGGGTAGCTATATTCTAAATGTAGGTATTTAGAACAATTCCTATAAAAGTGAAAGATATAGTATAAGAAGAACAATTCTCTTAAAATCCATGAAATTTGAGTATTCTGGTTTCATTTATGGATTATTCACATCTTCAACATATTGCTTTAAAAGTTTGTCAGCAAGCAGACAAATTCAATATTCCTTATAAAGTGTATTGGTATTCACCCGATTCAAGAAAAGCTAACCCTAAGACAAAGATAGGTCACTATGTACAACCAAACGGAAAGTGTTCGTTTACTCATGGTTGTAAATGCATCATTTTGTTTAAAAGGGAACACTTTAAGCAGATTCAAGTCATTTTCAACCTATATCGAGGACAGGTTCCTAGAATCAAAGAGCTTGAGAATTTCAAATGTAAAGATGATATAGGCTTTGATGTCTATCAAAGAGTAAATGAGCTTCATCTGTTTATTGAGCCTGACAATGTTTCTTCTAAAGAATTTACAGTCGAAGGGATTAAGAAGAAGATAGATTATTGGAAGAAATGTCAGCTTCAAGTGCTGGAGAACATTCAGCCTCCTATGACCCAAAGAAACATTGATAGTTATATGAATAGTCTCACGCATGTTTTTGATCAGGCAATCGCTTACTTACAAGCCAAGAATAATCCCAATGCAAAACTCAGAGTAAGACGAAATAGTGGCGTTAGACACAGAATGGTTAGAGTTGATCTAGCTGATAGAAAGTCAAAAAAAGAGGGATTCTCTGATTTGGTTTTTGTATTTAGTGCAAGACGTAACTTCTCTCATGTCCAATTACCTAAAGAACCAAGCCCGACAAGAAAACCAAGATCAGACAGTATTAAGGCTCAGTATTATGCTAATCCATTGGCTTTCAAATATTACGATAATTTTGGCATCTTTGAGATCTATGATCGCTAGGTAACTAGCATATCAATGTGCTTCGTATCTATAACTCGTCGCATCTTCGCACGCTCGATGCTCCTCATTGATACGAAGCACGCTTCGCACTTCTTCTCTTGGTTTATTGGTCTTTCATTCGCTGGCCTTCACTTAAGCATATACCCTCGTCACAAATACTGCGTATTTGCTCCTCGGTATATGCTTAAGTGAAGGGAACAGAGCATCCTCAATCTTCATTCATTGGTTTCAAGGAATAAAAAGAACGTCAATTCATGTCACGCACGTACTTACACACGTACTCAATATTGGTTACTATTCACCTAACTAAAACTAGATAAGCTATTCATTGCAGGTTGATTTTATGGCTCGTGCTCCAAAGAAAGAAACCAAACAAGAACCATTAGAGGTTGTACTGTGGAAAGCAGCAGACAAACTTCGCAAGAACATTGATGCTGCTGAGTACAAGCATGTTGTTCTTGGTTTGATCTTCTTGAAGTACATCTCTGACTCATTTGAAGCCCACTACAACTTACTGGTTTTAGGTGAAGGAGAGTTTGCAGGAGCTGACCCTGAAGACCGTGATGAATACACTGCATACAACGTCTTCTTCGTTCCTGAGAATGCACGTTGGTCATTCCTGTTAAACCAAGCCAAACAACCTAACATTGGCAAGTTAGTCGATGATGCAATGGAAGCCATCGAGAATGACAACCCTCAATTGAAAGGTGTACTTCCTAAAGTCTATGCACGTCAGAATCTCGATCCTACGAGCCTAGGAGAGCTGATTGATCTGATTGGTAACATTGCACTAGGTGATGCGAAATCTCGCTCTGCTGACGTTCTAGGGCACGTATTTGAGTACTTCCTTGGTGAGTTCGCTTTAGCTGAAGGTAAGCAAGGCGGGCAGTTCTACACACCTAAATCCATCGTAAGCCTATTGGTCAATATGCTTGAGCCATACAAAGGACGTGTATTCGATCCTTGCTGTGGTTCGGGTGGGATGTTCGTTCAGTCTGAGAAGTTCGTAGAGTCGCATCAGGGCTTGGTTGATGACATTTCCATCTATGGTCAAGAAAGTAACCAGACCACTTGGCGTTTGGCCAAGATGAACCTGGCAATTCGTGGCATCAACTCAGAGCATGTGAAATGGAACTCTGAGGGTTCATTCCTGAATGATGCACACAAAGACCTGAAGGCTGATTACATCATTGCCAACCCACCATTCAACGTCTCTGACTGGAGTGGTGAGCAATTGGTGGGAGATGCTCGCTGGTCATTGGGCACACCTCCTGCGGGTAATGCCAACTTCGCATGGATGCAACACTTCCTGTATCACATGTCACCTAAAGGTCAGGCAGGTGTAGTCCTTGCGAAAGGTGCATTGACTTCTAAGACCAGTGGTGAGGGTGAGATTCGTAAAGCCTTGGTTTCAGAAGCCAATGTCATTGACTGTATTGTGAATCTACCTGCCAAGCTGTTCTTGAATACTCAGATTCCTGCTGCTTTATGGTTTATGCGTCGTGATCGTGTTGGTTCAACCCAATACAAAGATCGTAGCAATGAAATCCTATTCATTGATGCTCGTAACTTGGGTCATCTCATTAACCGCAGAACCAAAGTATTGTCTGATGAAGATATTAAGCTGATTACTGACACTTACCACAATTGGCGTAACAAAGATGGTGAGTATGAGGATGTAGCAGGCTTCTGTGCATCTGTGACCTTGGATAAAGTGGCAGAGCTTGATTATGTTTTGACTCCAGGTCGTTATGTTGGTTTAGCTGATGATGAAGATGATTTTGACTTTAAGGAGCGTTTTACTAGCCTGAAAGCAGAGTTTGAGGTACAGCTTGCAGAGGAAGCTAAGCTAAACCAAGCCATTGCTGAGAATTTGGCAAAGGTGATTGTATGAGTGTTAAGTTCATCACCTTAGGGGAAACGCTAGTATCTTCAAATACTGGATTGGATGCTATTAAGAGAGCACCTATTGTAAGTTACCCAACACCAATTAGATGTCTGCGAATTCAGGATGTATCCCAATCTAAAGCTTTTGAAGATTGGGGATACACTGAAGTTGAATCTAAGAATTATGAAAAATTCCAACTGAAAGCTGGTGACATAATAGTTGCTCGAACAGGTAATACGGTTGGAGTTAATCAATTCATTAAACGTGACGTATCTGCTGTCTTCAATAATGGTTTGATACGATTAAGAGTTGATACTCAATGTTTTGACAGCAAATTTATTTATTTTAACTTCAGAACCTCTAGTTATCAGGGCTTTATTGAAAACATCTCTGGCGGTACTTCTACTCAGCCCAACATGCAAATTAATGCTTTGTTGACAATGGAAATACCTTCTTTTCCTCTCCCTGAACAAAAAGCCATAGCCTTAGTCCTTTCATCATTAGATGACAAGATTGACTTACTGCATCGTCAGAACAAGACCTTGGAAGCCATGGCTGAAACACTGTTTCGTCAATGGTTTATTGAGGAAGCGAAAGAGGATTGGGAGATATTCCAATTACAAGACTTGGCAAAGCTACAAATAGGAAGAACTCCACCTAGAAAAGAAAGTCATTGGTTTTCTGATAATACTAATGATATGAAATGGGTGTCTATTAAAGACTTAGGTGCTCATGGTATTTTTGTGACTTATTCAAGTGAATACTTACCTATATCAACTATAGACCATTTCAATATTCCAATTATTCCTGAAGGGACTGTAATGTTGAGCTTTAAGATGACAGTCGGACGGGTTGGAATAGCAATTGAGAATATGGTATCAAATGAGGCAATTGCACAATTCCAAATCAAAAAGCGTTTAACAAGTGAATTACTTTACTGCTTCTTGAAGCAATTCAATTTTGATACATTAGGTTCAACCTCATCTATCGTTACTGCTGTAAACACAGCTCTTCTGAAAGGAATTGAAATTGCTTTGCCAGAGGATGATCTTATTCAGGAGTTTACAGAACAGGTTAAGTCTTATTTTGATAAGGTCAAAGCAAATCAACTACAAATCCAAACACTTGAAAACTTAAGAGACACGCTTCTACCAAAGCTAATGAGTGGTGAAGTCAGAGTCCAATACCAAACAGAAGAAGTTGCATAACATTGAGGTGAAGTCATTTGATGGCTTCACCTTTTTTACATTCAGGGGGTAAACATGAACAAGAAGCTGCTAGGTGCTTTAATAGCAATCGTAGTCGTGATCTGTGGCTATTTGTATGCAACACCATATCTTGCACTCAACAACATCAAGAAAGCAGCACAAGCAGGCGATAGCGATACAGTATCGAAGTACATCGACTATCCAAGTGTTCGTCAGAGTTTCAAAGATCAAATGAATGCCAAGATGGCTAAAGAGCTGATGAATCAAGACAATGATGGATTTGCAGCATTAGGTGCAATGCTGGCTTCAACTATGGTCGACAAGATGGTTGATGGCTTTGTTACTCCTGAAGGAATGACCTTGATGCTCAAGGGTAAAAACTTGAAAGATGCTGAACAAAATCCCCAAGATACACAAACTGCTGAAACACAAGAACAACCTAAGCCAGAGTATGAAGCAGGCTATACCTCAATGAATGACTTTGAGGTGGTCATTAAAGATCAAGACCAATCCAAAGAAGTCAAAGTGCTCATGGTTCGTGATGGCTTAAGTTGGAAGATTCACAAGATCGCTGTGCCGATGGATTAAGTAAAAGAGAACAAAGAGGAAAAACAGAATGATAAAGCGCATGATTCAAATGGGATTTGGCTTGATTGCTGTAGTTAGCTTTGCTGCAACCGTTCAAGCAGCACCGGCTAAATTCAATCATAGCGGCATACAAAAAGGTAAAGTCATAGAAACCTGTTATCACTCTCCTTGTTCAGTAGCTAAGTTTGTCTCTTACAAACAACTGAACAAGACTGCGACAGAATCCAAGATTCAAGTCACCTTGCTGGGCGGTAGTCGTGAGTGGGAAGCCAAGAGAATTGACTGGAATAGATCGCCACATAAAGTCACTGTGAATTGCTCATACCAACGACCAACAGTTCAGATAGGTTCACAAAAGACTCTGATTCCACTCAATGATGGTTTAGGTGTTCCTGGAGTACTGATGGTAGATGCTGAACTCTATCTATATGTTTGCCATAAGTTTGAGGGCTCTATTGATAAAGCTGTGCAGAAGTATGGCTATAACGTGCAGGACGATGAATAAGGTTTCTCAGCTTTACATCATATAAAAATTAATGAGTCCAGGTTATATGGATAAGTTTAGGGGGAAGTAATCAAGTGACTAAGATGACCGAATCAGATATTGAGCTGATGGCGATAGAGCAACTGGAGGGAATGGGCTATACCTATGTGTATGGACCTGAGATCGAATCCAAAGGAAGCAATCCTCTGCGAAGCTATAAGCAGGTCATCTTGGAAGCCAAGGTGCTTGAAGCATTGCAGCGTCTCAATCCTCACTTGAATGAAGACAAGTACGTTGAAGCACTGAAGCAAGTCACCAATTTACAATCCCCTGATATGCTCAGCAACAACCAGACATTCCATCGCTTACTCACTGAAGGCATCAACATTGAAGTCAGCAAGGATGGTAACACTCAAGGTGAATATGCCTGGCTGATTGATCTCAATGAACCAACCAATAACGAATTTCTAGTCATCAACCAAGTCACCATCAAAGAAGATCGTTGGACCCGACGACCAGACCTGATCCTGTATGTGAATGGCTTACCATTGGTAGTCATCGAACTCAAGAACGCTACTGATGAAAATGCTACTGTAGATGGCGCATATAAGCAGATCCAGACTTATCAAAGCCAGATCCCATCACTGTTTACTTACAATGCTTTCAACGTCATCTCTGATGGTTTAGAGGCGAAAGCAGGGACTGTATCAGCAGACCTGAGTCGTTACATGGCGTGGAAGACAACTAATGGTCAAACCAAAGCAAAGAATACGCAGGCACAGCTTGAAGTCTTAATTCATGGTTTACTGAATCCAGTGACTTTACTGGACATGATTAGGCACTTCATTGTTTTTGAATCCAACAAACAAGAAGATGCCAATGGCTTGATCACTATTAAGACCATCAAGAAGATGGCTGCATACCATCAGTACTATGCAGTGAATGCAGCAGTCCTCTCTACTATTCGTGCGTCTGCAGTGAACTCGGACTCGAAGTCTGCAGAAGTCGCAATGCAGCATCAAGGCAGAAGTAAGCTCGAACTTGTGCAACAACAAGCAGTAGGAGACAAAAAGGCAGGTGTCGTTTGGCACACACAAGGCTCAGGTAAGTCTCTGTCCATGGTGTTCTATACAGGCAAGATTGTCCTGGCTTTGGATAACCCAACAGTAGTCGTGATCACAGACCGGAACGACCTGGATGATCAACTGTATGGAACCTTTGCTGCATCCAGTCAATTACTTCGTCAAACACCTAAGCAGGCAGAGAATCGAGAAGAACTCAAAGAGCTACTCAAGGTTGGTTCAGGTGGGGTGATCTTCACCACCATCCAGAAGTTCCAACCAGAAGATGGTGGAAGTGTCTACGAGCAACTCTCAGACCGAACCAATATTGTAGTGATTGCAGATGAGGCACATCGCTCACAGTATGGTTTCAACGCAAAGGAAGTGGATGTTAAAGATGATGATGGCAAGGTAGTAGGTAAACGTACTGTCTATGGCTTTGCCAAGTACATGCGCGATGCATTACCGAATGCTACTTACCTTGGCTTCACTGGTACACCAATTGAGAAGACAGATGTCAATACACCTGCAGTGTTTGGTAACTATGTCGACATCTATGACATCTCTCAGGCTGTTGAGGATGGTGCTACCGTTCGCATCTTCTATGAAAGCCGACTCGCCAAGATTGCCATCAGTGAGGAAGGCAAAGAGCTGATTGAAGACTTTGATGACCAGTTCACTGAAGAAGACCTCAACCAGACACAAAAAGAGCGAGCCAAGTGGGCAAGAGTCGAAGGACTCATTGGTAGTAAAGAGCGTATCAAAGCCATTGCCAAAGACATCGTAGAACACTTTGAACAACGTCTTGTTGCAAATGCAAACCAAGGTAAGGGCATGATCGTCAGCATGTCCCGCAGGATTGCTGTCGACCTCTACAACGAAATTGTAACGATCAAACCAGAATGGCATAGCGATGATCTAAACGATGGTGTGATCAAAGTGGTGATGACCTCATCTGCTTCTGATGGTAAGGAGATTGCCAAACACCATACGACCAAGCAACAACGCCAAATCCTGGCCAATCGTATGAAGGACAATGATGACAAGCTGAAACTTGTGATTGTTCGTGATATGTGGCTGACTGGTTTCGATGCACCGAGTATGCACACGCTATACATCGACAAGCCAATGAAAGGCCATAACCTCATGCAAGCGATTGCACGAGTGAACCGAGTCTACAAAGACAAGATTGGTGGCTTAGTTGTCGATTACCTTGGTATTGCCTCAGATCTGAAAGAGGCTCTGTCATTCTACTCTGAGGCAGGTGGTAAGGGTGATCCTGCACTGGTTCAAGACGAAGCTGCAACCATCCTGCAAGAGAAACTCGAAGTGCTTGATGGCATTATGCATGGCTTTAATTATCAGGAATACTTCACAGCCGATACCTCTCGTAAGTTGAACATCATTCTGGAAGCTGAGGAACACATCCTCGGTGTAGATCAGGGCGAAGGTAAGACACGATTCCTTAATGCTGTATCAGCCATGTCACAGGCATTTGCATTAGCTGTCCCTCATCCAAGTGCGATGGAAGCAGCACCAGTGGTTGCATTCTTCCAGGCTGTGAAAGCACGACTGGCCAAGTTCAGTGATGGCTCAGGCAAAATCTCAGGCCTGAGTAATGAAGCATTGGAAGCCAAGGTTAAACAAACTATTGACCAGGCACTGGTGACTGAACAGGTGGTGGACATCTTTGATGCTGCAGGAATCCAGAAACCAGACATCTCTATTCTCTCTGATGAGTTCATGCAGGAGATGAAAGGCTACAAGCACAAGAACATTGCACTGGAGACCCTTAAAAAACTACTTAGTGATGAGATCAAGGTGCGAGAGCAGCGCAGTGTGACCCAAGGCAAGAAGCTGATGGATATGCTGAGCTCTGCGATTAAGGGCTATCAGAACAAGGTACTCACCGCAGCAGAAGTCATTGATGAGCTGATCAAGTTAGCTAGAGCAATCCAAGAATCAGACAAGCTCGCTGAAGAGCTGAACCTGACTGAATATGAATATGCCTTCTACTCTGCTGTCGCGGATAACGAGAGTGCTCGAGAGTTAATGCAGAAGGAGATCCTACGCGAACTCGCTGTTGTTCTGACCGAGTCTATTCGCAAGAACGTGACCTTGGATTGGACCATTAAAGAAGCTGCCAGAGCAAAGCTGAGAGTCATCGTGAAACGACTACTCAAGAAGTATGGTTATCCACCTGATATGGCTTTACTGGCTACTGAGACTGTACTCGAACAGGCAGAGCAATTGGCAGAAGAACTGGCAAATGCAGCCTGAAAAACAGGGGTTAAATACTTGTTTTTGAATGGTTCATTTCGGCGAATGAGTACCTGAATGAGTACCTGGTTTATGGTATACTAAAAAAGTGCTAATGAAATCAAAGAGATGACGTGTCGGTTCGAGTCCGACCCTCGGGACCACTATAATTAGATCCAAATATCTATTATTATAATTTCCTTTATTTCAAATATTTACCAGTATATAACATGTTTTGTTTCTTAATTGTTATTATTGCCGTTGTATCTATGTCTAAAGTTTGCTAATTGTTTAATAAAGATTTATTTTTAACTGATTTTTACTGAAGTTGCGGTTATTACCTACAATATTTTTAATGAGGCGAGCATGACATTACAATTATTAGAGTTAGATCAGGCTGATCAGCTCAGTGCTTGTAAATTATCGTTATTACTGGGTATCTTCGAACCGCATAACCAGGTGGAATCCTGTTTACGTTTTGCTCGACGTATTTTAAGAAGTAAAAACGCTATTTTAACTTTTAAGGCAGAGCCTTATATCTGGTATCTTTCTTCAAAGGGTATGAGACTTTTTCATAGCCATCCTGATGCAGATTTAGGACCTTATTTCAATAGTCAACCTTATATAGACCAGCAACATTCTGATTATCACGGCTTTTGTCAGCATATTCGTCACTTGGGTGTAGAGCATCAGCGCATGGTTGCTTTTGATATGCTCAAGACTGATAAAGAATCAATTGGACAGATTCTGTTTTTTGATGACAGCTCTGAGCCTTTTGAAAATGAAGATATTGAGATAGTTAAAGATTACTGTGAACGTCTGGTTCGCTATTTAGAGTTAAAATTCGAGCATGCTGAACTTAAGGAATTATATGAACAGCAATCGGCATTAAATTTTAGTAAAACCAAGTTTTTCCAGATTATTGCACATGACCTGCGTGCACCTTTTCATGGGTTGCTCGGTTTCTCTGAAGTATTGTCACAAGAGCGCAATACGCTTGACGACTCCAGTATCCAGAATATTGCAGATTATCTTTATGATACTGCACAGTCGACTTATAACCTTTTAGAAAGCCTGCTCAACTGGGCAATGGCAGAAGGCGGCCGGTTTGTCTATCATCCGATCAACTTCAATTTAAAGCAGGTCACCAAAATTGTTCGTGATGTACTTAATACACTAGCGATTAAGAAAAACATTCAGTTAATTGATGAAGTGCCGGATGATCTCAAGGTATATGCAGATATTAATATGCTGACTTCGATTATCCAGAACCTGGTATCAAATGCATTAAAATTCACGCCAATGGACGGTACGGGTAAAGTGACCATTCAAGCACAGCCCGGCCCAGATGGGGTGGAAATTTATATCCGGGATACCGGCCTAGGTATGTCTGAAGCACAAATAGCGAATATTTTTCAGCCGCGGATTACTGTCAGCCTTAAAGGTACGGCGGGTGAAAAAGGAACAGGTCTGGGATTGACACTCTGTAAGCGGTTTGTAGACCTGAATAAAGGTGAAATTTGTGTCATGTCTAAGGAAGGTGAAGGTACTACTTTCAAAGTTACTTTGCCGGAAGCAACTGACCAGCATACGGTTTTGCCACTTGATATGGCGAAGTCAGACAGCACTACAAATTTAGTATAATTATTTTCCTAAAGCCAAATTCACCTGTTATAACTACATATAAATACAGGTGAAGGGTGGTTTATGAACGCGAAGCAGTTGCAAAAGACTTTAAGAGCCAGTCAATATGCTGAACAGATACTAGGTCTTTATCAAAACGAACTTGAACAAGATTATACTGTAGATCAGTTTGCAACCCCGCTATCACATGAACAGATTAAAGATCGGGTGTCTTCTGTACTTGACTCAATTCAGGATGAGCACGCATGGATGCGAGCGATCCGAATACTCCGTGCTCGTCTCATGTTTCGCTGGATCTGGCAAGATGCTAACCACCTGACTGATGTAGTTACACTTACACAAGAACTCTCAGATTTTGCTGATGCCTGTATTTGTGCAGCAAAGGCCTTCGCCCGTATTCCACTGGTATTAAAGCATGGCGAACCAATCGGTTATTCGGGCCAAGTCCAGGACCTGATTATTATTGCTATGGGAAAACTGGGAGCACAGGAACTTAATCTGTCGAGCGATATTGACCTGATTTTTGCCTTTGATGAGCAAGGCGAGACCAATGGCCGTAAATGTATTGATGTACAACAGTTCTGTATTGCGTGGGGCCAGAAAATTATTTATTTGCTGGAGCATATCACTGCTGAGGGTTTCGTCTTTCGTGTAGATATGCGCTTACGTCCCTGGGGAGATGGTTCGGCACTGGCCATTAGCCATGCAGGATTAGAAAAATATTTAAGCCAGCATGGGCGTGAATGGGAGCGCTATGCCTGGATCAAGGCCCGTATTGTGTCTGGTGGAAGGGCGGGCGAAGAGTTACTGGAAATGACCCGTCCTTTCGTGTTTCGGCGTTATGTCGATTACACCGCGTTTCAGGCCATGCGTGAAATGAAGGTCATGATTGAACGTGAAGTCATGCGCCGCAATATCGAAGACGATATTAAACTCGGTGCCGGTGGTATCCGTGAAGTTGAATTTATTGTGCAGGTTTTTCAGCTGATTTATGGTGGTTCCAAACTTGAACTACAGGAACGCCAGTGTCTGGCAAATTTGACGCATCTGAGCGAATCAGGTCTGCTTGAGCCAGAAGCTGTAGCGGATCTGGAAGATGCCTATCTGTTTCTGCGTCGTCTGGAACACGCCATTCAGGCACTGAATGATCAGCAGACCCAGTCCCTGCCGACTGAGCCGGAGCTGCGGCAGCGATTGATTGATACCTTGGGCTTTGATAGCTGGGAGAGTTTTCTGGAAGTCCTTAATCAGAAACGGTCTAAAGTCTCTTACCAGTTTGCACATCTGATTCAGGAGCGTGACAGGGAAGCACCAGTAGAGAACTTTCAGCATCTCGAAGAAGAGCTGGAGAGTGTGCTTGATTCCAATGCACAAAAGCTGATTCATGAGTTTTGGCATGGCCACGCCTTGAATAAGTTACCAGCTAAGGCCGTTCAACGTTTAAAAACTTTTTGGCCTTATCTGGTCGATGCAGTATTACAGTCGGATAAACCACAAGTTGCATTACTACGTTTAATGCCTTTAATTGAATCTGTAATGCGCCGTACGGTTTATCTGGTAATGCTGATTGAAAGTAAGGGAGCATTACAGCGTTTGGTAAAGATGGCCACAGTGAGTCCATGGATACTGGAGGAGCTGACTCATTACCCGGTATTGCTGGATGAGTTTCTCACAATGGACTTCGAGTTGCCCAAACGCCGTGATCTTGAAGATTCACTACGGCAGCAGCTCATACGCATTGAGCTTGAGCAGGTTGAAGACCAGATGCGGGCCTTGCGCCTGTTTAAAAAATCTAATGTCTTGGCTGTAGCAGCCAGCGATGTACTGGCAGAAAGTCCGCTTATGAAAGTATCTGATGCCCTGACAGACATTGCTGAAGTTTCTATTATTGCTGCATTGAATCTGGCCTATCAGATCGTGGCAAAAAAACATGGTTATCCACTAGACGCTGACGGACGACGCTGCTCCTTGGACTATCTCGGATTTTCTGTGGTGGGTTATGGTAAAGTCGGTGGTATTGAGCTGGGTTATGGCTCAGATCTGGATCTGGTGTTTATTCATTATATGAGCGAACAGGCGGATACAGATGGCCTGAGACCTATCAGCGGTTTCGAGTTTGCCATGCGAGTAGGGCAAAAATTTATATCTCTTATGACGACTCAGACCCTAGATGGACGAGTATATGAAGTAGATACACGGTTACGCCCTTCTGGAGAAGCTGGTCTGCTGGTGACCAGTTTAAAAGCCTTTGAACAATATCAATTAAAAAATGCCTGGCTTTGGGAGCATCAGGCATTGGTTCGGGCCCGTTCGATTGCTGGGGATGACAGTTTACGACAAAAATTTGAGGCGTTACGCTGCCGTATTTTAACTCTGCCGCGTGATGAAAAATTTGTGCGTACTGAAGTTTTAAAAATGCGTCAGAAGATGAAAGCCCACCTGGGTTCTTCCAAAGAACAGAAAAAAGGTGGAATTTTTCATTTAAAACAGGATGCGGGTGGTATCGTTGATATCGAATTTATGGCACAGTATATTGTGTTGGCATGGGGTGGGGCGAAACCGGATCTCGCTCACTATTCCGACAATGTAAGAATCCTAGAAGATGCTGCGAAAGCCGGTTACTTATCCAGTGACGATGCAACAGCACTGATTCAGGCTTATCTCAGTGAACGAGCCGAGAGCCACCGTTTAGCACTTGCAAATCAATCCATGCAAGTCAATGCTGCGGACTGGCACGATACCCGCGAGATCGTTTGCAAGTTATGGCAAAGATTAATAGATCCCATAGCAATACTTGCTTTGGATAGTGACTGACTGTGTAAAAATTTGGAGTGTGTGCCATGAATTTGGCTGATCGTGATGGTTTTATTTGGCAAGATGGACAACTGGTTGACTGGCGTGATGCAAAAATTCACGTCCTGACTCATACTTTACACTATAGTATGGGCGTGTTTGAGGGCGTCCGGGCATATGAAACTCCACAAGGCACAGCCATTTTTCGTCTACAGGACCACACCAAGCGCTTGTTAAACTCTGCAAAAATTTATCAGATGAAAGTTCCATTTGATCAGGCAACATTAGAGCAGGCGCAAATCGATGTGGTTCGTGAAAATAAGCTGGCATCTTGCTATTTACGTCCATTAATCTGGATTGGTTCTGAAAAACTTGGTATTGCTGCAACCAATAATACGATTCATGCGGCAGTTGCAGCTTGGGGCTGGGGTGCTTACCTGGGTGAAGAGGCAATGGCTAAAGGTATTCGTGTAAAAACTTCTTCCTTTACTCACCATCATCCGAATGTGACCATGTGTAAGGCCAAGGCTTCGGGTAACTATACGCTGTCTATTCTTGCGCACCAAGAAGTAGCACATTCAGGCTATGATGAAGCTATGCTGATGGACCCGCAAGGCTATGTATGTCAGGGTTCAGGGGAAAATGTTTTCCTAGTTAAGGATGGTGTGCTGCACACTCCGGATATTGCGGGTGGAGCATTGGATGGTATTACCCGTCAGACCGTCATTACAATTGCTAAGGATTTAGGCTATGACGTGGTAGAACGTCGTATTACCCGTGATGAATTCTATATTGCTGATGAAGCATTCTTCACCGGTACTGCAGCTGAAGTTACACCAATCCGTGAATATGATGACCGTGAGATTGGTTGTGGTGCACGTGGGCCAATCACTGAACAGATCCAGAGTACATTCTTTAATGCAGTGCAGGGTAAAGATCCGAAATATGCACACTGGTTAACTTACGTAAAATAAGTAAAGCCGATATGATTAAAAGGCGAAATTTTATTTCGCCTTTTTTTATTATGGAATTGGGTTATGCATATTCTTTATGTTAGTGATGGAAAGGCGGGGCACCGTTCACAGGCGCTGGGACTTTACCGCGCTATAGAAAGGCAATCTGTGCATAAAGTCAGTTTTGAGGAAATTTCAATTGAACAGCTGCCATTAATCAGCTTATTTCTTTCTGTTCTCAAAAAACAATCTCCTTTTTTAAAACAGACGCCTAATTATATTGTTGGGGTGGGAAGTCATACCCAGCTTCGAGTGCTGCTTTTAGGAAAAATTTACCCAAAAGCTAAAACTGTTATTTTAATGAAACCCAATTATCCATATATATGGTTTGATTATGTAGTGGTGCCACAGCATGATGGGCTAGCTAAACGGAACAATATTATTCTCACTCAAGGTGCATTAAACCCAATTGTGAATGAACAACGACATCAGACGGATCGTATTTTGATTGCGCTGGGAGGCACATCAAAACGCCATCAGTGGAATGAACAGAAAGTTCTCACAGCCATTCATGACATTGTAGAGTATAATCCGGCCTCTGAAATTATTTTAACGACCTCACGCCGTACGCCCTCAAACTTTTTGAGTTATTTGAGCAAGCAAGATTTTTCCAAGAAAATACAGATTTTTCCGGTAGAACAGACACTACAAGGCTGGATCTTTGAAGAAATGCAAAAAGCGCAGGCAGTCTGGGTAACCGAAGATAGTGTCTCTATGATCTATGAAGCATTAACTGCCGGATGCCGGGTGGGTGTAATGATGCTTGACCGCTTAAAACAGGACCGGATTACCCGATCTGTAGATAATTTACTGCAACAGCACATCATCAGTATCACTACCACTTTGCAACAGCTACCTGTACAGAATACTTTTAAAGAGGCTGAGCGTGTGGCAACATACCTTTTAGCAAAGAATTAAATTTTATATCTGAGTAAATAAATGAAAATATTGCATATTGCAAATTTTGGTTTTAATAAACAGGGTGCTCACTTTTATTGTACTGATCGCAAGATTTCGGCTGGATTAATTGAAAATGGCCATTTCGTTTATGATTTCAGTTTTCGGGATATGGCCCGAATGGGGACGATCTTTAAGACAAAAAAACTGGGGGCTAATTGGGCTAATAAAGAAGTTTTAAAAGTTGTTAATAATATTGAGCCTGATTTAGTTTTGATTGGACATAGTGACTTGATGAGTCCAGAAGTTTTAAGACAGATTAAAGAATCTTATCCAAATACTAAAATCGCATTTTGGTATGTCGATCCACTTTATCTTGAAAGCAAACTCGACTTTGTAAAATTATTTTCACCCTATCTTGATGCTATTTTTTGTACGACGGGTGGCGAATATCTTCAAAAGTTAAAGCAATCCCATTTAAGCGTAGCCTATATGCCAAATATTGGCCATCGTAATGTAGAAACGCTGCAACAGTTTTCAAATTCTAAAACTGACAAAACTTTTATTTTTTGCGGTGTGGTTTATAAAGAGCCCGAGCGTGAAAAGTTTTTAAAAGACTTAGCTGATGCATTACAGCAGGCTCGGGTCAACTATCAATACTATAGTTGTTTTGCACAGCAAGGTGTTTATGGCAAAGCGTATTATAAGGTTCTGTCTGAAACTAAAATGGGACTGAATTATTCGCGCCGTAATGATGTCACCTTATATAGCTCTGACCGTATTGTGCAGCTGACAGGTAATGGTTTACTCACCTTTAGCCCAAAAATTCCAGGTTTTGATAAACTCTACACCGAGCAGGAAGTGGTTTACTTTGATGACCAATTTGACTTGGCCAAGAAGATCCAATTCTTTGATCAAAATCCTGAGCAGGCTGAAAAAATAGCAAAAGAGGGATGGCAGAAGACCCGCAATTCTTTCAATGCTAAACGCATCACCCAATTTATGGTTGAAGTGACATTTAAGCAGCCCCTTTCAGAAGATTATGAATGGTCACATGAGGTGTATGCATGATGTGGTTTTTGTACGTTGCGGTAGGCCTGTTAGTACTTGCTGCATTGTTATATATGCTGGGTAATTATACTTTCTGGCTTCCGTTCCGTTCGAACAAATTACCACGCGTTGTCATGCTCCATCAGGTTACTCCTAAAGATGCAGCCTCTGGTATGAACATGCCTCCTGAAAAGTTTGAGCAACTCTTACAGTTGTTGACGCGTAAAAAAGCTATTTTTTGTTTTGTCTCTGAGCTTGAACAATATCGTCATCAAAAAAATGTGGTGGCTTTAAGTTTCGATGATGGGTTTATGGATAATTATCTTTATGCTTATCCATTACTTAAAAAATATAACGCGAAAGCAACTATTTATTTGGCAACTCAAATTGAAGGTATCGAAAAGCTGACTCATGAGCAAATTCATGAAATGGCGAATTCTGGTTTGATTGAGTTTGGTGCGCATACCCAGCATCATGTGAACTTACTTAAACTTGATGACCAAACTGCTTATGACGAGATGCTTCAGTCTAAGCGTGATGTTGAAGCATTAGTTGGCAAGTGCCCGAGTTTTGCTTATCCATTTGGTCGATTTAACGAAAAACACCAGAAAATGGCTCAAGAGATTGGCTTTAAAAACGCAGTATCGACTCGTAAAAAAATCGAAGCGTATGAAGTAGGTAATCAATTTAATATTCCACGTGTCAGCACGCATGGCGCCATGAATGCTTTACAGATGCGTATCGCCCTTGCTAAAGGACGTTATAAGTTATGAATAAAATTCCATGTAGTGTCTATATTGTCACTTTAAACTGTGGTGCTTGGTTAGAGCGAACTTTGCAAAGTGTCAGTGAGTTTGATGAAGTTATTATTTTAGACTCGGGCAGTACTGATAATACTTATGAAATTGCTCAGCACTTTGAAAATACGAAAATTTCTCACCAAGACTGGCAGGGTTATGCTGGGCAAAAAAGTTTGGCTTTAGCTAAATGCAGAAATGATTGGGTGCTTAACCTAGATGGCGACGAAGTCTTATCTAAGGAATTAAAACAAGAGATTGTTGAGAACATTCAACAGAACAAGTTTGATGCATTAATCACACCAATTAATGATGTGTTCTTAGGTGTTCCGAACAGTAAACATACTAAAAAACATGCAAAGGTGCGTTTTTTCCGTAAGTCTAAAGGGCATTATGACCTTGCCAATAAAGTCCATGAAAATGTGATTGTAGACGGTGAATCTCAGCGTGCTCAACACGATATTTATCATTATGGCGAGTCGAGCATTTTCGTTAAGGTCGAAAAAAATAACCAATATTCCAATCTTAAAGCATTAGAGAAATACCAAAAAGGAAAGTCTCCAAGCATTGCAAAATTGGTTTTGGTGATGCCAGTGACTTTTATGAAGTCTTATTTTATTCGCCGTAGTTTTTTAAATGGTTGGCGTGGTTTCGTAAATAGTATGATTAACGCATTTTATGCATTTCTAAAAGAAGCCAAACTGTTTGAACAGACCATGAATAAAGATAAAAATAAGTAGGCAAGCTATGAAAATTGTTCAGGTATTGGCAACAAGTGGTGGAGTTGGTGGATTAGAGCAGCACACTTTTAATCTTGTTAATGAGCTTGCTTTAAATCATGAAGTACATGTGATTGCACATCCTTGCTATGTAGACAAGTTTAGCCAACAAGTACATTTTCATGCTGTCGATTTTGCACGTAGCCGTTGGAATATTTTTTTACTTTGGCAACTTAAAAATCTAATTCAACAAATCCAACCCCCCATTGTTCATGCACAAGCAGGAAAAGCGGCTGAACTGATTGCCCGTATTAAGCCATTTTTATCTGGCCCAAAGTTTGTAACGACTGTTCATGGTACTAAAAAGAATAAATCTGCTTATTTAGCTGGTGATGCGGTTATTGCAGTAAGCCAAGCGCTCACGAAAGGTATTCCTGAGTCTAAAGCACACGTGGTTTATAACGGTGTATATCCTCAACCCGTACTTACAGTTGAAAATAAAGAAAAGTTACTCCAATCGATTCAAAAAGATTTTGCTGAGCTAGACACAAGCAAAAAAGTTGTTATGTGTATTGGGCGTCTAGAACCAGTAAAAAATATCAGTTTATTGATTGAGTCGATGCAACAGATTGATGCTAATTTATGGATTGTTGGTGACGGTTCACTTCGAGCAAGTTTGGTAAAGCAAGTCAGCGAATTGAAGATGCAAAATCGGGTCGCTTTTCTTGGGTTTAGAACTGATGCACGTGATCTGGTGCAACTGGCTGATATTGTGGTTCTATCATCAGACCGTGAAGGTTTTCCACTTGTTATGGTTGAAGCTTTACAGGCTCATAAAGCAATGGCCTCAACCAAAGTGAATGGTGTGATTGAGTGGTTGCCAGAGCAATATCTGGCACAAATTGGAGATGCAGAAGGTTTAGCAAAAGCGATTGAATATGCACTTCAACCTGAGGCACAAAATGACTTCAGCCCGCTATATGCAAAAGCCAAGGCTGAACTGACTGTGCCAGCCATGGCTGAGCAGACGCTTAATATTTATAAAGGTTTGCTGAACAGTTAATTATTTTTTGGTGTAAGGCGGATGGCATCAAGTACCACGAAGTTATCTTCGACATTAATGGTATGGCAACCATCATCTGCCTGATTCCATTCGGGTAAAACCACTTCTAGTAATTTTTCTTCATAAGCTGTTGGGCTAAGCTGAGTAATTGCCTTTAATTCAATATTGCCGCCATAACGTTTTAAAGAATCTTGGCTTGGTCGAACCAATTGTCCTTTATAAATAAAAGGTTTGCCTGCCATACGGAACTGCTGACTGCCACGACATACCGGATTCATTGGGTGTTCTTGCCAAGTAGGATTTAAAATATCTGTGGTAAAGAACAGGTCTAAACGATCACCAAACTTCTTACAATCACGACGCGTTGAGGTAAAAAGATACCATAAGCCCTCATGGTAAAAAGGGGTGCTATCGACTGCTTCAATATTTTCAATCAGATTAGAATGTTTTTCCCATTTCAGTGGAAACTCTGTACATTTCCAAAGTTCGATGGTCTTGTTGGCAGAAGTTTCTGGAATCATGTACCAAGTGTGATCTACTTTAAATACACAAGGATAGGAGAGATGATAATCGAGTTTTAATATGCTTTCAGGTGGTGTGTAAGTGCCATCCTTAAAGACTTCTAAAACCGAAAGAAAGCCTACCGGATGCTGATCATCGACTTCTTCAAAAAAAATGAAATGGCGGCCATTTTCATAAGCATGAAAGCTATCTGCAAATGTAAACTTTCTAGGGGAATGGATCTCAAAGAGTGAATCTAATTGCTCAAGTGTAGTAAAAGGTTGTTCTAACCAGCCAAAACGCATATACCAATGGGAGTCAAAAGTTTTTGCTTTTTTTGCTTGTTGGTACTTGTACCATTTTTTTTGAAGACCGCGAGTTATTAACATTTAATTACCTGTAGCTACTCATTTTTGTGTTTGGGCGGATTGGAGAAAGTATGCTAATCGAATAATTTTTTTGAAAATAAAAAGAGAAATAACCCGAGAAATTAAATCATTTTTCATTTTGTTAAAGTTCTTTTTAAAGCGATTTGGCTTTTTCATGTATATTTTTCTATCAGATGCAATATAGCTTTGCATCTCGTCGTCATGCTCAAAGCAATAGTAAAAAGGAGTGGAAATATCTCCTTCTAATAAATATTTCCAGTCATCAATATAAGTCAATTTCTTTATTTGCTTATGGATAAAATCTTGAGCAGTTTCTCGGGTTAAAGAGTAAGCATATGTGGCTGTATATAGGTCTTTAGGACCAGTCATATTGAAGTAAAGTTCATCATTACTTATGTATCCTCTTATTCGTCGTCTAGATGGTTCAGAGTGTCCTCCTAAGAATGCGAATGAAGGATCAGTCTGTAATAAAGAATGTAATCTCTGCTGTATATGTTTGGTTTGAAAAATTACATCATCTTCAATAATTATTATGCGGTCATACGCTGTATAATCACCTTGAGCTAGACGTTGCCAAATAATCATATGACTTAACCAGCAGCCTAGTTCACTTGGCCCTAATTCATGATCACATAATCCAGCAAACTGACGACTTAAATTTAAAAAAATTAAATATTCATTAGGAAGTTTTTTCCCATAAATAGCATCGAAAAATTCAAAATCAATTTGTATATCATGAATGGTTGATTGCAAATTTTGGTGTTGCTGTTTGATTTTTTCTTGGCGTTCATTACTTCCTTGCAAAGAGACACATAAGATAAGAATCTTTTTCATGTTTCAACTAACTTGATACAATACAATTTAGATATTCTATACTTCTGTATTTTTTGTTGATAGTCCTTCTACATATTCCTCTGACTTAGCTCTAAAATAATTTAGAAGTTAAAAAAGTAATATAGGTGGTTGCTTGTATCTTTGGTCAGGGCAATCAGATTATGTGAGGGTTAACAATAATTCTATGAGCAACAAGAATTTATAAAGGTTATATTTAAATGATGTCAAATAATTTATCTACCATTCATGCTTTGTGGATTGGAGAAAAACTCGGAGCAATTTCTAGATGTTGCTTACACTCTTTTGTAATGAGGGGGCATGAAGTCCATTTACATACATATGCAGATATTATAGATGTTCCAAAGGGAGTAAAGTTGGTAGATGCAAATAAAATTATTTCTAAAGACCAAATTATAAAGCATAAGGAAACAGGAAGTTATGCATTATTTTCAGACATTTTCCGTTATGAATTAATGCGTAAAGTTGATGGTGTCTATGTTGACTGTGATGTGTATTGTTTAAAACCTATTTCAATACCAGAGCATGGATACTTATTAGGCTTTGAGGATGATGAGTGGATTAACGGAGCGATTTTGCGTATTCCTAAAGAAAGCGATTTACTTAAAGAACTATTAAAAGCGGCATATGATCCATTTTTTGTACCACCATGGTTCTCTATGAGTAAACAATTTAAATTAAAAACAAAAAAAATAATGGGAATTGGAAAAAGTTTAGCAGATATGCCATGGGGAGTTATTGGTCCTAAAGCTATTACTTATTATGTTAAGCAATTGGACTTAAAAAATAATATTCAACCCATTGATATTTTTTATCCTGTTCACTATCAATGTATAAGTCAGCTTTGTGATCCTGCCCTCACTATAGATGATATTACTACTTCTCGTACTACTTGTATTCATTTATATAACGAGATGTTAAAAGGTATAAAACTAGAGGAATTAGATGATCGTACTATTATGTCACGTCTTTTAAAATGTGATATTTAACCGTTTATTAAGATAATTAAAGCAAGTTTGAATTATACATTTGATTAATGTATTGAGGGTGTTTAATGAGTGGGTATAATAGGCCAATTAGAGTTGGTTTAATTATTGATGAGTTTTTTGGTGGTGCTAATACTGCTTTTGGTGGTTATGGGTTTTTAGCGAGGAATCATATAGCTAAATATATTCCAAATGCGGATATCCAAATTGATGTGTTACTAGGTAAAGGCAGTAAAAAACTCTTTGCTGAAGAATATTTAGTAGATGACGTTAAATTATATCGACTTCCGCGTAGAAAATGGTTTGCACGTCGCTGGCTTAGGAAAAAAAATTATGATATTTATTTAAGTGTTGAATTAACATTTAGTTATGTATTGGAAAATGAATTAGATAAAACTAAAAAATTAATTTTATGGATACAAGATCCAAGACCTACCTATGAGTGGGAGGAAATTAATACAGTTAAATTATTTCCTGAAACTAATTATTATAATCAGAAAATATATGATCTAGTACATGATTGGTATATTAATGACCGTGTGAAGTTTATTTCGCAGGGATATTTTCTTAATCAGAAAGCTATAGATTTATATCAATTAGAAAAAAGTGTTCCCATAGAATATGTGCCTAATCCAATTGATATTGATTTCAATTTTGATGTTAAAACTTATGTTAAAAAGAATATAATCATTTTTTTAGGTCGTTTAGAATCTGTAAAACGGGGCTGGCTATTTTGTGAAATTGCAAAAAGAATGCCGCAATATGAATTCTATGTATTAGGACAGACATTTAGAGAGGAAAGTAAAAATAATGAGATTATGAAAAGATATCAAAATATTAATAATTTACATTTTGCGGGTCATGTTGAAGGCAGTGAAAAAGAAAAATTTTTAAAAGATGCTAAATTACTTATTAACACCTCTATTCATGAAGCCTTACCTATTTCATTTTTAGAAGCACTTTCTTTTGGAGCTTTATTAGTAAGTAACCGTAATCCTGAAGAATTAACGAGTAAATTTGGAATTCACGTAGGAGATGTATTAGGAGATGGCTTTGAAAAAGTTCATTTATATGTTGAAGCTATTAAATCTTTAATGGAAAATGAAGAACAGAGACATGTTTTAGCAGTACAAGCTAGAAAATATGTTGAGGAATATCATAACGTAGCAGATTTTACTAAAAAATTAAGAAATATCTTGTTTCAAGAAGTAAAGTCTTAAGAATAAGATCCCGTATTTATAAATACGGGTAATTTTCTTACTCTTTATCCGAATTTCCTTTCAATACCATATAAATCAGTGAAACAAAGATTAGAAGAGCGCCACCTAAACTGCTGACACAGAAATAAAGAATTCGCTGATTAGTATCAAGAGACCATAAGTCATTGGCCAAGATATAACGCATGAAAAGCCACTGCACAAATGAAAATACAATAATCACAATTGCACGACGACGGACTTCAGGACGCATAGCCATGAGCAATAACCTCAAATTTGAATGGCCTTTATTATGCCATTGCTCAGGTATGTTCACAATCCAAGAAAAAGCCCCGCAAGTCGCGGGGCTTATTTAAATCTTCAAGATATTATTCTTGAGATTCAGCTTTTGGTTTTTCACGTAAACGGATACCTAAATCACGTAGTTGATTTGCCTCAACCGGCGCAGGTGCCTGAGTCAGTGGACACTCGGCAGTTTTAGTTTTAGGGAACGCAATCACATCACGAATTGAAGATGCACCAGTCATCAGCATGACCAGACGATCCAGACCAAATGCCAAACCGCCATGTGGAGGAGCTCCATAACGAAGGGCATTGAGCAGGAAGCTGAATTTCTCTTCTGCTTCTTCTTCATTAATACCAAGTGCTTCGAAGATTGCTTTTTGCATTTCTAAAGTATAAATACGAAGTGAACCGCCACCGATTTCAGTACCGTTCAATACCATATCATAAGCAACAGATAATGCTTCACCTGGATTGTTCTTCACTTCCTCAACGCTTGATTTCGGCAGCGTGAATGGGTGGTGAACAGAAGTCCATTTGCCATCATCTGTTTCTTCGAACATTGGGAAATCAACCACCCAAAGCGGAGCCCACTCACATGTCGCAAGATTCAAGTCATGACCAATTTTCACACGAAGTGCACCCATTGCATCATTGACGACTTTCGCTTTATCCGCACCGAAGAATACGATGTCACCATTTTCAGCACCAACACGTTTCAACAGATCCAGCACGATTGGCTCAATGAATTTCACGATTGGAGATTGAAGGCCTTCAATACCTTTTTCAAGTTCATTGACTTTGATGTAAGCCAAGCCTTTTGCACCGTAGATGCCAACAAACTTGGTATATTCATCAATTGCGCTACGTGGAAGTGAGCCTGCGCCTGGGACGCGAAGTGCGACAATACGGCCTTTCGGATCTTTTGCAGGACCTGCGAATACCTTGAACTCAACGTCTTGCATTAAATCTGCAACGTCAACGAGTTTCAAGGGAATACGCAAGTCTGGTTTATCAGACGCGTAGTCACGCATTGCCTCGCTATACGGCATACGTTGGAATTTGTCGAATTTGATGCCCAGAAGTTCGTCGAACATCTTAACAGTCATACCTTCCATCAAATCCATGATGTCATCGTCACTCATGAACGATGTTTCAATATCGATTTGAGTAAATTCAGGCTGGCGGTCTGCACGCAAGTCTTCATCACGGAAACATTTTGCAATTTGGTAGTAACGGTCAATACCGCCCACCATCAATAACTGTTTGAATAGCTGTGGAGATTGTGGCAAGGCATAGAAGCTGCCATTTGAAACACGGCTTGGTACCAGGTAATCACGTGCACCTTCAGGCGTTGCACGAGTTAAAATTGGAGTTTCAACATCAAGAAAGCCATTCTCATCAAGATAATTACGGATCAGATTGGTAACTTTAGAACGGAAACGTAAACGGTCCAGCATCTCCGGACGGCGAATGTCTAAAAAGCGGTATTTCAAACGAATTTCTTCAGAGATATTCGTATTTTCATCATTCAACGGGAATGGAGGTGTTTCAGACTGAGCCAAAACTTCAATTTCTTTACCTAATACTTCAATCTGGCCACTGATCATATTGGCATTTTCTGTACCCGCATAGCGGCGACGTACACGACCAGTAATTTTCAATACATATTCAGAACGAGCTTTGTCCGCTGTTGCAAACGCTTCAGGTGTATCTGGGTCAATAACCACTTGAACTAGACCGTCGCGGTCTCGCATATCAAGGAAGATCACACCACCGTGGTCACGGCGACGGTGTACCCAGCCACACAGAGTTACGGTTTGGTCAATTTGAGCTTCGGTTAAAGAACCGCAGTAATGAGTTCGCATCATAGCGTCTAAAATCCAACTATATGGGTTAGTGAAAGCGTATACGTAAACAGCGTACCGCCTTAAGGTAATGGGAGATTATGCCTCTTAGAAGATTCTGTCACAAGAACTAGATCAAAAAACCCTGATAAATTGTGCTTATAGCTTTTAAGAGAAATATCTTGGATCGGTTCTGGTCAGATTAGTAATATTTAAGAGAAAAAATATGACTAATCCATAAGATGTTGCCGATCTATAATTAAAAACAGGATACATCCCAAGCTGAAAATAGCCAGTGAGGCCTGACTGAACTCGTTAATAGATTTACCAGTAAAAAAATAAAGCTCAGATGAGATTAACTCTGGCTTGAAATAGCTCAGGTAGTCATAAACAGACCATGCACCAGCTAGGAATGCCAAACCAAATAATATCCAAAAATAATTTTTAATTTTAGAAGACACTTTCAATTGCTGCCGATAATGCAGGTAATAACGCCAGGAAAACCAAAACAGAACAGGTAATGCCAATATTGAAGTACCAATCTGCAACACTAGATGGACAGGATAAGTATTACCAAAAAGAGTTATGTCCTGACTTAAAAAATTATAGAAGGCAAAAGTTCTGTAGTCAGCATGAGTTAGCCCGTCCCAAAGGATATGCGTTGCTGTGCCCAGTAAAATGGCAATACTACAGCTTACTAAAAAAATAAGCGCTTGCAGAGGGCTATGAATATTTAGAGGTTTCTGGATACCTAAAAAACGGTATAACGCAGGCCGGTAAATCAGATACCAAACCAGCGTGAAAGCTAGGCCAATCCATAAATTAGGATGCAGTATTGAGGCCCACTGGTGAGTATAACCTGCAGCATCTGCAACAAATAAACGGATCAGGTCAGGCACCATGCAGCCAATGGCTAATGCAGCCAGAGGCAGGCGGTTACCACTAAGTTTTGCTAGTGGTGGCGCCAAAACTGCATGAGAGAGCGTAAAAGGCATGAAAACTGATAAAGACTAAAAATAATGAACCACAGTTTACTTAAAACTTTTTATTAGAATGTTTTTTATTGCAAAAATAGTGAAATGTTATAATATAACATTTTATTAAAAGTACACTTGAGTCAACAAGATGCAGTTTTCTAAGAACTTTCTAACTTTATCGATTATGGCGGTGGTTTCTCCGGTAATTTTTGCTGAAGAAAATAGCTCTGTTCAGCAGCTGGAAACAATACAGGTAACAGCTCATCCGCTGGTACAAAGCGCTGTAGATTACGTGGCGGCAGATAATATTATTGAAAAAGAGCAACTGATCCAGGGCGGTACAACAATTGGTGAAGCTTTAAGTGATCAGGTGGGGGTATATTCCAACCAGTTCGGACCCGGTGCTAGCCGCCCTGTAATTCGCGGGCAGGAGGGGGCACGAGTGAAGGTACTGCAAAATGCCTCAGAAACCATGGATGTCTCCACCTTGTCGCCTGATCATGCTGTTATGGTTGACCCTGCGCTTGCCAAGCAGGTAGAGATCGTGCGTGGGCCATCTACCTTGCTGTATGGTGCCGGTACAGTGGGAGGGCTGGTTAATGTTACAGATAGTAAAATTCCGACACGCATACCTGATAATGGTTATGAAGGTCGTGCAGGGCTGCGTTACAACAGTGGTAATGATGAGAAGCTTGAAACAGCAGGTGTGACATTAGCTTTGGGAGAACAGGTGGCACTTCGGGTTGAAGGGCTAAAACGTGATGCCAACAATTATATTGCGCCAGACTATTATCATGAGCATAGCCACGGCGACCACAGCCATCTGGTAAAAGAACGCAGGGTTGATAATACCTTCGCACAATCCGATACAGCCAGCGTCGGACTTTCCTGGATTCATGATCGCGGGTTTACCGGCCTTTCCTATACGAACCGCCAGGACCAGTATGGTTTACCTGGACATAGTCATGAATATGAAAGCTGTGAAGCCTATTTATCCGGTAGGCCTCATCTACATTGTGGTGATGAACATCATCATGATGAAGAGGGACATGAACACGAGCACAGTCATGAAAAGGATCATGATCATGCCGGTCCTTGGGTTGATTTGAAGTCTGAACGCTATGATTTTAGAACCGAGCTGGATGATCCTTTTGCCGGATTTAAAAAATTACGTGCTCAAGCCAGCTATACCGACTATAAACATGATGAAATTGAAGAGGGTGAAGCAGCTACCACATTTAAAAGTACGGGTTATGATGCGCGTCTGGAACTGGTGCATCAGCCGGTCGCAGCATGGGAAGGCGTCATCGGTACGCAATTTGGTCGTCAGAAGCTGAATATTACTGGTGAAGAATCTTTATTTGCCGGGCCAACCACAACAGATAAGTGGAGCCTGTTTGCTTTAGAACACACCCAGTGGAATGATGTACATTTTGAGCTGGCAGCGCGTTTTGATCAGCAAAAGATTGAGATTGATTCACCACAAAAAAATTATGATGATCATGCCTTTTCTTATTCAGGCGCTGCTAACTGGGAATTCTTGCCTGATTATAAACTTTCACTGGTTGCCTCGCATCAGGAGCGTTTACCTCTGGCTCAGGAACTTTATGCCAAAGGCAAGCATTTGGCCACTAATACCTATGAAATCGGTAATGAAAATCTGGACACAGAAAAATCAAATAACATCGAACTGGGTTTTCATTATGAGGGCGACAAGCTGAATTATCATATTCATGCTTACCATAACTGGTTTGATGACTATATTTATGCTCAGACACTGGACCGCTTCGAAAACTTCCGCCTGGTTGAATATACACAAGATAAAGCACGTTTTTATGGTGCTGAAGGTGAAGTGTCCTATCAGCTGTCGCCACGCTATAAAGCCAGTCTGTTTGGTGATTATGTTCGTGGCAAGATTGAAACAGAAGGTAATGCACCACGGATTCCGGGCGGACGTCTAGGTAGCAAGATTGATGCGGACTTTGGTGATGGTTTCTCTGGTATGGCTGAGTATTACCATGTCTTTACCCAAGACAAAATTGCTGCGTATGAAACCGAAACAGAAGGCTATAACATGGTCAATCTGGGCTTGGCCTATTCGGCACGAGCGACAGATAAAACCGATTACCGCATCTATGTGAAAGCCAATAATCTGCTGGATGAAACGGTTTATAACCACGCTTCTTTCCTTTCAAATATTCCACAGGTTGGCCGTAACTTTACTGTCGGGCTGGATTTTAACTTTTAGATAAAAAGCTTGAGCTATTTAAATAAAAATGGCTCACGAAAAAGCTCTTGAAAAATCAGCTGATAAAACCTAGCCTGAACCGATTGGGTTAGGTTTTATCATATGCGTATCTTTCATCGAATTCATCATAAACTGAACTGGTCAGGCCGCCGTTATATCGCTACGATTATAGCCTTGATGGCTATAGGGTACTTTGCTTCAGCCATTTATCATACTTATAAACCTTTACCAGAAGGACTGGACTTCGAAGGCCGGTTGCGCCATGCCAATATTAAGTTTCTTGCCGATGAAACCTATATTGATATTCAGGGACGGCAGCAGGCGGACCAGCAGATATTCAATGAAATGCTGAAACTGATTCAGGAAGCCCGCACGACCATTGTGCTGGATATGTTTTTATATAATCCCGAAATTGGTGCCGCCAAGACTACGCACCGTCCTCTCACCCAAGAACTCACCAATGCGCTGATCAGTAAGCGCCGACAAATTCCGGGTATTGATATTACCGTGATTACTGACCCGATAAATTCAGTCTATGGGGGAATTGCGCCTGAACATTACCGACAATTGCGTAAAAGTGGTATTGAGGTTATAGAAACTGACTTAACACCATTGCGGGCTTCTAATCCATTATGGTCAGGTTTCTGGTATATCTGTTGTCAGGGATTAGGGAATAATCCAGAGAAAGGCTGGCTTCCCAACCCGTTCGGGCAGGAAAAGGTAACTTTACGCAGCTATTTGCATCTCATTAATTTTAAAGCCAATCATCGTAAAACACTGGTGGTTGACACTGAAGCTGGCTGGAAAGCACTGGTTACTTCAGCCAATCCGCATGATGGCAGTTCACGTCACTCCAACATTGGACTGGTCGTAACAGGCAATACTGCTATGGATGTGCTGAAAACTGAGCAGGCTGTAGCCGGAATGTCTCAAGGAGAAGCGCCAGTTGTAGTAGTCGGTGAGTTTGAAGAGGATTCAAATTATCCTCAGGTTCAGGTTCTTACAGAAGAAGCAATTTACCGGAAAGCTCTGGATTTAATCAATTCTGCCAAGGCTAATGAACAGATTGATCTGGCCATGTTCTACCTTTCGGAACGGCATATTATTAAGGCATTAATTGCTGCCCATGAGCGGAGGGTAAAATTGCGGATACTACTTGATCCGAATAAAGATGCTTTTGGCCGCCAGAAAAATGGTATACCTAACCGTCAAGTAGCAATGGAGATGCATCAGGTGGGGATTCCTTTACGCTGGTGTAATACCCAAGGCGAGCAATGTCATAGCAAAATACTGTTGAAACGTGGTGAGAATCAAAGTGAAATAATTGCCGGCTCTGCTAACTTTACTGCAAGAAATTTGAAAAATTATAATCTGGAAACAGATTTAAGAGTAGTTGGTCAGCCGCAAGCACAGGTTTTTGTTGATGCTCAACGCTATTTTGATACAGCTTGGTCTAACCTGAATGGACGGTCTATGAGCGTGCCTTATTCTCAATATGCTGATCACTCAAAATTAAAATACTGGACATATCGTTTTATGGAGTGGAGTGGTATATCCACTTTTTAGAATATCTAAGAAGGGCAGGAGGTTTATATAATCTCGTGCCCGATAAAATAATCAGTGAGTGGGGGGGATCAACTGATCAAGTTCGGCAGGTGTCAAATTCTCCAGTTCACTCAGGTCAGTTTTAATATGCCACTGACTTTCATCATCCACCGGATTCGGCAAGCGGGCTTCTAGCCAGTCACAAACCACATCAGGCGGAAAATCTACATGATTACATTGAATTACCCAAGCGAGAAAGTCCTTGGCTGCTCCATTCATGTAAGGTGGAGGTGAAACGGGTAAAAACTGTGTGGGCAGGCGTTCATTGGTCGATAGATAATTCAAAACATGGCCCAGTTCCTGTACGGTTTGCCAAGCTAGCGGGTGTTCAATATCGATGTAAAATTTGAACCACCAGGCATGTTCACCATCATTTCCATGTGCTGCAATTCGCTGTTCCTGTACACATGGAACCCTACTGAAAAATTGATAGAGCCGTTCAAAGCTTAAGTCAGACACAGACCTGTTTCCCATAGCAAAACAAAAACGCATCTTAGCATATTTTTGCTTTTACCCGATTTCAGCTAGTTCTTTCAGTTTGGAGCATAAGATATTTAAAAAATGTTTATTTTTTATTCATATTTTAGGGCTAAGATAGAAATATATGGATCTGGAGTACTGCCATGCATAACTTATTGCGTCTAGCTGTCCTTGGCAGCCTGTGTTTGGGAATGGCATTATCTGTTTTTGCTGACAGCAGTAACCGCTGGGGAAATTATCGAGGTGTAGAGCGCCCTGCGAAGCCATTGCCTCCGCCACAGTACCGTCCGCCTCATCAAAGACCTCCACAATGGGACACAGGTCCGCATCGGCCTCATCCTCAATATTCTTATCCACAGCAGAGAGGGCCTTATGTTGAGTACCGTTACGAGCTACCTAGACACTATGAATACAGTAATCAGCGACAGGTAATCTTGAATAGTCAATTTCCAACTCAGTATCAGGGAAGCCAATATATTATTGATGAGGGAAATGAGCCGAAATTACCTGCTCCACCAAGAGGTTACCGCTGGGTGCTATCCTCTGGTTATTATCAGCTGGTTCCAGTTCAATAACTGTGTATAAATTCAGAGACCAGTAGTTTTTATGAGTATTAAATAGAGATAAGTAATTCAAGTGCTTATTTTGATAACTTTAATAAAAGATAAATCTATTTATAATGAAATAGCTTAAATTAACAAAAATAAGCAAGCTCTTCATCAGCACAAAAGAAATTCGGTTTAAAATTTGATTATCCCTAAATTACAATAAATGTTGAGTTCAATTATGCAAAGTAATAACCCTGTATTAACCCGGGTTGAAACCTATAGTGATTTCAACCGGCCTATGACCATCCGTGGCGCAATTCAAAAATCAGTGATGCTGACTGTTGTATCTGCTGTAGTCGGTATTACGCTGTTCTTTTACTGCGCTATGACTGCCAATGCCAACCTGGCCTATTCAGCAGCCTTGGTCGGTATGTTCGGGGGGCTGATTCTGGCATTGGTGACAACGTTTAAGCCTAATACTGCTCCCACACTGGCCGTTCCTTATGCTTTATTTGAAGGTGCTTTCTTGGGTGGTATTTCTTTTGTATTTCAACTGAAATACCCAGGCGCACCACTTCAGGCCTTACTGGCTACCTTTGTGACTACACTGGTCATGTTTGCCCTGTACCGTATGCAGATTATCCGTGCGACTGAAAAATTTAAAGCAGTGGTAATGTCTGCAACCTTGGCGCTGTGTATTGTTTTCGTCATTCAGCTCATCATGCAGTTTGCCTTTGGTTCGGCCATTCCTTACCTGTTTGAGAGTAACTGGCTAGGTATTGGTTTCGCCGTATTTGTTGCAGTCATTGCTTCATTAAACCTGATTCTGGATTTTGACCTGATTGAAACAGCCGCAGCCCAAGGTGCACCAAAATCCATGGAATGGCTGTGTGGTATTGCCTTACTGGCTACTCTAGTCTGGATGTATATATCATTCCTGCGTTTGATCGGTCTATTATCGAATGACTGATCTTCTCTATAAAATTTGCAAAAATTGCCTCATGTATTGAGGCAATTTTTTATAAAAAGAAAAAATACGAAAAAAGGTGCTTTATGCAATTTCACAATTAGTCAAGACTTGGCATTATGCAGACAAATTATTTAAAGTGAGAATCCCATGGCACAAGGATTATTGGCAGGTAAACGCTTTTTAATTGCGGGTATTGCGAGTAAGTTATCGATTGCATTTGGTATTGCACAGGCACTGCATCGTGAAGGGGCTGAGCTGGCTTTTACCTATCCGAATGAAAAATTAAAAAAACGTGTGGATGATTTTGCTGAACAGTTCGGTTCTCAACTGGTATTTCCTTGTGATGTGGCGAATGATGCTGAAATCGAAACAGCCTTTACCGAGCTGGCAAAGCACTGGGATGGTCTGGATGGTTTAGTGCATTCAATTGGCTTTGCTCCGGCACATACACTCGATGGCGATTTTACCGAGGTTACAGACCGTGAAGGTTTCGGTATTGCACATGACATTAGTGCTTACAGCCTGATTGCCATGGCACGTGCTGCCAAGCCTTTACTGCAGGCACGTCAAGGCTGTGTACTCACGCTAACCTACCAGGGTTCAGAGCGCGTGATGCCTAATTATAATGTCATGGGTATGGCTAAAGCTTCATTAGAGGCTGGTGTTCGTTACCTGGCATCAAGCATGGGTCCTGAAGGTATTCGTGTCAATGCCATTTCTGCCGGTCCAATCCGTACACTGGCAGCTTCCGGAATTAAATCTTTCCGTAAAATGCTGGATGCCAATGAACGTGTTGCGCCATTACGCCGTAATGTCACTATTGAAGAAGTCGGAAATGCGGCTTTATTCCTGTGTTCTCCATGGGCATCTGGTATCACTGGCGAAATCCTGTATGTTGATTCTGGTTTTAATACAGTTGGCATGAGCCAGGCTTTACTAGAAACTGAATAAAAAATATTCACTTAAAAACGGCCATTACAGGCCGTTTTTATTTTTATAGTCCTATTTTCATTAAATCTAAAAAGGGCTAGTCTTAAGTTCTTAAGGGCGTTTATAAAAGTAAGTTTTTCTAGAATCGAATGGGCTGATGAAATAAAAATTTATGGCTAAGTTTAAATACTGAATAATATATAAATACTTGAGAAATTAAAAACTGATTATTAACGAAATTCAAAACAACAGGTATTAAGCAGTAAAAAAGCCCAACAATGAGCTTTTTTAAAGTTTTTCTTTGTTCAAGGAAGCTGTTGAATGGGACTGCCGCCTAAAGCCTGCATTAAGGTAACATAAGCATTATATTGGTTCTGTTTAGCCTGAACCAAGGCAATACGAGCATTACGAGTAGTTTCTTGAGCATCCAGATAGTTGCTTAAAGCCACAGCACCATTGCGATAACGTACCTCATATAAACGTTCAGTCCGTTCCGCCAAAGCCAGATTCTGTTCCTGATAGCGAACCTGTTTATCCAGTTCAGTCCGGGCTGAGAGTGCATTTTCTACATCAGCGAAAGCTTGATAAAGAGTCTGTCGATAGTTCAAGATACTTTTTTCATAATCCAGTTCACTGATAGCTAAATCACGCTTCATATCATTCCACTGCAAAAAAGGCAGGCTTAAATTCGCTCCCAGCGTTAGCGCAGGATTTTGTAAAAGCTGGGTCAGGGAAGTACTAGTTGAACCTAGATTTCCAGTCAGGCTGATTGAGGGATAATAGCTGGCTCGAGTTGCATCTTTGGTTGCCAATGCCTGATGTAAACGTAACTCGGCAGCGCGTAAATCTGGACGACGCGCTAAAATTTCTGCAGGTAGACCCGCGCCAATAACAGGCAGGCGAATGACAGGTAAGCGCTGCGGTTCCTGAATATTTAATTGCTGTACTGGAATCTGTAGAAGTATAGCGAGTGCAGTGCGTGTCTCCACTAGCTGTTGTTGTAACTGGCTCAAACTGGCCCGCTGACTTTGTACAGCCTGTTCTGCCTGGGCTACTTCCAGTCCAGACACAGCACCTGCACGGTATTGTACCCGGACCAGATCTAAAAGCTTTTGTGAACTTTGCAGGTTCTGGTTCTGTACCACTAGGCGCTCATTCAGATAGCCTAACTGCCAGTAAAGATTTGCTGTGTTACCAATCAAGCTTTGGGCAGTAGCCTGTAAATCTTCAGCCGTTGCTGCGGCTTCCCAGCGTGCAGCTTCAGTCTGCCGGTCTAAGCGACCAAACAGATCCATTTCATAACTCACTCCACTGCTAAGGGATACCCCCTGCGCCTGGTCATCACCTGAATTCAGATCAATCCGATGTCCTGTCGAGACACCTGCATTTACCCGGGGTAACTCGGCATTACGTGCCAGCTCGGCACGTAAACGCGCCTGACGTAGAGTTAGTCCCGCGACAGCTAGATCTGTGTTGCTAGCTAAAACCTGATTTACCAGAGTGTTTAACTGCTGGTCTCCAAACAGTGTCCACCATTGATCTGCATAAACATCGGCATGAATTTGCTTACCATTTACCGGGCTGTTCTGAAAGCTGCCCGGAATTTGTATATTTGGCTGCTCATATGGTGTTTTTACTATTGCCGCACAGCCGACCAGAGAACTTGTCAGAAAAAGTGCGGCAGCAAGTTTAGTCAACTGCAAAGACATGAAATTCTCCTTATTCTCTTGAAAGGGCGGCAACAGGATCAAGCTGTGCAGCATTACGTGCCGGTAAAAATCCAAATACAATACCAATCATGCTGGAGCAGACAAAGGCTGCAATCATGGAGGTGGTGGAGTAAGCCATCTGGAAAGACCCGTTAGAGAGCTTGGTAACCAGCTGGCCTAAACCGAGGGAAAGCAAAACGCCCAGAATCCCGCCCAGAATACAGACTAGTATGGCTTCAATCAGGAACTGTTGCAGAATATCACTCTGGCGTGCTCCTACCGCCATCCGTACCCCGATTTCCTGGGTACGTTCGGTGACTGAAACCAGCATAATATTCATAACCCCTATTCCGCCCACGACCAGAGAGATTACTGCAATTGCAGACACCAGCAGGGTCATGGTTTTGGTTGTATTCTCAATGGTTTCGCGGATGCTATCCGAGTTCTGACTATAAACGTCCTGAGCACCATGACGCTGTTCCAGCAATGACAGAATGGCATTTTCAGCAGCCGAACTGGAATATTCATCTTTTACCCGTACAATAATACTGCGCACATTGGACTGACCCAGCATCCGGCTCATTACAGTAGAGTAGGGCAGATATACATTCAAACTGTCGGAACCAAACATACCAGCATTGGCTTCGACTACACCAATCACTCGACTTGGTACGCTTCCGAGCAGAATGACCTGTCCAATCGGATCGGAACCATCTGCAAACAAGGTCTTTTGAGTATTACTATCAATGACCACATCCTGTGAGCGTTCATTAATAGCAAATTTATCAAATGCCTGCCCTGCAGTGAAATTTAAACCGCGCACATCAAAGAACTGATCACTGACTCCATTTACAGTAATCGAAGCCTCAGTATCCTTAAAACGGCCAGTGACACTGTTATTGACTGTCGGAGAAACCCCCTGGACATAAGGCTGATCTGCCAATGCGTCGGCATCAGCCGGAATCAGGGTTCTTACCTGAGAAGAGCGCGAATTATCGCCAAATCCACGACCCTGATAGATGGTAATAGTGTTGGTACCCAGACTGCTGATATTTTCTAAAATCTGTTTTTGTGAACCATTACCGAGTGCTACCACTGACACTACCGAAGCAATCCCAATAATAATACCCAGCATAGTCAGAAAGGTCCGCATCCGGTGCGCATTCATGGCCAGTAAGGCCATACGGAATGCTTCACCTAAACGGTCCAAGGCCGAGCGCCAAGATGAAATTTTCGCTTGCGGTTCTTTTACTAAGGTTTGTACTGGCTCTAGCGCTGCTTCATTTTCCTGATATTCCGGTATGTTTGGCCGGTCATCAATAATCTGTCCATCACTGATTTCGATAATTCGTGTAGCATTTTTGGCAACATTGATATCGTGTGTTACCAGAATAATTGTATGGCCTTTGGCGTTCAGTTCACGCAAAATGCGCATTACTTCTACACCGCTATGCTTATCCAGCGCGCCAGTTGGTTCGTCAGCCAAGATGACATCACCGCCATTCATGAGCGCACGGGCAATTGAAACACGCTGCTGCTGTCCGCCAGATAACTGGCTTGGACGGTTTTGGGTCTTATCCCCTAAGCCTAAATCTGTCAGTAATTTCTGTGCGCGTTCATGCCGTTCAGTACTGTCTGCACCTGCATAAATTGCTGGAACTTCTACATTCCCTGCTGCACTCAAATCACCCAGCAGATGGTAGCGCTGAAAAATAAAGCCAAAATACTCACGGCGCAACTGAGCCAGCTCATCTGGTTCCAGTTTGCGGGTTTCTTTACCATTGACCTTGTAACTACCCTGGGTGGGCTTGTCCAGACATCCCAGAATATTCATCAAGGTCGACTTGCCGGAACCGGACTGACCAATAATAGCCACCAGTTCGCCTGGATAAATTTTTAGATCAATGCCTTTAAGAATCTGGACAGTGCCTTCACCCGCCGGAAATTCACGAGTGAGCTGGCTGACCTCCAGTAAAGGTTGCTGCTGATTCTGACTCATGCTTACATTCTCATTGGGCCGCCACGGTTACTGCGTTTGGCATTTTCATTCGAGTTGTCGGAACCATCTGCAATGATGACCTGATCACCCTGTTTGAGCCCTGCAATAATTTCTGCAGTGACTCGGTTATTCAGACCCACCAGTACCTGTTGTGGGCGGCTACTACCATCAGCTTGTAATACCCTGACACTCGAGAGTTTGGCTTTGCCTTGTGCCACCAGTTGACGCTGCTCGGCAGTCAGGTTAAGACGTTGCGGGCGGTTCGGGTTTGCAGATTTACTATCAGTATTTCTATCTGGGCGTTTATCACCGCCTGCTGCGCTACTGCCTTCACCACGTGTACGTTGTGGACGGTTGGCAGTTGTAAGGGCAGAAGCCGGTACAGTTAACACGTTATTGGCTTCTGCCAGAATAATGTAGACCTGTGCAGTCATATCAATACGCAGCTTGCCATCTTCATTGGGCACATCAAATAGTGCGTTATAGTACACCGCAGTACTGGATGAGCTTGAAGTGTTATTGGTAGTTTCTGAATTGATTGAGGTTGGCGCAGGCTCAACCTGACGCAGGCTGGCATAGTGTTTAGTTTCACTATCACCTAGTGTCGTAAAATAGACTTTTTGGCCAGGCTCTACTTTCATTACATCAGCTTCAGAAATTTCAGCCTTAATAGTCATATTGTCGAGTTTTGCCAGCTTAACAATGGTAGGTGCACTCTGGTTTGCGTTTACGGTCTGACCTTCTTCAGTCACGATCGCAACGACAGTACCATCCATTGGTGCCACAATGCGGGTATAGCCTAAATCTTCACGCGCGGTAGCTAAGGTTAAACGCGACTGTTCAATCTGGGCATTAATTGCTGCAATTTCTGCCTGAGCAGTACGATAACTGGCGAGAGCAGATTCATATTCAGCACGTGAGGTAGCATCCTGTGCGTACATGTTCCGCTGGCGCTGGTACTCAGCTTCAACTTTAGCCAGATTGGCCTGTCTGACCGCCAGCTGCGCCTGCTGGTTTTTGATATTCGCCTCAGCAGTCTTAACTTCATTTTCTTGACGAATCGAATCAATCTGTGCAATCAGCTGGCCTTGCTTTACCTGATCTCCCAGTTTCACATTCATTTTTTTGACCTGACCAGAAACCTGGGCCCCGACATTAACCATTTGAGTCGCTTCCAGGATACCTGTTGCCAGTACCGAATCTTCAATATTGCCGCGTGTGACCTCAGCGGTAATATATTGCGGCTGTTCAGGTTCCGGCTTCAGAAAATACCAGGCAAGGGCTGCAATTATGGCAATACTGACTGCGATGATAATCGCTTTGGTTGGCTTTATTTTTCGCATGATGATTCAGGTTAAGGGAAAAAATTTGTTTAAGTATAAGAATAAAATGAGGATAAATATTGAATTTTTTTTAAATATCTGATAATGAGTTACATTTACTCAACTGTTTTAATCAGGCTGAGTATTCAAATAGGCTAACACCGCATAGTTCGGCAATTGCCTGCTGACAGAGATGCTCGGCATTTTCTTCACTCATGCCCTTAATTGCAGCATCAATGTGCAACAGCAAACCCGGCCAGGTTAAAAACTGTCTCGGATTAAGACGGCGTAAAGCCTGCTGGTAACTGGAGATTTTAGTCTTCCAAATGCCCAGTTGCAGTGCATTCTGTGGTTGCTCAAATAACTGCATCAATAGCCGCATTTCACGGCTAATAGTCCAGAGTATTAGACTCATGGGTTCACCTGAGGCCAGCAGATACTGGAAAATACGGATTGACTGTGCCAGATTGCCAGCTAACAAAGCGTCGCTCAGATCATAGGTGCTATAACGTGACTGGTCCTGTAAACAAGCATATAAATGTTCAGTGAGAATTAACCGCTGTTCGGGAAACGTATCACTAACACGCATCAGGCTGTTTTTTGCAGCAAGCAGATTATGTTCATGGTGCTGCATGAGCCACTGCCAGGCTTCCTGATCCAGCTGGATACCTAGCTTTTCTGCCTCAATGCTTAAAATCTGCTGGCGTTCCTTAGGATAATTCGCCACTAGCGGCACCACTACACCATTTGCCTCAACTACTTGAAAAAAGGCAGATTTGAGACTGCTACTGTCCTGCTTTGGCATCACCACTAACAGTAGGTTAGACTCATTATGCTGGATATAGTTTTTCAGCTGCTTGAGGGCGCCAGCATCTGGTTTGATATTGCCGTGTACTTCAACAGCAAGATGCTGTGAAAATAATGACAGGCTATTAAGCGCATTAAAGACATGCTTCCAGTCAGAAACACTGGAAATATCATAACGCTGCCGTTCAGTTTCCTGTACCTGCCATGACTGGCGAAATGCATCAAGCAGGTTCTGTTCCAGTAATGGTTCCTGCCCGTGCAGGATCCAAGTACCGCGAGCATCCGCGACACGTTTTAAAGCCTGGAGGTAATCAATTTTCATAAACTGTATTTACAGGCTGTCAGGATACATTCTGTATACGCGGCAAGCGGTTAGAGCTGATCTGGCGACTGATTTGCTGGGCAATATCATCAATTAGTAGCCGCTGTAAATAGCCTTCTTCCTGATTATCTGTATTTACAGTTTCCACATCATACTGGTAGCTGCGTGATGCAGTAAGGGTACGTGGTTCGGTGACCGGATTACCCTGATGATCTTCAATCTGGATGGTGACAGTCAGACGCAGTAAAACCTCGGTGAGCTTACCATTAAGCAGTTGGCGTCTTGGTGTATATTCTACTACCCGAAGTACATAAGCATCTGGTGAATTGGTCAGCTGAATGCCTGCGGCAGTCAGATAAATACTTAACTGACTCTGTAGCTCTTCAGCATTTGCAGGTAAGACAAGACTTAATTTTTGATAGGCCAGAGGCATTGCTGTAGGTTCTGTTCCCTTGAGATGAAACCCACAGCCAACCAGGCCTGCACTTAAGCCTAAAGTTAAAACAATTGCTGCTAAACGTTGGGCCAGGTGCATGCCATTTCCTCTTTGCTATATATTTAATTAAACGACCAAGTTAACCAGTTTGTTTGGCACAACAATTTCTTTTTTGGTTGGTCCTGTCAGGAACTGCTGGATATCTGGCAGGGCTTTGGCCTGAGCCAACAGTTCCTCTTTAGAAATATCGACAGCAACTTCAAGTTTGCCACGAAGTTTACCGTTTACTTGTACCACAATAGTTTGCGTATTACGAGTCAATGCAGACTCATCCACAACAGGGAACAGTGCAGCAGTTAAATCACTTCCAAACTTGGCCAGTAGTGTCTGACTTAAGTGTGGCGCAAAAGGGGCAAGCAATGTAAGCAGTGCCATGATAGATTCACGTGCAACTGCCACATCATTATCATCTTTTGCCTCAAACCTGTTATTGGCATTCAACAGTTCCATCATTGCCGCAATGGCTGTGTTAAATGCATGACGACGTTCAATATCATCACTAACTTTCTGGATGGTTTCATGTGTTTTACGACGCAAGTCTTGCGCGGCAGCAGACAATGCAGTTTTGTCGATGTTTGATGCATTGTTACCTTTTTCAAGGAAGCCAGTGGCTAAACGCCATACCCGTTTCAGGAAGCGGTTTGCACCTTCAACACCTGCATCCGACCATTCAAGTGACTGATCTGGTGGGGCAGCGAACATCATGAATACACGAGCTGTATCTGCGCCGTACTGGTCAATAATCGCTTGCGGGTCGATACCGTTATTTTTCGACTTGGACATTTTTTCTTGTCCGCCGATAATCACTTCTTGACCATCCCCTGTATATTTTGCAGAAATGATGCGGCCTTTCTCATCACGTTCGAGTTCGATATCAGCAGGATTAAACCAAGTTTTCTTACCATTTTCTGCTTCACGATAGAACGTATCTGCAAGTACCATACCTTGAGTTAACAAGTTGGTAAATGGTTCATTACCTTGTACCACACCTTCATCACGCATTAATTTGTGGAAGAAACGCGCATAAAGTAAGTGAAGAATCGCGTGTTCAACACCACCAATGTATTGGTTTACAGGTAGCCAGTTTTGAGCTGCTTCAGGTTTAACCATGCCGCCAGTAAAATCTGGAGAAGCATAGCGTGCGTAGTACCAAGATGACTCTACGAATGTATCTAAAGTATCTGTTTCACGGCGTGCATCGCCACCACAGCAAGGACACTTGGTCTCGAAAAACTCAGGCATTTTATTAAGCGGGTTACCTGAACCATCTGGAACAACGTCAGTCGGCAATACAACCGGAAGTTGATCTTCTGGAACTGTGACTTGACCACAAGTATTACAGTTAATCATTGGAATTGGACAACCCCAGTAACGTTGACGAGAAACACCCCAGTCACGTAAACGGAATTGAACTTTAGAATTTGCTAAACCTTGTGGTTCTAATTTCGCAAGGAATGCATCGAATGCAGCTTGGAATTCTAGACCGTCAAACTCACCAGAGTTAACAAGTTTACCTTCTTTAGAACCGTACCATTCTTGCCACTCGGTAGCAGAGTAGTCTGCATCGTCAGCACCTTTGGCATCAATCACTTGCTTAATTGGCAAGTTGAACTTGTTAGCAAATTCAAAGTCACGTTCGTCATGTGCTGGTACAGCCATCACTGCGCCAGAACCGTAAGACATTAATACGTAGTTTGCGATCCAGACAGGAAGCTCTTCACTAGTTACAGGGTGTTTTACAAACAAGCCTGTTGCCATGCCTTTTTTCTCGGCTGTTGCCAAGTCTGCTTCTGCAACTGAACCCATGCGGCACTCTTCAATAAATGCAGCCAATTTAGGGTTATTTTCAGCAGCTTTAAGCGCAAGAGGGTGCTCTGCTGCAACCGCCACGTATGTCACGCCCATAAGCGTGTCAGCACGTGTTGTATAAACAGTTAGGCCGTCAGCATAAATTTCGGTATTGGCAGATGGGAAGGTAATTTCCATACCAGTAGAGCGACCGATCCAGTTACGTTGCATGGTCAACACTTGTTGAGGCCAGCCGTCTTTAAGCGTGTCCAGATCATCTAATAATTCTTGTGCATAATCCGTAATTCGGAAGTAGTACATTGGAATATCACGTTTTTCAACCAATGCACCAGAACGCCAGCCGCGACCATTTTCAACTTGTTCGTTTGCTAAAACTGTTTGGTCAACTGGGTCCCAGTTCACTGTTGAAAGTTTACGGTAGATCAAACCTTTTTTATAAAGCTGAACGAACAACCATTGTTCCCAGTGATAGTACTCTGGTGTACAAGTCGCAAATTCACGGTCCCAGTCTACAGACAGGCCGAGTTTTTTTAATTGGTCTCGCATATAAGCGATATTTTCAAATGTCCATTTTGCCGGAGCAACTTTATGTGCAATTGCCGCGTTCTCAGCAGGTAGGCCAAACGCATCCCAACCCATAGGCTGAAGCACGGTTTCGCCCTTCAGACGATAAAATCGGCTAATGACATCGCCAATCGTATAATTACGCACATGACCCATATGGAGTTTGCCACTTGGGTAAGGGAACATCGAAAGGATGTAACGGTGCTTACCTTCAACCGTATCGGCAACTTTAAATACTTTACGATTATCCCAGTCTTGTTGGACTTGAGGTTCAATCGCGCTCGCTTGATATTCAGGGTCAATGTGAGTAGTCATAAACGTCTAATGAACAGCAATAAAAATTTTGTGGAAAGCATAGCGCAAAATATACCTAAATGTGAATTTTGCAGGTGCTTTCTTTATGAAAAGTTGTACTTTAATCAAAGATTGGCTTAACGAGGCTGCTGATTCACATTTTCTGAAGGAGTTGCCAGTGTTTGAGGGGCAGTAGCAGGAAGAACTGGAATAGCCTGCGTTTGTCCATTTTGCTGAGAATTACTGGATGGTACAGAATTAACTTGTGGCGTCTGCATATTCTGCGGCAATGCTACAGCTTGGCTATCTTGAGTATTAGGCTGGTTTGTATTGAGTGGGGCTGAATTATGCCAGCCATAAGTTTCCACTTTGCCTTTTTTCTTGGCTGTTTTGGGCGGTGGAGTGGTTGTATAGTGAGTTGTCCCTTTACGGTCTACCCATTTATAATATTGCTGTGCTAATAACGGCTGGCTAAGACCTGCACCCGTACTGATAATAATCAGATGTATCAAGATTTTACGCTTTAATGAACTCAATACCATGGCTTTCATCCTTATAAAAATCAGAGAAGGGTTTAGCGTTTCCAAGCAATAGATACTATTAAAATACACCTGTTTAAATAGGTAGTAATTATCAGTGACTAATCTGCCTCATTATATTTAATTTAGAAAGAAGAATATGGGTAATTTTTTATACAGAGAATTATACATATAACTTTTTATATTCAATTTTTTTAAGAGAGCTTAAACTTTTTTTTATAATTAAAATACTGATTCTATTTGTTAAAAAATATATTTATAATTTTTTTAGGAAAATAGTAGAAAAATTGTTCGAACTATTTATTGAGCAAAAAAAGCCAATCTTTCATCTTGACTTTACAGTCTGAAACAAGAAAAATGCTTGCTCAGGTTTTATATGCATCTGTTCGATCACCCTTCGAATAAATGACATGATACGCAATGGGCATTTCCTCTAGCCGAGGAGATGTACAAAACCGTAAAATATGTTTATCCCAGCATGTTTTAGATCACTTTGCCGCTCAAACAGCAGCCCGATCAGAATTTTTTCCTATTGCGGCAAAAACTATGAAATATGTGTGCTATAACAGTGCAGACAGTTAATGAATTAAGCACTTATCTATGCCTTCCATATGATAATGCAAATAAGATTAGGGTGAATCACGTTGGAACTTTTATCTGGTGGTGAAATGCTCGTTCGCGCACTCGCGGATGAAGGCGTTGAACATGTTTTTGGATATCCAGGCGGCGCAGTTTTACATATCTACGATGCGCTATTTCAACAAGACAAAGTCAAGCATTACCTCGTGCGCCATGAACAGGCTGCAGGTCATATGGCTGATGCTTATTCACGCGTTACCGGCAAAACAGGTGTAGTTCTGGTTACCTCAGGTCCAGGCGCAACCAATACTGTAACTCCAATTGCAACTGCTTATATGGATTCAATTCCAATGGTCATTCTGTCTGGCCAGGTTGCAAGCCATCTCATCGGTGAAGACGCATTTCAGGAAACAGATATGGTCGGTATTTCCCGTCCAATCGTAAAACACAGTTTCCAGGTTCGTCATGCCAGTGAAATTCCGGCAATTATTAAAAAAGCGTTCTACATTGCAGCTTCTGGTCGTCCGGGCCCTGTTGTTGTTGATATTCCTAAAGATGCGACCAATCCGGCTGAAAAATTTGCCTACGAGTATCCGGAAAAAGTGAAGATGCGTTCTTATCAGCCGCCTTCACGTGGTCATGCAGGTCAGATCCGTAAAGCAATTGACGAACTGATCTCGGCCAAACGTCCAGTAATTTATACTGGCGGTGGCGTAGTACAGGGCAATGCTTCTCATCTGCTGACTGAACTGGCGCATACTCTGGGTTATCCGGTGACTAATACCCTGATGGGACTGGGAGCATTCCCGGGTAATGACCCTCAGTTTATTGGTATGCTAGGCATGCACGGAACTTATGAAGCCAATATGGCGATGCATAATGCTGATGTAATTCTGGCGATTGGTGCACGTTTTGATGACCGTGTTACCAATAATCCGGCAAAATTCTGCCCAAATTCTAAAGTTATTCATATTGATATTGACCCTGCGACCATTTCAAAAACGATTATGGCGCATATTCCAATTGTAGGTGCAGTAGAGCCGGTACTACAGGAAATGCTGGCCCAGTTGAAGCAGATGAATGTTTCCAAGCCGAATCCTGAGGCAATTGCTGACTGGTGGAGCCAGATCAATGAATGGCGCAAGGTGCACGGCCTGAAATATCAAATGGCCAATGACGGTTCAATGAAACCGCAACAGGTAGTAGAAACCCTGTGCAAATTGACCAATGGAGATGCCATTATTACTTCTGATGTAGGGCAGCACCAGATGTTTGCTGCACTTTATTATAAGTACAAGCGGCCACGTCAATGGATCAACTCTGGTGGTCTGGGTACCATGGGCGTAGGTTTGCCATATGCCATGGCTGCCAAACTGGCCTGTCCAGAACAGCAGGTGGTTTGTATTACTGGTGAAGCTTCTATCCAGATGTGTATTCAGGAATTATCAACCTGTAAACAGTATGGCCTGAATGTCAAAATTCTCTGCCTGAATAACCGTGCACTTGGTATGGTAAAACAGTGGCAGGATATGAATTATGAAGGTCGTCATTCTAGTTCTTATGTCGAGTCGTTACCTGATTTTCCAAAACTGATGGAAGCGTATGGTCATGTTGGGATCCAAATTGATCATGCAGATGAACTGGAGTCTAAACTAGCCGAAGCGATGGCGATCAATGACAAGTGTGTCTTCATCAATGTCATGGTAGACCGTACTGAGCATGTATATCCTATGCTGATTGCAGGTCAGTCTATGCAAGATATGTGGTTGACAAAAGGAGAGCGCACGAAATGAGACATATTATCTCTGTACTCGTAGAGAATGAAGCCGGCGCGCTTTCCCGTCTGGTTGGTTTGTTCAGTCAGCGTGGCTACAATATTGAAACCCTGAACGTGGCACCAACTGAAGACCCAACCTTGTCACGTTTGACTTTAACAACTTATGGTGATGACCATAAAATCGAACAGATTACCAAGCAGTTGAATAAGCTGGTTGAAGTAGTAAAAGTGGTCGACCTGTCTGAAGGTGCTCATATTGAACGCGAGCTGATGCTGATTAAAGTCAAAGCATTAGGTGCAGCGCGAGCCGAGATCAAGCGTACTGCAGACATCTTCCGGGCTCAGGTAGTGGATGTAACCCCAACCACCTATACCATCCAGATTGCAGGGACAACAGAAAAAATAGATGGTTTTATTGATGCACTTGCAGAGAATACCATTCTTGAAGTGGTTCGCTCTGGTGTATCAGGCATCGCGCGTGGCGAAAAAGTTTTAACCATCTAACTGAATTTAAAAAGCATTATAGCGGAGATAACAAATGCAAATTTTTTATGATAAAGACTGTGATTTATCAATCATCCAGAGCAAAAAAGTAGCGATTATTGGTTACGGTTCACAAGGCCACGCACATGCACTGAACCTGAAAGATTCTGGCGTAGACGTTACGGTTGGCCTGCGTGCAGGTTCTACCTCTTGGAAAAAAGCAGAAAATGCTGGCCTTAAAGTTTCAGAAGTTCCTGAAGCAGTCAAACAGGCTGATCTGGTTATGATCCTCACTCCAGATGAATTCCAGTCACAACTTTATCGTGATGTTATTGAACCAAATATTAAAGAAGGTGCAACACTTGCATTTGCCCACGGGTTCTCTGTTCTTTATAACCAGGTTGTTCCGCGTAAAGATCTTGATGTCATCATGATTGCACCGAAAGCACCAGGCCATACCGTACGTTCAGAGTTCCAGCGTGGTTCAGGCGTTCCTGATCTGATTGCGATCCATCAGGATGCTTCAGGTAATGCACGTAATGTTGCGCTGTCTTATGCTTCGGGTGTAGGTGGCGGCCGTACTGGTATCATTGAAACTTCTTTCCGCGAAGAAACTGAAACTGACCTGTTTGGTGAGCAAGCTGTACTTTGTGGCGGAGCGGTTGAACTGGTTAAAATGGGATACGAAACACTGGTTGAAGCAGGGTATGCACCAGAAATGGCTTACTTTGAATGTCTGCATGAACTTAAACTGATCGTAGATTTGATGTTTGAGGGTGGTATTGCAGATATGAACTATTCAGTATCAAATAATGCTGAGTATGGTGAATATGTGACTGGTACTGAGGTTATTAATGAACAGTCTCGTGAAGCAATGCGTAATGCATTAAAACGTATTCAGTCAGGTGAATATGCGAAGATGTTTATTCAGGAAGGTGCCTTAAACTATCCGTCTATGACCGCACGTCGCCGTCAAAATGCTGCTCATGGTATTGAAGTAACAGGCAATAAACTTCGTGCAATGATGCCGTGGATTCAAGCTAACAAGATTGTTGATAAAGAGAAAAACTAAGTTTCTGTCTTTATTTATAAAAACCCTGCATTATGTAGGGTTTTTATTTTATGAGTGAAAAAATTAGAATACCTATTTAGTGATTATTAAATATTCTGTTTTTAATTTTTTATTAAGTACTCTTTCTTAAATTCTACTTCATGATAAACAGCTTGAGACTTAAAATTGTTGAATAATGATCTGTTTTAATTGTTCTCAAGACTTATAAAATACCAAATTTAAAAATAACTTCAGGCCAAGTTAAGGAAAAAATTTACCGGATTCCAGAATACGTATTTCATATTGGATGTATGGCTATTATGAGTTTTAAAATGATGAGCTAAAAGGACTGGAAAATAAATTATCTATTATTTCATGCTGTTTTTCTGGTCATTTATTTTTATTTTAAGGTTATATAGAATTTTCCAGATAAAAGGTAATTTTTAAAGCATTATTTAAGAAATTATTTAATTGATAATGAAAATAAAAAGAATTAACCTAAATGCAGGAATAAATAATCTTACCAATTCTTTACGCTACTCATAACAGGTATGCTTTAAGGTACTTAAATTGCAAGAAGAATAATTATCATTTTGTTTTGGATTGTTTATGGTTCATATGCATTATAACAGCATACTGGTGTTAGGCTCGGTCTTGGTGGCCGTAGCCGTCTGTTATATTGCAATCTCGCTACGTGAATTTTTAATTCAAAATACTTTTCCTAAGTATCATAATGTAGTTCTTGCCGGGAGCGGTTTGTTTTTAGGCCTGGCGATCTGTTCAATGCACTTTGCCGGGCTTCTCGCTGTGCATCTTTCCCAAGAGTCAGTATTTGACCCTGCCTTAACCATCGTTTCATATTTAGTTGCTTCAGCTGCTTCTATCTTTGCACTCTGGTTAACTTCTCGTGAATTTCTGTCCCTACCACGTTTGGTACTTGCTGCAGTAGTGATGGGGCTTGGAATCTCTGGTATGCATTATACCGGGATGATGGGTCTCATCCTGCATGGCTATATGATCTATTACCAGCTTTTGCTGGTAATTCTTTCAGTGTTAGTTGGAATACTGGGAACAGGATTGTCATTCTGGTTGGCTTTTAAATATCAGCATGCTACTAAATACCGGTTCTGGATTAAACTGGGTGTAGCACTGGTATTTGCACTCAGTATTTCCAGTGTTCATTATATTGCCATGGCTGGTGTCGTTTTCTATACCGGTGGACAGATTGAAGTTCTGGAACATTACCAGGCAGGACGTACACTCTTATTATTTACTATTGTTTTTATTACCTGTCTGGTACTCATGACAGCATTTCTGGTAGCGATTCTGGAAGAGCGTCTGGAAGAACGTAACCGGCGCCTTATGGAAATTAATAAAGAACTGGCCAACCTAGCTGTTCAGGACAATTTGACCCGGCTTCCTAACCGCCTTTTTCTGCTAGATTATGCCCAATATTTATTTATTGAGCATAAAATAAATAAAAAGAGTTTTGCCTTTTTATATATTGATCTGGACCGTTTCAAGGCAGTAAATGATGCTTTTGGCCATCAGGTAGGTGACCAGTTATTGATTCAGGTAGCTGCCCGTATTCATCAAAATCTTGGCCCTGAGGCTAAACTGTTACGTGTAGGGGGAGATGAATTTCTCCTGATCATTGAAAATACTGGACGTAAACGTGCCATTTATTATGCTGAAAAAGTTTTAAGCCTGATTCAGGCAAGCTATCTGATCGCAGGCAAGGAAATCAATATTTCGTGCAGTATCGGTATTGCGATTTATCCAGAGCATGGTACTAATTTGCAGGATCTGTTGATCAATGCAGATGCTGCTATGCTGGCTTCGAAAGAACAGGGTCGCAATACCTATGCTGTCTTTAGTTATTCTGTGCATCAGTATGAAGCTCAAAGTCAGTCTAAACTGATTAATGATATGTATAAAGCTGTAGAAGAGCGGCAATTTATCCTGTTTTATCAACCCAAATTTTCAGCTAAAACCTATGAAGTTTGTGGGGTAGAAGCTTTAATTCGTTGGAAGCATCCTACCTTGGGCCTGCTTAGCCCTAATATGTTTATAGAAGGGGCTGAAAAAACCGGTCTGATTATTCCGATGGGATATTGGGCGCTTGAGGAAGCTTGCAAACAGATCCAGTATTGGGAACAAAATGGAATCAGCCTCTGTCCGGTTGCTGTTAATCTCTCTGCAATCCAGTTCGAGCATCAGAAGCTGTTTGATACCTTGGAAAACCTCTTGGAAAAGTACAGGATCCAGCCAAATAACCTGATTATTGAAATTACTGAATCTACTGCCATGCATCATATTGAACTGAGTATTCGTAGTTTTGAGCGACTCAGAAAAATGGGAATCCGTCTTGCGATTGATGATTTTGGTACCGGACATTCAAGTCTGCTGTATTTAAAAGATTTACCTGTAGATGAATTGAAGATTGACCGGGGTTTTATTGTCGGGTTAAAGCCGGGGAATAAAGAAGAAATTATTCTAGAAAGTATTATTCAGTTAGCGACAAAACTTGGCTTGATTGTCACTGCCGAAGGTGTGGAGACACCACTGCAGGCGGAAATTCTGACACGTTTAGGTTGTCAGCAATTACAAGGTTATCTATTAGGTGCGCCTGTTGAGGTTGAGCGCTTAAAAGTTTATAAACAAAGCGTTCAACTCTAAAAGATAAAAACTCTCAAAAATAAAACTGCCATACAACTACCGATTTAAAAGCAGTCTTGATCTGCTACAATTGCGCCAATTTCAAATTTTTCTCTCACATGCTTTCAGAACATCACGTTGATGTTTTAGACAGGATGTGTACAAATGCAGATTTTTATCAATGTTTAAAGATGAATTAATCAGTCAGGTAAAGGCGCGCAGGACTTTTGCCATCATTTCGCACCCCGATGCCGGTAAGACGACCATGACCGAGAAACTCCTGTTATGGGGTAAAGCTATTCAGGTAGCAGGTATGGTTAAAAGTCGTAAGTCGGACCGTGCAGCGACTTCTGACTGGATGGAAATGGAAAAAGAGCGGGGAATTTCGATTACTACATCGGTGATGCAGTTTCCCTATAAAAATCATGTAATTAACTTGCTTGATACGCCAGGACATGAGGATTTCTCGGAAGATACCTATCGTACACTGACAGCCGTTGACTCTGCATTAATGGTGATTGATGGGGCGAAAGGTGTAGAAGAGCGAACCATTAAATTAATGGAAGTCTGTCGGATGCGTGATACACCGATTATTTCTTTCGTCAATAAAATGGACCGTGAAATCCGTGAGCCCCTAGAATTGCTTGATGAAATTGAAAATGTTCTCAAAATCCGTTGTGTGCCAATTACCTGGCCCTTGGGTATGGGGCGTGATTTTGCCGGGGTATATCACATTGCGGAAAATAAGCTGTACCTATACAAGCATGGCTTCGGCTCAGTGATTACTGAGATTGAAGTACGTGACGGCTACGATCATCCCGATATTCGTGAAAAAGTAGGTGATTTGGCCTTTGCTGCTTTTGAAGAGTCGCTGGAGCTGGTACAAATGGCGAGCGATCCATTTGACCGTAACCTGTTCCTGCAGGGTAAACAGACACCTGTGCTGTTTGGTACTGCATTGGGCAACTTCGGTGTAGATCACGTGCTGGATGCATTCATTGGTTGGGGACCTGAGCCTAAGGCACATCCGGCACAGGAGCGTGTAGTTGAAGCGACTGAAGAAGAATTCTCTGGTTTTGTTTTCAAGATTCAGGCAAATATGGATCCCAAGCATCGGGACCGGATTGCCTTTATGCGAATCTGTTCAGGTAAATATGAAAAAGGTCTGAAGATGAATCATGTCCGCATTGGAAAGGAAGTGCGGATCAGTGATGCACTGACCTTTCTGGCAGGTGAACGTGAGCATCTGGAAGAAGCATGGCCGGGTGATATTATTGGCCTTCATAATCACGGGACTATTCAGATTGGTGATACTTTTACCTCGGGCAAAAGTCTGCATTTTACCGGTATTCCACACTTTGCACCTGAAATGTTCCGTCGAGTCCGTCTCAAAGACCCTCTAAAATCCAAACAGTTACAAAAGGGGCTGAAAGAACTTTCTGAAGAAGGTGCGACTCAGGTATTTATGCCACAGATCAGTAATGACCTGATTGTGGGAGCAGTCGGGGTACTACAGTTTGATGTAGTGGCTTATCGCCTCAAGGAAGAATATAAGGTGGACTGTATTTATGAGCCGGTCAGTATTAATACGGTGCGCTGGATTTACTGTGATGATGAAAAGATCTTGAATGAATTCAAGAAAAAAGCTCATGATCAGCTCTCTGTAGATGGTGGTGGACATCTGACTTACCTGGCGCCGAGCCGGGTGAATCTGCAACTCATGCAGGAACGCTGGCCAGATATTGAATTCCGCAATACACGTGAACACTAAATAGTCATGATATAAAACAGCTTCTTCGGAGGCTGTTTTATTATAAAGTTCATTGAGCAGAAGGAATATAAAATGCGTAACAAGCCCTACTTTACACTTATCCTGATCTGCTCGGTACTAAGCCTTATGGGCTGTGAAGAAAAACATAAGGCCCCTGAGTCAAAAGGCCAGCAACATTATGCTGAAAAAGTAATAGATCAGGCAGATGTGCTTCCTTATTTAAATATTAAAGAGCAACGTGCTGAGTATGCTTTGCCATTTTGTGAAAAGAAAAACTGTATTGATATCGATATTCAAACTATCAATACTCAGGATGTCTGGCTAAATCAATGGATCGCTAAAAATCAGGCACAGATTATTCAGCAGCAGATTGATCTGAATCAGAATTTGAGTTTACAACAGGCAGTCAATGCTTTTATAAAAGCTTCAGATCAGTGGCAGGCGAAATATTCTAAAAACCGTGCATACGAGCTGGAAATGAAGACTCGTATTGCATCACAGCGTAATCAATATGTACTGTTGCAAATAGGCATAGACAGTAAAATTGAAGAACTAACTATTAAAGACCGGCAATATTTTTTTGTAGCAGACCGCAAAGTCCAGAAAGCTTTGAGTTTAAATGATATTTTAAAGCCTGAGCAAAAAACTACATTAAACACCCTAGTTCAGCAGCATTATCAGGACTGGTTAGAAAAAGAGACAGCCGAGGTTCGTAAAGATGCTCCTAAAAAATTATCTTGGTCTCAGTCAGACTGGTTTTTTGATGGAGAGGGGATAGGTATACATTATCGTGCACATGAGATAGCGCCTGAAGCCAGCCAGCTGGATATCTATCTGAACCGCAAACAGACTCAGCAGATACTTAAACCTGAAATATATCAACAAATGTTTTAAGTTGAGATACAAAAAAAATTGTGAATTACTGAATGAAGCCATTAGGCTAATACAAGGCAGTCTAAAGTAAGACGAAAATGGGTGGGGAGCAATGTTAAGAACTCAACAGGTATTAAGCTTAAGTTTATTGGTCGGAGTTATAGGTTTAACGGCATGCCAGCCGAAGGATAAACCGGAACAAAAGCCACAGACTGAACAAAAGTCTGCGGTGCCTCAACAGAAAGAACCGGTTCTAGAGGCGAAACAGGTTGATGTGATTGTCACTATGCCGGAATGTAAAGGTAATACCTGCCCACAGTTCGATGTAAAACGCCTCAGCTCTAATTACGCCTTTGTAGATGATGCAGTAGATCAGGCTGTTTTAAGCAGTCTGGGGCAGATTCTTGACGTTAATGAAATGGTAAAAAAACCGGTTAAAAATTCAGAAGTTCAATCAAAAAAAGATACTGCTGAAAGCCAACCTGAAACCAGCCAGACAAATTCAACCACTACTCCAATTGATCAGCAAAACTTTGATGCTCAGGTGCAGCGTTATGCCGATGTCTTTTTAGATCTAGACCGTGAAATCAAGACATTAAGCGCCAACCAGCAGATCAGTCTGACCGTGGCGCCCAAGGTACTTCAAAGTAAAGGTCCCTTGGTGACAGTTGTGTTAAATACTAGCAGTTACTTGGGCGGTGCACATGGCTCAGCATCTCAGCAATATTATAATTTTGATCTTGTGAAAAAGCAGCAGCTACAGCTAAAAGATATTTTAAATGGCAATCAACAGGCAGTACTCGAAAAGAAATTTTATAGTGCCTTCCAGAACTGGGTGATGGAGAACAAGCTCGCCAGTAGTGTAGAAGAATATGAACAGGTCTGGAAATTCAAGCTCTCTAATAATTTCTTTTTAGCCAAGCAGGGATTGATTTTACAATATGGAGAATATGAAATTGGCCCCTATGTGGTTGGCCTGCCACGTCTTGTAGTACCCTACAGTGAGCTACAGGATGTGATCAAAACAGAATACTTGCCACCAGATGTCAAAACTACTGCAGTTCCGGCTACGCCCGAAGCGGACAAATAATTTATGGACAGGCTGGCGCTATTTGATACTCACACACATTTTGATGTGCCAGATTTTGACGCAGACCGTGAACATCTGGCTTATGAAGCTAAAGCAGCCGGAGTTGAAAAGCTGGTATTAATCGGCTTTGTGGAGTCGCGCTTTAATGACCTGGTTGATACCCATCATTATATAAATAGTTTAAAAGATGCACCAGAGAGTTATCTCGCACCAGGTTTGCACCCTTTTTATATTGAACAGCATCAGTTTTCAGATCTGGATCGGCTGGAAAATCTACTAAAAACTCATGAGAGTGTCGCTGTAGGGGAAATTGGACTGGATACTTTACTTAAACAGCATAAGCAGCCAGAAGTTTTTCAAAAGCAGCAGGATTATTTTTCTGCACAGCTCGAGCTGGCAGCACAGCATCATAAACCGGTGCTGTTACATATCCGTAAAGCACATGCTGATGTACTGAACTTGCTCAAGAAACACAAGTTTAAACTGGGCGGTATTGCCCATGCGTTTAGTGGCGGTATTGAAGAGGCAAAAGCATTTGTAAACTTGGGTTTTAAACTGGGTATTACAGGGCAGGTGACTAATCCCAATGCAAAAAAATTAAGAAAAGTGGTGCAAGATATAGGACCTGAACATCTGGTTATTGAAACAGATTGTCCTGATATGACGCCCCTATGTTGCCAGACTTCAACCGAACAGCGTACCCGTAATGTACCTGGTAATTTAACTTATGTACTGGATGAACTGTCTGTAATATTTGGAATCTCGCATGAGGAATTAGCCAAAACTTTATGGCATAACTCATTCACTGCCTTGCATATAAGCCAGAAACCGACGAAGAACTAGAAACGTAAAATCAGATATTAACTAATCAATAACACTGTATTCCTATTCTTGGCATACATTAAATGGAGCATGATTGACAAGAACAAAGTTGAAGCCGGAGGATTGCCGTATGGCTAAGTACAGTACAATTAATAGTTTTAATTCACTGACGACTTTAAAAACAACAAAAAAAAATTATCAGATCTTCAGTTTAAGACAGGCCCAGCAGCATCTGGATGATTTTACCAGGCTACCTAAATCTTTAAAAATATTACTCGAGAACCTGCTACGTTTTGAAGATCAGATTACAGTAAAGCAGGAACATATACAGGCTTTAGTTGCATGGCAGCAGAATCGCAGTTCGGTTCAGGAAATTCAGTATCGGCCAGCGCGGGTTCTAATGCAGGATTTTACTGGAGTACCAGCTGTAGTTGACTTGGCTGCCATGCGTGCAGCAGTCGAAAAGGCAGGAGCTGATCCAGAAAAGATTAATCCGCTAAGCCCTGTTGATCTGGTGATTGATCATTCTGTTATGGTTGACCATTTTGCAGATGAACATGCTTTTGAAGCCAATGTTGCTGTAGAGATGCAACGCAATGGCGAGCGCTATCAGTTTTTGCGCTGGGGGCAATCTGCTTTTAATAATTTTAGCGTCGTTCCTCCAGGCACAGGAATCTGTCATCAGGTCAATCTTGAGTATCTCGCACAGACTGTATGGACTGGTGAATCAGATGGAAAAGAATTTGCTTTTCCAGATACGCTGGTAGGAACAGATTCCCATACAACCATGATCAATGGTTTGGGAGTGCTGGGCTGGGGCGTAGGTGGAATTGAAGCAGAAGCAGCCATGCTAGGACAGCCCATTTCCATGCTTATTCCTGAGGTGATGGGTTTTCAGCTCACCGGAAAACTGCGCGAAGGAATTACAGCTACAGATCTGGTACTGACGATTACCCAGATGCTACGCCAGAAAGGGGTAGTTGGAAAATTTGTCGAGTTTTATGGTGACGGGTTGGCTGAACTGCCACTGGCGGACCGTGCCACCATTGCCAATATGGCCCCCGAATATGGTGCAACTTGTGGTTTTTTCCCGGTTGATGAGGTCACCTTGGGTTATTTACGCCTGACCGGCCGAGATGCTGAACGGATTGAACTGGTTGAAGCCTATTGTAAAGAGCAGGGCCTATGGCGCGAGACAGGAGATGAACCGGTCTTTACTGATACGTTAACCCTGGATATGAGTACAGTCGAAGCAAGCCTGGCTGGACCAAAGCGCCCACAAGACAGAGTGGCACTTTCTGATGTGCCTCATACTTTTCAGGCACTAATGGATCTGCATTTAAAGCCTGCTAAAGCTGAGAAGGAACGACTGGAAAATGAAGGGGGCGGTGGAACAGCTGTTGAGGCAGAACAGGCCAATTTACCCCATTCTAATCCTTGCTGTGTAATAGAGGGTAAAAATTACTTCCTCTCTCATGGTGATGTGGTGATCTCAGCCATTACCTCATGCACCAATACATCAAATCCGAGTGTCATGCTGGCAGCAGGTTTGCTGGCTAAAAAAGCAGTAGAACAAGGCTTGCAACGGAAAGCATGGGTAAAAAGCTCTCTGGCTCCAGGCTCCAAAGTTGTGACTGATTATTTGAAAGCATCTGGACTGATGCCTTATCTCGATCAGCTGGGTTATAACCTGGTAGGGTATGGGTGTACCACCTGTATTGGAAATTCAGGCCCTTTGCCAGAACCTATCGAAGAGGCAATCCAGAACTTTGACTTAAATGTAGCCGCCGTACTCTCTGGGAACCGTAATTTTGAAGGGCGTGTTCATCCACTGGTAAAAACGAACTGGCTGGCATCTCCCCCTCTGGTGATCGCCTACGGCTTGGCTGGAAATATTCGCACTGATTTAAGCTCTGAACCAATTGGTGAAGGAAAAAATGGCGAAAAAATTTATTTGAAGGATATCTGGCCGACCCAAGCTGAAATTGAAGAGGCTTTGCAGTATGTAAATACCCAAATGTTTCATAAAGAATATGCGGCTGTTTTTGAAGGTGAAGAAAACTGGAAATCTCTGCAAATTCCCGAAACTAAAACTTATCAGTGGGATGAGCACTCTACCTATATCCGTCATCCACCGTTTTTTGAAAAAATTGATCAGCCCCCACAAGCGGTTAAAAATATTGAAAAAGCACGAATACTGGCTGTTCTGGGTGATTCAGTCACTACAGACCATATCTCACCGGCGGGAAATATTAAGCAAGACAGTCCGGCAGGTCGTTATTTGCAGGAACTGGGTGTAGAGCCAAAAGACTTTAATTCGTATGGATCACGCCGTGGTAATCATGAAGTAATGATGCGCGGAACTTTTGCCAATATCCGGATTAAAAATGAAATGCTGGGTGGTGAAGAAGGTGGCAATACACTCCATATACCCACTCATAAGAAAATGTCTATTTATGATGCGGCCATGCAATATCAGGCAGAAAACACACCCTTGGTTATTATAGCAGGCAAGGAATATGGCACAGGTTCATCACGTGACTGGGCAGCTAAAGGAACTAATTTACTGGGAGTGAAAGCTGTTATTGCCCAGAGTTTTGAGCGAATTCACCGCTCCAATCTGGTGGGTATGGGAGTGTTACCTTTACAGTTCATGCCAGATGAAAGCAGGACTTCACTCAATATTAATGGTGATGAAATTCTGTCAATTCATGGTTTATCTGATGACTTGTCACCGCAGCAGATCCTAAGGGTAGAGCTGGAACAACCTGATGGAACGCAGTCAAGTTTTAAGGTTCTGTGCCGTATCGATACTGTTAATGAGGTCGAGTATTTTAAGGCCGGTGGCATTCTCCATTATGTGCTGCGGCATTTGATCGCTTCCTGAAGAGTAGTTGCCTGAGCTTCATATCATTTGTATGGTTTAGGCAGCAGAATTTTTTTGGATCTTATGAGCTGTCACACTGAGGTCATTCCCGTTAAAATAGAGTGATCTGTAATATTTTCATGGAATGTAATGACTGAACTTCTCCAAAACGATGAATATGAGCGCCGATTTGCGGCTGTGGCCAAAATCTATGGAGATGAGGCATTTAATTACTATGAACACAGTCATGTTATGGTGATTGGAATCGGCGGTGTAGGTTCTTGGGCGGTAGAAGCTTTGGCCCGTTCCGGCATAGGTGAATTAACATTGGTCGATATGGATGTGGTAGCTGCATCTAATATTAATCGACAGTTACCTGCTATGACCGCTACCTTGGGACAGGAAAAAATTGCTGTCATGGCTGAACGTTGCTATTCCATTAACCCCAGAATTAAGGTCAACCTGGTTGATGACTACCTGTTTTCGGACAATGTAAAAGAGATACTTGCCATGGCGCCTGATCTGGTACTGGACTGTATTGATGATGTCAAAGCTAAACTGGCCCTCATGCTGCATTGCCGCTTTAATAAAATCCCTCTGATTGTTTCTGGTGGAGCAGGAGGCAAGCTTGACCCGCTTAAAATCAGAGTGGCAGATCTGTCAAAAACCGAACAGGATCCTATGCTGGCTAAACTACGTACCCAGTTACGCAGTAAAGGAATTTGCAAAAAGCCAAAAGAGAAATTCGGCATTACTTGTATTTATTCAATTGATAATCCGTTTTCCAGTAGCGAAGTTTGTACTAGTGCAGGGCTGCGCTGTGGAGGATATGGTTCTGCTGTGGTGGTAACTTCAAGTTTTGCCATGGTGGCAGTCGCAGAGGTTTTGAGAAAACTTGAAGCAATTAAGGCAAAACAGTAACGCTACTGCTTGTATTTTATAATATGCTTTTAGAAATAAAGCCCCTTAAACAGGGGCTTTAACGTTTAAAAAATATGTTGTTCTTTCAGGTAATCTTCAGTGCGCTGCATGGCAGCCTTAATATTCTGAATCGCATTTTCGACATCGGCATAAGTTTTGGCATTTCCTCCACTTAAAGCCTGACGCCATTTTCGGGCTCCAGGTAAATACTGGAATAAACCCAAAATATGCCGGGTAATCACAGATAGTGGTGCACCCTCTTCTAGCCGTTTGGCAATATAAGGAAGCATCTGTTCCATAATTTCAAAACGGTCTGGCATGGGTAAATTCCAGAGCTCACCTAATTCGGCCAGCAGATAAGGGTTATGGTAGGCTTCACGGCCAATCATGACACCATCTACATGTTTCAAGTGCTCTTGTGTCTCAGCTAAAGTTTTAACGCCGCCATTAATTTCAATCGTGAGGTCAGGACGTTCCTGTTTTAACCGGTAGACATCTTCATAACGCAAAGGTGGAACTTCACGGTTTTCTTTTGGAGATAATCCTTGTAATAGGGCAATACGGGCATGCACAATAAAGTTATTACAACCAGTTTTTGCTACTGTATCCACAAAATGCAGCATCTCTTCATAAGATTGCATGTCATCAATTCCGATTCGATGTTTAACCGTAACCGGAATATTAACTGCTTGGCGCATCGCTGAAATACATTCAGCCACCAGCTCAGGCTCTGCCATCAGGCAGGCACCAATTTTATTATTCTGTACCCGGTCACTTGGACAGCCGACATTCAGGTTGACTTCATTATAACCCCAGTCCTCAGCCATCTTTGTACATGTGGCCAAATCTTTTGGACTGGAGCCACCGAGTTGGAGTACAACCGGATGTTCTTCCTGATTGTAATTTAGATGGCGGCCAGCATCTCCAAATAAGATCGCTCCAGTCGTGACCATTTCAGTATAAAGGATCATATTTGGATTAAACAGGCGAGCAAAGAAACGGTAGTCACGGGTCGTCCAGTCCATCATAGGCGCAACGGATATACGTGGAAGCCTTGATATATCTACCTTTTGTTTCAAATCAGTCATTTATGCACCTATTAGACTAGCAACTTTTTACCTCTTTTCCCTTCTTTTTCCCACTTTTTATATTTCTTGCTACTATAATTGCAACCAAAATTATCTATTAGAAAAAATAGTTGCAAATATGGGATATATCACAGAGCTTAAATCTAAAACTAAAGGTACTAGATATAAGGCCGTCATTAATATTCGCAAGAAAAATGAAGGTGTCGAGTATTTTGATACTCAAACATTCAGCACGAAAGCCCTGGCAAAACTGTGGCTAAAGAAAGAAGAGGACAGATTAGAAAAGAATCCTCACTTGTTGTCAACGGGCAAAGCCTCTGCAGTGGAATATATGACACTTGGAATGGCTCTAACTAGATACAGAAAAGAAATAACTGATTATGGCCGTACCAAAGCCTTTACCCTGGAAATGCTCACAAAATTTGATATAGCCGATATTCCTTTGCTTAAGATTAAACGTCCAGATTTTGCTAATCATGCTTTGCGTCGGCGGGACGGTTATAAAAATAAAAACTATGAATTAGCTCCAGTAGCTCCTAGTACTATCTTATTCGAGTTCCAGTGCATCAAGTCTGTGTTAGATCATGCCGAGCTAGTATGGGGTATTGAGATTGATTTTAACGAGTATGAGAAGGCTGTTAAGGGTCTACGTAAAGCACGTGTACTCAGTGAGTCTGAAGACCGGCTGCGGCTCCCTACATCGCAAGAACTGCAAGATATAACCACATTAGCATATATTGATTTCAACTTTAAAAATTATGCAAATACGCCTCTCTATTTGATTATGTGGCTAGATATTTATACAGGCCGTCGTTTAGGTGAATTACCACGGTTAGAAATTAAGAACTATGACCGCCATAACAAGAAATGGTTCCTGGAGGGAATTAAGCATCCGAATGGGTCTAAAGGCAATGATAAATGGTTCGTTGTCAGTGATGCTGCAGCAGCTATCATTGAAGAGCTTTTAAAGCCTGAAATTAGAAAAAAGATGCTTTTACGTGGTGGTGATGATAGATATTTAATTCCGTGTCATGAAGAATCAATTTCTAGGTCATGGCAGAAAATTAAGAAACAGGCCAAAATCCAAGATCTCCATTTTCATGATTTAAGGCATGAAGCCGCAACCAGATTGGCAGAGCAGGGCCTAACAATACCGCAGATCCAGCAATACACTTTGCATGATGACTGGAATAGCTTAAAGCGTTATGTAAACTTAGATATTATTAGGAAAGATCTATTAGATTTTGATGAAGCAATAGAGAAGTCTAAAAATATAGAAATTAATAAACTATTAAAAATGAATAGTTAAATCATTTTTGTACTAAGTAACCTCATAAATTAATGATTTTATTGAATTAAAAAATATTAAATTAAAGTTGAGATTAAAGCTAAGAATGATTAAAATACGTTCTGCTTAAAAATCTAGAAGGGGGAACTCTTCTAGTTTTTTTTATCTGAAAAGATAAGGAAAGGTATTTTTTTGTTATCTGTGGATAACTTGGTTGACTTTTGCACAACTGACCTAATATAAAGGATATGAGACATGGTTCATAATGTAACGCTTGACGACTTAAGCCCCGAAGAAAGATTAGGTCTTGAGAAAATTGTGAATGATGCTTATGACAAAATTTTAAGCGCTGCAAATATTGTCTTAAGCCGTTGTCTAAAATCTTTAAATATTAATTATCTACGTAAAGAGAACCCAACTTTAAGTGAGATTTTGAAGCAAATGAAAGAAATTTCAGGTCTTATGCAAAGTCTTAACCAAGCGGGTTATGTTACCTTTAAAGCAGAAGAATATGTGAAACACGTACAAGATATTGTTGAAGCTGTAGAGTCTGGCCACACAGAGAATCTAGAGCGTCATGTACGTGAACTTAACCAAAGGAGCTTCCTATGAGTCGTTTAGAATTGCAACTTACCCTTGCTAAATTACAAGCTGCTACTGCTAAATTAGATCAGCTAACCAAGCAGTGGGATGCCGCTATGGCATTGCATGATAAGCAGCATAGCAAAGCCGCATAAATTTATCATTGCCTCTAATAATAGGGGCTGATATGTAAAAAAAGCCTCTTATCTAAGAGGCTTTTTTTAGTTTAATTTTAAAATTAATTATAATTTTTAATTTTTTCAATTTCTTTCAATTCTATAATTCTAAAATTTTTTTCATGATTTTCGTAATTGATTAAAATAGCTTTATCAGAGAATTGATCCAATATATACCATTGCTTTTGTTCATTTTTATCTTTTATAACTGCCTCTGGAAGTTCTTGTATTTTTATATTTTTAGCCTGGGTAAAGCCGTAATGATAAGGAATCCCAAGAAGAATTAATAATATACCAATAATCTTTCCTGCATAGCCTCTATAAATAATCATATAAATAGCAATAAAGCTGGAAACTATCATTAAAAAGTAAGTTAGTGGCATATCTACAATAAAGTAATAAAAAAATCCTAATCCTAAGAGAGTTGCAATCGCGGTAATTGCACCCTTCCATCTATCTTCATCTTTTTCATCAAATACATAACTCATATAAAGAGTGGCAACGCTGTAATATAGATAAATTTCCATATTGGCCATTATAAGATTAACAGGACTAAAGGTTGGGATAATCCAGTTTGCATTTATATTAGCTGAACCATAAAAGCCAAATTTATAACTAATACCAATAAGGATAAGACTAGGGGTAACTACACCAACTAGCTCAGTTAATGTAGATCTTTTTAAAATTTCTAAGATTTTCATTAGCAAAATCCATTTTAATTTTTAATACTATTTACTTAGTACAAATAAATAAAGCCGAATAATCGGCTTAAAGTTAATAGCACTAATGCTTAATATACAACTTCTTAAAGAATTTATCTCTGCTGATTATCATCCATCAAAGTGGCTATTAATACGGCCCCTGTCCTGAGTCGATTAGCCAAGCGTGTAACCTTTGGATCATCATAATGGTACATGCCCTGGCGTAATTTAGGTAAAGGTGGTTCTTGGCCACATCTGAGATATTCTTCAGTAATATGGCCAGAGATTCTGTCCTCCAGTTGCCGTTTAAACTCTGGAGTCTGGAGTAATTTCATATATTCCATTTCGCTACTCCTTTATCCCACAAAATGTAGACTTTATGCTTACTTTTAATTTGCTGCATACTGTCCACCATTCATTGCTTTATGGTCGTGCTGAGCCAATTGCGTTTGCTTATCAATATAAACAGCAAGATCTGTAAGGTTGACCATCCAAGAGGCTTTCTGTTTGTCCCCTAAGCGAACAACAGGGAATGGTAGTTCCTGATTAGTCGCCTTCTGTTTTGCGGTCTTTAAAGACATATTTGAAAGGTAGTCATTTACTACAGTCTCTAAAGGAACCACTGGAGACATATAGCGCATAAAAAGCATTGTGAAAGTATTTATGCCGTGAGTAGATGTATTCATAGCTTTTCTCCAGTGCATGGTTCAGCATCGGTTAGAATCGCCTCAATACGCTTGGCCGTTTCTTTATCTACTTGAACCATCAAAGCATGATGACCAGAAAAATGGAAAGAAAAGCGTGTACTACCATCACTAACAGCATTAATAACCACATTATTGACGTTATATAAATTCACTACATGCTTAGTTAAATGTAGATCAGTAAATCGAAGCATTGTTCTCACTCCTTTGATCCGTTTTCAAGTTTTGCATATGCCTGATAACATTCATGCGCTACATTCGGATCGTCTAAGTCAATCTTGATTGAATAGCTTCTTTCACGAATATTTTCTTTCGCATATTCCCAGCCACCCAAGTAGACATAAATGAGAATTTCTTTTTTCTCTGTATACATCTTCATGACGATTTCATAGTCTGGACGCGAATAAATCAGACATGCTTGAAGTAAGTTTTTAAGACTTGGTAAAAGATGGTTTTTAGTCCTCAAATCATGAATCATGAAATTTCCTTTTTAGCTTCAGTCGCCAGCCGTAGAAACTTTTCTTCATCACTTGTTGGCGTTTTTATTGCTGGGGAGATTAAACAGTGGCAGCACTGTTCATCTTGGTATTCAGGACATTTATCCTGGCATGGATGTTCAATCATGCTGCTTCACCTGTAATCTGTTTTCTGTAGATATTGCGGACCTTACGTTCCAATATCTGCTTTTCTTTTTGATCAAGATGTTCAACTTCAAAAGCAGCTTGAATAAAAGCGTTGCACTGACCGTGTGCATAAAGCAGTGCATCACGGTTTTGGGCGTGTTCTAAAGCTGAAATAGCGGCTTCAATTTGTTTCATACTGTTTTCAATACACATAACTTTCTCCAGGCACGTTGTAGAAAATTAAGTTTCGGTTGAGCAAAATCTTGAGCTATAAGACGCTGATGAACTAAAGCATCAAAGTTTGATTTTTTCATTTAATCACCTTTTTGGTTAAAACTAATTGAATTATTAATCAAATAAAAATCAAAAGTCAATAAATAATGATTGATTTAATCAAAGAAAGATTAATTATTATTTTGTTAATTTTGTTAATTTTGTTTATTAAATAATCATAAATATTTTTTAGACGAAAAAAAAGAGTGATTAACTCACTCTTCTTTTTAATTTTTTCTTTATAAATTGATCATTCTGCTAGGTGGAAGCATTGCAGCAATCGGGGAAATTTTGGAGATATTATCTTTCAAAATAGAGTCTCTAGAACCATCAATAGAAATTATTTCAGTCATTGTATTGGTAGAAAATAAGAATTCTCCTGCATAAACCTTGTTATCATGTGTGAAAATTAAAGCATCTTCACCAGGCACTGGCTCCCCGCTATCTTCACAGATAAGGATATGACCATCACGGTAGGGTTTTGCATAACCAGTACCACTGATTTGATATGCAACAGGATTTTCTACAAAATCTGGTCCATAGACAGCTTTTGTTTGTTTTAATGCATTTGTAACTTCCAAATCTTCTCCTTTAAATATTCTTAAAATTTTAGTGATTAAAAGAATATTATCTTTGTGAAGAAGTGAATTACTAGGGTGAGTTTCTTTATTTACAACATTATTAGCATCTTGTGCGACAAGTTCTGTCTTGCGCTCAAAACTCGATCTAACGATATTTCTTATTACATCTGTATCATGTTCATGATCTAACCAAGCATCTGGCAAATTAAATGATGTAGTAATACGTTTAACTAAAGTTTTACCAATATTCTTAGGATTCTTTTTTGCTAAATATTGATTGAGATTGTTGTATTCAACACCTATTTTTTCAGCGAATGAATGACGATCTGTATACTCAAGCATTTTCTCTAAATTTATTTTTCTAATTTCAGTTACGCTTAACATCTGCTTATCCCCACAAAGTTATGGCTATAGCCATCTATATACAGTCACCACTGACTGATTTTTTTGATTATCGAGTATATTTAAATAATTAAAAATCAATGGTTCTCGTTAAAAATCAATAAAAAATCAAAAAAGTACTTTCTATAAATCACCAAAATGGTTAATAATAAATTGATTAAATCAATATAGTGATGATTTTGATGGCTACTGTATTTAGTTTTCATAAATTTATTTCCGATATGAGTCCTGCTGAACTTGAGCGGTACGCGCTAAAAGCTGGTACTACAGCAAGATATCTAACAGTTCACTTAATTTATCGCTCTAGGATTCCTCGTCCAGAAATGATGGAGGCATTAGTACATGCAAGTGAAGGAGCTTTTACTAAGGTTCAGCTTGTCCATTGGCTGTACAACTTGGAATAAATATATCCATTAAAAAATTCCCAAAATATGAATAATTAAAGGTTTTTTAAACATGAATCTTTCAAGTACTCAACGTAAAGTAATGACGGTTATGTCTTTAGAAATGGCTTTAAAAGCCGCGGTATATCGTCCTAATGATGACTCTCTAATGGCTTTAATTGCCGAGAAAAACTGTTTCAACATAAATACTTTTCGTAGTTCATTAAATCCAACCACAACTACTCATAAAGCAAATATTTATCACCTGGAGGCAGTACTCTCTGAAACCCAGGATTCTAGAATCATGGATAGCATTTGCGCTATTCACGGTAACGCTGCTTGGTTCGAGCTGCCTAAAATTGATTGTCTTGCTAGTACAGATTTTTTAAATAAGATCGGAAAATTAGCCAAAGAGCAGGGCGATTTGGCACAGAGCATTTGTATGGCTATAGCTGATAACAAAGTTACAGAGGATGAATATAGCGTTATACAAAAGGATGTTCTGGATTTAATCCGTGTTGCATCAACATTACTAGCAATGGTTGAAAGCCAAAAGAATTAAATATTTTTAAATGCTGAGGTTAGTGTGAGTAAACCAAGATTCCAATTAGATGACGTAAAGCAGAAAGCTTCTGGCCTATGGCAAGACGTTATCTTTCCACGTTTCAATATTGATGTTCGGTTTAAAAAGAAAACACCATGTCCTGCTTGCGGTGGTACAGATCGCTTTCGTTATGATGATAAAAAAGGCTCTGGTGATTATATTTGTCAGCATTGTGGCCCTGGTGACGGCTTTAATTTAATTAGCAAAGTTACTGGATTAAGTTTTCCTGAGGTTCTTTCTGAGGTTGCTTCTATTGTAGGGCTTGACGCAACATCAAATATTACAGATGAAGATAGGGCACGTTGGAAAAAAGAACAGGAATGGCGTGAAAAAGAGCGTCTTGAAATGGAACTTAAACGTCAAGATCAGATAGCACGTAAAGCAGAGGGAATATGGCGCGGTGCTTATTTGGGTGAGGAAAGTCCTTATCTAAAGGCAAAACAGGTTGATAAAGATCCTAAAGTTAAAATCACACATGACGGGAATGTACTTATTCCTGCCTATGATGCCTCTGGCAAAATGTGGAACCTGCAGACTATTGAGTCAGATGGTCATAAGTATTTTATTACTGGTACTGAAAATGCTGACGGTTCAGTGGAATATGGTGGAGGCCGGACTGGTGGCTGTTTTTTTATAATTGGCGAAATTCAGCCAGATCTTTATGACAATCATATTATTTGTATTGCTGAAGGTTATGCCACTGGTATGAGTATTCATATGGCTACTGGTCATCCAGTCGCATTAGCATTTGTAGCCAATAATATTCCTAAAGTCGGTATAGCGTTAAAGCAAAAATATCCAAAATCAACTTTAGTTTACTGTGCAGACGATGATTCTGCTAAGCAAGATACTGGGCTTAAATGTGCTAATCAAGCACATGCAGCTACAGGCGGTATTGTTATTTTGCCTGATTTTACCCAGGTTAAGGGGTCTAGTTAATGAATAGTAAGGTCTATACAGACTTCAATGATTTGCATGTTGCTTGTGGGTTGAAAGAGGTGAGTAGACAGATCCAGGCTGCTATTTCCTCTTTGCAGTTCTCCCCCGAACCCCCTGAAAAGCCAGCCAACAATTTTCAGGGTCAAGACCTGGCTGAGTCTGAAAATCTTGTTGTTGTGGAGAAAGGGGACGCGGGTATTTCGACAGAAAATACTGATCTATCTGAAGAGGAGCTATTGGCAAAATGGTTAGCTCGTTTTTGCCTGATTGAAGGAGAAACTAACATATGGGATGAATATGGAAAGAAAATCTGGAAAAAATCAGCATTTACTACAATGCTCGGTGGTAAAAAAGTCTTTGATCAGTGGAATGGACACTTACATCGTAAAACTATTACCCGTGATGACGTTGATGGCCGGCTGGAGGATGGCGGACATAAAAAAGCTAAGGAAATGATTGATCGTTTCATCATGCTTGAGGGTAAAAAAGCATGTTGGGATACGTTTCGTCGTGAACTGGTTGGCACAGATGTTATGAAAGATAACTGGGCAGGTGCATATGATTTATGGGTCAAGTCCAAAGAAAAACGGATGATCTGGCATGAAAATCTTGTTTTTGATCCAACGATGAAAACTAAGGAAGGTCAAATTAATACATATGATGGAATGATCATTTTACCGTTGCTAGATACTAATAATCAGATGTTGGGTGCTGGTGAAGCCTTTGAGTCTTGTATACCTATTATCAACTTACTGAAATTTCTTTGCGGCAATGAAAATAATGCATATGAATGGATTCTGAAATGGTTGGCGTATCCTCTGCAGCATCCAGGTGCAAAGATGAATACCTCAATATTAATGTGTAGTGCCGTTCAAGGTTCAGGTAAATCACTTTTTTTTGAAAAGGTTATGACTCGTATTTATGGGGAAAAGTACTCTGTAACTTTAGGACAGAATGGACTTGAATCTATCTATACCGATTGGGCTGAACGTAAACTCTACTGCTTATTTGAAGAGATTTTTAACAATAAATCTAAGTTCGGCATGATGGGCTTGATTAAGCACATGATTACAGGAGAAAAAATCCGTATTGAAAAGAAATTTATGTCCGGCTACAGCCAGAACAATCATATTAATTGTGTGTTTTTATCCAATGAAGTGCAGCCACTTGCGATTGAGGAAAGAGATAGACGCTTCTTGGTATTGGAGCCAAATCAAAAGTTAAATGATGATTTAAAAAAACATATTGAGCTGTGTCTTGAGCCAGATAGCCAGGCTATTAGTGCATTCTATACTTACTTGTTGAACTTAGATTTAACAGATTTTAATGAATATACTGAACCACCTATGACGAAAGCTAAACAGAAAATTATTCAGTTCGGTTTACCTGGCTGGAAGTTATTTCTGGATGACTGGAGAGGCGGCTATCTTAAATATCCTTTTGTCTGCTGCTTATCAGACGATCTATATACAGCTTATAGGGAATGGTGCCATAAGAATGGAGAGAAAATTATTGCATCAAATAAATTCTTAAACTTGGTTGCATCAGAAAGGGTGGTCGCTAAAGGGCATGGCCGGATCTATGAGAGTGTACTCAATGGTCCAGGTACTGGATATGCGGATAAACCTAAAGAAGTGCAGAGACGTATTGTTTTTACTTCTAATCCACCTGAAGGGATAAAACAAGCCGACTGGCTATCTTCCCAAGTTGAGCAATTTCGTGCTACTTTAAAAGGAGTTCATGATGTACCGCCTGTACTCTAATAATTCAAATATAAATGTTACGGGTGTTACGGGTCTGTTACGGGCTTTTCTCTTACCCCGTAACAGTGTCAAAGCCTTACCACACAATACTTTCAGACACTCTGTTACGGCTGTTACGGGCTTTTGTACGCGCGCGCACGTGAGAAATATTTTTTATTTCTTTTCTATTCTTTCTAATCTTTCTTCTCAATCTTTAAAAAAACTTCTCGCGCGAGATGATTTACCCCGTAACACCTGTAACACCCGTAACAATCATTGTTTTATATACATTTTTATTTTATTTACCCGTAACAAATCAGTATTTAGCCGTAACAAATGCAGCTCTACCCGTAACAATAGTTTAGTTTTTCAACAAGGATGATGATCATGGAAAAATATTTACGGTTATTAAATCCTAAAACTACAAATTTTGATGCTATGCCTGGTTCTGGTCATGATGTACTGACTGCTTCAGATGTATGTGTGGCTATGAGTTTTGCAAAATTAACTCCGGTGCAAGACGAATTGATTCGCTTAAAAGCCCTAAACCAGAATACGTTTGATGATATTGAAAAAGCTTTAACTGTACTTCGTCCTTACTTTGATAAATGTATTTTTGAAAAGATAAACCAACTATGCTGCGATAGTGTTGATAAAGCAGTTGTATTATCGCTCATTGAACATTGTAGAGTTCCAGCAGGTTACAGACCTTCAGTTCGTTCACGTGCTGCCATACTTGGTGTATCAGCATCTGAAATACAAAGAAAAATTAAGGGGCTGGCTGATGAATTAAATAAATTAATCCAGTTAGAAATGGAAATTGGTTTATCTAAAATCAACAATCAACTAAAAAATCAAAATAAATATGATTTAATCACTTGACTGTTGAAACAGTTTTAACCTATATTTCTCCACAATGAGTAATTGTATTCAGAGCTGTAGAAACCCTCAGAACCGTTAGGTTCTTTTACCACCGGAAACGGTGGTTTTTTTTGGCTGTATGTTTCCAGAGAGACATACAGCTTTTTTTTATGGTTATAGGAAATGAGCAAACGTCCACCTCAACGAGCTAAACGCCCTTGTCTTGTGGGCAGTTGTAAAGAATACGCAACCAATCAAGGCTACTGCAGAAATCACCAGGATAAGATCAGAAAGAAAGATCGTGAGCGTGGTACTTCACATAGCCGCGGCTATGATGCCCGCTGGCGTAAAGAACGTGAAGAGTTCTTGGATCTGCATCCGCTTTGTATCGAATGTAAGAAAAAAGATTATATCAATCCGGCCACAGTCGTTGACCATATCCAGCCGCATAAGGGAGACCAGAACCTGTTCTGGGATAAAGCAAACTGGCAGCCACTATGTGAGACACATCACAATATTAAAACGGCTACAGAGGATCGGGGCGGTTGGTCACTCATGGTCAAACAGATCAATAAGGCTAATCGCGAAAGTAAGAATGAATTTCAGGTTCATGATCGTTTGTTGGTTGTGACTGAGTACGCTCAGGAATGCTTACTCTGCGATGACAAGACAGTGTTCACCGTAATTGAAGTTCATGACAAGACTGTATTTGTCCAGGATGAAGAAGGCAGCGGTGGGCGGTTGCATCACTCACACTTTAAGGCTGTAGAACATGGATAGAGAAGCATTTGAAGAATTTGTAAGATCATCATCAAATTTTCCTACCCTTATCTTTTGTTACGGGGAGCGCTTATTTATTTTTGAAAATGGTGAATATCGCATCTTAGCAATTCAGCTAGCTTGGACAGCATGGCTTCATGAGCATCATTATTCAGCTAGACCAAATAAACTGACTGATTGGCGAAACTGGCTAATTAACCTTGTGCTTTGGTTAGTCGCTATCATCACCTTATTAGTATTCAAAACCAAGTTGGGTTGAAGCTATGAGTAGTCAAGAAATCATTCTGCTGGGTGATCCGGTGGTCTATCGCGATGACATTCACGGATTTGATAGTGTTGGGGTCGTGACTGAGGCATGTATCAATAATTTTAAAGTTATGTGGGACGGTGAGAATCAATCACGTACTGAAATTTATAACCGGTTACGTCCGGCCAGACTTGACGAGGTTGATGCTCAGTGTCGATTGATAAGAGATAGATAAAATGACTCACTCAAGACGATGCGGAAATTGTAAAGCATGCAAAAAATTTAATGGAAAAAACGGCAATGGTTATCAACCTTGCCATCGACCAATTCCTCCATACATCGAACCGCCACGGATTGAATACATTGGAGGTGATGATTCTGAAGATGATTCGTTGTTATTCAACTGGTGTTTTTGGTTCTTTGGAATTTGTCTTGGAATTGCTATCGGCCTTCAGTTAGCAAAACATTTGTAAATAGGGGATAGGGGGTCAAAAGTCAAAAATGACCTTCCGCTAAAGACCGTACCCCCGTCAAATTTTCTTATGGTCAAAATTCGGTAGGGGGGTATACCTCCAATAAATAAAGATTTTTTAATTTTTGGAGGTTCTTATGTCTGCTGGCCGTCCGCCTAAATCTCTTCAGGAGAAATATTTAACCGGTTCCCGTATTCGGGATGACCGAGATTCAGATGCTCAGGTGGCCAATGCTGCTGTGGCTCTAGGAATGCCGCCTTGCCCCACTTGGCTAAATGCAAAAGCAAAAAAGCACTGGAGTACTTTAGGTCCAGTATTGGTACAGGCCGGATTATTGTCTGTAGTCGATGGTGATGTTTTCGGATTGCACTGTGACAACATGGCAGCTTATGAAGAAGCTCTTTCAAGATTAAAAAATATTGAAGAATGGGTAGCTAAAACTCCGAACGGTTTTGAGGTACAGGCAGCCTGGCTGCAGATCCGAAATAAACTGCAAGAACAGATTATTAAAACAGCCCGTGAATTTGGGCTGACTCCAGCAGCGCGCTCCAGTGTGAAAGTAAATAAACCACAGCAACTTAACTTGTTGGGAGCAGCAGCTGGAGCAAGTGAAGAAAATGATCCTTACGCCGGATATGGTATTCGTCAAAGTTAATTGTATGTGAGTTTTTATGCGTGATTATTTCAAGATTACGCTCCAGTATTGTCTTGATGTTCGCTCTGGAGTACGTACAGCAGGGCAACTTGAAAAGCTTGCTGTTAAAAGATTTTTAAGTGATTTAAGCCGGTCAGGTTTTGATACTGGATCGGTTGATGAAGAAACCGAAGGATTACTTAAAAAACTAAAATTTAAAGCCGAGCCTGATGTGGCTTTTGAATATGAATTGAATTTAGAGAGAGCGCACCATGCGCTCTTTTTTATTGAAACTTGCCCGCATGTTAAAGGGAAGCTGGCAAAGCTAAAACCAGACGGAACCCGACACACTCTAATTTTAGAGCCGTGGCAAGTTTTTGCGACTCTGAATATGTTTGGTTGGGCCGATTTAGAAGGCAAAAGACGATTCATATATGTCTATATTGAGGTCGCGAAAAAGAATGGAAAATCTACTTGGCTGGCTGCAATCGCTTTATACCTGGGCTTTCTCGATGGGGAAATGGGGGCAGAAGTCTATACGGCTGCCACATCAGCAGAGCAGGCCAAAATCGTATTTAGTGATGCAAAAAAGATGGTGGAATACTCGCCAAAAATGCGTACTCGCTTCGGTATTGAATTTTCGCAATACACAGTGTTCCAGACAGAAACAAACAGTGTGCTTAAAGCGTTATCACAAGATAGGGCGGGAACAAAAGACGGTCTAAATGTGCATGGTGCCATTATTGATGAATTACATGCCCATAAAACGGCAGATATGTATGACATTCTTTCTAATGGTATTGCTGCCCGTGAAGAGCCACTAATTGCTGCGATTTCTACGGCTGGTGATGATACAACTTCAAAGTGTTATCAAGAGCGTCAGGTGGTTGTTGATATTCTGAAAAATAAAGCAGTCCATGATCAGTATTTTGGAATGATCTTTTGCCTGGATCGTGGTGATGACTGGCTTGATCCGAAGGTCTGGCCTAAAGCAAATCCTAATTACGGAATTTCAGTCACGGAAAAGTACCTGCATTCGGTATTTGAAAAGGTCAAAATCAGTCCGAAGCAAGAAAGTATTACCCGACAAAAGCATTTAAATGAATGGGTCGGGGCAATCGATGGATGGATCTCACCAACTGTTTGGGAAAAAGCTGAAGACAGTAAGGTTATTGAAGAATCGTTTGAGGGTCAGCTCTGTTTCGGTGGTTATGACCTTGCAAGCCGGTTAGATCTGGCATCCTGGGGCCGTCTCAGACCAAGAATGAAAGATGGAAAAATTCATTGGTATGCATTTACAAGTAACTATATCAGTGAGCATGTGGTTGATACCAAAGAAGCAATTAATGGTGAAAAGCGTCCTGATGAATATCCGGTCTGGCGTGATCAGGGCCATTTGATTGTAACAGAAGGAAATTCAACAGATTTTAACCGTATTCAGCGGGATATAGAGGATTTCCACTGTAATAATCCTTTTTATGAGTTAGGTCATGATCCATATCATGCAGAACAGCTCACTGGAAATTTGTTATCTGAAGGCATCAATGTTGTTGAAGTTCCTCAAATTACTAAATTTCTGTCTGAGCCTATGCGCTGGCTGGAGCAGTTATTAGCTGAAGGCCGTCTGCATCATAACGGTGATCCGGTTCTCAAATGGTGTATATGTAATGTCACAGTACGGCCAGATGTAAATAACCAGATCTTGCCACGAAAAAATTCACCAGGGAAAAAGATTGATGCTGCAGTCGGTGTAATCATTGCGGCATCACGGGCCATGCATTGGGATCGTGAAGAAGTTTTTGAACTGGTGCCTGGTGAGGATGCCGGAAATATTGATGACTGGTTACAAGACATGATTAAGGTAGCGAAGCGATGAGTAAAAAACGCGATAAACCAAAAATTCGTGATAAAACAAATCGCGATAAGCTGAAGGTTCGCGGAACGGGACCAAAGCAGGATAAAAGGGGGGCGACATTACATGATCGTCCCCTTTCTACTTTGAGAACGGCAAAGCCTGTCAATTTCGATAGTGCAATGACGCTCAGTGCTGTTTTTGCCTGCGTTAAGATTCTTGTCGAGTCTGTGGCCACATTGCCTTTGCAAATGTTCGAGATCAATAAGGATGGAACGCGAACACAAGTCAAAGATCATGACCTGATTCGATTGCTAAACAATAAGCCGAACCGTTATCAGACCCGTGTTGAGTTTTTTGAGCAGTTGATGCTGAACCTTGTCGCAGGCAATAGCTTTGGCAAGCGTGATTACATCGGCAAAAAGCTCACCAGTATTCAGATTATTAACTCAGGATCTGTGGATCTGAAATTAGATGATAAAGGTAATCCAATTTATCAGTGCCAAATCAACGGTCAAAAAGTTGAATATTCTGAAAAGGACATTTGGCATGTCAAACTTTTTGGTACGGGATTGATGGGGATGTCACCCATTGCTTATGGAGCTCAATCCATCGGCATTGGTCTTGCTGGAAATGATAAAACATCGCGATTGATGTCCAACGGTGCAAAGCCAACAGGGGCATTGAAAACTGATAAATATCTGAAAAAAGAACAGCGTGATGTTTTGCGTGGTGAATTGGATATTTTGATCAATGGTGATGATGGTGATCTGGCAGTACTCGAAGGCGGGATGGAGTTCGAGCCGATTAGTTTGACTCCTGAAGATCTTGAACTGATTGCTATTCGTAAGATGTCAGTTGAAGAAGCCTGCCGATACTTTGGTGTGCCACCAATCTTGGTGTACTTGACTGAAGGCGCGACAGCATGGGGCAGTGGTATTGAACAAATTATTGATGGGTTTTACAAATTTGGTTTAAGGCCATATTTGGAACGTATCGAAGAAAGTATCCGTATTCATTTGCTTCCGCGTGAAGATTGGGATGATTACGAATTTGAGTTCAAGACCAAAGACTTGTTGAGAGCTTCTTATCTGCAACGGATCGCCTCGAATAAAGATCGAATTCTTAGCGGTCAGGCATCGCCTAACGAGATCCGTCGTGAAGAGGGTGATGCACCAGATGCAAATGGTGATTTCTTATTGGTTCCAGTGAATATGACCACTGCTGAACGTATGAAAAAAGGTACTTATGGAGCGAAAGCTGATGAAAAATAAACTGCATGTGCGGAATAAGTTTTCGCCAAACATGCCAAAAGTGAATTGTCGTCGAATGCCTGTCGTTGCGGATAACTTACGATTTATCAACAAGGACGAAAAAACCGGCATCGTGAAGATCAGCGGTTATGCGGTGAAATGGGATTCAATCAATTATCATGGTGAAAAATTCATTCGTGGTGCATTTGCTGAAGTCTGTGCTGCATTTGCAGCAGGAACCAAGAAAATTCATGCGTATTACAACCATGGTTGGCGACTTTGGTATGTTGATGCACAGCTGGCCATGCGTATTGGTAAATATACAGTTCTTAAAGAAGATGATGTCGGTCTTTATGTTGAACTTGAATTTACACCAGGTTTAGCGATAGCTCGTGATGTGGCTGCAATGGTCCAGCATGAAACAGTAGATGGATTCTCAATTGCTTTCTATCCTATTGGTGATTTGGACTATGACGACAAAGGCACGCATATTGAAATCCGTCGAGCAGACATGTATGAAATCAGTGTGGTGGATGAGCCTTCAGATAATGCAGCGCGCGTGATCAATGATCAGACCATTGAGGCGATTGAATCAGAAGATGATGCTGAAGAACTTTTGCGTTCACTAGGTTTGGCTGGGGATTACTCGAAAAAATTGATTGCACGATTAACAGATGTGCATAAACCAAAAGAAAATCCACCACCAAAAACAGAACCAGATCCTTTGGCATTCTTGGATCAAATATCTTAATTTTTGTTTTATATCCTGACCCGCTTTAAGCGGGTTTTTCATTTTCTATGCATGGAAAAAAATATGAAAGCACTTTCAAAAACTGCAGTTGCTTTAGCAATGGGCGCAATGGCAACTCAAACAGCTCAGCCACTTTCTCCATTTATGGGTTTGAATGCCCGTGATCGTCAGACGGCTGAAGACTATAATCGGGCATGTGCTGATCTTAAGACACGCATGGCCACTTTGGATGGATTGATCACACGTTACAATGAGGCTTTAGGCCGTCTTGAGGGTGTGCCTGAAGATCTTAAAACTGAATTAGAAACACGCGCTAAAGAAAACAAAAAATTGGCAAGTGAAATTGAGGAGTTGCAGCAAAAGCTGATTAATGGTGTTCAACAGCGTGGTGCAGATCCTCACACTGTTGCATCTTTACTGATTCGAAATAAGGAAGTTGCAGATCAAGCCAATGCCATTTGTCGTGCTCGTGGTAAATTCAGTTTGGATGGCGTTCAGGCACGTAACATCGTGACCTTGGCAGGAATGGGTGCAACAGCATCATTGGCTCAAAATGATTTGAGCCGTACTGTGGAACGTCCAATGACCATTTTGGACTGGATTAGCTTCATACCAATTACAGCTGAATTGGTGCCATTACTACAAGAATCTGCTTATGACATCATGGCAGAACTTACGCCTGAAGGTACTGAAAAGAAAGAATCTAACTTAACTTTTGAAGTGGTTGATCTTAAAGCGGGTACCGTAGCGCATTGGATTGTCATTTCATTACAAACGATGGCAGATATGCCTACATTGGCATCATATATTGAAGGTCGTTTGGCGTATGGTGTCCGCCTTAAACTTGAGGCCTATATCGTTGCTGGTGATGGCGTTTCAGGTGGTACTGCTAAATCATTCAGTGGCTTACTTGAAGCGGGCAACCATGAAACAGTGACTGCAGAAGCAGATGACACGGCAGTTGATGTGATCAGCCGTGCAAAATATAAAGCAGGTTCAACTGGCTTACTGCCTGAAGCGGTGATTTTGAATCCTGAAGATTGGGGCAAAATTGAACGTTTGAAAGGTGATGATGGCCATTATATTTTTGGTTCACCTGGTGCAGCAGTTCAGCCTGTGCTTTGGGGCTTGCCAGTGGTGCTTTCAGCAGCAATGACATTGGGTAAATATTGGGTTGGTAATATCTCATTAGGTATTGCGGGCTTTATTCGCGAAGATGTTGCGGTTGAACTTTCAACTGAAGATAAAGATAACTTCCGTAAAAACTTAGGTACTTTGCGTGCAGAAATGCGTGCATGTTGTGGCGTGCAAATTCCTGATGCATGTGTTGCAGGTGATTTGCCAGCAGATCCTATTGTTCCTTAATTGGTAGCCATGAAAAGCGCCCTTCGGGGTGCTTTTTTATTCCTCTTTTTATGTCAAGAAAAGGCTTTTTTTATGGATGAACTGGTCACTCTAGCAGAGGCTAAACAACAGTTAAGGGTACTGCACAGCCGTGAAGACGATTTAATCAGCTTATTCATCAAAGCAGCTTTAGATAATGTTCTGCATTTTATTGATCGTCCGCTTGATGAAGATTTACTAGAAAAAGACGGTGCATTACCTGCGAGTTTAAAAGCTGCTGTCTTGTTGATTGTCTCGGATTTATACGCGAACCGTGAAGCACAGCAGGCAACAGATTTGAAGATTAATCAGACCTGTATACGTTTGATGTGGCCATATAAAAGGATGGGCCTGTAAATGCAAACCTCTGGTGAACTTGACTGTTTTATTGAAATTATTGCGATGGGCAAAGACCGTGATTCAGCTGGTGGCCTTATTCCCCAGGCAAAAGTGATTGGTCAGGCATGGGCAGCAATTAAACCGGTCAGCACAAATACCTTTCGGCAGGCCGGAACTTTAGGCTCTGCATTAGTCGCAAACTTTATTATTCGGGATCTGGATTTTGAAATGAGAGCAGATTATCTGATCAGGGATGTGGACAAGAATATGGTCTACAAAGTTCAAGGGGTGCTGCCTGTTCGTGAGGATCATAAGCAGCGTTGCCTCTGCTCATATGGAGAACTTGCTGATGGAATCTTCACTGAAAGTTGAAGGGCTGGATGACATGCATAAGCAGCTGCAGATTCTGTTGGGTCTGGGCAATGAAAAAGAAGTTCAATCAGCACTAATGTATGCCTCTACTCCGATGTTTAAGCAGGTTAAAGAAGCGGCTCCAGCAGCAGACCAGGCTTATTACCGGTATTACCGTGGATCAGCTAAAAAGCGTCGGGCAGGTAATGCTGATAACAGTCGGCGACTGGTCACGCCAGGTACATTGAAAAAGGCTGTAGCCCGAAAACGTGTTCGCCTGGAGCGAAGTGTAGGCGTAGGGATTTATATCAGATCCAAAGCATTTTACTGGCGCTTTATTGAATACGGTACACCTACCATCACGGCTGTACCTTTTATCAGGCCGGCTTATGACTTTAATAAGGAGCTTTCTGTAGAGCGTTTTAAAACAAAAATGCGGCAGAGGTTAAAGCAGGTTGTGAACCGTCAACTTAATCAGCTTGTGGATGAAGACTAATGCTTGCCAGTGAAATTGTTTATACAACATTAAAAGACCTGTTCAAAAATGAGGTTTGGCCAGATCCAAAGCCAGAGTCTGGAAAGACAGTACTCCCGTACATGACGTATCTCAAAGTTTCCGGTGTAGCTGAAAACACAATTGAGGGATATACCGGTCATGACCTGGTGCGGATGCAGCTCAATATTTATGCCTCAAGTGAGCTTGCGGCTGAAAAGCTCGCCAGCCAAGTTAAATACCTTATGTCAGAACAAAATCTGGCAGCGTGTGAATCTTTGGGGGATCGCTCAGATTATGACGAGCCTACAAATTTGCATTATCAGCAACTGGATTTTTATATATTTCAATGCTTATAGGAGCATTTCATGACTGTTAAAACAGGACTGGTGGATAACCAGAAAACAAAGCTGCAGATGCAGAACCCTGCAACAAAAGCATGGGAAAATGTGGCTGAAGTAGTCACATTACCCTTGCCAGGCTCAACTGTTGCTGAAGATGATGTCACCACACTAGATGATGATGACACCGTAGGCGTGCCCGCCGGCCCATTTCAAAATGAAGCCCTGGAAATACAGATGTTGCAAATTTCTGGCAGCTCACAGCAACGTGATATGTACCGAGCTTTCCGTAACAAAGAAGTTCGAACCTATCGAATTATGTGTCCAGATGCTAAAGCATTAACCTATCAGTTTGATGCTTCAATTCTGAGCTGGAAGCCAGGCAGTGAGAAATCCAAGAAAAACCGGATTACAGTTTCACTCAAGCCAAACGGTACAGTCATTATCAGCAATACAGATGGTCAGATCTGGCCAATTGTTTAAAACAGAACTTTTATTTTAAAGCCTGCAAATATGCCGGCTTTTTTTATTCCTTAAAACTCTAAATACTGGATTTTATTATGACTAATTTCGCAAATCTAACAGCAATTCTGGCTCTGGCTGACCAGGTAAAGGTTGAATATGTAGATATTAAAAAGGTGGGACGTATTGGCGTTAAGTCACTATCTATTGAAGAAAAAGAAGCCTATGAAGAAGCTTTACCTAAAAAAGAAGATGCTGGATTTATGACAATTCGCGGGCCTTTAGTGAAAGCCTGTGCAGTAGATGAAAGCGGTAATGAATTCTTCAAAGATGTTTCTCTTGAGCAGGTTCGTAAATTACCGTCCTGGTTGATTGAGCCTTTATTCCGTAAAGCATTGGATGTAAACGGAATGCGTGAAAATGCAGTGGAAGAAGCTGAAAAAAACTGATTGAACGCCCTGATTTGTTGTTCAAGTTTCGGCTTGCATTGCAGTTAGGGCGAACGGTTAAAGAGCTTAATAAAACAGTGTCTGCCCAGGAACTGGTGTATTGGATGGCGTTCTACAAGATAGATCCATTTGGTGGCTACCGCCAGGATATTAATTTCGCTGATTTAAAAACCTTAATCGCAAATATTAATCGGTCAAGCAGTCAGGAGCCTTATAAAACTGCAGACTTCATGCTGTATGAGCGTTTACCTAGCTTATCTGATTTCAGTTCTGATGATGAAGAAATGACGGCTGAAGATATAAGCCAGAATCTTTTAGCCTTTTTTGGTGTACCGCCAGACGTTATTGGAGAAATATAAATGTCGAGTGATCCTTTAGCTCGTGTCCGTATTCTATTAGAAGGTGACAGTGCCAGTTTTGAACAAAGTGTCAGAAATGCAGATGAGAGCGCAGAGAGTCACTTTGACAGTATCAAATCCAATGCTGCAATGATGGGAACTGCTATTGCAGCTTCTGCCACAGCAGCAGCTTTTGGGCTGATTACTATGGCCAAAGATAGCGCCCTGGCAGTCATCGAAACTGAAAAACTGGCGCAAATGGCGGGTGTGACTGCCAGCGAAATGTCAGTTTTGCAGTTTGCTGGCCAGAAAATTGGGATGGAATTTGACCGCACCGGCGATGTGGTCATGGATTTTAACGAGCGTATTGCCGATGCGCGCCTTGGCAATACCGATGCTGCTAATGCTTTTGATGCATTAAATGTAAAAATTGTTGATTCTAAAGGAAATTTACGTGATGCCGTCAGTGTTATGGCAGACGTGGCAGACCGTTTTTCAGAAATGGAAGACGGGGCCACAAAAAACCTGATTGCTACCCGACTAGGTGGTGATGCCTTTCGTGAGTTCATTCCATTTTTAAATCAAGGTGCCCAGGGTTTAAGTGAAGCACGCCAGGAAGCTGAAAGGCTTGGTTTTACATTAAAGGATGAAGCAGTATCAGCGGCACATAATTTTAATGATGCATTGAATGTTACTCACATCACAACGCAGGCATTTAAAAATCGCTTACTGACAGAATTAATGCCGTCAGTCACAGGTGTAATCCAGGAGTTTAATGCCTTGGCTGTGCAAAGTAATACGCTGGATAATTTTATCTCCGGTGTTTCTGGTTCATTAGAATGGCTTGCACGTAATCTGGATCTCGTTTCTGATGCGGCAATGGTTGGTGGAATCGTGATTGCGACAACCAGAATTCGAGCCTTAACAGTAGCAACTTATGAAGGCGTAAAAGCCTCCTTTGATAAAGCCGCAGCGGATGCACGTGCTACAGCAGCTGAAGTTGCCCGTACCGGTAGCCTGTTACGTATTGCACGCGCCCAGGCTGGTGCAGCAGCAGCAGATCTGGCAGCAGCACGTGCTGCCGTGGCTTCGGCTACTACTACTTCACAGCAGACAAGTGCGGCTGTCCGCTTGGCTGAAGCTAAACTTGCAGATGCAACTGCTACACGGGTTGCGACTGCTGCCGAGAATGCCCACACTGCCGCAAAGACCGCTGGCCGTATGTCGGTTATGGGCTTGTTGGGCGTTTTAACGGGGCCGGTAGGCTTGGCTGTTACAGTTGGCACTGTGGCGGCTGGTTATCTGTTAATGCGAAATAATTCAGAAAGCGCCCGTGGTGCTGTTGAGCGTATGACTGGCTCAGTACGTGAACAGGTCGCCGAGCTGAAAAAGTTGAATTTGGCAAGACGGCAGGCGGCACTCGAACATGCACAACTGACAATTCAGGAAACAAAAGCCAATCTTGAAGCAGCTTCAAAAGAGCGGCAGGATACTTTCGGCTATCGTACCCGTGGTACTCGTACACGCGGTAACGTGGATCTGTTTGATTATGGATTTGCTACAAGTGCTGATAAAGCTGCCGAGCTTGATGCCAAGTTAAAAGCTGGCCAGATTACACGTGACAGATTTTATACTGAAGTGCGTAATTTGCCAGGCTTAACGGCTAAGGGTAAACAGGCTGTAGATGAATATTACAATGCATATGATGACGGCATTGGTTCAATGCAGAATGCTTACACGACAATTAAAGCGGTAAATCAACTTAAAGAAGAATCTGGTGCCAAGTCTGCTGCTGTGGCCAGTCGGGTTACTTCAACTTTAAATGCACTTGATAATGCTGAAACTAAGAGTGCAAAGAAGGTTAAAGAAAAAGCTGAAAAAGTTGATAGCCTCACCAGTTCATATAACTCACAGATTGCCAGTTTAAATGAACAGATCGCTTTAGTAGGTCAGACAGGAGACTTGGCCAAGATCTCTTATGATCTTCAATATGGCTCTTTATCCAGGCTTAATACAGAGCAAAAGCAGCGGATCATGCTTTTAGCCCAGGAGCTGGATATACGAAAAAATCAGCAGGCATACCAGGATCATCTGAAAGCTTTAGATCAGGAAATTGCTCAGTTAAGAATACTTGATCCAATTGCACGCCAATTGAAAGATCTGGAGCAGAAAAAGTATGCAGACATGCTGCCTGCACAACAGCAAGTACTTCTGTCTAAAGAAAATGAAATACTTGTAATGCAAGAATATCGGTCTCTTGCTGAAGGTATGAAAAATCCTGAACTAGCAGCGTATGATCAATTGGTTGATTCAATTCGTATTGTTAACAAAGCTTATGCAACTGGCATTATTGATGCTCAAAAGTGGAATGAGCAAAATGCTACTTTACTAATGCAATCAACCAATCTTGGTGATTTTTCTTATGAGGCACCTTCTACTGAAGATGAAAGAATTGCTAAAGCTGCTACAGATCTCGAAATTGCTTACCTTCGTGAGAAAGAGATACGTCAGACTTTAAAAGATGAGACCTTTTTGAGTGAACAGCAATTTAGGCTTTCATTACTTGCACTGGATCAGCATTATTATGATCAGAAGCGACAAATTGAAGCAGCTTCTGAGGCTCAAACGCAGGCTAAAACCAAGAAAGATAGAGCGACAATGGTCGGTTTTTATCAGCAAGGGCTTGATGCCATTGCTAACAGTAACTCTAAGCACGCGAAAAAAGCTAAAGAAGTGCAAAAAGCTATGGCACTTTATCAGATTGGTAAAGATACCTATGCTGCTGCGATTGCTTCATATAAGGCTCTTGCAGGTATTCCTATTGTCGGGCCAGCTTTAGGTTTTGCCGCTGCAGCCGCTGCAGTAGCATTTGGTGCTGCCCAGGCTAAAGCAGTAATGTCTGATAGTGATTCAACAGCTGCTGTTGGTAGTGCAAGTACTCCATCAACGTCAGTTACGCCGAATGCTGAACAGCCGAGTTTGCCGACTCAGACCACAACAATTCAGATTCCATCTGATACCTTGTTTACGGGTCGGCAGATGATAGATTTACTTAATGAGGCTATCTCTGATGGTAAACGGCTGAATGCTGATGCAATTTCTTTTATAGGCACTTAGAATATAAGTGCCTATAAGGGGGGCCTATGAAAAAATTATTATTAGCAACAATGTGTGTTATTGCTCCAGTAGTGGTTACTGCTGCTGAAGTCTCAAATGTTTATGAAGTACCTGGCAAAACTCAGGCACAGCTTTTTAATGGAGCTAAGGAATGGATTGCTTTAAATTTTAAATCTGCAAATGATGTTATCCAGTCTGCAGATAAGGACACAGGTACTATCATTGCAAAAGGTAATACTACTTATCAATGTAATGGGGTGGGTGACTGCTTGCTGAATCTGGCTGATAGTACGCTAGAATTTACTTTGAAAATTGATACCAAAGATGAAAAAGCTAGGCTTACTTTTAGTCATTTCAATTTATATCGTATTGGTATTACGGACCATAAACGTACTGAAGGCTATATAGGGAAGAAACAGGAAGAAAATATACAAAAACAAATGACAGCCTGGTCTCAACACATCATAGATTCATTGAAAAATTCTCAGTCTGCTGAATGGTAGAACTAAATATTTAAGAAGCCCGCTTTAAGCGGGTTTTTTTATGGGTGCAATATGCCAACTTCATCATCATCTTATGTGCTTTACGAAAATGTATTTTTGCATTCTTCACTTGTCGCCAGTGCTACAGCAGCCGGATCTCATGTACGTAATGCAGTAGATTGGCGCACACAAACATTTTGGCAATGTGACAGTCCTGAAACTCAAACTTTATCTGTACAACTTCCAACTGCAGTGAGCTGTAGTGCATTTGCGATTGCCAGGCATAACCTCAAAACTGCTTCAGTAGATCAAAAAATACTTTTGCAGTACTTGAACGGTAATACCTGGACAACTGTATGCACATTAACAGCCAATAACGATGATACAAGCCTGTTCTCACGTTTTAATGCGGTGGCTGCAACACAATGGCGCGTTATTATTAATATCAAACCAGGCGCTATTTTCCACATGGCTATATGTATGGCTGGTCAGGCAATCCAGATGCCTTTCGGTATGCCTAAAGGCTTTGTACCACCTAGACATAATATTCAGCTAACGACTCTAACAAATCAGTCAGAGAACGGGGCATTTGTCGGACGTTCAGTAATTCGTGAAGGTTATAAAACAGAAATAAAACAGCCAAGAGTACCTACAGACTGGCTTAGAAATGAAGGCATGAAGTTCGTAAATCATGCCATTAAAAAGCCATTTTTCTTTCAATGGTCAGATCGTTATTTTCCAACGGATTCAGCATATTGCTGGCTTGATGGGAACAATGCCGTTTCAGCTTTTCAGATGCTTGATCGGCAATGGCAATCTTTCAGTATGAAAATTGAGTGCATCTAATGAGCTATGAAGATCAGTCAAAACAGATAGGCCGTTCGCCGATTGAATTTGTCGAGCTGGCCTTGGATCAATGTCAGAATGAGTTCAATACGGCAACTTGCAGTGCCACTGGTGAGCCTTGCTATAAAACCTGGGCAACGTGCAAGTCTAAAAAGGACTATAAGAAAGGTACTAAATCTTATTACTTTGTAAATCAGCGTTCAGATGTGCCGGTTGGCTTTGATGCTTTCTCATTGCTGCAGTCTGTCCAGTATGCACCACAGCAGCTTACACCAGGTAAAGGCTTGGGTGTACGTGGGGCCGTTACAGTCAAAATGACAGATGCAGTTTGGCCAGATCATTTACTAGATCCATATTTCGATAAACGTCCAGAATATGATGAAGAAAAGTTGGGCACGTTCTGGGGCCGGTTTATGGCCAGGAATAAATATCATCAAAACCGGTTTTTAAAAGTGTTCACTGGCTATCTTCAGGATGATGGCCGCCTGTCTTTTTCAGATTTTAAAAGCAGGGCTTATATCGTTGAGAAGATAACTGGCCCAGATCGAAACGGATCTATTTCCATTGTTGCCAAAGATGTTTTAAAGCTGGCTGATAATGATCGTGCTAAATGTCCTCTCGCCACTTCAGCGCGGCTTGATGCGGAAATTACAGCAACTCAAACAAGCTTTAAGATTTATCCGGCAGGAATTGGTGATAAGGAATTTAAGTTATCTGGATATTTGCGGATCTCTGGTGAAATTATGGCGTTTACCCGCGCCGGTGATACGTTCACAGTCCAACGCGGGGCCTTGAATACTGAAGCAAAAATTCAGGATGTAGATTCTACGGTACAGCAAGCCGCTGTTTTTACTGAGCAGCGCGTGCAGGACATTATTTACAGTCTGCTTGTTGATTATGCAGGCGTGCCAGCACAGTACATTAATAAGCCTGTATGGGATGCTGAAAGCAGTAAATATTTAAAGGGAGTATTCAGCGCAAAGATTACTGAACCTGTCGGCGTAAACACTTTAATTGCTGAACTGTGTGAGCAAGGCCAGTGCTATATCTGGTGGGATGAAGTAGAACAGCAGATCCGCTTTAAGGCGTTACTGATTCCAGCAGATGGACTGGTGACTTATAACGATGATGAACATTTTCTGGCAGACAGCCTCACAGCCAGTATTGATACTGAAAGCCGTCAGAGCCGTTTCATTGTCTATTTTGATCTGATTGATCCAACAAAGAAGCTCGATGAGGCAAGCAACTATCGGCAACGGCATATTGGTGCGGATCTGCAATCTGAAATGGATGAAGAATATGGCGCTGCCAAGTCAAAGATCATCTATTCACGTTGGTTTAATGGGGGATCATTTGGACGGGTGCAGGCACTGACCACAGCACTTTTAACCCGTTATCGTGATCCGCCACGGTTACTTAATTTTGATCTGGATGCTGCCGAGCCATTAAAGACCGGTGACTATTTTTATGCCATGACCAGGACAATTCAGGATGTACGTGGTAAGCCTGCAGTACTGCCCATGCAAGTCATGGAAATGCAGGAGAATAAGGCTGGCTCAATCATAAAATTCAAGGCAACGGAACTGATTGCAGTTGAACAGCAAGAACAGCCAGACGGTGATGTCATCATTACTGGTGATGTGTTCGATGTGAATTTACGGGCCATGTATGAAGCAGAGTTTGGTCCACCTCCGGAGACTGGTGAAATTACTTTTTACGTCAGTCCAACTGCCTTTATCTGTAGTTCTAGTGCATATCGGCCAAAACTCACGAACAGATATAAGCTGACATATGATGCCCAGGAAGTTGTTACCGTTTTTCCGGAAACTGTGGAAATTGCTGCTATTGATACTGGTGTTTTTCCTGCCAATCTCACGGTAAACCTGATTATTGCAGGTATAACTGTGGGCCGTGGTGGTGATGGTGCCTTGGGCAATGAAGCTTATTATGGAGGCGGTTCAGTCCCTTCAGACATTGGGCAGCGTAACGGCTATGCAGGCGCACCAGGCTTGCGTAACCGTCACGGTAAACTAAAGGTTGTTGTCGATGGTGGTGTGCTTGCACGTGGCGGATCTGGTGGTGGTGCTGGGGCCAATGGTAAAAGTTCTTATCGTTTTAACGGTATTGAAGGCACCTCTGGTGGTGGCGGTGCGCCTTTTGGACGGGTTTTGTCAGGAATGCAGCCTACTTATGAGACTACTTGGGGCAGAGCATTTAACAATACCAGGGTTCCGTCTAGTACTGATGCAACAAGAGATACACCAGGCACAGGATTTCTGTTTTCTCCAAATCGGGCTGACAGTACAACTACTTCTGGTAATGGTGGCGGTTGGGGGAAAAGAGGTACTGCCGCTGATCCGACTACAGCAGGCTCAGAATGGATTTCTATGAATATTCCGAATGGACAGCCTGGCCCTGGTGGGCCAGCAATTATAGGCATAGCTCCACTTTCTGTAGAAATTAAGAATGGTGGCCAGATCCTGGAAACGGTCTAGGCATTAAATTAAATACAGGCTCGCTTTATGCGGGCTTTCTTTTTGTTAAAAGGAAAATCTTATGGCTCACGCTCCAATCTTTAAAGCGGGTGATACCTTTAATTTACCGGTCTGGCTGCATGATGCTGATCCATCACTGAATATACCTATCAATGATCCATCACGGGGTATTAATGTGGCTGCAGCAGTCGGCTATACATTTGCATGTCAGATTAAATCAATGATTGACCAGTCCTTGATTGCTGATTTGACCTGTACCCCTTATGCAGATCAAAACGCTCAGAAAGGCTGGATACTTTTAAAAAGTGCTGGCGCGACAACCGCTTGGAAACGTGGTTTAGCACAAATGGATATTAAAGTAACTTTGGGGGGTGTGACCAAACATTCAGCCTCTTTTGAGTTTTATATTACAGATGGAGTGACTGCATAATGGCTCAAATTTTAAGTTTTGGCTTTGACTGGTCTCATCAGCCATATCCGATTGCACCAAAGATCAGTCAAATGGCTTTTGCCATGCCTTTAGGTGCTTTTCTTCACAATTTAGATCTCACTCCTGAAACATTTAAAGGCATTTTACCAATTGATAAAGGCGGTACAGGTGGTAAAACAGCGACAGAAGCTCGGAGTAGCTTGGGTCTGGGTGATGCTGCTACGGCAACAGTTACAACTTCAAGTTCTGATACAACCGCTGGTCGTGTGTTGAAGGTGGGTGATTTCGGGCTGGGTAGTACATCACCTTTAATGGGAGAGACTCCGTTACACCAAATTCCAGCAGGCTTCTTTAGATATCCAGATGGCTCAAGCGAAAGACCGCCCGGGCTGGGTAGTTATGATACATATGGGATTATTGTCAAAAAACATACTTTAGGTTACGGTGCGGCAATATGGCTCCCATATGTGTCCCTGGGTAAACAAATTGCTATAACAGCTTTTAGTTCTACACAAAGAGTTCACTATATTCTTAGAACCGATCAAAATACAATGGTTGACTCAAATGGCTTCATTAAAGCTGCCTCTCCAATTGCAAATTTATTTGCTAATTCTATAGAACTGAATGACGAAGCAAAGCAACAGCAAATTACTTTTGAACGTGTAGATCGTGGCCATTATTTAATTAAAGGCTCTAGTGGATTTGCTCAGGAAGGCTGGTATATCGAACTTCCAAAAGATGCTAATGGTAATGTTAAATTCGCGGTTGAATATCAGACATTAGAGAATGGTGATATTGAAATCAAGACGTATAAAAAAGGCTTTGATTTTGAAACATTCTCTATTGTTGCTGATCGTGGCCATCCGATAGATATTGAAGATGGGCGTTTTATCAGCTTACGTTTGCAAGAGCTACCGCAACCAGAGATTGAAGATCCTGAAGAACCTTCACTTGCTCCAGCAGACTTTCAACCTACCAATCTGGCGCAAGCAGTTGCTGAATATATGGAAGCAGATGTACCAAGTGTATTAACCGAACAAGAACCCGCTGAATAAAGCGGGTTTTTTATTGCCGAAAAAATGGGGGCCGGCATGTCTGAAAGTAAAGCAGCAGCAGTTATGGAAATGGCCGCAACGGTATCGTCTGCAGCAACTAAAACAACCTATTTTGGAGGAGCGTCAAGTTTTTTTGCCTTTCTAATTTCTAACCAGGTGATTGCTGTTTTAGGTGTGTGTATTGCATTAGGTGGCTTCATTGTGAACTGGTACTACAAACGGCTAGAAAATCGGCGTGCAGATGAACTGCACAAACTACAAATGAAAAAATTCGGAAATGAATTATGAAACTTATAGAAAACTGGAAGGAGAGCTATAAGCTCTTAACTGTAAAAATCGGCGCTTTACTAAGCGCCTTTTTTACACTCTTAATTTTGTTCTCAGATCATCTGGTAACTGTCTGGAACCAGATCCCGCAAGCCTGGAAAGACCAGATTCCTGAGACTTGGGGGTTTTGGATTGGTGGCATTGTTTCAGTGGCTATGATCTTGGCCCGATTAAAATCACAGCCAAAACTACAGCAACAGCCATTAGGTTTTGTGACAGTTACAGCTGGACATTCAAATTTTGATCCTGGAGCAGTCAATGGCAAGTATAAAGAAGCCGAGCTGGTGACTAATTTCCGTAATGCGGTCAATTTCTACTTGAACCAGGCAGGCATTAAAACGCGGACAGATGGAATAGGTTCTAAAAATGAGCCATTAAGTTCAGCAGTTAAACTCATTAAAGGTTCATCAGTTGCAGTTGAATTTCATCTTAATGCTGCCGGATCTAGCCAGGCAAACGGTATTGAAACGATTGCTTTGCCAGCAGATAAACTTCTGGCCCAAAAATTGTCGAATGCTGTAGCATCAGCACTTGGTTCGCGAGTACGTGGACAGAATGGCTGGATTGATCAAAGCGATTCCGCACGCGGAAAACTGGCTTTTGTAAATGGTGGCGGTTTAATTTTAGAACTTGGTTTTATCTCTAATCAGGATGAACTAGCCCGCTTTAATGCACGTTACTGGTTAGCGGCTCGTGCTGTGGCTAATGTGCTAATTGAACATGAAAAAGGTAATTAGCCTTTTATGCTGTGTGGCTTTAGCAGGCTGCACAGCACATACAGTTAATAGTAATGTGCATGTCACGATATGTGTGCAATGTTTCCCTGGTATTAAAAGCGGATATGCAGATTAATCACTGCATATTCTTCTTGTCGTCCAGTTAAGTTGTCCAGTTATTAGAATTAATGGTTTTAGAATATCTTGCTACTTTATTGCAACCATGATAATTATTAAATTGCGTAAGTTATTATAATTATTAACAATATATAAGTATTAAATCCAGTCCATCATTGGCGCAACCGAAATACGAGGCTGAGGTGACTGAAGAATTTGCATATCCGGACCTGAAGCTAACAGAAAAACGAAGAGGCGTATTATACGGGGTTTAGATCTGATACAACAGGGTAAGCTTTTAACTGTAGGGCCAAATCACGAGGTATAAAATAAAATTAACCTCTGGTCACAATAAGTATTTGAAGTAACCTCAGCTTTAGCGCTATTTTAAAAATATAGACAAGATAAAATAATCATAAGTGGGGTAGGCAATGTTAGTGCTAGAAGAGGTTTTCAGAGCAAAAAAAGCCGAATATCCTGAGCATTTTAATTTGCGGATGCAGCGTAGCATCAGCTGGTTGAAGCAATCGATTGATCTCGATGAAAATCTCGAGCTAAAGATCCTTAGCCTGTGGATTAGCTTACAGGCCCTATATGTGACTTCAAAAATAAACCAAATTTCACATCAAGAAGAACTCTGCCTATTTTTAAAATCACTCTTGCAACATGATGTAGAAGGGAAACTTGAGCGAACTTTATGGGGAAGGCTTTATCCAGCTATACAGACTTATCTGATGAGCCAATATAGCCGGCAGTCCTACTGGCAATATCGTCATGGCCAGCTAACACAGCCAGAATGGCAGATGCAAGATTTACAGGAGCAGCAAAACTGTGAACAGATATTCAGACATAAAGACACTGCTGCATTACTAGAAATAGTATTTGCAAGATTAATAACGCTACATACTCAAATTCTGCAAGGTGGCATCACCTGCAAAAGCCAGTTACAGGCTGAGCTGAATGAGCTGGCTTCCCGTATCCTGACTACATTGCTTCCTGTGTTAATTTTAATCATGCTGGAACATGGAGAATGTTTTACCCATAGCCAGCAGCCTTTTTATCCTCAAGTTGCAGTTTGCTAGCTTCTAGGTGATCAAAATTTTTTAAACCTGCTGCGGCTCATGCTTGATCAACTGGTCAATCAGGGCAAATATTGTTGCAGCTAGAGCCAAAGAGAAACCAGCCAGACAGGTCATCAGCCATCCCCCATGATGCCAAGCATAAATTCCTAATGCAGAACCGCCCGCAGCTCCAATAAAATACATGGTCATGTAAATGGCATTTAAACGGGATTTGGCATCTGGGCGTAGCCGGAAAACAATATTCTGGTTGCAGCTATGCACTATTGCCAAACCCAGATGGATTATACCGAAGCCAGTGACATAACTTATTAAGCTATGCTGGGTAAAATAAAATGCAATCCAGCTGATACCTAATAGCCCGCAACCGATCCAGGTAAGAATCCGGGTATAACCTTTATCTGCCTGTTTACCAATCCACTGGGTGGATAAGGCACCAAATATGCCCATAAGAGGTATCAAGCCAATCATAAAGTCAGGTAGCTGGAATGCAGGCCCTGAAAGTAATACTGCAATTGTTGAAAAAAGTGTACTGACCGAAGCGAATGCGCATCCACCGACGAGTGAGCGTAAGACCAAACGGTTTTCTTCTTTAATCAGGCTGGCCATCGAACTAAAGATTTGCAGATAGCCCATCTTGAAACGCATGACATAAGGCAGCCGACTTTTTAGCAGGTAAGCCAGGCATAACATCATGACCGCGCTAGCCAAATAAATAATGTTCCATTCAAATAGATTGGATAATACGCCTGCCAGACTCGTTGAAAGAAGTATCCCGATTAACAAGCCACTCATTAAAAAACCAACGACCTCTCCGGTCTTTTCCGGTTGAACCGCCATGGTAGCCAGTGGAATGAGTACCTGAGCAGCAACTGAAAACAGACCTGCTATAACAGTGCCAACCCAGAGCATAGGCAGGTTGATAGCAAAACCACAAAGAAGCAGACCAATAGCAGCAAAAAACATGAGTAAAGGAATAAATCTGCTTTTATTGAGAATATCCCCTAAAGGTACAATAAACAGCAAGCCTAGCGCATAAGAGACCTGAGCAAAAGTAACAGTTAAAGCTGCTTGGGCCTCAGTTACGGCAAAATATTGCTGAATAGAATGTACCAGTGGCTGACAATAATAATTTACTCCTGCACATAGCCCACATGCGATTGCCATTAGCCAGAGCAGTGGTCTGTTCTGGCTAATATCCTGAGAGTTATCCATTTTACTTTTCCGGAATTAAAAAATGGCCAAATCTGGCGGTTACTTTTCTGAAACTGTATTTGCTATAGAGATGCAGGGCAGCTCCAGCTTACATCAAGTTGCTGCTATTCTACTTTGATACGCAGTTATTTAAGATTCTTCATGCACTCTTTTAGCACATTATGAAAATAACTATTATAGACAAGCAGAATATCTAACTTCCATAAAAGTAAAATTCAATGCTGCAGCTTTCGCTTACTTAATGTAATTATCATTACACCAACAATATTTAAGATACATCCTAGCCACTGCCAGCCATTCAGGTATTCGTCTAAAAATACTACGGCCAGAAGCAGTGTCAAAATTGGTCCAATAGAGGCAATCATGGCTGATTGCGCTGCACCCAATCGCTCTATACTCTGCATGAGTAAAATAGTGGGCAATACTGTCACCAGAATTCCTAGTGCAATACCGTACCAGATCACAGAGGCAGGTAACTGTGTAATCAGTACTAAAGGTTGGGGGGTAGCAAGAAAATAATGTATTAAAGTACCACTACAAGCCACACTCAGGGCTAGGCCTGTAAAATTCCAGGAACCAAATTTATGGATTAGGTGCGGTGTAAGCAAAAGGTAAGCTGAAAAGGCCACAGCACTGGCAAAAACCAGTCCTGCACCTAACCATAAAGAGTTTTCAGGACCAGACTGATGTTCCTGTAACATCACTAAAACTGTACCACTATAGCTGAGTAAAATTGCAAAAAGCATTTTTGGAGCGAGCTTTTGCCGGTAAATCAGACTAGAAGCCAGTACCGTTAGAGTTGGATATAAAAACAGGATAATCCTTTCCAGTGAGGCACTGATAAACATTAATCCTAAGAAATCAAGCCAGCTGGCAAGGTAATAGCCAAGTATGCCCGCCAACACCAGTAATAACCATTCTCGCGGTCTGATATCCTGATTACGGTGACGATTCAGCCAGCAAATAACAAGAAAAAAGGGTAAGGCACTCGCCATTCTCAGGGCCATTAATAGCGTAGCGTCAACCAGTGGAGAAAGAGCATAAGTCTGCTTGATAAAAATTGCTTTGGTACTAAATAGAAAAGCAGAGCAAATGGCAAACAGGGAGCCAAGCTGTATCCGGGTAATGGAGAATTTCATTTTATAGTCTTGTTTAATCATTTTGCCTGATGCAGCCAGAGCGGCAAACGTATCGATACTTGAATTATAAAGTTTTACCGTAGTGAGAGAAAATATAAAAAAGTCATTAATCCTTAAAGCTTAGGGAATAAGTTAATTTGTTAAGATCATCTATTAGAGAAAGATTTGCTTGATTAGAACACAGCAGAATAATCACTATGTATAGAAATTTAATTTATACAGTCTTAACTCTTGTTCTGTTTATGCCCAAAAATAGTGCAATTTAAATCAAAAAATAGAAATGGATCAGCTGTTCATCATCAGATAAAATGATGAAAAAACTTTTTCTGTAAATTTCTATATTTTTTCAAACTATGATAAAGCTCTAGATTTAACAAAATATCTATCACTACTAAGTGTAGCTAACCAGTTTAATATGCTTTATCCATGATTCACTTTTTTGCCTAGAACTTTAAAGATTACTGCTATTTTCTTATTTTGATGAACTCACTATTCTGTCAGAAAAGCAAAATATGCCGTCATGTAGAATTAAATTGAGCACAGGTTACTGGAAAATAAAGTCGGCAAGTGGCGTGATGAATGTTTAAAAGTGTTCCATTCATTGTCAGAAATGCCATTCAATGTTGCTATAGAAAATTATAAAAAATATATAACAAGGAAATTAAAAGAAAGAACGGAGAAAAAATAAACAGAATGAATAAAAAATATTCATTTAATGTATAAATAATAATTATATTTTATGTTTGGATTTTTTATATTTATGAATCATCAGTTCAAAATATAGGTATTTATTAAATAAATATTGGGTAGTATTTTAAAACGGTTCAATTAGAATCCAGAAATTCAACAAGAATACATCCTGGGGGAAACATCGTTTTTGGCGATGTTTACTTAAGAAAAATTAGCTTGAGGAACGCTCATGCAGATCGGAATCCCAACCGAAACTGTTATCGGTGAAAATCGTGTGGCTGCTACGCCAGAGACAGTAAAAAAGTTGATCAATGCTGGTCATAGTGTCGTTATTGAACGTGGAGCAGGGGTTAAAGCTGCTTATATAGATAGCGCTTATGAACAGGTTGGTGCAACCATAACCGATGATGCCTATCAGAATAGCCAGATTATTTTAAAAGTTCGGGCACCTAAAGGGGAGGAGATTCAGAAACTTTCTCCTCATACAACGGTTGTGGCAATGTTTGATCCATATCGTAATACTGAGCTTGATCAGTTTGCATCACAACAGGTTTCTGCATTTGCCCTTGAGTTGTTGCCCCGTACTTTGTCTCGTGCACAAAATATGGATGTACTGTCTTCACAGGCCAACTTGGCCGGTTACAAATCGGTATTGCTGGCGGCCAATGAATATCAACGTATGTTCCCAATGCTGATGACCGCGGCTGGTACTGTAAAGCCCGCCCGTGTAGTAGTCATGGGAGTGGGTGTTGCAGGCCTGCAGGCAATTGCAACAGCGAAGCGCCTGGGTGCAGTAGTTGAAGCAACTGACCTGCGTCCAACTGCAAAAGATCAGGTTGAGTCTTTGGGTGGCAAATGGCTGGATGTACCCATGTCTGCAGAAGAGCAGCAACGTGCTGCGGAAGCTGCAAAAAATGGTTACGGCTGGATGCCTGGTGAACAATATATTAAAGATCAGGCCGCTATTGTTGATAAAGCTGTTTCCAATGCCGATATTGTAATTACTACGGCACTGCTACCTGGCCGCGATGCGCCGCGTCTTATTAAAGCTGAAACTGTGGCCAAGATGAAACCGGGCTCAGTCATTCTGGATATGGCAGTTGAGTCAGGCGGTAATGTAGAAGGCTCAAAATGTGGTGAGACAGTCACGACCAGTAATGGTGTAAAAATTCTGGGTGTGCCGAATATTCCTGCCACTGTGGCGACAGAAGCTTCGGCATTGTATGCCCGTAATGTATTCAATTTTGTCGAAACCATGTTTGATCAAGAAAAAAACTTTACGGTTAACCTGGAAGACGAAATTCAAAAAGCTCTGCTGGTCACTCACAATGGCCAAGTCCTACTTAAACGTGGTTAAGGAGACTGCTCATGGTTGAAACTATTACAATTTTTGTCCTGGCCATCTTTGTGGGTTATTACGTGGTATGGGGCGTTACTCCGGCATTACATACACCGTTGATGGCAGTAACCAATGCACTTTCCTCAATTATTATTGTAGGTGCCATGATTCAGACAGTAGGTATGCCTGTGTTTGGTGTGGACGCAAATGTAGCGTTCCAGAGCATCAATGTAGTGAGTGTACTTGGTGCAATCGCAGTCTTTCTGGCCAGTATTAATATTTTTGGCGGTTTCGCTGTAACGGCACGCATGCTTGAAATGTTTAAGCCAAAGCAAAAGAAAAAAGAGGGCTAATAAATGGAATTTATTCGAGCAAATGCGGATTGGTTCTACCTGATTGGTGCCATTCTTTTTATTCTGACCTTACGCGGTTTATCAGGCCCTAAAACAGCGATTGCTGGTAACCGTTATGGCATGATTGCTATGGCGATTGCGGTAATCACTACATTCTTTGTTGCAGATCATCCAGTCATCTGGATGATTGTAGGAGCAATGGTACTGGGCGGGTTAATTGGTATCGCCCGGGCACGTACTGTACCGATGACTCAGATGCCGGAAACTGTAGCTTTAATGCATTCTCTGGTGGGTCTGGCAGCAGTTCTGATTGCGATAGCAGCCATTCTGCATAATAACCAGTTCAGCGCATTGTTTTTACAAAATGAAGCGGCCCTGACTGCTGCTGGAGTTGAACATGCCCATATGAACAAGGTTCACCTGTTTGAACTGTTTGTGGGTTGTTTTGTAGGTGCAATCACCTTTACAGCCTCAGTATTTGCTTACGGTAAATTGGCTGCAAAGAAATGGGCTAAAACGATCTCTGGTGGCTGGGTAAAACCAGTACAGGCGATTATCTTTATTGCCATGTTAGCATATGGTTTTTACTTCTTTACAACAGGAAACATGCAGGCGTTCTGGGCAATGACTATCTTGGCACTGGTCTTTGGCTGGGTATGGATTGCACCGGTTGGCGGTGGTGATATGCCGGTAGTGGTTTCGTTACTTAACTCTTTTTCTGGCTGGGCGGCTGCGGGTATTGGTTTTACCCTGGAAAATAATATGCTGATAGTGGCAGGTTCACTGGTGGGTTCATCAGGTGCTATTTTGTCTTATATCATGTGTAAAGCCATGAATCGCTCTATCATTAATGTACTGTTTGGTGGCGCAATGGGCGGTACTGCGGTCGCAGGAAGTGCAGCCGCAGGTGAGCAGATGCAGCGTAACCACCGTTCAGGTTCAGCTGATGATGCTGGCTTCCTGATGTCAAATGCAGACAGTGTAGTAATTGTGCCAGGTTATGGAATGGCGCAAGGTCGTGCGCAAAATGCAGTCAAGGAGTTAGCCAATCTGTTAAAAGAGCAGGGTGTTACTGTACGGTTTGCAATTCATCCGGTTGCAGGCCGCATGCCAGGGCATATGAACGTTTTACTTGCTGAAGCTGATGTACCTTATGAAGATATTCTGGAAATGGATGAGATTAACTCAGATTTCCCAGCAACTGACGTGGTACTGGTAATTGGTGCAAATGATGTGGTCAATCCGGCTGCTAAAGATGATCCAAACTCGCCAATCTATGGTATGCCAATTCTTGAAGCGCATAAGGCACGTACTATCATGGTAATCAAACGTTCAATGGCAACTGGTTATGCTGGCCTCGATAATGACCTGTTCTACAACGAAAAAACTATGATGATTTTCGGTGATGCGAAGAAAGTGGTCGAGGATATGACCAAAGCAATTAATGGCACGGGTCACTAATTTCTAAAAAATAATCAAAGCCACCTTAGGGTGGCTTTTTTATAATCTTATTTAATGTAGGTAAACAAAATTTATTCTAAGCTACTATATAGTATTCAATTTAGCTTTCCTCATCTGTTTTATAGTATTTATTAAAAACTAAAGAAATCATTTATAACTCTTTCTATTATTTATATTGAATCTACTGTCTTATAGACTGGCAGGGTTAAGCCTGCAGGTTTAATTTAAATTGCTATTTCTTTTAGGAAAAATATATTAAAAATAAAAAATAATTGATCTGCTTTACGTTTTATATCCTCTATCTTTCATTCATATCCGCTACTTAATAGGAGTAGTAATGCATAGTATATTTGCTTGAAATAAGTACTTTTAAGATGGTGGGCAATATGCTGCCTCACCTTTTCATATTGAATGCGGGAGACTAGGGAATTTTAAATATTGCTATTTAGAAGGATTTAACCGGTTTGAAATTTTATGCATTATTCAACTTAAACTGATCAAAGAAACAGATCATATCCGAAAAAAATAAGTGGAATATCGGTTTTTTAAGAGCTTTATATGATGAATTATTAAAAAGATCCTAAATGTAAAAAAGCGACCGAAGAGGTCGCTTTTTCAGGGAGTTTTACGCTACAGATTCAGGTGCATTACGCCATAAGCTTTCTAGATCGTAGAACTTACGTGCAGTAGGCAGCATCACATGTACCACTACATATCCTAAATCAATCAGGATCCATTCTGCATCACGTTCGCCTTCAATACCTATAGGACGGAAACCGGCTTTACGTGCTTCATCAGCAACATTATCAGCCAAAGCTTTTACATGACGTGTTGATGTACCACTTGCGATTACAATTGCATCAGCAACATTACTAATTGAACTGACATCAAGTTCAATAATATCTTTAGCTTTTACATCGGTTAAAGCATTGTGCACAACTTTTAAGCATTCCTGCACACTCTGGCTTTGAGAATTCATGGCGAGATCGTAAGAATTAGACACGCTGGGCGATGGTTCTAAATTCATAAAAAACATATTTTCCAAACTATTATTCAGTATCTAATATAGCGCTTTTGTGAACAGATTTCAAATTATCGCGCGTAACATTTTATGTATTAAATTTGATCAGGAAAATATTTATTTTTCCAGTGAAAAGAAGTGCTTGAGTGAGCTCTTGGTTTATATTCTGCGGCAATAAATCCTGAATATTTACTTTGCTTTAACCAAGTGAAAATCTCTGAATAAGAAATCTGGGCCGTATCAGGCTCATGTCGTCCCGGGCAGTCAGCAAACTGAATATGTCCAATTGAAGCAATGTTTTCTTGCAAGGATGCCAACACATCTTCACCCATCATTGCCATATGGTAGCAATCATATTGCATTTTTAAGGCTGGATGGTTGACTGCTTCAAGCATTTCCTGAGCCTGTGCTATGTTTTGTACCAGGAAGCGTGGCATGTCTGTGCCATTGATCATCTCAAAAACTGGCTGAATTCCCTGCTCTGTCGCAAGGTGACAGGCCAGTTTCAAGTTGTGTGCCAAGGTGTTCAGACAAGGCAGTAAATCTGCATCTTCTGGCTGTTTGCCGGCCAGTATATTTATACTAGGTACTTTAAGTGCTATGGCATAATCAATGGCCTGTTCAAGAGCACGATGAAAGGCAATTTCCTGCCCCGGGACTCCTGCTAGGCCATTACCGCCTTGCATCAGGTCGCCAGCCGGTACATTGATCAGACATAGACCCAATTTGTATTTGTGCAGCTGTCTGGTAATCTGTTCTATTTCGAGCTCATAAGGAAACTGGATTTCGACATGCTGGAAGCCATGCGCATGAGCAAGTGCAAAACGCTCAATGAGTGGCACTTCAGTAAAGATCATGGACAGATTAACTGCAAGCTTACACATGTTTTCATTCCTTGAACAATTAAGATTTGACCTGCTGAATCACGGTAGCCAGGTCTTTTTCCGCAAAACCATTTTGCTGGTGTGAAGTTAACTGTGTTAAGGCCTGCTTTGCTACAGGTATATCAAGTTTGAACTGTTCTGCCAGCTTAACTGCATTGCCCAGATCTTTTGATAAAGTCTGCACTTTCCATTGTACCGGTTCAAATACATGAGTAGCCATACGCGGAGCAAGAATCTGAAACGGTTTTGAGTCGGCAAAACCACCTGCAAGTGCAGGAGCTAATAGTCGGGTATCAACACCAGCCTGTTCTGCTAGCGCAACTGCTTCGGCAATTAATATACTGTTGGCCGCAACGATGAGCTGGTTGCAGATTTTGGTCGCCTGACCTGTGCCTGTTTCTCCCATACGAGTCACACGTTGTGACAAAACATTGTAGACTAAGGTGAGGTCCTGAATTTTTTCAGCATTTCCACCAACGAAAATCACTAGTGTTCCCTGTTCGGCTCCTGCTGTACCCCCTGATACGGGAGAGTCAATCCAGTTGACATGTTGCCGTCGGGCTGCCTGTGCCAGTTCCAGGGTTTTATCTACTGATAGACTGGAAAAATCTACAATGGTCTGGCCGGGTTTTAAATAGGGCTGGATCTGGTTGAAAACTTGCTGGACAGCCTGATCATCTGCCAGACAAGTCAGAATAATTTTATAACGTCCCAGTTGCTCCAGATCTAATGCTTTTGCACCTGTGTCAAGCAGGGGGGCGCAAGCAGAAGCTGTCCGGTTCCAGACTGCGACCTGAAAGCCGGCATGAATCAGGCGTGCAGCCATGCGGCTTCCCATCAGTCCCATGCCTAAAAATGCTATTGGAGTGTCACGGTTAAAACTCATCAGTCTCGCTCTCTATTATTTGTATTGACGCGGCAGATATTCAATTTCAGGACGTTTATCTTTTTGACGGGCAAGACGTGTGTTTTTTGCTAGTAATAACTTGAATTGCCAGATTTTTTCTAGCCGTAATGACTGTTTTGGCTGATGTTGCATTGCTTCCAGAACCCGTTTTGCAGCCAGTAAAGCATCAGGTGAGCGTTGCAGCATTTCTTGTGCCAAAGCTTGAGCCCGTACTAGAGGCTGTTCATCCAAATGAGTTACTAAACCAATTTCTTTGGCATATTGAGCTTTGAAAATCCGTGCGGTCAGTGTTAATTCCTTAGCCAGATCTATACCCACCAGACCTTTTAAAGAACGTGACAGACCCATATCAGGAACTAGGCCCCAGCGACTTTCCATGATCGACATCTTTGTTTCAGGGTGGGCAATGCGAATATCGGCAGCCAGTGCAAGCTGCATTCCAGCACCAAAACAGAAACCTTCGAGGGCTGCAATTACCGGAACTGGCAGGTTTTGCCAGACCAGAAAGGCTTTCTGGAAAAGGCTTTGACCGGGTTTGAGCAGCTCCCAAACAGCATAGGCCCGGTTTTTAGGATTATTGAGGTCACCCAGATCAATACCCGCGCTAAATACATTGGCCTCACCTGTTAGAATAACACAGCGGATGGAACGATCTTTTTCTATAGTTTTGGCTGTACTGACCAGTTCACGTAACAAAGCAAAACTCATTGCATTACGTTTCTCTGGCCGGTTCAGATAGACTATCGCTATACCATTATTTTTTTCTATATGCAGTAGTGCCATTTTTCTAACTCTTATTTTCTCTCTTGAGGCTGAGCATACCATCGCATGACCTCAGATGCATGACAGCCGAGTCACGTAAATGAGCGGTGTCTTTCATTTAAGTCAATTTATTTACTTTAAGAAGCATCCAGAATGTGCCGGGCAGCAGTCTCAACTTCATGAATGATTGCTGTTAGTTCATCAAAACGGTTTAAGGTTTCCTGAATAAAAGCTTCATCTGCCTTACGGCATTCTTTGCGCAAGGTGGAGACAAACTGTTCAAAACTTCCGCTGGTCTCCTGTAACTTGGGCGTACCTACATAACGGGTGGCGCCATATAGACGGTGCAGTACATGTTCAAGTTGGGGGAAATCTTCCAGCTCAATCAGTTGCTGCATTTCAGCCAGTTCAGCCGGAAAACTGTCCACCAGCATCTTAAGCAGATCATGGGCCAGGTCTTCCTTGTTCGCTGCCAGCTGCAGGCTCTGTTGCCAGTCCAGAACTTCAGGGTCTAGAGCATCAAGTAAAATACCGCTTTCAATTGCGGGAGGCTGATTAAACTGATTATTGGTCCACTGCGTCAGGATATGAATCAGCTGATCAATCTGAATGGGTTTGGTGACATAGTCATCCATCCCTACTTTCAGCAGTTTATTTTTTTCATCGGCTAAAGCATGAGCAGTCAGGGCGATAATCGGTAGATGGACTTCTCCCTCTAGCGTTGACTCCAGTGAGCGGATAGCCCGGGTGGTGTCAATTCCCGACATTACCGGCATCTGGATATCCATAAAGATCAGGTCAAATAGTTTTTCTTTGCGCTCAATCTGATGATGCAGGATATCTAGTGCTTCCTGCCCACTGAGCGCTTTGGTGGTTGTAACGTTAAGCTCGCCTAGTAATGCCTCAAGTACAATCAAATTTGGTAAGTGATCATCGACAGCCAATATATGCAAGCCACGGCCATTAAAACTTTCAAGGCTATCCTGTTCAAATACTGGCTGGTTGCTGAGTAGCTGAATTAATGCGGTACGGCTAAGAGGCTGATACAGAGGACGTGCACGATATTCAGTAAGAATATTCGGCTCAAGCACCATCTGGTATCCATAAACAGCAAGATGTCCCGAATAGCGGCTACGAATTTCTTTTAGTAATGCTTCACTGTCACCACTATGGTCTACAATGAGCCAGGTATTCTCACTCTGGTCTTTTAGCTGGTTCAGGCGGCTGAACAGATCCAGAATTGACTGTGTCTCAGTATGTTTAACCTGATAATTTTCCAGATAATGACGCAATACGTTAGCAGTAGCTGGATGGGCCAAGAAGGATAAAACATGAATATGTTCGAAATTCGGATGTTGCTGTTCATGCTCATCTTCTACGCCAAACATGGCGGTAAACCAGAATGTTGAGCCCTTTTCTGTAGGTGCACGCTCCTGATTATCTTCAAATCCGATTTGTCCCTGCATCAGGTGTACTAACTGTTTAGAGATTGCAAGCCCTAGACCTGTTCCTCCAAACTGGCGTGTTACCGAAGTATCACCCTGTGAGAAAGACTCAAACAGTTTTTTGCGATCAGTACCGCTCAGACCAATGCCGCTATCCTGCACACTGAAATGTAAGAGACATTGTTCCATACCATCTTGTTCCATCCGCGCCCGGACAATAATCTCACCATCTGGGGTGAATTTGATTGCATTGGAAATCAAATTGGTCAGAATCTGCTTGAAGCGCAGTACATCACCTACAATATATTGCGGAACATCATCACCATAATAAAATGCCATATCGATCTGTTTTTGTGCGGCAAGGGGTGACAGCATATCCATTACATCAAAAATAGCTTCCTCAAGATCAAATGGTGCAGTTTCAAGCTCAAGCTTACCGGCATCAATTTTAGAAAAATCCAGTACATCGTTAATCAGGGCCAGCAGGTGAGCAGAAGATTTACGGATAGTCTGCAAATACAGGTTCTGCTCATTGCTAAGATTATCCTGCCTTAGCATCAAGTGAATAAAACCGTCAATACTGTTTAGCGGGGTACGTAATTCATGCGAGATATTGGCTAGAAATACTGACTTGGCCTGATTTGCAGAAATTGCCTGATCGCGTGCCTGGCGATAAGTAATATTCTGAACCTCTAAGGTGTCCAATGTCCGGCGCAGGTCATCTTCAGTCTGTTCGGTATGTTCTTTTAGCTCCAGAAAGCTAAAATGTAGGCGTTTCACTACATTGGCAATATCGCGCTGTAAGAGTCTCAGCTCGCCAGTACTATTAATAATAATGTGCTGGTCTAAAGTATCGACATTTAACCGCTGTAGCTGCATGCGGATCTCATACATCGGCGCAATCCAGCGCCGTGAATAAAAATTCAGGCACAGTAACAGCAATAATAAGGTTAAAAGCCCGGTAGCGATCAACACTATCATGACCCGGTAACGCGCAATTTCCAATGGCTGGTTGTCCATTTCAATAACCAGCCAGGCTTTATTGGCTGGATCAGAGGATATCTGCAAGCCATAAAGATGATTGTGATGATAGGAAACAGGTCCAAAAAAGATAGAGTTTTGTGGAGGCTTTATTTGGGATGGCTCGCTTTGGAAGCCTATATCTAAATAGCTTTTACCATTTTTATCAATAATCATGGCACCTTGCAGGTGCTGCTCAATAAACATGTACTGTAGAATGTTACGTGCTTGAGTGTAACGGTCGGGGTTTTGACTAAGCAAATAAAACAACTGCTGGGCTACATGCTCATAGCGAGTCAGAATTGCAGTGGCTGTATGGCGCTGCTGGGCCTTAGCCGCATTCGAAGTTTCAGTTAAAACCAGTGCCGCGCCAACACATGCAAGAACCATAATGGGGACAAAAATCAAGGCAATAAGCTGCCCATAGGCATGATTTAAATGTAGGCGCTTGGATAGTTTCTTATTCAGATTCGACATGGCTTGAGCTGTTCATTCCCCATGCAGGCATATTAGCATGCTTTATATAAAACTGGCCGTGCATTAAGCGGTTTTAAGAAAACCACGTTAAATGAGTGCAGGCGCAAGCATTTTTTCATACAATACTGATCACCTCGATATAGGTGCATACAATGACAACGATGACCCCTGACTTTACCGCGGATGAATTTCTGCTGGACTATTATGTTGGAAAAACTCCACTGGTACGTTTACAGCGCTTGGCTAGCCACACTCGAGCGACTGTACTGGCCAAGCTTGAAGGAAATAATCCAGCTGGCTCGGTAAAAGACCGCCCTGCTTATAATATGATTATGCAGGCTGAAAGGCGTGGACAGATCAAACCGGGTGATACGCTCATTGAAGCCACAAGTGGAAATACCGGTATAGCGCTAGCAATGGTAGCGGCTATGCGTGGTTATAAAATGAAGCTGATCATGCCGAGCAATATGAGTCAGGAACGTAAAGATGCCATGCTGGCTTATGGTGCTGAGCTGATTGAGGTGACACCACAGCAGGGAATGGAAGGTGCCCGTGACCTCGCGCTGCAAATGGAGCAGGACGGTAAAGGTTTGGTGCTTAACCAGTTTGGAAATCCGGACAATGTAGAGGCCCATTATCTCACCACAGGACCAGAAATCTGGAAACAGACGGGGGGTAAAATCACCCATTTTGTTAGCTCTATGGGTACGACCGGTACCATTATGGGGGTATCAAAATATCTTAAAGAGCAGAACCCGGATATCCAGATTGTGGGCTTGCAGCCATCTGAGGGTTCAAGTATTGCAGGTATTCGCCGTTGGCCCGAACAATATCTTCCTACAATTTTTGACCGTAGCCGTATTGACCGCACGATCGACATTCCACAGATTGAGGCTGAACGCACTATGCGCAGATTGGCTCGGGAAGAGGGAATCAGTGCCGGTACTTCATCAGGTGGAGCGGTCTGGGCTTCTTTACAGCTTGCAGAAGAAAATCCGGATGCCGTCATCGTCTGTATAATTTGTGATCGTGGTGACCGTTATCTGTCTACCGGTTTGTTTTCAGCTGAAGATAAATAATTATTCAAGAGAATTACATGCGCTTACCTGTCCTGATTTTTGATATCGAAACACTGACCGACTTGAAGGCAGGTGCGCACCTGTACAATCTGGATTTACCGGATGATGAGCTTGAACAGGCTTTGATTAAGCTGCGTCGTCAAGAAGCAGGGACTGATTTTCAGCGCCTGCCTTTACACGAGATTGTCTGTATTTCAGGCCTCTGGGTTGATGAACATGGCATGCGGCTATTTTCTTTTAGTCAGGAGCAGTATGCTGAGGCAGAAATTCTCAGAAAGTTTCTTTCCATTTTTGAAAAGCGCCATCCCACTCTGGTGAGCTGGAACGGGTCACAGTTTGACTTACCCGTTATTTTATTTCGCACCATGTATCATGGTCTTTCTGCTCCGAGCCTGTTTGATCAGGGCGAAATTGATATTCAGAAGCGCTATAATAATTACCAGAACCGTTATCATCACCGTCATGTCGACCTAATGGACGTGATGGCCATGTTTAATGGCCGCAATTTTCAGAAACTTGATGACGCTGCACAATTGCTGGGTTATCCGGGCAAGCGTGCAGAAGGTTACCGAGTGCCTGAGCAGGTACAGCATGGTGAATGGCTAGAGCTAAGCCAACACTGTGAAGGAGATGTGCTAAATACTTGGCTGATCTATCTGCGTTGGCTACTGTTGAAAGGTCAATTGCTTGCAGAAGATCATCGTTTCTGGATTCAATCCACAATTGCGTATTTAAGCCAGCAGCCACAACAAGCGGATTTTGTTCGCCTGTGGCAAGACAGTTCGCAGCATACCGAATTTACTTCACATTATATTTTTCCTACAGTTAGAGATTAGGTTATTTCCTTGAGACACAAAGCTAAACCGCGTTCGGCTCAACCTGCGCATTATGTATTTAAGGTTGAGGTGTTTTCCCATGAAGGACGGGGTATTGCTCACTATGGAAATGAGCCGGGACATCCGGTAGAAAAGCAGGGTAAAAAGGTTTTTATTACCGGTGCCTTGCCAGGAGAAACTGTTCAGGCCCGAATCACTCATCACACCAAAAGATTGGAAGAAGCAGACAGTGTTCAATTACTGAGTGAGCCATCCTCATATCGTATTGAACCCGTCTGTCCGCATTTTGGTCTATGTGGAGGATGCAGTCTTCAACATATGCACCCAGATGAACAGATCCGTTTCAAGCAAGACGTCCTGGCTTCACATCTTAAGCATTTTGCTGCCATTGAACCTGAAGAGTGGCTACCCGCTTTACGTTCGACTCGAGAAGACTACCGTCGTAAAGCCCGTATAGGGGTGCGATTTTTAGCTAAAGAGCAAAAGCTGAAATTTGGTTTTCGTGAGCGTCAAACTAATCATCTGGTCTCTATTCAGACTTGCAAGGTACTGGACCGAGCTATGGCTGGCCACTTAAATGAGCTACAATTGTTACTCGAAAGTCTAACAGCCAAAGCAGCCATTGGGCATATAGAATTGGCCATGGGTGATCACGATATTGCTTTGGTCATTCGTAATATAGAGAAATTACCTCAAGTCGATGTCAACCAATTAACACAATATGCGTTAAGCAGGCAGTGGCAACTGTATTTGCAGCCTGCTGGACCAGAGAGTTTGTATCGGGTAGATCAGCCGGATGCATCAAAGTATTTGCATTATCGTCTGGAAGAGTTCGATATCGATTTTGCTTTTTCTCCACTAGATTTTACTCAGGTTAACTCTACAGTGAACTCGCAAATGGTCAGTCTGGCATGTAATTTGCTAAATCTACAGCCAGGTGAGCGTGTACTTGACCTGTTTTGTGGATTAGGAAACTTTTCTTTACCTCTGGCTCGCTGTGTAGGTGAGACCGGTCAAGTAATTGCTGTAGAGGGAAGTGAAGACATGGTTAAACGCGGTACTGAAAATGCCCGTAGCAATAAATTATTGAACGTGCGTTTCTATTCACAAGATTTAACAAAAGATTTTTCTTCTCATTCTTGGGCAAAGCAGGGTTTTGATGCATTATTAATTGATCCTCCGCGGGCAGGAGCAGAAGAAGTAATGCATTATCTTCCTAATTTTAATGCGAAAAGAATCGTTTATGTTTCATGTAATCCAGCAACTCTGGCAAGAGATGCAGGTATTTTGGTAGAGCATGGGTATCGGTTAAAAAAAGCTGGTGTGATGGATATGTTTACTCATACCGGGCACGTAGAATCAATTGTGTTATTTGAAAAAATTAACAAGATAAACGATTAAAAAACATGAGTTACATGTGTATAGGAGAAGGGTATGGTCACAGTACGTGAGCAGCTTCCTGGACGACTAACCGAGTTGTCTGATGAAGCGACTGTCGAGCATGCCGAAGAAGCACAGCTGGATTTAGTCTCATGGCTAGACCGCGTGCGTGATATTCTAGGTGGGGCAGAGCTGAAGCAGCTAGAAGAAGTCGCTCAGCTAACATTAGAAAAAGAGCTGGAAACCAACGTCAATCACCGATCCAACACCTTTTATACCGGTGTGGAAATGGCAGATATTCTGGCGCATCTGCATGTAGATGAAGATACGCTCTCAGCGGCTATGCTGTACCGCAGTGTACGTGAAGGGATTACCAGTCTTGAACTGGTGCAGGAACGATTTGGTGAGAATGTCTATAACCTGGTCAAGGGCACCTTGGCCATGGGTAAACTCTCTGAACTGATTGAAAAGAATAAACGTCTCGAAGATCATTTTAATAATAATCAGCGCGAGCATTTGACCGGCATTTATAAAATGCTGATTTCAGTCACTGAAGATGTGCGTGTGGTGTTGATCAAGCTGGCTGAACGTACGTATGCCTTGCGTGAACTGGCTAAGTCTTCTAAAGAGCGTCAGGAGCGGGTAGCACGGGAAATTCTGACGATTTACTCGCCACTGGCGCACCGTTTGGGCATTGCACAGCTTAAGTGGGAGCTTGAGGATCTGGCATTTCGCTACTTGGCTCCTGAGCGTTATAAAGAAATTGCATCTTTACTCAATGAAAAACGTCTGGAACGTGAACATTATATTCAATTTGTCATCGATAAACTGAAAAATGAACTGGCTGATTACGGGATCGAGGCAGAGATTACCGGCCGTGCCAAACATATTTATTCAATTTACCGTAAAATGAAAAGCAAGAGCTTAAGTTTTGATCAGCTCTATGATATTCGTGCTTTGCGGGTACTCGTGCACAGCGTACCAGAGTGTTATCACGCTCTCGGGATTGTGCATCAAATCTGGCGACATATACCGCATCAGTTCGATGACTATATTACCAACCCTAAAGGCAATGGTTACCGCTCCTTGCATACCGCAGTAATTGCAGAAAATAAGTCTCTAGAGGTTCAAATCCGGACTTATGACATGCATGAAGAAGCTGAGCTTGGTGTATGTTCACACTTTAACTATAAGGAAGGTTCTAAAACCACTGACCATTCCTTTAATCATCGCTTGCATTCTTTACGGGCGGTTCTTGAGCATTATCAGGAACGTAATGAAAGTAGTGGTTATCAGCAGAGTGATGAAACCGAAAATTTTGAGCATATTCAAGAATTTGAGGATTTTGAGAAAATCTATGTCTTTAGCCGTGATGGTGACATTAAAGAATTACCACGGGGTTCGACCGTACTTGATTTTGCCTATCATGTACATACTGAAGTCGGGAACAAATGCTATGCCGCACGGGTCAACCAGCGTTATGTCCCTTTAACCTATAGCCTGAAAACAGGTGAGCAGGTAGAAATTCTTACCAAAAAAGACCGGGAACCGAACCGGGACTGGCTGGTGAATTCGCTAGGTTATATTCGCACCGCGCGAGCACGCGATAAGTTGCGTCACTGGTTCAGACAGCAGGACCGGAGCAAAAATCTTGAAGTGGGGCGTGATCTGCTGAATAAAGAGTTATCGCGTCTGGCAATTCATCCAAAGAGCATTGATTTAAGTGATTATTGCAATCATTTTAACGTTAAAAGTGGTGATGATATTCTGATTGGGCTGGTGAATGGAGACCTGAGCCTGCATGCCCTGATTAATCAGGTGAACCGCCACATGCATCTCGATCAGGACGAGCCTGAGCTGGTACTCAAACCGACACTGAATCCACGTGCCAGTCATACTTTATCGGCGCATGGTATCCTGATCGACGGGCTGGACAATGTCGAGTTGCATATTGCCCAATGCTGTCAGCCAGTACATGGTGAAAGTATTGCGGGCTATATTACCTTAAACCGAGGAGTCAGCATTCATAAGGTGGGATGCCCGGATTATATGCGTATGATCAGTCAAGAGCCTGAGCGTGCAGTTGAAGCAGACTGGGAAATGCAGCCTACTCGTGGTCAGAGTGTGCAGATTGTGGTAGAAGCCTATGACCGTCGTGGTCTGCTTAAAGATCTGACTCAGGTCATCTTTGCAGACCAGATCAATATCCGGCAGGTCAATACTATCTCTGAAGCTGATGGTATTGCCAATATGAAGTTGTTAATTGAGGTTAAAGGGCTGGCACAATTATCACGTTTGCTTGCCCGTTTGGAGCAGCAACCAGGAATTATCAGCGCACGCCGTCTGGTTCAGGGTAATTAGATCTAAAATTTCTGAAAAAATATGCTTCCAGTGAGAAGCATATTTTTATTTTAATCGGTAGAAGTAGAAATTTTTTAATCTATTTTTTCCGGCTTAAAGCTAAATTGGTCAGGCGGTTTATAAATTGCGGGCTGATTTGTGAAAGCTGAAAAAGAAATTTGGTTTTTAGGCCAACTGGCTGATGTGTAGGAGTCAAAAAATTAGTTTTCATATTGGCAAGCTGATAAATTTTTTGAGCAACATCTTCTGATGTCAACGAAATACCCATATTCTGGATGGTGCCGGCATCCATATCTTTTACCATAGCAGTCTGTACAAATAACGGCATAACATCTAAAACACGAATTCCAAATTTTTGCCACTCTACATCAAGCCCTTCGGTAATACCGCGTACTGCAAACTTGCTGGCTGAATAGGAAACCAGGTCAGCCTGTCCATAAATAGCTGAGGCAGAAGAGAGGTTGATCACGCGGGCAAAAGAGGTTGTTTTTAAGTGAGGTAACGCTGCATGGCAACCATTTATTACACCCTTAATATTAATGTCAACTGTACGGTGATGGGCAGAAATTGGTGTATTTTCAAAAGCACCAGAGTATAAAACTCCTGCATTATTAACCAGAATATTGAGCTCTCCAGCCCAGCTAACAAAGTCGTCTAATGCCATGTTCCATTGATGATAGTCAGAAACATCCAGTTGCCCTGCCATTGCATTGGGTCCAAGGGCTTGTGCCAATTGCTGTGCTTGTGCGTAGTTAATATCATACAGACCAACTTTGTAACCCTTCTGGTAGAAGAGCCGTGCAATTGCGGCGCCAATTCCTTGAGCTGCACCACTGATCAATATACTGTGTGTCATACTTATTCTCTTTATTGATATTTTAATTATTAACAATCAGCCTGACTGTTATTGCAGGCCTATCTTAACAAAAGCCACATGATTTGGCACAGGTGAATGTAAAGCAGGACAAAAGATGAAAAATTCAGAGCAGTCAATTAAAGAGCTATTGGCGATTATGCAGGAACTCCGGCAAAAATGCCCATGGGATCGCGAACAAACACCTTTAAGCCTGACACGCTATGCAATTGAAGAAGCTTATGAAGTCGAAGCCGCAGTACGTGAAGGCGATATAAGCGAAATCCGTGATGAACTAGGAGATCTGCTGCTACAGGTAGTATTCCAGGCGCAGATGTACAGTGAACAAGGTGCATTTGATTTTCAGGATGTGGTCCAGGCGATTTCTCAGAAACTTGTGCGTCGTCATCCCCATGTGTTTAAGGCTGAACAATCTGATCGTCTAACTCAAGAAGATGTCAGCCAGCTCTGGCAACAGATTAAGCAGCAGGAAAAACAAGGTAAGCCTGCTGCCCAGCTAAATGAGATCAAGCATGGCCCAGCATTAGTTCAGGCCGAACAAATACAGAAGAATGTGGCAAAAATCGGTTTTGATTTTCCGGATGTAAATAGTGCTTATAGGAAGCTTGAAGAGGAGTTGCTCGAACTGAAAGAGGCGATATATCATCAAAATTCCGATGAAATTATGGATGAGTTTGGCGATTGTCTATTTTCACTGATCAATGTAGGCCGTAAACTTCATGTTTCCAGTGAGATGGCTTTACTTTCAACTATCCATAAATTTAGAACCCGTTTTGCTTTTATCGAGGATCAGGCCATACAGCAACAGCGAACTTTAGAACAGCTGAGTCTGGAAGAAATGGATCAACTCTGGGAGCAAGCTAAACAACAATTAAAATGAAGAGCTCTATATCGTGATGAAAAACAGCAATAAATTTTTCCGGTTAAAAGAAATATTATCTTTAATGTTGGGTTTGCTGGCATGTCTCTGGCTAGCAAGTGCCGGTCAGGTACAGGCACAACAGTTTGATGATTCTTATTTGAAATGGAAAAACCAGCAATTGGATCACGACCGCCGCCTATTGCAGCAAACTGGTTCAATGACGATGTCATCGGGACCAGCAGCCCAGATCAGTACAGAAAAAGTGAGCCTGAACCGTGGCAGTGCTGATCAGTTACAGCAGGTACTGAGTGGCGTGGGCGAAAAGAAAGCTCAGGCAATTGTGGAATATCGTAACAAAAATGGAAAATTCAATAGCATCGAAGATTTGCAGAAGGTCAAAGGCATTGGGCCCAAGCTATTTGAAAAAAATAAATCGCGTCTGACATTGTAAGTTGTTACGCTAGTTGATATAAGAACTCAACAAACAATAGGGCAATATTGAGATTCAAATTGCCCTTTAATCATGTTGGAGCTATGATTACAGCATCTTAGCAAATTTACGTCCTGACGTAGGAGACAGCGTCTTTTGCAAACTTTGCACGCGTCAAAATGTGGTTTATCAACCACTCAATTACCTTCTTCTATTTTAGATGTTATCGAAAGTTTAACCAAGGCCGGTTATGAAGCTTATATCGTTGGTGGCGGTGTAAGAGACCTGATGCTGGGGTTAAACCCTAAAGATTTCGATGCTGTAACCAATGCAACTCCTTCACAGATCAAGGATGTATTTGGGCGTCGCTGCCGTATTATTGGCCGCCGTTTTGAATTGGCTCATGTGTATTCTGGCCGTGAACTGATTGAAGTGGCAACTTTTCGTGCTCCTCCTAAAAAAGCTGTGACCAGTGCCTCAGGCATGATCCTGCGTGATAATAACTGGGGCAGTATCGAACAAGACTTTTCCCGCCGTGATTTTTCTATTAACGCCCTGTATTATCAGCCGCATAAAGGTATTGTGCTTGATTTTTGTGATGCGGTTCAGGATATCAAAAATAAAACCTTGCGTTTGCTTGGTGATCCGGTACAGCGTTTTGAAGAAGATCCAGTACGGATGCTACGCACTTTGCGTTTTGCAGCTAAACTGAATTTCAAAATTGATCCAGCTATTCTGAAAATTTTTACAGCCGAGCTGGCACAACTGCTCCGTGATGTGTCTCCGCACCGTTTGTATGACGAATCACAAAAGCTGTTTACTATGGGGCATCTGGCACGTGTGCTACCGATGCTTATTGATTTTGATATCTGGAAGCAGTTATTTGCAGATATCCGCCCGAATATTACTGCCTTTATAGAGTTGGCTGCGAAAAATACTGATCATCGTATTCAGATCGGTAAAACTATTAATCCAGCATTCTTCTATGCTGTACTACTTTGGGAGCCCTTCCTGGAGCGCTATGAGTTTTATAGCGGTAAGGGTATTGTCGCTGCTGAGGCGCGTGCTCAGGCTGGGCTGGATGTACTTAAGCGTCAAGCCACACGTACTGTTATTCCACGTTTTGCAGAAACCTTTATTCGTGAAGTCTGGGAAATGCAGAGCCGGTTGCTAAATCCGAAACCTCAGCAAATTGAAGCCTTGGCCAGCCATGCGCGTTTCCGTGCCGGCTTTGACTTTTTATTATTGCGTGAGAAGGCAGGGGACCCAACGACTCAGGGAATGGGGCAATGGTGGGATGCTTACCAGAATATGGGAGCTGATGAAAAAGAAAAAACTATTAGTCAGTATAACCGGCAGCGTGCCAAGAATCGCCGTAAACAGAACGAAGATGTACTGGATGAAGTAAAGCACCTGGAAATTGAACCCTTAGTCGATATCCCCGAACCGCGTAGCCGACGTGCTAGAAAAGCACGTAAGCCGGAGGTTGATCATGAAGCGGTTAAAGCAGCAGAATCTGTGGGAGACTTCAATAGTGATCATCCGATTATGAAGCGCAAACGGGTAAAGCGTGACCTCAGTCAAGTGGTATTTGGACCAACACAATGAGTACCATTGCTTATATTGGCCTAGGCAGCAATCTCGGTGACTCACGCCAGATTTTAACTCAAGCTGTATCAAGACTTAGTACCTTGGGGCCGGTAAAAGTTTCCAGGTTATATCAGAGTCCGCCTATGGGGCCTCAAGACCAGCCGCATTATTATAATGCCGTAGCACAGCTTGAAACTGTGCTTGAGCCTTTGCCTCTATTAGATCAGTTGCAAGCTTTTGAGCAGGAAGCCGGGCGGGTGCGTCTACGCCGGTGGGGCGAGCGGACACTAGATTTGGATCTTTTGCTTTATGGTCAGCAGTCTATACAACATGAACGGCTGAATGTGCCACATATTGGACTGCTGGAGCGGGATTTTGTTGTTATTCCACTGCTTGATCTGGATGTGAGTCTCAGCGTAAATGGACAGCTACTTCAACAACTGGATTTGGTCCAGCAATCAGAACTTACTGTTTTGGCCGATGAACAATGGGCCAGCATTTAATCTATATATTTAAGATACTGTGCAAGAGGATATCTTCATGATTAGTCTGAGTGATTTAAGACAGTTCAAAGCTCAGGGGCGTAAATTTTCTTGCCTGACTTGCTATGATTCCAGTATGGCAAAAGCCATGGAGCTTGCTGAAATTGATTCTATTCTGATTGGTGATTCACTGGGAATGACAGTTCAGGGTCATGACTCAACATTACCGGTACTGGTTGAAGATATGGCTTATCATACTGCCGCAGTGCGTCGTGGTAATCAGCATGCCATGATTATGACTGATCTTCCTTTTATGAGTTACGCCACTCTGGAAGATGCGCTCAAAAATGCTCGCATCGTAATGCAGGCCGGTGCTCAGATGGTCAAAATTGAAGGTGGGGCATGGTTATCTGAAACGGTACAGAATCTGACCCGTAATGGTATTCCAGTTTGTGTACATCTTGGTCTAACGCCGCAGTCTGTTCATGTTCTAGGTGGCTACAAGTTACAGGCAAAAAGTCGTGAAGCCGCTGATCAGCTAATTGCTGACTGTAGAGCAGTAGTTGAAGCAGGGGCAGCGGTATTATTACTTGAATGTGTGCCTGCCCAGCTGGGTAAAGAAATTACTGAACTGTTTCCGCATACTCCAGTGATCGGTATTGGTGCTGGTGCAGAGACGGATGGCCAGGTATTGGTCGTACAGGATATGTTGGGACTGTCTTTTGGGCGTGTAGCACGCTTTGTGCGTAATTTTATGAAAGAGCAAAGTGGTGAAACTGCAATTCTGGATGCTTTCAAGGCCTACCATCAGGCAGTACAGAATCAGTCTTTTCCAGCTAGAGAACATACTTTCCAGGTTGAGTTGTAATTTATGAAAACTGAAGTGACCATTCAAGGATTAAGTGCCTCTCTAAATCCTGCTCGTACAGCGCGTAAAATTATCGGTTTTGTACCGACTATGGGAAATTTACACGAAGGTCATCTGAATTTAGTGCGTGAGGCACGTAAATTATGTGATGTTGTTGTCGTCAGTATTTTCGTAAATCCAATCCAGTTTGGACCGAATGAAGATTTCGAAAATTATCCGCGTACCCTGGAGCAGGATAGTCACCTGCTGGCAGATGCTGGCTGCGATATAATTTTTGCACCAAGTGTAGAGCAAATGTATGGTTCACAACCTCGTCTGACCAATATTAGCGTGGGTAAAATTACGGATGATCTGTGTGGGAAATCACGTCCGGGTCACTTCGATGGTGTAGCTGTAGTCGTAACCAAGCTGTTTAATATAGTACAGCCGAATTATGCATTTTTTGGCCAGAAAGATTATCAGCAATTGGCAGTCATTCGCCAGCTGGTACGTGATTTGAATTTGCCTCTCGAGGTCATTGGAGTGCCAATTACCCGAGCTGCAGATGGACTGGCTTTGAGTTCACGTAATGGTTATCTGAGTACTGAAGAACGTCAGCTTGCTCCGTCAATTTATCAAAGTTTAAAAAATGCTGAACTCGAGTTACAGCAGGGCCAAGCTTTGTCACAAGTGTTAGATCATGTGAAAAGTCAATTGACACAGGCGGGTCTGGTTGTGGAGTATGTAGAGGCGCGCACGCCTGAGCTCCAGGCTGTACATGAGTTTAATCAGAGTCTTGTATTGTTTGTAGCAGCCAAGCTTGGAAATACACGTCTGATTGACAACTTGCAGGTCAATTATTCTCACTGAAGCATAAAGATATAATAAGGACAGTTATTGCCATGAAGCGTATTTTGATCGTGACAGGACAATCCGGTTCAGGAAAATCATCTGCATTGCAGGTTCTTGAAGATTTGGGTTATTACTGTATCGACAACCTGCCATTGGCATTGCTGACAGAAATTGTTTTAAAATTAGATCGTGAAAATAATCTTGAGCAGCTGGCACTTGGTGTAGATGTACGTAGTACCCGGGCCGATTTACAAGAATTTGATCAGGTTTTTGAGCAGTTACAACAGCATGGGTCAGTTGATGTCATTTATCTGACTACACAGGATCAGGAACTGATTGCGCGATTTAGTGCTTCACGACGTCCGCATCCTTTGGCGAGCCGGTTTAAGAGCCTGAATGAATGTATTCAGGAAGAGAAACAGCTGCTCATGCCTATTCAGTTTCGTGCCACTGTACATATTGATACGACTGATAAAAGTGTACATGACCTGAAACACACCTTGCTTTCAAAATTGGGGCAAGCTAACCGTTTAATCCTGATTTTACAGTCATTCGGTTATAAGCATGGTATTCCATTAGACGCAGATTATGTATTTGATGTAAGGCATTTGCCCAACCCGCATTGGGACCTGGAATTACGCAAGTATTCGGGACTGGATGAGCCGGTAAGAAAATTCCTTGAATCAAGTGATCAACCCAATGAGATGTTCTTGGATATTTACCACTTTCTCAACAAGTGGCTCCCGGCCTTCGCCAAAGGCCATCGTCATTATATGACAGTATCAATCGGATGTACGGGTGGGCAACATCGTTCAGTTTATATCGTGGATAGACTAAAAAAATCGCTTGAGGCACAATGGTCTATTCAGGTCTTACATAGAGAAATGAAGCACTGGTCATGATTGATACAACAGTTGACGTAATTAACAAACTAGGTTTACATGCGCGTGCATCAGGTAAGTTGATTGAGGTTACGACCAAGTTTCGTTCTTCAATTCAGATCGGTAAAAATGATAAACTGATTGATGCAAAAAATATTATGTCCTTACTCATGCTTGGTGCAGGTAAGGGTACTACTTTGCGAATTGTGATTGACGGTCCGGATGAAGAAAAAGCTTTATCGGAAATTCAGGCATTATTTGCAGCAAAATTTTATGAGGCTGAATAACTGTGGCGCGTCGTCCAACACGTTTTACTGAAGAAGACTTTGAAGTTTTAGAGGGACGTGCAAGTAAAACTGAACAAAAAAAAGCAGTTCAGCGCATGGCTGCTTTAGGTGCACAACTGGCAGAGCTGCCACGTAAGCAAATTGAGAAGCTGCCGGTAGAAGAGCGTTTAATAGACGCTTTACTGGAAGTTGAATCAATAACTTCACATGAAGCCCGTCGGCGTCAATTCCAGCGGATCGGTAAGCTGCTGCGTAATGAAGATGAAACCATGATTCTCTCTTACCTGACGCCACAGCAAGGTGCAAAAAAACAGGCACAGCTCATGCGTTGGGTAGACCGTATTATTGACCAGGGTGATCCGGTTATTAATGAGTTTGTAAAACTTTATAATGCTGCTGAACGCCATACTTTACGTCAACATCTGCTGCGAATTCAGCGTGATGTTGCCAAGCAGGTAAGTGAAGAAGAATTGCTTGAATCTAAAAACAAACTGGTCAACTATATCCAGCAGGTTGCTTTAATCTCGGATCAGAGATAACACAGTTAAGCAAAAGCGGTATATATGCCGCTTTTTTATTATAATCACTGAATGCATTATAATTTTTTAACTGAATCTTCATGCAGTGATTCATTGAGCTGGTCAATGACAATGGCCCAGTCATCGTCTGACTTCATGTGTTCCCGAATAAACTGGCTTTGTGCAGTGGTCCAGAAATTAGCTTCACTGATATAGACAGGAGCAGCCAGTTGATGCTGTTCAATAAATTGAGCAATAGCTGCTTCAGAAGAATCAAGCCCGAGCTGCTGAAATAAATGGGTCATGCGCGTAGTAGTTTTACTGCTCACTGCTATTCTCCTTATGTAAATAGGATTTTTATAGTATTTAAAATAATGAAATAGATAAAGTTTAATAATTTATCTAACTTGCTATGTATATAACTATATAGAGATTTATATCTTTACTTCAAGAATGAGATAAAAGCTGCAACGTTCGCTGATCTTCAGCTCCCTGAAAATATTTATCTAGCAAAACTTGAAATAAAGGATTTTTGTGCTCACTGGCTCTCTTGAACACTGTTAAAGAGGATTTTAATTTCATGTCATCAGGCGAGCCGAAAATTATATGAATATCTGTTTCAGATAAGTCAGCTAGAACTTGGCAGAGTTCCAGATAACGCTGGCCCAAAATTGGATGACGCAGAAAAGCTTGGGCTTCTTCCAGGTTATTGATACCGTAATAGGTCGCGGCATGGCTATGCCCTAATCCTTTAAGCTGTGGAAAGATAAACCACATCCAGTGGCTGCGCTTATGTCCGGTTCTAAGCTCATCCAGTGCTTGATTATAATATTGTGCCTGAGCTTGTATAAAACGGTTTAAATCCGCCATTTTACTTACTCCTATTTTTAATGGAAGCCAGCAGTTAAGCTGGCTGGTATGGAGTACGTCATTTAGAATTGGCTATTTTAGCCAAATTCACCTACTGAGCGCTCCTTGGCCCATTCACGTAAAATAAATTTTTGCAATTTTCCGGTGGAGGTCTTCGGAATATCAGTGATGATGATCTCTTTAGGCACCTTGAAGCGGGCTAGTCCCTGTTTACAGTGTTCAGTAAGTTCTTCCGCAGAAATACTTATACCCTCTTTTAACTCCACAAAAGCACAGGGTACTTCCTGCCAGCGTGGGTCCGGTTTGGCAACTACTGCAGCAGTTAGCACTGCCGGATGCTGATAAAGCACCTCTTCAACCTCAAGTGATGAAATATTTTCTCCGCCCGAAATAATTACATCCTTGGCACGATCAGTAATCTTGGCATAGCCATCAGGCTGACATACGGCGAGATCACCGGTATGGAACCAGCCCCCTTTAAACGCCTCTGCTGTTGCTTCCGGATTTTTTAAATAACCCTTCATGACAATATTACCGCGGAACATGATTTCCCCCATGCTCTGTCCATCATTTGGCACAGGTAGCATGGTTTCTGGGTCAAGTACCTTCATACCATCTTGAAGCGGATATGGAACACCTTGACGTGAATGTAATTGTGCCTGCTCCTGTATGGTCAGGTCACTCCAGCCTGCCTGTGATGCACAAAGTGCAGATGGGCCATAAGTTTCTGTCAATCCGTAAACATGCGTAACATTGATACCAATATTACGCATGCCTTCAATAATTGCAGCAGGTGGCGCAGCACCAGCCACCATGACTTCAACGCGATGATCAAAATAAGTTCGTTTCTCTGCTGGTGTATTGATCAGCATGGAAAGCACTATTGGAGCTCCACAGAAATAATCCACCTTATGCTCGGCAATCAGTTTAAAGATCAGTTCTGGGTCAACTTTGCGCAGGCAGACATTGGTCCCACCATTTGCTGCCATGGTCCAGGCAAAACACCAGCCATTACAGTGAAATAAGGGCAGGGTCCATAAATACGTTGCACGTGGCGTCATGCCACAGGCAATGATATTACTTGCAGCATTGATATACGCACCGCGATGATGATAAACCACTCCCTTGGGGTTGCCGGTAGTGCCTGAGGTATAGTTCAGACTAATAGCATCCCATTCATCTTGCGGTAGATGCCATTCAAAATCAGCATTGCCTTCAGTCAGCCAGTCTTCATATTCAATTTCACCAATCGGTGCATTAAAGCAGTTTTCATATTCGGCATCATCCACATCTATGACATAAATATCTTGTGAAACCAGTGCCAGCGCTTCTTTTGCTAAAGTAGAAAACTCAGGGTCGACCAGTAAAACTTTACTCTCTGCATGTTCGAGCATAAAGGCTAAAGTTTTGGCATCCAGGCGGGTATTTAAGGTGTTCAGAACTGCCCCTGCCATTGGTACAGCAAAATGTGCCTCAATCATCGCAGGCACATTTGGCAAAAGCACCGATACAGTATCGTTTTTCTGGATACCCAGCTTTTGCAGCTGATCGGCAAACTGCCGACAGCGCTGATAGGTTTCCCGCCAGCTGATCTGGCGTGAACCATGAATAATCGCTGCCTGATGAGGGTAGATATATGCTGCACGTTCTAGATAACGTAGAGGAGAAAGTGCCACGAAATTTGCAGGGGTGCGCGGTAATTCATCATAAGCACTCACCATTTTTATAACTCCCTTTCATCATTGTTTTATTCTTTCAGCTTATGAAAAGATAGGTCTTTCAGGTCCGGACTTCATTTATGCTTTAGTCTTAGTTCCTGTTTAATTGCTATATAAATCAAATATTTAATTTTGATTCTAAAACTAAAATATTATTCTTTCAAATTATGGTGAAAGCTGTTTTGTAGGTTCAGTTCATTATGTACAATAAACTAAATCACTCACAATACAGGATTTTATCGTTTTTGCTGTTTCTTCATAAAGCCAAGACGTGTAAAATTCTTAACGAAATTTGTTCTATCCACCGTTTTTATATTTTTGAGGTTTTCCTCGATCATAATCTCGCGGTGAAATGCCCTATGGTACGGGGCATCACTCCTTAAGGATTCATTTTATGCCAATTATCACGTTGCCAAACGGCGATCAAAAACAATTCGATCAAGCTGTTTCTGTTATGGACGTTGCCCAAAGCATTGGACCCGGGCTTGCAAAAAATACAGTTGCCGGTCGTGTAAACGGTCAACTGGTTGATGCTTCTGACCTCATTACAGAAGATGCAACCTTGCAAATCATTACCCCGAAAGATGAAGAAGGCGTCGAGATTATCCGTCATTCTTGCGCACATTTAGTGGGTCATGCAGTTAAGCAGCTGTTTCCAGAAGCGAAAATGGTGATTGGTCCGGTCATTGAAGAAGGTTTCTACTACGACATCTGGATGCCACGTCCGTTTACTCTGGATGATATGGCAGCGATTGAAGAGCGTATGAAAAAGCTCATCGATCAGGATTATGATGTCATCAAGAAAATGACCCCCCGTGATGAAGTAATTGCTGAATTTACTGCACGCGGAGAAGAGTATAAATTACGTCTGATTGCAGACATGCCAGAAGAAACCCAGATGGGGCTGTATTATCATCAGGACTATCTGGATATGTGCCGTGGACCACATGTACCTAATACCAAATTCTTGAAATCATTCAAACTGACTAAAATCTCTGGCGCTTACTGGCGTGGAGATGCCAAGAATGAACAGCTGCAACGTATCTATGGTACTGCATGGGCAGACAAGAAACAGCTTGCGGCTTATATCAAGCGTATTGAAGAAGCTGAAAAGCGTGATCACCGTAAAATCGGTAAAGCGCTCGATCTGTTCCATATGCAGGAAGAGGCACCAGGCATGGTGTTCTGGCACCCGAATGGCTGGACTATTTACCAGGTTCTTGAGCAGTACATGCGTAAAGTACAGCAGGATAATGGCTATCTAGAAATCAAGACTCCACAGATCGTAGACTTTACACTCTGGGAAAAATCGGGTCATGCGGCTAACTATGCCGACAATATGTTTACGACCCACTCTGAAAGCCGTAACTATGCCGTAAAGCCAATGAACTGCCCATGTCATGTTCAGGTGTTTAATCAGGGCCTGAAATCTTATCGTGACCTGCCGATCCGTCTGGCTGAATTTGGTTCGTGCCACCGTAACGAGCCGTCTGGTTCACTTCATGGTATTATGCGTGTTCGCGGCTTTACTCAAGATGATGCACATATCTTCTGTACCAAAGAGCAGATCGGGCCTGAAGTTGCAGACTTCATCAAATTGACTCTGGACGTCTATAAAGATTTCGGTTTTGAAGATGTACAGATGAAGCTGTCTACACGTCCAGAAAAACGTGTAGGTGATGATGCACTTTGGGACATGGCTGAAAAATCTCTGGCAGATGCACTCGATGCGGCAGGTTTAGAATGGGAGCTACAACCGGGTGAGGGTGCATTCTATGGTCCGAAGATTGAATTCTCACTGAAAGACTGCTTAGGCCGTGTCTGGCAATGTGGTACAATCCAGTGTGACTTTAATTTACCAGAACGTTTAGATGCTTCATTTGTGACTGAAGATAATGAACGTGATCAGCCGGTTATGTTACATCGTGCAATTCTTGGCAGTTTTGAACGTTTTATTGGTATACTTATTGAACATTATGCGGGCTTTATGCCACCTTGGCTTGCGCCAGTTCAAGCATGTGTCATGAACATTACCGATTCTCAGGCACAGGCCTGCGAGCAGGTAGTGGCCAAACTTAAGGAAAACGGAATTCGTGCAATTTCTGACTTGAGAAATGAGAAAATCGGCTTTAAGATTCGTGAACGTACACTTGAGCGCATTCCTTACTTGCTGGTTCTAGGTGATCGGGAAGTAGAGGAAGGTACGGTCAACGTGCGTACCCGCTCAGGAAAAAATTTAGGTACTATGTCTATTGATGCCTTCAATGACCTAGTGAAAGTAGCCGTAGCCGAACGCGGCCGGTATATTGTGGAGTAATAAAGATTAAACAGCCTGACCGTAACCAGCAACAAGGTGCTAAGAGTAACCGTCCTGCCATTAATGACGAGATCCGTGCGAAAGAAGTACGCCTCGTTGCTGCGGATGGTGAACAAAAAGGAATCGTTTCACTTGCTGAAGCGTTGCGTGCTGCAGAAGAATCAGATCTTGACCTGGTCGAGATCGTTGCTAATGCAGAACCGCCTGTTTGTAAAATCATGGATTACAACAAGCACTTGTTTGACCTAAAGCAAAAGCAAAAAGATGCAAAGAAAAAACAGCATCAGGTGCAAGTCAAAGAGATCAAGTTGCGTCCAGCTACTGATGTTGGTGATTACCAAGTTAAATTGCGTGCAATTATCAAGTTCTTGGAAGAAGGAAATAAAGTAAAGATTACTTTACGTTTCCGTGGCCGTGAGATGGCTCACCAGCAACTTGGTTTGGCTCAATTGCAAAAGATTGAAGCAGATGTCGCTGAAATTGGTGTAGTTGAACAGGCACCAAAAATGGAAGGCCGTCAAATGGGTATGTTACTTGGACCGAAAAAGAAAAAGTAATTATCTCATATCAAAAAGCACCGCGAATGCGGTGCTTTTTTATTGAAGAGTTAAAAATTTAACCCTTTATTCTTGAGAAGCAGGAATCTCATAAACTTTGCCAGCTTCACTTTCATTAGCTTTACGGCCAATTGCAATCTGGCGTGGCAGTTTCTCTTCAGGCACAATTCGCTGCAATTCGATGATCAATAAGCCATCTTCATAATCAGCTTGTTGTACTTCAATATGCTCGTCCAGACGTAATGAAAGCTTGAAGGAACGACGTGCAATTCCTTTATGCAGGTACTCAACACTATGATCGCCTGTTTCATTGTCTGGCTTGCCGGTAATAGTCAGAACCCGGTTTTCCAGATTAATCGCCAATTCCTGCTGTTTAAAACCGGCAGTTGCCACCACAATACGGTACTGATTATCGCCCAGCTTTTCAATATTGTAAGGTGGATAGTTCGGTGCCTCACTTTGCATGGCGTAGTCGAATAAATCATTTAAACGGTCAAAACCAATACTACGACGGAAAAGTGGACTAAGGCTTACGCTACTCATTGATATAACCTCCTGATGAGTTCAGCAAAGTTGTATAAACAAGAACTAGTGTTACGCTTGGCATCAACAGTAATTACCAGCAATATCCGGAAGATCATTGCTGTACTAGATATATCGGTATGCCAGTAAAAAAAATCAAGAGAGATTTTTAAAAAATTCTCAAATCTCTTGCTATGAGAATTTGTGCACTTTAAATAGGGTTATTTCAGTCATAAACTTCAAACTTTTAATGGTGCAGTCACAGAAGTTATTTATAAAACTGTGTTATAAAGACAGATATAATGCGTTTGTTCATGACAATAACTATAGCAGTGAAAGGATAACAAATGATTGATCTGTATTATTGGGCTACGCCAAATGGCCATAAGATTACGATTGCCCTTGAAGAAATGGAGCTGGATTATCAGATTTTTCCGATCAATATTATGGAAAATGACCAGTTTCAGCCAGACTTTCTGAAAATTTCTCCTAACAATAAAATTCCGGCAATTGTTGATCAGGATGGGCCACGTGGTGAACCTATTTCTGTTTTTGAATCAGGCGCAATTTTGCAATATCTGGGCCGCAAAACAGGCCTTTTCTATTCACAGGATGAGCAGGAACGGGTAGAGGTTGAACAATGGTTAATGTGGCAAATGGGCGGACTTGGCCCGATGCTTGGGCAAAATCATCATTTTAGCCGTTTTGCGCCGGAAAAAATTCCATATGCCATAGAGCGCTATCTAAATGAAACAAAGCGCTTGTATAACGTATTAAACAAACAGCTCATCGGCCAAAAATTTGTAGCTGGGGAATACTCTATTGCAGATATGGCAATTTTACCCTGGATTTTACGCTATGAATGGCAGGGAATTCAGTTAGAAGACTATCCATATGTGAAAGAATATGTAGAGCGCCTGACAGCACGTCCTGCCATACAGCGGGCTTTATCTATTCAGCTTTAATTTATTGTAGAGTAGATAACCCAGCCATAGAGACAGTTTATACTTCAGTCCTTATCTGGGACTGATCTTCAATGGCATACCTTCTACTGTTTATATCTGCATTTGGTGCAGCGACTCTATTGCCCTTGCAGTCTGAGGCAGTATTACTTGGTTTGCTGGCGCAACAACATTATTCAGCTCTATTGCTATTAATGGTTGCCAGTGCCGGAAACATTTTAGGTTCATGTATAAATTGGTGGCTGGGAATTCATATTGAACACTATAAGTATAAGAAGTGGTTTCCGGTATCTGAAGCCAAGATACAAAAAGCACAGAACTTTTATTATAAATATGGATATTGGTCACTGTTACTTAGCTGGTTACCAGTCATTGGTGATCCGATTACCCTAATTGCGGGGCTGTTAAAAGAAAAATTTTTAAGATTTCTGTTGATGGTGACCTTGGCCAAAACAGGACGTTATCTTTTTATTTATTTAGCTTATATTTTATTTTAATACAGGAAGTAGAATAGCTACTCCCTGTATTTCTGGAAATTTACTGGCATTCTTCCAGCTTAAAATGAATCTGGTCTTTAAAGTGTGACTTTTTATAAATCCAGAATTTACGCGGAGCAGAAATTTGTACCTGTGAAACCGCCTGTATTACTGCCTGGTCAAGTGCGTAGGTTCCTGAACCCTGCTGTATTTTTACTTTTTTGATATTACCGTGTTTATTGCTTTTAAAACTAAATTTAATGCTACGATCATAACCATTCAACTGGTCGCGATTAATTTCCAGTTGAGGCTGATTTAGATACTGGAAAGGAACTTTTTTATGCTGTTGCTGAGCCAACCAGTTTTCTGAATTAAAATTATAAAGACAGTCCTGATCGGCATTATCGTCTAATTTCAGGCTAAAAGCCTGATAGCCAATCACTGGCAAAGCTGTGTCATTTTCAGTATAGGCTTTGACTTGAGCTTGTTGCACAGCATTCAGCAGGATGTCATCAAGAGTTTTAATACCCGTACTTTCCTGAATTGCAGCTTTATTAACCTTACCTGTTTCATCTGCATAAATACGAATGATGGCGTGGCGATCTTGGCCCTTTAAATCCTCATCTTTATAAACTGGCTGAGGAAAACGGACCCACTGAATGCGTGTTGTTAAATGTGCAGGTAATGCAGAACTGGTTTGTGGGGTAAGTTTCATGGTTGCTGGTGCCGCAGCATAACTTGTACTTAGCGGCAGACCCATTAGAAATAGAACAGGAAGAGCATATTTCATAAGTTCATTCATTTCATTATTAGATAAAGTGAGCCGTTGCCCGTTCGGCCAGCTCTGGCGGCTAAGTATTATCTGTTTCTATCCAGATGACAATATAAAAGAAGTCTGAAAAGGCCTAGGCGCCCCAAGCCAAATATCTATTTGAATTGATTATCTGAACTCTGGGTTATATCTATACCAAATAGATCTTTGGTTTTGGCCCAACTAACTACGACTACAGCCATGGTCATGCAGCCGCCAAATACTGTCGCCATAACTGTACCCATATATTTGGCCGCCAGGCCCGATTCAAATGCGCCCAGTTCATTTGAAGATGAAACAAACATTCCATTTACGGCAGCTACACGGCCCCGCATATTTTCGGGAGGAAAAATCTGTAAAATAGTCTGTCGGATAACTACAGAAATACTGTCACAAGCTCCAGTCATGGCAAGAGCGAAAAGTGAAAGCCACACATGATCTGAAAAGGCAAACAGCAGGGTAAATATACCAAAACCAGCAACTGCCAGTAACATGTTGCGCCAGGCATGCTGAGTGGGAGGGAATTTGGTTAAAGCTATCATGGTAACTAGGGCGCCAATTGAAGGAGCAGCGCGCAAGTAGCCTAGGCCCTCGGGTCCGACCTTCAAAATATCTTCTGCAAAAATGGGCAGCAGTGCGATGACACCACCGAACAGGACTGAAACAAGGTCCAGAGAAATGGCCCACAGTACAATTTTGGTTTTCCAGATAAAGCGAAACCCCTCACCCAGTGAATCCAGCACTCGATGTTCTTCCATCACAGGAAAATTACGTTTTTGAAGCAGATTAATAAGCATAAAACACAGGGCAAGTAATATTGAAACAGCAATCAGGCTGGTTTCACGGCCAAGAAAGGCCAACATAAAACCACCTAGCATCGGGCCTAAAATCACACCACTTTGCCAGCCAATGGTGGTCCATGTTGCACCATTGGCATAGATGGCTTTGGGAATCAGAAAAGGTTTTAGGGAGGTCGCAGAAGGGTTGTAAAAACCGCGAATGGTGCCTAGTCCAAAAATAACTGCATAGATTCCCCAAGAAAGACTGTTAATTGTGATCGAATCTATTGCATAGGCATGAAAGAGCCACCATAAGATAAGCGGCAAGGGGGCTGCAAAAAACAGGCAAACTTTCATAATCGTCTGCTTATTAAAGCGGTCAGCAAAATAGCCACCCCATAAGGAAAGTGCAATAAATGGTATGGCTTCTGCCAGTCCAATCAGCCCCAACGTGAGAGGATCTTTGGTAATTTGATAAAGAGAATAGGCAACAATAATTTCTTGAATCAGAATGGCAAGAGTGAGACAAAACTGGTTGAGTGTAATAATCGAGAAGTCTCGATACCGCAAGGCGGCAAAAGCATCATGCTGGTTAGACATATAACAGGGTTCTACATATTTTTGTAGTGATTATACTCCTGAATAAAAGCTGAAATTTCCATCATTTCTAAATTATTCAAGAAATATATCTTCTGTATTGAAGCCCGATTAAAATTATGAAAAGCCAATTAATTGCTTTTGTTTTAGGCAGAGTTGCTATAAAATGTCGCCTTCCTTACCTGCAGGTCGTTATTGCAATGGTGCAGACGAGCCGAACAGGTGCTTAAAGAGGTTGTTATGGCAAAGTTAAAAACTCGCCGTGGTGCAGCTAAACGTTTCAAAGCGACTGCAAACGGTTTCAAGCGTAAACAAGCGTTCAAACGCCACATTTTGACCAAAAAATCTGCTAAGCGTATCCGTCAATTGCGCGGCTGTGTAATGGTTCACGTAAGTGACGTTGCTTCAGTTCGTCGTATGTGCCCATACATCTAAGGAGATTATAAATGGCTCGTGTAAAACGTGGTGTACAGGCTCATCGCCGTCACAAAAAAATTCTTGCTCGTGCTAAAGGTTACTATGGCGCTCGTTCACGCGTTTACCGCGTAGCGTTCCAAGCAGTAATCAAAGCTGGTCAATACGCTTACCGTGACCGTCGTCAGAAGAAACGTCAGTTCCGTTCTTTATGGATTGCACGTATCAATGCTGGTGCGCGTCAAAACGGTCTGTCTTACAGCCGTATGATTTCTGGTCTGAAAAAAGCTCAGGTAATCATCGACCGTCGCGTACTTGCTGACATCGCTATGCATGATGCAGTTGCTTTTGCTGCTTTAGCTGAAAAAGCTAAAGGTGCGTTAGCTGCTTAATCATCTTCGATGATCTAAAAAAGACTGCTTTTGCAGTCTTTTTTATTATCTTTAAAAACATCTGGTCGTAAGTAAAGTAAGCCTTTAAATTGTTGAAAATAGTTAAAATATTTTATTTATTACTATAAGGCCCAAAATTATTCTTCCAGCACTAATTTTTATCATGAGCGGGAGCAACTCGCTTATAAATCTTGTATAAAACTTTAAATTTTTATTTTGACTGATAATAATGATGAGTAAATCTAAAAATAGAAACTGATTTAATTCATAAATTGCGTCAAGTTTCTCTAAGCTGATTATTAGAGTTATGACATTGTGTTCATACTGGGTCATAGACTCAATATGAACACAACTTTGGGTTAGATAGTAGAAATATCTAGCTGTTACAATCCAAAATAATAGGCGACGACACAAATTACGATTGTTAAAAGAAGCAATTTAATCACATTTCCCATGCCGGCTTTATGTGTACCTGCTGGTACTTTTTCTTTACGTACGGGTTGTGCCAGGGTAACTGCTGGACTATCTAGTGGGGTTGCTACCGGTTCTACATAAGTTAACTGTGCAGATTTATAGTGATTGGCAACTTTAACGATCAGCTTGCTGAGCAGGTCATCAATTTTTTGAGAAAAATGTCTCAGGTTAATCTGTTCTTCAGGCGTTAAAGTCGTACCCTGCTCATCAAAAGGATGTTTACGCTTATACTCGACAAATTCTGACAGTGCAGTTACCCGGTGTAATAGTTCATGTGCAATATCGGCAGAATAGTCAGTTGGAATTAAGGCCAAATATTGTAATGATATACTGTCAGACGCTACTTGGGATGCTGGCTCACTGACACCGTAATATGGTAGGTGGCGGTTTGCAGGCTCTACATAACCTTGGGCAAATTGGGTTCTGAAAAGTTCCTGTTCAATGAACTGGTGTATTTCATCCCAATTGGCATCTTGCAGGTCAATATCAACCAGTTTGGATAAACGCCCTGGTAACTCATAGCTCCAGAATGTTTCATGACGCTTATCCAGACGTTGTCCAGCAGGTGCTTCAAAATCGTTTTCAGCAATATACCATTCAGCCAGTTCCTTTCCGAAAATCCATGCTGTCTTTTTTTGATGCTCATGACTGACAATAAAATGAGCAAATGGCAACAGCTCAACATTTGCATTCGGGTTTTTCTCATCAATCAATAAATTTGAACTGTGCAGACTTAAACGGTAAACCCCACGTTTCTTTAAACCCTCCAGCCAGATTTGAAAATGCTGGGCTAGCAAGTGCTGTGTATGCAAGTTGCGAAAACTGAAGATATGTTGCTGAAAAATAGAATGATGTAGCCAGCGGCTAAAGGGCAGGTCATGACTTAAATATTCATTGCCATAAGTAACAAGACTTAATTGTTGTTTCCAGATTTGATCGAGTGCCATTGGGGTTGATCTCATTGTCATTCACCTTATCTTATACTTTTTATAAATCATCCTGCCAATCTAATTTTCCTGCCTGATGGCTTCATCAATCCAGATAAAAACTGTTAGAATGCAGAGTTTTATTATATTTCCAACTTTGATGCTTTGAGAGTTAATATGTCACTGGAAGCCCTGACCACTGAAGCGCTGGCTGCAATTGCAGCGGCTCAAGACCTTGCTACACTCGACCAAGTACGCGTTCAATTTACGGGTAAAAAAAGCCAGCTAGCAGAACAGTCCAAGGCACTGGGCAAAATGGACCCTGAAGAACGTAAGATTCAGGGTGCTGCCATTCATGCCGTACGTGAAGCGATCAATACTGCGCTAACAGAACGTCAGAAAGAATTACAGCAGGCTGCATTACAACAAAAACTTGCCAGTGAGACTATTGATATTACTTTGCCGGGCCGTGGCCAGCGCATGGGCAGTATCCATCCAGTGACTCAGGTACAAGAGCGCATCTGTCAGTTCTTTACTAAAGCCGGTTTTACTATTGCAACCGGACCAGAAGTTGAAGATGACTATCATAACTTTGAAGCATTGAATATTCCTGGCCACCATCCGGCACGTGCCATGCATGATACTTTCTATTTTGATGCCAAGCATTTATTGCGTACCCATACTTCGGGTGTACAAATTCGCACTATGGAAACGTCTGAGCCACCTATTCGTATTGTATGCCCGGGCCGCGTTTACCGTTGTGATTCAGACCAGACCCATTCACCAATGTTTCACCAGATTGAAGGATTATATGTCGCAGAAAATACCAGCTTTGCAGAACTTAAAGGCCTGCTGATTAACCTGCTTAATGAGTTCTTTGAAAAGGACTTGAAGGTCCGTTTCCGCCCTTCATATTTCCCGTTTACTGAGCCTAGTGCGGAAGTGGATATTATGGATGAACGTGGCCGCTGGCTGGAAGTGCTGGGCTGCGGTATGGTACATCCGAACGTACTGCAAGCTGCTGGTATAGACCCTGAAAAATATAAAGGCTTCGCATTTGGTCTGGGAGTAGAGCGCTTCGCTATGCTGCGTTATGGCATCAATGACCTGCGGATGTTCTACCAGAACGATGTGCGTTTCTTGCGCCAATTTGCTTAAGACAAGATTTGAAAATTTGTAAGGTTTAATCGATATGAAAATTAGCGAAAATTGGTTACGTAGCTGGGTAAATCCGGCCATCGATAGTGAAACGCTGTCAAATCAACTGACAATGCTCGGTCTTGAAGTCGATGATATGTCACCGGCAGCAAAACCTTTTACCGGAGTTGTCGTGGGTGAAGTTCTAAGTGTAGAGCAGCATCCTGATGCAGACCGTCTGCGTGTAACGACTGTTAATATTGGTTCGGATGAACCTTTACAGATTGTATGCGGTGCACCTAATGTGCGTGCAGGTATGAAAGCAGCAGTCGCAACAATTGGGGCAGTTTTGCCTGGTGATTTCAAAATTAAAAAAGGCAAACTTCGTGGTGTTGAATCTCAGGGAATGCTCTGTGGTGCCTCTGAAATTGATCTTGAAGATAAACTTGATGGACTGCTTGAGCTGCCAGATGATGCACCGATTGGTATGAACGTCCGTGAATATCTTAATCTTGACGATCATGTCATTGATATCAGTATTACACCTAACCGTGGTGACTGCTTCAGCATTCGCGGTATTGCCCGTGAAATTGGAGTAATTAACCAGTTGGCAGTTACTGCACCTGAAGTTGCAGACGTTGCAGCCACTATTGCCGATGAAAAGAAAGTGATTGTGGACACTGCTGGCTGTCCACGTTACCTGGGCCGGGTTATTAAACATGTAAATACCAAAGCAGCTACTCCACTCTGGATGGAGCAGGCTCTGGCCCGTTCCGCAATTCGTCAGCATAGTATTCTGGTCGATATTACCAACTATGTATTAATGGAGCTAGGCCAACCATTACATGCTTTTGACGCTGGCAATGTACAAGGTGCGGTACATGTCCGTCAGGCAAACCCGCAAGAAAAACTGGTCTTGCTCAATGAGCAGGAAGTTACACTTTCTGAGGATATAATGGTCATAGCTGATGATGAAAAAGCATTAGCAATTGCCGGAATTATGGGAGGCCTGTCTTCTGCAGTTTCTGATGAAACTACGGAAATCTTCCTTGAGTCTGCATTCTTTGCACCACTTGCTATTGCTGGACGTGCCCGCCGTTTCGGACTGCATACGGATGCTTCACAGCGCTATGAACGTGGCGTGGATTTTGAGTTGCCAATACTGGCCATGAACCGCGCATCTCAATTGATTCAGGAACTGGCAGGTGGTGACTTCGGTCCAATTACAGTGGTGGAACAGTCTGAGCTTTTACCAACACGTGATGCCATTGAGCTGAAACAGACACAGGTTGACCAATTACTGGGTTATCAGCTTGATGGAGAGTTCATTACAGACGCTTTAACGCGTTTAGGCTGCCGGGTTGAAATACGAGCTGAAGGACACTGGATAGTTGTGCCACCTTCACATCGTTATGACTTGGCCATATATCAAGACCTGATCGAAGAAGTCGCTCGAATAGATGGTTATGACAACATCCAGATCAGTCTACCGGTCATTGATGTCAAACTGGCAAAATATCAGGATCAGCTTGAGCTTGGTCAATTACGTCAGACTATCGCAACCTTGGGATACCAGGAAGCCATCAGCTTCAGTTTTGCTGATGCTAAACTTGAAAAGCAGCTTAATCCACAGGTACATCCATTAATGTTGGCGAATCCGATCTCAAGTGATCTCGCTGCCATGCGAAGTACTTTATTATCGAGCCTGATTCCATGTGTACAATATAACCTGAACCGTCAGCAAAACCGTGTGCGCCTGTTTGAACTGGGTTTGCGCTTTGACTATCAGAATGCAACTGATATCTCTGGCCTTCAGCAAATTCCAACTCTGGCCCTTATTGCAGTTGGATCCCGTGTACCTGAGTCTTGGCATGCTAAAGCTCAAGTGATGGATTTCTTTGACTTAAAAGGTGATGTAGAAGCAATTTTGGCAGCAGCCCGGATTAAGGTCGAGTATGTTCCTTCAGAACGATCATGGTTACATCCTGGGCAGTCAGCCGAGATTCTGGTGGATGGAAAAACCGTGGGTTATCTGGGACGTTTGCATCCTTCACTTGAAGATGAGCTTGATTTAGGTATCACTTGGGTTGCCGAACTGGATCAAAAGGCTGTTTTGCAATCTTATGTATCTAATTTTACAGAATTATCACGTTTTCCATCGGTTCGACGTGATATTGCGCTTTTAATTAGTGATAAGATAAATGTTAGTGAAATTCAGCAGTTAATCGAACAAACAGGCAGTGAGCTGCTTCACTCAGCTTGGCTGTTTGATGTGTATACGGGTCAAGGTGTTGAAGAGGGCAAACGCTCACTAGCATTTGCGCTGTTGTGGCAACACCCAACACGTACGCTTGAAGATGCTGAAATTAAATCAGGTATGGATAAAATTATTGAAGTGTTGGAAAACACTTATCAAGCGACATTGAGGGCCTCATGACAGCATTAACTAAAGCAGAAATGGCCGATCATCTTAGTGAGCTTACGAGCCTGAACCGCCGTGAAGCGAAACAAATGGTTGAGTTATTTTTTGATGAGATTAGTCAAGCTTTGATTGCCGGTGAACAGGTAAAACTCTCCGGTTTTGGTAACTTTGAGTTACGCGATAAGCGCCAGCGCCCAGGTCGTAACCCAAAAACAGGTGAAGAAATTCCAATTTCAGCACGTCGTGTAGTGACTTTCCGAGCAGGACAGAAATTTAGACAACGTGTGGGGAATGAGCAGGTCGATTGACCTGCTTTTTTTAATTATTTTTAGGTCGGCTCTGGATTGTAAGACACTGGAGCAGAAATTTTTAAAAACTATAGAAGAAGAGAGGAAAGCCTGAAATATAATAAAAATGTTAGATAGAAAGATAACTTATAATTTTTTAAAGATTTAGACAATAAAAAAGAGAGCCAAAGGCTCTCTTTTTTGACAAATAATCGTATAGATTATTGAGCAGCTTTTTCAGTAGCTGGAGCGTCAGTAGCTGTAGCATTAGTTGCATTAGCATCAGCAGCTGGAGCTTTAGTTGCAGCGTCAGCAGCATCAGTAGCAGCGCCAGCAGCATCAGTAGCAGCGTCAGCAGCTTGGTCAGCAGCTTGAGCAGCATCAGTAGCAGCTTGTTCAGCAGCAGGAGCAGCTTCTACAGCAGCAGCGTCAGCAGCAGTTTCTGCTTCGTTTGCAGCAGCAGTAGCTTCAGTAGCAGCAGCGTTTGCATCAGCAGCAGCATCTTCAGTTTTTTTAGCACAACCAACGAAAGCTAGGGTAGTAGCAACTGCAGCAGCAATAGCGATTTTCTTGAATAACATGGCATCACTCTCATAAAAAAGTTGAGATTAAAAAAAACCTGAGCCAGCCTGTTTTGTGCTTTTATTATTCCTAACGTTAGATAGGTAACAACGCATGGAGCAGACTAACTGGGCTGTAAATATGCTATCACTGCCATTTTTTAATTACTACTGCCTAACCTTAAAAAAAGATCAAAAAATGCAAAAAAACGTCTGATTTTTAACAGAAAATAACAATGGAAAATGAAGAATACATTGGACAAGTACTAAATAAATGCTTAAAAGTTATAGGTTTTTTTAAATGAAGGCTTTATTAATCAAAAGCTTGTAATCAAATTAAACATGAAGTTAAGTCGTTTGTATCAATATGTAAAACTTGTCAACTAAAATATAAAGGCCATCGTTATAGATGGCCTTTATATTATAAGTACTTACTTTACAGTTCTATACTTATTGCTTGCGTTTCATCTGATCAAAGAAATCATCATTGGTCTTGGTTTCTTTCATACGGTCAAGCAGGAATTCCATAGCTGCCAGTTCATCCATAGGATGAAGAAGTTTGCGCAGAATCCAGACTTTACGCAGATTCTCTTCACTCATCAGGCGCTCTTCACGACGCGTTCCTGATTTCTTGATATTCATAGCAGGGAAAACACGCTTTTCTGCAATACGGCGGTCTAGGGTAATTTCTTGGTTACCTGTACCTTTAAATTCCTCATAGATGACGTCATCCATCTTGCTGCCAGTTTCAATCAGGGCAGTTGAGATGATCGTCAAAGAGCCGCCTTCTTCGATATTACGTGCAGCACCGAAGAAACGTTTAGGACGTTCTAAAGCATGTGCATCTAAACCACCAGTCAGTACTTTGCCTGATGATGGAATTACCGTGTTATAAGCACGGGCCAGACGGGTAATCGAGTCAAGCAGGATTACCACATCTTTTTTATGTTCAACTAGACGTTTAGCTTTTTCAATAACCATTTCAGCTACCTGAACATGGCGAGCAGGTGATTCATCAAAGGTAGATGCTACTACTTCACCACGAACCGTCCGCTCCATTTCAGTTACTTCTTCTGGACGTTCATCGATGAGCAGCACGATCAGAAAAACTTCCGGGTTGTTACGAACAATTGACTGAGCAATATTCTGCAGCAACATGGTCTTACCGGCTTTTGGTGGCGCTACAATAATTGAACGCTGACCTTTACCAATCGGAGCAACCAGGTCAACCACACGTGCTGTCAAGTCTTCCGTTGTACCATTACCAAGTTCCATTACCAGCTGTTCGGTTGGAAAGAGTGGGGTCAGGTTTTCAAAGAGAATCTTGTTACGTGAGTTTTCAGGTGTGTCATAGTTAATCTGGTTAACTTTAAGCAGGGCAAAATAACGTTCACCCTCCTTTGGCGGGCGAATAGTACCTGTAATGGTATCACCCGTACGTAAATTAAAACGGCGAATTTGGGATGGACTGACATAGATATCGTCTGGGCCTGCGAGATACGAACCCGCAGCTGAACGTAAGAAGCCAAAACCGTCAGAGAGAATTTCAAGTACACCATCACCAAAAATTTCTTCGCCATTCATAGCATGACGTTTCAAGATGGCAAAAATAATATCTTGCTTGCGGTTACGAGCCATTCCTTCAAGGCCCATAAACTCAGCAATTTTAATAAGTTCGCCAATCGGTTTTTTCTTGAGTTCGGTTAAGTTCATAGATGGTCAGATAGGTCTAAAAAGGGACATATGAAGTGGAAGTTAAGAAGAAGCAAAAGTCGGCCGCATGCAATATGAGTAAGTCCGTCGTAATTGCACAATAACAAACTCAGATGACTGATTAGTTGTATCGAAGAGAAATGTATAAAACACTTTCTGTTGCCGAGCGGCGATCTTATGTTTTGTATCTTTTAAGAAAGTGGAGAGCGAGAATTGCTCCAACGTTTCTTGAGCATGAAATATAAGTCAGAACAGGAAGTTTGTCAATTTAAGCATGAAAAAAATACGCTATTTTATAACAGCGTATTTTTATAACGGATGTTTAAAACCAGATTAGATATTTTCGTCAATAAATGCAGCCAGTTTCGAGCGTGGAGCAGCACCTACCTGTTGACCTACAACTTCGCCATTCTTAAACATCAACAGCGCTGGAATATTACGGATATTGTATTTTACAGCCGTATCTTCGCATGAAGTCACGTCAACTTTAACGATTTTAACCTTGCCTTCGTATTCACGTGATAAATCTTCAAGTACAGGAGCAATTGCTTTACATGGGGCACACCATCCTGCCCAGAAATCTACCAGCACTGGAGTTTCAGCGTCCAGAACATCTGCCTGGAAGTTTTCATCAGTTGTATTAACAATATTAGCAGACATGGGTATGACTCCAAAAGTATTTTAAAGATAGCATTGTAATTTTGCGAATATTACACAGCCATCAGGTTCAATGAAAGAGTTAAAGTTATTTTTCCTCTTATCTGTTGTTTTGTCTAATGGAAGCTCGCGATACTGACAATCGTGATACACAATCATTAAGTAAAACAAAAAATATAAACTCGAGTAAATGTTGAGTAAACGTCTTTTAAATTCATAGCATGTGAATTACTCTAAGCGACAATTCGGTGAAGGTATGTGTAAAGAATGTCTGATTTTTTGATCGATGAAGAATTGCTTGCTGCCATAGACATGGGGTCGAACAGTTTTCATCTTGCAATTGCCAGAGTTGATCATGGGGAAGTCAAAAAAGTTGCCTCAATGTCAGAAAAAGTTCAACTGGCAGCCGGCCTTGATGAAAATAAAAACTTGACTGAAGCTGCACAACAGCGGGGTTTAGCCTGCCTTGCCCGTTTTGTGGCGCGTTTGGGTTCAGTACAACCTACCCGCATGCGAATTGTAGCAACCAATGCCTTGCGTCAAGCGAAAAACGGGCATGAATTTATTCAAAAAGCTGCCGAAATCTTGCCAAAGCCGATTGAAATCATTGCAGGGCGTGAAGAAGCCCGTCTGATTTATCTGGGAGTTTCACATACTATTGCTAATGGTGGCCGCCGGCTAGTCGTCGATATTGGTGGCGGTTCAACTGAGCTGATTATTGGTGAAGAGTTTGAACCCTTGCATACTGAATCTTTACAGATGGGTTGTGTGGCCTATACCAAAGCCTATTTTGCTGACGGCTCTATTTCTGTAAAAGCTTTTGATAAAGCTGTGGTTGCTGCACGTAAAGAGCTCTCTGCAATAGCTAATACCTATAAAACTGAAGGATGGGATACTGTCGTAGGCTCAAGTGGAACCATTAAGGCCTGCCGTCAGATTATGGTTAATATGGGGTTGAGTGACGAGCAGGAAAAAGTTACCCGTGAAGGTCTATATAAATTAAAAGAGAAACTGCTTAAGTTTAAGCATGCTTCTGAAATTGATTTCGAAGGTTTAAAAGATGACCGGCGTGCTGTTTTACCTGCCGGGATTGCCATCTTGTATGCTGTTTTTGAAGTTCTGGAGCTAGATAAACTGGTATATTCAGATGGCGCACTCCGTGAAGGGGTGATGTATGACCTGTTGGGGCGTTTTAAGCATGAAGATATTCGGGACCGTAGTGTACAGGCATTGATGGGACGCTATAACGCTGATCCGAAACAGGCAGAGCGTGTAGTAAAAACTGCCCAGCAACTATTTGATGGCGTGGCAGAATCATTAAATCTGACTTGTGATGACCGTGACCTGCTACGTCGTGCCGCCTATGTGCATGAAATTGGTCTTGCAATCAGTCATGGTGGATATCATCGTCATGGTGCCTATTTACTTCAACATTCCGATATTCCGGGATTCTCCCAGATTGATCAAAATCATCTGTCTCGGCTGGTGGGCTTTCATCGCCGCAAGTTGCGTCATGAAGCAAAAATTGAAGTAACGCGGGCAGGAGGCGAAAAACTGGCCTATCTTTGCTTGTTATTACGTTTAGCAGTTTTAATCAATCATAGTCGCAGTGATCAGGTGCTTCCTGCCATTGAACTGTCTGTAGTAAATGATCAACAATGGCAACTCAGTGTTTCGGGTGATGCCAAACAATGGCCTCTGCTGATTGCAGATTTGCAGGATGAGCAAGTGCAGTTCAAGCATTGGGATATTGAGTTGAATATTCAGTCGGAAAAATTTATCAATTAACTCAATTTTGTTAATTCAGGAATAATACTCGGCCTATGAAGAACAAAGCTGCTCAATCTAAAGCATGGAAAACAGTTCAAATTGCACGTCACCCGGAACGTCCGCAATTTCTGGATTATGTGGGCGAAATTTTTACAGAGTTCGATGCGTTGCATGGTGATCGCGTTTTTGGCGATGATGGCGCGATGATCGGCGGATTGGCTCGTTTCGATGGTCAGCCGGTGATGGTGGTAGGACAGCACCGCGGTCGTAGCACCCGTGAAAAATTGCAACATAATTTCGGGATGTGCAATCCTGAAGGCTATCGCAAGTCACAACGTCTACTCGATATGGCAGAGCGATTCAATCTGCCAGTATTTACGTTTATTGACACTATGGGCGCATACCCAGGTGTAGGGGCTGAAGAGCGGGGACAGGCTGAAGCTATTGCCAGTAGTCTTGCCCAGCTTTCAAGCCTGAAAGTTCCGGTTATTGCAACGGTACTGGGTGAAGGCGGCTCTGGCGGTGCGCTGGGGATCGGGGTTGCAGACCGCGTGATTATGCTGTCACACAGTATTTATTCGGTAATCTCGCCAGAAGGATGTGCCTCTATTTTATGGAAAACTGCTGAAAAGGCAGAACAGGCCAGTGAAGCGTTATCATTAACAGCAGATAAACTTCAGGCACTGGGTATTGTAGAATATGTCGTCGATGAAGGTGAGGGAGCACATTTACATCCCGAACTGGTTATGGACCGTCTTCAAGAAGTGCTTAAACAGGCACTTGATGAATTGAAAGGAATGGATGCTAGCGAACGATGCGAGGCACGTTACCAACGTTTAATGAAGTTTGGCAGCGAGAATTCAGGTCTGGTTGCTTAAAACAGCTTGAGCAGTTTCCACCAGAAACTTCTTTCCTGATCGGATGTAGTGGGGGCATGGATTCCATGCTCCTATTATATTTTATGGCGGCGCTTTGCCCTGGACGGATCAGGGCTATCTATGTTGATCACCAGTTACAGGCTCAGAGTAGGGACTGGGGTATTCATGTGCAAGCTGAATGTATGAAGCTTGATGTTCCATGCATTGTGCAGCCTGTACATGTAAATGCAGGTAATCTTGAACGTCAGGCCCGTGAAGCGCGTTATCAGGCTTATCATCAGCATATTAAATCTGGCGAAGTACTTGTTCTTGCCCATCATCAGCAGGATCAGGCAGAAACCGTATTGTTAAGATTGTTTTCTGGCACGGGTATTTCTGGACTCTCTGCTATGAAACAGCTGGATCAGCGTCATGAAATGCCAATCTGGCGTCCGATGCTGTCCCTCTCTCGTGAGCAGATTTGCCAATGGGCTGAACAATTAAACATCAGTTTTATTGATGATCCTTCAAATAATAATACCCATTACGACCGTGCCTGGTGCCGAACAATGCTCTGGCCGCTCTTAGCTTCCCGCTTTTCTAAAATGCAGCAGGCAGTCACCCGCACAGCTTCATTAATGCAGGATGCCGATGAGATTCTGCAGGAAGTATTACAAGAGGATTTAAAAAATTGTGGCAATGCACAGCAGCTTGATCTCGCAAGATTAAAACTACTTTCAAAACCCCGACAGCGACAACTGCTTTCAGCATGGATGAAAGGTGAAGGTATATATCGGCCAGCTTTTGAAATGGTTGAGCGGATTCAGCATGAAGTTATTGCTGCCAAAGCCGATGCACAGGCGGCGCTACACTGGAACAAGTATTATTATGTTCGTTATCACGGGCAGCTTTACCGGTTACAGACAGATGAATATCTGGCTGAGAGAAACAGTCAGCTCATTTTTGAACAAAGTCTTATTCCCGAGCTTTCTCATGTTTACCAGACTGCTTCTGGCCATTATCAGATTCAACCGCAAGCAGTCGGTTTATCAGCAGATTTATTGAAGCAGAATCTTGTATTAACATCGCGGCAAGGTGGGGAAAGAATTCATCTTTATGGCCGGGTAGGTGCATGGCCGCTCAAAAAGGCTATTCAGGAAGCGCAAATTTTTCCTTGGCAGCGTCATCAGATTCAAATATTAAGCCGAGATAATGTTATGCTTGGGGTTTTTACGCCCAAAGGGTTTTGGTTGGCGCAATCTCCATATTGTGAGCGAGGTGGCTGGCAACCGGTATTAATCACTCAGCAACAACAAATGTAAATGATGAGCATTAAACATGAGCACAGCTTTAAATTGCAATATCTGTTTTATTGGTGGTGGCAATATGGCACAAGCCTTAATTGGTGGCCTGTTAGCACGTGGGTTGCCTGCTACCCGTATTACAGTAGCTGATCCGGTTGAACAGATTCGTTCATTGCTTCAGGAAAAAGATATTCATGTGACTGAAGACAATATTGCAGCTATTCATGATGCCAATGTGGTCGTTCTGGCTGTTAAACCACAGGTATTGGCTAAGGTATTGCAACCTTTAAAAGGTCTGTTTGCTGGAAAACTGCTTATTTCAATTGTAGCAGGTGCTCAGATTGCAACTATCGCTGAGCTGGTCGAGAGTGATCAGGTGGTACGGGTAATGCCGAATACACCGGCACTGGTACAGACTGGCGCACACGGATTGTATGCCAGCCCTGCTGTGCAGCAGGCGGACCGTGATCTGGCTAGTCAGATTCTGGCATCGACCGGTTTGACCTTGTGGGTTAATACCGAAGAACAGATTGATGCTGTTACTGCGGTCTCTGGGTCTGGCCCGGCATATTTTTTCTATATGATGGAAAGTATGATACAGGCGGGTAAAAATCTTGGTCTGGATGAGAAAGTAGCCACCGCACTGACTTTACAAACAGCTTTAGGTGCTGCACAAATGGCAATTACCAGCTCCAGCTCACCGTCTGAGTTACGTAAAAATGTAACCTCACCGAACGGCACGACACAGGCTGCACTGGAAATGTTTGATCGTGCACAGATTTCCCAAAATATTCAGGCTGCACTTGCTGCAGCGAAAAAACGCAGCCAGGAACTCGCACAAGAGCTGAGTGAAAGCACTAAATAATTTGATTTGATTAGGAAAGTTAAAGTATGGGTGCAAATTCTGCGCTAATTTTTGGCATTATCATTAACGTAGCGATTTTGCTCGTCTTCTTCCGTTTCTTGGTCCAGTTGGCTGCGGTGAATCCTTACAACCCGGTAGTAATGTCTACGGTCAAGGCAACCAAGATTGTTGATGTGTTCGGCCGTATCCTGCCAACACTCGGTAAAGGCCGTGTAAATCTGGCAGCTCTGGTTCTGATCGTGGTATTATATCTGCTCAAGATTTTCGGCCTGATGTATCTGTCTGGTGTTATGCCAAACAGCCCTGTGCATCTGGTGATCTTGACTTTTGTGACCATGATTCAGGATTTATTACGTTTCTGTCGCTATCTGATTTTTGCAACGATCATCTTAAGCTGGGTGGTGATGTTTACCCAGTCGCGTGGGCCTTATATTGAAGTCATTCAAGATCTGGCTGAACCTTTATTGGCACCGTTTCGCCGCTTGATGCCTAATATGGGGATGATTGACCTGTCTCCAATTCTGGCATTCCTGGCGCTCTATATTGCCGAGATTTTGATGAATGAAGTTGCCCGGATTTTGTTAGTGGGTTTATAAAGCGCTAAAATAAAAAAGGACCGTTAGGTCCTTTTTTATTTTCTGGTGATTAAGTAAAGCAAGTGGTAGCTTAGTGTGCTTCTTCCCAGTTACAGCCTTTACCTACTTCTACCAGTAAAGGTACAGAGATTTCGACTACCGACTCCATAACCTCAGCCAGTTGAGGGGCCAACTCATCTGCAATATTTTCATCAACCTCGAATACCAGTTCATCATGAACCTGAAGTAATAAACGTGCCTGATCTTTCGGCAAGATTTTATCTACCGCAATCATGGCCAGTTTAATAATATCTGCTGCGCTTCCCTGTAACGGTGCGTTAATTGCAGCACGTTCAGCTGCTTTACGTACCATCATGTTACGGGCATCAATATCTGGTGTGTATAAACGGCGACCAAATAGCGTGTCTACAAAGCCCTGTTCCAAAGCCAGTTGACGGGTACGTTGCATATACTCATAAATTCCCGGGTAACGGTGAAAATACTGTTTGATATAATCCTGCGATTCCTGACGGGTAAAACCAAGCTGACGAATCAGACCGAACTCAGACATGCCATACAGTAATCCAAAGTTTACAGCTTTAGCTTGGCGGCGCTGGTCATTGGTGACGTCTTCAAGGGCGATACCCAAAACTTCAGCTGCTGTACGGCGATGAACATCCTGACCGTGGCGGAAAGCATCTAGCAGGGCATCATCTTGCGAGAAATGGGCCATTAGTCGCAATTCGATTTGCGAATAGTCAGCAGCCAGCAAGACACGACCAGCCGGAGCAATAAAGGCTTTACGAATCTGTCGGCCAATTTCTCCGCGAATTGGAATGTTTTGTAAGTTCGGATCAGATGATGACAGACGTCCGGTGGCAGTAAGTGCCTGATGGTAGCTGGTATGTACCCGATGGGTAGAATTATTGGACTGCTTGACCAGAGCATCTGTATAGGTGCTCTTCAATTTAGCAAGACTGCGGTGTTCCAGAATTACAGCAGCAATCGGATGCTCTATTTTTTCCAGAATACTTTCGCTGGTACTGAACTGGCCTGTGGTAGTCTTTTTACCACCTTTAATGCCGAGCTTTTCAAAAAGCACTTCACCTACCTGTTTCGGAGAAGCAATATTGAACGTTTCACCAGCCATTTCCATCGCTTGCTGTTCTAGCTCCTGCATGGTTTTGGCAAACTCTATGCTGAGCTGGTCCAGAAAGCCGTGGTCTAGACGTATACCATCTTCTTCCATACCCGTCAGAATACGGGCAACCGGCATTTCAATATTATATAAAATATTGCAAAGTTCCGGATGAGCTTTTAATTTTTCAGCCAGTACTTCATAGAGGCGATAAGTAACGTGAGCATCTTCGGCTGCATAAGGTGAAGCCACTTCCAGCTCAATCTGGTTAAAACTCTTCTGCTTGGCACCTTTCCCTGCCACCTGCTCAAAGGTAGTGGTCAGGTGACTTAAATATAGGCGCGCGACATCATCCATACCATGACGGGTAGCCACCGAGTTCAGCACGTAAGAGGCCAGCATGGTGTCAAAAAACCAGCCCTTGAGTTCAATTCCATGATTGGCAAAGATATGGGCATCATATTTAAGATGATGGCCAATTTTTTCAACCTGATCATTTTCCAGGATAGGCTTGATTTGAGCCAGAACCTGTTCACGGTTCAGCTGCTCAGGTGCACCTGCATAGTCATGTGCCAGAGGAACGTAATATGCATCTTTTGCATCAAAGGCGACAGAGAAGCCGACCATTTCTGCTACACGGTAGTCCAGACTTGTTGTTTCAGTATCAATAGCAAAACGGGTTTCGCTAGACATACGCTGAAATAGCAGTTCCCAGTCTGTCTGGGTCAGCACGGTATGATAAGTTGCTTCACCCAGCCGGTCTTCTTCACTGCTCAAAGTAGCATGTTCATCTGGTATGTCTTTATTTGCAGGTAAAGCCGTAGCTTGAGCTGAAGCCTGTTTATAAGTAGTGTTATTTGGATTATGGGGGTGATCTAGGGATTGTAGCTGATTACGGAACTCAAGTTCGGTATACAGATTGCGCAAGGTTTCTACATGTGGATCTGCCAGTTTTAGATCTTCCCAGCTTATATTCAAGTCAAGATCACATACAATAGTAGCCAGCTGATGGTCAATGGTTATACCTTCGAGATTGTCCTTAATACTCTGACTGACTCTACCCTTAATATGTTCTACATTTTCTAGGATGCCCCCGAGTGAACCATATTCATTGAGTAATTTAGCAGCAGTTTTTGCCCCTACACCTGGTACACCCATAATACCATCTGAGGCATCACCCATCAGGGTCAGGTAGTCAATAATCTGGTGAGGCCATACTCCAAACTTCTCAAAGACTCCCTGAATATCCATCGGTTTGTCTTTAAAACTGTCTTCCAGTGTCACTTTATCTGTGACCAGCTGTGCCATATCCTTGTCACCAGTAGAGATCAGGACCTGATGGCCGGCAGCTTCAGCGCGTTTTGCCAGTGTTCCAATAATGTCATCAGCTTCGGCACCCGGCAGGGAATAAAGGGGAATACCTAAAGCCCGGATCAGGGCATGCAGATAAGGAATTTGCTGGGAGAGTTCACTTGGCATGCTTGGGCGGTCACCTTTATAAAGTGGCGACAGCTCATGGCGGAAAGTAGGCTCGGGTGTATCAAAAATTACAGCCATATGGGTGGGCTGGATGCGGCGCATCAGTTTTTGTATTGCAGAAATCGCGCCACGGATTGCATTGGTATGTAACCCGGTTGAAGTGGTTAATTGAGGCAGCGCATGAAATGCCCGGAATAAAAAATAGGACCCATCAACCAAGACAAATGGTGGCATTGAATACTTCCTTACAATCGAATGGCTTTATTCTACGTGAATTTTCTCTGCAATGCAGAATATGAATTTTGCAGCAGTTTGTATGCAAATTCTTTTATCTGATAAGAGATCGGTTAAGATAGCCAAAATTGGACAGGAATACTCAATTTGCCCATGTATAACAAAGATAAGCAGGGATATTTCATTTTTCTTCTGATCATACTTGTCGTTATTTTTGCTGGCTCTGCAGTTGTTAATTTTGAGCTTGGCATGGTCGGCGCCAGTTTATTTTTCAGCATATTACTCATCCAGCTGGTTTCAAATATGCAACAGCGTTTGCAGCAGCTAGAACAGCGGGCGAAATTTATACAGCCAGCAGCCGATCTGGTTTGGCAAAAAGCAGGAATGTATGCAAGTGTGCTGTTTGGGGCAGTGATTTATTTAAGTGACTGGCGCAGTATGCTCTGGCTTGCAATTATAATTTTTATCATTTGTCTGATTCATTTGCTTAACCGGTTGCAACAACGTTTGGCTAATCTGGAGCAGCATCATTCACTGGCTGAACCTTCTTTACTTCCGTTACCCGCCCGGCAACTGCAAAGCAGGCAAGAAGCAGAAATACTTTCCGAACAGATTTTCCCTTCAGGGCCAGCTCATACCGGATCTTCTGTTACCGAACCAGATAGAGTGCCAGCAGTAGCACCAGAACCGGCTGCTGCAAGCTGGTGGCAGCCTGCCATTAACTGGATGGTACATGGCAATCCAATCTTGCGAGTCGCTGTGGCAGTGCTGATGATCGGAGTCATATTATTACTCCGCTTTGCCAGTGAACACTGGCAACTCAGCTTGGGTTTTCGCTTAGGGTTTATTGCTTGTATTGGTGGTGCTATTACATTTTTTGGCTATACCCTGCAAAAGAGAAATCTTTTATTTGCTGTTGCATTACAGGGGGTAGGACTCGCTGTTATTTTCCTGACACTGGTATTTGCCCATCATTATGGAGTTATTGCCAGCCTGTCTATAGCCAGTATGCTCTTTGCAGCACTGTTGATAGTGACCAGTTATTTGAGCCTCAAACAGCATGCTGTTTATCTGGCTATACTAGCTTTAGGAATGGCCTATGCGGCGCCCCTGGTCATTCCACAGTATCATCCGGATACAGTGTTTTTACTGGGCTATTATTTATTAATTAATCTGGCAGTGGCTGTAGTTAATTTTGTTCAGTCCTGGAAAATTCTTAATCACATTGCATTCTTTGTCACCATGCTGTTAGGTGGCAGTGTCATCGTCATATATAGCGAAGCAAAACAGTATCTCATCCTTGATCTCATCATCTGGCTGCATATTCTGCTCTTTATCTGGCTAAGCATTCGCTACAGCCAGTTAATTGCACGTAAACACGCATTAAGTTTAAGACAATTGCTTAGTCATCCTGAGCAAGAACAGGGCCGTTTACAGCCATTGCTTGATGTGAGCCTGATCTTTAGTGTACCCGTGCTGGGTTTTTCCCTGCATGCCTGGTTGATGCGCGATAATACATTGGCTTTGACTCTAGGTGCTGCCTTGCTGGCGCTCATCTATGCCGGATTGACACTCTGGATTCGTCAGCGACAGCAGGAGTTATCTTTACTCGCTAAAAGTTTTTTTATTTTATCGGTTGCTTTTATTGCACTAATTTTTCCGCTGGCCCAAGGGGCACACTGGAGCACCATTGGCTGGGTCGTACAAGGCGCCGCTCTAATTGTCTGGGGCGTAACTGAACGCTACCGATTTAGCCGTTATATTGGGGTAGCATTACTTTTGCTAAGTTCAGTGACCCTGTTTTATCAAATCTGGAGCCAAAGCCAGTTTCCGGTTTTAAGTACAGCAATTTATGCGTTTGCCCAGCTGATATCAGTATATTACCTGTTACAGCATGAGTCCTCTGAAGAAAAGTATTTTAGTAGCAGTGTATTAAGCTGTATTTTACTGGCTTTAGGTCTTTATGCGGGAGCCGCCGCCGCTGTACACAGTCTTGGCCTGCAAGGGCAGGGTTTAAGCCAATATCTGGCTATGGCAGCTCTTTTATCTGCAGCATTTACAGCATTTATGCACTGGAAAACCCAAGTAAATTGGTTGCTGGTACAGTTATTTATCAATACGCTATTTTTATTATTTTTAGGTGCTGCGATCTGGCAGGAAAATTTGTGGACTAATCTGGCATGGAGTACATCGGGGTCTCAATATTCGTTCCTGTTTGCTTCGGCCGTTACTGCTTTTATAACATTATGGGCAAAACCTGAACATAACAGTCAATCAGTAAAAGAATTTTGGGCTGCGGTTAGCTGGTTATTGTTGGCTGTTACTGGTTTGGCTATTTTGCCAACAACGCCACTTCTGGCACTGGGCTTAATTCCTGCATTGTATGGCGCTTGGGCAATTTACTCAAAAATATCTTTTCTGATGCATTCTATTACAGTGTGGTGTTTAAGTCTGTTGTGGCTGACTGGCCTGAGCATTGATGTTCAGGTTGCTGAGTATGCCTACTGGACAGTAATTCTTAATCCTGCCGATCTGCTTTCGATTGGAGTAATGGCTGGTTTACTCTGGGCGATTTATCAATATCGATTCCATGATAAAAATCTGGAATGGACATTCAAGATTGGTTCGATTCTGGTGAGCTTGCTGGTTATGAGCAGTATCATGGTACGTGGCTTACATCATTACCTTGGTACGCCACTTTGGGGAACAGCAATTTGGAGTAATGGGACAGTTCAGCTCAGTTTAACCCTGTTGTGGGTTATCCTTGCTTTTATCCTGATGACGCTGGCCAGTCGCCGCTTGTTGCGACAGATCTGGTTTATCGGTGCAGCCTTACTGGCTATTGTAGTGGCAAAACTGGTCTTTCTGGATCTATCGCAAAGTGGCACTATTACCCGGGTGTTCTCGTTTATTGGGGCCGGAATCGTGATGCTGATTATTGCTTATCTGGCACCTCTGCCACCTGCCATACAACAGTCGACAGATGATGAGCCTAAAGTTTAGGCTCACGTTTTATTTCTCTGGCATTGGCATATGTATCAATATCTTCATTAGCCAATGCAGCAGTGAGAGGGGGGCGGTCAACAAAGCCCATTTTGGGAACAGGAATTTCAATCTGATTATCGACAAAGCCATTACGGATCAATTCCTGCATTTCATCACGGACCTGCAGATAATTTTCCCGGCTACACCATACGGCGAACAATAGTTCAATTGATGATTCTCGAAATGCCGTTACTGTCACTGCCGGTTTAGGTTCGTCCAAAACCAGAGGATACTTATTGGCAACTTCCAGCAGAACTTCCCGTACTTTAATAATATCTTCATGGAAACTAATCGCGAGGGTAATGGGGATACGCCGTATGGGAAATTTTGACAGATTCATAACCGGTGCCCGAATCAGCTGTTCATTCGGCAAACGCACATAAACATTATCGAGGGTGAGCAATTTGACCGAAAGCAGATCAATTGACAGGACCTCGCCTTCAATTACATGGCCACGGATGAGAGTAATCTGGATGGTATCACCAACCTCAAAGGAGCCTTCACCAATCAGGAATAGACCGCTGATCAGGTTGGTCGCAGAAGTCTGCGAAGCAAAACCTAAAGCTACTGTTAAAATGCCGGCGGCGCCAAGAAAAACGCTAAGTTTGAAACCGGCTTCCTTCAAACTGGCAATTACAAAAAGCAGAAAGATAAAATAAAAAATACCGCGGCGCCAGACGAGGCGCTGATGAGCATTAAAACGTAAACCTACCGTACGGATAAAAGTATTGGAAATTACCCGGGCAATCAAGAAACCAATCAGGCAAAGTACCAGTCCTACCAAGATTTCACTTAAACGGTCCAGATTAATATTGGTAAAGATTCCTTTGAGGCTTTGGGTCACTTCTTTTGGAATATTTGTATCAGCCATGACCACCTCTTAGAAGAATGAATCAAACATGTTAAATAGTGCTCCACCTGGAGAGCGCGGGGGATGAATATACTGAACCTCGCCAGCCAGAGGCGGGGTCTGGTTTTCAATTCTTACCCGCGGAGGACGGTCCAGTCCTTCATGCAGAACTTTAATCTGTGAAGTCCATAAACGGCCAGTTTTTTCGCTATAAAACAAAGGCAAGGCAGGTACAGGCACATTCATGCGGTCAAAACGCAGCTGCTGATTGCTGGTATTATGAAAATGGATAGGGGTTACGGCGCGAAAAGCACGCGGTTTAAGCTGGCTTAGTTCAGTACGGCCATCCACTGCGGTGGCATAGCACATTTCACCGGTACGCTGGTCTGGGCCAAACCAGGTATCTTTAGAAAGAATGACCGGTAAATCGAATAAAGGATCTCGCTGACTTTCTACAAAACCGGCAATCCATAAGGGAGTGCTGATATAAAGCGTACCGCGTTGCCCTGCTGGGATGTAAATCGGATTGACCGGTTTAATTACGACAGAGCGGTCAGCCAGACGAGGCATGAGCTGGAATTTGCTATGTGTTTTTTTAAACATATAACGTTCAATCTCAACCGGCTGTGGAAAAATAAAATCTGGTTCTTCAATGATACGCCATTCCTGCTCATCATCATGCTGAAACTGTGGTCGATGATATTCAAGTTGCCACTCGCGCTGACTGCGAGTCAGACGAAAAAATAATGAACCGAACTGCCAGGCTTTATTCTGGTTCATATCAAATTGCTGTTCACCCCACCACTTGATAGTAGAAGATTCAGGCTCGAAATTTTCATTGTAATTTGTCAAGACCAGTTATTCCTTTCATCACATCTTTAGCAAAAAACAGACTTCACGCTGTCATATGCATAGAGTACACTCAAAACCAATTTTTCTATTATTATAAGTTGTGATGCAAATACTTAAACAATTACAAATACCTTACAGTTTTGCAAAACGTCATGGCGTCATCTTGCGTTATGAAGGGGACCAAGTCTATATCATGCGTCGTGAAGACACGACTCCTCTTGCTTTGCAGGAGGCTCGTCGGCTACTGGGCCGCCCGGTACATTACCAGTTATGCAGTGCGCAAGAGTTCAATAGTTTATTAGGATCCAGTTATGCCGGTGATACCGGTGAATCACAGCAGGTAGCTGCAGGGCTCGAAGACCATCCGGACTTGCTGAGCCTGGCAGATCAGGTACCTGAAGCAGAAGACCTGATGGATCAGGAAGATGATGCACCCATCGTTCGCCTGATTAATGCCTTGCTGTCTGAGGCAATTCGTGTCGGCGCGTCCGATATCCATATTGAATCTTTTGAGAAAAAACTTTCAGTTCGTCTGCGGGTCGATGGACAATTACGAGAAATCGTTCAGCCACGGCGGGAGCTTGCACCTTTGCTGGTGTCCCGGATTAAAGTAATGGCCCGTTTGGATATTGCCGAAAAACGTATTCCACAAGATGGCCGTATTTCGCTTCGTCTTGCCGGACGCGAAGTTGATGTTCGTGTTTCGACCTTACCTTCTTCGCATGGTGAGCGGGTTGTTATGCGTCTGCTCGACAAACAGGCGGGTCGTCTTAATATGACGCATCTCGGCCTGATTGCAGAAGATTATGAACGGTTAAAAACTTTGGTGCACCGACCCCACGGTATTATTCTGGTGACCGGTCCAACCGGTTCTGGTAAAACCACGACTTTATATGCGGCTTTGTCTGATCTGAATGATGGTAGCCGTAATATCCTGACAGCCGAAGATCCTATTGAATACCAACTTGAAGGAATTGGCCAGACCCAGGTTAACACCAAAGTAGATATGACTTTTGCGCGGGCTTTAAAAGCTATGCTGCGTCAGGACCCAGATGTGGTTATGGTCGGGGAAATTCGTGATCTGGAAACAGCTGAAATCGCAGTGCAGGCCTCTTTGACTGGCCACCTTGTACTTTCTACACTCCATACCAATACAGCCATTGGTGCAGTAACACGTCTAAAAGATATGGGCATTGAACCTTTTTTACTTTCTAGTTCTTTAATTGGTGTGGTGGCTCAGCGTCTGGTACGTACTTTATGCGCACACTGTGTCGATTGGCGTGAGGCTGACAGTTTTGAGCAGCATATCTTTAACTCTTTTGAACAGATAGAACCGGTTCGTTTACCTGTACCTAAGGGCTGCGAATACTGTGCCCATACCGGCTTTACTGGACGTACAGCTATTTATGAGATTGTTCCGATTGATGAGCAGATGCGCCGTCTGATTCATGGGAATGCAGCAGAGTATGAGCTGGAAAATTTTGCCCGCAGACATGCAGGTTCAATTCGCGAAGACGGCTTGCGTAAAGTATTGCAGGGTAAAACAACTTTAGAAGAAGTGCTTCGCGTTACCAATGAAGCAGCCGAATAAGTCATTTTATAAGAATATTAATCAGGACATTATAAAATTCTGTTTTTGAATTTTATAATGCCCTTTTACTTTTAAGTCGTAATTTTTAAATCAACATTAATATTATTGCGAGTCGCGTTTGAATATGGACAGACAATATGAGCAGCTTCAACCAGTTTTTCCGCTTCAGTCTGGTCCATTCCTTCTAAATGAATATTGAGTGTGACTTCAATACCAAAACCGGTCGGTATCGGCCCAATTCCTACTTCGCCGTCAATATAAGCATCTTTAGGCATGCTATATTTATCACGGCCCGCAACAAATTTCATTGCACCCAAGAAGCAGGCAGAATAGCCAGCCGCAAATAATTGTTCAGGGTTAGTGCCACCACCAGGACCGCCCATTTCCTTTGGTACAGCCAGTTTTACATCTAAAATCTCGTCAGATGAGGTTGCGCGACCATCACGGCCACCTGTTGCTTTTGCATGTGCACGATAAACTACTTTTTCTAAAGCCATTTTATTACCTATAAGCGAATAGTTGTAGTGTTATCGTGGCGTATTAAAGACCAGAATAAATTGGTTTTTTTGTAAAAAAATCTAAAACCAAATTAAATCAGAACGTGACCAGTTTTCGATGTTGCATGAGAGGCATAGAGTTACGTACAGACTGCTGTTCTTGCAGGTCAAAAGGAACGGTAATCAGGCCCGGACCTTCATTGTTAACCATAGCCAGCAGCTGGCCGCGTGAGTCTGCTGCGGCTGCATGTCCCCAAGTCTGGCGCTTTTCACCATGCCAACCCTGCTGCGCTGCACCTAAAACCTGACATTGGCTATCCATTGCGCGAGCTTGTAAAAGTAACTGCCAGTGTAGCTGGCCTGTAGTGTAAGTAAAAGCAGCTGGCGCAGTTAAAATATTGGCACCACGCTGACGTAGGGTTAAAGCCAGCTCTGGAAAGCGAAGGTCATAACACACCATAAGCCCGATTTGGCCAAATGGTGTATGAATGACTACAGGCTTGTCACCAGGTTCAAATACTTTAGATTCCTGGTAACCACCTACAGCATCCCCAACCTGAACATCAAAAAGATGAATTTTGTCATAACGTCCTTCGGTTTTTTCCGGACTGATACATAAACTGGTCGTACGTACCCGACCATCTTTTATGGTAGAGCCATCAGGACGAAACGGGCAGGGCAATGTACCTGCAATGATCCAAAGATTATAATGATGTGCCAGCTGCTCTAGCCGGCGCTGAATATGTTCAAACTGTTCAGCCGTTTCACGCTGCTTACCTGCTGCAAAACAGACAAAATTTTCCGGAAATACAATAAGCTCGGCACCTTCAGCCTTACTCTGCTGCATCAAACGTTCAATCTCAATGAAGTTATCTTCAATCAGATTTTGGGAATTCATTTGAACAACAGAAAGTAATGGCATCAGTTACTCCGTTTGTTTAGGCTTCAGGTCGAAGGCGCATTTTTACGTTCAGATACCTGATCCAGTGTATCCTGTTCTTTTTGCAACTGTTTTACCAGAGGTTCAAACATATTCTGGTTATTCTGGTTGAGTTTCATTAAAGTTCGGTGAGCATCGAGTACAGTCGTCAACATAGCACCATGAGTTACATGCTCTTCAACAAGTGTACGTGTGCAAACGTTTGGATCACCGCAGTAATTTAAAATTACAAAAACCTGCCCCAGCCCCATACTGTTGGCCAGAGTCGTAATATCGGAATTGGTAGAGAGCATGACAGCCTGAATATTATGGGTCTGCTTAAGTTTTAAGCCCAGCTTCGCCAAAATACCTAATACAGTACTGTCAATAAAAGTAGTCTGGGTCAAATCGACGATTGCACCCACGACACCTGCTTGTTGCTCAATTTTACCAAGTAATTTGTCTAGACTTATACAAGATTGGGCTCGCACTTCACCAATAAGTTTGAAAATATGCGTTCCATTCAAGCTTGCATATTCAACATGACCTGTTGACATATAAATGCCATTTGCAGAGAAGGATATGAAAATTATCACATAGGGGGGCTACAGACTCAAGTGGCCGATAGTCATCATAGCTATAGCTAAAGAGTATTATATTGATAAATCAGTTAATTCTTTCGACATAGACTTAAGATAGCAATGTCATCTGCAACATGACTCGGAGGCTCAAATGACTGTTTTTCCAGATGTTGGACCAGTTGTTCAAACTGTTCATTCAAACGCCCATCAAAGGGTTCAAGGGCGCCATCTGAACAGATAATGAACCGTGCATGCTGGTTCAGATAACATTCAAACTCTTCAACTTCTAGATCATCTGTCAAGCCTAATGGAAAGCTGCTCGTACTTAAAATTTTCGGTGGTTTATGTGGTTCAAACAAAATAGCGGGCGGATAATGTCCCGCGCTGGACCAGCGGAGTTGATGGGTTTCGAGGTTTAAAATTCCGGCAATCATGGTGATATGCTTTTCAATATTTTCTTGCATCAGCATACCGTTTAGTTTCTTGATCAGTTCACAGGGTGTTTTAGAGCGTCCATGAAAGGCAGCCATCCATGAGGTTAACAAGCTGCTGGTTACCCCATGGCCTGAAACATCTGCTAAATAGAAAATAATTTCTTTATCATTCAGCTTCCAGTAGTCATACCAGTCACCGGACAAATAGGCTGAAGGTTGAAAAAAAGTTTCTATTTCATAATCTTTTAAGGCTAAAGGATTAGGTAAAAGACGTTTTTGCAGTTCTGCGGCTGAGGGCAGATCACGACTATCCTGATTACGTTTATACTGTGCATCTATTTTTAACAACGCCTGATCAGGCTGATCCGGTAGATCATTCCAAATCCAGCCAGCTAACGCTCCCTGTTCCCAAGCTTTGGCAAGTGCAGCCCCCTCATGCTGAAAAGCAATAACTACAGTAGGTAAATTCCACTGATAAACCAGGAAATCTTCTACATCTGCAATTGCAATAATTGTCGGGTCGTATAAATCGATATCCTCAATATGAATCATTTGCAGATTCGGAAGCGCATGTAAAGCCCGATCCAAATAAGGAATAGGGCGAGTGGGCTGAATAAAATACATAAGAGGCGTTGATTTACCTGTTTTAAACAAATTTTAAGTTCATCATAATAGATATACTAATTATATAAATCAAAGTGTTGCTAGAGTAACTAGAAAGGATCTAGCAAAACTATTTATCAATTAGTTAATCCGAGATAATTTCAGGATTCGCATTTTCATCTGCTTCATCATCAATAAAAGTGATTTCAGCATCAGTGCCTTTTTTCTGGGCAATCTCATAGTTTTTACGCTGTAAATAAATATCACGGATGGCCGCATAACGGTCGCCCTGTAAGACATCTTCAACATCAAGTAGCTGGGAACGAATATCGATACCACGTAGCATCTGGTCCCCCCAGTAAAGACCCTCGTGATCTTCAAAAATATATTTTTGTGGTCGCGCCTGACTGTCTACTACGCGACCTACAGTATCACGAAAAGTACTCGGACCTAAAACAGGTAATACCAGATAAGGCCCGGACGGCACTCCCCAGTAACCCAAAGTTGTACCAAAGTTCTCGTCTTCACTCTCTAAACCTACACGTCTCGCTGGATCAGCAAAACCTAAACTCGATAGGGTATTTACTGTAAAACGACCGAGAGTTTTTGCTGCGCGGGCCGGACGTCCTTGCATAAGCTGGTTTACTGCGTTCCAGGGTTCACCTAAATTCTTGCGGAAATTGCGGTAGGTTCCCCGCACATCAGTAGGTATCTTTTCTACATATTGCACAGCAACTGGTCGGATAATAGTGCGATCAAGTGCATCGTTTAATTCATAGATCTGACGATTCAGAGGTTGTAAAGGATCTTTGACCTCCTCAGGCTGTGCTGCATTAGCATTTACCTTTAAGTCTTGACGGGTAACATTCTTGAGCTGCTTTAAAGCTTCTAAACGAGAAGGATGAGACGGATGGTCCGGATCAATCACCTCAGCATCAGGAACCTGTTCTGTTGAAGCCGAAACAGGCTGAGCAATCTCCTGAGCGAAACTAGAAGAAGCAAAACCGGCAGCCAGTAAGCTTGCCCATAAAAAATGAAAGTGAGGCATAAAAATTCCTAAAACTTCTACAAGCAGTCAAATGGTCCACAAATTTGATGAGAACTTATTTAAACAGTTCCTTGAATCACACTATTAAAGCAAATTTGTTTGAAATATGGTGAAAAAAAGATGTTTTGTTTAAGAATTATCCAGATGAACGATATTTTATAAAATACCCCTTGCGTTAGGAAATAAATGGCCTATAATGCACATCCATCGGCGGTGATGAAGATTAAAACTTCTGATAAAACAGCAACTTAGTTAAATATAGTTAAGTCGGGTTTTGTTAGATAGGTTTAAAATAATCTGAATTACCAGTTGACTTTCTGAAAAGAAAGCGTAATATAGCCGACCTAGCTTGCTGCTGACGAAGCAGTAAGAAGATCATTAAGAGAATATGAAGAACAACTTGTGTGGATTTTTACTGATTGATCGATCGAAATAATTTTCATTGATTGAATGGTAGAAATTTCTCGAAGTTTATTTGAGTAAATTTTTAGTCAGAAGATTAATGAGCCAGAATTGGTACCTTGTCTATAAATAAGGTACAAATGATTTTAACTGAAGAGTTTGATCATGGCTCAGATTGAACGCTGGCGGCAGGCTTAACACATGCAAGTCGAGCGGATGAAGGTAGCTTGCTACCGGATTCAGCGGCGGACGGGTGAGTAATGCTTAGGAATCTGCCTATTAGTGGGGGACAACGTTCCGAAAGGAGCGCTAATACCGCATACGTCCTACGGGAGAAAGCAGGGGACCTTTGGGCCTTGCGCTAATAGATGAGCCTAAGTCGGATTAGCTAGTTGGTAGGGTAAAGGCCTACCAAGGCGACGATCTGTAGCGGGTCTGAGAGGATGATCCGCCACACTGGGACTGAGACACGGCCCAGACTCCTACGGGAGGCAGCAGTGGGGAATATTGGACAATGGGGGGAACCCTGATCCAGCCATGCCGCGTGTGTGAAGAAGGCCTTTTGGTTGTAAAGCACTTTAAGCGAGGAGGAGGCTACCTAGATTAATACTTTAGGATAGTGGACGTTACTCGCAGAATAAGCACCGGCTAACTCTGTGCCAGCAGCCGCGGTAATACAGAGGGTGCGAGCGTTAATCGGATTTACTGGGCGTAAAGCGTGCGTAGGCGGCCAATTAAGTCAAATGTGAAATCCCCGAGCTTAACTTGGGAATTGCATTCGATACTGGTTGGCTAGAGTATGGGAGAGGATGGTAGAATTCCAGGTGTAGCGGTGAAATGCGTAGAGATCTGGAGGAATACCGATGGCGAAGGCAGCCATCTGGCCTAATACTGACGCTGAGGTACGAAAGCATGGGGAGCAAACAGGATTAGATACCCTGGTAGTCCATGCCGTAAACGATGTCTACTAGCCGTTGGGGCCCTTGAGGCTTTAGTGGCGCAGCTAACGCGATAAGTAGACCGCCTGGGGAGTACGGTCGCAAGACTAAAACTCAAATGAATTGACGGGGGCCCGCACAAGCGGTGGAGCATGTGGTTTAATTCGATGCAACGCGAAGAACCTTACCTGGCCTTGACATACAGAGAACTTTCCAGAGATGGATTGGTGCCTTCGGGAACTCTGATACAGGTGCTGCATGGCTGTCGTCAGCTCGTGTCGTGAGATGTTGGGTTAAGTCCCGCAACGAGCGCAACCCTTTTCCTTATTTGCCAGCACTTCGGGTGGGAACTTTAAGGATACTGCCAGTGACAAACTGGAGGAAGGCGGGGACGACGTCAAGTCATCATGGCCCTTACGGCCAGGGCTACACACGTGCTACAATGGTCGGTACAAAGGGTTGCTACACAGCGATGTGATGCTAATCTCAAAAAGCCGATCGTAGTCCGGATTGGAGTCTGCAACTCGACTCCATGAAGTCGGAATCGCTAGTAATCGCGGATCAGAATGCCGCGGTGAATACGTTCCCGGGCCTTGTACACACCGCCCGTCACACCATGGGAGTTTGTTGCACCAGAAGTAGGTAGTCTAACCGCAAGGAGGACGCTTACCACGGTGTGGCCGATGACTGGGGTGAAGTCGTAACAAGGTAGCCGTAGGGGAACCTGCGGCTGGATCACCTCCTTAACGAAAGATTGACGATTGGTAAGAATCCACAACAAGTTGTTCTTCATGACGATGTATCTGAGGGTCTGTAGCTCAGTTGGTTAGAGCACACGCTTGATAAGCGTGGGGTCACAAGTTCAAGTCTTGTCAGACCCACCACTACTGACGAAAGCAGTAATGCAGAAAAACAGATATGTTGACTTATTGATAAGCTGGGGACTTAGCTTAGTTGGTAGAGCGCCTGCTTTGCACGCAGGAGGTCAGGAGTTCGACTCTCCTAGTCTCCACCACGAATCAAACATGATTTGATTCGAAGCTAAAGATTACAGAATTTAGTAAATGGAAGGTTCAAGAATCCTGGTTTATTAACTTCTGTGATTTATCACAGTTGACTGCAGTCCGACGAGGATGCAGTGAATCATTAACAGATTGGCAAATTTGAGTCTGAAATAAATTGTTCAACTCATTCAATAGACGTTACAGGGTAACCTGTTAACTAACGTAGATTGAACTGAGAACTAGCAAATTAACTGAATCAAGCGTTTTGGTATATGAATTTAGATTGAAGCTGTACAGTGCTTAAATGCACAGTACTCTAAACTGTAATGTTGAAGTTGCTCCTTGTAGGTAACGTCGACTGTTTGGGGTTGTATAGTCAAGTAATTAAGTGCATGTGGTGGATGCCTTGGCAGTCAGAGGCGATGAAAGACGTGATAGCCTGCGAAAAGCTTCGGGGAGGTGGCAAATATCCTGTGATCCGGAGATGTCTGAATGGGGAAACCCACTTACCATAAGGTAGGTATTGCATGATGAATACATAGTCATGCAAGGCGAACGAGGGGAAGTGAAACATCTCAGTACCCTCAGGAAAAGAAATCAATTGAGATTCCCTCAGTAGCGGCGAGCGAACGGGGATCAGCCCATTAAGTTATGTGTGTTTTAGCGGAATGCTCTGGGAAGTGCAACCGTAGAGGGTGATAGTCCCGTACACGAAAGGGCACACATAATGATGACGAGTAGGGCGAGGCACGTGAAACCTTGTCTGAATATGGGGGGACCATCCTCCAAGGCTAAATACTCCTGACTGACCGATAGTGAACCAGTACCGTGAGGGAAAGGCGAAAAGAACCCCTGTGAGGGGAGTGAAATAGATCCTGAAACCGCATGCATACAAGCAGTGGGAGCACCTTCGTGGTGTGACTGCGTACCTTTTGTATAATGGGTCAGCGACTTATATTCAGTGGCGAGGTTAACCGAATAGGGGAGCCGTAGAGAAATCGAGTCTTAATAGGGCGTCTAGTCGCTGGGTATAGACCCGAAACCGGGTGATCTATCCATGAGCAGGTTGAAGGTTGGGTAACACTAACTGGAGGACCGAACCCACCGTCGTTGAAAAGCCGGGGGATGACTTGTGGATAGGGGTGAAAGGCTAATCAAACTCGGTGATAGCTGGTTCTCCCCGAAAGCTATTTAGGTAGCGCCTCGGACGAATACCATTGGGGGTAGAGCACTGTTTCGGCTAGGGGGTCATCCCGACTTACCAAACCGATGCAAACTCCGAATACCAATGAGTACTATCCGGGAGACAGACTGCGGGTGCTAACGTCCGTAGTCAAGAGGAAAACAATCCAGACCGCCAGCTAAGGCCCCAAAATCATAGTTAAGTGGGAAACGATGTGGGAAGGCATAGACAGCTAGGAGGTTGGCTTAGAAGCAGCCACCCTTTAAAGAAAGCGTAATAGCTCACTAGTCGAGTCGGCCTGCGCGGAAGATGTAACGGGGCTAAAACTATGTGCCGAAGCTGCGGATGCACATTTATGTGCGTGGTAGGGGAGCGTTCTGTAAGCCGATGAAGGTGGATTGAGAAGTCTGCTGGAGGTATCAGAAGTGCGAATGCTGACGTGAGTAACGACAAAACGGGTGAAAAACCCGTTCGCCGAAAGACCAAGGGTTCCAGTCCAACGTTAATCGGGGCTGGGTGAGTCGACCCCTAAGGCGAGGCCGAAAGGCGTAGTCGATGGGAAATTGGTTAATATTCCAATACTTCTGTGTAATGCGATGAGAGGACGGAGAAGGTTAGGTCAGCCTGGCGTTGGTTGTCCAGGTGGAAGACAGTAGGCATGCATCTTAGGCAAATCCGGGGTGCTCTATGCTGAGAGTCGATAGCAAGCCAGTTTACTGGCGAAGTGGCCGATACCATACTTCCAAGAAAAGTCTCTAAGCTTCAGTTACACAGGAATCGTACCCGAAACCGACACAGGTGGTCAGGTCGAGTAGACCAAGGCGCTTGAGAGAACTCTGCTGAAGGAACTAGGCAAAATGGTACCGTAACTTCGGGAGAAGGTACGCTGCTGATGGTGATAGGACTTGCTCCTTGAGCTGTCGGCAGCCGCAGAAACCAGGCCGCTGCAACTGTTTATTAAAAACATAGCACTCTGCAAACACGAAAGTGGACGTATAGGGTGTGATGCCTGCCCGGTGCTGGAAGGTTAATTGATGGGGTTAGCGTAAGCGAAGCTCTTGATCGAAGCCCCAGTAAACGGCGGCCGTAACTATAACGGTCCTAAGGTAGCGAAATTCCTTGTCGGGTAAGTTCCGACCTGCACGAATGGCATAATGATGGCGGCGCTGTCTCCAGCAGAGGCTCAGTGAAATCGAAATCGCTGTGAAGATGCAGTGTACCCGCGGCTAGACGGAAAGACCCCGTGAACCTTTACTGCAGCTTGACACTGAACTTTGACCTTACTTGTGTAGGATAGGTGGGAGGCTTTGAAGTAGGGACGCCAGTTCCTATGGAGCCATCCTTGAAATACCACCCTGGTAATGTTGAGGTTCTAACTCTGACCCATAATCTGGGTCGAGGACCGTGTCTGGTGGGTAGTTTGACTGGGGCGGTCTCCTCCTAAAGAGTAACGGAGGAGTACGAAGGTGCGCTCAGCGTGGTCGGAAATCACGCGTAGAGTATAAAGGCAAAAGCGCGCTTAACTGCGAGACCCACAAGTCGAGCAGGTACGAAAGTAGGTCTTAGTGATCCGGTGGTTCTGTATGGAAGGGCCATCGCTCAACGGATAAAAGGTACTCTGGGGATAACAGGCTGATACCGCCCAAGAGTTCATATCGACGGCGGTGTTTGGCACCTCGATGTCGGCTCATCTCATCCTGGGGCTGAAGCAGGTCCCAAGGGTATGGCTGTTCGCCATTTAAAGAGGTACGCGAGCTGGGTTTAGAACGTCGTGAGACAGTTCGGTCCCTATCTACCGTGGGCGCTGGAAATTTGAGAGGATCTGCTCCTAGTACGAGAGGACCAGAGTGGACGAACCTCTGGTGTACCGGTTGTGACGCCAGTCGCATCGCCGGGTAGCTATGTTCGGAAGGGATAACCGCTGAAAGCATCTAAGCGGGAAGCCTACCTCAAGATAAGATTTCCCCGTGACTTTATGTCACCTAAAGAGCCGTTCAAGACCAGGACGTTGATAGGTTGGATGTGGAAGCATAGTGATATGTGAAGCTGACCAATACTAATTGCTCGTGAGGCTTGACTATACAACACCCAAACAGTTGTATACAAAGCATCAATCGATTCATAAATATGCAATATCCCTTGATTCAGCCTGATGCTGGAACATACAATTCAGACCCAGATCTGCCCTCTGTTAATAACTCATTTGGACTAAAGTACGGCATATACTGCACCGCAGTTAAATCAGACCCGAACAAGTCCATCAACAGTTGTGCTGGCGACCATAGCAAGAGTGAACCACCTGATCCCTTCCCGAACTCAGAAGTGAAACCTCTTAGCGCTGATGGTAGTGTGGGGTTACCCATGTGAGAGTAAGTCATCGCCAGCTCATTATTCCGAAAAGCCCCCTCATTGAGGGGGCTTTTTTTTATGCAGGGGATGGAAAAGTGGAAGTACCTTTAGTAGGGGCTGACTATTAAAAAATTATTTAAACTTATGAAAAATTAACTAACTAAAAAATTATGAGGATAAAGAAAAAGGGCAGTTCAGCCCTAATTCTTATAAGTTTTATATTAGTTAACCCATCAGATTATGATAAGCACTAAACAGAATCCAAAGAATCACAAGTGCTACAATTGGCTCAAGGACTCGTGCCCACCCAGGCACAAGTGGATTAGACTCTGTAGTGGATTGTAGTGCTTGTACAGGCTCCTGATGAGGGCTCTCTTGAATATTTTGCTGATTTACCATTTGATTAAACTCCTTCATGGTTTCTTCTAATGATAACTCTTCTTGCTCAATTGGTTTAGAACCTATCAACTCAGTTAGCTCACTTGTTGCCCAAACCCAGTCATCTGCCTGTCCGGATAGGTGTTCAATTTGTCCTAGTAAGAGTTCTTTTAGTCCTGAAGGACCGAAATTCCCCGTATCATCTAACTGTTTAATTTCAGAGAACTGTACTGATAATACCTGTGTAATCGCATCTTCCAGCTCAAATTTACTTAAATTGGACTGATTCTTAGGGCAGGTGGTTAAATGCCGGGCGATTTCCTGTATATACAGCTGATCTTGAGTACGAATTTCTTGATAAACCTTATTGGCATCATAACGCCATAAAGTAATCAGCTTTGCTAAAGCAAGCGTATTAATTTCACAAATATACTTTTTTCTTTGGTCAGCTGGGTATTGTTTAAGCAGCTGAGGCTTTTGAATTTGTATTTGCTCAGCGAAATATTGGACTAAATCAAAAGCCATGGTGAACTCCCTAATTTTTTTAATCTAAAAGTCTCAAACTCGGTTTTTTCTTAGGTGAATCAGTTGTTTCTTGTTCAGCAGATTTTAAAGTATCTTTTTCTGTTTGGGTATCTGGATATTCTGCTGGATCGAAAAATAAGCCCTGACCATTTTCACGTGCATATAAGCCTAGTACTGCCTCAATAGGAACATAGAGTTCGCGAGATGCGCCGGAAAAACGTGCGGAGAAAGTAATAGCCTCATTACTCATATGAAATTGATGTACTGCATGAGGTGCAATATTAAGCACAATCTGTCCGTCTTGAACAAACTGTTCTGGAACCATCGCTTGAGGATGGGTTGCATTGACCAGCAAGTGTGGTGTTAGCTGGTTATCACAAATCCATTCATATATTGCCCGGGCCAGATAAGGACGGGTAGGGGACAAGTTAAGTTCTTGTTCAGTCATAATCGAGCTCTATTGATTAACTAGAATTTCATTGAAACGGTTTTTTTCTTGCTGGGTCATCGATTTGACAAAAGCAGGACGGCTAAAAATACGCTGACAATAAAGCAGGATTGGCCGGCAATGCTGTCTTGGCAGTTCAATTCCCATAGATTTTAACCGTATAAAAATAGGTGCCAGCATACAATCTAATATTGTAAAGTTTTCAGACATAAAATAGGGAAAATGTTGAAAAAGCGGAGTTAATGAAACCAAGGTATCTTTAAGCTCCTGCCGTGCCTGTTTTTGTTCTGGCTGGCTCAATGTGTCGCTATGGCATAGCAGGATGTCTGCAAGTCTGAGCCAGTCCTGTTCAAGACGCCAGATATATTGACGCTGCTCTGCACGCTGCATAGGTGCATCCGCATAAAGCTTATTTTGTCTATAGCGATCATCAATATATTCAGAAATAATGACTGTATTGAAGAGCTTAAGATCTTGTTCAACCAGCATTGGCAAGCGGTTATAAGGATTCAGGCTGGCTAGGTCTTCATCTTCATGATCAACCAATACCAGATGGTATTTAATCTGTTTTTCAGCCAGTACCAAGCGAATCCAGTGTGAGCGGAAGTCATCTGCATGACTATATAACGTAATACCCTGTAGTGGTGTATTTTCCAAAGACATAAACCAGCAAGAAGCAAAGTGGATAAATTAGGATACTAAAATTCAACCTAAAAAGCACGAACCATAAAGGACTAATCCTATTAAGACGGGATAGATTATAAGAAAAATGACAGGAGTGGGATAAAATGATGATTAAATTAATGCTATTAATATTTTTTATTATGATCGGGGTAATTAATTACTATTTAAACAAGTCATTCTGGTGTCATGAAGGAATCTGGGGTAAGGATGTTCATGAGCAATAAAAACCTAATCGTCTGCTTTAGAATAGAAGGATGAATCAATAAAAAAGCCCTGATAAAAACCAGAGCTTCTTTGACCGATTCAGTAAACGAATTAACGTTTAGAGAACTGAGGACGTTTACGTGCTTTACGTAGACCAAGTTTCTTACGTTCAACTTCACGAGCATCACGAGTTACGAAACCAGCCTGACGAAGAGACGGTTTTAGTGTTTCGTCAGCAGCGATCAGAGCACGGGTAATACCGTGACGGATTGCACCAGCTTGACCACCGATACCACCACCTTTAACAGTGATGTAAAGGTCATATTTTTCAGTAGCTTCAAGAAGCTCTAAAGGCTGACGTACAACCATACGAGCAGTTTCACGACCGAAATATTGCTCTAAAGAACGGTTGTTGATCACGAGTTTACCAGTACCAGCTGATAGGAAAACACGTGCAGTTGCGGTCTTACGGCGACCTGTGCCATAGTTAGTAGCCATGTGCTGTATCCCTTAGATATCCAAAACTTGTGGCTGTTGAGCAGCGTGTGGATGCTCGCTACCAGCGTACACTTTCATCTTCTTGATCATTGCATAACCAAGAGGACCTTTTGGCAACATACCTTTAACAGCTTTTTCTAGAACTGCTTCAGGTTTGTGAGCGATTAACTTTTCAAAGTTAGTCTCTTTTAAACCGCCTGGGAATTCAGTGTGGCGATAGTATTTCTTGTCAAGTGCCTTGTTACCAGTTACTTGAACTTGCTCAGCGTTAATCACAACGATGTAATCACCAGTGTCAACGTGAGGAGTATAAGAAGTCTTGTGTTTACCGCGTAAACGACGAGCGATTTCAGTCGCTAGACGACCAAGAGTTTTGCCAGAAGCATCAACAACGTACCAGTCGTGTTGTACTTCAGCTGGCTTCGCGCTGAGAGTTTTCATTCAACCACTACCTATTATAGTTGGTTTGGACAAAGAAGCTGTCCAAACAAAAAGGAGACCGAATTCTACCCGATAATCAGGAGAACCACAATAAAAAAATCGAGTATTAGGCTTCTAATGTTACGCTTTAAATTATAAAAAGAGAAGGTTGTTTACTGGATCCTTCTAAAGCAAATTTGTATAAAGATATCTTAGTTAAAGAAAGGTAGGCCTTTTTAAAAATACGGCACTAAATTTGTGTGAAGTGCTTGTACTTCATAAAGAATGAAGGGATTCAAAAAGGGCTAGTCAGTTTATAGTCTGTATTAGCACTATATGACGAGCCCTAATATTTTAAATATTAATTTTACTGCTAGTATTCTCTATATCTATAGAGTTTTAAATAAAATTGATGAAGCTATAAAATCTTTTATCTGGAAGCTTCTTTATTTTAATAAGCATAACGCTGCTACATACAATTTAAGACCCTATACAATGCTCTCAGCTGTACAATATAAATTAAAGATGATTAGGTCTGAAGTTAATCATCCTTAAAACTCAGGAGTCGTTAAGTATGCTGCCTTTATATGTGACCAGTGGTGAGCCGGCAGGAATTGGTCCAGATATTTGTCTCAGTTTGGCAGAACGTATGGATCGACGGCCGATTGTTATTCTGGCTGACCGCACATTATTACTCGACCGTGCGGAACAACTGGGCTATAGCCTTAAACTGATAGACTATACAGGACAGCAGCAAGCTTGTGTTCCCGGTGAATTATATGTCGAACATGTTCCTCTAAAAGTACCTTGTAAAAATGGTGAGTTAAATCCCCAAAATTCAGCATACGTACTTGAGCAGTTACAGCGCTCGGCGGCTTATGCCATGACAGGAAAAAGCGCGGGGGTAGCGACTGCACCTGTACAAAAATCTGTAATCAATGAAGCTGGAATAAAATTTAGTGGACACACTGAGTACTATCAGGAGTTTGCCGGAGTAGAGCGTGTAGTGATGATGCTGGCAACCAAAACCTTAAGAGTAGCACTGGTCACTACTCATTTGCCCTTGCGTGCTGTTCCAGATGCCATTACAGAAGAACGCCTGCATCAAGTGATCAATATTCTGCTTCATGATTTAAAAACTAAATTTAAGATTGAGCAACCGAAGATTCTGGTTTGTGGACTAAATCCGCATGCAGGTGAAAATGGTTATCTGGGCCGTGAAGAAATTGAAGTAATTAACCCGGTGTTAGAACATTACCGTGCACAAGATATTAATATGAGTCTGAGCCTGCCCGCTGATACATTATTTACGCCAGAAAACCTAAAGGATGCTGATGCTGTTTTGGCCATGTATCACGACCAAGGGCTACCTGTGTTAAAATCTCAAGGTTTTGGTGAAGCCATCAATATTACATTGGGTTTACCGTTTATTCGTACTTCAGTTGATCACGGCACTGCATTATCGCTTGCCGGAACTGGTCGGGCAAAAAGTTCAAGCCTACAGGTTGCGGTTGACCTGGCGCTTGAGTTAGCTCACTAATTTTTGTTGGAAATCGTTCTATGTATCATATTAATGCCCTAAACCCTAAAGATGAAGGGCATAAGGCGCGAAAACGCTTTGGCCAAAACTTCCTGCATGATCAACGGGTAATTGAAAAAATTGTACGTTCAGTCAATCCTCAGCCGGGTGATAATATTGTAGAAATTGGTCCTGGACTGGCTGCGTTAACTGCACCTCTTATTGCCGAGTGTGAAGCACTGACCGTGGTGGAACTGGACCGTGATCTTGCAGCAGGTTTGCCTGGACGGGTACCTTATCCTGAGCGTTTGACCATTATAGAATCCGATGCATTAAAATATGATTTCAGTCAGCTTTTTAAAGAAGGTCAGCCATTACGTGCAGTAGGCAATCTGCCTTACAATATTTCTACGCCATTATTGTTTCATCTCCTGGAGTTTGGCGATAAAGTCAAAGATATGCATTTTATGCTGCAAAAAGAAGTTGTAGATAGAATTACCGCTGAACCAAATACTAAAGAATATGGGCGCCTGTCAGTGATGATTCAGTATTATTGCAAGCCGACCTATTTGTTTGAAGTGCCACCCGGTTCATTTAATCCACCACCAAAAGTGACATCTGCAGTATTTCGTCTGGAACCCTACAAAGACAAACCGATCGTAGCCCAGAATGAAAAGGCTTTGGCACGTTTAGTTTCGCATGTTTTTACCCAGCGTCGTAAAACTCTGCGTAACAGCTTAAAAGGAATGCTGGCAGAAAATGGTTTTGAAAAAGCCGGGGTTAATCCGATGGCACGTCCGGAAACATTAACACTTGCCGAATTTGTTGCTCTTTCTGACAATATGGTGAACTAAGATATGGCAAAACGCTATAACTATATTATCGGAGACATACAGGGCTGTTTTGAGGCTTTAAAAGCATTACTCAAGCATATTCAGTTTGACGCTAGCCAAGATTTTATCTGGTTTGCTGGTGATATTGTCGCACGTGGTGAAAACTCACTGGGTGCATTGCGCTTTGTCAAAAAACTGGTTGAGAATGGGGCAGCAGCTACAGTTCTGGGAAATCATGATCTGAATCTTTTGGCCTGTGCCCGTGGTTTGAAAGAAACCAAACCTAAAGATAAAACTCAGGAAGTGATTGATGCTATAGATAGTGACGAGCTGATTGACTGGTTGCGAAAACAGCCCCTGTGTCTATTTCCTGACGAGAAAACAATACTAACCCATGCCGGCGTGCCTTGTATCTGGACCGCAGAACAGGCTGCCTGCTTGGCCCATGAGGTGGAGGCTATACTGGCTCATGAAAATTTTACAGTATTGGATGACTTTCTAAGCGCGATGTACGGCACAGAACCAGACATATGGTCAGATAAATTGCAGGGTAATGCGCGTTTACGCTGTATTACCAATTATTTGACCCGGATGCGCCTTAGCAATGCAGAAGGCCGTCTTGAGTTCAGCTTCAAGGATTCTTTAGATGATCCAATGCCGGCAGGCTTTCAGCCTTGGTTTGAATTTGATTCTAAAGCCGCAGAAACACATCAGATTGTATTTGGTCATTGGGCAGCCTTACAGGCTAAGACTGTCAGTACGAATATTCAGAATGTTGATGGAGGCTGTGTCTGGGGAAATCAGCTGGTTGCATTTCGTCTAGAAGATCAGCAATTATTTAAAGTCGATAATCCTTGCGTTGACTAGAGGCTTATTAATTTCTTAATGAGCAATATGCTAGAAAAAATTGTTAGAAATAATCTATAAAAAACCACTCGGTATGAGTGGTTTTTTAATGAAAAGATTTTATAGATTGAATTAGTCCTGACGAATCCAAGTCTGATTACGCCCCAAAGCAGAAACGCCAACATAACCACGTAACTGAAGACGTTTACCATTCGAACTCAGTTTGGCTTTCATGCTGTAAATTTTTCCACTTAAAGGATCGATAATACGGCCGCCCGTATAATTTTCACCTTCAGTATGTTTGAGACCAGTTAATACATCCATACCAAGAATTGGTTTATTGGTATAAGGCGCTGGACAATTTACACATGTTTCTTTAGGTGTATAACCTGGACGTGGTGTAACTTTGATAATACGACCAGTAAATGAACCATTGGCTTCCTGCCTGATCTCAATCAATGCTTTAGATGAGCCAGTTTTATCGTCAATATTTTTCCAGGTCCCCGAAATATCCTGTGCAAAGGCTGCACTCGACAATGCGGAAAAAATGATGGCGCTGGCAAACTTAATTTTCTGCATCATTCAAATCCTTTTTGTATGAAAATGATCACAAATGTTATAGTAAGGTTAAACTTTAAACTCTTCAATCTTTATTTATGATTACCAGGTCACATTTATTGTAAATAAAGCAAGAATGTTGGAAGCCAGATTGCGGTAAATACACCATTGACAGCCATTCCAAATGCTGCATAACGACCGGCAACCTGTCCACGTTGCCAAGCTTGAGCTGTACCAATTGCATGTGCTGCTAACCCCAGTGCAAGGCCAGACGCCCGTTCATCATTAATGTGTCTCAAGAGCAAAGGTGAAAAAGCAGCCCCAATCACACCGGATAGAATTACAATCAGGGTGACGAGAGTCAAAGGTGCATGTAACAAGGTAGCAATGTTCAGTGCAATTGGTGTTGTGACTGCCCGGGTTGCAAAAGCTAAAACAGTGGGCTCAGACATGTGCAATAAATAAGCAAGAGTCATGGGTAATGCAACCGCACTAACACTGGCAAAGACCAGAATGCCGACCATTGTTTTTAAGGGAAGATCGTCATAACGCATGGCCGCCAGCGGGACAGCTAAAGCAACAGTTACATAACCCAGCAGTCGATTAAAAATTGGATTGACATTCTGCATGTAATCTTCATAAGGCTGCTGAAGCAAGGCTAGCAGTCCGACCACAATGAACATACCAAAAACCAGTAGAGGGACCTGAGGAAATCGTTGATTCAAATATTTTGCACAGAAGTAGCTGACTGTAGTTAGCAAAAAGCCAAAAATAATCATGAGCATCGTTTTTATTCCTTATAACCAGCGTTTTGCCATTTTTGCATAAACCCATAACGGGAACAGGGTACTGATCACCAGCACTACCAGAAATAACGGAATATCTTTACCCATATGTATCAGCATCATAAGTGAGCCGGCACAGATGGGTAAAAAGGCAAAAGCGCTTTCTTTCATGATCTTATTATTGGTATCCACCAGACGGTGTGGCAATTTTTTAAATCTACGCCAGATCAACAGGATAATCAGCAGGCTGATCAGTCCAGTCAGATTACCCAGTTCAGGATGATTCCAGATTGACATGACCCAAACAGCAGCTTCACGGAAGATAACAATCAGGGCAAGCGTACCTGCCCAAGCGGCCCAGTCTATATTTTTAATTCGGTCCATGTCTTATTCAGCTTTTTTAAAACGTTATTTATCACGTTTTAACCTATCTGGTCCCTGATTTCAAACTCTTCCAGTGGTCGTTTGAACTGTTGAGAGTTCTGACCAAGTATTTCATCAATGGGTAAATGAGCTTGCTTGATCAGTTGCTCGAGTTTGTGGGGGGCCATATTCACAGTCAGATGAAGTTGACCTTCATCATCATAGGCTTCTGATTGGATCACATTCAGAGCATAAAGCTGTGTACGTAGCTTGCCATAAGCAGGATTGAGGACCAGTTCAAATTGCTGGAGTTGGCCCATCAGGCATTCCTGAACAGCCTGACGTAGCAGTTCAAGTCCCTGGCCTGAATGTGCCGATACATACACCCGTTCCGGCATGTGCGGTTTGGCATAGATAATTTTGGCTGCTTCACCACTTACATCGATCTTATTGTATACGCGCAGTACAGGTACATCAGCTCCAATTTCTTTAAGCACTGACTCTACGGCATCAATCTGTTCCATCATATCAGGGGTGCTGCTATCAATCACATGCAGCAACAAAGTCGCTTCCAGTGTTTCTTCGAGCGTAGCCTTAAATGACTCTACCAGAGAGTGGGGCAGGTTACGTACAAACCCTACCGTATCAGCCAGTACCAGACTGCCAATACCATCCCATTCCAGTCGCCGTAAGGTTGGATCTAATGTGGCAAAGAGCTGGTTAGCCGCATAGACTTCAGTATTTGCCAATATATTAAACAGGGTAGACTTACCGGCATTGGTATAACCCACTAGTGAAACAGTTGGAATAGCAGCTTTCTGACGTGCAGCACGACCTTGCATGCGGGTCTGGCGTACTTTTTCAAGTTTGTCTTTTAGCTGGCCCATACGGATCCGCAGTAAGCGACGGTCTGTTTCTAGCTGTGATTCCCCCGGACCACGCAAGCCGATCCCGCCTTTTTGTCGTTCTAGGTGAGTCCAGCCACGCACCAGACGGGTAGACAAATGTTCAAGTTGTGCCAGCTCAACCTGCAGTTTACCTTCATGAGTCCGAGCACGCTGTGCAAAAATATCCAGGATAAGGCCAGTCCGGTCAATGACACGGCACTGCATGACTCGTTCGAGGTTACGTTCCTGTGCAGGAGACAGGGAATGGTCAAAAATAACCAGATCAATCTCTTCAGTCTTGACCAGTTCAGCAATTTCTTCTGCTTTACCTGAACCAATAAAAAGTTTTGGGTCTGGCTTAATACGTTGTGCAGTTACATGGTGTAGGATTTCAGCGCCTGCTGATTGAGCTAAAAGGCGAAACTCTTCGGTATCGATATCTTCCAATAACTGGACCGAAACACTGACCAGGATTGCTCGTTCACCACCTTGATGTCGCTCAAAATATTCCACTAATCTGTAGACTCTCTAGCATTAAAACTTCATTTTAAATAAAAGCTGTATCCTACGCGAGCTTAATTAATTAAATTCGGTAACAAGCTTTAGATCATGCTGGAAAAGGCCTGAGCTGTTAAGATCATTCCACCGGCATACAGAATTGACCAGCCTAAAATAGTTTTTAAGGTAGAAAACATTTCAATATGTTCTACAGGGGGGCTGCTGCTGGTTAGATACTTTCATCACCTTACCTCTATTTATTAATCCGATGAATATATAATATTTGATTGGATAAAATAATTAAAATTGAATTTTTTTATCCTTATGTTCGGTTTTTATCATCAATGCAAGGAGTGCTTTAAAAGTATAGAATGGAGCTGCAATTGAAATTGTTAAAATATGATCAGTTTTAGTGATAACTCTATGTCTCAGCTTTCCACTCAGCCTGTGCCGGTCTCCGGGCTTTCTAAAATCTGGCTTTACAGTAAAAAAATCGTCACGGGTATAGCACTTATCATAGAGGGCTTTTATCTGGTTTATCGTCACAGGTTATATAAGCATCCTAATAAAGTAGAAAATACCCGTTATGTACAGTATTTCTGTCGCCGTCTTGGCGAGGTATTTAATGTCGAGGTGCGGATTCATGGCACTATTCCTCGCCAGCCAGCACTTTGGGTCAGTAATCATATTTCATGGTTGGATATCGCAGTAATTGGTTCAGCAGCACGGGTATTTTTCTTGGCCAAGGCCGAAATTGAACAGTGGCCAGTGCTGGGTAAACTGGCTAAAGCAGGCGGTACGTTATTTATTAAACGGGGTTCTGGTGATTCAACCAGAATTCGTGAGCAGCTTACCGATTTTTTGAAACAGGATATTCCGGTTCTATTTTTTCCTGAGGCCACTACATCTGATGGCAGTTATATCAAGCGGGTATATGGCCGTTTGCTGGGCGCCGCATTGGCTGCACACAAACCGGTACAGATTGCGCTGATCTGTTATGTTAACCAGCAGGGAAAGTTAGATACGATTGTTCCGTTTATTGATGATCTGACTTTTGCTGAACATGTGCGCCGTGTACTTGAAATGCCACCTGTTACAGCCCACCTGATGGCTTTACCCGCTATTTCAGTAGAAGGCCATACGCTTGAGAGCTTAACTGCTGAAGTCCAGCAGGCTATGGTCAACGGTCTGGCCGAACTACATCAAAATGTTTTAAAAACTACTGCTATATCTTAAATTGAATAGCCAATTTGAAAATAAAAAGCTCGGTCGTCTGAGCTTTTTATTTTCTGTTCTGAATACTTTACATAAAGCCTTCTAGAGGTAACCAAGACAGGGCCTTAATGCCGGCACGTTCCCACCATTTCATTCGTGGCTCTTTATGATAGATCTTTCCACCCGGCTCTTGTGGCTGGAATTCCCAGGTCAGTTTATTATTGGCATCTAAAACCAGTTTATATGCATATTTTTTAAGATTTTCATCCATAGTTTTATGCACAGCGTTCGCCAGTTGAGGGCTGTTAAGAATGACTCCAATTTCAGAGTTTAAATAGGCTGAACGGGGATCAAAATTAAAAGAACCAATAAATACCTGTTTTTCATCTAGTGCCATCATTTTGGCATGCAGGCTGGAGCGACTGAGTCCTTTCATGCTGACTTTGGCTTTTTTTGAAATCTCCTGATTTACTTCATTTAGTTCTTCATCCGTGACAGCAGGTAGAAACTCATAAAGCTGTACACCATTTTCGAGCAACTGTTGACGGTACTTGGCATAAAATGCGTGTACAACGGCGACGTCATTTGCTGCATAAGAGTTAGTGAGTACCCGAACTTTAATACCGTCTTCTGCCAGCTGGCTCAGCATTTTCGCACCTTGCTTTTCAGGAACAAAATAGGCCGAGATCAGATCAACACTCTGTTCTGGTTTATCCAGATATTTTAATAACTGAAAATTGAGTAAACCTTCCTTTTTTGCTTTTGCTTTAATTTTTTCAGGTGGATCTTTAACGACCTCTGCTTTTACCCAGTCAAAACCAATTTTGTGATAAAGCCATTCATCAAATGCTTTAGAACGGTTCGTCAGATCCAGATAGTTTTGTACACTCACTTCCTGATTATGGATGTCGAGCTGACGTTTCAGGCTTTCATAGCGTAAATGATGCCGCTGTGCACTGACAATTTCCTTAACCGGATAGGCATAATCATCATTCCAGTAGTCATCAAAGGAATGCACAATATCATCAACTGCTGACCCTACCAGCATGACATCAACATCTGAGAACTGATAGGTTTCACTAACGTTATAGTACTGGTTGCTCATGTTACGTCCACCGATCAGGGCAATTTGGTGGTCAGCAATAAAACTTTTATTATGCATACGTCGGTTGATGCGTTTTAGGTCAAGCACCATGTCCATGGCACGGTATTTCCGGAAGCGATACGGATTAAATAGTTTAATTTCAATGTTTTTATGTTGTGATAACGCTAAATAAATTCCTTCCATGTTCTTGGCATTGTTATCATCTATCAGGAGCCTGACTTTAACACCGCGGTCTGCAGCACGAATCAGGGCATGCAGAGCCAGTGCACCAATCCGGTCGTTGTCCCAGATGTAGTATTGCAGATCTAAAGATTTTTCAGCTTTATCGATGAGACGTAGACGTGCTGCCAATGCTTCAAGTGGATCATATAGCACATGGTAACCAGTCAGGCCCGGATTCTGTTCACGTAGTGGTGTAACGATCTGCGAAAGGCTGGTTTGGCTTGCATCAATATCATGGGCGTACTGAGGAACTTGAGGCATTTGTCGAGGTAGCGTGGTACAAGCCGGAACAGTGAGCAGTAAACTGCAGCTCGCTAATAGCACAGCGCCAGACGAAGATTTCAAAGATCGTAAACGCATAAATAAGAGTGACCGATAGGACAGAAGAAACCGTAGCAATATGCTTACGAGTACAGAACTGAGCTAGAGTATAATTGGGTCGTAACAAAATATAAATATATAGCCCATTCGGGGCGATATGGATCAGAGATAGAGTATGCTGAAACTGACATCCCTAGTATTTTACTTTTATCTGAGCTTTGGACTCATTGCGCTCTGGGCAGTCTCTCAAGCCTGGATCAGCCAATCGCGTACCGAAACGATTCATCCTTTTAAAGCCTTTGTGCATCTATTGGCTTTCTATCTTTCTTATCTGCTTTTTCCCTTATTCTTTTTTAGCCTGTATGCAGGCTGGAGTGGTTATTTCAGTATCCATGAAGCTGTATTTGTCTTTCTTCTCAGCAGTGTGCTGATCTATGCACGTTTTATTGAGCCTCATTTAGTGCATGTACATCGGCACCGGTTCTCTTTAAATCCTGAAAAACCTTTTCAAAAACCGGTTAAGGTTGCTCTGGTTGCTGACTTGCATATAGGTTTATTTTCCGGACATGAACGCCAGCTTAAGATTATTGTAAATAAAATTAATCAGGAAAATCCTGATATTGTTGTGGTTGCCGGAGACTGGACATATGAACCTGAAAACCAGCTGGCAAAAGAACTTGAGATGTTGCGTGAGATTAAGGCACCCGTATATTCGGTGACCGGCAATCATGACGAACAGTATCCGGGACCGCCTATTCAGGAATTATTACGACACGCATTAGAGAGTAACAATGTCATCGACATTGAGGGGAAGATTGTTGAATTTGATGAATTCCGACTGATTGGAGTAGGTGACTTGTGGGCAGGTAAAACAGACATGCGCTTACTTCCAGAGTTACCTCAAGACAAGCCTTGGTTAATTTTGTCGCATAATCCAGATACAGTAGATATGGTACCTGCTTTACCGACACGTCCCCTCATGCTTTCAGGCCATACTCATGGTGGACAGGTCGAACTGCCTTGGGTAACCAACTATATTATGAAGAAAGTCTCGATACTGGGGCATAAACGCGGTTTGTACAAGCACGAACATGCAGATGTATTTGTAACGGTAGGGACTGGAATGGTTGGGGTACCTTTTCGTTTTCGTGTACCGCCAACTATTGATATTATTGAATTAATTTGATGCAGGCAGTTTCATCACCTGATATAAAAAAGACGGGCTTCTCCCGTCTTTTTTATAACTGCTTCAGCTTAGATCTGGTTATTTACATCTTCATTTTTAGTTTCACGGATTAGCATAAACGCAATCAGTGAAAGAATAGAAGCGGCTGAGAGATAATAACCAACTGCTGCCAGACCATAATTTTCAGCCAGTTTAGTCGCAATCAGCGGTGCAAATGATGCACCGAAAATACCTGCGAGGTTAAATGTTAAAGCAGAACCGGTATACCGTACTGAAGTCGGGAACAGCTCAGATAAAACCGTACCAATTGGCCCATAAGTCATTCCCATAATTGCAAGGCCGGTACATAAGAACAGGAATACGACCAAGGTACTACCTGATTCCAGCATGGAAGAAAATACCAGACCAAATAAGGCAGCCGCTATACATACCCCAATAGAAGTAGCTTTACGGCCAAACTTTTCTGCAAATACTGCAGAGAGTGGAATAAAAGCAGCAAAACATAAAGTTGCAATCAGTTGCAGTTCAAGAAACTCACCCCGTGAATAACCTAACTGTGTTGTGGCCCAGTTCAATGCAAATACGGTGGTTAGATAAAAGACAACAAAGGTACAGATCGCAGCCACAGTACCTAAAACCAGCATTGAAAAGTGCTTGGTAAACACTTCTTTAAATGGAATATTAACTTCTTTCTGTTTATCAAGCACCTTCTGAAAAGCAGGGGTTTCATGTAATTTCAGTCGGATATACAGACCTACAATAACCAGTGCCGCACTTGCAATAAAAGGAATACGCCAACCCCATTGCAAAAATGCTTCTTCAGACATCAGAGCGCCTAGGAGCAGAAATGAGCCAGTCGCCAGAATAAAGCCAATTGGAGCACCAAGCTGAGGAAACATGCCATACCAGGCACGCTTGCCTTCTGGTGCATTTTCAGTAGCCAGCAATACTGCACCACTCCATTCACCCCCCAGCCCCAAACCTTGGCCCAGACGGCAAAGTGCCAATAATAACGGAGCTATAATACCAATCTGTGCATAGGTAGGTAATAAACCAATACAGACTGTGGAGATACCCATCGTCAGAAGGGCAGCTATCAGTGTTGCCTTACGGCCAATCCGGTCACCGAGATGGCCAAATAGTGCTGCACCAATTGGGCGGGCAATAAACGCAATAGCAAAAGTCGCTAAAGACTGGAGTACTGCCGCGCTACCGCTTCCTGCCGGAAAAAACAGGTGAGGGAAAACAATCACTGCGGCAGTCGCATAGATATAAAAATCAAAAAATTCAATCGTCGTGCCGACGAGGCTCGCGAATAAAACACGAGCCTTAGAGTTAGTCGCTACTTCGGTGGTAGCAGCTGTAGTAGTTGATGACGCCATGGGTAACCTTACACTTCGTAAAAATAAATATTAGTTTTAAAAGCGTAATCTTTTTAAAAAAGGCGTAATTTCTTAAAAAAACAACGAAAATTAATCCATTAATCTCGTTCAGGGTCACTGAAAAGTGAGTACAAATGAATTAGATTACGTAAAGATAGATCGCCAGGAAGTGTAATCCTGCGCCTAACAATACAAAAATATGCCAGATAGCATGAGTATATCTTACTCTTTTTAAGGCATAAAACAATGCACCAATCGTATAAGCCAAACCGCCTGCAATTAAAAGGGTTAGGGTCTGTTTTGACAGGTACTGCCGCATGTCATCCATAACTAGCAACGCCATCCAACCCATCAACAGATAGGCCAGCAGGGAAATCTTTTGAAAACGGTGAATAAAAATTAATTTAAATATTGTACCAATACCAGCAATGACCCATAAGGCAATAAGCAGGTTATGTGCTTTAGTGGTAGGCAATGCAATACTTAAAAAAGGCGTATAAGTACCTGCAATGAGATAATAAATGGCTGTGTGGTCCAGTTTCTTGTACCAGAATCTGCGCTGCTCGGTTCTGGAAAAGTGATATAACGTTGAACTGGTGAACAGTAATACCATGCTGCCTGCATATATCCATAATCCAATCCACTGACCAGTCGGGAGATCACTGCCTTTTATGACCATCAGGACACCGGCGATCACGGCAAGTACTGCACCGACTGCATGGCTATATGCATTAAACTGTTCTTCTCTCGGATGATAAGATTCCGCAAGTGAAGAAGTCATAAACCAACCAATATATTTAAAAGTACAAGTGTATATTAATACAGTTTTGCTTTTCAGGTAAGAACATTTAAAATTATTACTAATTTATCCAGGATTCTTTCCATGACATCTCCTGAAAGCTTTTCTGAACAGGAACAGCAATTTTTAAAAGAATTTCAGCAATCCCTTGATTTAAATCATTTTGAACGTCTGATATTAAGTCAATATCAAGGTAAGCTTGAGGGGCTGCAAAAGATTACTTTCCGTCTGGTTGAGCTGCAAAATCAAGTAAAACTCTCTGGGCTGTATCATTATCAGACTCAAGATGTCACAAAAAACTATACTCTAGAAGAGGCGGTGCTGCACATTACATCTCTGCTTCATGACTGTAAACAGGCTAACCTGCTGATTGCATCTCATGAACTACAGCTGAAGAAAAACAAGAAAAAGGTCATGCTTACCCGTACAAAAAGAAAAGACATAATCAGCAAAGATACACCGCTTATTAGTCATGACCGGGAAAAGCAGCGTTATGTTGCACAAGATCGCCTATTTTTAAAATATTTAGGAATTACCGACGAAAAGGCCCAGATTATTCCGAGCATGGCGCGTAAATGGAAACAGATTAATAAGTTTATTGAAATTTTCTCAGGTGCTTTTGAACAGATTACTACACAAGATAAAGTACGAATTGTTGATTTTGGTTCAGGCAAGGGCTATTTAACCTTTGCTCTATATGACTATCTGCAAGAACAGAAACAGAAATTGCCTTTAATTACCGGAGTAGAACTGCGGCCTAATCTGGTCAGTTTCTGTCAGGAAATCGCACAGAAATCTGGATTTGAACATCTTGATTTTTTTGAAGGAGATGTGCGGACCTATCATCCTGAGCATCTTGATGTCATGATTGCCCTGCATGCCTGCGATGTGGCAACCGATTTTGCCATTCATACCGGTATCCGTTTAAATGCATCCATGATTATGTGCGCACCATGCTGTCATAAAGAATTACGCCCTCAGCTAGAAAGTCCTGAGGTTCTCCAGCCAATGCTGCAATTTGGAATTCACGCCGGACAACAGGCCGAGATGCTGACAGATACTATCCGTGCCTTATTACTCAAAGCTTATGGCTATGATACCAAAGTCTTTGAATTTATATCTTTAGAACATACCAGTAAGAACAAAATGATACTCGCGACCAAGCGCAAGAACTTCAAGCAGCCTGACCAGTCTGTACTGGAACAGATCAGGGCTTTAAAGGAGATGTATGGTATCCGCAAGCATTCTCTGGAACTGTTGTTAAATGACCAATGGGATCAACAGGATATTGGTTGCAAATGTTAACCTGGAAAATCTGTTCAGTCTTTAACTAAGCACTAGTGCACTGTGAACCAGAATGAAATAGCGCAAAACTGAAAATATTATAAAAGCCTTGGACTATCTCAAGGCTTTCCATGCCTCAATAGCCTGCAGACCCACATCTAATCCCACTTCATAGGTATATTGCAGTTTTCGTTTATCCTTGCAGAGACGGTTGGCAAGCCGTTTGTCATCTGGTGGGCAGATTTCCAGAATCTTTTGTGTCACCGGTGCAGTTTGAGCCTGTCGAATGAACTTTACCGACTGATTATAGCGTTCACAGCGTTCTTGCAAACTTAAGGCAAATCCTTGATTCTTTTTAACTATATATTTTGCCAGAAACTGGTCACCCTTACTGCTGGCTTTAAAATAGTTTTTTGGCCGGGTACGAATCACCATTAGTTGCGTAACATCAGGCTGGGCTGCTGCCCACTGTATTGGCAGGGCATCTGCTACGCCACCATCGAAATAAGGTTCACCATTTACCAGTACGGGTTGACGGGTCAGTACCGGGATGGAACTAGACGCACGTAATCCGTCGAAAATGTTCTCTTGACTAGCGCGTACATATTCAGCATGGCCATGAATGGCATGAGTCAGAACCATATAAAAATCTGGATTTTGCCTGAACAGTGCATCCTGATCCAAAGGTGATTCCTGTTCAACAACATCCCACATCCACTGCATGTCTAGCAGATCACCCCCTTTAAGAAAACGGCCATAGTGGATGAACTCACGGCGCAGGGAATGATCCAGATAAATATCAATATTCCTTCCTATCTGGCCTGCAAGATAGTTAGCTACATTGGTTGAGCCAGAAGAAACCCCCACAAATAAACTGAAAGGATTAAAATCATGTTTTAAGAAAGCATCGAGCACACCACAGGTGAAAGAGCCGCGCATACCGCCGCCCTCTACTACAAGTGCATTACGTGTTAGATCTGTCATATGCTTTTAATTCATCAGTTTAATGAGAATGTTCCTGATCACCGTGGCTATGTTCAATATGTTCGCCCGGAGCGGTTGAGGTTTCAGTAGAGGGCTGATCCGGCTGCTGAGTTGCATTAGCCTTTTGCTGGTTAGCCTGTGCTGCCTGCATGGCTTCAGGTGACATGGCCGGTGCATTTTTAAAGGCATGCTGCTGAGTATTTTTTTGCTGCTGACTTGGCATATAGTCTGGCTCATTGGTTACAGCCAGATAAAAAAAGCCCATAAAGAAACAGCCTAGAATCACGGCAACAATCAGTGCTTTCCAGCCCCATGGAGAATGCTCAGGAGAAGAATGATCTACCATAATAAATATCCAAAGTAAGAAAAAATACTGACTAAACTGGGTATAGTTATAGCATAAAACTGTCAAGAAATAGACTGGGGATTTCTAATATACTGAAAATGAAAAAAGAATTTTTTGTTTAAAATATAAAAGCTAAAAATGGTTAAATATGAAATGTCTACATGAGAAACAAAAAAGACGCGCAATCGCGTCTTTTTGTTCTGATCATTAAGCAGCGATTGGTAGTCCAGATTGTGCATGTTGTCTTAACCGCTGTGGTGGAGCAAAACGCTCGCCATATTCTGCAGCCAGCTGTTCAGCACGAGCCAAGGCACGTTCCAATCCGTAGTGGTTCAGGTACTGTATGGCACCACCAGTCCAGGGTGCATAACCGATGCCAAAGATAGAACCTACATTGGCGTCGACTACAGATTCCAGCACACCTTCCTCTAGACAGCGTAAGGTATCTAGAGCCTGCACAAAAAGAAAGCGCTCAATCAGCTCCTGCTCTGGCACTTCCTTATTTTTATTCCAGCGGCTCAAGCCTTTCCATAAATATTTTTTACCTTGGGCCGGATATTCATAAAAACCCTGACCTGCGGCTTTACCCTTACGGTCAAATTCATGAATCATGGTTTGAATCACTTCATCAGCCGGTGTCAGGGGTAAATCTTGACCTATGGCCTGTAACGCTTTACGGGTTTCTTTTGCGACGTGCTCGCTTAAAGTCAGTGAAACTTCATCCTGAATTGCGAGTGGACCGACGGGCATACCTGCCTTGAGCGCTGCCATTTCTATACGTGCCGGATGGATTCCTTCAGCCAGCATGCGCAGACCTTCCTGTACAAACTTGCCAAACACCCGACTGGTAAAGAAACCACGACTGTCATTGACCACAATAGGAGTTTTACCAATCTGCTGCACAAAGTCATAGGCTTTAGCCAGTGTGGCTGCCGAGGTCTGCTGTCCCTTAATAATTTCGACCAGTTGCATTTTGTCGACCGGACTAAAAAAATGCAGACCAATAAACTGCGCAGCATTACGACTGGCCTGTGCCAGATCAGAAATGGGCAGGGTCGAGGTATTTGATGCCATCACACCCGTTTCATTTAAATAGACTTCTGCTTGCTGGGTAACCTGTGCTTTAAGCTGTTGATTTTCAAATACAGCTTCTATCACCAGATCACAACCTTCCAGGGTGCTTATATCAGCTGTAGGATGGATCAACTGTAAAATCTGGTCACGTTTTTCAGCACTCATACGGCCTTGACTAACTTTCTTATCAAGCAGTTTCTGGCTGTAGGCTTTACCCTTTTCAGCATTTTCTATAGATACATCTTTGAGTATTACTGAAATTCCTTTAATTGCAATAGCATAAGCGATTCCTGCTCCCATCATGCCAGCGCCTAAAACAGCTACCTTTTTAGCCTGCCATTTTTCATATCCTGCCGGACGGCTAGCCCCTGACTTGATGGCATTTAAGCCATGCCAGAACGTTCCGATCATATTTTTAGACACCTGTCCGGTGGCCAGATATGTAAAAGCGCGTGATTCAATCGTAAGTGCAGTATCAAAGTCGACCTGCGCACCTTCAACAGCTGCTGCCAGAATCGCTTCAGGGGCAGGGTAGCAGCCTTTCGTTTTATCAATCAGTATGGCTGGAGCAATCGCCAGCATCTGGGCAACCGCAGGGTGTTTTGGATCTCCGCCCGGAATCTTGAAGCCTTTAACATCGAAAGGCTGCTGTGACTGCGGATGAGCCTGAATCCAGTCAAAGGCCTTTTGTAATAGTTCTTCTTCATGATCTGCCGTATCATGAATTAGACCCAGTGATAAAGCTTTTTCTACACCAAACTGTTTTCCTTCAATTAAATAAGGCAGGGCAGTTTGGATGCCCAGCAGTCGGATCATCCGGACAATACCTCCACCTCCCGGTAACAAACCCAAGGTCACTTCAGGTAAGCCGAATTTGGTTTCAGAGTCTTTTAAAGCGATACGGTAATGGCAGCCAAGTGCCAGCTCCCAGCCACCACCTAAAGCTGTACCATTTAAACAGGCAACCACTGGAATACCCAGAGTTTCGATATAGCGCAAATCTGCTTTGAGTTTTTGTACCATATGAAAAAATTCAGTTGCCTGTGCCGGTGTGGTAGTCACCAGCTCGTCAAGATCTCCACCGGCAAAGAATGTTTTTTTGGCTGAACGGAAAATAATACCTTTTACTTCAGTTTCAGCTCTGAGCTGCTGAACAACTTTATCTAGCGATTCACGGAACTCGGCATTCATGGTGTTAGCTGACTGGCCGCTGGAATCTAGGGTCAGCACTACAATCTGGTCTGTATTCTTTTCGTATTGAATTGCGCTCATGTTATTCTCCTTATACGCGCTCGATAATAGTAGCAATTCCCATGCCGCCGCCGACACATAAAGTCGCCAGGCCACGTTTTTTATCCTGACGCTCCAGTTCATCTAGTAAGGTCCCAAGAATCATGGCGCCAGTTGCACCTAGTGGATGTCCCATTGCAATTGCACCGCCATTGACGTTTACTTTGGCTGGGTCAACCTTGAGCTCATGAATAAAGCGCATGACCACTGCTGCAAAAGCTTCATTGACTTCAAACAGGTCAATATCATCAATACTCAGTCCAGCCTTTTCTAGTGCTTTACGTGCAGCAGGTGCTGGCCCGGTTAGCATGATCGTCGGATCGGTGCCAACCAGAGCGGTCGACAAGATTTTAGCTCTAGGTTTCAGATTCTGTTCTTTCACTGCTTTATCAGAGGCAATCAGTACCAGTGCAGCGCCATCAACGATACCAGAAGAGTTTCCGGCATGATGTACATGATGAATCTTTTGTGCTACCGGATATTTTTGTAGGGCTACTGCATCAAAGCCCATTTGGCCCATCATTTCAAAGCTCGGATTAAGTTTGGCTAGCCCTTCAGCCGTGGTATTCGGCTTGATAAATTCATCTTCTGCCAGAATGACAACACCTGCTTTGTCCTTAACCGGTATTACAGACTTTTTGAAATAACCACTGGCCTGGGCTTGTGCAGCTTTCTGCTGTGAATGTAGCGCAAAGTGGTCTACGTCTTCACGGGTATAGCCGTCCAGTGTAGCAATCAGGTCAGCTCCGATACCCTGTGGGACAAAACCACTGTGTAAATTGGTTTCCGGGTCAAGTGCCCAAGGACCACCATCTGAGCCCATCGGTACACGTGACATAGACTCGACACCACCTGCCACCACCAGATCCTCCCAGCCAGAGCGAACCTTCATTGCCGCCATATTGACCGCTTCAAGGCCTGAAGCACAGAAGCGGTTAATTTGTACACCGGCAACGTCATCATTCCAGCCCGCTGCGACAGCTGCGGTTTTGGCAATATCTGCCCCCTGGTCACCTACAGGCGTTACACAGCCCAAAACAATATCATCAACTTTAGAAGTATCAAGCTGATGACGATGCTGTAATTCGTTGAGTAATCCGGTGAGCAGACTGATCGGTTTAACTTCATAAAGTGAGCCGTCTTTTTTCCCTTTTCCTCGCGGGGTGCGAATGGCATCAATAATATAAGCCTCGCTCATAATTTTTCCTTTTTATATTGAATGACTGGTTTTTCTAATTTTTGAGTGTACTGCAAAGCAAACAGAGTGCAATGACGAGAACGAATCAGGCTAAATGTTGGTTTTTGCCAATACTGAATATAAATAATTATAAAAAAGCCCAAGTGTTTACACCTGGGCGGAGGAAAATTCGGAAATTGAGTTAAGACTTAATGATAACCATGTAATTGGCGGTACAGACCCGGGGTGACGCCAGTCCATTTCTTGAAAGCGCGGTGGAAGGTGCTGGTTTCACTAAAACCGACCTGCTGTGCAACATCTTCCAGGGTTAATTCCGGATTAAGCAGCAGGTGAATGGCAGCATCGCGGCGTAAGGCATCTTTAACTCCCTGATAGCTTTTACCTTCTGCGGCCAGACGGCGGCGCAGGGTCTGCGGTGACAGATAAAGCATGGAAGCAACATCGTTTAAGGTTGGCATCTCTTCGCCAATCTGGCTCTTTAACACATCACGAATACGCGATGTAAGAGAATTTACATTTTTGAATTTCACCAGCAGTTGTGCTGGCGCAGTTTTCAGGAACTCTTCCAATGACTCATCATTCTGACGAATGGGCAGGTCCAGATAGTCGGCAGCGAAAGTTACTTCAGTACGTGGTGCATCAAACTGCATGACCGGCGCAAAAAATAGCGCATCATATTCATCTGCATGGGCAGGGCGGGCATAACCAAAATGTACCCGTTCTAGCGGTATGCGGCGTCCGATCAGCCAAGAAGCCAGACCATGCCAGATCATCAGCATACTTTCAGTAATAAAGTGGTCCGGGTCCATACTTTTAGGAATTAATGGCACCAACCGTGCTTCATGCTTGTCACGCTCTAGCGTAACTGACCATTCATCACCAAACAGCTTATAAAACTGTGAAGAAAGTTCTAGTGCATCACCGAGAGTTTTGGCATGTATAATCAGCTGGCACATAATGGCAAAGGTGCCGAGCCGACGTGGCTGTACGTCAAAACCGACGTGTTCATCCTGAGTGACCATCCATAGCATTTTAATGAAACGGGTGTACTGTTCAGGCGAGATACGAGCTTTCGGCTGGCGTAGCAGTTCGGCCTCGATACCGACATGTGAAAGTAAGGTTTCTACATCCATGCCGAGGCGTTTTACACCAGTCAGAGCCGCATTAACGAAATGGATACTAATCGTATCACGGCTCATGTTAAATCCTTCAGTCTCTTTTATGTTCACGTGTGGTTGACCTAAATGACGCTAAAAATTATTTAATTGGCAATTTACAATAGGTAGACTACCATTTTTACATGATAAATTGCCGAAATGATCAAGGTAAATGGCTGAACATGACATTGTTTACCCGATTTTATCTTTTTAAGATGAAATGAAACCTTATCTGGATAAAACAATAATGACTACCCCCTTAAATGGACTGAAGGTACTGGATTTCTCGACTTTATTGCCTGGACCTTTTGCCAGTTTGTATCTGGCCGATCTCGGTGCAGAAGTTATTCATGTCGAGTCTGCAACTCGCCCCGACTTGATCAGGCTTTTACCGCCTTATGCTAATGGACAGGCAACTGCACACAGTTATTTAAACCGGAATAAACAGTCAGTAACTCTGGATTTGAAAGATAAGACCAGTATTGAACTGATCAGGCAAAAAATAAGTGAATTCGATATTGTAGTGGAGCAGTTCCGGCCAGGCGTAATGAAACGTTTAGGCCTAGACTATGCTGTACTGGCCGAACTTAATCCGCGACTGATTTATTGTTCAATCACTGGCTATGGTCAAGATGGTCCTTATAGGGACCGGGCAGGACATGATATTAACTACCTTGCTGTTGCTGGTATCGCAGGCCATAGCGGACGAGAAAAAGATGGTCCACCCCCTCTGGGCATTCAGGTGGCAGATATTGCAGGAGGCTCACTCCATGCAGTCATCGGTATTCTCACTGCAGTGATCGAGCGTCAGCAAAGCGGACTCGGACAATATATTGATATTTCCATGACAGACTGTGTAGCGACTTTAAACAGTATGGCTGCTTCCGCTGCTCTGGCCGGGCAAACTCCGCAGATGCCAGAACAGGAACACTTAAATGGCGGGACATATTATGACTATTACCAGACTAAAGATGGCCGTTATCTATCTGTCGGCAGTCTGGAACCGCAGTTTATGCAAGGTCTGGCCCAAGTCTTGGATCTTCCTGTTCTGCTAGAAAAAGGTGCTTCTTTTGATAGTGATGACCGAAAACAAGTCAAACAGGCTATTCAAGCTAAAATCTTAAGGAGAACCTGGGCAGAGTGGAGTAATACTTTTGCAGCACTGGATATTTGTGTCGAACCGGTGCTGAGGCTGGATGAAGCCCTAAATTCTCCTTTAGCACAAGCCCGTAAATGGATTGTTCAAGTGCCTGTAGCAGCAGACCTGAAAAAAACCGAACCGCAGCTGGCTTGTCCTATCAAGTTCTCCCGATCACAAGCACGCTATACATTTAGCGGTCAGAGCCTAGGAGAGGGAAACTGGCCTGAATCGTCTCAGTAAATTGCACAGGAACAGGTAGAATAACAACTGATCATCGTGTTTTGGCTCTTTATCAATAAAACCGCTATTAAATATGTAAAAAACGCATTTTGTTGATGAACCAAAGCTCGTTATGCTATCAGCCGTTATAATGAATCTAGCCGTACGCCATGTATTTATATACTGATTTCGATCAACAGCTGGTCAATGAACGCGTTGCACAGTTCCGTGATCAAACAGAACGTTATTTAGCCGGTAAACTTACCGAGGATGAGTACCGTCCACTGCGCCTCCAGAATGGTCTATATGTACAACGTTACGCACCTATGCTGCGTATGGCGGTACCTTACGGCCTAATGAATTCCAAGCAGTTAAGAAAAATTGCTGAAATTTCAAAAAAATATGACCGTGGTTATGCACATGTTTCTACCCGTCAGAACATCCAGCTGAACTGGCCGGCACTTGAAGATGTGCCTGATATTCTGGCTGAACTGGCAACAGTACAGATGCATGCGATCCAGACTTCGGGTAACTGTATACGTAATACGACGACTGACCAGTATGCCGGTGTGGTTGCAGGCGAGATTGCTGATCCGCGACCAACTTGCGAGCTGATCCGCCAGTGGAGTACATTTCACCCGGAATTTGCTTTCCTGCCGCGTAAATTCAAGATTGCTGTTTCAGCACTTGCAGAAGTTGACCGCGCTGCGACTGCGTTTCACGATATTGGTGTTTATATTATACGTAATGCACAGGGCGAGCTGGGTTATAAAATTATGGTAGGTGGCGGTCTGGGCCGTACTCCTATCATTGGCAGTGTAATCCGTGAATTCCTGCCACGTGAAGACCTGATTGCGTATCTGGAAGCAGTATTACGTGTCTATAACCTGCATGGACGCCGTGACAATAAATATAAAGCACGGATCAAGATTCTGGTTAAAGCCCTGACACCACAAGTATTTGCAGAGAAAGTCGAAGCCGAATTTGCACATACTCGTGAAAGTCTGAAAATTCAGCCAGAAGTTCTTAAAAAGCTGGATGAAGAATTCACACCATTTGATTACCAGAATCTGGCTGATGAAGACTTTGCTGAACTGTTTGAAGCTCATCCTAAGTTCAAGCACTGGTTTAATATCAATACCCATGCTCATAAAGTGCAGGGTTACCGTATTGTAACCATTTCGCTCAAGCGTGCTGGTGTGGCGCCTGGTGATATGACTACGGAAGAGATGAATCTGATTGCTGACCTGGCAGACCGTTATACCTTTGGTGAACTGCGTACTACCCACGAGCAGAATATTGCGCTGGTCGATGTGCCACAAAAAGACCTGTTTGAATTATGGCAGACTCTTGATGCACAGAACCTGGCACGTGCACATATCGGATTCCTGACAGATATTATCTGCTGTCCGGGCGGAGATTTCTGTTCACTGGCAAATGCCAAGTCTATTCCGATTGCTGAAGCGATTACCCGCCGTTTTGAAGACCTGGATACGCTGTATAATCTGGGTCAGCTTGATCTGAATATTTCAGGCTGTATGAATGCCTGTGGTCATCATCATGTCGGTAATATCGGTATTTTAGGGGTAGACAAAAAAGGCGCTGAGTTTTACCAGATTACACTCGGTGGTAATGCTGACCATGACGCTTCTATTGGCGACATTCTCGGGCCTTCATTTGCAGCTGAAGTGGTACCAGATATTATTGAAGAAATCTTAAATACATATCTGGATTTGCGTACAGACAATGAAAAATTCATTGATACTTACCGCCGCGTAGGAATTCAGACCTTTAAGGAGCGTGCATATGCTTAATACAGCATTACCTGTGCTTTATAAAGATAGCACGATTGCGGATAATACCTATCAGCTGATTGGTGAAGATGGTCAGTTACCTACGGGGGATGTCCTACTGACTACAGCACAGCTGGAGCAGCTGGCACAAGTACAAGGTAAAAAGGCACTTTATTTGACAGTCAATGACTCACCAGAAGATCACCAGTTTCCGTTAAATGCACTGGATGCCATCTTTATTGAGTTTGCCGGTTTTAATGATGGCCGTGGTTATTCCTTTGCAGCGTTACTGCGTCGTCAGGGCTTTCAAGGTGAACTACGTGCAGTAGGTGATATTTTTAAGGACGTTTTGAACTATATGAAACGTTCCGGCTTTGACAGTTTCGTGGTTAAGGAAGGTAAAGATGTTGAGGAAGCTGCGGCTGGTCTGCAAGACTTTACTCATCCTTATCAGGCCTCGACGGGCGTAGGACAGGCAAATTATCAGACGGGCCTTTTCCGTTAATTTCAAAACTTGTAAATAAAAACCGGGCTATATGCCCGGTTTTTTACATCTAGTCTAAAGTTTAATAAACATCACGGCGATAGCGGCCATTTTGGCGAAGATCATCCACACAGCATTCACCCAAAATATCGATCAGGGCCTGATCTACATCGCTTGCCATTCCGTTAATACTGCCGCAGACATAAATTACTGCGCCACGTTCAATCCAGTTTTTTAGCTCTTCGCTATGTTCACGTAAAATATGGTGTACATAAATACGCTGCTCCTGATCACGTGAAAAGGCCAGATCCAGACGTTGCAACATACCTGTAGTTTGCCACGCTTCTAGGGTAGACTGATAGAAGTAGTCACAGTTGCGTTGGCGCTCACCAAAAATCAGCCAGTTTTGCGTATAGTCTTGGCGTACACGGCTGTGCAGCAGGCTCATCAGTCCTGCGATACCTGTTCCATTACCAATACAGATAATTGGACGATTATCATCGATCAGATGGAAAGATTCATTGGTACGAATGCGTAGTGCCACCGGTGAGTGTAAGGGTACATGCTTGGTCAGCCAGCCTGTCCCCAAACCAAGACCATCTGCTCCTTCACACTGACGTACCACCAGACGCAAAACCTGCTGTGAAGGTATACTGGCAATCGAATACTCGCGTGAAGGCAGGGCAGGTAACTGTTCCAGTAACTGATCAACGCTATTAAAGACTTCAACCGTTCCGGTCAGGTCACGATCCCATAAAGCCTCTGCAAGGCTCATATTTATTGAATTTACTTGCGTATTGCCATCCAGCTGATGCTGGTTCAGAAAGTCTTGAATACGTGCTTGGCTATTGCCCGGCTGTATCTCGGCAATATCGCCCGCCTGCCAGATTACATCATGCTTGGCTTTCAGCTCGACATTATAGGCCGGACGACCCAAGCTGCCCGGATTAAGCAGCTCGCGCTTATCCAGTATCCACTGGTCAAATACTTTTTCAATATTCATGTTGCTTAAATCAAGCCGGGTAGCCCGAGCCAGGGCCTGATTCCAACGCTGAATATCTTCATTACTGCCATTATTAATTTCAATGACATCAAATAGGGGATGAGCACCAGAGCGTTTTAACCAGTGATTCACCTCATGCCCAAAGCTGCAATAACTGTCAGGATATTCCTGTGAACCCAAGGCCAGAACAGCATAGTTCAAGTGGCTTAAATCCAGATCACTCTTCATTAGCTTTTTAACAAAACCAGTGGCCAGATCTGGAGCTTCACCAGTACCGTAGGTACTCACTACAAATAATACATGCTCTGCCTGTTTAAGGTCAGCCTCATGCAGCTGCTGTATCGGTTTGACAGTAACCGGTTGTCGGGCTTCTTGTAAGCTGGTTGCAGTACGCCACGCCAGCTGTTCAGACATACCGGTTTGAGTAGCATAGGTAATGAGCCAGGATTTTGCATTCGGATCAATAGAATGAGCAGTACTGCTGTTACGTGCAGCCTGTGTCAGTTTTTTCTGCTTGCGGCGTTTTAAATACAGCATCCAGCCTGTAACAAAGAAGAGTGGCATGGCCAGTGCTGCCAGCATAACCAAAAACTGATAAACCGATCCAAAGAAACTGCCCCGGTGCACGGGTAACATGCTGCTCATGATTTTTTCATTCAGCTTTTTATCTTCATAAAGCTCAAGATTTTCAAGTTGAGACGTCCGATAATCGAAGACTGCTTTATTGCGGGCGCGCTCATGTTGAGGCACAGCATCTGTAAAGGACAGCTCAATTTTACCATCCGGTTTTTTAGGTAATGTCAGGGTCAGACTTGAATATTCACGTCCAATTTGTGTATTAAAGCCTGTCCAGGCTTGAGTCAGTGCCAATTGTACCTGTTCGGGAGGAAGGCCCTGACCACGCTTACGATCAGCTTCACGGTCACCTGTCTGCTGTCCACCGCTTCTACCGGTAGACGCTTGCAATTCTTTTTCTTGCCCTCGTGGCTGGTTACCTCCCTGTAAAGCAGGCTGTTCACGTTCTACACCCAGTACCTTAAACATACCATTACGCCACCACTCATATGACCAGAATAAGCCGGTACAGGCCAAAATCAGATAGAAGATCACTACCCAAGTCCCAACTACGGCATGCAAATCCCAGATAAAGTTGCGTCCCTTTAAGCGGGGTTTAATGAAAAACCACTGACGCCATGAATGTTTTTTGGGCCAGCGCAAATAGAGTCCGCTTAGCACAAAGAAAATCAGCATTAATGTACAGGCACCGGTAATCTGTTTGCCGACCGGGCCTACTGTTAGATTACGGTGCAGCTGCTGAATAAACTGGAAAAACTTGCGTCCTTGAATTTCAGGTAGAACTTCTGCGGTATAGGGGTTTACCATCATGTTATAACCGCGGCGCTCTCCTTTTTTCTCGATATTGACTGTAGAAGAAGCAGCTGGATCAGTGTCGACTGTAATACTGTTAATTTTAAGCTCAGGCGACTGCTGATGGAAATGTTGATACAGCTCGGCAGGTGTCAGCTTGTCACGTTGTTCGGCCTGAACTACATAACTGTCCTGATTAATCCATTTTAAGATTTGCTGTTCATAGGAGTAAATTGCTCCCGTTACTCCCATAATCGAGAGAATCAGCCCCGCAGTAATCCCCAGAAACCAGTGAACTTGGAAAAATGTTTTTTTAAACATGTGCGTAGTGGAATTATCATGTGCCAAGAATGGCACCGATTATAAACAAAAATTAAGTAGATAAAATGGATTTTGCGATTAATAGACATTCTCATTATCATTTATTTTAAGTAATTTATAAAAAACCTCCATAAGCAGGAGGTTTTTTAACTCTGAATTTTAAAATACTCAGATGGTTTTAGGTTCACCCACCGCTTCTTTGAGATGCTTGCGAATAACGGCAAAAGAGAAATTCTTGCTGTCCATACGCTTTGGCAGGATATATGCACCTGGCTGATCTTTTACTTTAAAATTCATCAGAATAAAGTCCGGCGCATCATACCATTCATAAACATCTTTCCAGCCGATGGTTCCTACACCTTCCTGCATACCCATTTTCTGGCGCATAACAATGCCATGTGGCTGAACGCCCAAACGAATTCCCTTGATTTCCTGAACCGGAAATTCAGTCATTTTGCGCTTAACATACCACTCCAGACCATATTTGCGTACCAGCAGGTAAAGCGCTACACCAACCAGAGCTACCCAGCAGAAAATGGTTGAGTAGTTTTTAAGAAAGATAATCCCCAAAATAGCCAGAACGGCAATTACGCCCATAATGGCCCAGGCTTTCATACCGATCTTGTTGGTACTACGCCAGATCAGCAACTGAACCTGACGCTGTTCGGCTTCTGAAACTTCGTAATTGACCGGCTGTAAAGTATAGCTATAAGTATTTTTCGCGTTCATAGTGCAAATAATGAATGGTAAACTCTTCAAAGTTTAGCATTAATTCTGCCCGTTCAGGGAGTATATTGTGCCAATTTAAGACTGAATTACAAGGAAGCCAATTCGGTCGCAGCATTATCCTGCTCATTGCTAAGGCTTTGCTTGAGCGTACTGAGCTGTTGCAAAATACTGAGCATTAGTGAAAGTTGTTGCAGAATAATCAGAGACTTTTGATCTTCTTCATGATTTTGTCTGAGACGTTCGCGAGTTGCAATGAGTATATTCTGGGCACTCAGGTCTGGTGTCTCATCACGTAACAGAGCGCCGCGTATGTCATCTAAAGCCTGATCTAGCAGTTTAAGAATCTCTTGGTCTTTTACCTGTTCCCGATGAGCACCTAATGCTGCGATGTAACTTAAAAAGGTATGGCTCAGACATAAAAATTCGAATGCCCGACTTTTCTGTAACGGATCAAAATCGGGTTCAGTTGCCAAGGTAGAAATGAGAGATGCCATTTCAGCATCGGTATTGTGCGCGCTACGGCGAACAATCCGATAGGTTAAACCATTGTTACGGCCCTCATGATATTGCTGAACGACTTCATTTAAATAGTCGCACTGTGCACTGAGTGCTCGCTGAATACTGCGTGGCAATCGGCGAAATTTCCAGTCAGGCCAGATAAAGCTGACACCGAACCATGCCAGCGCGCAGCCGATTAGGGTATCTATCATACGCGGTAAGGCGGCGGTAAATCCCATTCCGTCCAAGTTGAAGTTGATAAGGGCTAAGATGGTAATGAATGCAGTAGCTTGGGCATATTGTTTACTGCGCAGCTCAAAAAACAGAACGCCGCTTAATACCAGTAAACAAAGCTGGCCTTCTATTGAAGGTACAAAATATAAAATGGCATATCCAATAATAATACCGACCAGTGTACCTACAATACGCAAACGTAAGCGGCGCTTGGTAGCATTAAAGTTGGGCTGGCTTACAAATAGGGCGGTGAGCAAAATCCAGTAACCATATTGAATATTGGTGAGTTGTACGAACACATACCCTATAAACAGTACAATTGATAAACGCACAGCATGGCGAAACAGGACAGATTCTGGTGTCAGATGCTGCTTGATACGAATTACAATATCATCCCAGCCTTTTAAATCATCATCTTTAAGCTGGTTTTCAAGGTATCTGCTTCTTTCAACTACATAACGTTCAGTTTCAACATTACGCAGCTGGGCATCAATCGATTTTAGGTTGCGATACAAGGCAAACAGTGCATTTACCCAAACCTGATCATAATACTGTTCGTCCCGCAGCTTCTCTAATGAAATACGCAGGTTTTCAAATGCATGCTTGAAGCGGCGGTTATGCTGGTACGTCGTCCGCTTTAAAATACTTTCACCCAAGTCTTTACAGGCCTTGCCCTGAATAGTGAGAATGCGCTGAAAACGAAACAAGATGTCACTATGTTCAAAGATTTTCGCAAGTTTCTGATAGTCAATATGAGCTGAGTCAACCCGCTCATGAATATCTTGGGCCGCAAAATAATAGTGCAGACTGCGACGGGTATCACGTTGACCCCGGTCACCTTTTAATCGGGTGAGCAGGGCAGTTTTCATTTCATTGAAAATACCCACAAGCTTGCCGTTTTCAAGTGACAGGTCAATCATACTTTGCTGATAGCTGTCGGATGTCATATCAACATCAAACAGGGCAGATTTGGCAAACAGGAAATCACCCAATGCCGAATAGCATTGGGAAAGTTTATCCTGTACCTGACGTACTGGAAACAGCAGGAAACTGATGGTGGAAATCACTCCATACCAGACTGCGCCTGCGACCAAGAGCAAAGGCTGGTTATACCAGTGATCAAACAGGTGTACTCCCAGCATTGAGTAAACTGAAATAACCAGACAGCCATATGAAATAGTGGCATAACGCCGGCCCAGAGAACCGAGCAATATCCAGCCAATACAGGAAATGATCAGCCCGATTGCAAACAGGACTGGATAGGGAAACAGAAACTGGATAGAAGCAGCCGTGATAAAGAACCCGATATAGGTATAGACTAGATTCATAATCCTGACTGAAAAACGGTCATCAATATCACTTAGTGCAGCCGCGACTACACCCAAAGTTAAAGGAATGGTCGCCAGTTGCTGACCCAGCAGATAAGGCACAAATGCGGTTGCAGTAAAGGCAATAATCATGCGCACGTTATACATGAAGGACGTATTATACGTGGCCTGCTGAACACGGGTAAGCCAAGCTTTCAATCGACACCTTTTTAAGAACAGGTTGTATAAAAATTATTCAAAGGCACTGCATAATGTGAAACTTCACGAATCACTATGACAAATCATACTATGGAGCGTGTAAGCTTGTCTTTAATCTTATAAATTCATCAATCATCTATGGACCTATCCAAGGATAATAGCCGTTCGCACTACAGCTTGCCGTGGCTGATGCTGCTGGCCTCGCTGACTGCTTTAGGCCCGCTTTCGATCGACATGTATCTGCCGGCTTTACCCGGCATGGCAGAGGAATTTGGCGTCAGTACACAAATGGTGGCCAATACCTTGCCAGCCTATTTCTTGGGACTTGCTGTCGGGCAGTTGATTTATGGTCCGGTCAGTGACCGTATTGGACGGAAAAAACCTCTCTATTTTGGTTTGCTTCTGTACGTCGTGGCCAGTCTGCTATGTGCATTCGCTACCAGTGAATGGAGCCTGATTTTCAGCCGAATATTACAGGCTCTAGGCGGATGTGTGGGTGTTGTGATTGCCCGTGCTGCAATCCGTGACCGGCTGGATGTTCAAGCTTCTGCACAGGCTTTTGCCAGTATGATGATTGTGATGGGAATCGCGCCTGTTATGGCACCGGCCTTAGGCGCCTGGCTCCTCATCTATTTTGAATGGCATGCTATTTTCGTTGCCTTAGCTCTGATTGGGATAATTTGCTGTATTTGTGTCGCTTTATTTTTTAAGGAAACCCTGCAACCTGAACGTCGTTTAAAGTTAAGTGCGAGACAGGTGCTCAGTTTATATAAAACAATTTTTCAGGATAAAAGTTTCCGTGGTCCGATGGTGATTGGCTGTTTTACTGGCGCAGTACTGTTTTGCTATATCAGTTCAGCTGCATCCGTCCTGATTGATCAATATCATCTAAGTCAGCAGCACTTTGCCTATGCTTTCGGATTTAATGCTGTAGGGATTACCCTATTTTCATCCATTAATAAACGCTTGGCCCGAAATATGTCGATCATACAGCGTTTAAAGCTTGGTGGAATTCTCCAGTTAATGGGTGTTTTTATTCTGCTTGGTGCAGGACTGTATGACGATACTGCACTTGCTATTGTGATGTCAGGACTGTTTCTGGCTGTATCGGGTATTGGTTTTACCGGACCAAATGCAATGGCCTTGGCGATGGCCGAGCAAGGCAGTCGTGCCGGTACAGCCAGCGCAATCATGGGGAGTATGCAATTTGCCTGTGGCCTGGTTGGCGGATTAATCCTGAATTTTCTGTTCTGGAGCCCCCTGCTAAATATGGCACTGGTAATGCTGTTCTTTATCGTAATTGGTGTGGCCAGTATATTTAAAACTAGAAACTCTCTAGCTCTTTAAGGATTAAAGTTAAAGGAATCTATAAAAGATCTCTTGTGGTTTAATCCAGAAAAACTGCAAAATTTTCTACCGGTTCGCGTGGAGTAATAAACGTATTAACCAGTGCTTCTGGGTCTGCGTAACCTAGCGCAACTGCGCAAACCAGTTCTTCATCTTCCGCAGCGCCCAGAATTTCTAAAACCAGGGGGTGAAAATGATTCCAGGCAGCTTGCGGGCAAGTATCTAAACCGCGAGCTTTAGCGGCAACCATCACATTCTGAATCATCATGGAAATATCCATCTTCGACCCGATTCCCATAATTTTATTAACGGTAAAAAACAGGCCAACTGGTGCATCGAACAGTTTGAAATTACGTAACTGCTGCTCAGCCATTTTTTCTTTTTCTCCTTTTTGAATGCCTAGCAAACCATATAGTCCCCAGCCATTCTCACGACGCCGGTCAATAAAAGGGGAAATCCAGGTAGAGGGATAATAGGCAAAAGTTTCTTTATATTGTGCTGCCAGTTCTGGATGTTGACTGCTTTCAATCTGGGCCTGACATACGGCTTCAACTAGAGCATCACGCTTTTGGCTATAAACAACATATACTTTCCAAGGCTGAGTGTTGGTACCGGAAGGCGCATGGCTGGCTACTGAAAGAATATCCCGAATCAGTTTTGGGTCTACTGGAGTGGATAAAAATGCGCGGACTGAATGACGGGAAGTGATGGCTTCATCGACATGGCGAACTTGCTCAGGGTTCATAAAAATACCGGGTTCAGGCTGATTTATAGTTACTTCTACTATATACAATAGTCTTATAAATAAAATAATAGCTTTATATACCGGTTTATAACCTTAAGAATAATAAGGTATTTGTGTTTTATATCACAAAAAACGATCGTAAATTTAAAAATAGACGTTAAAACTGATTTTAATAACAAAGAGAACTTGTTACATTAGCCCTAGGTAATACACATTATGTTACTAACAACGGAATTTTAGCGTTTTTATTTTAATTTTTGTAAGCATTTAAGTGCAGTACTTTTAAAAGAGTTTGGCAATACTTAAGGAATAGCATAATTGAACTTGCAGGCTGACCTGGCCAACCTTGCACGGATGCGAACATAATAATATTTCTGGAGATTAGGATGAGCAAAGTATCTAGCCGAAAAGCTTTTCTGCCACAGGGACTCGCGGTTGCAGTTGCTGCACTGATGATGAACTCGGCACATGCCATGACAGAACAACAAGAACTTCAACAGCTTCGTGCTGAGGTTAAAGAACTCAAGGCATTGATTCACCAGCATTTACCTCAAGCTTCCAATCAGGGGCAAAATACTGTAGCAAGTTCTTCAGCACTGCAAGCTACACCTCAAGTTGTCCCTTTATCTCAGCAGTCTGGTAATAATGCCAGCCCGCCGGCACCTGCTACGCCTGCAACCGGTTTAACAGCCCGCACAGCAAATGGTGCGGAAGTTAAGCTTTACGGTTTTGTCCGTGGTGATGCAGCTTATCAGTTTGAAGGTGGAAGAGGGATCTTTAACCGCATTAATACAGTAACTCTGGACAATGCGCCAGATAAGGAAGCCACTGAAGATCGGTTTGATGCAACTGCGACTACTACACGTGTCGGAGTGGATTTTAAAACTCCAATCCAGGGTGCAGATATTGGGGGTAAAGTTGAAGTCGATTTCCGTGGTGGAAGCAGCAATGACACAGTACGTATTCGTCATGCCTACCTGACTTATAATGACTGGCTGTTTGGTCAGACTACTTCATCATTCCTTTCTTCTGAAACCACACCAGAAATGCTCGACTTTAATGCACCGCTGGGTATCGGAACCTACCGTACTCCAATGGTGCGTTATAGCCATACTCTAGATGCCAATACCCGGTACTTCCTGGGTCTGGAAAAAGGTAATGATGATAACCGTCTGCCAGCAGCTACTGCTAAAATTAACCATAAATTTGCTGATGGTGCAGGCGTAGTAACTGGTCGTGCGCTGTTACAGGAAGTTCGTGCTAGAAATTTAACTGGCAAAGAAGGTGATAAAGATCGTGTACCAGAGCCTTATTTCGATGAAACAGAATTAGGCTGGGGTCTGGCAGTGGGTGCCAACTTTAAACCAACTGACCAGTTAACCTTAAATGCTGATTATTCTCATGTTAAGGGTGATGACAAGTTCCTGCTTTACACAGAAAACCGTTATACCGCTAAGGGCGATAATATTGAGCTGAATGAATTCAATGCTGTGTCTTTAGGCGCGACCTACAAGTTCACACCGCAGTGGCGTAGTACCTTGGGATATGGCGCAATATTCTATGATGATGCAACTGGCTCGGATGATAATGATCAGCTACAACAAGGCTGGTTAAACGTAATGTTTAATCCGGTTAAACCAATCACTTTTGGTGCTGAATATGTCTATGGTGAGCGTGAAACCGCTGCCGGTGTAAAAGGTAAAGATAATCGCATTGGCATGATGGCTAAATACGATTTCTAAATCATTGTAAATAAACTAAAAACTGAGGCACATGCCTCAGTTTTTTTATATTCAAATAAGAATTCTTCTTATATTTTCGACTAATTCCAATAAAAATGAAGTAAAAAGGTCAGACTAAGGTCGTAGATAAATTTGCAATCCCCCCAAGACATCCCTTAAAAAAAACTGCATAATCAGCAAATTTTTTAATCTGTACACCCAAGATAATTTAACTTCCATCGAGTCAACTTCTAGGTAGTATTCTATAGAAGAACTCATTCAACAGTTTGGAGCTTATAATGAGTTTATCTCTCAGTATTAAGCCTGTTCAGCAGTTTCAACATGTATTTACCCATACATTAAAGTTGCTGTGTTTTGCATCCCGGATGGGGGTCCAAATGCAAAGGCCATGTTTCTTCAATATAAGGCAAGATGTAATACAGTCGAGTTTTGATACTTTCCGTTCTTAGATAGAACAGTTCATGTATTCTTAACTTAAAGACGCGATACATTCTTGTGATTACAGCATGCTTTAATTTATTTGAAGTAAAGTTGCCTATAGATTATAAAATCGGCATTTTATATAAAATAAAGTATGAAGAAAGACATTAGCCATATTTGATGGATCTTCTTATGGAATTTACCTTTAATGCGTTTTACACGCTTATTGCAGCAGTAATTGTTTTACTTCTTGGCCGCTTCCTTGTAAACAAGATCGGTTTTCTGAGTCGTTATAACATTCCCGAACCTGTGGCCGGTGGTCTGGTTGCTGCGGTAGTCTCGTTACTTGTGCATTCCCTCTGGGGTTACAGTATTACTTTTAGCAGTGAATTACAGACCAGCTTCATGCTGATTTTCTTTGCTTCCATTGGCCTAAGTGCCAACTTTATGAAGCTAAAAGAAGGTGGTATCGGTTTGGTGGTATTCCTGATCTGTGTTGCTTCATTTATTGTAGTACAAAACGCAGTCGGTATGAGTCTGGCCAGTTTGCTGGGGGTTGATCCGCTGATCGGTCTGATAGCAGGTTCAATTACTCTGACCGGCGGGCATGGTACAGCGGGTGCCTGGGGCGAAATCCTGGAAGTTGAACACGGTATTCAAGGCGCACTTGCTCTGGGGATGGCCAGTGCAACATTCGGTCTGATTATTGGCGGTATTATTGGCGGCCCATTGGCTAAACTTTTAATTAACCGATACAACCTGTCTCAGCCACGCACCGTGCGTCAGATTAATGATCGGGATACACATCCTGCACCCGATTTTCCCGAGCTTGCACCTTTTGAAAATCCGCATCAGGTACGCCTGATTACTGCTGACAATGCGATTACGACCTTGGGCATGTTCGCTGCCTGTCTGGCCTTTGCTGAGTTTATGACAGGTTACAGTAAAGGTACCTGGTTTGAACTGCCAACCTTTGTATGGGCCTTGGGCGGTGGGGTAGTTCTGCGTAACGTTCTAGAAAGTATATTCAAGGTTGATATCTTTGATCGTGCAATTGATGTCTTTGGTAATTCTTCACTGTCACTTTATCTGGCTATGGCACTGCTGTCTTTAAAACTGTGGCAACTGGCTGATCTGGCAGGCCCACTGGTAGTGATTTTAGGCGCACAGACTTTAACTATGGCATTGTATGCAGCTTTCATTACTTTCCGGGTAATGGGCAAGAATTATGATGCCGCAGTACTGGCTGCTGGCCACTGTGGCTTTGGTATGGGCGCAACCCCAACAGCGGTTGCAAACATGCAGGCGATTACCAATATGTATGGTCCATCACATAAAGCCTTTTTGATCGTACCATTATGTGGTGCTTTCTTTGTTGACCTGATCAACGCAACCGTGATTCAGCTGATTCTAAAATTCTTTGCTTAACAGGCATTCATAAAAAAGTCCCCCTCATACGGGGCTTTTTTATTGAGGTTGAAGTCGGCGATATTTTACAAATTTGAGTAGCAAGAGATTGTATGGATGAACAACTAAATACCCGTTTAATGGCTTGGGTAAGTTTCTTTAATGATCCTTTATGGGATTTTTTGGTGGTCTTTCTGGTGGTGGTTGGAGTGTTTTATACACTTCTAACCGGCGCAGTTCAGATTCGCCTATTCTTACACAGTATCCGTGTAATGAAGGGCAGCCGTAAAGAAGGTGACGATCAGCATGGTATTACCCCGTTTCAGGCTTTTGTTACGGGTCTAGCGAGTCGGGTTGGGGTAGGGAACGTTGCAGGTGTCGCAATTGCAATTGCAATTGGCGGTCCGGGCGCCGTATTCTGGATGTGGTTTACTGCATTTCTGGGGATGAGTTCAGCATTTGTTGAGTCCTCATTGGCACAGCTATTTAAAGTACGTGATCATCAGAACCAGCAATTCCGTGGAGGGCCAGCTTATTACATTACCCAAGGTTTAAAGCAGAAATGGTTAGGCGTTGTATTCGCACTCTCTCTTATTTTAGCTTATGGCTTTGTATTTAATGCAGTACAGGCTAACTCGATTGTAGATGCAACTGCTCATGCCTGGGGCTGGGACCGTGCAAATATTATGCTTGATCTGGGTGGACTGGGTTTTGAAGTTTCTTGGGTTGGCGTAGTACTGGTCATTATGACCGCAGCAATTATTTTTGGTGGAATCAAGCGTATTGCGGTCGTGGCAGAGCGTATGGTGCCATTAATGGCTGTGCTCTATCTGGCAGTTGCACTTTATATTGCCATAATAAATTTCAGTATTCTTCCAGATATATTCAAACTAATCTTTACTGAAGCCTTTAAGTTTGATGCTGCTGCGGGTGGTTTTTTTGGTGCAATGGTATCGATGGCTATGATGCAGGGTATTAAACGTGGCCTGTTTTCAAATGAAGCCGGCATGGGGTCTGCACCGAATGCTGCAGCTGCTTCAGATGTAAAACATCCGGTAGACCAGGGGCTAGTACAGATGCTTGGGGTATTTGTAGATACCTTTGTAGTGTGTTCATGTACTGCGATTATCATTCTGGCTTCCGGTCTGTATCATGAAGCAGGTTTTGAGGGCGTTACGCTCACCCAGATGGCATTGGTCAGTCAGATCGGTAGCTGGGGTGATGATTTTCTGGCCCTGATTTTATTCTTGTTTGCTTACTCTTCTATTATCGGGAATTACGCCTATGCTGAGAGTAACGTTCAATTTATCAATAATCAGCCAAAAGTCATGTTTGTATTTCGTCTTCTGGTATTGGCAATGGTATATTTTGGCGCGATTACCAGCGTACCACTGGTCTGGTCAATGGCGGATCTATCCATGGGCTTAATGGCAACAATTAACCTGTTTGCTATTTTACTCCTGACGCCTTTCTTGCGAATGTTATTGAAAGATTATAGCTCTCAGCTTAAAAAAGGCATTAAGGAGCCGGAATTTAAAATAGATAAGTATCCGGAACTCAAGAAGAAAGTCGATTCAGATATTTGGTAAAACTTGTTTAAAGCTCCTTGCGAGGAGCTTTTTTATGATCAGAAATAAAGTGAAAATAAAAAATAGCCTAAACATGAGAGTGGTAAACTCAATAGAACCGGAATTTTACTGTTCAGTAAAGCAATAACAAGACCAACAAAAATTATATCACTCCAGTGCTGGATACCTTTTTGTCCGAGCTGCAATACCATCGCCAGCAGTAAACCGACTACTGCGGCATTGATTCCATAAACTGCAGCCTGAATTTTTGTCTGCCTTAATAAGATAGACCAGTAAGGCAGTGTTCCGAAAATCAGTAAAAATGAAGGAAGGAAAATGGCGGCTGTAGTAATCGCTGCATTAATTAATGGAGAAGAAGTAACCGGTAAGAATGCACCCAAGTAAGAAGCAAAAGTAAATAAAGGTCCAGGTACAAGCTGTGCAAAGGCATAACCTAGTTCAAAATTTGATTCTTCAATTAGTCTGGACGTTACCAGTTCCTGATATAAGAGAGGAAGCACAATATGTCCTCCGCCAAATACCAGTGAGCCTGAACGGTAAAAACTTTCAAAAATCTGTATAGCAAAAGAAGGTGCCCACCATTGCATAATAAAAAGTAATATAAACAGGCCAACAAATATCAACAGCCAATAATAGGCACGAAAGGATGTAGAGACAGTTTTCTGTATTTCTGGCTGATCTTTTACAACTATTGGTACAGCAAGTTTCGCTGTATGAACGCAGTATAATCCTGCCACGCCACCCAAGATAATCACCAGCAGCTGGCTCATGGCTAGCGGTATAAAATAAATAATAAGTGCTGAAGCCAGCATCAAAATAAATTGCCAGACCGTACTGCAGAAGTTTTTTAACATTTGCCAGAAAGCAAAAATTACGACGGCCAGTACGATAAGTTGTACTATATGAAAAACTGATGAAGAAAGCCAGGAAGACAGGGAAACACTCAGTAGTGCACAGCCCAGCATTAAAATTATAGAGGGTAAGGTGAAACCAAGCCAAGCCAGAAGAGCGCCCCCATAACCCCTTTGTAAGTAACCGATACCGAGTCCAACCTGACTGCTGGTAGGGCCGGGAAGAAGCTGGGCTAATGCGACCAGTTGCGTATATTCATCGCTGGTCAGCCAGCGATATTTTTCAACAAAGGTGCGGTGAAAAAAGACCAGGTGTGCAGCTGGTCCTCCAAATGAGGTACAACCCAGTTTTAAAAAAATAAGAAAAATAGTGAGATACTGAACAGATAAATTCATGATCGATATTCTTCTCACAAATGGCTTGAGTTTAGAGTCCAATCATGACAATTTAAATAAATTTTATACAGCAATTTCTGAAATGTACTTCTACAATTCCTTTTTCAGAAAAATAACTCAGATCTCTCAAGTGCCCATGAAACAGCTCACATTCTGCTTACTCTGGATGAGTCTGGTCGGCCTGACCGGCTGCCAACATTTTAAAACATCTGAGCCACAGGCTGCACAGATGGTCACTGATGCACGGGCACAGTTTGAAAAGGTTCCTTTTGCTCAGATTAAAACAGTAGAGCAGCGGCCAGTTGTGGCTTTGGTCTTGGGTAGCGGCGGTGCCCGGGGCTATGCGCACATAGGGGTAATTGAGGTTCTGGAGCAGCAGGGAATCCGTCCAGATTTTATTGTGGGAACCAGTGCAGGCAGTATTGTAGGTTCTATATATGCCAGTGGAAAATCTGCAAAAGAGCTGCGGAGTATTGCTCTTAATATGAAAGCCACCGATGTACGCGATATTACCCTGGATATGAAAGGCTTTTTTGATGGCAAGAAAGTTGAAGACTATATTAATCAGCAGGTTGATAACATGCCGCTGGAAAAAATGAAAATACCTTTTTATGCAGTAGCCACTGAACTCAAAGAGGGTGCCCGTACTGTATTTAACTATGGAAATACCGGACAGGCAGTACGCGCATCCGCATCTATTCCGAGCATGTTTATTCCTACCCGTATTGGTGATAAAGAATATGTTGATGGGGGACTGACCAGTCCGGTGCCGGTTGAGGTGGCACGTGATCTGGGCGCTGATATTATTATTGCAGTTGATATTCTGGCACAGCCCACTCATACCGAAACGTCAAATGTCTGGGGGCTGTTTAATCAGAATATTAATATCATGCAGAACCGGCTAGCTAATGAAGAGTTGAAGTATGCTGATATAGTAATCCAGCCTGACTTACGTGAAAAAGCCCATATTTTTGATGTGCGTGGGCGTGAAGCCAGCATGCAAGCTGGTCGGGAGGCTACTTTGGAAAAACTGGAAATGATTGAGCTGGCTATTGAGACTAAACATAACAACCAGCAGAGAGACGACCAGAAAAATCTTACTGCGCTTAATGATACGGCTGCTGTCAAAACTAATAGGTAAAAAAAGAGCCCCTGGTTGGGAGCGAGAGTGAAGGGGCCCTAAATGGGAGCTAAGAAAGCCATTATCTGACTTTCTTATCCCAGCTGAGGAGAACAATGACCTTGAGATCTCTGGAGTGAAATAAAAGGGTCATTGATAAGCTCATGATCAGTTTGCAATATGCTTAGCAAACTGTATATTGAAAAATGCATCTAATTCGAGAACTTATGTAAAAATTGTCAGTATAAATGCAGGCTAAATAAAAACTTTTATAAGTATTTAATTTATATATAAAATTAGCTGAATAGAGATAATTTTTATATTCTGTAGAAATTATAGGCAATTTTATAGATTGATTTAAAAGAGAATAATTCTTATTATTTGGATTCCTTTCTTATATGTAATATAAAAAAAATATATTATAGATACACTCTTAATTTTTTTTTACAAAGTTTAACACGTCCTTAATAGCTAATTATTCACTTTAAATTTATATCTCAATTGAATTAAATTTTTTAGTTCCTAAAACTTATTAAAGTGGCTGTTTACAACCACTTTAAAATTTGTATTCAAATATTTTAATCTGCCAGTTCTGTAGAAATTGTATTGATGAGCCTGACTCCGGTTACAGCCTGAATATCTTCAAAACTTACCTGTTCAGCCAGTTCAATCAGCTCGATTCCCTGTTTGGTGACATCCATTACCCCTAAATCTGTAATAATCCGGTGGACTACACCTTTACCTGTAAGTGGCAGGCTACACTGTTTTACAATTTTTGGTGTTCCATCTTTCGCACAGTGTTCCATCAACACCACGACTTTTTGTACACCTGCAACCAGATCCATGGCTCCGCCCATGCCCTTGACTTTCTTGCCCGGAATCATCCAGTTGGCCAGATCTCCCTGTTCGGAAACTTCCATTGCTCCTAAAATCGCAATATTGATGTGTCCACCACGAATCATGGCAAAGGATTCGGCACTTGAGAAAAATGCAGCGCCGGGCCGGGCTGTTACGGTCTGCTTACCCGCATTGATCAGATCAGCATCCACCGTTTCTTCAGTCGGAAACTCCCCAATCCCCAGTAAACCGTTTTCAGACTGGAGCCAGACATTGACCTGTTCTGGAATATAGTTGGCGACCAGGGTCGGCAATCCAATACCCAGGTTGACATAAAATCCGTCTTCGAGTTCCTGTGCGGCACGCTGTGCCATTTCATTACGTGACCAGGCCATATTTATCCCTCCGCCGTTTTCAGTGTCATCTGTTCAATCCGTTTTTCAGGTGTGGCATTGAGTACAATACGGTTAACATAGATTCCCGGCAGGTGAATAGCATCCGGATCCAGCTCACCAATCTCGACAATCTGTTCAACTTCAGCCACGGTAATTTTTCCGGCCATGGCACAGACCGGATTAAAGTTCTGCGCGGTTTTACGAAAGACCAGATTTCCGGCTTTGTCGGCTTTATAGGCTTTAACCAGCGATATATCGGCTGTCAGTGATTCTTCCATGATATAGGTTTTGCCGTTGAACTCTCGCTCTTCCTTCCCTTCAGCAATGAGAGTGCCTACGCCGGTCTGGGTAAAAAATGCTGGAATACCAGCACCGCCGGCCCGCAGTTTTTCGGCCAGCGTACCTTGAGGGGTAAGTTCAACTTCAAGTTCACCACTCAGGTATTGACGCTCAAATTCTTTATTTTCTCCCACATAGGATGAAATCATTTTCTTGATCTGACGGGTAGCCAGCAGCTTTCCTAAACCGAAGTCATCTACGCCTGCATTATTGGAAATACAGGTCAGGTCTTTTACTCCGGTTTCTTTTAGAGCTGAAATCAGAGCCTCAGGAATACCACATAGGCCGAATCCGCCTACAGCAATCTGTTGACCATCCTGTACAATATCTTTTAACGCATCGGATGCTGAGGGATAAACTTTATTATTCATAGGACCTCATCCTTAATTTTTTATAGACTTTATACTGTGCAAAGTTTTTGTTTATAGGCCTGTGCAAATTTAGACGGATTAGGCCGATGCAATACCTCTGCAATATAGTCTGCGGCTGCCATCAGTTTTTCGAGCTGTATACCCGTATCAAAACCCATCTGGCTAACCAGATAATAGACATCTTCAGTTGCAACATTACCTGAAGCACCTTTGGCATAAGGACAGCCACCAAGTCCCGAGATTGAAGAATCAAAGCTACGGATTCCTTGCTGAATCGACTCATAGATATTAGTAATTGCCATACCATAAGTGTCATGAAAGTGCCCAGCCAGAGCTTCTTTTGGCAGGAGTTCAAGGCATTCTTTCCAGACTGCGCGAACCCTTAATGGTGTAGCGGTTCCAATAGTTTCACCTAACGATACTTCATAACAGCCCATGTCATATAAAGTCTTTGCAACTTCTGCAACTTTCTGGGGGGAAATTGCACCCTCATAAGGGCAGTCCACCATACACGATACATAACCACGCACCCGAATATTATGCTGTTTGGCCTGTTGCATAATATCTTGAAAGCGTTCAAGGCTCTCCTGAATCGAACAATTAATATTTTTCTGAGTGAAGCTTTCTGAGGCTGCCGTAAAAACTGCAATTTCCTGACACTTCACCTGAAGGGCGGCTTCAAAACCTTTCAAATTAGGAGTTAGCAGACTCAGTGAAATATCATCCTGTTTCGGGAGCTGTGCATAAAGTTCATCACTGTTAGCCATTTGTGGAACCCACTTTGCCGATACACAAGAGCCCACTTCTATCGCTTTAATCCCCGTTGCCATCAGGCGAGTAAGAAACTCGTAACGCTGCTGAAAAGTGATCACACTTTTTTCATTTTGCAGGCCATCACGTGCACCGACTTCAACAATCCTGATACTTTCATTCATGCAGAGGCCTCCGCTTCAATACAGAAATCCAGCAATTCATCACCCGCAGCGACCTGATCACCAGACTGGAAGAACAGATTGTTAATGATACCGTCCTGTGGTGCCCGGATGGTATATTCAATTTTCATAGCTTCCAGTGTCATAAGCGGTTCATCTTTTTTGACCTGAGCAAACTGCTCTACCAGTACCTGAGTAATAATGCCTGGCATAGGTGCCTTAAGATTACCTGCTTCTTCAGCCTCACCTTCTACATGGGCATACGGATCAATAATTTCAAACTCATAGGGTTGTGCCTGTTCAAAGAGCACCAGACTTGAGTCACACTTTACAAAGCATAGCTTATGTTGATGATTATCTATCTGGAGATGGGCTGTATTAGATGCAGTCAGTTCGCCAGAAATTTTAAAATCTTGATTATGGACCTTAACCAGATAGCCCTGTTTTAAGATAGCCAGTTCAATATCATAAATTTCCTGCTGATGGCGTAACTGAACATGGGTTTTAGCCTGCTGGTTCAATCGCCAGAAGTTAGGCTGTTGCCAAGGATCATGCGGCAGGGAGTGCTTTAACGTCTGCTGAAGCAGATGGAGGACAGCAGCTTGTGCCAGTAGAGATGGTTTAATCTCAGGCTTTGAACTGAACAGCTGGATATTTTCACGCTCGATCAGTCCAGTATCTAAGTTTGGCTGGCTAAATGATCCAGTCCCCACCAGACGGTGCAGGAAAGCTACATTATTACCCACACCCTGAATATAAAAGTTTTGCAAGGCATGCTGCATCTGGCGCAGTGCATCCTGACGGGTTTTGCCCCAGACAATCAGCTTGGCAATCATCGGGTCATAAAAGCTGCTGATGCTGTCGCCCTGAATAATGCCGCTATCTACCCGCACATGTGCATTCTGCTGTGGGTATTGCAGAAAATGAATTTTACCAATCGAGGGTAAAAAGCCATTATCTGGATCTTCTGCATAAATCCGAGCTTCCAAGGCATGACCTTGAATAGAAAGATCCGCCTGAGCTTTAGGTAGAGGTTCACCATAGGCAACCCGTAGCTGCCACTCGACCAGATCCTGTCCGGTAATCATTTCAGTCACCGGATGTTCGACCTGCAGGCGAGTATTCATTTCCATAAAATAGGCCGTACCATCCTGCTCGACAATAAATTCGACTGTACCGGCACCTACGTAGTTGACAGCGCGTGCGGCGTCAATCGCAGCTTGGCGCATGGCCTCCAGTTTTTCTTCTGGCATCAGCGGAGCAGGGGCTTCCTCCAGAACCTTCTGGTGACGGCGCTGTACTGAACAGTCACGCTCAAACAGATGAACATAATTGCCATGCTTGTCACCAAAAACCTGAACCTCAATGTGTCTTGGGCGCGTGACATAACGTTCAATTAATACATCTTCATTACCAAAACTTGATCGAGCTTCGCTCTTGCATGAGGTCAGAGAACTTAAGAAGTCTTCACTGCGTTCCACCAGACGCATGCCTTTACCGCCACCACCTGCACTGGCTTTAATCAGCACCGGGTAGCCAATCGCATCGGCCTGCTGTTTTAAAAAATTCGGCTCCTGATTTTTGCCATGATAACCTGGTGTCAACGGCACACCGGCCTTTTCCATGAGTGCTTTAGAGGTAGCTTTTAGACCCATTGCCCGGATTGCTTCCACCGGCGGCCCAATAAATTCGATACCATTTTGCTGGCAGGCTAGTGCAAAATCATCATTTTCAGATAAAAAGCCATAACCCGGATGGACCGCTTCTGCACCGGTTAGCAGTGCTGCTTCTATAATCCGTTCAATTTGCAGGTAACTTTCACTGGCTGGAGCACGACCAATACAGATGGCTTCATCTGCCTGTTTAACATGCTGTGCCTCGGCATCAGCTTCAGAATAAACCGCAACAGTTTGAATGCCGAGTTCCTTGGCAGTACGGATGACACGACAGGCAATTTCACCACGGTTCGCAATTAAAATTTTCTTAAACATAATCCTTTATCCTGCTTTTTATGATTTTGTGGAAAATGGCCTTAAGCGCACCAGTGCGGTGTACGTTTTTCCAAAAAGGCACTCAGGCCTTCTTGTGCCTCTTCGCCCAGCCGTAATCTTGCAATATGAGCTGCGGTCTGCTGCATAAGTTCAGCAGTCAGTTCCTGTTCGGCTACAGTGTCGATCAGTTGTTTGGAAGCCGTTTGTGCCTGCGGACTACCTAATAGCAGCTGTTCAATTATTTGTTGAATGCCTGTATCCAGTGCTTCGGCACTATAGACTTCATGAGCCAGTCCGATGGCTTTAGCCTGCTGTGCTGAAAGCCGCTCAGCAGTTAAAAAGTAACGTGAAGCCTGACGCGCACCAATGGCCCGAATCACATAGGGACTGATGGTAGAGGGAGCCAGTCCCAAACGTACTTCAGAGGTTGCAAACATTGCTTTTTCGCTGGCAATACATATATCACAGGCCGAGGCCAGGCCTAACCCGCCTCCTAGTGCTGCACCATGCACACGGGCAATGGTGGGCTGTCTAAGATGAGCCAGTTTATGCAGCATGGTGGCCAGCTTCATGGCATCCTGCTGGTTCTCTTCACTACTAAAATGACGGGCTGCTTTCATCCAGTTCAGGTCTGCGCCAGCAGAGAAATTTTTGCCGCGGCCTGCCAGTATTACCACACGAGTATTAACGTTTTGCTCTAGCGCATCAAAACACTGGCTGAGCTCGGCAATTAATTGTGCATTAAAGGCATTGTGCAGTTCTGGACGGTTTAGCCAGATATAGGTGGCTCCATTAGGCTGCTCTTTAATTTCAATCAGTTCAAAATGCTTCATGAATCTCTCCTACATGCGGAATACGCCAAAATGGGTTTCTTCAATTGGAGCATTCAAGGCCGCGGACAAACTGAGTGCAAGTACCTGACGGCTTTGTGCAGGATCAATTACCCCGTCATCCCACAGTCGGGCAGAGGCATAATAAGGATGGCCCTGGCGCTCGTACTGTTGTCGAATCGGATTTTTGAACTCGTCTTCCTGCTCGGCAGTCCAGTTTTCGCCTTTGCTCTCAATGGCATCGCGGCGTAAAGTGGCAAGAACACTAGCAGCCTGCTCGCCACCCATGACCGATATACGTGAATTAGGCCATGTCCACATAAAGCGCGGTGAGTATGCACGGCCACACATGCCATAGTTTCCGGCGCCAAATGAGCCGCCAATTACCAGCGTGATTTTAGGAACTTTGGCTGTAGCAACTGCCATGACCAGTTTGGCGCCATGTTTGGCAATTCCTTCATTTTCATACTGGCGGCCAACCATAAAGCCGGTAATGTTCTGAATGAATAGCAGTGGAATTTTGCGTTGTGTACACAGTTCAATAAAATGTGCGCCTTTCTGGGCAGATTCGGAAAAGAGAATGCCATTATTGGCAATAATTCCGACCGGCATACCATACAGATGAGCGAAGCCTGTAATAAGCGTAGTTCCAAACCGTGCCTTAAATTCATCGAAGCGTGAACCATCAACAATTCGTGCAATGATTTCCCGTACATCAAAAGGTTTGCGGCTGTCACTCGGAATAATGCCATATAGCTCTTCGGCATCAAATAATGGTGATTCAATCTCTTTTAGCTGAAGCTGTGCTGCTTTTTTCCAGTTCAGGTTGGCTACAATCCTGCGGGTGATTCCAAGTGCATGCAGATCATTTTCAGCCAGATGGTCGGCAACACCGGAAAGACGGGTGTGGACATCGCCACCGCCGAGATCTTCGCTAGTAACCACTTCGCCTGTGGCTGCCTTGACCAGTGGCGGGCCACCGAGAAAAATTGTGCCCTGATTACGCACAATAATGGTTTCATCCGACATGGCCGGTACATAGGCACCCCCTGCGGTACAGCTGCCCATGACCACTGCAATTTGCGGTATGCCTTTGGCAGACATCTGTGCCTGATTATAGAAAATCCGGCCAAAATGGTCGCGGTCTGGAAATACTTCATCCTGGAGAGGCAGGAAAGCTCCTCCCGAGTCTACCAGATAGATGCAGGGCAGCCGGTTCTGCTCGGCAATTTCCTGGGCCCGAAGGTGTTTTTTGACTGTAAGCGGATAATAGGTACCACCTTTAACTGTGGCGTCATTGGCAATAATCATGCACTGTACACCATGCACCTGACCAATACCGGCAATTACACCGGCAGAAGGTACATCATTGTCATACAAGCCATAGGCAGCCAGCTGGCCAATTTCCAGAAAAGGGCTGCCTGTATCTAGAAGGCGTTCGATACGTTGACGTGGTAGCAGTTTACCCCGGGCCAGATGTTTTTCTCGGGCCTTTTCTCCGCCACCCAGCTGGATTTTGGCAGCCAGCTGGTTCAGGTCATCGACCAGTTCCTGCATGGCCTGCTTATTCTGTTTGAATTCTTCACTGCGGCTATTCATCTTGATTGCAATCTGGTTCATGGCAGTCATCCTTGTGCATTAAGGTTAAAGGGATCAAGCTGTTTCGTTGAACAGCTCACGGCCAATCAGCATGCGTCGGATTTCTGAAGTGCCGGCACCGATCTCATACAGTTTGGCATCGCGCCATAAACGCCCTGTAGCAAAGTCATTGATATAACCATTACCACCTAAAGTCTGAATTGCTTCACCGGCCATCCAAGTGGCTTTTTCAGCCGAATATAAAATGGCGCTCGCTGCATCTTTACGCAGAGCACGGCCATGATCAGCACGGTCACAGGCTTGACCTACGCTGTATACTAGAGCCTTGCAGGCCAGCCAGGTCGAATACATGTCGGCAATTTTGCCTTGCATTAACTGGAACTCGCCTAGTGCCTGACCGAACTGCTTACGTTCATGCAGGTAGGGCATCACAATATCCAGACAGGCATCCATAATGCCAAGCGGACCACCGCTTAGTACAGCGCGTTCATAATCAAGTCCACTCATGAGTACCTTGACACCATTGCCCACTCCACCCAGTACATTCTCGGCGGGTACTTTACAGTCATCAAAAAATAGAGGGTAAGTGTTAGAGCCGCGCATCCCCAGTTTGTCCAGATGCTGGCCATGACTAAAGCCTTTCATGTCTTTTTCAATTAAGAAGGCCGTCATGCCTTTGGCACCTGCCTGCAGATCGGTTTTGGCATAGACCACCAATACGTCAGCATCACCACCATTGGTGATCCACATTTTTGAACCATTTAATACATAGTGGTCGCCTTTCTGGTCAGCACGAAGTGTCATACTTACCACGTCTGAACCGGCATTCGGTTCAGACATTGCCAGCGCTCCTACATATTCACCAGATACCAGTTTTGGCAGGTAACGCTGTTTCTGTGCTTCAGTACCATGACGGTGAATCTGGTTGATACAGAGGTTAGAATGTGCACCATAAGACAAGCCAATAGATGCACTGGCCCGCGAGATTTCTTCCATGACCAGAATGTGAGCCAGATAACCCATATTACTGCCGCCGTACTCTTCAGAGACGGTCATGCCCAACAGGCCCATGTCACCCATTTTTTTCCACAGTTGCGCTGGAAACAGATTATCCTGATCGGCCTTGGCCGCAAGAGGCGCCACTTCCTTTTTGGCAAAGTTCTGAACCGATTCCTGTAGGGCTTTTAGGGTATTATCTATTCCAAAATCAATTGTTTGTAAATTCATTCTCTACCATCCTGTAGAACTGTATTTGTTATTTCGCAGCTGTATTTGTTGTGACCTGAGTTCACAATACAATTATTTTTTAAAAAAGTGAACCTTTATTCATAAAATGATTTATAATTCATTTTAAGGCGTGAAGTAAATAATATTTTTCTTATGAACTATAAAAGATCTTCTCTGATGGAAGAACGGATGGCGCAGAACCGGCTGGCCATTTTACAGGCTACACGTGACCTGACTGCTCGTGGGGGATTTAAAGATGCCCAGATTAATGCCATTGCAGAACTGGCCGGTATTTCAAGCGGTCTGGTCTACCGTTACTTTAATTCAAAAAACCAGTTACTGGTGGAAGTCCTGACCGACGCTGCCATGCAGGAAATCCGCATTCTTGAGTCCATTTACCGGGAAGACCTGCCGCCAAAAGAAAAACTGTTTAAGGCAGTTACAGCCTTTGTAAAACGCGCACTTACCGGACCGCAGCTGGCTTATTCACTCATCTTCGAACCAGTCGATGTGGCTATCGAAATTGAGCGTGTACGGGTTAAGCAGCTAATCAAGAATGCCATTATTGATATTTTGAAAGAAGGTCAGGAAAGTGGAGATTTCAGTTTTGACGATGTCAATACCGCAGCCCTGTGTATTGTTGGTGCCATGACTTTTGCTGTAGTCGAGCCGATTGACCCGGCTCGCCGTAAAAAGTTTGATAAGCAGGACTTTGTCCGTTATGTAGCCGAGTTCTGTCTGCAGGCAGTCGTTCGTGCACCTCAACCGGTACAAGGAGAAAATTAACACCTAAACATGCCTGTTGTATGGATAAGAAAGAACTGAACAAAGAATTGCACATAACAATACGTAAAACACAATGAAAACCGGGGTCATGTATCGACCCCTAATAACAATCTGAAAAACACAATGACAATGAATCAAGGAGTAGGATTCAATGACAGATACACAATTAAGTTATGCATCTGGTGCAAGTGAGCAACCTTTACTGGGCATGACCATTGGACAGAAATTTGATCAGGCATGTGCGCAATATACTGCACAGGATGCCGTTGTCTCGGTTCACCAAAATCGTCGCATCAGTTATGCAGAATTGAGAACACTGGTTGATGCCTTTGCCTGTAATCTGCTTGAGCTGGGACTAAAAAAAGGTGATCGCCTTGCAATCTGGGCACCCAACTGTGTGGAATGGACTATTGCACAGTTTGCCACGGCTAAGGCAGGTATCATTCTGGTCAACCTGAATCCATCTTATCGCAGTCATGAACTTGAATATGTGCTCAACAAGGTATCCTGTGTTGGCCTGATTATGGCAGTACAGTGCAAAACAAGTAACTTTAAGGAAATTTTACTCAAGATTGTTCCTGAGCTGCATGAAACTCAAAGCCGTGAACTGTCTTTACAGCGACTGCCGCATTTAAAACATCTGATAAAAATTGATGATCAGGCTCATCCTGCTTTCCACTGTTTCGATGACTTACTGACTTCACCTACCTCAGAGCAGTTGCAGGCGCTGCAAAATATCGGTCAGGAATTACAATTCGATGAAACTATTAATATCCAGTTTACATCTGGTACTACCGGTAACCCCAAAGGGACCATGCTGACCCATAACAATATTCTGAATAATGGCTATTTTGTTGGTGAACGAATTTTACTTACCCCGCAGGACAGAGTATGTATTTCGGTACCACTATTTCACTGTTTTGGTATGGTCATGGGAAATCTGGCCTGTGTAACTCATGGTTCTGCAATGGTCTATCCATGTGATGTGTTTAATCCACTTAGCAGTTTAAAGGCTATTGAACAGGAAAAATGTACGGCTGCTTACGGTGTGCCTACCATGTTTATTGCCATGCTGGAACATGAGCAGTTTAACGAGTTTGACCTGAGCAGCCTGCGTACCGGAATTATGGCGGGCAGTCCGTGTCCGCGTGAGATTATGCAGCGTGTGATCGACCGCATGCATATGTCACAAGTGACCATATGCTATGGCATGACTGAAACCTCGCCGGTAAGTGCCCAGAGTATGGTAGATGACCCGATTGAAACCCGGGTCAATACAGTGGGACGCATACATCCGCATGTAGAAATCAAGATTATCGACCGTAACGGCAAGATTGTACCGCGCGGCAAACTTGGCCAACTATGTACCCGGGGCTATTCAGTCATGCTGGGCTATTGGGAAGATGAAGAAAAAACTAAAGAAGTGATTGATCAGACTGGCTGGATGCATACCGGAGATCTGGCGGAAATGGACCAGCAGGGCTTTATCCAGATTAAGGGCCGTATTAAAGATGTCGTCATTCGGGGAGGGGAAAACCTGTTCCCTAAAGAAATAGAGGATTTTTTATATACTCATCCCGATGTGTCTGATGTACAGGTTGTAGGTGTGCCTGACCAGAAATATGGTGAGGAACTTTGCGCCTGTATTATCCTGCATCCGCATAGTAATACCAGTGAAGAAATTATCCGACAGTACTGCAAGGAACATATCTCGCACCAGAAAGTGCCGCGTTATATCCGGTTTGTAACAGCTTTTCCTTTAACTGCTTCAGGCAAAGCCCAGAAATATAAAATCCGTGAAATGATGCAACAGGAACTCAATTTAAAGGTTTCCTAATCTGGTGCACTTATAAAAAGCAGGGCACTGGCCCTGCTTTTTGTGATATTTAGCATCTTAAATACTGATGCTGACAGTCAAAGAAGAACTGCTGGAAACCTGCTATAGAAAAATAATAAACTAAAAATGACCGGTCCATTCATCAAGAGACTGGTACTTGACCAGCCACACGTGTAATTTATCAGTTCAATGCCGTTTATAAAAAATAAAAGGAATCACAGGTTGCATGTTTAAATCTTTTTTTCCACAACCCAAAGTATTTTTTCTGTCATTGCTGTTCTGGTTCATAGTCAACCTGCTGCTCTGGTATGTAGCAGGCGGACGGGAGTGGGGAAGCTGGCTGGGCTTTCCATCAGATTATGCTCAGGCTGAACTGCCCATTGGGGTTAGCCGGTTCTGGTCTCCGGCATTTCTCTGGTTTTACCTGTGGTTCTTCGTAGCTACTGCGATCTTTGCCATTTTTTGGCGATTTAAAGCAAATCATCCCTGGCAGCGCTGGTCGGTATGGGGCTCGGCATTTATTCTGTTTAATATCTGGTTTAGCGTACAGGTCAGTGTAGCCATTAATGCCTGGTATGGGCCATTCTGGGATTTAATTCAGCGAATGCTGAGTAGCGGTGGCGGTAATATCCGTGACCTGTATATGGGTACCTTGACCTTTTTATATATTGCCATGGTAGCAGTGACTATTATGGTCATTAATGCTTTCTTTACCAGTCATTATATCTTTCGTTGGCGTACCGCAATGAATGAATACTATACCGCGCATTGGGACCGGTTACGTCATGTTGAAGGAGCATCACAGCGGGTTCAGGAGGACACCATGCGTTTTGCCACTATTATGGAAGATTTAGGGGTCGAGCTGATTAAAGCGGTTATGGTTCTGGTTGCATTCCTGCCAATCCTATTTGAGCTCTCCCGGCATGTACCGGAATTGCCGCTGGTGGGGCAGGTAGAACACTCACTGGTCTGGGCAGCCATTGTCTGGGCTATCTTTGGTACGGTTCTGCTCATGGTGGTGGGTGTCAAGTTACCGGGCCTTGAGTTTAATAACCAGAAAGTTGAGGCAGCTTACCGTAAAGAGCTGGTATATGGTGAAGACTATGCAGACCGAGCCCAGCCGGCAACCTTAAAAGAGCTGTTTTCCCGAGTACGCCAGAACTATTTCCGTTTATATTTTCATTACGCCTATTTTAATCTGGTGGCAACCTGGTACCGCCAGCTTGATATCCTCTACAGTCTGGTCGTGCTTTTCCCTGCTATTGCAGCCGGCAAGATGACTTTGGGCCTGATCAACCAGATTGGTAATGTTTTCGATAAAGTCCGTGAATCATTTCAGTATCTGATTATGTCCTGGAAAACGATTATCGAGCTGTTATCGATCTATAAACGTCTCAAGACCTTTGAAGCCGTATTAGATGATTAAAGCTGCTTTTACTCCACCCGCTTCGGCGGGTTTTTTTAATATAAAGAATCTGGTCAATTCCCTATATACCGGTTTTGCTGACTATAAGCCGCAGTCTGTTATTACGCTACAGTTCCCTGCTTATTGTTATTAAGGAATTAGAAAACTTTTGATGTCTACGGAACATTGTCTTCATGGTTTCTCTATAAACTTTCTAATGCACCTATTTACACAGTCATAACAGGTAAACCAACAGCCGGTATGCTACAAATAAACGGTTTTATGTAATTGGCCCAATATTAAAAAGCAGGGAAATACTATGGCGCTTATATCCTTGAGCAAGTTTCGCGGACTTTTTATAGGGGCAACCTTACTAGGGGCCTCTCAGATTGCATTGGCTGGCCCAACGGTGGATCAGCTCAGTAACTGTTTGATGAAATCGACCACCCCCACCGATAAAACCGTAGTTCTGCAATGGACCTTTGTGGCATTGGGCAATCATCCCGACTTAAAGGCCTTTAGTAATGTGACGGCGACACAAAAGGAAGCATTAGATAAGAATCTGGCCACTGTGCTGCAACGCATACTGGTAGAGCAATGTTCGGCACAGACCAAGGCGGTGATTCAGACTGAAGGTTTGCAGGCGGTGGGAGATAGTTTTCAAGAGTTAGGCAGTATTACAGGTGAAGAAATTCTTAAAACGCCTGAAATTAAACAGCAGCTTAATGGTGTTCTGAAATATGTAGATTTGAATAAGCTGGTAACAACTTTCTTGACGCCGGATCTTTGGAATAAGTTGGGTGTTACCCGTTAAAATCTCGGATAAAAATAAGTTGTATAAGTAAAAAGCTGCGGTTCAAGTTTGTCTTAACCGCATCGTGATAAAACGTTGTTTAAGCTCATGCCAATTGGTCGAAATCCAGCACACAAAAGAACCCAAAGTCACCATGATTGCCCCAAGCCAAAAGGTTTTCGATAGAGGTGTTTGTAAAATCCACATCGACATGATGGATGAAAATATTGGGCTGAAATAAGACAGCGTGACCAGCATGGTGATATTGCCTCGGTTAATGCCAATATTCCATGCGGCATAACCTAAACCTGTCACGGTAGAGACCATCAGCATATACATCAATGTTGTGGCATCAATCTGAACGATGTGTACAAATTGCTCAGGATGTAGTACGAGCATTTTGAGCCACAGCACTAGACTGGTGGCAATAAAAAAGAGGCTAATCGGGTTATGTCCCTGACTGTATTTTTTAGTCATCACACAATACAGTGACCATAAACTTGCGCCTACAAATGCCAGTCCATAACTCAGCGGATTACTTTGCATATGGCTAATCACCGCAGCAAGATCAATCGTACCATTCCCGGTTTGAATATAGAACACGCCTGCAAGGCTAATCCCTAAACCTAAAATCACCCACTTATTGAAGTTCAGTTCTTTAAATAGAATCAGCATCAAGATGGTCATACTTGGCCACAGGTAATTGACCAAGCTGATTTCTATGGCTTGTTGTGCGTTTTGGGCAAGGGCAATGGCATAGGAAAAGCAGATTTCATAGACCACAAATAATGCCGTTGCACCAAAGAGATATTTGCGTGGAATGATTTTCAAGTTGGGAATGCGAAATAGGGCAAACAGCAGTACCGCACTTAAGCTATACATAAACAGCACAGCTAAATCTGCACCAATATTTGCACTAACTTTTTTGAGTAAACCCACGATAGACGACCACTGTAAGATGGCACTAAAGCCGATCAGGGTGGCGAGGTTCTTGGACATGTTAGTGAGCGGGATGGGAGAATGCGCAGATTCTATTCTAATTAATCAATTTCCAATATGGGAAAAGTGGCATTTTCTGAGCAGATTTCAAATTTCCGTTAAGAATAGCTTTATGATTTGAATATCCCGATGATGAGTTTAATGATCCAGAAAATCGGTGTAAAAATTAGCTCGATACCATTGGAAAGGTTGGCTAACTTGGAGTCTCGACTGCTTCGAGTTTTAGAGGGTGTAGTGATTTTGCTACGGGACTTGGGATGAAGCAGAAGCAAGATAATGAGCAGAATAAAGATCCCAAGACCAAAGAAAATATAGAGCTGTAATTGTTCAGGTGTCATTTTTATTTTTCTTCGGTTTGTTTTTGATTTTATAGCATGTTTTAAATCCTCTCCCTAGTCCTCTCCTTTAAAAAAGGAGATGGAACATCACGTATCGATTTGATTACACGACAAAATCCCCTTTTTTCAAAGGGGGATTTAGGGGGATTTAGGGGGATTAGCGAACTTTGGTAAGTCCTAAGTCTTCGAGTTTGGCGATAGAGGATACTTTTTTGAAGGTCATTATTTAATATAAAGCAGTAAATGAATATTGGGGATTCAGGAAACTTTCTATAATTACCACAAGATTTTGATATAAAATAATTTTATTTGATAATTAAACGAAGTAGTTTGAAAATTTTATATCTGTTAGTCGCTATTGCTTGGGTTTTGACAGTAGGCAGCGCAATTTATTTTAAAATTGATTGGATAGGTTATGATTACAACACATGGGCTATTATATTCTCGGCTTTACATGGCTTGTTGGCAGCTATAATTGCGATGTTCGGAAGCAATTCGGGAGTTAGAAATTCAGCGAAAGCTTCTAACGGCTCAACAGTTATTCAGGCAGGCCGTGATATAAAATTAAAGGAAAAAGTTAAAAGTAAGAGTGAAAAGTAAGAATGTTAGAAAAGGTTAAAATGGAGGCAGAGGCTTCAGAAAATAGTACTGTTCAGCAAGCAGCTCGAGATATTTATAATGGCCCAACTTTATTGCAAATTATAGAAACTATTGACTACCAGATAGAAAAAAGAGTTCCTGAACTGTTACTAGTACATGGCCCACAATTAATAGAAGCTGAAAATCAAAAAGTACAAGCAGAAATTCAACAATTTAAGCAAAGTATAAATACAATGCTAGAGTCAAAACTCACCACTAGTTCTAACTCTGATCAAGAAGCGATAAAAATTCTTTCAAAAGTGACAGATGCAAATTTTCAATATCTATTTCATGAGGGACTAAAAAATATTATTAGGAGAAAAGAGAATTCGTCTAAGCAACTCTTAATTGAACTATTATCAAAAAAATTAGATTCAGATGAAGCAGATGATAATAGCTATATTCTTGATGATGCAATTGAGACATTAAGTAATATTTCAAAAAATCAAATCAATTTTTTAGGTTTTTTAACTGCTATTAGAAATTTGACTATTAATATTACATATCAAGGAGAGGATTTTAACTGTCGAAATTTGGTAAGTATGTTAAATCAAAAAGGCTTACAACAAGATGAGATCGAAAAGATTAAAAATCTTTCTTTTACAGAGTATTTGAAAGGCTTAAATACTTTAACTGAATATTTTTTAAGTCTTTATCCCGCTTCTGTTGATGTTGATTATTTGGCATCAAAGGGTCTAATATTTACGGAAACTAAATCATTTACATTAAAGAGTACTGATTTAATTCTTCAAAATCTATATGGGACTGAAAATTTCGAAAATCTCGAAAAAAATCTGGATATTTTAGTTCCTCGACTATCTATGTTACTTAACCACTATGGAGTTAAGAGTGTCGATGAATTACCCGCTTATAGTAGTAAAGGGCTAATAATCGGAAATATTATTTTTAATAAATTTCTAAAAAACCCGCTCTAAAGCGGGTTTTTTTAGAAAAAGATCAGATTAACCAATCAATTTTTTCATTAATTCATTTACTTGTGCAGGGTTGGCTTTACCCTTAGACGCTTTCATCACTTGACCAACAAGACCGTTGAAAGCTTTCTCTTTACCAGATTTATACTCTTCAACCATCTTCTCGTTGGCAGCAAGTACTTCCTTAATAATTGCTTCAATCGCGCCTGTATCAGTTTCCTGTTTCAAGCCTTTTTCCGCAATAATTTCGTCCGCAGTTTTGCCTTCTTCCCACATAAAGCCGAACACTTGTTTTGCGATCTTACCGCTAATCGTATTGTCTACAATACGCGCGATCATGCCGCCAAGTTTCTCAGCAGTCACAGGAGAGTCAGCAAGATCTAAGCTGGCTTTATTTAAAGCCCCTGAGAATTCACCCATCACCCAGTTTGCAGCAATCTTACCTTGCGCAGCACCGCCAGCAGCCTTAACGACTTCTTCGTAGAACTCTGACATTTCACGAGTCAGCGTTAATACGTGTGCATCGTACTCAGTCACACCAAAGTCAGCTACGAAACGCGCACGACGTGCAGCAGGAAGCTCAGGCATGGTCGCTTTAATTGCTTCGATTTGCTCATCAGCAATAATGACAGGTAACAAGTCTGGGTCAGGGAAGTAGCGGTAATCGTTCGCTTCTTCTTTTGAACGCATTGAACGCGTTTCCATCTTCACAGGGTCAAATAAACGTGTTTCTTGGTCAATCGTGCCATCCCATTCAAGGATTTCCATTTGACGTTCGATTTCCACGTTAATCGCTTGTTCAATGAAACGGAATGAGTTGAGGTTTTTCAACTCACAACGTGTACCGAACGGTTGACCCGGACGGCGTAAAGACACGTTACAATCGGCACGGAACGAACCTTCTGCCATGTTACCGTCAGAGATCCCTAACCAACGCACTAGCGTGTGAATCGCTTTAATGTAGGCAACCGCTTCTTCAACTGAGCGCATATCCGGTTCAGATACGATCTCTAAAAGTGGCGTACCTGCACGGTTCAAGTCAATGCCTGACATGCCTTCAAACTGGTCATGGATTGATTTACCAGCATCTTCCTCAAGGTGCGCACGCGTCACGCCAATGCGTTTAACTGTACCATCTTCAAGCTGGATGTCGATATGACCCAAGCCCACAATCGGATTGTCCATCTGGCTAATCTGGTAACCTTTTGGAGAATCCGGGTAAAAGTAGTTTTTACGTGCAAACACAGATGCTTGGTCAATGTAGGCATCAATACCCAAACCAAAGCGAATCGCTAAATCCACTACTTCTTTGTTGAGTACTGGCAATACGCCCGGCATGGCCAGATCAACCAGGCTGGCTTGTGTATTTGGGTCTTGACCGAATTCAGTCGATGAACCTGAGAAGATTTTCGATTTGGTCGCAAGTTGAGTGTGAATCTCGATCCCAATAACGACTTCCCAACCATCAATCAGGTTGGACTTCGGTTTAGCCGATTTTTGAGCTTGAGCCATTATGCATTCTCCTCAGCAATTGCCGCACGTTGGGTGTGCCAGTCGGTTACCTGCTGATACTGGTGTACTACAGACAGCAGTTGTGACTCAGACCAGTAATTACCAATCAGTTGCAGGCCTACAGGCAGCTGGTTGGCATCGAAACCAATTGGCGCATTAATAGCTGGCAGACCGGCAAGGTTGACCGCAAGGGTATAGATATCGCCCAGATACATGGCTACCGTATCTTGTGCAGCACCCAGCTGATAGGCAGTAGTTGGCGCACTTGGAGCTGCAATCACATCGACCTGTTCAAAGGCTTTCAGAAAATCCTGCTGAATCAGGCGACGAACTTTCTGGGCTTTGACATAGTAAGCATCATAATAACCGGCTGACAGGGCATAGGTTCCAATCAGGATCCGGCGCTGGACTTCTGTACCAAAACCTTCCGAACGCGAACGTTTGTAAAGATCCATCAAGTCCACCGGATTTTCACAGCGATAGCCATAACGCACGCCGTCATAACGTGACAGGTTGGATGAGGCCTCGGCCGGAGCAATCAGATAATAAGTTGGAACGTAAGCCTCAGTCATGTTTAGGTCAATTTCAACCAGAATCGCGCCCATTTCTTCGAGCTTTTTCAATGACTCTTCAACACGCGCTTTCACTTCAGCATTCAACCCATCAACCTGAAAATACTGCTTAGGAATACCAACACGTAAACCTTTAACAGAAGCTGTATTCAAGTTGGCTACATAATCATCGACTTCCTGATTCATGGAGGTCGAGTCTTTTTCATCATGGCCGGCCATGACATTCATCAAATAAGCACAGTCTTCAGCAGAACGTGCCATCGGGCCACCTTGATCCAGTGACGAGGCATAGGCAATCATTCCGAAACGGGATACACGGCCATAGGTAGGTTTCAGACCAGTGAGACCACAAAAAGATGCAGGCTGACGGATTGAACCACCGGTATCGGTGCCGGTGGCAAACGGAGCAAGATCTGCTGCCACAGCCGCTGCCGAACCACCCGATGATCCACCCGGTACACAGCTTAAATTCCACGGGTTTTTGGTCGCACCGTAAAATGAATTCTCGGAGGTTGAACCCATAGCGAATTCATCCATATTCACTTTACCTAGTGTGACCAGACCGGCTGCTTTGCCCTTAGCAACTACGGTAGCATCGTAAGGGGAAATAAAGTTGTCCAGCATTTTAGAGCCGGCAGTGGTTTTAATACCTTGAGTACAGAAAATATCTTTATGTGCGATAGGTACGCCGGTAAGTACAGTTGCGGTACCGGTTTTAATCGCAGCATCAGCAGCATCAGCTTGAGCCAGTGCCTGTTCGGCAGTTACAGTGACATAGCTGTTAACCTGCGCATCAATTTTTTCAATACGGTTTAAATAGTGCTGAGTCAATTCGCGCGAGGAAAACTGGGCTGTTTTTAAGCCTTCGGCAAGTTCACGAATCGATAAACGATGCAAATCAGTCATGAGTTAAATTCTTTTAGGTTCAGTTTTGAAGTACAGAAGTTGACCAGATAATTATTCAATTACACGTGGAACCAGATACAGCCCCGCTTCAGTAGCTGGGGCAACTGCCTGATATTCTTCACGATGATTGGTTTCAGTCACAACATCCTGACGTAATGGCTGAGGGTGATCAAATGGACTTTTTAGCGGTTCAACACCCTCAGTATCGATTGCCTTTAAGGTATCCATCATGCCTAAAATTTTATTTAGACTTTGAGCATATTCAGCAGATTGCGTATCATTGAGCGAAAGACGTGCAAGATTGGCGATTGCTGAAACTGTTTGTGCATTTAAATCTGCAGAATGCTGAGCATCCGGTGTAGACATACCATCACCTAATCAGTATTAAAAAATTCAAAATATCGTGCGTTATAATAAGCGATTGACTTGTTCAACGCACTACATTTAGTTAAAGTTGCCACCTTGCGTCCACATAAAGTTTAACTGAGAACGACCCGTGATTCTAAAACGACTAATTGGCTTGTTTTCGCCGGATCTAGCCATTGATTTAGGTACAGCAAATACACTTATTTATGCACCAGGGCGGGGCATCATTCTGAATGAACCGACAGTTGTCGCGATCCGTCACAGTGGTTCACAGAAAATTGTTGCCGCCGTAGGCCTGGATGCGAAACAGATGCTTGGACGTACCCCGGCAAATATTTCTGCCATACGTCCGATGAAAGATGGCGTAATTGCCGACTTTGAAGTAACTGAGACCATGCTGAACCAGTTCATTGGCAAAGTCCATGAGAAGCGCCTGTTTCCACCTGCACCACGTGTTGTGGTGTGTGTACCATGCAAATCGACACTGGTTGAGCGTCGTGCTATTCGTGAAGCGGTATTTAATGCAGGTGCGCGTGATGTCCGCCTGATTGAAGAGCCGATGGCGGCTGCAATCGGTGCAGGTATGCCGGTTGAGCAGGCGTGTGGTTCTATGGTGGTTGATGTTGGTGGCGGTACCACTGAAATTGCGATTATTTCCCTACAGGGTTGTGTGTACGCAGATTCTCTACGTATTGGTGGTGATGTTTTTGATGAGCAGATCATTAATTATGTGCGTAAAGCACATGGTTGCGTGATTGGTGAAACGACTGCGGAACTGATCAAGAAAGAAGTGGGTATGGCGATCGGAGACGGTACAACACTTGAAATCGAAGTGCGTGGCCGTAACCTGGCTGAAGGCGTTCCCCGTTCAATTACCGTAACCTCTGATGAAATTACTCAGGCCATTGCTGATCCGCTTTCCAATATTGTCAGTGCAGTAAAATCGGCACTTGAACAGACTCCACCAGAGCTGTCCTCTGATATTGCCGAGCGCGGAATTGTGCTTACAGGCGGTGGTGCATTGCTGCGTAATCTGGACAAACTGCTGGCTCAGGAAACCGGACTGCCTGTTATGGTTGCAGAAGATCCACTGACCTGTGTGACTCGCGGTGGCGGTAAGGTACTCGAATTCTTCGATAATCCGAATCATGATATGCTGTTTGTAGGTTAAGTTAGGAACCAGGCGGTGCAACCGAATCTTTTTTCAAGACAACCGCCATCTTTTCGCTCATTCATCATAGCGGTGATCACCTGCCTTATTGTGCTGTTTTTTGACTGGCGCATGCCGCATGTGGTGCAACCTGCCAGGGAAGTCCTGTACGCTGCATATAATCCTATTTATGCACTGGCAAGCTATCCCGTGTTGTCGAGAGAATGGCTGAGTCAACAAACCAAATCTGAAGCCCAGCTGCGCCGTGAAAATACTGCGATGCAGGCCGAGCTGTTACAGGCTCAGGTGCGTCTACAAAAATTGTCAGAAGCTCTCTGCCGAGAATACACGTTTACGCGGTCTGCTCGATACACCACTTATTATTGATGGTCGTATGGAAATTGCAGAAGTCATCGGTACTGATGCTGATCCCTTACGGCATATCATTATTATTAACCGGGGAGCCAGCAATCAGCTCAAGGTGGGGCAGACTGTGCTGGATGACCGTGGAGTAATGGGGCAGATCATTGATGTCTATCCACATTCTAGCCGTGTAATGTTGCTCTCGGACAAGGAACATTCGCTATCTGTACGTCTGGAACGGACCGGTATGCGTGCTATTGTGGCAGGAACAGGTGATCTCGGGCTGCTGAAAATGGAATACGTGCCGACCAGTGCAGATATCAAACCAGGAGACAAAATCTATACTTCAGGTTTAGGTGAACATTTTCCGGCAGGTTATCTGGTGGGTACCGTATCTAAAGTCAGACGCCATAATTCAGGTGAGTTCGCCCAGATTCAGGTGGTTCCAGCTGCACAGCTGGCTGGTGGACATCATGTGGTGATCCTGTTTTCGGACTCTCTGGCGATGGAGCAACCCTATGCCAATCGCTAAGTTGCGTTATGAAAAGCGTAAAGATCCATTGATTGTCATTATCCTGTCAGTCATAGTCGGGTCAGTATTAATGGTCTATCCATTGTCTTATGACATTTCTGGATGGCGGCCATTATTTATGCTGATGATCATGCTGTTCTGGATATTGTGTCAGCCAAGCTGGACAGGTGTCTGGTTTGCCTTTGCAGTAGGCATTTTTACAGACTTGCTACGTGATGCGCCCCTGGGAATGAATGCACTCAGTTTTGTGCTGATCACCTTTGTCGTACGTTGGTTTACCCGTGAACGCCGGATTTTAACCTTTGGCAATTTATGGGTACTGACAACGCTAGCAATTTTTGCCCATCTGCTATTTACCTGGTTCACCCAGGTTATGGCGGGGCTGCATTTTTCAATTGCACGGCACTGGCAGCCATTGCTTAGCAGTATTTTGTGCTGGCCCATCCTTTATTACCTGCTGCGAAAATGGCGCATCTGATTCTGGCCTCAAGTTCGCCAAGGCGACAGGAGCTGCTCAGGCAATTAGGACTGGAATTCGATATTCACAGTCCTGATATTGACGAGAGCACAAGAGCAGGTGAAAGTGTCCCTGAGTATGTAGAGCGTCTGGCTCGTCAAAAAGCACAGGCAGTACTCGCACAATATCCTGAATCTGTAATTATTGCTGCTGATACCAGTCTCGGGCTGGATGGTACCATTATTGGTAAACCTGAATCGAAGCAGCATGCCTTTGAAATCTGGTCAAAATTATCTGGCAGACACCATGATGTTTTTTCAGGGGTCTGTATTGCCACATCCCGGCAGATTTCGAGTATAGTGGTACATACCCAGGTTGAATTTCAAACACTCAGTCCAAACGACATGGAGCATTATTGGGCGACCGGAGAGCCAGAAGGCAAAGCGGGTGCATATGCCATACAGGGCATTGCAGCGCAATATATTCCCCGAATTTTTGGCAGCTACACCAATGTAGTCGGGTTGCCGTTACATGAGACAATACAGTTATTAAAAGCAGTTAAGGCACTAAATTAACCGCTGGAAAGAATTTTTATAATGTTTTGAGTTTTAGTATGTCTGATGAGCTACTCATTAATGTCACCCCTATGGAATGTCGGGTCGCATTAGTTGAAAATGGTACGGTCAATGAACTGTTTGTTGAACGGACTGTCAAGCGTGGTCTGGTGGGAAATATCTATAAAGGCAAGGTAGTCCGTGTATTGCCTGGCATGCAGGCTGCTTTTGTCGATATTGGCCTTTCACGTACAGCTTTTTTACATATCAATGACATGATCTGGCCCCGCAACCAGTCTACTCCCAATGTATTTGAATTATTACAGCCCGGCCAGATTTTGACGGTACAGGTTATGAAAGATATGCTGGGTACTAAAGGCGCGCGGCTGTCTACTGACCTTTCAATTCCTTCCCGCTATCTGGTACTGATGCCATTTGGAAATCACATTGGGGTTTCACAGCGAATCGAATCAGAAGAAGAGCGTGACCGGCTGCGTTCACTGATTGAGAAAATTCAGCAACAGCACGATTTACCAGGTAGTGTAATTGTGCGTACGGCAGCTGATGGCGTCGATGAAGCAGATATTGCCCAAGATATGGCCTACCTTGCCAAGCTTTGGGAATATATTCAGCGCAAACAGCGTGCTACCACTGTCCCATCTCTGATTTTTGAAGAATTACCTTTGCCTCAGCGTGTTATCCGTGATCTGGCCAATGAAGAAACTGCCAAAATCTATATTGATTCGCGGGAAATCTATACCAAACTGAGCGAATTTATTGAAGAGTTCGTACCGGGTATGCAAGATCGTCTGATTCACTACCCAGGTGAGCGCCCACTTTTCGACTTGTATAATGTCGAAGAAGACCTGCAAAAAGCCTTGCAGACACGAGTGGCCTTAAAATCAGGTGGCTATCTGATGATTGATCAGACTGAAGCCATGACTACTATTGATGTTAATACAGGTTCCTATGTGGGCGGCCGTTCACTTGAAGATACGGTCTTTAAAACCAATATGGAAGCCACTCAAGTGATTGTCCGGCAGTTACGACTACGCAACTTGGGCGGCATCATTATTATTGATTTTATTGACATGCAGGAAGCGAACCACCGCAATGAAGTCATGCACCAGTTTGAAAAAATGCTGGAACGGGATCATGCCAAAACTAAAATTACACAAGTTTCCGAATTGGGACTGGTAGAAATGACCCGGAAACGAACTCGGGAGTCTTTAGAACATCTATTATGTGAAGCTTGCCCAACCTGTCAGGGACGGGGATATGTGAAAACAGCAGAAACAGTATGTTACGAGATATTTCGAGAAATTATGCGCTATGCTCGGGCATTTGAATCACAAAGTGGCTTTACAGTAGTTGCACATCCTGCAGTCATAGACCGTCTATTAACAGCAGAAGCACCAGCAGTGGCGGATTTAGAGCATTTTGTAAATCGGGTAATTAAGTTCCAGGTCGAAAATCTGTATACGCAAGAGCAATATGACATCATCTTAAGCTAAAGTTGTAACAGAATTTCGCTTAATCCTTGTTACAACTGAAATTTTACTTTCATGCATGAATTTTCAATACTAGATGCATTGGGTAGCCAAAGACTTTTCTCCCCTATGTAGTCTTAGCAAATGAGGTAAATGACATGAATGTTAGCGAAAGAATTATTCATAAAGGTTTTCAACACGTACTTGATTCAAAAAAAGTGAATACATGCTATATGCTTGATGATGATGGTCGAGAAATCCAGATTACTACTGCGATGATCCGCTCGGTTTGTCACCAGCTTTTAAAACAGTGCCGTACTATTAAAAAATAAGGGGCCTAATTTAGCCCCTCAATTTTCTATTGTTCTTTAACCTGTTACAGTCAGATTTTTCTCAAACGTTTCAGCTTCAATCAGTGATTCAAAACGTTGTATTTCATCTTCCAAATGGGTAAGCAGATTCTGCATTTTGGGTAATGCATTGCGACAGGCGATTAAGCCGACCTCGAGTTTGTCCAGATAACTGGTCATGGTAATATTTAAAGCTTGTCCATCTAGTACAATCGAAGCAGGAAAAAGTGCATCCAACTTTGCACCATTCCAGTACAAGGGTTCACGTGGACCCGGCACATTAGAAATTACCAAGTTAAAGGCCTGACGTTTAGGCATCATTCCTGAAAGTATATTAAGTCCTGCGGCAGAGTATACCAATGCGCTGTAATTCAGAATCTGACCTGATGTCATCCGTTTAAAGCGCTGTTTAGCATTTAGTACACTCCGGCGAATAGTTTCCAGCCGTTTCAGTGGATCTGCCTGATGTGTACCCAGATTGGCCAGAATCATGGTGATCCGGTTGCTCACATCTGAGTCATCATCCCGGATAGAAGCTGGAACCATGGCAATTAATGGCTTGGCCGGTAAACTGTTCTGGCTAAGAAGATATTCACGTAAAGCACCCGAACACACTGCCAGAATTACATCATTAATAGTTACATCCAATGCACTTGCGATACTACGCAAACGGTTCAACTCAAAAGATTGTGCTGCAAAACGTCGTGAAGCACTGACCCGCTGATTGAGTATACTTTTCGGTGCCTGAAAGCTAGAAACATAGTGCGGATTACGGCCCATATCTTTCATCACTGTCTGTGACAGTTCATACATTACTTTAGGTACAGCTTCAAACTGGTCTTTAAGTAATCCAAGAATTTTCTTTGTACTTCCTTTTTTAGCTTCTTTAAGGCGTTTGGCTCGTGGGCCTTCTACACACCATGGCGGTACAATACTTTTAGCCTGCTGGTCTTTAGATAGTGATTTTTCAACCAGTCGCATTCCTGCAATTCCATCAACCATGGCATGATGAATTTTGAAGTACATAGCAAATCGGTTGCCTTCAATACCTTCAATAATATTACAGGTCCAGAGCGGTTTTGCGCGATCAATAAGTGTACTATGTTCTTGAGAAATATAAGCTAATAGTTCGCGAATACGTCCTGGATGAGGCAGTGAAATATGGCGGAAGTGATGATCCAGATCAAACTCTTCATCTTCATCCCAAAACAGGCCACTTAGCCGGTTATTAAAGGGTGGTATCGGAATTGATTTTGAGTTACGAATATCCTGTACCAAATCTTGTATAAAAGTCGCGGGTGCATGTTCAGGAATTTCAAACAGGAATAGACCGCCTACATGCATGGGCTGTTGACGTTTTTCTAATGATAAAAAAATGAAATCAATTGGGTGTAATGGACGCATAGCGTTGATTGCCTCACTGCAATGGATCTGTCAGCTCTTATTGAGCTGCTCATTGTTAGAATTATAGAACACGCGTTACAGTATATAATCTTTCAGTCCAGACGCAGCATAAATTTATGTGAATTCATCAGTTAAATAAAAAACCGCCCAATCAACTGTTAAGACTCTCAGTTAGGTATGAGCGGTTTTTTGACTGATATTACTTCTTTAAATTACCAGCATGCAGACCACATTCTTTATGGGTGGCTTCTTCCCACCACCAGCGCCCTTCACGTTCATGCTGATTTGGTAAAACAGCTTTAGTACAAGGTTCACAGCCGATTGAGATAAAACCACGTTCATGCAGGGCATTATATGGAATTTCCATTAAACGGATATAACTCCAGACATCACTGCTTGACCAGTTGGCCAGCGGGTTATACTTGATTAACTGTTTACCCGGCCCAGAAAAACCTGTGTCTGCCTGAACTACTGGTATTTCAGTACGGGTTCCCGGACTCTGGTCACGACGCTGACCGGTAATCCAGCCATCTAAAGTCGCTAGTTTCTTGCGTAATGGCTGAACTTTACGAATACCACAGCATTCCTGATGGCCATCAACATAGAAGCTAAACAGGCCTTTACGATTTACCATATCGAGTAAGGGTTCTGCTTCAGGAAAACAAATTTCAATTTCAATGTTGTAATGATTGCGGACTTTTTCAATAAACTGATAGGTTTCTGAATGCAGCCGGCCAGTATCCAGACTGAATACCCGAAATGGTTTTCCCAAGCGGGAGGCCATATCAATCAGGACTACATCTTCAGCCCCTGAAAATGAAATAGCAATTTCACCTTCCTGACTCAAGGCAAGTTCCAGAATCTCGCTTGGAGATTTGTCAGCATATTCAGATGCCAAGGCATCCACTATATCAATGGTTGGGATAGCAGTCATGAAGGCTCCTGGCTCAAAGGCTTGGACGCTGTAAAAATATATATTCACTAAAGTGCAATACATTTTAAGGGAAATGAAATAAGCTGCTTAGCACATTAACTACAAAGCTTATGAATAAAACTGATTAATAAACAGTTGCACAAAATATATCGGGTTAATGCTATGATAATCCGATTTTTTTATGATGCTTGGAGAATTCATGGAAATTGTATGTCTCGATCTTGAGGGGGTATTAGTCCCGGAAATCTGGATTAACTTTGCAAAAAAAACAGGGATTAAAGAACTAGAAGCCACTACTCGAGACATTCCTGACTACGATGTCCTGATGACTCAGCGTTTAAATATCTTGAAGCAGCATGGTTTAGGCTTAAATGATATTCAGGCCGTAATTGCAGATATGGGTCCATTACCCGGCGCCAAAGAATTTGTAGAGTGGGTCCGTACCCATTTCCAGCTGATTATTTTATCTGATACTTTCTATGAATTTGCCCATCCATTGATGCAACAGTTGGGCTGGCCTACTATTTTTTGTCACAAGCTGGAAACAGATGAAAAAGGCATGATCACTGCCTATAAATTACGTCAGCCAGACCAGAAACGTGAGGCAGTAAAGGCACTCCACAACCTGAACTTTCGTGTAATTGCAGCAGGGGACTCGTATAATGATACAACCATGCTGGGTGAAGCAGACCATGGTTTCCTGTTTGATGCGCCAGAAAATGTAATCGCTGAGTTCCCGCAGTTCCAGGCAATTCATGGTTACGCTGCTTTAAAAGAGGCAATCCGTTCAGTGTCACTGCGCGATATTCCAGCTTAAGATTTTATAAATAAGCTTAAAAAAGGGCACTTGAAGCGCCCTTTTTCTATAAATTGTCTAATGAGATTTTTAGAATTTGTAACCAATATTTAGACCATAAGCGATAGCATGATTACTTTCAAAAGTACCTGCCGCCGTATGAGCACCTGTTACTGCATCAGCATCACCTAACCAGAAGTATTTTACACCTGCACCAATAAAGTAATTTTCAGCCGGTGAAAAACGTACGCCTGTACCTATACTCCAGTAACCTTCAGTTGGGCCTAGAGTTGTTACAGGATTACCTGCACCAGAATCCCAACCTACTGATACATTACCTGCCCACAGATCATTAAATTTACGACCTACACCGACCGTTGCTGAAATCTGATCATCTTTATAGTCAATCAGATTAAAGCCATTTGGTTTGCCAAGAGCTGGAGTTGATTGACCAAGGACTTGCGATAACTTGCCGAATTTATAAGGTTGAACTGCAAACTTGGACCATTCTACCCATCGTACATTGGCAAATGCGACAGTATTTTCCATAATGCCCGTTTGAAAATCGATATTAACTGACTGTGGCGTGGTTAATTCAGTACGTCCAGAAGTAGCACTAATCTGGTTCATTGCACCATCAAGTCGAGGATTACCAGTGAGTCCTGCCGCGCCAAAATTCTCATAAGCATTCATATCATGCTCAATTTCAGAACGATAGGTTATAGCAGCTTTTAGGGCAATCTCAGGAATTTGATAAGCAATACCAGCCAGCCAGCCTACCGATTCGTCTTCACCTGTTTTTAAATCATATCCATTGAAGGCGCTATAAGCATTACCGCGTAATTTCACCGTACCATCAACTGTCTGATAAACAGCACCTGCATACAAATTCCAGTTTTGAGTAGGCTGATAGCCAATCAGAAAATTCAGGTTTTGAGTATCTACTTCAACGGTAGTACCACCTTTAAATGGAACCATACGGTTTTCAACAAAGTTATTATTTCCTTTGTACTCGGCATCAGCACCAAATGGCTGATCATAGATCAGACCAAGTGAAATTTTATCAGTAGCCTGAATTTTCAAAGCCGCTGATGGGAAATAGTAGTCACCAGCCATATCACCAGCAACATTCCCATTTGCGTCAGTACCTGAAACATCAGGATCAAGGATAGAAATACCTGCCTCAAAATAGTTTCCAGGCTGTAAAAATGCCTGAATAGATTGACCTGAACGGTCTAAACCACCCGCATTAACCGCAGTGAGAGGGAGTGAGCTAAGAAGAATAGCGGAATAAATTTTATTGAGCTTCATGGTCTTTCCCTGATGCCATCTGTAACAAAAAAGTTGAAGGAAAGTAACACAAAACAAAAAAGAGTAAATGCTCAGCTCGGTCTAAAAAATGAACTGATGAATGCAAGAAATATACTTGATTAGAGTAAAAAGACTAAGAATACTGATGTATATAAATGATTTATAAATAAAAAATTAGAGTAAATGTTTTAAAAATATACCAAGTAAAACCGAATTTTTTTGGCTAAATTAGCAACACTTGAAATTTGTATAGTAGAGCAGTAATAGAAAGGCTACCGCAAGCGATAGCCTTTCTAAAATAATTTACCTTAGAAACGATAACCAATTTTTAGACCATAACCCCAAGCATCGTTATCTTCAAAATCAGCTACATATGAATTAGAACCGAAATCAGATGCAGCTTGAGCTTTTGCATCGCCTAACCAGAAATATTTCACACCGCCCGCAATAAAGTAGTTTTGTGCAGGGCTAAATTGTAGACCTAAACCAAGATTCCAATAGCCTTCTGTTGGGCCTAAAGTAGAAACTGGATTACCAGCACCTGAATCCCAACCTACAGAAACGTTACCTGCCCATTGTTCAGAAAATTTACGGCCTACGCCTAGAGTAGCTGAGATTTGATCATCAGTATAAGAAACAATATCAAAGCCATTTGGATTATTAGGAGTAGCACCTGCCGCGCCTAAAGCTCTTGAAACTCGTTCAAACTGCTGTGGACGAATTGAGAAATCCTTCCAGTTGACCCAGCGTACGTTAGCAAAGGCTACTGTATCTGCCATAATACCGCTTTGGAAATCAAGGTTTACAGACTGAGGAGTAGAAATTTTAGTATTTGTATTTACATTATAAAGCGCAGCAGCAGGGTTTTGCGTTACTAAAGCTAAAATATCACTATGACCATATTCATTTGTTTTCAAATCATGATCAATTTCAGAACGATAAGTTAGTGATGCTTTTAGAGCAATTTCAGGAATCTGGTAAGCAATACCCGCTAACCAACCTACAGCACTATCGTCTTCCATTGTAGCATTGTATTGACCTAATGCAGTTGTACTGCCATATGCTAGACCACGTAATTGAACATTACCTTCAACTGACTGGTATACAGCACCACCATAAATATTAAAATTTTCAATAGGTTGATAACCTACAAGCATAGTAATATTTTCTGATTTAACTTCTACTTCTGTACCTTCTGTTCCATTATGGAAAACACCACCAGCTAAAGGATTTAAATAAGTATCAGTAGGGTAAGTTGCTTTCGCTCCAAATGGCTGATCATAAATTATACCAAATGAAAAATTATCAGTTAACTGAAATTTTAATGCTGCACTTGGAAAATAATAATCATCACCCATTTCGCCAACTGAGGTGCCTCGATAAGCAGGAGCTAATGGTGCGGCAGCTCCTCCTGGCGTCCAATTATTTTGAACTTTACCAGAAACTGATGGATCAAGAACAGAAATTCCGGCTTCAAAATAATTACCTGGCTGTAAGAATGCAGAGATCGACTGACCTGAACGATCTAAAGCTGCTGCAAATACCCCAGTTGCAGGTAGCATTGCTAAAATCATTGCTGTGCTAAGAGTTTTTAATTTCATTCTAGTCTTTCCTTGAGATACGGGAAGTTTTACGTGCATGATCTATGCTTTTTAATTTTGGAGATCATCCTCTTCCGGGATAAAATCTAACTTAACTCCATGTGACAAAAATAGCACAATTAAACTAAGAGTAAATGCTCTATTTGAACTTAAAAATAAAAAAAATATGTTGAAAAAACATGCTAACTGGAGTAAATGTTCTATAATTTAAAAAGAATAATAAATTAAGTAATTGAAATATAAAAATATTAATTTATCGTTATTATGTAATAATCGCTTTTTTCAATTAAAATTTAAAATTTGACTATTCAGATTTTTAAAAATAATCAAGAAAATCAAGAGCAAAATTTAAGCAAATAATTAATTTAAGTGAATTCATTGTAGGGAGGAATGGGTTAATTTTCTTTAAACAAGATTTTAAGTAGGAAGTAGTGGGTCAGTTTAAGATGATTTTAAGTAATATCTGTTCAGATAAAGAGGATATTTATTTAAATTTTCTGTGATGCAAAACTCAAACTATTTTTTGTCTTATCAGTACATTTTATTATTTATAAATTTCTTTATCTTAAAAATTTTTTTCCCTGTAGGCGGGTTAATCGATTTATCTCTTATACAACCGTGGGTAAGCCACTCGGGAGAATTCCTATTTCGTGATAGCTGGTATTTGGCGAAACTCAACCATAGCTATATAAAAGATATAATTATGGCTGTTTATATCTGCTATTTTATGGGCTGGTTAAGCTCATTTAAGTGCCAAAAACTTAAAATGTATCAAATGAAGTGGGGCTATTTTTTTCTGGTCTCCCTGTTATGTACCAGTATCGTTGGTCTCATCAAGTCGCAGTCTGCATATGCTTGTCCATGGAATATGACTATCCCTTCTATTTCAGGGTTTACTTGGGATTTTTCAGCAAAAAATGGGCATTGCTTTCCAGGCGGCCATGCTTCAACAGGTTTTGCTTTATTAACAGGTTATTTTGTTTACCGCTTATCTAATATAAAAAAGGCCTGTTTCTTTCTTGTGGCTGGCTTAATACTTGGTTTTGCAATGGGCTGGGCACAGATGATGCGTGGTGCCCATTTTTTAAGTCATAATCTATGGACATTGTGGATCTGCTGGTGTGTAAATGTTCTGATATACCAGATTATCCTCAAATTTTAAGTACTGACTAGAGATTCTGGCTCACTACTTTCTACAGGTTTTTAAAGAATATTATCTGGTAAAAATATATTGACCTGTAAGCCACCTAATGTCTGGCTGTGTGTAAAACTAAGCCGTCCCTTTAAACGTTGGGTTGCCTTATGAACAATGGACAGACCTAAGCCACTCCCAATTTCTGTATGCTGATAAACACGGTAAAAACGCTGAAGCACCTTTTCGTATAGCATAGGGTCAATACCTGGTCCACTGTCTTCTATCTGTATCAGTGCTCCATTTTCTCTGGCATATACGGAAACATTAATTACACCATTCTCTGGCGTGTATTTAATGGCGTTATCAATCAGATTAAAAATGATTGAGTGTATGATAGCGGGTTCCGACAAGATACTCACCGGATCCTGCTGCTCCATGCCCAGATCGATATTCTTTTGTATTGCCAGCTGGATGAGTTCCTCTACACAATTTGTAGCGATATCGCTCACTCTGACCTGCACACCATGCTCAGTTTCTAAAATATTTGCATCCTGTTGAGCCAGGCTAAGTAATTGACTGACCAGATGCTGGACACGCATTAAACCTTTATTGAGGTTCTTTAAAGCAGGATGGTCAGGAAACTCTTGTAACAGAATCTGTATTTGCAAATTTAATGCAGTAATCGGTGTTCTTAACTCATGAGCTGCATTTGCTATAAATTGCCGCTGCTCTTGCTGTGAATATTGAATTCGGCTAAATAGAGAGTTGATTTCATTAAGGACTGGTACAATTTCTTGAGGATATTTAAATATTTGAACCGGTTCTAATTCATGTGGCTCACGCTTTGCAATTTCTTCTTTAAATTCGTCTAAAGGTTTAAGATTGTGGCTGATGATCCAGCCTAATCCCCAGAGCACCAAGGGCATAAACAGCAAGTAGGGAATAAACATATTGCCCGCAAGTTCTAGTGCCAGATGCCGGCGGACAGAAAGCTGCTGGCTAACCTGTATCTGGTCATGCTCAAGTGGGAGCACATAAGTCCGCCAGATATCACTTGCAGTCTGGTGTGTATAAAAACCGGCTTTTTCTACCGGTGCAACCAGCCGCTTTGACTGGCTTTGATGATCTTGATCAGTATATGCCCATACATCTACAAATAAATCTTCTTCATGGTAGCGCTGATGTTCATCAAACTGGCTTTGGATCTGCTCTGGACCATGAGTGGCAATACGTTCAGCCAGATTCTGCATCTGGGCATCCAGAATTTCATTAATTTCTTCAAGCGCAATACGATAAGCTGAAAAGACCAGTACACAGCCCAGACTGATACTAAAGAATGAAATATAGAGTATGAGCCGTTTTTTTAAGGAGTAATTTGATGACATAAAAACTTCGCTGTTTAAGCTTAGGCCTGACCCAGACGGTAACCTAAACCACGAATAGTCCGGATAAAGTCCTTGCCGAGCTTGGTGCGTAAATGGTGTATATAGACCTCAATGGTATTGCTGTTGATTTCAGAATCTATATCGTAGAGCTTATCTTCCAGACTGCTTCTGGAAAAAATTTTATAGGGATAACTCATCAAGGGAATAAGGATAGCCCATTCACGCTTGGACAAGTCAATATGTTCATTTTTAAACAGGGCAGAATGCTGTTCCAGATCAAGTATCAGGTCGCCATGTTGTAGTATCTGTACGGTTTCGGTCTGAATGCTGGTTATAGTGCTGCGACGTAATAGAGCCTGTATACGTGCCAGTAATTCATCAAATTCATAAGGCTTAACCAGATAATCATCTGCACCTTGATTCAAGCCATCTACCCGGTTGTGTAGCTGGTCGCGTGCAGAAATAATTAAAACTGGAAGAGCCGGTTTTTGCTGCCGGATCTGCTTGAGGACCTGCATTCCATCCATAAGAGGGAGGCCCAGATCTAGCAGGACAATATCAAATTCCTGTGTTTTAAGCAGTTTTAGGCCATCAATACCGTTATTTACCCATTGCACTGCGAACTGCTGATATTGCAGCAGTGTAATGGTGGATTCGGCAATCATAAAATCATCTTCAATAATCAGGATTTTATTCATTTTTTATATCCTCAGGCCCGATAGATGATGGCATTGTTGCAGCATATCATGCTGTGGCTGTATCACTGCACTCTTAATGTTGAGCAGACTGAGCAGGGTAGGAAATAAATTATCCTGGCTCAGATTTTGCTGTTTCTGGTTGGCCAGACAGGCGAACTGCACAGGGTGCTGCTGTTTCCAGCTCTCTGAAAACCACATTAACATTGGAATATGGGTTTGCTGGCTGGGTGCAATGGCATAAGGCGAACCATGTAAATATAAACCATGCTCTCCAGTAGATTCACCATGATCCGACAAATACCATAGCGCGCTCTGATAGTGTTGGTTTCCTTCTAAGGTTTGTATAAGCTCGGCAAGCACATGATCGGTGTAAACTATTGAATTATCGTAGCTGTTAATTAAAGACTCGGCACTACAACCCTGAATGGCATTGGTATTACATGTCGGTTGGAACGGCTGGTATGCTGCTGTTGAGCGCTTAAAATAAGCCGGGCCATGACTTCCTGCCTGATGCAGAACAATCAGGCGTGGTGTCTTATCTGTCTCTGGAATACTGGCCAGATAAGCCTGGAGTGCCTCAGGCAAGATTTCATCATGACATTCTCCCTCTATACACCACTTCTGTTTAAGGGATTTATTGAATTCATATTGTTCTATGCGGTTGCAGACGCCTTTACAGCCTGAGTTATTATCTACCCAGGTTACTTTGTAGCCCGCACGCTGGGCAATATCTAGCAAGCCTTCCCGGTGTGATGCGAGCTGTTCATCATACTGCTGGCGCGGCATACCGGAAAACATGCAGGGAACTGAAACTGCCGTGGCTGTTCCACAAGAACTGACCTGACTGAAATTTATAATATCCAGTTTAGATAGTTCTGGATTGGTCGCTCTGGTATATCCGTTTAAAGCAAAGCTTTCGGCACGGGCAGTTTCACCTACTACCAGAACCATAAGCTGGGGTTTTTTCGAATCTGATACCGGTAAAATTAAATGTGCATCTTCTCCATATTTAATAAGCGGCAAATTCTGTCTTGGCGCTTTCTTTTTATAATACGAAATGCTAGATGCGATTACATTTTGTGGGCTGATCATACCTTTTAGATCACGATGTTCACGAAAGATAGCTGCATAATCAATATAGAAGGTAAATAGCATCAAGCCGGCCAGAACCAATGAGGTAAGCGCACCGAACATTTTAGAAATAAAAACTTTAGATAAAGCTTCAGTTTTTATTTTGACTAAGCCTAGCAATGATAAAGGCAGCAAGACAAAGCCAAGACTCCACAAAACAAATTGCCAGGAGAGCAGATCCAATACTTCGTGCTGATCGGTCTGTAATGCATTCTGAATTTGGTCAGCTGATATACCTATGCCCAGACTGTTAACAAAATAAGCTGAAAAACCGCCTAAAAGAATGAAGATGACAGCAAAGAATCGAATGTTCCATTTCCACTGCAGCAACTGAAAAATCAGGTTGTAGATACTCACCACTACAATGACTGTTGCCATTAAAAATAACCATGCCTTGATTCCCTGGTAAGGTGTGAGCTGCATCATCTTCATATAAAAAGAAAGATTCAGGGCAACGCCAAACCATATAGACAGGATTAAATTGAAGATATTAAGTGAAATAGGCGGAAACTTGTTCTGGAGTCGTCTGAATATCATAAAGGCATTGATACTTTCAGCTTGTATGGAATTTTAATGTAAAAGCTGAAACTTAAATGATACTTAAATCAGGGAAGAGGAGAGACAAAATATGCAAAAGACTTTGCAATCATTAAAGAGATGTATACTGATTTAAAAGGATGTGTGCCCTGCGGGACTCGAACCCACGTCGGTCGCTTAGGAGGCAACTGCTCTATCCAGTTAAGCTAAAGGCACAAAGAAGACTTATTATAAATGAAAAAGTTACTGTCTCAACAATAACTTTTTCAAAATAGAATTTTATGGACTTTACACACGAGGTTTAAGTATTTTATAAAGCACTAGCATCAGAACCACCCAGATTGGTAGCATCAGCACAGACTCTTTAAAGCCTTGTGTCCACATAATGTAGAGTACAACAGCAATAAATACTAAAACGATATAGTTGCTCAGAGGTGAAAACAGTGCCGGAAATTTGGATAAAATTCCATTTTTCTGAATATAGTCTTTAAACTTTAAGTGGGTTAACGTAATCATGGCCCAGTTCAGTACTAAAGCTCCTACTACCACATACATCAGATGACCTAATGCATCTTCTGGAATCAGATAGTTTAGTAATACGCAACCGAAAATCAGAAGTGCAGAAAAAAGCACAGCAGGAATCGGTACACCTTGCTTATTAACCTTCAAGAATATTTTTGGCGCATTACCTTGCTGAGCCAGACCATACAGCATACGGCTATTGGCGTACATGCCGCTGTTATAAACTGACAGGGCTGCAGTCAGAATAATAAAATTCAGCAGATGAGCTGCCCAGCCAATACCTAACTGGCTAAAAATCATTACAAATGGACTTTTATCCAGACCACCGAGTTCCAGCTGGTTCCATGGTACCAGTGACAGTAAGATGGTGAGTGAACCTACATAAAACAGTAAAATTCGGAAAACTACCTGGTTAATAGCCTTAGGAATAGTTTTTTCCGGGTTTTCTGCTTCTGCAGCTGCCATTCCGATCAGTTCAATCCCGCCAAAGGCAAACATCAGGAAAGCCAGCATATAAAACAGGCCGTCAAAACCATTCGGGAAAAAGCCGCCATGACTCCACAGATTGCTAAAAGATGCACCAGAACTGGCATCTGCAGTAAAGATCAGATAAAGGCCAAACACAATCATGGAAATGACTGCTGCCACCTTGATAATGGATAGCCAGAATTCTGATTCACCATAAAACTTGACATTACCCAAGTTAACTAAAGTAATGATTACAAAAAAGAAGAGTACCGAAGCCCACGCAGGAATATGCGGCCACCAGTAATTGATATATTTGGCAACAGCAGTCAGCTCTGTCATTGCAACTAAAATATAAAGAATCCAGTAGTTCCAGCCTGCCAAGAAGCCCGGAAAGTTACCCCAGTATTTATGCGCAAAATGACTAAAAGAGCCAGCAACCGGCTCATGTACAATCATTTCACCTAGTTGGCGCATAATTAAAAAAGCAATTAATCCACCGATCGCATAACCTAAAATAATGGATGGACCAGCAGACTGTATAACCTGCGCAGAACCTAAAAACAGACCGGTACCAATAGCTCCACCCATGGCAATAAGCTGGATATGACGGTTTTTTAAGCCACGCTGAAGTTGCGATGTATTATTGTTCAAAGTGCTCAGCTCGACGATGACTAAGTCAAGTATTGTAATGTATTGCAACTTATTAGCCTAGTCAGACTAATTGCTTGCTGCTGAATCTTAAGCTCTTTTATAAATTTAATAAAAATAAATAACTTAGCGAGATGTAAGGCTGTTATTTATAGAATCGGGATGGTTGAGTATTTAAATTTAGTCTGACTAGTCTATAAAATAATTCTGCCGGTTTCAGACTCGAACAGGAATAGCCTGCACAGCAGTTTAAAAAACCTTTAATATGAACCGGGATTGGATAGCCCACATTTGCCCAGCAATAATCATAAAGAATGACAGGAATTAAAACAGCAATGAGTTCAGTACCACAAATTAAAGTCGCCGCTACCTATATGCGTGGCGGAACCAGTAAAGGTGTATTTTTTAAACTTGATGATTTACCTGAGAAGGCTCGCGAAGCAGGTCAGGCGCGTGATCATTTTTTACTGCGTGTGATCGGCAGTCCAGACCCTTATACCAAACAGATTGATGGGATGGGTGGAGCGACCTCAAGCACCAGTAAAACGGTGATCCTGTCTAAAAGTACCCGCGCAGAACATGATGTCGACTATCTGTTTGGACAGGTCTCAATTGACCAGCCTGTCGTTGACTGGAGTGGTAACTGTGGCAATTTGACCGCAGCAGTTGGGTCTTTTGCTATTAGTAACGGACTGGTCGATGCTAATCGTATTCCTGAAAATGGTATATGTACCGTAAAAATCTGGCAGGTCAATATTGGTAAAACAATTGTTGCACATGTACCTGTAACGCAAGGGCAGGTTCAGGAAACTGGAGATTTCGAGCTGGACGGTGTGACCTTTCCGGCAGCCGAAGTTCAAATTGAGTTTTTAGATCCTTCCGATGATGATGGTGAGGGGGGCAGTATGTTTCCTACCGGCAATGTCATCGATATGTTCGAGGTTCCTGGAGAAGGCAGTTTTCAGGCTACATTTATTAATGCAGGCATTCCCACTATTTTTTTAAATGCAGCAGATTTAGGGTATACCGGCACGGAGTTACAAGAACAGATTAATACTGACCCTTTAGCGCTAGCACGTCTGGAAACTATTCGTGCCTTTGGTGCTCTTAAAATGGGACTGATACAGGATATAGCTGAGGCAGCCTCCCGTCAGCATACGCCGAAAATTGCTTTTGTGGCGCCCCCGCTTACTTATATGGCCTCCAGTGGAAAGCAGGTCAAGCAGGAAGATATTGACCTGCTGGTCCGTGCGATGTCGATGGGTAAACTACACCATGCTATGATGGGTACTGCTGCAGTTGCTATAGCAACAGCGGCGGCAGTCCCAGGCACTGTGGTAAATCTCGCTGCTGGTGGGGGAGAGCGTGAAGTCGTCCGTTTCGGACATCCTTCCGGGACCTTACGTGTGGGCGCACAAGCTGAACAGCAGCAGGGAACATGGACTGTCAGGAAAGCCATTATGAGCCGGAGTGCCCGTGTGCTGATGGAAGGCTGGGTTCGTGTACCGGGCGACTGTTTTTAACCAAAGACATTAAATTAAAAAATACCAGTCTTCAAAGTCAGGCTGGTATTTTTTATATTTCCTCTTTTGATTATAAAGAGCCAATGTGATTTTCTCCCTAAAATAGGGGGTGCTATAATACTTTCGAACTGAGCCATAGAGAAAACAGGCGGAAAGCAGTATGATGCTCTTACTTTTGATAAGGATAACCTCATGACTGACCAACTTCCTGCGTGCCCACAGTGTCACTCTGAATTTACCTATCAAGACCAGGAACTTTATATCTGTCCTGAATGTGCGCACGAGTGGCCAGCATCCAACATGATAGAGACCGAAACTTTTACAGTTAAGGATGCGGTAGGTAATCTGCTTCAGGATGGGGATACAGTCAGTGTGATCAAAGACCTGAAAATTAAAGGTTCCTCACAGATCGTAAAAATAGGTACAAAAGTTAAAAATATTCGCCTGATTGAGCATAGTGATCATAATATTGATTGTAAGATTGACGGAATTGGAGCCATGAAACTTAAATCCGAATTTGTTAAAAAAGTCTAACCGAACAGAAGATATTGAGGCTATTTGTGTCAGCAATACCCGCAGTTAAAGCAGAGATATTAAAACAGGCGCAAGAACGTATCCAGCAGGACCTGCTCAGTGCGCTGGAGGCGTTTTCCTTACCAGAGCCTTTAAAAAGTGCGGTATATCATGCAGTCATGCTCGGAGGTAAACGGGTCCGTCCTGCACTCTGTTATGCAACAGCGGCCCTGCAGCCCAACTCCAATTTTGCAGCTGTGCGCCGTGCTGCGGTCGCGATCGAAATGATCCATTGCTATTCGCTGGCACATGATGATTTGCCATGTATGGATAATGATCTGCTGCGCCGCGGTCAGCCTACCTGTCATGTTGCTTTTGGTGAAGACACTGCATTACTGGCTGGTGATATATTACAGTCAATGGCATTTGAAGTTCTGGGTAGCCGCCTGTTTGATCAAGGTGTGGCGGTAGACCAGGCAGTTGTATTAAGACAGATGCAGATATTGGCTACTGCAAGCTCAAAAATGGTTTGTGGCCAGGTGATGGATTTACAGGCTGAAGGCAAGCAGGTAGACCAAAGCCAGCTGGAAAATATTCACCGCAATAAGACAGGCGCATTGATTCAGGCGGCGATCATGATGGCTGCGGTGACTATATTTAATGGTACGGATCAGGCTATTCCACAACTTCGCCAATATGGACAGGCAATTGGTCTGGCATTTCAGGTACAGGATGATATTCTGGATATTGTGTCTGAAACAGAAGTACTGGGTAAAACGGCCGGTAAAGATGAGCAGGTCGAAAAGTCAACTTATCCTGCTTTGATGGGGCTTGAACAGGCACAGCTTTATGCCAAGCAACTCCATGATCAGGCTTTTAGTGCGCTTGAATATTTTGGAGAGGCTGCTGAAGAGCTCAATACAATATCCCGCTTCTTACTGTCACGTAAAAGCTAGATCTGGCCAATAAAACCCTGTAATTAAAAAGGAGCATGTTAAGCTCCTTTTTATATAAAAAATGCGCTCATAAAACTATTTTTTCTAACTATCAGTCTGTTTAAAGCAGTTTTTATTGAGTAATTTATGGGTGTTTTGCTCAAAGTCTTTCTGCCGAGACTCAAGTTTTACTTCCGTTATTTGTTATTAAACTCTATTTAATATTAATAAAATAAGAACAGGCGGCTATTAAGCAAGCCACCTGTTTTAATAAAATCAGTCAAGATTAGTTATGACGACCCATAATTCCGCGGATGGTATTGAGTACATCAGCCGGTAGAACCACCGTTTTAGCATTGTTGGATTTTGCCATATCCTGCATGGCTTTTACATATTGTTCACCGAGCAAATAAGCTACCGGTATTTCCTTGTCACCTACTGCTGAGGTGACCATATCAATAGCTTTTTGTGAGGCTTCGGCCAATACGACCTGTGCCTCTGCATCACGGCGAGATGCCTCCAGACGACCATCAGCTTCTAAAATGGCAGCCTGTTTTTCACCATCAGCACGCGTTACGGTTGCACGGCGCTGACGTTCAGCCGCTGCCTGCGCTTCCATTGCAGCCTGCATGGTTGCAGAAGGCTGAATATCTTGGATTTCTACAGTTTTTAAAGTGATACCCCAATCTGAAATATCATCAGAAATGGCTGCTTTAAGTTTGGCCTTGATATGATCACGTGAAGAAAGTGCATCATCCAGATCCATTTCACCAACAATTGAACGTAAAGAAGTCTGTACCAGATTCTGAATCGCCCAACTATAGTTTTCAATACCATAGACGGCTTTTTCTGGTGTAGTCAGATTGATATAAGCTACTGCATTCATCAGCAGTACGGCATTATCTCGGGTGATCACTTCTTGTGAAGGAATATCCAGAACAATATCTTTGGTGGTCACTTTATAGGCGACTTCATCGACGTAGGGAATTACAAAACTCAGACCCGGATTCAAAGTAGTATGGTATTTACCCAGACGTTGAACAATCCACTTATAACCTTGAGGAACAATACGCACCCCTTTAAAAATAGTTACGCCTACAAAGAGTAAAAAGACTAAAACAATAATGGTGCTGACTGACATGATGGTTTCTCTTTATATTTTCATAATAGTAACGTGCAGTTAACCGTGTCGCTGCACGACCAGGTTATTTCCCGATATATCCGTCACTTGTACCCGATCACCGACTTGAACAATATCTTGCGTACGGCAGTTCCATTCATCCGACCCTAGTAACGGCATGGGAAAACGGACTTTAATCTGGCCATGTTCCATACCGGTCTGAATAACCATGCCTATCTGGCCGATAGTGGCCTCCCTTGAGAGCCCGGCCTTGGTTTTATCGATAGACAGAGGCTTGATAAACTTGAACCAGAGCAGGGTACATAGAATCGACAGGACAATCCACATCACGATCTGAGTGGTCAGGCTCATCATTGGAAAAAGCCAAAACAAAATACAGACCATGATTGCAGCAATACCAAACCATAATGCGGCAAAGGCAGGAAGAATTAACTCGGACAGAATCAGTAAAATGCCGAGTACAAACCAGTGCCAAGGTTCAATTACAAATTCCATAATTTTGTCCGGTGATTAAAGTTACAGCAAAAAGATGAGTCTTCACTGTAACAGATCAATAACTCAATGAAAATTTAAAAATTTTCAGCTGTTCAGAATTTTGGGCGTGGGGCTGGCTTAAAGGCCGCAGGTGACTTCTTAAATTGCTGAATCGCACCTTGAATAGCCCGTATCTTAAGCTGCGCCGCTTTCTCGCCTTCTAAAATAGATTCATTGCTGGCTTTTAAGTCAAGTACGCCTAAGTGCCCGACTTTAGGTTGGATGACCACATTAGCCTGTGCAAGTTCTTCATTAATGCTTTGCTGGCCCATGATATTAATGGTCTGGTCCAGTAAACCCCACATATTTACCGGGCGGCTGGCATCTGGTCTGGCTGAAATATCAACCGCAATAACAATGTCCGCTCCCATATCCCTGGCAGTTTTTACCGGAATCGGGCTCACCAGTCCGCCATCAATATATTTGGTTTTACCAATAGTTGCCGGCACAAATACATTCGGGATACTGCATGAGGCCCGTACAGCCTGTCCCGCATTCCCCTTAATAAAGTCTGCTTTTTGACCATTATCAAGACGTGTTGCGACTGCAGCAAAGCGGATTGGAAATTTTTCAATTGGTTTATTGCTGACCTGATTATTCACATAGTTCTGCAATTTTTGGCCTAAAATAATACCCTGGCTATTAAGGGTTAAATCACGGATATCAGCCTCTTTAAGCTGAAGTGCCAGCTGCTGTAACTGATATGGGGTTTTACCACTGGCATAAATACTACCGACAAAGCTACCGGCACTGGTACCTGTAACAATTTTAGGTTTAATACCGTGAGATTCGAGTACTTTAATTACACCGATATGAGCAAAACCTTTAGCACCACCACCACCAAGTGCTAAGGCAATAACGGGCTCACGAGCCTTTAATTGTGTTGTAACCGGTGGAGTCTGGGCGGTCTTGTCACATCCAGCAAGAGCTAGTGCCAGTATTCCTGCAAAAGTAAGCTGTGCAAATTTCATCTTTAGTTTAGTAGTGACTTGGATCAGAAAAGATATGTCCATCACAGCAGATTTGCTTAATTTTTGCCAGCATTTTCCAGCAGTTTTTGTAAGGGTAGGGCCAGCCACTCTGGTTTTTTGGGAAAGAATTTCCCCTGATATTGTTTCAGGATATACTCCAGATCTGCTTCATAGTTGCCTGTAGGCTGCATGGCGCCTAGGCAATAAACTTTTTTGTGCTTGTAGTCGAAAGAAAACATGACTATTGGAATATCTGCCTGATAAGCAATCCAGTAAAAACCGCTTTTGATTTTCTCGGCACGTTTTCGGGTGCCTTCTGGGGCGAGGGCAATCCAGATTTTGTCAGTAGAGTGGATTTTTTCCACTGCCTGTACAGTCAGGCCATTGTTACTGTTACGCTTGACTGGAATAATACCTATCCATTTGAGTAAAGACTTAAAAGGGAATCTGAATAGGCTATCTTTTCCAAACACGTTTACTTTTAATCCCAGTGCCCCAATCACCAAAAATCCGTACCAGCCATCAATATTGGAAGTGTGGGGTGATACCACTGCAACAGCTTTAGGCAGATTGGGAAATTTACCCTCAAAAGTCCAGCCCTGTGCCAGAAACAGTTTCTGGCATAAAAGCCGAGTAGCTGCTGTACCGCGTGAGGGAACCAGATTGGGAAGACGGGGAAAATGTTGTAACATGCTTTGGTTTTTTAAGTAGTGGCGTATTTTAAATCTTAATCCGATGTCACAGCTGATACATTGGCAAAATATCTGAAGCTTGGTTTATGGGAATGAGCATCATGGACAGTGTGAGCAGCACAAAAATACTCCTGAATAACCGAGTAAAGTAAATGTCCCGGCATCTTTATCTGCTGCTGTTTTCGTTGTACTGGGCGCAAGGCCTACCTGTTGGTTTTATGACACATGCCTTACCTGTCATTCTTCGTATGCAAGGGGTATCATTGGCACATATTGGCGGCTTTGGCCTGTTGATGCTGCCGTGGTCAATCAAAATTCTCTGGGCACCCTGGATTGACCGTTATGGTACTCAACGGTTTGGACATTATCGTAGCTGGATTATCCCTACACAGTTATGCAGTGTTTTAATATTAATTGCCCTGTCATTCTTGCCGATTCAGGCACTCGACCAGCCCGTTTTTTTACTCACTTTTTTTGCTGCCTTGATGCTGCTAAATCTGGCAGGTGCCACCCAAGACGTAGCTACAGATGGACTGGCTGTTCATTTGCTTACCCTCAAACAACAGCATTGGGGTAACACTTTTCAGGTCATTGGCTCACGTTTGGGCTTTATAGTAGGAGGCGGAGCTTTGCTCTGGGCATTGGACTGGTTAAGCTGGCAACCTACATTTTTAGTACTGGCAGCTTTGGTTCTTTTAAATACGCTACCCATTGTTTTATTTAAAGAGCCCGCAAAAGAAGTATCGGTCTTTTACGAAAAAATATCCTGCAAGCAAAGCATCAGACAGTATTTTAACTATTTCCTGAATAACCGGATTTTAAAATCCTGGTTAGGCGTGTTAGTCACTTTTAAAGTGGCAGATGGACTATCCGGACCGCTGTTAAAACCACTGATGGTCGATCTGGGACTCAGCCTTTCACAGATTGGTATTTACATTACAATATTAGGTGCTGTTGCAGCACTTTTCGGAGCAGTATTGGCTGGTACGCTATTAAGATGGATGCGTCGTACACAGGCTTTATTCCTGTTTTCTTTTTTCAAGGTTCTAAGTTTAATCGCATACGCTTGGCTGGCTTATTGTTATCACCAGCGGTATAAGGTAAGTCACTGGTTAATCTATTGCATTAATGCAGCTGAAGACATGATTTCTGCCATGTTACTGGTGGTCATGCTCACACTGGTAATGCAATATTCAAGAAAACAATATGCCGGTACAGATTTCACTTTTCAGGTTGCCGTTATGGCAACAATCAGTGGGCTACTGTACACGTTAAGTGGTATCGCCGGAGACTGGCTAGGTTATGCCTATTATCTGAATATTATTATAGGCATTTCAATATTGTGTATGTATCCAATTTGGCTCTGGACGAAAGCCAGTTAGCATCCTTCGGATGTATAAGGACTATTTGTTGTGCTGTATTCAGGTGATAGAAAAAAGTATATGGTTTTATTCTTATAAGAACTTTAAACAATAAAAGTTATATAAACCAAATTTAGTATGGTGTGTGAAAATTAAATATTTTCATTTTGCCTTATAAATAATTTTTATTAATTAATAAATTTAGAAAAGATTCACTGCAATCAAGGCAACAAGGGCAGGTAGTGCTTGAATATATATAATTTTCTTACTTGCGGTCAGTCCACCGTATATTCCTGCAACCAGGACGCAGCCTAAGAAGAAATTGGCGAGTGCCAGTGCATAGCTCTCAGGTGCATACAATGACCAGAGCAGGCCAGCTGCCAAGAAACCATTATATAAGCCTTGATTTTGCGCCATGACTTTAGTCAACCGTGCTTTTTCAAGAGTATTACCAAATGCTTTTAAACCAGAGGGCTTATCCCATAAAAATATTTCTAAAACTAAAATATAGAGATGTAGCAGTGCAATCAAAACAATCAGAATTTGTCCGATCATATACTTTATCCTTATTATTGATGAATAACGCCAGATCAGCCTCGTAGCTGATCTGGGATAAAAAATTACGGTTTAAGAAGTACTTTGCCCTGACGTGCACCTTGAGTGGCTTTCAGTGCAGCTTCTTTAATTTGTGCAAAGCTGAATATACCTTCAACAGGAAGTAGTAATTTTTTTTGCGCTGCAAGCGTCAATAATTCTGTAATTAGCGCCTTTTTGCGTTCAACAGATAACTGCTTGTTGACGACGCTTGCCCAAAAGCCTTTGACAGTGGCCTGTTTAAAAATCAGATCTCCTGAGGAAATCTGCATGGTTTCACCTGTCATACTGCCAAATGAAACCAATAGGCTATTATCGCTCAGTAAAGCGAGCATTTCACCACTGGCTTGACCACCAATTGAGTCTACACCGGCTATAAGAGGCTGATCAGCATGAATGGCTTTCACCTGATTTTTCCAATCTGCCTGGTCTGTTGCGACTACATTCTTGATACCCAAGGCTTGCATTTCAGTGACTGCTTCGTGCCGACGAACCAGATGAATTACCTTCTGACCACGCGCTTTTGCGATCATAGCCACAGTTTTACCCACCGCACCATTTGCAGTATTTTGAATTAGCCATGAATCTGCAGGCAGATTGATAAAGTCTAAGAGCATTAATGCGCTGATTGGCATCCCAATTAACTGAGCCGCAGTTTCGTCATCAATTGCATCAATTAAAGGGACGAGACCCTGCACTGGCGCAATAAAATATTCGGCCCAGCTACCATGAACTCCAGCAACTGCCACACGCTGACCCACTGTTACACCTTGCACACCTTCACCCAGTGCGTCGATTATCCCTACAGCTTCACTACCACCAATTGCGGGAAGTGTGGGCTTATAGCCATAACTGCCACGCACAGTCCATATATCATGGTTATGCATTGGAGATAAAATTGTTTTAATACGTACTTCGCCAGCTTTCGGCTCGGGTTGTGGCATATCGGCAGTTTCCAAAACCTCAACGGGTTCGCCAAACTGATGATGAATAATACTTTGCATTTGCTATTCCTTTAAAGGTTTTAATAATTGTTGGGTGGTTTCCAAGGCGAGATAGAGTGGTTGCTTATCTTGTGCAAGTTTTGCCAATAAAGCTGCACCCAACCATAGTTGATACATTGTTTGCGCCAGTTTTTCAGGTTCAATATGTAAGGAAATTGAACCGTCTTGTTGTCCTTCTTTAAGTAGACTCGTAATACGTTCTGTTAACTTATGCACGCCAAAGTTCAAAATTTGACGCATATCTTCAGATAAATCTGAAACTTCTGCTGCTAACTTGACGATCAGACAGTTTTCTGCCCAGCCTCTGCCATGAATACTTTCTTCAACATGAGCAGGAGGGTTAATCCATGCTTTCCAAAGTGCCAGAAGACGTAGGTAAGCGCTTCCGCCTTTTTGCTGCATCAACTGGTCAATCCTGACCGTGTAATCAGCCAGATACTGTTGTAGAAGTGCGCAGCCGAAAGCCTCTTTTGAAGCAAAGTAATAATAGAATGAGCCTTTAGGCACATCGCAATTCTTGAGAATTTCCTGTAAGCCCACTCCAACAAAGCCTTTATGCAGTACCAATTCAAAACTACTGCTTAAAATATGTTGGCGCGTTGCTTCACTTTTGTCTGATCGTTTCATACTTTTACTATAAATTAATAATAGACCAGTCGTCTACTTAATAATAAATTATTCTAGTGTTTTATATTGAAGCATCTTAATAAATAACTATATGCAGCCAGTATTTATCTGTAATACCGCTCATTCAGTTGTTTTCTATATTCAGATACTATTAGCAGTTGATCTAACTTAATGGACCTCATGCGGAGATAAAAGGTATCAGGTACAACTATACCTTTCTTGAGCAGACAACTAAGCTTTTAATAAAAAAATAAATAATAAAATCAGATTTTTAAATAAAAAATAATTGATTTTATTCAATCACAGGGCTCGCTAAGATCCGTTACAAACCAATCACGAGTAAATCATGAAAATGAAAATTTTAACGGGGCTAATCTTGAGTCTGGTTACAAGCACATCTTTCGCTGCACCAGCCATTTATGGGGAGATCGATGTAAGTCTGGATTATCTTCCAGAAAATAATGGTTCGGGTGTTTCTGATAAAGACGTTTGGGAAATTAATAGTAATAGTAGCTTTATTGGAATCAAGGGCGAGGAAAAACTGAACGAGCGTTTAAGTGCAATCTATGCTGCTGAATGGACCTTTTATGCAGATGGTGATAACACCGATTTTGACCAGCGTAACCGCTTTATAGGCTTAAAAGATATCAGACTTGGTACACTCAAGCTGGGCAAACATGATACACCCCTTAAGCAGCTGTCCGGTGTGGTAGATAGCTTTAATAATTATGTGGCTAATAAGGCAGATGTTGCCGGTATTTTTACTGGTGAAAACAGGGTAGACAATGTGCTGGTTTATGAATCACCCGCTATTCCTGTAGCGGAAGGAAATCTTAAAATAAATACGCTACTGGCAACTGGAGAAGCTTCAGGTATTAAAAAATCCAGTGGCGGTGTTAAAACAGCTGGGCGTGGTTTAGGTGATGCGTTCTCTACAGCGATCATCTATGACCATCAACTGTTTAATGCAGGCATTGCCTATGATAAAGCTATCCCAAGTAATTTTCTTGGACGAGGTATTTTAAATGCTTCCGAGCCGGAACCCTTAAGCAGCGGTATATTCGCAGCAGCAAATACCGTTCGGGCAGTGGGACGGATTCATTTGAACCAGCCTCTGTATCTGAAAGTACTCTATCAGAGTTCAAAAGTGGCGGATGCAGCCGGAAATGCAACGAGTGCGGCGACAATTGATGATGCACAAGGCTGGCTGATCGGAGCAGAGTATCAACTGCCTCAGGCCCAAGACTGGATTCTAAAGGCACAATATAGCCAGAATACCACCTCATTTAAGAATGCCACACCAGATTACGAAGCACAGCAGTATATGGTAGGTGCGGACTATACCCTAAATAAACAGGTCAAAACCTATGGTTATGCGGGTTATTTAACGCTCGAGCAGGGTGAAAGTAAAAATAAACAGCCTCTAGGGGGTATAGGACTTGAATATAAATTCTAAAATTCTATGTATGAACAGGACCAATGAATAATATGGTTCGCACTGTTGAGCCCGGTTTTTTACCAATATCGAATGAAGCGTATGAGCAGCAGTTTGCTAAATCAAGTGAAAAAACCGGTTAATTACGTTGAGGTAAATCAGGCTGAAACTGAGCCTGACACACCCCTTTAATTTTTTGTCTATTCACTACGACATAAATTGACTGTCCTACTTTTTTATCTTTACAGAGCTGTTGGTATTTTGAATATATTCCCAAACGGCTGGTAGGATCAGCGCTTGTATTGTAGAACTGATGCTGCTCCAGACGTGACCAGTCACGAGGGTTATTCGGTTTGAAGCTGAGCCGGCATGTGCCAGACAGACGATAACTGTTACTGGTAATTTTCTCTCCCATTATTTTTCCCTGACAAAGTTTATCCAAAGCAGTACGATTAGGACCATTCATCACGTGCATATTATCATTTAGGGTCTGCTTTGCACTGTTCATGGGGGAAACCGTTTCAGCTGTAGATGCAGTAAAACTTTCAGCAGTTTGATGCGGAGTTGATGTAGCCATCATGTTATAAACTAAGGGCATATTTAAAGTTGAGTCTGAAGCTGTCGTCTTGGAAACAAGTTCGGCAAAACTTGAATTCATCCATATTGAGGCTAAGCTAATACTGAAGGCAAATGCTCTTTTTTTCATCATGTAACTCATTCTTGGCAAAAGATAAATGATTTAAATTATTGTGATGACTAATAGCCCTGTCATGATCGAGCTGGTTGTTATAGTTGCAATTGCTGTATGTTTTTAACACAAATTAGTATAACGCCGATTCTCAATTAGGCTACTCTAATTTTCTAAATTTTAAGTTATGAATATGATGTATGATTCAAGCCATCCTTTTTGATCTGGATAATACTCTGACACACCGTGACCAGAGTGTAGAGGCTTATAGTTACTATTTGGCCCAATATTATCAGCGGCACCTGGGAGAGGTGGATGTAATGCAGATTAAAGCTATCATCAACCGGATTGATAATGGCGGCTATCCCAAAAAGGAATTGCTAACTCATCCGAGTATTGCTGCTTCCGTTGCACAGGCATTACAACATGAACTTAAATGGCATCATGCTGTAGATTTTGATGAGTTGACGGCATTCTGGTTTGAACAGTTTGGCCTGCATGCAGTACCGATGGAAGGCTCTGAACAAGTATTGCAAGAGCTAAAACAGCAGGGTTTTAAACTGGCAATAGTGTCAAATGGCGGTCATGACACACGACTCAAAATTATAGAGGGTTTAAATATCGCTCACTATTTTGACCTGATTGTCAGTTCGGAGCTAGCAGGTTCTAAAAAGCCGGAGCCAGAAATTTTTCAATATGTATGTCAGCGGCTGAATGTTATGCCTGAAGAATGTCTGTTTATTGGTGACCATCCCATAAATGATATTCAGGGCGCACAAAATGCAGGAATGCATCCGGTCTGGATGGAAGGCTTTCATGAAGTAGATCCATATGACGCTCAGTTAATAAGCCCCAGAATTAAAAAACTTGAGGAAATCTGGCAATTTATTGGTTAATAAAGCTAAAAAGCGGCCTGGATGGCCGCCACATATAAGCAGAATTTTAAAACATACTATCATCCGAATTAGCAGAAATTTTATGGATAGAGAGGTCTGCACCAACAAACTCATCTTCCTGACTTAATCGGATACCCACAGTCAGTTTAAGTACGCCATAGACTAAAAAACCACCGCCCAGTGCAATAACAATTACCAGCAAAGTACCGAATAACTGTGAAATGAATGAAACACCGCCCAGACCACCCAATATCTGCTGTCCAAATATTCCCACTGCTATTCCACCAAAAGCGCCACATACGCCGTGTAATGGCCACACACCGAGTACATCATCTACCTTTAGACGGTTTTGGGTATAAGTAAACAGCTTGACAAAAATAATACCTGCCAGTGCTCCAATAATTAAGGCACCTACTGGATGAACAATATCTGACCCGGCACAGATAGCCACTAATCCGGCAAGTGGTCCGTTATGCAAAAAACCAGGGTCATTTTTACCTATAAAGTTGGCAGCCAGCGTTCCACCTGTCATGGCCATCAGGGAGTTAATGGCCACCAGACCGGAGATAGCATCCAGACGCTGGGCACTCATAACATTAAAACCAAACCAGCCCACAATCAGAATCCAGGAACCCAACGCCAGAAAAGGAATTGAAGAAGGGGGATGTGCACTGATCCGTCCATCTTTTTTATAGCGGCCACGACGCGCGCCTAAAAGGATTACAGCTGCCAAGGCAATCCAGCCGCCCATCGCATGGACTACCACTGAACCGGCAAAGTCATGAAAGCTTGCACCAAAACTGGACTTGAGCCAGTCCTGGAGGCCCAGATTCCCGTTCCAGATCATACCTTCAAAGAACGGGTAAATTAAGGCAACCAGAACTAGAGTCGCAATTGCTTGAGAGCGCATTTTGGCACGTTCAGCAATACCGCCAGAGATGATGGCAGGTATGGCTGCCGCGAAAGTCAGCAGAAAAAAACAGCGCATCAGGTTATAGCCATGATCTTCAGCCAGCGTTGCACCTAGGTGAAAAAAATGATGACCATAGGCAATATAATAACCAACAAAAAAATAAGCCAAGGCAGAAATCGAGAAGTCTGTCAGAATTTTACTTAAGGCATTCACCTGATTCTTATGACGTACAGTTCCCAATTCTAAAAAAGCAAATCCGGCATGCATGGCAAGTACCAGAATTGCACCAAGAAGGAGAAAAAATAAATCCATATTCTGCATAATGAGGTTCCAATTCGGTGCAACTGACCTAAAACTCAGTCAGTATAACCATGCCAAATTTAAGTAAAAGAGAGGAGAAGACGGAAAATATTGATTAAGTTTTGCTAAGAAATAACAAGACTCGATATAAAGCAATTACTTAGGTTTAAATTATAGTTTTGCGCCAAGATGGGGCAGGAGAATATAGTCTATTTATGATTTAATCTATTGATAAATATATACTATTTTTTATGAATATAAGGCTGGTTATGAAATTGTGCTATGAAAAAGTGCATTTTCAAGCTAAAGATAAACAGTAGAGAATCAGGTTGAAAATTTAACAAAACTAACTGTAAACCTGGATTTAATCTTAAACACTATAAAAAAGCAGATCATATGATCTGCTTGTTCTCATCAATTTTTTTAATGCAGAATCTTGTTCAGGAACTGCTGAGCACGTTCACCCCGAGGCGTTGTGAAAAACTCCTGCTTGCTACAGTCTTCCACGATTTTACCCTGATCCATGAAAATAATCCGGTCTGCGACCTGACGGGCAAAACCCATTTCATGAGTTACGCACATCATGGTCATACCTTCTTTAGCCAGTTCAACCATTACGTCCAGTACTTCATTAATCATTTCCGGATCAAGAGCAGAGGTGGGTTCATCAAATAGCATGGCAATTGGGTCCATGCTTAAAGCACGGGCAATTGCCACACGTTGCTGCTGGCCACCGGAAAGCTCGGCCGGGTACTTGTTTGCCTGAGTACTTAAACCGACACGGTCCAGATATGCCAGGCCTTTTTTCTTGGCCTCAGCTTCACTGCGACCCAATACCTTAATCTGGGCAATAGTCAGATTCTCAGTAATGCTGAGGTGAGGAAACAGTTCAAAATGCTGAAATACCATACCAACCCGGCTACGCAATTTGTTCAGATCGGTTTTGGGGTCATTAATCGCAATACCATCAACCAGAATCTGTCCCTGCTGGATAGTTTCCAGACCATTGACTGTTTTGATTAAAGTGGATTTCCCGGAACCTGATGGGCCACAGACTACTACCACTTCACCTTGACGAATCTGGGTGGTACAGTCTGTGAGTACCTGAAACTTGCCATACCACTTGCTGACATTGTGCATATCAATCATGATCTTTTGATCATTCATACATGTAACCTTTTTTGTAATCTTCTTACGGTATATGTTGCCAGTGCACTAATGGTGAAATAGACCAGACCGGCAAACAGGATGTATTGAGTGAGCAGTGACATCAGGTCACCGCGGACATAATTGCTGCGGAAGAAATCCAGCAGACCAATGGCATAAACCATGGTTGAATCCTGAAACAGGATAATAGTCTGCTGTAGCAGTAAAGGAGTCATCTTGCGAAAGGCCTGAGGCAAAACAACCAGCCGCATGTTCTGGCTATATGTCATTCCTAGAGCATAAGCCGCAGCACTTTGGCCTCGTGGAATTGACTGTATGCCTGCACGTACAATTTCCGAGAAATAGGCTGCTTCAAACAGCATGAAGGCTACGATACTGGAAACCAAAGCAGTATCTATAGTCAGGAAACGTCCGGTTATTGTGGTGTAAATGAATGGAACTGCAAAGTAGAACCACATCAGCACCAGCAGCAGGGGAATGGAACGGAACAGATTTACATACGCCTGTGCCACCAGATTAAGTATTCTAAAAGAAGACAGGCGCATCAGGGCCAGCAGGGTACCAATCAGAATTCCGCCAAGGGTGGCAATACAGACAACTTTCAGGGTGATGGTCATGCCGTACCAGAGTGCCGGACCAGAAGCCTGTAAATCCTGTAGAAACGAAGTGAGCCATTCCATATTATTTGCCTCCTGCAATCAGGCCCGGAACACGTAAACGGTGTTCCAACAGGGTCATCAGTAAAATGAGGCAGACATTGATCACAATAAAAATCAGGGTCACAAAGGTATAAATTTCAATAGTATTTTGGGTATATTCACTAATGGTTTTCATCTGTGAAATGATTTCCGCTACCCCGACCAGTGAAGCAACTGAAGTGTTTTTAACACAGTTGGTCAGCTCGGAACTGAGCGGCGGCAAAATCGTCCGGAATGACTGTGGCAGAATGACATAGCGGTATAACTGTGATGTACTAAAGCCCATGGCATAACCTGCATTGATCTGGCCACGTGGCAATGCCTCAATACCGGTACGTACCTGTTCACAGACACGTGCGGCAGTAAACAGGCCCAATCCGACACTGGCCGAGATGAGTGCACTGGCATTTGAGCTTAAGTCGTTCATCCACCAGTCCTTGACCGGACCAGGCAAAAAGTTCGGGACTACATAGAACCAGATAAACAGTTGAATCAATAAGGGAACATTACGAAAAAGTGTTACATAAGCAGTGCCGATAGTACGTGCAGTCTTACTGGGCAGGGTGCGCATAATTCCTAGGATGCTCCCCAGCACCATGGCAATACTCCAGGCCACCAGCGCAATGACCAGTAACCAGCCCAGACCGATTAATACCCATTGCAAATAAGTGCTGTCACCTACACCAGTCGACTGAAACAGTACTGACCAATTCCAGCTATAATTCATGAAAACTCCTGACAGAAGCAGGTCAGAAGATATCTGGCCTGACGATGACTGTCTAAAATCAGGACTTACTGATCCCGGTCATGCGGATTGCTGATCAGGGCTTTTACTTGTTCCGACATTGGGAAGTTCAGGTTAATATTTTTTGGTGGAATTGGCTGCTGGAACCACTTTTTATACATATCGTTGATTTCACCAGAGGCATAAGTGGCCTTGATTGCGTCATCAACTACCTGTTTAAATTCTTTGTCACCTTTACGCAGCATACAGCCATAAACTTCCTGAATCGGTGGTGTACCTACAATTACCCACTTGTCTGGTTCTTTGGCTTTAGACTTTTCACCAGCCAGCAGAATATCATCCATCATAAAGGCTGCCGCACGGCCGTTTTGCAGCATTAAGAATGAATCAGCATGGTCTTTGGCAGAAATAACTTCACCAATCCCCAGTTCCTGTGCATGCTGACGGATATAACGTTCAGAAGTTGTGCCGGCGGTGGTTACGACCTTTTTGCCTTTTAAGTCAGAAAAATCCTTAATACCTGAGTCTTTCGCTGTAAGCAGACGAGAACCGACCTGGAAGAAACCAACCGAAAAGTCGACCTGTTGCTGACGTTCCTTATTGTTGGTGGTTGAGCCGCACTCCAGATCGACGGTACCATTTGAAACCAAAGGAATACGGTTCTGGCTGGTCACCAGGTTATAACGCACTTTCAGATCCGGTTTGTTCAGTTTCTGCTTGAGAGCTTCTACGACCTTCATTTGCAAGTCATGAGCATAACCCACCGGCTGGTTTGGATTATCTGCAATATAAGAAAATGGAATAGATGAATCACGGTGTCCTAGTACTACAGTGCCAGACTGACGGATCTTCTCCAATGTCCCCGAACCTGCTGAACCTGTATTTGCAGCATTCCCCGATGCAGCATTATTTTCACTAGCAGGAGCATTATTATTGTTACTACAGGCCACAAGGCCGAGCATCAATGTACTCAGGCACAGCACTGAGGCTGCACGTACTTTATTTGACATGGTAAAACTCCTTTTCTATTGTTGTGAGCTTGCTGTTCCTGCCCAAGATAAACACTTGAATGTTTACCTGTTTTAAACGATTAAATATTTTTATATATCTTTCAACTTATCTTTTAGCATGTTAATAATCGGTGTGGAAGATATCCACGACTGAAGTTGTAGGGACTTTTATCCAAATGTTTGTAAATAAAAGAAATTATGGTGAAAAAAGCATCATTTTAAAAGGATGTGGGTGATTAGTTTTACTTACAACTGACGGCTGTAAGAGGAGCTTGATCGCGTATAGTATTTCAACTCTATACTCCATTTCTCTCATGATGAGACTGGCTTGTTTTTATGAAGCAGGAAAAATAAAAAACTATTTTTTTACTTAGGGCTAAAAATACAGATTGTGTATCCTTTGCAGAGCTTATATGTTGTTTAAAACATTATTCATTTTTGCTGCTTGGATCAAAAATTAATTTGATACTTTTTAATGCGGCCCCAGCATATAGTATTTCACATGACACATATAATTCTGGCCCTTTTTCCGTTGGTTGCATTCATTGCTACGGGCTACCTGTTTAGAAGATACCATTTTTTAAGTATCGAGTTTTGGTCAGGCGCTGAAAAGCTGAATTACTATATCTTGTTTCCGGCGCTGCTGTTTCACACTTTAGCGACTGCAAAAATTGAATTTGACAGTCTGAAAATGCTGCTGGCGGCAATGTTCATTACAGTGCTGACTGCCACGATTGTCTTGTACCTGCTGCGCTATATAAAACACATTCAGCCTGCCCGCTTTGGCGTACATACACAAAGTATTGTCCGTTTTAATACTTACATCGGGCTGGCACTGGTGGCAGCACTGTTTAAACAGGAAGGTATGGCCATACTGGCGGTTCTGCTGGCAGTCTGTATACCACTGGTTAATATCATTTCTGTGCTGTCACTGACGTCTAGCGAGCAGATGAGCTTACGACCTGTCATTATTTCTCTGTTGAAGAATCCCTTGATCATGTCTTGTCTGGTAGGGGCGATCGTAAATGTATTAAAGATTCCTGTCTGGGAAGGAGTATTTAACCTGATCAAACTGTTTTCTGCTGCAAGCCTGCCACTGGGCCTACTCTGTGTCGGTGCAGCCTTACAGTTTATGGAAATGAAAAAAGATATTCTTACCTTAATGCTGGATACTTTTGCCCGTTTGCTGGTAATGCCGGCGTTGGCTATAGGAATTTGCTGGTGGATGCAGCTTCCTGTGTTACAAACGCAGATTCTGGTGATTTTTTTCGCATTACCGACAGCCTCGGCAGCTTATATTCTGACTAAAGTGTTAAAGGGTGATAGTCAGCTTATGGCAGCTGTTATCAGTTTACAGACCTTATGCGCTGCCATAACGTTGCCGCTTGTAATTGCTTGGGTGATGTAAAGTAAAGGATCAGATGATGGACTTTAAATCAGGTATAATTTTTCTTTTGCTGCATTATTCATATGGCACTTGAATTAAAAAACACGCTTCAGCCCGATGTCGGGCTTTCACCGCAGCAGAGAAAGCTGAACCGGCTAATTGATAAAATTGAGAAGCAACAGCTTGAACTGAAGCAGTGGCAGCAGGCGCAGGAACAGATTCAGCAATATACCCGTCAGACTTTAATGCCGGTCTATCAAGAGTTGCATGCAGTGCTGTTTCAACAATTGGAACAGCTATGGAAACATTTGCATGAGGCAGAATTCTCCAAGGCAGAGGCAACGCAACTGGATGTTAAAATTCAGTATCTTGCAGCTTACTTAAAAAACTCTCAATCTTTATCAAGGCAGCAAACCGAGATTATTGACGACATTTATAATTACTATCAACAGCATATTGAACATACGCAAGCCAGAAAAAATAGAAAGCAAAGTGCAGAGGAAATAGAGCTATTTTTTGATGAAGAAAATAATTCGGAACAGATAGCATCTGAAGATTTTGAAGAATGGGATAGCGAAAAGTACAGCCAGACACGAGAGCAAGCCAAGCTTAAACGCCAGCAGGAAAAACTGGAGCAGGCTACAAAGCTGGCCGAGCAGTCTTTAAAAACAGTGTACTTAAAAATTGCTGCAACTATTCACCCAGACCGTGAACCGGATGAAAGCAAAAAAGTTGAAAAGACTGAGTTACTGCAGCGAGCGAATGAGGCTTATGCAGCGCAGGATTTGTTTTATTTACTGAAACTGCAAATCCAGATTGAGCAGAATCGGGGTACTTCACAAAAGGGTCTAAGTGCGGAACAAATGAAGTTTTACCAATTGGCCTTAGATCTGCAAAGTCAAAAGTTGGATGATCAGATAGAAGAAATTATTCAATCATTGAGCTGGAATAAAAAAGCATATATAGGCAAAGTGAAAATTACAGATTTATATAAGCAGGTAGATGCGGATACTTCAGCAATGAAAAAGCAGTTAAAAGGGGAAAAGGAACGGTTGAAGTATATGAAGAAGATGAGTGGGGTAGAGATGTTGATGGAGAATGGAGTGCTTTAATGCGTTTCTCCCTCTCTTGCGCACTCAGAATATATTTTGAGGATACTCATTACTTGCGCTTCGTTTTAAAGCATTACTTTAAAGCTTGCTCAGGATAGGGAACATCCATTGTGAAAGCTATGCAGGAATAAAATTAAATTACGTTCTCTTTCTGTAGAATATATTAAATTTTATAAAAAACAGTGGTATAGTGAATATTGTAAAAAAATGATGATTTATTGTTGAAAAAATGTATTAAGCCCATATTTATAAAAAATGTACGCAGGAATAAGAGATATAAAAATGGCTAGAACGATTAATGGTGCGCTTAATGAATTAGTACAAGATAAAGTTAATTTATTGAAAAGTCGCACTGATGCTGGCAGAAGAAGTCGAGATCATTTGCTTGCACAAATAAAGTTATTAAATGCAAATAGTGCAGAAAAGTTAGATTTTGCTGAAACCTACAATTTGCCATTTGGCTCTTTTTCTAGAAGAACTAAAGTGAAGCCACTTGATGATATTGATCAAATGATTGGTTTGAATGGTGGAAAATTCGTATGGAATGAAGCTAGTAATTATGATGAAGCCATTATTTCGATTAGTAATCCATCGGACAAAGGCATTTGGTCACAACTTTTGAATGATGACGATACTTTGAGTCCTATTAAAGTTCTTAATAGATTTAAAAGGATGCTAAGTAATATGAGTGGCTATCAAAATCCTCAATTAAATAGACGTCAGCAGGCAGTCACATTTCAAATGACCAGTAATGAATGGAACTTCGATTTAGTTCCATGTTTTTATACTCAAAGTGGAGTCTATTTAATCCCAAGTGGTAATGGAAATTATTGGATGCAAACGGATCCAAGAAAGGATCAAACTCTAGCAACAGAAGTGAATCAAAAATACAATGGGCAAATTTTAGAAATTATTCGCTTAATCAAATATTGGAATAAGATAGATAGAAAGACTTCGATCCCCTCATCTTATTTACTAGAAGTTATGCTTCTAAATTTTTATAAGAATAGATCTAATATTTGGCAACCATGTGGAACGTTGCAAGTTGAAGTACAACAATGTCTGAATTACATAAAAGATAATATCTATTATGATGTGACCGATCCCAAAGGTATTGAAGGTAATATCAATCGCTTGGATAGAGATCTTCAAAATAAAATTTATGTACGCACTAGTAATGACCTAGAGAATATTCAGAATGGTAATTACTATGAAGATATTGGGGAAAAAGAGAAAGCTTTCGAGTATTGGGAAAACGTATTGGGTTCATTTTTTCCTGCTTATGGGTGAGTTAGATGTCTAATATCTTATATAAGCAGAATTTAGAAGAAAATCTAAGATTATTAGCTGCTCAGAGACAAAGTTATAATGAGGCTAAGTTATATCGATCAGGTTATCGAATTTTGGTCTTTGTGCCATTTTTAATAAGCTTCTTAGTTCTTAATTCTTATATTGATGCAACAGATCAATATTCTGTTTTACGTTTCTTGATAGATCTATTTGTTTTAGTAATGGGAGGTTTTTTGATGAAAAAATCTTCTCAATACCAAATTTTGGGTGCAAATATACAGCAAAAATTTGACACTAATATTTTTGACTTATCCTTTGAATGGAAAATTAAACAAGATAAAACTGAAATAGAGCACCTATATTGCAAGCATAAAAAAGATGAAAATATCGAAAAGCTTCGCAATTGGTATAACGATGAAATTCAAAATTTAACTTACCCGAAAGATATATTGGCGGCTCAAAAACAGAATCTATTTTGGACGGATTCAGTGCGTAAAGATTACATACTTTTTAATGTATTGATTTTTATAAGCTTACTAATTTTTATTGCATTAAGTATATTCATGTTTATCACTTACAGTGAATATCCAATGTGGAAGAAAATTTATGAAATCTTTGTAATATTATTATCGTTGTATTTTTTCTTAGGAGAAAATATTTTAAGTAATTATAAGACCATTGTATTGTTAGAAAATGCTAATAAGAAATTTAGTGCTTTACAAAAGCATATAGTGGATTCAGATGACCCTAAGTGTATTAATAACATGTTAAAAGATATCCAAGAAGAGATATTTGAGTATCGGCAGCACGGTGTATCAGTTCCAAATTATTATGATCGGATGAAAAAATTTAAGCTTGAATCTAGTTCTAGACGTATTATTAGAGACTTATTTAACTAAAAAAATCCCCTCAACTATGAGGGGGTTTTAGCTTTATTTTTAATAATTTAGCAATAAATTAAAGCGCCGCAATCTGCTCCATATTCGCTTTAATCTTCGCTAACTGATCAGCAAATTCAGCAAGTTTCACTTTCTCGCCTTCAACCACAGCAGCAGGTGCTTTCGCTACAAAACCTTCGTTTGCAAGTTTAGTTGCAATTTGGTCATGTTGCTTTTGAACCTTGTCTAAGTCTTTTTGTAGACGACCCAATTCCGCTTTAGGATCAATTAAGCCCTTCATTGGAACGAATACAGATACATGACCGACTACAGATGAAGAAGACAATGGTGGTTGTTCGTCATCAGTTAAGAATGTAATGCTCTCAACTTTTGCCAATGCTTTAAACAACGGCTCAATACGGTCAATACGTGCTTTTTCAGCATCAGTAGTATTTTGCAGAAGAACAGGCAACAAACGCGCATTCCCTAAACCCATCTCACCACGGATGTTACGAACCGCACCAATCAAACCTTGAAGCCATTGCATATCTGCTTCAGCTTGGTCATTGATAAGTGCTTGGTCAGCAACAGGGTACTGTGCAAGCATAATCGTTTCGCCCGAAATGTTAAGTTTCGGTGCAAGCGTTTGCCAGATTTCTTCTGTCAAATACGGCATTAACGGATGTGCAAGACGTAAAGACGCTTCCATCACCGCAAGAAGAACACGACGAACTTCAGCTTTACGCTCATCAGATACGTTCGCATCGTTCAATACTGGTTTAGTTAACTCTACATACCAGTCGCAGTATTCGTTCCAAATGAACTCGTAAATCGCTTGCGCAGCCAAGTCTAAACGGTAGGTTGCAAATGCTGTTTGCACTGCTTGTTCCGCTTTTTGCAGACGGCTTACGATCCACTGTTCAGGCAATTCCCAAAGGTCTTGACGTGCTTCTGAACCAATGGTTTGACCTTCGACATTCATCATCACGAAACGCGTTGCGTTCCAGATCTTGTTGGCAAAGTTACGGTAGCCTTCAACACGCTTCATGTCGAACTTGATGTCACGTCCGGTGTTGGCAAGCGCACAGAATGTGAAACGAACTGCGTCAGTACCGTAAGCTTGAATACCTTCGGGGAATTCTTTACGCGTCGATTTTTCAATCTTCGCCGCTTGTTTCGGGTTCATCAAACCTGTAGTACGTTTTTGTACCAAAGTTTCAAGATCCACACCGTCAATCAAGTCTAATGGGTCAAGTACGTTACCCTTAGATTTAGACATCTTCTGACCTTCGCCATCACGTACCAGACCATGTACATACACAGTTTTGAACGGCACCTGAGGCGTACCATCTTCATTTTTCATGAAGTGCATGGTCAGCATGATCATGCGGGCAACCCAGAAGAAGATGATGTCGAAACCTGTCACCAGTACATCAGTCGGGTGGAAAGTATTTAAGAAATAGTTGGCTTTATCTTTGGCTTCATCGCCAGTCCAGCCTAAAGTCGAGAATGTCCAAAGACCAGATGAGAACCAGGTATCCAGTACATCTTCGTCTTGGTCTAACTGAACATCGGCAGGGATATTGTTTTTTGCTCGAACTTCTGCTTCATCACGGCCCACATAGACATTGCCTTCAGCATCGTACCAGGCCGGAATACGGTGACCCCACCACAGTTGACGCGAGATACACCAGTCTTGAATGTTGTTCATCCACGCCATGTACATATTGCTGTACTGCTCAGGAACAAACTTGATCCGACCGTCTTGCACTGCTTCGATGGCCGGCTTCGCAAGAGGGGCAATTTTTACATACCATTGGTCAGTCAGCAATGGCTCAACAATAACGCCTGAACGGTCACCACGTGGTGCTTTGAGGTCATAAGGCTGAATCTGGTCTAACCAGCCTTCGGCTTCGGCGTGTGCAACCAGTTTCTTACGTGCTTCAAAACGCTCTAGACCAATATAATCTGCTGGGGCAGGGATGGTTTTAGAAATTTGTTCCCCAGCTTTGGCAATATATTCAAACTCAGCCAGTACTTCTGCATTTTTGTTGAAGATATTGATAATGGGCAGTTCGCAGCGCTTGCCTACTTCATAGTCATTGAAGTCATGTGCAGGGGTGATTTTTACGCAGCCGGTCCCAAAATCTTTTTCTACATATTCATCGGCAACCACAGGTACTAAACGGCCAGTAATCGGTAATACGATATTTTTACCAATCAGGTGCGCATAGCGTTCATCTTCAGGATGTACAGCAACTGCCGTATCACCCAGTAGGGTTTCTGGACGTGTGGTGGCGACCACTAGGTAATCATGGCCGTCTTGGGTACGCAGCGTTTTATCTTCAAAGAAATATTTAAAGTGCCAGAGAGAACCTTTTTCCTCAACCGATTCAACTTCAAGATCAGACAGGGCCGTTTGCAGTTTCGGGTCCCAGTTCACCAGACGTTTACCACGGTAGATCAGGCCTTCTTCATGCAGTTTTACGAAGACTTCTTTAACTGCATTGGATAAACCGTCATCCATGGTAAAGCGTTCACGTGACCAGTCCACCGAAGAACCCAGACGACGGATCTGACGGGTAATATTGCCACCAGACTGTTCTTTCCATTCCCAGACTTTCTCGATGAACTTGTCACGGCCCAGGTCATGACGGCTAATATTTTGTGCTGCCAGCTGGCGCTCAACCACCATTTGGGTTGCGATACCAGCATGGTCCGTACCTGGCTGCCAAAGCGTATTTTTACCTGACATACGGTTATAGCGAGTCAGGGCATCCATAATGGCATTATTAAAACCATGACCCATGTGCAAGCTACCAGTGACATTTGGCGGCGGAATCATAATACAGAATGACTCACCTTTTTCAGATGGCTTGAAATAGCCACGCTCTTCCCAGGTCTGGTACCATTTTTTCTCGATCTCGGTTGGATCGTAGGTTGTTGCAATATTCTGAGCTGAATCGGTCATAGTTTTAAGAGATCAAAAGCCAATAAAAAATTGTACTCATTGTAGCAAAAAAATATCTGTTTTTAATGCAGTAAAACCCGACAAATAATTTTGTATTTATGCTGAAACACGGTAGATTTAAGCTGCTTTAAGGCCGTATCGAGGCCTTTAAGCATTCAGATAGAAAATATAAGTAGTGAAAAATAAGGAAACAACCTTCATGAGCTATGCTGTATTTCTCAAATTGAGTGAATCCTCTTACAGCCGTTTTGAAGTTATTCGCATGCAGTTAAATGCCGGGGTAAAAGCAAGTCAGGCTGAAATGCTGGGTGGGGTACTCAGCGAAATTGCCTGTGAAATTATTGAGCAGGCCTTTAGTGAACTGATTTTAAAGCAGGCCAATAGCATAAACGCTGAGGATACAAAAGAAATTAAAGAAAACCGGCAGGTGGTCAGGCAAATACTGGAAACTTTACGTAAATACCTGCCTTGGGCGATTTCATTTTTTAGTAATGAGCGCCTGCTGCCACTGGTCAACTATTTTGCAGGACTGATCTGTGAACATGACCGGCAAATCTGGATCCGCTATGACGTACATATGCAGCTCATGCAGGATGTACTGGAGACCGTTGAACAGATTCGTGCAGGCCAGCTGAGTGCAGTGCCACGAGCTTTTGCCTTGCTTATTCATATTATTGATCTTGGCGTGACCTGCCTGATCCGTGAACCGAAGAAGCAGCTTAAATTTAATGTATTTATTGACAAGACCTTAAGTGGCGTAATTCATATGACTACCCATTTAGGCTATAAACGTCTGGAAAAAATTGGGACTCAGCTCCAAAAGGAACAGGCCAATGCATATATTGAACATTTCATGGACTTTATGCAAAAAGCCTAATAAAAAGTTGTTAACTGACCAGCAATAAAAGGCAGAGAAAAATGGCAAGTCCGCAATTAAACAATAAAATCGTCTGGATCACTGGCGCATCTTCAGGTCTGGGTAAGGCGCTGGCACAAGAATGTGCAGCTTTAGGAGCAAAGCTGGTCCTGAGCGCGCGCCGTTATGATGAGCTGGAAAAAGTTCGTCTGGCTTTGCCCAATGCACAAGATCATCTGGTTGTTCCTATGGATATAACAGATGAAAGACAGGTACGTCATGCTTATGATCAGGTATTGGCCGCTAAAGGCCGCATTGACTGGCTCATCAATAATGCAGGCCTCAGCCAGCGTGCCTTGATTCAGGATACCACTATGCAGACCGAACGTGCCATCATGGAAGTCGATTATTTCTCACAGGTATTTCTGACCAAAACAGTCTTGCCCACTTTTATCCAGCAGAAGTCTGGACAGATTGCCTTTGTCTCAAGTGTAGCAGGACTACTGGGTACTCAGTATCGCGCGTCCTATTCGGCGGCCAAGGGAGCAATCCATATGTGGGCCAATAGTCTGCGTGCTGAAGTTGCTCAGGAGGGTATAGGCGTTTCTGTAATTTTCCCCGGTTTTGTGAAAACCAATGTGTCATTTAATGCCTTAAATGGAGAAGGCAAGCCACAAGGTCATCAAGATGAAGCCATAGAAAATGGTCTGGAACCACAACAGTTTGCCAAAATTACGGTTGAGGCCTTATTGGCCGGGGAAGAATATATTGTCGTAGGAGGCCACAAGGAAAAGCTGGGCGTACTGGTATCTCGCCTATCACCCAAGCTGCTATATAAAATGATCCGTAAAATGAAAGTAAAGTGACCTGTGCTTCTTTTTTGGAGGGCTGGGAGAGAACTGCAAACCCTGTTCAGTCCCCCTGCTAAAAATGATTTATGTGGTTTTAATTGCTGTGCCGTAGGCAAATACTTCAACCATGCCACCCTGCATTCCGAGTTCAGTGGTACTCAGGCGTAAACCCATGATATGGGTTGCTCCTGTACGCTGAGCTTCTTGCTTTAAACGTATAATTGCCTCACGCCGAGCTCTTTCTACAATACTTTCATAAGCAGTGAGCCGGCCACCAAAAAAATTCTGAATATTGGCAATCACATATTTAAAATAGTCGTGTGAGATGACTACATTGCTCGAGACGAGCTGTCCGGTATTCAAGGTGGTATGAAAGCGCTGATTATCAACAGTAATATGTGCCAGCATATTTTCTTTTTCTTCGAGTTCACGCAGATGTTTGTATTCGACATGGCGCCCAAATGCCCAGCCAACCACGAACAGCACTATAAAAATTCCGATCTTAAAAATCAAAGCGTCCATAACCCGGCATCCTGTGTGATTTTATGAAGAGAACGGATCTGGAATTGAAGGTGCAACTGGAGTTACGGTGACTGCAGTCCCATATACGAACAGTTCAGAAGCACCTTGTGCTATATTTGAGGTAGAAAAACGAATCCCGACAATTGCATTGGCACCCAGATTTTGGGCTTTTTCAATCATGCGGTTCATGGCTTCCTGACGGGATTCTTCTAATAATTCGGTATAACCTTTAAGTTCTCCGCCTACAATATTTTTCAGACCAGCCATAAAGTCACGTCCGACATGCTTAGAACGGACCGTGCTGCCATAGACCACATCAATTTGCCTGGTAATGTGGTGACCCGGAACAGATTCTAGATTGCTTAATAACATCTTATTTTCCTTTTGTTCATAGTTGAAGATAGAAAATTTGGACTTGAAAAGCAATAAAAAAGCCCACCGAAGTGGGCTCTCTTATAAATTATGCTTACTGTACAGCTTTCGCTTCACGGTTTGCTTTTTGTTCAGCAGTTGAAGCCGGGCGAGCAATCAAATCAGAACTGGTGGTTTTAACCCCACCACCTAGAGATTTATACAGTTCTACCTGATTATTCAGATTGGCCTGTTCAAGGAGCAACAAGCCTTGCTCGGCTGCATATGAAGCACGCTGTGCATCAAGTACAGTCAGATAGCTGTCAATACCGGCACGGAAGCGTGCATTTGCCAGACGATAGGAAGTATTGGTGGCTTCTACCAGACGACGCTGTGCAGCGACACGGTCACCAATATTTTTACGAACAGCCAGTGCATCATTAACTTCACGGAATGCAGCCTGAATTGAACGCTCATAATCTGACAGGGCAATCTGCTGATCTGTTTCAGTAATAGCAATATTGGCACGACGCGTACCCCAGTCGAAGATTGGAATATCCAGACTTGGGCCAAGCGACCAGACAAATGCACCTGATTTGAACAGGTCACTCAGGTCAGTTGAGGCATAGCCAGCCGAACCAGTCAGGCTGATCGTCGGGAACAGACGTGCGCGTGCAGCCCCAATATTGGCTCCAGCGGCACTCAGCTGATATTCAGCAGTACGGATGTCCGGACGGTTAACCAGCAGATCACTTGGCAGACCGGTTGACAGGACATTCTGGTTCGTTACACGGCTAATACGCTTTGGTGGCAACAGGTTGTCAGGAACCTGTTCACCCACCAGTAAATTGAGCAGGTTACGGGCTTGTGCAATCTGGGTGCGATAATTCGCTACGTCATTACGAGCAGTCTCAACAGAAATCTGTGCCTGACGGACGGGTAATTCAGAATCAATCCCGACATCAAAACGTTTCCGGTTCAGATTGTAGGATTCAAGCTGGGCAGCCAGTGTACGTTCAGCCAGGTCCAGATTGGCACTGGCAAATGAATAGTTGAGCCAGGCTTGTGACACCTGACTGATCAGGCTGATTTGGGTAGAGTCACGAGCAGTCTGCGTAGCCAGGAAGGTGTCTAGTGCTGCATCTCGCAAGCTACGGACACGACCCCAAAAATCCAGCTCATAAGCTGTTACACCCAGCCCTACATTGTATGAAGTAGTCGGACCACGACCCTGACTGTTCAGGTTGTCCTGGCGTAGTACACTACCACTGGCACCAATGGTAGGGAGCTGGTTATTTTCAGAGATCTGGAACTGCTGCTGGGCTCGCTGAATGTTCAGGGTCGCCGTACGCAGGTCACGGTTATTGGTCAGGGCCAGATCAATCACCGATTTCAGGCGTTCATCTGAAAAAAAGTCTTTATAGCCCTGTGCCGCAATCGAGGTTCCACTATCTGCTTCAATATAATTGTTGGGAATATTGGCATTAGCGACTGGCTCCGGACCGCGCATGCTCTGACATGCAGTCAGGGCAAGCGCTAGAACAGACAAAGCAAAACCGCGACCTGTTAAAGTCCAGAAATTTTGCATCACGATATTTGCTCCTGATTATTTCTGTTTTTTGGTTTCTGTTTAAAAATGCTACGGATCCATACATAGAATACTGGAATAAAGAAGATACCCAGTAATGTTGAGCTGATGACGCCACCCAAAACACCGTAACCCACCGAGTGCTGGCTGCCTGCACCGGCGCCTGAAGATAGGGCAAGCGGCAGTACACCAAAACCAAATGCTAATGTGGTCATGATAATTGGACGCAAACGCATTCTTGCGGCATGCAGCGTAGCTTCTAACAGTTCTTCACCTTCTTCTTGCAGGTCTTTTGCAAATTCGACAATCAGAATAGCATTTTTCGCAGCCAGACCAATTACCGCAATAATTGCAACTTTAAAGTAGATGTTATTCGAGAGGTTAGGATCTTTCGAAATCATCATACCTAAGAACGTCAGTATTACGGCACCCACAATACCCAATGGAATAACCATGAGTACCGAGAATGGAATAGACCAGCTCTCGTAAAGTGCAGCAAGACACAGGAATACGATCAGGATTGAAAGGGCAAGCAATGCAGCAGTTTGCGAGCCGGCTTCATTTTCTTCAAGTGATAAACCGCTCCATTCATAATCATATCCCTGCATACCCATACTTGGCAGCTTGGCCATGATTTCCTGCATTGCCAGCATGGCATCACCAGAACTCACACCCGGGGCAGGTGTACCCTGAATATTAACCGATGAGATACCGTTATAACGTTCAAGACGAGGTGAACCATAAGTCCATTCACCAGTTGCGAAGGCTGAGAATGGGACCATCTGGCCCTGGTTATTACGCACATACCACTTGTCCAGATCTTCAGGCATCATCCGGGTGTCTGCCTGACCCTGTACATAGACACGTTTTACACGGCCACGATCTACGAAGTCATTAATATAAGACCCGCCCCACGCAATACTCATAGTACTGTTGATATCAGCAATACTTACTCCCATTGCACCGGCCTGAGCCTGGTCAATCGAAATTTTATATTGTGGCGTATCTTCCTGACCATTTGGACGCACACCCATCAGGCGCGGGTCTTGGGCAGCCATACCTAAAATTGCATTACGGGCAGCCATCAGTTTTTCATGGCCATTACCACCTGCATCTTTCAGCATGAAGCTAAAGCCCGCAGTCACACCCAGTTCAGGCATGGCAGGTAATTGTAAAGGCATAACGTAGCTGGCATCTTTAGCAATAACGTTCAGTGCCATACCACGCTGGATAATTGCACCAATCTGTGCTTCAGGGGTAGTACGCTCACTCCAGTCTTTTAATCTGATAAATGCCAGACCCGCATTTTGTCCTACACCAGTGAACGAGAAGCCTGCAACACTAAATACAGACTGGACATATTCCTTTTCATTCTCAAGGAAAAAGCCGGTCATGGTGTCAACTACCTGTTCAGTACGGCTTAGTGATGCATTAGGTGGAAGCTGTACCAGCGTCATGACTACACCTTGGTCTTCATCTGGAAGGAATGAAGAAGGCAGTTTCTGGAACAGCAGCACCAGTATGCCAATCACCACAACATAAAACACGCCAGAAATAATACGGTGATGCAGGAGTTTGCTTACACCATTCTGATAACGGTGAGACATCCGGTCAAACTTATGGTTAAACCAGCGGAAGAAGCGGGCAAAAATATTATTGCTTGGTGCTTTATTTGGATCGTGCTGTTTGAGCAGTGTCGCACAGAGCGCCGGCGTAAAGGTAAGCGCTACAATTAACGACAGGATCATTGCGGTAACCAGAGTAATCGAGAACTGCCGATAGATGACCCCGGTAGTGCCCCCAAAGAACGCCATGGGTACGAATACTGCGGTTAGCACTGATGTAATACCAATCAGGGCACCAGAAATTTGTTTCATTGAAAGTTCTGTGGCAGTAACCGGATCAAGATGCTCCTCTGCCATAACACGTTCAACGTTCTCCACCACAACAATCGCATCATCTACAAGCAGACCGATTGCTAGTACCATGGCGAACATGGTGAGGGTATTAATCGAGAAACCAAAAATATTAATTACAGCAAAAGTACCTAGAACAACAACCGGAACAGCAAGTGTTGGAATAATAGTGGCGCGCCAGTTCTGCAAGAACAGGAACATCACGATAAAGACCAGAATGACTGCTTCAACCAGTGTATGAACCACACTTTCAATTGAAAGTTTGATAAACGGAGTAGTATCAAATGCCAGCACGTCTACCATCCCTTGAGGATAGCTGGTACGTAACTCTTTTAAGCGTGCCTCGACTGCTTCAGCAGTGTCGAGTGCGTTGGCGCCTGTCGCAAGTTTAATGGCTACACCGGCCGCTGGTTTATTATTATATTTTGAAATAAAACCGTAATCTGCGCTGCCTAGTTCCACCTTGGCGACATCACCAATACGGACTTGTGCACCACTTGCAGTATTTTTCAAAAATACATTGCTAAATTCTTCAGGAGTCTGCAACAGGCTTTGTGCAGTAACTGTAGCATTTAGCACCTGATCTTTAGTCAGTGGCGCACCGCCTAACTGACCCACTGCCACCTGAGCATTTTGGCTACGGATGGCGTTAGCTACATCACTTGGAGTCAGCTGAAAACTGCTTAGTTTGGCAGGATCGAGCCAGATACGCATGGCATAAGAGCCACCAAATACCTGTACCTCACCCACACCTGCAACACGTGATAAAGGTTCAGAAATATTTGAGTTAACGTAGTCTTTAATATCAGCATCTGACAGGGAATCATCAGGTGAATAAAATGCAATGACCTGCAAGAAGCTGGCACCAGATTTGGTTACCCGCACGCCTTGGCGCTGTACATCTTCAGGAAGCAGAGCCGTTGCAGACTGCAGTTTGTTTTGAACCTGAACCTGTGCAATGTCCGGATCAATACCTTGTTCAAAATTCAGCTGGATAGACGCTTGACCATTCCCGGCACTACTTGAAGAAATGTAGCGTAACCCGTCCAGACCGTTCATCTGCTGTTCAATAATCTGGGTCACTGTATTTTCAACAGTTTCAGCAGAAGCGCCCGGGTAAGTTGCCGCAATCGTCACGGTCGGTGGAGCAATCGTCGGATACTGTGCAATCGGCATTTTGGTGAGAGTAAGTACCCCCGCCAGCATGATCACCAGCGCAATCACCCATGCAAATATGGGGCGATGAATAAAAAATTGAGCCATTCAGTCTACCCCTTATGTATTTGAAGTAGCATTTTGTTCAGCTTGTGGTTTGGCCTGTTGAGCTGGTTTTGCGTTATTGCTTCCCTGGGCCGCTGCCTGAGGCTGTAGAGGTTTAGGGTTCACTTTTTGGCCTTCTTTAACTTTGGCAATGCCTTCTACAATGACACGTTCACCTGCCTGAATACCGCTAGTCACAATCCAGTCTTTACCTTGCACACCGGCAGTTTGTACCGGACGGCTTTCTGCAAGGCCTTTAGCATTTACGATCATGGCAACCGCCTGTCCTGTCGGAAGACGGGTAATTGCAGCCTGTGGAATCAGCATTGCATTTGGAATCACTGCCTGTACGATTTTTGCAGTCGCATACATACCCGGTAACAGCAAGTGATTCGGGTTGGAGAATACTGCACGTAGAGTCACTGTGCCGGTTTCTGGATCAACACTGGCGCCAGAAAATGCAAGATTCCCTTCAATCGGATACTCGCTTCCATCTTCAAGGCGCAGTTTAACTTTAGTGTTGTTACTGCTGCTCAGGTTACCCTGGTTCAGCTGTTGACGCAGACGCAGCAGTTCAGCACTTGACTGGTTAATATCGACATAAATTGGATCAAGCTGCTGAATGGTAACTAAAGGTTCAGTCTGGCTGGCCGTCACCAGTGCGCCTGCTGTAACTGAAGAGCGGCTAGATTGACCTGAAATTGGAGCCCGTACAGTAGAGTAGCCCAGATTAATCTCTGCATTACGCAGTTCTGCCTGAGAGGCGTTAACATCAGCTTGTGCCAGTTTTACCTGAGCTACAATATCATCATATTCCTGTCTTGAAATCGCATTGGTACCTACCAGCTGACGATAACGGCCTTCTTTTACACGCAGAACATTCAGGTTTGCCTGCTGGCGGTTCAATGTAGCACGAGCACTTGCTACATTTTCGCGGTTGGTACGCGAGTCAATTTCATATAAAGCCTGCCCCTGACGGACATAGCTTCCTTCAGTAAACAGACGTTTCTGGATTACACCGCTTGCCTGTGGCCGTACTTCAGAAATCTGATAGGGTGAGGTACGTCCAGAGAGTTCAACAGACTGTTCTACACTTCGTGGCTGAGCAACCAGGACACCTACTTCAGGTGGTGGCATTTGTTGAGCAGCCGCGCCTGTTTGTGCATCCTTTGGATCTTTGCTACAACCCACAAGTGCGATACTTGTTGCTAAAGCACAAGCGGTAAGGGCCGGTGCCCAAAGCTTTGCCGATGTCATTGTTCCACCTCATTTAGATTTTTATCTAAAAATAAATTATTTTTGCCTGACTGATTATGACGAAACCATAGCCAAAGCAGAGAGATCCAAATAAAACTAATACTCCAACCCGTTAAAACATCGGTTGGGTAATGAACCCCGAGATAAACCCGTGAAATTCCCATAATAATCCACCAGCTATTCGCAGCAAGGAAAATCCAAACATAATAACGATGCTTGCGAAGTAAGAAGAGCAACAGACAAGCGAAGCTTGCAGCATATGCACTATGGGCACTTGGAAATGAGGCGCCGTAGCTCTGAACCAGGTGATATATTTCTAAGGGTCGGGGCCTTGCAATCCACCATTTCAATAACCAGACCAGCGTGCCGCTGCCGATCATTCCGAAACTAATAAAAATAACGGTTTTATATTTTTTATACCATGCCAGTCTTGAGCACCAAAGCAGTACAACAAATCCTATGACAACTGAACCACCTATTTTAGATAAGAACATTGCAACAATATTAAGGGATTCTGTTCGGTGCTGGCTGAACCACTTTACTTGTGCCACATCCCATTCCTGAAGCGCAGGGATGTAAGATACCAGTCCGCTAAGGACAAGCATAAGGCAAGCAATAAGCAAGAACAGGTAGGGCATGCAGCAACCTTGTATTCTAACTGATCAGTTAGGAGCCATAAATTGAAGCAAAGTGTACTGACTGGTACACTTTTTTTCAAGTCTCTAGAATTATCTTATTTTTAACTGAGCAGTTAGAAGCAATATCACATAAACGCAACAAAATTAAGTTATTTTTCTGGTTTAGACAGCGAGTTATCTACAGAATTTGCCGCTTCCTCAATTTTAGGGGGCCAGAAAAAATCACTAGGACGGGTCATAAAATGTGTCAAAACTAACTTTGCCAAAGGTTTCCATTGCTCAAAACGAACCCGTCGTGCACGTAAAGCTACAATAATGGTGAGACTAAAACTGACAAACAAGTTAGTTAAGCCAATAAGCAGGACGCCCAGAAAAGAAACAATGATGAGGCCAAGATCTGGCCCGCCATTAATATTCATCAGACCCTGAATAAAATTGGCCGATGCAAAGGCAATATGCCGGATATCTAGGGGTAATCCTAAAATAAAACCCAGTGTTCCCATACTGCCCAGCATAATCCCAAATAGAAAGTTACCGGCAAGTGCTCCTAGATTACGTTCAATATAGGCAGAAAAACGGTCTAGGCGGTCTTGTCCCATCAGATTTTTTAATTGGGGATGCGCTTTCAGGCGTGGTCCTACTTTACGGTAAACTGCCATATTGTCGAAATAGCCGGCAATCAGTCCCGAGAGGAACAGGCAAACACCGGCAATTGCTGCATGGGGCAGAGCAAGGGAAGTAAAGGGATTCAAGTCATGCAAAAGCTTGGTAGCTTTCATATGGGTCATTAGAGGTTCTTGCATCCCGGCTTCCCATAGCAGGGTAATCAGCGCTGCGGTTGGTATGGCTATCGAGATATTACCCAAGATTGCAATAAACTGAGTCCGGATAATATTAATAATCAGGGCTGCCAGTTCTGCAATTTGTGCGGTGCGAGAGCCTTTCTTATGCTGTACCGTGGCAGCGAGCGCTGCTGCGGTCATAGCTGGCTGTTTGGTCGCTACTGTAAAATGCAAGACATGAATCAGTACGAAGCCTAAAGAGTAATTCATGCTGAACATAAAGGCCTGCATGAGCGGAGCCATGGCCAGACGCGCCATCAGGATTTTAAGGGTTGCCATTGTGGCAATAATTACCCCTGCACCTGCTGCGGCCTTATACATTGAAAAAAAGCCCTTTTTATCGGTACTTACATAATGCTCACCGGTCCGGCTGGCATTCTCAGTTACCTGTAAGGCAATCAGCTCACTGGTAGTGGTCAATAAAGCCCGTACACTTTTTTCACTATAATGTGCCTTGACCAGCTCACTCAGCAGCTGGCTGAGTGCATCATAAGTATAAATATCTTCTACAGTGACGATATGCAGCAGCAATTCAATCCGGTCCACACATTGCTCAAGCAGGGAAAGCAGATAGGCGAGGCTTAAACTTACCCCAATACGCTTGGTAGACCGGCGAATCTTGAGCACGACATCCCGGCACTGTTCAAACATCACAAATGCCTGTGATGCATCTGGTGGCTCCATCACGGCAAACTGGTCCAGATTTTGAAGCAGCTTTTTATAGCGGACAATAAATTCCACGACTTCCCGATTCTGGACCAGAAAGGGGGATTCGTATTCGGTCAGTTCAGGATAGGCATTAATAAACTCCGGATAGAGTCCAATACCACTAATCCGGTAAGATAAAACGGTAATCGCGCGGATCATTTCATCACGGACTGACTGCTTCTCTGCCATATTGCCATTACTGCGGCTAATCAAGCTAAAGAACAGTTGCCAGTCCTGGCTATCAATATTTTCTAGCCAGTATTTGTCAGTACGCTGATGAAAGACACGGTGCAGCAGATCGGTCAGCTGGGTTTCATCATTGATCAGCGGCAAAAAGTGTGCACCTAAACGCTGGGTAAACTGATTCCAGAAACCATCTAACGATAAAATGCCGCTGTCAGCATAAAGTGCGGTTTGCCGGTAATGATTAATAATACGTAGAACAAAAGTTTGAAATGTACAGGCAGCGGCCGGTGTAATTAAAAGCGACTGAATAAATGCCCGAAATTTTCTTTCAATTTCTTCGGTATTTTTGGTATCAGCGGGGCGTAGACGGTTAACCAGCTCAATAAGAATATTTTCATCTAATACAGCTTGAGGTTGCTCAAGCTGCTGGTGCATTCTGAGAAAAAGATCTTGAAAGTTTAAATGCATAAAATTTTTAATAATATTATTGGATTCGGTCTAAAGCTAAGCGGGTCAAGTTAACCAGCGCCTGCCGGTAAGTACTCTCAGGTAATATTTCTAGTGCCTGTAATGCTCGCTCGGTTTCTTCAGTAGCACGCTTATGGCAATAATCCAGCGCTCCCGAATTTTGTACAATCGCAATAACTTGTTCAAGCTGTGAAGTACCGCCAGTGGCAATGCTGCGACGGATTAGGTCGCGCTGTTCACCTTGAGTATTTTGCATTGCTGCAATCAGCGGCAGGGTGGGTTTGCCTTCCATCAAGTCATCGCCAATATTTTTGCCGAGCGTATCAGCATCTGAAGTGTAATCCAGAATATCATCAATAATCTGAAAAGCATTGCCAAAGTGTCCGGCAAAACGACGTAAAGGTTCACGGTATTCAGGTTTGCCTGCTAGTATTGCAGCGCCTTCGGTCGCCAGTTCGAACAACCGTGAGGTTTTACCGTGAATAATCTGTAAATAAACAGCTTCTGTCGTATCTGGCTGATGCTGTGCCTGCAACTGCAATACTTCACCCTCAGCAATCTCACAGGTTCCTGTAGAGAAGTCCTTTAACAAGATCATATTGTCCAGATCAACCAGCAGATCAAATGCCCGGGCAATCAGAAAATCCCCCACTAGTACCGCAGTCTGGTTATTCCATGTCGCATTTGCTGTTGGTCTGCCACGACGTAAGCCAGACTCATCTACCACATCATCATGTACCAGAGTCGCCGTATGCAGCATTTCAATAATGGCCGCCAGCTTCTGTGCATGCTTTAAATTGGTTTCACCACAGGCATAAGCGGCCAGTAAGCACATAATCGGACGCATGCGCTTTCCGCCTGCTTCAACGACATGCTTGCTGACTGACATGACCAGTGCGACCTTGGAGCTGATTCCTTCATTAATAAACTGGTCCATCGCTGCAAAATCTTGAGCAACAGGAGCGAGAATATCTTGCTTGAAATCGATGGCCATATGAAGAAGAACCTCTTGCGAAAGTAATCGGATGCACAGTTAAACAGTGAGACGTCTAAACACCGTGACCAGCCTTTAGATAGCTGATACTTAAAAAATTAAAGCTATTGTATCCTAAAGCAGCCAGGAAGGTAGCCAAAATTCTAGGGCTTAAACCAGACGGGAGCCTTTAGTTTAAGGTCCGCTGCCTTTGAGTATATTCTTCTAAAGAACTGCTGCCATGATGCTGTTGCGCCAGACAAGATACAGCGTGGCCTTAAAAATGCAAAGAAAAATCACTGAAAATACCGGTAAGGGAAAAAGAATAGTGTGTATACAAATGTCGTCTGAATATTTTGGGTAAATTACTTGTTGTTTGATCGGTTTTCACTTAAAATCTTTGGCCTTGTATAACCCCAGTGGCGCTCGTCTTAAGATCGGTATATCCCTTTGCCGGCACGACGACACGGGCATGATTGGAGTACATTATGTACGCAGTAATCCAAAGCGGTGGTAAACAGCACCGTGTAGTTGAGGGTGAAACCCTTAAAGTTGAATTGTTGAAAGCTGAAACTGGCTCAACTATTACGTTTGACGACGTACTAATGGTTGTGAACGGCGAAAGCATTCAAATCGGTGCTCCAGTAGTCGCTGGCGCTAAAGTAACTGCAGAAGTAGTTGGCCATGGTCGTCACGACAAAATCCGCATCATCAAAATGCGTCGTCGTAAACATTACCGTAAACAACAAGGTCACCGTCAATGGTTTACCGAGTTGAAAATTACTGGTATTTCAGGCTAATTACGAGGAGTAAGAGACATGGCTCACAAAAAAGCCGGTGGTTCGACACGTAACGGTCGTGATTCAAACCCAAAAATGTTAGGTGTTAAAATTTATGGTGGTCAAACTGTGACTGCTGGTAACATCATCGTTCGTCAACGTGGTACAGAATTCCACGCTGGTGCAAATGTAGGTATGGGCCGTGACCATACTTTATTTGCTACTGCTGATGGCGTAGTAAAATTCGAGGTGAAAGGTCAATTTGGCCGTCGCTACGTAACAGTTGAAGCTGTATAAGTTTAAACTGTTTGAGAAAAGCCCACTGTAAATGTGGGCTTTTTTTATATCTAAAGTTATAGAAAAAATCTTCATCATGATGGATAAATTTCAACAAACTGCATGAAGAACATAACAAAATATCTTATATTCTCAATGATTAGGCCAGAGTTTGTCAGTTAAGATGAAACTCAAATAAATGAGATCAGGCAAATATAAAGGTGATTATATGAATATGCTTCGTAAAACCATATGTGCTATGACAGTGGGTGCAGCCACCTTGGCGCCAGTAATCAGTACCTCTGTTATCGCTGCGCCTGTGGCGGCATCGGAGCAGCAGGCAACTGCAAATCTGGTTCAGCAGCTCAAAGGCCTACAAAGTCTGAGCGCCAATTTTGAACAGACCACTAAAGTTAGTGGCAATGCGCCTAAAAAGCAGAAAGGCCTGACAGCTCAACATATGAACCAGACCTTTAAAGGTACAATGAAAGTTGAGCGTCCTGGAAAATTTTTCTGGGAAACCAGCAGCCCGTCTAAACAGACAATTGTTACTACCGGTAAAACAGTCTGGATTTATGACCCTGATCTTCAGCAGGCAGTCCGTCAGTCTTTAGATGAACAGGTCTCAAATACACCAGCGTTACTGCTCTCTGGTAATACCAGTCAAATTATGCAGTCTTATCGGGTAACGCAACCAAATAAAGCCAAAACCTATTACACCCTTTATCCAAAGAATAATGAAGGGGCTTTTCAGAGCCTGACTATTAGCTTTGGTACTAACAAAGCTCCAAGCCTGATGATTTTAGAAGATTCACTTGGCCAGACCACCTATGTAAAATTTAGCAATGTAAAAGTTAATGCTTCTATTCCGGCCTCTACCTTTAATTTCACTCCGCCAAAAGGCACCGATATTATTGACCAGTAAATAAATTCTTTTAAATTTAAAAAGCTGCCTTGTGGCAGCTTTTTTATTATAGTTTCTCTTATATATCCGCTATAGAAAGGAAGGGCACTATAGTTGAAATTGTGGGCTTATTATGCGAATCATCCGAACAACTTCCTGTGCTGTCTGTATTTTTTGCCTTGAAGAGCTTACACTATAGCCAGTTTTTTACCTTATTTATGATTGGCTATGATTGACCCGAAATTACTCAGAAATAATATTGAGGCTGTAAATTTAGCATTGGCAAAACGCGGTGTTCAGCTTGATGTGGAAGAATGGGCAGCTCTGGAAGTGCGCCGTAAGGAAATCCAGCAGAAGACTGAAAATTTGCAGGCAGAACGTAATGCCGGAGCAAAGCAGGTTGGTCAGCTTAAAAAAGCAGGTGAAGACGCATCAGAGATTATGACACGTATGTCAGCAATTGGTGATGAAATCAAAGCTGCTGAACTGGCACTGGCTGAACTGCAAGCCGAGCTTGAAACCAAATCAATGAATATTCCTAATCTGCCAGATGAGTCTGTACCAGCAGGCAAAGATGAAAGTGACAATGTTGAAATTTTAACATGGGGTACTCCACGTCAGTTTGACTTTGAAATCAAGGACCATACAGACCTGGGCGAGTGGATGGGTGGACTGGAGTTTGAAACAGCCACCAAATTAACCGGCTCACGTTTTAGTGTACTTAAAGGTCCTCTGGCGCGGCTGCAACGTGCTTTAACCCAGTTTATGCTCGATACGCACACCCTTAAAAACGGGTATACCGAAGCGTATGTGCCTTATCTGGTAAATGCTGATTCCCTGCGTGGCACAGGCCAGCTACCAAAATTTGAAGAAGACCTATTCAAATTGCAGGGGGAAAAAGAATATTACCTGATCCCGACTGCAGAAGTACCTGTAACGAATTTTGTGCGTGACGAGATTATTGATACTGCTCGCCTTCCATTGAAATATGCAGCGCACACGCCATGTTTTCGTAGTGAAGCCGGTTCTTATGGCCGTGATACCCGAGGCCTGATCCGCCAGCATCAGTTTGATAAAGTGGAAATGGTACAGATCGTTAAGCCTGAAACATCCATGCAGGCACTTGAAGAACTTACTGCCCATGCAGAGAGCATTTTGCAGGCACTGGGTTTACCATATCGTAAAATTTTGCTATGTGGTGGAGATATGGGCTTTGGTGCCACTAAAACCTATGATCTGGAAGTGTGGGTGCCTAGCCAAAATACCTATCGCGAGATTTCCTCTTGTTCTAATATGGGGGATTTTCAGGCTCGTCGTATGAAGGCCCGATACCGTGTAGACCAGAAAAAAACCGAATTTGTGCATACATTAAATGGTTCAGGTTTGGCTGTTGGACGTACGCTATTGGCTGTGATGGAAAATTACCAACGTGCTGATGGCTCGATTGAAATTCCTGAGGTATTACGTCCATATATGGGCGGACAAGAATTTATTGATTAATTGATCAATTCAAAAAGCTAAATCATCTGATTTAGCTTTTTTTATGAATCAATAAATTCGAATTAATACCTAAGTTATGATGTGCTAATTAGCGTTCTATAATTTTCTTTAAAGTCTCGCTAGGTTTTTCACCAAATGCTTCTTTATATTCAATAGAAAAGCGACCTAAATGCGTGACTCCCCATTTGTATGCAATCTCAGTAATATTAATCTTATAGCTTGATTGGGAAATTTCATTATAAATACATTTAAGTCGGTAATGTCGGATATAGGCATTCGGGCTGCATTTTAAATATTTTTTAAAAATTGTATTTAATTTCTTTTTACTTAAACCCGAAGCGTATTCCAGATCTGAAATTTCAATTTTTTGCTGTATATTTTTTTGAATAAATTCTAATAACCGATTAAGAAAATCGGGGTAGTCCAGAGTATTTTTATAAATCAAATCACTGTAATTGTTTGGCTGTGACAATAATAATGATTTGACAATAATATATTCAAAATCTGACCGCATTTCTTGAAAGAAAGAGGCATTGGTAAAATTATACGTAAAGTTCTTGATGCTGTCGATTAAATCCCACCAGGCTTTAATTTTGGGATTGTGACTATCCATTACATTCTCAAAAATAAGAGGTTGTATTACGGGTTGAGAAATTAAATCAGATAAGATTTTTTCAACAAAAGTTTTTGAAAAAGAAATGAAGGTTTGAATACAGTTTTTATCGATGATTAATTCAAATTTATCTTCAGGAGAAACAATTGAAGCCTGATCATGACATGCATAGAAAATAGCACCATCTTTTTTAAACAAGGGACGCCCATTTTTAGGGCGCGTAATACAAAAATAGTTCATATCCTCTTGGTCATGGGTTTTAAAAATAATATCTTTACCGTAAGTTAAGTCACCAATAATCATACGACCGATCTGTGAACCATGAAAACTAAAATCTAGAGGTTCATATTTATTCGAGTCAACTAAATCATGTGGACCAATAATTAAATCAAGACAGTGCCTGGCATCATGAATATTCTGCGAGTGAGACTGAATTCTAGAAATAGACCTATGTTGCTGACTATACATAATTACCTCTATCCTTAGCTTGCTGATATTTTCTATGCAAAAATCAATCCATAATCTTTGCTTTTGTGTTTTATCTCATCTTAAATAAAATTATTTAAATCAAAATAATATAAAAATACTGATCTGGTAATTCATTAGAGTTCAGGTAAGTTATCATTTAAAAGTGATAGGCAAGCCTAAGCATGGGGCTACTTGCTGTTGCTCCCCGTCCTGCTACCCCTGATTCATTATTACCATACTTGTTTTTCCAGTATTGATAGGGAACTCCAGCTTTCAATTTTGGCTGGTGAACAGATTTGTCTTTCAATAAAGAATACATGAGTGACATATCGACAAAAATTTCACTTGCCGTCTTGCCACCGGTTTCATTTTTGCCTTTAGGACTCATCCAAACACCAATTCCCTGGTAATTCCAATTACTTTGCATTACTGGAAAATCCCAAAGTACTTGTAAGGCAAGATATGGATCATACATGTATTTACTGGTTAAAACATTGGCATCATTGCTTTCATAATAGCCCAGTAAACTTAGATTTAAATAACCAGGTACATTTAGGGTGATACTTGGACCGGCAACATACATTTGACGATTAGAACCATAGTCATCATTTTTGGTATTCCAGTCAAAACCAACAGTGAAACCATAGCTTTTTAACCAGGCAGAATCTTCGATTTTGTGTTGTGTAATACTTGGAATATCCAAGGTGTGCCGATAAATAACATAAGCTTCTTGAGCTCCATGACCAGATGCTTTATTGGTATTTGGATGATTGGTGCATATTTAATTGGAAAAAATTGGTCCCATAGGTATAGCCACTTAAGTGAACCAAACTAAATATGTACTTTTCAATATCAATCGCATTACCTTGTGCATCATTTTTAAAAGGTTCAGAAAAGTCTCTTCCATAACTGGCTGCTAAAGAGGTATTGCTCCAATTAGCCGCCAATGTAGTTGTCGTAAGAAAGCAGCATAAGACACCTGCACTTAACTCATGTAATAAAAATTTCACAATAAAATCCTCCTTAAAAAAATAAACCGACAGTAAATGTGTCGGTTTAGGGGGTTAACGAATATTATATTTTTCTAGTATGGGTAAAACATAGTCACGGAAGTATGGAAACTCGCGGCTATAATCAAGGAAAGAAAGCGTTGTACCCCTGAAGCCTGCTTTATGTAAGTCAATAATGCCTTGAGCAACGTGTTCTGGGGTCCCTACCAGAGGAAACCCCCCATGGCCAACACTCATGGCCTCACGAATCGATTGTTGAACTTCTTTTGGAAAACTTTGAGCATGCGCGAACATTAGATTCATCAAGTTATCGACAGCTACCACGTCGGCATTGTTGAGTTGACGATCCCATTCAGCCTGGGCTTCTTCTTGCGTTGGACGGCAAATCACGTGTGAAAAGGTCATCACATTAACCTTGCGATTCACTTTAAGACCTGCTTGTTTTAATTCTTCAATTTCAGTTTTACTCCGGCCCAAATCAGAGGCTGGCGTAAACAGGAAGTCTGCATTGTTTACTGCAAACTCACGACCATTTTTAGAGCCTGCTGCATTAAAAATTGGAGGGTGGACTAGGGGTTTCGGTTTTCCATAAGTTCCTTTAGTTTTGAAAAAGTTGCTTTCGAAATCAAATTTTTCTTCACTGGTCCATACTTTTTTAATTAAATCGTACCAGTCTTGTGCATACCCATAGCGTGTTTCATGGTCGTCGGGTAAATATAATCCTAAAGCTTCATATTCAGGTTTGTTCCATCCGGCGACAATATTTAAACCAATACGACCTTGGCTGATTTCAGATAATGTTGCAATCTGTTTGGCAACAACTACAGGATGGTTAGGTACTGTCTGAATTGTGGCAAAGACAGTAATGTCTTTTGTCAAGGCTAGTAAAGCAGCTGCCCACGTCATGGTTTCCAAAATTGTACCCTGGAAATCTGTCTGCCCCCCATAGCCAGTAAAGCGTGCAATCGGTAGCATGAAGTCGATCCCCGCCTCATCCAGCATTTTACCAAGTTCTAAATTCTTCTCCCAACTTGCATTCCAACGATCTTCAAGTGTTGAAACGGTCATGCCACCTGAACAGTTTGAAGCAAATGAACCTAATAAAAACCGGTTATTATTAAAAAAGTGATGTTGTTTCATTTTGAAAATCCTTTAAACAAATGAGTCGGGTTACACACCAGCAAAAGTTTGGTGTACATTGGCCTGTTTATACTGTCCGTTATGGAATACCAGTGGATTACCCATTTGATTACGGCACGCTTCAATTTGGCCAACGATGATGTAATGATCACCCGCTTCATGCAGTTCATACTGACGACACACAAAAGTCGTGAGGGACTTGTTTAAAATTAGTATGCCCATGTACTCTTCTACATCATCGAGTCCCTCGAATTTGTCATCCGCAGATTTAGAAAAATGTTTTGATTCTAAATACTGATCTTCATTAAGAATATTGATTGCAAAGTATTCTGCCTGTTTGAAATCTTCAAAATGGGTTGCTGACTTTGCGATATTCCAGAGAATAAGCGGGGGGCCAGTGAAACTGATGTGAAGGAGTTGGCTGTCATTCCTATTTTTTTTGATTCACATCTAGGGCAGTCACTACCGTAATACCTGTGGCGTATTGACCAAGTAGTTGGCGAAGTGACCGTGGTTCAAGTTGTATTACTGGGGTCATTACATTCAGCATAATCATATTCCTTCATAGAGGCTCGAAGAGTCAGAACCTTATTCCTTATTCGCCAACAGATTTGTTTTCACTTGATGGCCAAGTGGGCATCAATTCATTTGAGGGGAACGTTTCGTCCAGAAGTTTCTTCGCAGTTTCAATACCTGCAACTGGTAGGCCGGTTGGGTCTAGTACCCCGATTTGTACAAGCAGGCTTGCCTGATCCCAGTAGATATGCTCATGGCAAAGTTTTGGTCCACGGAATTTGATAATTCCGAGCATCGGAATCTCGACATATTTGCCTGTTGGCTTAATTCCTGGAATTAACCAATCGATTTCTTCATCATGGGTAAAGCTCATGATGAATTCATCCACCACTTGCGTAGAGCCGATAGTGCGTGAAATTGGAGTTAATTTCATGTCTTTCGGATTGTTATGTATAAAGTGATACTGATAAAAACGTGCAAGTTGTTTATAACCCACACCACCTGTTAAGGTTGGGATATGATTTACATAAGGTTCAGCAACCATGGTTGCCATCGTATCTGGCACATTTCGCGTATCAAATTCGAAACGGACGTGTTCTTCCCATAGGGCAGCGAGGTCATAGTGTGGACCAATCGCTTTGCGGAGTGCCGTAATACTGCGCTCATGTGCCATTAATGCACTTGGTTTGTCATAGTGCATACTGTTCGGACGAGCAAATGCATGATCTACGCCTGGGTAGACATAGGTTTCGATCTTTGTATTATCTTTTAATGCAGAAAGAATTTTTTCCCGTGTGTTGGTATCAGAGAATTGGTCAAGTTCTGCAAAATGCGAAACCAGCTTAGACTTGATATTCTTCGCTTCATCAAGATTCTGTTCAATACCTACGCCGTAGTACGACACTGCACAACCTAATTCCGGAATACGGCAAGCAGCTAGATAAGCGAGTTTCCCGCCTAAGCAATAACCGACTAAACCTATACTTGTTTCCTGATTTACAGTTTCTAAGTGTTTAAGGGTATTGATAGTAGACTGAATATCTTCAATACCTGTGTCTTGATCAAATTTGGTATATAAGTCGAAGGCCTTCTGGCAATCGTCATCGGTATAACCGAGTTCAACATTAGGCCGAATGCGCCAGAATAAGTCTGGCACAATTACGGTGTAACCTTCTTCTGCCAGAAAGTCTGCTTTTTAGCGCATCACTTCATTTACACCAAAGATTTCCTGGCACAAAACCAGGCCTGGGCCTTGGCCTGCTTCTGGAACGGAAAGATATGCTTTAAACGAACCTGTTGCTGTTTGGACGTCAATATAAGATCCAGCCATGATAGTAATCTCCTGAATAATTAGATCTATCATCGACATCATCAGTAAATTTGACTATCCAAATTGAGTTCAAGCTTTATCCATTTTTGCACCAGCTGATAAACCAAAAATGGCAAGTTTTTTGCTATTTATTTACTTTTTAACATCCCGGTTCAAAGGGATGATGATAAAATATTGCAGTGATATGAGGGTAAAATTTGTGGATATTTTTCCAATCTCTTTAAAGTTGCAGCAGCAACCTTGTCTGATTGTAGGAGGAGGAAAGATTGCTTACCGCAAAGCGGTCTTGCTCTCTCAGGCAGGTGCCATCATTGATGTACTGGCACCCGATATTGACCCGGCACTAGCAGAGATTGTCATGCAAACAGCCGGACAGCATATTGCACTAAGTTATCCGGCTGATATTAAATTAAAGCAGTATCGTCTGGTTATTGCCGCAACCAATGTTGCAGAGGTAAACCGGCAGGTTTTTCTGGACTGTGAGACAAATCATGTTTTAGTGAACAGTGTCGATGACCCTCCACATTGCCGTTTTATGGTGCCAGCAATTATTGACCGTTCACCCTTGGTAATATCGATTGCCAGTAACGGAACATCACCAGTATTATCGCGCCAGATTCGAACCCAGCTCGAAGCGGCTATTCCCTATGGAATGGGTAAACTGGCTGAATTCTCTGGAAAATGGCGTAGTCGCGTTAAGGAAGTAATAGTCAATCCTGATGAGCGCCGGATATTTTGGGAAGAGCTGTATGCCAGTCCGCTTAAAGAACAGGTGTTTAATGACAGGTTGACCGATGCAGAGCAGCTAATCGAGCAGGCCCTCTCAACCTGGAAAACGCCAAAAGGTGAGGTCTACCTGGTCGGGGCAGGTCCCGGTGATCCAGAATTACTTACTTTAAAAGCCCTGCGTTTGATGCAACAGGCCGATGTAGTCATTTATGACCGTCTGGTCTCTGGACCTATTCTGGAACTTTGTCGACGTGATGCAGAAAAGGTGTATGTTGGTAAAGCGCGTTCCAACCATGCCGTACCGCAAGAAGGAATTAATGCCTTATTGGTAAAGTATGCACAACAAGGAAAGCGGGTTTGCCGTCTTAAGGGAGGTGACCCGTTTATTTTTGGACGTGGAGGTGAGGAAATTGAAGAGCTGTTTGCAGCAGGTATCGCATTTCAGGTCGTGCCGGGTATTACTGCGGCATCTGGTTGCTCTGCTTACGCCGGTATTCCATTAACTCATCGCGATTATGCTCAAAGTGTGCGTTTTTTGACGGGGCATTTAAAGGAAGGTTCACCGGAACTGCCATGGTCAGAGTTGGTGTATGAGAATCAGACATTAGTATTGTATATGGGTCTGGTAGGACTTGAAAAAATCTGTGAAAGACTGATAGAACATGGCCAGCGCCCAGATATGCCGGTTGCACTGGTTTCTAAAGGCACTACACCAGAGCAGAAAGTAGTAATCGGCACACTGGCAGATATTGTCTCTAAAGTTTCAGAACATCAGATTCAGGCTCCGACCTTAACCATTATTGGTGAAGTTGTTCGTTTACGTGAACAGTTGCAGTGGCAGTAATACTTAACTGTACCATTTTAAAGAGTAGATATTTGTGATTCATGTTGTGTTATTTGAGCCCGAAATTCCTGCAAATACAGGAAATATTATCCGTTTGTGTGCCAATACTGGCGCTCAACTGCATTTGGTGAAACCGTTAGGTTTTGAACTTGATGATAAAAAGCTTAAACGTGCAGGTCTGGATTATCATGAATGGGCTCGTATGCAGATCTGGGAAAATATTGAAGAATGCCTTGCACACTTGCAGACCAAAGGAATTGGTATAGATGCGGTTTATCCATTAACCACTAAAGGCTTTGAAACGCCGCATACCGCTGATCTTAACCGTCCGGTAGCTTTGCTGATGGGGCCGGAAACTCGTGGTTTGCCTGAGCAGGTACGCCTGATGTTTCCAGAACAGCATTGGATTCGTTTACCAATGGCACCCGAATCACGCAGTTTAAATTTATCAAATGCGACTGCTGTTATTGTATATGAAGCATGGCGCCAGCAGGGGTTTCAACCGCTTTAACCTAAATTAACCTATAAAAAAGAGGCGCTCAATGCGCCTCCTTTTCTTATATTTTATGATCAGCGATCATCATATTCATTATGCTGTGGAGCAGGGTATTTAAAGCCTTTAGTTTTATAACCTAAGTATAAAATACCAAACATGGCCCACCATAAACCATATTTCAATGCTGTTTCTTCAATCTCTAGCCACATTGCAAAAATGCTGATAAAACCGAGCATTGGAATAACTACAAAGTTAAAAATATCTTTGAGGTTCTTGCTGCGGCCATCACGTAGTGCGTAACGCGAAATTACGGACAGATTGACAAATGTAAATGCTGTCAGCGCACCAAAGCTGATCATTGAGATCACAATATCCAGGTCCATGAACCCAGCAGTTAAGGCAACTGCACCTACAATCATAATATTGTAAGACGGAGTGAAGCTTTTAGGACTGATATGACCAAAGATCTTTTTATTGATTACCCCATCACGTCCCATCACATACATCAGGCGGGATACGCCAGCATGTGCTGAAATTCCTGAAGCCATGACTGTTACAATTGCAAAATAAAGGACAACAGTCTTGAAAGCCACGCCGCCTACAGCTTGCAGGATATCTGGCTGGGTTGCCGCTACATCTTCAAAGTAAGTCTTCGGATCATTCGGGAAATAGATTTGCATGAAGTAGGTGCTGATAATAAAGATCACACCTGCAATTAAAGCTGTCAGGAAAATTGCTTTAGGCAAAGTGCGTTCAGTATCTTTTGTTTCTTCAGCCAGTGAGCTTAAGGAGTCAAAACCGGTAAATGAGAAGCAGAGTAAAGTTGCACCGGTAATTAAAGCACCCAAGCTAGTCATCTCGTTCCAGAACGGTTCCAGACTCCATAACTGGTATTTTGCATTGACCAGAGTACCATCAGCATTTACTCCACCAATCAGGAGGTTGTAGACCATCCAGGTGAAATAGGCAATTACGCCCAACTGTATAAACACGATTATACTATTGAAGTTCGCTACAAATCTGGCACCACGCAGATTTACACCGGTCATAAAGGCAGTTAAGCCTATTACCCATACCCAGTGATTCACATCCGGAAATAAAGCTTCCAGATAAATGACCGCCAGAATAATATTTACCATCGGTGACAATAAATAGTCTAACCAGGATGACCAGCCCACCATAAAGCCGACATTCGGATGAATGGATTTCTGGGCATAAGTATACGCAGACCCGGAAGACGGATAGCGACGGATCATATGACCATAACTGATCGAGGTAAACAGAATTGCGATCAGGGCAATAATGTAGGAAGTAGGTACATGATAATGACTTTCTTCAGATACCAGACCGAATGTATCAAACAAGGTCATAGGCTGAATATAGGCCAAACCAATAATAATAATGTGCCAGAGGCCTAGCGTTTTTTGCAGTTTGGCTGCCGATTGCGTCCCAGTGAAATTAGTCAACGGCGTTATCCTCATAATCGTTGATCAAGGATCAGCTATATTTAAGGATCGTTTGAGACGAACGATCCCCCCTACGAAATAAAGCAAAGTGCGCGCCAATCTATCTTAAATGATTTATATTGTCAGTAGCTTTGCAGGATTTTTTAGCATTTTTTTGGTTAGTTAAACTATTACCAAGATAAGTCGTCTTCTGTTTTAAAAGAAAAACGTCCAAAATTGGTCTAAATTTTGGACGCAAAAGTTATATAAACCAGCCTTTACCAAGCTTTTTGTAAAATCGCACGCAGGTCATCTAGAGTGGCTTCTTTCGGATTAAAGATAATCGAGCCATCATTTAAGGCTTTTTCTGCCACCTCATCGAGCTGTTCTTCAGTGACTTTACCAGTTTCACGTAGGGTTCTCGGGAGTTTAGTCAGGCTATATAGATGGTCACGCATGGTCAGGATAGTTGCAATAGCTTTGTCTGCACGCAGCTCTGCTGGTGTCTGGGCATAGGTATCTGCACCTGCAAGCGGTAACAGCAGCTCACCGATTTTATTGCCATTAATGCTTTTGTTATATTCCAGTACATAAGGCAGAAACAGATTCATACATAAACCATGCGGTAAATGAGCTACCGCGCCCAGTGCATGCCCAAGCGAGTGAACCAGACCGACCATAGAGTTAGAAAATGCAATACCAGCCATGGTAGAGGCTTGTGCCAATTCCAGACGACCTTGTGCATTATTGGGCTGATCCAGAACTTTAAACAGGTTTTCACTAATTTTTTTGATACCGGCGACAGCATAAGCATCACTTAGAGGATTGGAGGCGAGACAGGTGTATGCCTCGACACAGTGTGTAAGTGCGTCCATACCGGTCATGGCCGTCAGATGGGGCGGCAAGCTGGAAGTCATGCGCGGGTCAAGAATAGCTGCATGTGGCATCAGATAATAAGAAGCAAAAGCCAGTTTTACATTCTTTTCTGTGTCAGATACAACAGCTACCATGGTTACTTCAGAACCTGTACCTGAAGTAGTAGGAATTACAAAAAATGGTTTTAAAGCTTTCGGCAGATTGTGTGCACCGGAATATTTCAGCAGGTCATCGCCACCTTCAGACACTAAAATATTGGTAGCTTTGGAGGTGTCGATCACTGAACCGCCACCAACAGCAATGATGGCATCACAGTTATTGTCACGGTATGCCTGTGCCGCATTACGCACAGTCTGCAGACTTGAATCCGGTGGCACATCATCAAAAATACATCCAATCACAGCATCAGTTGACTCAAAAGCTGCTTCAATCGGCTGTAATAAATTATTAGCCCGTACGCCTTTATCAGTGATGATCATCGGCCGCTTGGCGCCTAAAGTAGCCAGTTCAAAAGGAATATGTTCTAACGCGGCATTTCCTGCAATTACTTTAACTGGACAGAAAAATTCATAATAAGGTTTAGCCATGTTAAGTACTCCGTTTGAAATAGGACTGGGCAACTTTTAAATAAATATTGGTAGCGCCACTAAGTTTTTCTTTTAAGCCAAGTTTGGCCGGATATTGTTTTACTGCAAACTCTGCAACCAGTTTTGGCAAGATCAGAGATTCCATTTTGTTGAGGCAACGTACCAGACGAATTGCATAACTTACATCGCCATCGGCAACCATACGGTCATTTGCAAACGATTGTGCAGTACTTTCCTGAAAGGAAAAAACTAAGAATGCATGACTCAGGTGTTTAAACATGATGGTCAGGTCGGGTTTGCCATTAAAATCATTTAACAGTTTAAGTTGCCGTTCTGCTGTCACTTGTGCCACAAAGGCCGGACCATGCGGATATACTGTCATCGACAACACAAATCCTTCTGGAAATTTTGCAACTTCCTGCTGAATTTCATGGTCAACCTGACTGGCCATGACCAGTCCGCGTCCAATGATATCCATCATCAGCCTGACATAAGCCTGCTGCAAAGCGGGTTTTACAGAGTTTATAGAAATCACTCGCTTATCCCTTTATTCAAAAATATTATTATTTAGAGTAAATACTCTAATGTATTTTATAACATTCGCAAAGTCATTTATTCATTATTGACTTGCAGTTCACTAAAGTAGTGGGTGTTGTCTAGATATTCAATGAAGTCTTGGCACAGTTTTTCAAAGCTAGGGTAGTCATCCAGCAGATCATTTAACCGTACCATTTCCAGACCGGCATAACCACAAGGGTTAATGCAATGAAAGCCGTCCAGTTGACAGTCAATATTTAATGCCAGTCCATGATAGCTACGGCCACGACGAATCTTGAATCCTAAAGAACCGATTTTACGGTCAGCAACATAGACACCCGGCGCATCTGGCTTGGCATATGCGTCAATTCCATACTTTTTAAGCAGATCGACCATGAACTGTTCGGCAAAACTGACCAGTGTACGCACGTTCCATTTCAATCGATTCAAATCAAACATGAAATAAGCTACCAGCTGACCTGGGCCATGCCAAGTTACCTGACCGCCACGATCACTCTGCACTACTGGCATATCTGGACGCTGGAGGATATGTTCAGGTTTCCCAGCCTGTCCCTGAGTAAGAACATTATTATGCTGCAATAACCATAATTCATCGGGCGTATTTTTATCCCGCTGCTCGGTGAAGCGCTTCATGGCTTCAAAAGTTGGGGTATAGTCCTGTAATCCTTTAAAACAGCGTACAGTTAATGCGGGCTTAGATTCAGTTACTTGTTCCGCCATAGTAAAATGACCCTATCAGAAAGTAAAAAACCAGATATTGTTCATATCTGGTTTTGAATTAAAGCGCGGTTTTAATATAAGGGCAAGCGGCCAGGTCTGCATAAAGTGCATGAACCTGCTCCAGTTCATCAAAACGTAACTGGGCAGTAAGAGAGTGGTATTTTCCTGTACGTGATGGCTGTATCTTTAAGGTTGCTTCATCAAAATCAGGGAAATGTTTAAGCAGAATTTCAATTACTGCTATGCGCAGTTCATCGCCAGCATTGCCGATGAGCTTGATAGGATAATCCATCGGGAAAACCCAAAGTTCTTCACGCAGCTCACGCGATGGGGTACGGTCAAGCATAAGACACCTCAAAATGATAGAAAACGCCTGCTGAAGCAGGCGTCTTGAACAGTTAGTTAAAATATGAGGGCAGCGGGTTATATTTCAAACCGGTCCCAGCCCGGTTAGTCATTTTCCAGGAATGAACGTAAGTGCTCAGAGCGGGATGGATGACGCAATTTACGTAAAGCTTTAGCTTCAATCTGACGGATACGTTCACGGGTAACGTCGAACTGTTTACCCACTTCTTCTAATGTATGGTCAGTTGGCATGTCGATACCAAAGCGCATTTTCAGAACTTTAGCTTCACGTTCAGTTAAGTTTTCTAAAACTTCACGTGTTGCTTCTTTTAACCCTTCTGAAGTTGCAGCATCTACCGGAGAGGTAATGTTCTGGTCTTCAATGAAATCTCCCAGATGCGAGTCTTCATCATCACCAATTGGTGTTTCCATTGAAATAGGTTCTTTGGCAATTTTAAGTACCTTACGTACCTTCACCTCATCCATTTCCAGACGTTCACCCAGCTCTTCCGGTGTTGGCTCGCGGCCCATTTCCTGAAGTAACTGACGTGATACACGGTTGATCTTGTTAATTGTTTCAATCATGTGCACCGGAATACGGATGGTACGTGCCTGATCGGCAATTGAGCGGGTGATTGCCTGACGAATCCACCAGGTAGCATAAGTTGAGAACTTATAGCCACGACGGTATTCAAACTTGTCTACGGCTTTCATCAGGCCAATATTACCTTCCTGAATCAAATCCAGGAATTGCAGTCCACGGTTGGTATATTTTTTGGCAATCGAGATTACCAGACGCAAGTTGGCTTCAACCATCTCTTTCTTGGCACGACGAGCTTTAGCTTCACCAATTGCCATACGTTTAGAGATATCTTTAATATCAATAACGTTCAGACCAAGTTCTTTCTCAATATCAGCAATCTTCTGCTGGAATGCCAAAACATCAGGACGAACTTTTTCTAGATGACCTTTAATATCTGGAGATGCTTTTGCCATTTGTTCATCAAGCCAGCCCGGGTTTGACTCCTGTCCTGGAAAGGAGGTGCGGAACTGGGTACGGTCCATACGGCCACGACGAACTGCGTAGCGCATAATTTCACGTTCGGAAGTACGGATTTGCTCATGCGTACCACGAATCATTTCAGAAATAATATCAAAGAGGCGCGGAGTAAACTTAAACATCATAAATACAGATGCCAGAGCCTCAAGTGCAGCCTTTGCTTCTGCACTATCACGACCATGCTTTTCAATTACTGACTTAGTTTCTTGCCAGACTGTCTCAAGCTCGGTGAAACGAACTTTGGCAATTTCAGGATCCGGGCCCGAATCTGCTTCTGAATCATCATCTGATTCAGATTCTTCCTCTTCTTCTTCATCGTCATCAAGTTTAACTTCCTTGGTCGATTTCGAAGCAGTTTCATCTTCATCTTCTTCCAGTACAGCATCTTCTATCACTTCAGGAATTTCTTCATCAGATTCCGGATCAAGATAGCCTGAAAGAATATCGGCCAGACGACGTTCGCCTTCTTGATAATCTTTATATTCTTTTAATACAACTTCAACTGCATTTGGCCAGTAAGCAATAGAGTGAAGAACGTCGCGAATACCTTCTTCAATACGTTTAGCAATGCTAATCTCGCCTTCACGGGTTAAAAGCTCGACAGTACCCATTTCGCGCATATACATACGTACAGGGTCTGTAGTACGGCCTGGCTCATTTTCAACTGAAGCAAGAACAGCTGCAGCTTCTTCTTCGGCTACCTCATCGGCAGCTTCGGCGTTATCCTCAAACATCGCATCATCAGATTCAGGAGCACGTTCGTGTACAGGAATACCCACATCCTGAAGCATCTGGATAATATCTTCAATCTGTTCACTTTCAGTGATTGAGTCTGGGAGATGATCGTTAACCTCAGCGTAAGTTAGGTAACCTTGTTCTTTGCCTCGGCTAATCAGAGCCGCTACTTGAGAAGTAGGGGAATGCATATCGCTCATCTTTGCTTACTCTTCGTTGAATCTGTGGCAGTGAAAAACCGTGCATGATAGCACAAATCGCATCAAAATTTTCTGATTTGATCAGTCAAGCATGATTTTATAAATAGATTTCATTTCACAATTATTGTTGAATGTTGGGCTAAAATTATTTTTTTCAAGTGAATGGCCTAAATTTTGTCAGGTTAAACCCATCACTCAGTTAGTCCTCCATAAATACACAATTTTGCCGTTAAAAAAAAGAGTTATTTAACTGGAATTCTCAAAAAAAACAAATAAATCTTGACAATTAAAATGAAGAAAGATAAATAGCGCCTAGGCCCATTCACATTTTTCTACTACGAGGTAGTTTTAGTGTCTTCTACAGATTTTGAATTAGATGATAACTACGGTGATGATGATGTCAGCTTTGATGAGGCGTCGAGTAAAATCAGCGCAAAAGAATCATTGGAAAAACGTCGTCTGATCGATGACCTGCTAGCTCAACGTCGCCTGGAACGAGAACTGAAAGATTTTGATTACGATTTTGATGACGATGATCTCGACGATGACGAATAAACCCGATTGGGCATCCCGTCGAGAAATGCTATTCTAGGCTTAATTTATTAATTTGGATTCAAGATGAGTGCTTTAGATTTAGACCTGTTGAGCGAGTATCTAGATGGTGACCAAAATGAGTATGGTCTAGATTTTGCAGCAACTCACGGTTTTTTATGTGCTATTGCGGTTGGCCCGAAGTTTGATCGCTGGCTTGAAGAGCTGTTTGATAATAATCACAAGAAAGTGCCAGCAGAAATTATTACCCAAATCAAGCTCTGGTTGACTTCACTTCAGCAAAATCTTGCCAATGAAGAGGGTATCGAGTTTCCCTTTGAAATTGAGGAAGCTGATGTAGAATCCAGCTTGGGCGACTGGTCAGTTGGTTTTGTCGATGCCATGTTCTTAAATGAGGAAGCCTGGTTTACGCCAGAGTTTGAAGATCAGTTGGTGGACTTAACCTTGCCGATTATGGTGTTCAGTGGCGTTGATGAAGAAGATCCGCAGATGGAATCTTTCCGTCGTAATGGCCAGTTGATGGATGAATTGGCAGAGGAAATTCCAGAGAATCTCAATGAACTCTATCTGATGTACCATACGCCAGAATAGTTTCTCTTAAAGAAAAACACCCTCATGCAGGGTGTTTTTTTATAGTTTTTTACCAGAATCAGATAATTATCATGAGTATAATTATAATTCACAGGGAATTTCGTCAAAATTTAGCAGACTAAAATTATAGCTGTGAAGTTCGACTATGATAAGAAATGCTGCTAAGAGAAATGTTTTTTCTTCCAGTAGCGCTTAAATACAAAACAGAGTGCAATAATTACAACAATAGCCAAGACCATATTGCCGACATTACTCATCAGCGCATGCATCTTGTCCTGATTTTCACCCAGATAGAAACCCACACATGCAAGAAATGTCGTCCAGATCACTGTGCCCAGCCCACTATAAAGCATGAACTTCCAGAATGGCATTCGGCTCATGCCTGCGGGAATGCTGATCAGTGAGCGTACAGCAGGCACCATGCGACCCAAGAATACAATCCGATGCCCATAATGTTCAAACCATTTCAAGGCTTTAATAACATCAGCTCTCTTGATGAAAAGATATTTACCGTACCGGTCTACCAGATTAAGCAGTCTGTCCTGAGGAATTTTTCTGCCAATCCAGTAGAGTAGGGCCGCTGCCAGTAATGAACCACAGCTACCAGCAATAATGATACCCACTAGAAGCAATTCACCTTTTGACGCCACATAACCGGCAGACGGCATAATAACTTCAGAAGGGATAGGAGGAAAAATGTTGTCCAGAAACATCAGTAAGGCTATTCCCAGATAGCCTAACTGTTCCATGATTGAAATAACCCACTCATCAAGATTCATAGATCAGCTCACGCCATTCAGTTTAGGTATTTATACTTTGCAGTGAAAACCAATCTTTTATTTTATTCTGTCTAAATCATGTAAGTAGATGAGTTTATTCCTGATAATTGACTAAAGTATGAATATAGACTTTTCGCAAGAAGTAGGCAAAACACAAAGGCAGCGTACCAATACAGAGTAAGGAAAGAAACATTCCTTCCAAATGATAGGCAATAAACAGCGCAAAGATGATACCGATCATTGCACCTAATAAGACTATAAAAATATGGGGTTGTTTTTCTAGCTCAGCCTGAATCTGATTAGACTGTAAAGAATGGATGCTTGAAGAAGCTGGATATTCAGTATGCTCACTAATTTCCATAAATCTGGCCTTCCTGCAAATGAATCTAAATGGTTTTATTCACATATTTGCCTATAAGAGTAATATCTATAGACTTATAAATTTTTTATGGTGAATAGAAGGTAACAAAACCTAACAGTGTGTAGATTAGCAAGATCAATGAGCAATACAATAAGCTTCAGATAGTGAAAATGTAGAAAACTATAGCGGGTTTGCGAGTGAATGTGATAAAACGTAAAAACCGCATCAAAACTAATGCGGTTTTTAACATATAGATTACATTAAAGAATTATAGACGTTTACGTTTTGCTGCAGCAATTTGAGACTGTCGCATACGGAAACCTGCCTTCTGTTTTTCTGTCGTTTTATCTATACAGTACTTGCAAGATACGCCATGTTCATAGCTGTGCAGTTCAATTTCCTCAGGCGTTAATGGCCATCCACATGCATGGCATTTACTGTGCTGTCCTTCTTCTATGCCATGAGTAACTGCAGTACGCCCATCAAAGACAAAACATTCACCTTCCCAGAGGCTTTCTTCCGGTGGTGTTTCTTCTAGATATTTTAAAATACCGCCTTTGAGATGGTAAACCTCATTGAAACCTTCTTGTAAAAGTAATGAAGTTGATTTTTCACATCGAATGCCCCCGGTACAGAACATCGCAATTTTTTTGTCTTTATGCTGTTCAAGGTTCTTTTTTACGTACTCGGGAAATTCACGGAAAGTTTCAGTTTTAGGGTCAATTGCGCCCTTAAATGTACCCGCCTTATACTCATAGTCGTTTCGTGTATCAATCAGAATTACATCATCGCGTGCAATGAGCTCATTCCATTCCTTCGGGTCAAGATAATGGCCGACCAGGTCACGTGGTTTTACCGGTACACCGAGCGTTACGATTTCTTTTTTTAGCTTGATTTTCATTTTACGAAATGGTTTGTCCGTACTATGGGACTCTTTATATTCCATTTCGTTAAACCCTTCGCCTAGCAAAAACTGATGAAGAGTATCAATAGCATTGCGGTCGCCTGCTACAGTCCCGTTAATACCTTCTCCTGCTACAATAAGAGTCCCACATAAGTTCATAGCTTGCACCAGATCAAGAAGACGCTGCTGAAGATCGGCTGGATCTTGAACTTCTTTAAATTGATATAGTGCGGCAACAACCCAGTCAGTGGTCGCTTGCTGTTCTACAGGTGCAAGCTGTTCTACAGTAGCGTTCATGGAAGACTCCAAATGTATTAAGATAGGAAATTAAGGCGCGTATTTTAGCGCGAATTTTATGAAGAAGCGAGAAAACCATATGGCTGTTATGGTTTTTATTGAAAGGAGCATGTCTTGAATACTGAACGCCGTATCCCATCCCTGACACCATGTGCTGGACGTTGTTCAACTGTATTTGGTGATCAGGTCTGTCGGGGATGCCGGCGTTTTAATCATGAAGTGATCCAGTGGAATACGTATACAGTTGAAGAGCGTATGGCAGTGTGGCAACGACTTGATGCCCAGCTGGACCAGATTTTAGTACCTATGCTCCCGATGGCCCAGCTGGCACAAGTCGAGGAGTTTGTTTTATCAAAACGGGTACGTCTGCTGGAAAATGCAAGTCAGGGACGCAAGTTATACCATGCACTTAAAATCTGTGAAAAAAATAAGAATCTGGCTGAAGAGAGTGGTTTGGGTATCAGTGCTGAGCAGATCAAACCATTATGGCAACTATTTGAGCAAAAAGTATTGGCTTTGGCTAAAGCCAGTTATGAACTGGCTTGGTTACGGGCAGGGGATATACGACAAAATCTGCTGTATATGGAAGATGATGAGTAAGCCTCCTGAGAGGCTATTCTAAAAGTCTGTTAAGTTTTAGATTTGATGTTGCATGCGGTATTGAACCAGCTCTTCTATGGTAATTACGGTAAGGTGATGAGTCTGGGCATATGCCAGTACCTGAATACCTGTAGCCATAGTTCCGTCAGGATTGGTCAGCTCACATAACACCCCTGCCGGTTTAAGGCCAGCCATACGTGCCAGATCTATACTACCTTCGGTATGTCCGCGACGAACCAGCACACCGCCGTCTCGTGCGCGCAAGGGAAAAACATGGCCAGGACGATTTAAATCACTTGCCACAGCGCCGTCTTTAATTGCAGCATTAATAGTAGTTACCCGGTCTTTTGCTGAAACGCCAGTCGTCACCCCCTGAGCTGCTTCAATAGTTACTGTAAAAGCAGTATGAAAATGGCTGGAATTGTGCTTCACCATTGGCGAAAGTTCTAAGTGATCTGCAGCTTGTTCGGTAAGACATAAACAGACGATGCCAGAACCATCGCGAATCATGCGAGCCATGGTTTCAACATTGAGGGTTTCAGCAGCTACAATCAGATCAGCTTCATTTTCCCGGTCAAAATCATCCATGACCAGTACAGGCTTACCCTGGCGAATATCTTCTAGAGCTTGCTGAATACGTTGCTCAGCAGGAGATAAAGCGGAAAAAAACAGTTCGGGTTGAATTAAACTAGACATATGAAACGCTCACGTAAATGAAAATACAGTGGAACATTTCAGGACAGATATGAAATATATAACGACCCCTATATAAATATACATAAGGGTAATCTCGTCTTCTTTCATCCGGACTATACCGTCGGCTTTGGAATTGCACCAAATCTGCGTAGTACTTTAAATAGGTAATACGCTCGTGGGCTTGCTGATTTTATATTGAAACAACTTTACCACCGGTGGGGAATTTCACCCCGCCCTGAAGCGATGTAGCTCAATTATAATGCAATTTTAAGTGAATAATCATGTTTTTCTATAGAACGATCGGTTCTATATTTAGAATAAATTAGTCTAAATGCCTTTTGGGTATGTTATTACTGTATGAAATTTAAGATACTTTTTCTGTAAAGTGCAGCTATAAATATAAAAAAGCCCATACATGGGCTTTTTAAGATTATCTTTTTTACTTTAAGCGACCTGAACCGGTATACAGTTAGCAGTGTGATTTACCGTATTGTCAGGATTGGCATAGACGAGACGCGGTTTATGCGCATTGGCTTCAACTTCGGTAAAATCACCAAAGGTGGCAATGATAACTAAATCTCCAACATCTGCCTGATGGGCTGCACCGCCATTTACAGAGATAATCCCTGAGTTTTCTTCACCACGAATTGCATAAGTGGCAAAGCGTTTGCCATTAGTTACGTTCCATACATGGATTTCTTCATATTCGCGGATGCCAGCTAGATCCATCAGAACGCCATCAATTGCACAAGAACCTTCATAATGAAGTTCAGCATGAGTTACTACCGCACGATGAATTTTGCATTTTAATAAACGAGATAGCATGGCTAGCGTCTCCTTGGTCGACCAGGATAGGTCTTAGGGTTAAATCAATCACTTGATACAGAGTGCAATAAAGCAACTGCTGCGCATTTTGCTCTTAAATGAGCGTCAAGGCAAGATGGATTATTCAGTAATGCAGGTTTTTATCAGCCCGGTTTGTAAGCATTAATCTGGTTCATGGCCTGCTGTATTTCACCATTAACCAGTAACTTGATTTTACTTAATGTATGGCTAATCGCATCATCCATAAGCTCTTGCTCACTGCGCGGGGCTTTGCTGAGGACATGTCCTGAAACACGCTCTTTAGAACCTGGATGTCCAATACCAATACGCAAACGATGGAAGTCAGGACCGGTATGCGGAGTAATGTCCCGAAGCCCGTTATGTCCGCCGTGGCCACCACCTGTTTTCAGCCGGATAATACCAGGATTCATATCGAGTTCGTCATGCGCTACTAGCATTGACTGGGGAGTAATTTGATAGAATTTTGCGAAGGGTACCACACTCTGCCCCGAACGGTTCATAAATGTAGTGGGTAACAAGAGTCGGATATCTTGTCCTTCGATTTGACCACGACCGCTAATTCCATGGAATTTAGGATCATTTTTAAGAGTAATACCATATTGTTCTGCCAGACGTTCGACAAACCAGAATCCGGCATTATGGCGGGTTTGGGCATACTCAGTACCTGGGTTGCCCAAACCAATAATCAGTGAAATGTTAGACACTAATTTTGCCTTTTAGCACTTATGCGCGTTTAAAATCAGCGTGCATAGGTGTATTTTTAGCTGGGTGACGCTGAAGCGCTTGAATTTTTACGCTTTCAGTTTTGTCGCCTACAACAATTTCAATAACTTCTTCAAAAAAAGCATTGTTTTCTAAAGCTTTTACAAGCTGACGAAGTTCTAGGGTAATTGCTACAGGTTCAGCATCACCACCATAGATAATTGCTGGAAGTTGAGCAGCATGACGAAGGCGGCGGCTCGCACCTTTCCCTTGTACGTCTGCAGCACGCGCTTGAGCGTTTAATGTAAAATTAGCCATGAGATATTCCTCATTGAGTTTAAGTTAAACCAGACTTGCGACCAGTCTGGTGAATAGAAAACCCCAGCTTATGCCAGGGTTTATAAAAAATCTGCGCTATTATAAGTAACTATCGAACATTGCGCTAATAGATTCTTCGTTATTGATACGACGAATTGTTTCAGCAACCATGCTAGCTACCGATACCTGACGAATTTTGCCAAGCTCAAGTGCTTCTTGTGAAAGAGGAATTGTGTCACATACGACCAGCTCATCAATCACAGAGTTCTTCAGGTTTTCAAGTGCCTTACCAGATAATACCGGGTGAGTTGCATAAGCAACCACTTTACGGGCACCGAAAGTTTTCAATGCATCAGCTGCTTTACAAAGCGTACCGGCAGTATCAACCATGTCATCAACAATGACACAATCACGGTCTTTTACATCACCAATCAGATGCATTACCTGTGATTCATTGGCTTTTTGACGACGCTTATCAATAATGGCCAGATCGATATCACCCATCTGTTTTGCAACTGCGCGTGCACGTACAACACCACCTACGTCAGGTGAAACCACCATCAGGTTATGATGTGACTGTTGACGAAGATCAGCAAGCAGTGCAGGGGTACCATAGATATTATCTACAGGAATATCGAAGAAACCCTGGATCTGGTCGGCATGCAGGTCAATCATCACTACACGGTCTATACCGACAGTGGTGAGCATGTCAGCAACAACTTTAGCAGTAATAGGCACACGAGCAGAACGTGGACGACGGTCTTGACGAGCATAACCGAAGTAAGGAATGACAGCAGTAATACGACCAGCGCTTGCACGGCGCAATGAATCAGCCATAACCAGAATTTCCATCAGGTTATCGTTGGTCGGTGCACAGGTAGGCTGAACAATAAAGACGTCTTTACCACGTACATTTTCAGTAATTTCTACTGCAATTTCACCATCAGAGAAACGGCCTACAGAAGCAGCTCCCAACGGAATGTGTAAATGGCTTACGACTTTTTGAGCGAATTGTGGATGAGCGTTTCCACTAAAAACGACAAGATTGGGCATGAAGCACCCTTGGCGGTTGGCATGTATGGAATGAGATGGCAGGGGTAGCTGGATTCGAACCAACGAATGGCGGGATCAAAACCCGCTGCCTTACCACTTGGCGATACCCCTAATGCGGCAGAACTTTAATATTTTTGCATGGTTATGTCAAGGTAAATTAACACGAACTTGCAAATGAACGTTCTATCTTTTTACAGGAAAATGGCAGGGGCGGCTGGATTCGAACCAACGGATGGCGAGATCAAAACCCGCTGCCTTACCACTTGGCGACGCCCCTAAAATGGATGATTGTATTGATGGCAGGGGCGGCTGGATTCGAACCAACGGATGGCGAGATCAAAACCCGCTGCCTTACCACTTGGCGACGCCCCTAATACAAACATCTACAGGTAAAATTGATGGCAGGGGCGGCTGGATTCGAACCAACGGATGGCGAGATCAAAACCCGCTGCCTTACCACTTGGCGACGCCCCTATCAATTTACTTTCAACTGACACAATGGAGACTCATCTAAACTATGAACCAGGTAAGCTTTACATGGTGCATTCTTTAAAATATCGTCTGGCTTCATGTCAGAAGTCAGTTCAGTGAAAACACAAGCACCTGTACCTGTAAGCCGTGCAGTACCGAATTGATCGAGATAACGCATGGCTTCATCAACCTCTGGATATAAACTTCTGGCCAGTGGCTCAAAGTTATTTCCGAAAGCAGATGGCTTTAACTGATAGGCGCAAAATGTAGTGGGCTTCGTATTTCTTGTCAATGTTTTTTGTGAAAAAAGCAGTTGAGTGCTGATAAAACAGTCAGGTTTGAGCACTATGTATTGTTTCGGTTCTAAGTTAATGAAACTTAACTGTTCTCCGATTCCTTCTGCCCAAGCATTGTGACCATATACAAAAATAGGTACATCCGCACCAAGATGTGCACCATATTCAGCCAACTGTTCAATTGTTAAACCGCAATCCCAGAGCTGATTTAATATAATCAGTGTAGTGGCAGCATTGGATGATCCTCCACCTAATCCTGCACCCATTGGAATATTTTTCTCAATTTTGATCTGTACACCAGAAGAATTTTTAGTGTGTGATTTAAGTAATAATGCAGCTTTGTAGATTAAATTCTGTTCAAGCTGTACGTTACCTAAACCTTCAATGTGAATTTTTCCAGTCATGTTGACTTCAAATTCCAGCCAGTCATATAGGTCAATTAGTTGAAAAATACTCTGTAACTCATGGTAGCCATTTTCACGACGACCTGTAATATGTAAAAACAGATTAAGTTTAGCGGGTGAAGGAACTCGGATCATACTAAATACCACAGCTGAAAACAGATTAGCGATTCTGGATCAGCATTGTAATACGGTTTTCTTGGCCATCAGCAAGTGACTGTTTTAAAATCAGTTTACTAGGTTGTTGGGCATTGCCATTATAGCTTAATTCGACATTCCAGTCCTGTTCCTGAATGGTACTGATCCGTTGCTGTTCATCTTTTTTAATTTTAGCATTCAAGCTTGCCGGTCTGCCTTGGACCCAGTGTACGAGGTGAGTAATCGGTGCCTGCCATCCAGTAGCACGCTCCAGTAGCTCTTCAGGTGTTGTTGCGCGAATCAGGCCTGTCTTTGCACTATTCAGCGTGACTTCTCCCGGACGGCCTTCAATTTGTGTTTTGCCTACGCCTAAGATTCCCGTCAGTTCAATATCAAAATTATCCTGCTGCTGTTCCCAGTTAAAAAATGCACTCCCTGACTGCTTGGGAGTTTTTACCCCAATTTTTCCCTGTAGATTAAATTGATTGTTTTCTGGCTGGGTGTTAACCGGATTTTGAGGTTGTGTATATTGCTGACAGCCGGTAAAAGCCAGAGTTGCCGTAGCGCACAAAGCGAGTCCCAGTTTAGAAAAAGAACGCATAAAAGTTTAACTCTGTTTAAATTGTTGAGGTAACAATAACGCATCTAACTGATCCAATTGCGGATCATTATGATATTTTTGTTTAAGCTGTTTTAACACTTCACTAAATTTTGTGAGTGAACCCTGCATATAAAGTGCTTTAGCGTAGCGTACACCAATTTTCAGGTTCTGACTTAGACTGTAGGCCTTGGCCAGTACCCGGACGGCAGTATCATAATCATTTTGCAATATGCAGACGTACCCGAGTGTGTCGAGTATTGAGGCTTGTTCCGGAGCATACTCAAGTGCATGCTCTGCATACTGGCGCGCTTCATTTAGACGCCGGTTTTGCAGAGCGAGAGTGTAAGCATATGCATTCAGGTAAGTTGGACTGTTTGGTTCTATTTCCAGCAAATGTTTGAGTGTCTGGTCCAGTTTTTCCCGGTCTTGAAAAGGATCAAGCAATAAGACTTGGGCATAGATCAGCTCCGGGTCATCTGGCAGGTTTTTGACTGCTTCATCAAGTAAGGCTAGCGCTGCTTTTTTATTTCCCGTCTTTTTCAAGATTTCTGCCTGAACCTGGTATAAAAAACTGGCATGCTGTGGATAATTGACACGTTCCTGAGTAAGAAAACGCAAGGCATCATTCAGCTGGTTTTGCTTTTCAAAAATAGTGACCAGATTCCGTCGTGATACAGTGTATAGACTACCGTCCACCAGACGATAATAAGCTTTCGCTGTTTCGTAATGCTGTTTCCGCTCGGCATTTACTGCCAAATAGTAATAGGCCTCATTCTGATACTGATCAGAATAACGTAGCTCTACCAGATATTTTTCTGCCTGCTCATATTGTTTGAGGTCAATACTGGTTAATCCGGCAATAAATAATGCTTCTTCAGCATCTGGCCACTGTTTTAAAATACCTTGAAGCTTTTTTAAGGCTGATTCGGCCTGATTGGATTTGACCAGAAAGCGGACCTCTGCCAGCCGGATATCTAAATTATATTTCTGTTTACGGCTTGATTTTTCCAGCCATTGCTGGGCTGCTAGCTGGTCATTCTGAGCCATTAACAGGTTGGCCTTCATCAGAATAAAACCAGTCACTTTGGGCCGCTTGCGCAGTGCCTGATTGATAGTCACTAAAGCCTGCTCTAGCTGACCATTTTGTGCTTCCAGGCCAGCGATTAAAACCAGAATAGAAGGATTATTTTTTTCCTTACTGCTACGTAAGGCATTTAAAAGTATCTCGCGATCTTCTGGAAGCTCTGGGGCAATCCCTGCCAGAATCTGTTCCAGATCAGCATTTGGATCAATATTAAGAATTTTATTCAGGGTATCGGCGGCAAGCTCATATTCATGCGCTTTCAGAGAAATATGGGCCAGATAAAATAAAGCCGGAACATCTTGAGGTTCCTGAACCACCCAGTGTGTCGCGATGTCTAAGGCTGCTTTCAGATCATTCTGTTCGAGGGCAACATTCAGGGCACGCTGTTTGATAGTGGTTGAATTACTTTTAATGGCCAGTACAGTATAGTTATGCAACGCAGTAGGAATATCACCGTAAGCGAGTGCAAATTCGGCAATCATGCTTTGTTTTAAGGCATTATAGTTAGGATTTTCATGATAAATATCGCCCGATGCCCTAAGATGAGCCGTCGAGGCTATGCTACCTACCAGTAAGACTGTGGTAGAATATCGCCGTATAGTCATGCCGGATAGTCGGCTATTGATTTGACGCAATTTTTATTGATCCAGCTAATGCTTTTTATGACACCGATGTTGCACAATAACATAAATTTAGTGAAATGATGATCTGATATGTCTTTCTTTGCATTAGGGGTCAACCATCAAACTGCTTCTGTAGAGTTGCGAGAACAGATCGCTTTTAACCCTGAGCGGTTAAACGCTTTATTTGCCGAGCAAAGTCAGCATCCTGTCTTGAATGATATGGTGGTGGTCTCGACCTGTAACCGAACAGAAGTCTATGCCATGGCAGAGCATGCTGATATGGTATTGGACTGGCTCGCCCATGCAAATGGTTTAGATGTCAATCAGCTCATCAAACATACTTACCGTTATGAAGACGCTCAGGCGATTACTCACTTGATGCGTGTTGCCAGCGGTTTAGACTCTTTAATGCTGGGTGAACCGCAAATTCTGGGTCAAGTAAAACAGGCACTATCGATTGCAAAAGAAGCCCATATGGTTTCACCGGCACTAAACCGCATTTTTGAATATGCCTTCTATGCAGCTAAACGTGTACGCTCAGAAACTGCTGTAGGTAGTCATGCAGTCTCTATGGGTTATGCAGTTGCTCAGCTTGCCCTGCAGGTCTTTAGCCAGCCACAAGAGTTGACTGTAATGGTAGTGGCTGCTGGAGAGATGAACAGTTTAGTAGCTAAACACCTGGCTGAAATGGGTGTAGGTAAAATCCTGATCTGTAACCGTAGTCGCGAGCGAGCAGAGAACCTGGCGCAGGAGATTGCTCATCAGGTAGAGGTCGAGATTCTGGAATTTTCGGAACTGGCCAGTAACTTGTACCGTGCTGATGTAATCTCAAGCTGTACAGGCAGTCTGTATCAGGTAATTTCTTATCGTGATGTGAAAACAGCATTAAAAAAACGGCGCTACCAACAGATGTTAATGGTAGACCTGGCTGTTCCGCGTGATATTGAGCCAAAAGTCGCGTCACTAGATGGTGTATATCTGTATGGCGTTGATGACCTGCAAAGTGTTATTGACGAGAACCTTGCCCAGCGACGTCAGGCTGCGGTTGAAGCTGAAATTATGGTTAACCAGCTGGCGACCCAGCTTATTACCCATCAAAAGGTCCAGCAGGCTGGCAGTACTATCGCTGCTTATCGTGAACAGGGCCAGCACTTGACTGAATATGAGTTGCGGTTGGCGCTGGAGCATTTGCAGGCCGGAAAAGATGCAGCTGAAGTCCTGCAAAACTTTTCCCATCGTCTCACTCAGAAATTATTACATCCGACTTCAATTCTGCTAAAGCAGGCAGCTCAGGAAGAAGATCCCTCATGTTTTGAGTGGTTACAGGACGGTTTGCAGGGGATATTTGACCGTCAGCGTAAACTTAAAAAATAATTTGAAAACAGCTTAAACCTTATGAATGCAATAGTCTTAAGCTGATTTTCTTGGTCAGTTCATTGAGTTGCTGCCGCAGATTGCGTGATTCAATAAGTGAAATGGGTGATTTTAGTTTCTGTTTTAAGTATTTTTCCTGCAGGCCCAAGGCATATTCTTTAGCAAGCTTGTCTGCCATTTCTGGTGCCGGAATCAGGCTTTCAATATTGGTACGCTGTAAAATATCCGCAACCGCATGACAATACATACTGCACGCGCCAAGCACATAATAGACAGCCAGTTCCTGATCATCCGGTAGTTCATCAAAGATTTTATCTAATATTGCCAGTATTTGTGCCAGCAATTCATCCGGATGAATAAAAGCACGCAGAGTTTCAAAGTGAATATACAGATAAGGATGCCGTATCAGCATAGCGATGGCGAAATCTTCATCCTTGGTGCGGATATTAAAAGAGAGTGATGCATCATTGCTAAGTTTCGGAGTAAAACGCTTGCCTAGGCCGAGCTTTTCTTTAAATGACTGAGTGAGCAGATAGCGAAATGATCCCTGTTTAGGTAACAGGTCGGTAAGCTCCCTGAGCTCGCCCATTACCTGACTTTTACCCTCAGGTGAAGAAACATCTCGCTGTTGCGTGAGATGTGCAAATACAAAATCGGATAATAGGGGAGCCTGTTCAAGTAAACGCTGAAAATTTTCCAGTCCTTCACGACGGATCAGAGAATCGGGATCATGCTGGTCGGGTAAAACAAAAAATTTCAGTTCACGGCCATCATTTAATAAAGGCAGGGCAATTTCCAGTGTTCGCCGGGCTGCCTTTTGACCTGCAGCATCCCCATCAAAGGCAATCGTAATCCGGTTATTCTGTCTGAATAAAATATTAAGATGTTCAGTATTGCTGGCTGTTCCAAGAGTTGCTACTGCACCGCTAATCCCGTATTGCTGCAATGCGATAACATCCATATAGCCTTCGACTATTAACCAGTCTTGAGCTTTTTGCTTGCGACCTTCGTAAAGGCCGTACAATAACTGATTCTTATGGAAGACTTCAGAATCTGGCGAGTTAATATATTTGGGTTTGATCTCATCATTTAATGCACGCCCCCCAAAACCGACTACACGGCCCTTACTGTCCCGGATTGGGAAAATGACCCGGTCACGAAGTAAGTCAAAGTCACGACCGCTCTCACTAGAGCGAATCAGCCCTAGCTGTTTCAGACCTTCAATATCATAGGGGAATGCCTTTTCCAGATGCTGCCAGTCCTCTGGTGCATAGCCCAAGCGCCAGAACTGGACTGTATCTTGGCTTAAACCTCGCTGTTTAAAGTAAAATTGTGCACTTTGACTTTTAGGTAACTGCTGTTCATAAAACTGAGCAATATTTTCTAGCAGGTCATACAGGTTACCTTCCTGTACAGGCACATCTGTCACATTTTCAAATTGTTCAAACGGATCAAAACTCTGAAATTCAGCGAAAGGATCAATCGGAGTATAAGGTGTATTTGTGATAGGAGACTGGATCTGTTCTTTAGCCTGCGCGGCAGGAGCCTGAACCGGCTTGCTAACTTTTTTGATTTCACGTTTATAGGACAGGCGCTTATTGTCCTGATTGTCTTTTGGCAGTTCAATACCAGTCTGGCTTGCCAGGTCTTTCATAACATCAACAAAATTACGGCTGTCGATATCCATTAAAAAACGTATGGCATTACCATTGGCCTGACAGCCAAAGCAGTGGTAATACTGCTTGTCACGGTAGACATGGAAAGAGGGTGACTTTTCCTGATGAAAAGGACAACAGCCAGAATAAGTCCGTCCGGTTTTTTTAAGTTTTACGCGTTGGCCAATCAGATCAACAATATCAGTACGATCCAGGATCTGATCAATCGTATGCTGTGGAATTGCCATAAGAAAAAGCCATTATTTTATATACTTTAACCATAAAAACGCTGACCTGAAGTCTTGCTTTAAGCACTATTCAGTTGCTATCACTTGAACTAAACAGTCCTGTACAGAATTTAGCCGTCTTTACTGAAAAAGAGAAGGGGGAAAGTATTTTAACTTTCTCCCCCGAAAAAAGCGACCATCTGGTCGAGATTATTCGTTTGGAGTTTCTGTAGCTATATCAGCCGGTGGTTTGGCAAGCATTGGTGTATGTTGCTGTCCATTTTCAGATTTACCGAGCATACCTAAGCTCAGACGGTTGAGCCAGCTACGTTCTTCTGAAGAATAACTAGAGGTTTCCTGCGATACTTCACTTGCAGTACTGTTTTTGGCTTCACGGCCAAAAATTCCCAGTGTGGCGCGGTTAAGCAGGCTGGCATCCCTGCGGGCGGCACGCAGGTTTACACTGCCATTACTACGCACCAGTTCTGGATAGTTTAGTTTTAAGACCTCTACATACTGCTGTGATGAAGCCTGATCGCCCAGCTTGTCATAAGCGTAAGCCATGGTAGCTAGAGCTTCTGGAATTTGAGGAGTCTGCGGGTAGTGTTCAACTACCCACTGCGCCCGCTCCAGAGCGGCAACCCAAGCTTTACGCTTTAGATTATAGCGTGCTACGTTCATTTCATTTTCAGCCAGTTCCTGACCAATAAACTTCATGCGCTGTGCAGCATCTACTGCATACTGACTGCTTGGATAGCGACGAATAAAATCAACAAAGTTCTGGTAAGCTACCTTCAAATAGCTAACATCACGGTGTGATTGCTGCAAAGAAGTATAACGCAGCAAGCCATCATAATTCTGTTCCATGTTGGCTACACCACGTACGTAATAAGCGTAGTCAACATTAGGGTGCTGTGGATTTAAACGGATAAAACGTTCAGCCAGAGCAATTGCCCCTTCATAATCTTTTTGCTGGAATTTAACGTAAAGCAGCTCAAGTTGTGCCTGCTGCGCATATTGTCCGGTCGGGAAGTAGGTGTCCAGTGCCTCTAGCTGTTTTGCAGCATCAGAATATTGACCACGTTCAAGCGCACGTTCGGCTTTATTGAAATAAACCTGTTCGCTTGACTGTGGGCCAGTATCGACAACTTCTTTTTTTGGATTGCTGCTACAGCCCACTAATGCAGATGCTATGCCTAAAGATAAAGCAAGCATCGTAACTTTATAACGTGGTAGCGACATAAAAACTCCTCTGTTAATCGGGCAATGAGCTACAATTGCGCTATTAAACCACTTTTGTCTCGATGATCAAATGACTTCAGCACAATCTTCTAATTCTACTTTCCCTGAAACTGATTTCAATTTACTTGAAGATTCTGAGGATGCAGATAACCATACTTCAGAGCCGACTGCAACACGTTTATCGTTGCAGTTTCAATTGGATGAAAGCTATCTCGGGCAGCGTATTGACCAAGCAGCAGCACTGGTCTGGAATGAATTTTCCAGAGAGAAACTTAAGCAATGGATTAAAGACGGCCATTTGTTAGTAAATGGTAACAATGTCAAACCTAAATACAAGTGTGAGGGCAATGAGCTGCTTACGCTTGAGGCAGAGCTGGAAATTCAGACTGCCAGCCAGCCGGAAAATATTCCGCTTGATATTATTTATGAAGATGATGACATTATTGTCATTAATAAAACCGTAGGAATGGTCGTACATCCAGGTGCAGGAAATGGGTCGGGTACTCTGGTCAATGCGCTGCTTTACCATTATCCGAAATCTAATGAACTGGCCCGTGCCGGACTGGTCCATCGGATTGATAAAGATACTAGCGGTCTGCTGGTAGTTGCAAAAAACCTTGAGGCCCAGTTCTCTTTAAGCAAACAGTTGGCAAAAAAGACTGTCTACCGGATTTATGATTTAGTTGTTTATGGAAATATTGTAGCCGGTGGAACCATCGATGAGCCAATCAAACGCCATCCTGTCGATCGCGTTAAAATGGCCATATTACCGGGTGGTAAAGAAGCGGTTACTCACTATAACGTGAAAGAGCGATTTAAAGACTTTACCCGTGTTCAGGCGCAGCTTGAAACTGGTCGTACTCACCAGATCCGGGTCCATTTTAGTTATATCGGTTATGGCTTGGTTGGTGACCCGGTCTATATGAGCCGGGTACGTGTACCTGCCGGAGCTTCTGAAGAGCTGGCTGATACTTTGCGCAGTTTTAAGCGGCAGGCATTACATGCTGCCAAGCTTGGTCTGGTTCATCCGCGTACAGGCGAGAATATGATGTTTGAGGCGCCGTGGCCTGAAGACTTTAAGCATTTAATTGAAGTACTTCGTCAAGAGAATGCTGCTTATTAATTGATTAACACGGGAAATTTAACATGCAGTTTGTTTCAGGGCTTCCATCAGGTGTATATGCAGGACAGACACGTATCCGGCATCCAGGTACATTAGCTTCAGAAAAACCGGAACTTGCGGGCTTTAATCTGGCTTTGCACGTGCAGGATGATACGCAGCGAGTACAAGCTCACCGGATGATCTTGCTGGAAGAACTGGCAAGCTATGGTTTAGATAAAATCACATGGATGACTCAAACTCATAGCATGATCTGTCATACGGTTAATGAAGCACTTCCATTCGAAGCTCTTATTGGTGATGGTTTAATTACCCAGAAGAAAGCACATGCCTTGATGATGATGACAGCAGACTGCTTGCCTGTAGTGATGGGAAATGCACAAGGCACTGAAGTTGCTAATCTGCATGCGGGTTGGCGTGGACTCGCAGGTGGTATTATTGAAAATACCATTACCGCCATGCAAGACAAGCCTAGTTGGGCCTGGTTAGGTGCGGCGATCAGTCAGTCCTATTTTGAAATTGGTGCAGAGGTCAAAGCAGCATTCTGTCACAAATATCCGGAAGTTGAATCGGCCTTTATATCAGAGCGCTCAGGGAAGTATTATGCCGATCTTTATGCAATTGCCCGTTATATTCTGCAACAGCAAGGTGTAAAGATGGTACTGGGAGGCGACCAGTGCTCATATCAGCAGTCTGATCAGTATTTTTCATATCGGCGAAACGCCCAGACCGGACGTATGGCAACATTTGTTTTTATGCAGTCATCAGGATAAGCCGGTCAGGTCCTTTGTGTTCGCTACTTCAAACTCATTTGTAAATTTTTCCGGTATGAAAAAACCTCCAGTTGTGGAGGTTTTTTTCATTGCAGGGTACTTATTTGTGGAAGATACGTGCCTTGTCGCGCTGCCAGTCACGGTCTTTTTCGGTTGCACGTTTATCATGAAGCTGTTTACCTTTAACCAGCGCGATTTCAAGTTTGACTAAAGGTCCTTTCCAGTAACAGGCCAAGGGCACACAGGTATAACCTTTCTGGTTAACTGCACCCATTAATTTCTCGATTTCACGCTTAGATAAAAGCAGCTTGCGGGTACGGGTTGCTTCAGCAACAATATGGGTAGAAGCAGAAAGTAAAGGCTGAATCTGGGCACCAAACAGATAAGCTTCCCCATTTTTCAAAAGGATATAGCTTTCTGTCAGGCTCATACGTCCAGCACGTAATGATTTAACTTCCCAACCCTGTAACGACATGCCGGCTTCAAACTTTTCTTCAATAAAATAATCGTGGCGTGCGCGTTTATTCTGCGCAATTGTTCCACCATTATTTTTTTTCACAACTTTTACGTTCGCCATAATCATTAAATTCCAAAGTTGTACTTATTGTGCCGTAAAGTGCCAGCAAGAGAAAGTTTTTTCAAAAAGATGGGGATACTTCGCTAAAAAATCAAGTTTTTGTTAAACTAGGGCCCTGCACAATAAATTAGAGTATCAAGCGATGTCTAAAGCTCGCGTTATTTACCCGGGAACCTTTGATCCAATTACTAATGGCCATATTGATCTGGTAACCCGTGCAGCCAAGATGTTTGATGAAGTGGTGGTTGCCATTGCGATAGGACATCATAAAAATCCGGTATTTAGTCTGGAGGAGCGTGTAGCACTGGCGAAAGCTTCCTTAAGTCATTTAAGTAATGTCGAGTTTGTGGGTTTTGATGGGCTGCTGGTCAATTTCTTTCATGAGCAGAAGGCAACTGCAGTACTACGTGGACTGCGTGCGATTTCCGATTTTGAGTATGAATTTCAGCTGGCTAATATGAACCGGCAGTTAGACCCCCAGTTTGAAGCGGTTTTCTTAACACCTTCTGAACAATATTCCTTTATTTCATCGACACTGGTTCGTGAAATTGCCCGCTTAAAAGGTGATGTAAACAAGTTTGTACCCCCGGCAGTCGTTGAAGCCTTTAAACGTAAACATCAGCAAGGTTGGTAGCGTGTCTTTATATATTACTGATGAATGTATTAATTGTGACGTATGTGAGCCCGTATGTCCCAATGAAGCTATCTTTATGGGGGAGATGATTTATGAAATTCATCCTGACCTCTGTACTGAGTGTGTCGGACATCATGAGCAGCCTCAGTGCCAGCTGTTCTGTCCGGTTGACTGTATTCCCCATGATCCAAACCATGTGGAAACAGAAGATGAGCTGATGCAGAAATATAAAATGTTGACTGCTCAAAAAAGTGCGAGCAATTAACAGATAAATTTGATACTATGCGCGACGAAGTGAGCCGGACGGTCGCTGCTGTGGAGGTCTTCGTGACTAAAGCAGGGGAGGAAAGTCCGGGCTTCATAGGGCAGGGTGCCAGGTAACGCCTGGGCGGCGTAAGCCGACGGAAAGTGCAGCAGAGAGTAGACCGCCTCATTCGTGAGGTAAGGGTGAAAGGGTGCGGTAAGAGCGCACCGCGTATCTGGTAACAGTATACGGCATGGCAAACCCCACCAGAAGCAAGACCAAATAGGAATCCTGAGGTACGGCCCGTACTGGATTCGGGTAGGTCGCTTGAGCGTATGAGTGATTGTACGCCTAGAGGAATGACCGTCCTCGACAGAACCCGGCTTACAGGCTCACTTCAACAATTTTCCTGTAAATAAAGCTTGACCTGCTAAAGATAAATGCAGATAATGCGCGCACAGTTTTTGGCTATGTAGCTCAGTTGGTTAGAGCACCGCACTCATAATGCGGGGGTCACAAGTTCAAGTCTCGTCATAGCCACCATTTTTATAGACCACGTTCTCTAAAACGTGGTCTTTTTTTGTCTGTGTGTTCATCGTTTGAGTAGTGAGTAGAGGACTTTACTAGTCACAGGTTATTGAGCTGGTATCCAGTTTGATTTGTGGAAACTTTTCTGTATATGTATTTAAAATCTGTTGGCGTTGATCTTTGCCAAAGACCTGTTCCTGTAGCTGTGTAATTTTCTTTTCACTTAAATATTGTCTGGCACAGTGCAGTGCTATCTGATTCTCCTTGGCAATACTGAGTTTTTGACTCTCTGTGATTTCATCAATTCGATAAAGCTTCTGTTGTGCCCGACTGAGCTGTGCCAAGCTGCGCTTTTGCTGCATGCTAAGTAATTGCTGGTGATTAATCCATTTGGCTACATCCATATGTACGCCGTTATAATCTACAAAGATTGGACTAATCGCACTGCAGGCTGTAAATGCGGACAAGACAGTACTGGCGATCATCATTTTAATTTTCATGTTGTGTCCTGATAAAGTTCTCAAATTATTTTCTACGTAAAATCAAATATGTGTATTATTTTTCAGCAAAACGCATCTTTTTGCTTAAAGACTGAGCATTCATTAAAGATAGTTCTTGACGCTGGGCAATGAAGTTTAGATAATGCGCACACAGTTTACGGCTATGTAGCTCAGTTGGTTAGAGCACAGCACTCATAATGCTGGGGTCACAGGTTCGAGTCCCGTCATAGCCACCATTTTAAAAGACCAGACTCTCAGTCTGGTCTCTTTTTTTGTGCCTAAAAATTATTGCCGAATATTTTTGATTAATGATCAGCCTAATCTTATAAAAATTAAGCTTTAATATATTTATTGGTTTACCTGATACTGCCGGATGAGCTCTATTGTGTGCGGTGCTGCATAAAATGGTGATAACAGCTGATGTAATAACGGGTCAAGTATGTCATTTTGATCGAGCGCTTGCAGTACAGATGGAATAAAGCGTAAACCTTCATTCATTAAGTCATCCTGGGTCAATCCTACGGCATTCAGCAGTTCTTTTAATGAATGTTCCTGGAAGTATTGATAAAAAATATTTACACCTTCGAGGATCAGTTGCTGTAAATAGCTGCTTTCACGTAATTCCCGCCAGGATTCATAAAGTAATACAAAGAACTCTTCTATATCAATTGCAGTAAATTGCGACATACTGTCTTGCAGACTCTTGTATTTGAATTCCTGCCATACATGCATTGCAATATCATACAGATCTTCTGAAGGAAGCAGCAGAAGCTCACTGAACTGTTCTTTAATTATATTTGCGAGCCTGAATTCGAGCTTGGCTTCAATAGTCTGCTGCTGTTCCTGCATAAACTGTAAAACCCGTTGCTGAATACCTAGCACTTTATATTTGCTATGACGTAACTGGTTTAACCATGGGGTCTTGCTTTCAATAATATGAGTCGCCATTTGCAGACAGACTTCATCTACCTGCTGACTCTGTAGTAATAAATCGCGTAAATATAAGCGGACATTTGTCAGCTCGACGAGCTTTGTAAGCCAGAATTGATATTGCTGATCTGAAATAAGATCTTGAAGTTCAGTATCCGACTGTAGGGCGTACTGATGCAGCTTTTGTGACATTATTCCGATCAGTTCCAGTATTTCTGCGCCCAGATTCATTTCAAAGGCGTAACGTTGTACCACAGCATGGAGCTGAGACACATTGATTACCTGTTTAAGCTGCACTTTTTCCGAATAATGATAAAGCTGCTGAATCAAAATTTTTAAAGCTGGATAATCTTTAGAATAAATATAGTGTTGTTTTAAAAACTTCACCTGCTCAAGCAAAAGTGCTTGAGCAAGTTCATTTGGAGCGATTTTATAAGTCTTTTGATTATTAGACACCAGGTTTCCAGCCATTTACTATCGGATAACGTCGATCCCGTCCGAAAGCACGTGAGCTGATCCGCGGACCAATCGCACCTTGTCGGCGTTTGTACTCATTACGGTCGACCAGTTTAATTACCTTCTCGACGGTTGCCCGTTCAAATCCTTTGGCAATAATATCTTCCTGACTCATATCTTCTTCGATATAAGCATAAAGAATTGCATCCAGAATATCATAAGGCGGCAAAGAGTCTTGATCTTTCTGATCTGGACTTAATTCTGCTGAAGGTGGACGGGTAATTACACGTTCAGGTATAACTGGTACTTCACTTAAACTGTTTCGATATTTGGCCAGTTCGAAAACGATAGTTTTATAAACATCTTTTAATACCGAAAAACCACCTACCATGTCACCATACAATGTACAGTAACCTACAGCTACTTCAGACTTGTTACCGGTAGATAGAACCAGATTACCAAACTTGTTAGATAGTGCCATGAGCAAAGTGCCACGGGCACGTGCCTGCAGGTTTTCTTCTGTCGTATCTGCCGGACTGTTTCCAAAGAATGGATATAGAGTCTGCAAGAAGCCATTCACAATCGGATTGATTTCAGCAATGCCAAAAGTTACACCCATAGTCTTGGCCTGTGCTGCAGCATCTTCAACAGAAATTTGTGCGGTATAAGTATAAGGCATCATTACTGCCTGGACCTTGTCGGCTCCAATCGCATCAACAGCAATAGCCAAGGTCAGGGCAGAGTCGATTCCACCAGATAACCCGAGAATAACGCCGGGGAAGCCAGAGCGCTGGATATAGTCACGGGTTGCCATTACCAATGCCTGATAGATCTCGGCCATAGTGTCAAGCTCAGGTGCGATTTCCTGAACTATAAAGGCGTCTTTATCTGCACTATATTCGGCGTAGTGCAGGCATTCTTGAAAGCTAGGTGCACGTGTAACCAGTTCGCCTTGCGGGTTTAATACAAAACTTGACCCATCAAAAATAATATCGTCTTGGCCGCATACCTGGTTCACATACACCAGATTAAAATTGAGCTGTTTGACCAGCTGCTGCATGGTCTGAATACGATGCTGTGGCTTGCCTACTTCATATGGCGAAGAGTTAAGTACCAATACGGTCTGCGCCTTAAGCTGGGTTAGCTGCTGTACTGTATTAATTGACCAGATATCTTCACAGATCAATACAGCAAACTTGTGTTCCATATATTCAAATACAAGTTGCTGGTTACCAGAAGCAAAATATCGTTTTTCATCAAATACGCTATAATTCGGCAGGTTTTGTTTATTATAAACCCCCAGTACTTGACCATCTTTAACCACAGCAGCCGAGTTATATCGCTGCCCGGTTTCAGCCTGATTAACAAAGCCAAATACCATGACGATATCTTTAACTTGTCCCAGAATTTCAAAGACCTTTTGTGTACGTTTGCTCAGACTTGGACGCAACAATAAATCTTCAGCTGAGTAACCTACTGTGCACAGTTCTGGAAAAACAATAATATCAGCACGCTGTTTTTTCGCTTCATTTGCCTGCTCAACCATTTTCTGAGCATTAAGTTCAAAGTTACCAGTATGTGGAGAGAACTGAGCCAGGGCGATCTTAAAACTTTTCATTCACACCTAATCCTATTTCTATAGGGTATAAAATACACAACATGTTGATTTAGAAGTTATAATTTTCCAACTTCGTGTACACATATTAAAAACAATTAAATAAATAAAATTTAATAGGTTGATATAACACACTTGTCTGCTATACAACGAAAAAAGAACAAGATTTTGCCGTATTGTAGTCGAAAAAAATACATATTCTAGTATTTAAATATGTACTTATAAAATATCTTATTTCAGGCAAAGGTTTATGGCACTTTTTTTACAGCATGTAGCTAAACGTTTAACGAATATATTTATTATTAAAAGACGCTTGCTTACTCCGGGAGAGCGTGAATTAGCCTATTCTGTATTTCACTCCAGTTTGAAACTTGATCATATTGAAATCATTGCTCATCACGCGATTTTAAAAAACTATGCAATGAGCCCAAATGGTCATATCTATTTTAACATTCAGGACTGGCGCGAAGATTTTTCTATGGCTCCATTGTCCATACAGTCCTGGCTGATCCATGAACTTACTCACGTTTGGCAATACCAGCAGGGAATGAACGTGATCCGTAATGCCGTATTTAACCGTCGTTATCAATACATACTGCAACAAGGAAAGCAGTTTTTTGAATATGGTATAGAGCAGCAGGCACAGATGGTACAGGATTATTTTTTAAGGCGAGTCAAAGGGCAGGAGTGTTCGGCTTATGAAGCCTGTATCCCTTTTTTAAATAAACAGATAGCATAAAAAAAGCCACCCTAAGGTGGCTTCCTGAAGTCTAATTCATGTTGAGATGAATTAACGACCTTCGATGTCGCGTTGAGTTTCGCCAGTATAAAGCTGACGAGGGCGACCGATTTTGTATGGACCAGAATGCATTTCTAACCAGTGGCTGATCCAGCCTACGGTACGTGCAAGTGCAAAGATCACAGTAAACATTTCAGTCGGGATGCCAATCGCTTTAAGGATGATACCTGAGTAGAAATCTACGTTAGGGTATAGGTTACGTTTAATGAAGTATTCATCAGACAGGGCAATACGTTCAAGTTCCATAGCCAAAGCGAGCTGTGGATCATTGATGCCAAGTGCGCCCAGTACTTCGTCACAAGTTTCTTTCATGACTTTAGCACGTGGATCGAAGTTTTTATAAACTCGATGACCGAAGCCCATGAGTTTAACTTCTTTAGTTTTCACTTTCTCCATGAAGTCAGCAACGTTTTCTACCGAGCCGATTTCATCAAGCATCTTAAGAACAGCTTCGTTTGCGCCACCATGAGCTGGTCCCCAGAGCGCAGAGATACCAGCAGCGATACATGCATACGGGTTAGCGCCAGTAGAACCTGCCAGACGTACTGTAGACGTTGAAGCATTTTGTTCATGATCTGCATGCAGCGTGAAGATACGGTCCATTGCTTTTGCAAGGATCGGATCAACTTTATAATCACGGTCAGCTGGAGTCGCAAACATCATGTGAAGGAAGTTTTCAGCATAGCTCAGATCGTTACGTGGGTAAACGAAAGGCTGTCCGATGGTGTACTTGTAGCTCCACGCAGCAAGTGTAGGAATCTTGGAGATCAAGCGGATCGCAGTGATTTCACGGTGATCAACATTTTCAATATCCAGATTGTTGTGATAGAACGCAGACAGCGCACCAACCACACCTACCATAATGGCCATCGGGTGTGCATCACGGCGGAAACCATTATAAAAACGGCTTACCTGATCATGAACCATAGTGTGGTTACGAACTTTTGCATCGAACTCTGCTTTTTGTTCAGGAGTTGGCAGTTCACCATTTAGAAGCAGGTAGCAAGTTTCAAGATAGTCAGCTTTAGTTGCCAGCTGATCAATCGGGTAGCCGCGGTGCAAAAGAATGCCTTTATTACCATCGATGAACGTGATCTTAGATTCACAAGAAGCTGTCGCCATGAAACCAGGATCAAAAGTAAAGTGACCTGAGGCCAACACATCTTTAACGTCGATTACATCTGGGCCCAATGTGCCGCTGTAAATTGGTAATTCAATTTCTTTGCCATCAAGCTTAAGAACGGCTTTTTTGCCAGTTGCTTCAGACATTCAATAGATCTCCTGTCCTGGTGGATATTTTATCTGATTCGTTACTAATCTTTTAATGCGAACCAGACGGATCAAAAATTGCTACTAAGATTAGTGAGTACTGAAATTTTGTCAATTATACTTATGGATAAAAAATGACGTGCCCACATGGGTTTAGTCATTATAATCAAGTAAGGAAAGTATGAATAAAATCACAGCACCAGCTGGCTATAATAAGTCAAATTACAGGGCAGGTGCAGAAAAAAATAGGATGGTTGCCGTAAATGTAAGCAAATTTTTATCCTTAAAATGTATTTTATTTCCTTCTTAAGAGAAACATGATTGTGAAAAAAGATGATGAAACCTTTAACTTATTTAGTTTAGTGAGATTTAAAAGACTTTTATGGGTCATAGAAAAAACAAATAAATACTTTCGAAAAAAACGTTTGATTGTATAAAAAATGACTCATAAATTAATCTAAAATCGTTTATAAAATAGTCATTTTAGATTTTATAATCGATTGAGCTTATCCATTTCTAAACAAAGAAAGGCATTTAAAAAGTTTAAATTATGACTGTTTAAGCCATAAATAATGGAGTCACTAAACGTGTAGTTTGCTTTTATCAATTGTTCTAAGAGCATTTCAGCCTATAATTACTTTAAAAGCACATAAGGTTTAATAAAAATATTAATTAATATAAGTATTTGCTTTTATTCATCTTTAGTCTAAAACATTTGTTTTATCTTTTTATATTTTCCGATCAGGTTAAATTGTATATTAATTTAAATGAATGAGTGACTTAGCTTGAATTTTTCTGCTCTGTGGTAAGCTATAATTACTTATTTTATTGTTAATGATTCTTATTTAATGAGATTTTTATAGAAAAGCGCCAGTTGATTGTTTGTATTTTGACAGACCACGTTTTATAATTCGATGTCGTTTATAAGTCTTAGGCATTTGCTTGCCTGACAATGCCAGCTTTCCTTCGAATTAATTCCAACAAACTCCAGCTGGAGTTTTTACCTACAGGATGCCCGCTGTGAAAAGCAACAGACCTGTCAATTTGTCCATGGGTCAGGTGTTAGCAGTAAACTTACGCTCACCCGTGGCTATTGCATCAATTTTGCACCGTATTTCCGGTGTGATCGTATTCTTACTCGTTCCAGTTCTTTTATGGCTCTTAGATAAGTCATTATCTTCACCGGAAGGTTTTGCTCAAGTTCAGGAAATCTTTAGCGGTTTCTTCGTACGTTTTATCGTATGGGTATTTGTAGCTGGTTTGATTTATCACTTCTTCACTGGTCTTAAGCACTTGCTTGCTGATATCGGTGTGGGTGAAGGCCTGCAAAGTGGTCGTACTGCAGCTACAATTTCATTGGCTCTGTCTGTGATTGGTATCATCGCAGCCTTTGTATGGATTATGTTCTGATGAAAAGTGCTACAGGATTAACAGGTTCGGGTTCTCGCGACTGGTACATTCAGCGTATTAGTGCTGTGGTACTGGCAGCTTATACTGTTGTGGTTTTAGGATGGATCCTACTAAATGGCGGATTCACTTACGAGCAATGGTCTGGCTTTATGATGACAGTGCCAATGAAAATATTTTCATTGTTGGCGATCTTATCACTTATCGGACACGCATGGATTGGCATGTGGCAGGTGTTTACAGATTATGTAACTACCCGTCAGATGGGACCTTCAGCTAATGGTTTACGCCTTGTGCTTACGTCTGCAGTCATTATTGCTGTGTTTGTGTACGCAATCTGGGGTATCCAGATTTTCTGGGCGAATTGATAGGAAGATATCATGGGCGCGATAACCCCTAAAGAAGATTATTCAAATATTCAAAACCTCACTTTCGATGCAGTCATTGTAGGTGGTGGTGGTTCAGGTATGCGTGCTTCTTACCAGCTTGCTCAAGCAGGTTTGCGAGTTGCAGTACTGACCAAAGTATTCCCGACCCGTTCCCATACAGTTGCAGCGCAAGGTGGTATCGGCGCATCACTGGGTAACATGCAGGACGATAACTGGCATTACCATTTTTATGACACTGTAAAAGGTTCAGACTGGTTGGGTGACCAGGATGCAATCGAGTTCATGTGCCGTGAAGCACCGAAAGTTGTTTATGAACTTGAACACTTAGGTATGCCTTTTGACCGTAACGCAGATGGTACAATTTATCAGCGTCCATTTGGTGGTCACTCTGCAAACTATGGTGAAAAGCCAGTTCCACGTGCCTGTGCAGCAGCTGACCGTACTGGTCACGCACTTTTGCATACGCTATATCAAAGCAATGTGAAAATGGGAACTCAGTTCTTCGTTGAATGGATCGCTCTTGACTTGATCCGTAATGAAGAAGGCGAGGTACTGGGCGTAACAGCAATTGACCAGGAAACAGGTAATATTGCTGTGTTCCAGGCAAAAGCAACACTGTTTGCTACAGGTGGTGCTGGTCGTGTTTACCGTGCATCTACTAATGCCTATATTAATACAGGTGATGGTCTGGGTATGGCTGCTCGTGCTGGTATTCCGTTACAGGATATGGAATTCTGGCAATTCCACCCGACAGGTGTTGCGGGCGCAGGTGTATTGCTGACTGAAGGTTGTCGTGGTGAAGGTGCAATCCTTCGTAATAAAGACGGCGAACCATTCATGGAACGTTATGCACCGACTTTAAAAGACTTGGCACCACGTGACTTTGTATCACGCTCTATGGACCAGGAAATTAAAGAAGGCCGTGGCTGTGGTCCAAAGGGTGATTATATCTTGCTTGATATGACTCACTTGGGTGCGGATACAATCATGAAGCGTTTGCCGTCTGTATTCGAGATTGGTAAAAAATTCGCAAACGTTGATATTACTAAAGAGCCGATTCCGGTGGTACCCACTATCCATTACCAGATGGGCGGTATCCCAACTAATATGCATGGCCAAGTTGTACTGCCTGAACCAGGTACAGACAACTACACCAAGCCAGTAAAAGGTTTCTATGCTATTGGGGAATGTTCTTGCGTATCTGTACATGGTGCAAACCGTCTAGGTACAAATTCATTGCTTGACCTGGTGGTATTTGGTAAGGCTGCGGGCGAACATATTATTGATTACGTGACTAAACATCACGGTGATGAATATGCTCCGCTGCCAACTAATGTTTTACAGCAGACCGTAGCCCGTATACGCAAGCTGGACGAATCTACTGCTGGTGAAAATGCACAAGAAGTAGCTGATGCGATTCGTGATATTGTTCAGGATCATGCAGGTGTATTCCGTACTCAAGCCTTGCTTGATGAGGGTGTTAAGCAGATTCTTGCGATTGAACCACGCGTTCGTAATATTCACTTGAAAGACAAATCTAAAGTATTTAACACTGCGCGTATTGAAGCTCTGGAAGTTGAAAACTTGTATGAGGTAGCAAAAGCCACCTTAATTTCAGCAGCTGCGCGTAAAGAATGTCGTGGTGCTCATACTGTGGTTGATTACGAGTTACCAGCAGATCACCCGACCTATTCATATGGTCGTCGTGATGATGAGTGGATGAAACACACTCTGTGGTACTCGGTAGATAACCGTTTGGAATATAAGCCAGTGCGTTTCAACCCGCTGACTGTTGATCCAATTCCACCAGCACCGCGTACATTCTGATCAGGAGTATAAAGATGAGTAGAGGTACTCGTACATTTCACATCTACCGCTATGATCCTGATAAGGATAAAGCGCCGTACATGCAAACTTTCAAGCTTGAGCTGACTGATAAGCACCGTATGTTGCTTGATGCTCTGCTGGCGTTAAAAGTACAGGACGAAAGTCTGACTTTCCGCCGCTCTTGCCGTGAAGGTATTTGTGGTTCGGATGGTGTAAATATCAATGGTAAAAATGGTTTGGCTTGTCTTGAAAACTTGAATGACCTGCCAAATGAAATTACTATTCGTCCATTACCGGGTCTGCCAGTAATCAAAGATCTGGTTGTTGATATGAACCAGTTCTACGAGCAGTATAACAAGATCCAGCCATTCCTGATTAATAATCAGCCTGCACCGCCAAAAGAGCGTTTGCAGACTCCGGAAGAGCGTGATCATCTGAACGGTCTGTATGAATGTATTTTATGTGCATGCTGTTCTACTGCATGCCCATCATTCTGGTGGAATCCTGATAAATTCCTGGGACCGTCAGCATTGCTAAATGCTTATCGTTTTATTATTGACTCGCGTGACACAGCGACTCAAGACCGTCTGGCACGTATGGATGACCCGTTCAGTCTTTTCCGCTGTAAAGGTATTATGAACTGCGTATCTGTTTGCCCTAAAGGTTTGAATCCGACTAAGGCAATTGGTCATATCCGTAATATGCTACTTGATCAAGCCGGTTAATTAATCCCTAAAAAAGAGCGTACATCATAGGTGTGCGCTCTTTTTGTTCATTTGTGTAAAAGACAGGGGACTTTATTTGTAATTCACTCTATTTTTTATATAAAGCACCGTATGTTAAAGCATAAAATTTTTAATGTATTTAGCCAATTTATAGGAGGTATGTGTCAAAAAAATCAATCCAATCTGGAGTTCATGTTACGATATAACACACAGTTATATTTGAAAAAAATGATCATTTTATTGTTTATTTATTAAGCAGATCGAGGGTGGTTGATTAAAATTTTACTAAAAGTTGCTTTAGAAAAGCTAATTCGCCGATTTATCTTTTCTAAGACGATTTTGCAAAAAAATTGCTCGGTATTGCCGAGTATATAAATGAATGATGATGCAGGTAAGAGCGTTATGATTCATAACACACACCGGTCAATTCTGGTGTGATTATAGCGCCCGTGGTCTGAGTACCGAGTGGGTATTAATGTCATTTTACCAATTTGGCATTATCAAGCATGGGTATGCTTAACAAGCAACCTGTAATGTTTTTGCAATAGGAAATGGGTCCACAAATGCAAGAAGTTGCTGACGCATTGCGTCTTGACACTGAACTTTCCGCTGATAGTGCAGCGTATATTGAAGAGCTTTACGAGCAGTACCTGACTTCTCCGACCTCAGTAGGTGAGGATTGGCGCCAGTATTTTGATAAATTCCCTAAAGGTGATCAGCCTCACAGCAATGTACGTGAGCAATTCCTGTTATTAGGACGTAATGGTAGCCGTGGACAACCAGTTGCGCAAAGTGCAGTAAGCTCTGAACATGAACGTCGTCAGATTGGGGTGTTGCAATTAATTGCAGCTTACCGTAACCGTGGGCACCAGAAAGCCAAATTGGATCCGTTGGGCTTGGCAAAACGTGAAGATGTTCCTGATCTTGACCTGTCTGCACATGGCTTGACCAAATCTGATCTGGATACTGTATTCAATACAGGTAATCTGGCAATTGGCAAGACTGAAGCTACCCTTGGTGAAATGATTGAAGCAATGGAGGCGACTTATTGCGGCTCAATCGGTGCCGAGTATATGCACATTGTTGATACCAAGGAAAAGCGCTGGATTCAGCAACGTCTTGAAGGTGTACGCGGTAAATATGATTTTACTGCTGACCAGAAAAAATTATTTCTTGAGCGTTTAACTGCAGCTGAAGGCCTAGAAAAATTTCTGGGTAATAAATATGTAGGCGCTAAACGCTTTGGTGTGGAAGGTGGTGAATCTTTCATTCCTATGGTCAATGAACTGATCCAGCGTGCCGGCTCAGTAGGCTGTAAAGAAGTTGTGATTGGCATGCCGCACCGTGGCCGTTTAAACCTCCTGGTCAATATTATGGGTAAAAACCCAGCTGACCTGTTTGGTGAGTTTGAAGGCAAAATGCTGAATAAGAAAGGTTCTGGTGACGTTAAATATCACCAAGGCTTTTCTTCAAACGTAATGACTCCAGGTGGTGAAGTACACCTTGCCTTGGCATTTAACCCATCCCATCTTGAAATTGTTGGACCTGTAGTTGAAGGTTCAGTGCGCGCGCGTCAAGTGCGTCGTAAAGATATTGGTGGTGACGATGTATTGCCATTAATTGTACATGGTGATGCTGCATTTGCAGGTCAGGGCGTGAATATGGAAACTTTCCAGATGTCACAGACCCGTGGTTATACTGTAGGTGGTACGGTTCATATCATTGTGAACAATCAGGTTGGTTTTACAACTTCTGACCCGCGTGATGCGCGTTCAACTGAATACAGTACTGACGTTGCCAAAATGATTCAGGCACCTATCTTCCATGTGAATGGTGATGACCCTGAGGCAGTAATTTTTGCTACTCAATTGGCGCATGATTTCCGCCATACTTTCCGTAAAGATGTAGTAATTGACCTGTTCTGTTATCGTCGTCGTGGCCATAATGAGGCGGACGAGCCAGCAGCAACTCAGCCAATCATGTATCAGGTTATCAGCAAGAAACCGACAACCCGTACTTTATACGCAGACAAACTTGTTCAGGAAAATGTTCTGGACCGTGCTGCTGCTGACAAGATGGTTGAAGATTATCGTGCTGATCTTGAAGCAGGTAATCATGTTGCCAGTGCACTGGTTCTTGAGCCAAATACCAAAATGTTTGTGGACTGGGCTCCATATCTTGGCCATGACTATACCGATGACTGGGATACCTCATTTGACTTGACTCGCCTGAAACAGTTGGGCGAAGGCATGCGTAAACTTCCTGAAGGTTTTGTAATGCAGCGTCAGGTTCAAAAAGTAATTGATGACCGCCTGAAAATGCAAACTGGTGAAATGCCATTAAACTGGGGTGCTGCTGAAACTCTGGCTTATGCAACATTGCTAGACGAAGGCTATCTGGTACGTATTACCGGTGAAGATGTAGGTCGTGGTACCTTCTCACATCGTCATGCCAAACTTCATAACCAGACAGATGGTTCCACTTACATTCCGCTTTGCCATGTAAAAGAAAACCAGCCACGTTTTGCATTATATGATTCGTTGCTGTCTGAAGAGGCTGTACTTGCTTTTGAATATGGTTATGCAACTACTATTCCGCACGGCCTAATTATTTGGGAAGCACAGTTTGGTGACTTCGCAAACTGCGCCCAAGTCGTGATTGACCAGTTTATTGCTTCTGGTGAAACTAAATGGGAACGTGTATGTGGTCTGACCATGTTACTTCCACATGGTTACGAAGGACAGGGCCCTGAGCACTCATCTGCTCGTCTTGAGCGTTTCTTGCAGCTATGTGCAGAAGACAACATGCAGGTGATTACTCCAACAACGCCTGCACAGATTTTCCATGCGCTGCGTCGTCAGGCAGTACGCCCGATCCGTAAACCAATGATCGTTATGTCTCCTAAGTCGCTGCTTCGTCATAAACTGGCAACTTCGACTCTGGAAGAGCTAGCAACGACTTCATTCCAGACAGTGATTGATGAGATCGATACACTTAACAAGGCCGATGTTACCCGTCTGGTGCTCTGTGGTGGCAAAGTCTACTATGATCTGCTTGAAAAACGTCGTGAGCAGGAACTGAACAATACTGCAATCGTTCGTATTGAACAGTTGTATCCATACCCAGAAAAACGCCTTGCTGAAGTTCTTGCCTCTTATCCAAACGTGAAAGAACTCGTGTGGTGTCAGGAAGAGCCGAAAAACCAAGGGGCCTGGTTATTTATTGCGCCACGTTTGTATGACGACGTAATGAAAACAGGTAAGCAAGTCCGTATTAGTTACGCAGGACGTGAAGCATCTGCAGCACCTGCATGTGGCTCACCTTATTTGCACGCAAAACAACAAGCTCAGCTTATCAATAATGCTCTAGCAATCGAAGCTGAACAATCAGGAGATTCTAAATAATGGCAACCGAAATTAAAGCCCCGGTATTCCCAGAGTCAGTTGCTGACGGCACGATCGCAACTTGGCACAAGAAAGTCGGTGAAGCTGTTTCACGTGATGAAGTTATCTGTGATATCGAAACTGACAAAGTTGTTCTAGAAGTGGTTGCCCCTGCAGACGGTGCTCTGGTTGCTATTGTTAAAGATGAAGGCGACACAGTTCTTTCTGATGAAGTAATTGCACAGTTTGAAGCAGGTGCTGGAGCTACAGCAGAGCCAGCTCAAACAGCAGTAACTTCTGATGGAAATGTGGAAAATGCATCTGCTAATACAGAAGCTGGTCCAGCTCCTGTAGTTGAGCGCAGCCAGCCTGTACAGGATCAGGCACCTGCTGTACGTAAAGCTTTGACTGAAACAGGTATTAACGCTTCTGATGTTTCTGGTACAGGCCGTGGTGGTCGTATTACTAAAGAAGACGTAGCAAACCATCAGTCTAAACCAGCTGCTGCAGCTCAGCCTCAAGCGCTTAGCGTAGCTGTAGGTGAGCGTATTGAAAAACGTGTTCCGATGACACGTCTGCGTAAACGTGTTGCTGAGCGCCTGCTTGCAGCAACACAAGAAACAGCAATGTTGACTACGTTTAATGAAGTTAACATGAAGCCAATCATGGATATGCGTAACCAGTATAAAGATGCGTTTGAAAAACGTCATGGTGCGCGTCTGGGCTTTATGTCTTTCTTTGTGAAAGCAGCAACTGAAGCGTTAAAACGCTATCCGGCAGTCAATGCTTCAATTGATGGCGACGATATCGTATATCACGGTTTTTATGATATTGGCGTAGCAGTTTCTTCTGATCGCGGTCTTGTAGTACCTGTACTGCGTGATACTGATCGTATGAACTACGCTGAAGTTGAAAACGGTATTCGTGCATATGCTGGCAAAGCGCGTGAAGGTAAACTTGCAATTGAAGATATGACTGGTGGTACTTTCACAATTACCAACGGTGGTACTTTTGGTTCGCTACTTTCTACTCCGATTTTGAATACGCCACAAACTGCGATTCTGGGTATGCATAAAATCCAAGAGCGTCCTATGGCTGTAAACGGACAGGTGGAAATTCTGCCAATGATGTATTTGGCATTATCTTACGATCACCGTTTAATCGATGGTAAAGAAGCAGTAGGCTTCCTTGTGACAATCAAAGAATTGTTAGAAGAGCCAGCTAAACTTATCCTTGATCTTTAATATTTACCAGCAAAATAAACCAGGATAAAGTCTCCCTTTATCCTGGTACTTGGAGATAAATATGTCTCAACAGTTTGATCTTGTTGTGATCGGTGGTGGCCCAGGCGGTTATGAAGCAGCAATTCGTGCTGCACAGCTGGGCTTCAAAGTTGCTTGTATTGAAAAACGTATTCATAAAGGTAAACCATCCTTGGGTGGGACCTGTCTAAACGTTGGCTGTATCCCATCTAAAGCATTGCTTGACTCTTCTCATCGTTATGAAGATACCGTTCATCATTTGGGTGATCATGGTATTACAACAGCTGAAGTGAAATTTGACCTTGAAAAGATGCTTGCTCGTAAAGACAAAGTGGTAGAGCAACTGACCGGTGGTGTAGCTCAGCTACTTAAAGGTAATGCGATTGAGTGGTTGCAAGGTACAGGTAAACTGCTGGCAGGTAAAAAAGTTGAGTTTGTACCATTTGAAGGTGAGACTCAGGTTCTAGAACCTAAATATGTAATTCTGGCATCTGGTTCTGTACCAGTAAATATTCCTGTTGCTCCTGTAGATCAAGATCTGATTGTAGATTCTACCGGTGCACTTGAATTCCCTGAAGTTCCTCAGCGTTTAGGGGTAATCGGTGCAGGTGTAATTGGTCTTGAGCTAGGTTCAGTATGGCGTCGTCTGGGTTCAGAAGTTGTTGTATTTGAAGCTATGGATGCATTCTTACCAATGGCCGATAAAGCACTGGCTAAAGAATTCCAGAAAATCCTGACTAAGCAGGGTTTGGACATCCGTATTGGTGCGAAAGTTTCTGGTACTGAGATCAATGGTCGGGAAGTAACTGTTAAATACAGCCAAGGCGGTGAAGAAAAAGAACAGACTTTTGATAAGCTGATTGTGTGTGTAGGCCGTAAAGCTTATGCAGAAGGTCTGTTAGCTGAAGACTCAGGTATAAAACTGACAGAACGTGGTCTGGTAGAAGTAAATGATCATTGCGCAACTTCTGTTGAAGGTGTTTATGCGATTGGTGATTTGGTTCGTGGTCCAATGCTTGCACATAAGGCAATGGAAGAAGGCGTAATGGCTGTTGAGCGTATCCATGGCCACGCTGCGCAAGTAAATTATGACACTATCATCAGTGTAATCTATACCCATCCGGAAGCAGCATGGGTCGGTTTAACTGAAGAGCAGGCAAAAGAAAAAGGCCACGACGTTAAAACTGGCCAATTCCCGTTTGCTGTGAATGGTCGTGCACTTGCTGCAGGTGAAGGCGCAGGTTTTGTAAAATTTGTTGCTGATGCTAAAACTGACCGTCTACTGGGTATGCACGTAGTAGGTCCGGCTGCCTCTGACATCGTTCATCAGGGTATGATTGCCCTTGAATTTGTATCAAGTGTTGAAGACTTGCAGTTAATGACTTTTGGTCATCCAACTTTCTCTGAAGTTGTGCATGAAGCAGCTCTTGCAGTCGATGGACGTGCAATTCACGCAATTCAGCGTAAACGTAAATAAGATTAAAGAAAGAGCGGTTCAAGAGCCGCTCTTTTTTGCTTCATGGGTTGCAATGATTGGAACAACCCTCTAAATATAAAGACAAGATTAAATAATTGCTAATGTGTACCGTGATGGAAGGGTACATAGAAGTATGGATAAGAAAGTAGAACTAGTAAAAGGTAAGTAAATGAATTTACATGAGTATCAAGCCAAAGCGCTATTAAAAAAATATGGTATGCCTGTTCAGGAAGGTATTTTAGCAACCAATGCTGATGAAGCTGTTGCTGCCTTTGAACAGCTTGGTGGAAAGTTTGCAGTCATTAAGGCCCAGGTGCATGCAGGTGGCCGTGGTAAGGCCGGTGGTGTACAGGTTGTTAAGTCAAAAGAAGAAGCCGCAGATTATACCAGTCGTATTATTGGTACACGCCTAGTCACCTACCAGACAGATGCCAATGGCCAGCCAGTCAATAGCGTACTGGTCTGTGAAGACGTTTATCCTGTGGAGCGTGAATTATACTTGGGTGCTGTGGTTGACCGCTCTACTCGTCGCATTACCTTTATGGCATCCACCGAAGGTGGTGTTGAAATTGAAAAAGTTGCAGAAGAAACACCTGAAAAAATTATTAAAGTTACAGTAGACCCTCTGGTCGGCCTGCAACCATTTCAGGCACGGGAGGTAGCCTTTGCACTGGGTTTGAAAGATGGCCAGATTAATCAGTTTGTTAAGCTGATGACAGGGGCTTACCATGCTTTTGTAGAAAATGATTTTGCCCTGTTTGAAATTAACCCGCTGTCTGTGCGTGAAAATGGTGACATTCTTTGTGTAGATGCCAAAGTGGGCATTGATTCCAATGCACTGTATCGCTTACCAGAGGTCTCTGCGCTACGTGATAAGTCTCAGGAAAATGAACGCGAGCTTAAAGCTTCTGAATTTGACCTGAACTATGTAGCCTTGGAAGGCAATATCGGCTGTATGGTAAATGGTGCCGGTCTTGCTATGGCAACCATGGACATCATCAAATTATATGGTGGACAACCAGCCAACTTTCTAGATGTAGGTGGTGGTGCAACGAAAGAGCGGGTGATTGAAGCATTTAAAATTATCCTTGCTGACAGCTCTGTTCAGGCAGTATTAATCAATATTTTTGGTGGTATTGTACGCTGTGACATGATTGCAGAAGCAATTATTGCTGCGGTTCAGGAAGTGAACGTAACTATTCCTGTAGTCGTACGACTTGAAGGTAACAATGCCGAGCTTGGCGCCAAGTTACTGGATGAATCCGGCCTAACACTTATTTCTGCTCAGGGTCTAGCTGATGCTGCAGAAAAAGTTGTTGCAGCAGTAAAAGCATAAGGAGTATCAATCATGAGCGTATTAGTAAATAAAGACACCAAAGTATTGGTACAGGGTTTTACGGGTAAAAACGGAACTTTTCATTCAGAACAGGCTATTGCATACGGTACAAAAGTAGTCGGTGGTGTAACGCCAGGTAAAGGTGGCCAGAGTCATTTAAATCTTCCTGTATTTAATACCATGCGCGAGGCGGTACAGGAAACACAGGCAGATGCGTCTGTGATTTATGTGCCTGCACCATTTGTACTAGATTCTATTGTAGAAGCAGTAGATGCAGGGATTGGACTTATTGTAGTCATTACCGAGGGTGTACCTACTCTTGATATGCTTAAAGCCAAGCGTTATCTGGAAACCAATGGTAACGGTACGCGTCTGATTGGACCAAACTGTCCAGGCATCATTACACCGGGTGAATGCAAAATTGGAATTATGCCGGGGCATATTCATCAGCCAGGCCGTATTGGAATTATTTCCCGTTCTGGTACGCTAACTTATGAAGCGGTATCACAAACTACCCGTCTGGGATTAGGCCAATCTACCTGTATTGGTATTGGCGGAGATCCAATTCCAGGAATGAACCAGATTGATGCGCTTAAATTGTTTCAGGATGACCCCGAGACTGATGCGATTATTATGATTGGTGAAATTGGTGGGACAGCCGAAGAAGAAGCTGCTGAATATATTCAATCAAATGTGACCAAGCCAGTTGTGGGTTATATTGCCGGTGTAACAGCTCCAAAGGGCAAACGTATGGGCCATGCAGGTGCAATCATTTCTGGTGGTAAAGGAACAGCAGAAGAAAAATTTGCTGCTTTTGAAAAAGCGGGTATGGCATATACACGGAGTCCGGCAGAACTAGGTTCTACTATGTTACAGGTGTTGAAAGATAAAGGCCTGGCTTAAGTAGACAGCAAAAAAGCTCCAAAAGGGGCTTTTTTATTATGAGAATGATGGAGAGAATAAATTCTTCTTCAACGCTATTAGGATTGTAGGTTTAACTTAAGCTTACTTGACTCTATAGTTGTTCACTTTGAAGCAAACTACTTTAAGTGGACTAGATGAGTAATTTACTTTAATTTAAGTCTATAACTTGTAGATTTTGATATATCATATTTTTTATAGACAAAAAAATACGCAATGATTGGGGTGATCATTGCGCAGAACAACGAATCTGTATACACAGCTTCGGTTAAGGAGAAATGTCATGAATTTAGAAGCTTTCTAAATCATGAAAGTATAATATTTGAATACCTGAGTAACTTCCTTGGTATTCACGTTAACAAGTGTTAAATCACGTTAAACTATGGGTTATATTGTAATTTTTTGAACTATGATATTTTATGCAGTTGAATTTTAAGAAATTAATATTCCAATTAAAAAGGCCCTTAAAGCAGGGCCTGTATTAATACTACAATTTTAAAAGTGGAACATTCCTAGACCGCTTTTAATTTCATCTAGAGTTTGCTGGGTAATAACCTGACATTTTTGAGTGCCTTGACGTAAAACATCCATAATATAGTCCGGATCTTTTTGCAATTCTGCACGACGTTCACGAATTGGACCGATCAGCTCTTTTAAAATACCTTCTAGACGCTTCTTCACAGTGCCATCACCTAGACCACCACGACGATAATGGGCTTTTAATTCTTCTAATTCTTCTTTATTGGTATCGAAAGCATCAAGATAGGTAAAAACCACATTACCTTCTACCTGACCCGGGTCTTCAATACGCAAATGATTAGGATCAGTATACATGGCATTAACTGCCTTTTTAATATCCTTATCTGAAGCATCCAGAACAATGGTATTACCCAGAGATTTAGACATTTTGGCCTTGCCATCAAATCCCGGTAAACGGCTCATGTTAGAAAGTAAGGCTTTACATTCAGGCAAAAGCTCGCGGCCAATCTGACGGTTAAGACGACGAACAATTTCATTCGTTTGTTCAATCATTGGAATCTGGTCTTCTCCTACCGGCACAACAGTAGCTTTGAATGCCGTAATATCGGCAGCCTGTGCGACCGGATAACATAGAAAACCTGCCGGGATATCGCGCTCAAAACCTCGCATCTGAATTTCAGACTTGATCGTTGGGTTACGTTCCAAACGCGACACCGTCACAAAGTTCAAATAGAGCATGGTCAGCTCATTGAGTGCCGGTAATTGAGACTGCACACAGATGGTGGTTTTTTCCGGATCAATACCCACTGCTAAATAATCTGTAGCGACTTCCAGAATATTCCGACGTACTTTTTCAAAATTATCGGCATTGTCAGTTAAAGCTTGAGCATCGGCGAGTAACAGGTGCTGGTGATGGGAGTCTTGCAAGCCTACACGAGAACGTAGTGAACCTACAAAATGTCCTAGATGGAGCTGTCCGGTCGGGCGGTCACCAGTCAAAATAACTGGACGGGTATCTTGATCACTCATGATGCATTCCAAAGCGTTTGTAAATTAAGCAAAATATATTAATTGATGAAGTCTATTGTAAGGCATAAATACTGGTAGTGCCTCTTTACAATAAACTCCAGCTGGTAAAAAGTGAGAAATTTAATAGATAAACATATAAAGCTTATACACTTTCTCTGATTAAAGCGATTTAAACTAGCTACATAAAGATAAGACTGGGAACATAAAATGGCGAGCAGCTTGCTTTTATTATTAGATGATATTGCCACAATTCTGGATGATGTCGCAGTCATGAGTAAAATGGCTGCAAAAAAAACCGCAGGAGTGCTAGGTGATGACTTGGCTTTAAATGCCCAGCAAGTCAGTGGCGTCCGTTCAGATCGGGAATTGCCAGTGGTCTGGAGCGTAGCAAAAGGCTCATTTGTGAATAAAGTTATTCTAGTACCTTTAGCGTTGCTTATCAGTGTAGTTGCTCCATGGTTAATTAGCCCATTGTTAATGATTGGTGGCTTATTCTTGTGCTATGAAGGTATAGAAAAAGTCTTGCATTCACTACAGCGTAAAAAGCCACATAGTCCTGAAGAAGCAATTGCCAAGCTCGAACAGGATGACATTGATTTGCATGCCTATGAAAAAGATAAAGTCAAAGGTGCAATTCGAACAGATTTTATTCTTTCTGCTGAAATTGTAGTAATTAGCTTGGGTACAGTTGCAGCAGCCAGTTTTATGACCAAAGTTACAGTACTAAGTATTATCGCTATTGTAATGACTATAGGCGTGTATGGACTGGTAGCCATGATCGTAAAAATTGATGACTTGGGCCTGCATTTGACTGAACAGGTTTCAAATTTTAAACAGCGTATTGGCCAGGCTCTTTTGAGCTTTGCCCCGATTTTGATGAAGACTTTATCAATCGTCGGTACCATTGCTATGTTTCTGGTCGGGGGAGGCATTATTAATCATGCTGTTCCTTTAATACATCATTTTACTGAAGATACTGTTGATCATGTTGAACTGATTCCTACTTTGGGGCATATCGTAGGAGCAATTACACCAACTTTAATAAATTTAGGAATCGGCATAGTAGCGGGTTTTATTGTTCTGCTTTTAGTCAGTGGAGTTAAAAAAATCTGGCCAAAATCTAAACAGAAATCTGCTTAAGCTATCAGCTTTTGCGACATCGTAATAATAGGGAAGGGGTAAACTATGCGTTGGAAAGGTCGCCGTGTCAGTACTAATCTGGAAGATCGCCGGGGTGGAGGCGGAGCAAAAGCAGGGGGTATCAGTATATTAGGTCTGATTGTTGCCTTTGTCGCCTGGAAGTTTTTTGGTGTAGATCCGCAGCAGGCTTATCAGGCAACAAAACAGGTAACCGCCGGAGAGCAGGTAGAAAGCGTCGGCCTGGAAAATCCAACGCCCCAGCAGCAAGAAGCCGCAGATTTTGTCGGGACTGTTCTTGCTGATACCGAAGACACCTGGCAGGCAATTTTTCAGGAGCAGGGGCAAAATTATACCCCTCCTAAACTGGTCCTGTTCAGTGGCGTGGTTAATTCACGTTGTGGTACTGCACAGGCGGCAATGGGGCCATTTTATTGTCCAGCTGACCAAAAAGTTTATATAGATACCAGTTTCTTTAAAGATATGCGCCAGCAGATGGGAATTTCTGGTGAGCAGAACCAGACAGAACTCTCTCGACAAGACCAAGCCGGAGACTTTGCTCAGGCTTATGTAATTGCACACGAAGTGGGTCACCATGTACAGAACCTGTTAGGTATCTCTTCTCAAGTGCAACAGGCTCGCAGCCGTGCTAGTCAAGTACAAGGAAATCAGCTTTCAGTCCGGCAAGAGCTTCAAGCAGACTGTTTGGCCGGAGTGTGGGCACATCATAACCAGCAGCGTACCCAGTTTCTAGAGCAGGGTGATGTTCAGGAAGCAATGGATGCTGCCCATAAAATTGGTGATGACTATTTGCAAAAAAGTGCAACTGGACAAGTTGTACCTGATAGCTTTACGCATGGAACCAGTGCACAACGTATGCAGTGGTTCCAGACCGGCTTGAAGAGTGGTGATCTTAACCAGTGCGATACTTTTAACCAGCCAGTTTAAGGCAGTTAAAAGAATTATTGAGTACAGATAAGGTTATTACTGTACTCAATAATCTATTTTGTTAAAAAACTGCGAAAATTTTTCAAGATACGAATACTTGAAATTAATGCAATGATCGTAAACAGAAAAACTCCTAACAAGTAATATTTAAGGGCTGACATATCCTGTTGATAGAAATCAACCACTTGCTGTTGTTTTAAGGTTAGGTTGCCTGGCATGTTAGTCTGAGTATCTACATAGTTTATAGACTGAATATATTGATAAGGGCCAATAATTTGTAGAACTGCTTTTTGAACCTCTCTATACGGACTTTTATCATAGCTAGAAAGACAGAGCGTAGGCTGATAATGCTCACAACTGATTTTACTGATATATCCTTTGCCTTTTAAAACAATAAAAATTGCTCGATCTGGCTTTTGGCTATTAGACAGGAGCAGGTAAGACTGTTGATTGCTTGAAACCAGCTCAATCTGTTGGCGGTGCTCTAGCCATGTATTCGCCTGTGCCAGTGTGTTGAATTTGCTGTAACAGGTCAGTAATAGTGCCAGAGTTACAGTAAAAATGATTAAAGCCAGGATAAGACGAAAAATGAATTTTAAAGATTGATGCATGAAAAGAAATATACAGCCAGTATTTATGAGAAATATTATTATAGTTTGAAATGATCTGGAAACGGCAAAAGCCGAATTGTTTATGCGAGAACCAGGTCTATTTAAAATGAAATAAAATTATCCATGACCTACCCCTAGAAATGGGAGTAAAATTCCCAGTTAAGAGTTTTATAACTGATATTCATCTAGAAGTGACTGATTGGATGCGTTTTAAGAAAGCCAGCAGTTATATTCAAGGATTCGCATGGGCAATTTTTTTCTTCTTCAAGCTTTAACGGTTATTTTTGCACTTTCAATCGCAACTACAATTTTTAATAAACGTATTTTAGACTTTCCTCAGGCGATTGGTGTGCCAATTGTCTCGGCAGTTTTTGTATTTATTTTGCAGTGGGGTGCGAGCTTACTTAATGGTAACCAGTTTATAGTCATTAATATTCATAATATTGAAGAAGCTGTACGCGGGATTGATTTCTACGACTTTCTTATTAATGGCGTAATCTGTTTTATCCTGACCTCGTCTGCGCTTAAATTCAAAATTTCTGACTTAAGAAGTCACTGGAAACCCATTGGAATTCTAGCCACGATTGCACTGGTAATCTGTGCTGTATTTTTCGGTGGCATCCTTTATGGTTTTCAGGCATTAATTGGAAATCCGGTCCCTATTTTAGTCTTGCTGTTATTGGGATCTGCTTTAGGTGCAACAGATCCAATCGGAGTTAAAGGGGTGTTAAGTTCGGTTAGAGCACCTCATCATTTGATTGTGAAACTCGAAGGTGAGTCACTGTTTAATGATGCAATGTGTATCGCCGTCTTCATGACTTTACTCAATGTATTACAAGGCGAACATTTTACCTTATTGGGCACATTAGAAAATTTTCTCTATGAAATTGTAGTGGCTGTAATTATCGGTTGGGGGTTCGGTTTAGGAATTTTACGCTTATTGCGCGGCAAGCATGAAATGGAGTCCCTGATCCTGACAACTGCGCTGCTGGCCTGCGGTTCTTACCTGGTTGCCCTTTTTGCTCATGCTTCTGCACCAATTGCTTGTGTTATTGGTGGTCTCATTGTTGGGAATAAATGGAAAGAAATCCTGCATGATCGTGAAATTCGTGAAGTAAATCACTTTTGGCATACTGTAGAAGGCATTATTAATTCATTTCTGTTTACATTAATCGGATTGGAGCTGTTCATTCTGGACTTGAGTAGTAGCATGATCCTTGGAGGAATATTTGCATTTTTTGCCCTGCATATTTCACGGTTTGCCGCAAATTTCTTATCTTTCGCCTTTTTCCCATCTTTTCGCAAAAAGAGTTATAACGGTAGCTTAACCATTTTATCGTGGGGAGGAGTGCGGGGTGGTATTTCACTGGCACTCATATTAGCTGTGGCTAATATTCCACAACTACGTGAATATAGCAGTATTTTGATTGGCTATACTTTCATTAGTGTATTGCTTTCAGGTGTGGTTTGCGGTTTAGGACTACCAGCCGTTATGAATGCTTTTTACTATAATCCAAATGAAGAGACTCAAGGCTTTAAAGGATGGTATCAACGTTTATGCCACAAAATGAATCGTAAAGGTTTTAAATATATTGTAGGAGAAGATGCGAATGGTAATGAAACCATTACTGTGTATCAGCCCGAGGAAATAATGGACCAGAAAACTGATGATGGCATCGCGGCTGTCCATCATCCGATAAAAGCACAAGAAGTCAAACGTCTGGAAAGTCCTGATAATTTTTAAAGGCAATTTGATATGCAGACTATTTTAAGAATAATAAAAATCAAGATACTAGATTGACTATTTTTAATAAATTTATTCTAAGTGTTACCGTGTATTTCAGTGTTGTTTTTATGTAAAACATGAAAATATTTCTTATTTACATATCTTTTTTTTATCTCTTTAAAACAATCACTTAATAAAATAAAAAATATATGTATTTGATTTATATATTTTAACTTTAAAGCAGACTTGTTTACTCAACTTAATAAAAAACTTACTTGTTTCATGCTATTTATTTATAAAGCTTATTAAATTTTCTAGGAAGAAAATAGTTACAAAGCAAAATCTAATAAAGCTAATTTTTAATAAAAAATTCAGGAAATTAGCTCCTCTAATAATATGTAAGGAAGAATATAATGGCGGATATTTCTATAATTTCAAAAGAAACAGCTCAGCAAGTAGAGCATATAGGTAATAGTTTTAAATTAGGGGAGCCTGTAGTTGTCGTTATTGATGTTGCTCCAGAGGAGGTAGCATCTATTGATCGTAGTGGAAATAACCTTACTATCACCTTGAAAAATGGTGAGCAAATCTATATAGAAAATTATTTTGCCGCTGATACTGATAATAGTCTGGTCTTTAAAAATAATCAGAATCAGCTTTTACTGGCTCAAGTTACTGATGCCAGTGGTGCAATATTAGATCCAATTTCTTATTTAAACTTAGAAGAAGTCACACCACTTTTATATGGAGCAGAGAGTGAAGCTTTTGTTCCCTGGTTAGTTGGGGCAGTAGGAATAGGAGGATTGGCTGCAGCGGTAACCTCTACTAGCGATTCTTCCGATGATACAAGAAGTGATATTACACCACCACAGAAACCAATTATTACTAAAAATAATGGTGATGGTTTAAGTGGTACAGGTGAAGCCGGCAGTACAGTAATTGTTAAAGATAGCCAAGGCAATCAGACTGAAATTAAGGTGGGAGAAGACGGCAAGTGGAGCATTGAGCCGAATCCGTTAAATGAAGGAGAACAGGGGACAATTGAAGCAGTAGATCCTGCTGGCAACAGTTCAGGGCAATCTCCGGTTACAGGAGGCGACCAAACTGTCCCACAAGCTACATTAGACACATTGTTAACAAATGACACCACCCCGGGCCTGAGTGGCACAGTGAATGACCCGACGGCCCGGATTGAAGTCAGCATTAACGGCAGCACCTACTAGGCCATCAACAATGGCGACGGCAGCTGGAGCCTGGCCGACAACATCATCTCGGTCCTGCCGGAAGGTCTGATTAACGTAACCGTGACAGCCACCGATGCGGCGGGGAACCGCAGTGCAGTGACCGGCAGCATCCGCATTGATACCACCGCCCCGGCAGCACCGCTGCTGGATGCCGTCAATGCCACTGACCCGATCAGCGGCACGGCAGAGGCGGGTGCACGGATCGTGGTGACCTATCCGAACGGCACCACGGCCAGCACCGTAGCAGATGCTGCGGGGAACTGGAGCGTGGCCAACCCGGGCAACCTGAGCGATGGCCAGCAGATCAGCGTGGTGGCCAGCGATGCGGCCGGCAACAGCTCGGCCCCGGCCAGCGCGACGGTTGATGCAGACATTACAGCTCCAAGTTTAGAATTTATAGTAATCATTAATACCGATGGCAGTGCCACCCTCAGCGGTACCACCGAACCGGGCGCCAGTGTAACTGTACGGGGCCCGAACGGAGCAGCAGTGCCGGTCACAGTGACGCCAGATGGCAGCATCAGTGGCAGCATTGCCGCGCCAGCTCTCGCCGGTAGCTACACCGCTACCGCAACCGATATTAATGGCAACACTGCCACCGATACCGCGACCGCAACAGATAGCACGCCACCGGCCGTAGAGCTGAATGTGGTGATCAATACTGATGGCAGTGCCACCCTCAGCGGTACCACCGAACCAGGCGCCAGTGTGATCGTACAGGGTCCGGACGGAGCAGTAGTACCGGTCACAGTGGCGCCAAATGGCAGCATCAGTGGCAGCATTGCCGCGCCGGCTCTTGCCGGTAACTACACCGCCACCGCAACCGATATTAATGGCAACACTGCCACCGATACCGCAACCGATATCAACGGCAACACTGCAAGCGGTACTGCAATCGCAATAGATAATATTGCACCAATTCCTGGAAGCCTGAGTCTGGCAGATTTCTCCGATACAGGCATCAGCCTCTCTGATGGAATCAGTAATGACAATACATTTAATTTGACATTAACGGGTCAGGAAACAGGTTCTACCGTGGTCTACCAGATTTCTACAGATGGCGGAAATACCTGGGTGGCAACAACAGCAGCACAGACTGGAGTCGCAGATAACACCTATCAATACAGAGCTGTCGTGACTGATGTTAATGGCAACAGCAGTATAACCAATGCGGTAGGCGTTACTATAGATACTATTACTACGGTTACTGCGCGCTTTGCTTTAGATTCAGATAATGGCAATCCAGATCCGACGACTGTCATTGTGAGTGGCACAGCAGAGGTAGGATCTACTGTTACTTTAACCACAAATACAGGTGTAGCAATTGTAGATAATTTGGGCAATCCTGTTAGTACGATAGTAGGTTCAACCGGCACTTATACATTTAATATTCCGACAGTTTCTGTAGTGGATAACCAGCTGCTTAGCGTGAATTCTACAGATATTGCCGGAAACGTTGCTACAGCCCCAGTAAGAATAGATTTGACGCCACCAAATGCCATAGATGATGTCGTAAACCTGGACATTGTAAGTCAGATCACTACAGTCTATCCCGAAGTGACCGATACAGATGTTCAGGTATTGGGTTTATTAGAATCGGATAATGGCACTGACAATGGTGTGACTGTAATTGTAGGACCTGATCAATTTGGTGTACTCAATATTGAAATAAGCCAAACTGCACTCGCCGCAGTTGCAGATGCCTTCCGGTTAGATGTTGTTGATGCAAATGGTAATGTTGTCTATTCTGCAGTAACACAAAACTCGCTAGTAGGGGATGTTCTTGGTTTAAATGTCTTAGGTGTAACAGGAGATAATACTTTAACTGCTACAGTCAGAGGCTTGCAACCAGGTACATATCGTGTTGTGGTTCGTAATGACGAGAGTACATTAACTGACTTGCTAGATTCAGATAATAGTGGTGGAGTATCTTTACAAGAGCTTGGAAATTCAGGCGTCATTTTAGGGCCTGAAAATCAGACGCTGGTACTCAATACAGTTTCTAATGCATTAGGTCCAGTTTTGGGGCCAACAGTTACTACGCTGTTATCTCCTGTTTTAACTACATTGAATGGTTTGCCAGTTGATGAGATTATTAATCCATTAATCACTATTTTGAATAATGTTGGTGCTACCGGACTACTCAATACAGTCTTGAGTTCACTAGCAGATGCTCTTTTAAGTAATACACTTACACTATTGCAAGCTACTGATATTACGACCCAGCTTACCGAAACCGATTTTGCTAATGAAGCCTTAACAGGTGGTAATGTGATTACAGGTGCGGGTAGCAGTAATGGCGGTACAGATGATGCACAGGGAGGTGTAATTACTCAGGTACAAATTGCTGATGGACCTATCGTAGTCATTCCATCAAATGGAAGCAATGTTACAGTCGAAGGACTATATGGTGTACTTACCATTAATTCGTCAGGAGCCTATACTTATACAGCTTATGGAGATCCAGCGTCTATAGGCGGTTCTGAAGTATTTACTTATACATTATCTGATGGAAATACAGTAGATACAGCAAAACTTACTATTAACATTGCAGATACTTCTACAACAGCCCCTAGAGTTACTTTAGTTAATGATACGGGTAACAGTAATACTGACCTGATCACCCAAGATGGTCGCATCGCGGTGACCGCAGATCCGGATGTGACCACAGTAGTGGTAAGGTATACATCTGCTTCCGGTACTGGAGTGAACGTCAATGCTGTGTACGACACCGCAACTGGTAGATGGATTGCTACGCCTCCAGCTGGTTTTGCAGATGGCACTTATAATGTAACAGCTACCGTAACAGACACTACCAATCATACGAATACCTCTTCTTTAGGTAATATTACTGTAGATACTACACCGCCAGTAGTTACAATCGTAGGTTCAGGCGATAATGCAGGTAATGTTCAAGGCAATATTTATTCTGGCGCAATTACTGATGATAATACGCCAACAATCTTTGGCAGGGCAGCGCCGAACAGTACCATTACGCTTATTCAGGACGGTGTAACAATAACTACGCCAATTACTGTAGATGCTAGTGGTAACTGGAGTTATACGCCTGCCCCAGCACTGTCTTCATCTGCGACCGGTGTAAATCATACTTGGCAGGCTAGAGTAACAGATACGGCAGGTAATATTACAACTGCTAACTTTAACTTGAATATTATTGGACAGGTTGCACCTGTTGCAGCTGTTAACAGTAATGCTCTACTGGGCGTGGTAGGCGCAGATGTAGCAGGTCTGATTGATTTGAATCAGCAACTATTTGCAGCGGCAGATGCAAATGGCGATTTAAGAAGAGTAGAAATTACATTAAATTCTGCAGTATCACTGGGTGGAGAGAATTTTAGCTTCTCAACAGGGTTAGCTAATCTATTTGGTTATAATGTTACTACGCAAAGCAGTCAATTAGCTTTACCATTAGTTCCTAGCCGTCCGGCGCGTATTACGATTGAAGCTGCACAAGGGCAGGTACTTGATAATCAGGAAATTAATGAATTCTTGGCATCAGTCAAATTATCGGGTAGTTTGCTAGGAGGCCTCTTAAATCTGAATTTACTGAATAATCTGAATGTAGTTGCTACAGATAGCCAAGGCTCATCTACCTCATATAGCCGAGGTGAGATTGCAAGCGTAGATCTGTTGGGTGGACTACTTTCAGGAAGCGCTTCACCGATTGTTGAGGGTAATGCTAATGCTAATATCTTGGGTAATAGCAATAGTACTGTATCTCAACGCCTCTATGGTTATGATGGAAATGATACGTTAAATGGCGGTTCAGGAAATGATATCCTGCTAGGTGGTAATGGTGATGATACTTTAAATGCAGGGGCAGGTAATGATTATATTAATGGTGGTGCAGGCAACGACACCATTACTGGTGGTCCAGGCGCTGATACTGTAGTGTTTGATTTGCTAGTTGCTGCTAATGCAAGAGGCGGTAATGGTACTGATACCTGGACAGACTTCCATGTAGGTAATATTCGTACCGATAACCAGGCTGACCGGATTGATGTGTCAGATCTGCTAGGAGGCGAGGTTAATGCTAATAATCTGGGACAATATATCCAGCTAAACTATAATTCAACGTCATCAACTGTAACCTTGTCCATCGACCGGGATGGAACCGGAACTACTTTTATTGCCACTCCATTATTACAGCTGACCAATCAGCCAAGTGCCATTACATTGGATGAACTGTTACAGAATGGCCAAATTATTTTCTAAATATATAAGGTAACAAAAAAGGACCTTCGGGTCCTTTTTTGTCTTTAGTTAAAATTTTTTTAAACTTAAGTGATAGTCTATTTAGAATTTTGAGTTTTCTTATACTTTATAAAGTTATAAATTTTAAGGAGGATATTATTTCTTCTGCACATGAATTATATGGACAGATTTTAGAAGTTATTAGTCTGATTCCTTGTGGTAAAGTTGCAACTTATGGGCAGGTTGCGCGTCTTGCCGGGTTGCCAAAACATGCACGATTAGTCGGCTATATACTCAAAAATCTGCCTATAGGAACTGATATTCCATGGCATCGTGTAATTAATAGCCAAGGTGGAATTAGCCTAAGTAAATTAAATACACAAGGTCAAAATATACAGTCTGTTTTATTAATTGAAGAGGGCCTAACAGTCATAAATGGAAAGATAAACTTAAAAAAATTTCAGTGGCTACCCTGAATTTCCAAATCAACTTAAGATCCCCAATTCTCTCTGTCTGGAAATTAGCAAGATAAAAATTAATATACAGTCTCTATCAGATGCGGATTAAAATTCATTTAAAAATGCTATTAAAGATGAAACATTATCTGTCTGTAGTTGCCCGCGTATTTTTAATAACTGCTTTTCGTCCATATCATAAAGCTTAAGGTAAAGCAGCTTCTGGATGTCTTCTTGAGAAAAACGGTATTTAATAATTCGTGCAGGTACACCACCGACAACTGCATAAGGTGGAACATCTTTAGTTACTACAGCACCTGTTGCTATTACTGCGCCTTCTCCCAGCTTTACACCTTGCATAATCATGGCACGACTACCAATCCAGCAACCATCACTAATAATTGTATCTCCTGCTGGCACAAAACTACGGGTATCAAAGGGAAATACTGAAATCCATTCTGTACGGTGTAGCTGATTACCCCCCATCATAATGACACTTTCAGCACCAAAGCAGACAAAATTACCAATATAAAGCTGATCAATCGGTTTATCTGGGGTAACAGGTTTATCATGAAGATAACGCACTACACAACGTTCAAACCCTTGATCCCAATAGGCTGAGTAATAGCTATAATTGCCTTTAATATGAATATTCGGATTCTTTACTGTCTTCGAGATGAATTCGAACTCACACCAGTGTTTAACCGGAGAGTTGATCAGCTGATCCATAAAAAAAATTAAATACTGAAGAGCAGCAGATTATATCTGAAAAATTTTAAAATTTGAGATGAGCGAAAATAATATTGTCAATAAAAAGCCCCTGATGAAAGGGGCTTCATGTGTATCGTGTTTGACTAAATATATTCAACACTCACAATTTCATATTCTACTTCACCTTGAGGCGTAACAATTTTTGCTTCATCACCTTCGCTTTTGCCTAAAAGTCCGCGTGCAATAGGTGAGTTCACAGAAATTTTATTAATTTTAAAGTCAGCTTCATCATCACCAACGATTTTATAAGTTTTCTGTTCTTCAGTATCAAGATTTTCAATAGTTACTGTTACACCGAAAACTACACGGCCATTCTGCTCAAGATCTTTAATATCGATAACCTGAGCTGCACCCAGTTTACCTTCGATGTCCTGAATACGACCTTCACAGAAACCTTGCTGTTCACGTGCAGCGTGGTATTCTGCATTTTCTTTCAAGTCACCATGTTCACGTGCTTCTGCAATCGCTGCTGTAATACGTGGACGTTCTACAGTTTTAAGCTGGTGTAATTCTTTCTCTAAGGCAGTTTTGCCTTCAGGAGTCATAGGATAACGTTGCATGTTGTCCCTCAAAAGTCAGTGGAAGGATGTAAAATATATAAATAAAAAAAGCCCGCCACCAAGAAGGTAGCGGGACTTCTTGGAAGCGAATTAACCTTTAGTTAGGTCTTGCAAACGATATACATCCATTGGCAATTTAATTGCTAGGGCTTGGCATACAGCGTCCGCACCATTCAATGTAGTTGTATTATACACTTTACCTTGAAGTGCTGAACGACGGATCGAGAATGAGTCTTCTTGTGCCTTTTTGCCTTCAGTCGTATTAATGACAAGGTGGATTTCACCGTTTTTGATACGGTCCACAATGTTAGGACGACCTTCAGTCACTTTATTCACGCGTTCACATTCAAGACCAGCTTCGCTAATCACTTTAAATGTACCATCAGTCGCAAGAATCTTGAAGCCTAGGTCAATTAATTGTTTCGCAATACCGACAGCACGCGGTTTATCTGAGTCTCGTACAGAGATGAATGCATGTTTCACTTCGCCTTCAGTTGGAAGACCAGGTAAACGTTCATTTGCACCTAGCACTGCTTTATAGAATGCTTCACCAAAAGTTTTACCCACACCCATTACTTCACCTGTCGATTTCATCTCAGGGCCAAGGATCGGGTCAACACCAGGGAATTTGTTGAATGGGAACACTGCTTCTTTGACAGAGAAGTGCTCAGGGATAATCTCAGCCGTGAAGCCTTGTGACTCAAGAGATTGACCTGCCATACAACGTGCAGCGACTTTCGCTAAAGATTCGCCGATACACTTAGAAACGAACGGCACAGTACGTGATGCACGTGGGTTCACTTCCAAGATGTAAACGTCGTCGCCTTTCACCGCAAACTGTACGTTCATCAAACCGATTACGCCAAGCTCCTTTGCCATAGCAATCGTTTGACGGCGCATTTCGTCCTGAACTTCTTTAGATAAAGAGTACGGAGGAATAGAACATGCTGAGTCACCTGAGTGAATTCCCGCTTGTTCAATATGCTGCATGATCCCGCCGATCACAACGTCTTTACCGTCAGACACGCAGTCAACGTCAACTTCAATCGCGTCATCCAGGAAGCGGTCAAGCAGAACTGGCGCTTCGTTAGATGCCTGAACCGCATCACGTAAGTAACGTTTGAGTTCTTCGTCGTTGTATACGATTTCCATCGCACGGCCACCCAGAACGTAAGAAGGACGTACCACAAGCGGATAGCCGACTTTCGCTGCTTCAGCCATACCTTCTTCAGCAGATTTTACGATACTGTTGTTTGGTTGACGCAGTTGCAAACGTTGAATCATTTGCTGGAAACGTTCACGGTCTTCTGCACGGTCAATCGCGTCAGGTGATGTGCCGATAATTGGCGCACCCGCTTCTTCTAAAGCACGAGCCAATTTAAGCGGCGTTTGACCACCGTATTGTACGATGATGCCTTTAGGCTTCTCTGTACGAACGATTTCAAGTACATCTTCCAAGGTAATTGGTTCGAAGTACAAACGGTCTGATGTGTCGTAATCCGTAGAAACAGTCTCAGGGTTACAGTTCACCATGATGGTTTCATAGCCATCTTCACGCATTGCAAGCGCCGCGTGTACACAGCAGTAATCGAACTCGATCCCTTGACCAATACGGTTAGGTCCACCGCCGATCACCATAATCTTGTCACGGTTCGATGGGTTAGACTCACACTCTTCATCGTAAGTTGAGTACATGTATGCTGTATCCGATTCGAATTCAGCTGCACATGTATCGACACGTTTATACACTGGAGTTACGCCCAGGTTCCAACGGTGTTTACGGAATTGTTTTTGTGAAATACCCATCAAGTTCGCAATGCGCAGGTCCGATAAACCTTTACGTTTGAATGAACGGATATTGTCCGCGTTCAAGTCACCGAAACCTAAAGTTTTGATCTGGTTTTCAGTGTTGATGATATCTTCGATCTGGACTAGGAACCAGCGGTCGATATTGGTCGCTGCAAATACTTCGTCTAAAGTGAAACCATGACGGAATGCATCCGCTACATACCAGATACGTTCTGGACCTGGAACTTTAAGTTCCTGAAGAATCTTCTCGCGTGCACCTTCAGTACCCACTTCGATTTTTTCATCAAAACCGGAAGCGCCCACTTCTAATCCACGAAGTGCTTTATTCACAGATTCCTGGAAGTTACGGCCAATGGCCATGACTTCACCGACAGATTTCATCTGAGTTGTTAAAGTCGCGTCAGCTTGCGGGAATTTTTCGAAGTTGAAACGTGGAACTTTAGTGACGACATAGTCAATTGCTGGTTCGAAAGATGCTGGAGTTGTACCACCAGTAATATCATTTTTCAGTTCATCAAGGGTATAGCCAACTGCCAGTTTCGCTGCGATCTTTGCAATCGGGAAACCTGTTGCTTTCGATGCAAGCGCAGAGGAACGTGATACACGCGGGTTCATCTCGATGATCACCATACGACCATCTTTTGGATTGATACCAAACTGAACGTTAGAACCACCTGTTTCAACACCAATTTCACGAAGAACTGCTAAAGATGCATTACGCATCAATTGGTATTCTTTATCAGTCAATGTTTGTGCAGGTGCAACCGTGATCGAGTCACCGGTGTGTACACCCATTGGATCAAAATTTTCGATCGCACATACGATGATACAGTTGTCGTTTTTGTCACGAACAACTTCCATCTCGTACTCTTTCCAGCCAATTAAAGACTCATCGATCAATAACTGTTTAGTCGGAGAAAGGTCAAAACCGCGTTCACAGATTTCAAGGAATTCTTCGCGATTATAAGCAATACCGCCACCAGAACCACCCATGGTGAATGACGGGCGGATAATCACTGGAAAGCCAAAACGAGCTTGAATTTCAAGTGCTTCTTCCATTGACTCTGCAATCGCAGCTTTTGGACACTCAAGACCAATCTTACGCATTGCTTGGTCGAAGAGTTTACGGTCTTCTGCTTTTTCGATCGCTTCTTTGGTCGCCCCAATCAATTCAACATTGTATTTCTCTAATACACCATTTGCGTCAAGTGCAAGCGCACAGTTCAACGCAGTTTGACCACCCATGGTTGGAAGGACCGCATCCGGACGCTCTTTCTCAATGATCGCGGCAACAGTCTGCCAAGTGATTGGCTCGATGTAAGTAGCATCTGCCATTGCAGGGTCGGTCATAATGGTTGCCGGGTTAGAGTTCACCAAAATAACACGGTACCCTTCTTCACGCAGCGCTTTACATGCTTGTGCACCTGAATAGTCAAACTCGCATGCCTGACCAATTACAATAGGGCCAGCACCAATAATTAAGATGCTTTTAATATCCGTACGTTTAGGCATTATTTCGCTCCTTAATTACTTCTTAGATGCTTCGATAAGTTCAATGAAATGATCAAACAGCGGTGCGCAATCATGCGGACCAGGACTCGCTTCAGGATGTCCTTGGAAACTGAAAGCCGGTTTATCAGTACGATGAATACCTTGGTTTGTACCATCAAACAGCGAACGGTGAGTTACACGTAACACTTCAGGTAAGGTACTTTCATCTACCGCAAAACCGTGGTTCTGCGAAGTGATCATCACTGTACCATCTTCAATATTCTGTACAGGATGGTTGGCGCCATGGTGACCATGACCCATCTTGAGGGTAGCTGCTCCACTTGCAAGAGCCAGAATTTGATGCCCTAAACAGATACCGAAGACCGGTAGTGTAGTTGTTTCGACAATAGTTTTTACAGCTTCAATTGCATAACCGCATGCAGCCGGGTCACCTGGTCCATTGGACAGGAAAACGCCATCAGGATTAAGTGCCAGTACTTTTTCAACAGGGGTCTGAGCAGGTACAACGGTCAATTTACAGCCGCGATCTGCAAGCATACGCAAGATGTTGGTTTTGACACCATAGTCATATGCTACTACATGATATTTTAATTCAGGCTGGGTAAAGCCTTGACCTAATGCCCATGAGCCTTCGGTCCATTCAAAACCTTCTGGATCACAGCACTCTTTTGCCAGGTCTAGACCTTCAAGACCGCCAAAAGCCCGCGCTTTTTCTAATGCTTCTTCAGCAGTAATATTTTCACCTGCAAGAATACAGCCATTCTGCGCGCCCTTATCCCGCAAGATACGGGTCAGTTTGCGGGTATCAATATCTGCAATCGCAACAACATTATTCTGCTCAAGATATTCACCAAGAGACATATCTGCACGGAAGTTGCTATGCAATAAAGGCAGGTCGCGAATAATCAGGCCATTGGCCCAGACTTTCTGAATACGGCCGGACTCGGCATCTTCAGTATTACAGCCAGTATTGCCAATATGAGGATAAGTTAATGTCACAAGCTGTTGTGCATAACTTGGGTCAGTCAAAATTTCTTGATAGCCAGTCATGGCGGTGTTAAAAACGACTTCACCAGTCGTACAACCCGATGCACCGATAGACTTACCTTTAAAGATAGTTCCGTCTGCAAGGGCTAAAATGGCGGGGATGCTCAAACCAAAGCTCCTGAATTTTAGGCTGTAAAAAAGCGAGTAGACATAAAAAAAGGGTGGCTGTCTAAAAAAAACACGCCCTCCTTTTGGTCTGCTCGCTTGTAACTTAACAGCGTATTGTACGCATGAAGAGTCTAAAAGTCCACGCTAATTATGATGTTTATATCAGATAGGGAGCTTGTAACTTCAAATAAACACAAGTGCAAGCCTTCCATGAGAAAACAATGAGAGAGCAAGCAAGGTTTTTAATAATTGTCAGACAATAAATAGATCATTTTTTATTCAATAAATTAAGATGATTTTATAATTTTCATCAAAGCAGGAAATATTATTATGACTAATTCTTCTCAGAAAGCTAAAAAAGCAGCTCAGCCATTGGCTAAAGAACAAAAGAATGAAGTAATTGAGACTACACCAGTTGTCAACACAGCATCAGAAGCGTTAACACAGCAGGAGCCTGCGCGTGAATCCAACCAGGCGTTATGGGCGCGTTTAGAGTCATTAAAAAGTCAACTAACCTTTTCGGGCCAAGAAATTTCTGAATTAAAAAATCTGGTTAAAAGTGAATTTACTCATCTGGTGGATGAGCTTGCCAAATTAAGCCAAGATTTGAAAGCAGACATCAGCCAGATTTCATTAAAACATAAAGAAAACCTGACCGAGACATTTAAACGTTCTAAAGCAAATGCTGTTGAAGTGTGGAATAAGGTTCAGCGTCATAATTAAGTTGAATAAATAATAAAAAAGTGAGTATAAACTCACTTTTTTAAATTATTACTGGAAGTTTCAAAACTGATGTAGCCAGTCACGCTTATTATGAAAATCTGGTTGCGGGCTACTATGCTGCATAGCGAAATAATGTACTTCTTGTGAAGTCTTAAGTACTGCCGACAAGCCAAGATATAAATCTGACCACTTCAATTCATGGTCTGCCATAAACCCTCCCAGATCCAGACTCACATTTAAACCATAATGTGTCCGCTTGAGCTGATTTAACTCAATATCATAAGCTGGTTTTGGAGGAATATCTTCCGGATAGCGATACTCTTCGAACTGGTAGGCTTGCCAAGCTTCAGAAGGGGAAAGGTTAATTTCCCGATAAAAATCTTGATCTTTTACACCAATGAAAATTTCATAACAGGTATTTTCCCATAGATAGTCACGGCGTGGATTTGATGCGACTTTATCTGGCCAAAGGATTAGCTGGTTTGGGTCACTAATCCAGAAACCGATATTTAAAGAAGCCTGATCTTGCTGTTCAACTGCACCTACCAAGGAAATAGCAGAAAACCTTTTAAAAGGATTAAGTTCGTAACTAGCCATAAGAGAAAATGATCAGCTTGAAAGATGCGCGTGACGAACCAGATTCGACAAATGCTGATTCTGTTTGGCTGCCTTTTTATAAAGCAGAACAATTTTACCAATTTTCTGTACTGCTTGAGCACCAGTAGCTTCTATTAACGCATCAATAACCTGTCCACGTGCTTCACGATCTTCGCCAGCAATCTTCACTTTAATTAGTTCATGATCGTTTAATGCGCGGTTGGTTTCTTCAATCACGCCTTCGGTCAGGCCTTGCCCCCCGATCATTACTACTGGATTAAGAGCATGTCCAATTTGACGTAAACGCTTGCGTTCTTGAATAGAGAGAGCCGCCATGAAATATAACCTAAATTTAAAAACGCCCCAGTATAGCAAAAACCGAATTCAAACACTCTAAAACTCTTAAATTATCGATGAAGCTTATTAAAAATATCCGTTGGGGAGGGCGCTTTAGATACAGATGTATACTGCAAGCTGCACATTTTTCACGTACAATAAAAAAATAGAAGTTATTTCAATATTTAGTAGTTATGGCAACACGCATTACCAACCAGAAGTTATCTAAAAGTAGTCGTGCGTGGATGAGAGAGCATCTGGACGACCCTTTTGTAAAAAAGGCGCAAAAGGAAGGCTATCGTGCACGCGCTGCCTATAAACTTCTTGAGATCCAGGAAAAATATAAGCTCATCAAACCGGGTATGACTGTAGTTGATCTGGGAGCGGCTCCAGGGAGCTGGTCGCAGATAGCGGGTAAACTGGTAGGGGATAAAGGACTGGTAATTGCGTCCGATATTCTTCCGATGGATGCTTTGGCAGATGTCACCTTCTTGCAGGGTGACTTCCGTGAAGAAGAAGTATTCGAAAAATTGTTAAATATTTTAAATGGGCGTCAGGTAGACGTTGTAATTTCGGATATGGCCCCCAATACATCTGGTAATAGGGCGGTTGATCAGCCCCGCCAGATATATTTGTGTGAACTTGCTTTAGATTTTGCACAAAAGGTACTCGGACCCAACGGACAGTTTGTGGTAAAAGTATTCCAAGGGGCTGGCTTTGATGAGTTTCGCAAGCAGGTGGTTGATAGTTTTGATGTGTTAAAAACTGTTAAACCCGCCGCGTCACGAGCCCGTTCGAAAGAAGTGTTTTTAATTGGACAAGGCCGTAAAAAAGCGTTGCAATAAACTTTACTTGCCAACCCGTCAAAAATTGTGCATTTTGTACTTTTTTAGACATTGCATGCTGTTTTACAGTTTTTTGTTAGGGTCACCCCAGAAATTTTGGGCATGATCAAATTAGATTGATATGGGAATAAAGCTTTGAGCGATCTCTTCAAGAATGCCGTATTGTGGCTAATAATACTGGGTGTTCTGATCTTGATTTTCAGTAACATCAGTGACCGCAACAAGCCGACTGCGATGAATTATTCCGAATTCGTGGCAGCGGTTAATGCCGGTCAAATTAAGCAAGTCACAATTGATGGCGAGCGTATTAATGGCGAAAAAGTCAACGGTTCAGAGTTTGAAAGCATTCGTCCTGCGGTTCAAGACCCTGAGCTTATGCCGAGCCTTATCAAAAATAATGTTGTCGTTGAGGGTACAGCACCGCAACGTCAAGGTTTATTGATGCAATTACTCATTGCAAGCTTTCCTGTACTTCTAATCATCTTGTTATTCATGTTCTTTATGCGAAATATGGGTGGCGGTGCAGGTGGCAAGAACGGGCCAATGAGCTTTGGTAAATCCAAAGCAAAAATGTTATCTGAAGACCAGATTAAAGTAACCTTTGCCGATGTGGCGGGCTGTGATGAGGCCAAACAGGAAGTGGTTGAAATTGTCGATTTCTTGAAAGATCCGGCAAAATTTAAGCGTCTAGGCGCGACCATTCCTAAAGGTGTTTTAATGGTAGGCCCGCCGGGTACAGGTAAAACTTTGCTCGCCAAAGCTATTGCCGGCGAAGCAAAAGTACCGTTTTTTAGCATCTCCGGTTCTGACTTTGTTGAAATGTTTGTTGGTGTGGGTGCCTCGCGTGTACGTGACATGTTTGAACAGGCTAAACGTCATGCACCTTGTATCATTTTCATTGACGAGATTGATGCAGTGGGTCGTCATCGTGGTTCAGGTACAGGTGGCGGACATGATGAACGTGAGCAGACTCTTAACCAAATGCTGGTTGAAATGGATGGTTTTGAAGGAAATGAGGGTATTATCGTAATTGCAGCCACTAACCGTGCTGATGTACTCGATAAAGCTTTGCTTCGTCCAGGTCGTTTTGACCGTCAAGTAATGGTGGGTCTGCCAGACATTAAGGGTCGTGAACAGATTCTGAATGTTCATTTAAGAAAACTGCCTTCAACTACCGGTGTAGATGTTAAAGTGTTGGCGCGTGGTACACCTGGCTTTTCGGGTGCCCAACTGGCAAACCTGGTCAATGAGGCAGCTCTTTTTGCGGCACGTCGCAACAAGAACACAGTCGACATGCATGACTTCGAGGATGCAAAAGATAAACTGTATATGGGGCCAGAGCGTAAATCGATGGTTCTTCGTGAAGAAGAGCGCCGTGCTACTGCTTACCATGAAGCAGGACATGCAATCGTTGCTGAGATGCTGCCCGGTACTGATCCGGTCCATAAGGTAACAATTATGCCGCGTGGTTGGGCTTTAGGCGTAACCTGGCAGTTACCAGAGTTTGATCAGACCAGCCATTACAAGGACAAAATGCTGAACGAGATATCTATTTTGTTCGGTGGCCGGATTGCAGAAGAGATCTTTATTCATCAGCAGTCAACGGGTGCATCTAACGACTTTGAACGTGCAACAAAAATGGCACGCGCGATGGTCACTAAATACGGTATGTCTGACAAATTGGGTGTAATGGTCTATGAAGATGATTCACAGCAGTCATTTATGGGCAGTATGAATAGTCGCACTATTTCTGAAGCTACCCAGCAACAAGTCGATCAGGAAGTGCGCCGTATTCTGGATGAGCAATATAAAGTTGCTTGGGATATTCTTGAAGGTAATCAGGATATTGCACATAAAATGGTGAAAGCTCTGATGGAATGGGAAACTATTGACCGTGAGCAGATCCGTGACATTATGGAAGGTCGTGATCCTCAGCCCCCTAAAGTTTATGTTGCAGATAATCCGGTTGCAGACTTAGAGCCACCTAAAAATGGTCCGTCTACACCACCCCCATTGCCAGCAATGAACTAAATATAGTTATTTAGAAAAGAGCCACTTTAAGTGGCTCTTTTTTATTATTTAAAAATAAAAACATGAAAATAACTTAACACTCAGCCTGAAGTTAACTTGTTAAAATGTATCAATCATAAGATCAGGAGAGACCAATGCGGCTAATGCCATTACCTAAACAGACTTTACAATGCAAGGATGTAAGTCTGGATTTAGCTCGCCCGCATATTATGGGGATTTTAAATGTTACTCCTGACTCTTTTAGTGACGGCGGAAAATATAAGCATAAAGAACAAGCTCTCCAGTATGCTTTGCAGATGATAAGAGATGGGGCAACTATTATTGATATTGGAGGGGAATCTACTCGGCCAGGTGCTACTCCAGTATCGGTTAAAGAAGAGCTTCAACGTGTAATTCCTGTAGTGGAAGCTTTGGCGCAACATGATGTAATTATATCTGTTGATACCAGTGAGCCTGAAGTAATCCGCCAGGCAGTGAAGAAGGGAGCCCATATCTGGAATGATGTGCGGGCATTGAGTCGCCCAGATGCACTTGCAGTGGCGGCAGAGCTGGATATACCGGTAGTCATCATGCATATGCGTGGTGAGCCTACCACAATGAACCAGCTGGCCAATTATGAAGATGTAGTTGAAGAAGTGCTTCGTGAGTTGACTGTAAGAGTTGAGGCGGCTATCGCAGCAGGAGTGCGGGCAGATAATATCATTATTGATCCAGGCTTTGGCTTTGCCAAGAATGTTAGCCATAACCTGAAACTGTTGCAGGATTTCTGGCGGCTTAATGAATTAGGTTATCCGATTCTATCTGCACTGTCACGTAAGCGCTTCATTGGTGAGGCCCTAGAGGGTGCAGAGGTGAAAGATCGTGTAATTGGCAGTGTCACAGCGCATCTTCTGAGTATACAGCAGGGGGCATCTATCGTAAGGGTACACAACGTGAAGGCTACCAGTGATGCGATTAAAATCTGGTGTGCTACACTATCTGCCTGATGGTTTCTATATTTGACTGAATCCGGGTTCTTTAGGCTCGGATTTTTATTTTTGAGAATAAGTAATGAATGATGAATTATTAACTCCTATGTTTGAGGATGAATACTATCCTGATGAGCTGGTATCACGTATTAAACAGTTGCTGCTACAGTTTTCTGAAAAAATTACAGCAAGTTCTTTGAGTCAGACTGATATATATTCTTCCGCTCAGGAGATCATAGTTCAAATCAATAAAATGAAACCCAAGTTTGAGCAGATGGATTCATCTCTAGATGATGCAGCAGCTGATTATATTGCTGAGGCTATGATGATGGTGGTACAGGAGGCTGGTTATCTAGATATTGATATGGAAGAACTGGTTGCCAATAGGGAGTGGTAAGATAATTTTATTGCAAGGCCTTATGGTTTTTTGAGGACATTCTATAGTTGGCAGTATTGTCCTGAATGTTTTTCTGCAATCCTGTCATCGTTAAATATAATATTTGCTCCACTTAAGGGTATACATCCTTAACTTTTGCCGGAATTATCACTCTTGTTTTCTCATGGTTATTTATTTCCTTAATTATTAAATTTTAAAGCACAGTAGCTGTGACTGAGAGTACAGCACTGTGATATGCGATGATTATCTACTTGATGAGCTATTTTTTAAATAATTCCAGAACTTATATTTAAAAATGTCTGAATACTCAAGCTACTAAACTGTTGAGGTACAAGAGCAGGAAATCGTAATTTGAATAAACTTGATCATTGTAAAATTTATATTTTTATATTCAAGAATTACAGGCATAAAAAAACCAGCTTGATGCTGGATTCTTTATTGCACCATTTTATATTAGCTTTAAAATGGTGCCCGGGGCCGGACTCGAACCGGCACGCTTTGTGGGCGGGGGATTTTAAATCCCCTGTGTCTACCTATTTCACCACCCGGGCGTTATACAAGATTGGAGGCGGAGGTCGGAATCGAACCGGCGTACACGGAGTTGCAGTCCGCTGCATGACCACTCTGCCACCCCGCCATCTCTTGGTGATGCACATATTAGCAATCTTTGAAAAAAAAACAATAGGATGTATGGTGAATATGCACATAAAAACAGCAACTAAAATAAAAACGGTTAAATAATCATGTATTATGTGCAAAATTGATTCATATCCACTTGGGAGATGTGCTGTGGCATTGGTTTTAGACGGTCGTACACTGGCGAAACAGATAGAAGCTGACTTGTTGCAACGTGTAGAGGCGTTAAAGACAAAAACAGGTCGTACGCCAATTCTGGCAACTATCCTGGTAGGAGATGATGGTGCTTCAGCTACTTATGTACGCATGAAAGGGAATGCCTGTCGTCGTGTTGGTATGGATTCTCTTAAAGTGGAACTGCCAAAAGAAACAACTACCGAGCAGTTACTGGCAGAAATTGAAAAGCTAAATGAAAACCCTGATGTACATGGTATTCTGCTTCAGCATCCTGTTCCGGAACAGATTGATGAACGTGCCTGTTTTGATGCCATATCGCTAGAAAAGGATGTAGATGGCGTGACTTGCTTGGGTTTTGGTCGTATGGCAATGGGAGAGGCTGCCTATGGCTCTGCAACACCTGCTGGAATCATGGCGATCTTAAAAGAAAATAATATTGAAATTGCAGGTAAACATGCCGTTGTTGTAGGCCGCTCTGCTATTTTGGGCAAGCCAATGGCAATGATGTTGCTTCAGGCTAATGCTACAGTGACGATTTGCCATTCACGTACACAGAACCTCTCTGAATTTGTTAAGCAGGCTGACATCCTTGTAGGGGCTGTTGGAAAAGCCGAGTTTATACAAAAGGAATGGATCAAGCCGGGTGCTGTGGTGGTTGATGCTGGTTTTCATCCGCGTGATGGCGGTGGTGTAGGGGATATTCAACTAGCAGGTATTGAAGAGCTTGCTTCTGCTTATACTCCTGTTCCAGGTGGCGTAGGGCCAATGACAATCACGACTTTAATTCGCCAGACAGTTGAAGCTGCTGAGAAAGCATTGGCTTGATTTTAAGAGCATTATTAAAAGCTATGTAAATATCAAGTTTGCATGGCTTTTATTTTAATAAAGCTTTTAAAACTATTTTCATCGCCTGTTTATCCTGATCTTTATTTGAATTAATCGGCTGTTCACTTTATTTCTGTTTTGAAAAAGGCAGAAAAACTATCTGCGAAACTCTTTAAAAAGTATTAAAAAAATTATAGGGCGCAGAATTATTCTTTTATTATAAATTCTGCCTTTAAGCAGTGGGGTATGGACCAGAGTGCGTATCATATTAAGCTTTAATAACTTTGAATCGCTTTAATAAAGGTTAAATTTTTGATGAGTTGTACTTTTCAACTGGCTAAGGCTCCTGAGCATCTTCTTCAAGCTTTACATGAGGTTATACCACAGTGTGAACTACAGGCACAGCAATTACCTGAAACCCCTATTTTATTATGGTTAATACCGCCAGTTTTTCCTACTGGCCGCCTCGATGATGAGGTTATTCGACGTATCTGGAATGATACGCCTTACTGGATTTTCTGCTGGGCTTCAGGACTTGCTATGGCACAGTGGTTGCTTGCCGAGCCACAGCATGTCAAAGATAAAGTGGTATTGGATTTTGGTGCCGGTTCTGGAGTAGTAGCTATTGCCGCTAAAATGGCAGGTGCCAAACAGGTAATCTGTTGTGATATCGATCAGGTCAGTCTGGCGGCTTGTCGCGAGAATGCAAAGCTTAATGATGTCGAGCTTGAGTATTTGGATGACTTGTATAAGGCAGAGCAGGTTGATGTGCTATTAGCGGCTGATGTACTTTACGATCAGAGTAACCGCTTCTTTCTGGATGAATTTCTGAAATTCACTTCAACGGTCTGGGTGGCAGATAGTCGGGTAAAAAACTTTAGTCACTCTCGTTACTGCAAAACTGAAGAACGTAGTGCCACCACCTGGCCAGACCTGGATGAAGCTAAAGAATTTCGCAATGTCAGCTTTTATAAGACGTTATAAGTTTAAATAACGTCTGAGCTGATAAAACATAAAATATTACGAACAGGTATAGCGAATGACGCGTAGAGTTGCAGGCTTGGCTTCAAGCGCCTGTCGAGTTGCGTAATCTTCACTGTTATTTAAACTTGGGGTATCAGATAAACTGAATGAGGCCCGGCTCTGGCCGAGTTGTATACCATAATTGTCCTGCTGGGTAGCAGCAGGATTTGGAATCTCATTGGCGCTTAATACTGAAATTTTATAAGTTTTACCAGTACCTAATACTTGCTGACAAGCCATCTGCAATTTATTTTCATCTATAGACTGGTTGGCACGTAGTGCCAAAGTATAGGCAATAGTCGCTGATTGGGCAGACTTGTTCTCGATCTGATAGCCTGTAATACCATTGTACTGGCGAGGGCTAGTCTGGCATGCCGTTATAATAAAACATAATGGTAAAGTAACCAATAAAGTTATTTTCTTCATAATTAGAAAGCCTTTTATCCTTATAGGTTCAAGTATGGCATAGAACTAGCGGAAATAAGCAATCTTAGGGCTGATATGCTTCAGTAAGCTGAAGAAATTTTAAGTAAATGTTAAAGACATCAATTTAATGGGTAAATGATAATAGCAATTTTTCTCTGGTAATTGATCAATAGAGCTTGGATGAAATTAAAATAAAAAAGGCCGCAATTGCGACCTTTTTTTTCATTGATTTAAACTGATTTTACAGCATCAAGCAGCTGATTCTGACGGTCTTTCAGTGCTTGTGGTAAACGGTCACCTAACTTGCTGAATAGCTCAGTATGGCTTTCCAGTTCTTTAATCCACTGGTCTTTATCTTGAGAAGTTACAGTATCAAACTGTTCTTTGCTAAAGTCTAGACCAGTCCAGTTGAGCTGTTCATAAGTTGGAACATAGCCAATTGGAGTTTCAACTGCACTTGCACGACCTTCACAACGGTCAATAATCCACTCTAGAACACGCATGTTCTGGCCAAAACCAGGCCATACAAAGTTGCCTTCAGCATCACGACGGAACCAGTTTACATTGAAGATTTTCGGTAAATGGTTGCCATGTGCTTCAGCTTGCGCAGCAACTTTTTCGCCCATGCTTAGCCAGTGGCCAAAGTAGTCGGCCATGTTGTAACCAGCAAATGGAAGCATTGCAAACGGATCGCGGCGTACGATGCCTTGTTGACCTACAGCTGCAGCAGTGGTTTCTGAACCCATGGTTGCTGCTTTGTATACACCATCTACCCAGTCAAAAGCTTCTGAAACTAAAGGTACTGTATCGGCACGACGTCCACCAAAGATAAATGCAGAAATAGGTACGCCTGCCGGGTTTTCCCAGTCTGCATCAATAGAAGGGCACTGAGCTGCTGAAACAGTAAAGCGGGCATTCGGATGCGCAGCTTTTTCGCCTTCTGCATGAGGCTGTCCTTTCCAGGTCGTAAGATTTGCTGGAATTTCTTTAGACAGACCTTCCCACCATACTTCGCCATTTTCAGTCACAGCAACGTTAGTATAGATGACGTCTTTATGCAGCGTTGCCATGCAGTTCGGGTTAGTTTTAGTATTGGTTCCAGGTGCTACACCAAAGAAACCAGCTTCTGGATTAATTGCATACAGGCGGCCATCTTCACCTGGTTTGATCCAGGCAATATCATCGCCTACAGTTTCAATTTTCCAGCCTTCATAACCCGCAGGTGGAATCAGCATGGCAAAGTTCGTTTTACCACAGGCTGACGGAAATGCTGCAGCGATATAGTGTTTTTCGCCCTGAGGGTTGGTTACACCCAGAATAAGCATATGTTCTGCTAGCCAGCCTTGGTCACGACCCATGACAGAGGCAATACGAAGTGCCAGACACTTTTTACCAAGTAATGCGTTACCACCATAACCAGAACCGTAAGACCAGATTTCACGGGTTTCTGGGTAATGAACAATGTATTTCTCTTTATTGCATGGCCAAGAAACATCTTTTTGACCTTCTGCAAGCGGTGCACCTACTGTATGCACACATGGAATAAATTCGCCATCAGTACCTAACACATCATAAACGGCTTTACCCATACGAGCCATTTTAGTCATGCTCACTGCAACATAAGGAGAGTCGGTCAATTCAATACCGATATGTGCAATGTGGCTGCCCAGCGGGCCCATAGAGAAAGGTACGACATACATGGTACGTCCAGCCATGGCACCGTCAAACAAACCATTTAGTTTGGTACGCATCTCGGCTGGAGCTTCCCAGTTATTGGTCGCACCGGCATCTTCTTGCTTTTCAGAACAGATGTAAGTACGGTCTTCAACACGAGCAACGTCGGAAGGATCAGAATTTGCAAGATACGAACCAGGATGTTTTTCTTGGTTTAATGCTTTCATAGTGCCGTTAGCAATCATCAGGTCAATTAGACGTTGATATTCTTCGTCGCTACCGTCACACCATTCAATTTTTGCAGGTTTCGTTAATTTTGCAATTTCTTCAACCCATGCAATAAGCTTAGGATGACGAACGAATTCTGGTGCGTTCACTTGGGTCATGGTGAGGCCTATTAAAAATATGTACAAAGTACAAGTACAAATTCGTCTGTCTAAACAAGACAAACAAAATGAATAAAAAAAGTGGCAGTATTAAAGCATAAATTAATAAAAAAAATAAGACTAAAGGCTGAAAGTAATTACATAGATATCTTTATATAAATATCCTTAAAATCAATATATTAAATTAGATTAAGAAATTTATATCAAATTATTTTTAATAAAAATATATGGTATTTTTTTAAAAAATTTTATTAAAAATAAAATGATTACGTTAAAAAAAATTGAATTTACTATTATTGGTAAAATAAATCATACTCATTTAAATTTTACATAATGCCTATTTTAATTGTCTATTAATTGGACGAAATTAGAGCAACTACTTTAATTTTTATTGTTTATGAATGAGCAATTGCGCCCTTTAACCATTATTTATAACAGAAATTCTGGTTTTCATGCAGCCCGTCGCGATGAGCTTTATGAAGAAATATTAACTCAACTCAGTACACATGGCTTCGAAATTCAGGTCTTGGAATTACATTCAAACTCAGATTTTGACCGGCTGATGCAGGATGTACTGGATCGTCATTTAAATGGGCCAGATGTAGGGGTTGTGGTCGCAGCTGGGGGGGATGGTACTCTAAATGCAGTAGGGGCAAAGTTATTGCATACTGACATACCGCTAGGCTTATTACCTTTAGGGACATTTAATTATGTCGCGCGGGCCCTGAATATTCCTTTAGATTTGCTTGAAGCTACAAAGGTAATTATTTCTGGTCGGCCTCAGGCGATTCATGTGGCAAAACTTAATAATCAGATTTATTTGAACAATGCAAGTCTAGGATTATATCCACTCTTTATTAAGCGAAGGGAGGCATATAACCAGCGGTTTGGCCGCTTTACATTTAATGCATATGCTTCAGCTCTGGATGTTATGATTCGAGATCGCAAAGCTTTAAAACTGACTTTAGAAGTGGATGGTAAAAGATATCCCTTAAATACGCCGCTGGTCTTTTTTGGTAATAATCAACTTCAGCTACAGGAAATGCGTCTGCGTGTTGCTAACTGTGCGGCAGCTGGCCGGGTTGCCGGTGTGGCTGTAGCAAATACTGATAAAAGAACTTTGTTTAAACTGCTATTTCAACTGATACAAGGCAAGCTTGAACAGGCTTCACAGGTCTATAGCTTCTGCGCAGATCAGGTTCAGGTACATGCAGCTAAAAAAAATATTAAAGTGGCGATTGATGGAGAAATTGTCGAGTTGCAGACACCTTTAAAAATTACAGTTGAAAAAAATGCGCTTAACATAATGGTGCCCTATGCTGCTCCATCTCTCTGATCTGCATTTTGGTACCGAGCGGCCAGAATGTATAAAGGCCTTACGAGTATTCTGTAAAGAGCAACAACCTGAAGCTCTCGTGGTAAGTGGGGACCTGACTCAACGTGCCCGGTTTACGCAGTTTTATTATTGTAAGCAGTTTTTAGAGAGTCTCCAGATTCCTTATCTGGTTGTACCTGGCAATCATGATATACCACTTTATCATTTGTGGAATCGTGTCTTTAGCCCGTTTACCTGTTACCAGTATTTTTTCGGTAATTTGGAAAATGTACTAGAAACCGAACACTTTTATGTTATTGGAATCAATAGTGTAAGACGGCGTTATCATACACGTGGTCATGTCTCACTAGAGCAAATTCATGAAACCCGTGAGAAACTAGAACAGGCCCCCTTACATAAACTTAAAATTATTACGTCACATCAGCCGTTTTATACTGAACCTGACGACCCCCATGGTTTAAAAGACTGTCCGGTACTCGGCCGTATGGCTCTAGAGGTTTGGGGACAATATAAATTGTTTGGTATTTTACATGGCCATTTACATAAAACCGCGATCTATGATCTGACCCGACTGTATAATTTAAAAGTTGATCATCCTATTTATAATATTCATGCCGGTACTGCGACTTCCTGGCGCTTGCACAAGAACCTGCCGAACAGTTTTAACACTGTTTCAATATCTGGTGAAATTCTGCAATACTGGTTTAATGAAGAGAGTCAATCATTTGTTTTACGGACAGATGTGATTAAATAATTACCCAAGATCTGTCGAGCGGTTAAAAAAAATACAAAAATACAAATTTTTTTTATTTTCCCCCTTGAAGCGTTTTTTTCTATCCCCACAAAAGTGTCATCAAAACACTTTAGGTTATTACTTAGACTTATAAATAAAGTAATAACTGATTACTTAAAAAAGACTTAGTCTGATGGAGTTAATTATGAGCAATATTCGTCCATTACATGACCGTGTAGTAGTTCGTCGTGTAGAAGAAGAAACAAAAACTGCTGGTGGTATTTTATTGCCAGGTTCTGCGGCAGAAAAACCTTCTCAAGGTGAAATCATTGCAGTGGGTAATGGTCAAATTACTGATAATGGTGTACGTGCACTTGACGTAAAAGTTGGCGACAAGGTTCTGTTTGGAACTTATGCCGGTACAACTGTAAAAGTAAATGGGGAAGAGCTTCTTATTATGAAAGAGTCTGACATCCTTGCGGTGTTAGAAGGCTAATTTACGTTTAACTCATTTGTGATCAGATCAAGTATTTCTTAAAAAATTGGAGTTAAAAATGTCAGCTAAAGACGTAAAATTCGGTGATTCAGCCCGTACAAAAATGATTGCTGGTGTAAACACTCTGGCAGATGCTGTTAAAGTAACTTTAGGTCCTAAAGGCCGTAATGTAGTGATTGACCGTTCTTTTGGTGCACCGCATATTACTAAAGACGGTGTAACCGTTGCTAAAGAAATTTCTCTAAAAGATAAATTCGAAAATATGGGCGCACAGCTCGTACGTGAAGTATCTTCAAAAACCAATGATATCGCGGGTGACGGTACAACAACCGCAACTGTACTTGCGCAAGCAATACTGAATGAAGGCATTAAATCAGTAACTGCGGGTATGAACCCAATGGACCTGAAACGTGGTATTGATCTTGCAGTGAAGACTGTAGTTGAAAATATCCGCGCTACAGCGAAGCCAGCAGATGATTTTAAAGCTATTGAACAAGTGGGTTCAATTTCAGCAAACTCTGATGAGACTGTAGGTAAGCTGATTGCTCAGGCAATGGAAAAAGTCGGTAAAGAAGGCGTAATTACCGTTGAAGAAGGTTCAGGCTTTGAAGACTCACTTGATGTTGTAGAGGGTATGCAGTTTGACCGCGGTTATATCTCTCCATATTTTGCAAACAAGCAAGATACTCTGACGGCTGAGCTGGAAAATCCGTTCATTCTTCTGGTTGACAAAAAAATCAGTAATATCCGTGAACTGATTACTGTACTTGAAGCTGTTGCAAAAACAGGTAAGCCGTTACTGATCATTGCAGAAGACGTAGAAGGCGAAGCGCTGGCAACTCTGGTCGTAAATAACATGCGCGGTATTATCAAAGTGTGTGCAGTGAAAGCTCCTGGCTTTGGCGACCGCCGTAAAGCCATGCTGCAAGATATTGCTATCCTGACTGGTGCAACCGTAATTTCTGAAGAAGTGGGTATGTCTCTTGAGCAGGCTAACCTTGAAGATCTGGGTACTGCACATAAAGTTACTGTATCTAAAGAAAATACAGTGATTGTTGATGGTGCAGGTAATGCTGATGCAATTGCTGAGCGTGTACAGCAAATCCGTGCACAGATCGAAGAATCTACATCTGAATACGATAAAGAAAAACTTCAGGAACGCGTTGCTAAGTTAGCTGGTGGTGTAGCAGTGATCAAAATTGGTGCTGCAACTGAAGTTGAAATGAAAGAGAAAAAAGACCGTGTAGATGATGCATTGCATGCAACGCGTGCTGCGGTTGAAGAAGGTGTAGTTGCTGGTGGTGGCGTAGCGCTGGTTCGTGCTGCAAAAGCACTTGATGGCCTAACTGGTAACAATGATGACCAGAATGTAGGTATCAATATTCTGCGCCGTGCTATTGAAGCACCACTTCGTCAAATTGTTTCTAATGCAGGTGATGAGCCTTCAGTAGTAATCAATGCAGTGAAGAGCGGCGAAGGTAACTATGGTTATAACGCAGCTTCAGGTGAATATGGCGACATGCTGGAGATGGGTATTCTTGACCCTGCAAAAGTAACGCGTTCTGCGCTTGAACATGCTGCTTCTGTTGCTGGCCTGATGCTGACCACTGAATGCATGATTACTGATATTCCAGAAGACAAACCAGCTGTGCCAGATATGGGCGGTATGGGTGGCATGGGCGGCATGATGTAATCTGCCTATGCTGTGATTAATGCTTTGTAATTTATATATTTATTCATAAAATTTTTATAAGTTACTCACAGTGTTACTCACAAAATAATTTGTTGTAAAAAAAGGTCGCTATTTTAGCGACCTTTTTCAAATGGGCTCAAGATAAGTTTCTGAGCTTGTGATGCAAGCAAGTACATAACTATTCAGCCAAAAATTTTTACGACCATCCTTGATCGGTGACTGTATACGTCCATCTTTGATACGTTGATAGAGCTCTTTTTCACTGATATTCATGCGTAGTGCAAATTCAGCGGTAGAAACCCGTCGTTCAGTATTGGTGAGGTCTATTGTAAATCCCATACCATTCCCCTGAATTAATGACTAATAACAGAAAACAAATGATGTTTGAGAGATAGATTAAAGTAATCTATTAAAAATATTGCTAAATCAAGCATTTCAATTCCTATATGCTAGTGTTTAAAGTTTTTAATGCACATCATTTCTTTATGAATTCATCATATGAAATATGTCATTTAGATAAACATATCAGGATTAAATTTTGAAAAATGGTATTTATGCAAAACTTCAAAAAAATGGTTTATCTAAAAACTTGACTGAAATTTTAAAATGTTTGTAGTGATTGGTAATTTAGTTATTTAAGTAAATCCTCCAAGAAGTTGACTTGTAAGATCTATGAAGTTGATTGAAATGAAGAATAGAGGTTAATTTCTGGCGAAGAAAGGTAACTTTTTATGTTTAATAAAAAAATAGGTAGTCTATTCAAAATTATAAATTAAAATGCAATTAAGTCTACTGTGATGAAGCTTAAGTTTTGAAAGTAAAAGCATATTTTGAAAATATACATAATATTATTCTTACCTATCTACGTGCTGCTGAAAAAGAAATAAAAGTTGCTGTTGCTTGGTTTACAGATCCAGAATTATTTAATGAATTATGTAAGAAAGCACAACAGGGTGTAAATATAAAGGTAATACTTATAAAGGATCAGATAAATTGTGGGCAAGGTAAGCTCAACTTTTTTAGATTGAAAAATTATGGTTGTCAGGTTGAATTTTTAGACGTTGAAAAGTTCAATAAGATGCATCACAAATTTTGTGTGATTGATGAAAGTGTTGTGATCACTGGCTCTTATAATTGGACGAATCAAGCACGAAAAAATAATGAAAACATTACTGTAATTGAGGGAAATATTCAGATTTGTCAGGATTATCTAGATATTTTTTCAAAATTAATAAATCCATCTTCAAACCACATAGCAAATAACGTATCACCAAATGCAGTTAAAACTAGGTTAGAAATTATAAAGAATAGTATTTTACTTAATGAAATTGAGAGTGTTGCAGCACAGATAGTAAAGTTAAAGCCAGTGCAAGCCATATACTCTCTAGATAATATTATAGATTGCTTAGATCATCATGAGTACAAAAAAGCAGTGGAGGAAATAACCCTCTATCTTAAAAACTTCACCGCATTAACTGTCAGTGAAGATAATGAAATTCATGAATTAAAATTCGAATTGAAAATTCTCGAACTCCGACTCGAATCAATCACGAACGAACAGGCTGATATTGAGCGTGATTTAGTCCTATTCAATCGTAGACAGCATGAAATTCTAGGATTTGTCACAAAACAAATTCTTCAGGCCAAGGCTGAATATTTCAAATACATTTCTGATTGTGCCGAGAAAAACAATGATGAATCGGCTCGTTCAAAAAAAGATGAAGCCGATGAAGCGGAACAGGACTTTAATGACTATTCTCATGAGTATGAGGAACTAAGCCAAACAAGAGTTGATAAATTGGATGAAGTATCAGAAAAAGAGCTGAAAAGCATGTTTAGGAGAGCATGTAATCTCTGTCACCCAGATAAAGTTCCAGAGCATCAAAAAGCAGAAGCTAGTGAAATCTTTATAAAACTTAAAGAAGCTTATGATAGTAATAATGTAGAAGAAGTCGAAATTATTTATTCCAACTTGCAAAAAGGTCAATTTAAGCATACCAAAGCCAGTATCTTGAAAGAGAGTGAGCTATTGCGTACAGCTATAATGGAAATAAAGCATAAAATTAAAACTAATCTAAATATTCTTAATAATTTAAAACGAGATAGTGTTGTGATTGCTATGCAGAAAATTGGCAATCATGAGGATAAGTGGATAGAGTTTTTTGAAAGAAAACAAGCTAGCCTTGAAGCAGAATTATTAAATTGGCTTTGCGCTTTAGATAATTTAAAAAAGGGGAGTCATTATGAATAATGAATTAATTCTGAGTGCTTTCAATCAAGTTCAGTTCGGCAAAATACACAGGCAAGCATCTTTGGCTTTAGATCTCATTGAAGAAGACGATGCCACTAGATTTGCAAATATACTTAGAGGATTAGACAGCCAAATTGTCTTCGACTATTTTTCTAATAATAGTCAGGTCGATTGGACTATAGATTTAATTGAACGATATAAAGATCAATGGAATTGGTCTTATCTTAATTATAGTCGTGCTATACCATGGACAATTGAACTAATTGAGAAATATAAGACCAAGTTATATACAAGAGAAATATCATCTAATGAATCACTTCCATGGTCAGTAGACTTTATTGAAAAATATAAAGATAAATTTCATTGGGAGAGTCTTTCTTCTAATAATGCATTACCGTGGTCGATAGATTTTCTTGAGAAGTATGCAGATAAATGGGATTGGTTTAATTTATCAACGAATAAATCATTGCCATGGTCCGTTGAACTCATAGAAAAGTTTATTAATAGGTGGGATTGGGGGTGTCTTTCATTAAGTGAAACATTACCGTGGTCGAAAAAATTAATTGAAAAGTTTATCAATAATTGGGATTGGGAAGCCCTTTCACAAAATGAAGATTTGCCATGGTCTATTGAGTTACTTGAAAGCTGTTTAGATAATTGGGATTGGTATCATATTTCTTGGTGTTCATCACTTCCATGGTCTATTGAATTTATTGAGCTATATATAGAAAAGTGGGATTGGGAGTGCCTTACACAAAACGAAAATTTGCCATGGTCAATCGAACTTATTGAAAAGTACGCTGATAAATGGAATTGGAAATATCTTACCCAAAATGGTTCATTGCCTTGGTCCATTGAACTTATTGAAATGTACGCCGATAGATGGGATTGGGCGCATATTTCAGAAATGACTAATCTACCGTGGTCAATGGAGTTTATTGATAAATACTTAAATAATTGGGATTGGCTTAAGCTCACACAAAACCTATCGGTAATTTGGTCAGCAGAGTGGCTTGAGAAATACCAAGACCATTTGGATTGGAGATTAATTTCATTTAATCAAGATCTGGTTTGGTCGATTGAATTGATTGAAAAATTTAAAGATAGATGGAATTACAATGCACTTTCTCGCAACAAGTCTTTACCGTGGTTATTAGAATTAATCGAAATTTACAAGGATAGACTTGAATGGGGAGAGTGGACTACAAGTCGTGAGTGTCCTTTCCCGCATTTTACGGGGGGGCTTACGGGTAATACGTCTTTGCCGTGGTCTAATGAGTTTATTCAGAGATATGAAGATAAGTGGTGTTGGAGAGAGCTTTCAAAAAACGAATCATTACCGTGGTCTATTGAACTAATTGAAAAGTTCATAGACAGATGGGACTGGAAAAATCTTACTTACAACGAATCATTACCATGGTCTATTGAGTTAATACAGAAATTTCAAGACCATTTGTTTTGGGGGGGGGGAGACATTCATGAATGGAAGTTGTATTTATAGGTACTACGATGGGCTTTCTGAAAATAAGTCGATACCATGGTCTATTGATTTAATAGAAACATTCAAACACAAATGGGACTGGAAGCATTTTTTAAAAAATGATTCTGAAGTTACATTTCCAGTTCTGAAGAAAGAAATTCTTTGTAGTGTTTTGGATCACCATAAGCGAATGATTCAACTTGATAATAGTCTGGGTAACGGCTGAATTTTGTGGAGGGGAATACTCCCCTCCAAATAAAAAATCAAGTTCACTGTCCTATAATTGTTGGAAACAGCTCTTTAGCAATCGTCTCAAGTAGTAGGCAGTATATTTTACTGGTCGTATTTGGAGCCTCAACCATACGTTGATAATAAAGTGTGATTGAATAATTGAAATTAGGACACTCTGGAGAATATAGTGCGAGAGATTGTGTGCTTTCGCTCTTTTTTACAGTGTGATTTACCAATCTACTCACAACTGAACTATTACGTTGACCGATATATAAGATTTTTTGGCAATCCTTACCATGTTTGTTGAAATTAGAGATTTTTTTACCAGATTTGAATTCCGACCATGTAGATTCATTAATGGTGCTTTCATCTTCAAGAATGAAAAAATAAACGCCAATAAGTGACTTCTTGGTGATTGTTCCCTCTATTTGTAGATTCAATTTCTCTTTTGGATATGAATCTAGTTCTTCAATGAATTTATTTTTTGAACGAGAATGAACTTTGGAAAATATGACTTTGCTAAATCCAAGTAATTCAGCTTTTTCCTCAAAATGTTTCATGCGAGCTTGGAAGTCTCGCCCCAGGACAGAGCTAACATCAAGTAGGTAATCTATGTCTTTGGAATTGTATTCCGGCATAAGGATAGTACATTGGTATTAGAGTAGAATGGTAATTCTCTCATAAATAACTGAAGTAAAAAGTAGAGTTGGGGATTGAGTCCCTTAAATTGAACTTTAATTGGTATTTCAGCGATCTAAGTACCATATAGGTGACTTTACATGACACGGCATAATTCTAAGACAGCGCATGCTCTTGCTATTGAGTTAGGGCAAAGGTTACAAAGAGCTAGACTCAACTTAAATCTGACACAACTGGAGGTAGCTCAACACACAAGAGTTTCTAGAAAAGTTGTGATGAATGCAGAAGCGGGACAGGTCACATTAGAAAACTTGATCGCGATTTTGATGACATTAGACCTAGTTGATCATTTAGATTTATTTTTACCAGAACAGCTAATTTCACCAATTCAGCTATGGAAATTACGAGGCAAGATTCGACAAAGAGCAAGTCGTAAAACTGATCAAAATCTACCAACAGATGATGACTTGGGTTGGTGAATAGCTGTGGGAGTTAGGGTAAATGATTTGATAAATAAAATTTTTCAATTTTTTATATTTCAAAAAAAATCTATTTTGATTTATATGATTGTAATTTTCAAAAAAAATGTTAAATTAAAACAAGGTCGCCTACCGTACTTACGCATGAGTAGAAAAGGGATTGAGTTTTATAGGTTTAATTTTACAAACCACATTTATATTTTAATTTTCTTAAGCATCAACTCGTTTGGTTCTTAGCATTTAAACATGCGTTGCTATAAGTCATATGACACCAAGAAATTCTTTGAATAAAAGAATTTAGAGTTGGCTGTAGAGAAAATTATGTCTATTCAAGATTTCGCATTTAAATTATCAAAAAAAATTCAGGAACAGCATTCTGTAAAGATTAGTCGTTCGCATATTTACGAATTAATCGCTTTAGATCAAGGCTATAAAACGTACAATGCATTTGTAAGTCAAAATTTAATCATCCAAGTCCAATATGATGATTCTGAAGAATATTATCAGAATGAGCTCATCAACGCATTAAGCTTAGAAATATTTAAAAACCCACCTGAATCAGACTATTCGAATTACGATGAAGATGATCTGCATTGGGATGACTATGAGGGTCGTCACTTGCTAGATCAAATCAAAAACCTTATCACTCGTTTGCAAAGTTTATCGAAATTAGATATTCCAGAAGAGATTCACTTTTCGATTGCTAAAACTGTCTATCAGGAGCTTTTATATCTAAATATAGAAGTTATAAATTTTAGAGTGATGCGAGAAAGTTTAAGTCATGTTTGCTTTGATGATGGATTACTAAATACATTTGAACTTGGGTATGAGTCTGACTATGGGTATTTTGAAGATGAGGAATTTGAGTTCAATACAATAGGAGAGCATTTTGAGGCTATATTGTCTTATGCAAAAGATCGTAAGAATCTAGATGCTTATGCGTTAGTTGCTGGATATTATCGTTACCTAGCTAATCAAATTGCGCCTTATGGTCGAAGTGGTTCTAATTTCGGTAGTCGTTGGGATAATGACAAACAAAAATATATAAAATCCAAGGAAACCACAAAGAATGAAGAAAAATATGATGAATATATAAAGCAAGCAGAATTATACGAATCGTATATCAAAAATTGTCCATTGAGTCTTGCGGAAATAAATTTTGATGCAGATGAGGATGAGGTCTATCAGCAGATGTTGTATTTATGCAATCAAGGTGACACTGAGGCAATTGAGTACTTCCTTTACCAAAGACTATTTAAGAATACTGGTGAAGCATGGTTATATATTTATCTAGCTCAGTTATTTGATGTAGATTTCACGCAAGATGATTACAGAGCTATAAATGCTTATACAGGTGAAGAATACGATGACTATGGACCCATGGATATTGTAGGTCGTGAAGCAATTCAACATGCTATTGATTTACCTGATTTATCAGAAGCTCAAGATGAGTTAGCAAGAAAAATTGCAAATGAACTATTTGAGAAAATTTAATTTTTAAACAGGCTTCATAGTTAATAAAAATCCCATTTTTTAAATGGGATTTTTTTAATTGGATTGCCGCTTTTTAATCAGTCTATAAAAAATAGCGAAAAAATTCCAAAACATCACCAAAACGGATCCGTAATTTTGTTCTTTGCTAATGTCATAAAAATCCGTGATGGGAATAAGCAAGCCTACCTGTATATACAAAATTCTTCGAATTTTGACATACAGGGCTTGTTAGGAGGGAAACCCTCCTAAGACCTCCCAGCCCATCACTGATGGGCAAGTCAACTTCGTTGACTTAAAAGCAAAAAGCAAAGAACGGTTAGCGTGATTGTATATGAGAAGTAAAACCAAAATTTTTAGACTTACTCCATTGCAGCTAGAGCAGTTGGAGCTGCACATTGAAAAAGAACGTACTAACTTTACTGACTTTATTCATTCTTTGATTCAACGTGAAGTGATGCATGATGCTGTTACAGTTCGAGGGATGATTGAAGAGGAGAAGGAGCCGAGACTCAAAATTAAAACCGAAGTTGAAATCGTTAAACTTTATCAAATCACTGATCCTGATTTGTTACTGGCCTTATCTAAAATTGGGAATAACCTGAATCAAATAGCCCGTGCTTTAAACATCATCAAAAATGCGGATCCAAGAGATCAGCGTAAGCTTGATATTTTTCATGTGTTATTGGTCTTAAAAGGTATTCAAAATGAGTTAGAACAAATATTTCCTACTTTACCAAAAATCAGTAGGCAACGTCCGAATAGGCTTCGCAAGCAACTCGAAAATCTAAACGTTGATCAGACACAACCTTCTATCGTGTTAGCGGAGAAGGATGAAAGTGCATATTAAATTTTTAGAGCATGGCAAAGGGTCAGCTGCACATGCTTCCGCATACCTTTTAGAGCGACTTGATCATCGTGGAAATGTTCGTGCAGGTGTTCAGGTTTTACTGGGCGATGCCACCACATTCAATGCTATTTGTCATGCGAGTCCACACCTATGGAAATATACGAGTGGAGTCATCGCTTGGTCCAAAGATGATGATCCGACTGATGCTCAGATTATGGAAGTTTTAACGGACTTTGAGGAGCATTCATTTGCAGGATTGGAACAATCACAGTATCACCTATTTGCTGTGTTACACACAGATGATGATGGCTCAAAGCACATTCATGTTTTAGCACCACGGCTCGACATTCAAAGCGGGAAATCACTCAATATTGCTCCCCCTGGGCATGAAAAACACTTTGATGCATTAAGAGATTACTTCAATACAAAATATCAGTGGTCACGGCCAGATGATTTGCTTTTGATGCAGACCACACAGGAGCCAAATCATGTGGCCAAAATCAATGCACAAGCTGAAAAACTCTACGCAAGGGAAGACTTTATTGCACTTATAAAAAAACAGTTTTGCAAGACGATTGATAATCACGTCAAAACGCTGTTAAAGACACAAACAATTCAAAACAGAGCGGATATTGTCAAATGTATATCGCAACTCAAAGCTGTTAAGTCCGTTGACCAAAGCAAAGAGTATTTAGCAGTTGAACTTATCAACGGAAAAACACACAGACTCAGAGGTGATTTTTATCATGAACAATTCGAAATTGGACTTTATTCAGAGCGTCTCCGAGCAGCAGCAGAAAGCCGAAAAGCTCCAAATGAGCTTGCAGCAGCTCTCTCAGACGCTGATCAATTTCGAGAAACTTATAGAGCAAAGCGAGCAGCCTATAATCGAAAGCACTACGCTTTTGCACAGCGTACAGGGGACGACAATAGCATTGGAAATGCATCTCAACTCATTTTTGAAAGAGATAGGGAATCTATCACCCCAAGCCATACAAACACTGACAGAGGACTACACAGCACAAATCAATCAACTCCAGTCTCAACTTGCCAATATAGATATTGCGGAAGTTTCAAAAGTGAAATCGAGCATAGATTCATTTTCAATATCAATTCAAGAATTACAGACCAAAATAAACACCCAATTGCAGAAGATCTCAATAGACCAACCCAGCTTACAAAAGAGTATTCAAGTCCAGATACAGCAAGCGATCGCCAACCAAAGCAAGCCGATAGAGAGCAGTATAGCGATGTTGATTACGGAAAAACTGGATACGCAAAAAGCGACATACATGTTGGGTGGGGGGATCTTGATTGGACTGCTGAGTCTTTTAATCGCTTTATTTACGGCTTATCAAACAGGTACAAACGTCAATACCATCAAAGCACAACAACAGGTGATTCAACAGAATTCAGAATCAATCACCGCCCAAATCGAGTATTTGAAGAGATTACAAAGGTAAGTCATGCAGACCGAAATAGATCAATATTTGATAGAACAAACAAACTTATTGCAACAACAAAACAGCTTGTTAGCAGAACAAAACGAAGCCTTGAGCAAACAGGTCAGTTCATTAAAAAGCATTTTGATCAGCTACAACGAAGTAGAGCAGAGTTTAAACAACAAAATCAAAATATTGAACGTAGAGAAAGAAGCTCAACGCGCTTTGATTTCAGCAATGAAAGCAGAACTTTCAAATCTAGAACAGGGCGAATTTTCGGAGCAATTACAGCGAGAATTTCAAGAAAACTTGAATATCCAATTGCACAGGCAATTAACGATAGTATTAAGTCAGCTGAATTTGAAAAACACTGTCAGAGACTTAGTGCAGAGCGAATTGAGCCCTTTTCAACAGGTCATCAGCAAACAACAGATAGATTTGGAGAAAGCACTCTCGGAAATATTGCAATTTCAGCCACCAAACGACTTTTACGAAGACTTAGAGATGCAAAGCAAGCAGATCAATATGCTTGGGAAAACTGTAGAACGCTTGATGGCCTTAATCAAAAACTTGAGCAATTAGAACCTATCGTTGCTGAAATTCGAGGCAAGCCAAAGCCAGCAACAGATTGGCAGCTAAGATTTGATGGATACTATCCTGGTTATATTAGAGCTTATCAAGAGCTATCAGCACAGCAACAACAGGCTTATGAGGATAAAAAAGCGTTGTGGCTAATTGAGATCACGGAGCAAAAAACCGAAAAACTCCTAGCATACATGACGGAAGCCAGAAGACATATCAACAGTCATGACTATGAAAGAATCGCAGAAATCATCAAAAATGATGAAAGGATGCTGAACTACTTAAAATGTGATTCAATCCTCTCCCATAAAAATAATCATCTTGAAGGTCAAAGAGTTTCATATCTCTCGTGCCTCAAAAACTTCGGCGAAATCAAAGAGCGAATTAAAACCTTCACATTTACTATCTATCAAAGTTCTAATGAAGCTCAATTGAAGATCACAGATATTCAACCTCAACCTGAATTAAAAACTAAACAGGAAAATGATTCGAATGCCGATTTTGATTTTTAGGAAAACCTAGCAGTGAAGCAAGCTACTTTTAGCGCATACCATTATGCGGTTGTCGATGTAGGCAATAATCGTTACATCATTAGTTTAATTCTTTAAGAAAATGGTTTGATATCAGCTGATCCTAAACAGTAACGTAAACAACCGATCTCTAAATCGAATAACCCACTCAAGTTTTGAAATGTAAAACTTTAGACCATTATTAAAAAGCCTTGGCAGTACCAAGGCTTTTTTGCTACTTTATTCTGTAGTCAGACCAATAACAAGGCACTGTGATTAATTGATTTTCATGTAATCTTGACCAAAGCCTCATACCTAAATCAGTCTCAAGCGCATCAAGGATAAAATTAGAAATAATCACGGTTGGCTTCATCATGTCATAGCGTTTGTATAGCACTTTATGGATAAGCTCTAAACGAGCTGAATGACGATCATTTAGCCCATATTCATCTAAGACCAGTAAATCAAAATCAGCAAAAAATTGAATCCATTGTTCTTCAGATTGGTCTTCAATGCTCTATGAATTCATAATGGTTTTTGCTATCTGAGCACTCGTTATATAACGAGATGACATTTTGGTTTTACAGATAACATTGCGAATGATCGCTGATCCTAGGTGAGTTTTTCCAGTACCTGGTGTGCCATAAAGGATAAGATTGGATTTCGATCCGTTTAATAATTGCTGTGTGAAATTCTGACAGCATTCGACAACTTGCTGCTGTTCAGTAGTACTAGCACTATAATTAGAAAAGCCACATTCCAAATAGCGTTGATTTAACCCTGAGCTATGAATACGGTGTTGTAACAGCTTTTGCTGTAACTCTTCCTGGTGTTGTTTATTCGTTTGTTCAAGATTTTCTTTCGCACAGACTTTGCATAACTGATGGTTACCAACTTTTATTAATGGGTAACCATGTTTTGAGCACAGGGTAGTTAAAACTTCATTAGGAGTTTTTAATAGATCAATAGCTATATTCATTATCTACTCCTAGATCCATTTTTGATTTATTGGTTTCGCTTCATTTTTATCATCCTGTCTTTGAGGTGAAGATGAAGATGAAGATGAAGATGAAGATGAAGATGAAGATGAAGGGCATTCTTCAAGTAATGCTTGTGCATTGCTAGAGCATTGCGAATTTGATGCATTAGCATTACTTGTGCTTTTATTCCAGCGAGCTTCTGCTGCGACTTTGCCACGTTCAGATTTCATTTTTTGATTCTGAATAGCCTGTTCTTTTAAAGCGGTGAAATAATGAGATTGAATGAAACCATTCGCTTCTTCAAAAAGATTCAGAGTTTTTAAAGTAGACATCAAACTTTTGGTTTTAGGACTTGTTAGTTTGGTCACACTCATCAAAATGTGAGTTTCGTTTGGTATAGGACCATTTTTCCAAAAGTCCATCATAAGAAAAAGGGTAGCACCAACTTGCTCACTCGAGAGGCGAGTAAATTTCGCTTGAAGATCACCAATGTACAACGGCATCCAGATTGTTGCGTCAGTATTCATTTTGAACCTATTAAAGGCAGGGGCATTGCAATCATGACCCTGCATAGAATTAAGAAAATAGTTTTAGAAAACGTGTACGAGCTGTTTGGATGAGATCTTCTAAGTCGTATATGGTGAAGTCATGAGTTATAGGATAGCTTTCACATAAACGGTCAGCCCACAAACGAAGTGCCTGATGATCATTGAAGCAGCTGTTTACTTTAAGTTTGGGAGCGAGTTGATCTAAACGAGGGATTTCAAACTCATGAATGATATGATTTGCCATCGCATCGGCAGCTTTACAAACAACGACACCATCGAATATTGATTTATCCAACATATTGAATCTCCTGACAGCCAAAATTAGGTAGTACAAGGAAATAGGGATGTTGTTTATGCGTTATTTTCTTTATCATTAGTAAATACCTCATGATTTACGTCTTGGTGGTATCTCAGGCTTGTTTGCACGACTTATGTTTCACTTTGGCGAGAGAGGTATAAGTTGTTTGGACAGGCCTGAATTTTTTGTTCTTCGTAAAATGTATGGGGAATTATCTGCAGCTATGGCATAATTAACCTCATAAAAAGTACTAGGAAAGTAGGAAAATTTATTCCTTAGACGTAAATTATCATATTTTTACGGCATTTCAAGTATTTTTTACTATTTAACTAGGAAAAAATATGATTAAGTCAAACTTGGCTGTATTATTAGCTGAAAGAAAGATGCGCGTTGCAGATTTGGTAAAAGAGACTGGAATCAATAAAAGTACGCTCTATAAGCTGTATAATGATGAGTCTGTACGCATTGATTTTGAGACGATTGACAAGATTTGTTTGGCTTTAAATATAGAAGTTGGGGATTTATTGGTTTATAAAGATGACAATAAGTAATCAATAAAATTAAACTAATATTAAATTTTTTATTTTAATTAGTTCTTGTTAAATACTTTACGTAATAAAGAGGTAAGGAATAAATTATGGATATAATATTTTGAAAACATAATTTATTCCTTTTAATCTTTAATTAGTTATTTGAGATCTAGTCAAATCCTCTTAACATTTTTTCTTCAGCCTCTCTCTTAGTTTCATAATTAATCTTGTTATTAATATAATCTATAAATTTCTTTGACCATTTTTTAACCCTTAGATTTTCGTGGTCAATTAAAGGTTCTATCAATTTTTTATCTTCTTGTAAGTAAGGAATAAGGGAACCCATCCAAGACCTGCTCGAAAAGTTTGCTGCAACTGTACTGTTAAAAGATTCATTATCACCATATTCAGATATTAATCTTAGGAGTAATGGATTAAAAAATTTATTTTCTCCATCTGAAATAAACATACTTATTGCTTTAGTTGTAATTATCAGTGCAGTTTCATCTTTACACCACTCCATAACACTATCAGCATCTAATAAATCAAAAATGCTTTTATCACGCTTATGGTAAGACTTTCCACTTCCTAGTAAATCTAATAATCTATATGATTTTTTATAATTTCCATCTAAAAACTTGGATGAAATATTCAGCCATAGGTATTCTCCATGAAGCTCAAACGCTTTAAAGAATGCTTCACCAATATAGTCCCACAAATCATTATAATTGATGTCGTAATTACCTACTTGATCAATTAAATGTAGGCATAGTTTTAAAGCAAATTCTTTGTGTTCAGTTGCTAATAGTTTTTCTACAGAATTTAACCAATGATGACTATCGAATTGATATAATTTATCACTTTCTTTAAACGATACATTAAGAACTAAGATAGTTAAAGTTTGATTAATTAATTTTAAATCAAGGTCTTTTCGTCCAAACATGTACATACTCAAATTATCTAATGCAACCCAAACTGCGGTAGCATCAACTTTTCTTAGAGATAAACAAAAGTCGGTAATTTCTTTTTCAGTAAGGTGTCTAGTTACACTTCCATAATTGAGTATCGATGCAGCGCTACTTGATAGACTACCTGTTTTAATTAATTCAAGAAAAATATCTAAATGATGTGCGTTGAATTCACCTGTTCGTACTGCGTCTGGATAGTATTGAATTAAAGCTTTATCTGAAGAAATCAGCTCAATTATTTCCTTCCATTTGTTGATATCATTATTATTAATACCGCATAAAAAACCTGCAAAGAATTGTATGTTGTTTGGCGTATCATTTCGTAAAAAGTTTACAAGTTTGTCCAAAATTACATTTATGGCGTCATTATCCAATTGCATGGCTAGATGTTTACCAAAGATCCAGCTTTGTTTATGTTCCGGAAAGGTTAACAACATCTCAAGATGAGGGATTAAATCGTTATAAGTCTCTTTAATAGATTCCGCTAAAGCTTTAGCATCCTCAGCTGCAACATCAATATAATGACCATCTTTATCTTTAACATATTCTCTAGAAGGGTTGAGAATAATTAATTTCAATTTTTCTTCAAGGTTATTATCATCTGGTGACAATAGTTGTTCCCAAGACTTTAAAAGCTCAATTTGTTCAGTTTCCAAACTTTTAGTATCAAATTGAAAAGCATGAGTAATTGCTTGAGAGGCTGAAGGCCAATATTTCCCTGAAAGTCTAATTACTTCCTTGAATACGGAATCTAATTGTTGTTGAATAGGGTACTTTATTAATCCTCTGAGTTCATGCCCAAATACATTCTTAACTTGCTCAGTTATCTTGTCATGCTTAATAAGATCAATTAATGTATTCAGATGATGTTGCCAATAAGCATATATTTCTGTGTATGTTTTCGGTTGCCATTCTATCAGTTCTGGCTTAGTACCTTGATGTTCAGCTCCGACTATTCTAGTGCCTCCTTGGGAGCTAATAGCTGATTTGACAGCTTGTAGGATGACAAAGTGCGATTTTTCAGTATTAATTTCCATAGCTTTATCTAGTAAAGCTAATCTTTTTTCAAAGCTTGCCTCAGTACCACACAAGTTTGTTCTAAATAATTGTGCGAATTGTCCTGTAGCATTATTACCATAACTTTCGTTTTCAAATTGAGCAAACTTAAATAAACACCATGCAGCTTTATCGAAGCAAGAATCATGAAATACCAACATTTCTAATGACCAGATAAAGTTACGTCTAACATCTCCACAGATAGATAATATATCAGTATCATTTAAACTATTAATAATGCGATATATAAGTTGAGTTGTAACGACAGGGTTCACTTCAACTAGTGCGCGGAACAGTCTTGAACCCGCTTTAGTAAGCAACAGTTCCGCTTGGCCGAAAGGGCGATGAGATTCACAAAAGTTTTCAATAAACTCGTTAACATTCTTTGATGAATCTAAATATTTAATTTGCTTACAAAAGCTTTCTAACAATGATGCGGGTAGTTCACTTACTAAAGCTGCTTGGCTATCGAATAAACTATTATTCCACCATTGCATAGCTAAATTAAGAGCGAGTGGTTTTGGAACTATTCGAGCAAAGTTGCTAGTGCAGTTAATTAATTCTTTTTGACTAAAAATAGTGATGGTTCTGTCAAAACACTTTTGATCTGTTTGAGCTATTCGATTAATGAAATCTGCATCAATATTAGAAGCTTGACCACTGTCTTTTTGAAATTTGAAATAATCAAATAGCGAAAAAACAATTAAGAGTTCTTTAGACTCATGGGTAAGAGTACCATCGCCATTAATTAATTTTTCAACTAGCTCGGGCTCAGTGAAGTGTGTTGTTAAAGCCCCATTTTTTGTAATTCATGTGTAGCCATTTGTGCTAATAATGGAAATCCTTCAATAAATACCTCTAACTGTTTTCTTAAAGGTGGATCCAATTGAGGTAAACGTTCATGAATGATTTCATCAATTTTTTCGGATGCTAACTTTTCTAATTTAATCGGAATGCTATTTTTAAGATGTATTGGCTCATCATGATAAAAATAAGTTGTTATTAGCTTAAGATTAGAGTGATTAATTTCAATTGCATTCACTGCATAATTGTGTAATTCAACCTTACAGTTATCAATAATAATGTATCCTGTTATCCCACTCTCAGAGAGTCTTGATATCTCACTTTGTATGGTCGATCTGAGATCTGCACCATTAATAACTAAAAACTCTTTATCATCAATTTTTTTATTATTTTTATATTCTAGGATTAATCTAGATTTACCTAAACCAGACAGACCAGTTATCCTTATATAAGGTGTTTGAGACTCAAGAGCATTAGTTAAAGCCTCAAATGCTGATTGTCGAGCATTATCAGTTTTGTAAGGTAGTTCGTGTTTGCGTTCGTCGTATTTAAGCCATTGATCTATGGGTTTACCAATTTGCGAATTAAATTTTCCTAATGAAGGCTTTGATTTTATAAATTTTTTTAAATGAATAACTACGCTATCCATTTCTGTTTTAGGTTTGACAATTGAAGAATGATTTACATTATTTATAGTTTCAATCTGATGATGTCTGAAGATGCTTTTAGAGCTCATGGCTGAAACTATAGTTTCGTCAGCATCAATAATACTTAAGATGTTTAAATATTGATCGATACTTTTATCCACCCATTGATCGTTAATATCATCTAGGTCGCTAGCATTACTGACTAGTGATTTTAAATGTCTATTTCTCCAACTAATGTATTTGCCAATGTTAGCCAAGCCTGACCCTTCATGTGGTACATCGAAAAAACATACTTTGCTAATATTATGTTTTGTACCTTTAGCATTCAGCTTTAATAACATTTTTTTAATAACTATGCCGCCCATGCTATGACCGACTAAGATTATGTCATCATTTTCTATATCACAATGAGCTTTGATATCGCTTAGTACGCCATTTGCGATACTAGAAATTGACGGAGCTGACTTAAAGAATAGCCAAGCGAGATGAGGGGAGGTATATCCAAATTCCTTCACTTCATATTCAATGGATTGGTCCTCATCCAAAAACTTAGGAAAATTACCCCATGTAGTACCGACCTGTCCTGTTAAACCATGAACAAACATTATATATTTATTCATTAATCCATCTTTTGGTTAAAATTGTCTTGAAGGAATAATAGTTAAAATATGATTTTTTTCCAATATAATTATTGAGTTACTAATTTATTTGAAAATATAAAATAAATGAAGGTGTATTTTCTTAGTCTTCATCTGATTAAACTCAATATAAAATCTTTATTCATAGTAAGAAGCATGAACCAATCGCCTAAAGTTATTGTTTTTGATGCTTTCGGTACACTTATCAAAATTAGTGAGAGTCGATCCCCATATCGTAAGTTGATGAAGTGGCTAAAAGCTAATGGTAGAAAACCAAGTGCACAAGATGCAAAGATCATCATGTCAAATCCTGTTGATGTTGCACAATTAGCGATGAAGTTCGGAGTAGAACTACCAGGGCAACTTTTGAGGGAGATCAACAATGATCTTCAGCTTGAATTAAGCACAATTCAACTGTATGAAGATACAGTGCCTACGCTGCAAATTTTAAAAGAAAGAGGTTTTAAAATTGCGCTTTGTTCCAACTTGGCGATGCCTTATGGTGAACAACTTAGAAAACTACTCCCTGATTTTTTGATGCTGTTGTATTTAGTTATGAGGTTGGAGCCATAAAGCCTGAACATCAAATTTATAAGGTGATTCAGGCACATTTTGGCTGTGATTTTCCAGAAATGCTCTTTATTGGAGATCATCCCATTTTGGATGTTGAAACGCCTATTTCCTTAGGGATGAAGGCAAGGCTCATCGAACGTCATAAAAACCAAAGACTGTTAGATGTCATGGGTGATTTAATCTAACAGTATTATTTTTGATGTCATTCATGCCAATGATCAATAGTATCAGCTAAATGCTGCATCATCTGTCTTCGATCTTTTAACCAACTTGCATGGTTGTAAGAAGCTCGGGACATGTCGCCATCTACATGGGCTAACTGTAATTCAATCCAGTCCTTACTGTAATTCTGTTCGTTTAAATAGGTGGATGCAGTTGCACGGAAGTCATGCATGGTAATATGGCCTAGACCCATGTTAACGAGTGCTTCATTGAGTGTATTTTTCCCCAACATTGATATGCCATCATCCCCAGGGAATAAGTAAATACTGTCAGGGTAAAGCTGTAACTGCTCTTTTATAATTTCTAGCATTTGTGTAGATAAAGGTACAACATGCGTCCTATTCTTCTTCATATTCCTTTTACCATCCTTAATCTGTGCATTTGATACACGAGGAATAGTTAAGGTCGCATCTTTTAGATTAACAAAAGACTTTTTAGCCCTGCGTATTTCTATCGTACGTAGCATACTGTACAAGGCAGTCCTTAAAGCATTCTGTGTGCCAGTAGTTCCACCATATTGATTGATCAAAGCCAGAATCACTTTCTTATCTTTTTCTTCTAAAGGGGTAGCGTGATTAACAGGAGGACGTCTGATATAGCTGCGTAGCGCGATTGTAGGATCATTGATTATCTTCAGTGTGATAATTGCGTATTGCATGACTTCAGCGCAGATTTGTCTTACATAGATTGCTTTAACTTCACCAGTACCTCTTTTGCTTTTGCGAATTCGTGTAATGGTATTATCCAAAATCACTCGAATATCATTTGAATTCACTTCTTTGATTGGCTTATTGCCAATGACGGGGTTGATATCTTTTTTAAAGTATCTCAGCCTGTTTTCATACCATTCTTGTGAGTGAGTGTCCTTGTACTTTTCTAAATATTCATTCGAGATACTTTTAAAAGTATGCTGTATTGCATCCATTGCGGAATCAAGCGCTTTCTTTTGCTCTGTTACAGGGTCGAGATTTTTAGCAAGCATCCCACGATATTCCCTTGTCTTATCACGTGCGTATGACAAACTGATCTCAGGGTAGGGACCTATAGTTAACATTTTAGGAATGTTTAGGTATCGATAACGGTAGCGCCAAAATTTACTCCCTGTAGTTCTTACTTCAAGGCATAGCCCCGCATGGTCTGCAACACGATACATTTTATCTTTGGCTTTTAATTGCTTGATTTTAAGATCATTTAACATATGGATGTGAGTAAGGCCTTATAATTGATTTCGTTACTCACAAGGTTACTCACAGATTTTAGTAATGTCACGTGTACTAAGGTGACGCATGGTAATTCCGGAACATTATTAAAAACAATTGGTTAAGTATCGTAGTAATGCAAGGTTATACGTGCGGACATGGTTGTGAAGCATGATGTAATCTGTCCAAGCTTTATTTAAGCCATTGATATTTCATATATGGATATGGCTTGAATATATTTATCGCTTCACTACAAAAGTTTTCTTGATATAGTGGAGTGAATAAAAAAGGTCGCTTTGTGCGACCTTTTTTATTTTCTGAAATATTTACTCTATGAATCTTTAGTTAAAACAGAGAGGCTTACCTGAAAAATATTTAATTTAAGAGTTCAGTCCTATGGTTTATTCCTATTGCTAAAAAATTTTTAATATATAAAATTTTAGAAAAATAATTAAATTTGGAAAAAAATACCATAGAGATAATTTAAAAAATTATTGCGAAATTAAGCTCATTTTAAAAAAAGATTTTAAAAATAATTAAAACCCTTATAAATAGTAAGGGTATAAGCTAAATATAAAGAAATAGTCCAAGATACCTAGATTTAAGTTTTTTATAAAAGTGTAATGTGTTGCCAGTGTAACTATTTAATTGAATTATAAAATAATTAGCTGGATATAGATTTAAATTTTTAATTTTTTAAAATTAGCTTGTCTCAAGGCAAACGTCCTGGTTATTTTAGAAAAAGCAGATTTTTTACTAGATTTTCTCTATGAGAATAGATTTTCAGGTTTGCGAAAGCGAGAAAGAGTGGTATGCATAATTTTAAATTAAAAGGTGCACCGGGCTCCAAATCAGGTGACCAGCTTTATCGAGAGTTCAAGCAATTTGAACAGGATATTCTAATTGAAGATAGACGAGCTGCTGAATTTCAAAAAAAGATGATTTTAATTATTTTAGGACTATGTATAGGGTTGTTCATTGCTACTTTAACAATGTTTCTATAGAACCTATAGGATAAAAATCGGTTGATAAAAAATATAATGTTCTTCCATATTATAAACTAAATCAGTATAGAACTTTTTGTAACGAGCTTATCGGTTATCAGAAGGGTATAAAAATTGGCGAGTGCCCAAAAACAGACTCGCTTAATGGGGTAAAATATATTAAAAACAGTTCATGCTCTTAATTAATATAGCAGGTAAGCAGTGAAAATATTTAAAACACTCATCAGTTTGGTTAGTTTTACAGTGCTTTCTTCAACTGGCATGGCTTCAACAGCTACACCAACTGAACAGGTGCCGGGTTATTATCATCAGCAGTGGGGTAAATATACAGTTACCGCTTTACTGGATGGCACCAATTATATGTCACCTAGTCTATTTAAAACGCTAAATAATTCTCAGGTAAAATATATTCAGCAGATTTTAAAAAAATACCATAATGATCAGCAACAGGGTGTACAAACATCGGTAAATGCTTTTCTAATTAATACTGGAACAGCGCTAGTTTTAGTAGATAGTGGTGCTGCTAGCTGTTTTGGTCCCCATCTCGGTTCAGTGAGCAGTAATCTGGTCAAGGCAGGCTATCGGCTTGAGGACGTGAATGTAGTGTTACTGACGCATTTACATCCTGACCATGTCTGCGGTTTAACTAAAGAGGGCCAAAAAGTTTTTCCAAACGCTAAAGTCTATGCTCATGAACGTGAAGTAAATTACTGGTTAGGTCAGACACCAGTAAATTTGTCTAAAGAACAACTGGAAAATTATCAGTCAACCCGCAACAAAATTCAGGACGCGATAGCACCTTATCAACAAGATAAACAATTTATAACTTTTAAAGAGGGGCAATCGATTGCTGGCCTTCAGGTGATGGATACACGTGGCCATACACCCGGCCATCACAGTTTTGTGCTGGAGCAGAATAAAGATAAAATGGTTTTTATTGGAGATACAGTGCATTCGCACAGTGTGCAGTTTGAAGCGCCGCGTACTGCTATTGAGTATGATATCCAGCCAGATGAGGCTGTAAAAACCCGACTTAAACTGTTCAGTAAAATTGCAGATGAAGGTAGCTGGGTGGCTGCACCACATTTACCTTTTCCGGGTATTGGACATATTTCTAAGGTTGCCAATGAACAGTATCTCTGGATACCTGTCTATTTTAATAATGTCTTGCAAAAATAATTTCTAATAAATGGCTTCATGTGAAGCCATTTTTAATTTTTATTACCTTGTAAATTGGCAAGGTCGTTATATCCAAAATTTCGCTAATTTTATTTTCATAATGATCTCTTAAATAACTATTCTAATTAGCAGCAGCTCAGAATAAGAAAGTGTTCTATAAGCCTCAATAACTTCAATTACATCTATAGTAATAGTGTTTAAACTACTTTTCTTCATATTCTCTCCTCATTTAATAGGTTATATAAATTTATGTAAATGCGTAAGAATAATGAATTTTCGTCATACCTGTTCAATGTTATAACTTTAATCTGCCAGACTGTGGTCCGCCATATTCTTTTTTCGTTCACTCTAGCCGAGCAGGTGGCCTGAACATTTATGTTGTCGAAATATTTCATTGAACGTCCCATCTTTGCAGGAGTACTGGCCATTATTGTAATGGCATTTGGTATTTTCTCTGTCATAAACCTGCCTGTAGAACGCTATCCGGATATTGCTCCACCGCAGATTACAGTAGCGGCTACATATAATGGCGCTTCTGCAGAAACCGTAGAAGAGAGTGTAACGCAGCTGCTTGAACAGCAAATTAAAGGCATTGATCATCTTTTATATTTTAGCTCCAGCAGTGATTCATCGGGACGTAGCCGGATCAGTATTAGTTTTGAGAATGGTACAGACCCAGATACGGCCCAAGTTCAGGTACAAAATAGTATTAATGGCGTACTCAGCCGTCTGCCGGAGGATGTACAGCGGCAAGGTGTTAATGTATGGAAATCACTAGGCGATACGCATATGGTCATAGGCCTTTATGACCAGACTGGCAAAAGTAATAATATCGAATTATCTGATTATATGATGACCCATCTGGAACAGGAAATTTCCAGGATTGAAGGAGTTGGTGAAGTCGATGTTTTTGGCTCGCAATATGCAATGCGGATCTGGCTAGATCCAGATCGTTTAAAACAATATAATTTAATGCCAAGTGATATTCGTGCAGCTGTAGAAGCACAAAATACTCAGGTGGCAGCAGGGGGTATTGGAGACTTGCCTACAGCCAGTGAACAGTATCTGAATGCTAAAGTCAGCTCGGGTTCACGTTTAAAAACGGTTGAAGAGTTTGAAAATATTATTATTAAATCTTCTGCTAATGCCGGTTTTGTATATTTAAAAGATATTGCCCGAATTGAACTTGGGGCAGAGAACTACCAGTCATTTAATACCATTAATGGTTATCCATCAGCAGGTCTGGGCATTTCACTGGCTACAGGCGCAAATGCTTTGCAGACTTCCGCCTTGATTAAACAGACCATAGACCGTCTTACCGAGAAGCTACCAGCCGGTTATAAAATTGTTTATCCACGTGATAATACACCTTTTGTTCAAGAGTCAATTAAAGAGGTAGTTACAACTCTGATTGAAGCAGTGATTCTTGTAATTTTGGTGATGTTCCTGTTTTTACAAAGCTGGCGTGCAACCTTAATTCCTACCATTACTGTACCTGTAGTAATTTTAGGAACCTTTGCCATACTGTACGTATTAGGTTTAAGTGTAAATACATTGACTCTATTTGCTCTGGTACTGGCGATTGGCCTGCTGGTAGATGATGCGATTGTTGTGGTTGAAAATGTCGAGCGGTTGATCGAAGAGAGGCAATTCAGCCCAAAACAGGCTGCCTTAGAGTCAATGCAGGAAATTAGCGGTGCACTAGTGGGTATTACGCTGGTTCTCACTGCTGTCTTTATTCCGATGGCATTTTTTAGTGGCTCAACTGGTGTCATCTACCGGCAGTTTTCAATTACCTTGGTGGCAGCAATGGCATTGTCATTGCTAGTCGCCTTGATTTTGACTCCTGCTTTATGTGCATTGATTTTAAAACCCAAGCAGCAACATGCTCGCTGGGCTAATGGGTTCAATAAAAAACTGGAGCGACTTAGACAGTATTATCTCAAAGTGATCCAGAGTTCCATGCAGCACAAAATGATTTATTCAGTCGTATTTATAGCCTTGATTGCTGTATTTGCGCTATTTTATCGTGCACTACCTAGCAGTTTTATTCCAAGTGAAGATCAGGGCACGCTTAATATCCAGTTTAGCTTGCAAAATGGCGCTCCAATGGCTAAAAGCCAGCAAGTAGGAGAAGAGATTCAGCGTTATTTCCTGAGTAAAGAACAAGAAAATGTTGAACTGGTACTTATCCGCTATGGCCGTAACTTTTCTGGTACAGGTCAAAATCTTGGACAGGGTTTCATTGCGCTCAAGCACTGGGATGATCGTCCGGGGCAGGAAAATTCTGCGCAGGCAATTCGTGAGCGTGCTACAAAGTATTTCAGTAATAATCCTGATGCCAGAATCATGGTCAATATGCCGGGAGCTGTTCGTGGTCTCGGGCAGACAGATGGATTGGAATTCTGGATTCGCGATATTAACGGCCAAGGCCGGACTTATCTAGAACAGCAGTTTAAGTCATTACAGACCAAAACTAATCGATATGACAGTTTTCAAAATCTGGACAAAAAAGCTAATCCGGACAAGGCTGAGTTGAAGGTCAATATTAACCAGAAACAGGCAATGGCAGCAGGCTTAAGTCAGCCTGCGATTAACAGTACTCTGGCGGCTGCTTGGGGTGGTAGTTATATTAATGATTTTATTGACCGGGGACGGATTAAGCGGGTCATTATGCAAGGTGATGCAGCTTATCGGGCACAACCTGAAGATTTATATTTCTGGTCTGTCCGTAATGATCTTGGTCAAATGGTTCCATTTTCTACATTTGCCAGTTTTGAATGGACTGGCGGGCCAGAAGTAGTTAACCGTTTCATGGGCTATACTGCATTACAAATGGAAGCAGATGCAGGATCTGGTTTTAGTACCGGTGAAGCGATGCAGGATGTCCAGGCCCTGATTGATCAATTTCCTGACATTGACTTAGCCTGGAGCGGTTTATCTTTTCAGGAACAGCAGTCCAGTAATCAGGCAATCTGGTTATATCTGGTGTCGATTGGCTTTATTTTTCTGTGCCTCGCTGCCCTTTATGAAAGCTGGAGCATACCGACAGCGGTTATGGCAGCAATACCACTTGGTATTGGTGGGAATATCCTGTTCAGTTATCTAGCTGGCTTTCCTAATGATATTTACTTTCAGATTGCATTGCTGACAACAATTGGTCTGTCATGCAAAAATGCCATTCTTATTGTTGAATTCGCTGCACTGGCCCAGCAACGTGGCAAAGATGCAGTAGCAGCAGCTCTGGAAGGCGCCAGCTTGCGCTTGAGACCGATTTTGATGACTTCTCTGGCTTTTGGTGCCGGTGTAGTGCCGCTAGTGTTTGCCTCCGGTGCAGGAGCTGCCAGCCGTCAGGAAATTGGTACCAGTGTTCTAGGTGGAGTCATATTTGGAACGGTCTTGGTAGTGATATTCATTCCATTCATGTATGTTTTGGTCCGGAATCTGATGACAAGAAAACAGCACCTTGGTTAGTTGATTTATCTTGATTTGTCTTTCGAAAAACCTGACGAGATCAGGTTTTTTTACTTTAAAGACCGCCCTCAGTTTATGACTTTATTCGATAAATGTAGGCGTATTGCAAAATTATAGTGAAAACTCTCCAGAGCATGATAGAAGTAGTTTAATCCCCCTGATCAAAAATAAATTTTTATTTAATCAATAAATTATCATGAGACAGGCATGCCGCAGATTGCAGAGAAAATACAATATGTTCACCAACAGCTCCGTTCTGAAAAGTTCAATACGGCTATTGGCCTTTTAAATGAATTAAATATTGCTGATCAGGCTAGTGTATTAAAAGGATTGACCCCTACAGAACAGGTCAAGATCCTACAGAAACTGGATGAGCCAAGTGAGGTGTTTGCATATTTGCCGCTCAGCCAGCAAGCTGTTTTGGCTGAATTTATACCTGTTCCTGATCTCATCCCTATTCTTGATAATATGTATTCTGATGACTTTGTCGATATTTATAAAAAACTGTCACCAGAATTACAACAACAGCTTATAACACTGCTATCTGAGGAGTCTCAAAATACCTTAAGAAAACTGGCGCTTTATCCTGAAGGTACAGCTGGTGCGATGATGAGTTCCAGCTTTGTTACCTTACACCACGACTTATGCATGGATGAAGCCATCCAGGCGCTGCGTATAATCGCCGCAACACGGGAAACCCTTTATCTGGTTTATATTGTAAATGAGCAGAATCAGCTGATAGGTGTCATCTCTCTACGCCAGATTATTCAGGCCAGGCCCGAAGCTACAATTGCAGAGGTAATGGAAAGGGATGTGATTTATGTCTATACCTATGATGATCAGGAAGTCGTTGCTAAAACTCTGGCTTACTATGATTTAATCGCTCTACCTGTAGTGGATGAGCAGGAAAGAATGCTGGGCATTATCACTTATGATGATGTGATGGATATTGTAGAGGCAGAAACTACCGAAGATATTTTAAAATCCGGTGCAGTCAGTCCGTTAGCTGAGCTCAGCCTGAAAACTGCTCCCATCATAACCTTATACCAAAAAAGGGTATTTTGGCTGGTTATTCTGGTCTTTGGCAGTTTACTGTCGGGAATTGGAATTGCACATTTTGAAGAGATTATTTCAACTCACATTGTATTGGTATTCTTTCTCCCTTTACTGGTGGGCAGTGGGGGAAATGCCGGATCGCAGTCTGCTACTCTCATGGTGCGTGCCTTGGCGACCGGAGATGTACAGTTTAAAGACTGGTTCAGCTTGCTCGGCCGTGAAACTGTGGTGGCACTTTGTTTAGGCGTAACCATGGCTTGTGCCGTATCCATGCTAGGTTATATTCGCGGTGATTTCATGGTCGCGATTGTACTGGCAATTAGCATGGTAGGGATTGTACTCATGGGTTGTCTGACGGGTATGAGCTTGCCTTTTATTTTAAATAAGTTGAAACTGGACCCTGCCAGTGCTTCAGCACCTTTAGTTACCTCAATCTGTGATGCTACAGGCGTGATTATCTACTTATTTGTAGCATCCAAATTATTGTTTTAGTACACAGATTAATACATCTCGTGTTTTAATCTGTTTTATGCTGATGACTCTCTAATGACTGGAATTGGTAATGCCCGGGCTTGAAAAACAAAAAAAACTTACTCAGCAAGAAGTGATCCGTCTGGAGCGTGATCTGGCCAAGTTTGCCAATATCATGGACTCTTTAGTTCGTATTCCTTTTACCAAGCAGGGAATCGGTGCGGATGCAGCCTTGAGCACGGTACCAATTGCAGGAGATCTGGCAGGCTTTGCCCTGACTTGTTATGCAGTTTACAAAGGGCGCCAGATTGGCGTGCCTTCCCATAAATTGCGGCCAGTTATTAAAATGGCTGCCCTGGATGCAGTGGTCGGTTTTGTGCCTGTAATCGGTACGGTATTTGATATATTTATCCGGCCGAGCCGCAAGGCACTTGATATTGTGCATGAACATATCCGCACAGAATATCAGATGACTACAGATATTCATTTAAGGCATCCCTATCTGCATGAGAAGTTAGAACGTAAACAGCAACATTCTACTTTCTGGCGCCAGCCAGTGGTGGCCTGGTTATGGCTACATATACCTGACTTGGTCGGAGTTCTGTTCCTGATTCTATTTGCAGCCGGTTTGTGGTTTGCTATCAGGCTGGCACAGCAGTATTTTTAAAATATACACTGCATTAGCTTAAAAGGTTAAATGTAAAAAAGCCTCCACGCAGGAGGCTTTTTTGAATCTGGATGAATCAACAGAAAAACTTATGGACAGTTGAGACGCTGTAAAGCAGCTACCCGGTCTTCAATAGTCGGGTGTGTCATAAACAGAGCAGCCAGACTAAAACCACCTTCTTTACCAGAAGAGATTGCAAAGGCTTTCATTTCTTTAGGCATCTGATCTGGCATGTCAGACTCTGCCTGTAGACGTAACAGGGCAGAAATCATAGCCTGTTTTCCGGCAAGCTGTGCACCCGCTTCATCGGCCCGATATTCACGGTAACGTGAGAACCACATGACAATTGCAGAGGCAAGAATACCAAATACAATATCCAGTACAATCGTAATTGCAAAGTAAGCCAGCCCAGGTGCTTCACCATCTTCACGGCCAAATACGTTACGGTCAATGAAGTCGCCTACTACACGGGCAAAGAACATGACAAAAGCATTCACTACCCCTTGAATCAGGGCAAGTGTAACCATATCGCCATTAGCGACGTGGCCGATTTCATGCGCCAGTACTGCACGCAGTTCATCCTTATTCATACGTTCAAGCAAACCGGTAGAGACCGAGACCAGTGCATCATTTTTGTTCCAGCCTGTTGCGAATGCATTAGACTGATAAGACGGAAAAATGCCCACTTCTGGCATTTGAATGCCAGAACGCTGTGATAATTCAGCAACGGTCTGCAATAACCAGGCTTCTGCCTGATTTTGAGGAGCATTAGGGTCAATAATTTGTGTACCGGTCGCCTTTTTAGCCATCCATTTGGACATAAAGAGGGAGATGAGAGAACCCACCATACCAAATACAAAACAGATGACTAAAAGGTTGCCCAGATTAAGGCCACCCGCACCATGATAACTTCCGACTCCGAAGAGCGACAAAATAATGCCAGCTACTACCAGTACCGCGAGGTTGGTTAGCAAGAACAAACCAATCCGCATCATTGAGATAATCCTCTTTTGATAGAAAAAATAAATCGATTTTGAAATATAAATCGTAAAACTAATATGCGGTGATGCTCGTTAAAATTCAAGAAAAACTTGAAAAATATATATAGAAAAAATGAATCAAAAGATCAGTTAGAAATATGAATACGTGCTGAGGCGGTAGCGTTAGAGCTGACATAAGTGCCTGGTGCATCTGTATAGGAGCCATCTGCCAGCGTAATAATTTGCCGGGGTGCATAGCTCCGGCCTGCAGCTTGAGTATTTGCAGCAGAATTCACTGTTTCCTGAACCAGCAACCCGTTTTCCGGATTATTACTGGCAGTAAGGTTTAGAGCTCCGCCCGAGTAAAGGTTGCTATAACGACTGGTGACTCGACGAACATAATCCTGGGTTTCACGGAATGGGGGAATACCACCGTATTTAGCAACATTACCTTCTCCTGCATTATAGGCTGCAAGAGCAAGATGCGTGTTGCCTTTAAAACGTTTCAGGAGCCAGCTTAAATATTTGGCTCCTCCTAGAATATTCTGATAAGGATCATATGCATTTGAGACATTAAAGCGCCGTGCTGTTGCAGGCATTAATTGCATCAAGCCCTGTGCACCTACAGGAGAGCGGGCATTTACATTAAAGCCTGATTCAGTGTGCATAACTGCTTTAATCAGACCTTCACTGACACCATGCTGCTGAGCCGCCTGTTTGATTATATGATCAAAAGCATCACGATTTTTGCTATAGCTTGGCAATACCGCCGCTTCTGACTTTCCCCAGTTACTATAACTGTGAATATTACTCTCAGGATAATAAGTAACTTTAACTTTCTTTAATGAACTGTCATTCATTTTACGGTTAGTCAGGAGGGTGCTGCCACTTTGGTCTTTATAGACATACATTTGACCTGCACTACTATAGCTTGAAGTCAGTACAAGTACGGCACATCCCCAGATACCCAAGCGTGAAATATCAAAGTAAGTTTTCATAGTAATCTGTAAGCAACTTGGAGCTCAAAATTCAGTCTGAGTTTAACAAAAAACTCTACAATGGAAACCAAAAACTTGAGTTTCTTTAACAAAAAAAATTGAAAAAAAAGCAAGACTATTTGTTTTGAAAATAACCAAATAAATAAAAAAATTTTTTTAAAAAGTATAGCTTGACATATATAAGTAATTGTAATTATTAATAAATATTAATTGATCAAAAAATGATCAATTTAAATAAAACCCTTAATAGGCCGATTACACCCCCTGTCAAGCCTAGAGAAATCCACAATTTTATCCACAGGTTTTGTGGAAAACTGTGGAAAAGTCCAAAATATAAGCATTTTGATACAATTTTGAACGCGAGCGTCTATTTTTTATACAAAGGCTTATTTTTTTCTGACCAGTGGTGTTCCACATTAATTGTAATTCGGTGATGCGAATCGGAGGGAGATCGGCTAAAATCGCGCGGTATTTCTTTTATGGGTAATTCTGTTCTATGTACTCGCCAGTTGAGTCCAACCAGGGATTTAATTTCAAGCCAGAACTGCCAACCAGTTCAGCCTATTATCGTCTGCTTAAAAAGCTGCGTCGCCAAGTTGGCCATGCTATTCGTGACTTCAAGATGATTGAAGATGGCGACAAGGTAATGGTGTGCGTATCGGGTGGTAAAGACAGTTATACCTTGCTGGACATTTTGCTACAGTTCAAGCGTATTGCACCAATTAACTTTGATGTAGTTGCTGTCAACCTAGACCAGAAGCAGCCTGGCTTTCCGGAGGATGTCTTGCCGCGTTATATGGAAGAAAACAATATTCCATATTACATTCTGGAAAAAGACACCTATACCATTACCAAACGCTTGACACCGGAAGGTAAAACATACTGTGCTGTGTGCTCGCGTTTACGCCGTGGATCCCTATACGGTTTTGCCCAGGAAATCGGCGCAACCAAAGTTGCTCTTGGACATCACCGTGATGACATTCTGGCAACCTTCTTTTTAAACCTGTTTCATGGTGGCAGTCTAAAAGCCATGCCACCAAAACTGCTGTCATCAGACAAAAAGAATATTCTGATTCGTCCACTGGCTTATGTGGAAGAGAAAGACATTATAAAATATGCGGAGCTGCGCCAGTTCCCAATTATTCCATGTAATCTCTGTGGGTCTCAGGAAAATCTGCAGCGCGCAATCATTAATGATATGTTGCGTGATTGGGATAAAGCCCATCCGAAACGTCTGCACAGTATTTTCGGCGCTTTGCAGAACGTATCACCATCTCAGCTGGCTGACCGTGAACTGTTCGATTTTGAGATACTTGATTCGCAACGTGAGTATGACTTCAAAGAACCGGAAAAAACTAATCGTCTGGATGTAGTTAATTTGAGTTTTGCTGCTGAATAAAACCAAATATTAGGCATCTTGCCCAGTTAAGGTGCCTATTTAATTCAGTAATACATAAAAACATCAAAAACTGAATGATCAGTACAAAAAAATTGTTCTAATTGCCTCATTACATGCTATAACAAAATAAAAGCTCACAGCTTCATGAATATGCTGTCTGGAAAGGCAGCTCTATAAATTGAAAAATATACTTGAGGAAAAATTATGCCTGCGTTACTCACTGATGATTGGTTTGCAACTGTTGATAAATTAACTGCTGAAGCAGGTGATTTGAACCTGCCACCAGCCTTGGCTAATCTGGCAATTAATCTTGTAGTTGTAAATGCAGACAATAATACGACTGAACTTTCATTAGATGGTGGAAAAATCCAGAAAGGTCTGTCTTCAAATGCTAAAACTACTTTGAATATGGATGGCGAAACCCTGCGTAAAGTCTTCCTTGAATTTGATATGGCAGCTGCGATGCAAGCATTTATGACAGGCAAAATCAAGGTGCAAGGCGATATGTCACAATTGATGGCATTACAGACTGTAAAGCCAAGCCAAGAGCAGAAAGACCTGTTTAAGAATATCCTTGCGCAAACTTCTTGAAAAAAAGAAGCTTAAGAGCAAAAAAAGCTTACCGTGAAGGTAAGCTTTTTTTATAAATTAAATTGTTTGTACTACATTCTATATTACATATAACGCTTTTGTCTAAATTGTGACCAGATCGGACTTCTTGATATGTTCAAGATAGGCTCGAATACGGGTAACATACTGCACAGCCTGACGATAACGACCATTACTGGTCTGATGGCGTTCCAGATAATCATAAAGATTTACCCAATTATTTGGATTACGACCTTGGATTTCAATACGTTTTTGAATCTGGCCAACAGCACCAGGACCCATATTATAAGCTACCAAGGCGTACCAATTACGGTCCGGATAAGGAACGTCAGAAAACTTGTCGAGCATTAAATCATAGTACTTGGCCCCGCCTTGAATACTCTGATGGGGATCTGTACGGTTCTGTACTCCCATAGCTTTAGCTGTACTACTGGTGAGCATCATCAGGCCACGTACGCCTGTAGGTGAAACTGAATTGGGCTTTAGATAAGATTCCTGATAGCCAATTGCAGCCAGCAGGTGCCAGTCCAGGTCATAACGTTCAGCACTTTGCTGAAAACTCGCTTTATAAATCGGCATACGTTTTGACAAATCACGCTGAATAGTTTTCCAGGCATCAGGCTGTACTACATTACGGTTGTAAAAAGAAGCCAACTGACGAATGGCCCCATTTTGTTTACCTTGGCAGATATAGCCACTTGCAGTAGCAGCTAGCGGTTCTTCGGCCTGTTTGAATACCCAGTTCAATGCTGGGTTTAAACCATTTTTAACTAGGCTGGTTGTATCTCCACAGCTTGCAGAGAAAGACGTCAGCTGGTGCTTTTCAATAGTATTAAAGTCAGCCGTAGTCATTGCCATATTGGCTTTGCCTTGGGCGACCCATTTTAAAGCTGTTGCGTTGTCTGCCACTGTCTTTAGTTCGAGCCTGACATTCAAGTTTTGAGCATAGTTACGGACAAGATCATAGCCGAAGCCATACATAATCTTGCCATCTTTAAATAAGGTCGTCGGGCTTTCTACCGTGACCACAGTTAACGTATTGGTATTCACAACGGAATTATATTGTGAAGCTTTACTTGCATTAATATTATGCCAAGGTACAAGAGCTGTGCTTAATACAAGTAATCGAACAGGGAGAGTAGAAAATAAAGAGTTAAGGCTAAGCCTTGACCCAGAAGTTGAACTACTGTGCATGGTGTCTCCGCTAAAGTAACTTATGCCCTAAAAGGCAGACAAAAACGGGTCTGCAACTTTTATAAGTTGATAAATTCAATAAGAGGATGGGCAGTCATGAAGTCATTTAAAATGACAGGGATGGAATAAAACTGTGTAGTTTAACTACATAGATAAAAATAACATAAATACTAAAAAGTGAACGGATAATAAAGTGCAAATTTTATTATGTCAAATTTTGATCAAAAATAGATGAGTGATGCTTATATAAGTAATTGATATTAATAAATTTTAAATTAATATTATGACAATGTGTTGAAACTATATGGCATAATAGATAATTATATAAATTGAATACGTGTTTAAACTGAATATTCATAATGAAATCTAACTTAATTACTCGAGCCGGCCATGACCGGTTGGTGGCTGAATTACAACAGCTCTGGCACGAAGAACGTCCAGAAATAACCAAGAAAGTTAACTGGGCTGCCAGTCTGGGCGATCGTAGTGAAAATGCCGATTATCAATATAATAAGCAGCTCTTACGCAAGATTGATCGTCGGGTAAGATATTTAGGAAAACGGCTGGAAGAGCTGAGAATTGTTGACCATTCACCTGAACAGGACGGGCGCGTTTACTTTGGTGCCTGGGTAGATATTGAAAATGAATATGGTGAACAGAAAACTTTACGAATTGTCGGGGTAGATGAGATTTATGATCATCATCCTCAACATATTTCAATTGATTCACCTATGGCTAGGGCATTACTTTCAAAACAGGTGAATGATGAGATTGAAGTGATGACCCCTTCAGGAAAGAAGCAGTGGTATATCAATGCAATTCGTTATGAAAAACCATGAAATTTATAATATCTGGTTCTATTTTGAACACTTGTCCAATTAAATCTACAAAATGATTTGCCAATTTTACGAATAGTTTATATGATAACGCTCGTTGGAAGCGTGGCAGAGTGGTTTAATGCACCGGTCTTGAAAACCGACGAGGGTTCACGCCCTCCGTGAGTTCGAATCTCACCGCTTCCGCCAGAATTCTAAATAAGCCGCTTATCTAGTGGCTTATTTTTTTATCATTGTCTCTTTAATAATAGCCATTTATTAATAAGAGTAGTGTAGACAATGAAAAATATTAAAATTAATGTAGTAAAATAATTTCTATTTAATCCTTATTATTGAATGTTAGAATTTGTTAAAAAGATTAATCTTCTTATTATTTAATTCCCTGTTTTAAATAAAATTAGTATGTAATCAATAAATAATTTTCTCACAGTACTATCGGTTTTATCTGTATTTTTATTTTAGAGAATATAAGATAATCATTATCTCGGTGACTTTTATAGTATTTATAAAACAATGAAAAAAATCTACTTAACGATTTTTGGGTTTGTGATAAGTTTAGGGGTACAGGCTCAAAATGGCCCAATGGATACCGCTGACGTTTATCCATTGTGGGAGCAGTATTACCAGGTTGAAAGTCAGGATACTAATAAAGCAGACAGTTTACTTAACCAGATTGCCCTAAAGACACCAAATGATCCTAAAGTCTGGAAAACTTGGGCATACTTGGCCTTGCGTCAAAATGATAATAATAAAGCTTTAGAATATATTAATCGTTCGCTTGCCTTAGACTCATCTGATGATCAGCTTCTCATGCAAAAAGCTTATTTGTTAAATGTGGCGCATAGAAATGATGAAGCACTCGTTATATTCAAGCAATTACAAAGCTCTTCCAATCCGGAAATTGCATCCCAGTCTAAACAGGCGGTACAGAACCTGTCAGGAACAGGTAATACGCCAGCCAAGAAAACCTTTGCTGATGTTTATTCCTCACCTTCTTATGAAGGACGCTATGACACTACAATTTTACCGTTAAAGATTCGTTATGGCCGTTATTTAGATAAAAACAATCAAGGCCAGATCTATGGATTTGCCAGTGTCAATCGTGATACCCGTTCCACAGGCGGCGCCCGTCCAGAAATTATTGACCAGAATGCCGCCATAGTAGGTTTGGGGGTAAATTACCGTCCGTGGAAATGGCCTGTTTACCTATATCTGGAAGCGGGTGGTAGCTATGATCTGATTGATCTGAACCGGAAAAAATTTAGGGAAAGCATTAATGGTGGTTTAACAGGCTATCAGGAGTGGTACTGGGGGATGGATCAGACCAGCCATATGCCAGCTCAGCAAAGCAATCAGTATTTTGCTGAACTTTATGGTAATGCCGCTGCTTATTCACGTGAGGATTATAATCTGATCGGTGATTTGCGATTACGGACAGGCTGGAATTTTAACTATAATGATTGGGGTAATATACAGGCTTATGTGAAACTGCATACCATTAATGATAGTGAACAGGAATATTATAATAACATAGCAGAAATAGGGCCTGGCATCGCATGGCAACCCGTAGGGCTGCCGTTAAAACTACGTATTGAACAAATGTACGGGAAATATGTTAATGGAACCCCGGCATCTGTAGATAGTAGCTTTGATAATACCCGTGTTGAATTAACGTTTTACCGGAGTTTCTAATAATGCCAATACATATTTCTTTTATTTTCGGGACTCGCCCTGAACTGATTAAGCTGGCTCCAGTAATTTTACAAGCACGACAAGATTTCCGTTTCGAAGTAAGTGTAGTATTTACCGGGCAGCATCTGGAATTGGTACGTGATGCTATAGATTTTTTCCAGATTGAAATTGACCATCATCTACAGGTCATGCAGCCAGGCAAAAGCTTGAATATTTTATTGAGCACGGCTCTAACCGAACTGGACCGTGTCTATACCCAAATGTCAAAATGTGATGCTATTGTGGTGCAGGGCGATACGACAACAGTACTGGCTGGTGCTTTAGTCGCATTTAATTTAAATATTGGACTGGCTCATGTAGAAGCTGGTTTGCGCTCTTTCGATTTGCTGCATCCTTTTCCAGAAGAAGGAAATCGTCAGTTAGTATCTCGTCTGGCACGCTGGCATTTTGCCCCGACTGCACTTTCGGCCAGTAACTTGTTACAGGAAAATGTGCCTGAAGAACATATTTTTGTCACAGGTAATACGGTAGTAGATGCCATATACAGTGCGCGTGAGATTATGCAGGCTTCTTCACAACAATCTCAACAGCGTTTAAAAAGACTTAGCTTAAATCCGCAGGAAAAAAATAAACTGGTTCTAATTACTGCCCATCGACGTGAAAATTTTGGGCAGGGTATACAGAATATATGTCAGGCCATACATGAGCTATGTCAACGTTATCCAGAGTTGCATTTTGCCTGGCCAGTTCATCTTAATCCGCATGTGCATACAGTTGCTCATCAGGAGTTCGCTCAACATCCGCAGGTACATTTACTTAGTCCATTAGATTATCCTGACCTGCTTGCTATTTTGCAGGCCTCATATCTGATTATGACAGATTCTGGAGGGATTCAGGAGGAAAGTCCAACCTATCAAAAACCAGTTCTTATTTTACGGGATGTCACTGAACGTCCAGAAGTAGTGGAGGCTGGTTGTGGTGTTCTGGTTGGCACAGATGTGACTAAAATCGTTCAGGAATTTTCACGACTGATGGATGATCATTCATATTACCTTCAGCATGCTGAAGTTGAAAACCCATTTGGTGATGGCCGGGCATCGGGTCGCATTCTTGAGCAGATTATCAAAGATTTAAACCCTGTTTCCTCTTAAAAATTGATTTTCATCCATAAATAGAGCCATAAAACACTGGCTCTATTTAAATAGTGGGGACCATCAAAAATGAAGATTCGCTGTCCGGAATAGGCTTTAAGCTGTTTACTGATTTCCCAAGGATAGGCAGCTCTGAATGTTCCATCTTTTTTTAGTCGAAATGCCTCTAAAATAATTACCACCCGGTCTTCACCAAATTGCTCTTTTAAAGTTCCATAAATTTGTGCAGCTTCTTCAGGACTGCGCGTTCCTACACCGACGCCATCCTGGAAAAAAACTTTTGCATTGGGGGGCAGCCAGCTTTCTAACCAATATTCTAGAAATGGGGCTTCAGGTTCTGCACTATAAATACTTACCCAGACAGGTAATTTAAACTGAGCAATATATTGTCCTAGAGTATGGACACCATTCCATGTAGGGTCAGCTTCTACAGGAAAATAGTAGCTTGTGACTGGTACAGGTAATTTGGCTTGAATAATCTGCCTAGACTGCTGATAAAGCTGATCAATATTTTCACGCGCTACAGGTTCCTGAAATCTGCCGGCCAGCCCTAAAATTACATGTTTTGCCCAAGGCTGTTTGCCAATATGTTGCCAATCGGGTTGCATATCCCATGGCTGCACCGGAATTTCATTAAAAAAAGACCGTCCGTCTACAATACTCCACTGGTTAACCAGCGTATCTACACCCAAAAGCTGCCAATTACCAGAAGGCTGACTCATCTGGTCGACTTGCCAAAAAATACCCTCAATTTTAGGTGCTGCTGTATTGGCATCTGCCTGCTCCATTAATAAAGCAGAAACTATAAACACGGCCACAGGAAAACATATAAATATCAGTAAACCTACAAATGCATACTGCCTTATACTCATTCACCTGTTCCTTTGACTTTACGACGGCTTCTGCGCCATAGAATTAAAGCGATAATAATCAGTGTAATTATGGTGAGAACAATAACAAGAGTACGGGTAGAGACTTGCTCGACAACGGGCGCCTTAGCTTTATTCACCGAATTTTTACTCAAAACCGTAATCTGGCCTTGTGCTGAAACAAATAGTACTGCTGTATTGTTGGGAATGCTTTGCTGGATTATGGGCCAAAAACGGGTAAAAGTCTGTGCTCCGGCTGCACTGTCCGTATTAATCCAGAATCTGCCATCTTTCACAGAAACAATAAATCCGCCTGCCGTAGCAGGTAAGTAAAGTAGCTGGCTGTATCGCTGTAATTCATCATTAAAACGGGCTGTATTAACTAATATATTGATTTTTTTAGGCCTATTAGCATTCAGCTCAGTAATGTTTACAGGTACAGGCTGGTCGCTTAACAGCATTGTTTTCGCAACATTTGCTACAGTAATGGCCATACTGGTCGCAGCCGGATTGTTGATGGCGATCTCTGGAGTACTGGCGAAAATGGTAGAGAGATTGATTACGCCCTGTTTCATCTGATGGGGGAGGTTAACAAGTGATTTATTTGCATCAATCCATAGTGCAGTGCCCGCATTTGGCAAACAGGCTTCATTGTTTAATTGAGAGTTTATTAAAGTCATATTGTAATTGTTGACATAAGGATAATCCGCACCAACAAAATCAAAACGACGCTCAACCGGATTTGAATCCAGTTTAGCCAGACTTAAGCTGCCGGCCAAATATTCGTTTAACCAGACCTGTAAAGTTGAGCCTTGTAATAAGCCACTTTGTGCCCGAAAGGCTAATTTTCCCTTTAATACGTCTGTTGCTTCCCATACAGGCGGGAAAATTAGAGAAATATTTTTAGATGAACTGTCGAGAGCAAAATCAGAAATACCCAAGTCAGCCAGCGTCTCGAATTTGCGTATTACCGCCCATGCTGGCTCGGCAACCGGTTCGCTTAATGTAGCAGTAGTTGTATTAAGCTGCTGCAGATAATTCTGGTTTATTAAAGCATTAACTGCCATAAGCAGCTGGGATTCTGATGAGTATTCAATATTTAGCCGGGGAATCTCATTATTCTGGCTTAAACTGATTCTTGCACCTGCTAGAGGCTGTTCTACCTGTTGTATGCTAATTACAAAATCAGGTGCTTCTTGCGGGGTAGACTCAGTAACTTGCCACTGAACTGGGGTGTTAAACTTCCATGCTGTAGCCAGGCGGGCAATCATGGATGCTTCTAAACGGTTCTGGTTATTAAATTGCAGTAAAGCCTTAATTGGCGCTGTACGGCTCAGCTGTGTATTAAACAGGGCATCGGGTAGTTGATTGAGCTGTAATATGCCATGCTGAGCCTGATAGTTTAAAGTCAGTTTAGTCAGGGCTGTATAAAGATTAGTGGACTCTACACAGTAATTATTGCTGATGGGCCCGTTAACTGACGGCTTTTGTAAAAGCATGACATCGAGGCGATGAAAACCGGCAGTACTTGCAGGTAAGGTAAAGCTCAACTCACCTTTACCATTTAAACTCTGTCTATGAATCATCTGATTATCATAACGGACTACCAGCGTGCTTTCGCCCTGACTGTCAAACTGGCTATTGAACTGTATGTTTTGCCAGGTTTCACCCTTGCCCACATAAAAGAAATAAGGAGACTGGTACTGGGCAGTACGTGATATCAGGTCATCTAGCTGCCAGGTATCAGCATAGACCTGAGAGCCATATAAGGAAAGAAGGACAGAAGATAACACCGTAAAACGGGATTTTTTAAAGTGACTGATCATTTTTTTTCCTTTTTTCGCTCTGTTTTATACCAGGTTATACCTTCACCTTTAATTTTACTTTTAAGCATATCCCAAGCAGCTTTAAACACGATCAAAAGAAACACCTGTGAGTAAGTAAAGTAAGCGATGAACGCGTAAAAATAAAAACGTTTTGGAACTTCTTTTTCCAGACTTAGAGTAAACCAGATTTGTGTAAGGTAAAGAATGAATGCAAGAATAAAGAGTAAAGTAAAAGGCCCAGGTATAGTTGTGCCATCAATACCGAGCAGTCCTACGACCAGTGTCATATGGCTTAAAAATAAAGCGGGCACAAACATGATATAACACATGATATTGTTGCCAATTTCCATGCCAATCGGGAAAGGATGACGTATTGCCGTACTTAGATACTTGCGTGTGACATAAAAATTTCCTTGTGTCCAGCGGGAGCGTTGTTTAATAAAAATATTTAGATCACCCGGGTCTTGCTGCCATCCAATTGCATAAGGTACCCATTTAATGCGTTTATGGCCCAGAAAAATGCGATAACTCATTTCGGTATCATCAACCAGGGATTTTTCATCAAATCCCCCTAGAATATCCAGCGCATCACGCCAGATTACATAATTGGTTCCCATGAGGGTAGAAAGACGGAAGCGTAACCAGCGACCACCTTGAAAAATCCACTGGAAATAAATAAATTCTATGGCAATAAATGTACTTAGCGGGCTGTCTTTCCAGTTGCGGGTCCGAACTTTACCATTAACCGCAACCAGATTTGAGTCAGCCAGAAGGGTCTGAGCAATAAGTCTTACACAATCTGGTTCAGGGGTACTGTCTGCATCATAAACTGCAATCAGCTCACCATGGGCATGTTTTAGGCCATTATTCAGAGTGCGGGACTTACCTTTACCACCTTGGCCTTTAGGAACATTGATGACACGAATTACCGGGTACTCGGCTGCCATCCGGTCAGCAATTTCCTGTGTCCTGTCTTTGGAAGCGTCATTAATCAGCAGTACTTCATAGCTTTCTGGCGGGTAGTCCTGTGCTGCTAAAGCCCGCAATGTATCTTCAATAACTACTTCTTCATTGTAAGCCGGTATCAGTACACTCAGCATTGGCCAACGTTCGGGTACAGGTAAATTCGAAAGTTCCTGATTGGCCCGAATCGAATAACGCCAAGCCGAAAAACTCAGCCAAGCCCAAAAAGCTTGGGGAATCCAGATACCAATAAAGCCAACAATAAAACAGATATCAATTGTATTCATGATTTCTTGAATATCCTCCATAGCATGGTACTTACAAGGATAATCATTAATACAATAATCATGAATACAGATAACCAGGATGTGGATGTACCCCAGAAACCCAGTAATTCAGGATAATGAAGAGACAAGATCAGATGGAGCGGTAGAATCATTAGACCAGCAGCTAGCAGCATACGCCCAGCAATACTGGTATGGATCCGGTCGGGCTGACTGTAAAAGGAGACATTCAGGAATTTCCAACCAATTCCTAACACCGGATAATTAATATCTTCATTTGAAAGATTGCCTTCCGGATTTAATAAAATCCCCGTCCCATTAAAACCATATGAATTGGGATAAGCGGTATAAAATAAATGCTGTCCGCTCTGAATTGGTAAAGCAGGTAGGGGAATCTGGCCTTCGTTGGCCTGAATAATATATAACCCTTTTGGAAGAGTTTTTAATAAAGGATTCCAGCCATCATGAACATAAGCACCCATAGGCCGCAGGCCGGCACTGGTCGCTAGAGTAGCCAGGCTATTAAAACGTGATGGTTCCACGCTACTAAAGTCGAGTAAAGGTATGGCACCTCTATTTATCTGTCTTTTTAACTGGAAATAAATGAGAGGATTCATAAAATTTTCTGGAATCAATAACCCCGGTTTAATGCCCTGATCCATGATCTGTTTAAAGTTTTTTGAATGCACCTGATCAACAGTAAATACAGGCCATAATTTTCTTTCAGTAGGAAAGTGTTCTGGTATCTGATAAATACTGGAAACATTTTTGGATTCTAAAGTATTCGCAGGCCGCAACGGACAATCATAATAGGTCTGATAGTAAGATGAGAGAGTAGGATCCGGTAAGGTACTGACCGAAAGCAATAGGCCGCAAACATAGATTAATGTGCTCATTGGAGAACCTCCGAGGAGGATTCTTCTACCGTATGCGTGTTTATTGTGATTTGCATCTTAAGCAGGTCAAGTACTCTGAGCTGTTCAGCCAGTTCTTTAACCTTGCTAAAATCTCCATCTGTAATAATAATAATCCGAATAATGGAAAGTCGGGTATCTGTGAAATAAAAGTGAGGTAAAGTACGCTGGGTTTCCAGTACATCAAAAATCTTTTGCTGTACTGCTTTAAACTCGTCAACTTGCAGCATGTCACGCAATAATTCGTGATTGGTAATATCCACCCTAATTTCAGCATAATTTTGAATCATGTTAAGTGAAAGCATACGCTGAAATTGTAGATGGTTATATTGGTAGCTACCAATTGGTAAAATGCTATAGGTCAAATTTTTTCTATAAGCATCCAGTAAATTATCTGTCTCCTGATTAGTCGACATAATTTCATAATAGATACTTAGAAATAACGGGGCGATAGGTAAAATAAAAAGTTGTAGAATTTTAGTACTGGTATCAAAGTTGGTATTTTGAATATCAAATAAAAGATAAATAAAGAACAGTAGAAATATCAGTACACTAAGAATAACAGCTTGAACCAGATTAAGAAAACGTCCTAATAATAACAAGGCAATAAAAAGCGCCCAGCTACCTACTAACTCGGCACGCAACCATTCATAGCCAATTAAACCTATAAATATAACAATGATCATAGGTAAAAAGGTAATAGACTGATTTGTTCTTATAAGCCAGTTCTTCGCCATATAGTATTCATTTTTCTAAATATGTATTCATACATAGAAGTATAAATAAATAGGAATGAAATTTTAACTTTTGATAAGATAATTTAGATGTAATTAGTCACTATTTATGTAATCAATTGGTCTTAAAGAATATAAAGATCCTAATTATTTCGTTTTATTAAGCCATAATGATAAAAAATAATAATTGCTATGATTTATATATAAAAACAGTCATTAAACTTCTCGAAAAGCTAATTTTATTATTTAAAATATTGGATATAAATTAATTTATTTCAAAAATTATGTTTTATCAGGTTTTTTAAAGAGAAGTGATTAAGCCTGTAATTTCTGATCATGAGTCTGTTCTATCTGCCTGGTAACAGGCTTGATTCTTAATTTGAGAATTCTAGAGCCTGACCTATAGGAGAAAGTTGAGAGAGAAAGGTTTCTATATTAAACAGGTTTAAATTTAAATTTTGATCAAGTCATAAAGAAGCGCAAGAATCAGAGCCCAGAAAGCTATCCAGAACTCACTAAAAATATAGTTTAAAATAGGCTATCTTTCATATATTTATCGCGAGAATTTAGCGGAAAATCTGTATTTAATAAAAATTTCACTAAACCCTGTCAAGCAAATAAAGCATTTCTACATCATCTTCAGAATGCTCCCCAAAGATCTTTATTTTTATTCAAGATATATTTTACCAATTTATAAATAGAAATTATTTCTCTATCTCTACAGGCTTTAGTAATTAAACCCATTTTATCGTTGAATATTTCTAATTCAGGGCTGCTTTAAATTAATCCAGTTGATGACTCTGAGTTTTAAATACGAGTCTAAGAATTGACCCTATTAAAATGTTTGAAAAAGTGCACATACACTTATCAGCATTACAGCCTTTATCAAGCATCAACTCAAGAGTTGTTTGTATATAGTGCTCAGTAACAGTGCATCATTATCGAAACGCACTACAAGTGTTATAGAAAAGTATTACGAAATACCAAATCCGTATGATTAAGTTGGCATACCCTTTGCATTTACCTCTACAGCATAAAGTGATCTAGGGTTCCGGCAGTTATTTTTTAAAGCCTGCGTCTGAGACCGAGAGTTCACGGCTAGGTTTTCCAAAACCAAAGCTACACGGAGGGATAAAAGCCCGGGAGGTAAACCGTACAAGTTAGATGCAGAGGCTGTTATGAGCACGACTACTTATCACGAAGATTCCGCACTGTGGACTGAACTTTTAGCGGGTGGCCATCACTGGTCTGCGCGCATTCAACGTGGCGCAGTTTTACAACTCAAATCCTTGGGCGCAAATGCCAATGTTTCGCTGTTCTGTGTCAATGCAGAAGACAAGCTGGAAGCCTATAACATGCCAGATAGCTTAAAAGGGCAACATACGGCATTTTTAAGTAAAGGTCACATTTTGGCGTCTGATCTTGGACGTGCGATGGTTTCAATTGTCAAAGATGATCACGGCTGGAATGATGCCTTTTGTGCGCCTAGTACCGCCCAGCAAATTGAACAACAATTTGGGACTCAAACTTTTCAAGATGCCCGTAACGATATGTACCGTAATGGCAAAGACAGCCTACTTTTAGAGATGACCAAATTTGGTTTATCGGCAACAGACCTAAGTAATAGCTTAAACCTATTCTCAAAAGTTCAACCCGATGACAACGGTAACTTGTCTTATGTGGCATCTGACAATACTGATCAGGTGATTGAACTACGTTTTGAAATGGATTGTTTGGTGTTCTTATCGAGCGCACCACATGCCTTAGATAATTCGACTGAATACACACCTGCTGATATTCAACTGTCATTATTTAAAGCGTTGCCTTTGGGCGAAACGGATATCTGCCGTGATTCGTGCCCGCAAAATCAGCGTGCGTTCCAAAACAACAACCGTTACTACGCTTTAAGCGCTTAATTGGGGGAATACAACATGACAGCTTTAGTCCATTTAGAAAAATCTGTGTTAAGTGAAGTGTGTCCTGCTGGTGAGGCATGGATGTGCGAAGTCAAAAAAGGACAGTATTTCCGTATTGTTGATCTTGAAGGCAACCAGGCGGTGGATACCTTATTTATTTCCGCACATAACCCTGAAGAGCGCTATAGCGCAACCGATACTTTGGCAATGAACCGTCAAATTTATCTAGAAAAAGGTACAACTTTATATACCAATTTTGGCAATAAAATCGCCACTATTCATGATGACAACTGTGGTCGCCACGACACCTTAGGTGGCGCATGTTCATGTGAAAGTAATACGGTGCGTTATGCCCATGATACATATCCAATGCACAGTTGCCGTAATAATTTCATGATCGCATTGTCACAACATCCGATTGCGAAAAAGCATGGCTTAAACGTGCGTCATATCAGTCCAAACATTAACTTCTTTATGAATGTGCCGGTGACATCTGATGGTCACCTGAAATTTGATGATGGTATTTCTGCACCCGGTAAATATGTCGAAATCAAAGCAGAGATGGATTTGATTGTACTGATCTCGAATTGTCCACAACTGAATAACCCATGTAATGCCTATAACCCAACCAAAATTCAACTGATTGTCCGCGAAGGTGAGGAATAAGCCATGTTTAATAAAGTTCTCATCGCCAACCGTGGTGCTATTGCCTGCCGTGTAATTCGTACCTTAAAAAAACTCGGTATTCAATCGGTTGCAGTGTATTCAGAAGCAGACCGTGATTCACTGCATGTCACTTTAGCAGATGAAGCGGTGTATATCGGTGAAGCACCTGCCAACCAAAGCTATTTAAATGTCGATAAAATCTTAGAAGTTGCCAAGCAAACGGGCGCACAAGCGATTCATCCGGGCTATGGCTTCCTCTCTGAAAATGCGGAATTCTGTAATTTGTGTGAAGCCCAAGGCATTGTCTTTTTAGGGCCAAATGCCGACCAGATGAAAGCCTTTGGTCTTAAACATACGGCACGTGAACTCGCGATTCAAGCCAATGTACCGTTACTTCCGGGTAGTCAATTGTTGGCTGATGAAGAGGAAGCACTGCTGGAGGCTGACCGTATTGGCTATCCTGTGATGCTGAAAAGTACCGCAGGCGGTGGCGGTATCGGCATGCGCTTGGTGTGGAATGCGGAAGAACTGAAAGATGCTTATGTAACGGTGTCGTATTTAGCGCAAGCCAACTTTAAAGATGCAGGCTTATACCTAGAAAAATTCGTACAAAATGCCCGTCATATTGAAGTGCAAATTTTTGGTGATGGTAACGGCTTAGTCTTGGCACTTGGTGAGCGTGATTGTTCGGTGCAACGTCGTAACCAGAAAGTGATTGAGGAAACACCTGCGCCACATTTAAACGATACACAACGTGCCTATATCCAAAATGTCGCAATTCAATTAATGCAGTCGGTGAATTATCGCTCGGCAGGGACGGTTGAATTCGTCATGGATACCGACACACAAGAGTTTTACTTCTTGGAAGTGAATACCCGTCTACAAGTGGAACACGGTGTGACGGAACAAGTCTTTGGTGTGGACTTGGTGGAATGGATGGTCACTCTAGGCAGTGGTGATTGGGTTACACCTACATCGAAACTTGAGTCTCAAGGACATTCGATTCAAGTGCGTCTCTATGCCGAAGATCCAATCAAAAACTTCCAACCAAGTGCAGGGCTGTTAACGCATGTTGAATTTGATGCCAATGCCCGTAATGAAACGTGGGTGGAAACAGGCTCAAATGTTTCATCATTCTATGACCCGATGATTGCGAAAATCATTGTGACGGCGGAAGATCGTAGCTCAGCCATCCAAGCCATGACCGACACGCTCGCTAAAACCCAAGTAGCAGGCATTGAAACCAACCTTGAATATCTACAAAACATTATCGACTGCGATGTATTTAAAGCCGGTACGCAAACCACTCGCTTCTTAAATAGCTTTGAATGGAAAACTCAAAAGATTGAAGTCTTACAAGCCGGTATTCAAACCGCCGTGCAAGATGTGAAAGGTCGTTTAGGTTATTGGGATGTTGGTGTACCACCATCAGGTGCGATTGATCCGCTGTCTTTAAATGTCGCCAACCAACTGTTAGGTAATGCACCGAATACCGCAGGTCTGGAATGTACCTTGCAAGGACCAAGCTTAAAATTCCATTGTGACAGTCAAATCGTGCTTGCAGGTGGCGATATGCCATCGACTTTGGATGGCGTAACTGTACCAATGTGGCAAACCGTGAATGTGCGTAAAGGTCAGGTGCTGAAGTGTGGCAAGATCGCCACAGGTTGCCGTACCTATATTGGGATTAAAAGTGGTCTGAATGTCCCTGAATATTTAGGCTCACAAGCGACCTTTACTTTAGGTCAGTTTGGTGGTCATGCAGGGCGTAACTTACTGATTGGCGATATGCTTCCAATCACGGCATTTACATCAAGTGATGGCAAAGCATTAAGCGAAGATCAAATCCCTGTATTCTCAAACTCTTGGGAAATTGCGGTGATGTATGGTCCACATGGCGCACCGGATTTCTTTACTAAAAACGACATTGATACTTTCTTTGCTAACGAGTTTGAAATTCACTTTAACTCAAGCCGTACCGGTATCCGTTTGATTGGTCCAAAACCTGAATGGGCACGTGAAGATGGTGGTGAAGCCGGTCTGCATCCATCCAATATTCATGACAATGCTTATGCGATTGGTGCGATTGATTTCACTGGTGATATGCCAATTATCTTGGGCCCAGATGGTCCAAGCCTCGGTGGTTTCGTGTGTCCCGCGGTGGTGATCAATTCTGAACTGTGGAAATTGGGCCAGCTCAAAGCCGGCGATAAAGTCAAATTTGTGCCTGTGAGCTACCATCAAGCTAAATTGCTGAATGAAAAATATCATGCACAATTATCAACAAATGATACTGAAAATGTGACGTTTGATGAGTCGTTTTACCCTGAAATCAGTACGCTGAAAACCGCCATTTTAGACACTTTGAAAGGTCAAAATGGTACGCCTGATGTGGTGTATCGTCCTGCGAGCAACAACTATATGCTGGTGGAATATGGCGATCTGGTTTTAGATTTAAACCTGCGTTTCCGTATTCATGCGCTGATGCAATGGGTCAAAGAGCAAAATATCCAAGGCATTATTGACCTGACACCGGGTATTCGTTCACTGCAAATCCATTTTGATTCGACCAAGCTCGATCAAATTGATTTATTGCATATGCTTCAAGTCGCAGAAGAACAATTGCCTGATGTGACGGAAATGCAAGTGCCATCACGTACTGTGTATTTACCACTGGCTTGGGAAGATTCACAAACACAGCTTGCAACTGAGCGTTATATGCAAACCGTACGTCCAGATGCACCGTGGTGTCCGGACAATATCGAATTTATCCGCCGTATTAATGGTTTAAAAGACAAACAAGCCGTGAAAGATGTGGTGTATAACGCGAGTTATTTGGTTATGGGCTTGGGTGATGTGTATTTGGGTGCGCCTGTGGCAACACCGCTTGATCCACGTCAGCGTTTAGTCACCACCAAATATAACCCTGCACGGACTTGGACACCTGAAAATGCCGTCGGTATTGGTGGTGCGTATATGTGTGTTTACGGCATGGAAGGTCCGGGTGGCTATCAGTTTGTGGGTCGTACTTCGCAAATGTGGTCACGCTACCGTAAAAACCCTGATTTTGAACAAGATATGCCGTGGTTATTGCGCTTCTTTGACCAAATTAAGTTTTATGAAGTGTCTGAGTCCGAGTTGATGCACATGCGTGAGGACTTTAAAGCAGGGCGTTTAAAACTGCGCATTGAAGAAGGCGTACTCAACCTTAAAGAATACAACGAATTCTTAACTGAAAACCAAGAATCTATTTCAGCATTTAAAGCGGTGCAACAAGCTAATTTTGATGCAGAGCGCCGTCGCTGGCATGAAGCAGGACTGGCGGAATATGTCTCTGAAAGCCTAGATGCTGTGGATGATGGTGAAGGTGTTGAAGTGCCTGAAGGTGGTTGTGCGGTGGAATCGCATATGCCCGGTTCAATCTGGAAAATTGAATGTCAGTCAGGTGATATTGTGGAAGAAGGTGCGACGCTTGCGGTGATTGAAGCGATGAAGATCGAGATTCCAATTATTGCGCCTGAGCGTATGCGTGTCGATGCGATTACGATTGAAAAAGGGCAAACGGTGAAAACGGGGCAGGTGTTGTTTACGTTGGCGCCAGTGGCTTGATGAGATAGGAATAAAAAGACCGCTTAAGCGGTCTTTTTATTTGGTAAAGGGTTTTCAGAAATAATGTGTTCGAAAATTTTTTCACATAGTTCTTTGGCAGATTCGGTTAATTCCCATTCAACATGATCCATAACCGTTAGAACTAAGCGACAAAATTTAAGTTTTTCTTTAATAGTGCCTGATTGATCAGAAAAACATTTTTTAGGCTTGTCATCAGTGGTTCTAGGATTACCCACTCTAATTTGGTCATCAAGAATTTTACCAATACCATTTTTTGCATGAAAATAATCATGTTCTTCTATTAGAGTGACAATATCAAAACCTTCTTTGGTATCTGCTTGCATACCATCCATGGATAGATGATTGGAAAGAGCATTTCTTTTTGTCTCATCATCCTGAAAAGCACCATTTAAGCCTAAAAATTTAATACGGCAAGCATGATAAATAATGTTTGATGGCAGGGTATTTTCAGTTTCTTTACACTCTAAAAGGAAAAACTTTTCTCCTAGTTTTTCTTCTAAACTTGTAGCTCTCATGCCTTTATTTTTAGTTTTAATATCACCATCAGCTATAAGAAACACACTACTAGAAGTTAAGAGAGCATTCATACCGCAATCATCTAAATGATCAGTAAATTCGTCACTAAAATCCCAATGCGTTAAGTTGCTACCAGCATATTCTACAAATGTCTAATGGTAATTCGGCATTAATCTTTGAATATCTGATGACCTAAATTTATATAAATCTAAATTATTAGGTTTTCCTTCAACCACTAAAGTTTCTTCTTGTTTTAATACATCTAAATATTTCTGCATATATTTAGTGATATACAGTCGATCTGTAATGCCTTCCACCCAAATCGTACAGTTAGCCAAATAAATAGAAGAAGGACGTACACCTAATGAAGCAAGTAAGTCACGATCTCTGTCACAACGATGAATTTTAAAATCAAATTTACTTGGATTATCTACTTTGGGTTGCTTTACAAATTTCTGAATCATGACTTGATCAGATTCATCAGCCATATCGAGTAAGTGGTTTGAGTGCGTTGTAAAGAAATAATAATGAGGTGTTTCGTTTAGGTAGAAGTTCATCAGTTGACGAACCATACCTGCGTGCATATGCAGTTCAGGCTCTTCTATGAAGAAAGCATGTATTTCTTCTTTTTTAATAAATGCTTCGTATGTCAAAATGATTGCTTGCTGAAGACCATCGCCTAATCTATGAATTGGAAACTGATCATCTTCTCCAATTTTAATATGTACAACATCATTGACATGACCGTTATCATCTTTACCTATGAATGGAATGAGCGTGATGGGTTCATTGTCAAAAAAATACTGACTTAATTTTTCTTCATAATTTTTTATTAACTCACGCTGTTTTGGTTTACCTAACAAGTGAATTTGAAGTTCATGGTATAAGCATTCACCTGTAATAATATTTTTAGAATCAAATTTGTCTTTATTTGGGAAATAATCTTTTTGAGCACGTTCTATATAAGGTTGTTTATTCTCTTGCTCGGTAACAGGGCGCATTCCACGTAAAATAGGGATATAAAATTTATTGTTAAAGGAATTTATTGTTAAAAAATTCCTATTTTCTCTAGAGTAAATAGATGAAATTTCTGAAAACCGAGTCGCATTTCCTGTTATATGGAACTTTGAGATTTCTTTTAAATGAGTATCTAAAATATTTTTAAATTGGTTTTTAGAAGCTACAGATTTTTCATTGATAAGGAGATTAACTTTATCTAAAAAAGAGTCTTTTAAATTTCCTCCATAACTATTTTGAAATCCAAAATTTCTAGGGTAAACATCAATTGCTTTTTCCTTTAAGCTTTCTAAGTAGGGTGTAGGGTCTATATAATTAATATCAGAGAATTCTAAGGGAGTTGCAAATATTGACCTAAGAAATCGACTTTTTCCCGCATTATTTTTACCAATAAAAAAGTTAAGGCGTTTTATTTCTATGATTTGATCATAGTCAGCTACATTGTCAGAACGATAAGTTTCTAAGTTTTCAGCCCAATAATATAATTTTTCTGTCATAAAAATGCCCCAAATATGGGAGCTAATTTAGCAGTAATTCCTTACTTTTCAAATGAGTTATGAAATAGTGAGTGATTCAAATCTTGCTGTCTTTATTTTAGAAGTATACCACTTAGATAAATAACGGCCTGAATCACTCAGCCACACTTTGATGCACACTCGAACCCCAATGGTGCAAAATGAGCTATTTTTTAGGCATACTTAAAAAATAAATCATTCTTGTTTTGCCTCTATTTACGTATGTAATTAATTTCCCACGCATTATGCTTAACTCTATTCTATTTTTATATTGTGGCACGCTTAATGCATTTATTTATATACAACATAAATAGAGGAGAGCAATACACTTGATCACTCATAATCACCAACATCGGTTAACCATTCATGTATAAAAAGAATAGCAAGGACATGAGCAATCAAAATGGAATAAACCGGTGAAATACAAAACTTACTTTTGCTTTAGAACAAGCCCCATTTCAATGTTATGGGGCTTTTTTTCGCCCTTTTAAGCAAGTTTATTTACCTCATCCAAATAACTAAAAATTGGCACGCTTTCTGCATTTTCCTAAGTAATACGAAATTCTGGTTTTGTAATATCCCTAGGAGATGCACATGAACAATCCGACATCAAATAAAAAAATGCATCCATGGCTTCACTTTCTGGTTGAGCTGCTCAGTGTACGTGCAGGCTTTCACATTAAACAGTCTTCCCAATATCAACCCAAGGATCAACATCGTGCCTAAACAAAAATTGGCACGGATCAGTATTACCGTGCCAGAAACCACGCTACATGCGATGGATCAAAAAATTGTCGAGCAGCACTATGAAAGCCGTTCGCAGGCCATTGTCGACATGATTAACCGTCACCTGATTGATGATCTGGTGATTCGCGATGAAGTCATGGTTGGCACACTTACTTTGCTCTATGACGTCAGCCTTAAACCGCTACGCAGTCAGCTGGTCGATCTGCAACAGCAGTATCTGGCGCAAGTGATCAACTCACTTCATATCCAGCTGGATGATGAAAAAATCCTGCAAGTCATGCTGATGCAGGGCGCGAGCAGTGATCTGAAAGAAATAAGCGAACAATTTATTGCACTGAAAGGCGTGATTAAAGGCCATCTCGAACTGATGGATGCCGTCATGCCACCTATTCCACAAAATACCGAACACACTTAAGGAGAACAGCTGTGCACAACTTATGGACTGTACAGGACTGGCAACACGCCTACCAGAATAACAATATCCAGCTTAGTGACCTGATTGAGTATGTAGCCGAGTTGAATAATGACGATCATGCCTGGATATCAATTGCGACAGCAGCACAATTACAGGCACAAATTGATGCATTGACTGGTGCAGATATTGAAAGCTTGCCACTTTATGGGGTGCCATTTGCAGTCAAGGACAATATTGATGTTGCAGGGTTCTATACCACAGCAGCATGTAAAGAGGCAGCTTATCTGGCGACTTCCGATGCAACAGCAGTAGCCAAATTAAAAGCTGCCGGCGCGATTGTCGTGGGAAAAACCAATCTGGACCAGTTTGCGACGGGTCTGGTCGGTGTGCGCTCCCCATACGGCGCGGTGAAGAACAGCTTTAATCCTGAATATATCAGTGGTGGTTCGAGTTCGGGTTCCAGCGTGGTGGTAGCCAATGGATTAGTACCATTTTCACTGGGTACAGATACTGCAGGTTCAGGACGTATACCAGCAGGGCACAATAACATTGTCGGACTCAAACCGACCAAAGGCTGGTTTTCGACTACAGGCCTGATTCCGGCTTGTCGCACCATCGATGTGATTTCGATTTTTGCATTAACGGTGGATGATGCCTGGCAGGTGGCGCAAGTCATGCAAGGCTATGATGCTAGCGATGATTATTCCCGGGTACATCCTCAAAATGTACCGAGCCAATTTTCAAAAGGGAAAATTGGCATTCCGGATACACTGGAATTTTATGGCGATGCTGAAACTGAAAAAGCATTCCAGCTGGCGATCGCACGTGTACAAAGCTTGGGTTATACGGTTGAGCCGATTGATTTTGTTCCATTTCAACAGCTGGCGACTGCACTTTACAACCGCTCTTGGGTGGCTGAACGTACCAGTGCCGTGGAAAAAATGGTGCAACGTGAGCAGACCCATCCGGTCATTGGCCAGATTATAGCGCAGGCAGACCGGTTCAGTGCGGTCGATGCCATGCAGGATGAATATGAACGCGCCCGCCTGAGCCGTGTTATTCAAAATACACTGGCAGATTATGATGCCTTGATGGTGCCTACTGCACCCACCATTTATCGCATTGCAGAAGTAGAAGCGGATCCTCTGGTCAAAAACAGCCATATGGGCGCTTATACCAATTTTGTCAATTTTGCCGATCTGTCGGCTTTGGCGCTACCAAATAGCATTCGTGCTGATGGTTTGCCAACGGGCGTGACCTTTATTGCGTCAGCCTGGATGGATGAAGCACTGGCCAAATTCGGGCAAAAATGGCAGCAAGCAAGCCAGTTAAAGTTGGGCACATCTGAACTTAGCTATGAAAAAATAACTGAAATCTCATCGGGTCACAGCGTCAAACTGGCTGTCGTCGGAGCACATCTGACCGGTATGCCACTGAATTTTCAGCTGACCACACGCAGTGGCACCCTGATCAAGCAGACCCGGACTGCTTCGCATTACAAACTCTATGCTTTAAAAAATACCACACCGCCAAAACCTGGCCTGCAATACAACGCGAAAGGTTTTTCAATTGAAGTAGAGGTCTGGGACATTCCGCGTGCACTGTTCGGAGACATTGTTGCAGAAGTTCCGGCACCTTTGGGGATCGGTAATGTCCAGCTGATTGATGGTACTTGGGTCAAAGGCTTTATCTGTGAAGGCTATGCACTTGAGGATGCAACAGATATCAGTCATTTCGGTGGCTGGCGCGAATTTATAAAATCTAAACAACTTTCAAATACCAAATTTAAATGTGAATGCATAGGGGAAGTCGCAAAATGATCAAAAAAGCACTGATGTCCGTTTCCGTACTGTCTGCAATCCTTTTAAGCGGTTGTGACAATACCGCTAAAGTACCTGAACCAAATGCCAAGGCAGAAGGACGTGTGACTACTCAGCCCATCCGGATTGGTTATAGTGACTGGCCGGGATTTGTCGCCTGGCAGGTGGCGATTGAAAAAGGCTGGCTGGAAGATGCCGGAGTTAATGCCGATTTTAAATGGTTTGACTATTCTGCTTCACTCTCTGCATTCGCAGCGAATCAGCTGGATGCGGTCATGGTCACTAATGGTGATAATCTGGTCACTGGCTCTGGCGGGACCAAGGGCGTGATGATCATGGCGACCGATTATTCAGCTGGAAATGACGTGATTATTGCCAAGAATGGCATTAATTCGATTCAGGATCTGCGCGGTAAAACCGTAGCCACTGAAAAAGGTCTGGTCGATCACTTGTTACTGTCCACTGCACTGGATGATGCCAAAGTTGGCCTGAATGAGGTCAAACTGGTCAATACCATGACCAATGAATTGCCACAGGTTTTTGCCACTCCCGATATTGATGCGATTGCAGTATGGCAGCCGGTGGCAAATCAGGCTTTATCTGCTGTTGCCGGTTCCAAGATTATTTTCACCTCTAAAGACAAGCCTGGATTAATCTACGATACCTTGACCGTGAATCCAGCCCATCTGGAAGCCAATAAAGAGCAATGGAAAAAGGTGATTCAGGTTTGGGATAAAACTGTCAAATACATCAATGACCCGGCGACTCGTGAAGATGCTGCACAGATCATGTCCAAACGTGTCGGGGTCGATGCGAAAACTTATATGCAGTTTCTTGACGGCACCCATTTACTCGATTTAGCAGCGAACAAGAAAGTCTTTACCAAAGGTGATGGCTTCGACTCGATCTATGGTTCCAGCTACCATGTGAACAAGTTCAATGTGGCCAACGGCATTTATACGACTGAAATGAATGTGGATGGTGTGATTGTTCCGACTCTGTTACAAGAACTCAAATAGAGCATGCCGCCTCATTGGGGAATGTAATCTAGACCCATAAAAAAATCCCCGGATTGGGGATTTTTTATTGTTAGATGAATATTAAAATATTAAAGCTGCGTACTTTTGGAAAAGACATTGATAAAAATAATGCCAATGATCATAAACGCCAGACCGATCAGCGCGGGAAGATCCAGTTGCTGTTTAAACACCAAGAGGCCAACCGTTGAAATCAGGATAATGCCGGCACCAGACCAGATTGCATAGGCAATGCCCATCGGAATAGTTTTCATGGTCAGTGACAGGAAAAACAGGGCAACGGCATAACCGGCAATGGTGGCAAGTGAAGGCCAGAGCACGCTAAAACCATTGGAGGCTTTCAATGCAGAAGTTGCAATGACTTCTGCAATAATGGCAATCGAAAGATATAAAAAAGACATATTTCTCCCTATAACACCCGTTCTGCATGCTGCATCAGGTGACCCTGTTCTGACTTCAGCCAGCTTTCAGCTTGTGTAGTCGTGGGGGTTGCATATTGAAATTGGTAATCCGGCTGGTATATATCCAGCTCAAAAATCAGGTCAATATTGCGACCATCTAAAATGACATGCTGAGCCAGACTGCTTTCATTGAGAACTTCAAAATTTTCCAGGTTAAAGAGTTTGCCTGTCTCACTGCTGCGGGTGCTGTAAGTTTTAGCTTGACCATCAGTCCCGATAGAAACTTCAAAACTTTCCACCAAGGCAAACACGGTCGGATCGACAGCTTTCAAATCCATTTGAGCTACTGTACTTTGCACTTCAGGCAAACGCGTCAGGGCATAGGCAATATGATCAGCACAAATGATCAGGCCACCATCCATTTCCAGTTCCTGACCAGATTGAACATCAAGCGCAGACTGAAGCCGCAGCCCTAAAAATAAACCGTGCTGTACCTGCTGGCGCCAGTCTTCGACATACACATTACTTGGAGAAAATTCCAGAATGCAGTTGCCAATCGCATGCAACTTGGCTGGTTCCGGCCACTGCACATGATTCTGGTAATTGGCGTAGTCTTTCACTTCCCAGGACAAGAGCTGGCTGGCGTTATCCCAAAGCGTATTGCCAATCCAGCCTTGGCGTTCCTGAACAGCAGTTCCCGTCTGGCTTTTTAGACGAAGATCAATGGTAAAACTGCGCGACTGAAACCAGTACACAATAGTATTTTCATCGGTCAGGCCATTATAAAAACTGATGCTTTTACGCCGAAATGCCCCATATAAAAAGCCTGGAATAATCTCTGGCTGAAAAGTCACAGGCTTTAAAGTTTTAATTACTTCAAACAGATTCATGATGCTGTCTCCGCCTGTTCTTCAAGTCCAAAAGAGGAAAGTGGTACAGCATTTTTCAAGACCAGTTCACCGCTAGCAATGCGCTGTTTTAAATATTGAAAGGTCTGGGCGGTCTGATTAAACAGATGCTCACCCCCGATCAGGGCAGAATATTTGGAATTTTCAGTGTGAATCACCGGTTCAATCACGGTGTCATAATTGCAGGCGCAAAACAGCGGGAATGAATAACGTTCTTCCGAGACCTTTTTCACGCGGTGCTTGGTGGCGAGATATTTACCATTCGACAGAATTTCCATCATGTCACCGATATTCATTACCAGAGTATTTTCAATCAGGGGAATGTCGATCCATTCACCGACTTTATTTAAAACCTGTAAGCCGGGTGCGGTGGGTAACAGCAGGGTAAAGCATTCATAGTCGGTATGCGCGCCAATCCCTTCAGCATCTTGTATTTCCGGATTATAAGGATAATGAATCAAGCGTAGCTGACTTGGTGCATCAGTAATTTTGCTTTCAAAAAAGTCCTCGCGAACGCCCAATGCCAGTGCAAAGGCAGAAAAAATCTGCTGGCTGATCTCACGCAGATGGCTGTAGTACTGGCTGACGACAGACTTGAAATCCGGATGGTCTGGCCATAAGGTAGGGCCAAGTAAAGGACAGTTTTTTTGTGCACCCTGATAATCATAATTGACATCATAGGCTTCTTTTAAGTCATAGCTGTTACCCGCAAACTGTTCTTCACCAATCGGCACATAGCCACTATGGTTCTTTGATTTGCCAATATAGTGCTGCATCTTGGTGTTTAGATCCTGAGAAAAATAGGATTTGGCCATTTCAATCAGAGCTTTGGCGTAGTCAAAATTAAACTGGCTACCTTGCAGATAGAGAAATCCGACTTCTTTACAGGCATGATCCAGAGTATGAGCAACTTCAATACGATCAGCTAAATCCGGACTTTGCAATTTTGAAATATCAACCAGTGGGAGTACATATTGCGCTTGCATGACAATCACCTCTAATGTTGGTCGTCCAACACAGCGATTAAAACCTTCAGGTCGTCCCAAAGGCATTTTGAATAAGATTATTTCTTGCTGCTGACCTTGGTCATACGCGGAATGACCGGCAGTTCTGCCAGTGCCGGATCCAGTTCATCTTCTTCAGCATGCACCAGATGATCGACATGCTGTCTTAACTGTTTAAATTCTGGAGTCAGCATCAGTTCCGGGTGGCGTGGACGAGGGAGATCTACTTCAATAATTTCCTTGATTTCACCCGGATTGGCTTTCAGTGCCACAATCCGGTCAGCCAGTAAAATGGCTTCATCCATATCGTGAGTCACAAAAATGATGGTGATATCAATGTTTTGCCAAAGATCCATCAGGTGACGCTGCATTTTTTGCCGCGTATGCGGATCAAGTGCCCCAAAAGGTTCATCCATCAGCAGGATTTTCGGTTCATTGACCAATGCACGGGCAATCGCGACACGCTGTTTCATCCCGCCAGACAGCTCATGCGGATACTGGTTTTCATACTTTTCCAGACCAATAATATTGATCCATTCACGGGCCTGTGCTTCGGCTACTGCACTACTTTGGCCTTTCATGCGCGGACCAAACATGACATTTTCCTTGACGGTTTTCCATGGAAACAGGGTATAGCCCTGGAACACCATGCCACGCTCCGGACTTGGGCTGGTAATCGGCTGGCCATCCACCAGAATCTCACCACTGCTATAAGGGTCAAGTCCTGCAACTACACGGCTAAAGGTTGACTTGCCACAACCGGAAGGCCCAATCACACAGATGAACTCCCGCTTATGAATTTTCAAATTGAGTGCATTTAAAACCGTACGCTCGGTTTTGCCATGACTGAATTTTTGCGTCAGTTGCTTTGCTTCAAGAATCACCGGACGGGCGTAAATTTTGTCAAAGTATTCACGGGTATTAAATTCAGTGTGTTGCATTAGTTTGCTCCCGGTTTCCATTTAAATAAGCGTTGTCCCAGTTTCATTAAAATCACATCACACAGCAGACCAATCACACCGATAATCAGGATCGCGGCAAAGACATTATCAAAGTTTTGATAGCGGGCTTGCTGGGTAATGAACCAGGTAATCCCGGAGGTACTGCCGATCAGTTCTGCTACGATCAGGTAAGTCCATGCCCAACCCAGCAGCACGCGCAGATTACGATAAATTTCTGGCATGGCTGCCGGAATCACCACATGAAATAGACTTTTAATTTTATTAGTACCCAAAGTGAAACCGGCCTCAATCAGACTACGATCGACCAGACGTGTGGTATTGGCAATAATTAGAATTTGCTGGAACAGGGTGCCGATGACAATGATGGCTATTTTGGGTGCATCATTGATTCCTAAAATAGCGACGGCAAGCGCGCCAAAGGCCGGGGCAGGCAGGTAGCGGAAAAACTCGATAAAAGGTTCGGTCAACTGGGAAAGTTTATTGGAAAAACCACATAAAATACCGAGTGGAATACCAATCAGTGAAGAAATAAAGAATGCCGTAAACACCAGCTTGATACTGTGCCAAAGGCTTTCATGAAACCAGGGAACATTGGCCTGAGCAGGTGCAGTGGTAAAAGCTGTGACCAGTGCAGTTGCAACTTCGTGCGGTGCGGGCAAATAAATTGGATTGACGAGTATACCTTGCGGTGGAGCAAGACCTTGATCTATTGCAGACTGGGCAGCAGAAAAAAAGGTATTTTTATCAATACGACTATCAACCTGTAAATAGGCAACACTACCTGAATCCGTAATTTGGACTTGTGGATGCCAGATCCAGGGTAAATAACTGACTGCACACCAAATTAAAACTGGTATTAGAAAAGACCCCAAGCCAAATAGCAGTTTGTTTCTTGAACTGAGTTCATGTGCAACGTAACTCATAGTGTTGCCCCTCAATATTACAAATTTTATAAAACGTAATACTGATTAAGCAAAATGAATGCCAAGCCTACAAAGCAGAAGAGTAATTATAGAATTTCAAGCTAAAACTGGTTTATATTTTTTAATTTAACTATATGTTTTAAAATAATAAATATAATTATATTTAAGGCGGTGAAAAAACAGATTACAAGGCTAATCAAAACCATCATATTAAACAAATAATGCATTTATTTAGGGCTTTATTCTTCTAGAAATAAAATAATTCTAGATTAATTAATTTTTTCATTAACTTATTAAAACTACCAACAGGAATACTTAGAGATAAAACAAGTTAAGGTATAAAATTATACTTAAAAAGTTATGGAAAATTACAGATAAAAAGCAAATAATTATTCAGTATAGAGGGGGAGTACTTTTCATAATATAGACCCGGAGCTCAGCAGCAATTTAGCTCAATGAATAACAATAATTTTGAATAATAAGGCTTACATTCACTAGATTTTGTTATTCAAGCGCCACGGATCAGGTGTAGAGCACAGTATGAGAAGAAGATTATATAAAAATGATAAGTACTGAACAGAAAAATGGTCCTGAACCGATACACAGGACCGACATGGAGGTAAGTATATGAGTAATCTCAATATACAGACAGAAGGAAGTATAAGTAAATCAAGTGTATATACCTGGTACGTCGTACTGCTGTGTATGCTGGCCTATATTTTTTCGTTTATTGACCGGCAGATTCTGGCACTGATGATCGAGCCGATCAAGGCTGACCTGAATCTGACTGACACCCAGTTTAGCCTGCTGCATGGTTTGGCTTTTTCCCTGTTTTATGCCTTTATGGGATTGCCACTTGCCTATATTGCTGACCGTTTTTCCCGGCCAAAACTGATTTCTATCGGAATTATTTTCTGGAGTCTGGCTACAGCATTCTGCGGACTCAGTAAAAACTTCGTGCAGCTTTTCTTGAGCCGTATGGGGGTCGGAATTGGTGAAGCTGCTCTGTCACCTGCTGCTTACTCAATGTTTAGCGACATGTTTAGCAAAGAAAAACTGGGACGTGCAGTAGCAGTTTATTCGATTGGTTCTTTTGTTGGAGGCGGCATTGCCTTTCTGGTCGGTGGCTATGTTATTGGATTGCTGAAGGACACAAGCCTGATTGATGTGCCATTTTTTGGTATGTTAAAAGCCTGGCAAATGGCATTTATTATTGTTGGATTACCCGGCATTTTTATTGGCCTGCTGTTTATACTCACTGTGAAAGAGCCAAAGCGTAAAGGTCAGCGTCTTAATGCTCAGGGTGAAGTAGAAAAAGTCAGTTTTAAATCCAGCTTCAGTTTTATTGGAAAGCACCGTAAAACTTTTACTTGCCATTATCTGGGTTTTACATTTTATGCGATGGCACTGTACTGTTTAACCAGCTGGACACCTGCTTTTTATATGCGGAAATATGGAATGACCCCGACAGAAGCCGGTTATATGCTAGGTAGTGTATTGCTGGTAGCTAATACTTTAGGTGTATTCTGTGCAGGCTGGTTAAATGACTGGTTTGTTAAAAAAGGCCGTAAAGATGCCCCTATGATTACAGGTGTTATTGGAATCACAGGGTTAATTTTGCCGATCATGTTTTTTACGCAAGTTGAACCATTATGGCTCTCTGTTACCTTGCTGGTGCCTGCAATGTTCTTTGCGTCATTTCCAATGCCTATTTCCACTACGGCGATGCAAATGCTGGCACCAAACCAGTTACGTGCTCAGATCTCGGCAATTTTTCTGCTAATCAGTAATCTGGTTGCAGTAGGAATTGGAACGACACTGGTTGCATTAATTACTGACAAAATCTTTGAAAATCCATTGATGGTAGGCATGTCTTTATCAATTGTTGGCGCAATTTCATGTGTAGTGGCTTTTCTGCTGCTGAAATTTGGCTGTAAAGCGTTTGCCCAAAGTATGCAAAAGGAACATGCAGCTTAGGAAGAGAACATATCATATTTATGCCTATTGCTTGCAGTAGGCATTTTTTATTTAAAAATAAATAAAACTTAGATGGAGCTGGAATATGAGCCTGATTTCACAACTAGACCGTCTGCATTATCTTGATCATTTTTTATTGTTCAGTTCGACCGACTATCACACTATTAAACAGCAGATCAGCCATTATCTGTGCCCCCATCAGTTTGAGGTAGATTCCAGCCAGATTCTAAATACGCGTCTTAATGGTTTTAGCTTTGGCACATCAGCACTCTATGATCTGAAATACAGTGCGCCTGTGGCAATTACTATAGATGAATCTTCTGCCCATTATCTGTTCAGAGTTACGCTTGAGGGCGAGTGCAAGATCGAACATGATGCCCGGCTGATTATACAGTCAGCTGGTATTATGACGGTTTCACATCCCCATAGTAAAAATCGGATTATTACCAGCCAGCACTGTCGTAATATTATTCTGAAGCTGTCCAGACAGGAGGTTGATACACAGCTCTACAAAATGCTCGGCCATATGGTAGCAGAGCCACTACTGTTTGACTGCGGTATATCCTGTACGACAGAAGGTGTCGAGGCGATTATCGAAACTCTGAACTATCTTTGTCATGCCCATTACAACATCCAGCATTGGGATACTATTTCTGAAAGCTTCGGCCGATATCTGATTGAGCTGATTTTACTGAAGGTTCCGAATAATTATACTGCGCAACTGCAGCAAAGGGGGAAAGTTATATTACCTGGCTATATGAACAAAGCCAGACAGTATATTGCCCGGCATATCCGAAATAATATTGTACTGGCAGAGCTGGGCAAGCAGTGCGGAGTATCGGTGCGGACCCTGCAAAAAGGCTTTAACCAGTATTTCCATCAAACCCCAATTGACTATATTCGAGACTTGCGTATTAAACTCATCCATCATGAGTTACAGCATAGCCAAGCGCATGAAACTGTAACTGATATTCTGCTGCGTAATGGTATTAACAGTTTAGGGCATTTTTCTACACTTTATAAAAAACGGTACGGTTGTCTGCCATCACAGACTTTGAGGCAGGCACATCCGCATTGCTCATCTTATTTCGTAAACTGAACAATCTGTTCGTAATCGGGTAAGACAGCCCGATTTCTCCTGTTTAGCATCAAGTAAAAGCAGATCAGGAAAATTACCAATGAAAATTACGGTACTGGGCGGTGGCCATGGCTGTTATGCAGCAGCAGTAGAAATGGCTGAAAAAAATCACGAGGTAATATGGTGGCGCCGTGATACACAGGCTCTAAAGCGGCTAGCAGAAGCAGGCAAGTTAAAAATCAAGGACTATCAGGGTAATCGTTCAGTCAGTGTCGGATTTCAGAATAGTCAGATCACTTTATGTGAGGATTTACAGCAAGCGGTTCAACAGGCAGCGCTTATCGTTATACCTTTACCAGCGACAACTCATGAGGATCTGGCCCGACAGATAGCGCCCTATTTGCAGGAAGGGCAAGTGGTTTTTCTGCCGCCGGGGACTTTTGGAAGTTATATCTTCGCGCAAGCCATGAAAGAGGCAGAAAATTATACCCAAGTCGCATTTGCAGAAACAGGTACGCTACCTTATCTGGTCCGTAAACACGCTGCTGACCAGATTGTGGTGAGTGGCTACGCTACCCGATTACCTACCGGTGTTTTTCCGAGCCAGTTATCTGAGCGGGCTTTTCAGATACTTCAGCAGGCTTATCCGAGTATTGAGCCACTTGAGAATAGCCTAAGTGGAGCACTGATGAATGCCGGACCAGTAATCCATCCACCCCTGATACTAATGAATGCCGGAGCACTAGAGTATTTTGAAACCTGGGATATTCACAATGAAGGGACTCAACAGTCTATTCGCAGGGTGACTACTCAGCTGGATACTGAACGTATTCAAGTCCGTGAAGCGCTTGGTTATAGTGCACCACATTTTCCTCTGGCAGATCATTATAATAAAGAAGGAGAAGGTGATGAGTGGATGTATGGCCGTGGGGCACATGGAAAATTGACCGACAGTGGAGACTGGCGTGAAGATATCGATCTGCATACCCACCGATATATGCTCGAAGATACCAAGTTGGGGTTGTCTTTTCTAGTTTCTGTTGGGCGCTGGGCTGGAGTACCGACACCAGTTGCCGAGGGTTTACTGAATCTTGCCTCGGCAGTCACAGGAGAGAATTTCTATCAAACTGGTCGTACCTTAGAAAATCTGCAGCTAGCCCAAAAAAGCCGTCAGGAAATGACTGCCATTCTACAGCAGGGAGCCTGATATGCAGTTAATCAAACAAATTGCTGTGGTTGGAGCAGGGCGTATGGGGAAGGCGATTTCGATTGCTTTTGCCTATGCAGGATTAAATATTCAGTTGATAGATGCCAGAGAACGCGATCCAGAAGACTTCCATATATACAGGCAGAAGATTATTAGCGATATTTCTCAGGAGTTGAAGCTCTTGGTTAGTATCAACTTTATTCAGGCAGCATACGTTGAAACTATTTTAAAACGTATTGAAGTAACCAGCAGAAATAAATCACAGAATTTTTTAAGTCACTGTGAGCTGGTAATGGAAGCTGTTCCTGAGCTTAAAGAGATTAAACAGGAAATATTTAAATGGCTGGATCATTATCTGCCATCAGAATGTATTGTTGCGTCTACTACTTCGACTTTCTTGGTGAGCGAGATTGCCCAGATGCTTTCTGTACCGGAACGGGTAATCAATGCACACTGGCTAAATCCGGCTTATCTGATGCCTCTGGTAGAGTTAAGCCGGACAGCAGAAACTTCAGATTTAGTGGTGGAGCGCCTTAAAGCATTCTTGAAAATTATTGGTAAGGTACCCGTCGTATGTCAGGCCAGTGCGGGCTATATTGTGCCGCGTATTCAGGCACTGGCCATGAATGAAGCTGCCCGTATGGTTGAAGAAGGCGTAGCTTCGGCAGAAGATATTGATATTGCGATTAGAACCGGATTTGGCCTGCGTTTTTCTGTACTGGGCCTGCTTGAGTTTATTGACTGGGGTGGAGGTGATATTTTGTTTTATGCTTCACAATATCTGGAAAAAGAACTGGGTACACGTTATAGTGCCCCGGCTATTATTGCTGAAAACATGCAAAATAAAAGAAATGGGCTACGTGAAAAACAGGGCTTTTATAATTATCATACGGTAGATATTGATAGCTATAAATTACAGGTATTGAAGGCCTTTACCACTCGCATTGCTGTAGCAGGTCTACAGCCTGAACCGGATATTTTAAAGCATCCGGTATCAATCAATAAGACTGGCATCAATTAGAAGGCATCAGATCAAACAATTTTTTTAACTGCTTGTTTAAGTCATGCAGCTCATCCTCTTCAAAAGCATGCAGAATTCCGGCCAAGGTTACCTGGCTGATCTGGTTGATCTGTTCAACCATCTGCTGCCCTTTTTCAGTAAGTTTCACCATAGACACCCGCTCATCAAGTTGTGAGGAAAAAACTTCCACAATATCGTCTTCAACCAGACGATAAACAGCTTTGGTTGCGGTCGTCAATTTAATTGTTGAAAGATTGGCAATTTCAGTAATACTGGCTTCACTTACTGCATTTACACTTAAAATAATTTTACGTCGGGTATTGTCTATTCCTAATTTTTTTATAGATTTTTCAATAAGTTGAGTATATTTCCCATTAATTTGAGAAATCCAGAAAAATGGGAAATTTTTTAAGCTATTTGGATCTTTATTAGGTAAAAACTGTTCTAGCTGACTCAGCATGACAAAGCCATATCTTTGAAAAAATGTAAATTCATTATAAACAAAATTATGAAATATTTTCTTTCTTATCATTCATAAAAGTTACTTGACAATTACATTAAATTTTCAGATATTAAGCTTATAAAATAAAAATACATGGAAAAGTGAATGAATATTATCGCACAGGAAGTCCATGAAGGTACAGGTGCACTGAAAGTCATGGTTAAGGACTCTATCGACATTCGGGGCCTAAGAACTATGGCAGGAAGTAAGGCACTCATGGAGGTAGAGCCTGCATTGGCAAATGCAGAAGTTGTAGACCTTATTTTGAAAGCTGATTGCGTCATAACTGCAAAAACCAATCTGCATGAACTGGCATTTGGTATTACAGGAATTAATCCTGTATTTGGTACACCTGTTAATCCAAAGTATCCAGATCTGATTCCAGGGGGATCATCCAGCGGTTCGGCTGCCGCGGTGGCTGCTGGCCTGGCCGATTTTAGTCTGGGCACAGATACGGGCGGTTCTATCCGCATGCCGGCAGCCTGCTGTGGCGTATTTGGTTTTAAACCCAGTTTTGGGCGGGTAAGCCGTAAAGGTGTTTATCCTGTGCAAAGCTCACTGGACTGTGTCGGGCCATTTGCCAGTTCAGTCGAAATGATTATTACCGCAATGCAGATTATTGACCCTACTTTTAAGTCTTCAGAAAAAATCCAGCATCAACCTAAACTGGCGGTACTTAATGTAGAAGCGGATTCAGCAGTCTGGGATTGTATTAAAGATTATCTGACTCAGACAAATTTAAAAGTAGAGCCAGTACAGGTAACTACCTTTAGTGAAGCCTTTCAAGCCGGGATGCAGATTATTAATTATGAAAACTGGCAAGCTTATGGAACGCTTACAGAAAGCGGAAAAATCAGTCCGGATGTTCAACAGCGACTACTTAACGCGGCCAAAACGACTTTAGAGCAGGTTCGGCAGGCAGAAGATGTAAAAGCCAGGTTTACTCAGGAAATTGATGAGCTACTTGAACAGTATGATGCCCTGATTCTACCTACCTTACCGCAGATACCCCCTAGAGTAGCAGAGGCTGAAAATACTGTAGCATTTTTAAATCTTACCGCACTGGTGCGTCCATTCAATTTATCAGGTCATCCTGCTTTAAATATTCCTTTGCAAACTATGACAGGTATGCCAGTGGGCTTGCAGTTGGTAGGCAGGAAAAATGCAGACGAGCAGCTATGTGCGGTCGCGGATTTTATTATTAAGGCAGCGCATTAAATAACAAGGAGTTAGCTAATGAATCAATTATCTGCCAAGGAATTGGATATAAAAGTCAGGCCAGTGGTCAATCTGGATGCCTTATGTCAGGAAATTCGTGAGCGCGCCTGCACTGGAGAATTTGATAATCAGGCGTATGTCAGCCAAGATATTATTGAGCGCTTAAAGCAGTTGGGCGTATATCGTGCCTTGGTACCACGACGTTTTGGTGGAGATGAATGCTCACCACGTCAATTTTGCGAACTGATTGAAAAGCTGTCTATGGCAGATGGTTCAGTCGGTTGGGTCGCAAGCTTCGGCATGAGTCCGGCTTATTTGGGCAGTCTGCCTGAAACCACTCTTCAGGAACTTTACAAGGATAGCCCTGATATAGTTTTTGCAGGGGGGATTTTTCCACCTCAGCCGGCAGAAATTACGGATGACGGGGTTTTGGTCAAGGGCCGCTGGAAGTTTTCAAGCGGTTGCATGGGCGCTGATATTGTCGGTGTAGGTATTGCACCACGAAAAGATAATGAAGCACATGGCCTGCCACGTATGGCAGTTATGCCAGCCAGTAAAGCTAAAATTGAAATGACTTGGGATACTGTGGGCCTGAAAGGAACGGGCAGTCATGACCTGGTTGTGGAAAATGTACTGGTACCCAAGGAATGGACCTTTGTTCGTGGTGAGCCTTCAAAATTATCCGAGCCATTTTTTAAGTACCCATCATTATCTTTAGCCACTCAGGTATTAACAGTGGTAGGGATTGGAGTGGCTGCTGCAGCCCTAGATGAATTTAAAAAGCTTGCACCGGGTAAGGCATCAATTACGGGCGGGGCAGAGATTGCTCAGCGACCAGTCACCCAATATGAATTTTCCCAGTCAGAAGCCGAATTTCTGGCTGCCCGAACCTGGTTTTATCAGACTATGGATGTGGTATGGAAGGAAGTAAGTGAAGGGTGCAAACCAACCGCCCAGCAGATTAGCGATATGCGGTTGTCATGCACACATGCTGCCCGTATAGCAGCCAAAGTCGCCCGAAAGATGCAAATGCTTGCCGGTATGACCGCCATCTATACCAATCATCCGTTTAGTCGCTTTGTAAATGATACCAACGTGGTCACCCAGCATGCCTTTATGGGAGACGCTACTTTACAAAATGCAGGTGCAATCAGTTTTGGGCTGAATCCGACACCCGGCTATTTATAAACTTAACGCATTATTTAAAAAAGGAATCTTGAAATGGAAGCGAAAAAGACTTTACGTGTGCTGTTCTGTATGGGGATTAACCAGAACTTTTTTGATGCAGAGCCAGCAGAAGCTAAGGCAGTCTGGGCTGCTTTTGGTGAAATGTGGCACGGTATTCATGACCTCCCGGGCGTAACCGTATATGGAAGTTTAGACGACGACCAAAGTATGGTAGGGCCAAGTGCTGGCTGGCCATGGACAACCTACTTGCTGGCAGATGTGCCAGATATAGAAACGGTTCATGCAGCCTGCAACCTGTTTAGAACCACAGTGGTAGGAGAAGGGCCATTCAAGCTCTGGAAATACTGCAAGGTTGAAGCACGTGTAGGCCGTGAACTGGTGATCCAGCGTTAAGGATGAACATAAATGACTGATGGAGTAGTCTTGGCCTCTTTATTAATGCGGCTTGAACAGCTTGAGGCACAAAATGCGATTCGTAACTGCATAAACCGTTATATGGAAATCTGCGATGCTCTAGATGCAGATACTGATCTGAATGAGTTAATGGGGCTGTTTGACCGTCACAGTATCTGGGAAGGAATCGGAGAAAAATACTCCAGGTCCTTTGGTCAGTTTGAATCATGGCAAGCAATCTATGACATGTTCAAAAGCTATACCCAGAAAGAATCACATTTTGTCTTGAATGCACACTTTGTCAGCTCAGAGCAGATTGATATCAATGGCCATGAGGCGACAGGTCGCTGGCTGATGTTACAGACCTCGACCTTCCGTGATACCCATAGCCACTTAAATGCAGCCAAGCTCACTGTGAAATTTAGAAAACAGTCTGACGGATTGTGGAAAATTAAGCATTTCCAGACTGAAAATATATTTAGCCGTCCTGTTTCACATTGGAACAGTGAAGCTGAACTGCCAGTACCGGCTCAGGAATGAAGACAGGAAAAATTTAAAAGGACAGTTACCATGAATAGTATTATTCCGATGCATAATATTGATACCGATTATAATGAACTGGTCCAGCATGACCGTGTCCATACTTCTTTGTATAAAGATGAAAAAATCTTTGAAGATGAAATGGAAAAAATTTTTTATAGCACCTGGGTATGGGTAGCCCATGCTAGCGAAATTCCTGAGGCGGGCAGTTATAAAACGATTAATATTGGTAAGCAGCCAGTCGTGGCTGTACGGGACCGTAAAAAGAAAGTTCACGTTTTATTAAACCGTTGCCGTCATCGTGCCGCTACCGTGTGTGAACATAAAAAGGGCAAAACCAATAGTTTTGTCTGTCCTTATCATGGCTGGAGCTATGCCCTGGATGGCAGCCTGCGTGGTGTGCCCTCACCAGAGAGTTATGGCGAATGTCTGGATAAATCTGAATTCCCTCTGATCAGCCTGCGCGTTGAAGAATATAACGGTATGATTTTTGCCTCATTTAAGCAGGACATTCAATCTCTGGAAGAATTCTTGGGGCCAGCCAAGAAATGGATCGACCTGTTTATGAAACAGGGTGCCGGTTATCCGGTCAAGGTGCTGGGCGAACATCGTTTCCGCTTTCCGGGTAACTGGAAAATACAGCTGGAAAATACAACTGATGCTTATCATTTTCCATTAGTGCACAAGTCATTCTTAAGCTCGGTTGATGATAAAACTGAAGAGTTATTTAATTTTGAAAATCAGCCAGGTTTTGTAGAAGATTTAGGCAATGGCCACAGTGTTATGGTCATGATACCTGAGCTGGTTGACCTTGAAGAAGACCTGATGGAACGTCCGATTCAGGAACGTTTTGAAGAATTGGCACAGGCCCTGCGCAATGAAGGGCATGAAGAACTACAAGTGCGACGTATTGTCCGTGCAGTAGGAGGCTCGGGTTTTAACCTGAACCTGTTCCCTAACATTGCCTGCTCTATGGCATTTTTCCGCGTTTTACAGCCAGTTTCAGTCAAGGAAACTGAGATTCATCATTCGGTTATTACCATGGATGGCGGCCCACAGATTGCCAACCAGTATCGCTTGCGGTTGCATGAACATTTTCAGGGACCATTTGGATTTGGTACACCTGATGATGCAGAAGCATGGGAGCGTGTACAGCATGGAGCCAGTGCCGGAAATGATTTATGGATCATGTTAAACCGCGGCTTGCCAGGTGAAGTTAAAACTGAGGATGGTTTAAAAAGCGATGTCAGTGCTGAGACCGGTATGCGTGGCGCCTATCAGCAGTGGAAAAAGATGATGACGGCTTAAGGAGAGAGCAATGAAAATCAATTTAAACCTGTTAAATGAAGTCACTGCTTTTATCTGGACTGAGGCAGATATGCTGGATCATGCTGAATACCAGCAATGGCTTGCTCTCTGGGATGAAGAAGGTAGATATATTATCCCGATTGATCCGGCATTGACTGATTATGAAAATAACCTGAACTATGCCTATGACGATCATTATATGCGTACATTACGTGTTCAGCGTCTGATTAATGGTGAAGCCATTTCAACTTCACCTAAAGCCAATACGGTGCGCAGTATCTCACGGATACGGATTATTGACGAGCAGGATGACCAGATTGTCCTGCGCTGTGCCCAAAATCTGCGTGAGTTCCGTAAAGAAAACCTGCGTCACTATACGGCAGATGTAACCTATCATCTGATGCGCGATCAGGATAGCAGCTTTCGTATCCATCGAAAGATTATCAGCTTGGTCAACTCAACTGATACCTTGGCTGGTATTAGCTATATCCTGTAGGAGCATACAGATGAAACAAGTGGTTTTAGTGACAGGTGCTGCTTCCGGCCTTGGCAATGTAATTGCGGAGCATTTTGCCGGGCAGGGCCATCAGGTTATTCTTTCTGCCAGCACACTGGAAAAAGCTGAAAATGCAAAAAAAAATAGCCGCTTTCCGGAAAATATCTTTCCCCTGAAACTGGATATCTCTGTAGAAATAGATTTTCATAAAGCAGTTGAGTGCATCAGACAGCAATTTAACCAGCTTGATGTCTTGATTAATAATGCCACTGTAACCAAAGCTACTCCTGTACTGGAGATTTCTGCTGCGGATTTTGACTGGATCACCCAGGTAAACCAGCGCGGGACTTTCCAGGCTTGTCAAATTATTGGCAAATACATGGCTGAACAGGGCTATGGCCGGATTATCAATATGGCTTCACTGGCGGGTCAAAATGGGGGGACGGCTACAGGCGCACATTATGCGGCAAGTAAGGGGGCAATCGTAACGCTGACTAAAATTTTCGCCAAGGAGTTCGCGGCCAAAGGCGTGACCGTAAATGCGGTAGCGCCTGGACCGATGGAATCACCCATTGTGCATAGCGTAGTGCCGGATGAAAAGATAGAGCAGTTCATCCAGAATATTCCGGTCAAGGCACTCGGCAGTATGGAGTTTATTGCTGAAACCTGTGCCTTGCTGGCCAGCCCGGATGCCCATTTTGTCACAGGTGCTACTTGGGACATTAATGGTGGATTATTTATGCGATAGCCCTGCGGCTGATGAAGTAAAAGGAGTTTGGAATGACAGCACTTTATGATGTAGTCGTGAAACATCGGTATATCGAAGGCGGTGATATTGCAGTCATGGAATTTGAATCGGCAACCGCCCAGCCTTTACCTAAAGTGGAAGCAGGCGCACATATTGATGTACACCTGCCTAATGGGATGATCCGTCAATATTCACTGTGTCAGGACCCGGCAAAGAAGGGTGTTTTTCGCTTGGGTATATTAAAAGATCCGGCATCACGTGGTGGCTCGGTCTCGGCATTTGACGATATTCAAAACGGCATGCAAATTCAGGTCAGTGAACCACGTAATTTATTTCCGTTGGTACAGGCTAAACATACTGTGCTGATTGGTGGGGGAATTGGCATTACGCCTCTTATTACCATGGCTTATGAATTGCTGCATCAAGGCGCATTGTTTGAACTGCATTACTGTGGCAGCAGCCCCGAACGCTGTGCTTTCGTGAATGAAATTCGAAATGGCGAACTGGCTGCATTTACCCGGTTTCATTTCAAATCTGAAGGTGCCAGTCACCGCGAATTTTTTCAGTCAGCTATAAAGGATCTTGATCGACAGAGCCATATTTATACCTGTGGTCCGTCCGGGTTTATGGACTGGGTGATTAATCTGGCACAAACCCAGAATTTCCCAGAGCAGCAGATCCATAAAGAATATTTTCAGGTTGATACTGACACCAGCGGCGAAGCGTTTGAAGTTATGGCTCAGCGTAGTGGTAAAATTGTTCTGGTCAATGCCGAAGAAACCATTTTACAAGCCTTGGCCAGAGAGGGTGTTGAAATAGAAATGTCCTGTGAGCAGGGTGTATGCGGTACCTGTATGTGTGATGTAATTGAAGGAGAGCCGGATCATCGGGATGTCTATTTTACCGATGAAGAAAAGGCAAGTAATGAACAGATTCTGGTGTGCTGCTCGCGTTCTAAGTCGGCTCGCCTGGTACTGGATATCTGATGACAAAGGAGACAGTCATGGTAGAAACAACAGATTTTCGTAATGGCATGTCATTGCTGACGGGCGCAGTCAATGTAATTACCACAGCAGGGGAAACAGGACGGTTCGGTTTTACCGCATCGGCTGTGTGTAGCGTAACTGACACGCCTCCCACACTTTTGGTCTGCATGAATCGTTCATCAAGTTCTCATTGCCATTTTAAGGATAATGGAATTTTATCGGTCAATGTGCTGGGTGCACATCATCAGCAGATTTCTCAAGCTTTTGCTTCCAGAATACCTATGGACGAACGCTTTACCCATGGAGAATGGACTACACTGCTGACCGGGTCTCCAGTTCTTTCAGATGCGCTGGTCAGTTTCGACTGCCGGATCAGACAAATGAATGATGTTGGGACACATACAATTTTTTACTGTGAGGTTGAGGCCATTAAAATGAATGAGAATAAAGAGAGTTGTCATGGCTTGATATATTTCAATCGCTGTTATCATCATATTGGTCAGCAGGAATACAAGCTTTAATTTGCCTTAAACTTGAAAATTACATGGAATAATGAATTTAAATAAGGGTGAAAACTAGTATGGTTACGGGTAATTGTGAATGAAAAAAGTCACAACGAATTCCTGGAAAAACTGATAAAAAAGTATAGTCCTTACCCTAGGGTGATCCTGCTCAAGAGAGCACCTTAACTGGGCCAATCATCAACGGTAAACAGGTTGAAAATATCGCACCTGATGGATAAAGGTATATCCCAAGGTGCAAAACTGGCTTTAAAAGGGAAAATTCAGGATAATATTATATCTCGGCATATTTTTACTGAAGTTGATCCTGAGTCTGTACGTGCCAAGGAAGAAAGCTTTGGTCCGATACTTCCAGTACTCAAAGCTCAAGACGAAACTCATGCACTGTTTCTGGCAAATTATACAGAATATGGCTTATCGAGTGTTGTATGCACTCAAGATTATGAGCGAGGCTCGAAGTTTACTTTAGGTATAGAAGCAGATATGACTCATATCAATGATACTTCAGTAGATGATCAGACCATTGCACCATTTGGTGGAGAAAACATTCAGGATAGGGACGCTTTAATGACCAGTAGGTAATTGAAGAGTTTACTCCGGTTCACTGGGTAACTTTACAAAAAACACCAAAACAGTATTCTGTATAGATAAGACAGATTTATAGAAGAGGATGATATATTTTTTCCTCTTCTTATTTATAAAATCATTAACCGTCTGTACTGATATTAACTTGGGCTTCAGCAATTAATTTCTCAGCCATCTCACGTGTTTTCTTCAGCCCTGGCATCCGGTATTCTGTATGGCCATAATCCTGAATGGACTTCCAGCGACCTCCCCAGGTAAGCCCTACAGATTCCGCAACCTCTCCATAAATCTGATAACCTCGCATTGCCCAGGGGTCACGTTCGGAAATAACTACTTTACCATTACGTTTGAATGCTACATCTGCGGCTAGGCCAAACTGATGATAGCTTTGGTAGCCTTTAGCGCGTGTTGTGTTCGGATTTCCAGCAAGTAAATTCTGTCTTGATGGGCTACGGTAACCTTCCAGCAGAACCAGTTCATAATTGTGCTGCTCTTTCATGATTTTAAAAACCATCAGCAAGCGCTGCTTGTAACGCGGATTCATTTTCTCCCATTTACGATTAACCATCGTGGTATCCAATAATCCATGATGATGATCAGCTGGATTTTCTATATTAGCAGCACTGACAGAGTTACTGTTCTGTGCCATATAGGCTTGTTCTAGTTGAGAGGCTTCTATAATAGCTTCCTGAATTAATATTTCATCAACTTCAGGGGGAGAACTCAGCATTTCACCATTGAGCAAAGCATAAATCTGTGGATCAACTTCTTTTAAATAATCCGCTTCTATCCGTGTTGAACTGACAGGTCGGGTAAAGGCAAAAATTAAAATACTGGAAAAAAGTAAAAAACCTGCAAAAAGTATCCACCATTGTTGCAAGTACCAGTGTGACTGTAATTTGTCTGGTGCAGCAGCATGGTGCATATGATGGGCGAACTGTTGAACGCTTAAAAGTTTTTTTCTGCCTTGCGGTAAAAGCATTTTAATAAACTGTGAACCTTGTGCCCGTAGTTCATAAGACATTAAAAAGCCCAGTCCGACTGCTAGGCAAATAAAACAGAAGAAAATTAGAAAAATCATACTAGTTAGGATTCATCTAAGGAAAATGGTTTTTGAGTTACTTTAATTTGTAACGACGCTTTAGGTAGCTCAGGTTCATTTTCCTTAACAGGTATGATTTCCGATTTAGCTTCAATTTTTGCATTAGCAGGAGCAGTTTCTCTTTTTTTAGTTTCCAGATGAGGTGCGGTTTTAGGAATTGTATGAAGATTTTTCACCTCAGCAGCTTTATGTTCAAAAGGTGAAACTCGCGGTGGAGTAGCAGTTGGAGTAACCGGAGGGGGAGTAAATAGCTTGCTGAGTTCACTCTCTTTAGGCTGTATAAAATCATTATCATTATCATTATCATTATCATTATCATTAGCTGAGGCTGGTTCTTCTTCAGTAGCCTGAATCTGCTCTTGTGTAACTAACAAAGTTGGCGCGGATTCTGCATGGGCAGTATGCGCTGCTAAAGAAGAGTTACTCTGGGTAAAAGCCTTTTCAGAAGATTCCACTACTGCGGGTGCAGAAGAGTCTCTAAATAAAAAGAGCATGGCTATACCACTGAATAAAATACCTAAAATAAATCCGATCAGAATATATAGAGCAGGTGATAGAGAATTTTTCTTGGATGGCTGCAAGATTCGTAAGGAGGTCGGTTTCTCTTGAATCATTTTAATCTACTAAGGTAAATGGATAGTAATATGAGCTTCTTCTGCAGGTGCTGAAATCACATTCTGATAGGGCAACAAAGCCTGCTGATTTTGTTTGGACAGCATAAAACGTAAACCGGCAAAGGTTAACAGTGCAAAAAGCAGCAGAAAAAACAGAATCCAGAAAAATGGGAGTTCGCGGTGAATAATATGCCTGATCTGGTCTGGAATAGCCGAGAAAGGTGAAAAAGCTGCCTTTTTTCCTTTGAGATAATCGATTTCGTCACCCACCCTGGCTACCAGATGATTGAGACTCTCAATGGATTCAATCCGGTATTTACCCTGAAACCCCAGTAATAGGCAATAATGAAAAACTTCCAGAGCCGCAAGGCGGTCTTTACCTCGTCTGCGCAGTTCTTCCAGTATTTCAAAAAAACGGTAACCAGCTAGCTGAGAACCAAATAAGCTCAGCTGTAAGGGGCTAATTAACCATGCATTTTGCAGATTAAAATACGCAGGATCCTGCTGGGTTACAATAGTTTCATCAATCAGTGCGCAAAAAGCATATTTCGCATCTTGAATGTCATCAGCAGAAAAATGCAGTTTTTTGGCCTGCTGTTCAAAGCGGTTAAGCAGGTCCAGAATTTTCTGACGGAACTCAGCCGGATCCCCAGGTAAGTATTGATTTCGAATTAGAAATACAATGTAAAAACCGTCATGCATTAAATCAATCAGGTTAATAGTCTGGACTTTACTCTGTAGCTGACTGGAACTTGGTATACCTGTGCCAATTTTACCATCATCAAAAAGTGAAGGTGCCCCCATAGGATGTTGTGTCATAGCCAGCCTCTCTAAGCGTTTACAACAGCAATCAGTTCAATACTGATGTCTTGAAAGCCAGCAGGAACATAAATACAGATTGCTTCAGACTCAATCATGCGCTGATATAATTCATGATGAGCTTCAATTTCAAAATAACTTACCCCTGAGCGTACTGGAATTGCAGTCGGGACCTGTACAAGATGATGCAGTGGAATAGCCGGTAAGGCTGCAACCACGCGCTGTTCTACATCAACAGTACTACCTACTTTAAATCGTAAAGGAACAATTTGAATCAACTCATGTGTCTGCATCATGCTGCTTGATACAGCAATATAGAGTCGTGTGTCACGATTAATTTTGTCTGATTCCAGGCTACCCAGCCAATAAGATGGGCGAATTTCCTTGAGGGCAATACTAATGTAACGATTAGAAATAATGGTATCGAGTAAATCTCTTAAAATAACATCGAGCTGCTGGAAACTTTCCTGCAGCTGATGGTGTTTATATTGTGGTAAATGATCAACTTCATAAGCAGTAGAAAAAGTCAGCAATGAGCCTGTCAGCCGTAATAATTCAAAAAAGAGCCGCTCAGGATGAACCTGTGGGTTCTGCAATAGGTGGTTTAATCCTGCATGTGCAGTATTTAGTGCATTTACCAGCCAGAACGAAACAATATCACCCGAACGGAATTCAATGAGTTTCTGCTCATTTTCACGATTATTGTTCTGAATGGTTTTAATCTTGGCTTTAATTATATTTAGAGTTCGTCTTAAATTAGAAATTAAGGTTTCTGAGGCCTCAACCTGTAGAATTGGAGGAATAAATTTTCGGTCCAACTCAAATATACCGGAACTTTGTCGTTTTAATTTTCCAACAGGCAAATATAAAAAACCTTCTAATTCTTGATTCGGATGAACATGTGTCTCAAGCAGTTTAAATTCTGCACGACGCCGTAACAAAGTAATATCTGCTGGCATAGCGGTAGTAAACAAATCATGTGTTTCTACCAAATAGTCATGATAACGGCTGGACTGTGACGCCTGTTCATCTGAAACATTCTTCTTGTTTGCCTGTAAGATAGGTAAAGCCAGATAAATTGTCATCTCTCCACGTAGACTTAATTCGTCGAGTAGTACAGGAGCAGGTAACAGATCCTGAGCTGGTGCTTGGTAAATCTCGCCATCTTGCCAGATCATTTCAATATTTTCTAAAGCCAGCACATGCGTGCTGAGCTGAACTTCATCAAACTGCAATTTTTGTATGCCATACGCAAAAGGAATAGTGGCACGAATCGTATGGTTTAAACGTTGCTCATGATAAGAGTCCTGTAGCTGGAAATGCTGAGGGCGTAAAAATAGACCCTCGCCCCAAAGAACTTTTTCTGCTTTAAACATAATTAATTACCAATCTTATTCATATTCATTCTTTGGTTGTACACCTAGTATGTCCTGTACCATCTGTAACGGCTGGTCATCTTTAATCACTTGTGCCAGCCACTCATGTAATGGCATCTGGCTCCATTTAATTGTTTTTTGCAGCATATAGCTGACAGGACTGTGCGGTTCATTAGCTTGAAAATAATCAGCAATATCCTGTAAAACCCGCATAGCATGCTCACGGTTTGCTATGTGAGATTGAATCTGAGGCTGAAAGGCCAGTGAGTTCTGCAGCACAGCTGGCTCCTCAGATATAATCATATGAGAAGTCAAGGGGACAGATTCAGTGACTGTATCTGGTACAGAATGGGTCATGATGCTACCAAAAGCTTCTGCTTTATAGATTTTTCTTAATGTTGCATGAATATCAGCCAAACTTGAGTCAATTGCAGCAAAACTTGGAGCATCTAGCCCCATCAAATTATCTAATACCTGTTTGATTATGTTCCATTGCAGTAAAATCTCACTAAAATGCTGATAATTCTGGTATTGAAAGCTTTTGGAGGTATTAAAAAGTGCCTGTTCGAACTGTTCCAGTTCAGCAGCATGCTCTGTAGAGTAATCTTCATCTACCTGCTTGCGACGAATATTCTGATGATATAAAAAATTTTCATAGTCCAGCAGAGTGTAAAATGGTGCAGTATTGACCAGCGGAACTTTTTTAATTAAAGGTATTAACTGGTTAAGAAGACCCTGTAATAAACCGATACGCTGGTCCAGATCATTATCTTCAATTTCAGGATGTATGGACTGCCAATATTGCTCAAGCATGCGGTGGCTTAATTCCAGCCCTTTCGAAATACCTTCGAAACCAAAAAGATACGCCCAAGCTTCATTAATCCAAGTTAATAGACGAATATCCTTACTTTTGCTTTGTAAAAGATCACTACATTTATTGGATACAAAGTCCCAGTCTGCTTGCTTGCGTTCGGTAATCCAGTCACCCTGATCCAGCAAAAAGTCATCTTGAGTTTTTGCCTTCTTGATTTCGTGAAAATCATTAGAAAAGGAAAAATCCTCTCCACAAGATTTATCTTCACTAATGGGCTCAAGAAAATTTGAGATATTGATACTCATATAATACGTGACTCTTAATTTTTTAAGCTTCTATCTTGGTTTTCTTTACTGTACGTTTCTTTTTTACTTTCTCAATCGGATCAAATCGATAAATAATTTCATCATTTTCAACATCGATTGTAATTTTTTTAGGAAGTTGATGCTCCGCTAATGCTATTAATAAATGGGTAGCCAGAGCCGGTAATATGCTAGAATTCAAAATGTTATCTACATTACGCGCTCCACTATCGACTTCGGTGCACCGGCTAAGCAGTAACTCAATCAGATCATTTGAATATTGCACCACAGTTGCATACTGTTTCTCGATGCGGGCAGTAACTTTATTCAGCTTGTGTTCAATGATCTGAACCAGTAAATCATCATGCAGTGGGAAATAGGGCACGATGCGCATACGTCCAATAAATGCAGGCTTAAACTGTTTATACAGGCTTGGTTTTAAATATTCGACCAGTTCTTCGGTACTTGGCCATTGCTGGACTTCCTGACTCAGACAGGCCTGCATAATCGCACTAGATCCTATATTTGAAGTCAGTAAAATAATAGTATTTTTAAAATCGATTACACGGCCTTCACCATCTTCTAGTGTGCCTTTGTCGAAGACCTGATAAAACAATTCCTGCACATCACTATGCGCTTTTTCAATTTCATCAAGTAGGATCACACTATAAGGATTACGACGCACTGCTTCAGTTAGAACTCCACCCTGACCATATCCGACATATCCCGGAGGAGCACCTTTGAGAGAAGAGACGGTGTGGGCTTCTTGATATTCTGACATATTAATAGTAATTAGATGCTGTTCACCACCATAGAGTTCGTGAGCAAGAGCTAAGGCAGTTTCAGTTTTTCCTACACCACTTGGACCGATAAGCAGAAATACACCCTGAGGTTTATTGGGATCTTCAAGTTTAGCTTTTGAAGTTTTAATTCCTTGTACCAGCTGCTCAAGTGCACAACTTTGCCCCATAACACGCTGCGCAAGTTTGTTTTCTAAGGTCAAAATCTGCTTGATTTCGTCATTGATCATATTGCCAACTGGTATACCGGTCCAGTCAGAAATAATTTCATTAATTATCTGGGCGTTAACACGTTCAAAGACCAGAGGCTGTTGTCCCTGCAATGCGTTTAAATCTGCACGTAATCTGGTAATCTCATTTTGAACAGCAGTCTGTTCATCAGTATCCTGTTGTTTAAGCCTTTGAATATTTTTGACCAGTTTCAGCTCTGCTTGCCACTGGTCTTCTGTCTCCTGAATTTCCTGTTGCAGTCTTACCAAACACTGTTCAAGCTCATCTAGGCGTTCATGGTGTATAGGGATCTGGCGATGTTCATTTTGCAGAATCTGTTGTTCCAGTGTCAAATTGTGCAGTTGAGCCTTTAGCTGATCTAGTTTCACTGGCTGAGCATTATGTGTAAGAGCCACCCGTGCCGCAGCAGTATCTAGCACACTAATAGCTTTATCAGGAAGCTGCCGACCACTAATATAACGATGAGATGCCTGTACCGCAGTAATAATTGCCTGATCATCAATTTGCAGGTTAAAGTGAGCCTGCATAACGGGAATCATGGCGCGCAGCATATCAATTGCTACTTCTTCACTGGGCTCTTCTACCTTTACGACCTGAAAACGGCGGCTTAGTGCTGCGTCCTTTTCAAAATACTGTTTATATTCGGCCCAGGTCGTAGCTGCAATTGTACGTAACTCTCCTCGGGCTAAAGCCGGTTTTAAGAGGTTCGCTGCATCATTTTGCCCAGCTTGGCCACCTGCACCGATAAGGGTATGTGCTTCATCAATAAATAAAATAATAGGATGGGGTGAGGCTTGTACTTCCTGAATAACCTGTTTTAACCGGTTTTCAAATTCTCCCTTAACACTTGCTCCTGCTTGCAATAACCCCATATCAAGAACATGAAGCTGTACATTACGTAGCGCCTCTGGAACCAGTCCTTGAGAAATTTTTAGTGCCAGACCTTCCACTACAGCAGTTTTTCCAACTCCCGGTTCACCAGTTAGAATGGGATTATTCTGGCGACGACGCAATAGGATATCCAGCATTAAACGGATTTCATGTTCACGCCCAATCACAGGATCAATTTTACCGGTCTCGGCTTTTACAGACAGATTAATGGTGTACTGATCGAGTGCTGGTGTTTTAATAGCAGGTGATATAGAGGGTATGGTCTCTTGTTGAGTATGGAGATGGTTCTGCTCTGTAGAGCAAGACCGCTCAACTTTATGTTCTGTACTTGATGTACATACTTCCAGAAATTTGTGTTTCATACTGTCGATTGGCAGTAAATCAAACAGACTTGAAGCTCGAGTTGCAATCTGATAAAGATCAGGCGCCGTTAATAGAGCTACCAGTAAGTGTCCACTACGAATAACTGGAATTTGGTCAGCTGAAGCGATTAACCATGCCTGTTCAAATAATCGGATAATTGACTTGGCAAAAATAGGAGTACGAGTATTTCCTTTCGGTAAAGAACAAATAGTTTCCTTTAAATCATTGATTAGATTATCATTAGAAATGTTATATTTTTCTAATAATAACTGTATATCATTGGGCACTTCCTGATTTAATAATTCTATAAATAAATGTTCAATTTCAATTTCATAGTTCTGTAACTTAATACAAAAATTTGCTGATTTTTCTAAGGCTGTACGGGTAGGAAAAGATAATTTTGTAATTAGAATTTTTAAATTACTCATCTATAACTCGCAAATTTTTTGAATATCAAAATCTAGAAAATAATATTAATTTGATATTCTTTTAATATTTTAAATGGATAAAATTATATATTTCAATAACTTGTATGCCATGGCTGAATTCTCTTATTATTCTACAATAAAAATGTGAAGTTTGTGTAAAAAAATATACATGTATATTACATAAAATAGCTTGTGGGCAGTTTTCTAGAGGAAATATGGAGATTGTTTAATAAACGTAACTCAACTTGACATTAATCGTAGTTTTTTTGTTAAATTCGGCAAATCTATTTTGTTAATGTATAAAGATTGATAGGTAAGTATTTTTTAAAAATAATTTTTAGCCTATCAATTAAAAACTTAAATAAAAAATGAGGCATGTTTTGAAGAAAGGTATTTTAATAGCGCTCCTATTTACAGGTATAAATTTACCAAGTGGAATTAATCTAGCTTATGCAGCAGATAATGTGAACTCCATCAAATTAAAAAGCAAATGTGTTAAGCAGAATCCACTGGCTGCAGGGCAAACAGATCCTAAGTTATTATCAATTTATCAACAAGTTTGTGATAAAAATAATGCTGCGCGTAAAAATGACCTGCTTGTTCAGGCTGCCTTGCGTATGTACGAGTTGAATCAGCCCGTAAATGCACTAGCGCTTGCACAACAACTCAAACAGCAAAATGTTCGAGGTGCAGGTTTAACAGATGTTACCTTTCTTGCAGGAATAGGAATTGCCAAACAGGCCTTACAGGATATGCGTACTAATGAAATGCGGTTCTTGAGTAATGACTTGACTTACCCACCTGCCAAAGAGTTAAGTGATACGATCCGTATGGCTATGCCCGTACCTGAGACGATAAATACCAAAGCTATTACTGATGAGACGATAAAAACTCGCGAAGCGCGTTCAGTAGTAAAGTCAACCAAACGTACCACCACAGCAAAGCCTTCCCGTAATAGCAACATTCGTACAGCGCCGGTGAAAGCCCGCCAAAGTACAGCAACTAAACAGCCAAATTCAGCAAGTATAAGTAAAACTGGCACGAATCCATTTGAATCACTTAAATAAATTATTCGGAATACAACATTATGGCGAAAAGAGAAAGCGTACAGAAAAAGCTTCAGCGGATTCGTCCACCACGCGTTCAGCTCACTTACGACGTTGAAATTGGTGATGGTAAAGAAGCCAAAGAATTACCTTTTGTAGTTGGAGTAGTAGGGGATTTTTCTGCTGCTTCTGAACTGGAAAAGACTAAATTAAAAGATAAGAAATTCATTAATGTTGATCTGGATAACATTGATGAAGTCATGGAGTCACTTGCTCCACGTGCTGCTTTTCAGGTAAATAACACTCTGACTGAGGAGGGCGGCCGCATGTCTGTAGAATTGATATTTAAGTCTATGGAGGATTTTCGGCCGGAGCAGGTGGCTCAGCAGGTAGAACCTTTGCGCAAACTTGTGGAAGCGCGTGAACGTTTGACAGATTTGCGTAACAAGATATCCAATAGTGAAAAGCTTGAAGACTTACTGGATGAAGTACTTAAAAGTACTGACCAGATACGTAAACTGAGCGCGGAGGCTGAACATGAATAATACTCAGGCAGCTACTGCATTTGCTCTGGAAAATGAACCGGTCAATTTGCTGGACTCTATTGTTGAACAAAGCCGCATTGCGCGAAATGAAGAAGAACATGACCGTGCTAAAAGCCTGATTGGCGAGCTGGCAAAAGAAGTAATGGCAGGAACCATTACAGTATCTGAAAATATGACGCTTTCAATTGACAAGCGTATTGCAGAAATTGATGCACTGATTTCCGGCCAGCTTAGCCAGATCATGCACAATGAACAATTTCAGAAGATCGAGTCGACTTGGCGCGGGTTATATTATTTTTGCCAAGAAACACCTTCTAATCCGATGATCAAAATCCGGATGCTGAATACTACTAAGAAGGAACTGGTAAAAGATTTTCAGGGTGCAACTGATTTTGACCAGAGCACATTGTTTAAAAAGATTTATGAAGAGGAATATGGCTCCTTCGGTGGTGCTCCATATGCAGCCCTGATCGGTGATTTTGAATTTGACCGTACTCCTTCAGACATGTATCTGCTTGAGCAGATCTCTCATATCGCTGCTGCAGCACATGCACCTTTTATTTCCGCAGCCAGTCCAAGTATTCTGGGTCTTGAGTCATTTACTGATATTGACCGTCCAAGAGATGTCTCCAAAATTTTTGAAACTGCTGAATATGTACAATGGCGTTCCTTTCGGGATAGTGAAGATGCGCGCTATGTTGCTCTAACTATGCCACGCGTATTGGGACGTTTGCCTTATCATCCTAAAGAGGGTACTGCAACAGAGGGTTTTAATTTCGCTGAGGAAGTATCTGGTCAGCATCATGACGAATATTTATGGATGAATGCAGCCTATGCATTCGGTACGCGTCTGACAAATGCTTTTGATTTATATGGCTGGTGTGCAGCAATTCGCGGTGTAGAAGGCGGTGGCCTGGTAGAAGGACTACCTGTGCACACTTTTAAGACCCCAGATGGCGAAGTGTTACTCAAGTGCCCAACAGAAATAGCCATTACTGACCGACGTGAAAAAGAGTTAAGCGACCTTGGTTTTATCCCGCTGGTTCACTGCAAAAATACAGATTATGCAGCTTTCTTTGGTGCCCAGTCAGCTCAGAAACCAAAAAAATATGACAACGATACAGCTAATGCAAATTCTGCACTGTCTAGCCAGATCCAATACATCATGGCCGTATCACGTATTGCTCACTATCTAAAAGCAATGATGCGTGACAAGGTCGGCAGCTTTGCTTCAGCAGGTAATGTAGAGGCATTTCTAAATGAATGGCTATCGCAGTACGTATTACTTGATGATGGTGCATCACAAGAAGCCAAGGCACAGTATCCGCTTCGTGAAGCATCAGTAAAAGTTGTAGAAGATCCGGCGCAACCGGGACACTACAAGTCGGTGGTCTTTTTAAGACCGCATTTCCAGCTGGATGAGTTGTCTGTTTCTTTGCGACTCGTGACTGAATTACCCCAGTCTTCCAACTAAAAAGAACCTAACCACATAATAACTTTAAATTAAAAGAGGAAGTTTATTAAATGAAAGATATTTATATCGAATTTAGAGGTAAATATAAAGTAGATGGTGAGTCACGTGACAGTGAGCATAAGGGATGGCTTGAGGTTAACTCTTGGTCTCATAATATTCGTCAGCCTAAATCTGCAACTTCAAGTAGTGTAGGGGGGCATACGGCTGAACGTGTTGAGCATTCAGATATGATATTTGTAAAAGATCTGGATGCAACCAGCCCTAAATTATGGGAAGCATGTTCTGCGGGCTATACCTTTGATGAAGTACAGATTGACTTTTATCGGGCCAATGGCGATAAACGTATTAAATATCTGCAAATCAAGTTAAAGCATGTACTTGTTTCAAGCGTAACACCCACTGTAAATGAAGAGGGGGTGCCAACAGAAGCGTTTGGTCTGAAATATGCCGCTGTTGAGTGGACTTATAACCAACAGGATATTAATGGTACAGCAAAAGGCGCAGTTACTAAGAAATGGTCACTTTCTAATAATACAGCATCTTACGCTGCATAATAGTCAAGTGATTACCCTGAATAGAGGTTAACACCTGGTTAACCTCTATTTCTATTAAGCTTTTATTTATAACTAAAAAATGAATCTAGACCATTTATACCCTTATGGATTCCGTTCGACATTGTTTGATCGCCTGATTCCAGAGCAAGACCGCTATTTACAGGGACTTTGAATCCAGCAGTTACGGGAATCTGTTGCTCATGATCTAGAAGATTTATTAAACAGCCGTGTGGCAAAATTTGATCAAGAGATGACAGCTTATCCACTGGCCCGTAAATCTGTTTTACAGTTTGGGATTATTGACTTTGTGGGTCTTTCTACCGCTAATCCACTGGATCGGGAGACAATTTGTCATTCTATCGAGCAGTCTATTGAAGCACATGAGCCACGTCTTAAGCAGGTCAAAGTAGAAATGTTACTTGATGGGCATAATATGGGGTCACTTTGCTTGAGCATTCAGGCTTATTTAAATATTTATCCTCTATATGAACCTGTACTTTTTGATGCTTTATTAAAACCAACAACACAACAATACGTTATCTCTGCAAGAACTTAATGTGGGCCTCCTGTGATAGAACAACTCTTACCCTATTATGAAAAGCAATTACAAGAATTCAGTCAGCAATCACGAGAGTTTGCACAGAAGTATCCTAAAATTGCCCAGCGTTTATCATTAAACCAGGAACAGATTGATGATCCGCATATTGAACGGTTAATTCAGGCTTTTTCTTTAATTGCAGCTCGGATTGATAAAAAGCTTGAAGATAGTTATGACGTATTTACTCGGGCATTATTTGAAGTAATGTTTCCGCAGTATTTGCGGCATTTTCCAGCCTGTACGATAGTAAGTTTTGAAGACGAAAATAAAATCAGGCAGTTGACTGGCCGACATATTATTCCTAAACAGACAACCCTGAAGTCGCGCAGTTTTAGAGGGGTACAGTGTGAGTTTAATACCAGTCAACAGGTAATATTGCTTCCTGTTGCCTTAAGTCAACTTGAATTTAAAACATCACCAAGCGCACATATACATTTAAGCCAGAATGCAAGCTTGAGCTTAAAATTTGACATTTTTAATAATGCACAAGCTGTTCTGATACAGGAAAGATTACCTATCTACCTGGATGCAATCTCAAATTTCCCTTTACAGGTTTTAGACAGTATTTTTAGGCCTGAGACTGGATTTGCCTTGCGAATTGGTCAACAGATCTTAAAAATAGATAACCCCTTTAGTATCATAGGTTTTGCAGAAGAAGAATGCCTGTTACCAGTAGACCAGCATACCCATCATGCCTATCGTCTACTGATGGAATATTTTTGTTTTCCTGAAAAATTTAATTATTTAAATCTTGATCTTGGTATTTTAAAAGGCCGTATTCAGCAGTATGAGAGTTTTGAGGTTCTAATTTATTTTAAGCTGAACCTGAATGACCAATCAATGATTCGTAATTATTCTGAACTGAATGTTGCAAATTTTAAGCTGTTTACTTCACCAGCCATCAACCTGTTTGAAAAGCAAGCTGAACCACAGAAAATCACTCATACCCAGCTATATTATCCATTAATTACGGATACACATCATCCTGAATCTTATCAAGTATATTCAATTCTTGAAATGAATATGGTGCGTGAGAAAACCAATCAGGAGCAGGTCTATACTAGTGTTTTACCATTTTTTGCTATCAGTCACTATAAAAATGAACAGGTACAGTTTTTTTATGCGCTGGATTATCAGCCAATACAAACCAATTTTGTCGAGATGCGCTACTCAATCATCTCTAAACATTTAAAACCCTTTGAGATTAAATCTGATTTTATCAGTATCCGTTTATTATGTTCGAACCGTGATTTAGCTCATGAGGCATTAAGCCAGTCTAATAATATTTTAAATCTGAATGATAGCAGTCTGGCACGCCGGGCATTAATACTTAAACGTCCAACGGTACCTTATAGTTTCGATCAGAATAAAACTGAACAGTGGCGTATTATTTCTCATCTTTCACTGAATACGCTAGCTTTAATGAAAGGCGACAGCCTAAGCCATGTTAAGGAATTGCTTGCATTATATAATCTGCCGTCTTCTAAAGAAAATCACTTAATTATTAATGCAATTGATCAATTAGAGTTTTCATTAACCCATAAACTGGTTGATGCAAAACCTTTTCCCATGTTTATTCGGGGTGTTAAAGCAGAGTTAAGTATAAATAGCAGTGTCTTTAAGGGCCATAGTTTATATATATTCAGTTATTTACTTAGTCATATCTTTAATTTGAAGGTCCAGATCAACAGCTTCGTTGATGTGGTAATCACAGACAGTTTAAGTCAGCAGGAGTTATACCAATGCGTGCAGAACGTTGGTGGCAAAACTCTTCTGTAATTGACCAGTTATTTAATAAAGCAGGTACTTTTGAGTTTATTCAGACAACACGTCTGTTGAGACATGTTCCGTATTTACGCGACAATTCTGCGTGGGCAGATACTTTTAAGTTTGAACCTGCTTTTAATCTAAGTTTCCCTGCGTCCGAAGTAGAGCAATTGGAATTTAAAGAGCAGCACCTGCATTTGACTAATCTGGTAGTAGGACTTACTGGTATCCAGGGTGCTTTACCTTATGCCTATACCTGTAAGGTTAAACAGGGTACCCGGCAGCAACGTCTGGAAGTTAAAGAGTTTTTGGGCTTATTTAATCATAAACTGGCCGCACAGTACGTAGACTCGAGTATTAGCTATAATTTACCTGTACGTTATGAAGTTGAACAGGAAAACCGCTATCTGGATATCTTGCATGCATTAAATGGTTATATTCGTACCCAGCATCAGCAAACTGAGCTGGACGAGTATTTTGCGGAATTCGCGGGCCTGATGCAGGGACAGAATAATACTCCTCATGCGCTGAAAACCATGCTGAGCTGTATCTTTAAGCAGAACATACATATACGGGAATTTATCAGGGAAACCTTTAAATTAGCCGATGAACAAAAAACCTGTCTCAATAGTCATAAACCCAGCCTTTTAGGACTGAATACATTTTGTGGCGATACCGTTCAGCAGGTTGATGGAAAAATTGAAATACAGATAGGCCCTATGAAACGGGCACAGTATCTGGAATTTTTACCACAGCAGCCGCTTTATATAAAACTTAAACGTCTGGTGCAGTCTTGGTGTAGTCCAACATTATTTATTGATGTGCGATTAATCTTGGACCGGAGTGAAATTGAGGCCACGCATCTGGAGCATCAACAGTCTGCTGGTCTGGGACAAGGTAGTTTTCTGATGCCACCGGAGCAACCCCAGCATAACTATGAAACCTGCTATAGTCTGATAGGAGCGGTTTCATGTTGAAAAAAATCCTGGCGACTTTTATTGGTGTATTTTTAACGCTAAGTAGTTTGATCATTCTGTACTGGAGAGATGTTCAATATGAGCCAGAACGTCAGGATTTCCTGATCTATTTCGGGCTCTTACCTCTTGCTATAACATGTCTTTTACTCTCGCCATGGTTGATTTATCTAGCTTATCAGGCCTATCAGAGTAAAAAAAATCAGGCTGAATTGGCACAACAGAAAGCACAAGAAGCACCAAGTACTCAGGTGACGCAACAGATTGAGTGGCTAAAGCTGAACATTTATGCTGCGCATGTTTACAGTGCTTTAGGTGAAGATGGAGCCATTCTTGAGCAGTTAAAAGAATATACAAGTCCTGAACTGGACCTGAAATTACAAAATAGCAATGGGCTGCCAATTCTCTCTTACCGTATTGAAAAGCTGGATGAAAAACTTGGACCGGAGCAAGATGCAGATGGGCTTACCACATTTTCGGTACGCCAACAACGTATTATGGCTTTAGTAGAGCATCAGCTTGAAAAAAATTTTGAGGTACTTCGTCAGGTTGCTGAACATCTAAAATACTCCAGTCTGTTCTATGAAACTCAACAAATTCATGACTACCGTATGCATCCTGCCTGGATAGACCCGGGCGCAGAATATGATCCAGATGAAGTTGCTGTACCAGAACTTAAACAGGTGGAAAGACTCGATCGTCTTAATCTGCATATTCTTTTATCTGAAGATTTACAGCACGTCTGGAACGAAACGGCTCACCAAAACCGGTTACAGGAGTTTTTCAGTAACCTTGGCATTATTCCGCAAAAAATACATCTGGAATATCATTTTCTTGGCGCAGAAACGGTAGTATATGATTTTTTAATTTTATTGAAACAGCAGCAGGATCAGACCCAGGAAATTTCTCTGATCATTAGTGCTGATTCTGAAATTGATCAGGAGATAATTGATGAGCGCATCTGGATCTCTGACCATTATCTGCCAGCAGAATTTTCGAGCAGCTGTTGTATAGCATCTACAAAGGTCAATTTTGAACAGCTCTTACCTTTAAAAAGGTTAGTGCTGGCTATAAACCAGAATCAGGTCAGACATATTCTGAAAGAACTGAATATTGATGAACTACCACAGTATAAAAATGAAGAACCTTTTGTGGTGGTACTTGATGATATTACACAGATCAAGACATTAAAGAGAATAGAGCAATATTTTGAGCAGAGTCCGATTGAGCCACACCACTATTTATACTGTAGAGCAAGTTTAGGTCATACACAAAATCTGGAAAAAATTTATGGAATGATGCTTGGTATGTTACTGCCGCCGGAACAGGTCGCTGTGGTATTTGGACAGGATATACAGGCAATTATCCAAGATATTCCTGAGGAGATAGGACCTCGGGAAGCAATAACTGATAGCTGATTAATTATTTTTAGAAATACGAGAACTCAATGTATATCATTTTAGGTTACTTGTGGCAGTACATTACCAATCCTAGGGCTATTATTGCCTTATCATTGTTTGTTGCTCTGGTATCATCTTACTCTGTTTTACCACGACACATTTTCTGGGCACTGGCAGCCAGCTACATGCTGGGACTTATTTGCTATGGTATTTACTGGCTGGTACAGCGCAGACGTCATACGGTGCAAGGGGAAGAACTTGCTAATGCAATTCAGCAGGATACAAAAGCCGAGTATGGCCAGCAAAAAAATAAAGAAGAACTTCAACTGATTAACCAGCAGATGAAAGATTCTATCCAGTTAATTCGCAAGTCAAAGCTGGGAGATAAAAAAGGTAATGCCGCACTTTATGAATTACCTTGGTATATGGTTATTGGTAATCCGGCAGCAGGCAAGAGTTCAGCAATTTACAATTCGGGGTTAAAGTTTCCATTTGAGGAGACGCACCAGAAAATGATTTCAGCAGGTTTAAGCGGCACACGAAACTGTGACTGGTTCTTCTCTACTGAAGGCGTTTTACTGGATACTGCTGGACGTTATTCTGTCTATGCAGAAGATCATTCTGAATGGCTGGGTTTTCTTAATATTCTCAAAAAGAATCGCTCTAAGGCACCAGTAAATGGGCTCATTGTTATTGTCAGTATTGCTGAATTGATTGGTCAGAGCCCAGAAAATTCACTTAAACTGGCAAAAAACTTGCGCGCCCGAATTCAGGATTTAACCGAGCGTTTGGAAGTAGTGGTGCCAGTATATCTGGTCTTTTCAAAAATGGATCTGATTGCAGGTTTCACTGAGTTTTTTGATTGTTATGAAGCACAAGAATATAACCAGGCTTGGGGTGCAACTCTGCCGTATGAACAGAATTCATCACAAAATGCGGTTGAGCTTTTCGAATACCATTACAATTTACTTTATGATGGATTAAAGGGGGTCAGTACGACGCATCTGAGTCGTCGTCATTCACAGAATATTTCACCAAGTGTAATGACATTCCCGCTCGAGTTTAAAACTTTAAAACCGGCATTAAAAAGCTTTATCAGCACATTGTTTGAAGATAATCCTTATCAGTTTCAGCCCGTATTCCGGGGGTTTTATTTCACCAGTGCCTTGCAAGAAGGTATAATTGAAAGTCCAATGACAAAGCAGATTGCACAGGAATTTCATCTTTCTCAAATTCCTCAAGCTGAACCTGGTGATCATAACATTGCTCCACAGAATCATGGATATTTTCTGAAGGGACTATTTTCTAACATTATTTTAAAAGATAAAAATCTGGTAAAACAGCATATTAATCCAGGCAGAAAACGTCAGCGCTATCTGGCATTTATAGGAGCTCTGCTTGGTGTATCTATTATTCTCGGTTTATGGGTATGGTCATATCGTAACAACCAGCAGCTGATTGCAGATGTGCAGGCTGATTTAGATAAAGTGGTACATTTAGAAAAGGCTTCTGGCCAGCAGCTTCCTACGCAGCTTGAGGCTCTACTCATCTTGCAGGAGCGTTTACAGCAGCTCGATGAGTTTGATGAACATCGCCCTTTAAAGTTCCGCTTTGGCCTGTATCAGGGAAACCAACTCCGTGAGACTTTAAAGGCTGAGTATTTAAAAGGTATTCGTCAGATTGTGTTGCAGCCCACCCAGCAAAATATTGCGCAATATTTGCAGCGGGTTAAAAATAATGAAGAAACACTTAAAGCTAATCATATCAATGTTGAAGTCAAGCAGGTGGCTAAGACTGGGCAATATCTGGAACCTTTAGATACCAATCCACAAGATGCTTATAATGCTTTGAAAGCTTATCTGATGATGAGCAACCCGCAATATATGGATGCAGGGCATTTAAGTGATCAGGTTACGCGTTTCTGGCGGTCATGGGTGGATGCTAACCGTGGTCAAATGTCTCGGGGAGATATGATCCAGCAGGCTGAACAGGTACTCTCTTATGCTATGACATTAACTGGTGATCAGCAGTTTCCGGTACTTGATGCAGATACTCAGCTAGTAGATCAGACCCGTCAGGTCTTATTGTCTGTCATTCGCGGTATGCCTGCACGTGACCGTGTCTATAATGAAATCAAGATGCGTGCGGCTGTACGCTTTCCTGCCTTAACAGCGGGTCAGATTGTTGGCGAAAATAATAAAGGTGCTGTGCTCGGCAGTTATGCTCTTCCAGGCGTTTTTACCCAAAAGGCATGGGATGAATATGTTAGTAGTGCAATTGATGAAGCAGCCAATAAACCGACAGATAGTAAAGACTGGGTACTCAACAGCCGTCAGTCAGATGACCTGACTTTCTCTGGCAGTCCAGAGCAGATCCGTAAGCAGCTAGTTGCTCTCTACAAGCAGGAATATATTGCAGAGTGGAGAAAATTCCTGAATGGTATTTATTATGCAAAAGCTCCCCAGTTCAGTCAGCAGTCTAAAAATATTGACATACTGGGTGAACCACAGAACTCACCAATTCGTATTCTATTTGAGCGTATTGCTATTGAAACAAATTGGGATAACCCGGTAGTACAGGCTGAACTGGCTGTGCCACAAAAAGGTTTTATTGCCTGGTTTAAACGTAAAGTGCTAAACCGCAGTGATGCGCAAATGTCACAACAGGTATCAAATAAAGCTCAAGGACCAATCTCACAGGAATATCAGATGTTCTATCAACTGGTACGTAAACGTGACGATCAGCAGAATAAATCCTTGCTTGATGAATACATGCAGAATCTTGCCCAGGTGCGAAGTAAATTTAATGACCTGAAGAATGCTGGTGAAATTGGTCCGAGTGCTATGGCACTGGTTAAACAGACTATCAGTGATCAGAACTCAGTTTTTAATACTGCACAAAAGCATATTGATGAGAGAATGCTGGTAGGACTGAACGATATTGATCAGCAGATGATACAGAAACTTTTAGTGAGTCCTTTGACCCAGTCTTTTGCTAGCTTAATTACACCTGCACAAGAAGAGCTTAATAAGCTTTGGATAATTCAGGCATATCAGCCATTTCAAGCGAACTTAAGCCAAAAATATCCATTTAATTCCTCTGTCTCATTACAAGCTACCAGTAATGAAATCGGGCAAATTTTTGGGGATACCGGTAGTATTGCCCGTTTTGTAAAAGAAATATTAGACCCCTTGGTCATTCGCCGTGGTTATACTTTAACGTCCAAGACCTGGAAAGATTTGGGTATTAGCCTGAATCCACAATTTGTCATGAACTTCCAGCGTTATGTTGCTCCAATCAATGGTATGGCAACAGGTACACTTGACCAGCCGACTGCTACGCCCGCAGCGAACCAGTCGAATTTCCAGTTCTATCCGTTACAGAATCCACAGCTTCTGTCCTATACCATCGATATTGATGGTCAACGTATGCTCTATGAAAATGGAATTCAGCAGTGGGTAAACTTTGTCTGGCCGAACCGTAGTGCAATTCCTGGAGCGCGTATTACTGCTGTAGACCTTCAAGGGCAAACCCATACAATTTTTGATGAGCCAGGTGAATATGGCATTAACCGCCTGATCGATTCTGCTCAGCGTAAGGAGCAAAATGGCAGCTTTGAAATGGTATGGCGCAGTAAAACCGATCCATCGGTATTTGTAAAAGTGAATTTCCGCCTGATTAGTGGAAGCAGTTCAGGAGGAATCGGTTCAAGTCGTGGATACTCAGGTTTGCAGCTGGTCGATAAAGTCACAACTGACAAGGCAGTACGAGTTGTTTCTGCACAGCCTGCACCGGCAGTATCTGCTGTCGTACCGCGGACAGGAGGTACTTCCTGATGCAAGAGAATAAGGATATTCAAGGGGCGAAACAATGCAGTATTTAAAAAGTACGCCTTTATATTATGGAAAAACTCCTGCACGCGGCGACTTCCTGAAATCAAAGGGGCAGTATGCACTGATACAGGTTATTGATCAGTGGATTACAGAAGCTCTGGAACAGGCCATGCAGAATACTGGTTTTAAGCAGCACTATGCAGCTTTACCATCTTTAGATTTTTTTATCGCTAACCCTCACGAAAAAATGTTTTTGGTGGCTAATCTCATCACCAGTGAAGATAGCTCGGGCCGGCCTTTTCCTATGGTATTAAGTCACTTACTGGAAGTTGAACAACCCTATCAGAATCTACTCCTAGCACCTTATTGTTATAAACCGGTTTTAGTTGACCTATTCCAGAGAAACAGGGTACTAAGAACAATTCATAATAGCGATATCATGCTGAATAAATTGGCAAATCTCCCTGACCAGATTCAGTCATTTACCATAGCTGAAGCACAGGCATTTTATGAAAATCATACGATGCATACATTTGCTCAGTTAATGAAAATTAGTGTATATGAACTGGTACAAAGTATGATTGGTTTAGGTCTGTTATTACAGCCCATTTTGAAAAATGGAACCAGTCGATTAAATAAGATACTGATTCTTCCAATTAATAGCCATATATATTGTTATGAAGTGGCGACCCTATGGGTAAGTATGATCGGGCATTTTTTAAAAAAAGCCCAAACTGAAGTTCTCATTGGTATTTTGCATCAAGAAAAGCCAGTCCTATTATTTGGCTTTCAAGGTGCTGACATATTGGCCCTCAGTGATATTTTTGTTAACAATATGCAGAGTGAACACTGGGTATCATTAGTTCAGGCCCAATGGATTGATCCATATCTGGAGCAGAATGCTGGTTTAGCTACTCTAGAACAGGCTTTATGCCAGCGGCAATTAAGTTTAAATCAAGGCTTAAAACTCTTTCGCCAAACTTTTTTAGATGAATAAATATGCGATCTTATAAAAAATTAAAATATGCTGTAGTCTGTGTTATTGGCTTGGGAGGAGGTTCGCTAGTCTGGGCAGAACCTGTAGTTGTAGAGGGAGTGGTACCAAATGAAGCCAGTAAACAGGCGATTCTGATGAGAATGCAGTCTGTATATGGTGCAAACCAAGTGATTGACAAAATTCAGGTGCGGCCTGTAGCAGCCCCAAATGGCTGGAGTGATTCTGTGGCTCGTGTAATTACGCCAGAACTTAAAAAAGTCAGACAGGGACAGCTGCGCGTACGAGGTACACAAATCGAGCTTAATGGTAAGGTTAGTCATCTAAATGATATTCAACCTACTACTGCAAATTTTCAAATGCTTATACAGCAACCATATCGCTTTAATGCCCAATTATCTGTAAATCAGGCCGAGCAGAAAATTATTGATGATGCTTTAAAAAACCGGATTGTTGAATTTGAATCAGGCAGTGCGGTGTTGACAGCGGCTGGACGTCAGATTCTGGAAGAAATGGCAGTAGCCTTACATAAGGTAGGCGGAAAAAAAGTTAAAATCATTGGTCATACAGACAGTTCGGGAGATGGCAATAAAAACTTTTTACTAAGCCAGGAACGTGCGATGGCTGTATGCAATTATCTTATTGCTAAAAATATTAAAGCAGAAAATCTGAGTACGGAAGGTATGGGTTCAAGCAAACCGGTTGCTGATAATACAACTGCAGAGGGCCGCAAGAAAAATCGTCGTATTGAGTTTGAGGTACTTTAGTACCTCTTAAAAAATAAAGGAAAACTAAAATGGCAACTCCTTATATTGTAGTTGGTTGTCCGACCACTGGTGGTGGAAAAGTTATCAGCGGAAATAATACTTTTCTGGTGGAAGGTATTCCAGTAGCGTGTGTAGGAGATAAAGCAACTTGTCCAAAACATAAAACCGTTACTACAATTATATCAGGTGACTCGCACATGCAAGTCATGGGCAAAGCTGTAGCACGTGCAAATGATGCATTAGCATGCGGATGTAAACTATTGCCAAAACAGAATAGCGTAATAGGAGAAAATTAAAGTGCTACAAATTAAACCTAAAACTGCCTAAAGAGTAAAAGAATAAAAATAAATAACTGTGGCAAGATTCACATAATAAGCCCAGAAAATTACAATTAGATCAAACTGGACCGTGTCTTTATCGTTAATAATCATCCTAAGTCTAGGAAAGACTCAAAGTCGGCCCGTTATAAGCGGCGGGTGACAAAGTAATAGCGTTCTTACTAATAAAAAAGAGATAAGGAGCCTGCTATGTTACACCTACAATTAAATACTCAGTCTCTGTATGAAAAATTAAACACGGTAACCCAGCTTTTTGAAAATTTTAGTGGAGCTGCACAACCCACTTTATACTATAACCCTACAGGACAGGCCAAGAGATGGGCCGAGCAGATTGCTCTCCTGAATCAGCCCTATATACCTACACCTTGGCTATTTAATACTCATCTACAGCTCTTCTACTTTGATATGATCCGCAAAAAAACTACCCAACTAGAATATGATCATGAAGAACTTCTTACCATGCAAGATGGAGGTACAACCGCGCTTTACTGGTCGGGTTATGATTTACCGGATGATGTACCTACGGTTTTTGTACTGCACACTATAATGGGAACGCCACAAAGTATGCGAGAACTGGTACGTGATCTGCGTTTGATGACAGGATGGAGGGTAGTACTATGTTTACGGCGAGGACATGCTGACTTAAAATTGACTACTCCACGTTTAAGTATTGTCGGCTTTACCGATGACTTGCGTGAGCAAATATCTGTTGTGCGGGAACGTTTTAAAACGTCCTCACTTTATTGTGTTGGCGTGTCGGCAGGAACAGGTCTGCTGGTCCGGTATTTAGGAGAAATGGGCAAGAAATCTGCCTTTAAAGCTGCCTTCGCCTATTGTCCCGGTTATAACTTAAATGAAGTATTTAAAGTTGCACATAAAGCTTACAGTCAATATATGACGCATCAGCTTATTAAAACATTTGTTTTAGCTCATCAGGATCAAACCTCTCAGCTTTCAACTTATCAGGCGCTAATATCCGCCAGAGATTTGCATGAATTTCAACTTGCGGTTTATGAGCTGGCAGGGTTTGAAAGCTATGAAGTTTATGAGAAAGCATCAAACCCAATTTATGTTTTTGATCAGGTAACCAGCCCGCTGATGATGCTCAATTCAGAAGATGATCCGGTCTGCCGCCTGGAAAATGCTCAAGCCTATCTGGATAAAATTTGCGATAAAGATAATATCATGCTGGTCACTACACCAAAAGGAAGTCACTGTGCCTATTATGAAGGCTGGAAAGCCAGCTCTTGGGCCCATCGCTTAATCGCAGATTTCTTTACACAGTTTGGTGATACGCAAGACAGACTATCTGGTCAGCAAACTGTACAGGCTGCTTGATGAAAGAAATAATATTAAAACTCTCCTGCATATAAGGCCTTAGCTAAACAGCTTATGCAGGAGAGTTTTTCTATCTTAAACTGAACTTTTAAGTTGATTCTAAATTTGTCTGGTCACTTGCTGTAGATATGCCAGAATCTGATCTTTGTGCTGCTGGAAAGTATCCATTCCAATATCCTCGGTTTCACCATTAAAGGTGATATAAGTAGTTTCACCATCACGGTGGAAGGAATAAGGCATGCCTTGGGTAATCAGATAATAATCTTCGTTATCTTCACTAATTTCAGCTTTAGCTGTCATATCTAGGTGATCAGGTTGATGACCAATAAATTCTTTAAATTTTTCATATACATTTCTCATGGCTGACCTCTTCTATATCTAGGATGAGTCATTTCTACTGCTTGAATAACCATTTTGATAACTGGTTAATCAAGAGTCATTATGAAATATTAAGCATCAGGTGCAGTATTCTAATTACTATAGGTTTAGGTCTAATCTAGCATCAAAGCATTTTAAAAAAATTACCAAGTTGTCTAAAAACGTGAAAGTTGATAGCAGTTTTGTAAGAGAATACATCTGGTGTCTGTAGCTATGTTCTTTAAACAAAAAACCACCCGAAGGTGGTTTTTTTAACTGATAGCGATTACTCAAGGAATTTGACAGTAACGCCAGAGCGTACTTTTTTACCTAAATCATTAGCATCCCAGTTGGTCAAACGAATACAGCCGTGTGAAGCTGTTTTAGAAATGAGTGATGGATTCGGGGTGCCATGAATACCAAAGGACTTTTTGCTCAAGCCAATCCAGATATTACCTACAGGGCCGTTCGGACCAGGCGGCAATGATAAAGGCTTTTTGTTATTACCCTGAACGAAGTTGCTTGGTGAATAGCTATACCATGGGTTCGGTGCTACACCTGTAACTTTATAGGTACCTGCTGGAGAAGGAGTATCCGTACTACCAATAGTTGCCGGGAAAGAAGCAATCATCTGATTACGGCTATTAAACAGATACAGCTGTTTTGCACCTTTATGGGCAACGATTAAGTGGATATCTTCAGGCAAGTCATTACGTACATTTGCTACAATAATTTTCTCACCAGCTTTTTTAAAAGTCGCTTTTGGATTAAGTTTCTTTAAGAAATCTTCATCCATGTGAAACTTTTCGCCCAGCATTTCAGAAACACGTACATAATATAAACCTTTCATTTTCGCTTGTAGCGCGTAGTCTGAAGGTATTGAGCTGGCGTATGGACCTTTTAGGTCATCTTCCGTAATTGTATATTCAACAAAAGCTGGTTTACCGGCAGTTTTAGCAACTAATGCATCCCAAGTTTCTTTGGTTAAAACACCTGTAGGTTTTAGACCATTCATTTGCTGAAAAGAGGCAATTGCTTTTAATGTATTTTTACCACTCATACCATCGATTGCACCAGGTGAAGCATGTGCATTATTCAACATGACATGGGCACGGGCATAGACTGGAAATTGGCCCTTGCCAATTGCATCATACCACTCGGCATTATTCAGTCCTTCTAAAGTCCACGAAGCAGTTTTAGCAGCTTGACTTACGTTAGCTGGAGTACTGGTGGTCTTGCTTGCAGCAGAAGGAGCGGTACCAACATCCGCCTTTTTATCTTCAGTACGGGCCAGATTTTGCAAGGTGGTTGAAGCGCGGTCCAGATCACGCTCTTCTTGAGCAGTAATGCGGGAATCGGTCGTTGCAGTTTCTGTTTTATTCGCTGGTGTATCTTCACCGACTTCTAGAGGGTCGATTGGATCTTCGACCGTATTTGTTGCGGCAACTTTAGGATTGAGCGGCTGTTCAGCAGTTGGAGCAGCCAGGGCTGTACCAGTAATAATACAGCTTAAACTCATAGCGAGTAATGAGCGAACAAACATGGAAATCAACCTTAAGAATTATTCATATGCTGGGTGTAAATTTAGTTAAGTATTGCAGAAAAATTACGGAGATGCAGTATTTGTTTTGTGTAATTCATACTTTTAAAACTGTTTTTAAGTGATTTTATGAAAGTGTATAAACATGGCAAGAAGTTATTCAAAATGCGGCCTTTTTGCTATGATGGCAACAAGACCAAGACCATGTTAGGAAAGTAAATGACGACCCTGAAAAATGATCGTTTTCTCCGTGCCCTGTTACGTGAGCCTGTAGATTCTACGCCAGTATGGATGATGCGTCAGGCAGGTCGCTATTTACCTGAATATCGTGAGACCCGGGCCAAGGCTGGCGATTTTCTGTCTTTATGTAAAAATACCGAGTTTGCCTGTGAGGTAACCCTACAGCCTTTGCGCCGTTATGAACTTGACGCAGCGATTTTATTTTCCGATATTTTAACTGTTCCTGATGCTTTGGGACTAGGGCTGTATTTTGAGGCAGGTGAAGGGCCAAAATTTAAAAAGACAGTACGTACAGAACAGGATGTGGCAAATCTGCCCGCATTTAATGCCAAATCGGATTTAGACTATGTCATGAACGCAGTCAGTGCTATCCGTTCTGCTCTAGGCGGCCAAGTGCCTTTAATCGGTTTTTCGGGAAGCCCATGGACGTTAGCAACTTATATGGTAGAGGGCGGCTCAAGTAAGGATTTTCGTTTTACCAAACAGATGATGTATGCGCAGCCAGAGGTATTACATGCTTTGCTGGATCGTCTGGCAGTAGCAGTCACTGAATATCTAAATGCCCAGATCGACGCTGGGGCACAGGCGGTTCAAATTTTTGATAGCTGGGGCGGGGCTTTAGCACATCGTGAATATCTTGAATTTTCGCTAAATTATATGCAGAAGATTATCACTGGCTTGCAACGTGAAAAAGATGGCCGACGTATTCCGGTGATCTTGTTTACCAAAGGCGGCGGACAATGGCTTGAACAGATGGTTGCAACTGGCGCAGATGCATTTGGACTGGACTGGACCACGCCACTTCATGTAGCACGTCAGACTGTAAATGGCCGGGCTGCGCTACAGGGAAATCTTGATCCGGCGACGCTATACGGTTCAGCAACTACAATTGAGAAAGCCACCAAAGCTATGCTGGATGATGCCTATCTGAATGGTGAAAAAACGGGTTATATTGCAAATCTTGGACATGGAATTACCCAGTGGGTAGACCCAGCACATCCGAAAGTATTTATTGATACTGTACACGAGTACAGTGCTAAATATCTGGGATAATATGTACGGATGATTCTGCTTCTTAAAAACATACTTGAATTTCTTTATAAGGCAGCTTCGGCTGCCTTATTTGGAATTTTATTGCTATTGGCTTTTATGTTGACGGCAAATATGGGAAGTGAGGCTTTCTATGGTTTGTTCCGGTATGACTATCTGCTGTTATATGCCCTGATCATTCAATTTTGTCTGCTGTATTTAAAGCTTGAATCTTGGGCAGAAGCTAAAGTAATAGCCTTGTTTCATGTCATGGCAATGCTGATGGAAATTTTTCTTACCCATCCTGCGATTGCTTCTTGGCAGTATCCACAGCCAGCTGTTTTTAAAATATTGACTGTTCCACTGTTTGCCGGGTTTATGTATTCTGCCGTAGGTAGCTTCTTTGCAAGATCGTTACGATTATATCAAGTCGTCTTTACACATCTGCCAGGCTTTTTACCTATGCTGGTTTTAGCTCTCTTGTCTTATATTAATTTTATGAGCAAGTTTTTCATTCCAGATATTCGTTATCTTCTGTTTTTCTGGAGTATAGCCTTATTCTGGAAAACCCGGGTGTATTTCCAGTTGAGCTATAGCCGTTTTGAACTACCGATGTTGCCAGTTCTTCTGATTTTGGCTTTTATTATCTGGATTGCCGAAAATATCAGTACATTTTATAAAATCTGGTTATATCCGAGCCAAGTCGATGCATGGCATATGGTAGGGTGGGGCAAGCTGGGTTCTTGGTATTTACTGCTACTGTTGAGTTTGGTACTGGGATTAAAAATACTGGGCAACAGAGATGGTCAAGGCCGATGGCAATTAAAAAAAACAGCAGATAAATGAATTGTTATCTTTCTGTTTAACAGTGCATTTTTTTAATTGCGAAGCGCTTCACTTCCGGATAATCTCACTACTGTGTAATAAAATTTACACATGTATAGCGATAACAACACTGCATGAGAATAACTGGAGAATAAGTATGTTAAAAAAACTGATGTTGGCTGCTGTATTAGCGGCAGGTTCAAGTGTAGCAATGGCTGACAATGATGTTGGTTGTGGTGTAGGTAGTCAGGTTTGGCAAGGTCAGAGTGGGATTATTCCTAAACTGTTCGCTGGTACCACAAACGTGATTTTTACCAACCAATGGCTCGGGATTACTTTCGGTACATTAGGTTGTAGCCAAGGCGGTACAGTAACTGCTCAGGTCGTGACTTTTACTAATGAAAATGCCGAGACGCTAGCTCGTGATATGTCTGTAGGCCAAGGTGAAAGCCTGAATGTGCTGGCTGAACTAATGAATATTAAACAGGAAGATAAAGCACGTTTCTTTGCGGTATCTAAACAGAATTTCTCTGAAATTTATTCGGCTGATAACCAGAATACTTTACAGGTACTGGCTTCCCTTCAAACCGTAATGGCAAAAGATGAAGTTCTTAAAGCTTATGTCTAATTAGATATTCAAAAAACCCTGTCTTAAAGACAGGGTTTTTCTTATATAAAGAGAAAAAGATTACTGCATGAAACTTGTTTTTTTGATCCTTGCCCTGACGGTAGCTGGCCTGAGCCATGCAGCAGATACGACACCAGATGTATCCTACTATTTAAATCTTGCTCAACAGAAAAAGCTGGCCCAAGATATCACTTGGCAGCGCTTAATGTATGCCAATACTGCCGGCCATAGTGAGGTGAGCTATAAAGGATATTTTCTTGCGCCAGATGGACAGAAAAATCTGCAACAGGAAATGCAGCAGGATATTCAGGCCCTGTTTCAGGTCGCTGAACCGAATCAATCTGTCCGATGCAAATTTCCCGCCCGTAGCCGCTGGTTAATGCAGCAACTACAAATTTCCGAACACCAGTTGCCTCAAGCCAGCTGTCCTGAATTTGAAAGCTGGATCGGGCAGGTTAAGCCTTATAAGGCTACCCTTATTTATGCTACAGACTTTATGGGCAACCCAAGCTCCATGTTTGGGCACACTCTATTGCGGTTGGACCCTAAAGACCAGAAACAGTTAAATCTGGTCTCTTATGCAGTCAACTATGCAGCTACAGTAAACGGTACAGATAACTGGTCTTTTGCCTGGAAAGGCTTAACTGGCCGGTATCCTGGCGAATATTCCCTCATGCCGTATTACCGTAAGGTAAAAGAGTATGGAGATTTTGAAAGCCGTGATCTATGGGAATATGAACTGGATTTAAATCCAGAAGAAACCCGGTTTATGGTTGAACATATCTGGGAAATGCAGAAAGTGACATTCCCCTATTATTTTGTTAGTGACAACTGTGCTTACCGTTTATTAGGCTTAATTGATCTGGTACGTCCAGAAGCTAATTTACAGGAACAGTTCGGTTATGCTGCGATACCGGTAGAAACCTTGAAAGCAATGGATGAGCAGGGGCTTGTTAAAAATAAAATATATCGTCCGGCTTTAGAAACCCAATTATTGGCACAAGCACGGCAACATGGTAAAACCCTAGCTAAAACTGCTCATCAGGTTGCTTTTTCCGGAACTGAAGAAATGCCTGATCTTGTAAAGGACTATCCAGCGAATGATCAGGCTAAAATCCTGGAAATGGCTTATGATGATCTCTATCTACAATTTTTAAGACGCAAGGTTGATGAAAGTTTTGCCCAGCCACGTTTTCGTCAGCTGTTGGGCCTAAGAAGCCAGATCAATCTGGATAAACAGCGTCAGGAACCTGAACGACCGAAAATTGATCCTACTCAGAGTCATAAAGCACGTAATATTTCAATTAAAACCGGTGAGGTGCAGGGCCAGTCTTTTATAGAACTTGGTCACCGTCAGGCTTATCATGATCTTATTGATCCACAGGGCGGATTTCGCACCGGCACGCAGTTAAATTTCTGGGATGGTTCAATACAGTATCGGAATGACCAGTTAAAATTGGAGCATTTTGATTTTTTATCAGTAAACTCATATAACCCGATTACCCCTTTTAAAACGCCGTTATCATGGGGATTCAATTTTGGTTGGCAACAAGAAAGTGTGGAACAAGATGGACAGTTTAGTGAAGACCGTCAACACGGTGTATTAAACTTTAATGTTCAAGGTGGATATAGCTATGCTGATCAGGCCCGTGAACATTTATGTTATGTACAAGCTCAGACACATTTACAAGCTGGGAAGGCTCTAGATAAAGGATGGCGCATTGGCGCCGGACCAACGTTAGGATGTCAGAATATCTGGACAGAACAAGTGAACAGCTTGGTACAGGTAGCCTTACCCTACTGGGAGGATGCGCACCAATGGCAGTTAAAACTCAACACCCAGTTGCAATATGCCTTTACTCCACAAAATGCTCTGCGTTTGGGTTGGGAATATCAACAGCAGCACCATAAAAACTGGACTAAGACCAGTTTAGGATATATCAGATATTTCTAAATCCAATTAAAAAGACAGGTTTTAGTAGACTACATCTAAAATACCCTGAAGCGCATCATACGATAATTTGTTATATTGGTGGGCCTGTTAAAGGATAATTTAGGCCCTCTGGAATCAATTGTATGAATGAACAATGTATTACCATGCTTGCCGAGCAATGGAAGGATATATGCGGGCAATATTCTGCAACTGATTTAAACTATACTGCCCAATTTATCCAAGATAACTCGTTTTTACTGGTCGATGAGTTTTATAAAAATATGATGCAGGAGAAAGAGGCATCCTATTTTTTATCTGATGAGATTGTACAAAGCCGCCTGAAAACTACATTAAATCAGTGGTTACTCGATTGTTTTAATATGCCGTTTAAACAAAATTATGAAGAAGTTGTACAACGTCAACTGGTGATTGGCAATGTGCATGCGCGTATCGGTATTCCATCTTGGCTAATCATGCGCGGAATACGTGAAATTGAAAAAAAAGTCTTTTCTTTGCAAGCTTCTAGAACCCAGCAAAATATTTATGCTGTAACCAACTATATTGTACAGAGCATTGGTTTTGCCTCTGAAATTATGTGCCGTTCCTACGAAGCAAATATTGAAATTAATAATGATATTAAACATACCTACCGTTTATTTTCTGCGATGCAGGATGTATCGATTCAAAAGGATAAACAGCGCAGTTCCTTGTTAGACTGGGAAAATGAGCTGATGTTTAAAGTATTTTCAGACAGTGCTAGCTTTAATCATCTGCTATTGTCCAAATCAGAATTTGGTCTCTGGTTTATTCATAAAGCAGCCTATGCTTTTTCTGGCACAGACCAGGTACAGATTATTATTGATCGCATATATGAGGTAGATAAACTTAATCTGGCGGTACTTGAGAGCCAGGATAAAGCCAATGCGATTGCCCTAATACAGCGGATTCGTGAAAAAAATCGTGAAATACAGCATCTGGTTGATCAGTTATTTCAGGTTTCCGAGTATATCGGCTCGGGTAATGATTCTTTAACCCAGCTACTTAATCGTCGTTATTTAAATACGATTATTAACCGGGAAATTAATTTTTCCCGTAAAAATGGTTCACCCTTAACTTTACTGGCAATTGATGCTGACCATTTTAAAGGAATTAATGACAAGTTTGGTCATGCAGCAGGGGATCTGGCCTTACAGTTTCTGGCTGAAGTTTTACTCGAATGTACCAAAGGCAGTGATTATGCTTTTCGTATAGGGGGTGAGGAGTTTTTGCTGTTATTGGTCGATAGCGACCTGAGCCGGGCTCAAAGCGTTGCTGAAAATATCCGTATGCGGATTGAAGAAACCGTTATACGGTCTACTATGGGTGTCAGCTTTAATTTTACAGTCAGTGTAGGCGCCGTATTATATGATGGGCATCCTGATTACCAACGCTTTTTAGATGCCGCAGATTCGGCTTTATATGCGGCTAAAAACAATGGTCGAAACAATGTATATATGGGATAAATAACGGCATTACCTATACAGCAAGAGATAAAAAAAGCCCTGCGTTTGCAAGGCTTTTTAATTTTAAGCTTAGTAACTTTCAGGCACAGCACTCAAGAATTCACGGCGAGCTTCTTTATCTGTTTTAAAGTCACCTATAAAAGAAACTGTGCGTGTAGTAGATTCCTGTTTACCTACGCCACGCATCATCATACACATATGTGCAGAGTCAATCATGACCGCAACACCTCGTGCTTGAGTCACTTCTGCTACTGCTTCAGCAATTTGTTGGGTCAAATTTTCCTGAATCTGTAAACGACGGGCAAACATTTCAGTAATGCGGGCGAATTTGGACAGACCCAAAACGTTACCTTCTGGCAAATAAGCAATATGTACACGGCCATAAAATGGCAGAAGATGGTGCTCACAGAGTGAATAAAATTCGATATTTTTAACCAGTACCATTTCACGGTTATCCGAAGGGAAAACCGCATTATTGGTCACTTCTTCCAGTGTCTTGCTATAACCTGACGTGAGGTATGAGAACGCTTTGGCAGCACGCATCGGCGTATCTTTAAGACCGGGACGATTCAGGTCTTCACCAACGGCGGTTAGGATATTTGCGTAGGATTGCTGCATAGACATAAGGCGTGTTCACTTACACTGGTTGAACAAGGGCGACATTGTAACAGAAAACTATCAAAAGTCTGAGAGTTAATAAGCATGCCAATTACTGTTTAAATTTCAGATTTTTTTCAGCACGCTTAAGTAGTACCAACACTGCGCCTGTACCGCCCTGATTTTCAGGTGCACTGACAAAGGCCAGTACATCACGGTGCTGACGCAACCAGCCATTTACATAGGTTTTAAGCACAGCTTCTGGACCTTTACCATGCACTATTTTGATGACATTCTGATTTTCATCTTTTGCCATCTGAATAATTTGCAAAACTGCTTCACGTGCTTCTTCTACCGTGCAGCCATGGAGGTCGACCGCTTCAAACCAGCGTAAATTTCCCGCTTTTAAGTCTTCAAATACCTTATGTTGCAAGGTCGCGATACGATAGCTCAGTTTAGACTGGCTTCCAACCGGATTTAATACAGCTTGGGTATCTGAGAGTTCAGCCAGCTCAACTTCACGCGGCCCCTCAGCAGCTGCACGTTTAGCCAAGATCTGGGCATTGGGTTTAAACTTTCGTGTTTTTTCCACCTGAGCAATATTACTACCCTGCAGAGGTTGTACACCCTGCAAGGCTTTTTTAAACAGATCCAAGTCTTCACCAGAGTCTTTGTCATCCCGGGCTGATTGAACTTCAGTCTGCTTCGCTTCAGGTGAAGACTGAGGAATAGAAATCTGCTTTCTAAACTGTTTCAGCAGGTTTTGCTGGTCTTTAGAAAGTGTAGAGTCTTTTTTACTCATAAGATAAGGTTTCAACTCTCTGTGGCTGACCGAACAGGGCTGTGAAAGCCTGATCAGGATATGGCTGCTTCATAAAACTCTCCCCAACCAGAAATGCATGAATATCATGTTCCTGCATTAGCCGTACATCATCCGGACTGGCAATACCGCTTTCTGTGACTAAAAGTCGAGAAGGGTCGAGTAGTTTCTTTAAACGTAATGATGTATTGAGGTCAACCTCAAAGGTTTTCAAGTTACGGTTATTTACGCCAAGCAAACAACGGTTTGAAAGCTGTAAAGCACGTTCCAGTTCATATTCATCATGTACTTCTACCAGTACATCCATTCCCTGTTCAAAAGCGGTTTGAGACATTTCTTCAAGTTGCTGGTCAGATAATGAAGCAACAATCAGTAAAATACAGTCAGCATGAAGAGCACGAGCTTCAATAACATTGTAGGGATCAATCAGAAAGTCTTTACGTAATGCGGGCAGGCCACAGTGCGTGCGTGCAATCTGGATATTTTCATCAGCACCCTGGAAAAAGTCGACATCAGTTAGTACTGAAAGGCAGGCTGCACCTGCTTGTTCATATTGCCGAGCGATTTCTGCAGGATTAAAATTTTCACGAATGATTCCTTTAGATGGAGAAGCTTTCTTGATCTCTGCAATTACACCAGGATACTTGCATGACAGTGCCTGCACAAAACTACGCACAGGTGTCGCGGCCTGTACCAGTTCTTCTATATCTTTTAAACTGCGCCGTTTTAAACGCGCAGCCAGTTCTTCAGTTTTACGGTTAACAATTTTACCAAGAATTGTGTTTGCAATATCTACCATGACTATTTATTCCTGACCGTTATACTTCGTACTGTTTCAAGGTTTTAGTAAATTCTGATAATACGCTCATTTTTTCAAGTGCCTGACCACCATAAATAATGTCATGTGCTAAAGCGACACCCTGTTTATAACTTTGGCTCAACCCGGAAACATACAGTCCCGCACCTGCATTTAGAGCAATCATCTGGGCAGCTTTTTCACCTACCGGTGTTTTCTTTTTGCCTAATGCGTTTTTAATTAACGCTAGACTTTCATCAGAACTGTTTACCACAAGACCAGTCAATGTCTGAGATTCTATCCCCACATCTTCAGGATTCAGTATCCATTCGGTAACTTCACCATTCTTCAGTTCAGCGACTGTAGTTGGTGCTGCAAGACTGATTTCATCCAGGCCATCTTTGGAATGTATCACCATGACATGCTCGGCACCTAATTGGTTCATTACTTCTGCAATTGGGCTACAAAGTTCATCAGAAAATACCCCAATTACAAAACGTTTGACACCGGCCGGATTCGTAAGCGGGCCAAGCAAGTTGAAAATACTGCGAATACCCAGTTCTTTACGTGGGCCTACTGCATATTTCATAGCTTTATGATGGTTAGGTGCAAACAGGAAACCTATTCCCATTTCACGGATACAGCGCTCAGTTTGCTGCATATTCAGATCAAGATTGATCTCTGCTTTTTCAAGCAGGTCAGAAGAACCAGACTTACTTGATACACCGCGGTTGCCATGCTTGGCGATTGTAGCGCCCGCTGCTGCAATAACAAATGCAGATGCTGTAGATACATTAAACAGATTCTGACCATCTCCACCTGTACCCACAATATCAACCAGATAAGGGATATCACTTACATCAATCTTAATAGCAAACTCACGCATAACTCGTGCGGCAGCAGTAATTTCATCAATACTTTCACCTTTCATGCGCAAGCCCATCATCAGTGCACCAATTTGGGCCTCTGTTGTACTACCTTGCATAATGCTACGCATGACTTCTTCCATTTGCGGCTGAGTCAGATGAATATTTTTTGTAATATGATTAAGAGCTTGTTGAATGTTCATATAAATCACTTAAGCGTAAATTTCTAAAAAGTTCTGGAAAATTTTATGGCCATGCTGACTCAAGATTGATTCAGGATGAAACTGCACACCTTCTACTGGTAATGTCTTATGTTTTACACCCATGATCTCTTCCATCGAGCCATCTGCTTCCTTCGTCCAGCAATTCACTTCCAGGCAGTCTGGTAAACTCGCTTGATCAATCACCAGAGAGTGATAACGAGTTGCTGAAAAGGGTGAAGGTAAATGACTGAAAATTCCAGTATCATTGTGATACATGTCAGATAGACGGCCATGCATGACAGTTTTTGCTCGTATAATCTTTCCACCAAATGCCTGTCCAATACTTTGATGCCCCAAACACACACCGAGTAAGGGAATTTTACCGGCAAAATGCTGGATGGCTGGAATAGAAATACCAGCTTCTGTTGGAGAACAGGGACCAGGACCGATCACAAGATACTTGGGTTGCCATCGCTCAATATCATCTAATGTGACACTATCATTGCGAACGACTTTAACTTCTTGATTTAACTCGCCAAAATATTGGACGATGTTATAAGTAAAGCTGTCGTAATTGTCGATCATTAGAAGCATGAGCTTTTAACCTTTTGAAATGTATACACCTACGTGTCTTTAATTCGGATGAACTCTAAGAAAATATTTAACTAAAAACAGGAAACCCAGATTTAGAAATAAATACAAAAGAAAAATTAGAGCGAACAATATCATAGCAAAAAATCATGAATTGCTGCTGAACTATTTCTATTATAGTGTTGAGGCTTATACTTAATATTAAAAAATCTGGTAAATTCTCTTAAATCAACAATTAAGGATGGCCTAAGACTTAAAAAAATCATGCATAGGAGGAATATAAAATAGTGAGTAACTAAGCTACAGCTACTATGAATTAAAAATAAACAGTAACTGTTGAAAGCTGGCTATGGCTATCATCAAAACTTTTGAGCTAACTTCCCGCTAGAAATTAAAAAATAAATAATTTATTAAATTTAGAATATCTATTAGAGCTCCTTAAAAATAAAATCATACAAAAATAACTAAACACAGTCTTAACTTCTAAAAAAATGCACTATTTTGGTTCAATAATTCTATTATTATGAATAAAGTAATTTAAGAATGATTGATGATAGTGCAATTCAATCTGCACACAGTATAATACCCGCATAGCTAAGGTTTTTTTAATCTTCACACTATTAAGAAATTCAAAGCATTAGCTTAGTATTCTAAAGTTGGTATGGGAATTGCTTTATATTGAGCAACTACTAACATGCACTCGATAAGTGCAACAAAATTTCATCGGAGCAAAATGAGCATGGCGAACAAGGTCCTTCAACTCATAGAAGAAAGTGGCGCAAAATGGGTCGATTTTCGCTTTACTGATACCAAAGGCAAGGAACAGCATGTTACTTACCCGGCAGACAGTATTGATGAAGATACATTTGAAGATGGCAAAATGTTTGATGGTTCTTCAATCGCTGGCTGGAAAGGGATTGAAGCATCAGACATGATTTTACGTCCAGATGCAGAAACTGGCTTTATCGACCCGTTCTTTGCAGAGCCAACAGTTGTAGTAACTTGTGATGTGATTGAACCATCAACTGGACAAGGCTATGAACGTGATCCACGCTCCATTGCTCGTCGCGCAGAAGAATATTTAAAATCTACCGGTATCGGCGATACTGCATTCTTTGGCCCTGAACCAGAATTCTTCGTATTTGACGAAGTAAAATGGGACATCGATATGTCTGGTGCACGCCATACATTGATCGCTGAAGAAGCTGCCTGGTCTACAGGTAAGGATTATGAAGCAGGTAACTCTGGCCATCGTCCACGTGTAAAAGGTGGTTACTTCCCAGTTCCGCCAGTAGATTCTTCACAGGATATGCGTGCAGATATGTGTGCAAAAATTGAAGATATCATGGGACCAGGCCGTGTAGAAGTACATCACCATGAAGTTGCATCATGCCAGTTAGAAATTGGTGTGAGCTTCAATACCATGGTGCGCAAAGCAGATGAAGTTCAACAGTTCAAATATGCAGTTTGGAATGTTGCACATCAGTATGCAAAAACTGCTACTTTCATGCCTAAACCAATGGTAGGTGACAACGGTTCAGGTATGCATGTGCATATGTCGATCTCCAAAGATGGCAAAAACCTGTTCGCTGGTGATGAATATGCAGGCCTTTCAGAAATGGCATTGTATTTCATCGGTGGTGTGATCAAGCATGCTCGTGCACTGAATGCAATCACTAACCCTTCTACAAACTCGTACAAGCGTTTAGTGCCTCACTTTGAAGCACCAATTATGCTGGCTTACTCAGCACGTAACCGCTCTGCTTCTATCCGTATTCCTTACGTGTCTAGCCCTAAAGGCAAGCGTATTGAAGCACGTTTCCCAGATCCAATGATGAACCCGTACTTGGGTTTTGCAGCATTGTTGATGGCAGGCCTTGATGGTATTCAGAATAAAATCCATCCGGGTGAAGCGGCTGACAAGAACCTGTATGATCTTCCTCCTGAAGAAGAAGCAAAAATTCCTACAGTTGCCCATAGCCTCGATATGGCTCTTGAAGCACTAAAAGAAGATCACGAATTCCTGCTAAAAGGTGGCGTGTTTACTAAAGATATGTTAGATGCATATATCGAACTTAAAACTGAAGATGTGCGTCGTCTTAATACGACTACTCACCCAGTTGAGTTTGATATGTACTACAGCCTGTAAATCTATTCTGAATTTCACTGTAAAAAGACCCGCCTTTGTGCGGGTTTTTTTGTATGATGCTGTAATTGATAAACGATATGATGTTATGGCACCACGCAAAAAAAATACTGGATTTTTTCCATGGATTGATCCTCAGGATCACAATAAAGGTTTTAAACTGAATTTTTCTGAAGTGACTTATATAGAAATAGGACGTACACCTGAAGGTTATAAACAGGCAGAATTTGTTGCACTGCGACATCCTGAATTCGCTCTGGACTATGATTATCCAAAAAGTTTTTATCTCACTACCGAGGGCTTGATCTTAAAGAAATTACCGAGCGGGACATATGTAGTCATTGCTAAAACAGATAATGGTTAATTATGAAGTTGGGAAAGTTGTGAGTTCAAAATATAAAAACAAGCATGCTGAGCAGATTCCTGCAGTATTAAAAACGTGGTTATATGCATCAGGTTCCTTAACCCGACAATTAACCGATCTGGCTGGTGGACAGTTTAGGGTCGAGACGCTTAATGAATATTTTCAACGCCCTAACTTCGCTGACAGCCAGTGGATGAAAATGCCAGCTCAGCATACTTCCTGGGTACGTGATACTTATTTATATGGCTGTGAGACACAGCCTTGGGTCAAGGCGAAAAGTATCTTTCCGATACTGAGCCTGCAAGGGCGGGCACGTTTATTTCAACACATTGGTCAAAAGCCAATTGGACATTTTTTATTTCAGCGTACCCGGCCTGCCTGTGAGCGGCGTGTAGTTTATCTGGAAGAGGGGTGGACCCGCCAGAGCTGCTATACTTGGCATGGCTGCAAATTTATTGTGCAGGAGACATTCCTGCCAGCTTTTGAGTACTTTATTCAGCAATAACCTCGTTAAGGACAGTCATGGCAACTGTGCATCAGATTACTTGGCGTGAGCGCCTGGAAGCTTATTACTATTTATGCCGTTTTGATAAACCGATTGGTACCGAACTGGTTTTCTGGCCAACCATGTGGGCACTCTGGATAGCTTCAAAAGGTATACCGGACCTAAAAATTCTCTTTATTATGACTTTAGGCGTAATTTTTATGCGTGCTGCCGGTTGTGCTATTAATGACTTTGCTGACCGGAAGGTCGATGCACATGTAGAGCGTACCAAATCCCGGCCTTTGGCAACTGGTATAATTAGTGCTAAAGAAGCGGTTTTAGTATTTCTGGTTCTGGTTGCTGCCAGCGCGTGTCTGTTATTTTTCCTCCCTGTTCAAACTTTTTACTGGTCATTTGGCGCTTTATTGCTTGCATTCATATATCCTTTCATGAAGCGCTATACTCATTTGCCACAAGTCTTTTTAGGTGCAGCTTTTTCTTGGTCTATTCCCATGGCCTATACCGCAGTGGGCCAGACACCAGATTTAATCTGCTGGCTGCTTTATTTTGGAAATCTGTGCTGGACTGTTGCCTATGATACGCAGTATGCCATTACTGACCGTGAATATGATTTAAAGATTGGTGTAAAATCTACAGCCATCCTTTTTGGTCGTTATGACATTCAAATTATCGTACTTTTACAGTTATGCAGCCTTATTCTAATTGGTACAGCACTGTATTTAGAAAATATTTTATTCCCATGGGCGATGATTGCTTTAGTTGTGGTTGCATTCGATTTTATATATCAAACAATTAAAACCAAGGACCGCAATCCCCAAATATGTTTTTGGGCATTCCGTCATAATCGTTGGGTTGGATTCATAATTTTTCTGGGAATATTGTTAAATTTTATATCGTAAAAACAGTACTCAGGTTGAAAAGTGTTCTATGCAGGACACTTTTTTTGTGTCTTAATATTTGTGCATAAATTTATGCAGAATAAATAATTGATAAAAAGGATATTTTATGAGACGTTCAAGAATTGCTTTAACTATAACAAGTTTAGTTTCGGCTTTATTTCTTACAGCCTGTAATGATGAGAATGACGATTATAGAGGGGTAAATCCGGATCAGACATTTATTTCTGAAAAGTCTTATTCTAAAGATAGCTTGAGTGGCGCTTCATCTATAAAAATCATGTCCTATAATATGGTCAATGTACAAGGAAAAACAGCGGAAGCCACTGCGCTAGTGATGTTCCCTAAAGTTACTCAACCTAAGGATGGTTATCGAGTAGTGGTTTGGGAACACGGTACTGTAGGCGTAGGGGATAGCTGTGCACCAAGCAATAATACTATTAATCCACGCTTCAAAATTTTAGCTGATACATTATTGGCAGCTGGTTATGTGGTGATTGCTCCGGACTACGAAGGTTTAGGTACTCGAGGAATCCATCCATACCTTAATTTGGGAAGTGAAGCTAAATCTGCAATTGCAGCAGTAAAAGCTGCTAAAGATCAGTACGGCAGTCAGTTGAATAGTTCATGGATGTCGATTGGGCAATCTCAAGGTGGGCATGCCTCATTAGGAACAGCTGAGTTTGCTAATAATGACAGTAACTATAAAGGAGCGGTTGCAGCAGCACCAGCTTCTAGCCTTGGCTATATTATTTCTGTAGTTGCACCACAGGCAATTCAAGATATTCTTGGGAGAGAACAGGCGGGTACTGCGCCTGTTGGCACAGCTGTAGAAGTATATGCCGAGTTACTTGCATATGCTGCATATACCACAGTGGGTATTACTGCTTATGAACCTAGATTTAATTATCGTGAAATCTTCCAGCAACGTTCTCAAAGTATAGCCGAGTTTGCAGAAGGCACTACGGGCGAAAATGGAGTGTGTTTAACTGATTTGCATAACAAATTCGCAGATGATATTCGTGATTTTCTTGCGACTAATGCTGGTAAAACAGTTATGGACTATCCTGGTCTCGCTGGTAATTTTCAAGAGAATCCAACAGTGAAGAAATTTTTGGCTGATAATCAGCCTGCTACCAAAAAAATTAATTCACCTGTCATGATTGTTCAGGGAACTGCTGATATGGCTGTACCATATCCTGTTACTAATACCTTACAAGAGGGACTTAAAAAAATGGGAACTGATGTGACATTTGTCCCTGTTAACGGAGCCGCTCATACTCAGGCGATTGTATGTAGAAATGCTGAAATTTATCAATTTGTACAATCTAAGATGCCAGCTAGAACCAATATAGTGCTTGATCCATCAATAATAGATGCAAGTAAAAATGTTGAATGTACTGGAGTAGCCCAATAATTTTTTATATTTAAAATATTCAAATTAAAAGGGTCTTAAAGAAGGCCCTTTTTTTGTTATATTGGGTCAGTTTTAAATTATTTATCTTTGATATTTCTATGACTAAAGAAACGGTGCAATCGAAAGCTAAATTATGGGTATTGATGGGACTGGGTTTATTGATTCCAATTTTTCTGGTCAGTATGGCTTATATTGCAGTAAACAGTGATGCCAAGAATCAGGAAAAGTACCGACAGCAACAAGCTGAACAACTGGCAAAAATCAAGGCACGTGAAGAAGCAGAAAAATTAAAGAAAGAATGAAATTTCAGGCAGAGTTATTAAATATATTCTCAAAAGCTTAAAGTATATCTTTTTGAAGCTGTCGAATAGTTGGAATTTCTGTATATCGTATAATCCTGTAGTCCGCTTCTTTGAGCATCGCATCCCGTTGTCGGTCTTCTTCTTCTTTATAAAGATGTGTAGGGTCATCAAGTTCAATTATGGCAATCACTTCAAACTGAGTGTTTAGAATGACAAAATCTGTAACTTTGCGATTAAATTTCTGACGGATTTTATAGTCATCGCTCGTAATGAGTGCACTAAATGCCACTTGAGCCAGTATATGCTGCTGTGGGAGAGCCTCTTTAAGGCGAATAAACATGCGCTTCTCAAAGGCAGTAATGACCGGTTTAGCCGAAAACTGCTTTTTAGAAGTAAGGTACTGCTGAAGACTTAAATATAGGAGTCCAAGACTTGCCAAGATACCAATAATTAGAAATGAATTATGAATAAATTCTGACACAGTAAGATCTTTCTATAAGAAAAAAGCCCACTTAAATAAGCGGGCTTTTTAGAATCTTGGCTCTCCCACCTGGGCTCGAACCAGGGACCTGCGGATTAACAGTCCGTCGCTCTACCGACTGAGCTATGGGAGAATCTGTGGGCTATTCTATGGAGGAAGAGATAAATGGTCAAGTGGAAATAGCTAAAAAATCATTAGATTTAAAGCGTTTGTTTTAAAAATATTCAGTAAGTGAATCTTGGCGAACAATAAGACCTATCAATAGGAATAACTTGAATATATTCTTGGCGTAATAAAAAAAAGCCCACTTAAATAAGCGGGCTTTTTAGAATCTTGGCTCTCCCACCTGGGCTCGAACCAGGGACCTGCGGATTAACAGTCCGTCGCTCTACCGACTGAGCTATGGGAGAATCTGTGGGCTATTCTATGGAGGAAGAGATAAATGGTCAAGTGGAAATAGCTAAAAAATCATTAGATTTAAAGCGTTTGTTTTAAAAATATTCAGTAAGTGAATCTTGGCGAACAATAAGACCTATCAATAGGAATAACTTGAATATATTCTTGGCGTAATAAAAAAAAGCCCACTTAAATAAGCGGGCTTTTTAGAATCTTGGCTCTCCCACCTGGGCTCGAACCAGGGACCTGCGGATTAACAGTCCGTCGCTCTACCGACTGAGCTATGGGAGAATCTGTGGGCCATTCTACGGATCAATTATATAGGCGTCAATTAAATAATTTATAAGAATAAACTGATTGATCTATAAATATTCATTTATAAAATAATGTAATAAAAAATCACCCCGCAGGGTGACTTTTTAAGGCAAGAGAAAGATTATTTCTCAACTCCAGCAGGCTGGCCTGCAAGTTTTGCATTTACATATTCCCAGTTTACCAGGCTTTCCAGGAAAGTAGAGATATACTTAGGGCGCGCATTGCGGTAGTCGATATAATATGCATGCTCCCATACATCAATGGTCAGAATCGCTACTTTACCATGAGCCAATGGCGTATCTGCATTTGAAGTTTTCATGATTGACAGGTTGCCATTTACTTCATCAGCCACTAACCAAGCCCAACCTGAACCAAATTGTGTAGTAGCCGCAGTTGCGAATTCTTCAGCAAATTTTTCATAAGAACCGAAAGCTGCATCAATTTTCTCGGCAACAGGACCAGTAGCTTTACCGCCACCATTTTTAGTCATACAGTTCCAGTAGAATGTATGATTCCATACTTGGGCTGCATTGTTAAAAATACCTGCTTTAGATGCATCACCCGCAGTTGCTTTGATGATGTCGTCCAGCTCTTTACCTTCGAGGTCAGTACCTTCGATTGCTTTAACCAGATTCACCACATAAGTGTTGTGATGTTTGTCATGGTGGAATTCTAAAGTTTCTTTACTAATGTGCGGCTCAAGCGCATCGTAGTCATAAGGAAGAGGAGGTAAAGTAATGGTTGTCATGTTCTAATTCCTTGCATTTGCTGGGTTATACAATTAAGTGCCTCTATTGTAATTGATTATCTGCATGGTAGGCCACGCTTTTTAAATAACAATACATAATAAAGGCCGAATTTATAAACTTGTAAACGATTCCAATCGTAACATAAGGTTCAAACCGGATTGTTCAGTTCATGATAATGATATTCGAGGGCAAACTGTTCAGCCAGTGCTTGACCTAAGCATTGTACACCATAACGTTCAGTCGCATGGTGCCCACAGGCATAGTAATGCACATCTAATTCCTGAGCCTCATAATAAGTTCGCTCACTAACCTCACCGGAAATATAAGCATCACAACCCTGAACAGCTGCTTTAGTAATGAAATCCTGAGCAGCTCCAGTACAAAAACCTATTTTTTGCACAGATAACTTTTCCGCAGGTAGATGAAGTACCTGGGTGTTTAAACGTTCTGCCAGATAATTTCTAAATGCTTCCGGACTTAATGCTTCTGGTAAATAACCAATGTTACCCACCGGATGCCGTTCAGATGGATCAAGTGCTTCAAGATGCTCAAGGCCAAGTAAATCAGAAATGGCAGCATTATTACCCAATGTTGGGTGTGAATCTAAAGGTAAATGAAAAGCGACAAGAGAGATGTTATTCTGTATTAAAGTTTTAATACGTTTGCCGCGCATACCGGTAATCGGATAGGGTTCGCCTTTCCAGAAATAACCATGATGAACCAATAACAGATCTGCTTTTTGTGCAATCGCCGCATCAATAGCTTCTTGTGATGCAGTAACTGCACACAAAATTTTATTTACTTCCTGCGAGCCTTCAATTTGCAAACCGTTCGGCGCATAGTCACGAAATTCGGAAGTTTTCAATGTCTGATCACACCATTGAAGAATATCAGTCAACCTGGCCATGATTTACCTTAATAATTAAACTGGACAATGGGATATAGAAACATATTTTATCTTGTAACTAAAGCCAGACAAAACTTTAGTGTGTTTTAAAGCGTATATTTTGTATTTGTATTACAATCACCTAGATCTATTACGCATTAACAAATCAAAAGAATCTAGAGGATAATAACGTGCGCCGAACCTTTGCCTGGTTACCTTGGGTACTGCTGGTCATTGTGATTATCAGTTTTATTGGCTGGCAGAAATTCCATCAGCCCAAAGCGCCAGTCGCTGCTGATGGCGTAAAAATGCCTGCTGAAAAAGTTGAACCTTTAATTGATACCTCCCGTTCTGGAGGAGTAGTCTCTTATAATGCGGCAGTAAAAGTTGCTGCACCTGCGGTGGTTAATATTTTTACCACGCAAAAAGTTCGGCAGATGAATCATCCCTTATTAAATGATCCGGCATTTCGTGAATTTTTTGGGGACCAGCTACCAGACCAGTTTAATAGCCAGCAGAATGAAAACAGTCTTGGCTCAGGTGTTATTGTACGTCCTGATGGATACATCCTGACTAATAACCATGTAGTGGCACAAGCAGAACAGATTGTGGTGGCTTTAAATGATGGTCGCCGTGCTGAAGCAAAAATTATTGGTACTGATCCTGATACTGACCTTGCCGTTATCAAGATTGAACTGGATAAATTACCTGTTTTACCTTTTAAACTCAGTGGTAATGAAGTCGGTGATGTGGTGTTGGCAATTGGTAACCCGTTTGGGGTAGGGCAAACGGTAACACAGGGAATTATCTCTGCAACTGGCCGTTCTGATTTGGGAATAAATACCTATGAAGACTTTATCCAGACAGATGCTGCAATTAACCCGGGTAACTCAGGCGGTGCATTAATCGATGTTGCAGGTAATCTGATTGGGGTAAATACGGCAATTTTCTCACAGACCGGTGGCTCACTTGGAATAGGTTTTGCCATTCCGGCTAAAGTCTGTCAGCAGGTGTTAAATGCCATTTTGAAAGATGGCCGCGTGGTAAGAGGATGGCTAGGAATCAGTCTGGTTCCACCTGCACAAACTGATGTACTGGCACCACGTGAGCCAGGTGTCGTGGTTGCGGGAGTACTGGGTAATGGCCCAGCTGCCAAAGCCGGTGTAAAGGTAGGGGACCGCATTTTAAAAGTGAATAATGAGCAGATTACCTCAACATCGCATTTAATCAATTATGTCGCTCTGCAAGCACCGAACAGCACTATTCAGCTTCTGGTGGAGCGCGAAGGCAAGCAGCAGACCTTAAACGTAAATGTAGGAGAGCGGGAAGTTCAGAATCAGGACTCCCAGTTTATTCCATTACCTCGCCGTTAATCTTCCAATAAAAAGCCTCCATATGGAGGCTTTTTTTATATTTATTTTAAAACTACAACTGGTTAGAGGATGGAGAAGAAAGAAACTCAGCCTTAAATGTGGCAATAGCTTCAATTCGGCGCTGAATCAACATTTCTCCAATATCCGGCCCTTGTATTTCCGGAGGTAAGTCTTGTGCCTTGATTGAACGGACAATCTCGATGACTTGATACATGTAGCTGGCTTGCGGATAAGGACGGTTTTCTAGACCTAAGCGGCCTCTAGAGTCACATTCACATGCCTGTACAAAAGCTTCGACCCGTTCCGGACGGCGTAAAACGTCTAAACGTTGCAGCAGGCGCCATAAGGTTCCAGGTTTTAGAGTTAAAGCCTGATGGCATTTTAAGTGTTCTTTGCAGACTGCCAGAGCCAGTTGCTTGGTAGTAGCAGGAACTTTTAAACGATCGCATACAGCAGTTACGGGTTTTACACCACGTTCTTCATGCATGATATGGCGGGGTAGAATATCTGTTGGCGTAAGAGCTTTGCCAAGGTCATGAACCAGTACCGCAAAACGTACATCAAGTGAATAATTCGCCTGACATGCCTGCTGTAAGGACATCAGCGTATGAATACCACAGTCAATTTCAGGATGATATTCTGGCCGTTGAGGAACTCCAAACAGGGCATTCAGTTCGGGTAACAGGATATTTAAGGCGCCACATTCACGTAAAACTTCAAAATAGACATCAGCGCGCTGTTCCATTAAGGCACGAGAGGTTTCTTTCCAGACCCGCTCTGGGGTCAAAGTATCCAATTCGCCCGTATTGACCAGTTGCTGCATGAGGCTCATGGTCTCTTCAGCAATCTTAAAACCGTAAGGAGCATAGCGAGCAGCAAAACGGGCAACACGTAATACACGAAGCGGATCTTCAATAAAGGCATCGGAAACATGGCGTAAAACTTTATTTTTGAGATCTTGCCGGCCTTGATATGGATCATATACCTGACCTTGTTCATCCATGGCCATAGCATTAATCGTTAAATCGCGACGGATTAAATCTTCTTCCAGAGTCACGCTGCTATCCGTATGGAATTCAAAACCGTGATAGCCCTGACCGGATTTACGCTCAGTACGCGCTAAAGCATATTCATCCTTAGTATCAGGATGCAGAAATACTGGAAAATCCTTACCAACTGGCATAAAACCCTGAGCGAGAAGCTGCTCAGGCGTTGCTCCTACCACAACATAATCTTTTTCTTGATAGGGATGGCCAAGCAAATGGTCCCGGACAGCACCGCCTACTAAATAAACTTGCATGAAAAAACCTCTATTCTTCAAGCAATCATGCAACAGAATAGAGGTTTTCTCAAGTAAAGAACTTTAGCTTTTATTCAGTTGAAGCTTATACCTCAGCTTGCTGAATTTCAGCAACAGTCAGTGCAGTCATATTAACCAGACGACGGGTGGTGGCGGTTGGGGTTAAAATATGCACCGGTTTAGCAGCACCGAGCAGAATCGGGCCAATTGTTACGTTATTGCCTGAAGTAGATTTAAGCAGGTTAAACGAAATATTGGCTGCATCCAGATTTGGCATAATCAGCAAGTTGGCAGAACCTTTGAAGCGTGAATTCGGGAATGCAAAATGACGAATATTTTCATCAAGTGCTGCATCACCGTGCATTTCGCCTTCAACTTCTAGCTCTGGTGCAATGCGTGACAGAATTTCATATACCTGACGCATTTTTTGTGCACTTGCATCCGTCTGGTCAGAACCGAAGCTTGAATGTGATAGCAGAGCAATGCGGGGCGCGATCCCAAAACGGCGTACTTCTTCAGCTGCCAGAATTGTCATTTCAGCGAGCTGTTCGGCAGTCGGATTAGTATTGACATAGGTATCTGCAATAAACAGGGTGCGGTCTTCAAGCATTAATGCATTTAAAGTAAAGAACGTACTACGACCTTCACGTAACCCAATGACATTTTTAACAAAATCTAGGTGAATGTCATAGCTTGAATATGTACCGCACAGCATACCGTCTGCTTTGCCATGACGTACCAGCATGCCTGCAATCAAAGTGGAGCGGCGACGTGCCTCACGCTGTGCATATTCGGGTGTTACACCTTTACGCTGCATTAACTGATAGTAATCGTCCGCAAACTTTTCATAGTCAGGATTCTTTTCCTGATCTACGATTTCAATATTTACGCCCTGTTCAAGACGCAATCCTAGTTTTTTGATATTAGCTTCAATAACCGCAGTACGTCCAACCAGAATCGGCTTAGCCAGACCTTCATCTACTGCAATCTGAACAGCACGTAATACACGAAGGTCTTCACCCTCAGCATAAGCAATGCGTTTCGGATCAGTCTTCGCCTGTGCAAAAATTGGCTTCATGATAAATGCCGAGTTATAAACAAACTCGGACAAGCGCTGACGATAAGCTGAGAAATCTTCAATCGGGCGGGTAGCTACACCAGAATCCATCGCTGCCTGAGCGATAGCAGGAGCAATTTCCAGAATTAGGCGTTGATCCAGTGGACGCGGAATTAAATATTCACGGCCAAATGAAGCTGATTTTTCGCCATATGTCGCTGCATCTGCTTCAATATGTGCCATACGTGCAATCGCATGTACACAGGCAATTTTCATTTCTTCATTAATTGTAGTTGCACCCACATCAAGTGCGCCACGGAAGATATACGGGAAGCACAGGGCATTATTGACCTGATTCGGATAGTCTGAACGGCCTGTTGCCATAATGACATCAGGACGGACCTCGTGAGCATGTTCAGGCAGAATTTCAGGGTCCGGATTGGCAAGTGCGAAAATAATCGGGTTCTCTGCCATTTGCTTGACCATTTCTTTGGTCAGGATACCTGCGGCAGAAAGCCCCAGGAACATATCTGCACCGGCCATGACTTCATGGAGCTGGGTTTGCGGAATGTCCTGTACATAGCGTTTTTTAGACTCATCCAGCCCATCACGTGAGGTGGTTAGCAGGCCTCGAGAGTCAGCAACAATAATATTGTCTTTGTTTACGCCCAGCGCACACAGCAGATCAAGACAAGATAACGCAGCAGCACCGGCGCCTGAGGCTACAATCTTGATCTCATCAATTTTTTTATTGATCAGTTGCAAGGCATTTAGCAGGGCAGAACCTACAATAATACTGGTACCATGCTGGTCATCATGAAATACCGGAATATTCATGCGCTCACGGAGTTTGCGCTCAATATAAAAACATTCTGGTGCTTTAATGTCTTCAAGGTTGATACCGCCGAATGTAGGCTCAAGTGCTGCCACAATATCAACAATCTTGTCGGGATCATTTTCAGCAATTTCAATATCAAATACATCGACACCGGCAAATTTTTTAAAGAGTACACCTTTGCCTTCCATTACCGGTTTAGAGGCTAATGGACCAATATTCCCCAGTCCTAAAACAGCAGTACCATTACTGACCACAGCAACCAGATTGCCCCGTGCCGTATATTTTGCGGCAGCTGAAGGGTCACGTTCAATCTCAAGACACGGAGCTGCAACACCTGGAGAATAGGCTAAAGCCAGATCACGCTGGTTGACAAGCTGTTTGCTTGGAGTGACGCTAATTTTTCCTGGTGTTGGGAATTCATGATAGTACAAAGCTTGCTGTTTTAATGATTGATCGTCCATTTGAATCTCGATTGTTACATGTGTTGGCCCAGCAGCATGCTGGTCGGTTTTGGCTAAATTTTATCGAATATACCATTACTTGAGCGCTTATCCCAGCGTAAAACCAGGCTTTTTCCATTCACTCAAGTTATAGTCATAATGTCTGGCTTTATAGTTAAAATATTTTAAGAAAAAAGCGAGCTGAAAATAAAAGCTCACAATGCCCAGAGGATATAAGAGCTTATATCAAAATGATTACGGGTTTTTTTAAATACGAATATAACTGAAACTAGTCATTAGTTAATCACGTATTTACAAGCTTGAGTTAAAAGTGATGAATAATGACTTAATTTAACTTCGTATATTGGTATAAGTCTAGTGTGTTGAGAAATGGTGATTTAAGATAGACAAAGCGACTACAGGCGCTGTTTCAGTACGCAGTATGCGTTCTCCAATGCACCAGTTTTTAAAGCCAGCATGATTGGCCATGTCTATTTCTGCTTCACTCAACCCGCCTTCCGGACCGATTAACAGTGCCAGATCTGTTTGAGCATCGGTTAAAACATTCTGCTGACGCTTATTGGGAGCAAGCACTAGCCGGGTTGCTGGTAAATTCTGCTGTAGCCAGTCTGTGAGTGGAACAGGGGGTAATATCTCTGGAATCCGGTTCATGCCACATTGCTCACAGGCTGCAATTACAACAGCTTGCCAGTGATCGAGCTTTTTTTGATCGCGATCGTATTTTAAGCGCATTTCACATCGTTCTGATGTTAACAGCTGAATGGTCGTAACACCCAGTTCTGTGGCTTTCTGAATGACATAATCCATTCGGTCACCTTTGCTCATGACCTGACCCAATACTGTTGTAAAAGGTGGAGTACGATCTGCCGGGTTAGACGACCTGATTGCAACAGATGCAGTTTTCTTGCTGATTTCTGTCAAATTCGCTTCAAATTCACCACCCCGTCCATTGAACAGGGTGGCACTGTCACCAATCTGTGCACGTAATACCTTCACCCAATGATGAAACACTGTTTCTGTAAGCTCAACTGTTGTTCCTACAGTTAAATCAGCTTCAATATAAAAACGTGGCATGAATGTATTACTCTTCAAAAAAGCAGATGATTAATTTAGCTCAGGCTAAACCCAGGTCAAGTACAAGCTGGCGGGTGGGTTCGGTCTGGTTCATTGAATAGAAATGCAGACTTGGTGCACCACCAGCAATCAGACGTTCGCAAAGCTTTAGCACGACTTCATGACCAAAGTCCTTAATTGCCACACTGTCATCGCCATAAGCAGAGAGCTGTTTACGAATCCAGCGAGGAATTTCTGCACCTGTGCCGTCAGCAAAGCGGATCAGGTTGCTGGCGTTAATGATGGGCATAATACCTGGTGCAATAGGAATATGAATCCCTTCCTTTGCAAGGCGATCCAAGAAATAAAAATAGGAATCCGGATTGAAGAAAAACTGGGTAATACCCGCATTTGCGCCAGCATTAACCTTTTCAATAAAGCGACGAATATCAGCATCAAAGCTTTCTGCCTGAGGATGCATCTCCGGATAGGCTGCAACTTCAATATGAAAGTGATCACCTGAATGTTCACGAATAAAACGTACCAGATCCTGTGCATATGGAAGTTCGCCCAGACCGACCTGACCGGATGGCAAATCACCACGCAGGGCAACAATACGTTTAATGTTTTGAGATTTATACAGATCCAGCAGCTCTGCTATACGTGCCTTATCATCCCCGATACAGGAAAGGTGAGGTGCTACCGGTGTACCCTTGCCATTAAACTCTTCAATTGCAGCCAAGGTGCGTTCACGGGTGGAACCTCCGGCACCATAAGTCACCGAAAAGAATTCCGGGTTCAAATATTGAAGATCCTGGTGAACCAGTTTGAGTTTTTCTGCGCCAGCATCAGTTTTTGGCGGAAAAAACTCAAAAGAAATCGGAACACGTTTAGTCATTTTTCAAATCCTTTGTTTAATTTATAAATATGCCAGACAAAGAAAAGGGCAGGATGCCTAAACATCTGCCCTTAAGATATCTTAATATTTATAAGCGTCAGACTTGAACGGACCTTCTACCGGTACACCAAGGTAAGTTGCCTGCTCAGTGGTCAGTTGTGTCAGTACTCCACCAAAACCTGCAACCATTGCGGCAGCAACTTCTTCATCCAGTTTCTTCGGTAGCAGTTCTACACGGATTTTTGCTTGTTTTTGATCTTCTGGAAGATCAGCAAATTTCTCGGCAAACAGGTGCATCTGGCCTAAAACCTGGTTGGCGAAAGAACCATCCATCACACGAGATGGATGGCCTGTAGCATTACCCAGGTTCACTAAACGACCTTCAGAAAGAAGAAGCAGATAATCGTTTTCATTTTCTGAACGATATACCTGATGTACCTGAGGTTTGACTTCAACCCATTTATAGCCACGCAGGTAAGCTGTATCGATTTCAGTGTCAAAGTGACCGATATTGCAAACCACTGCACCTGCTTTTAGTGTATCCAGCATCGCAGCATCACATACGTGGTAGTTACCGGTTGTAGTAACAATCAGATCAGTATTTTTGAGAAGATCTACATTAATATCTTCTTTATTACCGGTCTGAACACCATTTTTATATGGAGATACTACTTCATAACCATCCATGCAGGCCTGCATTGCACAGATTGGGTCAACTTCAGTTACGCGTACAATCATGCCTTCTTGACGAAGTGATTGTGCAGAACCTTTACCTACATCTCCATAACCGATGACAAGTGCACGGCGGCCAGAAAGCAGCATGTCTGTTGCACGTTTGATGGCATCGTTAAGTGAGTGACGACAGCCATACTTGTTATCATTTTTAGACTTGGTTACGGAGTCATTGACATTGATGGCAGGAACTTTCAGTGAACCGTCTTTCCACATTTCGAGTAGACGTGCAACACCCGTAGTAGTCTCTTCAGTAATACCATGAATTTTTGCAATCAGTTCAGGATACTTTTCATGTACAACAGCCGTTAGGTCACCGCCGTCATCCAGAATCATGTTGGCATCCCAAGGTTTGCCGTTTACATTGATTTGCTGTTCAAGACACCACATGTATTCTTCTTCAGTTTCGCCTTTCCAGGCAAAAACAGGAATACCAGATGCAGCAATTGCAGCAGCAGCGTGGTCTTGAGTCGAGAAGATGTTACATGAAGTCCAGCGAACTTCTGCGCCCAATTCAACCAGTGTTTCAATTAAAACTGCAGTTTGAATAGTCATATGGATACAGCCGAGAATTTTCGCGCCTGCCAGTGGTTTTGCTGCTGAATAACGCTTACGCAGACCCATTAGGGCAGGCATTTCAGCTTCAGCAAGTTTAATTTCTTTACGGCCGTAATCAGCAAGTGAAATATCGGCAACTTTATAATCTGTAAATGAAGCAGTAACCGCGTTCATCAGGATCTCCTAGAAAAAATAGTATGGATCATTCAGTTCGCGGATGCCGTTGTTGGTAAGCTTGAACAGACATACCGATCGTCGAGCCTGGCGATTTTACATTTAGTGCCTGTAAAACGTCGCAGCATCCCTCGACTAGCGCAGTATTGTACTTGGATTCTAAAAACGTTCCAAGTTATAAGATGCAATATTATTTATTTTCCTTATACCAAGGTTTTGACTGGTCAAAAGTCTGCCTGTTTTGGTTGTAGTTTTAAAAATTGCATTACAGTTTTTAATCTTATTACCAGTTAAAAGTCATGATGCAATTTGCACTTAAATAAATATTATTTTTAATCTGAATAGTGAATACCCGACATGCAATTTTTTATATCAGGTTTTAAAGTCCAGACGTGAAATCTGCTGTCAAAAAGCATCAATATTATCTCTGCAAAATACATATATCTGCATAATATCCAGTCTCTTTTTAAGAGTAGAAGTTCTACAAATACTGTTTAAAGTGGTCAATAGCCCGAGCACGACTGTATTTTAAATCTACTATGGGTTTTGGATAGTCCAGTTGCTGGACAGTTTTACTTTCATAGGGTGCGTGAATTGTTTTAGCATCCAGATGTGCCAGTTCCGGTATCCATGTACGGATATATTGACCTTCAGGATCAAACTTTCTGGACTGACTGACCGGGTTGAAAATACGGAAATAGGGCACTGAATCCGTGCCGGTGGAAGCACACCATTGCCATCCCCCATTATTTGCCGCCAGGTCACCGTCAATCAAATGCTGCATAAACCACTGTTCACCTTGGCGCCAGTCAATCAGAAGATTCTTACACAAGAACATGGCTGTAATCATGCGGACCCGGTTATGCATCCAGCCAGTGACCAATAACTGCCGCATTCCTGCATCTACAATTGGAATACCAGTTTGGCCTTGCTGCCAGGCAGTTAATGCAGTTTTATCATCTTGCCAGGGAATATTCCGAGCATTGGCTTTGAAAGGTAAATATTTTGAGACATTTGGAAACAGATAAAGAATATGCTGATAAAATTCACGCCATAGCAGCTCATCTAGCCAGATGCTCTGGCCCTCCTGTTCAGGCACAAAGTACCCGCTTTGATGCCGGAATAAAGCCTGTATACATTGGCGTATAGAAAGTACGCCAATATTCAAATAGGCAGAGAGCTGACTGGTTCCGGAGTGTGCAGGAAAGTCTCGCTCAATATGATAATGCTGAATATGATTTTCAAGAAATTGTTCAAGTAATGTATGAGCATGGTTTTCGCAAGCAGGCCAGAGCTGTTGAATGGATTCTGGAACAGGTATGTCACAAAGCTGCCTGATATCTGGCACTGTCTGCTGAAACTGATCAAGAGCAGGGAGAGTTATAGGATTTTGAGCTGTAATTTCTGTATAACATTTTGGTAGCGCTATTTCTAAACGGCTATAACAGGCTTTTTTAAAGGCACCAAAGACCTGATAAGGCTGTCCATTTTGATTGGTAATACTACCGAAAGGGAATAGAGTGCGGTCTTGGTATAAAGTCAAAGCAATACCGGATGTATCGAGCAGTTGCTGACAGTCCTGATCACGTTGCTGCTCGTTTATACCTGCCTCAATATGGGCATGTATTTGCTGAACGCTTAAACTTTGACAGCATTCAAGCAAAAACTCAGGAACTTCCTTCCAGAGAGGAATAGTTTGTATAATGATAGGGATATTGAGCTGTTTTAACTGTTCTTTTAAAACTTTAAGCTGTCTTAAATAAAGATCAATTTTGATCACGGCATCATCATGTTGCCGCCATTGAACTGGTGAAAGGGTAACAAGCGCAATGCAGGGACCAGTCTGTCTGGCATGCCATAATGCAGAATGGTCAACAATACGTAAATCCTGACGGAACCAGACCAGTTGATATACAGACATAAAAGCCAGTAATTAAAATAACATTATGTTTATCATTAAGAAAAATATTTAAAAAATCAAGCTGAAGCTATTTCTAATACTGAAAAATAACTATAAAAAAAGCAAAGCCTGAGCTTTGCTTTTTTGATCAGACGATCTTAGTGGTGGTGACCACCCGCGCCATGAACATGCCCATGATCAAGCTCTTCTTGAGTTGCATCACGGATATCAACAATTTCAACTTCAAAAGTCAGGTCTTGACCAGCTAGCGGGAAGTTCGCATCAACCAGTACGTTTTCGCCTTCAACTGCTTTAACAGTCACGATCTGAACACCGTCATCAGTTTGTGCTTGGAACTGCATACCAGGCTGGATATTATCTACACCTTGGAACATTTGAGCTGGAACTTCCTGTACAAGGTCAGGATTATATTCACCGTAACCTTCAGCAGCAGGTACATTTACAGTAAATTTCTCGCCTACTGTTTTACCAGCCAACGCATTTTCCAAACCAGGAATAATGTTACCCGCACCGTGCAAATAAGCCAGTGGTTCACCCTGAGATTGGTCGAGAGTCTCGCCCTCTGCATTGGTCAGTGTATAGTGGAATGAAACCACATGATTATTTGCAATAGCAGTCATATTATTGATCCAGTCAATTTTTTGAAGGGTACATCATAAGATGAAACACAGCGCTTTTAGAAGAAAAATCCTAAAAAAACTGTGATTTCGATCTTTTTGAAGCCAATTTATTCAAATATGGGGTTGTGTGATGAAATTTCAATGCAATTTTATTTTCGGCCGAATTCTTCGTGTAACAAAATCTCTCACTGTGAGTGCACCAGCCTGGTTGTAGCCATATATATTAGCCTGATGTAAGCGGTATAGTGAGATATACAAGCCTTTGGCGACCGATCCCTGGACATTTACCTGGCCCAAGAGTTGGCCCACAGCCTTATTCTGGCTTAATGAAATCAGTGAGCCCTTATCGGAAAAATGGAACATGGGTATTGGCCGCTCCGCAATACGGGCTGTTAAAGCTCTAACCAGAAAATTTGCTTGCTGGCTGGCAACCTGAGCACGGGGCCCAAGGGGTGGCTGGTCTGCTTCAAGTTGACAATGTGCACAATCACCGAAAGCAAAAATATCCGGGTAATTATAAGTCTGCAGGGTGGCATAGACTTTAATACGGTTTAAGTGATCTTTTTCAAAGCTTTCTAGCTGTTCAATGACCTGCGGTGCCTTGATACCGGCTGCCCAGATATTCAAATCAGTTTGCAAGGCACTTCCATCCTGAAAAGAGATATGGTCTTTAGCGACATGTTGTACTTTATGGCCAGTCAGGACTTCAATGCCTAGCGTTTTAATTTGTCGTAATGTATTTTCGGCCACTTTTTCTGGAAGGGCAGGCAAAATTCGGTCTGCTGCTTCAATCAAAGTAATTTTAACCAGATCAGGGTGTATATGATTCAGGCCATAACGGTAAAAATTTTCTTTAGCCTCGACCAGTTGTGCTGCAAGCTCTACACCCGTTGCACCAGCACCAATGATTGCAATATTAAGATGATTGGGCTGTTGGGAATACTGTGCATCCAGATAAGTGTTCAATAAATCTTTCTGAAACTGGTCAGCCTGAGCACGGTTGTCCAGGAAATAGCAATATTCTTTAGCTCCTTCGGTATTGAAATCATTTGATACCGAACCCACAGCAAGTACTAGCGTGTCATAGCTTAATGTTTTAAGGTTTTTGCCTGTAGCGGAGCAAAGCTGAATCTGTTTTTTCTCGGGTAATACATTACATAGACTGCCTGATACAAACTGGTAGTGATGTCTGGCGGCATGAGCAAAATAATTGACTTCCTCGCTATATGGGTCCAGCGTACCGGCAGCGATTTCATGAAGAAGAGGCTTCCAGATATGAGTAAGGTTCTGGTCAACTAGCGTGATTTTTGCTTTAGCTTGCTTGCCCAGACTATTGCCTAACCGGGTCACCAGTTCGAGGCCACCTGCGCCACCGCCGACCACGACGATATGATGTAATTCTTGAGCCATTTTATACCTGTTTATATTTTATTTCTAAGGAAACATAAAAAAAGAAGATGGCAAAACTATGCCATCTTCCTGATTGATTCTTTGTTATATTTATATGGGTTTATAGATTTTAACAGTTAAGAATTAAATACTTCTGGTGCAGTTTTCATCTCATCATTACTCATAAACGGAAATAAGCTGACCAACCATAAAAAGATTCTCTGAAAAAAATTAGCTTCTTCAATATGCACTTCATTTTCAATATCAAATGTGCTGATCAGCTGGTTATTCTGATAGACATGCACAGTTGCAAGTTTCATGACCTGCATTAACGGGGCAGTTAACTGCTTGGTATTCAGTTCAATATTGATATGAGTGTTGGTCGTCTGCAAGGGTTCGATGGTTTGCAATATACCATTACCCGTATTAAGCATAATACGCTGGGTTGCATTATCAAAAGTCTGTAGGTCAATTGCATAAGGCTGGTTATATAAAGAGGTCGTTATAATCTTCGGTTGGGCTGATTTTACCTTAAACATTTTTAAGGTTGACTTGACTACCGGCAGTTCACCAAGTAGTTGTTTATCTTTGATCGCAACTTCATCTCGCGTATATGCATAGCCCAGATTCAGCAACTTATAAGCTACCTCGGCACGTTTTACAGCACTGGTTGTACCCATAACTACCACAATCAGGCGGCGGTTAGGTAAATCTGCATTCATGGTAGGGCGACTGGCTGTAAGCGCAAGGTTATAACCCGCAGCTTTGGTAAAACCGGTTTTTAGTCCGTCTACTGTTGCATCCTGCTTGAGTAACAGATTGGTAGCACGATGAAAATGATTGTTATAGGTAAAGCTCTGCTGTTTGGAGTAATTTAGATAATCCGGTGTGTCATTTACCAGTGCCTGACCCAGCAGTGCCAGATCATGCGCAGTTGAATAATGCCCATCCATAGTAATGCCAGCTGGGTTGGTAAAATGAGTATTTTTCATTCCAAGCTTTTGAGCTTCCTGATTCATGCGTTCAATGAATGCAGGCACATTTCCAGAAATTCGCTCTGCTAAAGTCACCGCAGCATCATTGGCTGACATCACAATAAGACCAGCCAGAAGCTGATCAACTGAAATCTGCTCGCCTTCCTTCAGATACATCTGAGATTCATCCCACATGACCATTTTTACCACCGGGGTCGCAGTCAGAATTTCATTTCGATTCAGTTTCCCGTTCTCAATTTCCTTGAGGGCAATATAAGCCACCATCATCTTGGTAAGTGAAGCAGGTGAGCGCTGTACCTCACTATTATATTCGGCAATTATCTGTCCCGACTGCGGGTCCAGAATGCTCCAGGCTGCGGCTTCAACTGATTCAGGGACCACCTGAAGCAGGCGGGCGTTAGCCAGACTGGCACAGCACAAGCTAAATAAAATAAAGAGGTAAGCAAATATTCTCAACGGGAAATACCTTTATATGCCGGATTGATCGCAGATGATGCGAAAAACACAGGCATGCTATGCCTTTTTTTTTCTGAATGCTAGCGACTTTTAAGGACAAATAAGACTTATCCGCATCACTTTGTAAAAAAATGCTAAGCTAAATGCTAATTTTTTTCTGTTGATCTTTTATTACGACTTATGTTGCATTATCAAATCGAGTTCGATGACTATCGCCAGCACCTGATTCACGTAACTTTACGCTTCTTGGCCAATCCAAATCAGGTCCTGTGGTTACCGACCTGGATTCCGGGCAGTTATTTGATTCGTGAGTTCTCAAAGCATATCGAAGCAGTGAAAGCCTATGATGAAGCAGGCCGGATTTTAAACATCAGTAAGACTGAAAAAAATAAATGGCGCCTGTTTAATACAGACCATGAGCTGATTACGGTTGAATATGATGTGTATGCCTATGATCTTTCAGTTCGCGGAGCTTATGTTGACCAAACCCGTCTTTACGTAAATCCGGCCTGTGTTTGTCTGGGGCTGGAGGGGCAAGAAGACACAGCTATTGAGGCTGAGGTATTTTTACCGGAAGAGTTGAAACACTTTCAGCTTGCCACCGCTTTAAGCTCTAAGACACTAGTTCGAGGCCGTTATACCTTAAAAGCCAAGAATTATATGGAGCTTATTGATGCACCATTTGAACTGGCAGAGCAGACCCGTTTCAGCTTTAAAGCACAAGGCATTCCACATGAGTTTGTGGTATCCGGCAAACATGCAATGAATGTTGAGCGCATGCAGCAAGATATTGAAAAAATCTGTGCGACAGAAATTTCCATGTTTGGCTCAGCGCCGTTTGAACATTATACCTTTATGACCATGGCTACAGGTAACAGTTATGGTGGTCTTGAACATCCGAACAGTACCAGTTTAATTACTCCACGTGATGATTTGCCTAAGGCTGATGAGCCTGAAGAACCCTCCAAGGATTATCAGCGCTTTTTAGGACTGTGCAGCCATGAATATTTTCATTCATGGCTGGTCAAATTTATACGTCCAGAAAACTTTACTGACTATGATCTGAACAAGGAAGGTTACACTTCACTGTTATGGATTTTTGAAGGATTCACTTCTTATTATGACGATCTCATTTTATTGCGTAGCGGCGTAATCAAGCAGGAATCCTATTTAGAATTACTCAAAGCCCAGATAGACCGCTATTTACAAAATCCGGGCCGTTTTGTGCAGACCGTGGCAGAGTCAAGTTTTGATGCCTGGGTGAAATTTTACCGTCAGGATGAAAATTCAAACAATGCGGGCACCAGCTATTACAATAAAGGCTGCCTGGTAGCACTATGTCTGGATCTGGGCCTGCGTTTACGTGGTTCGAGCCTCGACGCTTTAATGCGTAAGTTGTATGAAAACACTCAAAACGGCATACAGGTAAATGAACGTACTATTTATGATTTGTGCGAGCAGTTGACTGGTGATAAGTGGATTGAACAGATTAATCATCTGATTAACACGACTGATGAATTGCCACTTGAGCAGCTCTTGCCGGAGTTTGGTCTTAGTTACAGTTTGAAAAATGACAAGTCTCTGCCATTTGGTTTAAAACTGGCAGATAAAGCCGAAGGGGTAATTGTGCAGACTGTACGCCGTGATGGAGTCGGTGCAAAAGCAGGACTTTCTGCCCATGATATTATCATTGCAATTGATGGTTTAAAAGCCACCACTAAACTGATTGAAAAATATGCAAAACAGCAAGGAAATTATAGCTTGCTTGCTTTCCGTCGTGATGAGCTGATGCAGTTTGAAGTGCAAGGTGGTTCTACAGATCTAACTGCTGTAGAGCTAAAAGTAGATAATCAAGCCAAGATTGAAACTTGGTTAAATGCCTAACAAGTGCTACATATCACTTGAACCGGTACTCATGTACCGGTTTTTTATATTCTGTAATTTTAAAATTAGATATAGTTCGTTTTATCTTATAGAGAGAACTTATTGTTTAGTAGAGCAAATCTTAAAATAGGATCTGCTTGATATAAACTATAAGAAATAGCTCATCATTTTATAAATAGAGTTTAGACATCAAGCCATAATATATTTGCTCTAGCTTGTAAGCAACTTAACTTGATAGTATTTCTTGGCGAAATAACAGTTTTGATGAATTGTATAAAAAGTAGTCGGTGCTTAGGAAGGTAATATTATATTTTACCTAAACTAACCATATTTCATAGTAAAGCTTTTAAGCTATACACTACTATTTCGTATCGAAATGTCGTTATCACAAGATCTTGCGTTGACTGAAAGGTCATGAGGGCTGATACTCTCAAGGTTTATTTAAGCATTTCGGTTTAAAGGGGCAGGGCCAAAAGCTCAATCCTTAAACACTCAATCCAACGCAAGGGGCTATATATGGCTGGTGGAAAGTCAACTATCATTTACACACTGACTGACGAGGCGCCACTGCTGGCGACCTATTCGCTACTGCCGATCATTGAGACCTTTACTAAGCCGGCCGGTGTTAAAGTTGTTAAAACTGACATTTCTGTGGCTGCACGCGTGCTCGCTGAATTCTCGGACTACCTCAGTGAAGAGCAGAAGGTAGTAGACAATCTTGCAGAGCTAGGTCGTCTTACCCAAGATCCAGATACTAATATTATCAAGCTTCCAAATATCAGTGCCTCTGTTGCGCAGTTGATCTCGTGTATCAAAGAGCTTCAATCAAAAGGTTATGCAATTCCGGATTATCCAGAAAACCCGGTAACCGAAGAAGAAAAAGCAATTAAGGTACGTTACAGTAAATGTTTGGGTTCTGCAGTAAACCCTGTACTACGTGAAGGTAACTCTGACCGTCGTGCACCAGCTGCAGTCAAAAACTATGCGAAAAAACACCCGCACTCTATGGGTGAATGGAAGCCTTGGTCACAAACCCATGTTTCACATATGCAGGAAGGGGACTTCTACCACGGCGAAAAGTCAATGACACTTGACCGTGCGCGTAATGTAAAAATGGAATTGATCACCAAGTCTGGTGAAACCATTGTTCTGAAGCCAAAAGTAGCGCTTCAAGATGGCGAAATCATCGACTCAATGTTCATGAGCAAAAAAGCGCTTTGTGACTTCTATGAAAAAGAATTAGATGATTGTAAAGAAGCTGGCATCCTGTTCTCTTTACATGTAAAAGCGACCATGATGAAAGTATCACACCCGATCGTATTCGGTCACTGTGTGCGTATTTACTACAAAGATGCATTCGAAAAGCACGGTAAACTGTTTGACGAGCTAGGCATTAACGTTAACAACGGTATGGCCGGTCTTTACGAGAAAATTGAAACTTTACCAACCTCTGTACGTGAAGAAATTATTGCTGACCTGCATGCTTGTCAAGAGCACCGTCCAGCGCTTGCGATGGTTGATTCTGCAAAAGGGATCACTAACTTCCACTCACCAAATGATGTCATTGTCGATGCTTCTATGCCGGCAATGATCCGCGGTGGCGGTAAAATGTGGGGCGCTGATGGCAAACCTTATGACTGTAAAGCAGTAATGCCTGAATCGACTTTTGCACGTATCTATCAGGAAATGATTAATTTCTGTAAGTGGAATGGTAATTTCGATCCACGTACGATGGGTACGGTACCTAACGTTGGTCTGATGGCGCAAAAAGCTGAAGAATACGGTTCCCATGACAAGACATTCGAGACTCCTGAAGCGGGTATCGCAAACATCACTGATCTTGAAACGGGTGAAGTGCTGATGTCTCAGAATGTGGAAAAAGGTGATATCTGGCGTATGTGCCAAGTGAAAGACGCGCCAATCCGTGACTGGGTAAAACTGGCTGTAAATCGTGCACGTAACTCAGGTATGCCGGCTATCTTTTGGCTTGACCCATACCGTCCACATGAAAATGAGCTGATCAAGAAAGTCCAGAAATACTTAAAAGATCATGATACGACTGGTCTGGATATCCAGATCATGTCTCAAGTACGTGCAATGCGTTATACGCTTGAGCGCGTAGCTCGCGGTCTGGATACTATTTCAGTAACAGGTAATATTTTACGTGACTACCTGACTGACCTGTTCCCGATTATGGAACTGGGTACATCAGCGAAAATGCTGTCTATTGTGCCATTAATGGCTGGTGGCGGTATGTATGAAACGGGTGCTGGCGGTTCTGCACCAAAACATGTTCAGCAGTTAGTTGAAGAAAACCACTTACGCTGGGATTCTTTAGGTGAATTCTTGGCACTGGCTGTTTCTTTAGAAGAAATGGGTATCAAGGAAGGTAATGACCGCGCCAAGCTGTTAGCCAGAACACTTGATGAAGCTACTGGTAAACTGCTCGATAATGATAAATCTCCATCACGTCGTACTGGTGAACTGGATAACCGCGGTAGTCACTACTATTTATCACTATATTGGGCTCAGGCACTTGCTGCACAGGACGAAGATGCTGAACTTAAAGCAAAATTTGCTCCACTGGCCCAAGCCTTAGCTGAAAATGAAGAGAAGATTATTGCCGAGCTTGCACAAGTGCAGGGTCAACCAGCTGATATTGGTGGCTATTACGCTATTGATCAGGCAAAAGTAAATGCAGTAATGCGTCCAAGTACCACATTCAATAATGTAATTTCGAGCGTTGCTGTTTAACATTGTATAAAGCCGGATAACCTGCTGATAATATAAAAGCCAGTGCACATGCACTGGCTTTTTTAATCAAATACTAAAAAAACTTTTATAGAATGAATTTTTTTACACGCTAAGAATATCATTGTTATTTTTAGCTTTTATGTTTTAATCAGATTTATAAGATAGAACTCTAAACATTATTACTCTTATCTTTATTCCCTAAATGCTTGAGTCTGTAAATTGTTTTTAAGCAAATTTCCTGCGCAGATCATAAGGCGCATAATGATCATCAAATAATAAATAATTGCGGAAATGACTACCCAGTGGGCAGATCAGATCTAGATCGGCAATATAAGGAAAACGTTCATCTGTATAAAAGGGCTGATTTGCTGGCTGGCGCTGTATAAGATGATTGTGTAAATACTTTTCAATCAACAAGTTATTGTGTTCGGGATTCAGGCAGACTGACCGTACAATCCGACCGCTCTGAATTGCTTCAGAAAGCATGGTACTACTATCTTCAGTCACAAAAATATATTTGCTTCTCGCAACCAGATGTTCAATTGGTGTAGTGTCATTTATAGACACAAATTGTAGTCCTGAGGTCTTGAGATATTTTTTAATTCGGCTATTAAAGGCAGGCGTACGCCTCGAGCAAACAATATAGCCCTGGATATTATAAGCCTGCACAAAAAAATCAAAATGACGGATAATGTTAAGATAGTCTGCTTGTGTAAAGGGATATTCGTGGGTAGGGCCGCCCAATAGCAAACTTGCCTCACCACAGTGAGGTTGAGCACGGAGTTCAATAAATTTTTTCCTGACCGGAAGGGTAGGTAAAATAATCTGTTCAACCTGAGTAGGTTGAGCCAATGCGCTAATGGTCCAGTGAATTAAGTGTTCATTAAAACTACCTATATCACCTGAAAATGCCAAAGGGATATCGAACTCTTGCGACAGATAAGCTGAATACAACAGATTGGACATACCTGAACACACAATCAACCGATACTGGGCAATATGCACTGGGGCCGCTCCAAATATTAGCTTTGCCATTACACCAAATAATCTAGGAAACCAAGAAAGACGCTTTAATAGGCTGACCATAGAGTTGCCCAGATTTACTGGAACTTTTAAGGTTTCATAAGAATTTCTAAACTGTTGTTCAAGAATCTCTCCAATTGCAAGAGAGGGGTTTAAATGACCAGTACGACCATCATGCACTACCAAAATTTGGGATTGGCCCGAAAGTTCTCTGATCATCCGTTCTATCCTGTGATTAATCTATTGAGCACAGAATAAACAAAAAAATGGTAGCTAGATGCAGGAAAAATTTATATAAATGTCAGATTTAACAGACTATTGTATCTCAAATTACAATTTTAAGAGTTTTAGATTGCAACAATCCAGCCTTTTGTAAGTACTGCATATATATGTAGCTCAGCCTTTATCATTATTCTCCGTGTCTATAGCAGTGATATGTTTCAACAAGAAATTTTTATAGAATAGCGCTATAAAATACAGCTTCTAAAATAATTTATAAAATTAAAAAAGAGCAGAGAATTATATGATTATTCAACTGCTCTTAACTCTAATTAACCAAAGCGGTTAGATCGACGAATTTTTCCTGGACGGGTAGTCCCATTAGTCTTGCGACGTGGCTTCGCCTCACCTTCTTCTGTTTGCCATACGCGTTTTGTTCCGCCGGATGGTAACTTTTTACCTGCTTTGTTTGCCCCTTTGTCTTTAGGCTGTTCTTTATTAAATTTGGACTTGCCATCTTTCTGTTCAAAGGGCTTTTTTGCTGCACTACGTGGTGCACTGCGGCCTGTATAAGGTTTATCTGCAGGCACATCTTTAAAGTCCGGATAAAGCAGAGGCTCAATTTCAACCTGCTCACCTGGTTGGAGACCAAGTTTTACCAAGTCAATAGTGCCAATTTGTGTGCGAATCAGACGTAAAGTCGGAAAGCCTACTGCAGCTGTCATACGGCGTACCTGCCGGTTTCGGCCTTCACAGATTTGCAGCTCAACCCAGGTGGTAGGAATGCTGGCACGAAAGCGCACAGGAGGATCGCGGTCCCATAACCATTCCGGCTGCTCAACCTTACGGGCTTTGGCTGGTAAAGTCATACCATCTGCCAGTTCGACCCCTCGACGTAACTGCTCAAGAGCTTCTTCTGTAATATCGCCATCAACTTGTGCCAGATAGGTTTTAAACTTTTTATTCTTGGGATTAGTAATGAACTGATTCAAACCACCATGATCGGTGAGAAACATTAAACCTTCTGAGTCCAAGTCTAAACGACCGGCCAGCCGTAATTCAGGATCATGAATAAAATGGGAGAGTGTTAAATGCTTAGAGTCTTCACGAAACTGTGAAAGCACATCATAAGGCTTATTAAAAATGATAATTTTCATAGGGAATTTCAACTTCAGTGTATACAACAAAAAATAACGACGTTTTATTTAATAGAGAAATGTTGTTATTTCTCGTATAAATCTCAACCAAGCCCTAAGATCGATTAAAGTATATCATGTAAGGAAAGTTGAAGAGTGTGCCTGCATGGCATACATTTTATTCGTCAGCTACATAAGGGAGAACCTGCACAATGGGTTATCAGAAGATCGTAGTTCCTGCAGATGGTAATAAAATTACAGTCAATGCAGACCTGTCACTGAATGTACCAAACCATCCGATCATTCCTTTCATTGAGGGTGACGGTATTGGTGTGGATATTACACCAGCAATGAAAGCAGTGGTAGATGCTGCGGTTTTAAAAGCTTATGGTGGCAAACGTTCGATCGAGTGGATGGAAGTATATTGCGGTGAAAAAGCCAATAAAATTTACGGCACTTATATGCCTGAAGAAACATTCGAAGCCCTGCGTGAATTTGTTGTCTCAATTAAAGGCCCTTTAACCACGCCGGTTGGTGGCGGGATCCGCTCACTAAACGTCGCATTACGCCAGGAACTGGACCTGTATGTCTGTGTACGTCCAGTACGCTGGTTCGAAGGAGTACCTTCACCTGTCCAGCATCCTGAATTAACAGATATGGTGATCTTCCGTGAGAACTCGGAAGATATCTATGCCGGAATCGAGTGGAAAGCCGGTTCTCCGGAAGCTAAAAAAGTTATAAAGTTTTTAAAAGAAGAAATGGGTGTAACCAAGATCCGTTTTGAAGAAAATTGTGGTATCGGTATTAAGCCTGTTTCTAAAGAAGGTACGCAGCGTCTGGTACGTAAGGCTATTCAGTTTGCAATTGATAATGATAAACCGAGTGTAACGCTTGTGCACAAGGGTAATATCATGAAATATACTGAAGGTGCATTTAAAGAGTGGGGCTATGAAGTTGCACTTGAGCGCTTTGGTGGTGAACTGCTAGATGGTGGTCCGTGGGTTAAAATTAAGAATCCTAAGACTGGTAAAGATATTATTATTAAAGATGTCATCGCTGATGCATTCCTGCAACAGATCTTAATGCGTCCGGCAGATTATTCTGTGATTGCTACGCTGAACCTGAATGGGGACTACATTTCTGATGCACTTGCAGCAGAAGTTGGAGGCATTGGTATTGCGCCCGGTGCAAATATCGGTGGGGCAATTCAAGTATATGAAGCGACTCATGGTACTGCGCCTAAATATGCCGGACAGGATAAAGTCAACCCGGGTTCAATCATTCTTTCTGCTGAGATGATGCTGCGAGATATGGGCTGGATAGAAGCTGCTGATCTGATTATTAAAGGAATTGCTGGCGCTATTGCGGCCAAGACTGTGACTTATGATTTTGAGCGTCTAATGCCAAATGCAACACTTCTGCGCTGTTCTGAATTCGGACAGGCAATTATTGAAAATATGGGCGAGTAATTTCTATTTTCCCCAATAAAAACCCGCGACAATCGCGGGTTTTTACTAGAAATCTATAACTCCAGATTTGCTTCTTCTACAGAGACTGCTTTACCGATACTATAAAAGTGTCCTCCTGCTACATGGTGAATGGTTCGCCACTCTTCATCTGCATCTTCAAAATGCCAGCGGCCCTGACTGAAAACCCTATTATCTGCATAGGCTGCAATAACCTTTCCAATAAACAGATCATGTGCCTGCTGGATATGGGGTTCCGGAATTAATTCACACAGTAACCATGCTGAACAGTCTGCAACCACGGGAAGATCGGAGTTTTCAAACTGGAACAGCTCAACCTGACAAATCTCCAGCTTATTAGGTTCAGTCATCTTGCTGGTAGTGCCGAGTTTGTATACGAGTTCCAGTTGTTTAAGAGTGGGAATCTGTAAGGCGAAATAACCCGAATTCTCAATAAGCTGCCGGGTTTTTGTGCTTTTATCCAGCACTACAGTCACTTTAGCTGGATCGAACTCAAGTGCACATGCCCATGCAGCAGCCATCACATCTGTCTCTTTATGGTCTTTACTCGAGACTAAAACAGTAGGACCATGTGTCAGCAGACGATAAGCTTTCTCTAGGGGAACATGTTGAATGTGTGGATTTAACATCTGCATTCTCAGTAAAACAATTTTGCCCAGCCTAGCAGAAAAAGCCTTAAGATACAGAGCAAAGAACGTAGGAAAAATCTTATGAAAATGTATCAGGTTGATGCTTTTAGCACAGAACTTTTTAAGGGAAATCCGGCTGCTGTGCTTGTATGTGAAGAGTGGTTAGATGACAGGATTATGCAAAACATTGCATTGGAGAACAACCTTTCAGAAACTGCCTTCGTCAAAATAATAAATGATGAAAATTATGAGATTCGCTGGTTTACCCCAAGTGTTGAAGTGGATTTCTGTGGTCATGCTACCTTAGCCAGTAGTTTTGTTCTTTTTAAAGATTTTACCACCACAAAAACGATTCATTTTCATGTAAAAGACCTAGGAGTCTTTATTGTCACACAAGGACAAGATGGCAAAATCACCATGAATTTTCCAGTACGTGTACCTGAGCCCTTGCCAGATTATCCTGTCTTGTTAAATAAGGTAGTAGATTGCCCTTTTAATGAAGTTTATGTAAACCAGCAAGCTTTTATTTTGGTCTGTGAATCTGAACAGGCTGTACGTGATGCAAAACCAGATTTTAATAAAATTAAAGAATTGGCAGTAGCCTATCAGCGCAGCACAGCAATCACTGCCGCTGACCTTGATATTTCCATTACCAGCAAGGCACAGCATTATGATTATATTGCTCGTTATTTTGCACCGCATAAAGGGATTGATGAAGACCCTGTAACAGGTTCCATGCATACTGGTCTTGCTCCACTCTGGGCCGATAAACTTTCAAAACGGCAACTGGTTGCCTATCAGGCTTCTGCTCGCGGCGGATTACTGTACTGTGATTTAAAAGATAATCAACGTATAGAAATTTCTGGTTATGCGAAGCTATATATGGTTGCAGAAATCTTTTTAGACTAGAGATATACTTTTCAACCTGGAAATTATCATTCAAGGTTCTCGGCCTCGGGAACCTTTTATTTTTATATTTTGCTTGTTTAATAATTTTTACTGTAGTAATTAAAAAATGCTTTTATTTATACCGCAGACTGAACAGATTAAATAAAGGGTAAATATAGGCTCTATAATAAATGCATGAAAATAGCTTGGTTATTAATATAGTGATTAAAATCATTTGTCTATAATTTTTATTCCAATCTAATATCTAAAAAACCGAAATAGCCAGCTAGAGCTTTAAATAGATTCTTGATATCAGAATTTACTAAAACTATCAGGAAGATAAATAAGTATAGCGATTTGATCCTTTCATCAAATTAGTCTTCATTTAAACTGCTAATTATATATTTAAACATAATTAAGCATTACAAACAGATCGGTAGTAATTTTGATGCTATAAAATTGTTAAAAAGGCTAGGTGTTTAAGACAGACTATAGTCAAATATGCCACCTTAAAAGAATGCACCGGCAACTAGATGGAGTTTGGGAATGAATATACCCCTAATCATTAATATTGTGGTTTTTATCGGGTTGATATTTTTGCTTGCCCAAACACGCAAAACTACATGGAGCCTGTCTAAAAAAGTACTTGCTGGTCTTGTTCTGGGAGTTATATTTGGACTCGGATTACACGCCGTGTATGGCGCAAACCACCCAATTCTAGCCGAATCTATCAGTTGGTTTAATATTGTGGGCAATGGCTATGTGAAGTTTTTGCAAATGGTCGTGATGCCACTGGTCTTTGTTTCTATCTTAGGAGCTGTGGCAAAACTACATCAGGCTTCGTCATTAGGTAAAATCAGTTTCTATTCAATTGGAACTTTATTGTTTACCACTTTAATTGCGGCCCTAGTCGGGGTTTTCGTAACCAATCTATTCGGTTTAACTGCTCAGGGTCTGGTACAGGGAGCGGCCGAAACGGCCCGTTTAAATACTATTCAGTCTGATTACGTTGGAAAATTAACCGATTTAAGTGTGCCACAATTGATTTTATCGTTTATTCCGAGTAATCCTTTTGCCGAGTTGACCGGAGCTAACCCGACCTCAATTATCAGTGTGGTGATTTTCGCCATATTCTTAGGTATGGCTGCATTAAACCTGATGAAGGATGATGTGGTAAAAGGCCAGCGAATTCTGAATGCTATTCAGACTTTGCAAGCTTGGGTAATGAAACTGGTACGTTTGGTTATGACTTTAACACCGTATGGCGTTTTTGCTTTAATGACAAAAGTAGTAGCCAGTTCTAACCTTGCTGATATTCTGAATCTGGGTGGTTTCCTGATAGCCTCATATGTGGGCTTGGCCATCATGTTTGCTGTACATGCTGTTATTTTACTTCTTACTGGCATTTCTCCAGTAAAATTCTTTAAAAAGGTAGCACCTGTACTGACATTTGCCTTTACCAGCCGATCAAGTGCGGCCAGTATTCCTTTGAATATTGAAGCGCAGACTCGCCGGTTGGGCGTTCCAGAGTCGATTGCCAGTTTTTCAGCCTCCTTTGGAGCCACGATTGGTCAAAATGGCTGTGCAGGTTTATATCCAGCCATGCTGGCAGTGATGGTCGCACCAACTTTAGGAATCAATACTCTAGATCCCATGTGGATCGCATCACTGGTCGGAATTGTGACTTTAAGTTCAATCGGTGTAGCCGGAGTGGGTGGCGGGGCAACTTTTGCAGCGCTGATCGTATTGCCGGCTATGGGCCTGCCAGTAACTTTGGTGGCGCTCCTGATTTCTATCGAGCCTTTAATTGATATGGGCCGGACTGCATTAAATGTAAATGGTTCAATGACAGCCGGTATTGTTACCAGTCAACTGATGGGCCAGACCGATAAAAGTATTTTAAATAGCCGTGAAGAAATTGAACTGGCACATCATTAATATTGCTATACCAAGATATTTACAGGCATATTTTCTATACACTGAGCCGTTGAAATAAGCGGCTATTTTTTTAGAATAGGCTGTTAAATATAACAATCATTACCTATGATGATGAATAAATAGCTTCACTGAGCTGAAATAATTGGAATAATTATGTTAACGCGGTTTAAGACTCTTACTCTCTCATTATGTCTTCTCGGTTTAAATACAGCAGTATTTGCACAGCCGGTTCTGGTTAAATCCCAACAAAAAATCGAGGAATACAAACTGGACAATGGCTTCCGTGTTGTACTTGCCCCGAATGATAAAGAAAATAAAGTTTATATCAACACAATTTATTTGACCGGTTCCCTGAATGATCCGCAAGGAAAAGGAGGGCTGGCTCATCTTTTGGAACATTTGGCTTTTAAAGGTACTCAAAATGTAAAAGGTGAGGAGTTTCAGCGGCGTCTGGACCAATATACATTAATGACAAATGCCAGTACTGACTATTACTCCACTCGTTACCTTAATATTGTCCGACCTGACAGCAAAGCCCTGAATGAAGTTTTGTATCTTGAAGCAGAGCGAATGGATAAGCTGGTACTACAGCAAAAGTTTGTTCCCTCTGAAATCGAGATTGTAAAACGTGAGCGCGAAATCCGTCTGGACCAGCCCTTCGCCGTGCTCATGGACCAAATGTGGAAATCTGCTTATGGCAACCAGTATCTTGGGCGATTACCAATTGGAGATCTAGAAGAACTTAAATCAATCCGAATGGATGAGCTTAACCGCTTTTACCGTACCTGGTATGCGCCTAACAATGCAGTCATGGTCATTGCCGGAAAATTTGACAAGGCAGCCATATTAAAAACGATTGATCAGCAGTTCAGTCCAATTCCAGCACGTTCAGTGCCTGAGCAGGTTAAAGTGCCAAAACTGGACTCGACCCAGATCAAGAACCGTAATTTTATTGTCAGAAAAGGCAGCGATCTGGCCAAGTTCCATATTTATATGGATGGAAAAAATACCAAAATTCAGCCGGCACTGGCATTGGCACCATATTTGTATACCATGCAGCCAAGCGGTCATCTTTACCAGAGTATGGTCGAATCCGGATTAAGTACTGCTGTCCAGTCTACTACCTGGTTAGATCAGGATTTTAATCTGGTCTTTATGGGAGCTATTTATGCGCCAAGTCATGATGAAAATAAAGTTGAAAATACTTTGCTTTCCAGTGTAGAGAAAAACCAGAATTTCAATGATACAGAGCTAAAACGGGTTCAAAGTCTGATGCAGAATCAGGCAGACAGTATTATGAACAATGCGACTGCTATTGGTTCACGGCTCAGTGATTATGTTGTTTCAAGTCAGGGTAACTGGAACCAGTATTTCAATGATTTACAGGCCGTGCGTAATTTAAACACTGCCGAGCTGAACCAGACCCTGAAAAGCTTTCTGGTACCGCAACACCGGATTTCAGGTGACATCAAGCCTACACCAGAAGAACAGAAAAAGGCACTGGAACAAAAGCAGGCTGTCGAGCAGCCAAAAACACTTAATCAGCAGGCAGTATCAGCTGAACCCTTGCTTGATGCCAGTGTTTACAAGCAACAGGTTACCCAGTATCTGACTAACTCGAAACAGCTTCTGGACCAGGCTGAAAAGAAAATTCAGCGGGGAACCCTCAAAAATGGCATGCAATATGCGCTGTTTCCAACCGCTACTCGTGATGACAAAACTTACGCCACTATTACCCTGCAATTCGGTGATGAGAAAACGCTTTTTGACCGTGGGGAAACTCTGGAACTGATGGCTTATCTGCTACTAAGAGGAACAGATCAGTACAGTTTACAAGACATTGCAGACCGTTCGATAGAAGCCGGAGGTCAGGCCAGTGCCAGTGCGGATGAAAACGGTATTGTGATCCGGATACAGGCAAAAAAAGAAAAATTTGATGATTTTTTCAGATTTGTAATTGAGTTGCTGAAGAAACCTAAATTTGAACAGTCACAGTTTGATCTGATCAAATCACAAACTCTCGCTACTCTGGACAGGCCTTATACTGAACCTGATACCGTTGCTGCTTTAACTATGGCACGTTTAATTGAAATTTATCAACCGGGCGACCTGCGCTATCATTTTGAACCCGAACTGGCGAAATCCAAAATACAGACCGCCAAAGTAGAGCAGGTCAAACAGCTATATCAGCAGTTCTTTGCTATGGACCATGCTCAGGTCGCAGTTACTGGTGAATTTAAGCCTGAACAGATTAAAAAACTGTTGCAGCGTGAACTGGGTAACTGGAAGGGGGGCCAGCCTTATAAAAAGCTGACCTCTGAACATAGGGTATATCAAGCACAAAAAGTACATGTGCTTTCTGAGCAGCGTGAATTTGGCAACTACCAGAGCATACTGACTTTTCCGGTAGGGGTGGACCATCCTGATGCACCTGCACTGATCATCTTTAGCCATATTTTGGGCAATTCTCAGTTATCATCACGCTTGGCACAAGAGCTACGTGAAAAGAATGCACTGGTCTATGGTTTTGGTAGTGATTTACAGCTTGATCCGGATGCAGCGGTTGGAGGTTTAAGTATTGAAGCAAATTATACAGCCGGCCGTTCTGCACAGGTGTCACAGTCGGTACATAAAGTACTGGATGATCTTCTGAAGCAGGGCGTAACCGAGCAGGAACTTGAAGCAGCCAAAGCTGATATTATGAAACAGCGCGTTACTGCACTGGAAGATGAACGTAATATCCATGGCATGCTAAATAGCCAGCTGGAGCGCGGCAAAAGAATGGAAAGCCGTGCAAAGCGTGATATGGCTATTGCCGGTTTGAATAAAGCTGATATTGATGCAGTAATTCGTAAATACATCAAGCCGGAGCACTTGGTTGAAGTGATGGCAGACCAGTATGGTCAGCCTCAGAAAGGCTCCTAAATGAAATATGAAATAAGCCGGTTATGGCTTATTTCATCTTAAAGAATATAAATGTATACGCAGGTTGGCTATCAAAAGCCAGCCTGTTTTTTACAGACGGTAGAATTGCCGTGCATTATCATAAAAAATATTTTTCAAAGCGCTAGCATTATAACTTGCCACAATATCACTATAAGCATCGATCAGATTAACCAGACTGGTGCTTACTTTATCCATGGGAAAATTGGAGCCAAACATTACCCGGTAGGTCCCGAAACTCTTGAGTGCGTGTAGAATCATTGGACTAAGCAGATCGATCATTTGCTGTTTGGTGGCCAGACGTTTATTTTTATGAAATTGATGTCCTAAAACCGGCATCATTAGTCCGGACATTTTGGTATAAACATTTGGGCAGGTAGCAAGTTCTGCAATATCTTCCTGCCATTGATAAAAAATATTGTCACGACCGGTCTGGGTCAGTCCGGTATTTTTTCCGACTTTTCCAAATATACCCGCAGGTGTTCCAAGATGATCCAGAACAATCGAAGTTTCTGGAAACTGGCGTGCCAGCTGAATCAGGTCTTGAAGCTGGGTAGAGTAGACCCAGGCATCAAAACTGAGCTGGTGTTGAGCCAACTGCTCAAATCCCTTTAAGAATTTTTTATCAGTATAAAGATGGGGCTGATCTGCCCATGCCAGAATACCTTTATCTTCATGTACAGCTCCCATTCGGCGTATACCGCGCAGCCGTGAAGAATTCTTTGCATGGAGTTTGAGAATCTTTTTAAAATTACTCTGACACGGATCAGCTGTTGCCACAATGGCACCGAGTTGAGTACGGGTTGTATCAAAAGGCAAGGATTCAATAAAACGGGTTTCGCCGACTACTCCTTTACCTCGGTCATCATGCCAGTGAGCTTCGATATGTACCACCTGCTCAGCCTGGTAGGGACCAAGATCCTGCTGGTAATTCTGGGGGAGGTAAGGAGAAGTTACATAGACAGTTTGACCTAAACTCTCGATCAGTTCTTTAGGTTTAACCAGGCGTATAACTTTGTCGAGTACAGCCGGATACCTACCAAAAACTTTAACTGCCATACGGGCACTATGTGGAGTGTTGAGTGGATCCCACTGGTGAATATGTGAATCAATAAAATTAAAACCCAGATCTTGCATAATCATTCCATGTTGTTTTTATTTCTGAATATCCTGAGCACAGATTATGATGAATCATCTTTTTATTCTAGATAAATCTGTAAATATAAAAAAAGCCCCGCAGGGCCTAAACAATGATTTCAATGGTCATGCTTGTGATCATGTTTATGAGTATGAAACTCCTCATTTTTACGAAAACGCAAATAGTTTTCAAACTGTTCGCAATATTCATCAAAGTTATCTTCCAGCATCATTTGAAACTGCTGAATCAGATAAGACATAACCTGTTCTTTCGCTTCACGCATCTCGTTGCCATCTTTAAAATTGTTAGCTGCAACCCATGTGTTAAAACGGGCCGCAGCAAATAACATGGCCGCACTAACCTGACCACGAAGTTCTGCAGGATTGGCTTTTTCACCTTTGGGAGGACGGCAAAATTCATTGGCCTGTCTAATAAATTCATCGGCACGTTCAAAGAAAGCAGCATTTAACACTTCTTCTTCGGTAACATCCGTTGCTTGAATCTTTTGAGACATGACATTTTCCAACTCAAAAATTTAATGTTCTATTATAGGCAAAGCCTTGCAGAAACTGAACCTTTGTCTTAATCTAAAAATAGCCTAAGCCTAGAATGAGGTAAACTCATGCAAGATGCCATTGCTGTACAAAGTCTGAAAAGTGACATAGCTTTATTACGCCAGCATATATGGCCACCTAATCACCTAGAACATGTGGAAAGCTTGCCTATTTACTATGGTTCAAAATCTGAAGTGGCAGAATATTATCAGCAGTGGCGAGGCTTAATCGAGCGTGCTCAAGAAATGTTCCAGCCTTTTATGGAAGATGAAATCTTAGATGCAATTCATCTGCCCAGTCATTTAAATTTACCGCTTTTTTTCTTTCATGTAGACCGGATCCGTATTAATAAAACCCGCGCCAAAGAGTCTAAAACGTTTCGCGGTGTTGCCAGTCTGGTAGAGAAATGTGGCCAGTTCGAACCTGAACAGGTATTCGCTATGAAAGAGTGGCTGGAAAGTGATGATACCGCTGCACTGGTAGCACATCGTGAGTTTATTGACCTGCGTACCTATGTATTTCAGCACGGCCAGAGTGAATATACCCGTACCCGGTTTTATGTAAATGGCATTGTGCTGAGTGTAGAACCTGACTTTAAACTGGTAGATGCCCGTGACAAGCCACGCAAACAGCGCAGTGACAGCTATAGTGATCCACTGGCTGATAACGGGGTGTGGAAAATCTACGGAAAATATCGCTAGTTAATACATGCTGCCCAATCCTGAGCAGCATTTAAAATCAATATGATATAAAAAATTTATCTCAAGACTATGACCAGAAGGTTTGAGCAGTGCAGAATTTTTCTAAAGCTTGAGCTGCCTCACGTAAAGCAGATTCCTGTCTGGCCTTAACCCAGCCAGCGGCATACCAGGCAGTAGGTTGCTGTGCAGCTGCGTTACGGAAAACCTCTTCTGCAATAATTAGATCATTATAATGCCCGAGAGCCTCCTGCACCGGACGTAGCTGCTTTAGATAGTGCTGGACCTCTTTTTCAGAATATAAGCTGCTCACAAATTCAATACCATAACGTAAGCGTTTAGCGCGTTTGCGGGTACGGTGCCGTTCTTCAGCTTCGAGCTGCATAAATTGCGATGCATCATGTACGATCTGCTGATGCATTTTCTCCAAACGTTTTTTAATCTTTTTCTTTACTTTAGTGGACTTATGCTGGTTTTCATTAGCAGAGCTGCCTGTATATGCAAAAGCCATCAGGTCGAGCAATGTGTTCATTACCATGGCTGAACGTACCACTGATCCAGCAGGATGTTCTGAATCATCAGATGCTGAGGGTAATTCAATAGTAATTAAACCTTCCTGGACAATCTGAGGCAGAATGTCTGCTTCTACTACATCGCGGTCACGTGCTGAACCAAGCTGGCTGAAGAGCTTACTCAGATTTTCTTCCCAGACAGGGTCTACAGCATCAGACCAGTTACTAAAAATCTTGAGAGCACTACGCAATCTGCGGATACCTACACGCGCCTGATGAGTATGTTCGGCATCAGCAACCTCTGCAGCAACTGCTGCCAGGTTCGGTAAAATTTGATCGAGACAGTTGGCCACGATTTTTCTTAAAACAGTATCAGTACTGTCTTCTTTCGATAATTCAATAGACTTGGCATGTACTGCTTTGGAGGCTTTTTGACCGAGCGCCAGTAGCGTGCCCCGTTCAGCTTTACTTCTAACATCGAGCCAGAGTTGATATTTCTTGATCCAGCCTTGTGCAAAATGAATCAGGCTTTCAGCAGGACCCTGTTTAAGTTCGAATTCAACTTCGTGAATAACATCAATATCATTTTGGGTACGGACTTCTCCCTGGTCGAGACAAACTTCAATTTCTGCATTATTAAAGTTAAAAATCCGGTAGATTCGCTGCACATCAGTTTCAAACTGTAATTCTAGCTCGGTTACCTGGTTCCCCAGTATATTTTCCAGAAGAGTTTGAGCTTCAGGATGTTCTGCAAAAAAATTCAGATCAGGAAGTTCAGGCTCTTCACTACATATACCAAGATCAACTTCTGCTTCAATACGATGCAGATGATTTTTACCAGCTGCCTTAAAAGTTTGAACCCAGTCTTCACCTTCCTTACGTAGCCGCAGCGCCATCCCATTTTTAGAAAGTAATCGTTCTGGTGTATCAAAGTATTTGGCTTGCAGATGAATAGACTGTGCAGTATCTGGTTGCAAAGCCTGCTTGAGTGATTTTTGTTGAGCCTCAGGAATTTGAAATTTTAATTCGATTTCCAGCATTGAACAGTCTCCGAGTTCTCAATCACGCTAAAAAAATAGTGATGTAAAATTTTAATCAGATCAGCTCTACCAGCTGAACAGCTATAAACATGAATTTTGACTATGACATAAAAAAAAATAAACTACCAAATTTCCGGATTTAAAATAATATTATTAATTATTTGATTATAATAATTTATTTTTATTCATATATAAGCATATTGTATCTTTTTGCTATCTTGAATCTATGAAAATTACAATTCAAAACGCTCAGCTTTATTTTGCTCAAGAAATGCAGTAACGTGAAAGAAAATAAATAACCGGTATCAGGATGATTCCATGACAACAACACATTCACCCCATGAACTAAGTACAGAAATCAAATATCAGCTGCCAATACGTAATTATCACGAATTTTATAGGTTCTATCTGACAGAGCACCGTAATATTATGAGCCGACGTCTACATGTAGCTGGGAGCAGTACAGGTTTATTGCTGCTCGGTGTAAGTTTGGTTAAATCTAAAAAACGTTATCTTCCACTTGCTTTGCTGGCTGGTTATGCTTGTGCCTGGGTAGGGCATTTTATGTTTGAGAAAAACAAACCTGCCAGCTTCAAACAGCCCTTATACAGCTTTATTTCAGACTGGCGTATGTTTGCCGATGTCGTGCGTGGTAATTTAAGTCTAAAAGATCGCCGCTACGATAAAATTGACTCATAAGCAGAGCTGATAAAAGTCTGAAATTTGTTATACTTTATTGATATTTTTATTTAAATTTAAAAGTGAGGTTTTATGCGCGGTCTATATCTCATTACCAATGATGATCCAATTGAGCTCTTACTGGAAAAATTGGAGGCTGCGCTAGCCACTCATCAAATTGAAATATTGCAGTACCGTCGTAAAAAAGTAGAAAAAGCTGACCAATTGCATGAAGTGGAACGGATTAAAGCCCTATGCGATTTTTATAAGGTTCCTTTGGTGATTAATGATGATATTAGACTGGCAGCACAGTGTGGTCTAGGTGTGCACTTGGGGCAGACCGATGGTGAAATTATAGAGGCGAAAACTCAGTTACCAGAAAATATGATCATTGGCCGGACTTGCGCTAACTCTATTGAACTGGCTGAACAGGCAATTGCAGATGGGGCAACCTATATTGCATTTGGTGCAATTTATGCGACTTACAGCAAACCTGAAGCAGGTAATATCGGGCTGGAAACTTTAAAGCTGGCACGCCAGAAGTTTAGTCTGCCTATTTGTGCCATTGGGGGGTTAAAGGTTGAAAATGCTCAGCCTGTGATTCAAGCTGGAGCAGATCTTTGTGCAGTCATTAGTGATATATTGGCATTGCCGGCCGAAGAAATTCCAAGCCGCGTACAGGCATGGGCTATTTTATTTGCAGAGACCCAGCCTGCTATATAAGCTGAATATTTTAATTTTATTGTGATTATTAGTTGAGACCTTCCATGAGCTTATCTCCAAAGCAAGAGCAGTTATTCAAGCAAGCCAGTAAACATATTCCGGGTGGCGTAAACTCTCCGGTGCGTGCATTTAATGGTGTAGGGGGAACGCCGGTCTTTATTAAAAAAGCTGCAGGTGCTTATCTTTGGGACGAAGATGATAAGCGTTATGTTGACTATGTAGGCTCATGGGGTCCAATGATCCTGGGTCATGCACATCCAGATATTATTCAGGCAGTACAAAATGCCGCTCAGGATGGTTTGAGTTTTGGCGCGCCTACTGTTCATGAAACTACACTGGCAGATATTATCTGTGAGATTATGCCATCTATTGAAATGGTGCGTATGACCAACTCAGGTACAGAAGCTACCATGACCGCGATCCGTTTAGCTCGCGGTTATACCGGTCGAGACAAGATTGTTAAATTTGAAGGCTGTTATCATGGCCATTCGGATTCATTACTGGTAAAAGCAGGTTCAGGTTTGTTAACCAAAGGAGAAGGTGAGCCAACCTCTAAAGGTGTACCAGCAGATTTTGCCAAACATACCTTAACTCTGCCTTATAACAATATTGCTGCTTTAAAAGACTGTTTTGCAAGATTTGGCCATGAAATTGCTGGTGTCATTGTAGAACCGGTTGCAGGGAATATGAATCTGGTTAAGCCTATTGATGGTTTCCTGCAAGCAATCCGTGATGTCTGTGATGAATACAAGTCCGTATTTATCATTGATGAAGTAATGACAGGTTTCCGGGTTGCTCTAGGTGGTGCACAGGCTTATTACGATGTTAAGCCTGACCTGACTACACTGGGTAAAATTATTGGTGCCGGGTTACCCGTAGGTGCTTTCGGCGGAAAGCGCGAAATTATGCAATGCATCGCGCCTTTGGGTGGGGTATATCAGGCTGGTACATTATCTGGTAATCCGCTTGCCATGCGTGCTGGTATTGAAATGTTTAAAAATTTACGCCAACCGGGTTTTTATGAAAATCTTACAGTTAAACTCGAAAAACTGTTAACAGGTTTACAGCAAGCCGCAGATGAGATTGGTATACCTTTTAAAACCCAGCAGGCCGGCGGTATGTTTGGTCTGTACTTTACTGATCAGGAAGATATCACCAGTTTTGATTCAATGCTGGCCTGTGATGTAGAAGCTTTTAAAAAGTTTTTCCACGGTATGTTAAAACGTGGTGTTAATCTTGCACCTTCTGCTTTTGAAGCTGGATTTATCTCGGCAGCCCATAGTGATGAAGATATAACTTTTACTATTCAGGCAGCAAAAGAAACATTTGAAGAAATGAAAGCTTAACAGTTTTGAAGTCATGCAGGAACAACCCGACTCTGGTCGGGTTGTTCAACCTATTTGCTCATGTGTATTCTCAGTAAAGCAGAAATAATAGATTTTTTATTTAATCTATTCGTCAAAATCAAAAATTTCTAACGACTCTACGTAGGGTAAAATAAGATATTGATGAGCAAGTAAATGCTGTTTTAATTGTATATAGCCTATTTGACTAGACTGATAAATTTTCTTTAGTTCGTTCAGAAGTTCATCTATTTTGCTTTCATTAAACCTTGTGGTTTTAATAAAAAATAATAAACTTGCGCCTAGACCTATATACTCTAAGCCAAAATTTTGATCTAAGTGCTGAATCAGGCTAAAGGTCTCAAAAGGATTTAAATCACCAGCAAAGTAGCCATTAAGTTGTGCTGCAAATTTATAAGTTTCATTGGTAGTATCCACCAGTTTTACTTGAATAATTTCATCTAGAATCTGTTCAGGATATTTGTTGATTTTAATTAGAAGAGATAAATCCTGCTCACTATAATTGAACTTATTATATAGCCTGTTAATCTCTATTAGATGTTCAGGTTTTAAAAGTTGCTGGATATGATATTGAAACTCAAAGGGTTTGACATTATCCCAACTACTGTCCAGATCATCTTTAACAAGTTCAGTGGTATCGAAATATAGTCTGTCTTCCATGGACGCATGCATGGAAGTGTATTCACATTGTCCAATATCTTCTAAAAGAAAAAGTACTTTTTTGACAGAATTTTGTCTTTTAAGTTGGAAATATAGATCAAAGAGAGCTTGCCAGGATTTAACTTCATGAACAGTAGCAAAGCATATTAATTCCTGCGCCTCATCATTTATAAGAGGATCCTTTTTATTTTCAATATAAAGCGTGACCATAATAATATTTTTAAATTAATCTGTTTGCTTGAGAGATTTATATCATAAAAATAATGATCTCTAACTGAATAATACTAGCGTAAAAAATCCTCAAATTTATTAAATAACTGATATCTGAAATTTCTAAATTCTAATCCGGCCCATCAGTTATTATAATGAATGCTTAATTCTTCTAAAGAGTCCTTAATGCTGTACGCGATGCCCAAGAAAATCCAGCTTGCCCGATCTCAAGCCAAATGGCAAATTTCATCATCAGGCTCGGTTTTGGTACTGGTTGGACTACATAATTTAAAAATGCAGGCTATGGTTCAGAAAACTGATCTTATGAGTAATCTTGTTCAAATCAATAATAAGGCTGTAACTTTAAATATTCCTGTGGTCGACCTGTATGGCGATGACCTGATACAAGGTATGCAGCAGCTTGGTGAATATACTTCCACTCATCCCCAGTTAGTCTTCGCAGGACAGGTAACACCGATGCTCAAACAGATTCTGCCGCATCTGCAAAGTGTGACGGATCAACTCTGTATTGTGGATGATGCCATCTTGCTGGCTAATCAGGAACAGCATATTCAATGGATAGAAAATATCTCGAAAGAAGGTTTGCACCATATGAACAGTTATAGTTTAACCCGGCTTTGGGATTTGAGTGCTCCATCAAGTTATATAGTTTCAAGCTGAGAAGTCATAGCTACAGTAAAGGCGCTGGAGACAAAATGGCTCAAAAGGAAGGCGCTGAAGATTAATCCATAGACTGATTTAAAATATAATGGCTTGAATGCTGTTAACATGATGAGGTTATTAAATATATGGTGTGCATGAGGATGCGAGCGTTTGTCAGGCAGATCTATTTAAATATAGTTTCCTAAGTGAATTGCTCGATTATATTTTGCAGTTAGCAAAAATTTTGGCTCTGATTGAGCAGTTTTCTTAACATAATCGGAAATTTCATCACCAATTGCTTAAATGCGCATTGTAATTATTCGCCAAGATTTCTATTATTGCCGGCTTGTTTTTAAATTCGCGATCGGAATAAAGCATTGGGTAATTTTCTAGCCGAACACCTGATTCATCGTGATGAAGACTTTATGGTAATTCATAAACCATCAGGCATACTCAGTGTTCCCGGTAAAGGTGAAGCATTGTCTGACAGCGTTCTGACACGTCTGGTCGCAATTGAACCTAAAACACTTTTAATTCATCGTCTGGACCGGGATACCTCGGGTATTCTGGTTTTCGGTTTATCCCGGCGTGGACAAAATTCAATTGCCAGACAATTTCAGGAACGCCAGACGACAAAAACCTATCAGGCGCTGGTAGCAGGGCATCTGCAAGGTGAAGGAACTGTAGATGTTCCTGTTGTTTATGATCCAGCTCATCCGCCTTTGCATATTGCAGATGCTCATCATAATAAGCCAGCATTGACACATTGGCAGGCAATTGAGCAATTCGAAATAAACGGTCAGCAGGTGACGCGTGTCAAACTGGTTCCAGTTACCGGTCGTTCGCATCAGCTTCGTGTACACATGCAGTATCTTGGCCATGCTATTGTTGGCGATACCTTATATGCAGATCTGGAGCAGCAACAGTTGATGCCCCGTTTATGCCTGCATGCCGAGCAGCTGGGATTTGCGCATCCGCAGACCGGTGAGGCTTTAAATTTCTATTGCCCGGTCCCATTTTAAATAAAATACAGATTTTCGAGATTTATTAGAGTTCTCCTTCGGGCGAGCTTTATGCCAAAATACATTGCTTAAAGACTACATAAACATACTCAAAAACTATCGGGTTTGAGTTTTAAAATGTAGTGCTAACTTGAAATAAAGGTGGAAAAATTGCAGCAGTTCGCTATTGGTCAACGTTGGTTATCAGATACAGAGACAGAACTCGGTTTAGGTGTTCTTATTGATGTTGATGAGCGATCGATCAGCATTTTATTCCCAAAAAGCGATGAAACTCGTGTTTATGCGCGAAATAATGCACCATTGTCCCGTATCATTTTCAATATTAATGATGAAATTCAGGATCAGGAAGGCCATAAATGGCTGGTCGAGTCGCTTGAAGACCGCCACGGGGTAGTTCGTTATAATGTTGTCCGTACCTTGGAAAATGGTGAACAGGAACGCAAAGCGCTGAATGAAACCCGTGTAGGTGCCCAGATTCAGCTTTCCAAGCCTTTAGACCGACTGCTGGCTAGTCAGATTGACTATAAAGAGTGGTATGACCTGCGTATTGAAGCACTCATCATGCAGGCACAAATGCAGACCAGTCCGTTACGAGGGCTGATTGGGCCCCGAGTCGGGCTTATTCCTCACCAACTCTATATTGCCCATGAAGTAGGACAACGCTTTGCACCACGTGTTTTACTGGCCGATGAAGTCGGATTGGGTAAAACAATTGAGGCTGGCCTGATTATTCACCAGCAGCTTAAAACTGGTCGTTCTGAACGTATTTTAATTCTAGTACCGGATTCACTGCAATATCAGTGGATGATTGAAATGCGTCGCCGTTTCAATCTGCAATTTTCGCTATTTGACTTAACCCGTACTGCCGCGATCAAGGAACATGATCCTGAGTTAAATCCGTTTCTGACCGAACAATGCATCATTGCCAGTATTGATCTGATGATTGACCATGATGACCTGCGTGAACAGGCGGTAGAAGCCGGCTTCGACTTACTGGTTGTCGATGAGGCACATCACCTGATGTGGAGCGAGGAAGAAGGCGGGAATGACCGTTACGACCTGATTGAGGAACTGGCTGAAAAGACCCCGGGCGTGCTGCTATTAACCGCAACACCTGAGCAGTTAGGGGTAGAGAGCCATTTTGCTCGCCTACGTCTGCTTGATCCTCAACGTTTCAGCTCACTTGAACGTTTTCTGGATGAAGAAGCGCAGTACCAGCATACAGCCCAGATTGCTGAAGTCTTAATGTCTGATGAGCCGCTTTCTGAACAGCATTTAAATGCTGTTCAAGACCTGTTGGGCCACCAGATTGAAGACCAGCCTGAACAGCGTTTCCGGGCCATTCACGAGTTACTTGACCGGCATGGCACTGGCCGTATTCTGTTCCGTAATACGCGGGAGGCCATCCAGGGCTTTCCTGGTCGTGACTGCCGTCCGGCACCATTGCCAGCACCTGAAACCTGGTCAATGGACGGTAAACTTCGCGAACAGATGTGGCCGGAAGAAGGTCAAATCGATGGCGCATGGATGGAAAGTGATCCGCGCGTTGCATGGTTAATGGAAATGCTGCGCAAAGATTTGAAACATAATAAGGTGTTGCTCATTGCTCGCAGCGGACCTGTAGTTGAAGCGTTGGAAAATGCGTTACGTCTACATGCAGGTATTCGTACAGCCATGTTCCATGAAGGCATGAGCCTGCTGGAACGTGACCAGGCTGCTGCATATTTTGCTGAAGAAAGCTATGGTGCGCAGATTCTGCTCTGTTCAGAGATTGGTTCTGAAGGGCGGAACTTCCAGTTTGCATCTGACCTGATTTTATTCGATTTGCCTGCGAATCCCGATGTTCTGGAACAGCGAATTGGTCGTTTGGACCGGATAGGTCAGCAGAACCGTATCCAGATTCATGTACCTTATCTGGTGGGTACAGCTCAAGAGCGTATGTTCCGCTGGTACAATGAAGCATTGAATATTTTTAGTAATATTTCACCAGCTGCACAGACTCTGCAGGAAAACTTTATTGTTGAGCTGAAGGATTGTTTACTGTCTGATCAGGGGCAAACCTTTGAGGATTTACTGGAAGAAGTGAATGTACAACGTCAGGCACTGGAGAGTGAACTGCAGGCTGGTCGTGACCGCTTGCTGGAATATAACTCTTGTCGGCCAATTGTTGCACAGGAAATTGTTCAGGCACTTGAAGATTATGATGACAATACCACTTTGCCAATGTTTATGAAGCGTTTTATGGCTTCAACCAATATTGATTTTGATGAGCAAAGTAATGGTACAGTAATCATTAAACCAACTGACCAGATGCAGGTTCAAGGTCTGACTCTAGATGAAGAAGGCATGACTGCAACCTTCTATCGCGATCAGGCCCAGATCCGTGAAGATGCTCAATATCTGACACTTGAGCATCCATTTACTGAAAGTGTAATGGAAGTGATCCGTACACAGTCTTTCGGGAGTACCAATGTTGCAGTACTTAAGTCGAATGCATTAAAGCAGGGCTCAGTATTGCTTGAAATATGGTTTAAGGTCGATGTAGTAGCGCCAAAGGCATTAAATTTACAGTCAAGCCTGCCAAAACAGTTAGTACGTGTATTACTGAGTGAAAATGGCCAGGATTTATCTGAAAAGATTGATCCTTCGATTTTGAAACCTTATCTACATCATCTGGATGGTAATAGTTGCCGTCAGGTGGTCAAGGCACGCCGTGAAGTCATTGATGCACGTTATAAACAGGCGCTGGATATTGCCAGAGTTGCATTGCCTGAGCTTAAGCAGCAGGCAAAAGAAATTTATGGTAGCAAATGGCAGTATGAAATTGACCGTCTGAGTTATCTGAAACAGTTTAACCCTAGTATCCGGCAGGATGAGATTGAACGATTGCAAAAACTGCAGAGAGAAGGCTTGAACTTGCTTGATGGCCTATCGGTTACGCCAGAAGCAATTCAGGTGCTGGTTGTAGTTAAACCTTAAAAATATTTAAAGAAAGAGCTTCCTTGGTAGAGGCTCTTTCTTTGTATAAGTATTTTGTATTTATGTCTGAGGTAACTGAAACAGGCAACGCCCCAGCTGCTCTATTTCATGGTCAAATTCATATTCACTATTTAGCATGCGATAACGGTTCTTTAGACCTGCATAGGCAGGATGAGCTGCATCTACATACACCCAGACATGTGATCGGGCTGGAAGGGTTGCTAAATTAACTGCTTCTAATGCTGGCCGTTTGATGGCTATAGCTATAAAAGGATTAATATAGGCATAGGACAGGGCATAATCTGCCTCCTGTTCAGAAGCAACAATAATATCTGCGTCAAATTTCTCACAGTTTTGATGGATAGTTTCTAAAATACAGGATTGAGGCTGAGATAAATCCAGTTGTATATACTGCTGCCGAAGTTTAGGGAAAGTATTGATCAGGCGCATTTCAGCTCCTTTAAAACTCACCAGATGGATTTTTTATAGCTGTTTTTACCGCAAACAACTACAAGGAAAGCGTAAATAAATGCAGTAAATATTTTAAATAACCAGACTTAAACTGAATTTTCGGAAAGAAGAAAGCGGCCTATTTAGCCGCTATTTTCACTGCTCTATAAAAAGATTATCGAATTTTTGATTCATCCAGATGACGGGCACCTTCAAGAATCATTCTGATCATGATCATAGTTTGCTCGGCAATTTCCTGCCGGTCACTTGATGGCAAATTAATAACCTGTGCACCCATATTAAACACCAGCTGTGTTATAGCTTTTGCTGCTATATCTGGATGTGCCATATTGCTATGATTTAAGCGTTCCAGTCGCACCAGATCTTCCTGGAGTTCTTGCTGGAAAAAGTTGAGCTGTCGGTCAACTGCTGCCTTATAAGATTGTGAACCGGTATAACCTTCGCGTAATAGCAGGCTGAGGTTACCTTCATCTGCATCTAACTGCTCTATAAATACGTTCACTGAACTTCGAATAATACTGCTCTGTTTCAGAGCCTTAAGACGTGCCTGGTGTAGAATCTGACGTAATACAATACCCGAACGTTCAATCAGGGCAATTGCCAGTTCATCAATATCCTTGAAATGCCGATAAAAACTGTTAGGTGCAATTCCTGCTTCACGCGCAACTTCGCGCAGACTTAAAGAAGAAATACTTTTTTGTGGACCAATCAGATTTAAAGCCGCCTGAAACAGTTCTTCCTTGGTAATGGTTGCTTTTCTCCCGACCGTACGTACAGGCATTTTTTCATGCAGAACAGTTTCTGCATGAGTATCTAGCTCTAGTTCGGCCGAAATTGAAGATGCGCTCATATATTTCAATACATTGAAAGAGTGATTCTATTATAGCGGTAGAGCGTAACGTTGTGAAACGAATACAGCAGATAAACTTATATACAAATGTATATACATGTGTATAATAATTAAAAACCACAGAGTTCAGATGTACTATGCAAGCTCTAAAAAAGCAACATTCGCCTTTATCCTTTTTAACTAGTTCCGTATTCGATACGGATGCAGCAAATTTCTGGCTAAAGAAACTAAATCCTTTATGGTCAGTTAACCAGTCATTAGGCCAGATTGTGTATAAAGAAAAAGCGGCAAATGGCATATTCAGTCTGAAAATAAAATGTAACCGACATTTTCGTATGGGGCAGGCGGGTCAGCATCATCCCGTATTTATAGAAATAGATGGGCGACGTTATGAACGTAGTTACAGCCTGCACCGTATAGATGAGCAGCATGTCTTATTAACTGCAAAACAGGTTGAACAGGGCGTAGTGAGTAACTGGCTGGCTGAACATGCTCAAGTAGGCGATCTGGTCGAATTCGGCCAACCCTATGGCGATATGATATTACCCGAAGCTTCAAATTTGGTGCTGCTGGCAGCTGGTAGTGGTATTACTCCAATGTTAAGCATGATTGAAACGTGGGCAAAGCAGCCTGATGCTCTAGCTAAAGTTCAGTTGCTGTATTGGGTTAAAGATTATGAAGATGCAGCTTTTGAAGAAAACTTTAAAAAAGTTGCTGAGAACAATGACAATTTCAGCTTTCAGATTTTTTATACTCAGCAGACAGACCAGCGTTTAAATACTGAACATTTGTCTTTGGTAAGCCAGCCTGAACAGAGCGCGGTATACGCATGTGGTCCATCAGGTTTTGTCTCTCTGGCTGAAGAGCTATTCAGTCAGGCAGTGCTATTCAAAGGTGAGGCATTCAGTTTAAGTCAGGCTGATTCTTCTGATACAGGTTTCGTAAATATTACTTTGCTACAAAGCGAGAAAACAGTCGCCATCCCAAAAGGTCAGTCTATTTTGGCAGGTTTGGAACAAATGAACCTTAAACCAAAACATGGATGCCGTATGGGTATTTGTAATAAATGTGCATGTAACAAAGTGCAAGGTTCAACTAGAAATCTTGTGAATGGTGCTGAAAGTACCGAGCCTGGAAACCTGCTGAAACTTTGTGTGAATTCCGCACAGACTGACCTTGTTATTGATCTTTGAGTGAGTTTGCATTATGAATATGTCAGTAAATTTTTCTACAGCAAAACCTATAAAAAACCAGTTTTTTAAAAATCCTAAAAATAGAGAGTTAACTGCAGATGAAATGAATCAGCTCGCCAAAGAGCTGGATGCCATCAAGCAGGAAGTATTAGATGATATTGGCGAGAAAGATGCCAAATATATTCGTCGTATTTATTCAACTATCCGCTATACCGGTGCAGCTGGACGTGCACTATTGTTTGCTGGCTGGTTTCCACCTGCTTGGGTATTGGGCACTGGCTTGTTAAGCCTTTCCAAAATTCTGGAAAATATGGAACTTGGCCATAATGTTATGCACGGTCAGTATGACTGGATGAATGATCCGAAATTCAATGGTCCAAAATATGAATGGGATATTGTAGGGACTTCTGAAAACTGGCGTCAGACACATAACTATAAACATCACACCTATACCAATATTAAGGGTATGGATGATGATATCGGATATGGCTTGTTGCGGTTATTTCCAGAACAACGCTGGAAACCAGGCTTTTTATTACAGCCCCTATATAGTATTCCATTCTGCCTGTTGTTCCAGTGGGGTGTCGCTATCCAGAATCTTGAGATTGGTAAAGTCTGGATGAAGCGCAAATCAAAAGAAGAGTTTAAAGAAGAGTGGAAACCGTTACAGAAAAAAATTACTAAACAGTTGTTCCGAGATTATGTATTTTTCCCGCTAATTGCCGGACCAGCAGCATTACCTGTATTTACAGGTAATCTGGTAGCGAATGGTGTGCGCAACATCTGGACCTTCAGTGTAATTTTTTGCGGACACTTTACCAAGGATGTGGAAGTTTTTCCAAAAACTGTTCTGAAAGATGAGAGCCGTGGCCATTGGTATATGCGTCAAATTCGTGGCTCATCAAATCTTAAAGGCTCAGAAGCATTTCATATTTTAACAGGCCATTTAAGCCATCAGATTGAACACCATCTGTTTCCAGACGTACCTGCACGCCGTTACCGTCAAATGGCGCCTAAGGTTGAAGCAGTCTGTAATAAGTTTGGTCTGAATTATAATAATGCCAGTTTAGCCAAACAGTTTGGTCAAGTGGTGGGGCGTATAGTTAAATATGCTTTTCCCTTTAAGAAATAAAGTTAAAACAGTTAGTCCCAGATATTGTAAAACCAATTCAAGCGTCTGTTTAACTCTTACAAAGGCTATCTAAAGATAGCCTTTCTTATTTTCTGAAATTCAAGTTTTATTTTCTGTAAATAGAGAATACTGATGAATATATTCAAGGTTGAGAAGTATGACGAATTAACCTTCAATGACTCTTTAATTCATTTATATTTTTTAAAGTTAATATAGGAATTTTCAGATATTTATATAAGCCTTAGTTTTCTTGGTCTCTATGTAAAAATAATTTTTAAAATTTAATATCTAGAAAGAAAAAACCGGTGTTAGTGTATAAAAAAATGCCCGAAAGAAATTAACTTTCAGGCATTGTTAGCAAAAAATAGATTATCTGAACTGAATGGTACCGTTAGCATTAACTGTAACTTTAGATTCACCAGCGGCAACATCCTGTACAGGAGCTGCCTCAGCTGTAGCAAATTTTGCCATACTGCTGCGCATTAAAGGCTGGGGGAAATAATTATTGGTATTCAGGTTTAAACTAACCAGATTATATGAGCCTTTATTCCATGCTTGCGAGAGCAACTGTGCACGCTGCTGAAAGTTTTTGGAAGCTTCTACCATCAGCTCATTTTCAACTTTTTTGCGCTGCGCATCGGATACCGTAAAATTAATTGATTCTGTCTGGAATTGTTGCTGCAGTTCACTAATGAGCTGGCTGGTCATACGAAAATCTGTACCTTCCAGCTGAATTTCTGCACGACCACGCCACTCTTTGAGTTTACGACTATCATTGTCATATACCGGATAGGTTGTTTGTGAACCTGTTTCTACCTTAACCTGCGGATATTTACGCGCAATATTCATGGCCCAGTTCATTAACTGATTAATCTGTGCTGAAAGCTCGGCAGGCTGTTTATTACTTTTTTCTATAAAAAGTATGGCATGCATTTCATCATTTGAGATTTGACGGCTCGCTTCGGCCTGAATATTGACCAGGTTATAATTCAGTTTCTCATTTTCCTGAGCGAAAATATGAGTACTAAGAGCAGCAGTGGTAACTAAGGTGGCAAGAGCAAGATAACGCATGAGAAAGCCTTTTGTTCGTTTTAGAAAGTTTTATTGCTTTATATAAATATATTAATGATAACAAATGTTGAATTTTTGAAGAAATCGTAGTGGCTTTGTAATAGCCTATTCAACATTTTATAAAAAATATTTAAGGATAAATTTTTTATTATCAGTATTTTAGTAAAGTAATAGCTTGCAATCATGAGTTGACCATTATATATAGTTGATTTGGTAAATTCTTGAGCGTGTCACATACTCAATAGATAATTTTATTTAGTGCTTAACCTCTACGTTTTTTCCAATAAAACGCGGTTATGAAAGTACACAAAAAATGTTTTTTTTCTTTAAAAATTAGGTATCATCGCGCTCCTAGTAATAAGATATTAAAACCTTGTGTCTTCACTAGATTCTTAACAAGCACCGAGTCAAAGGACCAAAAGTCACCAGACTTATTTTCTTTTACCCTTATCAGAGATGGTAATCCGATATGAGCGTTACTTCTGTAAACCCTGCCACCAATTCCACCAACGAATATTATTTGACTCGCCAAAGTCAGATGGAATCGAATGTACGTAGTTATCCGCGCAAATTGCCGTTAGCGATCGCACAAGCACATGGTTGCTGGGTTACCGATGTGGAAGGTACAAAGTACCTTGATTGTTTAGCTGGGGCAGGTACATTGGCTTTAGGTCATAATCATCCTGCGGTGATTCAAAGTATCCAGGAGACACTTGCAAGTGGTCTTCCATTACATACACTGGATTTAACGACTCCTTTAAAAGATGCTTTTACTGAAGCACTACTGGCATCTCTGCCAGGTGGTCAGGAAGCTTACTGTTTACAGTTCTGCGGTCCATCAGGCGCCGATGCAACTGAAGCAGCGATTAAACTTGCAAAAACCTATACTGGTCGTAGCTCTGTTATCAGTTTTTCTGGTGGCTATCATGGCATGACACATGGTTCACTTGCCATGACAGGCAACCTGTCTGCTAAAAATGCAGTCAATGGTTTAATGCCGGGTGTACAGTTTATGCCGTATCCGCATGAATACCGTTGCCCATTGGGTCTAGGTGGTGAAGCGGGCGTAGACGCTTTAACTTATTACTTTGAACAGTTTATTGAAGATGTTGAAAGTGGTGTTACCAAGCCGGCGGCTGTTATTCTTGAAGCAATTCAGGGTGAAGGTGGCGTAGTTGTTGCCCCAACTAAATGGTTGCAAAAGATTCGTGAAGTGACTGAAAAACACAATATCGTGTTGATTCTGGACGAAGTTCAGGCAGGCTTTGCGCGTTCAGGTAAGATGTTTGCCTTTGAGCATGCTGGAATTGAACCTGATGTTGTGGTGATGTCTAAAGCAGTTGGCGGTAGCTTGCCACTTGCAGTTTTAGGTATTAAGCGCAAGTTTGATGCATGGCAGCCAGCAGGCCATACTGGTACATTCCGTGGTAACCAATTGGCCATGGGTACAGGCCTTGCGTCACTTCAGGTTATTCAAGAGCAAAATCTTGCACAGAATGCTCATGATCGTGGTGAGTTCTTGCAGTCTGAACTGAAAAATCTGGCAGCTGAATTTCCATGTATCGGCCACGTACGTGGTCGCGGCTTGATGATCGGTATTGAAATCGTTGACGAGCGCCAGCAGCCAAATCATATTGGTGCTTATCCTGCTGATGGTCAACTGGCTGCTGCAATTCAGGCAGCGTGTTTTAATCATAAACTGCTGCTTGAAAAAGGTGGTCGTAACGGTACAGTAATTCGTTTACTTTGTCCGCTGATCATTACTCAGGAAGAATGTGTAGAAGTAATTGCTCGCTTTAAGAAAGCAGTTGCTGAAGCTCTTGTTGCAGTTCGAGGCGTATAATTCATGGTAGATTTTGCAGAACACCGTAAAGCGTTACTCTGCAATGATGCTCAATCCATTGCTGACTATGAGTCAGCAATGGAACAGGCGACTAAAGCCGTAGCAGCATGGTTGCAAAACGATAAAATGTATACTGGCGGCAGTATCAAGGAACTCCGTGAAGCAATCGCCTTTCATCCTTCTAAAGAAGGGTTGGGTGTACAGAAATCGCTTGAACGTATGGTTGAGCTTTTTCTGAATAAAAGTCTGAAAGTACACCATCCACATTCGCTGGCGCATCTGCATTGCCCAACTATGGTGGCAAGCCAGATTGCTGAAGTACTCATCAATGCAACTAACCAGTCAATGGATTCATGGGATCAAAGCCCAGCCGGATCATTGATGGAAGTGCAACTGATTGACTGGTTACGCCAAAAAGTAGGTTATGGTTCAGGTCAGGCAGGTGTATTTACCTCAGGTGGTACACAATCAAACTTGATGGGCGTATTACTTGCGCGTGATGCCTGTATCGCGAAAAACTGGAAAGATGAAAACGGTAATCCGTGGTCTGTTCAGCGTGATGGTATTCCTGCAGAAGCAATGCGTAATGTCAAAGTCATCTGTTCTGAAAATGCACATTTCTCTGTGCAGAAGAACATGGCAATGATGGGGATGGGTTTCCAGTCAGTAGTCACTGTTCCTGTGAACGAAAATGCCCAGATGGATGTCGATGCACTGGAAAAAACCATGGCTCACCTTCAGTCTGAAGGCAAGATTGTGGCATGTGTAGTGGCAACCGCAGGTACAACCGATGCCGGTGCAATCGATCCTTTAAAACAGATCCGTGAAATTACCAATAAATATGGTGCGTGGATGCATATTGATGCAGCATGGGGTGGTGCACTGATTCTGTCTAATGATTATCGCTCTATGCTAGATGGTATCGAGTTGTCTGATTCTGTGACACTCGATTTTCATAAACATTATTTTCAAACCATTTCTTGTGGCGCGTTTTTGCTTAAAGATGAAGCGAACTACCGTTTCATGCACTATGAAGCAGAATACCTGAACTCAGCTTATGATGAAGAGCATGGCGTGCCGAACCTGGTGTCTAAGTCTTTACAAACAACACGTCGTTTCGATGCGTTGAAATTATGGATGACGGTTGAAGCACTGGGTGAAGAGCTTTATGGTTCAATGATTGATCATGGCGTGAAATTGACACGTGAAGTAGCAGACTACATCAAAGCAACTGATGATCTGGAACTTCTGGTTGAACCACAATTCGCATCAGTATTGTTCCGTGTTGTTCCAGCAGGATATCCAGCTGAATTTTTAGATGCATTGAACCAGAATGTAGCAGATGAGCTGTTTGCCCGCGGTGAAGCTAATATTGGCGTAACTAAAGTGGGGCAGGTTCAGTCTCTGAAAATGACGACCTTGAGCCCGGTAGCAACACTAGAAAATGTAAAGAATTTACTTGATCTGGTTTTAACCGAAGCTGACCGAATCAAGGAATCAATCCAGCAGGGTAGTTATACTCCGCCGATTGCCTAAACATTGTTCCTATAAAAAGCCGGTGTCTATGATACCGGCTTTTTATTATGGTGGATTAATAATCTGGAGTTTCTCTCGTCATAGATTTTTTCGTATGGAGTAATTTAGGAAGTATAGGAGGGAACTTTATTCTTGAGCATAAATTGATTCTGTTCTTTAAATTTTTTCAAAACAATGTAAGATTTTATGTGACCAATAAAATCACAAGATAATAACTTTTCTGTCACAAAGTGCGAAAGTTGCTCCAGATTTTCTGCTACTACTTTTAAAATAAAATCTGCATCACCACTTAAAGAAAAAGCATCCTGTATGCATTCTTCACTTTCAATCAGCTCCTGAAATGCTAGCTGGTTTTTGGCCTCATGTACTCTTAAATTTACATGTACCATTGCGGTAACTTCAAGGCCTAAAGCTTGCTGGTGAATACGCGCGGTATACCCGATGATGATTCCTTTCTGTTCTAGAAATTGCCGTCTGCGCGAGCATTGTGATGCTGACAGTCCAATAAGCTCACCCATTTCCTGATTGGTCAATCTGCCATTTCTCTGCAGCGCCTGAATGATTTGCCAGTCAAATTTATCCATTATATGCACCTTATTCCTTTATGATACACATATCATGTATTTTTATTAAAATCCGTTTCGATTATGCATGAAATATAAGTTTTAGATGAAATATTATCTTTCTATGGAATAAAAATAGATGAGAAGGATGATAAAAATGTTCATGGAAATCGGTAATTTTTTAAATAAACGGTTAAGCGAACTGGGTATCAAGCATATTTTTGGTGTGCCAGGTGATTTCAACCTATCTTATCTGGAACAAATTGAAGCTGACTCGAAAATTGAATTCATTGGTAACTGTAATGAACTTAACGCAGCATATGCTGCTGATGGTTATGCGCGTATTAATGGTTTCTCTGCATTGGCCACCACTTACGGTGTTGGTGACCTGAGCGCCATTAATGGAATTGCGGGGGCCTATACAGAGAATGTACCCCTAATCCATATTTCAGGCATTCCACCACTGCATGCTGTTACTCAGGGTGCTTTAATACATCATACCTTGGTTGATGGTAATTATGACAATATTATGAACTGCATGCGTGAGTTTACGGTAGCCCAGACCCGTCTGACACCTGCTAATGCTGCTTCAGAAATTGACCGGGTACTGCGCCAGTGCGCGCTAGAACGCCGTCCAGTACATATTCAGCTGCCTTCCGATATTACCCATGTGAAGATTCAGATAGATGATCAACCGCTGTGTCTGGAACGTCCGGTAAGTGATCCTGAAATACTTGAACAGGCAGTAGACGAATTATTTAAATGCTTATCTCAAGCAAAAAAACCTGCTCTACTAATTGATAATGAAGCCGATATTTTTAATGTCACAACATTATTAGCTGAACTTTCTGCCAAAACAGGTATCTCTTATGCCTGTCTTCCCACAGCTAAAAATATTATGGATGAATCATCGCCACATTATGCAGGTGTGTATGTTGGTGCGGCCAGTCAACTATCTGTAAGAAATCTGATCGAATGTTCAGACTGCCTGATTGGAATCGGAGCCAGATTTACCGATATTGGTACGGGTATGTTTTCACATAAAATCAATAAAGACAGCTATATTGAAATTAAACGGTATGAAGTCAATACTGCACGTAAAAACTTCCCGGGAATTGAAATTGGCGAATTGCTGACAGCACTGAATCTACGGGTCACAGCTAAAAAGTCACTTAAACCTACACTTGAGACGCCAGCCACTGAGCGAATTCAGGTATCAGAACACCAGAAGCTGTCGCATGAAATCCTTTGGAAATATATTGGTAATTTCTTTAAAGCAGATGATGTAATTCTGGGTGAAGTGGGAACATCAAATACAGCATTATCTGGGCTACGTTTACCGGTAACTGCCAAGTATATCTGCCAGCCTATATGGGGCTCAATCGGTTATACCTTACCTGCATTACTCGGCAGTTTACTCGCTGCACCAAAACGTCGGCAAATTTTATTTATTGGTGATGGTTCATTACAACTTACAGTGCAGGAGCTTTCTACGATTATCCGTTATGGTCTCAAACCCATTATTTTTGTACTCAACAATGGGGGTTATACGATTGAACGATTAATTCTGGGTGAAAATGCCAGCTATAACGATATTCAGAACTGGAAATATACTGAATTGGTACAGGTGTTCAATGGTAAAGAAAAATATCAGACCTGTATGGTCGAGACCGCTGGCCAACTAAAAAATGCGTTAGATCAGGTAGGGGCATATGATGGGTTAAGCCTGATTGAACTTAAATTACCGGCAATGGATGCTCCGGTGAGCCTGCTTAAATTTGCTGATGTCGTAGCGCGTTATGACTATGGTAATTTCGGCTACCAAAAACTTAAAACAGAACAGCACTACGTAGAATGCAAAAATGCAATATCTTTCTAATTTTTTAAAAATCAATCGGTTATTTTTTTATAAATTATTTTAATCCGACCTTGAGGAGCACTGGTTTTTACTCGGTGCTCCTGACTTAATTTCTCTAAACAATGATAAAGGGTGTAAAGGATATTACGCCTTCAATGGAGATAAAACTGTGGACACAAATCAAAATACATTGAAGAAAGGTCTCTCTAACCGGCATATACAGCTGATTGCACTAGGAGGCGCTATTGGAACCGGATTATTTCTGGGAATTTCACAAACCATTAAACTTGCTGGCCCTTCAGTTTTACTGGGGTATGCAATTGCAGGCATCATCGCTTTCCTCATTATGCGTCAACTGGGAGAAATGGTGGTAGAGGAACCTGTGAGCGGTTCATTTAGCTATTTTGCCAATAAATATTGGGGCCGTATGGCAGGTTTCATGTCTGGGTGGAATTACTGGGTTCTATATGTACTGGTAAGCATGGCTGAATTGAGTGCTATTGGAACATTTATACAGTTCTGGTGGCCTGAAATACCCACCTGGATTACTGCAATGGGGTTTTTTATACTAATTAATGGCATTAACTTTATTAATGTCCGTTTTTTTGGAGAAACAGAATTTTTATTTTCCTGCATTAAAATTATTGCCATCTTGAGCATGATTGGTTTTGGTGCCTATTTATTGTTTTCAGGTGCCGCTGGGCCAGAAGCCGGAATAGCCAATTTATGGCAGCACGGCGGATTTTTCCCAAATGGTATTTCTGGCCTGGTAATGGCTATGGCAGCTATTATGTTTGCATTTGGCGGACTAGAGCTAATAGGAATTGCAGCCGCAGAAACACAAAATCCTGAGAAAAATATTCCAAAAGCTACAAACCAGATTGTTTACCGTATCTTGATTTTTTATATTGGCGCAATCGGTATTCTGTTGAGTTTATATCCCTGGAATCAGGTGGCGCAAGGGGGGAGCCCATTTGTACTAATTTTCCAGTCTTTAAATAATCATAGTGTAGCCAATGTCTTGAATCTGGTCGTACTGATCGCAGCAGTTTCAGTTTATAACAGTTGTATTTACTGTAATAGTCGTATGCTGCACGGACTGGCAGAGCAGGGCAATGCACCGCAGTTTCTAAAAAAAGTGAATCGCCGTGGAATTCCAGTCGCAGCCTTGGCTGTATCCGGTTCGATTACTGCACTTTGTGTAGTCATTAACTATATTATTCCAGAAAAAGCGTTTGGTTTTCTTATGATGCTGGTGGTTGCTGCATTAGTAATTAACTGGCTTATGATTTCAGTCACTCATTTGAAGTTTGTAAAAGTGATGAAGCAGCAACACAGGCTGACTGCATTTAAAGCTATTGCCAGTCCTTGGACAAATTATTTAACGATTGCTTTTATGTTTTTCATTTTAACGATCATGAGCCTGACACCAGATATGCGCTCAGCCGTTATTTTGGCACCTGTATGGCTCAGTGCACTGGCCATTATGTATTTTGTCTATTATCGCAAAAGAAATGTTGTATTGACTGGCGGGATCCAGCCTAATCCTTAAAAACAATTATTTAAATATTTTGTTTTCTATATAAAGAGAGATCGAATGATCTCTTTTTATCAATTTAAGAGGAGGTTTGAAAACTGGAGTAAGCCCTGATTTTAAAGTGGATTTTATATTTTTATGCTAGAACTATAACTTAATGAAAAATAAATATTTTAAGATAAATCTATAAACCAATAGTCCAGTTTTTAGATTTCAGGTATTAAACACTTTCTTTAAAATTTTTTTAACTGAGGATATTAGAATACTTCAATCTATAAATTTCTATTTATAGGTCTGGAGAAGGTATACAAATGCTCTGCTTGATCGCACTCCCATAGCAGGGGACTCATTGATAAAATTCTTATTAGGCTTAAATATCTGTTAGCTAGTACACTATTTATGTAATGAGCTATATCACCTCTTCTAAATATAGAAAGCTTAATTCTAACTTTTATAGATTAGTCCCACTGAAATTTTTTAAGATAGTTCAGAATCTGTAGAGATCTATTACAGTGAAAAACTACCTTAATAAAAGTGATACAGAATTAATTCTTGTTTATGAGACGTAGGGATTAAATTTTTGACCCAATCTTTTTAATATAATTTTAAATGCTTAATCTTGTTATTTAAAAAAAATTAAAATAAAAAATCTAATATAATTATATAGTTAATTTAATGCATGAAATGCTGTAGATGAGATCATGAAAGTGTCATAAAGGTGTAACTTATTTGTCATATTTTAAACTCAAAATGCACTTATCCAAAATGTACTAACACTGTAAACAAGTGGAGTACGGAAAAATTGCAAAATTAAGAGAGAAGAGAATGCACTTAAATCCACGTCATGTTGGCATCATTTTAGCAGTTACTGGGGCAGCTGCAGCAACAACCGCGAATGCGGCTCGCGATACCATTCAGATTGCCGGTTCTTCAACCGTCCTTCCATATGCGAGTATTGTTGCTGAAGAGTTTGGTAATACTTTTCCACAATTTAAAACACCAGTTGTAGGTTCTGGTGGCACTTCGGGCGGACTAAAACAGTTCTGTCAGGGTGTAGGCGACAATACAATTGATATTGCAAATGCATCACGTGAAATTAAAGATACTGAACTTGCTAGCTGTAAAAAAGCTGGTGTAAACAAAGTTCAGGAAATCAAGATCGGTTATGACGGTATTGTATTTGCATCAAATGCCAACAAGGCAGCCTTCAAGTTAAAGCCTTACCATGTATATGCGGCACTGGCAGAAAAACTGCCTTCTAAAGGTAAACTGGTTGCTAACCCGTATACTCGCTGGAACCAGATTGACAAGACCTTGCCAAATGAACCGATTACTTTAGTTATTCCAGCATCTAACCACGGTACACGTGAAGTGTTCCAGGAAAAAATGGTTGATCTGGGCTGTAAAGCATATGAGTACAACAAGAATCTAGATAAAGATACTCAAAAAACTGTATGTTCGACTTTCCGTAAAGATGGTCGTGTCATTGAAATCTCAGGTGACTATACTGAAACACTCAGCCGTCTGAAAACAAATCCGAGCGCAGTTGGTGTATTTGGTCTAGGTTTTTATGACCAGAACCGTGACCGCCTGCGTGTAGCAACAGTAAATAATGTAACACCGTCTGAAGCAACTATCCTTTCTGGTAAGTACCCTGTTTCCCGTCCACTGTTCTTCTATGTAAAAGGTGAGCACCTGAAATCAGTCAAAGGACTTGAGCAGTATGTAGAATACTTCCTGAATAAAAAGGTTTCAGGTAAAGGTTCTAAACTTGAAAAGGCTGGCTTGATTTCACTGTCTGACTCAGAACGTGCCAAAGTACTGGCAAATTTTAAAGCAGGTAAAACTGTTCAGTAAGGTGGACTTATTCAAGACTGATGGCAGGGAAGACCTGCCATCAGCTTTCGCATAAATAAGATTTTTTCATGCGGTCATGTGAAAGAATTGTGGAGAATACATGAATCTGCTGCTCATTGGAGTGTTACTGGCGCTGATTGCAATTGCTTATCAGGTTGGGCTCACCAAAAGCCGTAAACTGGCAGGTAAAGAGAATAATTCTGCCAGTCTGCATTCGCGTCCGGGCTATTATGGCGCACTGGTTGCATTATGGTGTGGTATACCGGCTTTTATAATTTTAATTGTGTGGAATCTGGTTGAGCCAAATATTCTAAAGCATATTATCCTCAATAATATACCGGCAGCGACTGTAGCGGCACTGGACCCTGCTGGACTGGATGTTATCGTTGAGCGAATCAGGGCAATTGCATCAGGTTTTGGGGTAAGTGATCAACCAGCAGCTTATGAAGTTGCAGCGGCAGAGCAGTTAGCCAAATTCCAGATGATTGGTAACTTTGCCAAAATGGCTGTGGTTATTGCTGTAGCGCTAGGTGGTCTGGTCTGGGCAAAAAAACATGTAAGTCAGCAGTACCGAGCACGTAATCAGGTCGAAAAAGCCATTAATATTGGCCTGATTTTATGTTCAGGAGTTGCTATTCTGACCACGATTGGCATTGTACTTTCGATGTTTAGTGAAGCAATGCGCTTTTTCCAGTTCGTCAGTCCTCTGGAATTCTTTTTTGGAACAGAGTGGAATCCGGGCTTTAGTACATCAGGTGGCGCAGAAGGCAGTTATGGTTTGTTGCCACTGATCTGGGGCACACTCATGGTCAGTGCTATCGCTTTGCTGGTAGCTGTCCCAATTGGACTGTTAATTGCGATTTATCTGGCTGAATATGCATCTCCAGGTTTACGTTCCTGGGCGAAGCCCACTATTGAGATTCTGGCGGGTATTCCTACGATTGTTTATGGTGTCTTTGCTTTAATGGTCATTGGCCCGTTCTTTAAGATGCTGGGAGATACGGTTGGCCTGCATATCAATGCAACCAGTGCACTGACTGCCGGTTTTGTGATGGGAATTATGATTATTCCTTTTGTTTCTTCACTGTCAGATGACATTATTACTCAGGTGCCGCGTTCACTACGGGACGGTTCACTGGGACTTGGAGCGACCAAGTCTGAAACCATTCGGCAGGTGGTACTTCCAGCAGCTTTACCCGGAATTATTGGTGCCTTTTTGCTAGCTGCTTCACGTGCCATTGGCGAGACCATGATCGTGGTGCTGGCTGCGGGTAACAGTCCAATCCTGCACGGTAACCCACTAGAAGCTGTCTCTACAGTAACAGTTACTATCGTTAACCAACTTACTGGTGACACTGATTTCGCCAGTCCACAGGCACTGGTGGCGTTTGCCTTGGGCTTAACCCTGTTTGTAATTACTTTGGGTCTTAACATTGTTGCACTTTACATTGTGCGTAAATACCGCGAGCAATACGAATGAGTACATCCAATACTTCTCCGCTGGGCCAAAAAGATATATTCGATGCTCAAGCTGCTGCCGATTTGCGCGCAAAACGTAAAGACAGAATTGCCAAATCACTCAGTAAGCGTCATCGTAAAGAGAAAATCTTCCGTATTGCTGGCTTTAGTGCAGTAATGGCCGGGCTATTCTTTGTGGCTTTACTTTTTGGCAGTATTCTGATTAAAGGTTTGCCCGCGTTCTGGCAAGCTGGTATGTCGGTACCTGTATATTTTGACCCTAATATTATTGACGCCGGACCACGTCCAGTTCAAAAAGCAGGCGAAAGTCCAGCCCAGTTCCAGGGGCGTTACATTGCCTGGCAAACAAAGATGGGTATGGTAGATTGGGATGCCTTGATCGTAAATGGTATTATTTCTAAAGCACCTGCACTGGCGCCACAGCGTGATGAGCTAGGGGAGATTTATACCAGCTCGGAATCTTACCGATTACGCGATATGGTATTTGAAAATCCCGCTTTAATTGGTAAAACTCAAGATATCAAGATTTTGGCTGATGCCAATGTGGATGTCTGGGTGCGTGGCCAGATTGACCGTGATCTTCCGGATGAGCAGCAGCAGTTAAGTCCAGAAGTACGCAAGCTTGCAGATGAAATGGAAGCACAAGGTGTATTGACCACTTCATTTAATACTCAAATCTTTACGAATCCCGATTCGCGTAGTTCTCCTGCAACGTCAGGACTGGCTGGCGCTTTTATGGGTTCGCTGTTTATGATGCTGATTGTCATCTTTATCTCGATTCCAATCGGTGTGGCAAGTGCGATTTATCTGGAAGAATTTGCGCCAAAAAATTATATTACCGATATTATTGAAGTAAATATCAATAACCTGGCCGCTGTACCTTCAATTGTATTTGGTTTACTAGGTGCTGCGATCTTTATTGGCTGGATGCATCTGCCATTATCGGCACCGTTAGTGGGTGGTCTGGTACTGAGTTTGATGACATTGCCTACGGTTATTATCACAACACGGGCCTCGTTAAAAGCTGTACCTCCCTCAATTCGTCAAGCTGCATTAGGTTTGGGTGCATCCCGTGTACAAACTATTTTTCATCATGTGTTACCTCTTGCATTACCAGGAATTTTAACCGGTGCAATTATTGGGGTAGCGCAGGCACTAGGCGAAACAGCTCCTCTATTATTGATTGGTATGAGTGCCTTTGTGGCCAGTGTGCCAACCTCCCCATTAGATCAATCCACGGCTTTACCTGTACAGATTTTTCTGTGGCAGGGCAATGAATTACGTAACTTTTTTGAAGGGCGTACAGCAGCCGCCATTATTGTACTGCTGGCACTCATGATTGGCCTAAACAGCTTGGCCATCTGGTTACGTAAGAAATTTGAAGTACGCTGGTAATTGAGGACAAGATATGAATACTAATGTTATGAATGCTTACAAGCAGGAACCGTCCGTGAATTCAGAACCAACCCAAATACCTGTCACCGGATCAGGCAAGACATCTGCAACTTCGTTTGTATCCCAGTTCGATACATCTGCAGCGTCTAAAAAAGAAACAGCACACAAAGTCAAAATCTGCACTGATGATGTCCATGTTTATTATGGCGAAACAGAAGCGATCAAAGGAATTGACCTTGAAATTTATGAAAATGAAGTGATTGCATTCATTGGACCATCAGGCTGTGGTAAATCAACATTTTTGCGTACTTTGAACCGCATGAACGATACTATTGACAGCTGCCGGGTTACAGGAAAAGTAACACTGGATCAGCAAGATATATATGATCCAAATCTGGATGTCGTATTACTGCGTGCACAGGTCGGAATGGTGTTCCAGAAGCCGAATCCGTTTCCAAAATCGATTTTTGATAATGTTGCTTATGGGCCTAAACTGCACGGTCTGGCACGTGACAAATACGACCTTGAAGAAATTGTCGAAAACAGCCTACGTAAGGCTGGACTTTGGGATGAGGTCAAAGACCGTTTGAATCAGCCTGGTACAGGACTTTCAGGTGGACAGCAACAGCGCTTATGTATTGCCCGTACTATTGCGGTAAGTCCAGAAGTGATATTAATGGATGAGCCATGTTCTGCACTTGACCCGATTGCGACTGCAAAGGTAGAGGAACTGATTTCGGAGCTTTCGAATCAGTATACTATTGCGATTGTAACTCACTCGATGCAGCAGGCAGCGCGTGTATCTGACCGGACAGCTTATTTCCATTTAGGTGATCTGATTGAGGTCAACTCTACAGAAAAGGTTTTTACACAGCCTGATCATCAATTGACTGAAGCTTATATTACAGGACGCTTCGGCTAATTATTTAACCTGAGATTTTAAAAAAACAGAGTCTTGATACTCTGTTTTTTTGTTATGATGCGAGATATAAAAATTTCATGCTAAAAAAATAATGCAATTGACGCCGGAAGAACGAGAATACGCAAAAATTTCGAAACATGCTTTAAAAGACTTATTCCAGGTTCTGTTTGGCACCAAATATATAGATCAATATTTTGCTATGCTGATGGTAGGATTGAGTATAGCTCTTGCAACTTTAATACCCCATCATGGCTTGTTTGCAACATCTCAAAGTCCGGGAATGACCAATTATCATCGCTGGTTATACGACATCTTTGTAGTTGTATCGAGTCTAATCGGCTTTGTACTTTATTTTTGGTTAAAACGACAAAAAAGTAATATTAAGGTTGGCCAAAAATGGCGAGCTTATATTAAGGCAAATTCTGATTTTAAAATGTATCGTTATTGCATTGCTCAACTTAAAGGTAAAGAACCTTTTATGCATACCCCTTTTAAAGAATATTGCTTTATTCTTCTGTTCCTGGCCTTATTTATTCTGATGTACTCACTGCTTACCCCTTTTGAAAATGGCCGACGTGGTAACTTCTGGATTCAAACTTGGTGGCCAGTAAATGCCTTCATTATAGGTGTATTATATTCAGGATTATTTTGGATATATTTCCGTTTATTCGCCATCAAAGCAATCATGAATCAATATGCTTTATTGATCAGACAAGAACGAGCAAATAACAAACATAATAAGGCTATTGAAAAATGCCAGTAGTGACCTAATCTAAAGATACAAACCGAATTAAACTGAGAATAGATTTTTTATGTTATTTCATACGCCAAAGTTACCCGCAGAGATTCGTATTAGCCATCTTAATGCGCGTGTCAATGAACAACGAAAAAAAATTGCGCAGACAACAGTGTCTAAACTCGAATTATTGCAACTTGCTCAACAACTGGCAAAAGAAGGGCGGGCACGTAAAAAAAATAACCAGAAAATTTATGTCATCGATTTTAAAGGCGACGTACAAGCTTCAGCTGTTGAAAATCTGCGTGAAGAAATCACCTTGATTCTGGCAACGGCTAAAGCAGGAAAAGACCGTGTAGTGGTGCGTCTGGAAAGTCCGGGTGGAATGGTACATGGTTATGGACTCGCAGCAGCACAGCTGGTGCGTTTACGTGATGCAGGATTTCACTTAACTATCTGTGTAGACAAGGTTGCTGCCAGCGGTGGTTATATGATGGCCTGTATTGCAAATGAAATTATTACCGCACCATTTGCTGTTGTTGGTTCAATTGGTGTTGTGGCTCAGGTACCAAATTTTAACCGTTTATTAAAAGAACATAATGTCGATTTTGAGCTTTATACTGCAGGCGAATATAAGCGTACTGTTACTATGTTCGGCGAAAATACGCCAGAAGGTAAAGCCAAATTTGAGCAGGAACTGCAACAGACCCATGCTTTGTTTAAGCATTTTGTAGAAAAATACCGCCCAAAACTAAATGTTGAGAAAGTAGCAACAGGTGAGCATTGGTATGGTCAGGATGCTCTAGATTTAAATTTAGTAGATGAGCTGAAAACTTCAGATGAGTATTTACTGAGTGCTCTACCACAGCATGATGTGTATGTTATTTCAACTCGCCGTAAACCAACCTTAGGCGAAAAACTGGGTCTTCAGGCCGCGCAAATGGCAGATGCACTGGTGCCAGCAGTACTAAATAAAGTAATGGATACCTTGGCTAAAGCCAGTTCCAATCTGGTACAGATGCGTGATCCAGAACTTTAAGATTATTGTGAAGTCGGATTAAAAAAGCTCACTAAAGTGAGCTTTTTTAATAGGAAATTATATTGATGTAAAAACAGGACAATTATACAGAGAAATTATTTAGCATGCTCACGATGGAAATGGGATTTAAAAGCTTCCCATTTAGCTTGACGTCTTGCTTTATGCTCAGCTTTCTTCTGTTCTTTCAAAGTCAAGTTTGCAATACGTTGAGTTTCTTGCCAGGTTTCAATACTGGCTTCAATTTCTGCCTGTACATCTTCATAATCCCAGCGATAAATTGTTGCTCCGGTTTTTTCAAAAAGCGCATCAATAAAATCTTCAGACTCTTCATGAATATCAATGAGTATACCCACAGTGCCGAGGGGCAATGCTTGGCTAATTCTAGCCAGTACAGCTAAATCATCTTGTTCACGATTAATATCATAGGTTCCACCAATTAATGCACCTGTGGTAAAACCTAAAAGTAAGCCAAGTGGGCCACCCAATATTCCAATTAAAGAACCCAGTAGGCTGCCACTTAAAATCCCATTATTTTGTTTGGGATCTATTTGTTCTTCAATTTTAAAACTACCATTTTCTTGGCGTTTTAAAAGCGTAACTTCATTAATATCCTTAATACGGGAGTCTTTAAATTTACTAAAATTTTCAAAGGCCTGTGCTGATTCATTCCAAGTAACTAAAATAATATTATGTGCCATTTCTTCACCAGTATTAATTATAATGTGTATAATATTTATACAGTATTAAAATAAGAGAAATAGTTAACTTTTGTGAATATAATAAAAATTATATTGTATTAATTTGATTTTTATAATATTTAATTTTATTAAAAATTAATACTAATATTTTGTTTCTTATTTTTTATAAAAGTGAATAGTATTCAGCTTCTAATAAAACATTTTTAATAAAGTTAGCTTTAATAATGGATAGTACATAAGTTGTGATTATTTTTAATAAAATTAAAGATAATCAAAGAAAAATTTAAGCGTATTTTTAGAGTAAATAGTAATTACAGAGAAAAGGGTTATAATCTCAATAAAATATAATTATTGCTCGTAATATACAAATTAGAATCTTATTAAGGGTAGATTGTAATTATTTATAAACAGTGAATTTAATTTTTCAAGCTTAATTTTTATTTACATATTAATATGTATAGATTTATTTCAGCTAAGTAAAATAAATTTTTGTTTAAAAGAATATTACTATAAATCTAGATAACTACATTTTATAAAAATATTAAAAAAAATTATTTAATAATATTTCAAGATCTATTTAATAAAGTTTTATAATTCTCCTTAATTAAAACGATGATACCTGTCATTATTGCTCCGAGAGTTGCAAGCAATATATCTTTATGTGCATCCCAAATATCACCTTGCTGGCCATTATAGTTTTCTGCAGCTTCAGGTGATAAGTTAATTGCTATCAGCCATTCTATCCATTCGTAAATCAGGCTGGTACTCATGACAGACTCAATCACAAGGATAAACCATATCCAAGGTTTCAAATCTGGTAGCCAAACCTGATGTAACCTTAAAAATACCGGATAGAGTAGTAAACCATAAGCAAAGTGTACCAGACGGTCATACATGTTACGTTGCCAGCCCATCATCTGATTCAAATCTATCCCTGATAACTGAATGAACCATTCATTATAAGGAACATAAGAATAGAGATAATGGGCACCTAATACATGAATCAGCAGAAAGATAATATAAGAAGTTACGCTACCAAAGCCAAGTCCGATTTTCTTAATAAGAATAATCAGAGCAATCCACATCAATAGGGTGCCGAGTTGATGGAGAAGATAAGAAGATAGCTCCATTGGATGAATGCTGGCAATCATCACAGCCAAAGCTAAAATTATAAAGACACCCCAATGTTTCGCATGTAAATGGTAATCAATCATTTTAATTTTAGAAAACTTTAAGTTTAAATATATAAGTTAAAGTCATCATAATAAAAAAGCGGAGCCAAAGCTCCGCTTTTTTATTTTTTCAATTAGATTTTTTCAATCAGCTCTTTAAGCTGTTTTGCCTGTTCAGCAGCATTGCCGGTATAAGTTGCGGGGGTCATTTCAGCAAGACGGGCACGATCAGCAGCAGGCACGGCTTCCAGCTCATTGCCATTTACAAAGTTTACCATCATCTCTCGCGTCATAGCCTGACCTCGAGTCAATGCTTTTAACTTTTCATAAGGTTTTTCTACGTTGTAACGACGCATTACTGTTTGAATCGGTTCTGCCAGTACTTCCTGTGCCTGATCAAGATCTTCAAGCAGGCGGTTAGCATTTAGCTCAAGCTTACCTACACCTTTAAGACATGCATCAAACGCAATCAGGCTTTGTGCAAAACCTACACCCATATTACGAAGTACGGTAGAGTCCGTCAGGTCACGCTGCCAGCGAGAAACAGGTAATTTTTCACCCAAGTGAGCCAGTACTGCATTAGCGATACCGAGGTTACCTTCAGAGTTCTCAAAGTCAATCGGGTTAACCTTATGTGGCATGGTGGATGAACCAACTTCACCTTCTTTAAGTTTTTGCTTGAAATAACCTAGAGAAATATAGCCCCATACATCCCGGTTAAAATCGATCAGGATGGTGTTGAAGCGGCGTAGGGCATCAAAGAGTTCCGCCATGTAGTCATGCGGTTCAATCTGAGTTGTATACGGATTAAAGGTGAGACCTAGAGACTCAACAAAAGCCTGAGAGTGTGCTGGCCAGTTGATATCTGGATAAGCTGAAAGGTGGGCATTATAGTTACCTACTGCACCATTGATTTTTCCAAGCAGTTCAACATTTTCAAATTGCTTGATCTGACGCGCCAGACGATAGGCAACATTTGCCATTTCTTTACCCAAGGTAGTCGGACTGGCTGTCTGGCCATGAGTACGGGACAACATTGGCTGGTCTGCGTGCGTTTCAGCCAGTGCAATAATTGAATTTAATAACTGTTGCATGCTTTTCAGTAGCACATCGCGGCCATTTTTCAGCATTAATGCATGAGACAGATTATTTATATCTTCAGATGTACAGGCAAAATGAATAAATTCACCTGCATTCTTCAGCTCATCAATACCGGCAATTTTTTCTTTCAAGAAATATTCGACTGCTTTGACATCATGGTTAGTAGTGCGCTCTATTTCCTTGATCCGGTTAGCATCGGCTTCAGAAAACTCTGTAACAATCTGGTCAAGAGCAGCATTGGTTGCAGCACTAAAATCAGCAACTTCAGTAATTTCAGGATGTTTTGCGAGCGCTTGTAACCAACGCACTTCAACAGTAACACGGGCATGGATCAGGCCAAACTCAGAAAGATAAGGGCGTAATGCATCGCATTTGCTTGCGTAGCGCCCGTCGAGTGGTGAAAGTGCAGTTAAAGCGTTCATAGTGATTCCTTGAAGTCTGGAATTAAAGCTAAAGCAGCAAGCCCATTTTGCATCAGTTAAACCGCCTGATACTGTAAACGAGCGAGATCCTGAATATCCTGTAGTAATTTACGTTTCCTGAAAATCATATTCCAGGAGCTGCCACCGAGCTGACGCCACAAATGTGCCATTTGCAGACCAGTAAACAGGCTGGCGCGAATCCGGTTAGTATGTTGTGTGTCTTTAAATGCTTCAGCGTTACCACGAACTAAAATACGCGGATTAATCTGTCCTGCTGTATCGACATAGGTCTGGGCAAGATTGGCAAGAATACTGGGGTGTAAATAATTATTATCGAAAAAAGAAAGCTGTTTTAATATTTTTTGCTGGGATTTTTCAATAATCTGGACATATTCCGGATTCCGATAAACCTTCTTTTCTAATTGCAGCAAGGCCATAGCATACGACATGGGCAGTTTAGCTGCCGAGATTTTAGGAATACGAGATTTGGGGGTGCTTGAAAAAGGCTGGATTATACTGCTTTCCAGCGTTTTTAAACCTAAAGATATATCGGCAAGGTGATTAAAAAAATCGAGTGTCTGGCTAGAATGATTAACAGTTGGGCGAATATTCAAACTGGCTTTAATCAGCTGTTCGAAATAGAAATTGCCACTTTCGCCCATACTTTTTTGACCGGACATGGCGGTCATATGAGTAAGCTGAGTAGCCTGGAATACGGCTGCCAAGGCTAAAGCCCTGTTTTGGCGCTCACTCAGGGTTTGAGGCTGTTGAAAGGGGAAATCAACCATGCCTGATCACTTCCTTGTTAAATAAAATCGGGAACAGGTGCATTGGTATGATGAATCACGCCACCACCTAAGCAAACTTCACCACTATAAAATACTACACTTTGTCCTGGTGTAACTGCGCGTTGGGGATCATCAAATTCAACCCGTACCCCTTGCGTACTAGAATCATCTTTATAAACCGTACAATCCTGGTCAGCTTGGCGATAACGAGTTTTTGCTGTACAACGTAATCCGGATGCAGGAATTTCCTGTTCACCCGCAACCCAGTCAATCGCTTCACTCCAAAGAATTGTACTCTGCATAAGAGGATGCTCATGGCCTTGGCCTACTACCAGACGGTTACCTGCAATATCTTTATACAGCACAAACCACGCACCTTCAGCCGCACCTTTTAAGCCACCAATTCCAATACCGCCGCGCTGGCCGAGTGTATAGTACATTAACCCGTGATGCTCACCAACCTCTTTACCATCATCGAGAACGATTTTCCCCGGCTGTGCTGGCAGATACTGTTTAAGAAAGTCATTAAAGCGGCGTTCACCAATGAAGCAGATACCGGTTGAATCTTTCTTTTTTGCTGTGGCCAGACCAAGCTCTTCTGCGATTTTACGTACCTGCGGTTTTTCTATTTCTCCTACTGGAAATAGAGTCTTGTTAATTTCACGGCCATGAACAGCATGCAGAAAGTAGGTCTGGTCTTTATTCGTATCTACGCCACGCAATAGTTCTGCATAAGCTTCACCTTGCGAATTATATTTAGTTTCACCACGGCGAGCATAATGACCAGTAGCAATAAAATCTGCACCCAGTTTTACGGCATGATCTAGAAATGCACGGAATTTAATTTCCTTGTTACAAAGAATATCCGGATTAGGCGTACGGCCTGCAGCATATTCGGCCAGAAAATGTTCGAATACACGATCCCAATATTCCATTGCAAAATTTGCGGTATGCAGCTTGATGCCGATTCTGTCACAGACAGCCTGTGCATCAGCCAGATCTTCCATTGCAGTACAGTACTCCGTGCCGTCATCTTCTTCCCAGTTCTTCATGAAGAGACCTTCAACCTGATAACCCTGTTGAAGAAGAAGTGCTGCAGAAACAGAAGAATCTACACCACCAGACATACCGACGATGACACGTTGTTGCATAGGATTAAGCATCCAGATTTGAAATAAGGGGAGAATTTTGGTGCTCATAGATGAGCGATAAAGGAAATTTTTGCCCTGACAGTGCGTCTTGAACTGCTTTGATGACCAGTGGACTGCGTGCACGGGCTGTCTCGGTCAGCTCGTCTAGAGTCATCCATACTGCACCGATAATACTAGTGTCTAGTGGTGCATCAGCATGGTAAGTGCCTGCCTTGGCAAGAAAGCAGAAACGATAATAAGTACGATCAGGAAACATGGGAGGGGTATAAGTATAGATGCCTAGCAAAGAGTGTATTTCTACCTCATAACCAGTTTCTTCCATGGTCTCACGCACAGCAGCCTGAACGACTGTTTCACCTGCTTCGACATGGCCTGCAGGCTGGTTAAATACAGTATGAGTTACGCCTTCAGCCTGTTCTTCAACAAACAGAAATTTACCATCTTTTTCTACGACGGTTGCGACAGTCACATGTGGTGTCCAAGCAGTCATTTAAAAGCACCGGAAGGTAAAAGCCGTATTCTACAAAATTTAGGCGAATATGGCTATGCTCATGCCAGACTAAGTATTGAATAATATTTTATTGCTTATTATCTGTGCTGGAAAATATCGATCAATTATTGAAATTTTTTCGTTTGGCTACCTGTCCATATTACAGATCACAAACGTCATTTACAGTCAGATCTCTCAAGATCCGGTGTTCCAAAGCCACCAGTCTTATATCTTCAATTAATATTAATCCCTTAAATTTTATTTATTTCTGAACTATAGATATAACTAAATTTTTAGATTTAAAAAATTGATAGCTGTATTATTCCGGTCAAGTAGCGGCTGATCATACAGAATTTTTATATCAGAGCTAACCTTTCAAACAAATCTGCTTTTACAGATGGCCCAGGTTGATAAAGTGCAGGATAAAAGCACTGTTATAGTAGCTGAGTGCTATACCAAAATAGTCTTTAAATTTTTTTTCATCAATCAATAAAAAATTAGATCGACTTTTCTTAAAAAATGATTATAGCTTTTCTTCCAGTTATAAAATTCACCTTGCTCAACTGGCTCAGTTTCATGGCTGATTATGCTACTGACGACAGACAAGCTCAATCATATAATTTTCGGAACGCTGATAAGTCTAAAAAGCCTAATACTATATAAAAGAGAGCTGTCCGTGGCATTTACTGAAATGCCTTCGAAGCTATACTTTTTAATATCATTTTTAGTCTTTTCTCATAGCTGACTATGTTTAGGTTAGTGTTGATCTTAAGCAGAGTTCATAGATTTTTTCTTGGACAAGATAATTTTAAACCTAAATGATAGAAGAGATATCATTAGGCTATAAATTAATTTTCCTGATAATTATTTGCGACTTTCACATAGTGTCTTGCTGAGTATGGAAGAAATTCTTTTTCTTTGTCTGTAAGTGGTCGAACTTTTTGTACAGGACTCCCTACATATAGATAACCGCTCTCCAGTCGCTTGCGTGGCGGTACCAGACTGCCTGCCCCAATCATTACGTCATCTTCAATGATGACATCATCCAGAATCACGGTCTTGATGCCAACCAGTACCCGGTTTCCTATAGTACAGCCATGTAATATTACATGATGTCCAATCGTCACATCTTCACCAATAATTAGTGGAGAACCTTCAGGTTTATCAGCTTTTTTATGGCTAACATGCAGCATGCAATGGTCTTGTACATTACTGTTCTTTCCAATACGAATACTGTTTACATCGCCACGTACCACTGCAAAAGGCCAGACAGAAACATTTTCAGCCAAATGCACATCTCCAATAACGACTGCCATGCTATCGATGTAGCAGCTGTTATCAACTTGTGGTGTATGTTCGAGGTAGGAGCGAATATTGTTATTCATTTCTGGGGAACCAATCAAAAATCAGGTCAGTATAAAATAAAAAGCATCCATACCGCAGTAAAGATGCCCTAACTTTAGCATAAGCTTAAAAAGTGTAATTAGAACAAGTTGCTAAAGAACTGTTTAATATGATCAATCATACGTGAAAAGAAACCTGCTTCTTCTACCGATTTTAATGCGACTAATGGCTTTTCTGCAATAACTTTACCATCTAGGCTAGCCACCAGTTTACCTACTACTTGGCCTTTTTGCAGGGGAGCATTCAGTTTAGGCTGAACCACCAGCTGGGTTTTAATTTTGTCGGCCTGACCTTTTGGCATAGTCACGTTAAAGTTCTCGGCAAGACCTACTTCAACCTCATATTCCTGACCAAACCAGACTTTTGATTTAGCCAGAACCTGTTTTGCAGGTTGTACATTGGCAGTTTCAAAATTGGCATAACCCCATCCCAGCAGATCACGGGTCTGAGTTGCGCGTTCCTGCATGGTTGGCGCACCAAAGATTACTGAAATCAGCCGCATTGGGCCACGTTTTGACGAAGTAGTCAGACAGAAGCCAGCTTCATCAGTATGGCCTGTTTTCAAGCCGTCCACACTTGGGTCAGTATAAAGCAGGGCATTACGGTTACCCTGTTTGATACCGTTAAAGGTAAATTCTTTTTCTGAATAGATCGGATAATATTTAGAGCTGTCTTTAATGATGTGCTGTGCAAGTATGGCCATATCTTTGGCCGTAGAAACATGACCTTCAGCTGGCATACCTGTCGAGTTAACGAAATGGGTATTTACCATGCCAATACGTTTTGCTTCCTGATTCATCATATGGGCGAAGGTACCTTCATTCCCAGCTACGTGTTCAGCCACGGCCTTTGATGCGTCATTACCAGATTGTACGATGATACCTCGCAGCATTTCCAGAACAGAGGCTGTTCCATTTAAAGGAACATACATACATGATTCAGAACTGCTTCCCCGGCACCAGGCTGACTCGTTCATACGAACCTGTTCGTTTTCGGTGAGTTCACCTTTTAATAATTTTTGCTCAATGATGTAGCTGGTCATCATTTTAGTCATTGAGGCAGGTGCCAGCTTTTCATTTTCATTTTTTGCAGCCAGGATTTGCCCGGTCTCATAGTCCATCAGAACATAGGATTTATTATTCAATTCTGGTGGAGAAGAGAGGACTGTTGCTGCATATGAGAAAGATGGTAATAAGAGTAGGGCAGCAATGGCACTTTTTCGGGTCATTCTAGGAGGTTCCAATACTTAATATGAGCACAAAAAGAGGCTAGCATTTTAGGCCAAAGCACAGCTGACTTCTACCAGGAAGCCAGCTTATTTCATACAGTATTGTAACTATCGGGTATTAGGCACCGTAACTAGCGACGTCACGGCAAACTTGGGTGTTTTTAGATTTGCCTGCATTTTTAGCATCCTGACGTGCTTCTTTCAGAACACTCTGAAAATTTTTTGCTTTACTGCGTTTTTCTAGGGCAGAAACTGCATTTTTCTCGCCAGGCATATGTGCCTGAGCTAGACGGCTATATCCCTCATTAAATTTCTGGTCTTTACCAATCAGTCCCGGACAGATCTCAGAAAGCACATAAATAGCGGCGAGCTCTTCTTGGGTAACCTGCTGCTGTGGTGTTACATCAATATTTTCAGAACCAGCTTTGTTGTTTTCTGCCGCATAAGTACCAGGCGCAGTTAACATAAGAGCTGTTAACAAACCTAAACCCATTTTAGAGAAGTGTTTTAATTTCATTCGGTTTTAGTCTCATAATACAAGCAATTAGCAAATCAGCTTAATCAAAAATCATGGAAAGAAAATAGATAAAGTGTATCTAGCCTGTACATGCACCATAAAAATCCCGGCTTGGAAAAGCCGGGATTTCTAAAACAGTTTATATTTTTAAGTCGATGTCTTACTCAAAGTCCAGAACATCCTGACATACTGATTTCTGTTCTTCCTGATCAGCTTCTTTTGCAGCTGAACGTGCTTCAGCAAGCACACGTTTATACTCTATATCATTTTGCAAACGGGCATAAGTCATTGAGGAATCAGAGTATTCTCCCAGATAGCTATTAATCAGCTTTTGGATGTTAGTGTCCAGACGAGTATTTTTCCCCAAGATTGCTGGACATACCTCTGCCAGTACCTGAGTGCCTGCAATATCTTCTTTGACCAGTGTATCAGCCTCTTGCTGAGTCAAGCCCTCATGGGCCAGTGCCACCTGAGACATGACTGCAACAAACCCCAGACTCATTAGTCCCCGTAATAAAAATGAATTAATCATTGTTTTCACAAATTTATAGGTAGATGTAGAGAGTCAAATATATATAATTTATTGAATAATTCAATTTAATGTCCTCTACAGTCATTTTTTTAACCGAGATTTTTGTGTGAATATTCTAATTGCCAATGATGATGGTGTGTTTGCTCCAGGCCTACAGGCGCTTGCACAAGCCTTGAAACCTTTAGGTCGTGTAGTTGTGGTTGCTCCTGAAGCCGAGCGGAGTGGTTATTCGAGTGCGTTAACCCTAGACCGTCCTTTAAGACCGGTACCTATTGCTGAAGATGTTTGGGCTGTTAATGGCACACCTGCAGATTGTGTTTACCTGTCTATGAATGGCCTGTTTGATTTCGAGTTTGATCTGGTCGTCAGTGGTATCAATAGTGGAGCTAATTTAGGCGATGACGTACTGTACTCTGGCACAGTAGGTGCTGCTTTTGAAGGCCGTCTCATGAAGCAGCCGGCTATTGCCGTTTCACTTGCTGGCGGTAATGTACGCTCATATGTACATCCTGATGAGTTCAAAGTTGCTGCTCGTTGGGTTCATGATTTTATTGCTCGTGGTTTGCCCCAGTTACCACCACGTCATATCTTGAATATTAATATTCCAGACCTACAGGAACTTAAAGGTGCCCAGATTACCTATCAGGGGCAGCGTTCTCAATCTAAACCGATTACCAGCCATGTAGACCCACGTGGCCGCCAAGTGTACTGGATTGGTCTGGCTGGTGAGGCAGTAACAGAACCGCGAGAAAATATTCACCAGATTCAATCGGATTTTTTTGCAATTGCCAATGGTTATGTGAGTATTACGCCAATTCAGATGGACGCCACCAACTATGCAATACTGGAGAGTTTACAAACAGATCTTGAGCTCAGCTAAACACGGACAAACCAGTTATGTTATAAGTTTGTGAAAAAGGAAAGGTGAAATGATTTTCACCGGACTTTTTTGATACCCTTAGCGCAGTTGTTTTTTGAGTCTATATAAGAGAGGGAGATCAATGCAATTGGTTCCACAACACCGCCTATTTCCTGTTCCAACTACAACAATCATGAAAAAAATAGTGTTGTCGGTTGCTGTTGTTTCTACCCTGATTCTTACAGGTTGTGCTTCTAAACCTCAGATCAATAATCCGACTCGTTATGCAACTGCACCAGATTACTATACAGTACGCTCTGGTGACACCTTAAGCGGTATTGCAGCGCGTTATGGTCTGAGCTATTTAAGTATTGCTGAAATGAATGATATTTCAGCCCCTTACCGGATTTATGTAAACCAGTCACTGCGCCTGAAAAATTCAGGTACACGCCGTAGTCAAACCCAGTCGATGACCCAGGCTGCCCCAATTCAGCGTCAGCGTGTTGCTCTGCCAACACCGCCGCCTGTAACGACAACTACTCGTACGACTGTCCAGCCAACCAGCCCTACACCGAGCATACCGGTTCGTAGTACGACATTACGATGGGTGAAACCGGCCAATGGGCCTGTACTTCAGGCTTATAATCCGGTAAGTAATATTAAAGGAACCCGTTTTTCAGGAAATCTGGGCGATCCGGTATTTGCAGCAGCAGACGGACAGGTGGTTTATGCGGCAGATGGCTTGAAAGAATATGGAAATCTGGTCCTGATTAAGCATATAGATGGTTATATTAGTGCTTATGCACATAATAGTAAAATGCTGGTAAAAAGCGGTGATAATGTAACAGCAGGACAAAAAATTGCTGAAATGGGTTCTAGTGGTACGAATCAGGTTATGCTGGAATTCCAGATCCGTCTGGATGGTAAACCGATCAATCCGGCAAGCATTTTACCGATTAATTAATAAATTAATGCAAAACTAGAAAATCCCCGTATAATACAACGAGTTGTTTTTATCAAATATTGAATAATAAAGACAGCTCAAAGTTCAGAGGGAATTTTATGTTAGATCAACTCCGGGCAATGGGAGTATTTGCTTGCGTTGTTGAAAAAAGCTCGTTTAGCGGTGCGGCTCGTGAACTTGGTATTACGACTAGCGCCGTCAGTCAGCAAATCCGCTCATTAGAAAATGAAATGGAAGTAATTCTTCTACATCGTTCTACCCGGAAGTTGAGTCTGACCGAAGCGGGACAAGCTTTTTTCCACAGCTGTCGAGAAATGCTCGCTGCTGCTGAACGTGGAAAGGTTCGAATTAATGAACTGCGCGATGAACTGGTCGGTGACCTGCGCATTGCGACCACGCCAGAAATAGGTGCCATGCATCTTGTACCTGCTCTGTCTCACTGGATATCTGCACATCGCGGTTTATCTGTTCATTTTGAGGCTGAGAATAAATATATTGACCTGATTGAAGGCCGTATTGATATTGCTGTACGCATGAGTTCAAAAATAGAGGATTCTAATCTGACCGCCGTGCCGCTGGCCCGTGTTGAGCAGATTCTGGTTGCTTCTCCAAGTTACCTGAACCAGTCTGCTCCAATATCACGTCCTGAAGATTTAAAAAATCATGATCTTATTCCAATTAATGTCATGAATAATTATCAGCAGTTTTCATTCCAGCATGGTGTGACAAGTGAAGTTGTTGACCTGGAAATGCGTAGCCGTCTGTACAGTAATAATGTGCTGGTTGCGAAATCATTATGTCAGCATGGACATGGCTTGGCGCGTATTCTTTATCTGGATGTGCAGAAAGATCTGATTAATGGATCTTTGGTTGAGGTATTGCCTGAGTGGAAACTGCCTGCTTTTACTCTTTATGCAATTATCTCTCGACGTGAACAGCAGCCAATGAAAATTCATCGCTGTCTGGATGCTCTGAAACAGTATTTTAGTCAACTTCCCGGTGGCAGAGTCTATCAGGAAGCATCTTAAACAAGAGTATAAAAAAGCCGCACTGAGCGGCTTTTTTATATTACTTTCTTATCTGTTAAGCCTCAAGAAAACTCTTGATTGCCGGAATTAGACGCTGAATCAGATCATCGGCTTGCTCTTGTGTCATATTAAGTGGCGGCAATAAACGGACCACAGAACCAGCAGTTACATTAATAATCAGTTTGTACTCGTCGCGTGCAATATTTACCAGTTTGCCACAGTCTTTCGGTAATTCAATACCAATCATCATTCCGAAACCGCGGACTTTAACCTGATATTCTTTCAGCTGTTCACGAATCTGGTCCACAATATATTGACCGATTTGAGCTGCGTTCTCCAGCGCATTTTCCTTTTCCAAAAGTTCAAGTACGGTATAAACCACACGTGAACCCAGTGCTGAACCACTATAGGTTGATCCATGATTTCCAGCAGCAAGTACGCCTACACCACGGCCTTGAGTCATTACCGCACCAATTGGAAAACCGTTGCCTAGGCCTTTAGCAGTCGTCAGTACATCTGGAATAATATTGGTATGCTGGTAAGCAAAATATTTGCCGGTACGTCCATTTCCGGTTTGTACTTCATCCAGCATCATCAGCCAGTTGTGCTGGTTGCAAATTCGACGGATATCTTCCAGATAGCTAAAGCCTTGTGCTGCAGTATTCACGCCACCTTCACCCTGAATAGGCTCAATCAGGATAGCGACAATATCCGGATGCTGAAGTGCAGCCTCTTCAATGGCTTCGAGGTCGCCAAATGGTACACGGATAAAGCCTTCTACCAGTGGAGCAAAGCCTTCCTGGACCTTTTTATTACCTGTGGCAGATAAAGTTGCCAAAGTCCGTCCATGAAAAGACTTGTCCGCTACAATAATTTTAGGGGTAGCTATACCTTGCTGATAACCGTATTTACGTGCAATTTTGATGGCACCTTCATTGGATTCAGCACCACTGTTTGAAAAGAAAATCTCTTCCATACCAGAGACCTGGGCCAGTTTCTGCGCAGCAGCTGTTTGCCAAGGCACTTCAAACAGATTGCTGGTATGAATGAGAGTCATCGCCTGTTCGGCAATTGCTTCGGCCAGTACTGGGTGAGCGTGGCCTAAACCGCATACGGCAATACCAGTAAGTGCATCCAGATACTCGGTGCCATCTTCGGTATAAAGATACGCTCCTCGACCTCGGACAAAACTGATCGATTGACGGCCAAAGACTGGCATCAGATGCGATGGTTGATCAGCTTGTACGGGGGCGAGGGTAATATTATTCATGGCTAACTCTTGATGTTAGGTGGATTAAAAAGTTTATATAAGCAAAAACAGCCTCAGAATAAAAGGCCAAAAATCAAATTAACATAGAAATATCTTTGACACGGACCCAGTTTTCCTCAGTTTTAGGTATAATGGCCGATAGAATAGTTGAGGATTGATCTATGACTGAACAAGCACGTGATACTGAAGCGTTAATTCGCGATCAAATCGCTAAACATGCTGTACTTCTTTATATGAAAGGCACTCCACAATTTCCGCAGTGTGGTTTCTCAGCGCGTGCTGTAGAAGCACTCAGTCAAATTGGCCGTCCATTTGCGTATGTAAATATTCTGGAAAATCAGGATATTCGTGCAACACTGCCTAAAATTGCTAACTGGCCAACTTTCCCACAACTCTGGGTAAATGGTGAGCTGGTAGGCGGAAGTGACATTATGCTGGAAATGTTTCAAAATGGTGAGCTCAAGCCATTGGTCGAGCAGTATAGCCCAGCTCCAGAAGCTTGAGTAACTGCCCAACCATAAAAAAGCGCCTTGTTAAAGGCGCTTTTTTATTAAGAGGTCAGGGCTGACCAGAAAGTTCGGCAGATATATTACCTGCTGGTATTTGATCGACTGTATTCCCTTCAATGGCAATCTTTACTTCATTTTTCTTCTTTTTTTTCTTCTTTTTTTTCTTCTTCTTAGGTTCCTCACTCATTTCTTCACCATCTTCAAGTGCTTGCCAGTATTCAAGCTGCTCCATAACTGCCGCATAGATGGAACCTTTACTATAACGGCCTTTTTTATCTAATGTACCTACAGGTTGGGCCATTAAAATCTCTAGCGCCTGATCAATCGTGCTAATAGCATGGACATGAAACTGGCCGGCATTGACGGCATCAATCACATCTTGGCGTAGCATCAGGTGCTGCATGTTTTGGCGTGGAATAATGACGCCCTGCTTTCCAGTCAGACCTTGCAGTTTACATGCATCAAAGAAGCCTTCGATCTTGGCATTGACGCCACCCACCGGCTGTACCTGACCAAGCTGGTTCATAGAGCCTGTAATTGCCCAAGACTGGTCAATCGGAATCTGACTAATAGCAGAGAGCAGGGCCGATAACTCTGCAACAGTGGCGCTATCTCCATCTACTTGTCCATAACTCTGTTCAAAAGCCAATGCTGCCGAGAAATGAAGCATTTGCTCGCGGCCAAAATGTGCTTTCAAAAAGCTGGACATCAGTAGTACGCCTTTAGCATGCAAAGAACCACCAAGTTCAACACTGCGTTCGATATCAAGAATATCTCCACCGCCTTGGTATACCGATGCAGTCAGGCGGGAAGGCAGACCAAACTCTACATCTGCATAATGAATTACAGATAAGGCATTAATCTGGCCCAGGCGGTGCCCAGACGTTTCAATCAGCTGAGTACCGCGGGACAGGTCCTGCCAATAAAGCTCCCTTAAATAACCTAAGCGATATTTACGGTGGTCAAGTGCCATATTGATGTATTTGGCAGAAACCACCTTGTCACCCGCCTGATGGGCATGATGATGAGCTTCACGTATCAGGTCACCTAAAGTCAGTGCATGTAAAGACAGAGAACTTTGATCTTCTGCCTGGCGGCTTGAGTCTGTTAGGAGCGCAGCAAGTGCAGAGCGGTCAAAGGGTAATAACTTATCTGCCTGTACATAATCTGCAATGAGCTGCATGTAAGCCTGTTCGTTAGTGTCATTACGTTGTAATGTATCAGTAAAATCTGCACGGATTTTAAAAATACTGTCGAGTTCTGGTTCAACCTCCAGAATCTCATAATAAATTTCAGGTTCAGCTAGTAGAACCACCTTTAAGTTTAAAGGTACAGGTGCAGGTTCGATTGAAATACTGCCAGTCAAAGTTAGCATATGTTCAAGCGATGATAATTTAAGCTGCCCAGACTTTAAGGCACGTTTTAAACCCTGCCATGCATAAGGCTGTTCTAAAAGCTGTTCTGCTTCTAAAATTAAGAATCCGCCGTTGGCTTTATGCAGTGCACCAGGGCGGATCAGACTAAAATCTGTACTGATCGTACCATTTTGAGTTAGCTGCTCAACATGGCCTAAAAGATTGTAGTGGGTCGGGAAGTCTTCAAAAATAACAGGGGCGCCACTGTTTGGCTTATTACTGACTATAGTATTGACCTGATAGCGGGAAGGGACACGACTGAATAAAGCCGGTGAGAATTCGTCTTCTTCCTGATCCAGAATCATCTCGACATTTTCAATAATGTTTTCTGCATATTGCTTCAGGTATTTCTCTAAGCCGGCAACTTCAGCATATTTATTGAGAATACTCTCAATTCGTGGCATTACCACCTGTTTAGCAATTTCGCGGTTCAGGTCTGACACCTGATCTCTGGCTTCATCTTCAAGATCACCCAAATGTAAGCCCAATCGCTCCAGTTTTTTATCCATATAACGCATATTGGATGCGATTTCAGCACGTTCTTTGCTGCTCAGTGCATTAATTTCAGTCTGGCTCAGTTCTTCAAGTTTGCCATCTTTAATCTGTACAGGAACAAAGCAATGCTGTTCTTGATGGGAGACCAGTTTAAGGTCAAGGCCTTCGCCCTCTCTGGTTAATTCTACCAGTGCCTGCTGCTGTTCATTGCCGGTTTGCTGACGAATTAACTCGATCTGGTTATGATAGGTCTCGGCACTAAAGCGCCGTTCTAACTGTTTGAGTGCAACCTGCCAGGTTTGATGCAGGGCTTTTTGAAACTTGGGTCCATGTCCGGCCGGAAAACGTAGTAGTATGGGCTGGCGGGCATTTTCAAAATTATTGACATACACCCAGTCGTCTGGCGTAGGCATGGCTTTGGCATGCTGCTGTAACAGGCGCCGGATCATAGTACGTTTACCCAGACCTGCTGTACCTACAGCAAAGATATTATAGCCTGAATAAGGTAGCGTAATTCCGGCCTCGACAGAGGCTTTGGCCCGGTCTTGACCTAAAAAATTATTAAGGGGCTTGATCCGTTTTGTTGAGGAAGGAATTTTCTCCAGATCAGGAATATGAGTAAGCTGTTCTGGCTTGAGCGTAGTTAAGTTTAAAGTATTTTGAATTTCAGTCCGGTCCAATGCTGATGGATAGGCATGATCAAGTTGTTTCTCAAGATTAATTGTAGTAGTGGTAGATAAAGAAGATGTCATTTGATCGAGTCTTTGGGTCACTGTAAAATCCAAAACTTAGTATTCGCTAGAGTTTTAAAGGTATACAGGTTTAAGGGAAAATATCAAGCAGGCGAATCAGCTTTCATTATAAAAGACAGCGGATTTCATAAAAAGCATTGAAACCTGATCAATTAAACGTTTGAATAGCAAAATTTAAGATTCACTGGAAAATAATTATTCAATGTCCACACAAAGTTCAGGATGGAAAGCCGCTTTCTTAGCCTTTCTTGACCGCCGAGCCCTTATTATGCTGTTTTTGGGTTTTTCTGCCGGTATCCCTATTTTATTGATTTTTTCAAGCCTGTCACTGTGGCTGGGCGAGGCAGGTATAGATAAAAGTGCAGTGACTTTTTTTAGCTGGGCAGCATTGGGCTATTCTTTTAAATTTGTATGGGCTCCTTTAATTGATGAGCTGCCTGTCCCGTATCTGACCAGAACTCTAGGGCGTCGCCGAGCGTGGTTGCTCATTGCACAGTGTTTGATCATTACTGCAATTTGTATTATGGCTTTTTCTGATCCGGCGCTCGGGCAGAGTCATCTGATCCAGATGGCAGCAGGTGCGGTATTACTAGGTTTCTCGGCAGCAACACAAGATATTGTAATTGATGCCTACCGAATCGAGCTTGCTGAAACAGAAATGCAGACAGTCCTTGCATCTACTTATAATGCCGGTTACCGGATTGGTATGATTGTTGCCGGTGCAGGTGCTTTATTCCTGGCAGCATATTTAGGAACTGCTAAAGGTAATTATATCTATACTGCATGGCAGACTACTTATCTGGTTATGGCAGCCGTCATGTTAGTTGGTGTATTGACTACACTTATTATTCGCGAGCCACAAGTAAACCGTATCTATAAAGAATATAAACGTAGTGATTACTACCGGCTGGTGGCAGTATTTTTTGTTGCGGTCATCAGCTTCGTTACTGCCTATATTTACTCAGGTACTGCTGTTGAAGCACTTGTTTATAATATGGGTATTGAAGATAGTTTTCTTTTGTTCCTGTTTGAAGCTTTGCGCTTTTTAGGCTCAGGCGCAGTATCAATACTGGTGGGTGCTACGCTGGTAAAACTGGGCGCTGTAAACCGGCAGATGGCTTTTGAAACCTGGGTAAATCCAATATTAGATTTTTTTAAACGCTATGGACTAAAACTGGCGCTGGTATTATTGCTGTTAATTGGTTTTTACCGGATTTCCGATATTATTGCTGGTGTCATATCTAATGTGTTTTATCAGGATCTCAATTTTAGTAAAGAACAGATTGCCGAAGCGGTTAAAGTGTATGGCGTAATTTTTAGCCTGATCGGTGGTTTCTTGGGCGGTTTGCTGGCGCAGCGCATTAATATTATGAAATTAATGTTTGTAGGGGCAGTATTGGCCAGTTCTACCAACTTAATCTTTATTGGCTTGGTTAAATCTGGTCAGCCATTAGGTGATATTGAAATTTCAGTGGGTCATCAAACTTATCAGACTACTACAGATGAAGTAGGAACTTGGAGTGTAGCAATACCCAACAGCCAGCTTGCACAGCAAAGCCAGATTTCAGTAAAAACTCAGTATGCAGATAGTCCTGAGCAGGTTAATGCCTATATACCTTATTTAACTCAGGATCATAACCGTTCTCAACTGCTGTTGTTACCCATTACCAGTGATAACCAGCTGGATCAGCAGGAGCAGAAAAATAGTCTGGTGGTAAGAGGGCAGTATGCTGGTCCTGCTTTTAATCCAGAGCAAAAAATAGTTTTACATCTGGATGGTCATAATTTCGATGCCAAACTTGATGACAACGGTATATTTAGCGCAGCAATAGATGCTCATCTGCTAGTCAATTCTCCAAGTAAAACAGTGATTGCGGAGTTGATAGAAAACAAGCAGGTAAAATTACAAACCACACACTCTTATAAAGTGAATAATTTAAAAACAGCCAAACAGCTTGATATCGATATTCAGCCACTTTCTGTTGTTGACCCCCAAAAAGACACAACAGTTGTAAGTGGTAAAGTCATTAAACCTTATAGCTCGCTCTGGTTATATTTTGCCATTATTGTTGATAATCTGGCGTCCGGTCTGGCAGGTGCGGCATTTATTGCCTTTTTATCTAGCTTGACCAGCGTTTCTTTTACCGCTGTTCAATATGCTATTTTTAGTTCACTTATGACATTAACTCCTAAGATTTTAGGAGGGTATTCAGGTACTATTGTTTCCAATATCGGTTATCCAAAGTTTTTCCTTATGACTACACTAATCGGTATCCCGATTTTGGTATTAGTCGTATGGGTAGCAAAATTACTGCGAGAACATCAATCTCTAGAATCTGAACATAAAGGTGATTAATCATGCGCATGCTGCATACCATGTTACGAGTAGGCAATTTAGAACAGTCTCTCAAGTTCTATACTGAAGTGCTCGGTATGACTTTACTTCGTAAACGTGATTATGAAGAGGGCCGCTTTACTCTGGCATTTGTAGGATATGGTGATGAAGCAAACCATACAGTACTTGAGTTAACCCACAATTGGGATACAGAAAGTTATGAATTGGGCAATGCTTACGGTCATATCGCCATTGCAGTAGAAGATGCCTACAAGGCATGTGAGGAAATTAAAGCACGTGGTGGTAATGTGGTTCGTGAAGCTGGACCGATGAAAGGCGGAGTTACCGTAATTGCCTTTGTTGAAGACCCAGATGGTTATAAGATTGAGCTAATTCAACAGGACGACAATGCCAGAAACAATTAAGTAAAAGACTAAGTGTTCAAAGAAAATACCGAACATTTTAGCTAAACACTAGCTTAAATAATTACGCTCAGTAAGATGAAACTTTACCTAAGGGTAAAATCATCTGACTGGGCTTTTCTATTATTAATTTTCAGCCTATAAAAAAACAGGATGTTGATTATGAATATATTAAAATTACTGGCATTGGACCGCTTTACTATATTGCTGATTGTAATGGTTATACTGGCAACTTTTTTACCAGTAAGTGGTGAGCCAGCTAAAGTCTTCGGGGTTATTACCAATATAGCGATTGCCATTTTATTTTTTCTGCATGGAGCAAAATTATCACGCCAGGCAATTGTTGAAGGTATATTGCACTGGAAATTGCATGTAGTGGTTTTTGCTTTTACGTTTGCTCTATTTCCTATCATTGGCCTATTAGCCAAACCTGTGCTACTTCCGATGCTTGGTGAGCAACTATACTTGGGTTTTCTGTTTATGTGCTTTTTGCCATCTACAGTTCAATCTTCAATCGCTTTTACTTCAGTTGCCAAAGGCAATGTTGCGGCGGCAGTATGTAGTGCTTCATTTTCAAATCTAGTGGGTATGTTTATTACTCCGGTTCTTGTCAGTCTTTTTATTTTTGGACAATCCAAACATGATTATGATCCGACTTCATCCATTATAGAAATTACTTTATTACTCCTTGTTCCATTTATTGCGGGACAGTTATTAAGGCCTTATGTTTTTCCCCTTATGCAGAAAGCGCCAAGCATTGTAAAAACTTTTGATCAGGGCACTATTTTAATGGTGGTCTATGGCGCATTTAGTGGTGCTGTTGTAACAGGTCTCTGGCAACAGGTAAGCTGGCTGACTCTATTTAACCTGACTTTAATATGTTCAGTGTTTCTGACAGTGATTATGTTGTTGGCTTGGTATATTCCTAAATGGCTGGGATTCAACAGACCAGACCAGATTGCAGTATTTTTTTGCGGTTCAAAGAAGACCTTGGCTAGTGGTGTACCCATGGCACAGATTCTGTTTGCAGGGCAGCCACTTGGCATGATTGTTCTACCGATTATGATTTTTCATCAGATTCAACTTATGGTCTGCGGCGTAATTGCTAATTATTGGTCTAAACAGGACACTGAGGAATATATGGGTGAAGAGGCGGCAGAATAATTCGCTATAAATTAATTTTTAATTTATAATACTGGCCACTTGTTGTGCTTAGCCCTGACGGAAACCGTCTCGGTGGGCCAAGAGAATGGTCTGTTGTGGTGTTGATCTGCTGTGGTTTTTATTAAGCCCGGCCTTCCTCAAATGATTTGAGAGTGGTCAATTGCGATGACAGCAAAACCTTTCTTTACTTAGGAGTAATCGACGATGCGCGCCGATATTCACCCAAAATATGAAAAACTTGTTGCTACCTGTTCTTGTGGTAACGTAATCGAAACTCGTTCTGCTTTAGGTAAAGAAACTCTTTATCTGGACGTTTGCTCAGCTTGTCATCCATTTTATACTGGTAAGCAGAAGAATGTTGACACTGGCGGTCGTATTGACAAGTTCAAACAACGTTTCGCTGGTATGTCACGTTCTATCAAACGTTAATACTAGAAAAAAAACGGGCATTAAGCCCGTTTTTTTACGCTTGAAAACAACAGCCTGAATTACTGATCCTGTACATCAGTTAAGAATTCCAGTTTTTTCTGGAAATAATTACCTTCCAAATAACGTGCTTCAATATTCCATGCATTGGCAAACAGGTTCATGTCATCAAGTTCACGCAAAATAATTTCAATGGGCTTAATTGCCAGGAAATTGATAATTTTTTCTTGCAGGTTGCCTAGTTCTTTATCATTAGAAATCAATTGTGTTAACTGTTGAGCTAAGGTGACATACTGTAGCTCTATCTGATTTAGTAATGATTCACTATAAATAGAATTTCCAAAATTCCGGATTGAGATCTCTGCACCATATTGATGTAATAGCGCAATCTGCTTTTGTGCTGCCGGTAAATTGTAAAGAATTTCTTCCTCAGCAAATTGCAAAATAAGTGGATGGGACTGTTTACTACCAATAATGGTAATAAGTTTAGCCACCAATTCAGGAAGCTGTGAGTCATTAAATAAAATATGCTGATTCAAGTTAACAATCAGTCTGGCGTCAGGGTATTGGCGAATAAAATTATGTAATTGTTTACAGGCTTCTACCAGTACCCAGCGATCAAGTTTGATTGAAAGCTCATTGTTTCCTTGTAGGTCAGCTAAACCGGAAAATTCTTGCCAGCGATTTTCATAAATAATACCGCTGGTAACTTCATAAGTATAAAGATTGATATCTTGCTTATCATAAAGCTGTTGATATCTTAAATGAATATCTGCCTGCTGGAGTTTCTGGGCCAATACTTGTACCAGTGAAGGGGTAGAAATGGCTGCGCTCAGAGCGGTTTCTGGAACTTCAGGTACCGGAGCCGGCTCAACTTCAAGCGGAGCAGTTAATTCTAGTTCAGGCTCATGTTCCAGCTCAGGCAGGTGATGATTAAATGCATACTCCAGAAGCTCTTCGAAATGATCATTGTCCCGAATTTCATCTGGAATGAGTGTATAACCAATTTGTAGTTGCAAAGAGAAATTCACATCATTAACTGTCAGAAGCTGGGCTTTTTCGAGGGCGCGCAGACTCATTAACTGAGATTCTAATATTTCTTCAGATTCTGCTTGGAACAGGGCACCATATAATATGGTATGAACTTTAAAGACCAGCGTATGAGTTTGCTCTCTAATAAAGTCTTCAATATTCAAAAAGTAAGTTTTTAAAGTATTCCAGTCACTCTTGAAAATCTGATCAGAACAGGTGGCCAGACTAAATACCACCAGAGCATTAAATTTTGCAGGTTGGCTAATTAAATAACGGTTGACCAGCTGGAAAGGGTTAACTGAACTTGAGTTTTTCTCTGATATCTGGGGTGAGCTATTATTAGAGAGCACGGTATTAGAATTACTTGAGTCACAATTAATTCTAATTTGTAGAGCGTCTTCCTCTGCAGCAGATACAAATTCAAGTTCAAGTGCGGATGAACAGGCAACCTGACTGTTTAGAGTGCGTATTTCGAAATGCCCCTGATCAAACTGCCCCTGACTGATTTTTTTAAAACGCTGTTTAAAATCATTCAGATCTTCAGGCTGTAATATATCTAAAAGAGGTAATCCAATAACTTCATCTTCTTTTTCCAAGCCGAATAAATTCAGGTATTCATTATTTGCCTGAATATGAATTCCTTCCTGAATAATGGCAACAGCTTTATGACTTTCCTGAACCAGGGTCTGGGCCTGATTCTGGGCCATCTCAAGTTCAATACTTAAACGCTGTTGAGCCTGTACCAGTCGGTAATATGAAAGTGCCCGTACCAGCCCTATATAAAAACGTTCTGGAAAATCTAAGTTAATGACATCATAGATACCTTTATATATATAGTGATTATATTGTGCCGGTTCATATTGATCAGGCTTTATAAGGAGCACCGGTAAACTTGGCTGGGTTGATGCCTGTACGATTGAAAGAGCCTGTTCAACTTTAAGATCATAGGCCCGGCCGAAAATAATCAGATCCCAATCCAGATGAAGCTGCTTTTCAAAACTTTTTAAGTCATCCAACAGCACCGCCTGTACAAGATGATCTTGCTGAGCAAAAATCTCTATAATCTGGTTATAACGGATCTGATTATCATCAATAATGAGTAGACGCGTTTCAGTACGTTTAAATTTTTTGGAGAGTAGCGGGTTTCTCACTTCAATGCTTCCCATAAATCTTGTTTATTTAATTCTTGCGCCTGTTTATCCATAAACTGATCGAGTAACCCCTGTTGCTGCTCGTTAATCAACTCAAAATTGAACTGGATAAAGCTTTGGGTAATCAACAATGCCTTGGTAAGACAAATTTTGATTTCTTCCTGGCCCAAGCGCAAGTAAATAGTTTGGTGTTCTTTAAAGGTTTGTGAACCTGGTAAAATAAGGGTGACCTGCTGCTGAAAGACGGCCTTTTGAATAAGTAAAGCAGGATGATAATTAATTGTATGAAGATCAATCTGCATTCGAACTGCGCACGGATACATCTCTTGTGCCAAAATTTCCAGTCCAAGTTCCAGGCTTTTATTGGTAGACTGCTTAATCCAGCGAATGACTCCACCTCGCCATTTCTCTTGGGTTTCTTCCTTAACCAGTATAAATTCGCCTGTGCGTAAATTTTTTGGGGTTTCACCTTTCCATTTAATTCGGTAACCATTTAAGCTGACATCAAGCACGCTGGTCTGATAAAGCTGTTTGGCTTCTCGATCCAATAGCCGGCTAGAATTGACCTGGGGAAGAGTATCAGGCGTATCTTTATCCCAGTTTAATAATAATTTTGATTCACTTTGAAAGCCATAATTATTTTCCAGCATTAATGTTTCATTAAAAGTCTTGGCTTTTGAAAGATAGAAATGTGCGGACAATAAACTAAAACAGATATCTAGCTGTGCAGAATATTGATAGCGGTCATGACGGCGTTCTGTCGTGCTGCCTAAAATGGTTTGTACATGGAATTTGAGTGCCAAACTTAAATTTTTCTGTTCATGTTTTGATAAAAATTCTGGCGTTCTTCCAAAAGTCGCATTGATGTGTTCCAGCAATTCCTGAGTAGTAATAAAAAAACTGGGTTCAAAATCCGGATTCTGTTTTTTCTGGTGAATTGGTGGGTAGTCTTTATTGCAATCTACAACATATTTGGTAAGAGTCGTTGCTCTAGGTAGAATTTGGATCAGCTTGGCCCAGTCAAAACTGCATTGATAAAGTGACTGAATTTCAGAGGGCCGAATTTGATGGGCATTAAAAATGTCCAGTAAGATCAGCTGGGCATAGGTCTGATTAATATTGGCTAAAATATTTTGAGTGCCCTGTATCTGGTTAATATTGTTCATATGAAAATCATTTTTTAAAGCAATATCATACAGTTGATGAGCAATGAGCCATTGACCGGTAAAATAGTGACTATAAAGTATTTGCTGTTGATACAGTAGGCTAACAAGTTGTTGCAGGGCATAATAAATTGCCAATGTTCGAGCTATAGATAAGTTTTTTTTCTGGTTAAAAGCAAAAAGAGAAAATTTTTGGTGAGCGAGCTGCTCGTGCGCAGAACGCGCAATATTAATATAAACTCCTGCAAAGTGACAGCGTAGTAGCATAGCCAGTTCAATAATATGCTCATTACGGTCAGTACTGATAGGGCCCTGATTAAAAAAATGTTTTTCTAAGCTGGTCAGTACTTTATCTATGGTAGGATGCAAACTATGAATCAGGTCAAATCTGAGTGTTTCACTACATTTTAAGTGAGAGATTTCGAGTACGGCATGAAATAGGGACTTAGAGGTGTCACCAAGCTGCATGAAAGACAGATTACCTGCCCACATTTCCAGATCTTTCACTGTAGCAGGTGCAAAGCTAAGTTTTTCCCTATCAAGAACATTGGGGGAATGAAATATTTCTGAAAATGTACTATTCATCATACTTATTATAGAAACTCAAATTGTTATAGTCCCAAACAGCGGTGTCTTATTCTTCTCACCTGCAATCTCCCTAACCAGTTTAGGTACTAAATAACCTGGCAGACTTGCTAGGACCTCTTTATAAACTTCATCAATCTTTGAAGAAGGCAAGTCAAAGTGATGGGCCCCCTTAACTTTATCCAGCACATGTAAATAATAAGGCATAACCCGTGCCTCGAACAGTCTATAACTTAAATTGATTAATACTTCCGCAGAATCATTAATACCCTTAAGTAAAACGGCCTGATTGAGCACAGTGACCTGACGACGTGCCAGTTCATGCAATTTTGAACAGGTGAAGTCATCGAGTTCTGAAGCATGGTTAGAGTGTACCACCAGTATAATACGTAGCCTACTGTTTTCCAAAAGAGAAATTAACTCATGATCAATACGGTCTGGAATCACAATCGGCACACGTGAATGTATTCTAAGCGTATCAATCTGGGGAATAGACTCAAGCCTTTCCAGCCATAAGCCGAGTTTACGGTTGGATAAAGTCAGTGGATCACCACCACTTAAAATAATTTCATGAACCTCAGGTTGACTTAAAATATAATTTTTAATTGCTGGCCAGTCTTCATTTTTAGGTAAATTTTCCTGATAGGGGAAGTGACGTCGAAAGCAGTAGCGGCAATGAACTGCACAGGCACCTGTTAAAGTAAGCAGGAAACGTGTTTTATATTTATGCAAAACACCAGGTAAGAGATTGGCTGCCTCTTCACCTAAAGGATCAGTAACAAATCCTGGAAAATCCTCTAGTTCAAGATGATGTGGCAAGACTTGCAGCAAAAGAGGATCAAGAGGGTCACCAATGCACATTTTTGCAACAAATGCGCGCGGTACGCGTAATTTAAACTTTTCAGAAGCCAGAACTGCCCCTGATAATAACTGTTCGGGTGAAAGCTGAAGCGCGTGTAACAATTCTAGCGGGTCAGTAATTAGGTCACTGAGTTGTGATTGCCAGTTTTGCTCTTGATATAAATAGTTTATCATGCCACACGTTAAAAATAATGCTAGTCTAGCATTAATAGATTTAAGTTAGTAAGTTTGGAGCGTGCCAGTCATGGCCAATTATTCTACAAATGATTTCAAATCAGGCCTCAAGGTTATGCTTGATGGCAACCCATGTTCAATCATGGAAAACGAATACGTAAAACCGGGTAAGGGGCAGGCGTTTAACCGCGTTAAACTGCGTAACCTGAAAACGGGCAAAGTATTAGAAAAAACATTCAAGTCAGGTGATTCACTCGAAGGCGCCGATATTGTAGAAGTAGAAATGAACTACTTGTACAACGATGGTGAAATGTGGCATTTCATGGACCCTGAATCTTTTGAACAGATTGCTGCTGATAAAAACGCTATGGGCGATGCAGCAAAATGGTTAAAAGATGATTCAAATGAAACCTGTACAATTATGCTGTTTAATGGTGTACCTTTAAACGTAAGTGCACCAAACTTCGTAACCTTAAAGATTATTGAAACTGATCCGGGTGTACGTGGTGATACCTCTGGTGGTGGCGGTAAGCCGGCAAAACTGGAAACTGGTGCAGTAGTACGTGTTCCATTATTTGTACAGCAAGAAGAAAGTGTTCGTGTAGATACCCGTACTGGTGAATACTTAGAACGTGCATAATGGTTTAAAAATAGACTATTATCAAAAGGGATGATCATGATCATCCCTTTTTTAATGCCAAAGTATTAGATGAAAACAAAAAGATGAGGAGTAGAGTCAAAAAAGGAAATTTGCAAAGGGAAAGTAGCACGATGAATAACAATAACTAACCTGCTTAAATAATTGAAATACGAGGTCAAGATGGAATCAATTCAAACTAAGTCATCCCCCTTTTCAAAATTGATCTGGGTGATTGTAGCAATTATCGGGGCAATATCTTTCGGGATACTTGCTGTCAGTCGTGGTGAACATGTTAATGCAGTCTGGTTAGTGCTTGCTGCTGCCTGTGTCTATAGTATAGCTTATCGTTTTTATAGCCTGTTTATAGCCAACAAGGTGTTTGAGCTTAATGCCAGACGGCTCACTCCAGCTTATCGGATGACCGATGGCCTGGATTATGTCCCAACCAATAAATATGTACTTTTTGGCCATCATTTTGCTGCAATTGCCGGTGCGGGACCTTTGGTAGGACCGATTCTGGCAGCCCAGATGGGGTACTTGCCCGGAACGATCTGGTTGCTGGCTGGTGTAGTACTGGCTGGTGCTGTACAGGATTTTCTGGTCCTGTTTATTTCTACCCGGCGTGATGGACGCTCACTGGGGGAAATGGCAAAACAGGAGCTTGGATCTTTTGCCGGTGTGATTGTAATGCTGGGCGCACTTGGGGTGATGATTATCATTTTGGCAGTACTGGCGCTGGTCGTAGTCAAGGCTTTAACGAATAGTCCTTGGGGGGTATTCAGTATTGCGGCTACTATTCCTATTGCAATTTTCATGGGCATTTACATGCGCTATATACGCCCGGGCAAGATTGCAGAAGTCTCAGTGATTGGTTTCATTCTGATGATGCTAGCCATTGTGTATGGAGGAAATATTGCTGCACATCCATACTGGGGGCCATTTTTTACACTTTCAGGTACTCAGTTGACCTGGTGTCTGATTATTTATGGTTTTGTGGCTTCAGTACTGCCAGTATGGCTGTTGCTTGCACCACGTGACTATCTATCGACCTTCTTGAAAATTGGGGTAATTGTCGGGCTGGCTGTTGGTATTATTTTTGCCTTGCCAGAACTAAAAATGCCTGCTGTAACTCACTTTATTGATGGTACTGGGCCTGTATTTGCCGGTTCGCTCTTTCCATTTCTGTTTATTACTATTGCCTGTGGTGCAATTTCAGGTTTTCACGCGCTCGTTTCTTCAGGTACCACACCAAAGCTGGTTGAAAATGAAGTTCATATCCGCATGATCGGTTATGGCGGTATGTTGATGGAATCTTTTGTTGCGATCATGGCCATGATCTGTGCAACGGTACTAGAACCAGGAGTATATTTTGCAATTAATGCTCCTGCTGCTGTTTTGGGTACAACAGTTGAAAGTGCAGCAGAAGCTGTACGTAATCTGGGCTTTGTTGTGACACCCGAAGCATTAGCACTGCTCGCAAAAGAGGTAGGAGAAACTACGATCTTGTCCCGTACAGGGGGAGCGCCAACATTCGCAATTGGTATGGCTCATATTATTTCCGAAATCTTTAACAGCCGTGCCATGATGTCATTCTGGTATCATTTTGCTATTCTGTTTGAGGCTTTATTCATCCTGACAGCAGTCGATGCCGGTACACGTGCCTGCCGTTTTATGGTACAGGATACAGTAGGTATTGTAATTCCGGCTGTAAAACAGTCTCATAATTTCTTTGGAAACCTGCTGGGGACTGCGGTAGCTGTAGCCGGTTGGGGCTTCTTTGTATATCAGGGCGTTGTCGATCCGCTAGGCGGTATTAACAGCTTGTGGCCATTATTTGGTATTGGTAACCAGATTCTGGCAGCAATGGCACTGATCTTAGGTACAGTCATCCTTTTCAAAATGAAGAAAGAAAAATATGTTTGGGTCACGATTTTGCCTACTATTTTTCTTTTCATTACTGCAATGACAGCAGGCTGGCAAAAAATCTTCCACGAAAATCCGAAAATTGGTTTCTTGGCGCAGGCTAATCGCTTCTCTGATGCAATTGCTCGTAATGAGATTCTGGCTCCGGCAAAAAGTATTGCTGAGATGCAGATGATTGTCATGTCGAATCAGATTAATGCGGTCCTCTGCGGTTTCTTTATGATTGTGGCAATCGTGATGGTCATTGCATCTATCCGTGTAGTACGTCGTGCTTTGGCTAGCCCAACACCGACAGTAAATGAAGCACCCGCGGTATATCGTGATGAGACAGCGCCTGTAACTTCGGTCAGAGGAGAGTCTTAATGAAATTGAAGCTTGCAAAAAATAGTACGACTGTTCTGGCAAAGATAATCAAGTTTACACTTTTGTCGCAAAAGCATCTGATTTTCTCTCCAAAGAACTGGTCACGTATCGCGACTTTATGGCAACGTTTGCAACAAAGTTTTCGCCTGATGGTAGGGGTGCCTGATTATCAGACTTATTTAGAACACATGAAACAGCACCATCCAGATCTTGAAGCAATGGACGCTAAAACATTTTATCGCCACTGTGTAGATTCACGTTATCCATCGGCAGGTGGAGATTTAAAAAAATGTCCATGTTAGTAATAATTTAGTAACTTAGAAAAACATAAAAACGGTGTATGTTAAATATACACCGTTTTTTTATTCAGGAAGGAAGGGGATGTGGGGAACCAACAGGCTTCAAAAGAATGAAAAAGATCAACAGAATAAAAAACTAGCCAGGCAGATAGGAGAGTATGCCTCACAAATAGACAGCTTTTTACAGCAGATCAATACCATTATTCTGGATAAACCGCAGCAAACCAAATTGGCCTTAAGTTGTTTGCTAGCAGGTGGGCATGTCCTGTTTGAAGACTTGCCCGGATTAGGTAAAACTACTTTATCGAGTGCATTAGCGCATATTGCCGGTTTAAGATTTCAGCGTATACAGTTTACCAATGACATGTTGGCCAGTGATGTAATTGGAATTAATATATTTAATCAGGCTGAACATATTTTTGAGTTTAAACCAGGCCCGGTTTTTACCCAGATTTTACTGGCTGATGAGATTAACCGTTGTAGTCCGAAAACACAGAGTGCCTTGCTGGAGGCTATGGAGGAAGGTTGTGTCACGGTAGACGGTGTCCGACATGCTTTACCTCAGCCATTTTGGGTGATTGCTACACAAAACCCTTTATTCCAGAGTGGAACTTATGCCTTGCCAGAGTCCCAGCTGGACCGTTTTTTAATGCGATTATCCTTGGGCTATCCATCGCGCCAGGCAGAAAGGATTCTGTTACAACAGGACTCGCGTCAGGCATTAATATCAACAATTGAGCATGTCTTTAGCCAGCAGGATATTCTGAATCTTCAACAACTGGCACGTAATATTTATTTAAGTGATGTAGTGCTGGATTATATTCTGGATTTGGCTGAAATGACCCGTAAAGGCCGACATGGGTTATCTACCCGCGGAATATTGGCCTTAAAAAAAGCTACGCAGGCCTATGCTCTATTAGAAAAGCGCAGTTATGCGACTACAGATGATGTACAGGCCGTATTTAATGCTGTGGTTTCTCATCGTCTCGGAACAACTGATGCAGAAAGCTATAAGCTTCTGCAAAGTGTGGCGGTTAGTTAGGAGCACACCATTTGCAGAAACATATCCAAGGCTGGCTTGCCAAGCGTTTCCGGATTGATGGGCAAAGAACCCTCAAGCAGCGGGATATACTGGTCTTTATGTATCAGCAGGGTTACCTGTATTTGGTTCTCATACTGATTACTTTTATTGCCGGCGTTAACTATGCCAATAACCTGATACTGGGTTTCTGCTTTTTAATCAGTGCTGTACTTTGTATCAGTTTTTATCTTGCTTTTAAACAGTTGCATCAACTCAAAATAGAAGTGATCGTGCCTGAAGTCGGCCGGGTAGGCCAAGCCATGCAAATAGAGATTATTTTTTATCAGGAGCGAGAGATTGTACGTTATTTAAACCTGTATTATGCAAAGCAAATCATTCCAGTTCTAGTACAGCATAAACAGCAGCGTTTTCATTTACTGGTGTGGCCAGAAGAACGCGGACCATTACATTTACAGCGCCTACAGATATATTCTACTTATCCTTTCGGATTGGTTCGTGCCTGGACCTATCTTTATCTGGAGCAAATGAGCTGGATTGCTCCCCAGGCTTTAGATTTTAAAGCTGAGAATGCTGCACAAAATGCATTAAAACAGGCACAGGATATGGATGAATTTCAAGAACTACGTGATTTTAAAACGGGTAACTCTTACCATGCGGTGTCATGGAAGCAGGCTGCTCGAGGTCAGGGCCTCTATATCAAGGTATTTGAAAGCTATCCCGAGCAGAATAAGATAGAAATTTGCTATGAGCATATGCCAAGTTCAGAGCATGAGGAAAAACTGAGTTTAATGATGGGGCTGGTAGATCAATGCGAACAGCAACAATGCCCTTATCGTTTGGTTTTACCACAGGACGAGCTGGCCACCGGATCAGGTGAGGCTCAATTTCAGAAAGCACAAAAATTACTGGCGCAGGCTTAACCATGTTAAATCGACCTGTTCATGGCGCCATGCTGCTGGCTCTCGGGCTGATCTGGCTGGCACAACTGGCTTTCACTCCTATAATGAACAGCCTTCTATTTGCTTGTGTAATAATAAGCTTGGCATGGCAATATCATAAAAATCTCCATAAAAAACAATCTAAAATTTTTCAGGTCATTTTTGTTCTATTCAGCTTTGCTGCGATTTACTGGCAGTATCGGAGTTTCATCGGTGTAGAAGCAGGGGTAACACTATTAGCAGTTGGCCTGTATGGTAAAGCTTTAGAGACTCGAACTCGGCGTGATTATCTAATTATTTTTAACTTTGCACTATTTGTAAGCGCCAGCCTGTTCCTTTACAGCCAAAACATCGGGATGGCTATCCTGATCTTATGTTCACTCATCAGCTGCTTGATCGGGCTGTACCGGATTCAGATAAGTGATTTTCAACAAGAGCAGGTTAAAGGCCGTTTAAGAAAGGACTTTCAGCATGTAACTAAGCTGATTCTGTATGCCATACCATTTTTTATAGTACTATTTATTTTTTTCCCACGGTTGCCTCCACTCTGGTCAGTACCATTACAGACCGATCGTGCCACCACCGGCATAAGTGACCGGATGTCACCAGGAGATATCGCCCAGATTTCTCAATCCAGTGCGCTGGCATTCCGGATTTTAGGCAATATACAGAAACTACCTGAGCGTGAGCAGCTGTACTGGCGCGCGATGGTGCTGGATGAATTTGATGGACAGACTTGGACTAGCCATTTTATTAATCAGCAACCTAAGACATTGCCATCTCTTCATATAACTGACGGGCTAGATTACCAGTATCTGCCTGCTGACTCACAACAGCAATGGGTAGTATCGCTTGAAAAGTCTATTCCTTTACAGGCGAACTTCCAGTTACATCAAGACTGGAGTATTACTCCAACCCGTCCAAATCAGGGTGCACAGCCCATTCGACTGCAATGGTTGGGACAGTCAGCCCAGACGGTAGCACCCCAGTATTCGGATACAGTTCAGGCTATAAACCTGAAAGTACCCAGTAGCACTGACCCCCGGACCCGGCAGTTAGCCAGCAATTTATTTAAACAGAGTGATCAGCAACCTGTTCGGTATGTAGAGAATGTATTGAACTGGTATCGTCGCAATGGCTTTGTCTATACTTTAAGTCCAGGCCGTCTTGGGCAAGACAGAGTGGATGAATTCCTGTTTAAGTCCCGGCAGGGTTTCTGTGAGCATTATGCAGGTAGTTTTACAATGTTGATGCGCTATGCCGGTATTCCTGCCCGGGTAGTAGTCGGGTATCAGGGAGGACAGCCGGCTCCAGATGGACAAAGCTGGGAGGTGCGGCAGATGGATGCTCATGCGTGGTCGGAAGTCTATTTAAATGGCCAGTGGCATCGAGTTGATGCAACAGCTGCGGTAGCACCAGAACGGGTAGGGTCGGGCATGCAAGACTATCTGGAACAGGAGCCTTCTACACTAGGCAATAATCACCGTTCTGGCTTGCAATATCAACAGTTTGCCTTGCTTAAAAATATTCGGGTATGGAGTGATTATGCTTCCTATCAATGGCAAAGCAAGGTCGTAGGATATGATACTGATAAACAAAAAAACTGGCTTGCACGTTTAGGTTTAAAATCTATTTATAGCTATATTCTGATTTTATTTATTAGTATTGTGATGCTGGTTCTAATCTACTTGTTGATACAGTATCGTCAAAATCTACAAAAAATGACCCCTTATGAACGTTCTATAAGAAAATTTACTAAAAATCTTCCCGTTGAACTGCATAAGTACTCTTATGAGACTTTTCAACAGTGGATGATAAGATTGGCTCAATACAGTAATGACACAAGTTCTTTTTATGAACTAGCTCAACTTGACCAGAAAATTCGGTTCATGCAACAGGACACGCCAGAGAATCTTAAAATGTTTAAGAAATTGCTTAAAGACTGTGCATTTGCTTTAAAGCTGAATAAAAAAAACTTGTCAGAAAAATAAAAAATGCATATGATGCAAAACACTTAGGCGTATAGCTCAGTTGGTTAGAGCGCTACGTTGACATCGTAGAGGTCTCCAGTTCGAGTCTGGATATGCCTACCAAATATGACACCTTATGGTGTAAAGGTTTCAAGGAAATACAAGTACTTGAAGCCTTTTTTAATATCTGGCCTTCATAAAATAAAATATTTTTAATTTTATATGCGCTGTCATAGATATAGAACGTAAAAAAGTCCTCATAGTGAGGACTTTTTATATTAACGCTGAGTTTTAAATTCAAGCACTGTATTCTTGTTGCTGTTCATCAGTTTTAGCTCAGTTTCACTCACCTTATATTCAGTAACCTGATTCAAAGCATTAGTAAATTTATCTGGTAAATTTGTAGGGCTTAAACACGCTCTTCGTGTTTTGGCTATTTCTGAGAAAGTAATTTGTGTACCTTTCACTGCATAGCCTCCCATAAGACGGTTACAGCCATCAGTTCCGCTAAGTTGAGTATTATCAAAAGTTAAACTTGGAACATCAGATTGCTGAGGATCAGCCTTATATTTTACATCATTGATCTGAGTTACTATCCAAGTCTTGTTTTGTAATAAAGCCAAGTTGCGGTCAGTAGATGGGTTGTTCATAGTAGCACAACCGGCAAAAGCTAAAGTGGATGCAATGCTAGAGGCTATAAAAAGTTGTTTTATCAATTTTTTCTCCTATAAAACTTTAAATTATATTCTTAGGTTAACTATTATAGCATAGAACAAATTTAACTAAGTACAGAGGTAAATTACTTTTTATCAATACTTTATTAATAAAAATAACATAGATAATATTTTTTATATAAGAAGTTAATAAAATTATATTATTAAATTTGAAAGATTTATAATTTTAAAAAATTAAAAGATAAATAATAAGGTTTTTTTAAAAAATATTAAAAATAAATTTTAATTAAAAAATGGAAAAATTATTTAACTATGAATATAAATTATATAGTTATTATATTCTTTATTACCAAATTAAAAAAATTTTTTGATCATAAAAACCTATAATTATTTTTAATAAGTTTGTTATTTCAGAAAGCTGTGCTAAGATATAAAACTTAATGAAGGCAAACCTCATACGATGCCACTCCCATTTTTCAAGATTTTCTTGAGATTTTGTAGTTATTAAAATTAAAACAATTTTATTTTAATCAAATAATTGTTCGAAAAATGCTCTAAAGAGTTTACTAAAGTTTATTGTATTGGTGTATATATTGAAATATCCAAATTTTCGTACCGCGAAATCTATCGACGGTGATATTATTCATGTTCAGATTATAGCTTCAGAGAGAAAACAAAATATTTCTGGTGGCTTTAAATGGGTAAAAGTAGGTGAAAAAGTTCTACTTGATTCCGGAAGAGAGATTAATTTTAATCTGGATGGCCAAAGCTTTTACGTTGCGCCTAATCAGATGTACCGGTTATAAATATCAAGCTCACTTTAGTGGGCTTTTTTATTTGCTAAGAATTGATAATTTCAATAAATTATAAATTTTTAGAAGAGGAATAATAAGAATTAATGTAAAGAATTTAAAATTAGAAAAATTCAGTTTCTAGAAAGCAGAAGCATAAAAGAGTAGATTAATTAAATTAGTAAGATAAATTTAAAATTAGACTTAGACTTTATTTGAAAAATTAACCAGTTAAGCAAATTCAGTTTTTTTAAATTTTTACTATTGGGCTAATTGCTTATTTTATATGCGAATATTAATTAAATTATACTAACTATAACATGTATTAACACTTATTCTTAAAGATGTAACTCTATTTGAGTTTAATTTTGGTTAAAATTATTTCCACTATATTAACAATTGTACAAAATAATAAAGCTACTCTAGAGGCCTGTTTTCAACCCCAGAAAACAGGCCTTTTTTTATAAAAAATATTCTGGATTTATAATTTCATATGATGTTTAAAATAAGGTAAAAAATTATTTAAATGTAAACTTATAATAATTAAAAGTAGGTAAAATTTACATTAAAATAAATGAAGCATTGATATTAAAGTAGTTATAAGTATGTCTAAATTTATATCCCAGAAGAATGATTATATAAGTATATTGAAGTCACACTTATGAATACCTAACTCAAATGCTTTAAATAAAACTCATCCTTAGTTATAACAAAACTTATTACTAGCTCCCTTATAGTGAAGATGTTCGTTTGATAACGACCAACCTGAAACCAACTCAATATTTGTTATGAGGTGTGAAATGGCTAATCAAGATAATAAACGCGACAATAACCAGCGCCAGCAACAGGGCAGCAATAATCAGCAACAGCAAAGTGGCAGTAATAATCAGAAACAGCAAGGTGGTGGCGGCCAAAATAGTCGTCAGCAAAGTCAACAAAGTGGCAATAACAGCTCAGGACGCGGCTTTGCTAGTATGGATGCAGATAAACAGCGCGAAATCGCTAGTAAAGGTGGTAAAGCAGCCCATGAAAGTGGTAATGCACATGAGTTTACCTCAGAGGAAGCTCGTGAAGCAGGCTCACAAAGCCACAAAAATGATAGATAATTATCAAGGACTTTAATTTTATTAAGAAGTCTTTAGATAATTTTCTAAAAGGAAAGGGTTGCTTGGAGCAACCCTTTCCTTGTACTTCTGATATATAATTTGATATGAATCGGATGAGGGTGTCAGATCTTGGCGTGAGTTCCATATTTATCGATCATGATTGAACTTGCTTCATTTAAGCCAATTACTTCACAGGAAGTACCGCGCTCGGTAAATTTTTTGATAACGGAATCCAGCATAGCTACAGAGGTTACATCCCAAATATGGGAATGGGTAAGATCAATAATTACTTTTTCCACCTGTTCATTAAAATTAAAACTCTGGTAAAAACGTTCGGATGAACTGAAAAAGATCTGTCCCACCAAGCTGTAAATTCGGACACCTTCCTTCAAAGCAGATTCAACTCGAATATCATTTTCCAGTTTGTTGGCTAAAAACAGTGCAGAGAGCAACACACCAGTCAGTACGCCCAAAGCCAAGTTATGAGTGGCAACTACGACCACCACAGTTGCGATCATTACACTGTTGCTACTCTTCGGGTTTTTATGAAACTGTATGACTGATTGCCAGTTAAATGTGCTAATTGAAACCATAATCATGACTGCCACTAAAGCTGCCATTGGTATCAACTTAAGCCAGTCACTGATAAATACCACCAGAATTAAAAGAAATATCCCTGCACAGAAAGTCGATAAACGTTGTCGACCGCCAGATTTCACATTAATCATTGACTGTCCAATCATGGCACAGCCAGCCATACCCCCCATAAAGCCGGTAACAATATTTGCAATACCTTGTCCTTTACATTCTTGATGCTTATCACTTGAAGTATCAGTCATTTCATCCACAATACTGGCGGTCATCATTGACTCTAAAAGGCCTACTGCAGCCAGAGCAATAGAATAAGGCAAAATAATTCTGAGCGTTTCAAAGTTAAGCGGAATGTCTGGTATAAGAAATACGGGCAGACTATCAGGTAAAGTACCCATATCGCCTACAGTACGTATATCACTATTCAACCAGATTGAAAGCAGGCTAATCACGACAATACACACCAACGGGGAAGGTAACCAGCTGCCAAGTCTTGGAACATAGGGAAATAGATAGATAATACTAAGGCCTACAGCAACAAATAGATAAACCTGCCAGCTGACATTGATGAGTTCAGGTAATTGAGCCATAAAAATTAAAATGGCGAGGGCATTTACAAATCCAATCACCACAGATTTAGATACAAAACGCATCAGCTTGGCCAGTTTGAGGTAACCAGCCAGTATCTGGATGATGCCAGTCAGTATGGTAGCCGCAAGTAGATACTGTAATCCATGCTCTTTAACCAGAGTAACCATAACTAAAGCCATAGCTCCAGTTGCAGCTGAAATCATGGCAGGTCTGCCCCCTACAATGGCAATTACTACTGCCATAGAAAATGAAGCATATAAACCGACTTGCGGATCGACTCCGGCAATAATTGAAAAGGCAATTGCCTCGGGAATAAGTGCCAGACCTACTACCAGTCCAGCCAGCACATCAGCACGAATGTTTGAAAACCACTGTTCACGGAAAGAAGACAACATAAAGAAAGCCCGTATTTTTATTGGAACAGGCGAGTGAGGTGACAATATTGTGAAAAAGACATAATTACGCCACACCACTAACCTTTAATATAGCAATGAGAAATTACTTCTAGGAAATGAGTAATCAGGGTGGCGTAAGAAACATAGAAAATAGTAAGAAGGTTTAGATTATAGGGCACCGAGAATAACACGTTTCAAGTTCTTAGAAAATTGGTGCTGATCTTATCGGCCATAGTGTTAAAAGAAATTCAGTTTTAAAATGCATGAAGCATTACGCTTTTGATAAAATTACATCAAGATTTTTTGATAACAACTAAAGATAAGAGATATGAAAACAGTTATAACGGTAATCGCAGCAGTTACAGTCGTCTCGGTAGGCTATATAACCTATCATAGTATCCAGCAAAAACGTCAGCAGGAGATCAAGCAGGTCATCCAGGAAGCACAGAGCTCTTTAGAGCAGGCTCAGCACAACCCGCATCATCTCGAACGGAGTACTTTCCCGGCGCTTGATACTGCAGGGAAATCCGTTCAGACTGAAAAAATGTAGAGATTTTTATACTTTTTTGGGGTTAACGGGAGAGAAAATAAAAAACTTGCAAGTTTATTTAAAATTAAGCGCCTGATTTTAAATATTTTAAAAATAGTAAGTGTTCCAAATTAATCTAAGAAGATTAAACCTGATAATCAAAAATAAAATCAGTGTGTTATAATCTGGCCGAAAAAATTTAGCGGGTGGATTTAAGTTCACACTTTTTTCTACAGGTTAGATGAAAAAGCTGCATAAGATGATGCAGCTTTTTTGTTTGCCTCGCCTATTAGTGGCACTCATCAAGTGTTTAGTAAGTTTGGGCTCAGGTGCAGCTTGAAGATGGGAAGTAATTAGGATGGCATAGGTCTTGCTGTTTTATCCAGAATTACTTGCACAATATCTGATTTTGATGCATTTAAATTTTATAGCAGTGTGGTGATTTGAGGCTTTTCAGGCCGAGGATTCAATCGCAAAGATCTTAATTCTCAGGGGCGATGTAATGACAACTCCCAATACCTCAGCCGGTATGCTTGAGCGCTTGTTCAAGCTCAGCGAAAATAAAACCAGTTTTAGAACAGAAGTTCTAGCAGGTGTAACCACATTCTTGACAATGTGTTACATCATTATTGTTAATCCAATGATTTTATCCGAAACCGGAATGGATCATGGAGCTGTCTTTGTCGCAACCTGTCTTGCAGCCGCAATTGGCTGTCTGGTTATGGGAATTGTGGCCAATTATCCAATTGCCCTTGCACCAGGTATGGGACTAAATGCCTATTTTACTTATTCAGTGTGTTTAGGGATGGGGGTGCCTTGGCAAACGGCACTAGCTGCGGTATTTGTTTCAGGTCTGGTATTTATTGCTATCAGTATGTTCAAAATCCGTGAGGCAATCGTTAATGCCATTCCCATGTCATTAAAACTGGCGATTGGCGGCGGTATTGGGCTGTTTTTAGCCTTGGTCGCGCTCAAGAATGCCGGCATTATTGTAGATAATCCGGCTACTTTGGTAGGGCTGGGCGATATCAAACAGCCAACAGTTTTACTGGCCCTGTTAGGTTTCTTTCTTATTGTCATCATGCATCATTTTAAGGTCCGTGGTGCAATCATTCTCAGTATTCTGGTCGTAACTGCAATTGCAACTGCTTTAGGCCTGAATGAATTTAAAGGCATAGTAGGTGCTGTGCCATCATTGGCTCCAACATTGTTACAAATGGACTTTGAGGGCCTCTTTACGGCCAGTCTGGTAGGGGTGATTTTTGTATTCTTCCTGGTTGACCTGTTTGACTCTACCGGTACTCTTGTAGGGGTTTCTCATCGTGCTGGCCTGCTTAAAGATGGCAAGTTACCACGCTTGAAGAAAGCATTATTTGCTGACTCTACTGCCATTGTAGCTGGGGCCGCACTAGGCACTTCATCTACTACGCCTTATATTGAATCTGCATCGGGTGTGGCTGCAGGCGGCCGTACTGGCTTAACTGCTGTTGTCGTCGGTTTCATGTTTCTGGCGTGTTTGTTCCTGGCACCGTTAGCCCAGTCTGTACCGGGTTTCGCGACAGCACCGGCTTTACTGTTTGTTGGGGTATTAATGATCCAGGGTATTACCCATATTGAATGGGATGATATTACTGAAGCGGTTCCTGCTTTCCTGACTATCGTTTTCATGCCTTTTACCTATTCAATTGCTGATGGTATTGCTATGGGCTTTATCAGCTATGCACTGGTGAAGCTTTTTACAGGCAAAGCAAGTACGGTTCCTTACATGGTATGGATCATTGCCGTGTTATGGGTAATCAAATTTGTTGCTTTTGGTGGCTAATTTTTATACATCATTCAGGGTGTAAACGGAAGTTTGCACCCTTTTTATTTATTGCGAATTCCAAGGAGAGACCATGAGTCATACTGAACTCATTCGTGCTTTACCTAAAGCTGAACTGCATGTACATATTGAAGGGACGTTTGAGCCTGAACTCATGTTTGAAATTGCACAGCGTAATCAGATTGATATTCCTTATAAGTCTGTAGAAGAGGTAAGACAGGCATATAATTTTCATAACCTGCAGTCATTTCTTGATATTTATTATGCAGGGGCAAATGTACTCATTCATGAAGAAGATTTCTATGACCTGGCTTGGGCATATTTTAAAAAATGTGCTGAAGATCATGTAGTACACACTGAAATATTCTTTGACCCGCAAACTCATACAGATCGTGGCATAGCATTTGAAACAGTTCTGAATGGTTTGCAACGTGCCTGTAATGATGCAAAAACAAAATTGGGTATCAGCTCATACCTTATTATGTGCTTTTTACGCCATTTAAGTGAAGAAGCAGCATTGAAAACTCTGGAGCAGGCACTTCCTTATAAGAATCAGATTATTGCAGTAGGCCTGGATTCAAGTGAAGTCGGCCATCCACCAGCCAAATTTACCCGGGTTTTTGCCAAAGCCCGCGAAGCAGGCTTTTTGGTGGTTGCACATGCGGGTGAAGAAGGTCCACCAGAATATGTTTGGGAGGCTTTAGACCTGTTAAAGGTTAACCGGATTGATCATGGTGTGCGTTCTGAGGAAGATCCGGTACTCATGCAGCGGCTGATTCAGGAAAAAATGCCTCTTACAGTTTGTCCGCTGAGTAATCTGAAACTTTGTGTAGTGGATGATATGCAGCAGCATAATATCCACCGACTGTTACAGCAGGGCGTTAAAGTAACAGTAAATTCAGATGATCCATCTTATTTTGGTGGTTATATGAATGATAATTTCTTTGCTATTCAAAAAGCGCTAAATTTGTCTGAAGCTGAACTTAAACAGTTAGCGATTAATTCTTTTGAGGCAGCTTTTATAGACAATACTGAAAAGCAATCATGGATTAAGAAAATTCAAGCTCTGTAATCAATTAAAATGAAATCAATAGGTTTACTCTATGTAGGCCTGTTGATTTATTGTTATAAAAAGTAAGCTGAAAAAAATAGTGATAAAAGCCTTATATGATCAGGAAACAAATGTGCAATTTAACTGATCAATATTATTTATTATGCCTGATTATCTTATTTTTACAGATTTAGATGGAACACTATTAGGCCACGATACTTATACTTATACGGAAAATCTGGAGCTAATCAGACAGCTTAAAAGACGTTACCCTATTATTTTATGCAGCAGTAAAACCGCATTAGAAATTAAAAATTTACAAAAAAAATTAGGTCTAGTAGATATGCCGTTTGTTGCAGAAAACGGGGCATATATATTTTTTAATTCTTTCTATCAGTTTCAGAGTCCGGTCAGGCAGGCAGCCATTACTGAAGCATTACAACAACTCCGTATACAGTACCATTTGAATTTTCAGCTTTTTAGTGAACATACATCCCAGCAGATTGCTGAGTTAACCGGATTAAGCTTAGCTAAATCATGTCAAGCCCTACAACGGTTTTATAGTGAAGTGATTATCTGGGGTAGCAATCCACAATATGAACAGCAAATTATTGCCCGGCACTTGGCCAAAAACTTGCATATAGTACATGGCGGGCGCTTCAGTCATGTATTGAGTACAGCATGTGATAAATCTATAGCAGTACGCTGGCTACAGCAATTTTATCCAGCTGAAGCTGTCCGGATTGGCTTGGGAGACAGTGAGAATGATATTGATATGCTAAAAGCCTGTGAGCATGCTGTGGTTGTAAAGCGTCCTTATAAACCGGTCCTTCAATTTGCGCATAATTCTGTCTACTACTCTCAGAAAATGGCTCCAGCAGGCTGGAAAGAAGGTCTTGAATACTTTTTAGAACAATAAATGGAGAGAAAATAATGGTCGATTTTGCACAAGAAGGTATGATTACGACGATTCATGATCTAAAGCAGCGCCAGCTGGAAGATTATGAAAATGAATTGCGTGAATTTACTAAATATAGACCGGTTACCTTAGTTTTACCTTCACTTTATTCTGAGCTGGAAAGGCCTGCACTTACTAAAATTGTGCAGGAATTGAAAGAAGCTGATTATATCCAGCAGATTATCATTGGACTGGATCAAGCTAATCCTGAACAATTTAAGCATGCCAAGGAGTTTTTTTCCGAGCTACCTCAGCCGCATACTATTTTATGGAACGACGGACCGCGTTTACAGAAAATCCATCAGCATCTTGAAGAATTAAAAGTTGCACCTTCGCAACGTGGAAAAGGCCGTAACGTCTGGTACTGTGCTGGCTATGCACTAGCTGAAAGTAACAGTAAGGTCGTGGCACTCCATGACTGTGATATCAGTACATATCAGCGTGATATGCTGGTGCGGTTAATTTATCCTATGGTTCATCCACAGTTTAATTTCCAGTTCTCTAAAGGATATTATGCCCGCGTAGCTGAGCATAAAATGAATGGCAGGGTATCCCGCCTGCTGGTTTCTCCACTCTTACTTGCACTCAAGAAAGTCTTTGGCCCACTGGATTATCTGCTTTATCTTTCAGCCTTCCGTTATCCACTTTCAGGCGAAATGGCAATTCATCTGGATGCATTACGTGATTTAAAAGTTTCAGGTGACTGGGGGCTGGAAATTGGAGTTCTTTCTGAAATCTATCGTAATTATTCTACCAAACGGATCTGTCAGGTAGATATTGCTGACCGCTATGAACATAAGCATCAAAATGTAGTGAATTCAAATGGAGAGGGTGGCTTGAAGCGTATGAGCCGTGATATTGCTCTAGCACTTTTTCGTAAACTTGCCACGCTGGGCGTTCCAGTTAGCCTAGATAATATCCGGATTCTTCGTGCAACTTATTATCGAAATGCTTTAGATATGATTGATCACTATTATTATGATGCAATAACCAATGGTTTACATTATGACCGGCATAGTGAAGAAAATACGGTTGAACTTTTTGCCCAGAGTATTGTTGAGGCGGGAGAGCAGTTTATGAATTTTCCGAATCAGCAGTCGTTTATTCCAAGCTGGAACCGTGTACATTCAGCTTGTCCAAGTATTTATAAGGATATTAAACAGGCAGTAGCGCTCGATAATATGTGATTTGAAGATTCTTTAGGCAGTTATTTACATTTAACAGTGTTGAGATACTTCATAATCTTTAAAATTGGTCCAAAATTTATATATACACTGATAAAGGATAAACATGAAGAAATCTATATATGTACTGGCACCTTTAGCCTTAATTTTATCGGCGTGTACAACTTCAGGAATAGAGCAATCGGCCAATACCATCACAACTACACAGCAATTAGGAGCAGCTGCCATTAAAGTGGCAGTAAATGCAAAATGTAATACTGAACTAAACAACCAGCCCGCTTGGCAAAATATAACTAAGGTAATGACAGCTGAGCAGAAACAGGCAGTTCAGGCCGATATTTGTGGTTGTGTGAGTGATAAAGCTCCACAAAATATAACAACTGTGGATCTGGCTACAGCAGCGATTGATCCGGCTGCACGTACCACCATCATAACCAATGCAGTCACTAAAACAATTAATGCATGTGTAGCAGAAGTTTTAAATTAAGTTTTTTCAGTATTGAGCAGGATGATACAATCAGCCTGCTTTTTTATGAGTAAATAGTTTGATGAAAATCGCAGGTGTAGATGAAGCAGGGCGTGGACCATTGGTAGGTGCTGTCGTGGCAGCTGCAGTCATTCTCGATCCAGCTCGTCCAATCGAAGGTTTGAATGATTCCAAAAAACTGACAGAAAAAAAACGTGAAAAGCTTTTTGTCGAAATTCAGGAAAAAGCTTTGGCTTGGTACATTGCAGAAGCAAGTGCTACTGAAATTGATGAAATAAATATCTTGCAGGCTTCATTACTGGCAATGCGCCGTGCTGTGGAAGGCTTATCAATTCAACCGGATAAAGTGCTGGTCGATGGTAATAAGGAACCTGCTGGCCTACAGATGAGCTGTGAAGCTGTAGTAGGAGGGGATGCTTTATACCAGGAAATTTCGGCCGCAAGTATTCTGGCTAAAGTAGCACGTGACCGGCAAATGGTCTTACTAGATCAACGTTACCCACATTACGGTTTTGCCAAACATAAAGGTTATCCGACCAAAGCTCATTTTGAGGCAATTGGTATACATGGTGTAATTGATGAGCATCGGCGTAGCTATGCGCCGGTTAAGAAGGTCTTGGCTTTGTTAAATGAGTAATAATTTTATCTAATTTCTTAATCACCTTAAAATATTAAAGCGGCCAATAAAGCCGCTTTACTAATCAAGAATGGCCATCTGCTATCGATTAAAATCATTTTGTGAATAATTCTCATCTTCGAAAGAAGGCTGATAGTCTTGGTCGAGGTGTTGAAGATGTTCATGCATCGCACGTTCATGCTGAATACGTTGGTAAATCTCTTCCCGGTGAACAGATACTTCTTTTGGAGCATTGACACCAATACGGACCTGGTTGCCCTTTACTCCAAGTACAGTAACACTGACTTGGTCCCCAATCATTAATGTTTCTCCGACGCGACGGGTCAGAATCAGCATGTTTATCTCCTTGCTAAACGCTAAACCTGCAAAAGCTCTAATCAAAAAAGCGAAAAGTCACAACCTTGGTATCAGAGAAAATTTTAACAGGATTATATGACAAATTAGGTAGCTGAATAAATTCTACTAAAATTTTCCAATAACCTTAATCGGTAATATAACAGAGCCACTATAGAAAAAACTATAGTGGCTTTGATTTTTTATTCTTATTCTCTGAAAGAACAGTATAACTATTGTTCTTTCAGAAAAGGCACTTAAGCGCGAACGCTGGATTCACCATGCTCGCGGTCTAGACCAAACGTAGTGTGTAAAGAGCGTACAGCCAGCTCCAGATAATTCTCTTCAATGATGACAGAGATCTTAATTTCAGATGTAGAAATCATCAGAATATTGATGCCTTCTTCAGCCAGACCAGTAAACATTTTGCTTGCTACGCCTGCGTGGGAACGCATGCCAACACCGACAATAGAAACTTTGACGATATCATCACGAGTTGCAACTTCACGCGCACCAATCGCTTTAGCTGTTTCTTCAAGAATAGCTTTTGCTTTAGCCAGCTCACCACGGTTAACAGTGAAGGTGAAATCCGTAGTTCCATCTTCTTCAACATTCTGGATAATCATGTCGACTTCGATATTGGCTGCACCAATCGGAGACAGAATTTTAGATGCAATACCCGGCTCGTCAGGAACTCCTAAAATAGTCAGTTTTGCTTCGTCACGGTTAAACGCGATACCTGAGATGATTGGCTGTTCCATGTTATCTTCCGCTTCTGTAGTGATGAGTGTGCCCACGTTCTTTTTGAATTCTTCGTCAAATGCGCCGTCTTCGTCATTGTCAAAACTTGATAATACGCGCAAAGGAACCTGATATTTACCTGCAAATTCTACAGAGCGGATTTGCAGTACTTTTGAACCAAGAGAGGCCATTTCCAGCATTTCTTCAAAAGAAATACGATCAATTTTTTTAGCTTTTGGAGCAACACGGGGATCAGTGGTATAGACACCATCAACATCGGTGTAAATCTGGCATTCATCTGCTTTTAGTGCTGCAGCAAGTGCTACACCAGTTGTATCTGAGCCGCCACGACCAAGCGTTGTGGTATTGCCCAGTTCGTCTACACCCTGAAAGCCGGCAACTACGATCACACGACCTGCATCGAGGTGTTGGGTCATAACGTCAGTGTCAATTGATTCGATACGTGCCTTGGTGAATGCGCTATCGGTTTTAATGCCAACCTGGCGTCCGGTCAATGATTTAGCGTCAACGCCAATAGAGTTCAGCGCCATTGCTAACATGGAAATCGTTACCTGTTCACCCGTAGAAACCATCTGGTCAAGTTCGCGTGGGTCAGGATTTTCGGTAATGGCTTTCGCGAGAGCAAGTAAGCGGTTGGTTTCACCACTCATTGCTGACACTACTACCACTACCTTGTGGCCGTGCTCATGCCAGCGCTTCACACGACGAGCAACATTTAAAATGCGCTCGGGGGTACCCATAGAAGTACCGCCATATTTTTGAACGATTAATGCCATAGTTGTTCCATATAAGCCATGACCCCGATTTCACCGATCAGGGTCAGTTACACAAAAAGTGAAGTTTATTTTGCTTCAAGCCAAGCAGTTAAATCTGCCATGACCTGTTCAAACTTCTCGTTAAGTGGCGCGCCACCTTGTGCCAAGTCAGGTTTACCTCCACCTTTGCCACCGAGTTCAGTTGCAAGATGTTTAATGATGTCACCTGCCTTGATAGATGAAGTGAAGTCTTTTGCTACAGATGCAATCAGGCTGACTTTGTCGCCGTCTACACCTGCAAGTACAATCACTGCATGGTCTAGTTTAGACTTGGTACTGTCGTGCAGGTTACGAAGAGATTTCGCATCCATACCCTGAACAGTGGTGATCAGTGTAGAACGACCCGCCACAGTCTGAACTTGGCTTAAAAGTTCAGCTGCCTGGAAGTTTGCCAACTTTTGGTTGAGCTGTTCAATCTGCTTCTGTAATGCGGATACATTTTCAACCGCAGTTTGAACACGCTCTACAGTTTGATCTTTTTGTGCTTTTAACAAGCTGTTAATCTGATTAATATCAGAATCTGCCTTTTGAACCAGCTCAAGCGCTTTCGTACCTGTCACTGCTTCAATACGTCGAATACCTGCGGCCACACCACTTTCAGAAGTGATTTTAAATAGACCAATATCACCTGTACGTTTAACATGAATACCACCACAGAGCTCAACTGAGAAGTTTTTCTCTTCAATAATCGAACCCATAGATAACACACGTACTTCACTGCCATATTTCTCGCCAAACAGCATCATTGCACCTTTGGTTTTGGCAGTTTCAATATCCAGCAGTTCGGTAGTCACAGCAGTATTTGCAATAACCTCAGCATTAACAAGACGTTCGATTTGTTGAAGCTGCTCGAAAGTGACAGGCTGGTCATTGGCAAAGTCAAAACGCAAAATGTCGGAAGCAACCAGAGAGCCTTTTTGCTGTACATGCGAACCCAGAATCTGGCGAAGCGCAGCATGCAACAAATGTGTTGCTGAGTGATTACGCGCAGTTGCTGCACGAAGTTCTGCTTTCACGGTTGCTTCTACATTTTGAGTAACTTTTAGGTTACCCATCGTCACGATGCCCTGGTGAACAAAAGCATTGCCAGATTTTTTAGTGTCCTGAACTTCAAAAATACCTGTTTCATTTTTGAAGATACCTGTATCACCAATCTGGCCGCCACTTTCTGCATAAAATGGCGTCTGGTTTAATACGATTAAAGCTTCGTCACCTTCAGTGACTTCATCGACTAGAGTCCCATCTTTATAGATGGCAATAATCTGACCCTGACCTTCAATAGCATCATAGCCACTGAACTCGGTTTCATCTTCAACTTTAACAATGCTGTTATAGTCCACTGCAAACTTGCCTGCTTCACGCGCACGTTGACGCTGGGCAGCCATTTCTTTTTCAAAACCTGCCTCATCAATACTCAAGTCACGTTCACGTGCGATATCCGCTGTCAAGTCAACCGGGAAGCCATAAGTATCGTAAAGTTTAAATACAATTTCACCTGGAATTATTGAGCCTTTTAGCTGAGTCAATTCACCTTCAAGAAGTTTTAAACCTTGCTCGAGTGTTTTTGCAAATTGCTCTTCTTCTTTGATCAGTGCAGCTTCGATACGTGCTTTATTGGCTTCAAGTTCCGGATAAGCTGTACCCATTACTTCAATTAGCGGCTGTAGCATTTTATAGAAGAATGTACCTGTTGCGCCGAGTTTGTTTCCATGACGTACAGCACGACGGATAATACGGCGAAGAACATAACCACGGCCTTCATTAGACGGGTTAACACCGTCAGCAATCAGGAAACAGCAAGAGCGGGCATGATCTGCAACTACTTTTAAAGAAGCCGGGTAATGAACAGGCGTATTTTTTTCTTTAGCTTCGGCTTCAAGTGAAGCGGTATCTACACCAATAATTTCGGCAGCAGCTTTAAGTAAGTGCTGAAACAGGTCAATTTCATAGTTTGAATTAACATGCTGTAAAACTGCGGAAATACGTTCGAGTCCCATACCGGTATCCACAGAAGGTGCCGGAAGTGCATGTAAAACTCCGTCAGCAGTACGGTTAAACTGCATGAAAACGTTGTTCCATATTTCAATAAAGCGATCACCATCTTCTTCAGGAGTGCCTGGCAGTCCGCCCCAAATATGGTCACCGTGGTCATAGAAAATTTCAGAACATGGACCACATGGACCTGTATCACCCATTGCCCAGAAATTATCCGAAGCGTATTTTTCACCTTTGTTATCACCAATACGGATAATGCGCTCGGCATCCAGACCAATTTCCTTGTTCCAGATATCAAAAGCTTCATCATCAGTATGATAAACCGTTGCATATAAACGGTCTTTAGGAAGTGCCAGCCATTGCTCGCTGGTTAAGAATTCCCAGGCAAACTTGATGGCATCACGCTTAAAATAATCACCAAAAGAAAAGTTACCCAGCATTTCAAAGAAAGTATGGTGGCGGGCTGTGTAGCCTACATTGTCGAGGTCATTATGTTTGCCGCCAGCACGTACACATTTCTGGCTAGAGACTGCTCGTACATAATCGCGTTTTTCCGCACCTAAAAAGCAGTCTTTAAACTGGTTCATGCCTGCGTTGGTGAAAAGCAGGGTAGGATCATTGGCGGGTACTAGTGAACTTGACGCGACACGTGTATGCCCTTGCGATTCAAAGTAACGCAAAAATGCTTCACGAATTTCAGCTGATGTCATAAAACGAGTACTCACAACCAAGTCACTCCTTAGTCTTAATTTGGTTAGGTACATCTAATTCTAAGGTCAAAAGGTGACAGCTTAGCGATTGATGTAAAGGTAAAACTTTAAAAAAACGCCAAATTATACCGGAAAATATAAGGGGCACCAACGCTTTTACCATCAAAATAGCGATAAAACCAGGATTATTCAAAAATGCTGTGTCCAAGTACAAGCTGGATGTTTTAACATAGGCATCGTTCTTTTACTGGGTAAAACAAGGATCTGTCATGCAGCGAGTGGCCATCAATGGTTTTGGACGTATCGGTCGAAATGTACTGCGTGCCTGGTTTGAAAACCCGAAAGCCTTTAATTTTGATATTGTAGCCATTAACGATATTGCTGATGTAGAAACTCTGGTTCATCTGTTCAGGTATGATACTACTCACGGCCGTTTTGCTGGGAATGTAGAAATATCACAGAAAAATGAACAGATTGTGCTAAATATTTCTGCCGGTACAAAAACACTTAATGTGCGTGTATTAAATATCGCGGAACCGGCAGCGCTTCCATGGCAGCAGCTTAATGTTGATGTTGTACTGGAATGTACCGGACTATTCCGTTCACGTGAGGCGGCTACCCGACATATTAAGGCTGGTGCGAAACGCGTTATTATAGGTGCTGCACCTTTTGACACGGTGGATGCTGCAATTGTATATGGGGTGAATCATCATGAAATCAAAGCCAGTGACCAGATTATCTCTAGCGTGTCTTGTACCACGCAGGCTTTAGTACCACTCGTCAAGATTATTGATGACGCATTTGGCATAGATACGGCCATGATGACCGAGATTCATGCCGTCACTGCAGACCAGACCGTACTGGATAAAGCTCATCGCGATCTGCGTCGTGCCCGGGCATCAGGTCAGAATATTATTCCTACTACATCTAGTGCATTGGGGGCCTTAAAACGGGTTATGCCCAAAATGGAAAACCGGATTGAAGGTTATTCGATTCGTGTACCTACAATTAATGTCGCGGCTATTGATCTGACCTTTATTTCGCATACGCCTATTACAGTACATAAAATTAATGAAGTATTAATCAAATCCGCGCAATATGATTATGCCCAGATTATGGCGGTGACCGATGAGCCTCTGGTGTCAAGTGATTTTAACCATTCACCTTATTCATTAATTGTCGATCTATCACAAACTCTGGTGGTCGGGCACCAGGCTAAAGTGTTTGCTTGGTATGATAACGAGTGGGGATATGCCAACCGTTTGCTGGATTTATGCCAGTCTTTTGAATAACAGATATATAGAATGAATTGAGAAGGACAACCCGCAAAATATTTACAACACGGTCTTTAACTTTTTCTTGGGGATAATACGATGTTTTTACTGATGTGGGCTTTTATTGCTGTATTAATAATTGCGGTCATTTTTCTGTTCTGGCTAAACTTTCGTAAAGAACAGAATATGGAAACGGACTTGGATCAACAACACCATCTGGAAGAAAAAATTGTTCTTCTGGAAGGGAATCTGAAACGTACGCTAGAAATCATGCAGGAACTGGTTAAAAGTGTACATACTGATCGTGAAATTCTTAGCCAGACCGTAACTAAACTAAATGCGCTCGAACAACAAAATGCAGAGTTGGTGATTTTGCTTAAAAAATACCAAGCTTTGCTTGGAAAGACTGAACTAAAATAAAAGAGTAAAATTGATAATTTATATTTAAAACTGGCTTTATAATTTTGAATTTTCAAAAATTCATTTTATGCTTTGAAGTCTGATACAAAATATAAAGTGTAGCTGCTCTCTGTATGAAAAGTTTAGACAGTAGAGTAAAAGCTCGGTAAAAGTCTCTGTTTTATTTCATTAAACATAAAAATTAGGTCAAGCTTAGAAAGCTTTTATAAAACTGAAAAACTCTGGTGCATGACTGAAATGATCGTGCTAAGATAGGAGAAATCGGGTGTGTTCCCGATTTTTTTATGCGGATCATTTCCGCGCTGACAAGAATTTAGGTTTACCGCATGCCCATTTCAGAGACATGGTTATTACCTGATGGTGTAGCTGATGTATTGCCAGAACAAGCGCAAATAATTGAAAAACTGCGCCGTAAAGCTTTAGATTTCCTCGTCTCACGAGGTTATCAGTTAGTCTATACACCTTTTATAGAATATATCGAATCTCTATCTTCTCTTTCAGAAGCAAATCAAGACCTGGACCTTGCCACTTTCAAGGTAATTGACCAGTTAACAGGCCGGTTACTGGGTATACGTGCAGACATGACTCCGCAAGTAGCCCGTATTGATGCACATGTGCGTCCGGTAGAAGGTGTAGCTCGCTATTGCTACGCAGGTACTGTCTTGCATACTAAACCTCAGGGTTTTAGTGCCACCCGTGCACCGCTGCAACTGGGTGCTGAGCTTTTTGGTTCAGAAAGTATAGATGCTGATGTTGAAATGGTTGACCTGATGATCAGCCTGATTCAGAAAGCTGGCCTGACTGATGGTATTCACCTGGATCTGGGCCATGTAGGACTGTTCCGTAGTCTGGTAAAACAAGCGGCCTTAAATAAAGCTACTGAACACCAACTTTCGGATTTATACCAGCGTAAAGCTCTACCGGAGCTGGCAGAATTTACCCAAACACTTCATTTCGGTTCAGATTTCTATGTACTTGGACGCTATGCCAGTGATCTGGGTGCTTTAGAAGCAAATTTAAGTGCTGAAATTTTAAAGAATGCAGCTTTTAAACAGGCATTTGATGCAGTGAAAACGACGCAGTCTGAAATTCAGGCACGCTGGCCGAACCTGCATATCGGTATCGACGTAGTCGAACTGCGTTCTTACCATTATCATACTGGTCTGATGTATGCCGTGTATGCGCCAAACCGTGCAGCACCACTGGCACAGGGTGGCCGTTATGATGGTATTGGTGAGCATTTCGGACGGGCGCGCCCTGCAACTGGTTTTAGCTGTGACTTATATGCTTTAAGTGCAGGCCAGTTTAATGAGTTAAGTATTGTTGTTGCCCCTAAAGGTACCGATACCGACTTGTTAAAGATGATTGAGCGGTTACGTACAGAAGGGCTGAGTGTAGTTCAGCTGCTTGGACAAGATGACTTGAGTTCTGTGCCAAATGCAACACACCAGTTAGTGCAAGTTGCAGGTCACTGGAATCTCGAAAAAATTTAATCGCCTGTTTGAATGTTCATGTCATTCGAACTGGTTTTCAATTTTAACAGCATGATGTAATGAGGCTATTATGGGCAAGAATGTTGTGGTACTTGGTACCCAATGGGGCGACGAAGGTAAAGGTAAAATCGTCGATCTGCTCACTGATCAGGCGGCTGCAGTTGTTCGCTATCAGGGTGGACACAATGCGGGCCATACACTAGTGGTCGGTGGTAAAAAGACTGTTTTACACCTCATTCCATCAGGAATCTTGCGTGAAAATGTTCTGTGCCTGATTGGCAATGGTGTTGTGCTTTCTCCAGCAGCACTAATTGAAGAAATGAGTATTCTGGAAAAAGAAGGTGTACCGGTAAAAGAGCGCCTGCGTATTTCTCCTAACTGCCCACTTATTTTGCCTAACCATATTGCACTTGACCAGGCACGTGAGAAAAAACGTGGTAATGCTAAAATTGGCACGACTGGTCGCGGTATTGGACCTGCGTATGAAGACAAGGTTGCACGTCGTGCCATCCGCGTTGCTGACCTAGTACGTAGTGGTGAACATCTTACAGCTCAGCTGACTGAACTTCTGGACTACCATAACTTCCAGTTGACTCAATACTACGGTGTTGAAGCAGTTAAACTGGAAGATGTGCTGGCACTGTGTGATGAATGGCGTAAGGTTGTTGCTCCACTGGTTGTGGACGTAACTACTGAATTGCATAACTACCGTAAAAACGGTGACAACATCATGTTCGAAGGCGCGCAAGGTTCACTTCTTGACGTTGATCACGGTACATACCCGTATGTAACTTCTTCGAATACAACTGCTGGTGGTGTAAGCTCTGGTTCAGGTCTAGGTCCATTGCATCTTGATTATGTACTGGGTATTACCAAAGCGTACACAACGCGTGTAGGTGCAGGCCCATTCCCAACTGAGCTGGTGTATGACGCTGCAAATGACACAGGTGATGTAATTGGTAAACACCTAGGTACGATTGGTAATGAATTTGGTGCCTCTACTGGTCGTCAACGTCGTTGTGGCTGGTTCGATGCTGAAATTCTGCGCCGTTCAGTTGATGTAAACTCACTTTCTGGTATTTGCCTGACTAAACTTGACGTTCTTGACGGTTTGGAAGAAGTGAAAATCTGTGTAGGCTATGAAGCTACAGATTCTGGTTGTGTTGGTTCTTCTGATGCGCTTGCATTCGAAACTTTAAAACCGATTTACGAAACTATGCCAGGCTGGTCTGAGTCAACTTTTGGTGCGAAATCACTGGATCAGTTGCCACAAGCTGCATTGAACTATATAAAACGTCTTGAGCAATTGATTGAATGTCCAATCGACATCATTTCAACTGGTCCGGACCGTGCAGAAACTATTGTATTGCGCCATCCGTTTGATGCCTAAATAATAAACGGTTAAAAGCCTCGCTTCAGCGGGGCTTTTTTATGCACACCAAGCTACTCACCGACTAAAGTCGTGCTGTAAAAAATGTAAAGGCTAATTAATCTGCCTTTTAAAATTTTTAGTTGAATATGTTCAGGAAAGAAAATGCAAAGTAACACGTCTAAAACCATGTTTTACTCATTGCTTTTTGCCATTGGAGGCGCACCCACATTAGCGATGTGGATGATTTACATACAGACTAATGGTGCTCTTGAACAACACTGGACAACTTTACTGGCTTTATCTTTTGTACTGGCTGCGATCATTGCGCCTCTCATCCTGATTCAGAATTTTTATATATTATGGAAACGAAAAAAAGTTGATATTGAGGACAAGATTGAGCCAATTGCCCACTTTTATTTTGTACTGGATCTGGTGTGTTTAGTATCATGGATTCTTATCAGTTTTCTCTAATAATTCTATCCGGTTAAGATGAACTGGTTTATTTGAGATAGATCTTGAGAATAATAGGGAATAATGGAAAAAAAGCAATAAGCTCATTTTGTAAACCAAGACATGAGTGATATTAACGAAAACATCATGCCTTAAGCAGTTTAAACACTGATGCGCTTAGCCATTGGCTCTAAAGAATACCTTTATAATCAAAAAATACTAATTACATAAATCCTATGATTATGAAGCGTTTATATATTTTAAGGTGATGACGCTTTCAATATAATGCATCTGTTTATATTGAGGATGACCGTGTCATCCATGTGGAGAGCATTATAATGAACAACAAAATTCTACTCAGCTTTTTTGCTGCTGGTGCAGTGACATTATCAGGATGTAGCACACTTGCTGATTTTGCCGGCGCAGATACCGCGACCCTAAATGCAACAGCCGCACAAAGCTATAACCAAATGGTGCAGGAAGCACGTGCTAAGAATCAGCTAGATACGTCTTCAAGTACTTACCGTCGTGTAAATACTGTATTTAACCGTTTGCGTCCGTATGCTGACCAGATGAACCAGACTGGTGTGAAATTTGATTGGCAGCTAACTGTTTTGAAATCTGACCAGATTAATGCCTATGTTGCACCAGGCGGTAAGGTGGTGGTCTATACCGGTATTGTCAACAAGCTTAACCTGACTGATGCAGAAATTGCTGCAGTTATGGGGCATGAAATGGTCCATGCCCTTGAAGAGCATGCTAAAAGCAAGATTGGTGCACAGGCTTTAACTGGTTTGGCATTAAATGTAGGCAAGGCTTATGCTGGTGATGCTATTGGAAGCCTAGGTTCTGCAGCGCTTGACTTGGGTGCTCAGGTAGGCGTGGGTTTACCCTATTCACGTAGTCTGGAAAGCCGTGCCGATCAGGGTGGTTTAATATTAATGGCACGTGCTGGTTATAATCCGCAAGCTGCAATTACCTTATGGGAAAAAATGAACAAGCTGGAAGGGGCAGGTGGCTCTTCATGGTTATCGACGCACCCATCAAATGGTGAGCGTATTGCTGCAATGCGTAAGAATCTGCCAGCAGCACAGGCAATTTATAATCAGCGTAAATAAAATTGATTTTATAAAAAGGATGCCACGGCATCCTTTTTTTATTGGGCTGCGTTAAGGTGCCGGATTAGGTTGCTGCTTATGAATTTCTTCTATACCTTTCAGAATTTCTGGACTCAAATCTATTTTAAAGGCATCTATATTTTCTTTAAGCTGGTCTAGATTGGTTGCGCCAATAATTGTTGAGGTGACAAAGAACTGCTGCTTAATAAATGCCAGCGCTAGCTGGGTTAATGTTAACCCATGCTTTTCTGCAAGCAAAGCATACTGTTCGGTGGCCCATTCGGATTGCGGGTTAGAGTAGCGTGAAAAACGCGAGTAGAGTGTTACCCGTGCATTTGCAGGTCGTGCGCCATTGCGGAATTTGCCAGTCAGATAACCGAATGCCAGTGGGGAGTAAGCCAGTAAGCCGACACCTTCATATTGGGCAATCTCTGCCATGCCAATTTCATAAGTGCGATTTAATAAATTATAGGGATTCTGAACACTTAAAAATTTTTCTAGTCCCATTTTTTCCGCTAATTGTAAAAATTTCATGGTCCCCCATGGGGTTTCATTGGAAAGGCCAATATAGCGGATACGACCTTTCTTAATTTCATCATTTAAGGCAGTAAGTGTCTCTTCTAGTGGAGTAACCTGGTTAGATAGTTCTATATGCTGGTTACCATAACCAAGTTGACCAAAAAAATTGGTCGGACGCTGTGGCCAATGTAATTGGTACAGATCAATATAATCAGTTTGTAATCTTTGTAGGGATTGGTCTAGTGCAGTAGAAATGTCTGAAGCAATAAAACGGGTATTACCATCACGAATATGGCTACCGCCTTGAGAGGGGCCTGCAATTTTAGAAGCCAAGAATAATTTATCACGGCCACCATGCTGGGAAATCCAGTTACCAATAATACGTTCAGTGGCGCCTTGGGTTTCTGGTTTAGGCGGGACCGGATACATTTCTGCAGTATCCCAGAAGTACAGACCTTGTTCTAAAGCATATGCCAACTGTTGGAAAGCTTCGGACTGGGTATTCTGCTCACCAAAAGTCATGGTACCTAGGCAGATTTCTGGTAATTTAATCCCTGTCTGGGCAAGTGGATGAAATTTCATAATGGTCCCTTTAAAAGTCTGTTATTAGCATAATACAGGGTATAGAGATAGCCAACTTGGTCTTAAGGTGAGTTAAACGTTGCCTGATCTATAAATTCTGGATGAAAAAATAGTACTCGACACAATAATGAGAAATAGATAACTAACTGGTCGATAGTATGAGAATACCTCATGCAATATTACCAAGAAAAAGGCAAATCCGAAGATTTGCCTTTAATTCAATAGATAAAAACTAGAGTTTATTCTTCATCTTCAGTATCAAAATCTGAGGCAGATGATTCATTATTCTGTTCAAGTGAACTATCAAAGATCAGTATCGCTTTACCTTCTGTTTCAATCATACCTTGCTCCTCAAGAGTTTTGAGGACACGGCCAACCATTTCACGTGAGCAGCCTACAATACGGCCGATTTCCTGACGGGTAATACGGATCTGGCGGCCATTAGGTAAAATCATGGCCTCAGGCTGAGATGCCAGATCAATCAGGCAGCGCGCAATTCGTCCAGACACATCAATAAAAGCCAGATCAGTTACTTTACGTGTAGTGTTTTTCAGGCGGCGTACGAGCTGGGCAAATACTGCATAGCTTAAATCGGGAAATTGTTTACTCAGTTCATGAAAATTCTCATAACTAATTTCTGCAATTTCACACATCTCCCGGGTACGAACTTCAGCTGTACGTTGTGGATTGGCTTCAAAAAGCCCCATTTCTCCGAAAAAGTCACCTGGATTTAAATAGGCTACCACAATTTCACGGTCATCATCTTCGCGCAGTACAATAGAGACAGAACCTTTAAGGATGAGATATAAAGATTTGGATTCTGTACCGGCATCAATAATGGTAGTACGTTTTGGAAATCTGTTAATTTTTGCTCGTTTTAGTAGTGCTTTCACCGATTCAGGTAGTTGACCTGGAGAAAGGGCGTCAGTACTGAGTTGTGAAAAATTAGAATTCATGCCTAGAGTTCCGAAGGGGATAATAAGAAGATCGCACAAGACCTAAGATGAACTTGTCACACAGCAGAGATGAAATTCCTTATCAACTCGTTTTATGTTAGTGTACAGGTACTTGGTAAATTTATAGCTTTTTTTAGGTAGTTGCAATGCAAACAAGTGTTCATTGGCTAGAGAATGTTGCTTTCGAAGCTAAATCTGAAAGTGGTCATAGTGTCATCATGGATGGGTCAGCGGAATATGGTGGAGAGAACCGTGGACCGCGCCCGATGGAACTTATCCTGATGGGATTGGGTGGATGTGCTTCATTTGATATTGTGACGATTCTGAAAAAATCTCGCCAAGATATTCAGGACGTGGTGTGTCAGCTTAAAGCTGAACGTGCTGATACCATTCCTGCTGTATTTACCAAAATTCATCTGCACTTTGTTGTAACGGGTAAAGATATAAAAGAAAAACAGGTTGCCAAGGCAGTTGAGCTTTCTGCTGAAAAATACTGTTCTGCCAGTAAAATGCTTTCCGATGGCGGCGTAGAAATTACTCACGATTATGAAATTATTGAAACGGTTTAAGCAGTCTAGACTGCCTGAATCAGCATGCCGGTTTTTACCGGCATTTTTTATTGTTTATTTTTATAAAAAAGAACTCCCTATACTTGAAACCTTCATGATGTGAGCTCATATTATAACTGAAATCTAATGTTTTTGTTTTAATAAGATTTTGAAAAATATATATAATTCTGTTTGAATTTTACAAAAGTGTTCCCATCTATTACTCAAGTACAGAATTGTTGTGAGGAATAACAAGAATGCGATTCGAAAAATTTACTAACCGGTTACAACAGGCTCTATCTGATGCCCAGTCTCTAGCAATGGGTAAAGATCATACTGCAATTGACAGTATCCATATTTTGGCAACTTTAATTGAGGAACCTTCCAACTTAAGTTTGCTACAACAGGCAGGTGCCAATCTTCGTGAACTACAGCAACGGCTTGAAAAAGCCTTCAATGATGCGCCAGTGTTATCTAACCCTACTGGAGATATTAATTTAAATCCTGATGCTGTAAAAATATTAAATCTGGCTGACCGTTATGCACAAAAGGCAGGAGATGAATTTATATCTACCGATTGGGTCATGCTGGCACTAGCAGAGTCAGGAAATAGTAAAACTATTTTAAACGGCGTGGGCGTAACTGCAGAGACGCTACGCCCTGTAATTGAAAAAATTCGAGGTAGTGAGAAAGTCATGAGTAATAATCATGAAGAACAACGCGACTCATTAAATAAATATACCATTAACCTCACTGAACGTGCACTGGCCGGAAAACTTGATCCGGTTATTGGCCGTGATGATGAGATTCGTCGTACGATTCAGGTCTTGTCACGACGTACCAAAAATAACCCGGTACTGATCGGTGAACCCGGAGTAGGTAAGACAGCCATTGTAGAGGGCTTGGCTCAGCGTATTGTAAACGGTGAAGTCCCAGAAAGCTTGAAAGATAAACAGGTACTGTCTTTAGACTTGGGTTCACTTCTGGCTGGTGCAAAATATCGTGGTGAATTTGAAGAGCGTCTAAAAGCGGTTTTAAATGACCTGGCTAAACAAGAAGGCAGGGTGATCCTGTTTATTGACGAGTTACATACACTGGTAGGTGCAGGTAAAACCGATGGCGCCATGGATGCAGGTAATATGCTCAAACCTGCTCTAGCCCGTGGTGAACTGCGTTGTGTGGGTGCTACTACACTCGATGAATACCGTCAGTATATTGAGAAAGATGCCGCACTTGAACGTCGCTTTCAGAAAGTTCTTGTAGATGAACCAAGTGTAGAAGATACCATCGCAATTTTGCGTGGTTTAAAAGAACGTTATGAAGTGCATCACGGTGTCAAAATTTTAGACTCGGCAATTATTGCTGCAGCGAAAATGTCGCATCGTTATATTACTGATCGGCAGCTGCCGGATAAAGCCATTGACCTGATTGATGAGGCAGCTTCACGAATTAAAATGGAGCTGGACTCTAAGCCTGAAGCTTTGGATAAACTGGACCGTCGTCTGATTCAACTGAAAATGCAGCTTGAAGCCGTTAAGAAAGATGAAGATGCCGGAAGCAAGTCTGAAGTCAACTATCTGGAAAAACAGATTGAGGAAGTTCAGAAAGAATATAATGATCTTGAAGAAGTATGGAAGGCTGAAAAAACGCTGGTAGAGGGAACCAAAAAAGCACAGGTGGAGCTGGATCAGGCTCGGGTTGCTTTAGAAAAAGCCCAACGTGAAGGAGACTGGGCTGAAGCCAGCCGTTTGCAATATGGTGTTATTCCGGAATTGCAAAAACAGCTTGAGCAGGACGAAGTGATTGAAGACCACGAAGAGCCTAAATTGCTGCGTAATAAAGTGACTGATAATGAGATTGCAGAAGTCGTCAGTGCTGCCACAGGTATTCCTGTCGCGAAAATGCTGCAAGGTGAGCGTGAAAAACTGCTGCATATGGAAGAGTTTCTGCATAATCGCGTAGTTGGGCAGGATGAAGCTGTAATTGCGGTATCCAATGCTGTTCGTCGTTCACGTGCCGGATTGTCAGATCCAAACCGCCCAAGTGGATCATTCCTGTTCCTTGGCCCAACGGGTGTAGGTAAAACAGAATTAACTAAAGCTTTAGCGAATTTCCTGTTTGATAGTGACGATGCCATGATCCGGATTGATATGTCTGAGTTTATGGAAAAACATTCAGTCAGCCGCTTGGTAGGCGCACCTCCAGGTTACGTAGGTTATGAAGAAGGGGGGGTATTGACTGAAGCAGTACGCCGTAAACCTTATAGTGTTATTCTGTTTGATGAAGTCGAGAAGGCTCATCCAGATGTCTTTAATATTTTATTACAGGTACTGGACGATGGCCGACTGACTGACTCGCAAGGACGAGTGATTGACTTTAAAAATACTGTCATTGTAATGACTTCGAATCTGGGTTCACAAGATGTTCGTGAACTGGGTGAAGGGGCCAGTGATGAAGAAATGCGTTCTGTGGTTATGAGTGCAGTAAGCCATCATTTCCGTCCGGAGTTTATTAACCGGATCGATGAGCTGGTGATTTTCCATTCACTGAAAAAATCACAGATTCGTGGTATTGCTGACATTCAACTGGAACGTTTACGTTCACGTCTGGCTGAACGCGATATGAGCTTGACAATAGATGATACAGCCTTTGATCTGTTAATTGATGCAGGTTTCGACCCGGTGTATGGCGCGCGTCCATTGAAACGTGCTATCCAGTCACAGGTAGAAAATACTTTGGCACAAAAAATTCTTTCTGGTGAATTCCAGGCTGGAGATAATATTTTGATCAAAGGGGAACATGGTCATCTTGAGTTTGATAAGCTCAAACTTAACTAAATTTGTATAAAAAAGCCCACATTCAATGTGGGCTTTTTTATTTTATACATAACTTTATCTAGATAAAATTTAATTTACTGGATAATGCTGGATTTTCCAGGCACGGTGGATTTTCTGATTGCGTTTGAAATCCGGCCCGATAGTCTCCTGAGTGATTTCTTCAATATCAAACATGGCTTCAATTTCTTCATCCATCTCGAAACCGCGGTAATTATTTGAAAAATAAAGCGTACCTTCGGTTGTGAGACGGTTCATGGCACGTTTAAGTAATGAAACATGGTCACGTTGTACATCAAAGGTTCCGTAGAACTTTTTCGAGTTTGAGAAAGTGGGCGGATCAATAAAAATCATATCATACTGTTCATGGCCTTCTTTAAGCCACTCAAAACAGTCACTGGCAAAGAACTGGTGCTGCTGGTCAGGATGGTCAACAGTTAAGCCGTTTAAAACAAAATTTTCTTTAGACCAGTTTAAGTAGGTATTTGACAGGTCTACACTGGTTGTACTGGCTGCCCCGCCGAGTGCAGCATGCAGGCTGGCTGTAGAAGTATAACTGTACAGATTCAGGAAGTGTTTACCTTTAGCCTCACGTGCAATACGTAGGCGCATTTGACGGTGGTCGAGAAACAGTCCGGTATCTAGATAATCTGTCAGGTTCACTAAAATTCTGGCTTGTCCTTCCTGAACAATAAACCGTTTGGACGCCGTACTCTGCTTTTCATACTGTGCTTTACCTGCTTGACGGGCACGGGTTTTAATAAATATCGCATCACGCCCCAGGCCCGTCACTGTCCGGATAGCGGCAAGTGCCAAATTAAAACGTTTCTTGGCTTTTTCCGGATCAATCGTTTTTGGTGGAGCATATTCCTGCACATGCAAACGGTCACCGTACAAGTCAACTGCAACGTTAAAATCAGGCAGATCTGCATCATAAAGACGCAGGCAGAACACACGATCCTTGGTTGCCCATTTTTTCAAGGTTTGCATATTTTTTTGCAATCGATTAGCAAAATCTTGAGCCCCTTCAATTTCTACATTTTGAGGCTGCCATTTTTCTAGGAAAGGTATGTTATCGGATGCAGGTTTGATAGTTCCAAAACGAATATAAATTGGCAGCTTACCATTCATTAGGCGTAGAGTTTCAGGATGCTCAAATGCCAGAACATCTGCCTGTTCTACTTGTGCCGCAATTATTGCTGCATATTGGTTAGGAAAGTGTTTCTGTAACTGGCCAGATAAACCGAGATAAAGTGCCCGGTTAGAAGCTTTCTCGCCTAAACGTTCGCCATATGGGGGATTGGTGACAATAAATGCAGTTTTTTCAGTAGCATCGAATTCAGGCCAGTCAGCAAGTGTACGTTCTTCTACCTGAATCTGTTCCAGCTGTTTCTCGAATCCGGCGGCGGCAATATTCTGGCGGGTAGCTTTAACCGCTTCCCAGTCCGCATCAAAAGCATAAAATTTAGGTAAAGGCTGTTCAAGTGCCTGCTCGTGGCGTTCTACTGCTTCGGCTTTAAGTGACATCCATAATTCACGGTCATGACCATGCCAGCCATTAAAGCCAAAACGGCGTACCAGGCCCGGAGCCCGGTCAGTCAGAATCATGAGAGACTCAATAATAAATGTACCTGAACCGCACATTGGATCTAAAATAATATCCGGCTTTCTTTTTTCAATACCAGCCTTATGTAATATTGCTGCTGCTAGATTCTCTTTAATCGGTGCATCGGTCATATAGCGACGATAGCCGCGTTTATGCAGGGAATCTCCGGATAAATCCAGACAATAAGTATGTTCAGTTTTACCAGCCAATACGTATAAGGTAATTTCTGGTTGCTTTGTATCAATACTAGGACGGCGGCCCACTGCTTCCATAAAGGCATCGACTACACCATCCTTAACACGTAAGGTGGCAAACTGGGTATTGACCTTAATATCACGCTCTACGTGCAGACGGATAGCAAAAGTACTTTGAGGTGCAAAAATAAGTGACCAGTCAAAGCTAAGCGCACCATCATACAGTTCTTCAGCCACATCGCGGGCGTCATGACTAAACTCGATTTCCTGGGTATGAATGGGTAACAATACGCGTGAGGCCAGACGTGACCACATACAGATACGGTAAGCAGTCTCCAGAGAACCTTGAAAAACTAACCGGCCTGGTTTGCGTTCTACATTTGACGCACCGAGTTGTGCGATTTCCTCTTCAAGCAAGAGCTCCAAACCATCAGCACAGGTGACCCAATAAGTAGATAAACGTTGCGATGCATTCATGCAAATTTCCAAACCAGACAAGCAAACGACAATTTTAACGTATTTTCGTTGTTTTAGGCGGATGATCTTAAGAAGTTATTTCAGAAATTGTTTATCTTCATTATCCCGTGCATTATTAAAGAGAATGATTTCTCTTGATGAAACTAAACAGGTTTAAACGTAATTCCTTTCATATTTTAAATTTCTGGTATGTATCTTGCTAAATTCTTGAACATATTAGTGTTTATTTGCCATACAAGCAGATGTACTAACCATGTACAAAACTGACTTAATATTTTTTAAAATAAAACAAGGGGATTTTATGAATATTTTATCTTCAAATCACAGTGATATTTTTTCTATCGCAACTTTAATTTATACACGCTTACGCCGTGTATCTGGACGCGTAATTGATGTGATGTATATGGTGGAAAGTGAAAGCTACACTCAGTATGTCATGGAGTTGGCCAAAAAAACGCAGGATGCAGAACTCATCCGTTTGGTAACACGTCTCTCTGCTCTAGTTTGTCCACCAATCATGGCAGAGGTGGAAGCACAAAATAATGAAGAGAGCACTGAGTTGTTTGATAGAGAGGTGACGAAAGAGCCAGATTATCAGGCGCAGGTAGCTCATCATTATATTGGTGCACTCAGATAATAATGCTCTAAACAGGGAAGTTTTAAGACTTAATCTGGATTTAAATTTAAATAAAGAAAAATAATTTCTTAATATGAAGAACTGATTTAATTTATCTTTTTGAAATAGATGGTTAATAGTTCATAAAATAAATAATTCTACTAAAAATTTTGAAAAATCTGGCTGCCCAAACTGAGGGAGAATCTATATAATGCATTAACTTAACGTCTAAGGAATCTCTCATGCATTTGGCTGCACTGCATACGCCGAGTCAGATTCAGCTCAATCAATACGGTCATCTTAAACATTTTCTGACCATTGAAGGCCTTTCCCAGCAAACCCTCATAAAAATTCTCGATACTGCTTCTTCCTTTTTTAATGATCAAAACCAACTCATAACCTCACCTTTACTCGAAGGCCGTACGGTCATGAACCTGTTTTTCGAGAACTCGACCCGCACCCGCACAACTTTTGAAGCTGCTGCTAAACGTTTATCAGCCAATGTACTGAATATTGATATCGCCCGTTCCAGTACATCTAAAGGTGAAACCCTGCGTGATACGCTGTGGAATCTTGAAGCAATGGCGGCCGATCTTTTTGTTGTACGCCATTCATCTTCAGGTGCTGCACATTTTATTGCAAAAGATGTGTGCCCGAATATCGGGATCATTAACGCGGGAGATGGACGTCACGCCCATCCCACCCAGGCTATGCTGGATATGCTTACGATCCGTCGTGAAACTGCCCGGCCATTTGAAGAGTTAAGTGTTGCCATTATTGGTGATATCAAACATTCACGGGTAGCACGTTCGGATGTAGCCGCGCTACAGACCTTAGGCTGTAAAGATATCCGCGTCATTGCGCCGAATACCTTATTACCTTTTGGCTTTAAGGAATTTGGTCCGGAAGTCCGACTTTTTAATAACATGGATGAAGGCGTAAAAGATTGCGATGTCATTATTGCACTTCGCATCCAAAATGAACGTATTGATTCACCTGCACTTTCTTCACAGTCTGAATTTTATAAAATGTATGGACTGAATGAAGACCGGCTGGCATTAGCAAAACCGGATTGTATTGTCATGCATCCAGGCCCAATGAACCGTGGCGTAGAAATCGACTCCAGCATCGCTGATGGTCCGCAGTCAGTAATCTTGCGTCAGGTGACCAACGGTATAGCAGTACGTATGGCTGTGCTGGCACTAACAATGCAAGGGCAGTTAGAAGAGAAAGGTTTGATTGAAGCGCTGGCGATATAAGGGTAAAGAAATGAGTATTGTCAAAATTGAAAATGTACGCGTTCTTGACCCGATCGCCAAAACTGACAGGATTGAAACAATCTTTTTGCAAAATGGTACGCGTGTCGATGCCAGTGATGATGTCGAAAGAACTATTAATGGACAAGGTAAATGGCTTATGCCAACTATGGTTGACCTGTGTGCACGGTTGCGCGAACCGGGTCAGCAGCAGCATGGGACATTAAAATCTGAAGGCCGGGCTGCACGTCATAATGGTATTTTGCATGTGATTACACCGCCAGACTCCAAGCCGATTGTTCAGGATAATGGCTCGCTGATTCATGGCTTACAAGAGAAAGCTATGTTGGATGGTGGTATTTATCTGCATATTATCGGTGCACAGACTCAAGGTCTAAATGGTAAGCAGCCTGCCAATATGGCTGGTCTGAGAAAAGGTGGATGTACTGCAGTTTCTAATGCTCATGCACCTTTTGAGAATGATGATGTAGTTATCCGTACCTTGGAATATGCAGCGGGTCTGGATATGACCGTTGTGTTTTATGCTGAAGAGCCGCAAATTGCCAAAGATGGCTGTGCCCATGAAGGTTTTGTCGCTTCACGCCAAGGCTTGCCTATGATTCCGGTTATGGCAGAGACCGTCGCTATTGCTAAATATCTGCTTATGATAGAGGCAACCGGAGTACGTGCCCATTTTGGTCTGCTATCTTGTGGCGCATCTGTTGAACTGATCCAGATTGCTAAGGCCAAAGGCTTACCTGTAACTGCTGATGTTGCCATGCACCAGTTGCACTTAACTGACCAGTTGACAGATGGATTCAATTCACTGGCGCATGTACGTCCTCCTCTACGCTCAGCACAGGACAAAGAACTATTACGCCAAGGCTTGAAAACGGGAATAATTGATGCCATTTGTACGCATCATGAACCCTTATCCGGTTCTGCTAAAATGGCGCCGTTTGCAGAAACCTTGCCGGGAATCAGTGCATTTGATACTTATATTCCGTTTGGTATCCAGCTGGTTAAAGAAGGCCTGTTCAGCCCGTTAGAATGGGTAGAAAAAGTAACATTGGAGCCGGCACGAGTAGCCAATATGGTAAAACGCTGGCAGTCAGAATCAGGCTGGGTACTGGTTGATCCTGAGCTGGAATGGACAGTCAGTAAGGAAAATATGCTGTCTAAAGGTAAAAATACACCACTGATTCAGCAAAAGGTGCAAGGTAAGGTCGTAGAAATATTCCTGCCTTGAACAGAATGATATGGAAGAAATAGAAAAGCCAGCATAAGCTGGCTTTCTTATTGAGTTTTTCAGTGATTTATTAAAATTTCTATAACATTTTGTTATTTCTAAAGAGTTTCGCTAGTAACCATATTAATATTCAGCATAGTATAAAAAACAGCTTATTTTAAATGCATTAATTCCAATAATAATGCCAATAAAAGAGAGAATGATGATGAGTATAAATTTTATTGAATTATTGAGGCAAAAGGTTTCAGCTATTGTTCTAGAAGGTGAGACCACTTATCTGGTAGAAAAGTCTGATGCACTGGCACAATTTTATCCAGTTTTACTGGCCATTTTAAAAGCTCGGCCTGAGCTGATACCTTCTTTAGAAAACCAGTTAAATCCGACTCTAAATGAATTATTCGGACATCATGTCGCTCTTAAAGAACAATTTTTAAATCAGGTAAGTGGTAGTATTCCTCATCTCGAAACCGAGCGCATATTAAACCAGTCTATTACACCGACAATGGCTGTTTTAATCGAAGAGGCGGGTAGTCCAGACCCGGAAGCGATCAGACATCTGCTTTATACTCATCAGGATATTATTCTGGCTGTATTACCACACTGGGCGATGGCACTATTAGCCGGCTTAGGTATTAATCCTGCAGCAGGGGAAACTCTTTATCAGGCCCCACGAGAACCAGATCCGGTCATTATAGAGGATCGAAGAACCAATCTTTTATGGCCATTGATTGGTATTGTTGTTTTAGCAATTCTGGCAGCACTGATGCTCAGGGCGTGTGATGATGATCAAGAGACTGATCAGCAGGCTGTAGTCAATGGAACCCAGCCAGCATACTTTCAGTTAACCACTGGAGATGAAGGTGAGTTGATTACCTGCCAGATAAGAATCAGTGATTTAAAATATGTAGATATTTTACAAGGCGAGGTTAAGTATACTTTTAGTCATCCTTCTGGTTGTGGTGTAGATACCCAGTCTATCTATCATGCAAGTTTTATGAATCAGGATGCTTTACCAAGTGTATTGAAAATCGTACAGGGTGTACCAAATTCTTCAATTACCTGGACAGGTAAAGAAATTAATATCCAGTCTTCCCGTAATAGTGATGCACAGAGTCTGGTTAGTCAGATTCGCTTGCTAGTACCAGATATGACTATCACCACCCAGCAACCCGTTGCCAACAATCCTCCGCCAACCCATGCTGGAATTACAGATGCTGAACGTACCTTATCACAAATTAATCCTGATAATATTAAACCACTAGATATAGCTACCGCACTGAATCTTGAAGTAATTCATTTTGCCAGCGGTTCTGCACAAGTACCGGATGTTAATAAACCGATTCTTGATCAGGCGGCTGCCCTGTTGCAACGCGTGCCAAATGTAGTCGTCACTGTAAAAGGTCACACCGATGCTGAAGGCAGTGAAGCTGTCAATAACAATCTGTCTGTACAGCGTGCTCAGGCTGTGGTGAATTATCTGGTAAGCCGAGGAGTGAGCCCAAGTAAGCTGCAAGCTTTAGGATATGGTCAGGACCAGCCGGTTACTGATAATGCAACCAGTCAAGGCAAATTTCAGAATCGCCGGATTGAGTTTGAAATTTTGAATACAGATACGGGTGTAGTTCGTGAAGTAAATGAACAAGGCGTTAAACCTGCTTCATGATTTTAATATTAGATAAAATAAATATTTTTAAAAAGGTCAGTTAAACTGGCCTTTTTATATCATTTGAATTTTCATATTTTAATGAAGATAAAAATTTAAAATAACGATTGATAGATTAAAGCAGATTTATGCTTGGTGTTTTATAAAGCGCTTTAATAATAAAATATAAAAAAGGTTTATATTATTTTATTAGTTTGAACTGTAGATAAAAATAAGCATGAGAAATCTGGTCAGTTACCTCAAAACCTGATTAAAATACGCCCCATAAAATTACAATACACTCTGGATTAAAGATGAAAAAATTATTAGCCCTATCAATGCTTTCATGTATTGCTGTATTAGGGGGATGTGATGGCTTTAAAAATAAAGATAAACAGGATCAGGCGGCTGTTCAGGATATGGCAGACTGGAGCTGTACCAATCAGGATAATCTGAACCAGATTCAAAAATACCTTAAAAGTGAATATTTAAAAGAAGTTGAAAAGAACCTCAGGCAGTCTGACTATTATGAAGCAGACCGGGAGCTTCTGGCTAAAATCAACCAGAGCTTAAGGTTTGAGGTTAAAAATGTGCGTACCGTGACCGAAGATCCTAAGAATGCGAATCAGTTAAACTGTGAAAGTCAGCTGGTTGTACATTTTCCAAAAGGCTTATTGCAACGTGCAGAAAATGCCTATCAGAAATACTTGGAAAACTGTGAAGAATGTGAGGGCGGAACGACTATAGCTGACTATCTGGAAGAAGGTGAATCAGGTTTATCCCTAAATAATAACCAGTTGCGCGGTACATTTTCTTATGACATTAGCAAGACTGACAAAGAAGGCTTGAGTCTGGATATTCCTAATCAGAACGCAGTCATCGATGGTGTGGTTTTTGTTACGGTAAAAGCAGTGCAATATGCAGCTTACGTCAAAGAAAATCAGGAAATTCAAAATTCTATCAAAGAATCTGTTCATGAGAATACTGTCCAGACTGAACTTGCACAAAAAGCAATGGATATCCGCAAAAAAGAACTGGATGCTGAAAAACAGAAGCAAGTAGAACGTTTGAACCAGATTTGGGACAGTCTGACAGAAGAGCAGCGTACTCAGTTAAAGCAAGACCAGTCTGACTGGTTTGAAAAACGTGATGTAGATTGTAAGGTAATCTCGCAGAGAAGTGTTTATCAGATTCCTGAAGCAGAACGCGAGGTTTATCAAAAGCAGTCAAATTACTGGGATAAAGCCATGGAGCAGCAAAATCAGGATATGCAGTACACCAAATGCTTTAATCAGAAAACTGCTGAACGTAGTGTCTATCTCAATAACCTGTTTTAATGGATGACTGTTGAAAAGAAAAAGGGCGGATTGATTCGCTCTTTTTTTATTGGCATGCTAGAGCATTATTTTCACTATCAGTCTTTTATGCGTATTAGTTTTATCGGTTCAGGCAAGGTAGCGACTCATCTGGCACGGGGACTTGCAAAACAGCATCAAATTGTTCAGGTGTTCAGCCGTAATCTGGTTCATGCCAGACAACTTGCAGAGCAATTCAATGCTGAACCAATTGACCACTATCATGATATCAATTCACAGATTGACCTGATAATTATTGCAGTAAGTGATCAGGCAATTACAGAAACAATTGTTCAGTTAGCTCCGTATTTATCAAGCAGTCTCGTCGTACATACATCCGGAAGTACTGCTTTAAATATCCTATCGCAACATTATTCTCATGCGGGTGTTCTATATCCGTTGCAGACTTTCAGTTTTGAACGTGAGATTGACTGGCAGGCTACTCCAATATTTATTGAGGCAACTGAAGCTAAAAATCTGGAAATTCTTAAATATTTGGCAAATAGCCTAAGTCAAAGGATATATAACTATTCTTCAGCCCAGCGTTTAAGCCTGCATCTCGCTGCCGTATTTGCCTGTAATTTTACTAACTATTGTTATGATCTGGCCAAACAGATAGTAGACCAGCAACAGGTAGATTTTTCGCTGCTTTATCCCTTGATCAGTGAAACTGCCCAGAAGGCACTGCAACATGATCCACATTTAATGCAAACTGGTCCTGCAGTGCGTGGAGACCAGAATATCCTTAATATGCATATGCAGCTACTTAATCACGCTGAGCGTGAAGATTTAAGGGAAATATACCAATTGATGAGTCAAAGTATTTTAAAATCACATCAATGTATTAAATAAAAATATTGGACTCGCTCAAACTTGAAGCAGTAAAAAACAGGACCGAAGTATGGCAAAGGATTTTAATAGCTCCAAGGTTGTGAACACTTATAATGAGCACATCCGTAAACTGATTCCAGGTTATGAGTTGGTACATCAGCAAATTCAGGCTTTATTGAAAGCCTATATTGCCGGTAACCAAGTACACCTATTAATTATAGGTTGCGGTACTGGCTATGAGCTGGGTTATCTGCTTCAGCAATTTCCAGAGTGGAAATTTACTGCAATTGATATATCTGCCACCATGCTTGATAAGGCCAAACAATATGTTCAACAATTTGATGGCAATAATCGAGTAAATTTTATTCTGGGTGATATGAGTCAGCTAGATACTGATCAGAATTTTGATGCAGCCTTATCTATATTAGTCACACATTTTATTAGTTATGCTGAGAAATCTAAATTTTTAAAACAGATCTATGAGACCTTAAAACCAGGCGGAATGTTTATAACTTTTGATCTGGTAAAAATGGTATCACTGCAGGAAAAACTCAGCTTAAAGTATATATGTGAAAATAATGGTCTCAGTGAAAAGCAGACTGGAGCCATGCTTCAACGTTTAGAAGATGACTTTTTCGCTTTGTCTCAACAGGAGACTTTCCAATTTTTAAAACAGGCTGGCTTTAGCCAAGTCAAAAGATTTACCCAGCTTTTATGTTATGAGGGGTTTATTGCACAGCGTTAAGCTGGCGAATATCTTAATTCACCAGCTTGTTTTTTAATCACTGAATCTTTTTAAAAATAAAGTCATTAATTTTGTGGCCCGCTTCAATACCACGGCGCTCAAATTTGGTTTGTGGACGCCAGTCCGGACGTGGATAACTATGACCTTTTCCTGCAAGGTTTTCCAGTCTAGGACGATTGTCTAGAACCTCAAGCATCCATTCTGCATAAGGTTCCCAGTCAGTAGCCGAGTGGAAGGTACCACCGAGTTCAAGCTTTTGTTCAACCAGTTCCATACGTTCATGAGCTACAAAACGGCGTTTGAAGTGGCGTTTTTTCTGCCAGGGATCTGGGAAATACAGCTGAATGCAGTTGATACTGTTATCTGGCATTTCACGCAGTACCTGAATAGCATCGGCATCCAGTAAACGCAGATTTTTTAGTCCTGCCATACCTGCCTCATAGACACATTGTGCTATACCGGGCACATGTACTTCAATCCCTATAAAATTACGCTCAGGATTGGCTTTGGCCATAAGCACTAGCGAACGGCCCATACCAAAACCAATTTCTACAGTCAGCGGGCGTTCAGGGTATTCAAAGTGTTGACGTAAGTCACCTACCGGATACTCTAAAATCAAATTACGATACTGTTCCAGAGCTGTGCGCTGTGAAGTATTTAGCGGTGAGGAGCGACGCATAAATGTCACAATTTCACGATGTTCAGGCAAATTGTCCAGTTCGGTAATTTGCGTTTCTAACTGATCGGTTGACATAATCTTGGCAGTACTAAAATCTGAAAACGCTATTTTAAAGACTGAAAAGGGCAAGTCAAATTTTTTGCACTCACTTAAGCTTAAAACATGCAGGTACTAAAAATAGCACTTTAAAACTTGAAAAATTATTGAATCTTCTCAATATTGTATAAAGTAAATTTTATTTCAATATTTACGCTTTTTTGCAATTTATAACTTTGTTGACTTGAAAGTCTTTATGAAGCGTTTTAAAACATTATGAGTTAAATAACAAGGATCATATATGAAGCTTTATTATTCTCCAGGTGCATGTTCACTCGCAGCGCATATTATTTTAAATGAAATTAATGTGGATTTTGATTTAGAGCGAGTGAATTTAAAAACTCATAAAACAGAAAAAGGTACTGATTATTACGAAATCAATCCAAAGGGTTATGTGCCTGCGCTTGAGATCAATCCGGGTCTAATTTTAACTGAAAATGTAGCCATTCTTCCTTTTCTTGCCCAGCATGACCCAAAACAGGATCTAATTCCGCCATCAGGCATGGGACGTGCCAAAGTGCTTGAATGGCTGGGATATCTGAATTCTGAACTGCATGACGCTTACGCTGTATTTTTTACAGGTAAACTGGGGGATGATGAAAAAGAAAAGGCCTATGCTGAGGTTGACCGACTACTAACGTATATTGACAATTATCTAGAAAACTGGGAATGCGATTATCTGGTTGATGATAATTTTGGTCCGGCTGATGCTTATCTATTTGTGCTCACCAACTGGTCAAATCATATTGAACATGACCTGAGCCCATATAAGAATATTGTGGCTTTACGCAACAAAATTGCAGAACGTCAATCTGTTCAGATTGCAATGCGTGATGAAGGCTTGATTCCTTAAGCTGGTTGCTTTAAAAAGGACTCATATTGAGTCCTTTTTTTATTAATACTATTTAAAGAAGTAGCCCGTCTCTGGGGAGCTAGCATTTGCCATACGTTTACGTGGCATACGACCAGCCAGATATGCTTCACGGCCAGCTTCAACTGCTTTTTTCATAGCAGAGGCCATTACTACCGGTTGCTGTGCAGCAGCAATTGCAGTGTTCATGAGTACACCATCACAACCAAGCTCCATAGCAATTGCAGCGTCACTTGCTGTACCTACTCCTGCATCAACCAGTACCGGGACTTTGGCATTTTCTTTAATAATCGAAATAGTATGAGGATTCAGAATTCCCAAACCTGAGCCAATCAGGCTACCAAGTGGCATAATCGCTACACAGCCCATACTTTCGAGTTCTTGGGCTACGATTGGGTCATCCGAGGTATAAACCATAATCTCGAAACCATCGTCAATCAGGGTACGTGCAGCTTTTAGTGTAGCTGTAACATTCGGATATAATGTTTTTTCATCACCTAGTACTTCAAGCTTGACCAGATTATGGCCATCAAGTAATTCACGTGCCAGCATACAGGTACGAATGGCACTATCAGCATCAAAGCAGCCTGCTGTATTCGGTAAGATCGTATATTTTTCTGGAGGAATAACAGAGAGCAGGTTAGGCTGATCTGGATGCTGTCCAATATTCACGCGCCGGATGGCAACAGTTACTATTTCAGCACCACTTGCCTGAATAGCCAAATCAGTTTCATTTAAGTCTTTATATTTTCCGGTGCCAACCAGCAAACGTGAACTGAATTGACGGGAACCAATAATTAAACGGGTATCTTGCATGGAAGAGCTCCAGATTAGCCGCCACCGACAGCGTGAATAATTTCAATACGATCTTGATCCGAAATAGGGGTATGTTCCAGTTTGCTTTTAGGAATGATCATTTCATTCATTTCTACTGCAAAACGCTTACCCTCTAGTGCAAGTGACTGGACCAATTCTAAAAGGTTCTGGCAGGGCGTATGCATAAGTTCGCCATTTAAATAGATCTGCATACCATTATTTCCATTCTTATCTTAAATATTTAAATGCATTCCAGGCCAGCAATAACCATCCACCAATCATCAGCGCCCCCCCAATAGGTGTAATCGCGCCAAGACCACGCGGAAGCCCTAAAGCCATAATATACAGTGAGCCACAAAACAGAAAAATACCAAACTGGATGAGCAGGAAACTGCCTTTAATTGGGAGCTGAGGCAAAGTCTTACTTATCACACCTAAAATCAATAAGCCTAAAGCATGATAGAAAAAGTATTCTGTTGCTGTGTGCCACCAAGCCAGTTGAGCTTCACTGGCGCGAGTCTTTAAACCGTGTGCACCAAAAGCACCTACCATGACCGCCAAGGCAAGGTTGAGTGCGGAGATTGCAATCCACATAAGCCATAACCACCTGAAAAACTAGATGAACATTAACATAGATTTACATAGAGAATAAGGTTAATAAATAACAAAAATGAGAAACTAAAAAATAAGAAAGGGCAATAAATGCCCTTGGATTTCGAGAAAATAATCAGGTTGTAGACATGGCAACCTTGATTTTTTCCATTGCATTTTTTTCTAACTGACGAATACGTTCTGCTGAAACATTATATTCTGCTGCCAGTTCATGTAGGGTTGACTTGTCATCATCGAGCCAGCGGCGTTGCAGGATATTCCGTGATCGGTCATCTAACTGATCCATAGCATTATGTAATGCCGAGTTGCTCTGTTCTTCCCAGTCCTCGTCTTCTACCAGACGGGCAGGATCATAGCGGCTGTCTTCCAGATAAAGTACCGGCGCCACATGACTAGATGAATCATCATCGTCATCACCTTGTGCCTCAAAAGCAGCATCATAGGCAGTAAGACGGCCTTCCATTTCCAGAACCTGCTCTGGTGTTACATTTAAATCATTTGCAATTGAGCGCGCTTCTTCGAGCGTTAACTTTTTACTGGACTTTTTTAAGCTACGCAGATTAAAAAATAATTTACGCTGTGCTTTCGTAGTGGCAATTTTTACAATACGCCAGTTACGAATAACGTATTCATGTATTTCGGCTTTAATCCAGTGAACTGCAAAAGACACCAAGCGCACACCCATGCTTGGATCAAAGCGTTTGACTGCTTTCATTAGTCCCAGATTACCTTCTTGAATCAGGTCACCCTGAGGCAAGCCGTAACCTGCATAACTGCGTGCAATGTGAACAACGAAACGCAGGTGCGACATGACCAGCATTTTCGCTGCATCTAGATCCTGATCATAATAATAACGTTCAGCAAGTTCTTTTTCCTGCTCGGCTGTTAAAATGGGGATCTGGTTAACGGTGCTAATATATGCACCGAGATTGACCCCTGGCGCAGATAATGACAGGGGCATCAATTGATTGCTGCTGTCACTCATGAGTTCTCCTTATAGGACGATAATCGTACCAATGCATTTATCTTAATCGGAAAGATTTCCATAATTAAGGAATATTGGGTAGAAAAATGTAAAGTTTTATACCTTTAACACTGTTTTATCTTAAAGGAAAATAATTAAGATTCAATTAAATAGTGGTATTCTTGAGCACGATTCTGAGTCAGGGTACATTTAATCTGATGGAGCCGGCAGTAACGTACAATATCTATCTCGCTATTTGGATCGGAAGCTTTTAAAATAAAGATAAATGGCGCCTTGGTTTGCTTTAAGGCCCGTTTTAACATTAGTAGTGGCATTGGGCAGGGCTGACCCAATGCATCGATTTCTACAGGGGTTGCCCCAAGAGTTTCGTTCATAATGTGAACTCAGGAAAAATTAGCTTTCATGAAAGGTATTTTAGCAAATAAAATCAGCTGACTGAATTTGTATTAGGAATCAATAGTAAAATATTTAAAAATAGAATTCAGTTCAATTATCATACAAAAACATAAACGAACGTAAAGAAGAATTCATTAAAAAAACTATTAATTGTCATAAACCCATGCTAAGCTCGTTGCGTACTTAGGGATTACCACTACCTAAATTGTGGTGAAACTTAAATATTTATGGATGTAACCGGGAATTTGTTAATAGTTTTACAGAATGATTACAAGCTTAGAAATAATAACTATTTTTAAATCTTGTTTGCTCTGCTGTTTGCAACACCGGAAGGTCCTTTAATTGAAGCAACTGAGGATTGACTTATGACAGCTCGTGAACAAGGCGTAGTAAAGTGGTTTAACGACACTAAAGGTTTTGGTTTTATTCAGCGTAACGGTGGTGATGACGTATTTGTTCATTTCCGTGCGATTATGGGTGAAGGCCATCGCTCACTACGTGACGGTCAACGCGTTGAATTCAGCGTAGTAAAAGGTCAAAAAGGTTTTCAGGCTGAAGAAGTGCAGCCTTTAGACTAATTCATCAATTTTGATTGATGAGAGGCGCTCCAATTTTCGTATTGGGGCGTTTTTGTTTATAATGAACGCCAATTTGGGTGATTAATAGTTAGAGCACGTATATGGCATCTGGTTTTGAAACCTTGAATTTACATCCGAAACTGAAAAAAGCGATTGATGCTTTAGGGTTCAAGGAAATGACTCCTATCCAGCAGAAGGTGTTAAATTACACCTTGGCTGGACACGATGCAATTGGTCGTGCGCAAACTGGTACGGGTAAAACCGCAGCCTTCCTGATCAGTGTAATCAATGATCTGCTTAATAATCCGATTAAAGAACAGCGTTATCGTGGTGAGGCAAGAGCCCTAATCCTGGCTCCTACACGTGAACTGGCTCTACAAATTGAAAGTGATGCTAAAGAGTTAACCAAATTCACAGATCTGCATCTGGTTACATTACTGGGTGGTGTAGATTTTGATAAGCAGAAAAAGCAGCTTGATCAGAATTTTGTCGACATTATTGTGGCAACTCCAGGACGTTTGATAGATTTTGTAGAACAAAAAGAGGTTTGGCTGGACCAGATCGAATTTTTAGTGATTGATGAAGCTGACCGTCTGTTGGATATGGGATTCATTCCTTCAGTGAAAAGGATTGTACGGTTTTCACCTCGTAAAGAACAACGTCAGACTCTAATGTTCTCAGCTACGTTCAGTTATGATGTACTGAACTTGGCTCAGCAATGGTTATTCGAGCCTGTTACAGTAGAAATTGAACCTGAAAAGAAAACCAATGCCGACGTTGAACAACGTGTGTATATGGTAGCGAACCGGGACAAATATAAGCTGCTACAAGAAATTTTACGTGATGAACCAATTGAAAAGGTTATGATCTTTGCAAATCGTCGTGATCAGGTGCGCCGTCTCTATGACCACTTGAAAAAGGATGGTTACAAAGTCGTTATGCTTTCAGGTGAAATTGCTCAGGATAAACGGCTGAAAATGCTGGATCAGTTCAAAAATGGCAAGCATAACATCATGATTGCTACTGATGTGGCCGGACGCGGTATTCATGTTGATAATGTTTCACATGTTATTAATTTTACTTTACCTGAACAGTCAGATGATTATGTTCATCGTATTGGTCGTACTGGTCGTGCTGGTGCACAGGGTGTCAGTATCAGCTTTTTATCAGAAGACGATGCGTTTTATCTGCCAGCCATTGAAAAAGCAATTGGACAGAAACTGCCACTTACTCGTTTAGATGGTTATTGTTAATTAAAGTGTTTAGATGAATTATCCCGGTCAATATGCCGGGATTTTTTATGAAGCTTATTTATGAATTAGTGCGACAGTAAAACGTTAATACAGTCTGATAATCGTCGTCGCGGGAGATATCTGTACGGTTACCGGTAATCGCACCAAGAACACCAGCAGCAGCTTGTACCATTTGGCCAGTCTGCTCATCCACCACACCTTTGAGTACACCGTTATAACTGGTTTTTTCATCTACAACTACAGCAGTTGCTTTACTGCCACAAGTGCTGTTAGCTGCACTAATAGCATTATTTTTAGAAATAATATTGGTTTTACCAATTCCAGTCACTTCATACTGATTATTTTCCTTCTGAATTGCTAGACTGTTTTTTGGGGTGGTAGCACAGGCGGTCAGCATGAGCGAAGCAGCGAATAGGGAACCCAAACTTAGAATTTTTTTCATCATACACCCTAAAACTATTATTAAAAGATTGGAACTATTTGAGCATATTTACTCTGAATCATATTGAACGGGTTGTATGGAAATTGAGGTTTTATAGATATTATTTGTGAAAGCTGTTAAAAGCGCTACTGGCAAATTGTCTGTAACTCAATAAAATGAAAAGATTGTGCTAATCTAGTTTAATCTTGAATTTTATATTTAAAAATTAATGGAAGACAATACTGTAGAGCTGATTCATCACAATATTCATCAGCGGCAATCAATTGGACATTTGATTGAACCTGCTCCAAATGCAGAGCAGCTGGAACTCGCCTTTCAGGCAGCATTAACAGCACCAGACCATCACCGCTTAAAACCGACTCATTTTGTGGTTATTGCACCTGAGCAGCGCGAAACATTTGGGGAACTATTATCACAGGCAGTGGCTGATATGGGTACAATGGAAGCAGCACAGATTGAACGGGTAAAGAATCATCCTTTGCGTGCTCCGTTACTGGTCTTGGCGTTAACCCGTTTTCAAGATCACCCAAAAGTTCCTTATTTTGAACAAACATTAAGTTCAGGTGCGGCTATCCAGAACTTTTTGCTTTCCCTGCAAGCGCAAGGGTTTTCAACAATGTGGCGTTCAGGTGCTGTGGTAGAGTCCAGCTTGCTAAAAAAAGCTTTGAATTTGCGTGAACATGATTTAATTTCAGGCATTATCTATATTGGTACAGCAGCTAAAGCAATTGCACCGCGTACAGAGATAGATACACAGAATTTTGTAAGTTACTGGTCTGAATGATTTTGTTTCCATAGTATGGAACATGAAGGATAAAAATAATGTCAGAGTTGAAGTTTAGCGATCTGGTTGAACCTGTTGAAATTGACCGTAAAACTGCATTAAGAATCACTGTACTGGGTGGTGGAAGTTTTGGTACAGCTATGGCCAATATTTCTGTACGCAATGGTTGTGATACCAAGATCTGGATTCGCGATGAAGAAATTGCCCGGGAAATTAACCGGACACATATCAACCAACGCTACTTGCCAGATTATCCTTTAGAGAAAGAATTGCAGGCAGTATCTGATCTTGAAGAGGCAGTACGCGACCGTGATATTATTCTGGTAGCCATTCCAAGCCATTCTTTTCGGGATGTTATACAAAAAATTAAACCTTTTATCAGTGCGCAGGCAGTGGTTTCGCTTACGAAAGGAATTGAAGCTAAAACCTTTAGCTTTATGAGTGACATTATTCGTGATGAGTTGCCAGAAGTTCCTTATGGAGTGCTTTCGGGCCCGAACCTGGCAAAAGAAATTATGGCAGGTATGCCGGCGGGTACAGTAATCGCCAGCCATTCGGAATTGGTGCGTTATGCGGTGCAACAGGCTTTGCATAGCGCTTTATTTCGTGTATTTGGTAGTGATGACGTACATGGAGTAGAACTTGGTGGTGCTTTAAAAAATATTTATGCAGTCGCGATGGGAATGGCGGCGGCCTATAATGTAGGTGAAAACACCAAAAGTATGATTATTACACGTGCCTTGGCTGAGATGAGCCGTTTTGCTGTCAAACTGGGTGCTAATCCTTTAACATTTTTAGGTTTGTCTGGCGTTGGTGACCTGTTTGCTACCTGTAACAGTCCACTCAGCCGTAACTATCAAGTGGGTTTTGCTCTGGGTAAAGGTAAAACTTTAGAACAGGCTACGCAGGAATTAGGACAAACTGCGGAGGGGATCAATACTATCGTTCAGGTACGTACACGAGCACAAGAGCTTGAGGTATATATGCCAATCACTAATGCTTTATATGAAGTTATTTTTGAAAATGCACCGCCACTAACAATAGCCTTATCTTTGATGAAAAATGGTCATCGCAGTGATGTAGAATTTGTGTTGCCACATAATCAGGTCTAATCATCCAGACGTATCATAAATGTCATGAAAAAACGTTATGATAGGTCTGAAGTAATGGGGATAATATATGCAATTAGTTCTGATTCGACATGGTGAGGCAGCCCATCCGCCGGAAGTAACTGACAGTAAGCGACCTTTAACTGAGCGGGGTCATACACAGGCTGAGGAAACTGGAAAATATTTGAAAGATTTAATAAAGCCAGAGGTTCTTGTTGTGAGTCCGTTATTACGGGCACAAGAAACCTTGGTCCATATTCAAAAGAATTTCCCTGATGTTCCGGTACTGGTCTGTGATAAAATTAAACCAGATGATCAGGCAAAAGATGCGATTGACTGGCTAGCACAACTGCCTTACCAGTCGATTACTGTCGTGTGTCATATGAATGTTATTGCACATATTGCCGAGCAGCTTGTTCATGAGTCATTCCATCCTTTTGCACTGGCTGAAGCGCGAATTTATGAACTTCCCGTAATTGCAAATGGTCTGGCAGTCCAGCAGCAGAACTTTATTCCAGTACATTAAAATAAATTAGAAAAATGGTAGATCAGACTTAATGTTGTATTTATGGATGCCAGAAGCCAATGGAGTTTGGCAATGGTCAAATGGGGATGCCTGGAGTGAAAGCTCGAGTCTTGAACAGCTGATTCAGGAAATTAAAATATATCAAGGTGAAGAAACAGTTGTTTTTTTTCCAAGTCGCGGGCTACAACTGCTTCAGCAGCAGATGAGTAAATCTCAATATAAGCAGCTTGGTACAGAAGGGGTACGCTATCTGCTGGAAGAGTACGTAATACAGCCGATTGATCAGCTAAAAGTACTGCACTATTTTCAGGCTGCTGAAGAACGATTAACAGTCATGGGAATCGCACAGAATTCAGTAGAAACATTACTGCATTCACTGAATTTACTTCCTTTAAAAGTTGCTGCACTTTTGCCAGATTTCCTGGTTTTACCCCAGCCTGATCCCGGTGAAACTATACTTGCAAATATTCATCAGCGGTTACTTGCACGTGAAAATGAGTTTAGTGGCAATTCAATAGATGAGCTTGGAGTTTATCTGGAATTTATTCATCCGGAGACCCGTTTCCGTTGTAGCGGGCTGAGACCAGATCAGCAAATAGTACTAGATGCAGTAACTACTCAAGAGCAGAGACAGTACTTTAGTTATCAGTTCGAGCCTATTAAAAAGCCTAAACAGCATCCCTTCAATATTTTGCCTAAAGCACAAAAAAGTGAACAGTTTTCTGGTTATTGGAAAGCTTGTGCAGCAGTATTTTGTGCCATTCTTATAGTACAGTTGAGTTATGATGTATTACGCTGGTCAAAATTAAAAAAACTGGCTGATCAGACTGCGATACAGGCAATTGACCAGTATCAAGACTGGTTTGGACCTAATAGCCGTATTACTGAAGAAAATATACAAAGTCAGTTTGAAAGCCAATTGCGTATGAGCCGTAGTGCAAATACTGAGGCACTGCAAATTTTGAGCCGGGTTGGCCCAATCTTGGCCCAGCAGCAGATTCTGGCAGAGCGGGTAGGATATGAGTCATCAATATTAAGTCTTGATTTGAAAGCCAGTTCATCTGAACAGTTGCAGGCACTTACCCAGCAGTTAAACCAGCAAGGTTTTAAAGCTGAACTTGGTAATGTACAAACCCAGGGGGCGGGAGTAATCGGTTTGGTGAAAGTACAATAATGAAAATATTTGAGAAAATAGACCATTCATGGAAAAACCTGGCTGAGCGTATAGAAGACTATCTGGACGGACTTTCTCTGCGCGAAAGAATCATGGTAATTTTTACCACAGTCTTTGTGCTGGTCACAGCCGTTGGATGGTCACTCTGGACCATACATCAAGCTGCGGATGACCAGCAAAAACGTTTAAATGACCTCAAAGATCTTATGGTCTGGATGCAGACCAATGCAGTAACCATGAAACCAGCGGGAGAATCGCAGCTAACGCCGGCAGAGAAAGTGCAGCGTATTTCTCAACAGCAGGGGTTATCAGCCAGTATCCAGGCCACCGGAAAGCAGCTTCAGATTTCAGTGCAGCATGATAATTATGCTGTATTAGCCAACTTCCTAACCCAAATGGCACAGATGGGTTTAAGTATTGAAAAAATGGAGCTTATAAATCAAAACCAGCAAATCAGGCTCATTGTGACCGTGCAATAAGCTGTAAAAATAAACATAGTTCAGGCATAGCCTTTTATGTAACCTGTGCCTATAATATGGCAACTTGTAAAGCGGTAGATTTTTGCTGATATGTTCTATTCTCTGGCCCGCCCCTTGTTGTTTTCGCTAGCACCAGAGCGTGCACATGAACTGACCTTATCATTGCTAAAATCAGCCCATAAGTTTGGAATTGGACATCAGACAGTTGCCCATAAGCCTGTGACCTGTATGGGAATCGAATTCCCCAACCCGGTCGGTCTAGCAGCAGGTTTGGATAAAAATGGCGCTTATATTGATGCTTTAGCTGCATTGGGTTTCGGTTTTATTGAAATCGGAACAGTTACTCCACGTCCCCAAAGTGGTAATCCTCAGCCACGTTTATTTAGGATTCCTGAGGCAAAGGCCATCATTAACCGTATGGGTTTTAATAATGATGGTGTTGATCGGCTGGTTGAGAATGTAAAAGCAGCGAAATATAAAGGCATTCTGGGAATTAACATCGGTAAAAACGCTGATACCCCTGTAGAAAATGCAGTTTCGGACTATCTGACCTGTCTTGAAAAAGTATATAATTATGCTTCTTATGTGACAGTAAATATTTCTTCCCCAAATACCAAAAATTTACGCGATCTGCAAAGTGGTCATGCTTTGACCGAGTTGCTTAAAACATTGAAAAACCGACAGCTTGAGCTCGCAGAGCAATATCAGCATTATGTGCCTCTAGTTTTAAAGGTTGCGCCGGATCTGAGCCAGCAGGATATCGAATTTATTGCTTCCCAGCTGGTTATCTTCAAAATTGATGGGCTGATTGTGACCAACACTACTTTATCCCGTGAAGGAGTAGAGGGTTTGGCCTGTGCAGATGAGAGCGGTGGATTGTCTGGTGCACCAGTATTTGAGAAAAGTAACCAGTGTTTGCAGGAATTTGCGAAAAGGCTAAAAGGTCAGGTCGCTCTGGTGGGTGTGGGTGGGATTGTGTCTGGAAACCAGGCTGCTGTAAAACAACAGTATGGTGCCCAGCTTGTACAGATTTACAGTGGTCTTATCTATACTGGACCAAATTTGATCAAAGACTGTGTTGATGCCATGAATTAATTTATGAATACCATCGATATAGTTATCCTGATTATCCTGCTCATTGGAGGGCTTAACGGTTTGCGACAAGGATTTGTAAAGGCCTTTGCGAACTTGGTAGGATGGGTATTTGCACTGATTATTGGTGCAAAATATGCCAATATTCTCGCGCCTTCTATGGTGGTACTCAGTCATGATCCGGTGGTCCAGAAAATTGCCGCCTTTGCATTTATTGCCCTGATCATTGTTGTGCTGACTTGGATTGTCACCGCATTTCTGAATGGTATTCTGAAAACTTTTAAATTAGGTCCATTAAACCGTTTGGCTGGTGGAGCTTTTGGTTCGCTTAAAGGCCTGCTGGTAGTCTTGATTACTATGCAAGGCTTGGGCCCTTGGGTGGAAAGTTCTCCTCACTGGAAGCAGTCCAGACTGATACAAGCCTTATTACCTTATGCGCCTATGGCAACTGAAATCTCTAAAAATGTGGCGAATCATGCATTAGATGAAATGAAGTCTGAACAACAGCCTGCATCTTCTCCTTCTCGGCGTGAGTCCAATGATACAGCTGCCAGTGAGCGTTCAAACCATTCAACAAATAATCCTTTTTATTAATCCTAGCCTGTCTGCGAGGTTGTTATGTGTGGAGTAGTTGGTATAGCCGGTAAAGCGCCAGTTAACCAAATGTTGTTTGATGCTTTGACGATGTTGCAACATCGTGGACAAGATGCAGCTGGGATTGTAACCTGCCATGAAGGACGTCTTTTCTTGAGAAAAGATAATGGTATGGTACGCGATGTATTCCATACGCGTCATATGCGCGCCTTGCTGGGTAATTACGGCATCGGACATGTACGTTATCCTACTGCGGGTTCATCAAGTAGTGCCGAAGCCCAGCCATTTTATGTAAACTCACCTTATGGGATTACCTTGGCACATAACGGTAATCTGGTAAATGCAAAAGACATTCATGAAGACCTGTTCAAAACTGACTTGCGTCATATGAACACTGATTCGGATTCAGAAGTGCTGCTTAATGTATTTGCCCATGAGTTACAGAAGAGTGGCAAGTTAGAGCCATGTGCAGAAGATATTTTCCATGCTGTAAGCCGTGTGCATGATCGCTGTAAGGGAGCTTACGGTGTAGTAGCCATGATTACGGGACATGGTGTAGTCGGGTTTCGCGATCCTAACGGGATTCGCCCTTTAATTTATGGATCACGTGAAACAGAAGAAGGTACTGAATATATTATTGCTTCAGAATCTGTGGCAATTACTGCGCTGGGTTTTAAAATCGAGCGTGATGTAGCACCAGGCGAGGCCATCTTTATTGATTCACAAGGTCAGCTATTTACCCAGCAATGTGCCAAGAACCCTTCTTATCGTCCATGTATCTTTGAATATGTTTATTTCGCACGTCCTGATGCCATTATTGATGGTATTTCGGTGTATAAATCCCGTTTACGCATGGGAGAAACACTTGCAGCAAAAATTTTGCGTGAATGGGGCGAAAATCATGATATTGACGTGGTGATTCCTATTCCAGATACCAGCCGTACATCTGCATTGGAGTTGGCTAATATTCTCGGGGTGAAATTCCGCGAAGGTTTTATGAAGAACCGCTATATCGGACGAACCTTCATCATGCCGGGGCAGCAGCAGCGTAAGAAATCTGTACGCCAAAAATTAAACCCGGTTGAGTTGGAATTCAAAGGCAAAAATGTCTTGCTGGTAGATGACTCAATTGTTCGCGGTACTACCTGTAACGAAATCATTCAGATGGCACGTGATTCTGGAGCCAAACAGGTCTTTTTTGCTTCGGCTGCACCAGAAGTCATGTATCCGAATGTTTACGGGATTGACATGCCGGCCAAATTTGAACTGATTGCGTCAGGCCGTAGTGTTGAGGAAGTGCGTGAAATTATTGGTGCTGACCGTTTGATTTTCCAGGATCTGGAAGACTTGAAAGATGCGGTTCGTACCAAGAAAGTTCCTCATCTGACCGAGTTTGATTGTTCTGTATTTGATGGTATATATGTGACAGGCAATATTGATGAAATTTATCTAGAAGATCTGGAAAAATTGAGAAACGATATGGCCAAAAAGGGTAAAGACCCATATATCGATGTCAATATTGATGCCGCTTCTGTTGATTTGACCGGAATCAGGGAAGAGTAAGCGCAAACACGTTAAAAAGCGGGTTTTGCCCGCTTTTTTACTTTAAGATAGGCAAAACAATGTAATCAGGAAATTTTACATTGAAAGACGTCAGCCATTATTTAATTACTAATAAAAATATGATGTGGTCCATGAGCATTTGCCTGCTTGCGATCATTTTAAGTATATTTATTCTCAATAGCCTGTTGGGTCTAATAGTTCATTTTTTTGATCCTGAACAAGCTGTCATGTGGCATGTATTCAGCCCTTATCTGATCTTATTGTTATTACTGGTAATGGGTGGTTCGGTTGCCTATGAACGCTATGTATTTCGTTCTGGGGGGCATACGCTTGCTAAACAGCTAAAAGCTCGGCGTCTTAATCTGATTGAAAGCACACCTGAGGAAAGTGTAGCTATTCATTTAAATGAACATTTGGCACAAAAGTTCATGATCAATCCTCCAACTTTATATGTGCTGCCGGATGAGATCGGTGTAAATGCTTTAACCGCTGGCTTCCATCCCCAGGATATTGTAATTGTGTTGACATGGGGGGCATTGCAAAACCTCGATGAGTTAGAACTTTACGGGTTACTCAGTCATGAGTTTAACCAGATACTTTCTGGCGAAACAGCTGAAAATACTCGGCTTAAGATCGTTTATAGTAGCCTGACTACTTTTAGCCAATGGGGCAGTAAAATTGCCAAATTAGGGTTTCGAAAAACTACTATCAATAAACGTCACCAATTTGAAACAACGTTTGTCGCAATAGGAGGTATTATCTGGCTGGTTGGCAGTTTGGGCGTGTTGGTGACTCGTCTGATCAAATATCTGACTTTAGGTGGACGTACCTTCCGGAATGATTTTAAAACCAAGCGTCTTATTCAAAACGATGCCAATATTCAGACCTTACTCCGAATTTATGTGCATCATGCAGGTTCACAGATTCATAGTGAATATTCAGAATCAATTGCCCATATGTGTTTTGCCAACTCATTGAGTCCGCAAAGCTGGATGAATATTCATCCCAATATTGAAGAAAGAATTTACGAACTAAATCCTGCCTTACTACAAGACTTACAGCTTGAAAACCTGAAAAAGCTGCGTAGCCAACCATTTTTTAGCCTGTTTCGTTCTCTGGAAGAAATTAATGGCGAAGTCTACAATCCCTGGACTTCTCCACAACCGCTACCTTTATTACGTTTGTCTCCTATCAGCTTTGCTATTAATGATGCAATCAAACCTCTCAAGCCTGAAATACGTCGTGGCATGAAGCGCCCCGAGCTGATCCAGCGTGCTATGTTGACTGCTACTGGGTCAAGAGAAGTTATGGTTGCGATCTTGATGATTCGTCAATATCGGGAATTTATTCCTAAAGAAGCTGAAGTTAGCCGTGCAATTGTGGATGCATTGCTGAATCTGGACGGTCGTGTACATATCCAGATTTTTTTAGAGGCCTGTAAAAATATTGGTCATATACCCGCATCTATTGCCCGTCAATTTCTAACCCGACTGGCAAAAATTATTCAAGAAGATGGTGAAATTGGACTGCTCGATGCTTTATTGCTCGAAAAAGTTAAATATGAGCTAAATCTGATGCCTTTGCACATGCCTGTATCTTTAGAAGACGCTAAACCGCAGATTGTACGGCTGGTCGACGCACTATTGCATGTACAGCAGATTAACAGTCCAAACCAGCTAGATGTACGATATAAAATTTTACAACAGGTTCTTACTCTGGATGAGCTGTCTTTATATGAAGAAATTTCTGATGAGCCGCTCGATTTGGCAGAGATTTTAAATGATATTGCGGGGCTATTACTGCGTGACCGGTTAAGCATGCTGGGAATTGCCGAGCTTTGCCTGTGGCATGACCGGATTATTACCCAAGATGAGCTCGATGTACTAGAGTTGCTCTACTGGCGATTGGGTTTTGAAACCAGAGAAATTATTGACCAGATGCAAAAGAAGAATAGTGTCATGATTATTTGAAACTGGTGACGATTTTATTGAATCAGAATATGCACCATGATGAATGAATAAAATATCTGAACCGGCCAGAAACTACAGCAAAGCATATAAAAGCCCGTTAGAATAGCTTTCAGGAAAATTAGGGTAGTAACATGATTGGGCATGAGCGGAAAATACTGGCAACTTTAGGAATTGATGTCTGGATTCCTCGAGGTACTGTATCAGCACGCCTTGGCAATACACCAATCTGGCGTGACCAGACAGCAAAGGTTGAGCCGTTACATTTTCATGATCATGTAAAAAATGTTAAGCCTGATTCTGCTACAGAAAACCTGCAAAAAAAAATCACGGATATTGTTGAGCAGGTAGTAGCTATTGATACACTACCACCTCAAGCTGAAAAAGAGCACCTGCCAGCAGCTTCCAAGGATGCAAATGCTGCAGAGGCTGTCAATCCTATAGTAGAAGTTGAAGCTTTTAGTGTGCAGGCTTATAGTTTGGTGCACTGTACAATTTTAATAAATGCTACCCGTCTAACTGAGCCGCAGCAACAGCTATGGTTAAATATTCAGCGTAGCTTGTCAGGGCAGTATAGTTTGTTGGAATGGCCTTTCCCATTGCCCAATTTTCAGGATAATCGTGGTGTAGGTTGCTATGTACAAGGTTTTATTGATGCTATTGCCTATGAAAAATCAATATTAAGCTTAGGTGATATTCCATATCTGAATCATTCAAAAATTATCCGTTTAGCCAGTTTGCAGGAAATGCTAGATAAACCGTTACTGAAGAAACGCCTGTGGCAATTTATGTATAAAAAGATGGAATAGCAGATAAATAGGAATACAAAAATGGATAAAAAGCGCGTAGTTGTATTTAGCCAGATTGATCAGACCATTCTTGAGCGTTTGCAACAGCAATATGAAGTTCAGGTATTAAATCCTAAATCAGGTGATATTAATGAGCAAATCCGTCAGGCAGTAACAAATGCTGATGGCATGATTGGTTCGGGACGAGTGCTGAATGAATCTAACCTAGCGAGTGCACAGCAGCTTAAGATTATTTCAACTGTAAGTGTTGGTTATGATAATTATGATGTGGATTATCTAAACCAGAAAAAAATCTGGCTTTCAAATACTCCGCATGTCTTAACAGAGACTACTGCTGATTTGGCTTTTAGTTTATTGATGAGTGCAGCACGCAGAGTGCCTTATCTGGACCAATGGACCAAGCAGGGTCAGTGGAAACGTACGGCGGGTACTGAACAGTTTGGTCAAGATATTTTTGGCAAAACTTTAGGTATTATTGGTTTGGGGAATATTGGTGCGGCAGTCGCACGTCGTGGATATTATGGTTTTAATATGGATATTCTATATCATAACCGCCGTGAGAAACCTGAACTTGCCCAGCCTCTTGCAGCAAAATATTGCTCAATGAGTGAACTGCTTCAGCACTCTGATTTTATAGTCATGGCAGTCGACTTAAATCATGAATCTAAAGCTCTCATCGGCCAGGCAGAATTTGATCAGATGCAATCCCATGCTGTATTCGTCAATATTGCACGTGGTTCAGTTATAGATGAAGCAGCACTGATCAATACTCTAAAACAGAACAAGATTTTTGCTGCCGGACTTGATGTTTATACCAAAGAACCTTTACAGGAATCTGAACTGTTTAACCTGTCAAATGTTGTTACTCTGCCTCATGTGGGTTCTGCAACAGAAGAAACCCGTAAAAAAATGGCCGAGCTGGCTTATCAGAACTTAGTACAGGCTCTGGAAGGCCAAATTCCACGCTATCTGGTTAACCCTGACTTTAACTAAAGCTTCATAACACTTCACTGCATTTTTCTTCAATGTTGAGTGTTATATTAGCTAAAGATGAATTCAGCTATGGAATCAAGATTGAAAAAGTTTTTGCTTGCAGCGGGACTGAGCAGTCTGACCACTTTCAGTCCAGCACTTACTTTTGACGCTCCTTCTTCATTTGGTCAGGTAGAAGTACCTGATATTGGTGGAGGAGTAGGGTTAATTGATCAGCAGCAAGAGCGCTTTATTGGTGAAAAAGTTTATCGTGAAGTTCATAAACAAATGCCGGTCATGCAAAACCCTTGGCTTGAAGACCAGTTATATTCTATTTTTACCCGTATCTTAAGCCAGACTCAAGCAGGGCAGCCAATTGGACTAGTAGTAATTAAAGATTCTCAAATTAATGCTTTCGCTGTGCCGGGCGGGCTGTTTGCAATTAATACGGGGATGGTAACTTCTGCCCGTAATATTGATGAGGTGGCAGGGGTGATGGCACATGAGATTGCGCATGTTACCCAGCGACATTACAGCCGTTCTAAAGAGGCATTTAAAGGTCAGGGTCTGCTTGCACTGGCTGGTGTTTTGGTGGGAGCAACCATTGCTTCACAGGCTGATGGAGAAGCAGGTACAGCAGTTATGCTCGGTACTCAGGCTGCCTTAATGGATAAACAGCTAACCTACAGCCGCAACCAGGAACGTGAAGCAGACCGTATAGGCATGCAATATATGTACTCGGCTGGCTACAATCCACAAGGCATGGCAGATTTTTTTGAGCTGATGAACCGTTCTACTAGCCGTGTCAGTTTTATGCCAGATTTTTGGCTCACTCATCCCTTAACCTCACAGCGCATGAGCGAAGCAAGACTACGTGCTAACCAGTTGCCTAAAGTAAAAAGTAGTTTATCTGACCCTGATTTTGAAATTGTTAAGCTTTATACTGCGGTGGTCGCTAATCAGGCAACTGAAAATCAGCTGTCTATTTTGGCAAAACAGGGCAGCTTTGCAGGCCAGTTGGCGTTAGCTACATTTTATGAACAGCAGGGCGATTATGGTCAGGCACAAACAGCATTAAATCAGGCAAAAATGGCAAACCGTCCACATCCGCTGATTTCTCTTATACAGACTGATATTTATCTTGGACAAAACAAGATAGATCTGGCTTTAAATACAATTAGCCCGTTACAGCGCATTATGCCAGAAAATCGGTCATTAGCTTATAAACTGGCTGAAGTACTAATCCAGCAACAGCAGCCAATACAAGTAATTAAACTGGTACAGCGCTTTACTAATAATAATCCAAGAGATGTATATGGATGGCATTTAATGCAACAGGCAGCTACACTTGAGCCGGCTTCAGCCTTAAAAGCTGTGAATGTATTACGTTATCGTGCTGAGGTGGAATACTGGAGTGGAGAAGAAGAAGCGGCAATTAAGTCGATGTTGCATGCACAGCGACTGGCAAAAAATAATAATGCGATGTCTGCCAGAATTGATGCACGATTAAATCAGATGCAACAGGAGCGCCAATTAAAAATCTAAATGATAGAGACCAGAACGTTAAGAAAGCTTGGCCTTGATTTTACCTGAAACAGCAGAAGGGTCGGCACGTCCGGCTATGATCGGACGTAGAGAATTCATCACCTTACCCATATCTTTCATGCTAGTCGCTCCTTGAGCAGCAATTGTTTGCTCAATGAGAGAATCAAGTTCTTCCTCAGTCATAGCTGCTGGTAGAAATTGGGAAATAATCTCAATCTCGGCTTGTTCTTTACTAGCTAAATCTTCGCGGCCAGCGCCCTGATAGGCTTTTACTGACTCTTTACGTTGCTTGATCTGTTTCTCAATGACCGCAAGAACCTGAGAATCATCAAGCTCTTTGCGTTCATCAATTTCGATTTGCTTGATGGCTGCCTGCAGACCACGAAAAACAGTCACTGTTGCCATAGCTTTGGCACGCATTGCAGTTTTCAATGCATCAGTAATCTGTTCTTTTAAAGTAGTCATAATATTTTCCAGGCAGTAATCAGTCACAAATTAATTAGTAAAGGCGAGTAGTACGTACAGATTCACGAGCCAGTTTTTTCTGGTAACGCTTAACTGCAGCAGCTTTTTTACGCTTACGTTCTTGAGTTGGTTTTTCGTAGAATTCACGCTTACGAACGTCAGCAAGAACACCTGCTTTTTCGCATGAACGTTTGAAACGACGGATAGCTACGTCTACTGGTTCGCCTTCTTTCAACTTAACTTGTGGCATGAAGAATCCTCTAAGTTTATGGATAAGTACACAGGCAGGATTGCCCGCATACACAAGTGAAGGCCATTATTTTACTCATTTACTTCTCATACCACAAGTCTATAATAGTTTCTGCATTATTTTTTCGCATTGGATAAAGGCAGTTTAATGATTGTTTTAGGCTTGGAAACTTCTTGTGATGAAACCGGATTGGCTCTTTATGACAGCGAGCAGGGTTTACGTGGGCAAGTACTTTATAGCCAGATCAAGCTGCATGCAGAGTATGGTGGAGTAGTGCCGGAGCTGGCTTCACGGGATCATGTACGCAAGCTGATTCCGCTTTTAGATGAGCTGCTGATACAAAGTGGTGTTAAAAAGACTGAAATTGATGCAGTTGCCTATACCCGTGGGCCAGGTTTAATGGGCGCGCTAATGACCGGAGCACTTTTCGGACGTACTCTGGCATTTGCCTTGAACAAACCGGCAATTGGGGTTCACCATATGGAAGGCCATATGCTGGCGCCCTTACTTTCAGATACTCCACCTGAATTCCCATTTGTCGCGCTTTTGGTTTCAGGTGGGCATTCCCAGTTAATGGCAGCTTATGGTATCGGACAATATGAATTACTGGGTGAGTCTATTGATGATGCCGCCGGTGAGGCTTTTGATAAAGTCGCGAAAATGATGAATCTGCCGTATCCGGGAGGACCAAATATTGCCAGACTTGCCCAGCAGGGTAATCCGACTGCATTTGATTTTCCACGTCCGATGTTACACCAGGGTCTGACCTTTTCATTTAGTGGTTTAAAAACTGCTGTTTCGGTCCAGCTTAAAAAAGTTGAAGGCCAAAATCGTGAAGCCGATATTGCTGCCAGTTTTCAAGAAGCTATTGTCGATACTTTAGTAAAAAAATCAGTCAAGGCATTAAAACAGACCGGGTTAAACCGCTTGGTAATAGCAGGTGGTGTAAGTGCAAACCAGCGTTTACGTGAACAGCTGGAAAGTAGCTTAAACAGAATTAAAGCTTCAGTTTATTATGCTGAGCCTGCACTCTGTACAGATAATGGTGCCATGATTGCATTTGCTGGTTACCAGCGTCTGAAAGCAGGACAACAGGATGGCTTATCTGTAACCACTACACCGCGCTGGCCAATGACAGAGCTTACTTGTCCGGCAGAAATATAATTTTGGTTTAATTAAGGAAGAGGCTTTTGCCTCTTTTTTATTTTCTATTGATCTGGTGTTTAAAATGAATAAATATTTTACTTGCTATGTGTTTGCTTCTCTTTTTCTTTCTGGTTGTACGGTTCAGCATAATTTAATAAATGAAACCCCGAGTCAGATTGCTCAAGGACATAATCAGGTGATTCATCAATACTTTGATGAAAAAAACACCTCAGGTGTGCTGGTTATTCAAACAGATAAAAAAATTAATCTGTATGGTAATGCTCTAAGCCGCGCAAATACAGAATATGTGCCAGCCTCTACATTTAAAATGTTGAATGCCCTGATCGGATTGGAGAACCAGAAAACGGATATTAATGAAATATTTAAATGGAAGGGCGAGAAAAGGTCATTTACCGCTTGGGAAAAAGACATGACACTAGGAGAAGCCATGAAGCTTTCCGCAGTCCCAGTCTATCAGGAACTTGCGCGACGTATCGGTCTTGATCTCATGCAAAAAGAAGTAAAACGTATTGGTTTCGGTAATGCTGAAATTGGACAGCAGGTTGATAATTTCTGGTTGGTAGGGCCATTAAAGGTTACGCCTATTCAAGAGGTAGAGTTTGTTTCTCAATTGGCGCATACACAGCTTCCATTTAGTGAAAAAGTGCAGGCTAATGTAAAAAATATGCTTCTTTTAGAAGAGAGTAATGGCTACAAAATTTTTGGAAAGACTGGTTGGGCAATGGATATAAAACCACAAGTGGGCTGGTTGACCGGCTGGGTTGAGCAGCCAGATGGAAAAATTGTCGCTTTTGCATTAAATATGGAAATGCGGTCAGAAATGCCGGCATCTATACGTAATGAATTATTGATGAAATCATTAAAACAGCTGAATATTATTTAAGAGCTTGACAGAAACTCTAATTTTATAAAAAGCCCACTTGAGATAAATGGGCCTTTTATAATCTGTCTAAAAATGAAACCTGTTAATTTTTCTGGCTTAAAATTTTACAGTGCTTTTAGTTGTTGTGATCCAATCCAGTGTTTAGAGAACTGATAGGCGGCACGTCCTGACCGTTGGCCACGTGCCTGACACCAGCGTAGGGCTTCAGCACGGGCTTCGTCATTCATTGGCATATCTGCTTTAGCAAGATAGTGTTCTACAATGGTTAAATACAGGTTTTGATCCATTGGATAGAATGAAAGCCACATTCCAAAACGATCCGAGAGTGAAATTTTTTCCTCAATGGCTTCTTGTGGATGCAACTCGGTATATTGCGGTACATCTACACGAGTCACTGGCGTATTCTCATGCATAAACTCTGGTAACAGATGTCGACGGTTGCTGGTTGCATAAATAATAAAATTACTTGAACCTGACTGTAATGAGCCATCAAGTACACTTTTTAAGCTGCGATAGTTTTCATCTTCAGCATTAAAGGCCAGATCATCGCAGTAGACAATGAACTTTTCCGGACGCTTCTGGATGAGCTTCTGGATTTCAGGAAGATCAGACAGATCATCACGTTCAATTTCAATTAAACGTAATCCTTGATCTTTATACTCGGTTAAAAGGGCACGGACAATTGAAGATTTTCCTGTGCCGCGTGAACCGGTAAGGAGAACATCATTGGCGGGCAGATTCTGCAAAAATTGTCGTGTATTTTGAATAATTTTTTCTTTTTGTCTTTCGATTCCTTTCAGGTCATCTAAATAGATTTGTTTCGGTTCGAAAATGGGTTTAAGTTGTTTATCCTGCCATTTATAAGCCGGAGCAGAGAAGTCTGTCTGCTGTTTAAGCTCAGGTAAAAATTGCTGGACCTGCTGTAATACGGTAGAGAGAGTTTGAAGTATATTCTCTGGTAGAGTGAGGTTTGTCATAATTTTTCAGGTGTTATCGAAATAGCTAAATAGTAGCACTAGCAATACCGTAAATAGTACTACAATATCAAAAAGGCCAATGATTATAGTTTTTTGCAATTGATTAGTGGCGAAAAAGATCAGATATTCTCAATAAAAACTTTGAGCACAAATATCAAAGGATAGGCACATAATGTTAAAAGAATTAACTCAAACTATTAATCCGCATCAGGCATATCGGGTTAAAAAATTAAAACATCAGCTGGAAGGGGCCGAATCCTATGAAGAGTGGAAATCTGTTGCATTAAAACTTGATGAAGAAACCGGTGCTCAAGAATGGAAACTCGACAATAGCTCTCCTTATTTTGATACAGAGATTATTTCACATCGTTTGAACCTGCTTAAAAAATATCGCCTGCAGCAGCGCACTTTAGACCTGGTCGCTATTTTACGTGAAGGCTTAAGTTATGATATTGCCAACATTGGCCATCCAATGTTATTTACCGCAACGTATATTGGCACTAAAAAAATAATTGAAGATTACATTGAGGAAATGAGTGCAAGCTTGGCTTATATTGCCTCTAATGAATGTCATAGCTTTAACCTGAAAGAAAAAATAGACTTTTTTGAAAACTGCCAGATTGCTTATGGACAGCCCGTACTCATGTTTTCAGGCGGCGCTACTTTAGGGTTATTTCATACAGGGGTTTGTAAAACCCTGATTGAACAAGATCTGATGCCCAAAGTGCTATCAGGTTCGAGTGCAGGCGCCATTATGACTGCCATGCTAGGGGTTTCTTCGCCTAATGAACTGGAAAGTATTATGAGTGGAGAGAGTTTTTTTACCGAAGCTTTCCATTTTCGTAAACTGACTGATGTACTCAAAGGTAATGGCGGTCTGGCTGATGTGCGCTATCTCAAGCAGTTTCTGATGGAAAATCTTGGAGACCTGACTTTTGCTGAAGCCTACGAAAAATCCGGACTACACATTAACGTTGCTGTGGCGCCATATGATGCAACACAAAATGCCCGGATTATGAATGCCTATACTGCACCTAACTTGCTGGTCTGGAGCGCTGTATTGGCTTCCTGTGCGGTTCCAGTTCTGTTCCCACCGGTACGCCTGACCAGCAAACGCTATGATGGTCAATATACCCAATATATGGGCAATACTAAATGGGTAGATGGCAGTGTACGCAGTGATTTCCCACAAGAAAAAATGGCCCGTCTGTATAACCTGAATTATAGTATCGCCAGTCAGGTGAATCCGCATGTTGTGCCATTTATGCAAAGTGATGAAAACCGCTATCGTAAAGATGTTCTGAGCTGGCCCGAACGGATTGTACGGCGTCAAGGTAAAGTGATCGCTATGGGAATGATGGATTTTACTCGTGAACGCTTAGGTGCAATCCAGCCTGTACGCCGTTTGCTTGATCACGGCTATGGCATTATTGGACAACGTTATTACGGCGATGTAAATATTATCGCCAAATATAATTTATGTCATTATAGCTATATGCTGAAAAATCCGCGACCACATCTGTTTAAGCTATTACAGCGCGAAGGAGAGCAGGCAACCTGGCCTAAAATCTCCATGATTGAAATTCATGCCCGTATCGGAAAAACAATTCAGCATTGTCTGGAGCTTCTACATTATCAAGAAACTCAGCAAGAGAAAAGTCAAGATCATGCAGATGCCTGATCTTGAAAATTCATTTGAAAACCTGATTCTGCGAAATGGCCTGTCAAGCCAGAGGTTTGGCCGCCGTCTGTATCATTTGAGCCAAAATGGAACACCGTATTGGCTTAAGTTTCAACTATCCGAAGTGCAACCTGAATATGAAAAAGGATTTTTACATGAACTGCAAATTTATCGAAAGCTGGGAAAATTAGAGCCAAGTATTCTTCTGCCTGCACGTATCATTGAGTTAAATCAGATTGCAGAATTTAGCCACTTAAAAGGAGAGGGATTAATTCTGCCTCACAGTGATTACTGGTTGGGTGAGCCTGCACAGCAACTATCTTTTGAACAAGCACAGCAGAAAATTTTTGCAATGTTAGGCTGTTTGCAAATTTTGCATCAAACTGGCTGGATTCATGGTGACTTAAAGCCACAGCATTTTTTATATTGCCATAATCAGCTCACTTTAATTGACTTTGAGCAGAGTCAGCCAGTTACACAAGTTCATAAGGCCACCACATTGAATGCCACACCACGCTATATGGCGCCAGAACTGTTTCATGGAGAAATAAAAACGGTTAGAACTGATTTATATGCACTTGGAGTTATTTTATATGAGTGGTTAAGTGGAAAACGTCTAATTGCCAGAAATTATCAGGATTGGGCAGTGCTACACTGTCAGACGTTAAAAATAAGATTACCAGACGTATTTATACCATTTTTTCCGCTTTTAAATGGCTTGTTAAGCAAATATAAAGATCAGCGTTTTCAACAGGTAAATGAAGCGCTCTATCATTTGAAATATTAGAAATGTTTCAAAAATAAACATAAGTTTTTGATTTGTTTTTTATTTAAGCAAACGTTAGGTTTTTTCATAAAAAAGGCTTGTCATGATTCTGTCTTCTCTATAATATACACAGCCATCGGGGGCGTGGCGAAATTGGTAGACGCACTGGATTTAGGTTCCAGCGCCGCGAGGTGTAAGAGTTCGAGTCTCTTCGCCCCCACCATTTTAAAGAGAATTATTTTCTTTAAAATTTATTTAGGTGAAAATCCTGAATACGCTTCAAATAGAGGATTGGTGTAATGGTAGCATGACGGTCTCCAAAACCGTTCGTCAAGGTTCGAATCCTTGATCCTCTGCCAATTATCTTTTGAGATAATTTTATATCATCGGGGGCGTGGCGAAATTGGTAGACGCACTGGATTTAGGTTCCAGCGCCGCGAGGTGTAAGAGTTCGAGTCTCTTCGCCCCCACCAATGATGATAGATAACGGGGATGTGGCGAAATTGGTAGACGCACTAGCTTCAGGTGCTAGCGCCGCGAGGTGTAGGAGTTCGAGTCTCCTCATCCCCACCAGATTCAAAAAGACCAGTATATTTAATACTGGTCTTTTTTTTTATGGGAGAAATTATTGAAAACTTGAAAAAATACCAGCTATTTAAAATTATATAAGCTGGCCTTTTAAATATTAATGCAAAAAATATAAATAAAATGATTCACTTAAGCTTTTAGATGATCTTCGAATTCTTCCCCAAGTTGCACAGCCAAAGAATTACCTGAAAGTTCACAAGTGACTAAACCATATTGTTTTTTAAAACTGAATGTAAACCCACGGCCATCGGCCAGACTTTTAACTGAGTACCCCAATTTTTCTAACCAGATTTTGAAAGCTATTAAATTTTTTGCTTTGACAACTCTTTTCATCAGAGATCTCCTGCTTGACATATAAGTAAATTAATAAGGCTATTGCTTTATAATTTAAAGGGCAGATATATATCTTTTGGTGAGATAATATTATTTTAATTAATATAGAGTTGTAAAAATAATCAAATTTCACAGAAAATATTTTATTTAACTTATTGAATAAATTACTTTTAAACTAAATAGGCCTGTAGAAAAAACTTTAATCAGGTAATTGTAAAAAATAATGTCTAATTTAAGAAAAAATAATTATCTAGGCTGTTAAAAGCTATGTATAAATCAACCTCAAGACAGCTTGTTGAAAGGCTTATCCTTAGCAAGGATAAACCCAGTTCAGAATTATGTACCACTTAGAAATTATCTTTTAGTATGCGAATACGCGAAAACTCTTCTTCGCTCTCGGCCCTTAAAAAAGGATTGGTTTCAAGTTCCAGTGCAATCGTAGTTGGAAGTGTGCATTGATGGGAGTCACGCATTTTTCTCACCTGCTCCACACGGCTATGTAGTGCCAGATTATCTGGTTCAACTGTCAGCGCAAATTCAGCATTGGAGAGTGTATATTCATGGGTACAATATACTTGTGTCCTTGGAGGTAAAGCGGCTAACCGATTAAGTGAGTGATACATCTGTGCATATGTCCCTTCAAATACTCGCCCACACCCCATGGCAAATAAAGTATCACCACAAAATAAAATGTCTAGCTCATCAATAAAATAAACAATATGGCCCAAGGTGTGTCCCGGTACAGCTAAAATATCTACTTTTAAATGGTTAAATTTAAAGTGATTCTCATGCTGTAAGGGATGAGAAATAAAGGGAATATGGCTAAGTTCTTCTCGTGGCCCATAGACTGGAATATTCCGCTCAGTAATCAGTTCAGGCACACCACCAATGTGATCCTTGTGCCAATGAGTGAGCCAAATCTGTGATAATATGAGGTTACGGGTTTGACAGAAGTCTTGTACGAGTTGAGCCTCAGTAGGATCAACTACAACTGCTTCCTTGGTTGAACTATCTTCAAGTATCCAGATATAATTCTGAAGCTGGTTTTTAACATCAATGCAATGCACTTTATATGTCATGTTTTTCCTAAACACTCAGATCTTTTTATTAGTATAACCAATCTCCAGAAAGAATTATGTGCTTATATTTTTCGACTAGAAAGAAAAAAGCCCACCGCTAGCGAGCTTAATTTATTGATAAAAAATTAGCCCTGTTCGCGTGCAATTGCACGATACCCAATATCTTTACGGTATTGAACGCCATTGAAGGTTACTTTTTGGCAAAGTTCTAATGCTTTTGCTTGTGCCTCACCAATAGTATTGCCAAGGGCAGTCACACAGAGTACACGGCCACCCGCCGTCACAATTTCGCCATTTTCATTGGCTTTGGTTCCTGCATGGAATACTTTGGCATCCGTCATTTCAGTGTTTAGACCAGAAATCACATCACCACTGCTTGAGGTTTCTGGGTAGCCTTTAGACGCTAAAACGATACCAACCGTTTTACGCTCATCCCATTCAGCTTCTGAAGGCAAATTACCTTCAATACCTGCTTGAACCAAATCAACCAAAGATGATTTTAAACGCATCATAATTGGTTGCGTTTCAGGGTCGCCAAAACGACAGTTAAACTCGATTACTTTCGGTTGACCTTGTTCATCAATCATTAAGCCTGCATATAAGAAACCTGTATAAACATGACCGTCTTTTTTCATACCTTCAACGGTAGGACGCATCACTTCATTCATAGTTTTTTCAAATACGTCAACAGTCACCACAGGCGCAGGAGAGTAAGCACCCATACCCCCAGTGTTAGGACCTTGGTCCCCTTCAAAAATACGCTTATGGTCTTGAGATGTTGCCATTGGCAAGATGTTGTCACCATCAATCATACAAATGAAAGATGCTTCTTCACCTGCAAGGAATTCTTCGATCACAACACGAGAGCCCGCATCACCAAATTTGTTACCAGCAAGCATGTCGTCAATCGCAGCAAATGCTTCTTCATTGGTCATCGCAACGATTACGCCTTTACCTGCAGCAAGACCGTCAGCCTTGATCACGATCGGTGCACCATTTTTTTCAACGAATGCTTTTGCAGCATCTACTTCAGTAAATACATCGTAGAAAGCTGTTGGAATGTTATGGCGTTTTAAGAAATGTTTAGCGAACGCTTTAGAGCCTTCCAGCTGTGCAGCGAATTGAGTTGGACCCCAAATTTTAACGCCCGCTTCGCGGCAAGCATCCACAACACCATTCACAAGCGGTGCTTCAGGGCCGACAATAATCAGGTCAATTGCATTATTTTTTACAAAATCAATAATGGCGGGGTTATCGAGAATGTCTAAAGCGACATTTTCACATTTATTTTCAGTTGCGGTGCCTGCATTGCCCGGTGCAACAAATACCTGTGCTACTTGATCGTCTTGTGCGATTTTCCATGCAAGCGCATGTTCACGGCCGCCACTACCTAAAACTAAAATGTTCATCTTTAGAAAATTCCCTCGAAAATGAAATTCCACAAACCCAATGAGATTCAAAATTGTTTAATATCTTATAGCAAGATATTAAATAATCTACTGATGTAGCAAACCCTCCTTGTGAAAAGGAGGGTCTGGAATTTATACTTAAAAATTAGTGGCGGAAATGACGCATACCCGTGAACACCATGGCAATACCATGTTCATCCGCAGCAGCAATTATTTCTTCATCACGCATTGAACCACCTGGCTGAATAATGCATTTGATACCTGCTTTGGCAGCATTGTCGATACCATCGCGGAACGGGAAAAATGCATCCGATGCCATGACTGCACCTTCAACTACAAGTCCTGCATGTTCCGCTTTGATTACAGCAATACGTGCAGAGTTGACACGGCTCATTTGACCTGCGCCCACACCAATCGTTTGGCGGTTTTTAGCATACACAATCGCGTTAGATTTTACGTATTTCGCCACTTTCCAGGCAAAAATCAGATCATCGATTTCCTGTTCAGTTGGTGCACGTTTCGTCACAACTTTAAGATCATCTTTAGTGATCATGCCCAAGTCTTGATCTTGAACCAGCAAACCGCCATTTACACGTTTATAGTCAAGCTGTGGAGCACGTTCATCAATCGCAGGAAGCTCGCCACAAACCAGTACACGTACATTTTTCTTCGCACCAGTGACTTCAAGCACGCCTTCAGCAATACTTGGTGCAATGATCACTTCAACGAATTGACGGTCAACAATCGCCTGTGCAGTTTCGACGTCTAATTGACGGTTGAATGCAATGATGCCACCGAATGCAGATTCTGGATCCGTTGCGTATGCAAGGTCATACGCTGCTTTGATACCGTCTAGAGAAACTGCAACGCCACATGGATTCGCGTGTTTTACAATCACGCAAGCAGGTTTGGCAAATGATTTCACACATTCAAGTGCTGCATCAGTATCAGCAATATTATTATAAGATAATTCTTTGCCCTGTAACTGTTTTGCAGTGGCAACAGAAGCTTCGGTTGCTGCTGGATCTATATAGAATGCAGCAGATTGATGCGGGTTTTCACCGTAACGTAAATCTTGAGCTTTATTTAACTGAGTATTGAACGTACGTGGGAATTTATCTGCTTGGCCTTCTTCTTTACCGACACGAGCGCCTAAGTAAGATGCAATCATACCGTCGTATTGTGCAGTATGTTCAAATGCTTTCACTGCCAGGTCAAAACGGGTTGCATAAGATAAAGCACCCTCAGCTTTAAGCTCAGCAATCACAGTTGCATAATCAGAAGCATTTACTACAATACCTACAGAGGCATGATTTTTTGCCGCAGCACGAACCATGGTAGGGCCACCGATGTCGATGTTCTCAATTGCATCTGCCAGTGAACAGTCAGGTTTTGCAACAGTAGCAGCAAATGGGTACAGGTTAACAACGACCAGATCAATCGGAGCAATATTGTGTTCTTGCATAACAGCTTCGTCTAGACCACGACGTGCAAGAATACCCCCATGAATTTTTGGATGCAGGGTTTTAACACGGCCATCCATCATTTCTGGAAAACCGGTATGCTCTGATACTTCAACCACAGCAATATTATTGTCTTTAAGTAGTTTGTAAGTACCACCAGTTGAAAGGATCTCCACTCCTAATGCAACAAGGTTTTGAGCAAAATCTACGATGCCCGTCTTATCAGAAACAGAGATTAAAGCGCGTTTAATAGTCATGATTTTTAAGTCTACAGATTAAAACAAATAGGCATAAAAAATGCCCACGAAGCGTGAGCATTTTATCATTTATTCACTCATCAAACCGTGAGCTTTCAACTTTTTACGTAAAGTACCACGGTTCAGTCCAAGAATCTCGGCGGCCCGTGTCTGGTTACCGCGAGTATATTCTAGAACTACAGATAAAAGAGGTTTCTCCATTTCTGCCAGCACCATGTCATATACCTGAGATGGTTGCTCACCTTGCAAAGACGCAAAGTAATGGCGAACCGCGCGATCTACATGGATGCGAAGTGCAACATCAGATTGTGCAGTAAAAATAGGAGATTTGCTATTCATGCGAGTTAATCCGAAAATCAAATATCACTTGGGTAAAGCGATAAATATGGTCTAGAAAAATGAAGCTCCGTCTTAGATCCTAAAAACGGAGCTCTAAAACTGGAAACAACTAGCTTGCCACAACTTCTCAAAATTGAGCAAAAAATAAGCGCAACAATAGTTGAAGTTTTGTTACAGTTACTTTTCAAAACAAAAAATCGGCTACATGCGCTAAATTTATATAAAGCACATATTGCTTAACTGTATTTGTTGTGAATAAAAGCGAGAAGTATGTAAGGCTAAGCTTTCGTGGCGCGTATGATACCATTGTCTAAGAAAAAGTGAGCAAATTAACTGCAATTTTTTTTAATTTTTTTACAATTATGGACGGATTATTCCTAAATGGTAGTCATCAAAGTCTTTGCTGTCCACTGGAACTGTAAATTTGAACTTAAATGGACTATGCGTTGGTATACGGCGAACTTTATATAAATCATTCGTGAGATACTGTTCAGGGAGTATTACTGTATTAAAAATCTCTGCATTATGCTTATTAAGGCTAAGCTTGATACTTGGTATTTGAAGACTATTTTCATATTCATTCATTATTACACCAGAAAAAACTGTTTGTCCTTTACCGGCACGATTAACTTTAACTTTATCAATTTTAACCTGAGAGTAATAATCTTCCAGTTTTTCACAAGTCAGTAAGGTACACACCTGTTTAAATAACAGGTTAAAGAAGGGACTATCATTGATTATTTTAGGGTTAAACCAGAGTACCTGTAATATAAGCACCATAGCCAACAATACATTGATACTGCCCCAGAGCAGATAATAAAATCTTGTACTTCTAGGGTGGGGAGCTTCTTTAAGTGCATTGCCCCCTGAAAGATGCAGGGCTGGAAGTGATAACGTGCTTTCATTATGAAAATAATTCAGATTATTCAGATAAGTCAGCAGGTCAATATTTGAGTTCTCAATTTTGCGTTCAAAAATATCAAGAATATTGGCACTGGGCTCTGAACCAATTTTTTTACGTTCTCCAATATGGGTAGGTAAAGTACTTTTCTTTATTGCATAGCCCCGGGTTTCAGAGGAAACAGCAGGCTGAACCAGATGAGTTAGCGCATTAAAATTGATAGAACATTTAGGACAACAGACCATACCCTGAGCAATTGTAAGCTGGGTTAATGTTACCTTATAGATAGTAGTACATTTGGGGCAGCGGGTCTGTTTGTCACTCATCATTAAGTGCTCTCTATTATTAGTACTGGTGACGTTTTCCTGAAATACGGCACCAGTTTTCTTCACGTTTCTCTACGTCCAGAATATCGAAGTATTCTGAATAAACGCCAGATACATCATTTACCTGTTCTTCAATCACGCCTGCCAGTGCAAACTCACCTTCGGACTTGATCAATGTTGAGAACTCAGAAGCTAATGCCATAAGAGGGCCAGCAAGAATGTTTGCAACGAGTACATCGGCTTGCTGACCTTTAAAAACAGTATTAAATTCCTCGGGTAATCCCACATATAATCGTTCTAGTACGCTATTTAGCTCGGCATTCTGTTGGGTAGCCAGTACAGCTTGTGGATCAATATCAGTAGCGTAAACCTGTTTCGCCCCTAACAGTAAGGCAGCGACACCTAAAATTCCGGAGCCACAGCCATAGTCGATCACAACTTTATCTTTAAGATCTGTCTTACCGAGCCATTGCAGACACAAGAAAGTACTTGCATGATTCCCTGTACCAAAAGCCAAGCCTGGATCAAGCTTAATATTGACTGCACCGGCTTCTGGCGGCTCTAACCATTCAGGCACGATCCAGAATTTTTCACCAATCTGAATGGGTTCATAATAATCCATCCATGAGCGTTCCCAGACTTGGTCTTCAAGCTCTTCACTACGAATAGGTGCTTCAGGTAACTGGCCATGAATAAAGGCTTCAAGCTTTTCTGTATCAATCGGATCATTTTCATCATCCTGATAGATACCTGTGACAATAACTTTATTCCATAGCGGGGTTTCGCCTGGAAGCGGCTCAAGCAGGTCCTGGTTTTCTGCATCATCTAAGGTCACGCTGACTGCCCCTAATGACATCAGCAATGTTTCAGTCAAATCAACCTGGTCCTGATTAACAGTAATATGAATTTGTAACCACTTCACAAGAAATAACCCAATCTATGTTTATTAAAAGACTATTGTAGCCGATTCATGACTAAAGCCTAGTTAAACTCTGGTAAAAGTTAAAAAAGCTGAGCTGCGTCTGGGATGTATAGTGCCCTGATCAGGCTAACTCCTCTTGTAATTGAGGTTGAGGTGAATAACGATTAAGTAAGGTGCCAAAGATCGCAGCAAAAATATACATAATTAGTGAATAAACCACTGCTGGCATGGCAATGGTTGTACTTGACATAATCGTTAAGGCAATGGTCATGGCAAGCGTGCTGTTATGAATGCCAATTTCAAAAGCACAGGCTCGAGCTTGCGCACTGTTAATCCCAAAGAGGCGCGGTATAAAATAACCAATTAACAGACTTGCAAAACAGAACAGGGCAGTTGCTGCACCAATTTGCATGAGATAGTCAAGAATGTTATTACGCTCTTTAAACACCGCCACAATAATAATCAGAACAAGAAATATAACTGCAAATATGCGTACCGGACGATTAAGTTTCTCGGCAATGCGAGGGGAAAAATGTCTCAATAACATGCCTAAACAGACCGGAACAATAATAATTAAAAAAACTTGAGCCACTTTGGAAAACTGTAAACCCACCTGTTGGCCATCAGTCATAAAATGCTGAATAGCCAGATTTACAATAAAGGGTAAGCTAAACGCTGCAACGACTGAGTTAATCGCAGTCAAGGTAATATTTAGGGCAATATCTCCCTTATAAAGGTAGCTGAACAAGTTTGCTGTTGGCCCGCCAGGGGAAGCCGCAAGTAACATCAAGCCTACCGCTAATGCAGGCGATAATGCCAATATTTTGCAAATAAAAAATGCAATACCTACTAGAATAAAAAGTTGACAGAATAATGCTAAAACTACAGCTTTTGGGTGTTTTTTAATACGGGTAAAATCTTTAGGGGTGAGTTCGAGACCAAGCCCGGCCATGATAATTGCCAGAGCAATAGGTAAAAATATGGTAATCAATCCTGAATCCATTGTTATTCCTTTTTTATTGTTAATGTTATAAATCTAATTTTTATTCAGTTTAGCGAAGTTTACGAGAAATACAAATGAAAAACGGTCAATGAGCAAAAGCTTTTAACCGTTTAACTAAAAACAGCCTTTACATTTAATATGCTAAAGGCTGAATTTATAGACCAAATTAACGTGGGTGTGGCGGAGTAAAGCCTAAAGCACATTTACCACTCATTTGTTTACCATTAATTGTTGCTGTAGCTGTACCACTTGCAGTTGTACAAGCATTATAAAGTTCTGGTTCGTCACCTATGAGGGAACTAGGATTGCCTGTAGGGAAGAACCGTGGTTCACAAGTACCATTCCAGATAATGCCACGATAAGCAAAACTTACCCAAGTGCCTTGGCTTTTGCCCTTACAGACTTGCTGATATTTTTGAGGATTATAGACTCGGTCAACTTTATCATTTGCGTTTGCAAAAGAGCTGACACATAAACCGCACAGGATACTAGATAACAATATTTTGGTTTTCATGGCATGTTTCCTTCTTAGTATAATCAAACTTAAGGATAAAAAATAATCAGAATAAAACAATTTTGATCTGGTAAGTTTTCATAAATTCTTGTGTACTTTTGAGGTAAATATGCAAATCTTAATTACATTTTTTAAAAATAAACGAGGTAGAATGAAAATAGAGGAACTAAGGAAAAATCTTCTACTCACTACGTCAAAATAAAATTTCTGCTATAATATTCTGTCCCCTTTTTTAGACTTATATTTACCACTATGCATTATCCTAAAGTATACGATGTCATTGTTATCGGTGGCGGTCACGCGGGTACGGAAGCGGCGCTCGCTGCTGCACGTATGGGTCGACAGACCTTGCTCTTGACTCATAACATTGAGACTTTGGGGCAAATGAGCTGTAATCCGGCCATTGGTGGTATTGGTAAGTCACATCTGGTGCGTGAAATTGATGCCTTGGGCGGTGCAATGGCACTGGCAGCGGATAAAGGTGGTATACAGTTCCGTATTCTGAATTCGCGTAAAGGTGCTGCAGTACGAGCAACCCGTGCACAGGCAGACCGGATTCTTTATAAAGCAGCTATCCGTAATGTTCTGGAGAATCAGACAAATCTGGATATCTTCCAACAGGCTGCTGATGACCTGATTGTAGAAGGCGATACTGTTAAAGGTGTCGTAACGCAAATGGGTATCCGCTTTGATACCAAGACAGTCGTGTTAACAACAGGTACTTTTTTGGGTGGCGTCATTCATGTTGGTCTGGAAAAATCAAGTGGTGGTCGGGCAGGTGATCCACCGTCAATTTCTCTAGCACATCGTTTACGTGAATTGAAATTGCCAGTAGGTCGTCTGAAAACAGGTACACCGCCACGTATTGATGCAAGATCAGTTGATTTTTCAGTGATGACACCACAGCCGGGTGATTTTCCTTCTCCAACCATGTCTTTCATGGGTGATGCATCTATGCATCCTGAACAGGTAAACTGTTATATTACCCATACTAACGAGAAGACTCATGAGATCATTCGTGGCGGACTTGACCGTTCACCAATGTATACTGGTGTGATTGAAGGGGTAGGACCGCGTTATTGTCCGTCTATTGAAGACAAGATACACCGTTTTGCCGATAAAGATTCGCATCAGGTGTTCCTGGAGCCAGAGGGCTTGGATACTCATGAGCTGTATCCTAATGGAATTTCAACCTCTTTACCATTTGATGTGCAATTTGAGCTGGTTCGTTCAATTCGCGGTATGGAAAATGCCCACATTCTGCGTCCAGGCTACGCCATTGAATATGATTATTTTAATCCGCAAGCCTTAAAATTTACTTTAGAAACCAAAGCTATTAATAACCTGTATTTTGCCGGACAGATTAATGGTACGACTGGCTATGAAGAAGCAGGTGCACAAGGTTTGCTTGCAGGTCTGAATGCTGCACGTCGTGCCTGGGAGCAGGAAGAGTGGACACCTAAACGTGATCAGGCGTATATAGGAGTCTTGGTGGATGATCTCATTACGTTAGGAACTAAAGAGCCTTACCGTATGTTTACCTCACGGGCGGAATATCGTCTGATGTTGCGTGAAGATAATGCTGACCAGCGTCTGACTCCAGTAGGTCGTGAAATGGGTCTCGTCGATGACGTGCGTTGGGCGGCATACTGTGAAAAAATGGAAGCTGTTGAGCGTGAAACGTCTCGTTTGCAGCACCTGTGGGCGGCGCCTAATAATCCGATGGGTAAAAAATTCGTTGAGATGACAGGGCAGGATTTAAGTAAGGAATCTAGTGCAATTGACCTGTTAAAACGTCCGAATGTAACTTTTGAGCAAATTGCTGAACTTACAGACTCTGAAGTCACTCAGCAGGTGGGTGACCAGATTGAGATTGCTGTAAAATACGCGGGCTATATCAATCGCCAGCATGAAGATGTTGCACAGATGAAACGTCTAGAAGAAACCCGGATTCCGGCTGATTTTAATTATGATGTAGTGTCTGGTCTTTCCCGTGAAATTACCCAGAAACTAAAAACTGTACTGCCTGAAACCTTGGCACAAGCTAGCCGTATTCCGGGTGTAACACCGGCAGCAGTACAACTGATTATGATTACGATCCGTAAAAATGCCCAGATAAAAAAGACAGCTTAACTTAAAAAAAGCCTGCTTAACGCAGGCTTTTTTATATATGTATTTCCGTAAATATTTTCAAAATAAATATTAAGATAAAAATTTAGAAAACTTAGCTGATCTACTTATTTCACAGCTCATATATTCAATTGTTAAAGTACTCTTACACCCAAATAGAGGAGAGTTATTTTATGACAATATGCCGTATACGCTTTAATACTGACATGCTGGCTTGCCGATGTTAATAGCTGATTTAGATAGTATAAAAAACGGGTTTTTAGGATTATATGGCTATAGCATATGTAAAACTGGCCTGAATCTGGTTTAAAAAAATAATATTTTTTCTGTTATTTAAAATGATAATAAAAAGTCTCAGAGAGCTACAAACAGCTCTCTTTTTTTATTCTTCGGTTTCATACACCGCAGCAGCGACCTGTGCAGGTTCTATACGTAATAGCTTTTTACCAAAACTTCTTAACCACCAAACCAATTGTGATGTAAAGGGCACATGAGCACTAATTTCAACCACATGCTCCTCAAGTATACTAATGGTCTGATCTTTACTGAGCTGACTTTCGTAAAAACTTTGAGCGGTACTTTCTGACATTACCAGTTTCAGCTCAACTGTTTCAGTGGGCTTGTTATAATCTACACGGAAGCCTAAAGCGCCTGACTCGATATAGACATCAATATCGAAATCTACGGGATGTAATGATCTTGAGTTGAGTACTATGGCAGATTTAAAACGATGAAGAGCAAAGGTCTGTACTTCATTTTTATCATGACGGGTACAGATCAGATAAATGATGGCACCTTTTTGTACCAGCCCTAATGGATTTAAAATATAGGTTTTTTCTTCCGAATGATGCCCACGTGCGCGATAAACACATTCTATCTGTTTATCTTGCAATAACCCTTCATAAATAGCCTGTTGTGCCTGCCGGTCTACTACAGGTGGAATAAGCGGCTGGGTTGCAGGAACAATCCGGACCCGGTTAATCCATTGCCGGACATTGTTTTGGGCAGAAAGGCTGCGCCGGGCCAGATCAAACCATGGGTTCATTTCTTCAATTAAACTTGGCGGCAACAGGTGTTTAAGATGTTCTTCTACCATCATAAAAGTTACAGCCTGAGAGCTGGTCATATGCGGTAAGCTCTGAATAGGCGCATCTGAGCGCCAACGCCAGCCCTGAGGCACGGTTTTATTACTTTCAATCGGGAATCGTTGCGAAATCTGATTCAAGTCCCGTTGGATCGTTCTCAAGCTGATATCAATACCTTCACGCTCAAGAATCTCTTGAAGTTCTCGCGTGCCCATCCATTTGCCCGTAGACAGGCGGGAAAGGATTTGCCACTGACGATACAGACTATTAGAGGTTTCTTTTTCTTGTGAGGTCATAATCACTATAAAGCTGGAAAAGTTGAATGAGTTAAAAGAATTAAAGAATACTTGGCAGTATCACAATAAAAAAAGTTGCAAGTATTAGCAATAGCTTAACAGAAAAAATACGTACACATATCTCGAAACAAGTTGCTGCATTAATACCATTGAGAAATAACAAGGTTTCAGCAATAAATAAGCTCCAAGATGACAAAAACTGGCATCCAATTTGCTAAAAGTAGAAGATATAACTTAAAGGGATCATCCAATGTTAAAAGATGAATGTGAAACGAGTTTAATGATCGAAAGTTATAACGACACATGTATCGAACATTTTAATAAAAATAAAAAGATTGTAGTAGCTAATAGCGAAGACAAATTCAAACAACAATGTAGTCATAACATGCCTCCAACAGCTTATTTATTTGACCAGCTCAAATCAAAATTTTTTAATGAAATGCTGGATGACCAAAATATTAGCGGTGAAGCATCTAAAAAAATTGAAGAATGGTTATGCATGCGCAGTCTGCCTGAACTTCTAAGTCTACAACAACAGGCAAAAGAATATTTTCTCTATGAGGGAATTACCTTTACCGTTTATGGAGATGCAGAAGGGACAGAACGGACAATTCCTTTTGATTTGATTCCTCGTGTTATTGCCAGACAGCAATGGGATAAGATTGCTCAAGGCTGTGTACAGCGTGCAAAGGCTCTTAATTTATTTTTAGATGATATTTACCATCATCAGCATATTTTAAAAGAGGGTTTGATACCTGCAGAGCAGATCTTGCAGCATGAAGCTTTCTTACCACAGATGATGAATTGCTCCTTAAAAGGCCAAGTCTATTCGCAGGTTAGCGGTATTGATATCGTACGTGATAGCAGTGGAAGCTTTTTTGTGCTTGAAGATAATCTGCGTACACCTTCGGGCGTATCCTATATGCTGGAAAGCCGAAAAATCAGCAAAAAACTGATGCCTGATCTATGTCGCAGTAAACAGCTTTATGAGATCAGTCACTATCCACTTTTACTTAAAAGCATTTTAGAAGAAAGCGCTGATGTAGATAACCCGCAGATTGTGATTATGACACCGGGCCGTTTCAATAGCGCCTACTATGAACATGCATTTTTAGCGCGAGAGATGGGTGTGCCGCTGGTTACAAACAGGGATCTATATGTTGAAAATAATAAAGTCTATATGAAAACTATTCGGGGCCGTAAGAGAATTGATGTGATCTACCGGCGGCTCGATGATGCCTTTCTGGATCCGACGACGTTCCGTCCCGACAGCGCTTTGGGGGTGCCGGGCCTGATGTCTGCATATTTAAGCCAAAACGTTGTACTGGCTAATGCTCCAGGTACAGGAGTAGCAGATGATAAATCTGTCTACCCATACGTTACTCAAATGATTGAATACTATTTGGGTGAAAAAGCTATATTAAATAATGTGCCTACCTATCAGTGCCGTTATTTGCAGGATTTTGAATATGTCATGGATAACATGTCAAAACTGGTTATTAAGGAAGCTCAAGGTTCAGGCGGGTATGGAATGCTGATAGGCCCTCAAGCTTCAGCCAAGGAACTCAGGGAGTTTCGAGAAAAAGTCCGTATACAGCCTCATTTATATATTGCCCAGCCTACTTTAGATCTTTCTGTCTCACCGACTTTGGTGGAAGAAGGGCTTGCGGAACGTCATATTGATCTTCGGCCATTTATTCTTAGTTCACCACAACGTACTGAAATTGTACCGGGTGGGCTAACTCGAGTAGCAATGCAAAAAGGGTCTTTAGTAGTAAATTCCTCACAGGGTGGAGGTATTAAAGACACTTGGGTGGTAGATACATTGCACTCCTGAACAATCGAATCGATAGAGGAAAAGTTAAATGATACTGTTAAGTTCGAATGCTTATAATATTTACTGGTTAGGTCGCTATCTGGCACGAACTCAATACCTATGTGGTCGTGTACCATTTAAAAATGATCAAGAAGCCGTTGAGTTTGCTCATGCTTTCTGTTTACCTGCCTATGATGCCTGTTCACTTAATGAATTGGTTTTTGACCCTGAACAACCCTATTCATTTAGCCAGCAATTTAAAACTGCTAAAGATAATATTCAGGAATTAAGAGGCTTGTTGAGTGCCAAGGCATATGCTGAATTAAATCAGCTGATTCGTCAGGCAAGTTCAAATGCCAGTTATTTATGTGATGTTGTAACAGACTGTACCGAAATTTTTGAATCTGAAGAACAGGATGTATTCCTGTTCTTCATGTTAGGACAAAAAATTGAAATCCTTGATACACAACTGCGTTTCAAGCAGAGTATTCAAGGTACTCTTAATGATCTTGATACCATCGTAATGATGCTACATAGTTTGGGCTGGGAAGCGGTAGAGCTGGCTTGGCAAGAATTAAAAGAACATCCGACACTGATTGCTTTTTATGCATTCAATGACCAATTGCAATATATGTTTGAATTGAGTTAATAAATTAAAGAGGTCAATTAATTAGTCTGAGAAAATCTATCTGAAAAAAATAAGAATGTCCGATTTGGTTACTTTATTTAATGTATTGAATGTTTCACTATACAATTCAAATAGAGAGCTATACATGACAATAGGTTTTTTTAATCAATAAATGCTATCGTTTTGGAAGAAGCTTTTATACAGTAAAGGTGTCGTGTATTAAATGATACAGGCAAAAATATATCAGCTTAACTGTAATGGATAACGATCAAATCATTGTTTTCATAATCAGCTATTTCATGTTGAAAGCAGAAAGGATTTTTTGAAATGACCTATTGTTGTGGACTTCGATTAAAAGATGGGCTGGTGTTTATAAGTGACACGCGAACCAATGCAGGAGTAGATCATATTTCTGTATTCAAAAAATTATTCAGCTTCGGTGTAGAAGGTGAACGTTTCATTGTGATACAGACTTCTGGAAATCTAGCTACTACTCAAGCAGTGATTGGTCACTTAAAAAATCATTTGGCTCTGGACCAGAAACCCCATCTTTATAGTGTCAATACTATGTTCGAAGTGGCAGAGCTAATAGGACACACCTTAAAACGGGTAATTGCAGATGTGACTACTGACCCTGATGAAGAGAGCAACTACTATTGTAATCTACTGGTCGGTGGACAGATTAAAGGTTCGGCAATGCAGCTTTACCATATTTATCCTCAGGGAAATTTCATTTGCGCTACAAGCGATACCCCTTACTTTCAGATAGGGGAAAGTAAATATGGTAAACCAATTCTGGACCGGGCATTATCTTATGATATGCCGCTGGATGAAGCATTTCGTTGTAGTCTGATTTCTTTTGATTCTACCTTACGTTCAAATGTCTCTGTGGGAATGCCACTAGACTCACTCGTTTACCGTAAAGACAGTTTACATATACCGTTAGGCAAACGTATTTATAGTGAAGATCCGTATTTCGAACACATCAGCAAGCAATGGTCAGATGCTTTACGCCGAGGTTTACAAAACTTACCTAAACCGACAGATGACTACTGGTTATAAAATTTAAAAATAGTGGCATAATATATTTCAATTCATAAATATAAAGACTACAAAGTGATACAGTTATGTTATGCCAGCAAGACCACTTCGCCTTCTGATTATTTACTTATGGATTTAAGAGAAATTCTTTCAGAAGCCCAATCATTTAATGCTCTTAATAGTATTAACGGTGTGCTTTTCTATGCAGATCAGTACTTTTTCCAGTGCTTGGAAGGCGAGCGTGAGCAGGTGCTTGATCTGTTTGAAAGAATTAAAGAAGATCAGCGCCATCAGGAAATTATAGAGTTTGGTGTACATCCAATCAGCGAGCAGAATTTTGATGGATGGGCAATGAAATTTGTACGTCGTAATAGTGAAGTAAGCGAGTTTTTTCAAAAACTCGGCCATTTACATTTTAGTCCGACTAAACTTAACCAGCAGAATTTAAATGATTTTCTGCATATATTGACTAAAGCAAGACAAGAAACCCAAGCCTGAGCTTGGGTTTTTAGTTTACTTAAGTATGCGCTTTGGTCTGTTACTTAGCCGGCAAAGCAGTTCATAGCCAATAGTCCCATTAGCTTCGGCTACTTCATCGACCAGACGCTGTTTGCCCCAGAGCTCTACCTGTGTGCCTAAAGTCACAGTCAAACCGCTTACATCCACCGCAATCATGTCCATAGAAACTCTTCCGATGACTGGCGCTGGCTTATTGTTAATCATGACATAATTTGGTTTTATAAAAGCACGTGGATAACCGTCACCATAACCAATAGATACGATAGCAATTTGCATATCTTGAGAGGCCACAAAAGTAGAGCCATAACCTACCGCCTCACCTGTTTGGATCTGATTTAATGCAATGATTGCTGCATCAAATGTCATCACCGGCTTCAAGTCAAGCTCATGAGCAGACTTATCAGCAAAAGGTGAAGCACCATAAAGCATAATACCGGGACGCACATAATCAAAATTTAGCTCTGGCCATTTGAAAATCGCAGCAGAATTACAACAGGAGGCAAGTACAGGATCACAAGCCTCTTTAACCTGCAAGAATTGAGTTTTTTGTTGTTCATTCAGGGGATGATCAGCATCAGCATTTGCAAAATGCATGGCTAGCACACAGCTAAAGCCTTCAGCCTTTAAGGAGTTAATAATCTCGATAATCTCAGGAACTTTAAAACCTAAGCGGTTCATACCACTATTCAGTTTTACCCAGACTTTCAGATTTTTTGTAATATACTCTTCTTTACGGGCTTTTAACCAATCTAGTTGTGCTGATTGATGTATAACGCATTCAAGACCGTACTGAATAACGCTATCCATTTCCTCTTCAGAAAATATCCCTTCAATTAAGGTAATTGGTTGCTGATAACCTAATTTACGTATTTCCAGCGCCTCTTCTAGACAAGCAACACCAAAGTTATCCGTTGAATTTAAGGCTGCAAGACAGTCTTTGATTCCATGTCCGTAAGCATTGGCTTTAACCATACTAACGATTTTAGCAGTTGGGGCAAGTTGTTTAACACGGTTTAAATTATATTGCAGAGCCTGACTGTCAATATAAACTGTTGCTTGACGCACCCTAGTTACTCCTTGAGGGATTACAAATGCTGAGCTAATACAGTGAGTGCTGTATTAGTGAGTTGAATAGATATACTTAAAGACATCTGTTTAAAGATAATCAATAGCTGATCATATTGGTTATTATTGTATTCCTCTCATTTAAAAATAGACATAAATACTAATTAATTTATTAAAGGCTAATCACAGAAGTGTTACTTATTTAGTGCTAATTTACAATAATATTGAAAGATTACTTGGGTAACAGTCTACTCACATCAGCTTATAGCCATAATATATCGTGTAATAAAGATATTAGTTTATAGTGAGTATAGATTTATTTTATAAAATAACAGGTTAATCTATTATGTGCACAGTAGGGGAAAAGATTAAACGCTGATTTAAAGTACAAGCTGATTGTGGTAAGCCTGATAAAGATTTTAAGTCAGAAAGATTGGCTAGGTGAGTATAAGTAAATAGTAGCCCATAGAGCAGCGTCTAAAAAATTTTGCAGTTAATTATAATAAGCTCAGCAAATATTTGAGTAGGTTGTGAATTTATAAGAAGAATTAAATAGGTTTATCAAACAGAAAATGCCTAGACTCATTAAGGTTACGCAAAAATTGAAAGCTGCACTAGGACTAGGGTTTAGCATAACAAGTGAAGCTGAATCCTTAACTTATACAGAAATTAAGGATTTTTAAGTATCTATTCCTCATCATCAAACTGATTATAATATTCAGGAGAAAGATTACTAAAACGGGTATATTGGCCTTCAAAAGCTAGACGTACACTGCCAATTGGACCGTTACGTTGCTTTCCAATAATAATTTCAGCCGTGCCCGCTTCTTTAGATTCTTTGTTATATACTTCATCGCGATAAATAAACATAATCAAATCGGCATCTTGTTCAATTGCACCGGATTCGCGTAAGTCTGACATTACCGGACGTTTATTAGGTCTGTTTTCCAAAGAACGGTTAAGCTGTGACAGGGCAATAACCGGGCACTGCATCTCTTTAGCTAAAGCTTTTAAGCTTCGCGAAATTTCGGAAATCTCGCCGACACGGTTATCTCCCATGCCTGGAACTTTCATCAGTTGTAAATAATCGACCATGATACAGCCAAGTTTACCACCATGCTGTTTAGCAATTCGGCGTGCTCGTGCCCGTAATTCCGTTGGAGGCAGGGCAGAGGAGTCATCTATATACAAATGCTTTTCTTGTAACTGTAAAATAGTACCGGTGACTTTAGACCATTCATCCCCATCGAGCTTACCCGAACGTAAATGACCCTGATGCACCTTGCCGTATGATGAAATCAGACGCATAGCAATTGAGTCTGCGGGCATTTCCATAGAAAAAACCAGTGCAGGCAAATTACAGTTAAACAAGACACTTTCGACCAGATTCATGGCAAAAGTAGTTTTACCCATTGAAGGACGAGCTGCAACAATAATCAAGTCACCAGACTGCATGCCGTAAGTCTTATTATCAAGCTCAATGAACCCGGTAGATAAACCTGTCAGGCTTCCTTCAAGTTTAGAAAGTTCATCAAGCTTGGTAATTACTTCAGCCGTAACCGTACTAATTGACTTGGGTCCAGAGTCTTTTTTATTGTTGTTATGCTGCTCGGCAATAGAAAATATATTGGTTTCTGCTAGATCCAGAATCTCACTGACACTGCGACCTTTAGTATCATAGGCATTTTGCAGAATTTCAGTGCTGATTTTAATCATGTTGCGTAGAGTCGCAAATTCTTTAATTTTAGCAGCGTAAGTTTCTAGGTTATAAAAACTAGATGGCGAATCTGCCATTAATTGCATTAAATATTCTTCACCGCCTACAGCATCAATCAGATTTTGTTTTAGCAGCCAGTCATTGACCAGTACTGCATCATAAGGCGAATTTTCCTGAGCAAGCTTTTCAATAGCCCTAAAAATATATTTATGGCGAGTAGCATAAAAATCATTTTCTTTTAAAACATCACCAACCTGTTCAAAAGATTCAGCAACAGTCATCAGCGCCGCAAGTACAGCCTGTTCAATCGCTAAATTATGCGGAGGCGTACGAAATTCTTTAAGCTGAGCTGTTTCAGTGGCTTTATTTTCCAGTAGTGTGGGATTAAGGATGGCCTTGGCACTTGCCTGTGACATATAAAGTCCTGATTTTTATAAAACAAAAAATGAAGAGATGACTTTCAATTCAGGTTACTTATCTTAATGCAAAACAGCAGAAAAAAACGCTCAAATCGAAAATTCAATTAAAAAAATAAAACTGTAGAATCAATAAAAAATTTAAGAATAAAAAAAGCATGCCAAAGCATGCTCTTTTCACTGCAGAGAATTACTCGGATACGATAGTAACCAGAACTTCAGCAGTTACGTCATGGTGCAACTGAATAGCGATGTTGAATTCACCAGTGTTGCGAAGTGCGCCGTTTGGAAGGCGAACTTCAGCACGGTCAACTTCAAGACCAGCATTAGTCAGTGCATCAGCGATATCACGAGTACCAATAGAACCGAACAGTTTACCTTCATCACCAGCTTTCGCAGTAATTACAATATTAACTTCATTCAGTTGGTCAGCGCGTGCTTGAGCAGCAGCTAAAATATCAGCTTCTTGTTTCTCAAGTTCAGCACGACGAGCTTCAAAAGCAGAAGTGTTAGCTTCAGTTGCAGCAACAGCTTTACCCTGAGGGATAAGGAAGTTACGGCCATAACCTGCTTTTACAGAAACTTTATCGCCTAACTTACCTAGGTTTTTAATGCGTTGTAATAAGATAACGTCCACAGATCACCTCACTTATGGTTGTCAGTGTAAGGGATCAAAGCCAAATAACGAGCTTGTTTAATAGCAAGCGCTAATTGACGTTGATAACGAGCCTTAGTACCAGTGATACGGCTAGGAACAATCTTGCCGTTTTCAGTGATGTACTGTTTTAAAGTATCGATATCTTTGTAGTCGATGTACGCAACATTCTCAGCTGTAAAGCGGCAGAACTTGCGACGACGGTAAAAACGTGCCATTGATGTTCTCCTTAAGCTTCAACAGAATCTTGATTGTGTTGTGCTTCTTCACGTTGAGCTTTACGCGCACGTTTTTCTTCAGCACTTTTAGCCAATAAAGACTCTTCAGTGATTGCGTTTTCACGACGGATGATAACATTACGAATGATTGCGTCGTTATAACGGAATAATTCTTCTAATTCATCAAGAGTCGTTTGACCACATTCAACATTCATTAAAATGTAGTGCGCTTTGTGAATCTTGTTAATCGGGTAAGCCAGTTGGCGGCGGCCCCAATCTTCTAAACGGTGAATTTGACCATCAGCTTCTTTGATGTGAGTCAGGTAACGTTCTACCATACCCACAACTTGATCGCTTTGGTCTGGGTGTACCAGAAGTACGATTTCGTAGTGACGCATTGTCAGCTCCTTACGGTTTAAACAGCCCCTGAATTATGGTATCAGAAGCAAGGAGTCTCGATTTCTAGTCGAGCCGCATAAATTGCGAAGCGGCAATTATAGGGAAAAACCAAACCAAAGACAAATGCTTTTCAAGAATAGCGCTAGAAAGTGGGAAATCAAGTACATATCATCTACGAGAGTGGCTTACAGACAACCACTCTGTATTGACTAAAAGATAGGGAAATGAGGAGCAGGGGACACTGAAGTAAAACTGAAGCTCAGGCTGACAATCGTAATCAGAGTAACTGAAAATAAGAAGAAACGCTTTGCCCAGAGCTGGTCATTTTCAGCCTTCAGGCCAATCAGACCAATGTAAAACCAGTAAATGCACAGAAGGTTCAAGATAACCAAATACAGCCAGTTGGTATAGCCATAGATGAATAGGGCATTCATGGCAATACTGAATAGGACGATATAAATCAGGGATTCAATCTTGGTGCGTAGAATAGAACGTGCTACAGGTAAAATAGGGATACCTGCATTTTTATAGTCATCAAAACGGTAGATTGCAATTCCCCAGGAATGAGGCATTTGCCAGAATGCATAACCTGCGAAGATGAGTAGGGCGGCCAAGTCAAATTCATTGGTTACTGCTGTATAACCAATCACCGGAGGACTTGCTCCAGAAATACTGCCAATCAGTGTCTGATGGATACTGGTACGTTTGGTCCAGAGACTATAGAAGCCTACATACACCACGAAACCAACCACAGCAAATGCAAAGGCATAAGTGTTCACCCAAAACCATAGTATGCTAAAACCGATCACTCCCAAAACCAGCGCATATAGCATGGCAACAGGTACAGAAACAGTTTTTTTTACAAGAGCACGATTTTGAGTGCGTTGCATTTTCTGGTCGATGTCTTGGTCAATTATATTATTGACGACACAACCTGAGGCAACAACAAGCGTTGTACCGATAAGGGTTAAAAAAAGCAAAAGGAAATCTACAGAGCCTTGGGCGGCTAATAAAAAGCCGCCCAAGGTGGTAATGAAATTACCGAAGAGAATTCCTGGTTTGGTCAGGAATAGATACTTTTTCAGCATGACGACCAGTTTAGATCATCATGTTGAAGTGAAGGTAATTCATAATCCATACCGAGCCTACAAGTAAAATTGCAATACATAGGACAGTATAGATAAAAGCAATTACGTTCCAGCGCTGTTCTGAAGAGGCATTCATATGTAAGAAGAATACCAGCTGAACAAGCACCTGTGCAGCAGCAGTAATGGCAATTACAGTAACCAGTAAGCCACGCTCAAATCCACCACTCATCACCATCCCGAATGGGATGATGGTCAGAATTACGGATAGGATAAAGCCGATCGTGTATTGCTTGAAATTACCGTGCGCTGCACCAGCAGAGTTATGATCGTGACTCATTAGAGAACTCCCATTAAGTAAACTACGCTGAATACACAGATCCAAACGATGTCAAGGAAGTGCCAGAACAAGCTTAGGCAAGCCAGACGACGCATATTTGGAAGAGTCAAACCATTTTTCTTGATTTGAATCATCAAAATGATCATCCATACCAGACCTGAAGTTACGTGGATACCGTGCGTACCGACCAGCGTAAAGAACGAGGAAAGGAAAGCACTGGTAGTTGGGCCGTAACCTTCATGAACTAGATGATTGAACTCATATAGTTCCATGCCGATGAACGACGCACCAAAAAGCCATGTAACTGCAAGCCAGGCAATAACCTGACCCACATTTTTCTTGTATGAAGCAAGTACAGCAAAACCAAAGGTTACTGAAGAGATCAGAAGGGCGAAGGTTTCAGTTAAAACAAAACCAAGAGAGTCGCCAAACAGATCTCCTGCACTTGGAGTACCCGGTGGAACATGACTGCTTAATACAGCGAACGCGATGAAGAGTGTACCGAATAAAATCAAGTCACTCATCAAGTAGGTCCAGAAACCAAAGACAGTGATATCAGTATCATCGTGATGATGATGTTCATCATGTCCATGGTTGTCGTGATGAAGTACTTCAGCCATATCCTTAGTCCTTCTTCAAGTGTTTTTCAAGTAAAGCATAACGTTCATCTTCGATACGCTTAACTTCAGCTGCAGGTACATAGTAGTCCACTTTCTTAGTAAATGAACTCACGATGAAGCTAATAATAGCAGCAGCGAAGGTAATGAATACTAACCACCAGATATGCCAGATCAATGCAAAGCCCATAACTGTAATAAACATTGCAATTACAAAGCCGGCAGCACGGTTAGTTGGCATATGGACATCTTCATAACTCGTTGGACGAGCATATGCCACACCATTCTCTTTGTCTGTCCAGAAACGGTCAATACCGTTACCTTCTGGCAGGTGAGCAAAGTTATAAAATGGGGCAGGAGAAGATGTAGACCATTCAAGTGTACGGGCATCCCAAGGGTCGCCAGTCAGGTCCAGATTGTCATTACGCTGTAAGAAACCAACGATAATTTGCATCAGGAAGCAAGCGATACCGATAGCAATCATGACAGCACCGAACATTGCAATAGTTACATACGGATCCCAGTCTGGATTGTCATATGTGTTCAGACGACGAGTCATACCCATGAAACCTAGGATATAAAGTGGCATGAACGCAAAGTAGAAACCAAAGAACCAGAACCAGAATGCAGCTTTACCCCAAGTTTCATTAAGTTTCCAGCCAAACATTTTTGGCCAGTAATAAATGATACCTGCGAACATTGCAAATACAACACCACCAATAATTACGTTATGGAAGTGAGCGATCAAAAACAGTGAGTTGTGAACCAGGAAGTCTGCTGGTGGAACTGCCATCAGTACACCTGTCATACCACCAATACCAAAGGTAACCAGGAAGCCTAGAGTCCATAGCATTGGCGTTGTATAGGTAATGCGGCCCTTGTACATGGTGAACAACCAAGAGAAGATTTTCACACCAGTCGGGATCGCAATAATCATGGTCATGATACCGAAGAACGCGTTAACGTTGGCACCTGCACCCATGGTAAAGAAGTGGTGAACCCATACAACAAAAGACAGTACGGTAATTGCTACAGTTGCATACACCATCGATTTATAGCCGAATAGTGCTTTGCGGCAGAATGTTGCAACAACTTCCGAGTAAATACCAAATGCTGGCAGTACCAAGATGTATACTTCTGGGTGACCCCAAGTCCAGATCAGGTTCACATATAACATTGGGCTACCACCCATGTCATTAGTGAAGAAATGGAAACCGAAGTAACGGTCCAGAGACAGCATTGCAATGGTTGCAGTCAGTACAGGGAAAGCAGCAATAATCAGTACAGAAGTACATAGTGCAGTCCAGGTAAAGATCGGCATATCCATCAGTTTCATGCCAGGTGCACGCATCTTAATAATGGTAACAAAGAAGTTAACACCAGTAAGAAGCGTACCTAGACCAGAAATCTGGAGTGCCCAGATATAGTAATCTACACCTACGCCAGGCGAGTATTCGATACCTGACAGCGGAGGATAAGCCATCCAGCCTGTAGCGGCGAATTCACCAATTGCCAGAGAAGCCATCATCAAGCCAGCTGCGCCCGCGAAGAGCCAGAAGCTTAAAGAGTTAAGCAGTGGGAAAGCAACGTCTCGTGCACCAATTTGTAGAGGTACAGAGATATTCATCAAGCCTACAACTAGACCCATCGCTACGAAGAAAATCATGATCACGCCATGCGCGGTGAAAATCTGGTCGTAGTGCTCCGGATGCAAATAACCTTCACCACCACCTCTAGCGAGGAACTGCTGAAGACGCATCATGATCGCATCGGCAAAGCCACGCAGCAGCATGACGACAGACACGATGATATACATGATACCAATTTTTTTATGGTCTACTGATGTGAACCATTCGTTCCACAGGTAGCCCCATTTTTTGAAATAGGTTAGTCCTACGACAAGCGCCAGACCACCTAGTACCATCAATGCAACTGTAACCAACACGATTGGATCGTGCGGAATTGCATCAAAACCAAGCTTACCAAACATGTCTTATTCCTCTACAGAAGCAGTCGCATGTTCAACATTTGCATGAGATGCACCAGCATGCTCGGCACCCGCTTGCGCTGAGTGGTCTGCACCGTGGTAGTTGCTCATGTATTTGTTAATCACTGATTCGAACAATTTAGGCTCAACTGAAGAATAGTAAGTCACAGGATGTGGCTTAGTCGGGTAAGTACCCTCAGCTTCAAGTTTTGCCGCTTCCGCTTTCTCTTCTGGAGTTACAGCACGTGCAACAATCGATTCAATTTGATGTTTTGCCCGATTACCATCACGTAAGGTTGCAAATTCAGCTTGGTCTAGAATACCTTTTTGAATTGCTTCTGGATTTACAGAAGTACCATTACCTGCTTTAACCGCAGCAACCCACTGATCAAACTCTGGTCGAGTGACACTGTATGCCAAGAAACGCATTTGCGAGAAACCGTAACCTGAGTAGTTGGCAGAGAAACCGCGGTATACACCAGTTTCTTCAGCTAATACATTCAGATGAGTCTGCATTCCCGCCATTGCATAGATCTGACCTGCTAACTGCGGAATGAAGAATGAGTTCATTGTAAAGTTAGACGTCAGGCGGAAGCTTACTGGTGTATCTACTGGAAAGCGTAATTCATTTACTGTTGCAATATTCTGCTCTGGATAAATGAACACCCATTTGAACTGTTCTGCAATCACTTGCACGTTCAATGGCGCTTGCTCAGATTCTATAGGACGGTATGGGTCATACTTGTGTGAACCCACCCAAGTCAACCAAGCTAGAATACCAATAATAATAACAGGGATACCCCAAACTACAACTTCAATCGTAGTAGAGTGCGCCCATGTAGGTTTATAGTCTGCATCTTTATTTGACGCGTGATATTTCCAACCAAACCATAAAGCCATGATGATTGATGGAATCACCACAAGCAACATCAGATAGATTGCTGTCATCATCAGGTTACTTTGACCTGCAGCAACTGGACCTTTAGAGTTTAGAAGTACTAGATCACCACCACACCCGGTTAGGAGTACGGCAAGCGTTGATAAAGACAATACAGCTAAAATTGTTTGTCTCATTTTACAACCTCGGTGAAGAGTCCCATTACTAAATAAATATGGGATAGCGATTAAAGTGCCGCATCAGTTAAACAACAGCTTCTGGATTGAAGAAATCATTTTTTACCGGGCACCGCTACGTTGTAGGGCATTATGCCTTATATCAACAAACTAAGCTACACATAAAGTGGCTTTAAATTACTGTAAAGAAAACTGATTTTTTTGGTCGGGATTGGTTTTTTCGTATTAAAAAATCAATATTTTCAAAGTGGTGAAAAATTAAAAGGGTAAATCCATTTACCCCTGTGAATGACTACTTAGTACGTTTAATAACCTTGGTTTTGGCGATCATATCATGTAAGGTTTGTCTTTTTTGTCCTAAAGCAAATAAAGCATCAATAATTGCAATAAAGGGCACTACTGTCAGTGTAAGCAAGATTACCAGGACACTTCTCAATAAAAAAACACGGGTTAAATTTACTTTACCAGAAGTGTTAGCGTCTACAATCTGGATATTAGCCAACTTTTTACCAATACTTTGGCCTGTCCGGGCGAGTAACACAGCCTGGATCACAAGCATAATAAGCATATACACCAGCATTGCCTGCCATGCTTCAGCTGGAATAAGTGCAAGAAACTGGTTTTGAAGGTCTATAGCCTTCGTTGTGCTATCTGCAGACTGCATTTGTGCCTGAATGCGTGTGAGCTCAGTCATCTGGGTAGGGGTAAGGAAAAAAGAAGGTAGGGCTGCTATAGGTAGCCACAACATGAGATCAATTACTTTTGCCAGTATTCTTGAGCCGATTGAAGCCTGCTGCTCTGCGACCTTAGGTTTATTTTGTACATGAGTTTTCTGGATCACAGGATTATTAAATACAGGCTGGGCTGAAGAAGACTGGTAGCCTGCCGGCTCATAACTCAGTTTTCCCTGTGTAAGTTCACCTAATGCTTTCCATTCGGTCATACCTTCATGCCAAGCTAAGTCAGTCAACAAAACCTGCTGACTGGCAAGCATCTGATTGACTTGTTCTAGAGTATACGGGCCTGCCTGTTGATTATTTCTAGCCAAATAAATCTGCATAAATTTTGAATCTCGAATACCTGAAATAAATGAAACAAAAAAGAAAAATATACACTCAAACTTTTCTGCATATATTTAAAGACATCATTAAATATCTTTAATTCATCTGCTTTATAACATATTGCTCTAAATAACTAGTCAAATTTGTCTGTAAACAGGGGAATACGCAGATTTTAAAAGTGAAGTAGCTGTAATCTTTTTATATTAAACCACATTGGAGGAACTTGGAAATCTTAAATATGAGATAGCTGAAAGCTTAAATTTGACTAAGCGAAAGCAGCTTAAAGTAGAGTGAGGCAAAACGGATTATAACTAAAAAAATTAAGCCTGATGGATCAGGAATAATGAGTTTTAAGAATATATTAGTATTTTATATAAGTGCAGCTAAACATCTTGGAGCTTATACAAAATATTTTAAAAAGTCATATTTTATCAAATGGATAAGTTAAAGAGAATAGAATCTATAACAAGGCAGGCCAGTGTTTCTGGCAGTAAACGATAAAGATATTTTAATTTCCGGATTTGGACACCAACGGCAGCTTAGAAGCCAAAAAGTCTAATTGCAAAATAAACAGGGATTATAATTACTTAATAATCCCGATTTAATTTAGTTGTTATTAATTAGGCAGCTTAGTTTGCTAGTCTGAAATAGGAATAGCTGACATTTTTATCTTTATAGACATCATAACTTTTTTGTTTAAAGTCAGAAACCCAACTGTTACCGCTATAGCCAGCTATATGACCATATTGATGTTTCTGGGTACGATGAATTATATAAATATCGCCTTCTTTAGGATGGTCAAAAGAGGGTTTAATTTCACGATAACCCAGAGAAAGCAAAGTATTTCCCCAGTCTGAAGCTGCAACAGGATGAGACTGTATTTTGGCACCAGCAGATTGCAATGCAACTCGAATACTTTTAGCGCATTTACTGGTACTGGATTGACGAGTAATACTCTTTAATTTATTGGTGAAAGTATTAAGGTCAAAATAATCTGAAACCATACCTCGGACACCACCGAATGGACCTGAGTGGGGAGTAGAAGACTCTACAATAACCTGTGGCTGAGGCGTAGAATGTAAATAAGACGTATCAGAAAGAGAATAATCGTAAAGCATTTAGAACATAAGATAACTTAAGACGGCAGTATAAATAACACAATTATCTTATAAATAACACGAATGTAATATTTTGAAATATTATTACATTACAGTTAATCAAAGTTTTCTATTTTTAAAGGGAAGAAGCCAAACTAGAAATCTTGATGTAAATTAGATTGAAAATTAACTTTCTAGTATCCTATTGAATTTTGTAAGAATGACTATTTTCCGGATATAAATAAAATTTTTGGTTAAAATGTGAGCTTTTGTGATAAGTTGTTATATAAATTACTTGTTGTTTTAGAGGTGTAAATGTAAACTTCGTCACAGTTAAAGAACTTTTAAGTTTATTGCCCATACTCAATGTATGGGTATTTTTTTTGAAAGTTGAATGAGTGGGTTTAAATTTTAATTTTTAAAGAAAGAACATGATTAAGTAGTCACTTTTATTTGATCTAAACTTTTAATATAGTGAAAATTATGGAAAGAATTCATACAGAACAGCCACTAAGCCTTCACCTGACAGAGTCTTATAAGGGCGTAACTAAGACTAATTTGAACATCCTGCCGGGTAGCCAAGAAAGTTTTTCGCTCAATGAACTGTATGAAAAATCTAAAAAATTCGAGGACGAACTTAAAGCTGAAGAGAATGAAGTAGTAAAGTTCCAAAAGAAAATGATCATTTTAATCTGGGCTTTTTTCATCATCATCGGGCTTCTTGTGACGTTAAGCTATTAGATTAAAAATTATAAATAACCGTAGAAATTCATAACTTTCATTAAAGTAATTTTAAAATATCATCACAGTTTGATTGTCTGTCCCTATAAAGTTGCGTCCAGTGAAAGTAACCAATTTCTACCTATCTAAATTATTTATTTACTTTTAATAAGACTGCTTAAACTGGTGCTAATTGTAATAAAAAAGGCCCTGTTGGGCCTTTTTTATTACATATATTTAAGACTGTTTAATTTTTTCTTCAGCAAGGAAGAACCAGGTATCCAAAACAGAGTCCGGATTAAGTGAAACCGACTCGATACCCTGTTCCATTAACCATTTCGCCAGATCTGGATGGTCGGAAGGGCCCTGTCCACAAATCCCTACATATTTGCCTGCTTTACGACAAGCATGAATAGCCATAGACAATAGGGCTTTAACTGCTGGGTCACGTTCATCAAACAGGTGGGAAACAATACCAGAGTCACGGTCCAGACCAAGAGTAAGCTGCGTTAAATCATTAGAACCGATAGAGAAGCCATCAAAATGTTCAAGGAACTGCTCAGCCAAAAGTGCATTGGTTGGTAATTCACACATCATGATTACTTTAAGGCCATTCTCACCACGTTTAAGTCCATTCTGAGCTAGTAGTTCAATAACACGTTTTGCTTCAGTAACAGTGCGTACAAATGGAATCATGATCTGGATGTTAGTCAGACCCATTTCATCACGTGCTTTCTTAAGTGCACGGCATTCCAGCTCAAAACAGTCACGGAAGTTGTCAGAAACATAGCGGCTTGCACCACGGAAGCCCAGCATCGGGTTTTCTTCTTCCGGTTCATATAATTTGCCACCAATCAGGTTGGCATATTCATTTGACTTGAAGTCGGACATACGGACAATAACAGGCTTGTCTGCAAATGCAGCTGCAAGTGTTGCAATTCCTTCGACCAGTTTTTCTATATAGAATTCAACTGGAGAAGAATAGCCTGCTGTGCGTGCCATAACTGCTGCGCGGGTTTCACGTGGCAGGCTGTCGATATTAAGCAGGGCTTTAGGGTGCACACCAATCATGCGGTTAATGATAAACTCTAGGCGAGCAAGACCAATTCCTTCATTTGGCATTTGTGCAAAATCAAAGGCACGGTCTGGGTTACCCACATTCATCATAATCTTGAATGGAAGCTTCGGCATAGATTCGATTGAGTTGCGCTGAACTTCAAAGTCGAGTGCACCTTCATAAATGAAGCCAGTATCACCTTCAGCACATGAGACGGTAACTTCCTGACCATCTGCCAGTACTTCAGTCGCATTGCCGCAACCTACAATGGCAGGAACACCAAGTTCACGTGCAATAATTGCTGCGTGACAGGTACGCCCACCACGGTTGGTAATAATGGCAGCAGCACGTTTCATGACTGGTTCCCAGTCAGGATCAGTCATATCTGATACCAGAACATCGCCTTCTTGTACTTTGTCCATTTCTTTTATGGAAGTTACAATACGAACTTTACCTGAACCGATACGCTGGCCAATAGAGCGGCCTTCACAGATCACGCTACCACGCTGTTTTAGCAGATAACGTTCCATTGTGCCCACATCTTGACGGCTTTTCACGGTTTCAGGACGTGCCTGAACAATATAAAGCTGGCCATCATCGCCATCTTTTGCCCATTCAATATCCATTGGTGAGCCATAATGCTCTTCAATGATAAGGGCCTGTTTAGCCAGTTCATGTAATTCATGATCATTCAGTGCAAACTGCTGGCGTTCCTGTTTTTCAACATCGACCACAACTACTGAGTTACCGGCAGAACCTTCATCACCATAAATCATTTTCTGGTGCTTGGAGCCAAGGTTGCGACGTAAGACCGCATGCTTGCCGCCTGTTAATAAAGGTTTAGACAGATAAAATTCATCAGGGTTTACTGCACCCTGAACAACCATTTCGCCTAATCCATAAGAAGCAGTGATAAATACAACATCACGGAAACCAGATTCGGTATCAAGTGTAAACATTACACCTGCAGCACCTGTCTCTGAGCGAACCATACGTTGAATACCAGCAGAGAGCGCAACTAAGCTGTGTTCAAAACCTTGGTGCACACGATAAGCAATGGCGCGATCATTAAAGAGAGAAGCAAAAACTTCCTTGATAGCAATCAGCACATTGTCAATACCACGAATATTCAGGAAGGTTTCCTGCTGGCCTGCAAATGATGCATCTGGTAAATCTTCGGCAGTCGCAGAAGAACGAACGGCAACCGCGATATCAGGGTTGCCGTTTGAGAGAGCTGCAAAAGCTTCACGAACTTCTTTTTCTAATTCTGCAGTAAGTGGAGTGTCAACAATCCATTGACGAATTTTAGCTCCGGTTTCGGCCAGCGCATTAACATCATCAACATTTAATTGAGCAAGTTCAGCTTGAATCTTGGCGTTCAGGCCGCTCTGTTCGAGAAATTCACGATAGGCAGCAGCAGTTGTAGCAAAACCACCAGGTACCGATACACCAGCATTGGATAAATGGCTGATCATTTCACCCAAAGATGAGTTTTTCCCACCCACGAGTTCAACGTCGTGTTTCCCTAGTTTTTCCAGACCGATTACGCGCGCTTCCAAAGTTGTTACTCCACTTTTGCTGTATTAATCACTATCTTGGCATGAAATTATCTTAAAGCGCTTAGGTTTTTGATTTTACTAAGCGACAGTCATGTAAGATCGGTTTACTATAAAGATTATATAGTACTAAGACAAATGTTTGAGGAGAATTTTAATGACAGAAGGTAAACAAATTAAGCGGAGTGTGTTTTTTATTTCTGATGGCACTGCGATCACCGCTGAAACCTTAGGTCACTCCTTATTAGCCCAGTTTCCGCATGTTGATTTTGATATACACATCATCCCTTATATCACTACTGAAGAAGCTGCAACTAAAGTCGTCGAAGAAATTAATACCCGTGCAGATCGGGAAGGCGAGCAGCCTTTGGTATTTGATACGCTAGTTGACCCTAACGTACGTGATATTATTAATACGGCTAATGCAGTAAATCTGGACGTATTTGAGGGCCTTATCAGTAAGCTTTCCGATGTACTTGGCACACCTCCAACGACTTTGGTCGGGCAAACGCACGCTGTAACAGATTCTGAATCTTATAAAGCGCGTATTGATGCAGTACATTTTGCCTTAGATAATGATGATGGAGCACGTACCCGTCATTATGATAAAGCTGATCTTATTTTAATTGGAGTTTCCCGTTCAGGGAAAACACCTACTTCAATTTACCTGTCGCTCCAGTTTGGTATCAGGGTAGCAAACTATCCATTGACTGAAGAAGATCTGGACGATAACCGCTTACCAGCAGTACTTAAAGCACATAAGCATAAATTATTTGGATTGATGATTGATGCAGAGCGGCTAGTTGCCATTCGTACTGAACGTAAGGCTAATAGCCGCTATGCAAGTTTTAGCCAGTGCCAGATGGAATTACGTGCGGTAGAGGGAATTTATATTTCTGAAGGAATTAAATACCTGAATGTCTCAGAAATGTCGATTGAAGAAATTTCTACCCGTATTTTACAGATGACTGGACTTAAACGCCGTATTGGATAAATGTGTTACACAGCAGTATGACAGAACTCATACTGCTATTTTGTATAAAGACTTTTAGCTTGTTAAAATGTAAATCATTAAAGTGAGCAGCAATGTTAAAGAAAATTTTACTCGCAAGTTTACTGAGCCTTTCTTTTTCAAGTTACGCACAAACTCTGAGTCAATTTGAAAGTGGATTGCTCAAGCAGTATCAGCAAACTGAGATAAATAGCCGTATAGATGCAGATCAGTATAATCAGCAAATAGCCGAAGCTATACAGAAACAGTTGCTCAGCAATCCTGCAAGCTTTAATTATTCGTTTAAACAGCTGGTTGATGCAGGTAAATTGTCTATTAATTATAGTCCTGACAAAAAATTAAAATTTTATAGTTTTGATATTTCATCGGGTGGCACCATGCGTGAATTTGAGACTTGGGTACAGATCAATTCAGGAAAGCGTATTATGACCCAGCAAGTACCAACTGCCAGCCTGGTTCAGAATGTCTATCAAACAAACTTTAAAAATATGACTGTCTATTTAGTGCATGATATCGTCATTGGAAGCAGTCGTGAAGGTGCTTATAGTATTCAGGCGTTGCAACTTTCTCGGCAAAAACTTCGCCCTGTACAGATCTTCGAGACAAAAACTAAAAAGTTAAGTGAAATTACCGTCGAATATGATCGTGCGAATTTCCCTGAAAATCAGCCAGCATTTGAAGATTACCAACAGCTACCGCAGCAATTTATTCGGGTATCAAAAGACCTGAAGTATATTGATATCCGTGTCATTCAGGCATCCGGGAAATTGACTTCACAATATTTGCGCTATGTTAAGGCTGCAACGGCTTACCATTATCAGGGTACAGTGCAGTAAAAATCTTTTGGGTAAAAAAAGAGGCTTTGATTGCCTCTTTTTTTATTTATTTTGATTTTAAACATAAGTGGTAATAATTACGTCTATTAGATGTTCGACACCTTCCATACTCTGTATGGAATCGGCATTAATTCTGACCACAGGCCAGGTGATCAGTTTACAGTTATCGCGTTGCAGGGCTATGTAGTAATTATCCGATTTAAAAAACTTTTTATTTTCTGCACCTGTATTTGGTGTCAATTGGCGTCTTAACCACGTTTCTTTAACTTGGGCCTCAAGATGGCGGATAGCCAGCAGACTTTTAATACGATTATTAAATAAGCGGCGATTTTTGATAATTAACGGATGAGAAATCAGTTTGTGAATATGACTCTGGGTCTTAGGCAAGATAAAATGGGGAGTAATCTGGAAAACTTTAACAAACTGTGCTTTTTGACAGATATTTTCCAGCTTGCTAACAGTAGCCTGATCGGCACCAATAATTGCAACTTTCAAATCGCTTAAATCATACTGGTCAATATGCTCTGATGGAATAAGCTGGCCACGGAAATTCTCAAAGTCCCTGGCAGTATTCTGAAAAATAACCGGTTTATGCGGGTCCTTGGATTTAGTATTCATTTTATGCCTCAATTTTTATTGTTAGGATGCAGCTTTTGGTTCTGAAGTTAATTCATATATCCAAGAAGGAATCCGAGGTAAAGCCTTTTCTGGAAGCTTGTCAGTCATACTCACCATTGCATCAACGGGAATATGAAAAAATTTCCTGTCTCGGTTAATGACATTTTTAGCATGCCAGTTAATAATTTGGAACCATGGATTACGTCGTCCTTGTTGTGTACGTCCGCCGATTCGAGTGAATTTATTCATTGCCTGATACAGGTTATCTTCAGGTAAGCCCAGTTTAACAATATTGTCGCGCATTTTATTGATCAGGGGTAAGTAGGCTAAAATGCCCAGTACTAAACGTGGATCAACGATGCGAGCTGCCATCTGGCCTAGCTGAATCAGATTTTTATGCATTCCCTGCTGCTCCATGACACTGAAACCTACACCTAGATGCCGTGCTTCATCCGCATTAATCAGCTCAAATGCCTGATGACAGACCGGATCATCTACCGTATCAAGTAAAAATTTACACAATGCACCATCCAGAGCGACTTCAAGCATTGGGATAACTGCACCAAGAATATAAAAGGGCATATCATCGGCATAGGTATCGAGCCATTCAATAATCAGGCGCAAATTCTTGTTGGGTTTGGGGATATCGTTCTCAAGCATTCCCCAGCGTTTCATCAGTGCCATTTCTGCATTCGCATGGCGCTGTTCTTCAGCATGGAAAATGGCATACATTTCACGCAAGGTTGCATTAGGTGCTTTTTTTGACATGGCTGAAAATGCCCGTGCACCCACATGCTCGATCCACATCAGATCAGCCATAAAGTCTTTTAGTTTTGGCCATTGTTCTGCGGTAATTTTTTCCCGACCTGGCGCATTCCAGTCAATATCGGATAAACACCACTGAGTACTTTTGACCTTTTGCAGCATTTTTTCCAGATCGATAGTGGCCATAGCTGTCTTCCTGTATTTTCTATTTTTTAATAGTGTAGGAAGCTGTAACACTAAAAGAGTAGGCAGAAATGCTTAAATTTGGTGGACAAAAAAGTCAGTGAAGTAAGGTATTGATTGTTGAATAATTTTTTAACTAAATTATTGATAATAAAAGAAAGGCTTGTCATTTTAGGACAAGCCTTATCTTTAAATAGAATCTCATTAGACAGAATGCTTAAGATCCATCAGTAAGCTAAACGTTTCAAGCCGTTTTTGAGTCTCATAAATATCACAGGTAAAAATAAACTCATCAACTTCATAATCATGCAGCAACTGTTCTAAGCCGGCTTTAACAGTAGCAGGGGAGCCAATCTGGCCCATTGCATAAAAGTTACGTACAGAGAGCTGTTCAGCTGGTGTCCACAAGCCATCCATACTTTCTACAGGTGGTTTAAGTTTTAGGCTCTGACCACGAATAAGCCCTAGAACACGCTGATAGGCACTGGTAGCCAGATAGTTTGCTTCTTCATCTGTAGGTGCAACGACGACCGGTACGCCCATAGAAACATAAGGTTTTTCAAGATACTCGGAGGGTTCAAAATTTTCTCTATAAAGCTGAATGGCCTGACCAAGCATACGCGGTGCAAAATGAGAAGCAAAAGAGTAGGGTAGCCCGAGCCTTGCTGCCAGCTGTGCACTGAACAGGCTAGAACCTAATAGCCACACAGGTACATGCGTTCCCTGTCCTGGTGTTGCCACAATCCTTTGTCCGGGTTGAGGTTCTTTAAAGTAGTGCAGGATTTCCTGTACATCCTGTGGAAACTGGTCTTCAGTTTCCTGCCGACCACGACGTAGAGCACGCATAGTTACCTGATCTGTGCCTGGAGCACGGCCCAGACCCAATTCAACCCGATCCGGATATAAGGTCGCTAGAGTACCAAACTGTTCAGCAACGACCAGTGGTGCATGGTTAGGCAACATAATTCCACCTGAACCGACGCGTAAATGCTCTGTATTGGCCAAGATATATCCGAGCAGAACAGCAGTTGCCGAACTGGCAATCCCGTCCATATTATGATGTTCAGCCAACCATAAACGCTCATAGCCTAGCTTTTCAGCATGTTGGGCTAATTCAAGAGAATGTTCGAGGGAGAAGCGAACGGTCTTGTCATCACGGACAGGAACCAATTCCAGAATAGAAAATCGAGTGTTGACAAGATTAGGCATGATGATTCCAGATTAAGACAATTACTGAAAAGCATACGACGTTAAACAGGTTTTGTATATCGATAAAAAACGATATAAATACAAAAATAAAAAAAGCATCCGAAGATGCTTAAAGAGATAACTGGGAAATTAATTAGTAACGTTTACCATTTTTATAATGACCTAAATGACGGCCATTATCAGTATAGCGGTTGTTGTTGTAGCGGTAATCATTGTAACGATAACGATTTGAGCTATAACGACGCTCATCCCGGTCATCATAACGACGGTCTTCACTTACACGCTGGCCTAATACTGAGCCGCCGGCAGAACCTAGCGCCGCACCAATATAACCACCATTTGTACCGCCCATATTCTTTCCAACGCTATAACCTGCTCCGGCACCCAGGGCACCTCCAATAATTGCGCCATTACGGTCGCGCTTATTGCTGGAAACGGCAGCACCGGCACCGCCACCTACAGCTGAGCCAATCATTGCTCCTGTTTGTCCACCCATGTGCTGCCCAATTGCGGCACCTACTACACCGCCTAAAGCGGATGTAATTGCAGTATTGGTTGCATTACCTGCATTAGCTGCTGTCATACCCATGGCTGAGGTTGCTACAACAGCAATCATTAGAGTTTTATAGTTCATGAGTACACCTGTAAATATATCTGAATCTAGTTTCTATAGATCAAAATTAATAGCGTAAACCTGACTCAGCATGAAGATAACGTTATGAAATTGTATTTTGCTTATCCTTAATTTATCCGTAATTGTGCATACCCGTCTTATGCATTAAAAAAGCACCCGAAGGTGCTTGAATCTTGACTGCTATTATTAACGGTGACGACGGTATTTTTTATTCCATTGGCGGGAGTTATAATAACGGCGGTCATCGTCTTTATCTTTAGCAATTTTATTGCCTAAAGCTGCTCCCCCGGCTGCTCCCAGTGCGGAACCGATCAGGCCACCAGTTGAACCACCCATCTGTTTACCCAGGGCATAACCACCTACACCACCTACACCACCACCAATCGCAGATTCAGTACGGTTACGTTTATTACTCGCTACGGCTGCACCACCTGCACCACCTAGTGCCGAACCAATCATTGCACCAGTGTTACCACCCATATTTCTACCTAATGCTGTGCCTGCTACACTTCCGAGCGCACTTGCTGCTGCAACACGAGTGGTGTTGTCTGCATACGCATTTACAGTCAACATTGATGTAGTTGCTAAGGCTGCACTTAATAAAACTGTATTTAATTTCATTTTGTTCTCCATGTGCTCAGAACTTTTGAGGCTTATGCTTTCGTTGTGAGAAATGTAACAAAACGATTCGTACTAAATATGGAGAGCTGTCTCTGTATTTATAGTGTTTGGTTTCAGCTTTGTATGCTTTCTATTAAAAACGTCTAAAATCACGGCAAATAACTAGATTTTTAAAGCAAATATGGATGAATTCTGAAGATTAGCCTCCATATCTCTAAAAAATTTATAGAGGCAAAGTGTTACCTGCCAATAATGATGTCTTTTAAAAGTCAGAATCGGTACACTATGCGCAATTTTCTGATATGGCAGACTGTTTGATCGCTTTTAACAGTCGAATGCTGTTTGACTTGAGACATATTAAAAGATGAAAGAATCGCTACGTTTACGCCTTGATCAGTTATCTGACCGTTATGAAGAGCTGACCGCACTGCTGGCAGATGCTGAAGTTATTTCTGATAATAAACGCTTTCGCAAGCTGTCCCGGGAACATAGTGATCTAACTGAAATTACCGAAGTTTGGGCCAAATATCGTCAGGCTGAAGCAGATATTGAAACAGCTGAAGCCATGCTTTCTGACCCTGACTTTAAAGAAATGGCTCAGGAAGAAATTAGAGAGAATCGGGCCCTGATAGAGTCACTTGAAAGTCAGCTTAATATTCTGATGATTCCAAAAGACCCAAATGATGCCAATGCCGCATATCTGGAAATTCGTGCTGGAACAGGCGGTGATGAGGCGGCAATTTTCTCTGGTGACCTGTTCCGTATGTATAGTAAATATGCGGAATCATGTGGATGGCGGCTTGAAATTCTCTCTGAGAATGAAGGTGAACATGGCGGTTATAAAGAAATAATCTGTCGTGTCGATGGTGATGGTGTTTATGGTCGCATGAAATTTGAAAGCGGTGCACATCGAGTACAGCGTGTACCAGCCACAGAATCCCAGGGGCGGGTACACACTTCAGCATGTACTGTAGCGATACTTCCTGAAGTAGATGTGGATACCACAGTAGACATCAATCCGGCTGATTTACGTATTGATACTTATCGTGCATCAGGTGCCGGTGGTCAGCACATTAATAAAACGGACTCAGCTGTACGTATTACCCATATTCCTACCGGCACAGTAGTTGAATGTCAGGAAGAGCGTTCGCAGCACAAGAATAAAGCCAAAGCGATGTCACTTCTGGTTTCACGTTTAGAGAATGCTAAACGTGCTGCGCAAGAATCTGCCACTTCTGAAATGCGCCGTGATCTGGTGGGTTCGGGCGACCGCTCTGAACGTATTCGTACCTATAACTACCCGCAGGGACGGATGACTGATCATCGTATTAATCTCACATTGTACAAGCTAGATGCCATTATGGAAGGTGATCTAAATGAGCTTTTAGATAGCTTGCATCGTGAATATCAGGCTGATCAGCTGGCAATGCTGGCACAGGAAAATGGCGGCTAATGAAACTTAGTGAGGCCTTGACGGTTCGGGGTATACCAGACAGCTATGAACGTCAGGAAAATATCTGGCTACTTGAACATATTCTAAATATAAAAATGTTTGAGTTCAGGTTCCGTCAGGATAAAGAGCTGACGGCCGAGCAGCAGCATGCTTATCTGGCTGCATTGGCTCGACTGGAAGCCGGCGAACCTCTCGCATATATTCTTGGTTCACAGCCATTCTGGACACTTGATCTGAAAGTGACCCGAGATACACTGGTACCACGGCCAGATACTGAAGTACTGGTCGAAACTGTTTTGACGCTGGAGTTGCCTGAAGAAACCAAGATGGTGGATTTAGGCACAGGTACAGGTGCCATCGCTCTGGCGCTAGCGTCAGAAAAACCTTACTGGTCGGTTCTGGCTACTGATGTTTATATGCCCACCCTTACAGTTGCCCGTGAAAATGCAGACAAACATGGTTTACAGCAGGTAGAGTTTGCTTGTGGAGCCTGGTTTGCAGCATTGAACCAGTTACCTGAGCCTATGTTTGATTTAATCGTATCCAATCCACCCTATATCGATGCAGAAGATCGGCATATGAAAGATCTGGCCACAGAGCCGGTACGGGCTCTCGTTGCGCTTAAGCAAGGTCTGGCTGATTTGGAGACGATTATTGAGCAGGGTAAAAGCTGGTTAAGACCGAAAGGCTGGATTGTACTGGAGCATGGTTATGAACAAGCAGAAGCCGTACGCTCTTTCTTTGAGCATAAAGGGTTCCAGTCGGTTCGTACTGTAAAAGACTATAATGGCAATGATCGAGTTACATTGGGTCAGCTAATCTGATCGAAATTTATTTATATCGGGGCTTCATTAGGAGCCTTTTATTTACTGGTCATAATTTTGCTAACCTAAGCCTTAGCTTTCTATAAATTTCATCAAGTGGCCTGTTGTTTTCCCGGTATCCTGAGCAGGATAATTACGAAAATTACAGTAGCGGGAAACAATATTTAACGCCATCTCTCAGCCGATAAAAAGTATTGCTATTCTCTTTAAAGTGCAAGTTAGAGCTTGCTCCGATTCTGCCGATAAGTACCCGGACTGACACCTGTCCACTTCTTGAAGGCACGATGAAAAGCACTGGCATCATGAAAGTCGAGTTGTTCACTAATATCTTGTAATGAAAGATCAGTATGGGTCAGATATTCAATGGCTATATCACGACGGATATCATTTTTTAGCTGCTGATAGCTTACACCTTCATATTTTAAACGTCGATGCATAGTGGTTTCTGACAGATTAAAACGAGCAGCAATGTCGGTAAGTTCCGGCCACTCTGCTGGTACAAGCTCACTTAAGTATTTACGAATACTAAAGCTTAAGGAATCAGGATTTTTATAACGAACCAGAAGATTCTGGGGAGTATGCTTTAAAAAATCGTACCAGGCATTTTTATCTTTCTTAATTTTTATTTCAAGATAATGCCGGCTAAACTCAATCCGGTTTTGAGAAGCGCCATAGTAGATTTTTTCACAGAACCGAACCCGATAATCCTGATCATCTAGAGGCTGCATGCACCGCAATTCAATTTTATCCAATATCACACGCTGGCCACTCAACCAGCATATTAAGCCATGTACCAGCATCAGATAAGTCGCATAACTGAACATCCGTTTGACTGGACCTTGATCATGCAGCACCAGATAAGCTTTATCTTGTTCAAGCTGAAGCTCAACCTGTAAATCATCCAGTATAAAGTTCAGAAACTTCAGCATATCCTGAACTGCTTTTTCAAGTGTCTCTGCCTGTAGCAGCATTTTACTGAGTAACTGGTAACTACCACGACGCATGGGATGGCTATCCATCCCGAAGAACTCATCATTCATGTGATCAGCCAGTGCAGTCCAGAGACGGGCATATGCTGAAACCGGAATACGTGCTTTGGCTGAGTGCAGAATTTCAGGTGCTATTTCTGCTTTTTGCAGAATGAGCCGGGTATCAAGTCCACGGCTATAGGCCACCATCAAGGCTTCATGAACCAGACTGACGGATATTGTTCCTTTGCTTTCTTCTAAATCTGTCCGGTCCATTATATTTTCACTTGATCTCATCATGAATAATTGTTTGTAGAGCAGCTGGCCAGATTGCCCAAAACTGGCATCCCAATTGCACAATTTGGAAATTGTACTGTAAATAGAGAGCCATTACCCTGCATTTAACTAAACGTTTTATTTGAAAAATATCGACAGCCGGATCGAAAAATATGAAAACTCAGGGAAAAGTATTTGTTATTACGGGTGGTGCTTCAGGCTTGGGTGCTGCCTCAGCACGACAATTGACCGGACAGGGTGCGCAAGTAATTCTGGTCGACATGAATCAGGATGCCGGTGAGCAGATGGTTCAGGAACTGGGACCAAAAGCCCAGTTTGTAAAACTCGATGTCACAGATGAGTCCACTGTCCAGCAGCTTTTTATCAATATCTCACAACAGTTTGGTGCATTGCACGGCTTAATCAACTGTGCCGGGATTGCACCTTCAGCCAAAATACTGGGGAAAAATGGGCTACATGAGCTCGCTCTATTTCAACGTGCTCTGGACATCAATGTAACTGGTAGTTTTAACATGCTGCGCTTTGCAGCTGAGTTAATGTCCAGAAACTCTATTGAAGAAGGGGAGGAAGAGCGCGGTATTATCATTAATACGGCATCTGTAGCGGCATTTGAAGGACAGATCGGGCAGGCTGCATATTCGGCCTCTAAAGGTGCTGTAGTGGCCATGACCTTACCGCTGGCCCGTGAATTGGCACAACACGCTATTCGGGTCATGACTATTGCGCCAGGTATCATGGAGACTCCAATGTTACAAGGCCTGCCAGAGAAGGTGCAGGAAGCATTAGGACAAATGGTACCGTTTCCACCACGATTAGCTAAACCCGCAGAGTTTGCCAAACTGGTTGCTCATATTGTTGAAAATACCTATTTGAATGGGGAAGTAATTCGTCTGGACGGTGCAATCCGTATGGCTGCCAAATAATACAAGGAAGTAAGCTGATGATTTTAACTGCCGAGCAACGTATGGTTCAGGACATGCTTCGTGATTATTCACAGCAAAAACTGAAACCCACTGCTGCCCACCGTGATAAAACGCATGAATTTCCTGCTCAGGAACTTAAAGAGCTGGCTGAGCTGGGTGCTTTTGGTATGGCGATACCGGTTGAATGGGGTGGAGCTGGACTTGACTATATTTCATTGGTGCTTGCTCTAGAGGAAATAGCGGCAGGTGATGGTGCAATTTCAACCATCATTAGCGTACAAAATTCACTGCCTTGTGGTATTACCTATGCATATGGCACTGAGGTACAAAAGCAGGAGTATCTGACCCGCTTTGCTTCAGGTGAATGGCTGGGCTGTTTTTGTCTGACTGAACCGCATGTTGGTTCAGATGCAAGTGCTATCAGTTGCCGTGCTGAACGTGACGGTGATGAATGGGTCATTAATGGTACCAAGCAGTTTATTACGTCAGGTAAACATGCACAGGTTGCGCTAGTTTTTGCAATTACAGATAAAACCTCAGGCAAAAAAGGTATCTCGTGCTTTTTAGTACCGACTCATACACCTGGTTATGTGGTCGCAAATATTGAAGATAAAATGGGACAGCATGCCTCAGATACGGCCACAATTATTTTTGAAAACTGCCGCATTCCTGCGAAAAATTTGCTGGGTAAGGAAGGAGAAGGTTACAAGATTGCACTTTCAAATCTGGAAGCAGGCCGTATAGGAATTGCAGCGCAATCTGTAGGAATGGCGCGTGCTGCTTTAGACGCTGCTGTACAGTATGCGAATGAACGTAAGGCTTTTGGTGTAGAAATTGTGCAGCATCAGGCAGTGGCTTTTCGTCTAGCAGATATGGCTACACAAATTGAAGCAGCTCGGCAGCTAGTTTTTCATGCAGCTAGTCTGAAAGATGCTGGTCTGCCGTGTTTGAAAGAAGCCTCAATGGCAAAACTGTTTGCCTCTACCATGGCAGAGCGGGTCTGTTCAGATTCTATACAAATTCATGGGGGCTATGGCTATGTAACTGATTTTCCGGTCGAGCGTATCTATCGGGATGTTCGGGTTAGCCAGATTTATGAAGGTGCATCAGATATTCAGAGACTGGTGATTGCACGCGAAGTCACGAAAATCTGAAACTCTACCTATTTTTAGATTGAAAACTATCATGATCAGCCTGGATAATTTGAGTCATAGGCTGAATATGGCAGCTTATTTGACAGTTTTGGAAATTGTCACCAAAACCTGCAAGCTTTATTTTAAGTAAATCAAATTTATATGGAAGCTGAAGTCTCAAAAACTGAAGCAGTGACATAACAATAAAAATAGGGCTATGGCGGATCACAAGTGATCTGTGGCCTTAGAGGAACAAGAGGTCATCGGGATGAAGACACTAGAACAGGCATATCAGGATTTTGATCTGCAACAGGTAATTCAGCAACAACTTGTGGGTACGCCTGAAGCTGTCAACGCCTATGTAGAGTGTTGTGAGCGTCATACGGGTTCTAACCGTATTGCCCTGTACTGGCAAGGTAAAGACGGCCAACAGGCCGAGTACAGTTTTGATCAGCTGGCTCAGGCGTCAGGCCAATTGGCAAATTATTTCAAATCATTAAATATTCAGCCGGGAGACTGTGTTGCAGGGCTAATGCCAAGAACAGTGGAATTACTGATTACAATTTTAGCCACATGGCGTATTGGGGCAGTCTATCAGCCACTATTTACTGCATTTGAATCTAAAGCAATTGAGCACAGATTAACCACAGCCAATACCCGTCTGGTAGTGACTCATCACGAACAGCGAACCAAACTAAATGGAATTAGTATTCCATCAATTCTTACAGTCAATCTTGAAGAATACTCTGTGCCTCATCTGGAGAATGAAAGAGATTTTTGGCAAATACTCAAGCAGTATCCTGAAAACTGTCCAGTGACTATGCGCAGCTTTGAAGATGATTTCCTGATGATGTTTACCTCAGGCACAACCGGTCTGGCCAAGTCTGTGCCGGTTCCGCTAAAAGCAATGGTAGCGTTCAAAGGTTATATGCAGCATGCTGTCGATTTGCAAGAACAGGATTCATTCTGGAATCTTGCTGATCCGGGCTGGGCTTATGGACTGTATTATGGTGTTACAGGTCCATTAAGCCTAGGTCATAGTATTATTATGGATGAGCGAGGTTTTACGGTAGATCATGCATTGGAAGTCATTCGCAAGTATCGGGTCAGTAACCTGACTGGATCGCCTACTGCATTTCGCATGTTTTTTGGATTCAAACACAAATTTGACGAAAAAATCAGTGAGCATCTACGTGTGGTCAGCAGTGCTGGTGAGCCTTTAACACCAGAAGTCATTCACTGGTTTAAAGATAGTTTGGGGGTCAATATTTATGATCAATACGGCCAAACTGAACTGGGCATGGTAATTGCCAATCATCATGCTTTGGAACATCCTAAAAAGGTGGGTTCTGCTGGTTATGCCATACCCGGGCACCGTTTTGTAGTATTGGACTCGCAACATCAGGAACTGGGCGAGGGCGGTATTGGAATTTTGGGACTTGATTGTGAGCAGTCTCCCTTATTCTGGTTTAAGGGGTATGACGGGCATAACCGTAAAGCCTTTGTCGGAAAATATTATTTGACAGGCGATACAGTCAGGCTAAACGAATTGGGTGGAATCGATTTTATTGGACGTGCTGACGATGTAATTACTACATCGGGATATCGGGTAGGTCCGTTTGATGTAGAAAGTACCCTGCTTGAGTGCGAAGAGGTACTCGAATCTGCGGTGGTGGGTAAACCTGATCCTGAACGCACTGAAATTGTGAAAGCGTTCGTGGTACTTAAAGATCAGTATATGGCTTCTGAGCTACTTAAAGATAAATTACAAACCTATGTGCGTTCGCGTTTATCTAAACACGCTTATCCTAAAGAAATCGAATTTGTAAGTCAGCTACCAAAAACATCGAGTGGTAAAATACAGCGCAACCTGTTAAAACAGCAAGAAATTTCTCAAATGGAAAATAGAAAAGTGGGTTAAGGCATAAGATATTAAAAAAGCACCTATTCAGGTGCTTTTTATACATTGAGACTGATTAAATTTTGTATCCTCAATACTCTACATAGTTACAGGTCAAGACGCTTATGCTCAGAGTCAGGCTCCTCTGTCTTACCGGTAATGTTACCTTTTAAGACTTTTAAAAGATGTGTAACCTTATTGTCAGTGACATTCCAGTATTCTGCACTAACTGCCTTGGCAACAAGTACACGCACACTTGGGTCATCCTTGCCATCAAACCAGTTTTCTGCCCATGGGTTCCATAACTTATCAATTAAAGCGCGATCTGTACTGATTTCTCCATGTGCACTGATGGATACATAAATATCGTCAGAGGGTTTGGAAAAAGCCAATCCAAGTTGATTACGGCCTGCCTCAACCGCCTGCACAATATCATTGGTATCTTTTAAAATAAAATACACATTCTGGTCTTCATCCATACGTTCTGAGTTCAGCATAGTCATTGGCTGAGCATGAATTTCATGAGTTTCAGTCTGATGACTGATCATTGCAAAACGTACATCTTTAATAAGTTCCCATAATTTTTCACGATTTTCATGTTCTGTCATAACGATTCTCCTAATGTTAAGGTTTTCTTTAATTTAAATGATTTAATCTTGAGAACCTGTTCAGATTAAAACGATTTTTAGGAAAATAAGTCGTTGTCTCACTTAACTTATACATTTCAACAATGAAAGAACTCATCAATAAACAGAAAGTACATAACTAGAGTCTGAGAAGCTTTTAGATGGGGAAATTATGGTTAACATAGCGATCTATATTCTGGGAGCTGTTATAGCTTTACTATAAAATCAGCAGTTAAAACTATGAAAGATTCAGGATAGAATTACACACGCCGCAGAGCAGTCAGGGAAATGTAAGGTGATAAAACAAGATAACTGTCAGGAACTGAGTGATAATGAAATGCACTTGTACAGCCGCCAGATTTTACTCGATGGCTGGGATATTGACGCGCAGGAAAAACTCAAGCTGGCAAATGTCCTGATTGTTGGGGCAGGCGGGATCGGTTGCACCTCTGCCGAGTTGCTGGCACGGGCAGGCGTAGGTAAAATTACCGTAATTGATGCTGACACCGTGGAAATCAGTAATTTGCAGCGACAGACTGCTTTTTTGCCACAAGATGTCGGTTTTTATAAGGCTGAAATACTGGCGAAACGTTTAAAAGAGATCAATCCCTATATTCTGGTAGAACATGTTAATCAACGGCTTGATGCAGAAAATATAGTTGATTTAATTGCCAGACAGGACTTGGTTCTGGACGGATGCGATAATTTCTCTACTCGCTATCTGGTAAACCAAGTGTGTTATATACAACAGGTTCCTTTATTGAGTGCTTCAGCCATTGGCTTTCAAGGCCAGCTTTTTATGGTAGAAGGTAACTCTGCCTGTTATGAATGTATTTTTCCTAAAGGCCAGCATACAGATGAAAGTTTGCGCTGTGCTGATTCGGGAGTCTTGGCCACTACACCGGTAATGATGGCGTCATTACAAGCGCATCATGCTTTATTATATTTAGGTTTAAATCTTTTACCATTACGAGAAAAACTTTTACTCTGGGATGGTTTGAGTATGAAACAACGTATACTTAAATTTGAAAACGATACAAATTGTTCAGCCTGTCGAGCAAAAAGCCCTTTAAACTAGGGTGCATTTGTTAAAATCTCTCTCATTATTCTTGTATTTATAAGCTATGAAAAAAAATATATGGTTTGAAAGCATGCGGTCTGTAGCCCGTATAGGAGAAACTGCAGTAATCGCAGCCAAGACAGGTATTAAATATGCCACCGCGGCTGAAAAGCCCAATAATGCTAAAATGATGCGTGAAACTTTTGAATCCTTGGGTTCTACCTATATTAAACTTGGCCAGTTTATTGCCAGTACACCTTCACTTTTTCCACGTGAATTTGTTGAAGAATTTCAGGGTTGTCTGGATCAGACCCCTACTTTGCCTTTTTCTTATATTCAACAGGTTCTGGCTTCAGAATTTGCAGATCGCGACTTGTCTGAAATTTTTGCTTCAATTGATGAGACACCACTGGCATCTGCGTCTATAGCACAGGTTCATGCCGCCAAACTTAAAAGTGGTGAAGATGTGGTGATCAAAGTACAAAAGCCCGGTGTGGAAACCATTTTGTATACTGATCTGAATGTTTTGCACTGGGCCACCAAACTTTTGGAAAAAGTCGTACCCAAGGTCAAGTTTGCTTCACTGGCTGATATTGTTGATGAGATCAAGACACGTATGGTACGTGAAGTTGACTTTATTGAAGAAGCACAAAACCTCGATGATTTTATTGAGTATTTGAAAATCAGCCAAAATCAGGCTGCTACAGCACCAAAGGTTTATCATCAGTATTCTACCCGCCGTGTATTGACTATGCAGCGTCTGTATGGCGTACCTCTGACTGATTTTGAGGTGGTGAAAAAGTATGCTAAAGACCCGTCACAAGTGCTGATTACAGCTATGAATACCTGGTTTGGCAGTTTGATGCTCTGTAAGAGTTTCCATGCTGACTTGCATGCAGGTAACCTGATGCTGCTAGAAGATGGCCGGGTAGGTTTTATTGATTTTGGTATAGTCGGACAGTTAAAACCTGAAGTCTGGACAGCCTGTATTGCTTTTATGGATGCGTTGCAGCATACCAATTATCAGGCAATGGCAGAGAATATGTTAAATATGGGTATGACTGACCAGCAAATTGATGTACAGGTTTTAGCAGCAGATTTAGAGCGTTTATTTAGCGGGGTCTTACTGGCAGACCCGCAAGAAATACTGTCTTCTAACCCGGCAGACTTAAATGACATCATGATGGATATGGTAGCTGTTGGTGAGCGGCACGGTATTCGGTTCCCGCGTGATTTTGCACTACTATTCAAGCAGATGCTATATTTCGACCGTTTTATGCGTGTTCTGGCGCCATATACTGATATTTATGCGGACCAGCGTCTGCAAATGGTGCAGAATATGGATCCGAATTTATTGCTTAAACATTAATTAAATAAGTCAGGTCATTATGGATGCAATTATCATTGAGGGATTAAAGGTCGAAAGCGTCATCGGTTGCTTTAACTGGGAGCGCCAGATTACCCAGCCTTTACTGGTGGATCTTACGATCCACAATGACCTGAGCCGTGCAGCAGCCAGTGATGAACTGCAAGATACACTTAATTATGCTGAAATCTGTGAGCTGACTGCACAGGTCATCAAGCACGCACAACCAAAACTGATTGAACATGCGGCGCAGTTAGTAATTGAAAAACTTTTTACTACCTTTTTTAGTATTGAATCTATTATTATTACGGTCCGCAAGCCTGCCATTATCGCGCAAGCAAATTCTGTAGGAATTCGTCTTGAACGCCACCGTAACATGCTATCTACTGGCTCTGGCCAGTAATCAACAGCCTCATCAATATTTCCAGTTTGCACGTTCGGCACTGGCACAGTTAGGACGGGTTCACTGGTCTAAAGTTTATCTGATTCCCTGTCGGGATAGTATTGGCGCAGATTACTGGAATGCTGCCTGTCTGCTTGAAAGCCAGTTAAGTACGAAGCAGATGCAGCAATGGAGCAAAGAGCTGGAACAGCAGGCCGGGCGTATCCGGCCTTCTCATTGTATTACTCTCGATGTAGATGTAATTGCATGGGGGAATAACTTGCAACAGCTAAAATTTAATTCTAGAAAGATGCCTCTGCCGCTGGATGTCAGAATTCCACTGCAGGATGTCGGGGTAAAATTACAGCCACAAAAAATCCAGCATCCGTATCCCTGCTGGAATATCGATATGCTGGATTAAAGTAGTTTTATATATCAGAAGACTAAATATTCCTGTGATTTAAAACTAAAGGACAAAGCATTAAATGTAGTAACTGGTTTTAGTCATCAGTTTAGAAATTGCTGTCATGGTCATCCGGACTAGATAAGGCAGATCAACCCCTCCAGCATTCAATGCAGTATCCCGGTGATGCAATTCATCTTCGTTCATCTGTTCCAGAATTTTTCGTGAACGGTCATCCTGAGCCGGTAACTGGCGAAGATGATCTTCCAGATGTAGACTGACCTGACGTTCAGTTTCGGCAACAAAGCCCAGACTATACTTGTCACCTGCAATACCGGCAAGTGCGCCCATACCAAATGAAAGGCTGTACCAGACCGGATTGAGCAGGCTGGTGTGGCTATCAAGTTCCTTTAAACGATCTTCACACCAAGCAAGATGATCCTGTTCCTCAATGGCCGCCTGTTCCATTTCCCGGCGCACATTTGGCAGCTTGGCAGTCAGTGCCTGACCATGATAAAGCGCTTGGGCACATACCTCACCACTGTGATTCACACGCATTAGACCAGCCACATGGCGGGCATCACTTACAGTCAGATGGGTATCAGAACTATGGGCGGGATTATCACGTTGGGCTGTAGTTGCGCCCGGAACTAGACTTCTTAGGGCCTGATCAAAAGATTGAATAAGACGGTCCATACCGGTGTAATGACGCATGGTTAATCCTCCAGGGAGTTTTGAGTATTTTCAAGCATCGGTTTTAGCCTGATCAACAGCCAAATGGTAAAAATAGCACTCAGTACCGCAGTGATGACAAAAAGTATTTTAATATCAATTTTAAGTATGCTTAAGATTAAAATAGAAAAGATGGCGGAACTTACCATAAAAACAGCATTTAATATGTTATTTGCTGCGACCACCCGGGCCCGGTGTGAGCGAGGTGAATAAGCCTGCATCATGGCATACAGCGGAACAATATAAAAACCGCCACTGATACCCAATAAAGTGACTGCTAGCATGACATGATAATAAACCCAGTCCTGATGGAAAAAATCACTCAAACTCAGCATTTCACCAGTACGTTCGGGTACAAATATCAGGCTGCCAGCAAGATAAAGTGCAAATATAGTCAGGCCCACTGCACCAACGGGCACCATTTTGATATTGACCTCACTACCACCGATCTTGCGGCACATTAACGAACCGACTCCAATGCCTACAGAGAAAAAGGTTAATAACAGGCTGACCACATTTTCAGAAGCGTGCAGATTTTGCTGGGTAAGCTGAGGAATTTGGGTCAGGTAAGTGGCGCCATAAAACCAGTACCATGAGTTGCCAAGCAAAATAGTAAAAATTAATGGCAGACTTTTAGCATATTGAATTGTTTGGAAACTGGTTCTAAAAAAATTCCAGTCAATCTGGAGATCAGGGGCAGATACTTTTTGAGGTAAAATAAAACGGCTGGTTAAATAGCCTAAGCAAGCAATAACTACTACTGTCAGGCTGATCCAAAATAGATTGCCTTGAGAAATTGAGATCACGGCGCCACCTAAAATCATACCCATTAAAATCGCGATCGAGGTACCGGATTGAAACAGGGCATTACCAGACATTAACTCTTGTGGTTTTAAGATTTCAGGCAGAATCGCGTACTTAATTGGACCAAAAAAGGTCGAGTGAGTGCCCATCATAAATAGTGCAAGTAACAATAACCATAGATTACCCATTAGAAAGCCTGCACTGCCAATTAGCATGATCATAATCTCGAGAATTTTAATCATACGAACCAGGCGTGAGCGTTCATAACGATCTGCAATTTGTCCGGCAGTTGCTGAAAAAATGAAGTAAGGCAAAATAAATAACAGGGCAGCTAAGTTATTTAGGGTACTGACCGGCACACCTTGCTGGTGAATCCACCCATAAGTAATAACTAATAATAATCCCTGTTTATAAATATTATCATTAAGGGCCCCGAAAAATTGAGTTAAAAACATCGGCAGAAAGCGGCGCGAGCGAAGAAGATGTTCTGGTTTTTCCATGGGCAATAAACTTCATTAGTTTTATTAAGAAATGTGTGTAAATAGTAAAACTCTAAGTAATTTCATGTATGATATTTTTAACCGTTGAGCCATGAAAAACGAACTGTTTTGCCTGATTTCCGGTTTATTTATTAGGAAATTTTTCCACTAAAATAAATTTAGAGTTTTACATGCCTGCAAAAATTAACTTTAAACAGTCAACTCTGACCCGGTCAATACACCGTATACTGAAAATAAATCATATCAATAAACTGGTCTATACAAATGTATTTTTAAGTATATTTACTGCCTCTGTCTATGCACAGGAGGAACCTATCCCGACTTACCGGCCAGAATCCAAGCCAGTATTAACCAGTCGTAGTGAGGCAAAAGGCCAGCCTGAAGATGATCAGGATGAGATAGCCGCTGCACCTTCCATGACAGAACAAGAATTACAAAAAGTAGTTGAAGAAAAGAAAGAAGAAATAACGCAGGATCAGAGCGTAAATCAGGACAGCTTAAGATTGCTGGAGCAGCAGACAGATCAGGATACTAACTCAGCCTTTAAACCCATAGAGTTTGAAGATCTTGAAGAGTATCCGGTCGAGCAGATTGACCAGAGTATGGCCAATGAAATTTACCGTGTCGCAGAAGAGGCAAAATCAGAGGCTCAAGCATTTCGTGCAGGTTTAAACCGTGCTCCGGAAACGGCTATTCCTGAGGCAAGCCAGCAGGAGCTGACGGCCATTAACCAGGCGCCTGTAAATGTTGACCAGTTAATGCAGCAAATTCAGTCAGATCGTGCAATTGTAGCAGAAATCAACGAATCAGGTCGTACATTGGCTGCACTGGATACCGGAAAAACTACGCCTAAAGATGCTGAAAAACCGAATATCTTCAAACGAGCCTTGTACCGGATTCGACCACCACGAGATATGAGTACAGCAGAAACAGTGCCACGGATTACCGCGACTGTTGAGGGTGCTCCTCCAGAGCTGGCTGCCAATATACGAGGAAAACTTTCCAGTTTTACCCAAGAGTCATTTGAGGACTTTAATAGTGCTTTACCACAATTACGCAGTCTCTCAAATCAGGCTGCGCAGGCGGTGGGTTACTATAACTCGACCTTTCGCTTTGATAAAGTAAGTGATAGCCGGGTAAGGGTATATGTCCAGCCGAATGAGCCGGTACGTATTACCGAGCAGGACATTGAAATTTCTGGGGAAGGTAGTGAACAGCCACAATTTCAGGTTATCGAGCTTATTCCCGATCAGGACGTTGGTGATATTTTTCATCATGGACTTTATGAAGAGACCAAACGCCGTATCACTGACGCAGCTAGCAATAACGGTTATTTCGATGCTTACTGGCGCCTGCATGATGTCAAAATCAGTCAGCCGCAGAATACGGCAGAAATCAATTTGCGTTATGAAACGGGTGACCGATATAGCCTGAAGAAACCTGTATTCCAGATGAGTGACCCTTCCAAACCCTTTCCGCTGGATGACGATATCTTACAGAGTATGGTTCCCTGGAAAGAAGGTGATGACTACACTTCCTGGCGTATTAACACGCTGGCAAACAACCTCACCAATGCGCGCTATTTTAACTATACCCTGGTCGATGCAGTAAAGCCAGATCCGATAGAAAAGCCGCTCGAACTTCCGCCAGATATACAGACTCTGCTTGACCAGCAGCAAATTTCTGAACAGACATTAACACAGGATCAGCAACGTAATAAAAATACTTCTGCGCAGGAAGTTACCCAGAACGTAGTCGATGAAAAACAGTTTGCCGGCACACAGCCAGATATACAACAAGCCTCACTGGCCCGTGAGCAACAGCAGGTCCAGGATGAGCGGGAAGCACAGCAGGAACAGTTACGTGAGCAGGCCCGTGCAGAAAGAAGCATTCCGGTTCTCATTACTTTAAATGCTGATAGTTTAAATAGTGTTGAAACTGGTATTGGTTATGGTAGTGACACAGGCGCGCGCCTGCGTACTCAGTATCGTCGTGCCATCGTGAATCGGCGTGGTCATGCTTTTGACAGTAATCTTGAAGTATCTAAAATCCGTCAAGCGCTTGATGGCCGTTATACGATTCCATATAACCATCCAACTGACGATTATATTAACCTGGTTGGTGGATATGAGCGTGAAGAGCGGGAAGATGTCGGTAAAGGCCTTAATCTGGATATTGAGTCAGCAGTTGCAGGCATAGACCGGATTATCAAAAATCCGCGAGGCCAGTGGCAACATACTTTTGGGGCCCGTTACCGTTTAGACCGGCTGAACCAGCGTGGAAATATCGTATCAGACAGCATACCAGATGCATTTCAGATCCCCGGTTCAAATCCTGAACAGCAGTCTTTACTATTTGGCTATGAAACCTCACGTCTTGACAGCGATGCACGGGTAAATCCAACTCGTGGTTTTAGACAAACCTATAAAGTGGAACTGGGTAGTAAAACCTTACTTTCTGATGCTGATATGGCACTGGTTAATGCTGGCTGGCGCTTTATTTATTCGCTAGGTGAAAATAATGATCATCAGTTCGTGGGGCGTGCTGATGTTGGTTATATTTTTACAGAAAATTTTGATCAGGTTCCCTATAATATTCGGTATTTTACCGGCGGTGACCAGAGCATTCGGGGCTTTGATTACAAGAGCCTGTCACCAGAAGAGTTTGGTTATAAAGTAGGTGGCCAGGCTTTAGCAACGACATCGCTAGAATATAATTACCAATTTAAAGATGGCTGGAGAGCAGCAGTATTTGCTGATGCTGGCAATGCTTATGATAAAGATTTTAATACACCGACCGCTTATAGCGCCGGTTTGGGTATCCGCTGGAGTTCACCGGTAGGACCGATACGTTTGGATGTCGCCGCAGGGCTTTCAGATGATAATATACCTATCCGGTTACATTTTTTTATTGGCCCACAACTTTAATAAATATATAAAATTTTCTCGGGAATATTATGGCTGATGCAGAACAGCGGGTAAATTCACCCGCTCCAGCACCTAAAAAAAATCATCGTAAACGTGTAATTCGTAGTGCACTTTTAGCTTTATTGATTGTGATACTGCTTTTGGCATCCGCATTGGGGATTATGTTTTCTACAGACCGCGGCAGTAAATTTTTACTGGACCGGGTGCTGGAGCGACAGACCTTTATTGTATATGAATATGAAGGTGGAAACTTACTGCGTGGCATTACACTGCGTAATATTCTGGTTAAAGTGAAACAGGTCGATGTCAAAATTGACCGCGCCGAGATTACTTTGGGATGGCGGGCAATACTGCAAAAAGAACTGCATTTGAATTATGCCGACGTGCGTAATTTACAGGTGATTAATAATAAACCTTCTGATGGTAAACCATTTGAATTTAAAGATATCAAGCTTCCTTTTGTACTTCGGGTAGATAATGGAACAGTTGACCATTTACTGATTAAAACCACCACCTCTGCAGTGGATTTTTATAATATTGAATTAAATGATGCTCTCTGGTCAGGTACTGAGCTGAACTTCGAGCGTTCACGTATGGATATGGGCTATTTAAGTCTGCGCAATGCAACAGGCCGGATTATCTTTTCAGGTAATTATCCATTAAATGCCATTGGCGATTTGAATATTCCCGCTTTAAGAAATAACCTTAATATTCATGATATTAAAATAGTAGCTAAGGGCAGTCTGGATAGTGTTCAGGCGGGTGTGGCCACTAATACTCCAGATTTGCTTACTGGCTGGGTAGTCTTGCATCCGGTACGTGAACACGTGCCTATGTTTGGTGAGCTACAGTTGAATAATTATCACTGGCCTTTAATGACCGAGCAGAAACTGTTCAGTGAAAAAGGCGTAGCAAAGTTTAATGGAGATATTAGACAGCTTGATCTAGATATAAATACCGATCTGAGCGGTAAAGATATTCCTAAAGGTCAATATAATGCCTTGATGAATACTGACTTGGTCAATCAGCTTAATATTACCAATTTAAATGGCCAGCTAATGGGCGGTTCAATTAACCTGGCAGGCAGAGTCGGTTGGGACGAACAGGTAACCTGGGATTTAAAAGGCCGTGCAGACCGTCTTAATCCAGATAATAAAATTTTGCCTCAAGCCGTACGAGATTTCTTGCCACCCTCTCTAGATACAAATCTTGCTTCTAGCGGTACACTGGAAAACGGGTTGCATGCTACCGGTCTTATAGACTTTGACCGTTATGAAACCTGGAATTTGAAACTGGACCAAAAAGCTGGGGAGACAGGACGTCCACAACCTATGTTGCTGGATGTGCGCTGGAATAATATTGATCGTGCCGTACCGTATGTGGGCTGGTTAAGCAGTGAATCCGGCCGCGTTAATCTGGCCTTGGTCGAAGGTCAGCAGAATATCCATGTGGCAACAGTAGTCCGCCGTAATGAAGAAGGTATGTTGCCACCGGGTCAATATAATGCTCAACTCAATCTGAAAAATAATATTCTCAATGTACCTGCGTTCAGCTATAAGGCAGCTCAAGGTGGTCTGAGTGGGCATGCCAAAGTTTTACTTCCGCATGAGAAGCGTCGGTTAAGCTGGAATGCTTTTATAAAAGCCCAGAACTTTAATCCGCAAACTGTTGTTGCCAGTGCACCTGTCAATTTATTAAATGGTTCAGTCAGCGGTAGCGGCTATGCACGGCCAAACCAGCAGATTATTCAACTTAAGAATATCAATCTGTCTGGTCGACTGGCCCAAAATCAGCAGGAAACTGTGCAGCTCAGTGGTAACAGTAATATTGCCTTGCTATTCCGGGATGAGAAGTCTGGCGGAGGGCTACGCGGTTTTGGTGTAAATTACGATGGTTCGCTTAATGCCTTTAACCAAGGTAAGGGCTTGTTGAAATTACGCATGTCAGGTACACCACAACTTATACGAATTAAAGAGCTGCAACACAAGGGAATAGCCGGACAAATACAGGCTAATGGTCTGCTTAATTTGAAAAATGGAATAAGCTGGGACCTGAATGCTTCATTAATCCGGTTTAAACCGCACTATTTTGTTTCTAGCGTTAAGGGTGAGTTGTCTGGAAATATCAAGACACAAGGGGTTTGGTCAGATACTTTAAAACGTATTAACCTTCAGAAACTAAATCTTGCAGGATTTATTAATAACCGGCCTGTACGAGGACGGGGCAATCTGGCGGTAGTCATTGACTCCAGGCAGCAAGGTCTTTTGCCTCAGCAGTTTGAAGCTAATAACCTGTTCCTGGCATATGGTAAAAATCAGGTACAGGCAACAGGTAATGCCCAGAACCTGAGAATCAAAATTAATGCACCTGCATTATATGAGCTATACAGCGGCTTACGTGGTCGTGCTTATGGGTATGTTAATTTACAGGCTCAACCCCGCTTAAGACTGACTACAAATCTGGTAGTGGATAATCTGGCACTGAACAATCTGTTCAGTATACGCAAGCTCTCGGTTCGAGGTGAGTTGCCATCTTCAGATACAGCACCTACAGTTTTAACTGGACGTCTTGAAAACCTGCGCCGTGGTGACCGAGAAATTCGTGAAGGAGTGATTCGGATTGCGGGTACCCGTAAAGCCCATGTAATGACAGCTGAGGCAAATAACCGCCATACCCGTTTCTTTGTACGTTTGGCAGGTGGTTTTAATGCACAAAATGACTGGTTAGGCCAGATACAGCAGGGAGATTTTAACTCTACACGTACACATCTGGTTCAGCAGCAAAATGCTCCGGTAATTTATTCGGCTACGCGTACTGAACTTTATGTTGGGCAGCATTGCTGGGCCAGTCAGCAAAGTCGATTATGTCTGGATCAACCTTTGCGTGTGAGTAAAACCAGAGGCAGTGCCTCACTGGTAACAACTAATCTTGATTTGAATGATTTTGCTGCATTTATGCCAGAAGGTCTGGCAGTTACCGGGAAACTGAATGGGTATGCAAGAGCATCATGGGCGCAAGGAACTAAACCGAAAATTGATGCGCGGCTGGTTACCCGAAATGGAGAAATCGGTATGGCTGCGGAAGATCCGCAGGAAGTATCGACGGCTGTACGTTATGATGAACTGAGTGTAATTGCCAAGAGTATCAGTGAAGGATTGCAATTACGTCTTGATGTAACCACCCCAGCAATTGGTACAGGTTATGCAAACGTGGTTATTAATCCTTATCAAACCCCGATGCCAATGCGTGGTGAAGTCGCTTTTGACCGGATTCAGCTCAGTGTGCTTAAGCCATTTATTCAGGATGTGCGTTCACTTAGTGGTACTTTATCACTTGCCGGAAAAATTGGCGGTTACTTGACCCAGCCAGAATTTAATGGAGATCTGCGCTTGAAAGACGGCGCTATCAGCATGATTTCACTGCCAGTAAATCTGACCAATATCCAGGTTTATTCAGCTATCCGTCAAGATCAGGCCACCATTAATGGCGCTTTCAACAGTGGCCGTGGAGTAGGCTCTTTAACGGGCAGTGTGGACTGGCGTAATGATCCGAGAATTCAACTCAGTTTGAAGGGTGAGAATCTGCTCATTCGTCAGGCTCCTCTGGTAACTGCTGTGGTGACTCCGGAAGTATCTTTAGATGTATTGCCAATGAGTAAACGTTTGACACTTAAAGGTAAGATTGATGTGCCGCGCGCGCTTATTTCTATGCCGGAATCCAGTGCGCCAGTAGTAAATGTATCTTCAGATGTTCGTGTAGTACAGGAAGGCCAGGATCAGCTTTCAATCCTGCGTTCAGCCCGTCCGTGGGATATCCGGGCCGATGTGCAGGTCAATCTGGGTGATCAGGTGATCTTCCAGGGCTTTGACAGTCGTATTCCACTGTTGGGCCGGGTTTATCTGACCCAGCGCGGTCTGGAGACTGCAATGAATGCTAATGGTGCCATCGGGGTGAGTCGTCAAGTAAAAATTGAAGCATATGGCCAGCGTCTGGACCTGAATCGGGCAATTGCACGTTTTAATGGTCCTCTATCTAACCCGTCACTTGATGTTGAAGCCAGTAAAAATGTTCAGGGGAGTACTGTCGGGGTACGTGTGACGGGTACAGCATCCAGTCCAAATATTCAGATTTATAATGATGCCGGACTTTCTGAGCAGGAAGCATTAAATGCGCTACTTACCGGGCGAATTAATGAAGGTACAACTGGTCTGAATAATGCAGAAGGCTTTAGATCCGATGTAAATAATACAATTGCAGCAGCGGGTATCAGTCTGGGGCTGGGCGGCACACGTGCCTTTACCAACCAGATTGGGCGTACTTTTGGTTTAAGTGGCCTGGCGCTAGATGCACAGGGCACCGGAGATGATACTCAAGTGAGCCTGACCGGTTATATTACGCCTGACCTTTATATCCGTTATGGAGTTGGGGTATTTACACCGGTTAATACACTTACCGTTCGTTACCAGGTGAATCGTCGCTTATACCTGGAGGCGAGCCAGTCGCTAGAACGTGCTATAGATCTATTTTATAACTGGCGTTTTTAATCTGTTTTCAAATATAGACAAACAGGACATTTTTTCGAAAATGTCCTGTTTTTTTTGCAAATTCTAAATGGTAAAAGTAAATGAAATTTCAAATATTTTTATCCACTATTTCGTACAATAACTTATTAAATAAGTTATATACTTAATATGAAAACAATAATGAAACCATAACAGAATAATCAGGAGAATGAGTATGCTCGTGATACGAAATCCCGGGGTGTATCGCATGCATCGTGCTGTAGCCATTTTGTATGTCGCAGCTATTTTCATCCTACTATTTTTTGTACTGTATTTTCCGCAGGTGCCTGAAAAGAAATATATTAATCTGGCTCTTATAGTGTTGCTGGTTATGCTGGCACTGGCTCATGTCCGAGCCGCAATTGAAGTCAAATATGGCACAGATTATGGTCGGCGCCTGTCTCGCTTACTTGGTATTATTCTACTTTTTAGTTTTCCCATTGGTACGGCTATTGGTATCTATATATTAATCAAAACGAAAGCACAGTACTGGCAACCTTATAATGCCCGGTACTTAAGTTATGGTGATTAACTCTAAATGATCAGGGCTTCGGCTTTTGAGGGCTAAATGCTCGCTATATAGCATTGAAGTTGGGTATGATACGGGCCAAGAGGAGAGTGCAGATGAAGAAAATTATTGTAATAGGTACTGCTTTACTTTTGGCTGCCTGTAGCGAAAAACCCCCTTTAACGCCTGAGCAGCAGTGGCAAGGCTTTTGTACCAGTCTAGGTAATGCTGCACGTTCAATCATGCTAGACCGCCAGTCTGGGATTGATAAAGCTCAGGCACTGGAGCATGCTAACCGTGTGGAAGATCCACTAATCAAAGAAATGATTCTTAAAATTCTGGATCAGGCTTATCTTCAGCCAAGAGTTGAGGGTAAGCAGGCAAAACTTGATGTACAAGAAAAATTTAAACAGCAGGCCTATGAACAGTGCCTGAGTACACCACATGACCGGATGCCACAATATAAAAAACTATAACTTATATCTAACTTTATAAAATAGCCCAAGCATTTTGAGTAAAATGCTTGGGCCCGTTAGCAATGCTTAGATTAAATCTTGAAAATAAAACCAGCTTTAAATGTATTTATTGAAAGCAAAATGCACAGTTAATTTTCAGAAATTGCCAACCCGACTAAAGATAATTGGAGAAAAGAATTTTTCTTCACTTTAACCTTCTATACTGTCATCTGACGACGGTCAAAATTTTAGTAGAGACAGATGCTCAAGATTCAAGACACTTGAGAGATTATATGAATAACATTTAGTTATAAAATAATGGGCATCACAAAGAAACACTTTACTTGCATTAACTTTTATCGGGAATTTTAGTAAAATTTTACAGTCCATATTATTTGTGAAGCTTTGAAGAAGCTGGAATTCACAAGTAATTTTTTAAAAAAGAGGAATTACACCGTGCTAGAAGCTTACCGCCAACACGTTGAAGAACGTGCCGCACTCGGAATCCCACCGAAGCCACTTGACGATACTCAAACAGCTGAGCTGGTTGAATTGTTAAAAAATCCACCTGCTGGTGAAGAAGCATACCTGGTTGACTTGATTGAAAACCGAGTTCCCGCAGGTGTTGACCAGGCAGCTTATGTAAAAGCTGCTTTCTTGGCTGCCGTGGCAAAAGGTGAAGCGACCTCTCCATTAATTTCTAAAGAGCGTGCAGTTTACCTGTTAGGTACAATGCTTGGCGGTTATAACGTAGCCCCTTTAGTTGAATTACTTGATGATGCTGAACTGGCTGAACTGGCTGCCGAAGCACTGAAAAAAACTCTTCTTGTATTTGATGCATTCCATGACGTGGCAGATAAAGCTAAAGCTGGAAATGCAAATGCAAAAGCAGTTTTACAATCTTGGGCAGATGCTGAATGGTTTACTAGCCGTAAAGATGTTCCTGAAGAAATCAAAATTACTGTATTTAAAGTAACAGGTGAAACCAACACTGATGACCTGTCTCCAGCACAGGATGCCTGGAGCCGTCCAGACATTCCATTACATGCAAATGCAATGCTGAAGAATGAACGTGACGGTATCAACCCTGAAAAACAGGGTGAAGTTGGTCCATTAAGCCAGATTAAAGACCTGATCGCTAAAGGCAACCAGGTTGCGTATGTAGGTGACGTAGTTGGTACAGGTTCAAGCCGTAAGTCTGCAACTAACTCTGTGCTTTGGTTCTTTGGTGAAGAAATTCCGCACATTCCAAACAAAAAAGATGGTGGCGTGTGCTTAGGTGGTAAAATTGCTCCTATTTTCTTTAACACGATGGAAGATGCTGGTGCATTACCAGTTGAGATCGATGTTTCTGAAATGAACATGGGCGATGAAATCGTTCTTAAAGTCAATAAAGACGAAGCTAAAGTTACTGCGTTCAAAAATGGCGAACAAATCGCTGAATCTGAACTGAAAACTCCAGTACTTCTAGATGAAGTACGTGCAGGCGGCCGCATCAACCTGATTATTGGCCGTGGCTTGACAGCGAAAGCACGTGAAGCATTGGGCCTTGGTCCTTCTACACTGTTCCGTACGCCTGTACAGCCAGCAGATACTGGTAAAGGCTTTACACTAGCCCAGAAGATGGTAGGTCGCGCTTGTGGTCTTCCAGAAGGTGAAGGTGTTCGTCCGGGTACTTACTGTGAACCGAAAATGACGACTGTAGGTTCTCAGGATACAACTGGTCCTATGACTCGTGACGAGTTAAAAGACTTGGCTTGTTTAGGTTTCTCTGCTGACTTGGTCATGCAGTCTTTCTGTCACACAGCTGCGTATCCAAAACCAGTAGACGTACAGATGCAGCATACGCTTCCGGACTTCATCATGAACCGTGGCGGTGTTTCTCTGCGTCCAGGTGACGGTATTATCCACTCTTGGCTAAACCGTATGCTTCTTCCAGATACTGTAGGTACTGGCGGTGACTCACATACCCGTTTTCCAATCGGTATTTCATTCCCGGCGGGTTCAGGTCTGGTAGCATTTGCTGCTGCAACTGGTGTAATGCCTCTTGACATGCCAGAGTCTGTACTGGTGAAATTTAAAGGCAAAATGCAGCCTGGTATCACTCTACGTGACCTAGTACATGCAATTCCTTACTATGCAATTCAGGCAGGTGACCTGACTGTCGAGAAGAAAGGTAAGAAAAATATTTTCTCTGGCCGTATTCTTGAGATCGACCTGTCAGAAATGGAAAATGACCTGACTGTTGAACAGGCATTTGAACTTTCCGATGCTTCTGCTGAGCGTTCTGCTGCTGGCTGTGCGATCACGCTTTCTGAAGAGAAAGTTGCTGAATACCTTCGTTCAAATATCACCATGTTAAAATGGATGATTTCTGAAGGTTATGGCGATGCTCGTACTATGGCACGCCGTGTTGAAAACATGGAAAAATGGCTTGCTAACCCAAGCTTGCTTAAAGCAGATGCTGATGCTGAATATACTAAAGTATATGAAATTGACCTGGCTGATATCAAAGAACCTATTCTTTGCTGTCCGAACGATCCAGATGATGCAAAACTGCTTTCTCAGGTACAAGGTGACAAGATTGATGAAGTATTCATCGGTTCTTGTATGACCAATATCGGTCACTTCCGTGCAGCAGGTAAACTTCTAGACAAAGTACCTGGTGGTTCTTTATCTACTCGTCTGTGGCTGGCTCCTCCAACTCGTATGGATGAACGTCAGTTAATGGAAGAAGGGTTCTACAACACTTATGGTAAAGCTGGCGCACGTACTGAAATGCCAGGCTGTTCACTGTGTATGGGTAACCAGGCACGTGTAGCACCAAATACTACTGTTGTTTCAACATCTACCCGTAACTTCCCGAACCGTCTGGGTCAGGGTGCAAATGTTTACTTGGCTTCTGCTGAGCTGGCGTCTGTGGCTGCTGTACTGGGTAAACTTCCTACACCGGAAGAATATCAGCAGTATGCTTCTCAAATTGATAGCATGGCAGCAGATATTTATAAGTATCTGAACTTTGATCAAATGTCTGACTATACATCTGAAGCAAGCAAGGTTGACACTAAAAAGATCTCTGCTGCTCAATTGACTTAATAAGCGAGAGGGAAAAGTCGAAAGACGTTTCCCAAGTGTAAAAGCAATGCACTGATTTTCTTTGAAAATTAAGATAAGATGAGTTAAAAATAAGGGCTGAGTAATCAGCCCTTATTTTTTTGAGTAGGTAAATGAACAGTAAAATTAGTCAGATCATTCAGTCCACTCTAAATATTCTAGAAGAAAACAATAGTCATGGTAATAACTTCAATCTATTAAAAATCTGTGGAGTATCAAATAGTGAAGTATTCACCCATACTCCAATTTTGAAAGAGTTATTAGATCCTGAGGGAACACATGGGCAAAAAGATATATTCTTAAAAAGTTTTGTAGAGTTTTTTAAATTAGATTTTAAGATTAGAGGTAATATAAAAACAAAAAAGGAGCAAAGATTTAATGATTATGGCCAGATTGATTTAATGATTGAAAATGAAGAGCAGATAATTATTCTGGAAAATAAAATTTATGCTGTCGATCAATCTAAACAATTACAAAGATATTTTAACTTTTGTAAAAATTATGCTAAAAAGCAACCATTATTGATTTATTTAACATTATTTGGAAATGAGCCAAGTTTTTCTTCATTAGGTAATATTAAAAAAGTTGATAATAAATATTTAATTCAAACTAATAATGAGTTAATTAATGTAAATTTAAGATGTTTAAGCTATAAGATAGATATTATTTCATGGCTTGAGGATATTAAGTCTCAATTTAATCACCTAATAAATCTTCAGTCAGCTCTTAATCAGTATATTAATTTACTAAGAATATTGACTAATGAGCTGGTAACTGTAAATAAAGAATTAAAAAATATGTTATTAGAAATGACACCCAACGAACTTCAGGCGATTAAGCAAATCTCTAATCAATTTAACAGTAGTAATTATAGAGGAGACTTACTTTTTAAATTATTTGCATATTTTGAACATAAATTTATTGAAACAGGAAATTATGAAATATCTCCTGAATTCCAAGATATACATTATACATTTAAAAATTGCCAACAATGGTTTAAGCAGCTTAGTAATCTTAATCCAGAAAGTAAAAGGAATGTTATTGGTTGTGTATTAAGAAGCAAAAAAAATCTTCATGTTACTTTTTTGTTTGTAGCAGCTAAAGATAATTTACATTATGGGATCACGTTATCAGAAGAGTGTCATTTTAATTTAAATGATCTAGAACGTCTACTACCAACATGGGGGCAAGCTAAACAATGGAAAAAAATCCCTGATGGTCTGATTAGCAAAGGTATAGAAAATCTAAGAAATTTTTCTGGTGATGCATTTAAATTATTGGCTGTTAAAGATAATAATTTTCTAGATAATTTTATTAAGGATAGGTTGCAGGAGATGGATATTATTCTAAAGCTATAAAAATAAGAATTTTTTAGTATTATTAAAATCAAATTATTAGTATTCCATATATATGTCAAGTATTAATCTAATTGATAATGCTTATACATATATATGTGGAATATTCAGCGGACCTTAAGCTTAAGAAGAAACTTCATAAGTTTAAATATGATGAAATTCCTCGCAGGAGAATAATTTATAACAATCAAGTGAATAAACTATATGACTATATAGAGATTAGGCTTAAAAAAGAGAGTCACTCGGAAATTTACTGATTTTTTAGAGTTAAATTTTGAGCATATTTTTTAAAAAAGGGTTCACACTATAAAATTTGAAGTTAATTGATATTTTCTATATTAATATAATCTTTCCAAGATAGGCAATAAGTTATTAAATTTCCTTAAATATGCTAGTTTAAAAGAGAATGTCTAAACAATCCCGCTTCCTCTGCATCGGCGGTTTCCTCAATGGAACCCAAGTCAAAGACCAAGGTGACAGCTTCGTCTGCGTCGAAAATGGTAAACAAGTGACTTACCATAAAAAGGAAATTTTTCATCAAGACGCTTGGAATCATGACTATTACATCTGTGAAGCTACTACAAACCAACAGGCCAAAAACTGGGTCTACGACATTGAAAGCTGAGCTGAAATTTTAGAGATTAAAAAGCCCTATAATGAGAAGCTGCTTACATAAGGTACTTCTCTGTTATTAAAAATAGTAAAATATACATAGCTTAAATATACGAGATAGCTTTTTAGCCTTTAATTTATTCAATCATGAGTAAATCTGCATTATTTGCCAGTTTTAGAGGACGTAAAGCAAAAATTGAACGGGTATGACGAACCCCCTTCATAGAATATAAATTTTTACGCAAGAAACGCTCATAGTGTTCCGAGTTTTTAACTGCTACTTTGACCAGATAATCATAATCGCCAGTTACCAGATGTGCTTCAACGACTTCAGGCATATTCGCTAAGGCCTCACTAAACTGGTCCAGAATTTCATCATCATGCCGTTCAAGTGTAATTTCGATAAAGAACAGCTCATTAATACCAATGGCTTTAGGATTAATATTGGCAGTATAGCCTTCAATAATTTTTAAAGATTCAAGGCGTTTAAGCCGAGTCCAGCAAGGTGAAGAAGAAAGTCCAACTTGTTCAGCTAGCTGAGCGATAGTTAAACGGCCGTCCTGTCTTAAAGCCGATAAAATTTTTCGGTCTATTTTATCTAATGTGTAATCTGTACTGGTCAAAATTCAAACTATAGAAAATTATTCTGTTAATACTCAATATACTTCATTTTTGTACTGCATATAAGCAAAAGTAATAGGAAATTCGGGAGATATTTTGTAAAATTTAACGATACACTATTGTCATAAAATCAGAGTCAATTGGGTAAAGGCTTTGATTAAACTTATAGCTCTTTTAAATAAGGGTGATTTAAAAGGGCTATGAGTTTCTCTAACTAATTTTATAGAATTAAAAACTTAAAATATAATTTAATAAAATTAATAATTACAAACTTAAACAAAACTGTCTTCGAGTTTAAATTAATTTAAATTTTTGATAATAATAATAATTTTTTATATAAGTAGTATATTCTTAAAATTTAAAATATAAATAATAAAGATAATTATTATCATTTGTGATATTTTCTTAGTTACTCCGCTCTTTTTGCTTTAACTTCGCATGTTATTTCCCTGCCATGATTAAACGTCGTTACCTGTTTCTTTTGCTTGTTCCTCTTGCTGTTATTTCGTTATTTACAGGTGTGGGAGAAATGAATATTGCCGGATTGCTAGCAGGAAATATTCATGAATGGCAATTATTCTGGACCAGCCGTTTGCCACGCTTAATGGCCATTTTAGTTGCAGGTGCAGGGCTGAGTGTTTGTGGGCTGATTATGCAGTCGCTCAGCCGGAACCGTTTTGTTTCCCCAACTACAGCCGGTCTTTATGATTGTGCCCGGTTAGGTGTTCTCATCTCGATTATCCTGCTGCCAGCCGCTTCTATCTTTATTAAAACCGGTTTTGCAATTTTAGTTACATTGATCGGTGCATTGATTTTTATGAGCATTCTAGCCACACTCAAGCATCGGGATACCGTTTTTGTTCCTCTGGTTGGTATGATCTTTGGCAGTATCATTTCTGCATTTACGACTTTTATCGCTTTGCAAATGGACTTGCTACAAAATCTGGCGGGGTGGTTACAGGGAGACTTTTCAACCATTCTAAATGGTCAATATGAGCTGATCTATTTAAGTGTACCCATTTTAATAGTGAGTTATTTTCTGGCCAACCGCTTTGTCCTGGCAGGTATCGGGGAAGACTTTGCAACTAATTTAGGTCTCAATTATAAACAGACCTTATTTTTAGGACTAATTCTGGTATCTGTCATTACTGGTGTAGTCATCGTCACAGTTGGAGCTATCCCATTCTTAGGTTTGATTGTTCCCAATATTGTAAGTCTGTATCTCGGAGATAACATCCGCAAGACTTTATCGCATACTGCAATTTTAGGGGCTTTACTGGTACTGGTCTGTGATCTGTTTGGACGTATAGTTATTTACCCGTACGAAGTTTCAGTAAGCCTGATTATGGGTGTACTGGGCAGTGTGCTTTTCTTGTGGCTCTTGCTACGGAGGTACCGTTATGCATAACCGTACCAAACTGATGGTTTTGAGCATTGCTGTAATCATTATGGTTACCTTGTATCTCGGCTGGAATCTGGGCACAGGCTGGCAGTTTGCTGTGAAGCTCCGTTTAAAGACAATCATGGCAATTATTGTTGCTGGCATAGCGGTTGGGGTATCTACTTTAGTGTTTCATACTATTGTAAATAACCGCGTAGTGACTCCTCAGGCATTAGGTTTAGACAAGCTATATGAGCTGTCTAAAACCATAATCATTTATTTCTTTGGTGCAAGTACCTTACTGTCAATAAATTTTGTGACTGACTACCTGATTAGCCTGCTATTAATGGTCAGTTTTGCGCTCTTGCTTTACCGTTTTATTTTTCAGAAAGTCGCGCAACAGAATATCTACTTTCTACTTTTGGTTGGCCTGATCTGTTCAACATTGTTTGACAATATGATCACCTTTTTTCAGGTATTGCTCGATCCGGATGAGTTCCAGATAGCTGCTTATGCCGGTTTTGCCAGTTTTAACATAGTGAAAATGGAAACCGTAGGGTTAGCTGTACTCACTATTTTACCAATTTTACTTTATAGCTTTAAACACCATCACCGGCTGAACGTTATGGCACTGGGCCGTGACCATGCTCTTAATCTGGGGCTAGATTACGATAAAACCAGCCGTATTTTGCTGATTTTGGTAGTTCTGGCGCTGGCCTCAGCAACTGCGCTGGCTGGACCTATGATGTTTCTGGGACTGTTGGTACTCAATATTACCTTAGAACTTTTTAAAACCCATCAGCATTATATTCTGCTGCCTGGCATCATTCTGGTCAGTATCCTGTCTCTGGTTATTGGGCAGTTTATTGTCCTGCATGTGTTGAATTTTAAAACGACGCTGAGTGTCATTATTAATTTTGTCGGTGGAATTTATTTCTTCTGGATTTTGTTGAAGGAAAATAAAAAATGGCAATTGAGCTGAAAACTTTAAGCAAAAGCTATCACGGGCAGAGGGTGGTAAATGATGTGTCGCTTACTATTGCCAAAGGACAGTTCACTGCTTTTATCGGGCCAAATGGGGCAGGCAAAAGTACTTTGCTATCAATGATTAGCCGTTTGACTCAGGTTGATACCGGCGACATTCTGCTCGATAGCCAGAATATACAGCAAATGAAAAGTACCGAGATTGCTAAAAAGCTGGCAATTCTTAAACAGTCCAATCATACGGAATTACGTTTAAGTATTGAAGATTTAGTGGCTTTTGGCCGTTTTCCCTATTCACAGGGCCGCTTAAAAGCTGAAGACCAAAAGATTATTGATCAGGCAATCGCCTACATGGAACTAGAACCGTTACGGCATAAACAGCTGAGTGAACTTTCAGGTGGTCAGCGCCAGCGAGCTTATATCTCTATGGTTCTGGCACAGGATACAGATTATATCCTGCTGGATGAACCTTTAAACAATCTTGACATGAAGCACTCTGCACAAATTATGCGGGTACTGAAAGACTTGGCGGTGAATCATGGCAAGTCAATTGTTGTGGTAATACACGATATTAATTTTGCCTCGGTCTATGCCGACCAGATTATTGCCATGAAAGATGGACAGTTACTTTATCAGGGCACACCAGAACAGATTATGCAGGAAAATGTACTACAGCATATTTTTGATTTTGCCATTCCAATTCAGCAAGTTCAGCAACACAAACTTGGTCTGTACTTTATTAGCTAGGAGATAGATATGTTTTTTAACAAGAAGGTACTCGCCATTGCCTTGGCCGCTGTGGTTACTGCATGCAGCAATTCCAATATACCTTCTGAAGGTACAACACAAGCGCAGAGTGCAGATACCTTAAGTTTTAGCAGCAAGGCAGGTAATATTGATGTACCGGCTAATCTTTCAAAAATTGCAGTATTGGATACCAATGCATTAAATACCATTCATGAACTAGGAGCAGATGAGAAGGTGGTAGCTTTACCTAAAGGTACACCTTTACCAGCAGTATTAAACAAGTTTAATGACCAAAAATATGCAGATGTCGGTACAGTAAAAGAACCGAACCTGGAACGAATTGCAGCCAGCCAGCCACAACTGATCCTGATGAGTGGCCGAATGGAAAATCTGGTTGATCAGATCAAACAGATTGCACCTACCTATTTTGTTGATATTGACTATAAAGACCAATTTAACTCTTTTAAACAGCAAACGCTGAATATTGCTCAAATGGTAGGTAAAACAGCGGAGGCTGAAAAGGAACTGGCCGAGCTGGAACAGGATATTGCTGAAATTAAACAAAAGACTAAAGGCAAGACTGCTCTGATCGTGCTGGTCAATAATAATAAAATTGCTGCCTATGGCCCGGGTTCACGTTTTGGTAATATCCATGATCTGTACGGTTTCACTCCAGCTGATCCATCTATTAAAGTAGGGTTACATGGCATGGCAATTTCACATGAATTCATTGCACAGAAAAATCCGGATTATCTATTCGTGATTGACCGCGGCGCAGCTATTACCGACAAAAAGGATGGTGCAAAACATATTCTGGACAATAATATTGTGAACCAGACCAAAGCTGCTAAAAATGGACACATTGTATATCTGGACTCAAGCAACTGGTATTTAATGAATGGCGGACTGGGCGGTATGAAAGATATGCTGAAAGAAGTCGAAACTGCCTTAAAATAAGCTGTCTAAATTTAAAGCAAGAGTGCCAGTCAAGTCATCTTCACAAGTTATTTTTAAAAGTTAAGTGATAAAAAAGCCCCGCAGTGCGGGGCTTAGTCGTATATAGATCGTGCTATATACTGTATGAGGCTCATCTCAAACTGCCTGCATTAAAACATAATTTAAGTTAGCTAGCGAGAATTTTCAGCTAAAAATTAATTTGATATCATTGCAAAATAACTTTTGAATTAAAAGGGACAGCTGCATACAAGCTCTGTCTTATAGAGGCGAAAAATTGACCGCTATTTAAGCAGGTCATTTTTAACTGGTCTCTAAGAGTTTTTGTTTCTTTTCAACAGCGAAAGCAAACAATAAAATAATTAAACCGCCAAGACTGAGCACGAATCCAACCCAGACAGGTGCTAGCCAGCCCATACCATGACTCAGTACACAGCCTCCTAAAAAGGCGCCCAAAGCATTTGCCAGATTAAAAGCAGAATGGTTCAGGGATGCCGCAACGGCTTGTGCTTCACCAGCAACGTCCATCAGACGGGTTTGTAAAGTTCCACCTAAGCCCATAACAGTCAGGCCGATGAGAAATAGAGCTAGAAACGCAGTATATAGATCAGAAAGCATAAAACTGGCTAACACGAAAGCTAAAGCTGAACTAACCAGAATACCAACAATAGTTTTATTTAAATACCGGTCTGCCAGCCAGCCTGCAACCAGACCGCCAATGACCATTCCTGCTCCCCAGATTGCTAATGCTACAGGCACCACTTTAATATTTGCGCCAGTATACTCAGTCAGAATGGGCGAAACATAACTATAAACCGAGAACATCCCCCCGAAACCGATTGCACCGACGCCTAGTGTCAACCACATCTGAACATTTTTAAGTCCGGCCAGTTCTGTCTTAATACTCGCTGTAGCCTGAACCTGAATTTTTGGAATATAGAGTATGACCACTGCTACAGTTAAAAAAGCAATCAAGGCAGAGAATTCAAAACCGGTGCGCCAGCCAAACTGCTGACCTAGCCAGGTTGCCAAGGGTACGCCAACCACTGTTGCCAGAGTAAGCCCTAACATCATTTGTGCAACTGCCGAAGCACGACGCGAAGGACCGGCCAGCTCTGCTGCGACCAGAGCACCCACACCAAAATAAGCCCCATGCGGTAAACCAGCAATAAAACGTGACAGCATGACAGTTTCAGTACTATGCGCTAAAGCAGTCAATCCATTCGCTATCCCATAAAATAGCATTAAACCTATTAATAATATTTTACGTGGCATCCGGGCGCCTAAAATCGCGATTACCGGCGCACCAATGGTTACGCCTAACGCATAAGCACTAATAAAATACCCGGCAGCTGGAACAGAAATGTTGAGATCTGCTGCAATTTCCTGAATCAGGCCCATAGCAACAAACTCAGTCGTACCAATACAAAATCCGCCAAGTGCTAAAGCGAAAATGGCAAGAAAGAGCGAATAAGATTTTTTTTCGACAGGAGAGTCTTCTACTAGAGGCATAACTACTTAAAAAAATAACAAAAACGCGAATTATAAGGAAAAATAGGTAAAAAATATAAAAAAATAAAAAATCACTTCATATTTAGGTACTATTTTATCTATATATGAGAGTTTATTAATGAGTTTGATCAAGTCAGTAGGGAACTATTAAGTATTTAACGTATCTAACAGAAATATAAGCAAATTAGTTCGAGTTGGAGAAACATGCTAAACCAAATTTGATTTTTAATTAGTCAAAATAAAACTCTATAAAAACTTAAACTAAACAAGCTGATACATAAAGAACTTTCAACTAGTCGCATACTGAGGCTAGAACTTACGAAATAAATGATAAAGAAAATCAGGAAACCAGATGAATTATCAAATCGATGCTTTTGGAACCTTGGTATTAGCTGTACTGGTCTTGTTATTGGGCCGGTTTTTGATTCAAAGAATTAATTTCTTGAGACAGTATAATATTCCTGAACCAGTAGTAGGCGGGTTGATTGCTGCGCTTATTGCTTACCTGCTCCATAATTTTCTTAATATGAGTGTAAATTTTGACAGTAATGTACAGAATATTTTTATGCTCATGTTTTTCTCGTCAATCGGTTTGAGCGCGAGTTTAGTCAAACTGAAGAAGGGCGGCGGGGCCTTGCTGGTATTTCTGGTTTGTGTAGCTTTCTACGTACTTGTACAAAATGCAATTGGTATGAGTCTGGCAACTTTATTAGGACTTGACCCACTCATCGGCTTGATTGCTGGATCAATTACTTTAACAGGTGGTCATGGAACAGCAGGTGCCTGGGGAGAGATTCTGGAAACCGAGTATGGCATTCAGGGAGCGATTGTGCTCGGTATGGCCAGTGCGACATTTGGACTTATTATTGGGGGAGTCATGGGTGGTCCGGTCGCTAAATTTTTAATCCGGCGCCATCAACTGGCAGAAGAAATTCCCTATAACCAGCGTGATGATGAAACACCTCCTGGGCTTGAAACAGATGTTGCGCCGTTCGAGTATCCACGTAAAACCCGATTGATTACTGCCAGTAATGCAGTGACTACGCTTGGTATGTTTGCCTTCTGTATTTATGCTGCTAACTGGATGACTGATATCAGTGCAGGACAATGGTTTGAACTGCCTACTTTTGTTTGGGCGCTGGCCACAGGAGTATTGCTGCGTAATATTCTGGAAAATGTTTTTAAAGTAAATATTTTTGATCGGGCTATTGATGTATTTGGCAATGCTTCATTATCTGTTTTTCTGGCAATTGCTTTGTTATCACTTCAACTCTGGTTACTGGCAGATCTGGCAGGTGCCCTGGTTGTAATACTCATTGCGCAAACAGCAGGGCTTGCCTTATTTACTATTTTTGTGACTTACCGCTTTATGGGTAAAAATTATGATGCTGCGGTTTTAAGTGCGGGGCATTGTGGTTTCGGTATGGGGGCTACACCTACAGCGATTGCCAATATTCAGGCAGTCACCAATACTTATGGCCCATCACACAAGGCTTTTCTAGTAGTACCATTATGTGGAGCATTTTTTGTTGATATTATTAATGCAGTGGTAATTCAGGGCATATTATCTTTCTTCTAATTTTCATTTAAAAAATAGACCTAATTTAAAGGTCTATTTTTTATATTCAGTATAGGCAGGCTATAAATTTAAACCCAAAAGCATATAGCAACTGACAGGCCAGTTGATATCAAATCTCTTTTAATAATTTATAGGTTTTTATATGCATTTAACTGATATTTAAAGATTATAGGGTTGGCATTAAACTATTATGATCGGCTCGCTTTAAGGGGAGAAATTATTATTTATCTTTATAAAATAAGCTATTAACCTAGGTAAATTAGTAGATTTCAATATAATGGGAAGAGCGAGGGAAAGTTAAATATTCTATCTTATTTAATTTTTTAACTGCTTGAAAATATAAAGAATAAAATTAAGTGTAATACTGCCTGAATTAAAAAACCCTCATAAAAAACAAAATTGCCAATTGTAAACAGGCTAAAGCTGGCATGAATCTGATTTTTCTGCTTGTTATCTTCAACCGGCTGAGTTTTTTCCAGAAACCTGTTCTGGCCAGTTTTTCCTTGTCCATAGTCTTTTTCTGCAAATTAATATTCATATTTTACCTTGGTACCCGAGTAGTCAAGAATATTGGTTTAATAAAATATTCATCCTGATTTTTATGAGTAAAATTAACTTATTTAAGAATAATAAAGAAAAATTATGATTGAGTAAAACTAATTAAATTCATGGTATATTGAATTTAATTCATTTAAATATTTTAAGTTTAATTTATGCTTGAGATTCGTCATTTAAAAACTTTACTGGCTTTACGTGAACATGGTTCGCTGGTGGCTGCTGCTAATGATTTATGCCTTACGCCGTCAGCAATTTCTCATCAGTTAAAGGAACTGGATCACTGGTATGGAACTGAAGTAGTAAATCGCCGAAGCCGCCCTGTAACTTTTTCTAATGTTGGACAACGCCTGTTACGACTGGCAGATGATGTTCTGCCACAGATACAACTTGCACAAAGTGATATAACCCGTATTGTTCATGGACAAACTGGGCGTATTATATTTTCTTCAGAATGTCATAGCTGTTTCGACTGGCTAATGCCACTTCTCAACCAGTATCGTCATCAGTACCCAGATGTAGATCTGGATTTTGCTTCCGGGTTTGAAGCTAACCCTCATGATCTTTTGCAAACTGCCGAGTTTGATCTGTTAATTACAGCTGATCCGATTGCTTTAAAAGGGGTGGAATATTTTCCAATTTTTGAGTACGAGTCTCGTCTTGTGCTTGCCAGTACCCATCCACTGGCCCGTGTTGAGCAAATTACGATACAGCAGCTGGCTGAGGAAACCTTAATTACTTATCCGGTCGATAAACACCGGCTAGATATTATGGCAAAACTGTTTATTCCTGCCAATATTCAGCCCAAACACATCCGTACTACCGATTTGACCCAGATGCTGATTCAGCTGGTTGCCAGCGGACGCGGTATAGCAGCTTTACCAGACTGGGTGGTCAATGAATATGAACAGAAAGGCTGGGTCATCAGCCGTCGTCTGGAATGTGCGGGAGAGAAAGGCCTGAGACGGACTTTATATGCGGGTTATCGTACTGAAGAGAAGGAAAAGGACTATTTTGCAGGCTTTTTAAAACAGCTGCAGAAATTCTCTCATCAGCGTACACATTACTATATGTAAGTTAACCTCATGTTTAAGATGTACCAATAATAATAGATAACAGGCCTGCTGCAATTAGTGGGCCGACCGGTACGCCACGTAATACCGCTACACCGGCAACTGTTCCAATTAACAGACCAGCCACGACATCTGGCTGGTTAGACATCAGTTTTACACCGCGTCCACCGAGCCACGCTACCAGTAACCCGATTCCAATTGCCAGTAATGATTTCAAACTTAGAAAAGATTTTAAAATACTTTCGCCTGGAATTTTACCGCTGGCGATCGGCGTAAGCACACCAATAGTTAAAATAATAATGCCAATATTTAAACCATGTTGCTGAAGATAGGGGAAAAACTGCTCTAGTGGCGTCATTTTGAAAACAATCAGTATCCCGGCTGCAATAGTGACAGCAGTATTATGACTAAAAATACCACAAGCTAACAAAACCAAAAGAACCATCAGGTTTACATCAAGTTGGGACATCATAAGCAAGTCAAACGTTGGGAGAAACGGACTGCCATTGTACTCTCTTTCCTTAAAGGTGCTAGGGCAGGTTAATGCTTGAGAAACGCAAGTAACTAAGACAGATCGCTAATATCAACTATGCTGTGTTTAACTAAATACTTTAAAAGGCTATAAATATTTTAAAAATAGAGGAAGCTCTGCCTGAATTTCAATATGTTCAATAAAAAATTTTAACTTATATGCTTCACTTTCCAATAGTTACGATCTGCTACTTTTCATATTGTTTAAGATCAAAAAAGAAAATAATAAATTACTTATTTTATTTACCACAAGAGAGCAGATAACAATCATCAGCGCATTCTTGGTGGAACTTAGTTAAAATAAACCGATTATTTTGGAGAATATCTCATGTTGCTGGAAAAAATATTGCAATCTCAAGGCTTTGGTTCACGTAAATATTGCCAGCAACTGATTAAAAGTGGAGCAATTAGTATAAATCACGAAATTTGTGCAGATACTAAAGCAAAATTTGACCTGAAAAATTTTACTTTTGAGGTACATGGTGAAGAGTTTGAATATCGGGAAAAAGTATATATCGCATTAAATAAGCCACAAGGTTATGAATGTTCTCATCAGGCCCAATACCATTTTAGTGTATTTGATTTATTTGATCCTGCGCTTCTTAATCGTGGAATCCAGTGTGTAGGCCGGCTCGATCAGGATACAACCGGGTTGCTGTTGTTGACAGATGATGGTCAATTTCTACAGGCTCTGACACATCCACGTAAACATGTGGCAAAAGTATATGATTTGATAACGGTCGACCCTATTACGCCAGAACAGATCCGATTGCTGGAACAGGGCGTAGAGCTTCGTAATGATGGTATATTTAAAGCAAGCAATATAAAGCAAACTAGTTCTCATCAGTTGAGTCTGGCGATTCATCAAGGTGTCTACCATCAGGTAAAACGTATGCTAGCTGCGGTAGGTAATAAAGTCGAAAAATTGCACCGTAGTAAAATCGGAGAACTTGAATTACCTATGCTTGCCGAAGGAGAATGGACTTATCTGGACCAGACAGAGATTGAACTAGCAAAGTCGCGTATGGTGCCATAGTAAAGTCTATCAAAAAGCTGAATCTAGGTTTTATGTATATAGGCTTGGCATGAAAAATCAATCAGACTTTGTCACTTTCCCCTAAAAGAGCATTGAGCTCTTCAAATAAGTCAGCATCATTCTCATCATCTGGTTGATAGGCTGGAGAAAGGGGAGCAGTTGCGTGCTCACTTTTCATCTTACGCAATTTGGTCAGCTGTTCCATATTAATACTGGGATTTTCAATTGCGAAAGGAATAGATTTGGTCAGTACGACTTGCTTGAAAAAAAGGCGGACTGCCTGTGCTGGTGTAATTCCCAATTGCTTAAAAACTGCAAAAGCCTGTTTTTTTTCTTGTGAGTCAAGTCGGACTTGATAAACTTCCGTTTTCCGCATGAATAATAACCAAGTTAGGAGAAAGAATTTTAGCTGTATTTTAACGCTACAAAATGTATTTTCAACGCTTTATATCAAGTAAATAATTTTTTTGTCATTACAGGTAAATTACAATAGCAGTTCAAATCCTGACTGATAGGTTTTTTTAACTAAATCTACAGGATCAATAAATGTTATTTCTTTAGCTAGTAGCTGCAAGGGCGCTGTAAAATCGTTATCTGATTTGTGCTGAACGATAGGATAAAAACTGTCATTTTGAATAGGTATTCCCAGATGATTTAGATGAACCCGTAACTGATGTTGTTTGCCTGTGCGTGGCTTCAACTGATATTTTGCCCAGTGAGCTCGAACGTCTAAAAGATCAATCAATGTTTCTGTATTAGGCTCTCCCTCCACTATCTGCATAGTATAAAAAGGTTCACCTTTGTCGAGACGCAGTTTTAGGTTTATCGGGAAATTAAGGTCGGGCTTAAAAGGCGCCACGGCATGGTAAGTCTTTTCTACCTTACGTTCAGCAAAGAGCTTCTGATATAAACCACGTGTTTCAGGACGTTTTGAAAAAAGTACTACACCTGCAGTTTCACGGTCGAGTCGATGAATAGGGGTAAGAGTCTCTATTCCGGTCTGTTTTTTCAAACGAACCAATAATGTTTCCTGTACGTACTGCCCGGTTGGGCTCATCGTAAGGAAATGCGGTTTATCGACCACCAAAAATTCATCTGTTTCATGCAAGATGTGATGCTCAAATGGCACAGGTGTTTCCTTGGGAAGAAAACGATAGTAATAAATATGCTGATTTCCCTCATAAATACTATCAACCCTTAGTTTCTGCCCATGTGTCGTATAAACCAGCCCGTCCTCGAAACGCTGCATCCATTCATTCGCATTAATATGCGGAAACTGCTGGGTTAAATGTTCATAGATGGTATTTGCCTGAGATTTTAGTGGCAGAAATACTTTACTGGCGCTAACACCATCGATCATGGGAGGTATAAAAACTGTACTAAAAGGTTTATTCATGAGAGCAATAATATATAGACAATAAGAACTGATCTTTATAAAGACCGGTCAAGATTAAAATTAATGAATATAGTATAGGGCAGCATAGGCTTTAAGGCGGGGCAATGCTATCATAATTGCAAGATTGGAACATGATGTGAGCCTTATGCAGTATACTTTTAGCCTGACTTTAAATAGTGAAGATGATACACAAAAGCTGGCTCAGGTATTGGCTCAGCATTTTAATTCAGGTGTTGTATATCTGGTCGGAGATTTGGGTGCCGGCAAGACAACACTCAGCCGTTATTTTTTGACAGCATTGGGCCATCAGGGTGCTGTAAAAAGTCCTACCTATACTTTGGTCGAGCCTTATACGATACAAGGTCGTGATGTTTTTCATTTTGATTTATATCGTCTGCATGACCCTTATGAGCTGGAACTGATGGGGATCCGTGATTATCTGGAAATTCCGAATGCGCTGTTTTTATTTGAATGGCCTTCCAAAGGTGGAAGTGAAATTCCGCAAGCTGACCTCATTATTGATATTTTAAAATCAGACGATGACCTGCAACGTCAGGTAAGTATTTCAACTGAATCGGCTGAGCTGTTTAATAAATTACGGGAAAAAATGAATGTCGCATGATGAAAGCGGTTTGCGCCGTATTCATACGCTTGATGCTGCTCTTGCAAACCAGATTGCTGCAGGTGAGGTAATTGAGCGGCCTGCTTCTGTGGTTAAGGAGTTACTGGAAAACTCGATTGATGCTGGTGCTACCGAGCTGATTATCCGGGTCGCCCAAGGTGGCAGTACTCTAATTGAAATTATTGACAACGGACGTGGAATACATCCTGAAGATCTTGCACTGGCAGTGATGCGACATGCAACCAGTAAAATCCAGTCTGCTGAAGACTTATATGCAATAGCCAGCTTGGGGTTTCGGGGTGAAGCCTTGGCTTCAATTGCTGCGGTATCACGCTTGAGTTTATGCAGTAGTCAAGATGACTCAGGTATTGGCTATCAGGTTGAAGTTAATGGTACTGCTTTTGATCACCAGGAGATTCAGGCAGTCGCAGCACAAAAAGGGACGCACATTCGTGTACAGGACTTGTTTTTTAATGTGCCTGCCCGTCGGAAGTTTTTGAAAAAACCGACCACCGAGTTCGGGCATATTGAGGAAATCGTCCGTCGCATGGCGCTTACGCATTTTGATGTGCGTTTCGTTCTTGAACATAATGACAGTATCCGTTTAAACCTGCCAATTGCTGATAGTGGAGAGCTGCGCTCTCAACGTGTCCAGCAGTTGCTGGGTCGCTCATTTACTGAAAATGCTTATTGGATTGATGCGCAAAGTATTAACATGCATCTTTCGGGTTGGCTTGGTCATCCATCTGATGCGCGTCCTCAGGCAGACTTGCAGTATGTCTATGTAAACGGAAGAATTGTAAAAGATAAAACCATCTCACATGCATTACGTATGGCATATGATGGTATTTTGCATGGCCATCAGCATGCAGGATACTTATTGTTTCTGGAAGTCGACCCAGAAAATGTCGACGTGAATGTTCATCCTACAAAACATGAAATCCGTTTTCTAAATCAACGTGAAGTTCACGAATTTGTGCGGCACTATGCAAAAGAAACCTTATCACAGTTCCAAACTGCAACTGCTGACCTTGCCCAAGCAATGAAAGCTGAATCAGTTATACATACCACGACTGGTTCTTATAACCCACAGCCGCGTCACCAGGAACAGTTTCAGTTACATCGTCCGACACAGCCCGAGGCTTCAGCTCTGGGCATAGCAGCTCCCCAAACTGAAATATCTACCGAATTACTGACCGAATTTAAGGCGAGTGCACCGCGTACTGTACAATATGCACCCCAGCGGCCTTATGCCGGCTCTCAGCAGTTAAATAACGCCTTAAAGAGTTATCTGTCACCATTAAGGGAAGAGAGTACTCAAGCGCCTGTTATTCCGGCTGCATCGGTAGTATCGGATCATGTAGATGAATTTCCATTGGGAATTGCAATTGCTCAACTGCATGGTATTTATATTTTGGCACAAAATACTGAAGGTTTAATTATTGTTGATATGCATGCAGCCCATGAGCGGATTTTGTTACAGCAAATGAAATCTGCCTGGGATCAATCTGAATTCTGGATAGCACAGCAATTACTCATTCCTAAAGTTGTTTCAATTACGCGTATGCAGGCAGCACGTATTGAAGAGTTGAAACCACAACTGGAACGTTTGGGGCTGGATATAGACCAGTATGGAGATGAGCAGGTGATAGTAAGAGGTGTTCCTGCTATTTTACAAAAAGCCGACTTCAATACATTAATACCTGAACTTTTAAATGATCTTGACCCAAGTGATGAAGCGCGCGGTCTTACGCAAAAACGTGACCAGATTCTGGCTGGTATGGCGTGCCATGGAGCAGTACGTGCACATCGGCAACTTAGTCTCTCTGAAATGAATGCATTGCTTCGTCAAATGGAACAAACTGAATTTGCCAGCCAGTGTAATCATGGCCGTCCAACTTGGCGTGCGTTTCCTTTAACTCAATTAGATAAATTATTTGCTCGAGGAGAGTAGTTGTACATGTCTAGCGTACTACCCGTCATCAATTTAATGGGCCCAACGGCAAGCGGTAAGACGGCGCTGGCATGTGAGCTGTATGAACAGGGCGGATTTGAACTGATATCTGTTGACTCGGCACTAATTTATAAAGATATGGATATTGGTACAGCCAAACCTACCAAGGAAGAGCAGGCTCTTTATCCGCATCATCTGATCGATATTATTAGCCCACTAGAAGTATATTCAGCTGCACAGTTTGTGGAAGACATCTGTCCGCTCATTGATGATATACACGCCAGAGAAAAAACACCTATACTGGTAGGTGGAACTATGCTCTACTTTAAAGCTTTACTTGAAGGTCTTTCAACTAATCTACCAAATGCAGATCAGGCTATCCGTAAAACTATTGAGCAAAAGGCTGAATACGAAGGCTGGGAAGCAGTCTATGCTGAACTATGTGAAGTAGATCCTTTAGCAGGACAAAAATTTAGAGTAAGTGATAGACAGCGTATAACTCGTGCACTGGAAGTTTTTTATATCACTGGCCAGCCTATTACAAAACTACAGGCCGAACAGCCAAAAAATTTACCATATCGTTACACATTTTATAATCATGCCCTACTACCTAATCGATTAGAATTGCATGAGCGCATTGAGAAAAGATTAAAAAAAATGTGGGAAATCGGATTTTTAAATGAAGTAGAGATATTGATTAAAAAATACGATTTAAATGAAAACTTGCCTTCAATGCGTAGTGTAGGATACCGCCAAGTAATCGATTTTCTATTAAAAAGTGATAAAACTATTAAAAGTAAACATGAAATGGAGGATAAGACCTTATTTGCAACACGACAACTGGCAAAACGTCAATACACTTGGTTACGCTCTTTGCAAGAATTACACCAATTTAAAACTTACGAGACGCTTAAGCAGGCTCAACAAGACTTGCGAAACTGTTATAGATAAAGCAAAATTTAACTACTGTCTTTTTTATAATTTTTAATTGAAAAATAAAGATAGTTTTTTGCGCTGATTTTAATTTTTTTGGAGTTATAAAATGTCTAAAGGTCAAACTTTACAAGATCCGTTCTTGAATTCTCTCCGTAAAGAACGTATTCCTGTTTCTATCTTCCTTGTTAACGGTATTAAGCTACAAGGTCATATTGAATCTTTTGACCAGTATGTTGTTTTATTGAAGAATACTGTAAGCCAGATGGTTTATAAGCATGCGATTTCTACAGTAGTTCCAGCGCGTAATCCTCGTCCTGCAGGTGCACCTGCAGGGGCTCAAGGAGCTGGCGGCTTTGGTGGCGGTCAAGGCAGTGGCTTTGGCGGCGGTCAAGGTGGTGGCTTTGGTGGCGGTCAGAGCGGTGGCTTTGGCGGCGGTCAAGGCGGCGGCTTTGGTGGACAAGGTGGCTTTGGCGGTCAAGGCGGTGGCTTTGGTGGACAAGGCGGCTTTGGTGGAGGCCATCAAGGTGGCTTTGGCGGCGCTCAAGGTGGCTTTGGTGGCGGTCAAGGCGGTTTTGGCGGCGGCCAATCGACTTCAGGCTTCGATAATGACTCGAAATTTGAAGATAGCCAAGATGACGATACCAATAATCGTTAATTTATAAGTAATAAAAAAAGCTCCTTAAAAAAGGAGCTTTTTTTATTAATCAAACATTGACTTAAAACTTTTAAGTTTAGTTATTAAAAAAGACACTGTTACCAGTGTCTTTTTTTCAGCTTAACTAGGAGTTACTGTCCAGATTAGGTTGTTTGATTTCAACATAAGCATTGGCACGCAGTTCACGTAGCCAGCTATCAAGCTCGGTTTCAAACTGCCGCTCACCCAGAATTTGGCGAGCCATACGTTCTTGGTATTCTTCTGTCATATCCTGCTGACGAGTATCTGTCACCTGTAAAATATGCCATCCAAACTGGGTCTGGAAAGGAGCACTCACCTGGCCGACAGGAGTGCTTTTCATTTTTTCTTCAAACTCAGGCACCATTACACCAGGGCTTACCCAGCCCAAACTACCACCGTCACGTGCTGATCCAGTATCTGTTGAAAAAGTAGAAGCTAATACTGTGAAATCCTCACCAGCTTTAAGACGATTATAAATATTATCAATCATGTGTTTAGCATTTTCTGGACTGACCACTTCAGATGGCTGAATCAAAATATGACGGGTCTGATACTGAGGGACTAATGCTTTTTGTTCACTTGTCTTACGTTCTAACACTTTTAGAACATGCACACCATCACGTGCCGGAATCAGCTCGGTAGTTTGGCCGACAGGTAAGGCACTTACGCGAGCTGCAAGTTCGGCAGGTATGTCTGCTAGGCTGCGAAAGCCCATGTCTACACCTTCTACCTGAACTTTAGTATCTGAATATTGCTTACTGATAGCCTGAATATCATTACTTGTGTTTAAAGCATTTTTTACTTGCTGCGCAACACTTTCAACATTAGCAGTCTGTTTGTCTTTGGGAGTAATCCGGGCATGAATGACATGGACCTGACTACCCAGTGCCGCCTGACCTTGTGGAGATTTCAGGAAATTCTCTACATCTTGGTCGCTGATTTTGATGCGGGACATAACCTGTTGCTGGCGAAGACGATTAATTGCTAAATCTTCAGCAATACGGTTACGTAATGATTCATATGTTCCTGGAGCCATAGCATCAAGCTTTTGCTGAAAGGCTTCTAGGGTTTTTGTGCCGGACTGACTGGCAACCTTCATCACTGCTTCATTTAAACTCTTTTCATCAGGTTTAACGTTATAGCGTCGTACCTGTTCAAGCTGGGCCTGACGCAAAATCAGCTGGTCCAAAGCCTGTTTTTCCAGAAACGCCTGTGGAGGAACTTCACGTTTCTGGGTTTCCAGCTGATGTTTAAGTTCAGCTACGCCCTGTATCAAATCACTTTTTAGGATGACACCATTGTCCACAATCGCAACAACCTCATCTACAGGTTGTGCAAAGCTTTGCATTGATGAAGAAATGACTAAGGCAAGCGCAGTGGCTTTAAAGAATTGTTTAAAATACTTTGTCTTCATTAACGTTGTGTCCAAGATTGATTAATTTTACTAAAACCTAAAACGCGACTTTCAAGTAAAGAGGCCAGTTTATTATTTAGCCCCCCTAATCCCTTGAGGGTGAACTCGGCCATAACAGCGCGTTTCGGTTTAACACCCGGCTCATTGATGTCATCTAGATCATTATAATAAGAGCGGCCATATACTGACACGCCCCAACAGCAGGATTCATAATTTACACCGAGCAGATATTCACGTGCTACATCCTGATCAATGTCATATTGCACATGGCCCATAATACGCCAATTGTTATAAACAGGTTGTATAAACGATGCAACCACCTGGTCATAGCTGTCTTGGCGGTTTGGAATATCTTTGCGGTAAAAATAGCCAAGATTGTAAAGATTGCCCTGATTACCGGTGTAGTAAACCTGAAAATCTCGCTGCGAGTTTTCACCATTAGACATCCAGGCTGAATTGGCGCTAATTGTGAAATTCTGATTCAGCTGGCTACTCAGGCTGAGTACCGGCCCCGTACGTTTTTCTTGATCCAGCTCATCCTCATTATATAAAGTTACTCTGCGGTCTTCAAAGAAGTAGCTTTGTCCTACACTGGCACGCAGTCTTTCCAAACCTATCTGATCCATCAGGCTGTATGTTACACCCAGAGAAAGAAAATTATTGTCTTCTAAGCGGTCATGTCCGTAAAAGCGGTAAGGGTTGAACAACTGGTCATAACTGATAGAGGCTGTAGTCGTATCAAAGTTTGGATAATCATTCTGATCTTTATACGGCGCATAAGCATAGAAAAGGCGCGGAGAAATACTTTGCAGGAAAGTTCCTTCTTTCTCAAACAGTAGGCCGGTATCGAGTGTAAATTGCGGTACTGCTACACTTTTTGTCAGAGAATCTGCTTCAATACCACGGTCTTCACGAGAGTCGCGATCATAGAAAGTATTAATAGAGCGGAAAGATACTTCCGGAATTACAAAGGACCATGGATTGCGGTAGTTATAACGAACCGCAAATTGGTTATAGATACGGGTACCACTACTTTCCAGAACATCTGAATCATCATTAATTGATTTTTTAAAATAGCCGGTATCATTGTTGAATTCATACTGTAGGCCCTGAGGGTTTCCCCCGACGTAATTCAGCAGGAATTGAGGAAGTCGAGCGTACGGCCGGTCTTCATCCTTAATGTCTTTATCCAGTGTTTGAAAGTCTTCGACCTTAAGTTGAGCTTTCAAGCCTGGAATTTGGTTGCGATAGTTAATTACCCAGGCGCGGCGCTGGTTCAGATCGGTTTTGCTGTTTGGACTTGAATCCAGGTCGGCGAAATAGTCTTTATCAGAGACATAATTATATTCAAGATTGGTTGACCAATACGGGTTAATGACCCAGTCATGTAAAAAATGAAATTCTTTACGGTCTTCATCGTTATATTCTTTGTCAGAAGGAAGATAACCTCCCCAAACACGTCCCTCACCAAAGTTTTCAGTTAAATAGCGGAACTCTCCCTCAGCCATAGGGCCACGATCAGCAAGATAGCGTGGCGTAATGGTCGCATCATAATTTGGTGCAAGATTGAGATATACCGGAACAGAGAGCTTCTAGTCCACCGTCATTTGAGAAACCGAACTGGGGGTTTAAAATACCAGTTGTACGCCGGTCATCAATTGGGAAATTGAAGTAGGGCACAGCCAGCACAGGTGTATTTTTTACATATAATTTTGTTCCGGTTGTTACCCCGCGCCCGGTCTCCTGATTAAGCTCGATCCGGTCAGCCTGCAGCCTCCAGGCTGGTGCTTCACCTGGCGGGCAGGTGGTATAACTGGCATTACTGAGTATTGCAACTGTAGGGGAGGTTCGTTCAATTTTCTCTGCATGACCATGAGCATGCTGTTGCTCTGCAATATAAAAACTATTGTTCAGGTCGCCCGTCTGTGTTTTGAGGTTATAGTTAATCTGGTCACTTTGTGCTAGCAGCCCACCTTGAGCCAGTTGTACCCGACCTTGTGCATTCGCATAGGTTTGTGTCTGGTCAAGAGTGACTTTGTCTGCACGAATGCTGCGCCCCTCTTGATCAATTACCACATTACCTTCAAGTGTCGAATCACCTTGCGGATTGTAATAGCCATAATCAGCAGTAATCACAGAGGTGACCTTGTCTGGATCAGGTGCGTTATTGTCCGGACTAACTGGTGTAATCCATGTGCCCTGACAAAATGCAGAACTTAAGGCCTGAGTATTTCTTAGTTGTGCCTCAGGTGCACTTTTGTCAACATAATATTGTTCAAAAAACTGTTGCCCTGGGTAAGCTTCATTAATGCTTTCTTTGAGCTGGTTATTGCTTACTGTTGAAAAGGGTTCTGACTGCTCTGCATAACTTGATATGGAGCTACCACATAAAAGGGTCAAAATAGCAGTCGCTAAAGGATTAAATTTAAACTTATGCTTCATTTGTCTCATTAACCAAGTATGCTTTTCGCAATTAATTATTGTGGCATCATAGAGAAAAAGTGCAGAACTAGCTACACTTAATCCTTTAAAAAACTCAGCCTGTTTTAGATTTTATTGCAAATGAATACACAACGTGAACAATTGATACAAACATGGATTACAACTGTACTGAACTCGGATGAGTTTGAGCTTAATTTTTTAGCAGGTGATGCCAGCTTTCGCCGCTATGCACGTATAAAATATCAGAATAAAAGTTATATGCTCATGGATGCGCCGCCAGAAAAAGAAGACTGTGCTCCATTTGTTCATATAGATGAATTTTTTGCTGCTCATGGAGTGCGGGTGCCGCAGATTATTGCAAAAAATCTGGAACAGGGATTTTTACTGCTGGAAGATTTTGGTGATGTACTGCTTTCTACCCTGCTAAATGAAGAGACTGTAGATCAATATTATTTGCAGAGTTTCAAGCAACTGGTACAGCTGCAATCAATTGACGGAAAAGGCCAGTTTCCGCTTTATTCTCAGGAGAAATTACTGTCTGAAATGCAGTTGCTGACATACTGGATGCTGCCTGCCTTAAGTATTGTACCCTCTCCGCAAGAACAGAAAATTATTGATCAGACATTTAAATTTTTATCTGAAGCTGCTTTAAGTCAGCCACAGGTGATCGTACATCGTGATTTTCATAGCCGTAACTTGATGAAACTTGAAGATGGGCAAGAGCTAGGGATTATCGACTTTCAGGATGCGGTAATTGGTGCAGATACTTATGACCTGATCTCCATTACCCGTGATGCTTATGTACAGTGGCAACCAGAGCGTGTATATCAATGGTTCAAGACATTTTATGAGCTTTTGCCGACCAGTACAAAACTGAACCGTACCTTTGAAGACTTTAAACGTGATGCTGACCTCATGGCCATTCAACGGCACATTAAAATACTAGGTATTTTTGTGCGTCTGTTTGAGCGTGATGGTAAGGCGGGTTACTTAAAAGATCTCCCTCGTGTGATGTGGTATCTGTTAGAAGAAAGTCAGGGCTATACTGAACTTGAAGCGTTTGTGGAATTTATACGTCAGCGTGTGATGCCTGCTTTTACCCAAAAATACGGAATATATGAGGTGGCTGCCTGATGAAAGCAATGATTCTGGCAGCGGGACTGGGTAACCGGATGCGGCCACTCACACTGACCACGCCCAAGCCTTTACTGGAAGTTGGTGGGAAGCCACTTATAGTCTGGCATCTTGAGAAATTACAGCGTATCGGTGTTCGTGATATTGTCATCAATACGGCATGGCTGGGCGAAAAGCTCGTTGATGCTCTAGGTGACGGTTCAGCCTTTGGAGTCAATATCCTCTGGTCACATGAGGATGAAGGACTGGAAACGGCTGGTGGAATTATCAATGCTTTACCTCTGCTGGGTCGTGAGCCGTTTATTCTGGTCAATGGTGATGTCTGGACTACGATGGATTTTGCGCCTTTGCTGCAGACTGAGTTAACTGGACATCTTGCACATTTGGTACTGGTTGACAATCCACCTCAGCACCCTCAGGGTGATTTTATATTATCTCAGGGGCATGCCTATACCTTTGCACAGGCGAAATCTGGTGAGGCACTGACTTATAGTGGTATTGCTGTTCTTTCGCCAGAGCTGTTTGTTGGGCTGGAACCTGGTAAGCGTCCACTTGCCCCGCTATTAAAAGAAGCTATGCAACAGCAACAGGTGAGTGCTGAAAAAATGCAGGGAGTCTGGGTCGATGTGGGTACACCAGAGCGTTTGAATGCTCTAGATCAGCAAATTCAGCAGGGCTTGTATGACCAAATGCATAATCACTAGTCATTAGATACTGTGTCATGAACTAGAAATCGGTATACTTCACTTAATTTTTTTGAGATGTTGCTTGTTTATGCATCCGTTTTTCCAAGAGTTAAAACAGGGCAGTCAGGCCTTGGGGCTAAGTTTGAATGATGAGACTTTAGGTCTGTTGCTGCAGTATCAGGATGCACTGGTACTCTGGAATAAAGCCTATAATCTGACAGCAATCCGTGACCCGAAAGAAATGCTGGTAAAACATTTACTGGACAGTTTAAGCATCTTGAAAGATCTGCCGTCTGGACGTCTGCTGGATATTGGTACCGGAGGTGGCATGCCAGGCATGATTATTGCCTTGTGTCAGCCAGAACGTGAATGTGTATTGCTGGATTCAAATGGCAAAAAAATCCGTTTTCTCAAACAGTTTATTGCTGACCTGAAACTAAAAAATGTGATTGCAGTGCAAACCCGTGTAGAAAATGAAGAAAGTATTCATGAGCTTGGTCAGTTTGATGTGATCACCAGCCGTGCATTTGCGTCACTGACAGATTTTGTGTTGGCTTCAGAACCTTATATGCATGGTGGAAGTGTGATTGCCTCTATGAAAGGGTTAGTTCCACATGAGGAAGTCGCTACTCTTGCAGAAAACTTTTCTTGCCAGATTATTGAACTGCAAGTTCCACGTCTGGATGAACAGCGGCATCTGCTTTTATTAAAACGTATTTAAAAGATTTTTAGGATTGGGGTTAGCATGGCTCAGATTATTGCGATTGCAAACCAGAAAGGTGGCGTAGGAAAAACCACAACTGCCGTCAACCTGGCAGCTTCTCTTGCAGTATTAAAAAAACGTGTATTGCTGATAGACATGGATTCACAGGGCAATGCGACGATGGGTTCTGGCGTGCAGAAAAATGATCTGCTTTATTCAGTTACAGATGTACTGCTGGGTGAAGTACCCATTGAAACGGCAATTACCAAAGCAGAAGTAGGTTATAAAGTTCTTGGGGCCAATCGTGACCTTGCTGGGGTAGAGCTGGCGATCGCTGAACAGCCAGGCCGTGAATATATTTTGCGGGAAGCTTTAAAAGATATTGAAAAGTCTTATGATTATATCATTGTTGATTGTGCACCTAGTCTGAGCTTGATCACCGTTAATGCGCTTGCTGCAGTGCAGGGTGTAGTCATTCCGATGCAGTGTGAGTATTACGCGCTTGAGGGACTGGCAGATCTCACGCAGACAATTGACCGTATTCAGCAGGCGCTTAATCCTGACCTGCAAATTGTGGGTGTGTTGCGTACCATGTATGATGCCCGAAATGCCCTGACCCGTGATGTTTCGGCTGAACTGGAACAGTATTTTGGCAAAAAACTCTACGAGACGGTTATTCCACGTAATGTTCGACTGGCTGAAGCACCAGCGCATGGTTTGCCTATCATTTATTTTGAGAAAAGTTCTAAAGGTGCAGTAGCTTATTTGAATCTTGCAGCCGAAATTCTTAAAAAGACCAAGCTAAAAAAAGGAAGTAATGCATGACCACCAAAAAGCGCGGATTGGCCAAAGGCCGTGGTTTAGATGCCTTACTGGGTTCGATTCAAAAAGAGAAGTTGCAGCTAGAAGCTCAATCACTGGATCACGGACAGCTTAAACAGATTGATGTGCATCTGCTTAAGCGGGGTGAATACCAGCCGCGCCGTTTTATTGAGGAAAAAGATCTGCAGGAGCTGGCCGCTTCAATTGAGAAGCATGGGGTGATGCAGCCGATTGTTATACGCCCGGTTGATGATGAAAAGCGTCCCTATGAAATTATTGCAGGAGAACGCCGCTGGCGTGCAGCGCAGCTGGCGGGGCTGACTGAAGTACCGGCAATTGTTCGTGACTTAAATGACCAGGTAGCAATTGCGCTTGCCTTGATTGAAAATATTCAGCGCCAGGATCTGAATCCAATTGACCAAGCAATAGCATTACAGCGTTTTCATGATGAATTCGGTTTAAGCCATCAGGAAATAGCCGAAACAGTAGGCAAGGCCCGTACTACCGTAAGTAACCTGTTGCGTTTGCTGAGCCTGGCTGAGCCAGTAAAAGACTTTATGCAACAAGGTTTGCTGGATATGGGACATGCGCGTGCAATCCTGACCCTAAAATCTAAAGATCAGCTAAAAGCTGCTGATACCGTTATTGAAAAAAGTCTTTCAGTCCGTCAGACCGAGCAACTGGTGCGTGAGTGGAACACACCAAAACAGGAAAAAAATAAAACGTCAATGTCAGCTGATCTTGAGCAGCTCACCCAGCGGCTTTCTGAACGTTTCAGTGCAGATGTCAAAATTGATTACAACAAGCAAGGTAAAGGAAAACTGGTGATCCATTATCATTCGCTTGATGAGCTTGATGGTATCTTGAATATCTGTCTGGCTGATTAACAGTTTAAAAATATAAAAAGATAGTTTGATTTGGGGTATACAGCATGTGGGAACTTGTTAAAGCTGGCGGCTGGCTAATGCTGCCGCTCGTCGTATGTTCTATTTTTACCATAGCTATTACATTGGAGCGCTTTATCCGTTTAAAGCGCTCTCAAGTGATTCCTGTAGAGCTGATTTTACGTCATCCCCAAGATATTGCTCCAGTAATCGACAGGTTAAGCCATGCCCCAAACCTGCAGGCTAGCACTTTGGGGCAGATTCTGCTGACAGGCTATGCGAGTCGGCAAGAAAGTGAGCAGTTTGCACGTGCCCAGATGGAAGCGAAAGCCTCTCAGGAAATTGGGTATTTGGAAAAGAATATTAATTTTTTGGGCACCTTGAGCGCAGTAGCCCCATTAATTGGACTGCTGGGTACGGTGCTGGGTATTATTGAATCCTTTCTGGTGATTGACCTAGGTACGACCAGTAACCCGGGTCTTATGATTCCGGGTATTTCTAAGGCCCTGATTACCACTGCTGCGGGTATGCTGATTGCTATTCCTGCATTATTTGCCTATCGTTTCTTTCAAAGACTGGTGCAGGAATATGTGGCTGAGCTTGAGCAGCAGTCAACATTATTTCATGCAGCATTGTTCTATAGTAGTACGGCTGGTTCAGAGCTGCGAAAAGTAAGCTAAACAGGTCAAATATCATGAAATTCAAGCGCTCTCAAGTGGAAGATATTCAGATTAACCTGACTCCCATGATCGACTGTCTATTATTTATTCTGGTATTTCTGCTTTTGTCTACGACATTTAATCAGCAAAGCCGTCTTAACCTGACCCTGCCAGATGCACAGGGTGTTCCACCAAAACAATACGATCAAAAAATCGAGGTTATGGTAGACTCTTCCGGCCATTACGCAGTCAATGGGCAAGCTCTGTCGAGTAAAGAAGTGGCTGATTTAAGCGCAGCAATCAAGCAAGTTGCTGAAGACCGGCGTGATTTGATGTTTATTATTGCGGCTGATGCCAAGGCTACCCATCAGGATGTAATCCGTGTGATGGATACGGCCGGACAGCTGGGCTTTGTAAATGTCAATATTAGTACCAAGCTCCCTACCCGAGGTTATTAGTGAAGCAAGATTTTAAAGTTTATGCGCGTCTCCTGTCTTATTTAAAGCCTTACTGGGGGGCAGCTTTACTTGTACTCGTCGGTTTTGGTATTAATGCTTCTACAGAGGTATCAGTTGCCAAGCTGCTTGAATATATCATCAATGCCATTCAGCACCAGAACCAGCAGAATTTAAACTGGTTTCCATTTCTAGTTATTATCTTGATTTTTTTCCGTGGATTGGGGCTATTTATTGGCGGCTACTATACAGCTGTCATCTCACGTAGTCTGATTTTTCAGATCCGGCAAGAGGTGTTTGCCAAACTATTGCGTTTACCTGCCCAGTATTATCTGGACAATAACAGTGGCCAGATTACTGCCAAAATCATGTATAACGTGGAGCAACTTACAGCTGCTTCTTCTGAATCTTTAAAAACACTGGTTCAGTACGGTTTTATTACATTAGGCCTAATTGGTTATCTATTATATACCAACTGGCGTTTAACTATCTGCATCTTGATTTTCGCACCACTGATTGGACTGTTGATCCGCAAAGCGGCTAAACGGATGCGCAAGCTTTCCGTACAGGTGCAAAATACTATGGGTGATATTAACCATGTTGTACAGGAAAGTGTAAATGGCAATGCAGTTGTAAAAGGGTTTGGTGGAGAGACCTTTGAGCAGGAGCGTTTTTATCATCATTCTAATGAAAACCTGAAACGTGGCCTGAAAATGGTCATTGTACAGCAGATGAATAGCCCAATTGTTCAGCTGATCATGGCAATTGCAATGAGTATTATCATCTGGATTGCTTTGCGCCCACAGGTTCTGGGTAATACTTCAGCAGGCGAGTTTGTCGCTTATATTACAGCTGCCGGATTACTGGCTAAGCCGATCAAGTCTCTAACAGATATTAATGAAAAGTTGCAGCGGGGGATGGCTGCTGCCTATTCAGTATTTGAATTACTGGATATGCCTGAAGAAAAAAATACAGGTGATTTAAAACCTGTACTAAAAGGCAATATTGAATTTAATCAGGTAAACCTGACTTATAGTGATGGCTCACAAGCTATTTATGATTTTAGTCTTAATGTAAAAGCTGGTGAGACAGTAGCATTGGTTGGACGTTCTGGTGCAGGTAAAAGTTCTCTGGTGAATTTGCTGGTACGTTTTCAGGAAATCAGTTCCGGAAAAATTTTACTAGATGGCTTCGATATTCAAAAAATCGAACTGACAGCCTTGCGTTCTCAAATCGCAATGGTAAACCAGCAGGTCGTACTATTTAATCGTAGCGTGCGAGACAACATCGCTTACGGCCAGCTACAAGGGGCAAGTGAGGCTGAGATCATTGCAGCTGCAAAAGCAGCCTATGCCCATGATTTTATTATGAGTTTGCCGCAAGGTTATGACACCATTCTGGGTGCACAGGGACTTAATCTTTCAGGTGGTCAGCGTCAACGTATTGCAATTGCCCGTGCTATTTTGAAAAATGCTCCAATTCTGATTCTGGATGAGGCTACCAGTGCACTCGACAATGAGTCTGAGCATTTCATTCAAAAAGCCTTTGATAAGGCTATGCAAGAACGGACCACTATTGTTATTGCACATCGTTTATCTACTATTGAGAATGCAGACCGGATTGTGGTTATGGATAAAGGCCGTATTGTCGAGCAGGGTAACCATCAGGAACTGATGCAAAAGCATGGCGCGTATTATCAGTTGCATCAGCGTAATTTTGAGGAAAACTGATCCATGTCAATGGCCCAGTTGATTCAAGATGCATGGAATAAGCAGGCTGCTTGGCTGATTATTTTAAGACCATTGGCATGCTTGTATCGTGGAGGATTTTTGATAAACCGCTGGTTCTATCAGACAGGTTTAAAGAAAGTCTATCACTCACCTGTGCCGGTTATGGTTATTGGCAATATTACCGTGGGCGGCAGTGGAAAGACACCACTGCTGATTCATCTGGTTAAATATTTGCAGAGTAAGCAGGTGCGAGTGGGGGTGATCAGCCGCGGATATGGAGGCAAAGGACCATTTCCAGCACAGGTTTCTGTTCACTCCACACCTGAGCAGGTTGGTGATGAACCTTGCCTGATTGTACAGTCGACCGGTATACCAATGGCAGTAGGCAGTAACCGGCAAGCTAATATTGAACTGTTATTGCAACATCATTCGCTTGATCTGATCATTAGTGATGACGGGCTACAGCATTGGGCATTGGGCCGGCAAATTGAGTGGGTTGTACTGGATAATAACCGTGGCCTAGGCAATGAAAAACTCCTGCCAGAAGGATACTTACGCGAACCGAAGAGCCGTCTGCAGAAAGCTACTGTAATTGAACATGCTCAGCATCCTCAGTCTGTATTTAATATGCATCTTGAGCCTGGACAGCCTTATTTGCTTAATCCTGGTGCAGGAAAAGAGCAGAGATTTGATGCCACTCTGGAATTTCATGCAGTTGTAGGTATCGGTTTTCCTGAGCGCTTTTATCAGACGCTCGCTTCACTGGGCATTAATCGGATTTATCATCATGCCTACGCAGATCATCATGATTACCAGCTTAAAGATCTGGAATTTGGTGACTTGAAACCGCTGATTACTACTGAAAAAGATGCAGTAAAAATCCGCCAACTTCTAAAGAGTGTTCCAGAATTTAAAAGGCAGATTTGGGTCGTGCCAGTCGATGCGATATTATCTTCTGCTTGTTATGCACTGCTGGAACAACAGCTTGGTCAATATGATATACAGATTTCTTAAGGTCTTTTTATGAAACACATCGTCATCCCTGCACGTTATGCAAGTTCACGTCTGCCAGGTAAACCGCTTCTGGAAATTCATGGACGTCCAATGATTTTACGTGTGGTAGATCAGGCCCGTAAAGTTCAGGGATTCGATGATTTATGTGTGGCAACTGATGATGAGCGTATTGCAGAGGTGTGTCGGGACGAAAATGTGGATGTGGTGTTAACCCGTTCAGATCATCCATCAGGTACGGACCGCTTGAGTGAAGTTGCACGGATCAAGGGTTGGGGAAGTGATGATATTATTGTTAATATTCAGGGTGATGAACCTTTATTGCCGGCTCAACTGGTACAACAGGTTGCACAGCTATTAATAGATCAGCCCCAATGTTCAATGTCGACTTTATGCGAGCCGATTCATGAGCTTGATGAGTTTCAGCGTGACAGTATAGTTAAAGTGGTAAAAAGCCTTCATGGAGAGGCTTTGTATTTTAGTCGAGCCACTATTCCTTATGATCGTGATGCTGCCCGGCAGACTATACCGCAGTTACATACGCAGGCTTTTCGTCATCTGGGGCTTTATGCATATCGTGTGAGCCTGCTGCAGGCTTATGTAGGTTGGGATATGGGACCGCTTGAAAAACTGGAAAGTCTAGAGCAGCTGCGTGTACTGGAAAATGGCCATCGTATTGCAATTGCTGTTGCTATGGCTAACTTGCCACCGGGTGTAGATACTCAGGCTGATCTTGATCGGCTAAATGCATTGGATATTTCCTATTTTGAATAACTGCTGGAACAAGTAATATGGAAAATGTTCTTGAGCAATCCCGGATTTATCCTTGGCAGCAGCCAGTATGGGAAACACTGACACGGCGTTTTCCTGACATCGGTCATGGGCTACTGTTTTACGGCAAATCTGGCTGTGGTAAAGAAGCTTTTAGCCGGCATTTTCTCGCCTGGATACTTTGCCAGAATAAGCAAGCTCAAGGACCGTGTGGGGAATGTAGTAGTTGTCAGTGGTTAAAATCAGATACACATCCCAACTATGTACATATTTCGACCGATGAAGAAAATAAAAAACAGAATGCTAAAATTCGCATTGAAAAAATACGCGATTTACAGCCTTTCGTACAGCAAACTGGTGAGGGCTGGCGCGTTATAATGATTGAGCCAGCTGAAGCACTCAATATTGCTGCGGCAAATGCATTGCTTAAAACTTTGGAAGAACCAGGGGAGCGCATTGTCATTATTTTACTGGCTGATCATTATTTAAAGTTACCGGCAACTATTCGCAGTCGACTGCAGCACTATGCACTGGATCGAATCAGTACTGAACAGGCAGAACAGTATATCCGTCCCAACTTGTCTGACCTGAACCAGCAAAATTTGCAGCTTTTAATGAATCTGTCCAGTGATATGCCTTTACAGGCATTAGAGTTGGCTGACTCTGCATGGTTGCCGAAGCGCCAGGAATTTCTTAAAGATTGGGAAAAACTGGTAGCTCAAAAAAATATGCCGGTATTCTTTGCATCAAAATGGCATAAAGAGCTGACATTTCCTGAATTTATCACTATGTTTGAATACTTGTTGTGTGATCTGATTTGTGTCAAGCTAAATCAAAACCTGAAGAATGTTGATCTTAACCTGAAGCCAGTTGCTGAACATTATTCGCTTGATGTTTTGTTCGAAATCTATTCAGATTTGCAAAAATCCAAGCAGCTTACTGAGCAGAATGTACAGGTTAACTTGGTTCTGGATCAACTGTTCATCAGGCTGATGAATGTTTAAGACTTAAGGGGAAAGTCGATGCAACCACGTATGGGCGGTATTATTCAGGTGAATATACCTGACCGGGCAACCTTGCAGGCCAGTTATATGGGTTTTGTTCAGGGTGGTGGTCTGTTTATTCCATCACAACAGCCAGTAAAAATGGGTGAAGAGGTTTTTGTGCTAGCTACTTTGCCTGGACAAGCTCAGAAAGTACCCTTGACTGGCAAAGTCATCTGGATTTCCCGCAAACAGAATGGAATTCGACCTCAAGGTTTCGGAATTCAGCTAAGTGGCGAGAAAGGAATTTATTATAGAAGTGAAGCTGAAAAGCTGCTTGCCGGTAGCCTGACTTCAGATCGTCCGGGTTATACCGTCTAAAACTGTCGATTTTTAAGCTCACTGGTTGTTATAGGAAAAAATTGTGTTTGTAGATACTCATTGTCATTTAACCCTGCTGGACCTGTCGCCTTATGATGGTGATATTGATCTGGCCATTCAGGCGGCAAAAGATGTAGGGGTATCAAAAATGATGAGTATCTCGGTAAATCTGGATGACCACATTGAGCTTTCGCGAATTGCCATCCGTCATCCTGAGTTGGGCTATAGTGTAGGTGTGCATCCTTGTGAAGATGCCACAGTCATGGCGCGTGCTACGACTGAATATCTGGTTGAGCTAGCACAGGCAGAAAAAGTATGGGCGCTTGGTGAAACCGGTCTCGACTATTTTCACAGTACGGATTTTATTGCTGAACAAAAAGAATGTTTCGCCCGTCATATTCAGGCTTCAAAAATAGTAAAAAAGCCAGTAGTTGTACATACGCGCTCGGCTAAGCATGACACGGTTGATATTATTCGTGCCGAAGGTTCTGAACATGGAATTCTGCACTGTTTTACAGAAGATTGGGAAACTGCCAAGGCAGTCCTGGATTGTGGTTACTATATTTCTTTCTCGGGTATTGTATCCTTTAAAAATGCTCAGGATTTGCGAGATGTTGCCAAACAGGTCCCCCTTGACCGTATTTTGATTGAAACGGATAGCCCGTATCTGGCACCAGTACCTTATCGAGGTAAATCTAATGAACCAAAATATGTTCCATATGTAGCCAAAGCCTTAAGTGATGTATATGATAAACCGCTTGAGGAGATTGCTTTCATAACAACACAAAATTTTGAAAACCTCCTTAATTCAAAGTAAATACACATTGAAAAGCAAAAAGAGAGTAATCGGGTGAAGATGGATCGTCAGGCCCAGTTTCGGGCAAGAGAAGCATTAATATTTCAAGTGGCAGAGCAACTCCTGTTAGAAAATGGTGAGTCAGGCATGACACTTGATGCACTGGCGGCAGAACTCGATTTAGCCAAGGGTACTCTATACAAGCATTTTCAAAGTAAGGATGAGTTGTATATTCTGCTTATTATTCGCAATGAGCGGATGTTGCTGGAAATGATTCAGGATGGCGAAAAATCTTTTCCTGAACACTTGGCTTTTTTCATGTTGCATCATCTGCATCATCCGGAACGTACCGTACTTTTTCATCAGATTGAAGAGCGGCTTTCGATTACCGGACAGGGAATCCACCATCTTTTTAGTGAGCTCTATCAGGTCCGTAAACAGCGAATGCGTATTATTATACGCATGACCGAAAATTATTTGGAATCCATTGGCAGTATCATGACAGTGCGTGACTATCTGGCTTCGATCTGGTCACTAACACATGGCGCGGCAGCAATTTTAAATTCAAGTTTTTATCAGCGTTATCTGGGGTCGCGTGATACTTTAAGAGTGGCCTATATTGATCAGGCTTTGGCACTGCCCAAGCAGGTTAATGAACAATATGCCTGACATGGAATAATCTAATGATCCGTTCATCTTCATCTGCTCATTATGGTTTTACCTTAATCGAACTGATGGTGGTCATTGTGATCATTGGTATTACGACATCTCTTGTTGTAATGAATTTGGATGGTATTGATCAGCGCAAAGCAATGCAGGCTAGAGAAGTTTTTTTACTGGACCTGCAGAAAATCAACCGGGAAGCCAATGACCAGGCACGTATACTCGCACTTGAGACGCGATCAGCTACTGATGTAAATACTTTTGTTTATAACTTGCTTGAATATCAAGCTGCGGCTGATATGAAAACTACTACTGGGTTTTTAGCTCCTACATCAGAAAAATGGCAGAAATATAGTGAGTTTCCTTCCCGACATTTGCCCCCAAATGTCAGCTTTAGTATTCAGCCTCTCGATCATGATTTTCAAAACGCCAGTAATGAAGAGTTATTAGGAAGCCGAGCACCTAAACTGATCTGGCTGGGAAATGGAGAAGTGAGGCCTGTACGCATCCAGTTCTATCTGGAGCAAAGGCCGGTAGGCCATGAAATCGAAATTGATTATTTAGGTAAAATTAGTGAAACCTAAAGGCTTTACATTACTTGAAGTTATGGTTGCGCTAGCAATTTTTGCGATAGCAGCAGTTGCTCTGACAAAAGTAGCCATGCAATATACACAAGCCACCTCAAATGCGATTTTAAGGACAAAAGCGCAATTTGTGGGTATGAATGAAATTGCTCTCATGGAAATGAATCAGGCGTGGCTACAGGGAACAGAGTCTAAACAGGTAACATCTCAAGGTGAAACCTGGCAAATTGACAAACAGGCAGCTTCCACCATCAGTCCAAATGTACAGCGTATTGAAGTACAAATTAGTCTGTTTAATACAGAGCAGGGTAAGGTTGAAAATGGAATTGCGACCTTGGTGTTTTTTAATCATCCACTCAAAGAAAATACTTCATGAAATATAAACGGGGTTTTACTCTGGTGGAGCTGTTGGTCGCGATTGCGATTTTTGCAGCACTCTCTGCGCTGGGTTGGAAGGTCTTTGATTATCTGATCAAAGTAAAAGAACGAAATAGTATACATGAGCAAAATCTTGCCCGGTTACAGGAAGCTTATCAGCAAATCTTACGTGACAGCCTGCAGCTGATTCCATTAACTGCAAATAATGGAGGAGAGTTGCGTCCTGCACTTGAATTAAACGATCAGCATTTTATTTTTAGTAAAGCTGGTGTAACTGATCCTTTGGGCCAGGGGCTGGGGCCTTATGAGCGGATCGAATATCAATACAGTAGTGCAGACCAGAAACTGTACCGGTTAAAATATCAAAACCTGAATACTTCAACTGCTATTCAGCCCCAGTCAAGTGTGCTTCTTGATCAGGTCGAGCAATACCGGATTAGCGTCTTAAATCCGGCTGAACTAAACAGATGGCCTGAAGGCGTATTGAATCCTGCTTCCCAATCAGAACAGCTTAAAATTCTACCGCGCGGTTTTAAAATCAATCTGACCATAAATGGAACTGAATACGAATGGATTTACAGCCTTTCAAATACAGGTGATTTAAAAGAAAAAACAATAAATCTATCTTAAAAGTAAAAAACTGGGGATTACTATGCGGCAGCAACAGGGTATAGCACTTATTACTATTCTGATGATGGTTGCCTTGGCAACCATTCTGGCTGCCACTATTGCCAAGCGGCAAAGTCAGACAGCAGATAATACCGCTTACCTGATGCGGCAGGACCAATCTTTACTCTATACTAAAAGTGCTGAAGCATTTTTCTCTGAAATCCTGCGACAAGACAAAGAAAATGCTGGAGATATTGATCATTTACAGGAAATTTGGGCACAGCCTATGCCTGCCTTTCCCGTAGAAGATGGTTATATTTCAGGTCGTTTAAAAGATGAAAGTGGAAAGTTTAATTTAAATAATCTGGTTAAGGCAGATGGTACGGTTAATCCGGATGCTCAGGCCTGGTTTGAGCGCTTGCTGGTCCGTGTTGGTCTGCCTGCCGAACAAAGCCAGGCAGTGATTGACTGGCAGGACCCTGACGATCTGACTATAGGTGCTATGGGCGCAGAAAGCAGTTATTATCAAGGTTTGAATCAACCTCATCTTACTCCCAATACCCGGTTTTTTAGTATTGAAGAGCTGAAGCAGGTAAGAGGGTTCGAAGGAAAAAAATACCAATTGATAGCGCCTTATGTAAGTGCATTACCAGCAGAGACCAAAATTAATATCAATACAGCACCTGCTTTGGTTCTTGCCAGTATGGATGAGAAGCTTGATCTAAATGCTGTCACAGATGCTTTGCAGCGTAAGCAAAGTAATATGGAATACTTTAATGTCACAGGCGATTTGTGGGGACTTGAGCCATTCGATCAGATAAGTGCTACCAACAAAGCACAAGTAAATCCATTGCTGGATATAAAGTCAGATTTTTTTAAAGCTGAAATTGAAGTACGGCTTTCAGAACGTAAACGGCAGTTCACAACATACTTTAAACGCGATGAAAACCAGATCTATGTATATTTTCGAAGTCTTGCCCCATTTTAGACTGCATGAATTGTGAGCAGTTATAAAAATAGCTGCGAACTGCTTTACTTTTGCTTTATAATTAAAAATATTTGCAGTCAATTACCTATTCGGCGCATGTTAATTCGTAAGTTATTTAAGTTTGAAAACGCCCATATCGTGCGAAATTGCACTTCGGATCGCTGTAAGCGTTCGATTCATGGCCATAGCTACAAGGTTGAATTGTTACTCAAGGCTAACCGGTTGGATCATGGACAGATGGTCTATGACTTCGGCCTGTTGAAAGGGGTGATTAAAGATCTTTTCGACAGTTTTGACCATGCCATCTGTTTTTGGCAAAATGATGACCAGGAATATATTGCAGCGTGCAAAAAATTTAGTGCGCGTTGGATAGCTCTGCCTGTTTCACCCTCTGCTGAACAGTTTTCGCGTATTTTCTTCTTTCTAGCCCAGCAGGTTCTAAATTCAACCGTTACCCAGAACGGGGAAGGTGATGTTGAGGTTTACTCGGTAATTGTGCATGAAACAGATACAGGCTATGCACAGAGTTTTCAGGAAGATATAGAAAATAAGCAAATGGGTTTATTACAGCTTGAACAGATCGAATTTTCTGAACAGGTTCAGCAAGAATGGGCCGACCCGACCATGTATGAAAGATTGAAACAGGGTTTAAAATTTGAAAATCCTGGAGTTGAGCTGCAGGTCAAGCTTTAAAACTTCGGATATTTTATTTTGGATAAGACTTTAAGGAAAAAGGCATGCAGTTAACTGAGCAGCAAGATGAAAAATTGAGTAAGGTTCAGTTAGACGAAAGTTGGAAATATGCCTTGGCAGATTTTTTGCTGGGTGCCAAGATGGAACACTTGCGTAACTTCTTGCGAGAAGAAAAGAAAGCTCAAAAAACAATTTATCCCCCAAACCCGGAAATATTTAAGGCATTAAATATGACTCCACTTGACCAGGTTAAGGTCGTAATTCTGGGGCAGGATCCTTATCATGGGCCTAATCAGGCCAACGGGTTGAGCTTTTCTGTACATCGTGGTGTAGGTTTACCGCCATCATTACGTAATATTTTTCATGAACTGCATACTGATCTGGGTGTGCCTGAGCCTCACCATGGTGATCTGACCAAATGGGCAAAGCAAGGTGTATTACTGCTAAATAGCGTATTGACTGTTGAGGCAGGCCAGCCAACTTCTCATCAAAAGCAGGGCTGGGAAGATTTTACCGATTATGTGATTGATGTGGTAAATGAACAGCGGGAACATGTTGTCTTTATTTTATGGGGTGCATATGCACAGCGTAAAGGACAGCGAATTAATCAAGACAGACATTTGGTCTTGAAAGCTGCTCACCCTTCTCCTTTGGCAGCCAACCGTGGTGGTTTCTTCGGTTGTAAAGTATTCTCCAAAACAAATAATTATTTAACACAACATGGCATTGAGCCTATAGACTGGCAGCTGGACGCATGACAAATTCTCCCTTACTAAATTCTTATCATCCTGACTTGGTCGTTGAAGCTGCCGATAATGGCTGGCGTATAGTACGTTTAAATCGTCCGAAATCCTTGCATGCTCTGGATGAATCTATCGTTTCTGCATTACTGAAGGCTTTTGAAGATTTTCAGCATGATGATCAGGTCAAGGCTATCTGGTTAGATTCAACAACACCAAAAGCCTTTTGTGCAGGTGGAGATGTTCGTAAACTACGTCAATTAGTCATTAATCATGAAGTAGATACAGCGAACCGGTTTTTTGAACAGGAATACGCACTGGATTTACTCATTCATAATTATGCCAAACCAATTCTGGTCTGGGGAGAAGGTTATGTTATGGGAGGTGGGCTGGGCTTGTTTATGGCAGCACCGTTCCGGCTGGTCACTCCCTATTCGCGGTTAGCTATGCCTGAGATTAATATTGGTTTATATCCTGATGTCGGTGCAAGCCGTTTCTTGGCAGATCGGGGTCCGATAGGTTTATTTACCGGTCTGACGGGTTCAATTATGACCTCTGCTGGCGCTTATGGCATCGGTTGGGCAACCCATATCTGTGATGCACAGCGTGATGTAGTATTACAAAAAGTCATCAGTATTGATTGGAATCATTATCCTGCGGGAAGTTTCCGTGCGATTGATGATACCTTAAACAGCCTGCACCGACCGGTGGCCCCAGGCCCATTACAGAATTCACTTGATGTAATTCATAGTGTCTGCCGGGGTATAAATTTTGAACAGGACTATCAGGCTATTATTGGTTTAAGTGATGCTCGTAGTGACTGGTTGCGTCAGGCAAGCGAAAATCTGCAAAAGGGCTCGCCTGCCACAGCCGCACTTACTTGGCTGTTATGGCAATGGGGGCGTCAGGTTCATTCTTGGAACGAAGTATTTGAGCTTGAACTTCAAATTTCCAACTGGAAAATCCGCCATCCTGATTTTGTTGAAGGAGTACGTGCACGACTGGTGGATAAAGATTTGTCACCTGAGTGGAAACAAAGTGCCGATTTAAGTCTGCGCAGTATCTTGGGTGATCAACCACCAGTAACCACAAATGAAAGCTGGAACAGACTACTTAAACAATATCAGGTGATTGACTGATATATGCAGCAACATGAATTCGATGATCATTACTGGATGCAGCTTGCCTATGAGCAGGCTGCACTTGCAGCGTCAAAAGGGGAAGTTCCGGTAGGTGCGGTAATTGTAAGTAATAACCAGGTTATTGGTGTAGGACATAATCAGCCAATTTTCAAGCATGACCCAACAGCTCATGCAGAAATACAGGCCCTTCGAGAAGCTTGTCAATTGACACAAAATTATCGACTGCCAGATGATACTACTTTATATGTCACTCTTGAGCCTTGTACAATGTGTGTAGGAGCATTAATCCACGCACGGGTGCAGAGAGTGGTTTTTGGAGCTACTGAGCCTAAAGCCGGATCGCTCGTCAGTGCGCGCCGCTTATTAGAGAGTGGTTATTATAATCATCTATTTCAATTTGAATCAGGCTGTTTACAAGAACAGTGTTCACAACAGCTAAGTGATTTCTTTAGAATGCGACGTGAACAGAAGCGTCAGCAGAGTAAACCCTGAACTAATCTCCATAAAATAGATACCATCATGGTTTCAGAACTCTCCAAATTATCAATTTTCAATAAAAAACACAGGAAAGAAAATGGATTATATTGAAGTAAAAAAACAGTTTAATGCGCCTGTATCCCAAGTCTTTGAATTGCTCTCCAAGCATTCAACATATAATACAGCATTCGCACCTATACAGGTCGTGCGTAGTAAAGACTCAGCTGATCCGCAACGTCCGGACGGGGTCGGATCAGTTCGCCGTATGGGATATGGACCAGTCAAACCTCTGCAAGAAGAAATTACACTGCTTGAAGAAAATAAGCGTATTGAATATAAGATTATTAAAAATCCTTTAATCCGACATCATTTAGGCCGAATTGAGTTTGAAGAGCTGGCAGGAGATAAAACTTTAGTGCGCTACCGGATTGAATTGCAGGCAAAGGCACCGTTTGTCAGTAAATTAATACTTGCACAGCTTAAAGGCGCGATTACACTAGGTCTCTCAAAGTTAGCAAAATCAGTTTCTTGATGGAAAATTAATGACAGTTCAAATTATTACTATCGATGGTCCAAGTGGTTCAGGAAAGGGGACATTAGCAGCGAAGCTCGCCGAATATTATGGTTATCATTTACTTGATTCGGGCGCCTTATATCGACTTTTAGGGCTGTCATTACATAAACGTGACCTGTTTGAAGAATTGGAAAGCAACCTGGCTGTCTGTGCAGATATTGCTGCACAGTTGAATATACGCTTTAAAAGCACTGATCAGGGCACGAAAATCTATTTAGATGATGAAGATGTTACTCAGACTATTCGTACTGAACGGGTTGGAGAATATGCCTCAAAAGTAGCTGCTGTGCCAGAACTGCGCGCAGCCCTGTTTACACGGCAGCGTGATTTTGCACAGCAGCCTGGCCTGGTTGCAGATGGTAGGGATATGGCTACAACAATCTTTCCTGAAGCGCAGGCGAAAATCTATCTGACTGCATCTGCCGAGTCGCGTGCAGAGCGCCGCGTAAAACAGTTGCAGGGTATGGGGCTGGATGTTAAAATAAGCGACATTTTAGCTAATATACAGGCGCGCGACAAAAGAGATATGGAACGTGAAGTTGCTCCTCTTAAGCCTGCACCAGATGCTTATATTATTGATAGCTCAAATTTGAGCATAGATCAAGTGTTTAAGTTGATGGTCGACTATGTCGATGCCCGATTAGCGCATTAAAGAATATCAACAGAAGCATAGCTTGATCAGTTCTTATGGACTATGTGGATGTTTAACTAAACCGGCCTTGTCTGATCCAAGACCGTTGACTTTATCAGGTATATCATGACCGAATCTTTTGCAGCCCTCTTTGAAGAAAGCGAATTAAACCTTAACGTTGAAAAGGGTGCAGTCATCCAAGGTGTTGTAGTAAGCATCGATGCTGACTGGATTACTGTTGACACTGGCCTTAAATCTGAAGGCGTTGTTGACCGTGCTGAATTTTTAAATGACCAGCGTGAACTTGAAGTTCAAGTTGGTGATACTGTAGACGTTGTTGTTGAAGCTCTTGACAACGGTATGGGCCAAACAGTTTTATCACGTGAAAAAGCAAAACGTGCTGAAACTTGGACTAAACTTGAAAAAATCTTTGAAGACGGCGAAATCGTTACTGGTGTTATCTCTGGTAAAGTTAAAGGCGGTTTCACAGTTGATATCGGTCCAGTTCGTGCGTTCCTGCCGGGTTCTCTGGTAGACACTCGTCCGATCCGTGATACAACTCACCTTGAAGGCAAAGAGTTAGAATTTAAAGTAATCAAACTTGATGCTAAACGCAATAATGTTGTGGTATCTCGTCGTGCAGTAATGGAAGCTGAATCTTCAGCTGACCGTGAAGCTCTTCTTGCTCAGCTTGAAGAAGGTCAAACAGTTACTGGTACGATCAAAAATCTTACTGACTACGGCGCATTCGTTGACCTGGGCGGTATTGATGGTCTTCTACACATCACTGATATGGCTTGGAAACGCATCAAGCACCCATCAGAAGTGGTTGAAGTAGGGCAAGAAGTTACTGTTAAAGTGCTTAAGTTTGACCGTGAGCGTAACCGTGTATCTCTAGGCCTTAAACAGCTTGGTGAAGATCCATGGATGGCGATCATGAACCGTTATCCTAAAGGTTCTATCGTTAAAGCTCGTGTAACTAACCTGACTGACTACGGCTGTTTCGCTGAGATTGCTGAAGGCGTTGAAGGTTTGGTACACGTTTCAGAAATGGACCATACTAACAAGAACATCCACCCATCTAAAGTTGTTCAGATCGGTGACGAAGTTGACGTTATGGTTCTTGAAGTGGACGAAGAGCGTCGTCGTATCTCTCTTGGTATTAAACAAACTCGTGCTAACCCATGGGAAGAGTTTGCTAAGAACCACGACAAAGGTGAAAAAGTTTCAGGTACAATCAAGTCAATTACTGACTTTGGTATCTTTATCGGTTTGCCAGGCGGTATTGATGGTCTGGTTCACCTGTCTGACATCTCTTGGAACGAACAGGGCGAAGAAGCAATCCGTCGTTACAAGAAAGGTGACACTGTTGAAGCCGTTATCCTGTCTGTAGATGCTGAAGGCAACCGTATCAGCCTAGGTATCAAGCAATTGAACAGCGATCCGTTCAATGATTTCCTTGCTGCTAACGAACGTGGTGCTTTGGTTAAAGGTACTGTAACTGCTGTTGATGCTCGTGGCGCAACTGTGAAGTTGGCTGACGAAGTTGAAGCTACTCTGAAAGCTTCTGAAATCAACCGTGATCGCGTTGAAGATGCAACTAAATTCCTTGAGGTTGGTCAGGAAGTTGAAGCGAAGATCATCAATGTTGATCGTAAATCTCGCTCTATTAACCTGTCTATCAAAGCGAAAGATGAAGCTGAAGAGAAAGAAGCTGTAGCTAACCTGCGTCAGACTTCAACTAATCAAGACAATGGTCCTAAGACGATTGGTGACTTGATCAAGGCTCAAATGAAGTAATATGTAAAAAAGGACAGAGTAGTGTAACTACTTAGTACTTTTTATACAAATACTGTAAACGGTAGCGTAGTATTAGTGTACTGCGCTACCGTTTTGTATTTAAACAGGTTATTATCTGCAAGAGTTAGAGTAGCTTGATAACTTAAGAGGTCATAGATGACTACTGAAGCACTTAATAAATCCGATTTAATAGAGCGAATTGCACTGAAAAACCCGCATTTGGCTGAACCTCTTGTTGAAGAGGCCGTAAAAATCATGATTGATCAGATGATTGAAGCGTTGTCTACAGACAATCGTATTGAAATACGCGGATTTGGTAGTTTCGCATTGCACCATCGTGAACCACGTGTTGGCCGTAATCCTAAAACTGGTAAAGCGGTAGAAGTTGCAGCGAAAGCCGTACCACATTTTAAACCGGGTAAAGCACTCCGTGACGCAGTAAACGAATCTGCCAATAAATAAACTTAATCATGTGGGGTGTTTATGCGTTATCTCTTAGTCGCCTTATTAATTATTGTATTTGGTTATGCACTTGCACTTGTACTGCAAAATGGAACCGAACTTTCAGTTGACTTGTTATTTACACAAGTTCCAGCTATGCGTTTGGGACTTTTGCTATTATTGACCCTATGCTTGGGAATCATTGCAGGTTTGCTGCTTGGTGTGCAAGTATTCCGCGTATTTCAACGCAATTGGGAGATTAAACGCCTTCGCCAAGACATTGAGCATTTACGTAAAGAACAGATTCATACTGCTCAGCTAGCAGCTGCCGAAGCCGCAGCAAGTGCCCGACATGAAAAAACAGTTTTAGATATTAATCCGGAAAGCCAGAATCGTACACCATTATAATTTTTCTAGTTTAACTCTTATAAAATCCAGATGATTTTATAAGAACCTTAAAAGCTCTTTATTGGAATAAAGAGCTTTTTTTGTTTATGAAAAGCCTATATACCTCAAGATACCTGTAACGGTCATTGCAATCATAATGACTATGATAAAAGAATACTTTTTCCATGCAAATACGACTGCAACTAAAACTCCGACTAATTTACTCATGCCACTAAAATGATCTTCAGTAAATAGTGTATTGAATAACGCTAAGCTAAATAGGAGCACACAAGCAGAGTCTGCAAAGAGCTGTTGATGAGATTGTTTAAATGTAATGCGACTGGCTAAATAAAAACCAGAATAACGAATCAGATAGGTACCTAATGCAAGAATTATAATGGCTATAAATATATAACTTTCACTATATTTCATTTTGTTTTTCGTCCTATTATTAAACCAAACATAGATACCAAAACAGGAAGACCTGTTGGAAGTAAGGGAATAGAGGCTAAGGAAAGTGATGTACCTAGAAATACTCGATTTCGTGTGGTTTTATTCTTGAGCATTGGCAGGATTAAGGCAAAAAGAATGGCTGGAAATGCTGCATCAATACCAAAAATATAGATATCTGGAATATTTTTACTAAGCAGATAACCGATAAATACACCAAGCGGCCAAAGTATGCTGATGCCTAAGCCACACATCCAGTAGACCCACTTTTTCGAATGAGTATTTTTTTGGCTGAGGCCAAACATGACACTCTCATCATTCATAATATGGCAGGCAAAAAATTGATAAGTATTTTTTTCAATAAAAGTAGCAACTGATAAGCCAAAAGGGAAATGCCTTAAATTAATTAATATACCGGTCAATGCAGCAAAGATTGGATTGGCACCTGATGCAATCAAACCAATGAAGGTAAACTCTGCAGCGCCTGCCAATACAAATATAGATAAAGCTAGAGGAATCCATAAAGGTATATGGAAACTGGCTGCAATCGACCCTAAAGAAATGCCTACAATACCGGTTGCCACCGAGATAAGGGTAATAGTTTTAATTAATTTGTTTCGCTCTTCATTGCACATCTTTTGTTTTCTATATCAAACGATCGTACGATATAATAGTTTAATTTTATATCGTTCGTCAAAACGAACATTTGTTTTTTATGGTGAGTTATGACATTACCTATTGAGATTGTGGCTAAAGGATTACAAAGAGAAAGACAAAAAGCGGGATTGTCATTGACAGAGGTAGCCCGCCGCGCAGGTATTGCCAAATCAACCTTGTCTCAACTGGAAGCTGCGCAAGGAAATCCAAGCTTGGAAACATTATGGGCTCTATGTGTGGCTCTAGATATTCCATTTGCAAAATTAATGGAGGCTAATACTGCACAAACACAGGTTATTCGTTTTGGCGAAGGCCCATCCGTCAGTTCTGAAATTGCTCATTATCAGGCAATATTACTGGCAAACTGTCCCACAGGTGCCAGACGAGACGTTTATATCCTTACCACACATCCAGGCGAACCGCGTTGCAGTCAGCCACATCCAATCGGAAGTATAGAACATATTATTATTATGAAAGGTAAGGCTAAAGTAGGCCTGGTTTCAGAACCGATTGTGCTTAATGAAGGGGATTACATTTGTTATCCTGCCGATCAGGCTCATATTTTTGAGGCCTTAGAACATGATACTAGAGCTATTCTGATCTCTGAACAGAGATAAATATGTTTTAGAAAAGATAACCAGGCTTTTTTGCATTATCAATATATTCCTGCTTTGAGCATGGCATGAATCACTTTATAATTGGCCGATTTTTATAAGATGGAATTAAACTTGTGAGTATTATTGTTGCCTTAGATGCAAAAAGCCAATATGACGCCCTGAAAATTGCAGATGAACTTGATCCATCACTGTGTCGTGTCAAGGTAGGCAAAGAGCTTTTTACTCATGAAGGTCCATCAATTGTTAAAACCTTACAAAATAAAGGTTTTGAAGTTTTTCTTGATTTAAAATTTCATGATATCCCGAATACTACAGCTCAAGCAGTGTGTGCCGCCGCTGATCTTGGGGTCTGGATGGTAAATGTTCATGCTTCAGGTGGCCGTAAAATGATGGAAACCTGTGTAGAGCGATTAAAAGCAGGACAGTATCCTACCCAACTGATTGCAGTGACAGTACTAACCTCACAGACACGTGATGATTTGCGTGATATTGGTTTAGATATTGAGCCTTTTGAGCAGGTTAAACGCTTGGCAAAGCTTACTCAGGAAAGTGGTCTGGATGGTGTAGTCTGTTCTGCCCAGGAAGCTCCACTATTACGTAAGGAACTAGGACAAGATTTTGCACTGGTTACTCCCGGTATCCGTCCTGCCAGTTCAAGTGCGGATGACCAAAAACGTATCGTGACTCCAAAACAGGCTATGCTTGATGGTTCAACCCATTTAGTAATTGGGCGTCCAATTACACAATCGACTGATCCTGCCGGAGCCTTAAAAGAAATTCTAGCCAGCTTATAATTGAGTAATCCTAAGTTTAACTACTGCAGACAAAGCTGATCACTAGTTTATCAGCTTTGTTTTTTGGGCATAACCTTCTGAGGATTTAGATCAAGTACAAATAAATTCAAACTTATATTTTTTGTTTTATAAAAATATAAAAAAGCTTATTAGTAGAGGTGCCAGTAAAGTTAAAATTAGACCACTCATCATGGCATGAGGAACATAATGAGTCCCGCAAGACTGTTTGACCATGGCAAGTGTTACATCCATGGAAGTTGCTCCTGCACTAGAAATTGCCGAACGCGGAAAACGCCAACCGATACAATACATCAGTAAAATTGCAAAAACCTCCCGGAACAGATCAGTGAGCAGGGCAATACTGCCAAGTTGTGGAGAGTGAATCTGACTCAGCAGGATGCCAGACATCGAATACCAGCCATAACCTTGAGCTAAGGCCAGAATTTCATTCGCTGTGTAACTCTGTAATAAAGGAATACATAATAATGCAGCCAAGCCAGAACCAATAAAAGCCGCTAATGGAACAACCAAAATTTTCCAGCTTAACCAGGCACGGTCAAAATGGGTATGAGCCAGCTCCACACCAATTAGTAAAATAAAAACCAGTAATAGATACCAGCTGTTAAAAGAATATTCGTTTCCAGATAATTTAATCAGCCAGCCAATGCCTGCACCCGCCATTAGAGCCAGCAGAGCATAACTGATATTCTTAATTGCCTTTAAAAACAGGTGTAAGGAAATTGAGCCTTTGACACTGCTACGGTCTAGCCATTGATAAGCAAATAAACAGACCAAGAAAGATCCTAATGAGGTCAGTAGAGCAATTAATAAGGCAGGTTTTAAAATATATAAAGGATGTTGTAACTGTTGTAGAGCTTGAAAAAGTTCAAGTGATACACTTATTAACAGCAGATAAGAAAAATATGGCAAGATTTTGAAAATAAGTTTTTGTACAGGAACAGGTAATTTTTTTGCGGATAAAAAGCCTAAACCCAAGGCTAAAAAAATTTGTAAAACCAGAATAAGAGAAGTCATGAATAAGCAGATGCAATCAACACCTGCTTATTATGTCAGGGAAAAATTTAAGCTGCACGGCTTATGGTGCTATTTCCTAAAAAATGATAATCCGCCGGATTTACCTTTCGGGTTTCTAGCCAGTATCGCCAGGTGTAAGTAGGCCATAGGGAAAAGTTTTTGCCGCCATTTTGCTGATACCAGCTGGTGCAGCCAGACTGCCAGACTGTACCTTTAAGCATGTCTTGGACTCGATGATTAAATTGATCCTGTACTTCGGCTTTAACGACGACTGCCTGGGTATGAGTTTTTTCAACCAGCTGAATCAATTGCAAGATATGCTCGATTTGAGATTCAATCATAAATAAAACGGAATTATGCGCCAAAACAGTATTTGGACCTAGTAACTGAAACAGATTCGGGAAACCTTTAGTACTTACCCCATAGTAGCTTTCGGCGCCATCTTCCCAAGCCTTTGCTAATGATTGATTATGCTGGCCAATGCATGGAAAATTCTTTAGGTAAACACGGGGATCAGTGATAAAACCTGTACCATAGATCAGGCAGTCAATTCTTCGGGTCTGACCATCCTGAGTAATAATGCTGTCTTCAGTAATCTCCCGAATCTTATCAGTTACAAGTTCAACATTGCTCCGGTTGAAGGTGGGATAATATTTATTTGATACCAAGATGCGTTTACAGCCCATAATATAATCAGGTGTAAGTTTCTTGGCGATAGTTTTATCTTTAACCTGGAGTCGTATAAAAGCGCGGCCTAGTTTTTCTACATAGCGCATAGCAAATGGCTGTACAATTGGAATAACCCGTGATTCATTTGACCAGTACAGCCGGATCCGATGTAATTTCCTGAACCATTCCTGCTGAGCAAAAAGGTTTTTCTCCAACTGGCCATATTTGCGTTCGTCGCGTGGAATGACCCAAGCTGCACTACGCTGCATTACATAGAGCTGTTTGACCTGTGAAGCTATTTCTGGAATATATTGAATGGCGCTGCCACCTGTACCAATCGATGCAACTGTTTTACCTGTCAGATCATATTGATGATCCCATTGTGATGAATGGAAAATTTTCCCATTAAATTTTTCAATACCTTTTATTTTGGGAATCTGCGGTACATGAAGCGGCCCGGAAGCAAAAATGACAAATTGGGCTTCTATATTCTCCTGCCCATCAATTTCAATATGCCACGTATTTAACTGTTCATTATAAAAAGTTCCAGTGACTTCTGTATTGAATTGAATATATTGGCGCAGTTGATACTTTTCAGTAAGATTTTGTATATATTCAAAAATTTCTGGCGCCTCGGCATAACGCTTTGACCAGTCTGTTTTTGGCGCAAAAGACAGAGAATACATGTGTGACTGTACATCACAGGCAGCTCCCGGATAGCGGTTTTCGCGCCATGTGCCCCCTACATCTCCTGTTTTTTCAATAATAATAAAGTCATCAATGTTTTGCTGTAATAACCGAATTGCGGCGGCTAAACCACCAAATCCCGCACCAATAATTGCAACTTTTACTCTGCGTCCAGTTACAGGTTCTATATTATTTTTCTGCATTCTCTGCTAAGTCCGTTCTATTTTTATACAAATTATACAGCTTTGCTTATATTGGCCCATGATAGCAGCAACATAAATATTGATAGATTCGGCAATTAAAAAGATGAGATTTTTATAGTAAAACAGACAGGTCAGGGTAAATTGAATTATTCATGAAGCGTTCTATTCTCGGTTTGATGTATTTAATACAAGGTATGCGTAACGCTGGAATTGATGTTGATTCACGGCTCGCAACAATTGGTATCAAGCCGGATGCTTTGGATCCGACTTCTATTATTCATCCCAGCTTGGAATGGGATATACAAAAAGTTGTGGGTGAAGGGGTAAAGCCTGAAACAGGACTATTTATTGGGCAGCATTACGCGCTTGCCGGTTATGGCCCTTTGCTGATGCTCCTTGTAACCAGTAATAATATCCAGACTGCTCTTGAAAAGGGGATCCAATACCAGGGTCTTACTCACCTATTTGGAACTTTAGGCCTTGAAGTCATGACTCATCAGGTTGCATTGACATATTTGCCAGTAGACCTGAACTCAGATATGGGATTGCTACGTGCCCAATGCGAAATTTCGGGAACTTATAAATTTATTCAAGATATTTATAAAATGATGGGACTGGTTGCACCTACTTTAAGAGTTGAGTTACCTTTTAAAGCACCTGAAGATAAAGAGCAATTACAGCTGTATCAGAATTATTATGGTGCAGATCTGCACTTCGGTTTTAAGCAGGCGAAATTTGGATTAAATTCGCAAGTACTTGAAATCAAAATTCCTTCTGCAGATCCAATTACCCATCGGGTTTATGAAGCTAAATGTATTAGTGAGCTACAACGTTTAAATCATGATGATGCAATACCTTCACTTATTCAGCGTGTACATGACTATTTAGAGCTGCAAAAGGGGGTAATTCCTACTATGGCAGAGACTGCACAAGCACTTGGTATTCCAGAACGTACCTTGCGCCATCAGCTACAACAGTTCAATACCAGTTATAAAGAAATTAGAGAACAGTTGATTAAAAACAAAGCATTAAAACTGATTGAATATAAAGAGTACTCAATTGAGGTTATTGCTGAGTTACTGGGCTATTCAGAACCTGCCGCATTTAATCATGCCTTTAAGCGCTGGTTCGGACAAAGCCCAAGACAATATAGTAAATAGCCTAAGTCAGGTTATGCCAAAGTTTTATATGTTTCACTATATTCTTCGTTATACTTCCCATTAGCCCATAAAACGTATCAGAATTATATGCTAGAGCTTAAATCATCACACAGTACAGCTTTTTCACCCGTCTCTCCAGCCGAGCGTTATTCTCAAGCTTTATCTTCTGGACAATTTTTACCTGATGAAGCACAGGCACAAGCTGTGCAGGAGCTGGACCGGGTCTGGCATGAATTGATTCACCGATATAAGGCTTCTAAAAAAGCATTTCGCCGTTTCCGCCGGCAAACTGCACCGCGTGGTGTATACATGTGGGGTGGGGTTGGCCGTGGAAAAACATGGCTAATGGACCAATTCTTTGAGTCTATTCCATTTCGCCGCAAGTTACGTATGCATTTTCATCACTTTATGCAACATGTACACCGTGAGTTAAATAAGCTGTCTGGCCAGCGTAATCCCCTAGATCTGGTGGCTGACCAGATTTACAAAGATGCAGTTATTATTTGCTTCGACGAATTTTTTGTATCAAATGTCACTGATGCCATGATTTTGAGCGATCTGTTTCAAAAATTATTCCAGCGCGGTATTACGCTGGTAGCGACCTCAAATATTGCACCAGATGGTTTATATAAAAATGGTATTCATCGTGACCGTTTTTTACCTACCATTGAAATGGTCAAAAAAAACTGTGTTGTGTTAAATGTAGATGCTGGAGTAGATTATCGGTTACGAGTGTTAAAACAGGCGCAGCTTTTCAAGGCACCGCTCAGCCACGAAGCACAGCAGTGGATCGCCCAAAGGTTTTCTGCATTGACCCAGACTCAGGTGCAGTCTCAAGAATCAATTATTATCAATAATCGTATTGTAGAGACTATCGGTCATACTGAAGATGTGTTGTGGTGTGAATTTTCAGAGCTTTGCCTTAAGCCTCGCAGCCCGTCAGATTTCATTGAAATAGCCAATATTTATAATACGGTACTGGTCAGTAATGTTCCGCATTTAACTGATCAGATTAATGATGCAACCCGACGTTTTATTTATCTGGTTGATGAGTTCTATGATCGGGGAGTAAAACTTTTACTTACCTCTCAAGATGATATTATTAATATCTACCAGGGAGAGAAGTTGGCGTTTGAAATTGAGCGTACCCGTTCAAGATTGCTGGAAATGCAATCAGATGAGTATCTGCATTCAGAGCACAAGCAAATTCACGGCGCCCAGTAAAATTTTAATCAAGCGTTCTATGGAACGCTTTTTTATTATTTATATTAAATAAAACCGCGCAGTATCGGCATGGTTTTGCTTTAATACGTGTGATCAGTTATTGTAAAAGTTATAAAAGATAGGTAGAAAAGCTGGTACTTAAGTCTAATTTTCGAAACCTCTCTCTTTATCCACTATAAGTAAATTTAAAGCGGCTGAATATAAACGTATTTTAAACTGGCATATATAAAAACTATTGATGTCAATATTTTTTAAACAGAAAATGCTTACTATTTAGGAACGTGATAGTGGTATTCAGCTAAATATAAATCAGTATACTAGAATCTCTTGTGATAAAAAGTAGCAATATCAGGAAAGACAATGACTGCACGTATTCAAAAAGGCAAGTTAGCGATTGCTAAAGAACTCTATGATTTCATCGAAAATGAAGCTTTACCGGGTTCCGGTCTGGACAGTGAAACATACTGGAAAAATTTTGAGCAAGTCGTTGTTGATCTTAGTCCGAAAAATAAAGCGCTTCTTGCAAAGCGTGATGAAATTCAGGCTAAAATTGACGAATGGCATCGCAATAACGAATTTGAACTTGAAGCTTACAAAGCTTTCCTGAAAGAGATTGGCTACTTATTACCAGAAGTAGAAGATTTCCAGATTACCACTGAAAATGTGGATGAAGAAATTGCAGTATTGGCAGGCCCACAGTTGGTTGTACCTGTACGAAATGCCCGTTACTGCCTTAATGCTGCAAATGCCCGCTGGGGTTCTTTATATGATGCACTTTATGGCTTTGATGTGATTTCTGAAGAGAATGGCGCAGAAAAGGGTAAGGGGTATAATCCGGCCCGTGGCGCCAAAGTTATCGAATTTGCTAAAAGCTTTCTGAATGATACTTTCCCGCTTGAGGCAGGCTCGCATCAAGATGCTACACGCTATGAAGTTGAAGATAATCAGCTGGTTATTACTTTAAAAGATGACACTAAAACTACCTTGGCTGAACCGGTTCAGTTTGTAGGTTATAATGGCGAGAAAAGTAATCCGACTGAAATTATTCTAAAAAATAATGGATTGCACGTCATTATCCAGATTGATGCGACTAGTCCGATTGGGCAGACTGATGCAGCTGGTGTAAAAGACCTGGTACTTGAAGCAGCTGTAACGACAATTCAGGATCTGGAAGACTCGATTGCTGCAGTAGATGCAGAGGAAAAAGTAGAAGGCTACCGTAACTGGCTTGGGCTTATGAAGGGTACACTTCAGGAATCTTTCCAGAAAGGTGACAAAACTGTTACCCGTGCTATGAACAAAGACCGTACTTATACAGACCTTGAAGGGAATACGGGTAAAATTCATGGCCGATCATTGATGTTACTGCGTAATGTTGGCCACCTGATGACGAACCCTGCTATTTTGGTAGATGGTGCAGAAATCTATGAAGGCATCATGGATGCACTGGTAACGCCATTACTAAGTATTGCTGATATTCGTGGCGAAAATGAAATCAAGAACTCACGTCAGGGTTCAATGTATATCGTAAAACCAAAAATGCATGGTCCGGAAGAGGTCGCATTTGCGGTAGAACTTTTTGAACGTGCTGAGCAGGCTTTGGGACTGCCGGCAAAAACTCTTAAAATCGGGATTATGGATGAAGAACGCCGTACTTCTGTAAACCTGAAGAACTGTATTGCTCAGGCCAAAGACCGTACCATCTTTATTAATACTGGTTTTATGGACCGTACAGGTGATGAGATTCATACCTTTATGGAAGCAGGTCCATTTGTTCGTAAAGGCGAAATCAAAGGACAAAAATGGTTCCCTGCTTATGAAAACCGTAATGTAATGATCGGCCTGAAAGCAGGATTACGCGGTAAGGCACAGATCGGTAAAGGTATGTGGCCAAAACCAGATATGCTGCTTGACATGTATCGTACTAAGATCGAGCATCCGGAAGCAGGTGCAAGCTGTGCATGGGTTCCTTCTCCAACAGGAGCAGTAATTCATGCAATTCATTATCATCAGTGCAATGTATCTGAGCGTCAGCAAGAATTATTACAGACTGAGCCTTTAGCTCTGGATGATCTGTTGACTCCTCCGCTAGCAGCAAATACAGACTGGACTGAAGAAGAGAAAAAGAACGAACTTGAAAATAACTGTCAGGGTATTCTGGGTTATGTTGTGCGCTGGGTTGACCTGGGTGTAGGCTGTTCAAAGGTTCCAGATATTAATGATGTAGGCCTGATGGAAGACCGCGCAACATTACGTATTTCTTCACAGCACGTTGCGAACTGGTTACGTCATGGTATTGTGAGTCGTGAACAGGTTGAAGAAGTATTAAAGCGCATGGCTAAAATTGTAGACGAACAAAATGCCAATGATCCGCTTTATACTGCAATGTCTGCTGACTTTGAAAATAGTATTGCTTTTAAAGCTGCATCTGACCTGATCTTTAAAGGCGGTGAGCAACCATCTGGTTATACTGAACCTTTACTACACGCTGCGCGCTTAAAACTTAAAGGCTATATAGGTGACTAATCTGAGCCATTAAAAAAAGCCTCTTCGGAGGCTTTTTTATTTAGTTTTTAAATAAATATTTTTCTTATATTCAGGCAGTAGCGACCTGAAAACCTGGACGCTCAGCATAGCGAGCAACCGATAAGTCATCTGCATAAATCGCTGGTCGTTTATGGCTCATGAGGTCTGAAAGCAATTTACCTGAACCACATGCCATGGTCCAGCCTAATGTACCATGCCCAGTATTTAAGAACAGGTTACTCAGGGCAGTTTTACCTACAATAGGCGTACCATCTGGTGTCATGGGACGAAGCCCTGTCCAGAAAGTTGCTTCTTTTAAACGTCCGGCAGACGGATAAAGATCATTCACCACCATTTCCAGAGTTTTTCTGCGTTCTGGAAGCAATTGATAATTAAAGCCTACAATTTCTGCCATACCCCCTACACGAATACGATCATCAAAGCGTGTTACAGCGACTTTGTAGGTCTCGTCCAGTACTGTAGAAACTGGTGCACGCGTAGCATCTTGAATTGGAATGGTCAGTGAATAGCCTTTTAATGGATAGACTGGAATATGAATTAACCCACGTAATAGCGGAGTAGAGAAAGATCCCATTGCAATTACATATTGGTCTGCTTTAACCAGACCTTCACTGGTTTGGACTGCTGTGACTTTATCTGCTTCAACCACCAGTTTTTCAATAGAAACACCAAATTTAAAAATTACGCCAGCAGCTTTTGCCATTTCTGCAAGATGCTGTGTAAATAACTGGCAGTCACCAGTTTCATCATTTGGCAAGCGTAACCCGCCTGTCAGTTTATGACTGGAATATTTTAAAGCAGGTTCAACTTTCATTAAATCTTTCGCTTCGAGCAACTCAAATGGCACACCAGCTTCTTTTAATACTTCAATATCTTTGGCAGCATTGGCATATTGCTGTTCACTACGGAAAAGCTGTAAGGTTCCTTGCTGACGACTTTCATAAGCAATACCTGTAGTCTTCCGTAATTCTTTCAGACAGTCACGACTATATTCAGCAATACGAACCATACGGCTCTTATTTTCCTGATAATGCTGAATATTGCAGTTCTTTAGCATTTGCCACATCCAGGCAATCTGGAAACTGGTTCCATCTGGACGAATAGACAGAGGAGCATGTTTTTGAAACATCCATTTAATGGCTTTAAGTGGCACCCCTGGCGCTGCCCAAGGTGTAGCATAGCCAGGAGAGACCTGTCCGGCATTTGCAGCACTGGTCTCCAGCGCTGCTCCAGGCTGTCGGTCAATTACGGTCACTTCATGCCCTGCTTGGGCTAGATACCATGCAGTTGTGACACCAATTACACCACTTCCTAAAACGACGACTTTCATGATCTTCTCTACTCATTGCAGCCTGAATCTGGCCTGTACATGGAGCTCTACCAAACGCGGTATATATGACTGATTTTTAAAGCAAGCAGTCCGTGGGTAGTAACGGTATAACTGAGTTTCAGGGTAAACATTTAAAATGTGAAAGGGTCACTAAAAAAATCCCTTTTTCCAGTTATGCTCTCAGTTTACATCTGGGGTTTAGTTCTGATAAATTCAAATAAACTTATCTTTAGATATAAAATTACTTACGTAAATGAAAATTAAAAATCTGAACCAGATTACTGATTTTGATATCAAGTTATTGAGAATTTTCAAGACAGTATGCGAATGTGGGAGCTTTACTTCAGCAGAGAGTGTTCTTGGAATTAGCCGCTCAGCCATTAGTCTGCATATGAGTGATTTGGAAAATCGTCTGGGGCTCAGGTTATGCCAGCGTGGCCGTGCCGGATTTTCTCTTACCGATGAAGGTAAGGAAATCTTGAACTATAGTGAAACGCTAATCGCTTCTATTGAGGAGTTTAAGCTTAAGGTTAACCAGATTCATAAAAAGTTAAAAGGCGAGTTTAATATTGGAATTATTAACAATTTAATTAATTTGCCAAAGCCTTATATCACTAATACGCTTGAGCAACTTACCAGTGAAAGCCCTGATGTGCAGATTAACATCAGTATGAGTACCCTAGCAGATATTGAATGCAAGGTGATGGATGGCCGCTTACATGTAGGGGCAGTCCCGATGGTTACTCCATTATCGGGACTGGACTATTTGAATCTTTATGAAGAAAGTTCTTATCTTTATTGTGGAGATCGGCATCCATTATTTTCTTCTACCGAACGATTAAAAGAACAAGATTTAAGCCAGTGGAATGCAGTAATGCCTAACTACAGTATTAATTCACAAGCATTACAGCTCTACCAGCTGCTGCATTGTTCTGCAACTGCAAGTGACCGAGAGGGAATTGCTTTTTTAATTTTAACCGGAAATTTTATGGGATTTTTACCTGATCATTATGCAAGAAAATGGGTAGAAAGCGGTCAGATGAAACCTGTGCTCGAGCAGCGCATGCATTATAGTACACCGATCTGCATGATTACCAGAAAGGGCAGGCGACATAATATGATTCTGGAATCTTTTCTCGAAAAGCTGAAAAATAATATTAATGAGCAGAATAATTCCGGGTTAACGATAACGAACTAGATGGAACCCATATGTCAGCTTAAATAGCAAACAGGATTTGCTATTTCATTGACTATTCTAGAAGTTGTTTTAATTTGACTGCATGAGGACTGTCTTCTGGTAAAAGTTCAAGCAGACGCTCAATTGCATCAGTACGTTCAGGAACACGACTAATCAGGCGAAATAACTGGTCAATGTCTTGCAAGTTATGAATCATATGGCTTAAGCGCGCATCAAAGCAGTCACGCCAGGCACACAGGAAAGGACTTTCTGTCTTACTCAGGAAATTGCCCTTGTACAAGGCCAATACTGTAACAGTAAAGCCCAGATTCAATGCCTGTTCAGCCATAAGAAAATCTGCCTGAACCTCACAGTTCAGTTTGTAAGGGCGTGATTGGATACAGTCGTGTAACAGACTGCGCATCTGGGATAATTCTGCTTTTAGCGTCTTCTGGCTAACCTGCCTGTCTCCATAAAGGGCATAGTGTAATTCGTCCAAACTGATCCCATCTGGACACAATGCCAGAATACACAGTATTTCAATTTGCCGGTGCGTCAGCTGTAAAATATGATGATTAAACTGAACTTTTGAACCACCCAGCACTTTAAGATAAAGCACATTTTGCTGTTCAAGCCGGATGGCGCGTTGCACCAGATCTGCACAGCGCTCTACGGCGAGTACGCCTAAAGAATTATGCTTCTCATACTTGGTTGAAAGGTTAATAATGCCATGGAACTGGCCGCTTTGCGGGTCGATGATGGGCGCTGCGTAGCATACCCAGTCACGCACGCTATTCATCTGGTTTTCATGTGAGTACACACAACTGGCAGCATGGGTATTTAACGCAAGGCCAATAGCATTGGTGCCTACGGACTGGGTAGACCACTGGCCACCTTCAAAAAAATGCACCTGTTCTGCAGAAGAGCGCATAGAGTGACTGCTCCAGGTCCAGAGCAGAGTGCCATGCTGGTCTGTAATTCCGATTGCCATGCTGGCATCTTCTGCAATTCTCAAGAGTTCAGAATGACACTGATCTAATGAGCGACCGAAGAGTGTTTCACGCCAACCATGATCCAGATTCAGTACTGGGGCCGCATCTACTGAAACGGGAGGCACATGATGTGCTACAGCATTCTTTAAAAAAGCTGATGAATAATGAGAAACAGGATTTAACACGGGTAATTTTTTAATCATATGCATATCATGGTCCTTCATGATGAGGCAAAAATGCAGCTACCTGAGCTGGTTACTGTTGTTATTTTCCCCTACCTTAAACCTTGATGCTCTAATCTGCTATCCGACAAAAGGCTGACGCCAGCATACACATCTTTAAACATCAGTCTGGTATATGTACCAATATAGTCAGACTGTTTTTAAAAGAAATGGCCGATTCAGACTGATCTGTTTAAAATAGTTACAGAATATTCCTGCATAAGATCAACCTGTCTGTTTGTATTTAGGGTAACTGCTTTCTGCTGAAAGGTTGCGGTACAGGTTTCCCTAAATATTGCTGATCGGCAAAATAACTGGAACGTACCATAGGCGCACTCCAAATATTTTTAAATCCTAAAAAATCGCCATAACGCTGATAATGCTCAAATTCTTTTAAGCTCACAAAACGATGGATAGGAGCATGAGCTTTAGAAGGCTGTAGGTACTGTCCGATGGTGACCAAATCCACATAATGATCTTTTAAATCATTTAACAGCGCAATAACCTCTGCCTCAATCTCTCCAATACCTACCATCAAGCCACATTTGGTCGGAATCTCAGGACATAAAGTTTTAAATTTCTTTAACAGATTAAGAGAATGCTGATAATCTGATCCAGGCCGCAAGGCCCGGTACAAGCGGGGCACTGTCTCTATATTGTGGTTAAATACATCTGGTGGAGACTGGCTAAGGATAGACAAGGCAAGATCAAGCCGCCCTCTAAAGTCCGGAACCAATATTTCGATCCGGGTATTCGGACAGCATTTACGTATCTCCTGAATACAATCTACAAAATGTTGGGCGCCTCCATCTTTCAGGTCATCCCGGTCTACAGAAGTAATTACCACATAACTTAAATTCAGGTTTGCGACGGTCTCGGCAAGATGCCGAGGCTCAGCCGGATCTAGGCTGTTCGGACGGCCGTGGGCTACATCGCAAAAAGGACACCGTCTGGTACAGATATCACCCATTATCATAAAAGTTGCAGTACCGCTACCAAAACATTCTGGCAGGTTTGGACACGCCGCTTCTTCACATACCGTATGTAGTTTCTGCTGACGCAACAGCCCTTTAATACGGCCAATCTCTTCAGGTTGACTGATTTTTGCCCGTATCCATTCGGGTTTTGTCGGCATAACATCTGTTGCAATAACCTTAACAGGTATACGTGCCAGTTTATCTGCACCCCGAAGTTTTTTTTCATGCTTAAAATTCTGTTGTAAATCCATTTAAATATATCCTGATTTAATAATAAGTCTTAAAATAAATAAAAAAAGATTAATATTTAAAAAAATATTTTTAAAATAAAAATCTAACTTTTAAATAAAATTAGGATTATAAAATATATGAGGTTGGTTAAAGGTTTGTTTTTAAGTTATTGTTTAAAATAATAAAAAATTACATTTATTTTTTAATAAATAAATTATTGTTTTTGAAAAAAATAAGTAAGTTTTATTTTAATGAATAATTTTAGTCTAATATTAATTTTAGAATAAATATATTTAATTGGAGGTGTGAGTTATTCACTGTTCCCTTGATTTTGATCAAGATAAAAAGGAAAAGGATATGCAATTAACGGAAGAAAAATTACTGGCTGCATATAAGAGTATGCGCGATATTCGTGAGTTTGAGGACCGGCTTCACGAAGAAAATACCATGGGTGATATTCCTGGATTTATTCACCTTTATAGTGGTGAGGAAGCAGTTGCAGTCGGTATTTGTGAAAATCTGACCGATAAGGATTACATTACCTCCACCCACCGGGGCCATGGGCACTGTATTGCTAAAGGATGTGATATTCATGCCATGATGCTTGAGATTTTCGGTAAAGATGCCGGCCTGTGTCGTGGTAAAGGTGGTTCAATGCATATTGCAGACCTCGACAAGGGCATGCTGGGTGCAAACGGTATTGTAGGAGGTGGACCTCCTTTAGCAATTGGAGCAGCTTTAACTGCTAAAACTTTGAAAACCGGTGGTATAGGTCTGTCATTTACGGGTGATGGGGGGTCAAATCAGGGCCTCACTTTTGAAGCGATGAATATGGCTGTAGTATTGCAACTTCCAGTCATATTTATATTTGAAAACAATGGCTTTGGTGAAGGTACCGGTCATGACTATGCAGTAGGAAGTAAAGATATTGCTGGTCGGGCAGCAGGTTTTGGTTTACCTGCAGTCAAGGTTGACGGTACAGATTTCTTTGCAGTCTATGAGGCTGCCCAGCAGGCAATTGAGCGAGCCAGAAATGGTGGTGGACCAAGTGTAATTGAAACAATTACCAACCGTTTCTATGGTCATTTCGAAGGTGACCCTGGGTTAATCCGTTCTAAAGATGAAGTGGATTATGTAAAAGAACATCGCGATCCATTAAAAATTTTCCGTGAAAAAGTTAAAGACCAGATTGATCTGGCAAAGCTCGATGCAATTGATGCTGAGTCTAAAGCTAATGTAGACGACGCTGTAGCAAAAGCCCGTGCTGCCAAATACCCAGAAGTTTCCCAGCTTCTGACCGATGTTTATGTCTCTTACTAAAGGAATAGTAAAGCAAATGCCAAATAAAAGTTACCGTAATGCGATTAAAGAAGCGATTGAATTAGAGATGCGCCGTGACCCGACTGTATTTGTAGTCGGTGAAGACGTACGTGGTGGTCATGGTGGTAAAAATACTGAAGATAATGCCCTTGAAGGCTTTGGTGGCGTACTGGGTGTGACCAAGGGTTTATGGTCTGAGTTCGGCTCTGAACGTGTGATCGATACCCCAATTACAGAATCTGCGATTATCGGTATGGCTGCAGGTGCAGCAGCAACCGGTTTACGGCCTGTAGCTGACCTGATGTTTATGGATTTCTATGGGGTATGCCATGACATGCTTTATAACCAGGCTGCAAAGTTCCGCTATATGTTTGGAGGTAAAGCCAAAGCACCTATGGTAGTACGTGGCATGATCGGTGCCGGTTTCTCCGCAGCAGCCCAGCATTCACAGTCACCTTATAATGTCTTTGCTGCAGTACCCGGTTTGAAGGTGGTCGTACCTTCTAGTCCTTACGATGTAAAAGGTCTGTTGATTCAGGCAATTCATGATGATGACCCGGTAGTATTTTGTGAACACAAACTGCTGTATGACATTAAAGGCGAGGTTCCGGATGATGCCTATACCATTCCTTTTGGCGTAGCTAATTACACCCGTGAAGGAACTGATGTCACCATTATTGCTTTAAGTTTAATGGTACACCGTGCCAATGAGGTTGCAGATAAACTGGCAAAAGAGGGAATTTCGGTAGAAGTGGTAGATCCAAGAACTATTTCACCTCTAGATGAAGAAGGTATCCTTGAATCTGTAGCCTCGACTGGCCGTGTAGTAATTGTTGATGAGTCTGCGGCACGTTGTGGTTTTGGTCATGATATTGCTGCCCTGATTGCCCAGAAAGGATTTCATTATCTGAAAGCCCCAATTGAACTGGTGACTCCTCCTCATACACCTGTACCGTTCTCACCTGTATTGGAAAAAGAATGGATTCCGAGTGTAGAGCGTATTGAACAGGCTGTACGAAAAACTTTGGAGGCTTAGGATGAGCGAAATTAAAACACTAGAAATCCCAAAATGGGGATTATCTATGGAAGAAGGAACTATTGCCCAATGGTTAATTCAAGAAGGAAGCCAGTTCAGTAAAGGACAAGAAATTTGTGAAATTGAAACCACAAAAATTGTAAACGTCCTGGAGGCACCTTTTGACGGAACATTGAGAAAAATACTGGCAAAAGATGGTGAAACCCTGCCAGTCGGTGGGTTGATTGCAGTTTGTGCCAATGATGATGTCACAGATGATGATATACAGGCATTTGTACAGTCACTTGATCAAGGGACAGCAGCTTCGGCAAGCTCTGCACCGGACAGTACTCCGGCTGAAGACAAAACCGAACAGACTGCACCAGTAGAGCAGCTGAGTTCATCAACTGTGAAAGCTGAAACATCATCTGCTACCCGGAAAACTTCTCATAGTGCCGGTGACTATATTATTCCTGCGTCTTTACAAGGCTATCAGCCACCAGATGACCTGTTTATTACACCACATGCCCAGAAACTGGCAGAAAAATATAATTTGGATTTAACCAAGGTTACAGGTTCGGGACGCGAAGGGCGTATTAGTATCGCTGATCTTCAGGCAGCAGTGCAGGGCGCAGGTGGACAATGGCCAGATGTTAAGCATCAGGCCAGTACAAAAGCTGCAAAATCTAACGCTGATGACAGTCAGGTTGCTGCTACACCTGTAGCTCGGCGTCTGGCCAAGCAATGGGGCATTAATCTGCATGACTGTCGCGCCTCGGGAACAAGAGGCCGGGTCTGCAAAGAAGATGTTGAAGCAGTGTATAACCGTGAACACAAGTCTGCTCATACAGAAACTTCATTGAATGCAACTCAGCCCGAACAGGCAAAAGTAACCAGTATTCCAATGAATGCCATGCGTAAAGCCATTGCTTCACGTTTACAGGCAGCAAAACGTAATGCGCCACATTTTCGTTTAACTGTTGACTTGAATGTTGAGGCGATACAGACATTACGTGCACAGATTAATGAGTCCGTGCCTCAGGTCAAACTGTCTATCAATGATATGCTCATCAAGGCAGCAGCTGCGGCGTTGATTAAAGTACCTGAAGTAAATGTACAGTTTGATGAAGAGTCACAATCAATTTTACAGTTTGATCAGGCCGATATTTCTGTGGCTGTGGCTATTCCTAATGGCCTTATTACTCCAATTATCAAAGCTGCAAATCAGAAATCGCTTGCTGAGATTTCTGGAAATATGCGGGACTTGGCCACGCGGGCAAAAACTGGAAAGTTAACTCCGGATGAATTTCAGGGGGGAAGTTTCAGTATTTCTAACCTGGGAATGCTGGGTATCAAACACTTTGACGCCATTATCAATCCGCCTCAAGGTGCTATTTTGGCTTTGGGTGCTTCAGAGGCTCGAGCAGTGGTAGAGCATGATCAGATTGTTATTCGGCAGATGGTGACAGTAACTTTATCCTGTGACCACCGGGTGATTGATGGAGCAGTTGGGGCGAAATTCTTGGCCAGCTTTAAAAAGTTTGTCGAGAATCCAGCATTAATACTGGTATAGGAGCTGGACATGACAGGAAATCAGTATGATTTAATTGTTGTGGGTGCAGGTCCGGGTGGATATGTGGCTGCAATACGTGCAGCCCAGCTTGGCCTTAATACAGCAATTATCGAAGAAAAACATCTGGGGGGGATCTGCCTGAACTGGGGCTGTATCCCGACCAAGGCTTTATTGAGTGGAGCTGACTTGGCCTATCAGCTTAAGCATGCTGGAAACTTTGGTTTCACTCTTCCACAAATTGATTTTGATCTGAGTCAACTGGTTAAACATAGCCGCCAAGTCTCGCAGCAACTGGTACAGGGAATCGAGCACCTTCTCAAGAAAAATGGTGTAGAGGTTATATTTGGACGGGCCAAGCTACAGGCGAAAGAAACGCTTGAGGTAATCGATGAGAGCGGTAAAGCACGCACTTTAAAAGCACCTCATATCATTTTAGCAACAGGTGCCAGAGCTAGAACTTTGCCTGGTCTGCCTGTCAATGGCACCGAGATCTGGAGTTACCGGGAAGCGCTAGTCCCGGAACAATTGCCTGAATCTTTACTGGTAGTCGGTTCCGGCGCTATAGGCAGTGAATTTGCCAGTTTATATCATGATCTAGGCTGTGAGGTTACTCTTATTGATGTTGCTCAGCAGATTTTGCCTACTGAAGATGCAGAAGTTGCAGAATATATGCGTAAGCAGTTTGAGCAGCGCGGTATGAAAGTGATTACTGGCTGTTCATTGCAAAATGTCCAGGTTACCGGAGGCCAGGTACAGTGTGAACTTCATAGCTCACAGGGCAAACAAAACCAGGTGTTTGATCGGGTTCTGTCTGCAATAGGTGTACAACCGAATGTAGAAAATCTGGGACTGGAACAGTTAGAAGTAGAGTTTAAGCAGGGTTTTATTCAGGTGGATGAATTCTGCCGCACAAATGTCGTAGGGCTCTATGCAATTGGTGATGTGGCGGGTGCACCATGTCTGGCTCATAAAGCCAGTCATGAAGCTATTCTTTGTGTAGAAAAAATTGCAGGACTCACAAATCTGCACTCTCTAGACCGTACCCAAATTCCTGGCTGTATTTTTACTCATCCTCAGGTTGCCAGTATTGGTTTGACTGAAGCGCAGGCCAAAGCGCAAGGACATCATATCCAGACTGGGAAATTTCCTTTTCAGGCAAATGGTAAGGCACTGGCTTTAAAACAAACAGCCGGTTTTGTAAAAACTGTATTTGATAAAGAGACTGGCGAGCTGCTCGGAGCGCATATGGTCGGTCATGAAGTTACTGAACATATTCAGGGTTTCGCAATTGCCAAATATCTGGAAGCTACCGACGAAAGCTTGGCACAGGTCATTTTTCCTCATCCTACATTATCAGAAGCAATGCATGAATCGGTATTAGCTTCCCTACAGCAGGCAATACATATTTGAAAATATGGAAGAGCTTATCTGGTTTAGCTTGATAAGCTCATTCTTCTTACAGAAAACTGATTAATCAGGAGCGGTAATGAAAGCAGCTCGTTTTTATGATAAAAGCGATATTCGCATTGAAGATATTCCGGAGCCACAAGTTACACCAGGTACAGTCGGTATTCAGGTTGCCTGGTGTGGTATTTGTGGAACCGATCTGCATGAGTTTATGGATGGTCCAATTTTTATTCCGCCTTGTGGCCATCCGCATCCAATCTCGGGCGAATCTGCTCCGGTAACGATGGGACATGAGTTTTCCGGAATTGTATACGCTGTGGGTGAAGGGGTTAATGATATTCAGATTGGTCAGCATGTGGTGGTTGAACCTTATATCATCGCTGACGATGTGCCGACTGGACCTAATGATGCTTATCATCTGTCGAAGAATATGAATTTTATTGGTTTAGGAGGGCGAGGCGGTGGTCTATCGGAAAAAATAGCCGTGCAGCGTCGTTGGGTACACCCAATTTCCAATAAAATACCATTGGATCAGGCTGCACTGATTGAGCCTTTGTCGGTAGGTCATCATGCCTATATCCGTAGTGGCGCACAAGCCGGAGACATTGCACTGGTTGGGGGTGCAGGGCCGATAGGTCTGTTGTTATCAGCTATTTTAAAGGCTAAAGGACTCACTGTTATTATTAGTGAGTTAAGTGCTAAACGTAAAGAAAAAGCAAGAGAGGCTGGTGTTGCAGATTATATTCTGGACCCTTCAGAAGTTGATGTGGTTACGGAAGTCATGAAAATTACTCAAGGCCAGGGTGCAGATGTTGCTTTTGAATGTAGTAGTGTAAATAAAGTACTAGATACTCTCGTAGCTGCGATGAGGCCGGCTGGTGTACTGGTCATTGTATCAATCTGGAGTCATCCGGCCACAGTAAATGTTCACAGTGTTGTTATGAAAGAACTTGATATCCGTGGCACCATTGCTTATGTCAACGACCATCAGGCAACAATCAAATTGGTGGAAGACGGTAAAATTAATTTGGAACCTTTTATTACACAGCGCATTCAGCTCGATGACTTGGTTTCGCAGGGATTTAAAACCCTGATCCATAACAATGAGTCAGCTGTTAAAATTATTGTCCATCCCTAAATACTCAGAAAAAACAAGCAGACGTTTTAATTGCTTATCAATAATTTAACAACAATACATAAGGAAAAATAATGAATAAAGGATTAATGAATAAAGTCGCCGTTGTAACAGGCGCAGCGCAAGGTATAGGTCGTGGTATTGCTCTAAGACTGGCCCAGGAAGGTGTACATGTAGCCTTGGTAGACCTGAATGAACAACGACTTAATGAAGTAAAACAGGAAATTGAAAATTTAAAGGTAAACGCCAGTATTTTTGTTGCTGATATCAGTCAGCGTGATCAGGTGTATGCCAGTATTGAACATGCCGAGCAGTCTTTAGGCGGTTTTGATATTATGATCAATAATGCTGGAATTGCTCAGGTTCAGCCTCTTGATGCAGTGACACCTGAAGAACTGCAAAAAATTAGCGATATTAATATTGGTGGAGTTCTGTGGGGTATTCAGGCCGCAGCTCGAAAATTTAAAGCGCGCCATCAAAAAGGTAAAATCATTAATGCAGCTTCTATTGCAGGGCATGAAGGTTTTGCCATGTTAGGAGTATATTCGGCAACAAAATTCGCAGTCCGTGCTTTAACTCAGGCCGCAGCCAAGGAATATGCTTCACATGGCATTACGGTAAATGCATATTGTCCGGGAGTAGTGGGCACAGATATGTGGGTAGAAATTGATAAAAGATTCTCTGAAATTACCCATATCCCAATTGGTGAAACATACAAAAAATATGTGAGTGGTATTGCACTGGGGCGTGCACAAACACCTGAAGACGTGGCTGCGCTGGTTGCTTTTTTATCGAGTGAAGATGCCGATTATATTACCGGGCAGGCAATTTTAACAGATGGAGGTATGGTCTACCGCTAGTAAAATATACACTGTGTGATTCTTAAAAATGTATGAATATAATCAGGCTTCTACTTAAACATATTAAATAATAAAAGGCCTGAGTATATAGAATATAACACTATCTTATTTGTACTCAGGCCTGTATTTCCTTAAGTTTTTTTAAGATGTTTTTGTCAAATTCTGCTGTTTATACATAATATTATCCAGCCACTAGTCCATTGAAATACTAAAATTTATCACTATATATGACCTATAGTTTTTTAAATTTTCGCCTATGTGTGCCAATTTTAAACCTGTTACGCGTGTTCAGGTGCATAAACTTCAGCTACCGGATGTTCCTTTCGATTATCTCGAAGAAGTGTATCCAGCCTATAATTTGCCTTTACTATTTAAGTCAGAATATGGCTTGGAATGGCGTAGCGTAATGTTCGGACTGGTGCCAAAGTGGGCTCAGGATAAAAGTTCGGCTAAACGGACCTATAATGCCCGAAATGAAACTTTATTTGAAAAGCCAAGTTTCCAGGAGGCTGCATTTAAAGGTAAGTTTGGAGTTATTCCGGTGACCGAATTTTATGAAGCAAAATATATTGATGGTAAGGCTCAGCGTTGGGGAGTACGTCGCAAAGATGGCCAAGGCTTTTTTATTGCTGCCATTTATGAAATCTGTAAAATCAATGATGAAGTGATTCGCTCAGCCAGCATGATCACGATGGATGCAATAGACCATCCGATGATGAAGGAGTTTCATGAACCAGGAAATATCAAACGTTCAGTGATTGTAATTCCACATGAACGTCTGGATGAATGGCTGAGTGTAGGACCTGCTAACTTCAAATCATTTATTGAAGGTTTTCCTGTTGAAGAGTTTGAGTGTTCTCATGTACCCAAGCCTAAAGTGGAAACGCCCCAGTTAAACTTTTTTGACTGATGAAAGTTAATTTGAAAGATTTTTAAATAAGTGTTTAAGGCTTTCAATTAGTTTTTCAATCTGTAATGGAGTAAGCCCTTCAAAAGACTGTTCGAGTACTACTCCAGTAAGATCATTAATTTTAGCAGTCATTTCTTTGCCATATTCAGTAAGATTTACCCGTGTAATACGGCCATCCTCTTCACATGAATAGGTATCGACATAGCCTTCAGCTTTCAGGCGGTAAACAATTTTGGTTGTAGTCGACATTTTTGAAATGATCATCTCTGAAAGATCAGAAACACTGGCATGCGGTTTAGACTCGAGTGCTAGTAGAATACGTCGCCGTGAGTTATCCAATCCATAACGCTTTAAGACATTGTCCATATTCTGCACATATTGTGCATGTACTTGAGTAATCCAATAGAATGGAAAGTCTTCAAGATTAAAATCCCCAGTGTTTGAAGGCAAAAACCGAGCATATTTTTTATTCATACGAGAATAACCCTAATTTTAATTATTTTTACAAAGTAAGTTTATTGTAAAACAATTGTTTTATACAAGAGAGTGGCTAAGTTTATTTTAGTATAAAAACTTTTATGAGCCCTTCACTGAGTTTGATATTTTTAGATTGACAATTGTTAGAACGACAAAGTGTAGCATTTGAGCAGTATTTTGATGAGATTTATAAGAAAAATGGCAAAACTACTTTAAAAGCTGTAAGGAATGATTTTAATCCAAGTGTATTCTTTGAGATTTTTCATTAAGATTTAAATAGCAAATAAAGTAGCTCAGCTATTTTGTAATTTCTGCCTCATTGATCAGTTTTACTTTAAAATAAAATTTTGTATTGGGTTTGAGAATTACCAGTAATGTGATTCTTAACAAAATGAGTGACTTCATTTAATTTTATGTCTATAAAGAGAAGCTCTAGAAAAACAAATTATTAGAACATTCAATGAACATGGATCAACTTACTTTCGCAACTAAACTTGCCATTCTGTTTAGCGGTATCTATTTATGGATTGGTATGCTAACAGGACTCTGGAAATATTATCAGATCAGGAAATCTGCGCATGCACGTGCTCATCCATATGTGGATATAGCTCACCGAAGTAGTTTGCTCTATGCTCCAGCAACACTCATTCTGGCTACACTGGGGCATTTTACCATCTGGTCTGACTATGCAGTTCTCACCTGTATTGGGATCAATATATTATTTTTCAGCCTTTCTATATTAAGTTATATTTTACATGGAGTTTTAAAAGATACTGTTAATCAGTTTCAGGTGCCGCATCAACTTGGTAAATGGTATTTACCCAAAATTTTGATGACAATATTTATGTTTTTACTGGTAATTGGAGAATTAGTAGCAAGTGGTTTTCTAATAATAGGGACTGCGTATTATTTTGGATTTATCTAAACAAGCCTAAACGCTAAAAAATAATTTTTTATTATATAAGGATGGATGATTGCTCATCCATCTCTTAATTGTTTTTATACTTAAAATATTTACGACACTTGTGGTCAATAAGCGCCCAGATCGAGAACAGGGCAGAGACTATTAAAGCATAGAGAAAGTGTTCTAGCTTCAAATTGCCATTAATCACCCCATGAAAAAGCAGAGTTAACATGAGGGCTACTGTAGTAACAACATAATTGACAAAATTTTTATCGTTCTTAAAAACTTTGGCGAAAGAACGCTTGTTTAGGGGTAAAGAGTGCATCTTCGGTCCTCCTGTCGTGCGCGACAAAACCTAATTGTTTTAATCAGAAATCTAGTTTTTAATGTTTTACTGCTTATTTCCGAGTATTTCAATAGGTGATAGCATTATTTTTTTATCATTATTTTTCTTTATAACGTATAAGGTAATTAATGTATTGAATAAATAAATATAAGAATGGTTTTTGTGTAAATTTTTTTGATCACATTACTACCTAATTTTATATGATAAATCTCATTTTTTTAATCAAAATTTAAATAAAACAAAAATTTATAATAAATTGAATTTCTAATGTACTATAAGAAAAATAATTTTAAATTGGCATTTTGAAAATTAATTTAGCTCAACTGATCTTAAGTAAAATCTGAATATAAATCTGACTTTTTAATTTAAAATGTTTAAACGATTCTTAAGATTGTATATTTTATATACTTTAAGTAATAAAATATTTCAAGTCATGAGGTAAAATTTTAGTTTCTATTGTAGCTACTACAATTGGCTGCGTTATTTATTAAGGACTATTATATAGCGTTCTTAATAGCTGATTTTATTACAAGTTTTTAACAATTAATAATTTTTTTCCTGAAAAAAATATGCTTAGATCAAAAGTATCTGAAGACAAGAGAAAAGGATAAATAATATGAATAAGTTAATGGCAACTATGGGCTTAATTGCCGTATTTGGAATCACAGGATGTGATAACCGTGAAACAGGAGCGACTGCTGGAGAACATTTAGGTAAAGCGGCCGAGCAGGCGGGTTCAGATATTAAAGATGCAACTTTAGCAGCAGGTGCTGAAGCAAAAGAAGCTGCTGACGATGCAGCAGTCAAGATGGATGCGGCGGCAGAAAAAGCTGAAGTTGAAGCTCGTGAGGCAACCGCAGATGCTCGTGAAGCAACCGCAGAAGCTGCAGACCGAGCGGAACAGAAAGCTTCAGAGGTGGAAGCAGATGCCCGTAAAGCCACAGCAGATGCTGCTGACTCTGTAGAAAAGACAGCTTCACGTGTGGAAGCAGATGCCCGTAACTAAAATTTTTTTGCTATGTAAAAGCCAGCACTGTCTGGCTTTTTTATATTTTTAAAATTGCAGAATACTTAGAGTTTATGAGACAGGTGAAAGATCAGAGATAGATAAAATTTTTATTAAAATTAAATAGATAAAGAAAGATGGAAATAAAAAATAACAGACTTTATGATAATTCTTAAAGGTTAAAATAGCATAAGCCAAGTTTCTATATATAAAAATAAAACTATAAGCATCGAATTCTAGTAAGAGGTGTAAACAAAAAATGCCAGTTGGGTAAACTCGGCATTTCTGATCACCAGTAAAATCAGCTCTGGGTAAGAATTGATTTTAACGACTCATAAGTTAACTGTTTGAATGTTTAACCCGGTCGACAATAATAGAAATGACTAGAACAATTAATGACGGGATAAGCCATGCAAGATTTTGTTCATTGAGTGGTAAATGTTGAACAGCATTTGGTAACAGATCAGAGAATCCAGCTACCTTGATTCCATCGATTATTCCAAAAATGAAAGCCATTGCTGCTACAGGCGTAATTACATAGCCCGGTTTTTTCCAGAATTTCCAGAAAAAGCTCAGCATGATCACTACAATTGCAGGTGGATAAATAGCACTCAAAACAGGAACAGAAACAGCAATCAGCTTAGTTAGTCCAAGGTTTGAAATTAAAACCGAGAATAGAACTAAAATAAGCACCAGAATCTTATAAGGAATCTTGGTAAGTTGAGTAAAGTATTCTGCACAGGCACAGGTCAAACCAATCGCCGTAACTATACAAGCTAGAAAAATGAGCAGACTCAGAAAGAGTGAACCTAAATCACCAAAAGCATGCTGTACATAAGCGTGTAGAATCTGTGCCCCATTGGCTGCGTTAGGGGCTGCTTCATGACTTCCTAACCCCAATTTGAACAGGCTGAGATAAACTAGGGTCAGACCTACACCAGAGATCAGACTTGCAATCACTGCATATTTGGTCACGAGTTTACTATCGGTTACACCACGTGAGTGGATCGCTTGAATAATCACAATACCAAAAACTAAAGCACCCAGCGTATCCATGGTCAGATAACCATTAACAAAGCCTTCAGATACTGGGCTATTGATATAATGGTTAATAGGAGCGGGAATAAAACCTGCCGGTATACAGAACGCAGCAATTCCAAGAACTGCTAACGCAGCAATTTTCATAGGAGCAAGAACATGACCTATCGTATCGAGTAATTTATTTGGATATAACGAGACCAGTCCTACTATCGCAAAATAAATTAGACTGTAGATCAGTAAACTGCTACTTGAAGTACCGAAATAAGATGAAAAGCCAATTTCATAAGACACTGTGGCTGTACGTGGTGTAGCAAACAGAGGTCCTACTGACAAATAGCACACCACAGTTAAAACCAAACTGGCTATACGGCCAAGCGGTGAACTTAATATTTCAATTGACCCTTGCACACGCGATAGAGCAATAATGGTAATTACAGGCAAACCGACTGCTGTAATGAGAAACCCGAGGGCTGCCCACCAGACATGTTCACCTGCCTGCTGTGCAACAATAGGTGGAAAAATGATATTACCGGCGCCAATAAAAAGCGCGAAGGTCATAAAACCTAGAGCAATAATATCCCGAGTACGAAGATTATTCATATCATATAAAGGGAGAGGGGCTGTAAAAGAAGCAGCGATTCTAATTTAAAAAATAAATTTTGTGTAATTTCTCTAATATAAATTATGAAGAAAGCTGATGATAAAAATTTTTCAAAAATATATTTTATTTCCAATGTTATAATTAATTATTTGAAAACAATTGTCTTATACAAAATAACCAGATAAAAATTTCTAAGGGTACAAATTTTTTATATCGGAAAAAAATAATTAAAAGAGTAATTTTTATGGCTAAAAAACAGCCAGTCTAAAAATTTTATAAACAGAATAATCAATTGATATCGTTTCTGATGACTTGAAGTGCCAGTCTTAATCAGGAAATTTTATATAAAAAACGTTATACTTGAGTCACTAACCAGAGAGGATAGGTCAATGAGAGCTTCAGCTGTAACTATCAAGACAGAACAGGATATTGAAAAATTACGTATATCCGGGCGTTTGGCTGCACAAGTTTTGGAAATGATAGAGCAGTATGTCAAGCCAGGCGTTTCGACCGAATATCTCGATGATATTTGCTATGACTATATCGTAAATACTCTAAAAGTCATTCCTGCAAATGTGGGCTATCATGGTTTTACTAAGACCACCTGTATTTCACCAAATGAAGTGGTCTGTCATGGTATTCCTTCAGCGCGGACTATTTTAAAAGATGGCGATATTATCAATATTGATGTAGCAGTAATTAAAGATGGCTACTATGGAGATACCAGCCGAATGTATTATGTAGGGCAAGTCAGCCCTCAAGCTAAACATTTGGTAGAAACAACCTATGAAGCAATGGTAGCAGGAATTCATACAGTCAGACCCGGTGCCACATTGGGTGATATTGGCTATGCGATTCAAAAAGTCGCCCAGCGCGAGGGCTATACCATCGTACGTGAGTATTGCGGTCATGGAATTGGAAAAACTTATCATGAGCAACCTAATGTACTGCACTATGGTCAACCTGGACAAGGGTTGATACTGCGTAAAGGTATGGTGTTTACCATTGAGCCTATGGTGAATGCAGGTAAGGCACGTGTCAAAGAATTGAATGATGGCTGGACTGTGATTACAAGTGATAGGTCGCTTTCTGCGCAGTGGGAACATATGGTGGCGGTAACTGATAATGGATTTGAACTCTTAACACCATGGCCAGAAGGGACAGGTTCATATCCCAAAATTTAATTTTGTTTAAAAAGTAATCAAACAGTTTAATTTTATGGAAATTTAGATAAAAATTTCCATAAATTTTTATTTATTTATTTGAATTAGTATTGTATCTATTTGTAATTTTTTAAAAATATATTATATATACAACAACATAAATATAACAATTGATAGAAAATAAGTAACTTTTAAGATGTTTTATGTATTTGTTTTTAATTGGTTATTTGTATATTATTGTTTTTAGATTCTATCGCTGTAGTTTCTTTTTAGTTGTTCGTTTTTATAAGCTTACCTTTCTACAGGGTAAGCTTTTTTTTATCCATAAAATTTATTTCAATATTCAGCCGGACGACGCATAACAAAAATTTTGTCTCTTGAGTGTATTGAGCTCACAGATAGCTAGTTAATGGGCTTTGTATAAATGCTCAACCAAATACTCAATAAAAACCCTAACTGAAGGAAGCTGACCACGACGTGATGGGTAAACAGCATGGAAAACTCCATGGGGTGTGTTCCAGTCAGGAAGAACGCGAACAAGTTCTCCGTGTCTAACCAGATCAGCAGTTACACTGTCGGGGAGTAAAGCGATACCGCAGCCCTGACGTGCCAGTTGTGCCAGCATCATCAGGTCTGAACCCATGACGACAGGATTAATTTTAAATTTTCGCGATTTATTTTCCCGGTCATGCAGGGTGAGCTGCTGGTCCAGGTGATCATCAATCATGCTCAGGATTCTATGTTCTGCTAACTGGTCAGGATGGGTTAAATTGCCATATTCGTTGAGGTAAGCCTGACTGGCAACCAAATGCTGTTCAATTCGTTGAAACTGGCGAATAATCAGATTAGGGTCATTGTCCAGATTAAAACGTACCCTTAGAGCAACATCAATCCCTTCATTAATCACATCAATGCGGCGATTGGTGACACTAAGCTGAACCTTGATCTCTGGATACTGTTTTAGAAAGTCGGGTAGAATCTTCGCAATTTCATTTTGGGCTATACTGACCGGTAAACTGACTTTAATCACTCCACGCGGTTTACTGCTTAAATGATCTATCAGGTCATGGGCAGCCTGTGCTGCATTCATCATGTCCTGTGCATGCTGATAGATATCCATACCAATATCAGTGACAGCAAAATGTCGTGAGCTTCGTTGAATGAGGCGCACGCCAAGACGTTCTTCCAGATTATATACCCGCCGGCTGAGTTTGGATTTGGGAATATCAGTTGCGCGCTCAGCTGCACTAAAACCTCCATGCTCGACAACTAAGGCAAAGCAGTAAAAATCATCCAGATCAGTCAGCATGCAGATTTCCGTTAAAGATTATGAAAAGATATCGTTGTAGCCCGCTGTATTTTATAGCGGATTTACTTCAAGAGTTCTATTTTAAATTGCAGGTTTACTGCCATTTCAAGTTATATCTAAATAGTTAATTTAAAGGAGCTTATCAGGCTATCTGTTATCAAATTAAATTTTTTCATTTTAAACACATAATAAAATTCTACTATTTGTATCGCTATCCTCTTGATGCCCTCTATATATTGTTCTTTAAAATCTTTTACAATAGTTAAAACACACACCTGATGAACGCAATGACCTATCAATTAATTCAACTTGATGACCCGATGCAGAATGTTAGCTGCCCTTATTGCCAGCAGCATATTATTGACTGGCAGCAGGAACAATATATACAGCCTTGTCAACACACTTTATTTATAGCGATGGATTTGGGCTTTGAGTTTATTGCTGATCATTTTGAAGCCAAAATGTCTCGAACAGTAGATATAATTCATGAAGACCCAGAAATGAATATCTTTCAGGAAATTACTGCTACGGACTGGCCTGATTTAATCGTTTATAAAGCTGATCTTGGTGTAGAGGGGCTTTACCGTTATATTGGTTTATCTCAAGTGGCTTAAATAAAGCTAACGGTTTAATCTGTCCGGGTTTCCTGTTCAAGCCATTGAATAAATTTATGAATTAATGGGTTAGGCTGCTGCTGGGAATATACAAAATAATAGGATCGGGCACCTTTGAGTTTAATATCAGAAGCAATAACCAGCTCACCCGAACCGAATTCTTTTTCTAGTAGCATCTGTGGAATTAACGCAACGCCCATATGATGAGACGCCGCTACAGCCAGCATTGAAAATAGTTCATGTCGCTGACCTTCCATAGCATAAGGATAATCTGCTCCAGCAACTTCAAACCATTCTTTCCAGATGTATGGCCGGGTTGTCTGTTGCAACAGGGGCAGGCTGGCAATTTGCTTGACGGAAAGTGTGCCTTGAAATGGGCCGGATACAGGCTTGAGTTCTGGGAAATTCCGATAAATCAGGTCTGGTGAACATACTGCAACTACATCTTCATGCATCAGGTAATGCGCTTGTGTACCCGGCCAGTTTTGTACCTGTGTTTCGGTTCCTGCATAAATAGCAGCATCAAAAATATGGTCACTAAATAAAAATGGTTTGGTACTGGTTTCCAGATGTACATTAATTTCAGGATAAAGAGTATTAAAGCGATGTAGGCGAGGTACCAGCCAGCGTGTAGCAAACGTTGGTACAACTCCTAGTTTGAGTGTTCCGCCTAAGCCTTTATGCGACATCAGGTCCAGAGTACTTTGTTCCAGACTGAGTAGATGAGTGCGGATATCTTTATAGTACTGTTCACCTGCATGCGTTAACTCAACTCCATGTCTTGTCCGGTTAAATAATGGAAGATCCAGATATTCTTCAAGTTGCTGGATCTGACGTGAAACTGCACTCTGCGTGACAGAAAGTTCTTGTGCAGCATGAGTATAACTACGATGCTTGGCTGCTGCTTCAAAGCAGATGAGTGTCTGTAATGAAGGAATCATTCTGCGCATAAAATTCTCCCGAAGAGCGAGATAAAATAAAAAGTTCCTAGCCAGTCTGTAATTTTTGCCAAGACTTGAGCTATCAGGGTAATTACTCTTCTTATCTGTAAAAAAAACTTATAACACGATACAAGATATGCGTAAAAGGAATATCTGAATGAAAAATTATCGTTTGAAGCCTGTTCTGAACAGGAATAGCATGAAATCAATATAAGATATTCAGCAAGGCAAAGGGCGCAATGAATCAGATGATCAACACTGAAAAAAAAGCTAAAGTTCATTTTAACTGGCAAGATCCGTTTTTATTAGAACAGCAACTGAATGAAGAAGAACGTATGGTTCGCGATACAGCTGCTGCATATTGCCAAGATAAGCTTATGCCACGTGTTTTGGAACAGTTTCGTCATGAAAAAACCGATCCTGCTATTTTTCGTGAAATGGGTGAGCTAGGACTACTCGGGCCAACTATTCCTGAACAGTACGGTGGTGCCGGTTTAAATTATGTCAGTTACGGTCTGATTGCACGTGAGATTGAGCGAGTGGATTCAGGCTATCGTTCTATGGCCAGTGTACAAAGTTCATTGGTGATGGTGCCAATTAATGAATTTGGCAGTGAAGAACAAAAACAGAAGTACTTACCAAAACTGGCTACAGGTGAATTCATTGGCTGTTTTGGTCTGACTGAACCGGACCATGGTTCTGACCCGGGCAGCATGTCAACTCGTGCTAAAAAGGTAGAAGGTGGATATCGCCTCTCAGGCGCAAAAATGTGGATTACCAATAGCCCGATTGCTGATGTATTTGTTGTGTGGGCAAAAGAAGTTTCTACTGACGGAAATGTTGGCCCAATTCGCGGTTTTATTCTAGAAAAAGGTTGGGAAGGGTTATCTGCACCGGCGATACATGGCAAGGTAGGCTTGCGTGCATCGATTACTGGCGAAATTGTTATGGATAATGTGTTCGTACCAGAAGAAAATGCATTTCCAGAAGTACAGGGACTACGCGGCCCATTTACCTGCCTGAATAGTGCCCGTTACGGCATTGCCTGGGGGGCCATGGGAGCTGCTGAATTTTGCTGGCATACGGCGCATCAGTATACGATGGACCGTAAACAATTTGGCCGCCCGCTTGCGGCTAACCAGCTGATCCAGAAAAAACTGGCAGATATGCAAACTGAGATTGCCCTTGGTTTACAGGTAGCTTTACGTTTTGGTCGTATGAAAGATGAGGGGATTGCTTCAGTTGAAGGCACTTCATTGATTAAGCGTAATAACTGCGGTAAGGCACTTGATATTGCCCGTTTGGCACGTGACATGCTGGGTGGTAACGGTATCAGTGATGAGTTTGGGGTAGCGCGTCATCTGGTTAACCTGGAAGTTGTAAACACCTATGAAGGTACTCATGATGTACACGCCTTGATTTTGGGTCGTGCCCAAACTGGTATAGCTGCTTTTTCAAACTAAACCATTCCAAGAAATTTGCTGAAGATGCCTGAGTGCATCTTCATGGCGAAGCTTTGCCTGAAAATGAACCTGACACGGACTTAAGGATTCATCATGAGCTTCTCTTGGCAAGGATTCCATACACGGATATGTACTTAAAGAAAAATAATAAAAGTCTTCAATGGAACACAAGATAAGACATCGATGACTCATTTGAGAAAATGAGGAATATTAAATGAATAATGAAGTACAAGTAGCGATCAAGCCTATAAAAGGAAATCTACCGTCTAATCTGGGTACTTATGAAAAAATAGGACCGCATACCTGGAAATTTGCACTGTTATTTACTTATTTTGCCATGGTGGTCGATGGTATCGATATTATGTTGCTCTCTTACAGTTTGACCAGTCTGAGAGCTGATTTTGGTCTGAGCGCTTTTCAGGCAGGAGCCTTAGGTAGCGCATCACTCGCTGGTATGGGGGTTGGTGGTGTGTTAGGTGGATGGGCCTGTGATAAATTTGGTCGGGTACGTACCATTGCTCATTCAGTGACCTTCTTTTCAGTTGCTACCTGTTTGCTCGGATTTACTCAAACCTTTGAACAGTTTATGGTATTGCGTTTTATCGGTGCTCTCGGGATAGGCGCATTATATATGGCTTGCAATACCCTGATGGCTGAGTATGTGCCAACAACTTACCGTACCACCGTACTCGGAACATTACAGACCGGGCAAACTGTGGGCTATATCGTAGCCACTTTATTGGCCGGCTCTATTATTCCTGAACATGGCTGGCGGGTTTTATTTTTTATTACCGTTATTCCGGCATTTATCAATATTTTCTTGCAGCGTTTCGTGCCTGAACCTAAATCATGGCAACTCAATAAAATTGCAGTGCTACAGGGAACTGCTCAAGTCCAGGATCAAGAAGTAGCACCAAAAAGCGGCAGTATCTATAAACAGATTTTTAGAAATTTTAAACATCGAAAAATGTTTTTACTGTGGATGACGACAGCATTTTTTCTGCAATTTGGCTATTACGGTATTAATAACTGGATGCCTAGCTATCTGGAAACTGAAGTTCATATGAATTTTAAAAACCTGACCAGCTATATGGTGGGTTCGTACACTGCAATGATTCTTGGGAAAATTCTGGCAGGCTTCTTGGCTGACAAGTTTAACCGTCGGTCAGTTTTCGTATTCGGTACTATTGCCAGTGCAATCTTCCTGCCGGTCATTATTTTCTTTAATACCCCAGATAATATTTTATATCTGCTTATTACCTTTGGCTTTCTTTATGGCATTCCGTATGGAGTCAATGCGACCTATATGGCGGAGTCGTTCTCAACGGATGTGCGTGGTACAGCCATTGGTGGTGCCTATAACATTGGACGTGTTGGGGCAGCAATTGCACCTGCAACGATTGGTTTCTTAGCCTCGGGCGGTACTTTTACGATGGCATTTATTGTCATGGGAGCAGCTTATTTTATTGCAGGCGTATTACCGGGACTGTTTATTCGTGACCGACAATATGATCCACAACAACAGTAAAAGGCAAGCATAAATTCTTTGATATAAGGAGACAAACATGGGTGCATTGCAGGGAATAAGGGTTCTGGACCTGAGCCGTGTACTGGCCGGACCATGGTGTGGACAGATTTTGGCAGATCTGGGAGCAGAAGTAATTAAGGTTGAACGACCAGGTACAGGTGATGATACTCGTATGTGGGGGCCACCCTGGATGCCTGATCAAAACGGAGAACAAACTCGTGAATCGGGATATTTCCAGTGTACCAACCGTAATAAACACTCAGTCGCTATTGATATGGCCACTCATGAAGGCCAGGAGCTGATCCGGGAGATGGCTAAAACAGCCGATGTAGTAATTGAAAATTATAAGGCAGGTTCACTGGTACGTTATGGACTGGATTATGACAGCCTTAAGGTTTTAAATCCTCAACTTGTATATTGTTCAATCACTGGTTTTGGTCAGGATGGACCACGAGCTGCTGAACCTGGCTATGATTTTATTATACAGGGTATGGCCGGCCTGATGAGTATTACTGGGGAACCAGACAGTATACCAGGTGGTGGTGCACAGAAGGTAGGCGTTGCAGTGGTAGATCTTCAAACCGGGTTATATGCCACAATTGCGATTCAGGCTGCATTACTGGCGCGTCAGCACACTGGACGGGGACAATACATTGATATGTCTTTACTGGATGTGCAGATTGCCGGTCTGGCAAATCAGGGGATGAATTACCTGAGTTCAGGTAAAGCGCCCCAGCGTATGGGAAATACACATCCAAATATTGTTCCCTATCAGACTTTCAGGGCGAAAGATAAAGAGTTTATTGTAGCCTGTGGAAATGATAGGCAATTCAGGGAACTATGTATTGCTATTGACCGGAAGGATTTATTAGGGCGCTCTGAGTTTTTAACCAACCAGAGCCGGGTAAAACACCGGCATGAACTGGTGGGTATACTTTCAGATTATTTTCTGCAAGAAAATGCCCAGTATTGGGTAGAGCGAATCCATGCAGTGAAAGTACCAGTCGGTATGATAAATTCGATAGAAGAGGCATTTGCCGAGCCGCAAGTGCAGGCAAGACAGATGCTGGTCAAGCTGCCCCATGTGCTTAATCCTGCATTCAGAGTTATAGGCTCGCCAATCAAATTATCAGATACACCAGTAGAATACTGGCAAGCACCACCACGACTGGGTGAGCATACTGGCCAGATTCTCCGAGAGTTTAAAACCGAAGAGCAATTACAGCTTTTGCGTGAGAATAAGGTCATTGATGGACTGGACTTGTAATTTTATTACCATGCAGTGGTAGAAGAATTATATATATTTTACTTTTTAAATGGTTTATCAGGACTCTATAATTCCGGATTGAACAGGCGGTTTGATTCGGAAATTTTCTTGGCCATATAATGTGATTTTTTAAACCGAATCAAGATTACTTGTGACTGAAATTCCAATTCACCAAATTCTGGCTCAACCTGTACATAATGTAGCTGTCCAAACTCATCTCTGACTCTGGCCTGGGCTGAGAACCCTGGTCTTGCGCTACCACTAGAGATCGTTGCCAGTCGTCCCAGCAGGCTGGTATTTTTTTGGTTCAGCTTGGGTTTAATCACCTGATCCAGGCAATGGATCATGAACATGGTAAAGAAAATTGCAATAATCAGAGCAGGTAAAATAATATAAAAAGGTGAAATCAGCTGCTGTTGATTGGCGAAGTAAACGAACTGCAAAAAATACCCTGCAAAGCTAAAGTTCATGAGCAAAAATACAAAGATCAAAACCTTAGAAAACTTTACATCGAAGAGGGGGGAGTTCGAGATCCAAACCGGTATAAAGCGTTTGAGTAAATCGCTGGGCCGAAAACCGAACTGCATGCCGATAGTTTCTGCCATGCTGAGCAACACTAAAGCCAATAAACTGACATTAAATGGCATCAAATAATAATTAAGCAGCAGCGCAGCCATGACAGAACCTTTAATTAATCTTCTAGATAAATGCCGCCGTCAGAATGGACCTTAATGGCAACTTTCTCAAGCGACTGACCCTGACAAGGACCAGAAATACACTCTCCTGTCTCGACCAGGAACAATGCACCATGAGTCGAGCATTCTATGAATTCCTGATCACGGTCGAGAAACTGGTTCTCTAAAAATTCAAGCTCGGTTTGCAGATGCGGACAAAGATTCTGGTAAGCATAAAAACATCCATCGCGCTGGGTGATAAAAATATTATCACCATTAGCCGTTTCATAGCTGCGGGCTTCACGTTCTGGTATATCTTCAGTCAAGCATATTCTTTCCATATTATGGAGTTTCCTGTTTAAATTTTTGCAAGAGCTGACGGTATTGCTCCAGAGTTAACCGGGGGCCAAAATTTGCAACCACCTCACTAGAAATTAAAATAGCCAGCTCTGCCGCAGTTTTTATATCCATACCTGCATTCATAGCATAAAGTAGAGCGCCAGCAAATGCATCACCTGCGCCATTGGCATCTACAGCGATTACGCTACGACCTGGTACCTGCAAGTGCTGTTCGGCTGTAGCAAGTATTGCACCCTGTGCGCTGCGGGTAATAACAACATACCGACTTTTAAATTTCAATTTTTCTAAGGCCTGCTCTGCAGTTGAGGCGCCGGTATACATCATGGCTTCATGCTCATTACAGAATAGCAGGTCTACACCGTCATCAATCATTTCGTCCAGCCCTTCACGTGCATACTGCACCATAGCCGGATCAGATAAAGTCAGCGCAATTTTTACCCCATGTGTACGGGCAATACGACGTGCTTCACGTACAGCGGCACGTGCAGTGGGGCTGGTTGACAGATAACCCTCAATATATAACCACTTTGCAGTTTGAAGAGGCGAGAAATCAATCTGGGTTTCCGAGAGTTCAGCAGTAATCCCAAGATAGGTTTGCATGGTACGTTCAGAATCTTCACTGATGAGTACCATGCAAGTACCGGTTACACCATCACTAATTGACTTGGCACTGGTTTTTACATCGGCTGCATTTAAACCGTTAAGATAGACTAGGCCAAGCTCATCATTACCTACACGACAGGCATAAAATGCTTTACCGCCTAGGGCGCTAAATGCCACCGTTGTATTGGCTGCTGAGCCACCGCTTGCCTGACCTTTATAAACTTGGGTTGCTTTCAGATTCTCATATAAGGCTGACTGAACATCACCTTCGGCCAGTTGCATGGTACCTTTTTGCAGATTCTGCTGAGTGAGGAATTCATCAGTAACTCTAAATTCTTGGTCAATTAATGCATTGCCAATTGCAAAAAGGTCAACAGTCGCCATGTTTCTCGCCATTTATCATATAAAAAAACAAGTTTACCTTAATGCTTATGTTTCTTATAGATTAATGAATAAAATTCAATACGTTTATTAAAAGAGGGGGTGCGTTCTTCATTCCTCCCTATTGAAATAGAGGGTTAGCAACTATTTTACTTTAGCTGAACTGGAATTAGGACCATACTGAATCTAGCCATCTTGAAACCTACTGTTTATTTGAGACAAGGTTGAAAAAACCGATCATGCCATCATTAAAAATCTATTGTTTTAGTCAGGTTTAAAACGTGAATTGTGACTAAAACTATAGGTATAATGCAATTTATTGAATATTTTAAAAGTATGAGGAGATCACATGACTGTCGATGTCACTGAAACCATTAATCAAACTGTTCATCCCGCGTTTCAGTTGGTACGTCAACACCATGTCGAGGCCCTAGACATTTTAGTGTCTGAATACAAACACAAGGTTACAGGGGCGGTGCATTACCATCTAGCCACTGACTATGATGAAAACGTATTCTTGGTAGCTTTTCGTACCCAGCCCATGGATTCAAAAGGTACTGCTCATATTTTGGAGCATACTGCTTTATGTGGCTCAGAAAAATTTCCGGTCCGTGATCCATTCTTTTTAATGATCCGCCGTTCATTAAATACTTTCATGAATGCTTTTACAGCGGCAGACTGGACAGCCTATCCGTTTGCGACCCAAAACAAGAAAGATTTTCAGAACCTGTTATCTGTTTATCTCGATGCAGCCTTTGCTGCAAACCTGAATCCTCTGGATTTTGCTCAGGAAGGTATTCGGGTAGAGCTCGAAGATGACCAGCCTGTCTATAAAGGCGTGGTTTTTAATGAAATGAAGGGGGCGATGAGTTCACCTTCAGATCAGTTGTATCATCAGCTGGCAGAACATTTATTCCCACAAACCACTTATCATTATAATTCAGGTGGTGATCCTAAAGACATTCCTGATCTGACTTATGAGCAGCTAGTCGATTTTTATAAGTCGCATTATCATCCAAGTAATGCAGTCTTTATGACTTTTGGTAATCTTTCGGCGTATGAGTTGCAGGAACAGTTTGAAACACTGGCTTTAAACAAGTTTAAACCTGGAAAAACACTCTATTCTACTCCGGAAAAACGCCTGTCAGCCCCTATAGAGGTTACTGAAACTTATGCAGTAGATGGCGATGAGCTAACAGATAAAACTTATCACGTATTGGGCTGGTTGTTACCTCAGGCTAGTGACATCAAATTGCGTTTAGGTATGCGTCTGGTTGAAGGCATATTACTGGAAGACTCGGCTTCACCCTTACGGCATTATCTGGAAACCTGTGGATATGCACAGTCTACAGGCCCGTTTATGGGAGTAGATGACAGCAACTTTGAGATGACTTTTTATTGTGCAGTGCAAGGTTCTAATCCGGAGCATGCACAGACATTTAAGGAAGGCGTACTTAATATCTTGCAGGAAGTGGCATCAAAACCTGTAGAGTCAAAACTGATTGAAGCAATTTTGCATCAGATCGAACTGCATCAGCGTGAAATTGGTGGTGATGGTACACCTTATGGCCTCAGTCTAATCTTGAATGGTTTGAGTAGTGCTATTCATCACAATGACCCAATTCATGTATGGGATGTCGACAGCGCGATTGAACAGGTAAGAGAAGAACTAAAAGATCCAATGTGGCTGTCTAGCCTGATCCAGACTTATCTGCTTGATAACCCGCATCGTGTTCAACTGACGCTGGTTCCTGATGCTGAAAAGTCTCTAAAGGATGAGCAGGCTGAAAAAGCTCGTCTGGCTAAACTCGCTGAGACATTGTCTGAAGCAGACCGTAAACAGATTCTGGAAAATACAGAAGCATTGAAGCAACGTCAGAATATGGAAGATGATCTGGACCTGTTACCTAAAGTAGGTTTGGAGGATGTGCCTGAAGAGCTGCACATTGTACAGGGTCAGCTGCGTGAAATTATCTGTAATAATCTGGATACCCCTTTAAATCTTTACCATGCTGGAACAAATGGTATTTATTATCAGCAGGTGCTGATCCAGATTCCTGACGAGATAATAAATTCACCTTACTTTAACTTGCTGTCAGTCCTGATGGGTGAGGTGGGTGCAGGAGAGTATGGCTATCTTGAACTGCAACAGCTGCAAACTGCAGTGAGTGGTGGGTTAGGCATGGGTGCTTCATTACGCAGCAAAGTTAATGATAAAGGTCGTATAAGTGCCTGGCTGACATTAACCACTAAGTCACTGGTTAATAAATTTGATGCGATCCATCTACTTAAGCTAGCTTTTGAGCAGCTTCGTTTTGATGAAAAAAGCCGTATCATAGAACTTCTGCAACAGCGTAAAACCCGTTGGCATTCACGGATTTCCGGCTCAGGACATAGTTATGCGATGCAAACAGCGTCACGTAACATGAGTGCACTGGCTCGTCGTGATTACCATACGACAGGACTGGGTGCGCTCAACTGGATGACAGATCTGGTCAGCAAGATTGAAAAAGATGAGGCAGAGTATCATCGCCTTATTGATGAGTTGAAGTTAATTCATCGCAAATTATTACAGGCTCCTAAACAGTTTTTACTGGTGTGTGAAGAACACCAGACTGAACGCTTGTTGGAAGAAATCCAGGAAGTATGGAATAAACTGGCTGTAGATCAAACTCAAGCTGAGCTGACTCAGGTTAAATTCGAAGATAATAACGCGGATGAAGCCTGGTTAATCCAGTCTAATGTTCAGTTCTGTGCCTCAGCTTATCAGGCTGTTGAAGTCTCCCACCCGGATGCTGCACCGTTAATGGTATTGGCTGCATACTTGCGTAACGGCTTTTTGCATAGCGCTATTCGTGAAAAAGGTGGGGCTTATGGTGGAGGAGCCAGCTATGATGGTAATGCTTGCAGTTTCCGTTTCTATAGTTATCGTGATCCACGTCTTGCAGAAACTTTCAACGACTTTGATTCAAGCTTGAACTGGTTATTTAATGCTGAACAAAAACCACACCAGTTAGAAGAAGCTATTCTTGGTTTGGTCGCCAGTATGGATAAGCCGGGTTCTCCAGCGGGTGAAGCTATTACAGCATGTTATGCATTACTGCATGAACGTACGCCAGCCTTTAGAAAAATCTTGCGTCAGCGTATATTACAGACTACTTTTGATGATCTGAAACGGGTTGTAAATATTTATCTGACCGGTCAGAAACCGGTTAGAGCGGTGGTTGCACCATTTGCAAAGCGTGATGAATTAGTACAACTCGGTTTTGAAATTAAACAAGTCAAATAAATAAAACTGAAAACTGGAGAATAAAATGTCGTTCAAAGCCTTTGAACGGCCCTCACTTCAGCTGGGTATCCTTGCGATACTTGGCGTGGTGGTGGTGTCTACAAGCCATGCGGAAGATCCTGCGGCGGCTAAACCTGCGAGTGCACAAGCGTGTGTAGGACTTGCTTCCAATGCAGATCGTCTGGCCTGTTATGATGCATTGTTTGTGGTACCCGAAGCAGAAAAACCCTTAGTGGTGGCTCAACGCAAAGCAGTAGAAGATCCGAAAATTGATCCGAATGTTTCATTGCTGGACCGCCGTTGGGAGCTTTCTCCAGAAAGCAAGCTCGGTACATGGAATATTCGTGCGCACCAGCCAGTCTATTTGCTGCCAGCTTATTGGACCAGCGATAAAAATGAAACACCTTCGAGTCCAAATCCTGAAAATACAGTCTCTGCAGAAGATGCACAGGACCTTAAGTCAATTGAAGCCAAGTTCCAGATTTCCTTTAAAACCAAAGCGGCAGAAAATATATTTGGTGATAATGGCGACCTATGGTTAGGTTATACCCAGTCGTCACGCTGGCAGGTATATAACGAAGATGAATCCCGTCCGTTTCGGGAAACTAATTATGAGCCTGAAGTCAGCCTGATGTTCCGCACGAATTATAATTTGCTAGGTTTAAACGGCCGGTTACTGGGTTTGACTTTTAATCACCAGTCTAACGGCCGTGCAGATCCTTTATCGCGTAGCTGGAATCGTATCATTATGAATGTCGGGCTTGAGCATGAAAATTTTGCTCTTATGCTGCGGCCTTGGTACCGTATTGAGGAAAATGCAAGTGATGACAACAATGCAGATATTGATGACTATATCGGCCGTGGAGATTTAACGGCCTTCTATCGCTGGAAAGATCACGATTTCTCTTTGATGTTGCGGCACTCTCTAAAAGGAGGCGATGACTCACATGGTGCTGCCCAATTTGACTGGGCATTCCCGATTAGCGGCAAATTGCGTGGACATTTTCAATTGTTTGATGGTTATGGCGAGAGCTTGATTGATTATAATCACCGTGCTACCTATGTGGGTCTGGGTGTTTCACTCATGAACTGGTACTAGAGCCCTACTGTAAAAAACCACTCTCAAGAGTGGTTTTTTTAATTTAACCGATCTGGATATCGGTTGGCGGGTGCTTAAGCCGGCTCTTCTTTGGAGTTGCAATCAGATATGCTAATGTTAAAGGACCAAGCCGTCCGGCATACATCAGGAAAATAAGGATCATTAAGCTGCCAGGACTCAGTTCACTGGTAATCCCGCGCGATAAACCTACAGTACATGCAGCAGAGACAATTTCGAATAGCAGATCCAAAAAGTTTTGCCGGGGTTCCAGCAGAAGAATCAGGAAAAATCCTCCAAAGATTAAAATGCAGGTAATCATGGCGACGGCCAGTGCCTTCACTGTGGTTTCCTGTGAGATTGAATGGTTAAAAGCACGGACTTCCTCATTACGGCGCAAGAAAGAAATTACGCTGAGCAGTAAGACTACAAATGTACCTACTTTAATACCACCCGCCGTGCTGAGAGAGCCACCTCCAATAAACATCAATAACATCACCACTAACGTCGAAGTACTCGTCATTGAACCTGTATCAATGGTATTTAGGCCAGAGGAACGTGGCGCAGTGGCCTGAAACCAAGCATGTACAGCCTGTTCACCCAGATTTAGCTGACCGAGCGTCTGATAATTGGTTGCTTCTAACATCCAGATCACTATAAAAGCCAACAGATTGATAATGGCAATGGAACTCAATACCAACTTGCTGTTGGCGCTAAGTTTGCTCCAGCTTTTGGAGCGTTTTATATCCATGAGTACAATAAAACCGATTCCCCCAATGATATAGAGCAGGCTAATAACCAAGTAAACCAGATATTGCCCTTCAAAGCTCATCAGGCTATCGCCAAAAATAGAAAAACCGGCATTGTTAAATGAAGAAATACTGTAAAAAATTGCATAATGCAGGCTAGTTGGAAAGCCGTATTCAGGCGTAAATAATACCGTTAATATGACTGTGCCGATGAGCTCAAAAAATAAAGTATAGAAAAAAACGCCTTTGGCTACAAAAGTGACCTTAGACAGATTGGTTTGTCCGGTAGCAGTTTGTGCCATCATCTGCTGTCTGAGACGTACTTTAGGAGAAAGGCTCAGTGCTGCCAGAATGGCAAAGGTCATAAAACCTAGGCCCCCGCTCTGAATAAGGAGCAAGAGTACTGTCTGGCCAAAACCTGTTAGAGAGTCATGAACACTGATGGTGGATAAACCAGTAATCGTGACTGCCGATGTAGCAGTAAATAATGCATCCATCCAGCTCAAATGGCCGTGGTGAGAGATAGGCAGGCGCAACAACAGGGTTCCAACCAGAATGAAACTTAAAAATCCTAAAGCCAGAAGTGTAGGAGGGCTCAGGTTAACAGTTCGTTGTGTGAGATGTCTAAAATTAGGAAAATGCATATTAGAGAAAACGCATTGAAAGTCTTTGGAGCTGCTCCAGAGAGCCTTCTATGATTAAAATATCTCCATACTTTAAAGTGAAATCTGGAGCAGGCTCATAAAAAATTTCTTTGCCGCGCTTTAAAAGCAGCAGATGAACTTTTGCGACCTGGTTAATCAGGCCAAACAGATGCACACCTTCAAGTTTATTTTCAATATTGATCCGAACTATAAAATGATCATCCTCAAGTGCCATGTAACGGCTGACCATAGGATAATTTAAAGCTTGGGCGACCCTGACCCCCATATCTTCTTCAGGGTGAATGATCTTGTCGATGCCTAAATGACTCAGAATCATATGATGTGCCTTGGTCTTGGCTTTCACCCAGATCTTGTTTACCCCCATGTTTTTCAGGTGTAGAACACATAAAATACTGGCTTCAATATCCTCACCAATTGCCACTACGACAGCATCACAATCCTGAATATTAAGCTCTTCGAGCACATGTTCATCAGTCGCATCGGCAATCACTGCATGTGATAACTGGTCACCAATATTTTCAACGTGACGTTTAACCAGATCTATACCAATCACGTCATGCTTGAGGCGGGTAAGTTCGGTAGCGACAGTAGCTCCAAAGCTACCCAGACCAATTACGGTAAATAAAGCCATTCAGAAAACCTGCTATCTTTCTTCTAAAGTCTGCACTGTAAAGAGTACAAAGCTTAATCTATTATACAGCGTGATAATATCACTTTAGTTTTAATTATTTTGAGGTTGCTGTGTTACAAAAAATACAGGGTATTACCTTAATAAAAAAGAAAATTTTAAAGTGTTTTAAAACCCCAAACGGATAGGTTTAAATAAAATGATATAAAATAAAAAACCGGCTCTAGGCCGGTTTCTATTTACCAGAAACTATTTAAGAAAACGCTTATAGCCAATATTATGAGTTATTTCTTCATACGGATAAGTGATTGTTTTCAAGGTTTCAATTATTCCATCCGGATTCTGCTTGGCATCTGTCGCTTCCATACCCACCAGAACCCGTCCTTCAGCTGCGCCATGGTTGCGGTAGTGGAACAGGGTAATATTATGAGTCGGGCCAAGGCGTTCAAGGAACGTCAGCAGGGCACCTGGACGTTCCGGAAACTCTACCCGGAACAGGCGCTCATTTTCAATATTGGCATGGCCACCAATCAAATAGCGGATGTGCAGCTTGGCAACTTCATCATCGGACAGGTCATCCACCTCGTAACTTTCTTTTAGCAGGTTATGGATTTCATGGCGTTCTGCTTCACCACCTTTTAAACTGATGCCCACAAAAACCTGTGCCGAGTCACTTTCACTGGCGCGGTAGTTAAATTCAGTAATATTACGACCTTGCAGGGTCCGGCAAAATTGTAAAAAGGCACCTTTCTGCTCAGGAATGGTTACAGCATAGATTGCTTCACGACGTTCACCCAGTTCTGTACGTTCAGCGATATAGCGTAATCGGTCAAAGTTCATGTTTGCACCGCAAACAATAGACACAATATTTTTACCAGTCAGTTTATGCTGTTCAATATACTTTTTAATACCTGCCAATGCCATTGCACCAGAAGGTTCGACAATACTGCGGTTTTCATCAAATGTTTCTTTAATTGCTGCACAAATTTCGTCTGTATTTACCAGAACAACCTCAGGCTCAACAATCGGGCCCGAATTATCAGATTTCTGCAAGCGGATTACTTCAAAAGGCTTTTCACCAATCTGTGCTACTGCTGTACCATCTGCAAACAGGCCTACCGATGGCAAAATTACACGCTCACCAGATTCTAGGGCTGCCTTTAAACAGGCTGATTCATCATATTCGACAGGAATCACTTTTACATGTGGCGCAACATCACCTAAATAGGCAGCTATACCTGCTATCAGGCCACCGCCACCTACTGCAACAAATACATATTCTACATCACGCCACTGGCGCAAAATTTCATTGGCGATGGTCCCTTGTCCGGCCATAACCAGTTCATCGTCATAAGGCGGGATAAAAGTCATACCTTCTTCTGATGCACGTTGAATTGCATATTTGTTGGCAATATCAAAAGAATCGCCGTGTAGAACCACTTCACCACCAAGGCGTTTTACAGCCTGAATTTTAATATCTGGTGTGGTTTTTGGCATAACAATAATGGCACGAATTCCCAGTTTCTTTCCAGACAGGGCAACACCTTGGGCATGGTTACCTGCTGAAGCTGTAATTACGCCACGTTCTAGCTGAGTTTTGGGTAATTGGCTAATGCGGTTATAAGCACCGCGCAGCTTAAATGAAAAAACTGGCTGTAAGTCTTCACGTTTAAAGCGAATATTGTTGTTTAGTTTTTCACTAATTCGTGGCGCTGCTTCGAGTGGGGTTTCGATTGCAACATCATAAACCGTTGCTTGTAAAATTTGTCGAACCAAACGAGACAGCATGTTAATCTTCCATCTAACAGTTTAAAATAGGGGCTTATTGTAACAAACCCCTGTACATTTGCGCCGTTTAATTGGCCAATTTGCTAAAAATAGTTGAGTGAAGTCATGAGTCTGTATACCACCCAAGATGAAAAAAAACAGGCAGCTGCCAAAGCGGCGCTAAAACATTTGCCTCGAGGCGGTATTTTGGGCGTAGGCACAGGGAGCACGGTTAATTTCCTGATCGAGTTATTGCCAGAGCTGCAACTTGAAGCAGCAGTGGCCAGTTCTAATGCAACAGCAGAGCGACTGAAAAAACTGGGCATTGAAGTGGTTGACATGAACCATGTTGGCGGTTTGGATGCCTACGTCGATGGTGCAGATGAAATCGACCGTCATATGCATATGATTAAAGGGGGCGGTGCAGCACTGACTCGTGAAAAGATTGTTGCTTCAATTGCTAAGAAATTTGTTTGTATTGTAGATGACTCGAAGTGGGTAGAACAGCTGGGCCGTGATTTTCCTTTGCCTGTAGAAGTCATTCCTATGGCACGTTCTGCGGTAGCACGTAAACTGGTAAGTCTGGGCGGCGATCCGGTATATCGTGAAGGGGTGATTACAGATAATGGTAATGTGATTCTGGATGTCTATAATCTGAATATCTTGAATGCACTCGAACTTGAAAAAACCATCAATAATATTCCGGGAGTAGTAACCAACGGTATATTTGCGATCAACAAAGCTGATATTGCAATTGTGGCTACCAATAATGGCATTGAAGAACGTACAGCCATTTAATGCAGCAGGCTGAATTACCTGAAATCAGAATTGTTCGGCATGCAACAGCAAAACGCTTGCGCTTGCGTGTCGAACCACAAGGGGTGCGGCTCACTGTACCTCTGCGTTGTACTAAGAAACAGATAGAACAGTTTTTATCTCAGGCAGAGAACTGGTTATTAGAGACATGGCATAAACAGCAGAGCCAGATACCAGATCTGTTTTCTATTCCAGAGTCTATAAAATTTTTTAATTGCCCTGCCGAGCTTGCAATAAAGCAATGTGCGCAAAAAAACTCTTTTATTTTAAATATAGAGCAGCAGATTCTTATTAATCAGAATCACCCTGAACATAGCTTAAAAGCCTGTGTAATAGATCAGGCAAAGCAGCTTCTACCTGATTATCTCGAATCCATAAGTCAGGAAATTGGGTTGCCTTATAAAACATGCAGTATTCGCCAGCCCAAGACCCGTTGGGGGAGTTGCAGCAGCGTACATGATATTATGCTGCATGCAGGCGCGATATTAATGCCAGAGCAACTGGTGCGCTACCTGTGTATTCATGAACTGGCACATACCCGGCATTTTAATCATAGTCCTCTGTTTTGGGCAGAAGTGACGCGGCATGATCCAGATTATCTGGTGCACCGTCAGCAGCTTAAGAGTTATAAGTTACCTGGCTGGTGGTATGTATAGACTGTGATCCGATGCAGTTGCACATTGTAGAAAATGAGATGAACTGCCATACTAGCCGGGTTTAGGTAAACCTTGAGGAAATAAGAGTGATTTCTGTCGGAATTGTGGGTGGTACAGGTTATACAGGCGTTGAATTGCTACGTCTTTTATTACGGCATCCCGATGTTCAAGTCAGTGTACTCACCTCACGTACAGAAGCAGGCAAGCGTGTAGATGACATGTTCCCAAGTCTGCGCGGCCATACCGATCTTCAGTTTTCAGATCTGGATATGAATGTCCTGAAACATTGTGATGTGGTGTTTTTTGCTACACCGCACGGTGTTGCCATGAAGCACGCTGCCGAGCTGGTTGCTGCTAATACCAAAGTGATTGATCTGGCAGCTGACTTCCGTTTACAGAACTTGCAGCAGTTCGAGAAATGGTATGGTCTGGAACATAGCTGTCCGGATATATTGACTGAATCAGTTTACGGTTTAACCGAACTTAACCGTGAAAAAATCAAGCAGGCTAAGGTAGTAGGAAATCCGGGCTGTTATCCAACTACGGTTCAACTTGGTCTGGCGCCACTATTTAAATCTGAACAAGAGCTGGTTAAACCAGCCAGTATTATTATTGATGCTAAGTCTGGCGTTTCAGGGGCGGGTCGTAAAGCCAGTCTTGGCATGATTTACAGCGAAAATGCCGATAATTTTAAAGCTTATGGTGTTGCCGGTCACCGTCATCATCCAGAGATAGTAGAGGCGTTAGAGAACATTTCTGGCCAGAGCGGTGTATTTGACCAGATTCTGTTTATTCCACATCTGGTACCGATGATTCGCGGTATGTTCAGTACTATTTATGTTGATTTAACTGAACAGGGACAAAATACTGATCTACAGTCACTTTATGAAATCTTTTATGCCGATGAACAGTTTGTTGATGTAATGCCATCCAGTAGCTCACCTGAAACTCGTAGTGTACGTGGTGCCAACCAGTTACGTATTGCCCTGTATAAGCCACAGCCAACAAAACTGGTTATTTTAGTGGTTCAGGACAATCTTGTTAAAGGTGCAGCGGGTCAAGCGGTACAAAATATGAACCTAATGTTTGGTTTTGCTGAAAATGCTGGTCTGACCGGTATTGGCTTATTACCATAAAAAACGCTTTTGAACTTCACACATATTTATTTTTAGATTTAAATGTGTGCTTTGAAAAAATTTTTGTATTTTAGAGATGACGATGCAAAACACAGAACCTAATACCACGTCACATAAAGTGAAGAAGCCATTTTTGCAAACCAATATACCATTGGTTATGGGAGGAGCACTTCTGACATTAGGAAGCCTGGCATTAGGATATTCAGTTGGCCATCGTCAAGGCTTGTCAGTGGTCGGTTATGATGCAGATGCCGAGCAACTGGTTGAAGTGGTCCAGAAGCAGAAAACTGCTCTAAATGCCTTAAACAAGAGCTTGAATGCAGCAATTCAGGAGCGCGATGTGGCGGTAAGCAATTCTAACGATTTGTATACTGCATTAAATGAAGCCCGTGCCAAGCAGTCTCAGGTTGAGGGTATGAGCCTGATCTATCGTGAAGTACTACGTGACCGTGGTGGCCTGAGTCTGACTATACAAAATTTGGGAATTAAACCGCTTCCTGAAAATGCTTATGAGTACCAGCTTGATCTGGTACAGGTCAGCCCCAATAAACGTCGTGCTTCAGGTTCGGTTGAGCTGCGCCTGATTCAGGGCACAGAGGTGCTGGTTGTACCTCTTGAAGACAATAAATTTAATTTCGAAGACTTTGAGCGTCTGACCGGGCGCTGGACTATGCCAAAAGGCTTTACACCTCAATTTATTGAGGTCCGTTTAACTGGAGCAGGCACGCCAGTCATCAAGCGTTTCAGCTGGCAACGTGGAAAACCTGTTGAAAATTCATCAGCATTTATTTCTGAAATTCCTCAAGCAGAAGCAAATGCACAGTAAGTGAAATAAAGATTGTATGCGAGCTACTAAGCGTAAAATAACCTTAAACGAAGTGAAAGCCTCTTTTTGTCAGACCGGCCTAGTTGATTGGCATCTTAATCCACGCTTAAGCGATTCGCAAAATGATGAAGCTGATGGAGAAATTGCAGTTAAACCTGCACCTCCGCAGTTAAAAAAACCACCCCTGTATGCCGTTGTTTTACTAAATGATGACTACACCCCAATGGACTTTGTAATTGAAATTTTACAACAATACTTTGCATTAAATCTTGACCAGGCAACTCAAGTAATGCTAACAGTACATTATGAAGGAAAAGGGGTTGCTGGCATCTATCCGCGAGATATTGCGGAGACCAAGGCAAACCAAGTAAACAATTATGCTCGGTCGCAAGGTCATCCATTACTTTGCCAAATTGAGCCAAAAGATTAAGGGGGTCGCATGCTCAGTCGTCAACTCGAAGTATCCTTACGTTTGGCTGTAAGCATGGCTCGACAAAAGAGACATGAGTTCCTAACGGTTGAACACCTATTGCTGGCTTTGCTGGACAATGATTCTGCAGTCAATGCGTTAAAAGCATGCGGTGCAGATATCGTTTTACTGCGTAAAGAGCTAGAAGAATATGTAGAACAACATACCCCTAAACTTGGTGAAAACAGTGACCAGGCACCACATCCGACAGAAAGCTTTGACCGGATTCTGCAACGTGCTATTTTTCATGTACAGTCCAGTGGCGGTGACCGTACTGTAGAAGGTGCCGATGTTTTGGTTGCAATGTACTCTGAGCGGGATTCCTTTGCAGTCTATTTGCTCAAGCGTCATCAGATTAACCGTTTGACCCTGACTCAATATCTTTCGCATGGTACTCGAAAAGACGAAGTACATATGGAAGAAGAAGCTGAAGATATTGAAGGCGAGGCTACCAGTTCTGCCAATGCAGGGCCGCTGGAACTCTATACTACAAATCTGAATATTGAAGCTCAAAAAGGTAAAACTGATCCACTGATTGGTCGTGAAAAAGAAATCGAGCGTGCCGCACAAATTTTATGTCGTCGCCGTAAAAATAACCCGCTTCTGGTGGGTGATCCAGGTGTGGGAAAAACTTCAATTGCTGAAGGTCTTGCATGGCTGATCGTCAATAACAAGGCGCCTAAGCCGCTGGCGAATGCTGAAATTTACAGTCTGGATATTGGTGCGCTAGTCGCAGGCACCAAATACCGTGGAGACTTTGAAAAGCGTTTAAAACAGCTGTTAAATGCCCTGAAGAAAAAACCGGAAGCTGTGTTATTCATTGATGAAATTCATATGATTATTGGTGCTGGCTCTAGCATGGGCAGCACGATGGATGCATCAAACCTGATTAAGCCAGCGCTGGCAAATGGTACTTTACGTTGTATTGGTTCAACCACGTTCCAAGAATACCGTCAAGTATTTGAAAAAGATCATGCCTTATCACGTCGATTCCAGAAAATTGATGTAAACGAACCCACAATTTCAGAAAGTATAGATATTCTACGTGGCTTAAAACCTAAATTCGAAGACTTTCATCATGTAGAGTATGAAGATAGTGCCTTGGTTGCTGCGGTAGAGCTATCATCCAAGTTTATTAATGACCGCTTTCTGCCAGACAAGGCAATTGACGTAATTGATGAAGCGGGGGCACAGCGGAGATTAAAAGCTGATGCAGACAATACCCTGATTACAGTTGAAAATATTGAAGATATTATTTCAAAAATTGCCCGTATTCCACCCAAAACTGTCTCTAAAGATGATAAAACAGTACTGAGTCATTTAGAGCGTGATCTAAAACGTGTTGTTTTTGGACAGGATGAAGCAATTACTGCACTGGCTTCAGCAATCAAGCTATCGCGGGCCGGCCTTAAGTCGCCAGATAAGCCGGTTGGCAGTTTTGTATTCGCAGGACCAACAGGTGTTGGTAAAACTGAAGTGACCAAACAGCTGGCAAAAATTTTAGGGCTTGAGCTGGTACGCTTTGATATGTCCGAATATATGGAGCGTCATACGGTTTCACGTCTGATAGGTGCTCCTCCTGGTTATGTTGGTTATGATCAGGGTGGTCTGCTGACTGATGCAATCCATAAAAATCCGCACTGTGTATTGCTTCTGGATGAAATTGAAAAAGCTCATCCGGATGTATTCAACCTGTTATTACAAGTGATGGATCATGGGTCACTGACAGACAATAATGGCCGTAAATCAGATTTTCGCAATGTGATCCTGGTTATGACTACGAATATCGGTGCAGAAAGTATCTCGCGTACTAGTATTGGTTTCGTAGAGCAGGACAACAGTAATGATAATCAGGAAGCAATGAAGAAAGCGTTCTCACCAGAGTTCCGTAATCGTCTGGATGGCGTAATTCAATTTAAGCCATTACCAACTACGATTATCGAATCTGTAGTAGACAAGTTCCTGACAGAACTGCAAGCACAATTGGATGAGAAAAAAGTTGTGCTGGAAGTGGATCAGAGTGCGCGTGAATGGTTAACAGAACAGGGTTATGACCGTCTGATGGGTGCACGTCCAATGCAGCGCTTGATTCAGGAACATCTGAAAAAACCGCTTGCAGAAATGATCCTGTTTGGTGAGCTGGCTGAACATGGCGGTAACGTTGCGGTATCCGTGAAAAAAGAAAATGGACAGGCTGTTGGACTGAAACTGGAAGTCTTTGAAGACCAGACAGCTGAACCTGCTTAAGCTCTATTTAAAGCTATAACCCGTGTTTCGACACGGGTTATTTTTTGGAAATTTTATGGACTTACAGTTTACCAAGATTTTAACAACTTTCTTTTTATTCTTTATGACAGCGTTGGCTGAAATTCTTGGCTGTTATTTTCCCTATCTGATATTAAAAGACGGTAAGTCAGCCTGGTTGTGGCTACCCGCAATAATCAGTCTGGCAATTTTTGTATGGTTGCTGACTTTACATCCGGCAGCCTCAGGAAGAATTTATGCAGCCTATGGCGGAATTTACATATTCACAGCGCTCTTATGGTTACGCTGGGTTGACCAGGTCATACTGACGCGCTGGGATCTGTTAGGCGGAGCAATTGTGCTTTTGGGTGCAAGTATTATCATTTTACAGCCTCAAGGGTGGCTACGTTAAAGCACCTATAGTAATTTGCCCCTTGAGTCTTTATTTTAAAACTTGCATTGGGTATTTTTCATTTTAATCTGATATCGTCCATAGTCAGAATTAAGTGTCATGTTTAATTCATATGGGTTAACGCGCTGAAACTCATGTTCAAAAAAGTGCGAACAGTTGTTGATGACTCCTTTTCTAAATAATTGTTCTACTTTATTTTGTCCTACAGACTGGGCAAACTGCCTAAAATCAGGTGTAACAATTAGTCCCTGTACCTCTATATGATCTGCATAGCTCATGACCTGTTCAAGTACAGTATTTTCATCGACCTGATAAGGTAGAACACGTGAATTTTCTTCACTCAAAGCTTGTAGCACATCATTCAGACGGTTTTTATCAGTAATCTTATAATCGGAGCTTATAATGCGCTCTTGTATTAAGTACTGATCTAGACTGGTGGGCTGTGCGTATAGAGTAAAACTAGATAATAGGGCAGAAAGGAAAAGAGTCGTTTTAATCAGCATTATAAAATCACATATAAATATTATGGTTTTTATTATATGAAGATCAAGGCTTAAAAAAGCACCCGAGGATGCTTTTAATACAAAAAGATACTTATTAAGACTGTTTCATATTTTCATTGAGCAGGAACTCTACCAATGCTTTTTGAGCATGCAGACGATTTTCGGCTTCATCCCATACTACTGCATTTTTATGATCCAGCATGTTCTCTGAAATCTCTTCACCGCGGTGAGCAGGTAAACAGTGCATAAACAGACAGTCCGGATGTGCAAGTCCCATCAATTTTTCATTTACTTGAAACTGTGCAAACGCCTGTTCACGGTGTTTCTGTTCTTCTTCCTGCCCCATGCTGGCCCAGACATCTGTTACGATCAAATCGGCATTGACGGCAGCATCTTCTGCATTGTTAAAGACTTCAACACAATGTGCAAATTCGGTAAGAAATTCTTCTTTAGGTTCATAACCTGCTGGAGATGCAATCTTGAGTTTAAAGCCCATCATATGTGCAGCTTCAATATAGGAGTTACACATATTATTGCCATCACCGATCCACGCTACAGTTTTGCCTTCAATCGAACCACGATGCTCGATATAGGTTTGCAGGTCTGCTAGTAACTGACAAGGATGATGATCATCGGTTAAGCCATTAATTACTGGAACTTTGGAGTAAGAAGCAAACCGTTCGACAATGTCATGACCAAAAGTACGGATCATGACAATATCGAGCATACTTGAGATTACACGGGCTGAGTCTTCAATAGGCTCACCTCGGCCAAGCTGGGTATCACGTGAAGACAGAAAAATTGCATCGCCACCAAACTGGCTCATACCGGCTTCAAAAGAGATACGGGTACGGGTGCTTGATTTTTCAAAGATCATTCCCAATACTTTACCAACAAAGGGTTGATAGACTTCATTGTTGTGCTGCATGCGCTTGAGTTCGCTGGCGCGTTCCAGGATGCGGTTGAGTTCCAGACTTGATAAGTCGCGTAAAGTAAGAAAATGCCGTAGAGTCATGTTTGCTCCACAATAATTGCTGTATAAAACAACAATTAGTTGCTTGCTGTTAGTGGAAAGGAAACGAATTAATATACTATAAGAGAATCAAAATGCAAAAGAACTAAGCCTTTTGATGGCCTTTTAAGAATAAATCTACACAGTAATGAATATATTCCATCATTTCCTGATGATCTTCAGCAGGTGCAAGGCCCATCAGGATCCGCCATTCAAAATTTCTCAAAATTCCAAAAAACATCATCGCAGAATAATTAGGATTAGGACAAACCAGTTTACCTTGCTGATGGCCTTTATCTAAAGCGACCGCAATACACTGCTGGATATGTTGTGGGCCTTGAGTGTGTAAATAGAGTGCCAGCTCAGGGTTACGCTGAGCCTGTTCAATCACCAGACGCATAAATGCCATATTTTCAGGCTGTATCAAGTGTTGATAGAAATTGATGGGTGTATGCGCAAGATAGTGACGTAACTCGCTAATATGAAAGTCGAAAGGAATACAAATATCTTTAAAAAATAATTCCCGGCGATAGTCACAAATCGCTGTAAACAAACCTTCCTTATTACCAAAATATTTATAAATTGATGCTTTTGAACCTCCGGCATGTTGGACAATATCATCAAGCGATACCGCATCATAACCCTTATCAAGAAACAGCTCATTCGCACTAAGCAACAAAGCCATTCGGCGTTCCTGTCCTCGACGGGTTTGCGGTTTTTCGCAATCAGTAGATGCAAGATGGACCAATGAATGATACCTACAAAGAAACAGTAAGAAAGGAAGATAACAATAAGTTTAAAATAATATAGCAAAACTATGCGCTAATTTCTGTAACGCTGTGTGGTCTCAAAAGCTTAATGTCAGTCATAATTTAATAAACAAAAAAATGAAAATGGATTCATTTTTCTTTGACTAAAGTTTTAGAGTCTGTATTCTAAAAGGCCATACCGGTTTAAAAGATTAAACCTTATACTGAAAATTCAATAACGATAGAAAGAACTGTGGAAGAGATCATGACACAACAAATGTCTGCAGGTTTAAGATTTAGACAAGCATTGGAAGCAGAGAAACCGCTACAGATCATGGGCACAGTGAACGCCTATGCAGCCATGCTGGCAACCCAGGTAGGCTATAAAGCAATATATTTATCAGGTGCAGGTGTTGCGAACTATTCATACGGTTTACCTGATCTGGGCATGACCAGTCTAGATAATGTTCTAGAAGATGTATGCCGTATTACTGAACGTGTAGATACGCCACTTTTGGTCGATATCGATACCGGCTGGGGCGGCGCTTTTAATATCGCCCGTAGTGTCAAGCAAATGATCCGTGCTGGTGCAGCAGCAGTACATATTGAGGATCAGGTTGCCCAAAAACGTTGTGGACACCGTCCAAATAAAGAAATTGTGTCACAGCAGGAAATGGTTGACCGTATTAAAGCTGCAGCCGATGCAAAAATTGACCCCAATTTTGTCTTGATGGCACGAACCGATGCGCTGCAAAAAGAAGGCCTGCAGGCAGTAATTGACCGGGCCTGTGCTTGTATTGAAGCAGGTGCAGATGCAATTTTTGCCGAAGCCATGACCGATATTACCATGTACCGCACTGTATGCGATGCTGTGGGTGTGCCAGTGCTTGCCAATATAACCGAGTTTGGTGATACGCCGTATTATACAACGGAAGAGCTGGCTGAGCAGGGCATTCGTATGGTGCTGTATCCGCTTTCTGCAACACGCGCCATGCAAAAAGCAGCGCTTGAAGTGATGCGCTCCGTTCGTGAACAAGGTACACAGGTGCATGTTTTAGATAAGATGCAACCACGAAAAGAACTTTACGAATTTTTAGATTATCACTCTTTTGAAAATACCTTAGACAAACTCTTCAAGCAGGAGAATTAAAACAATGGCTGAAGGAAAAGTACTGACAGGCGCTGGACTGCGCGGACAGGTTGCTGGTAAAACTGCACTTTCAACTGTAGGAAAAAGTGGAGCAGGCCTGACTTATCGTGGTTATGACGTACAGGATCTGGCAGAAAACTGTCAGTTTGAAGAAGTAGCTTATCTGATTTTCTTTGGTGAGTTGCCGACTGCTGAGCAGCTGGCTTCTTACAAGGCGAAGTTAAAGTCTTTGCGCCAACTGCCCCAAGCTTTAAAAGAAGTACTGGAACGTATCCCGGCTGATTCACATCCGATGGATGTTATGCGTACTGGTGTTTCAATGCTGGGAAATCTGGAAACAGAAGAATCATTTGACCAGCAGCAGGATATCGCGGACCGTATCCTGGCGACTTTACCAGCAATTATCTGCTATTGGTATCGTTATAGTCATGATGGTGTACGTATTGAAGAAAGTACTGATGATGATTCTATTGGTGCACAGTTCCTGCATTTGTTACATGGTAAAAAACCCAATGAACTGCATGAACAGGTGATGAATGTATCGCTCATTCTGTATGCAGAGCATGAATTCAATGCTTCAACTTTTACTGCACGTGTCTGCGCTTCTACTTTATCTGATATGCACTCGTGCATTACTGGCGCAATTGGTTCATTACGTGGTCCGTTGCATGGTGGCGCCAATGAAGCCGCTATGGATATGATTGAAAACTGGCAGTCTCCAGAAGAAGCTGAGCGTGAGATGCTGGGTATGCTGGAACGTAAAGAAAAAATCATGGGCTTTGGTCATGCCATCTATAAAGATAACGATCCGCGTAATGGGATTATTAAAGTCTGGTCTGAGCGTCTTGCGAAAGATGTCGGAGATACTGTTCTATATCCGGTATCGGTACGTTGTGAAGAAGTCATGTGGCGCGAGAAAAAGCTATTCTGTAATGCGGATTTCTTCCATGCCTCTGCTTATCATTTTATGGGTATTCCAACAAAGCTGTTTACACCGATTTTTGTAATGAGCCGTGTTACTGGCTGGGCTGCTCATGTGATGGAGCAGCGTGCAGATAACCGTATTATTCGCCCAAGCGCTGATTATATCGGTCATGAACTGCGTAAAGTTATACCTATTGCTGAGCGTAGCAAGCAGTCTGCTTAATACTGAAATATAAAAAGCAGAGGCATAATGCCTCTGCTTTTTTATGAAGTATAAATTTAGCGTTATATTTTACTTTTTACTGTTAAAGAAATCGGGTCTTCAGTGGTATAGCCCGTTTCTTCAGGAAATGCCAGATAACGTACTGTTACCAAGACTTGGTTTTGTGCAGGAATATAATATGCTTGTTTGACTGAAAGTGAAGGTTTATAGCTGACAGCCTGCTGTAGCTGACTGTTGAACCATATAGAACTCACTTTATATTGATAAGTGTATTGAGGTACTTTGAGAGTTTTATCTATCCAAATTGCTGGCACATTCGTTTGCTGTTTTTTTAAAATATGAATATTAAAAATTTTGGGAGTAATAAGCTGTAAAGGTTGAAGTCGTTGTTTTATTTTATTGAGCTCAGGCTGAAGTACATCGATTGACTGGTCATAATCAATCTTCCGGGTGCGTTGATTAATGTATAAAGAATTTACTTTAAACAGCTTGGGTGGTTGATTAGCTTTATAAAACTGATAGTAATAAAGTTGCGGCAGGCGGCCACGTCCATCTTCATAATGGCGTAACAAATAAACTTTTTTGTCGGTAGGTTCATACCCTAAAAATTCAATATACTGCCCACCACCAACTGTAGCATGACTGATCATAGGTATAGCTATACATAAAGGTATAGTAAATAAAATAGGCTTTAACATAGCTTTTGTCCTACCAGATAGTCATAAGCTATAAATGCCATAAACTGGTAAATTTTTAAAGAAGACTTTTACATGGGGACTATCAGCAATAAAACAGATTTTTACTTATTCTTTTAATTATTCCAAGCTGGTTATGAGCAATAAAAAGTAAATAATTTCAATAGCACTTTAAAAAAGTGCTATTGATAACAGGAAGAAGTTAATCTTCAATTTCTTCTTCGATCTCATCGTCGGCTGTACTCATACCCAGTTCTTTAAGTTTACGAGTCAGCGTGTTACGACCCCAGCCTAAAAGCTCGGCAGCATGACGTTTACGTCCACGAGTTTGTTGCAGTGCTGCCTGAATCAAAGTACGTTCAAACAGGGGTGTGGCAATATCCAGAATTTTCATTTCACCATTTTGCAGTTTCTGAATCGCCCACTGACCTAACAGTTCATCCCACTGCTGGCTGGAGGCACGCTGTATGCTAGGAGATGAAATGGAGGCGTCTTCAGCCCTCTGGATGGGTATCTGTTTAAGTTCTGGAGGAAGATCTTCTGGATAAATTTCTCGGCCAGTAATCATGACCGTTAGCCAGCGGCAGGTATTTTCAAGTTGACGTACATTACCCGGCCAAGGAAGTTGCTGCATATACTGTACGGTTTCCTGTCGCAGTATTTTTGGGCTAACTCCCAGTTCTTTACCTGCACGCGCCAAGAAATGCTGAGCCAGCATTGGAATATCTTCACTACGGTGCGCAAGTTTAGGAATATGAATCCGAATAACATTTAAACGGTGAAATAAGTCTTCACGGAAACGGCCATCGTGAACCAGTTTTTCCAAATCCTGATGAGTTGCAGTCACAATACGGACATCAACTTTTACTGATATATGTCCACCCACCCGATAAAATTCGCCATCGGCCAATACCCGTAAAAGGCGGGTTTGTGTTTCAAAAGGCATATCTCCAATTTCATCAAGAAAAAGAGTTCCGCCATTGGCCTGTTCAAAACGTCCCTGACGCTGACTGTTTGCACCGGTAAAAGCACCCTTTTCATGACCGAACAGTTCAGTTTCAATCAGATCTTTTGGAATAGCCGCCATATTCAGGGCAATAAATGGTTTGTTTTTTCGTGGTGAATGCTTGTGTAAAGCATGTGCTACCAGCTCTTTGCCTGTACCCGATTCACCATTGATTAAGACAGTAATATGAGACTGTGTTAAACGGCCAATTGCACGGAATACTTCCTGCATCGCCGGCGATTCACCTATTATTTCGGTTGACTGGATAGGAGCAGTGACTCGGGATTCCTGTTGCTGCAATTTACTGATATGCAAAATTGCACGCTGTACCAGAGCCAAGGCTTCATCGATATCGAAAGGTTTGGGTAAATATTCAAAAGCACCTGTCTGGTAACTTGATACTGCAGATTCAAGGTCAGAATGTGCAGTCATAATAATGACTGGTAAATCGGGGTTACTCTGTTTGACTTTGCTTAGAAAGGTGAGCCCGTCAATACCAGGCATGCGTATGTCGGTTAAAATAACATCTGGTGGTGCCAGCATAAGCTGATCCAGGGCAGACTGGGCCTCTTCAAAGCTTGTTACCTCGAAACCTTCTTCTTTGAAAGTTTTTTCCAGTACCCAGCGCATGGTGCGGTCATCATCAATAACCCAGATTTTATTTTGCGGCATGGTTTAACTCCCAAGGTAAATATAAGCTGAATATGGTTTGTCCTGGAACAGACTGGCATTCAATCATGCCGTTATGCTGGTGCATAATGTTCTGTGCAATGCTTAAACCTAGTCCAGTGCCTTTGGCACGTCCGGTAACAAGTGGATAAAAAACAGATTCCTGTATCTCTTCTGGAACACCTGGTCCATTATCTTCAATATCTATACGTATAGCAGAGCGATGTAATAATCCATTAATTGTCACCAGTCGCTGTATGCGTGTTCTAAAAATAAGTTCAGGCCGGTGATGCACAAAAAAATCCCTGTTTTCTGATATTGCCTGTACTGCATTTGCACCAATATTGAGCATAACTTGGATTAATTGATCGCGGTCAGCATGAACTTCAGGTAAGGACAAATCATAATCCCGCACAATCTTGATTTTATTTTTAGTTTGATTGGCAATTAATGAGCGTACACGTTCTAATGGTTCATGAATGTTGACATTTTCATAGCTTGGTAGCTGACGCGAACCCAGCATGATATCTGCCAGATTTCTAAGCCGGTCTACTTCATTAATAATAATATCGGTAAATTCTGCATATTGCGGGTCATTCAGGCTGCGTGCCAGTAGCTGGGTGGCCCCTCTGATACCTGCCAGCGGATTTTTTATTTCATGTGCTACACCACGGATCAATTGCCGTGCGACCTGATGCTGCTGAATAAAGTTCTCTTCTTTGGAAATTTTGAGCATGCGGTCAATCGGATTAATCTCGATTATGAGCAGGGGGTGATAGGATTTACCCGAATTTAGCTCTGAAACGGTATAATCTACATGAATATCCTTAAAATTGACGCTAACAATTGCCTCACGGCGGGTATAAGGCTGGCCTGTTTTAAAAGTGTTGAGCAGTGCTTCTTCTGTATTAAAAGTATCATCCGGTGTTTGCAGTAAATTAATAACAGGAAGGCCACTTGCACGTAACAGGCTAATATCAAACAGTGCTTCACAAGAAGAATTCAGGTAGAAAATATCGAGATTGCTATCGACAAGTAAAATTGCTGTAGTCAAGTGGTCTACAAGTAAACGATAGTCAATTTCTGTATATTGCTCCATTATTTGATCATTCCTGTATTAAAATAGCGCAAAGCTTTCTTCATAAAACTCTTTCATGACTTCATTTAAGTAAAATTAAGCAAAATATAAGCCAACTCTAAAAGATTTGAAAATTTTTTAGTTTATGAGGGCTAATAATTTAAAAACATAAAAAATACTTAAATTATAAAATGTCTACTTATTTAAGTAAAAAATATTATGAACCAAATTGGTGCAACTATAACATTTATATATAATGTTGGATGTATATTGGTGCATTGCATAAAGAGTCGGGATTTAACCTATGCTTGGAACAAGAAAAGACATACAATACGCGCATTCTAGTGGAGCGCAGGATTCATGAAGTCCCCCAAAGTCGGTTTTGTTTCTTTAGGTTGTCCTAAGGCATTGGTAGATTCTGAACGAATCTTAACTCAGTTGAAAACTGAAGGTTATCAAGTAGCATCAGATTACGATGGTGCTGATTTAGTTGTTGTAAATACCTGTGGTTTTATCGAATCGGCAGTACAAGAATCCTTGGATGCGATTGGCGAAGCCATGAGTGAAAATGGCCGGGTCATTGTAACCGGTTGTCTTGGAAAAGATGAAGACAAGATTCGCCAAATGCACCCGAATGTCCTGAAAGTGACTGGTGCAGCAGCGTATGAAGATGTTATGTCTGCAGTACATCAGTATGTACCGGCACCACCCAAGCATAATCCTTTTATTGATCTGGTTCCTGAACAGGGCGTTCGTCTGACCCCTAAACATTATGCATATTTAAAAATATCAGAAGGGTGTAATCATCGTTGTACATTCTGCATTATTCCAAGTATGCGCGGTGATCTGGTTTCACGTCCGGTTGGTTCTGTGCTTGAAGAAGCTGCTGCACTTAAGCGTGCCGGTGTAAGAGAAATTCTGGTCATTTCTCAGGATACTTCAGCCTATGGTGTCGATACCAAGTATAAGCTTGATTTCTGGAATGGACAGCCGGTAAAAACCAAATTCTTCGACATGTGTGAAGCACTAGGGCAACTGGGAATTTGGGTGCGTCTGCATTATGTCTACCCTTACCCACATGTGGATGCTGTTATTGACTTAATGGCGCAAGGTAAGATCTTACCTTATCTGGATATCCCATTCCAACATGCCAGTCCGCGTATTCTGAAGTTGATGAAACGTCCCGCGCATAGTGAAAATACGCTAGAACGCTTAAAAGTATGGCGAGAAAAATGTCCTGATCTCGTGATTCGTTCGACATTTGTAGTAGGTTTCCCCGGTGAAACTGAAGAAGATTTTCAAATTTTGCTGGAATGGCTCAAAGAAGCTCAGCTTGACCGTGTAGGCTGCTTTACCTATTCACCTGTAGAAGGTGCAACTGCAAATGATCTGCCAGATCATGTGCCAGAAGAAGTAAAGCAGGAGCGTTATGAGCGTTTTATGCAGGTACAGCAGGAAATTTCAGCTGCAAAACTGCAAAAGCGTATTGGTCAAACTATGACGGTGCTAGTTGATAATCTGGAAGAAGAATTTCCAGTTGCTGTTGCCCGCTCTTATGCTGATGCGCCAGAAATTGATGGTAATGTATTTGTAGAAGATATTGATAAGAGCCAGATCAAGTCCGGCGATCTGCTTGAGGTGGAAATTACAGATGCAGATGAATATGACCTGTTTGCAAAGCTGATCCGTATCAAGTCGGTTTAAACACCGTAGCTTAATATACAAAAAAGAATTTAATTTTAAACCGATTTGGAGTGAAATTATGGCAGATAGTAATAGCCCGCGTTATTCACGCATCCTGCTTAAATTGTCAGGTGAAGCCCTGTCAGGTAATAAAGACATGGGTATCGATGCGAATGTGCTTGATCAAATGTCTTTATCTATTGCGCACTTGGTAGGTCTGGGCGTACAGGTAGGTATTGTGGTAGGTGGCGGCAATCTTTATCGTGGAAGTCAGCTGCAAAAAGATGGTTTGGTAGGTCGTGTAACAGGGGACCAAATGGGCATGCTGGCTACAGTGATGAATGGCCTGGCCCTACGTGATGCTCTGGTGCGCCGTAACATCAAAACCCGGTTAATGTCAGCATTACCGATTGGTACGGTGGTTGAGTCTTACTCTAGTCGTGATGCGATTCGTCATCTGGGCCAGAACGAAGTATGTGTATTTGTAGCAGGTACAGGTAACCCATTCTTTACAACTGATACAGCGGCTTGCCTGCGTGGTATTGAAATTGAGGCTAACCTGATTCTAAAAGCTACTAAAGTTGATGGGGTTTATAATAAAGACCCAAGCAAATATGATGATGCGGTCCGTTATGATCATTTAACTTTTGATCAGGTATTGGATGAGAAGCTAGGTGTGATGGATTTAACAGCAATCTGTCTATGCCGTGATCACAATGTACCGTTACAAGTATTTGATATGAATAAGTCAGGTGCTTTACTTTCAGTGGTAATGGGTGAAAAAGAAGGTACGCACGTTACGAACTAATGTACGTGTGACCTAAAGCTCTTTATACTATTGCTATTTATACTCCTTTGATTCTATTAAAGTAAGGAAAATCACATATGATTAACGACCTTAAAAAAGACAGCGAACAGCGTATGCAAAAGTCCCTGGAGTCTTTGGAACAGGGTTTTGCTAAAGTCCGTACTGGCCGTGCCCATCCGTCTATCTTAAATGGCGTTATGGTTCCTTACTATGGTTCTGATGTACCATTAAACCAGGTTGCAAACGTTGGTGTTGAAGATTCCCGTACTCTGGTGGTTCAGCCTTTTGAACGTACGATGGTCTCTGCAATTGATAAGGCAATTCGTGAAAGTGATTTGGGTCTGAACCCGATTACTGCAGATGCTATTCGTGTTCCAATGCCTGCACTGACTGAAGAAACCCGTCGTGATATGCAGAAGGTTGCGCGTACAGAAGCTGAAAATGCTAAAGTTGCTATCCGTAATATTCGACGTGACGTTCTAGGTGATATCAAGGCATTATTGAAAGAAAAAGAAATTTCTGAAGATGATGAGCGCCGTGCTGGTGAAGAGATCCAGAAAATTACTGACAAATATGTTGCTGAAGTTGATAAACGTTTGGCCGCCAAAGAAGCTGAATTGATGAAGGTCTAATTCATGACCGCATCCGAAGAGAAACATCTTCCTGAGCATGTTGCCATCATTATGGATGGCAACAACCGCTTTGCTAAAAAGAATCAGATGCAAAAAGGTGAAGGACATCGTGAAGGTAAAAATGTCCTCGATCCTATTGTTGAGTGCTGTGTAGAACAGGGTGTAAAAGCTTTAACTGTTTTTGCGTTTTCAAGTGAAAACTGGAATCGCCCGCAGTTTGAGGTCGAGTTGCTCATGTCTCTTCTTGAAGAGACAATTCATGACCAGATGCCACGGATGGAAAAGTTCGATATCTGTCTGCGTTTTATCGGAGATCGCTCACGGTTACCTGCACATTTGCGTGAATTAATGTTGCAAGCTGAACAAAGGACTGCTAATTTCAGCACAATGACGCTTGTTATTGCTGTCAGTTATGGTGGTATGTGGGATATTGCAGAAGCTGCAAAGCAGATTGCTCAAGATGCAGTAAACCAGAAAATCCAGATTGAAGATATTAATGTTGATTTGTTCGGACAGTACGCCTCGCTTGGAGATTTACCTCCTGTTGATCTGCTGATTCGTACCGGCGGAGATTATCGGCTTTCGAATTTCCTGCTTTGGCAGGCTGCTTATGCCGAGCTATATTTCACCCCGACGCTATGGCCTGAATTTACCGTAAATGAGTTCAACCACGCGCTCAACATTTTTAATAGCCGTGAACGGCGCTTTGGCAAAACTTCAGAGCAAATCCAACAAAAGAAACTTGAGAATTAATAAATGTTAGAGCGGATAATTACCGCATTGGTGTTGGTAGCAGTAGTACTGAGCTGCATGTTTGCTACCCAGTCAGATTATCCAATGTTAGGGCTTATGGTGTTGGCAGCGGGGGTCGCAGGATATGAGTGGTTTAAGCTCATGCCCAGAACTACAAAATATGTGATAAAACCGATTGCTTGGTCCTATGGTGTTCTCAGTGCCGCCATCTCGGCTCTGGTTCTCTATTTAAATGATATTGCCCTGTTACTGTGGGCTGCCTCTATTTTAACCTGGATTTTTAGTATTTACTGGGTAAAGTCATACCCTGAATACGATAACTGGTACAATGCTACACTTAAGGGTATTGGTATTATTCTTATATGTGCGGCAGTTACAGCAATTTTTGCAGTCTGGCATAGCTCACCTTGGTGGCTGATGTATCTGTTTCTGCTGGTCTGGGGTGCAGACAGTGGTGCTTACTTTGTTGGTCGTAAGTTTGGACGAAAAAAACTGGCCCCCTCGGTTAGCCCAAATAAATCGGTAGAAGGCCTATATGGCGGAGTAAGCGTAGCCGCTATTATTATCGTTGTGGTGGCATGGATCTATCTCGATCTTACACTGATTCAATATCTGCTCTTCATTATACTTTCTGTAGCTACGGTACTAGGTTCAGTACTGGGTGATCTTTTTGAGTCCATGATTAAACGCCGCGCAGGCATTAAAGATTCCGGTCGTGTTCTTCCAGGACATGGCGGTGTACTCGATCGTATTGACTCTCTACTGGCCGCTGCACCTATATTTGCAGCGGGTATGTATCTGTTAAAACTTATTGGTGTAGATTTATAGATGTCACAATCTGTTTGTATATTGGGTGTTACAGGCTCTATTGGTCAGAGTACTTTAAAAATATTGGAGCAGCATCCAGATCAATATTCGGTGTTTGCAGTAAGTGCTTATAGCCGTATAGATGAGCTTGCCCAGATATGCAGACAATATCAGCCTAAAATAGCTGTAGTGCCCGCTGACCGTGTGGATCAGCTTAGCCGGCATTTAAAGGATTTGCAGCTCAGCCATATTCAAATCTTGAGTGATGAGGCAGGCCTTATAGCCGTAGCTAAACATCCGGAAGTTGATGTGGTAATGGCAGCAATTGTCGGAGCAGCCGGGCTTTTACCGACTTTATCCGCTGTTAAAGCAGGTAAGCGAGTACTGCTAGCCAATAAAGAAGCACTCGTTATGTCCGGTGACATTATGATGCGTGCAGCGCGAGATCATCATGCTTTACTTTTGCCGGTAGACTCTGAGCATAATGCCATTTTTCAATGTTTGCCTCATGACTATATGAATGCTGATGCGCATGGCAAACCTGTAAAAGGGGTGTCGCGTATTTTGCTTACTGCATCAGGTGGCCCATTCCGTCAGCATAGTCTTCAACAGTTGCATGAAGTCACTCCACAGCAGGCCTGTAAGCATCCAAACTGGTCAATGGGACAAAAAATTTCAGTTGATTCAGCTACCCTAATGAATAAGGGGCTGGAATTAATTGAAGCCTGTCATCTATTTTCAATTGCTGAGCACTTTGTGACAGTTGTGGTTCATCCGGAAAGTATTATTCATTCCATGGTGCAATATGTAGATGGTTCAACTTTGGCACAAATGGGGAATCCGGATATGTGCACACCGATTGCTCATGCATTAGCTTGGCCTGAGCGTATACAGACTCATGTACCTGCACTTGACTTGTTTGCACAGCAGCAATTGAATTTTCAGGAACCGGATATCGTACGTTTCCCCGCGTTAAAGCTCGCAAGAGAAGCAATGAAAGCGGGAGGCGTAGCCCCTGCAATTTTAAATGCAGCCAATGAAGTGGCAGTCGCAGCTTTTTTAAAAGAACAAATCCGTTTTACTCATATTGCTGAAATAGTTGAGCAGACCTTAAATACCGTTCACAATAGGTCTGCAGAACAGCTTGAGACCATACTTGAGGCTGATACGCAAGCGCGTGAAGCTGCATTTGACTCTATTGGAAAAATGAGAAGCTGATGATGAATGCTTTGTTTATGATTGTCGCAGCCATACTTTTACTCGGACCGCTGATTGCAATTCATGAGTTTGGACACTATTTTGTGGCACGTAAACTGGGTGTAAAAGTTCAGGTTTATTCGATTGGCTTTGGGCCAACCCTGATCAAGTGGAAATCAAAAAAATCAGGTATTCAGTATCAGCTTTCAGCCTTGCCTTTTGGTGGCTACGTCAAAATGCTGGATGAGCGTGAAGGAAATGTTGCTGAAGAAGACTTGCCGCAGGCATTTAACCGCCAGTCTCCCTGGAAGCGTATTGCTATTGTTGCGGCGGGGCCGCTCATTAATCTGGTATTTGCGATTGTACTTTTCTGGATTTTATTCCTGCCTTCACAAGAGCAGTTAAATACACGTGTAGGCAAGATTTTTCCCGGTACCCCCGCTGCAGCTGTGCAAATGCAGACCGGTGACAAAATTACTGCTATAGACGGCACACCAGTGAGCACTTGGGAAAAATTAAATTACGCTATAGTAGATCGTGCTGGTGAAACTGGAGTGATTCAGGTTCAGGTTGAACGGCAGGGACAATTACAACAGTTTAGTCTACCAATACAGAATTTCCTAAAAGATCAAAGTAAATCTCCTTTGGAAACTTTGGGTTTTATTCCTTATCGTCCACAGATTCCGGCAGTGGTGACCAAGCTGAGCGAAGATGGTGCAGCGATACGTCAGGGAATAAAGGAAGGTGACAAGATTGTTGCAATTGATGGCGTAAAAATGAAGGACTGGTTCGATGTAGTTGAAATCGTGCAAGCATCACCAGAGAAGCTTCTAAAGATAGATGTATTGCGTAATGGCGAAATCAGGCAGCTTGATGTGATGCCACAAGGGCAACGAGACAATATGGGAAATGTCATTGGCATGCTGGGAGTACAAAGTACGCCAGGTAAAGTTACAATTCCTGACGAATATAAACAAACAATTCAATATAATCCTGCACAAGCTTTAATGATGGCAGTAGATAAAACTGGTCAAATCTCCGGGATGATTTTGAACTCGATGGCTAAAATGGTTCGAGGGCTGATCGGTCTGGATAATTTGTCTGGTCCAATTACAATTGCCAAGGTGGCAGGCCAAAGTGCCGAGATGGGATGGCAAACTTTTATTTCTTTTATGGCTTTAATGAGTATAAGCTTGGGAATTTTAAATCTGCTTCCAATACCAATGCTTGATGGCGGACATTTAGTCTATTATTTTATTGAAGCGATTCGTGGTAAGCCCGTTTCTGAACAAATACAAATATTTGGTTTGAAAATTGGTATGGTACTGCTCGGTAGTATGATGCTCCTGGCATTATTTAATGATTTTATGCGTTTATGACGTAGATGATGGAATAAACTAACTATGCGGCACACACATCTATTTATGCCTCTAGCTCTTGTTAGCGCTATGGCAGCAGTACAACAAGTATATGCAGCAGACGAGTTCATTGCTCGTGATATAAAAATACAGGGACTTGTACGTCTGTCGCCTGCAAGTGTCTCTACCATGTTACCCATTAACAGTGGTGATCGGGTAGATGATGCAGCGATTTCAAATGCTGTACGGGCACTTTATGCTACCGGCCTGTTTGATGATATTAAAGCTTCCAAAGAAAATGACATACTGGTATTTAATGTGGTCGAGAGACCAATTATTTCTAAAGTAGAGTTTCAGGGTAATAAGCTGATTCCAAAAGAAGCACTGGAAGATGGCTTAAAAAGAATGGGCGTGGCTGAAGGAGAAGTATTTAAGAAGTCTGCAATTCAGACAATTGAAACTGAACTTGAGCAGCAGTACACCCAGCAAGGCCGTTATGATGCAGATGTACGTGTACAGACTATTGCCCGTCCAAATAACCGTGTAGACCTGAAACTTGAGTTCGTTGAAGGCACTGCAGCAAAAGTGGTTGATATCAACATCATTGGTAATACCGTTTTTAAAGAAGACGAGATCAAACAGGTTTTTGCAGTACGTGAAAGCAGCTGGAGCTCAATTGTTACACGTAATGACCGTTATGCACGTGAGAAAATGGCTGCAAGTTTGGAAGCTTTACGCGCTCTATATCTGAATCGTGGTTATATCAATTTTAAAATCAATAACTCTAACCTGAACTTGAGTGAAGATAAAAAACATATCTTTATTGAAGTTTCTGTAGATGAAGGCGAGCAGTTTAAATTTGGCCAGACCAAGTTCTTGGGCGATGCGCTTTATAGTCCTGATGAACTCAAAGCACTAAAAATCTATAAAGATGGCGATACATATTCACAAGAAAAAGTAGATGCAGTCAAACAACTATTACTTCGTAAGTATGGTAATGCTGGTTACTACTTTGCCGAAGTGAATGTTGCACCGCAAATTAATAATGAAACTGGTATCGTAGATTTAAACTACTATATTAATCCAGGCCAGCAGGTTACTGTACGGCGTATTAACTTCTCCGGTAACAGTAAAACAGCAGATGAAGTACTGCGTCGCGAGATGCGTCAGATGGAAGGCGCATTAGCAAGTAATGAAAAAATTGATCTTTCTAAAGTACGCCTTGAACGTACCGGATTCTTCGAGAATGTTACGATTAAGCCGGCACGTATACCGGGTGCACCGGATCAGATTGACTTAAATGTCGATGTAAAAGAACAGCACTCTGGTACTAGTACACTAGCAGTTGGCTATTCACAAAGTGGCGGTATTACGTTCCAGGCCGGTTTAAGCCAAACTAACTTTTTAGGTACGGGTAACCGTGTATCTATCGATCTGTCCCGTTCGGAAACTCAAGATTACTATAATCTGAGCGTAACTGATCCATACTTTACCATTGATGGCGTCAGCCGCGGTTATAACCTGTATTATCGTAAAACCAAACTTGATGATGACTATAACGTCAATAACTATGTAACTGATAGTTATGGTGGAAGCCTGAGTTTTGGTTATCCGATTGATGAAAACCAAAACCTGAGTGCTTCTTTAAATATTGATAATACAGAAGTAACTACAGGACCATACGTTTCTACTTATGTTCGTGATTATCTGCTTGCCAATGGGGGTAAAACTCTAGATACCACCCAATATTGTCTTGTTGATCGTGTAAAAGATGAAGCCACTGGGGCTTATAATTGTCCTGAGGGTCAACTTTCAGATCCTTATGGAAATAAGTTTGGGGGTGAATTCCTGACCTATAACCTAAATTTAGGCTGGTCTTATAATACTTTGAACCGTCCTGTATTCCCAACCAATGGTATGTCGCATCGTATTAATGCTGAAATTGCACTTCCAGGCAGTGATGTGGAATATCAGAAATTGACTTATGATGCCCAGGCATTCTTCCCGTTAGGTAAGGATTTTACTTTACGTACCTATGGTAAGCTTGGCTATGGTAATGATTTGCCATTTTATAAAAACTTCTATGCGGGTGGGTATGGTTCGGTCCGTGGCTATGACGTAAGTACTTTGGGTCCTAAATATCCGGGTGTAACCTATTCTGAAACTAAAGTAGAAGATCCGTCTCCTGAAGAAGTCGGGGGTAATGCTTTAGTACAGTTTGGTACTGAACTGGCACTGCCACTTCCATTTAAAGGCGACTGGACCCGCCAGGTGCGGCCTGTAATCTTTGCTGAAGGCGCACAGGTATTTGATACACAATGTGACGTTTCAAACTCAACCATTTTCTATAAAGGGCAAAGTTTAGATAGTAAAAAATACTGTGAAGATAACTTTGGCTTTGATTTGGGCGAAATGCGTTATAGTGTGGGTGTAGGCTTTACTTGGATTACCATGATTGGTCCTATTTCACTCAGCTATGCATATCCTCTAAATGATAAAGAGGGTGACGAGACCCAAGCTGTACAATTTGAAATTGGCCGTACTTTCTAAGTACGGTTTGATACTAACTACATTAAATATGACAGGGATGTTCTACATGAAAATAATAAGACCACTGGTGGTAAGTTTAGGCCTGAGTCTGGCTGGTCTTACTCATGCGGCAGGGTATGGGGTGATTGATCTGGAGCGTATTGTTGAAAACAGTACCTATCTGAAGCAGCAAAATGCCAGCTTGAGCCAGTCAGTCAAACCTTCTAGCACCCGTCTGGAACAGATTGGTAAAGAGATTGAAGCTTTACGCCAGAAAGCACAAAGTAATAATAAAATCAGCGAGACTGAAGCACAGAAACTAAGTGCGCAGTATCAAGCTAAAATGGGCGAATTTAATACACTGCAGCAATCTTTACAGACACAAGTGCAGACTACACTTCAAACTATGAATAGAACCTTTGAGGCTCGTGTCAAACAGGCTGCTGAACAATTGCGCCAAGAAAATAACCTTGATCTTGTTTTGAATAAAAACTCGGCACTTGCCTATGACCCTAAACAGGATTTAACTGATAAAATGATTCAAAAGGTCAATGCAATTAAATAATCAATGAAACAACAACGTTATCGTCTGGAAGAGCTGGCTCATCTGGTACAGGGGCAGCTTGTCGGACAACCGCAATTCGAATTGCAAGGGCTTGCCAGTCTGGAAAATGCCCAGAATAATCAGATTGCTTTTGTAAACGGGCATAAATATCTTGAGCAGGCACGTTCTTCCAAGGCGGGCGTGCTGATTACCACTGCAGAGCTACAGGCACAGCTTCCAGAGCATCAGAATTTCTTGATTGTGCCTAATCCCTATCTAGCTTTTGCCATCTTAACCCATGCTTTTGAGAGAAAAACAAAAGCAGTAGGTATTGAAAATACGGCTCAGATTCACTCTTCCGCAATTATATCTGATACGGCTTATATAGGTCATTATGTGGTTATTGGTGAGGACTGTGTAATAGGTGATCATACAGTTATACAGTCACATGCAAAGATTGATGATGGTGTGGAAATTGGCAAGCAATGTTTTATTGACTCCCATGTGACCATTACCGGTGAATCTAAAATTGCTGACCGTGTCAGAATTCATGCTAATACTGTTATTGGCAGTGAAGGTTTCGGCTTTGCACCTTATCAGGGAAAATGGCACCGAATTGTACAGCTAGGCTCAGTTCATATAGGGAATGATGTGCGGATCGGTTCAAATTGCAGTATCGATCGGGGCGCACTTGACGATACAGTTATAGAGGAAGGTGTAGTTATTGATAACCTTGTGCAAATTGCACATAACGTTCATATTGGTGCACATACTGCAATTGCGGCCAAATGTGGTATTGCAGGAAGTACCCGAATTGGCAAAAACTGTATACTGGCTGGAGCATGTGGGGTAGTAGGACACCTGACTATTACTGATAATGTGACTCTGACGGGAATGTCAATGGTCACAAAAAATATTTCTGAGCCTGGAACGTATTCTTCAGGTACAGGTATTTTTGAAAATAATCATTGGAAACGTACAGTTGTACGGCTAAGACAATTAGCAGATGTGCCATTGACCCAACTGACCAAACGACTTGATCATATGCAATCTCAAATTGAGTCTCTTGAATCAACTTTTAAATTGCGTAAATAGAATATGATGACCGAGTCTAAAATCCCAGCATTTGCTGTGCCTGAATTACCAATGCACATTCAAACCATCCGCGAATATCTTCCACACCGTTATCCTTTTCTGCTAGTAGACCGGATTACTGAGGTGACAGAAAATGGAATTGTCGGATATAAAAATGTATCGATTAATGAAGAATTTCTCCAGGGACATTTTCCTAACTATCCACTTATGCCGGGGGTACTGATTGTAGAGGCACTCGCTCAAGTATCTGGTATTCTTGGCTTTATCATGAATGAACAAAAGCCATCAGAAGGTTCTCTGTTTCTTTTTGCAGGAGCTGAGAAAGTAAGATTTAAAAAACAGGTGGTTGCGGGTGACCAACTCGTATTAAAATCAGAGTTGGTAATGCAAAGACGCGGCATTTATAAATATCAATGTACTGCCAGCGTCGATGGTATAGTAGCAACTACAGCGGAAATTATGGTTTCGCATCAGCAAGTATAGAGCAGGCATGAGCAATAACGACTTCATTCATTCTACCGCTATTATTGACTCATCTGCAGTAATTGCTCCAGATGTACAGATTGGACCTTATTGTATTGTTGGTCCAAATGTGACTATTGGAGCTGGTACAAAACTCCACTCACATGTTGTAGTGGGGGGCTTTACCCGAATTGGCGAGCAGAATGAAATATTTCAGTTTGCCAGTGTCGGAGAAATATGTCAGGACCTGAAGTATGCAGGTGAAGAAACTTGGCTTGAGATTGGGAATCATAACTCGATTCGTGAACATTGCAGTTTACATCGGGGGACTGTTCAAGATAAAAGTTTGACTAAAATCGGTGATCATAATCTGTTGATGGTGAACACCCATGTTGCTCACGACTGTGTTATTGGTGATCATAATATTTTTGCAAATAATGTAGGAGTAGCAGGTCACGTTCATATCGGTGACTTTGTAATTGTTGGTGGAAACTCTGGTATCCATCAGTTCTGCAAAATTGATTCTTATAGCATGATTGGCGGCGCATCGCTTATTTTAAAAGATGTGCCTGCATATGTAATGGTATCAGGTAATCCTGCACATGCATTCGGTATGAACGTTGAAGGTATGCGACGTAAAGGCTGGTCAAAGAGTGTAATTCAAGGGCTTAGAGAAGCTTTTAAGCTGATCTATAAAGCCAGTCTGACGACAGAGCAGGCTATTGAGAAAATTCGTGCAGAAATTCTTCCTGAAATTAGTGAAGTACAATTATTGATTGATTCACTGGAACAGTCAAAGCGTGGTATTGTGCGCTAAGCATGAGCTGTTATAAAAAAAGACACCAAGTGGTGTCTTTTTTTATAAGCTGGTTTAGCTAATTTAGCTAAAATAATTTTCTATGATTTAAAATAGCCTGCTTCTTCAGATTTTGGATAGGTGCTAATGAGTTTGTTTTTAAATCGGTTAGCAGAAGCAGTATCTTTATCGACATCCTTGGCAATGCTGTAGAGTTGATACAACGCTCGTGAGGCTTTGGCTGAGGTCGGGTATTGGTCTGCTACTATGGCATAGTTTTTCTTGGCTTCTTTATAATTTGGCGGCTCTACTGCCAGATTAAACTCAGCCAGCCAGAAGTAAGCATTTCCCGTATAAATACTGTTTGGATGGTTCTTGATAAAATTCTGCATTGGGGCTATAGCTTTCTTGGCACCGCCCTGTTTGTATGCATCCAGAGCGACTGTATAAGCTGCTTTTTCTAAGTCGCTCGGTGCCTGAGTAGAACTATTACCTTGAGGCAAATTGCTAGAAGTACTATTAGATGCGATAGGGCTTACTGGAGTAGCAGTTGCTGGTTGAGCCTGTGTTTCTTCACTACTTGTCTCTTCATTTGCATTAGCGCTTTCAGGGTCAATTTTTTGAAGTAATAGTTCAATACGCTGATCAAGATCTGTATAACGATTTGTTAACTCTTTTTTGAGCTGGTCAATTTCATTTGCTTGTTCTTCAAGCTGACCACGTAAAGTACGTATATCATTTTCCAGATTCTGGTTTTTCTGTACCAAATCCCAAGTCGGATTACTGTTGACAGTTGGTGTGGCAGTAGAAGAAGTACTGTTATAGCTAGAGGATTGCGAGAGGCCTCTCGATTCAATTGGAACGGCTGCGTACAGTTGAGTTGTACAAAGCAGGGCAATGAAAAGAAGGGAATGCTTATTGAGCATAATTTTGGTCCATCATATCGAGTGATTGGTCATCACTTTATTGTCTTGTCCAGCTAGGATCTAAAAATATCTAGCTGAAGTTCTACAGTATGCAGTCATTAAAAACGGCTGGCTCAAGAATTGCAATAACTCTTTACAATGTTCAGGCATATTTGGCGAGCATGAGCTTTTCCGGCTAACCTATAATATTAATAGTTATACCTGTAAATGAGTTTCATTGTTTAAATCTTTAAGATCGTTGAGGAAATAATCAATTGAACGCTCAAGGTGCGAAAATAAGGAGCAGAGACTTGCAACTTGGTTAAAAAACTCTATACTTGGTTTTGCAATGGTAGCCCCGCTGGTAGCCTCGCAATTGTACTCTGTGAACCCCGCCAGGACCGGAAGGTAGCAACGGTAGCAGATCTATGATGTGCCGAAGTTTTGCTAGTGGGGTTGCCACCACTATTCTTCATCAGCCATTCGGTTGACTGCTTTCATAATTGCTTCCATTTCAAAACCACGATATTGTAAAAAGCGGATCTGTTTTGCTTTGAGTTTTGGTTCCTTTTCAACCTCAAAACCAAATTTTTTCACTTTCAGACGATAAGCTTGCTCCGCCCAGTCTATATCAGATAAATCATCTTGAATTAATTCAGTATCCAGCTGCTTGGTTTTAAGAGCCAGTTTAATTCGATTCGGGCCTTTGCCTTTGCGTAATTGACTTGATAGCATCGCTTCAGCTACCCGCTGATCACTTTGATAAGAGTTTTCACTCAGTTCTTCAACTAATGTTCTTACTTCATCTGGATTCTCTGCATAGAGACAAAGTTTTTCAATCAGTTCGCCTTTTGAATATTCGCGTTTAGTCAGTAGGGCAAAAGCATAAGAGCGTAAACGTATTCCGGTTAAAGGTTTTCGTTGAGTTTGCTGATTTCTTTGCTTAAACATGCAGTCCTTCCTTAAATGGAAAAACGCCCCGTAGGGCGTTTCTTTCAGTTCAATTAACTTTCTAGGAAGTCCGGGACTTCTTCTGCTTCATCTTCTGCCAGCGGCGCATTATTAGTAGTTAAGAGCAGCTCACGAATAAGACGCTCAACTTCTACTGCCAGCTCCGGATTCTCTTCCAGATGGCGAATCACATTATTCTTGCCTTGGCCAATTTTATTACCTTGGTAGGAGTACCATGCACCAGCTTTCTGGATGATTTCTTGCTGAACGGCTAAATCAATCAACTCGCCGAGATGGTTAACCCCTTTGCCATAAAGAATCTGAAATAGTGCTTCTTTAAATGGAGGCGCCATTTTATTCTTGACGACTTTAACTTTGGTTTCAGAGCCAATAATTTCATCGCCTTCTTTTACCTGACCGATACGACGAATATCCAGACGGACTGATGCATAGAATTTTAATGCATTACCACCAGTTGTGGTCTCAGGACTACCAAACATTACACCGATTTTCATACGAATCTGGTTAATGAAGATTACCATACAGTTAGAACGCTTAGCATTACCGGTAATCTTACGCAGTGCCTGGCTCATCAGTCGAGCTTGCAGCCCCATATGTGAATCACCCATTTCGCCTTCAATCTCGGCACGTGGGGTCAAGGCAGCAACGGAGTCGACTACGATCAGGTCAATTGCTCCCGAGCGTACCAGCATGTCTGCAATTTCTAATGCCTGTTCACCATTATCTGGCTGGGAAACCAGCAGGTTATCAATATCTACGCCAAGTTTACGTGCATACTGCGGGTCAAGTGCATGCTCTGCATCAATAAACGCACAAGTACCACCAGCCTTCTGACACTGCGCAATTGCCTGCAATGTCATAGTAGTCTTACCTGAGGACTCAGGGCCGTAAATTTCAACAATACGACCCTTAGGCAAACCGCCAATACCCAGCGCAATATCTAATGTTAAAGAACCGGTTGATACAGCTTCTACTGCCTGCACGGTATTATCACCCAAGCGCATTACCGTATTTTTACCAAACTGTTTCTCAATTTGGCTTAACGCGGCATTGAGCGCTTTGCTTTTGTTCTCATCCATCTCACAACCTCAAAACTTTCGTAATATCACTATTCACTCAAGTGGATGTATCAAAGTAAAAACTTGTTTCCACCAGATTATAGTGACAGATTTATAATGACGTTTCTATGTGTTTTCCGGTCTGGGCGACACAATATGACGTGTAATTTTAACCATCATTATATGACCAGGAGTGGTCATTCTGATGATCATTTCCTTGTTTAAACTTGTTGATATCGCGACGATCTTTTTTGCTCGGACGATGATCTGGTCGTGCTAGATTATGCAATTTTCGTTGCGATGCAATCAATTCACGACGAGCGATACTTACGGGTGTTTCTTCATAAAGCATCTGGGCAACTGGTGCAGGACCACGAATGTTTGACAGGGCTTTAATAGTTACGGTTTTACGGTCAAATCCTTGCTGAATGGTTAACTCCATTCCTATCCGTATTTCCTTGGAGACTTTTACCCGTTCACCCTCATGGTGGACTTTACCACCTTCAATGGCTGCTTTCGCAACTGAGCGGGTTTTAAAAAAACGCGCTGCCCATAGCCATTTGTCTACGCGCATGCTTTCAACGGCAACATCTTCATGCTGTTTTAACATTGATTTCCTTGTAAGCAGTTTCTGAAATAAAAGGAAAGAGTTCAATTAAATTATCTATGGCAGGATAACCTAGTTGTTCTTGCAGGCGAGGTGCTTGCAAACTTGAAGGTTGAAGAATAGTGAACAGGTTTTTAATTCCAAATTGCTTGGCACTGTGTAAGACCTGAGCTGTATCATCAATCAATACGGCCTGTTCCGGATTGAAAGAATGCTGTTGCTGCAGGTGCTTCCAGAATGCTAGAGTTTCTTTAGGATAGCCAATCTGTTCACTGCTGATGATTAAATCAAAATGAGGGCGCAGTGGTATATTTTCAAGTTTTAATTCTAGGCTTTTACAGTCAGCATTGGTGACTAGCCAGCAGACATGCCCAGCAGCCTTTAGCTGCTCTAAAAGCTCTAAACTCCCAGCTCTGAGACAAATTTTACTTTCATGGTTTTGCTGCATTTTTAGTATATTGATACCAGTTTGTAGGCTCCAGAATGCAGAAGAATACCAGCTCAAAGTGTGTTTATGATCTAGATAAAGCTGCTGTAGATATTGATGGCTTTTCTCTAAGGAGTAGCCATGAAACTGGGCATAGTGCTCAGGCAAGCATTGATTCCAGATATAGTCGTCAAAAGCCAGATCCAACAGTGTGCCGTCCATATCAAACATTATTGGTTTAAGCATAGTTGTCCTGAATAAAGTTATTTTTTCCTCAAAATTATAACTTAAATACAAATAATTTTTATTTAAGCTGACTTAATTAGCTAAGATTTTAAAATATATAATTTTTGAATTTATCTTCTAATAAAAAATATTAAATATAGATAAGTTAAAATATAAATAAGCTTATGCTAATTAAAATTATAAGTATTATTAAAGTACATCTAGGTTATTTTATTAATATTAAAATATAAGTTTTTGAAATTGATATTATTTAAATATTTTTCAGCTGAAGGGTGAAAATAGTATTCTATTCAAATTACTATTTTTGTTTTAATATTTTTGGTCATATGAAAAGTTTTAGATTTCTTTAGAATTATAAGGGTTAAGTAATAAGGAGAAACAAATGAATAATAAGTTACTCATCATTAGTCTTATAAGTCTTATTATTTTACTTGGGTTTATAGCTAAAAATGAAGTTTATGAAAAAATGCAGAAGGATAATCATCAAGTTATATTGGAAAATAAAGGAATTTCTAATAGGATTTTTTAGTTTACTTAATCTTTAAAAATAGATCTATGGGATTTTAAATAAAAATTTTCTACTTAATAAGTGTGATATGTATCACGTTCTTGATTTATAATAGGAGCTCTATTATTAAAATATAATGTTTTAATAACTAAAACTGAGAGAAGATAAAAATATATTTCACTTTCGTATACAAGCAAATGATGAAAGTTAGTGGTAGCCTTAACACATCCAAGTCCGGACTCTGTATTTATGTTTATTCAATCTCAAGCACCTACAGATGAACTTATGCTTAAGCTTTTACCTATGCTTGAGCAAGCTGGCCAAACTCTTTTAGAAGAGTATGAGGGTTATTGTGCAGGAAATGATTTTAATATTAATAAAAAAATAGACCAGTCACCTGTAACTCAAGCTGACTTAAAGATTAATCATTATATACTGGAACAGTTGGCATATCTCACACCTGAAATACCAGTTTTATCAGAAGAAAGTGATTATTCAAAACGTCATCAATGGCCGCTTTGCTGGCTGCTAGATCCTCTTGACGGCACTAAAGAATTCATTCATGAACGTGATGAGTTTACGATTAATCTCAGCTTGATTAGGCATCATAAAACTATATTTTCAGTCATTGTTGTACCTTGTGAAAAGCGCATGTACATGGGCTATCTTCAAGATTTACCATTTCGCTATCAATTCAGTCAGCGGCAATGGTATCAGTATCAGCAAAATCTAGCAGATTATAAGCAAATCCAGGTAGGGTTAAGCCACGGCAGCAAAGATATACGCTATCAGCAATTTATGGATCATATTGCGCAGCAGTACCCCGTGGTACGACGTGAAGCGGGGAGTGCTTATAAATTTTGTATGATGCTAGAAGGCGTGATCGATATTTACCCGCGCTTTCACCCGACTTCTGAATGGGATACAAGCGCCGGGCAGGGGCTTTTGGAAAGTATCGGTGGTGGCCTGTTGAGTTTACAGAAAGAACCTTTTGCCTATAATGCGCGTAGCAGTGTATTAAATAACGGGTTCATAGCATTTACTAATCAGGTAACCCGGACTCTCTCGCTTGAGGCTTTGGCGCAAGTAAAGCTTTAACCCTGAACATCAGCTTACTCTCATGCTATAGTAATAGATAAATTGAGTTATTAAGAAATTCTATGTCGCTGAAGTTACTGCCGCCCAGTATGCATAAAGCCTTGGAACTGTTACCTGAAGCCTCAGTGCCTGTAACCTTGTTTACGCGGCATTCTTTAAGAGAAATTGTAGCAGGGCAGGGATTGGCGGGGTACGACCTGCAGTTAACAGAACAAGGCCGTGACTTAGCCCATGAATGGGGTGCTTATCTCATTAAAAATACGGATCGCTTGATTCAGCACTGTATTTCGAGCCCTATTCAGCGCTGTATTGATACAGCTGCTTTGATGATTGAAGGGGCAGATCAGGTAACTCCTGCTTTAAATACACATTCGATTGAAATTGTTGAGCAGGGTCTACTGGTGGAACCTGGAAGCTTTGTACTGGATATCCAGCAGGCTGCACCTTATTTTAAACAGCAGGGTGCATTGGGCTTTATCAACAGTTTTGTCAATAACACATTACCTGGTATGAAGAACCCTATTATGGGCGTAATGGATGTACTTGAGCTGATTTACAGCACTCATCCGCAGAACTGTCGAGGTCTAAGTCTGGCAGTAAGTCATGACACCATTATTGCTGCTATTGTCGCCATAATTTCAGGACACACTCAAATTAGCCAAGCTGACTGGCCACAAATGATGGAGGGATTATTTGTATGGTTTGAAGGTGAAGATTTTGACCATAGTAAACTGAAGTGGATTTGGCGAGGTGAGTTAAAAGAACTGTCTATTCAGCAGTTTCAGGCCCAGCAAGCAAACATTTCCTGAGGGTAACGACTGACAGGTTCCGTAGAAAATTTTATAATAATTGATAGATAAAAAATATTCAGTAAGTCAGAGGATATAAGTAATAATCCTTTAAATTTTATACAGAATAATATCAGTATTCTTATTTTTTAATAATATCCACTACTCTAAATAGCAAAAAAAATTGAGCTAGAGAAATTTTAGCCAGAAAAAAAGCCCATTATAGGGCTTTTTTACATATATCACTTAGTTAGAAGCTAGAGCTTTAACTTGAGTGTTTAAGCGGCTCTTATGACGAGCTGCTTTATTTTTATGGATGATGCCTTTATCAGCCATACGGTCGATTACAGGAACAGCTTTTTTATAAGCTTCTGTAGCTACTGCATAATCACCAGCAGCAATTGCACTTAAAGTACGCTTGATGTAGGTACGAACCATAGAACGCAAGCTCGCGTTGTGTTTGCGCGCTGTAACGTTTTGACGCGCACGTTTTTTTGCCTGAGCAGAGTTTGCCACTCTTGCACTCCTTGAAATAGATTGGTCTGGGCGGGCTGTAGTTGAAACTGACCTTCACCAGAAGACACCATAACCAGCCCGTAAACAAGTGCCATATTTTGATGAAATGGCACGCCGAAGTCAAGTGTCGCGACGCTTTCACAACATTTTACTTGAAGATAAAAATGAGAGAAAACGTTAGATTATAAGAAATTTAAGAAGATAGGCTAAAAAATGACTGAAAATATCAAAAGTGCCATCGTAATTGGAGCAACAGGGCTAGTTGGACGAGAGCTAGTTCGAGAATTACATCAACTGGCTGAATGTGAACGCATTACTGTAGCAGTGCGGCAAGAAGATGCCGAATATAAGCAAATGTCTAAAGTAGAGCAGTTGGTCGTATCTGACTTTTTTATGTTAAATGATGAGGATGTAAGTGGCCATACTCATGCATTTAGCTGTCTTGGCACTACCATCAAAAAAGCAGGTTCTAAACAGGCATTTTATAATACTGATTTCGGCATTAATGCGCATTTTGCTGAGCTGGTTCAGGATGATGTGCTACATTTCCTCTTGGTAAGTGCAATGGGTGCAGCATCTGAATCTATATTTTTTTATAACCGGGTTAAAGGTGAGCTTGAAGATTATATCCAAAGCATGGATATGAACCGGATATCATTTATAAGGCCTTCGCTATTGCTCGGAGAGCGTCAGGAAAGCCGTATTCTGGAGGATTTAAGCCAGAACCTGTTTCGTACAGTTGAAAAATATATTCTTGGTAATTTTAAATACAAACCTGTGACAGCTCGGCAAGTAGCTCATACTATGGTCAAGGCAGCGCAAAATCAGACTGAAAAATATAAAGTTTATGATAATTTAGCTATACAAAATATGCCGTAATTGGAGACAAGACATGAATACAGAATTCGTAACCTGTGACCTGCTAGATGATAATCCTGATAAAGAACTACAAGTAATGTGTCCATCAATTGATGGTAAATACTTCAAAAGTTACGGGTTGCGTAAAACCTTTGGTGGACAAGTGGTTACAGTAAAATGTTTCGAAGACAACTCAAGGGTGAAAGAGCTTCTTGCTACAGATGGAACGGGTAAAGTACTGGTAGTAGATGGCGGTGCTTCCATGCGATGTGCACTTATGGGTGACATGATTGCTGAATCAGCTGTAAAGAATCATTGGAATGGCGTAATTATTTATGGCTGTGTACGTGATGTTGATGCAATTGCAGAGCTGGATCTGGGGGTGCATGCATTGGCTGCTATTCCACAAAAAAGTAACCGTAAAGGCATTGGCGAAGTTGATATAACTTTGTATTTTGGTGGAGTGACTATTCATGCCGGTGATTATATTTATGCCGATAATAATGGTATTGTCATATCGAAAGAAAAGCTTGTAGAAGCATAATTATAAGGAAAAAATATGGTGAATCATCAAACTAAAGTAATTCAGGCGCTGGTTTCTAGTTTTACAGAAGGTGGAAGAGGTGTATCGGGAACGCCCCATCCTCATCAGCCCGAAAAACCACTCAAGCTTTATGAGTTTGAAGCTTCACCATTTTGCCGTCGTGTACGGGAAGTATTGACACTTTTAAATCTGGATGTGGAAATCTACCCTTGTCCACGTAATGGTACCCGTTTCAGGCCCATAGTCCAAAAAGAGGGCGGTAAACTGCAATTTCCTTTTCTGATTGATGAAAACACCGGCGACAAACTGTATGAATCGGAGCAGATTATTGCTCACTTATTCAAGTACTATGGCAGGAATGGGCGAGTACCTAAAGCCTATCAGAATTATCCGAAAATACCTTATGTTGCTATTGTGGGAACTCTTGTTAATGGGTTGAGAGGTGCTTTTTCTAAGGTCAATACAGGTGATGCGCCTGAGCAATTACTAGAATTATGGAGTTTTGAAGGCAGCCCTTATTCACGCGTAGTTCGTAGCGTAATGAGTGAGCTGGAAATTCCATATATTTTGCATAATGTTGCTAAGGAACGCTGGCAAGATATGGGGCCAGCAAAATTAAGACTTAAGCCAGGCAAGTATGTGCCTGTTTCTGGTGGGAAACGTGAGCAAGTCATGCAGGTAATGGGGCGAGATATTCAGGTCCCTTATCTGATAGATCCAAATACTAATACTAAGATGTTTGAGTCAGCAAAAATTGTTCGTTATCTTCAAGAGCAATACGGTAGCTAACTAAAGCGCAAAAAAACTGCATTAAATACCAGTAAAAAGCACTTGCATAAAAGTGCTTTTTATTTTGATCTGAATAGCCTAAGCTTTTTAAGCTATTATCTTCCTATTCAATCTGTTTATTTTGATAATCTATATTTAGACTCAAAATTTATATTTTAATCTGTGATTTAGAAATATGTTTAACAAAATTGCCCGACTCTTCAAAACTACAGCTAAAGAGACCGAAGAACAATCCTATTTACGTGAACAAAATATTCACTTTGATCAAGACCAAGGGCCTATCGTTGATGGGATTGTGCTAAGTGATTTAAATAATCGTCTTGAATATTTTTCAAATCGTAAGCTTGAAAATTTTCAAGATTTAAAAAAATTATTTGAAATCAGTTTGCAGATTAATGAAAAAATAGATCTGGAAATTGCCACAGGCCGTTATGTTGAGCGCTTGGGAAATAATGAGCAAAATTTAAAAGAACTGAAAAAAGTTATTGAAAAGCTGAATAGCTACTATAAAAAATTTCTGCGAGATAGGGTATAGATAGTTTTATTCTTCAAGGTCTTTATTAAAAATAACCAAAAGCCAAAAAACATCATGATATTATGGGCAATGACATTTAGGCCTAAATCTATCTACATGTTCCAGAAAGAAATCTCTCAACTTAATTTAAAACAATTGAAAGCAGGTGAAAAGCGCTGGGTAGGCTCTTTACTTGGTTCTTCAGCCGCACTATTGCTTAAAGAAATTGCTGAACAATCACGGCAATTATTAGTCTTGGTGGCTAAAAATAACCAGCATGTAGCCCAGCTCGAGAGTGAGCTGGAGTTCTACGGTATAAAACCGATTATTTTCCCGGATTGGGAAATCCTGCCTTATGACCGGTTATCTCCCCATCAGGATATTGTCTCGGAGCGCCTGGCTATACTTTCTAATATGCCTCAGCAGGGCATATTACTACTTTCAGCCTCTACATTGGCACAGCGAGTTGCTCCAACTTCCTGGATATTAGGCGAGCATTTCGATATACGTGTCGGTCAAAAATTTGATCTTGAACAGCAGAAACTACGTCTGGTACAGGCTGGTTATCTTTTAGTAGATACAGTTTACGATCATGGAGAGTTCGCGGTACGCGGTAGTATTATGGATATCTATGCTTCGGGTCAGGAGGCACCCATCCGTATAGATCTGTTTGATGATGAAATTGATAGCCTTAAATTTTTTGATCCGGAAACTCAGAGAACAACAAGTAATTTAACTCAATTCAAGGTTCTACCAGCAAAAGAGTTTCCGTTAAAGGACGGACGTTCTACCTTCCGTGACCGTTATGCTGAGAGCTTTCCGACTGCCAATCCAAAAAAGAATCCTATTTATCAGGATGTCATGGAAGGTATTGCATCACCGGGTATTGATTTCTATCTGCCATTATTCTTTAGTAAACAGTCAATTCAAACTCAAGGTATGCTATCGGCATACTTACCTCAGCATTCCATTGTCATTACAGATAGGGATTTAGATGAATGTTTGATCACCTTCTGGAAGGATGTTAATCGTCGTTATGAAGATCGACGTCATAATGCAGACCAGCCTATTCTGCCACCAGAAGATTTATTCTTAAAACCGAATGCTTTACTTGAGTTACTCAATCATTTTCCCCGAATTATTGCATCATCTGAACAATTTGAAGAAAAGGCGGGTGTGATAAATATGGCGGTTTCAGAGCCGCCCCGGCTTCCGGTTAATCCTAAACATGAAAAACCATTTCATCAGGTTAAAGAATATATCGATAACGCTCAGCATCCAGTTTTACTGGTAACTGAAAGTGCAGGACGTCGCGAAAGTTTACGTGATGCCTTACGCTCGACTCTGGGTGATATTCCTACTGTTGCAAATTTCAATATTTTTCAGAATGATCAGTATAAAATTGCAATTACTACTGCTCCACTTGAGCGTGGATTAATCATTAATGATCAGCTGACCGTTATTTCTGAAAATCAGTTGTATGAGCACCGGGTAGTTCAGCGACGTCGCAAGCGTCAACAGGAAGTTTCTGAAGAATTTTTAATTCGTAGTCTGACTGAACTGAGCATTGGTGCACCTGTTGTACATATTGACCATGGTGTAGGACGTTATGCAGGGCTGGTTACCTTAAGTATTGATGATCAGGAGTATGAGTTTCTGCAGCTGGATTATGCAGAAGGTGCGAAAGTATACGTGCCCGTTACTAACTTGCATCTTATTAGCCGTTATAGTGGCGGTGACCCGGATTTGGCTCCGCTACATAAGATTGGTAGTGATGCCTGGAACAAGGCTAAACGGAAAGCACTTGAGCAAATTCATGATGTGGCTGCAGAACTCCTGCATATTCAGGCCCGCCGTCATGCCAAGCCCGGATTTGCTTTTGAAATAGATCAGAGTCTGTATATGCAGTTTGCCAGTGGTTTTGCTTATGAAGAAACCCTGGATCAGGCAAATGCTATTGAAGCGACATTATATGATATGCAAAAAGCTGAGCCTATGGACCGGCTGGTCTGTGGTGATGTAGGCTTTGGTAAAACCGAAGTGGCAATGCGTGCCGCTTTTGTAGCAGTACAGAATAATAAACAGGTCGCGGTACTGGTACCGACAACTCTGTTAGCCCAGCAACACTATGAATCATTCAAAGACCGTTTTGCAGACTGGCCGGTTCGTATTGAAGTGCTATCTCGTTTTGGTTCAAACAAGGCCCATGTAAAAAATATTCAGGATCTTGCAGACGGTAAAGTCGATATTGTAATTGGGACTCATAAACTTTTACAGGAAAATGTACAGTTTAAAGATCTGGGACTAATGATTGTCGATGAAGAACACCGTTTCGGGGTGCGTGATAAAGAGCGTATTAAAGCAATGCGTGCAGATGTCGATATGCTTACTCTGACAGCAACACCGATTCCACGTACATTAAATATGGCATTTTCAGGCATGCGTGACCTGTCGATTATTGCCACTCCACCAGCACGCCGTCTGGCTGTAAAGACATTTGTACAGGAGCATACTGATGCTTCTATCAAAGAGGCTATTTTGCGGGAATTACTTCGCGGTGGTCAGGTATATTTCCTTCATAATGAAGTCGACAGTATTGAACGTACTGCAGAGAATATCCGTGCACTTGTTCCTGAAGCACGAGTTGCCGTTGCACATGGACAAATGCGTGAACGTGAACTCGAGCAGGTAATGCAACAGTTTTATCACAAACAGTATAATGTGCTGGTTTGCTCGACCATTATTGAAACTGGTATTGATGTCCCTAATGCAAATACTATTATTATTGAACGGGCAGATAAATTAGGTTTGGCACAATTACATCAATTACGTGGGCGTGTTGGGCGCTCCCATCATCAGGCTTATGCCTACTTGCTGGTACCTTCGATTAAAGCTTTAAAAGGTGATGCAGAGAAACGTTTAGATGCCATTCAACGTGCTTCTAATCTGGGCGCCGGTTTTATGCTTGCTACAGAAGATCTTGAAATCCGTGGGGCGGGTGAACTGTTAGGTGAGCAGCAAAGTGGTTCTATGCAGGCTATTGGCTATAGTCTATATATGGAAATGCTTGAAAAAGCGACCAAAGCAATTCAGCAGGGCAAGACCCCAAATTTTGATGCTCCGCTTTCCTTAACTGCAGAGATTAACCTGCACATGCCAGCACTCATTCCAGATGAATATTTAGGGGATGTACACCAGCGGCTCTTGTTTTACAAGCGTATCAGTAATGCCGATACACAAGATAAGCTCGATAATATTCGTATGGAGCTAGTTGACCGTTTCGGTCTTGCACCGCAACCAGTCAAACAGTTATTCAGTGTGCATCAGATTCGCCTGAAAGCGGAACAACTTGGAATTACCAAGGTGGATATTGGGAGTCACGGGGGAAGTATCGAATTTTCACCTGATACAGCTGTTCAGGCGATCAGTATTATCCAGCTTATGCAAAAACAGCCGACTCACTTTCGCATGGAGGGTGGGCAACGCTTAAAGGTGCTGGTCATGCTAGAAGAGTATGAACAAAGAATTGAGTTTATTTTGAAACTTCTTGACCAGTTAACTGCAGACTTAAATCGCTAAAATAAGGCGAGGGCTGAACAAGTCTTCGCAAATCTTTTTGACGGGTTAAGTATCAGTAAGTAATAAAAAAAACTTAAAGGAATAGGTACTTTTATTCATTTATCTTGGACTTATAAAATTTGAGATAAATTAATAATTATTTGTAAGGAAAGGCAGTTCTCAGAATATTCACACCATATTGGATGTGATAGTATTAGCTATCATTGTTATTGCATCATTTATAAAGATATGTTTAGTTTGCATCCACAACTTGCTCAAGATACTTTTTTTGTTGGCGATTTTCCGCTTTCAACATGTCGTCTGATGAATGATATGCAATTCCCGTGGCTTATCCTTGTGCCACGTGTACCTGGCATTACTGAATTATACGAACTTAGCCAAGCTGACCAAGAACAATTCTTACGCGAATCAAGCTGGCTATCAAGTCAGCTTGCCCGTGTGTTCCGGGCAGATAAAATGAATGTAGCTGCTTTGGGCAATATGGTTCCACAATTGCATTTCCATCATGTTGTTCGCTATCAGAATGATGTTGCATGGCCTAAACCTGTATGGGGCACACCTGCTGTACCTTATACCAATGATGTTCTGGCACATATGCGTCAGACATTAATGCTGGCCTTGCGTGGTCAGGGTGATATGCCGTTTGATTGGCGTATGGACTAGTAGTAGACACCTGTTCAAGACCATGCTACCGGTATGGTCTTCACGCAGTTACTGGAGAGCGGGAGTGTCGCTAAACCGTGTAACAGGAAAGCAGCATCCTTTACATTTCGAGTTTATACATCGATTAATTGGTTATCTCATGCTGTCTTTGACAGTGGTGATCTATTATTTCACCGCTCCAGAGACCAATTATCAAATTTATCTTCCATTTGCTTTTTTGGGGATTTTACTAGTAAGTCGGCGCCTAGAGCGTTGGTTGAAGTACCGCTTTGACTATAAAATAAAAAGAAATATATTATTCTTACTAGATGTGATTGTTGTGGCCACTACATTGGCTGCTGTACACCTGAGCTTGACCCTTACTTTTCTGGCTATCTTTGGTCTGGTTTACACATCAATCAATAATAAAATTTCTTTTTTGATGGCTTCGGTTGCTGCCTTACTGAGCATAATTATTTTTTATTTTCATAGCCTGTTTGTCTTTGGCACTCTCCAGTACTTTGAAGTTACTTCACCAGAACTGACAGTCATCGGTTTATTATGCCTCATCATTTTTATTAATTTAGGTAATTATTATCAGAATCAGCATATTCAAAAGCTCGATCAGCAGCGTCTTTACTATTTTGAACAAATGAACCGTTATATTGAGTTTGCAAATCAGTTAAGCCGCTATGCTCCTTTACAGCTCTGTCAGCAGATTATGAATGGTGAAGTAGAGGCTAAAATTGAATACAAACGAAAAAAAATGACAATCTTTTTTTCAGATATCCAAGGATTTACTGAACTTTCTGAGACTCTGATTCCTGATGATCTGGCATTTTTATTAAATGAATATCTGAGCCATATGACAGATATCGCCAAGCAATATGGCGCTACCGTTGATAAATTTATGGGTGATGCCATACTGATTTTCTTTGGTGATCCAGATAGTCAAGGCGTAGAGCAGGACGCGAAAACTTGTATCGAAATGGCAATTGCTATGCGCCAGCAGATGAAGTTATTACGTGAACGTTGGAAAAAAATGGGATATCCGGCGTTACATATCCGTATGGGGATCAGTACAGGATATTGCCATGTGGGTAATTATGGTGCTGCTCATCGTATGGCTTATACGATTGTGGGTCGAGATGCTAATTTGGCTGCACGTCTACAATATGCCGCCGAGATTGACGAGATCCTGATTGCGGATGAAACTTATAAACTGATCAGAAGTGAATTTCTGTGTGTTCCTAAAACACCTATTTATTTAAAGGGATTTCAGGAACCTGTCCGTACTTGGCAAGTTATGGAAAAATTCTCGGTACATCGGCTTGAGCATCAGCAATGGTTTGATTATGAATATAAAGGATTTCATCTGATTCTTAATCTGGAAGAAATAGAAAACTTTGAATATAGTGAGCTGGTGGAAGTACTGGAGCAAATGATTGAGCGCATCCGTACCCAGCAAAAATTAACGAATTCTCATGGCGTAGCTAAGCTTAATCTGGCTGATGAAATCAAGCCGGTCGAGCAAGAACATGTGAATACCTCAAATCGTAAAAATTTTAATGATATGAAGGTTGATCAGTTTTAAACTCTTGTTATTAATGTTCCTATTAAAAAAGCCCCTTACGTAAGGGGCTTTTTTTAGTGATTTTCAGAAGCGTGGTTAATAGTGTATTTAGGTATCTCAATTTCCAGATCTTCCTCTACCACTTTTACCTGACAGGAAAGTCGAGAGTCAGGCTCTAGCCCCCAAGCACGGTCTAGTAGATCTGCTTCTACATCATTCATTTCTTTAAGGCTGTCGAACCCCTGCCGTACAATGACATGGCAAGTCGTACAGGCACAGGACATATCACAGGCATGTTCAATTTTGATGCCATTTTTCAATAGGCTTTCACAGAGATTGGCATTGTGTTCAACTTCAAACTCGGCACCTTCTGGGCAAATTTGCGCATGCGGAAGAACTTTAATACGTGGCATAAGTCATTACCTGTTTTCTAGTTTGAGTTTGACCAATCATCAAGTTTAGTACCTTTTAATGCATGATCAATATGCTGATTCATACGTAAGGCTGCGAAAGTATCACTATGGACTTTGAGCTGTTTAACTGCCTGCTCAATTGAATGAATATCATTTTGCTCCAATTGGCCTTTTAAAGCATTTTTTGCAGCTTGAAGTTCGGTTAACTGGTCTTTGGATAAAAGCTCGGCATCAACCTTTAATGCTTGCTCCAGTGCTTCCAGTTCACGTTGTGCTTCTACTTTGGTTTCTTGTAGGTGCCGTAAATCTTTATCTTCTTCAGCATATTTGAAACCCTCAAGGAGTAAACGTTCAGTATCTGCTTCTGAAAGGCCATAAGAAGGTTTAATATCAATTTTGGCATTTACACCAGACGTAGTTTCTTTGGCACTTACTGTTAGCAAACCATCCGCATCCACCTGAAAGGTGACCTCGATACGGGCCTGTCCGGCAGTCATAGGTGGAATACCATGTAATACAAAACGTCCCAAACTGCGGCAGTGTTCTACTAGATCACGTTCACCTTGCACGACATGAATCAGCATAGCAGTCTGACCATCTTGATAAGTCGTAAATTCTTGGCGGCGAGCTACCGGAATAGGGGTGTTACGCCCAATCAGACGTTCTACCAGTCCACCCATGGTTTCAAGACCAAGCGATAATGGTGTAACATCTAATAATAATGAACCTTCTTGAGTATTACCAATCAGTTGGTTCGCAGTAATAGCTGCACCAATTGCCACAACTTCATCCGGATTAATAGTACAAAGCGGTTCCTGATTGAATACTTCTGCAACAGCACGCTGGACTGCATAAGAGCGAGTAGATCCCCCAACCAATACAACATTCTGAATATCCGATAATTCAAGTTTAGCATCACGCAAAACACGTTTACAGACGCTAATCGTTTTATCCAGTGCAACTTTAATAATGCTTTCAAAGGTTGGGCGGTCAAGCTGTAAGGTATGGTCCAATATCGTCAACATGGTCGAATCGGCATTTGTTAACGCTTCTTTTGCCCGACGTGCAGCAAATAATACCTGTGCATATTCCTGATTATTGAATGTTTCAATATTAAGTTCTTTTTTTGCCCACTTTACAATTAACCGATCCAGATCATCACCACCTAAGGCTGTATGGCCTCCAGTAGCCAGAACTTCAAATACACCTTGACTGAAACGTAAAATTGAAACGTCAAAAGTACCGCCACCTAGGTCATAAATCACATAGTTACGGTCAGTTGCGAGATTGGTTGCCTGATCTAAACCATAAGCTACAGCTGCTGCTGTAGGTTCATTTAATAGACGTAAGACATTAAGTCCGGCAAGCTGAGCTGCATCACGGGTAGCCTGACGTTGAGCTTCATCAAAGTAGGCTGGTACGGTAATGACTGCACCATTTACCGGATTTTGTAAGCTTACTTCAGCACGGCTCTTTAACTGCTTTAGAATATCTGCAGAAATCTCAACAGGAGTTTTACGGCCTTGTACAGTTTCAAAGGCAGGCATCTGACTGGCTTCACCCAACAATGTGTATGGATGCTGAAATTTAATATCTGTCTGTGAGCGTCCCATGAAGCGCTTAACAGAAATAATGGTGTTTTTGGAGTCACTAGTAACAAAAGGCTTGGCGTCTTCGCCATAGTGAGTCGAATCTAAGCCGTAATGCACAATAGATGGGAGTAATACACGACCTTGTTCGTCATTCAGTACTTTAGTTTTTCCTGATAATACGGTCGCGACAAGCGAGTGCGTGGTTCCTAAGTCAATTCCGATTGCAATACGGTGTTCATGTGGCGCACTTGATTGACCCGGTTCAGCAATTTGCAAGAGAGCCATGTATTAAATCCCTTGTAAACAAGTAATAAAAATAAAATTAATAGTCATCATCTAAATCAAAGCTATCATCATCTAACAACTGGTCTTCAGCTTTATCAATATCATGCAGAACTTTCTGAAAGAAACGCAGTTTACGCACAGTATCACGTGCTTCAGCCCAGTCTTCTTCCTGATAATCAATCTTGAATTCACGGACCAGTCCATCGATCCATTGTCTGACTTCTTCTTTGAGTGTTTGAAGCTGCTCAGTATCGGTAGCTTCATCTAGCTGTTCCCGAATTTCCAGAGCTGACTGCAAGAATTCAAAATCATTAATAGATTGGTCAAGATGATAGTCCTGCTTTTTTAAGGCCAGCAAATAAGCTGCACGGCTATCAACCTGTGATAAAACTTTGTATGCCTGATTGATTTCACTTGATTTGATCAGTGCTTGATCTTTATCTGTGGCTTTATCTGGATGATACTGTTGCTGCAATTTTAAAAACTGATTTTTTAAAATTGCCAAATCAATATCGAGTGCTACAGGAAGATTGAACAACTCAAAGTGATTCATGAAAGATAATTTCCAGGCTGGTAAATACAGTTAAAACAGTGCTAGAAGCACTGTTTTAACTTCGATACATGAGAAAGGTAATTTAGACTGTGAAAGATTCACCACAACCACATTCACCTTTCTGGTTCGGGTTGTTGAACTCAAAGCCTTCATTTAAGCCATTTTTTACATAGTCCATTTCTAGACCATTCAGGTAAACCAGACTTTTAGGATCTACAAAGACTTTTACACCGGCCTGGTCAAAAACTTGATCATGTTCATTAATATCATCAACAAATTCAAGAACATAAGCCAAACCGGAACAACCAGAAGTTTTCACACCAATACGAATGCCTTCACCCTTACCACGGTTCTGCAGGTAATTTCGAATATGAGTTGCAGCAGTTTCAGTTAAGTGGATCATGAAAACTCCATTAATTTATCTAGGATACGTCTAATCAGGCTTGAGATTTCTTGCTACGATAATCTTCAATAGCTGCTTTAATCGCATCTTCTGCCAATACAGAGCAGTGAACTTTAACCGGCGGTAATGCGAGTTCAGTCGCAATATCAATATTCTTGATCGCTTGTGCCTGATCAAGAGTCTTGCCTTTTAACCATTCGGTAACTAGGGAGCTTGAAGCAATAGCAGAACCACAACCATAAGTTTTAAAACGTGCTTCTTCAATTACACCGCTATCGTTCACTTGAATTTGAAGACGCATAACGTCACCACATGCTGGTGCACCCACCATGCCAGTACCTACATTTTCTGCGTTTTTATCTAACACGCCCACATTACGGGGATTTTCGTAATGATCAATTACTTTTTCGCTATAAGCCATGATGCTTCTCCAAACCTCGGGGTCAGCCTTAATATTAATATGAGGGTAAAAACACTTATTTCAATAAATCAGTGTTCAGCCCATTCAACTGAAGAAAGGTCGATACCTTCTTTATACATATCCCAAAGCGGAGAAAGTTCACGTAATTTCTCAACAGCAGCTTTGGTAATTTCCAATACGTGATCAATATCTTCTTCAGTTGTATATTTGCCGAAACTGAAGCGGATAGAGCTATGTGCGAGTTCGTCTGACAAACCTAGTGCACGCAGTACATATGATGGTTCGAGGGTTGCAGAAGTACAGGCCGAACCACTTGAAACTGCAGCATCTTTAAGCGCCATCATTAAAGATTCACCCTCAACGAAATTGAAGCTGACATTTAAATAGTTGGCAACGTTCTGAGTCGGGTGACCATTTAAGAAAACTTGTTCAAGATCTTGCAGACCATTCCAGAGCTTGTCACGTAATACACGTAGACGTTGCTGTTCAGCTTGGAGGTTTTTACCTGCCAGTTCGAATGCTTCGCCCATACCAACAATTTGATGTGTTGGCAGAGTACCAGAACGCATGCCACGCTCATGACCACCACCATGCATCTGAGCCTTTAAACGTACACGTGGAGTGCGGCGTACATAAAGGGCGCCCATACCTTTAGGGCCATATATTTTATGAGCTGAGAAACTCATCAAATCAATTTTCATGGTAGAAAGATCAATTTCAACCTTACCGGCTGCCTGTGCAGCATCTACATGGAAGAAGGTTTTATTGGCACGGGTCAATTCACCAATAGCAGCAACATCAGTAATGGTACCGATTTCGTTGTTAACCATCATTAAAGATACAAGAATAGTATCCGGACGAAGAGCTGCCTGAACCATTTCAGGCGTAATTAAACCTGTTTGTGGCTGTGGTTCCAGGTAAGTAACTTCAAAACCTTGCTCTTCCAGCTCACGGCAGGTATCAAGTACAGCTTTATGTTCAATTTTGCTGGTAATAATGTGTTTGCCTTTGGAAGCATAGAACTGAGCTACACCTTTGAGCGCAAGGTTGTCAGATTCTGTTGCACCCGAAGTCCATACAATTTCGCGTGGATCAGCTTTAACCAGATTCGCCACCTGCTCGCGAGCGTATTCAACTTTTTCTTCTGCCTGCCAGCCATATGCATGTGAGCGAGAAGCTGCATTACCAAAAGTACCATCAAAGGTTAAGCATTCCATCATACGTTCAGCAACCTGTGGGTCAACTGGCGTAGTTGCTGCATAATCAAGATAAATTGGACGTTTCATGTCAAATACCTGTAACCGATAAAAGAGCTGAATCAAAACCTGGTGCGTTTTGGCGAATAGCAACGGTCTGTACGTTGTCACGGGCTACAAGATCAGCCAGAGTGATTTTCGCAAGATAATCGGCAATGTGATGGGAGAGTTCTTGCCATAAATCGTGAGTCAAGCACATTGCACCATTTTGACAGTTACCCTTATGGTCGCAGCGTGTTGCATCAACAGTTTCATTTACAGCTTCAATAATTTCTAACACAGTAATTTCATCTGCAGTTCGTGCAAGGTGATAACCGCCATTAGCACCGCGAACACTGGAAACTAAACCATGACGCTTCAATTTTGCAAATAACTGCTCAAGGTAAGCGACTGAAATAGTTTGGCGGGCAGCAATTTCTGCTAGCGTGATCGTTTGTTCAGTTGGCTGCAAAGCTAAATCAAGTAGAGCAGTCACTGCGTAGCGACCGCGAGTGGTTAAGCGCATGACTCGATACACATGTTGAGACTAGATATATAGATTTTAAGAATCCCGACTAAAATAGTCAAGTTTTTTTACGGTTAATTGTAATGTTTTAAAACCTAAGTAAAAATATTTTTATTTTGGCCATAAAGTATATATCAATAAAGCAATAAAAAGCAGGCTTATAACCAATAAAGATAGCTTTAAATATTTGTTTTTTTGCTCAATGCGCCGAATACGGCTTTTATGCAATTTTACTTCCACCAAAAGTGAGTTAATTTGTACTCGCTGCTGGTCAATTTTTTCAAGTAGAGGCGCAATACGTTTTCTTGATGCAATGACTTCATCTTCTTGAGGGGCTTCTTTTAACCACTGACGCCAGTCAGCAAATAGTTTTGGTACACTAAAGTGTAAAATAAGATCACGAAACTCGTCACGTAATAAAGGATCTCCTGCAATACGCATGGCTTTAATACTACGACGATTACCGAAAATAATGATGCGTAATAAATCTAGCAGGGTGGAGTTAATCTCTAAATCAACCGGCTTTACAGGAGCACGGCTGTCAAAAAGCAAACCATGAGGACTAAACTGTACATAAAAATCAAAGTAGGGTAGATAACTATTAATTTTAAGTACGATTTGCTTTTCAACAAATTTTTTGGCGTGTACGCGAACGACCCGATCATGCTTCAACACAAAAGAAAAAACCGTTTCCAGTACGATCATCACAATGGTGAGCAACAAATGATGATTTGTTCTTTGTTGCGACTCGCTCATATATCTTTATCCTTTAGTATTTAATAGAGCGTCCCGTCTCTAACCCGAACTGAGACTGCTGCATACTCTTAATAATTTACTGATTTAATGTGCTTTGTAGAACAGTTTAATCAAACGATCAAGCCCGGGCGTTGTTATTATAGGGCTATTTTTGTAGCTAAATGCAGTATAATGTTTATAAAATATTCAGGAGATTGTTTAAATGGATAATACCAAAACGGATCTGGTTGAAGAAACAACATTAAATAGAAAAATTCCTGGAACCAAGAACAGTACAAGAAGCGGCCGAAAGTCTGCTCTGGATTTCAGAAAATATACTAAACAGATTTGGCTGGCTGGCTTGGGTGCATTTTCTCGTGCTGAAGAAGAAGGAAATAAATTATTTGACTCACTGGTCAAGGTTGGAGAAGAGCTGGAATCTAAGACATCAGATTCTGCTGAAGCTGGTAGTAAAATAACTGAACCCTCTCGAAATCCGGTTCATGAAATCAAGGATGGCGTAGAAAAATCTATAGATCACAGTATTCAGAATTCATTAAGCAGGATCGGACTGGCTACTACTAAAGATATTCAACATCTGGAACAGTTAATATTACAATTACATCATAAGGTTGACGTTTTAGTAAAAGAAAACCAGATATTGAAAGAACAAGAGTTGAAAAAGCAGTCTGAATCTTAACTTTCCTAATTTTTCAACATTTTTTTAGCATTAATTTTTGCGAAATCTTATTTTTCAGTATTGCGTTTTCCCCTAAAGCATTGCTATAAAGGCGTCATGGCCTTTTAAACTACAGCCTTGGTTCTTAAACAAACGATATCAAGAGGACGTTATCTTCATGAATAAATCAGAATTAATTGATGCGATTGCAGAAAAAGGGGGATTGTCTAAAACTGATGCTGGTAAGGCATTGGATGCGACTATTGCTTCAATTACAGAAGCGCTTAAACAGGGTGATACTGTAACTCTAGTGGGTTTCGGTACTTTTGGCGTGAAAGAACGCGCGGCTCGTACTGGCCGTAATCCTAAAACTGGTGAAGAATTACAAATTAAAGCAAGCAAAGTGCCTAGCTTTAAAGCAGGTAAAGGCTTAAAAGATTCTGTAGCTTAATCTTTTGTGGCTCAAGAACGCGCCAGAAGGCGCGTTTTTTATTAAAATGAAGAAAAGCCTGGCTTTATACATTCATTCACTTGTGTTTTTCAGTTAAAATCCCTTCGAAATAAAATATTGGAATACTTATGGAATCTTTTCGTAAAGTCATAAAGGGTTGGCTTGGTATCGTCCTGCTAATTTTGTTTTTGACCCCTTTAGCATTTGTAGGTATTGAAGGATATTTTAGCGGGGGTAATAAAGAAAATGTCGCTGCTACAGTAAACGGGCAAGAGATCTCCAAAAAAGAACTAGAGTCACTGACTAAATCTTATAAAGAACAATATTTAAACTTTGTAAATGGCGATGAGACCTTGCTGAATCAGCCTTTTATTCAGCAAACGGCACTGGATCATCTGATTGCACAGAATCTGATTTTACAGCAAGCTGAAAAACTGGGTATTTCTTTAAGTGATGCACAAATTGAGCAGATGCTGGCCCAACAGCCAAGCTTCCAGCAAAATGGACAATTTTCTCAGACATTATATGAAAACTACTTGCGTTCTGTCGGGTTAACCAGTCAGGGCCTAATTGCAAACTTGCGACAAGACCATGCTTTAAAAATGTTAAATAGTACATTTGTAGATTATACGCTGGTCAGCAAAGTTGACATGAATCAGATTGCTAACTTGCAGACTGAGCAACGTACATTATTCCTGTCCAGCATTCCGCTAGATGAATATAAAAAGAATATTCAGGTTAGCCAGCAGGACATTGCTAACTATTATCAGAAGCATAAAAACAGTTTTAAGCAGACGGCCCATGTAGATGTGGATTATATTGTGTTGTCACCTGAACAGGTAAATACTAAAGCAGCACCTGTTACGGATGCTGAGTTGCAGCAGGCTTATGCAAATTTTGTCGAAGCTCAAAATAAGAATGCAAAGCGTGAAGTTAAGCATATTCTTATTGCAACTTCTGATACTCGAAATGAAAACCAAGCGCAGAAACTCGCTAATGAGGTTTATGCAAAGATTCAAGGGGGAACGAACTTCGCACAGGCAGCTGCACAATATTCAGATGATATAGACTCTAAAACGAAAGGTGGCCTGATTGAAAGTTACCAGACAGGAGTTTATTCTGAAGCTTTTGATAAAGCTGTTCTGGGTTTAAAAGCAAATCAGATATCTCAACCCGTAAAGACCCAATATGGTTATCATATTATTCAGGCACAAACACTTGCGCAGAATATTCCTTCGTTTGAAGCTGAAAAGAGCCGTCTGGCTGCTGAAATTCAAAAGTCTAAAGTTGCAAACTTGTTTACTGATACGGTAAACAGTTTAAATGAAATGGTTGTTAGTAGCGATTCACTTGATGTGGTGCCTCAAGAAATCAAAGGTACACGCATAGAAACAGTTAAAAATGTTGGTTTAAATACTCGTCATCCAGTTTTAAATGACCCAAGTGTGAAAGCCCGTATTTTTAATGAAGATGTTAAAAATGGCGATCGTAATGTAACTAGCAATCTGCAACTTGCTACAGGGGAAGCAGTTTGGGTTAAAGTACGTGATTATCAGCCTGAAGGAGTTCAGTCGCTAGCTCAAGCTACTCCTGCAATTAAAACTAAAATAATTGACGAAAAAGCTGCCGGTTTAGCTGCCGCGAAGCTTAAAACCATGCTGGATGAATTTAAAACCCAACCAGCTCAACAGGTTTTAGCTAAACATAAAGTAGCTTTCCAGAGTGCTGGTACATTTACCCGTTCTCAAGGCTTAAAGCGCGACGTTGAACGTGCTGCTTTTAGTGTAGCAGCCCCAAAATCAGGTATGTGGTCTGTAACTACAGCAGCCTTGCCTAATGAGCTGGTATTGGTTGCTGTGGCAAATGTTAATAAAACCACTTCTAATGCTTTAACACCGGAACAGCTTCAGGAGTTAAGTAAACTCTATCAGCAGTTACGTGGGCAGCAGGAGCTGGAAGATTACACCCAATATCTAAAATCTAAAGCTAAAATTAAATAGCCTTTAAAATAAAAAAAGCACTTCGGTGCTTTTTTTATTGATCAGCTTTTTATATTAATAAGCCAGTTTTTTCGCCATCCATATTTCACAAGCATTACTATGTCCTGTATTACCTAAAGGCTGATCAAGACGTTCGAATGCTAGTCGTTCATAAAGTTTGACAGCTTGATATAAGGTGGCAGTTGTTTCCAGATATATTGTCTGGAAGTTTTGCTGTTGTGCAAATTCAAAACATTGTTGTAAAAGCTGTTTGGCCAAACCGTATCCTCGAGTTTCAGGAAGAAAATACATTTTCTGGATTTCCAGAATTGAAGTATCTCCCTGTAGCGGTGCAATACCACCACCTCCTACTATTTTTCCCTGTGTGCTCTCTACTACCCAATAGCGACTGTTAGGTTCTTGATAAACCTGATATAGATCATCCAAGATGGGATCAGAGACTGCAAAACCTGCATCACTGGCAAGGCCGAATTCCTGAGAGACAGTACGGATAATTTGGGCAATAGATGGATTATCTTTAGATTGAATAAGTCTTAAATTAAACATATTGGAATTAGTCAGAACTTAAAAAGAAGACAGACTGTTATAACAAAAAATCAGTTAGTTGTAAGTCTGTCTCTCTATAAGTGGATCTTTACTATTTAAGTTCGCTAGAAGTTTTTCCTAACTCGCGCCGGGCAATAATCAGCTGTTGAATCTGCTGAGTACCTTCAAAAATATCCAGAATTTTTGAGTCACGTGCCCATTTTTCTAACAGTTCATCTTCCCCATAACCCACGCTACCTGCCAGCTCTACACATTTTAGTGTAATTTCATTACCAATTCGACCTGCTTTAGCTTTGGCAATTGATGCTTCTTTTGAATTCGGTTTCTTGTTGTCTGCCATCCAGGCAGCTTTTAATGTGAGTAAACGTGCTGCTTCCCATTCCGCCTCCATTCTATAAATCTGTGCAGCAAGATATGAAGTTTGTAAATAAGGTGTAGCATAGTTCTGGTCAAGCTGGTCTTTAAAAATTTCCTTGATACGTTCCAGAGAAGCCCGGGCGCAACCTACTGCCATAGCAGCCACCAGCGGACGTGTATTGTCAAAAGTTTCCATCACTCCAGCAAAACCTTTCGCTATATCAATATCCGGATTTCCAAGTAAGTTTTCAGCTGGTACACGGCAATTAATAAAACTGATAGCCGCTGTATCTGAAGCTTTTATTCCTAGTTTATGCTCTAGTCGTTCTACTTTCATACCCGGTGTACCTTTTGGCACCACAAAAGATTTGATTGCTGCACGGCCGAGCTTAGGGTCAAGTGTAGCCCAAACTACAATTGAGTCAGCACGCTGGCCTGATGTTACAAAGATTTTTTCACCGTTCAGTATATAATCTGTTCCGTCTTTAATTGCTGTAGTTCGGATTGCTGCAGAGTCAGAACCACAGTCCGGTTCGGTAATTGCCATTGCAGCCCACATCCCTTTAAAGCGTTCTAACTGTGAGTCATTGGCCACTGCTGCGATGGCAGAATTTCCCAAACCCTGACGAGGCATACTGAGCAATAGTCCTGTGTCGCCGTAACACATTTCCATAATGCCCAGAGCTGTGGACATATTTACACCATTTTTATTACCCTGTATGTCGGCGCCACGTTTTCCGACTGCTGCACCTGCATTCAGTCCTTCGACCCCTTCATTCATTCCATCGATGAGAGAGGCAATCATATCCAGTTCTTTAGGGTAGCTGTGTTCAGCTTTGTCATACTTACGAGAAATAGGACGTAATACATGTAAAGCGACCTCTCGAGCTTGCTGTACCATCAGCTTATACTTTTTTGGATTCTGCAAATTCATTTTTTAACCTTTTTTATAATAATGGGCTGATTTAAGCGTGTAAGCCAGAATACAAAATCGCTGTGGCTCGCAAGTCCCGATACCAGCGCTCTACCGGATATTCCTTGGTAAAACCGTGACCTCCTAAAATCTGTACACCATCAGTACCAATTTTCATGGATTTTTCTGCACATAAAAGCTTTGCCAGATAAGCCTCCCGGTGAAAGGGTTCTCCTGCTTCTGCAAGGCTGGCGGCATTCCAGAGCATCATACGCATTGCCTCAATCTCAATGGTCATATCTGCAATTATAAAAGCGATACTCTGACGATGCGAAATAGGCTCACCAAATGCCATACGCTCATTTGCATAACGAACACAGTAATTTTTTACAGCCTCACAAGTGCCGATAGCCAGTGCGCACCACATTAGCTGGCCTAAATCTAGAAAAGCGCTATAGTCAAAGTCTTCATCTCCCAGTCGCTCAGCAGGAGTTTGATTAAACTTTAATGTGACAGTTTCACAGGCTTTAAGTCCCATGGCAGGGCATTTTTTATAACTTATCGTACTATCGCGTATTGCTACGAATACGTCAGCTTGTCCATTATAGTCAGCACTCACAAGGAGCAGATCAGCGGTTTCACCTAAGAGGACCAAGGTTTTTTCTCCAGTAATATAAAACTGCTGATCTTTAAAAATAGCCTGAGTATCTAGCTGAAAAGGGTTAAACGCCGAAGAGTTTTCTTGAGTTGCGAAAGTAGCCTTAAGATCATTGAGGTGGTTAAAAGCGGTCAGGTATTTAGCCTGAATCTGTTCAGAACCCCATCGACTCAAGGCATTAATTGCACTAAAACCAGAAAGTAGCCCAGCAGCCAGACTGAAATCTCCTTGACCAAGCTGTTCTGTAATCAGAATATTGCTAACAATATTTAAGTGGTCTGCTACTCCTCCAAGTGCTTCAGGCAAAGCATATTCATTAAGTCCTAGGTCTTTTGCGTGTTGCCAGAGTTCTTGAGGAAAAGTCTCATTATGATCAGCGCGGGCTGCCAGAGGGTAAAGTATCTCCTGTGCAAATTGGTGCATACTTTCAACGAGCATCTGTTGTTCTTCACTCAAGTTTAAATCAAACAGGTTTTTTCCTTGAGGTGATAAGCGCTGTTTTTTTAGTGACTGACTTTTAAAAAATTTTTGTGATTGACTCAAACTTTTAAAACCAGCTTTAGAGCCTTGGTAAAGTGACTTTTCAATGAGCTTTCTCAAGTTAAACTGATCAATTATTTCAATACCTGCAATTCGGGTAATCAGTGATAGGCCTAGCCCTTGTGCTTTATTCATCATTTTTGTCATATATTTTCCAGCAGTTTTTTATCGTTATGCGGGATATGCTGACATAGCTTATGATAAAACACCATGTCAGATATGACAGAAGTTGATTGGCTCTATTAGAGTATAATGATTATATTATTTAAGAAGTAAGCATTTGAAGTTTATTATCTATTTTTACAGATTTTATAATGAAAACAGTAAAGAATTGACCGGATTGACATGAAGTCATCCGGCCGGCTGTATTTAAAGGTGGTCACGAATCATTTTGCGCACATTGGTTTTAGCATTAATCACAGTCATAAAGGTATAGGCCCCGATAAATTTACGGCTGATAAACATAAATTCTTTTGGCGGTACGCTAAAATAGCGTGATGCCATTGATCTTGATGCCTGCTGCATTACGCGTGCATGAAGCTGGCTTTTCTTCCAGTCATAACGTTCCTGATCATCCATAACATCTGGTGGTAAGTCAGGATTATTTTCTTTACTGCTGAATGCTTCTGTAGCCAGCAGAAAAACTTTTGCCATATCAGGTTTGATACTTTGTGGAATAGAGTCAAAAAACTCATAACCTGTCATCGCCTCTACCATAGCTGTCGAGTCATGGTTATAACCTGCCTGGATCAGGTTGCGCGCTACACTTAGCAGATGCTCATCAAACTGCCGGATTGCCCCAAAATCGAGTAAAATAATCTTGTCTGCAATATCTGCGCCATTGCCGAGACGGACCAGATAGTTTCCAAAATTGGGATCAGTCTGCATCTCGCCCCATTCAAAAATCTCACGTACTGCAATTTCTAGCGAAGCTTCACCCAGTCTGTTACGACGCTCCTGGGGTAATGACAGCATAACTGGGCTGTTAATGGGTACACCACGTTCAAAGGTCATGCAAAGGACTTGGGGAGCACAAAACTCATCTACAATTTGAGGAACAATATAACGTGGATCATCTTTAAGCCGCTCAGCAAAGCGCTGAGTGGTAGCCGCTTCTATACTGTAATTTACTTCGCGGTGCATCATGTCCCGGACTTCATCAAACCACTGATCAAATTCACGGGTTTGCGGTACCATCCGGGTCAGTTTAAGCATGTTTTTAAACAGGCTCATATCCGAGTCAATCGCGTCAGCCACTCCGGGATACTGAATTTTTAATACCAGCTCTTGACCATCAGATTTTCTTACTGCCCGATGCACCTGAGCTAATGAAGCTGTACCTATAGGCTCATGGTCAATCGTAAGCTGATCCAGTTTAGAGCCTAATTGGTCTTGAAGATGGGCTTTAATAGCAGGCCAAGCTAAAGCAACAGTCTGGTTATTTAAGGTATTTAAAGCCTGTGTAATCTCTTCAGGCAAAAAGTGTTCACCATAAAGTGCCATCATTTGGCCAATTTTAACAATTGATCCCTTTAGCTTGCCAATTTCAGAAACCAGATAGTTTGCCTGATCTGTCATGGCTTTTTTACGTTTCTTTTCTTTTTCTTCATCACTGGCAAAGAAGGAGCCGGCATTAGCTGTTGCCCAGCGGGTACCAGCAAGTAATGAGGCTTTCGCAATCGATAAGCGTCGGTCCATAGAGGAAGTTTTTAAATTCTTAAGCTTATCGTTTTGATGTGTCATGAAAGTAAAATCCTTTAGGAGTCGGCCTGATGAGCAATTTTAACCAATATTAACTGTTATCCGCGTATTAAAACAGTTGGACTTAAGGAACGGAGAGTTAAAAAATGCTAATAGCGGAACAAAACATACTTAAGTCACTAAATAGCCTAAGCATATGCTTATATAACGATATTCAACGAAAAAGTAAACTTACGCCCTCTATTTCAAAAGTAGAGCAATTATCGATATTGAACTTTTAGGGGGTGACGCTGGTTCAGTAAAGTTTTATTACGTATCAGATGCTGTATGATCAAAGCTTTTACACTCTCATGCATAAATCCTAAAGCATAACCTTTTACAATGATTATACTGGGTAAAGTAAAGAAAAAATAACGTACATCTTCTAAATTAGGCTCTGTAAATACATGATATTCAGCCAGAACTTGCTGAAAGAACAGTTTTTCATGTTGGACTTTGACCGACTGCTCGTCATTCCAGTAGGACTGACGCATAGCCAGTAAATTATTATGCTTGTAACTCATGGTAGAAATATAACAGAAGAACGTATAATAAAATATGAGGACGGTTCTTTAAGATTCAATACGGAGAGTGATAAATTGCAAAAGCAGAATTTCCCGATATATTTTTAAATTTTTATATCGAACTTAAAGAATTTTATGAAAAATCAAAACTAAGCGTTGCAACTGGTATTTAGTTTGGGGAACAAAGATGCGATTAATATTAGGGTCAGGACTTATCTTGATTTCAGCTCAGGCAGCTGCCATTGCTCAGCAAGGTTACTCTGAAACTTATACGCGCTGTATAAACCATGCGTATGGACAAACTGAAGTATTGCAGAAGTGCATCAATCAAGAGTTAAAGCAACATAAAAAACGATTAAAGAAAAGTTATCGCGCCTATTATAAGGTAAGTGGTCAGCACCAGACAAATGTGATCCAGCAATATGAACTTTGGGAGCGCCGTGTTCAAAGCCAATGTTATACAGCTATGGATAATCAGTTTGGTCGTCTACAACAATCACGTTGTATATTGGCGCAGGTGATTGAGCAGGCTAACTACTATGGGACCAGATATATTCCTTAAGCTATACTTCTATGACAGATAAAAAATAGCCTCCCAAAAATACCGCTTTTACTGAGACAAGCATTATAAAAGCCCGCAAAAAACGGTATCATAAGGCCATTTTTGAAAAGTTGAACTTGGAGAGCCCTGAGTGGAGCAATCGACCATTAGCCCTGAACATTTACAGGAAGCTGCCGAAAATTTAACAACAATTCGTGATTTCATTCGTTTTGGTGTCTCTGCCCTGCGTCAATATGATGCACATCTGGGACAGGGGACTGAAGATTATTTTGCAGAAAGTTCAGCATTGGTATTACAAACGCTCTCTCTAGAATGGGCAGCCAATCCTGAAATCCTGGATGCAAAACTTTTACCAAGTGAAAAAGAAGAGTTTTTAAATCTGCTGGCGCGTCGTGTTAATGAGCGTATTCCTACTTCATACTTGTTAAATCTGGCTTATTTTTTTAATAAACCTTTTTATGTTGATGAACGGGTCTTAATTCCACGTTCACCGATTGCAGAATTGATTGAGAACCGCTTTGCTCCATATTGTCTTGATGAACACGGCCAGTTACGGGAAGCTCATAATAATCTTCCAGTAAATTCAGATCCGCAAACGCCGCGGCGTATTTTAGATATGTGCACAGGTTCTGGTTGCATTGCCATCGCACTGGCTTATGCGTTCCCTGAAGCAGAGGTTGATGCAACCGATATTTCCAAAGAAGCACTTGAAGTGGCTGCCATTAACACTGAGCACCATAATATGCAATATCAGGTTGCCTTGATGGAATCGGATCTTTTCTCAAAAATTCCAGCAGAAAATCAATATGACCTGATTGTTTCTAATCCGCCATATGTTGATGCTGAGGACATGGCTGATCTGCCTGAAGAGTTTCTGCATGAACCTGAGCTTGCCTTGGCTGCCGGTCAGGACGGCTTGGACTTGGTCCGTAAGATGCTGTCTCAGGCTGCAGATTATCTGACTGAAGATGGTCTGATTGTGATTGAAGTGGGGAACTCAGAATGGGCAATGAAGCAGAATTTTAATACGGTAGATTTCCACTGGCTCGAGTTTAAAAAAGGCGGCTCAGGTATTTTTGCACTGACTGCCGAGCAGTGCCGTCGCTATCAGCAACTGTTTCAAGAATCTGTTGAAGTATAAGGAAGATGAAGCATGGCGGGTAATAGTATTGGGCAACTCTTTCGTGTAACCACCTGTGGTGAGTCGCATGGAGTTGGCCTCATGGCAATTATAGATGGTGTGCCTCCAGGTATTGAGCTATGTGAAGCAGATTTGCAAAAAGATCTCGACCGCCGTAAGCCAGGAACTTCAAAGTTTGCCACCCAACGTAAAGAGCCTGATCAGGTTGAAATTGTTTCGGGCGTTTTTGAGGGTAAAACAACAGGTACATCGATTGGTTTGCTGATCCGTAACACTGACCAGAAGTCTAAAGACTATGGCAACATTGCTCAAACTTTTCGTCCTGGTCATGCCGATTATACTTATACTCATAAGTATGGTTTTCGAGATTATCGGGGCGGTGGGCGTTCTAGCGCACGCGAAACAGCAATGCGTGTGGCTGCCGGTGCAATTGCCAAAAAATACTTGGCAGAAAAATTTGGTATTGTGATCCGTGGCCATGTAACCCAGATTGGGCATGAAAAAGCTGAAAAACTGGACTGGAATGAAGTTGCTAATAATCCGTTTTTTTGTGGAGACATAGAAGCAGTTCCACGCTTCGAGGCGCTGGTGACCTCTTTACGTGAACAGGGAACCAGTTGTGGGGCGAAACTGGAAATTATTGCTGAGAACGTTCCGGTAGGCTGGGGGGAACCAGTATTTGACCGTTTAGATGCAGATATTGCCCATGCCATGATGAGTATTAATGCTGTAAAAGGTGTTGAAATTGGTGATGGTTTTGCCGTAGCTGGACAGTTTGGGCACGAGACTCGTGATGAACTGACTACAGAAGGATTTCTGGCAAACCATGCAGGCGGAATTTTAGGCGGGATTTCTAGCGGCCAGCATATCCGGGTAGCAATCGCACTAAAACCTACCGCCAGTATTACGACGCCAGGTAAAACGATCAATCTGGACCGTGAAGATACCGATGTGCTGACCAAGGGTCGCCATGACCCATGTGTGGGCGTACGTGCAACACCAATTGCAGAAGCAATGCTAGCTATTGTGCTAATGGATCACTATCTCAGACATCGTGCACAAAATGCAGATGTGATCCCTCCCTTTAAACCAATTGCCCCATAAACTTTAAATAAAGAGCCCCAATTACGGGGCTTTTTTATCGTTGAATGATTTGTATGATCTCTTGAGCAACCAGCTGGGTAAGTTGGTTCAATTTTTCTATTGGCGTACCTTCCAGAAAGTATTTAATCTCATAAAAATGATTGTGATCAGAAATTGCAATAAAAAATGTACCCACCGGTTTTTCAGATGAAGCACTACCGCCTGGTTTTAGAAGTCCTGTACAAGCAATAATTATATTAGCGCCTTTAAATAATTTATGACCTTGAGTTGCCATGGCAGCTGTAACTTCTGCCGACTCAGCTGTGTATTGTTCAATAAGCATAGAATCAATTTTTAAAACATCAATCTTGATACTTGGGTCATAACTGACTAATCCTCCTAACAGGATATCTGCGCCGCTATTTTTAAAAATAGAAAACTGACTGGCCAGATAGCCAGAGCTGGCACTTTCAATAAATGCAATTTTTAATGTCTGTGTTTCAAGTAATGCGCAACATTTTTGAATTATGACCATGCTTATAGCTCTAGTTCTTATTTATTCTTAATTACTATATCTGAAAAACCACCTGATTCCACATTAAAGGAAACTGGCTTTAATTGAGTAATTTAGGTCGTAGAACTTCAATCATAAAGTCTTTTTAAATGACCTTTAAAGGATTCTGTTGGGTTTTATAGCTTAGTTGTTGCTTTAACAGGCACTAACTACTAAAGATGCATTTCTTAAAGGAAGAAAACCTGTTAAAACTAAAAATAAAGTGTGTAAAGAAGACAGGCCTTTTATGAAAACAATAGTAAAGTACATTGTGTTAAAAAGTAAGGAGTATCAATTAGGCACGCCGTTATTTGAAGAAGAACTAGATGTGGGGAGCCAGTATTTTGACCAGATTCCGAAAATTATTAACTATCAGAATCATGACTTTTGTGTAAAGTCTAAAGAGCTCAGCCGTAAGCAAATTTTTGATGATTTTGAAGAATCACAAGTTATTATTGTTAAAGTAATTGCATTAAATTGAAATTGTATAGGGCAACAGTAATGTTGCCTTTTAACTTCTATTACTGAAAAAATTATTAATAGTTTTAAGAAAGTAAATATAAATTTTCATCGCTGCAATCTTTAAATTTGTAGTAACTGAAACATGAAAAGAACAAATCATACTCATATTAAAGATTAGTAGACCAAACAAGAGTACTTAGTTGATATAAAAACATCAAAAATATATATCCCTTCTCTGCTTATAGGGAATATCATGAAATTTAAAGAAATACTTGATCTGCTGATCGATCCGGAACGTACTGGATGGATAGGCGTAAAAAAAACCAATAAATTTTTTAAATATGAAAATATCTATTTAGGTATTCATATCGGTGATAAAGCCATTATTGATATGAGTCTGGTACCTCATGGAGTAAGAGAATGTTATTGTCATTTTGAAAAAACAGGCTTCAAGCTAAAGATTATTTACACTTTTGAAGCAGACTTGGAATATGATCATAGAATACTCTCTAAGCTTAATATTTTTTGTTTTGATGGCGTAGGAGGACAGCAAGCGATTATTCCTGATCTTGACACTGAGCAGGCGCCTATTGAGTTTAAAAAAGCTTTAATAGAACTCTTAAATACAGATAAAAAAATAAGGAAATATATCTTGAATCATTTTGATTTTCATCCAAAAAAAGCTTGTACAAACTAACTTTTTGTAGATATATGAGAAAATATATACCCTGTTTAAGTATACTTATATTAATCGCTAGTTTAGGGCTGATTTCCGGATGCCAGCCACCTGCCTCTGGAGAGTCCGCTGGTTTTCGTTATCCTTTTCTTTATAGTCAGCTCATGAACAAAAAGTTATCTGGCCAACTTCCTGTGCCTGTAGAAGGGGTAACAAGGAAACAACTGCAAGATACTTGGGGAGCTGCTCGAAGTGAAGGTAGAAAACATGAAGGAATCGATATATTCGCTAAACGGGGGACACCTGTGCTCAGTACAACTGAAGGTATAGTTAGGCAGGTGGGTACTAACAATCTTGGTGGACAGGTAGTCTGGGTAACTGGTCCTGATTTAACTCATCATTATTATGCCCATTTAGAGAATTATGCTGAAAATATCACTGCGGGGGATTGGATCGAAGCAGGTGAAGTGATTGGCTATGTGGGAAATACAGGGAATGCGCGCGGAACACCGCCACATTTACATTATGGAATTTATATAAATGGGCAGGGAGCAATTAACCCTTATCCTTATTTAGAACCAAACTGAAAAATGAAGTCAAACAGAGAAATTTAAAATTAATTCGCTTAAAATGGTGTCTATAGATACACTTATTAAGTGATTTTTCATTGAAAAGAGATGATAAAATGGAAAGTGGATTAGTTCAGCTTGTGGATTCTTTAAAACTTGAAAAGGAAGGGTGCGAGCCTATACTGTTAGAGCTGGGCACCGTCCTGAAAGTGGTCTATCGTACTTCTGATATTTATCTGGTCAGTACAGACGATGGCTTTACTTTTACGCTTGCAGCGAGTCAAGAAGATAAGGTATGGAAAAAAGTATAAAAGTCAAATAAACCTACGATATTTTATAATAATTAAAATATAAATTGACCTATACCAATTTAAGGCGTATAAAGCTAATTCATTGATGCGGGATGGAGCAGTCTGGTAGCTCGTCGGGCTCATAACCCGAAGGTCGTTGGTTCAAATCCAGCTCCCGCTACCAATAAAAATTTAAGGTTTATAGCCCAGTCTTCTATGATTGGGTTTTTTTATTTTTAAAATATGGGTTGCTAATCTAAAGGAAACCTGTATAATTGCCGCATAACTAGAAATATAGTTTTGTTTCAATAATCTCTCAGCTCGCAGTTTTTTATTAAATCCTTCGTCTTTATCAGATTTTAGTCTCATATATTATTTTCAAGTTATCCTAAGAGTTAAAAACTCTCTTTATTTAAAAATTCAGGATTATATTATGTCTAATGTCGTAAAAGGTACAGTGAAGTGGTTCAACGAGACTAAAGGTTTTGGCTTTATTCAACAAGAATCAGGTCCAGATGTATTTGCTCACTATAGCGAAATCACTAACCAGGGTTTCAAAACTTTATATGAAGGCCAGCAAGTGCAATTTACTGTAGTTGACGGTAAAAAAGGCCCTCAAGCAAGCAACATTACTTTAGTGTAATAGCTCGTCTGCCTTGAATAATAAAAACCCATCTTTTGATGGGTTTTTTTATAACTAGTGCTACTTTAAAATATTAAACTGAGGTGCGACTCGTTCTTAAAGATTCCGCCCAGTCACTATGGTGACAACGTGGACAACTCTGATCTATCTTGGTCAACATTCTGGTTTCTCCGCATTTCATGCAAGAGTAAAAAGTATTTTCCTTAACAAATGTAGCTTTTTGATAAGCCTTTGGAAAAATTGGAAGTCCCCATTTTATATCCTTTTTCTCAAAGAAAAGTAAGCTTAATGCTCCATCTGATTCTAATAGGGCAGTTCTGATCTGACCTAAATGTTCTACATTCTGCTGGCGCATTTCGGCAAAAAATTCATCATGAGAGAAAGTCTCTTTTTCCAAATCCTTAAAAACTAGTTTGCCATCTTCTACTATACAAAGGGGTAAGCCTTCTAGCAATGCTTCTATTTTTTTATTTTTTACCATACTCCAAGTCGTAATCCGATATAGCAGTAGAATAGTAGCGACTACTGTAAACGTTTGTATAATCGGCAGTTCCTCCATAAACATCGGATCACCAGCTGCCGAACCCAAACACAAGATTATTGCAACTTCAAAGATTGAGAGTTGCCGTATGCCACGTTTGCCTGATAACCGCAGAAATATAATAATAATTAGATACATCACTACGCAGCGAATGATGATTTCTAAAATAAATTTCCAAGACGTATCTCGTATAAAGATATCTGCAAAATCCATTTTAATTTTTGCCTACCTATATGATAAAAAATCTTAATAAATAATGAGTTAATTGAACAATAACTAAATTAGAGCACGAGAATGTATGGTTTTGAGACACATTTGGTTAGATTAGTTTAAATCTTGCAAGCTGATGAGGTTTAAATTTTTATACATAAATCCAGCTAGTGCTGCTTTCTTTATTTATTAAATATGTCAGTATCATGACCGTAATAATTTTATATATACCCAGCTTATGTCTTTGGAAACCTTTAACTTAAATTTATTCAGATTAATTAATGCATCTGAGAATGCAACTGATTTGAGTATTAATGTGGCCATCTTTATCGCTAATGACTTGCTCTATATTATGCTGGTAATATTTCTGGTTTTATGGTTTAAAGGAAATTTAAATACTAAAAAACAAATACTTAAAGCTTTTATTTTTACCAGTATTGCCATTGCAATCAGTCAGATTATTTCTCAGCTTTTTTATCATCCGCGCCCCTTTGTAATGGAAGTGGGAAGAACAATTATCTTTCATGTGCCTAATGGCTCATTTCCAAGCGATCATATGCTCATTTTTAGCACAATTGCCTTTTCATACTTTTTCTCTAAACAACGTATTATTGGTTTAGGACTGATTGGATTAGCTTGGCTGGTTGCTTGGTCTAGAATATATCTTGGGGTACATTTTCCTTTGGATATGTTAGGAGCATTTTTTATTGCCTTGGCAATCAATATACTAGGTTTAACCTTATGGAAAAACTATAGTAATATATTGATGCAATTTATATTAAAAATATATTATTTTTTATTTAAGAAAATAATAGATAAGGGCTATATACGATAGATTAATTTTTATTATATTAAGATTGAGTTATATAGAAATTTAATGTTCTGAATCTAATGAAATAGAATGGGTTTTTGATAAATCTATAACTTATATGTTTGATTTTTAATATGATATTAAGTTGGTGTGATGATATATAAATCAAGATATAATATAGTTTTATTATATTTTAATTAAAGTAATAAAATACTACGAAAAGCTATGGGAGATTAATTTTTTAATATCAAGTTTATATCTGACTAATTGTGGTAGAGGAAATTGAATGCTTATTCAACTTTGCTATGCAAGTGAAAGAATAGAACACTTAAATAGTGATCTTTTGGAGGATTTAAGTAATATTTTAACTAAATCAAAACTGTTTAATCAGGAACAGCAGATCTTTGGGGTTCTTTATTATGCTAATGGTTTTTTCTTTCAGTGTCTTGAGGGAGAGAAATCTCAAGTAGAGGCTCTTTTTGTAAAAATACAAGATGATAAGCGGCATCATAAAATTAAGTTATATAGAACTGTTATTATAGATGAGATTAATTTTAAAAGTTGGTCTATGAAATATGTTGAAAAAAATACTTGTATAGAACGCTTCTTTCATAAGCGTGGTAAAAAAAGTTTCAGCCTTTAGAGCTTTTACAAGAGGATATCGCTTCCTTATTAGAGGTATTGATTGATTCTGTAGAGTCGGAATTGCCTAAGCGAACAAGACAAGGACTTAAATATCGTGGAGTGAACCGATTTCTATAACTTAGCCCTTCTTAGAGAGAATATGTCTCGTCTCAAACTAATAGTTTAATTTTTTAAAGGTTTAATGCACAAAATATTTAACGGTTTTTATTGATAATGATTATTAATTAAAGTAGGGTGGATAATAATTTTTAATTTGCTTTTTATCAAATATGGCTAAAATCTTTTTTTTGGGCAAAAAAATCTTAGAAATATTTCTTGTTTTAGGCATGGCTAGTACGGTTGCAATAACTGTTCATGCTAAACCTGATCTCAAACCCTTAGGTAAAAACATTGCAGATACAGGTTCACAAGTTTATAACTTTCAAACTAAAAAATTCATCTCTAAAGATCAAAAGCGAATTTACAAGGTTTGGTTAGGTATTCCTAAGCAAAAAAAGAATCTATCAACTGGAAGTACTGCTATTTTTATGCTGGATGGTAATTCCGTAATGTCCCGCCTGAATGAACATCTACTTCAAGGTATGGCCGAGCAGGATGCACCAGTTTTAGTTGCGATTGGTTATGAGACTAATCTGCCTTTTGATTCTAAGGCGCGTTCACTAGACTATACACCTGCAGATAAAACAGGTGAGCTGGCAGTTGACCCTCGAAACCCTGAACGATTGAGTGGTGGAAGTAAGGCATTTCGAAAAATTATTATACAAGAAATAGCACCGTGGGTAGAACAGCAGGTCAAATTAGACCCTAAAAGAAAAATACTCTGGGGACATTCATACGGCGGATTATTTGTATTGGACAGTTTAATAGCTGGACAGTATTTCAGTCATTACTTTGCGGCAAGTCCTTCGTTATCATGGGCAGATCAACGTATAATGAAAAAATTAAGGAGTACAAAAGAACCTTTTGCTGAGTCTAAACAACTTATACTTATGGAAGGAGATATTACTCCTCAAAAAAATCAAAAAGTTAGTCCAAATTTTAACAAAGATATGATTGTGAATAATCGTGAGCTACTTTCCTATGTACATAGTCAAGGAGTAAGTGCCAAATTAATAATTTATCCGGAATTAAGCCACGGTGAGGTATTTGGGGCATCATTAAAGGATATATTAATGAATAAGCTTTTTTAATTTATATGACTTAATCAATCTAATAGAACTGATTAAGATTTGGTGAAATAGTTAATTTTACTTAAAAGTAATTAATAAAATTTAAAAATTTTTACTAAAAGGTAGGCTGGCAAAATATAAAAGGAAGATTTGAAGTGTTCGCTCAAAATTTCTGAAGAGAAAATATTAATACCACTAATTTTAAATACATTATACGGCATTCTATGTATATGAAGGGTCTAATAGCACTCTAAAGAATTATCTAGATGGGGCATGGCAAAATATATCAGTTTATTGAAATGCCAGCCCTCTAGAGATTTAAGCCTCAATTAAGCTTAATTATTGCTGAAAAGTAAGAAATTCCCAAAAAATAGGGTTAATCAACAAAGTATCTCTATTTTTGCTACGTCGATATCAGTAGGTTTATAGCGGTGGGTATCTACTTCACCCATTATGCGTACTTTTGTGCCTGGTTTAAGTTGAGAAGGAGTCGCCAGATCATCATCAATTTCAACATTTATGGTACCGGTTGAATCTTTAAACTCATAATAATCACTCTTAATGTAGCGAGTTATTTTTCCAGTCAATGTAACAGCTGTTTCATCTTTTGCTTTAATTGCCTGAGCCACAGTTACCTTATTTTTAATGGCTGCATTTATAAGTTTTTGGTCATTAGTATCTGCAAATATTTGAGTAGATAATACGGAAATTAAACCAGTTACTATAATTTTGACAATTTTTATCATGAATTATTTCTTTCATTATTAAAATAAATTTATAAAAAATTTAGCTTAGATTTAAAATATCTATATTATTAAATTGTTATTTAATTTATAGGTGGCTGAAGTTAAATAAAATTTAAATTTTTATAAAAATATTAAGATTATAATTTTTGATACTTTTAGTAATTTTCAATTTACTTTTAAATTTATAAGATTAATTTGTTTATTGTAAGTATTAATAATTTTAAATAAATTCAGGAGATATCTTGAAAAGAATAATCTTAAGCTAAGACTTTAAATCTTTCATATATTTTTATCTACAGGAGAAGAACAAGAAAATGTATCAGTCCCTATTAGATTTATCCGGCAAAACAGCATTAGTTACAGGTGGAGCCGCAGGCATAGGCCGGGCCTGTGCTTCATTATTAGCTGAAGCAGGAGCTAATGTGATGATAGCTGATCTGAATTTAGAGGCCGCTCAACAGACTGCTGAGTACATTAAAGAACAGACAGGAGGTGATATACGCAGTATCGCATGTAATATTCTCAAAGATAGTGAGCTAGTAGGAGCTGTTGAAAGTACATTAGAAGCATTTGGGCATATCCATATACTGGTCAATAATGCTGGCGGAGGCGGAGGCGGTCATGAAGCACCTGATCAGATCAGTGTAGATGATTTTGTTCGTGACTTTCAGCTGAACGTATTCGCTGCCTGGCGTCTCTGTCAACTTGTGGTTCCGCATATGAATATAGCAGGCTACGGTTCAATAGTTAATATCACTTCTATGAGTTCTGTTAATAAGAGTCCTGCTATGAGCGGCTATGCTGCTTCTAAGGCTGCGTTAAATCATATGGGTGCTAATTTAGCACATGACTTTGGGCCTGTAGTACGCATTAATGCAGTAGGACCAGGGGCTATTCGCACAGCTGCACTGGCAAAAGTTCTCACTCCTGAAATTGAAAAACGCATGCTGGCTCATACCCCATTGCAGCGTTTAGGTGAACCGGAAGATATTGCTAAAGCAGTCTTATTCTTTGCTGCTCCTATCTCTTCATGGATCAGTGGTCAAACCTTATTTGTAAATGGCGGCGGAGTACAAACCCTTGATTAAATTATCTCATCCTTTAAAATTTCTAATCGCAGCCCTTAGCTTTGGCTGTACAACTTTAGCTGTTAGCCAAACTAACACTACTGTAGCTTCTAAAAATTATCATATTTCCAGTACTAAACCTGGCACAATTTTATCTGCTCAGGCACAGCAGCCGGGAGTGGGCTATGCACATGCAGGACAACGGTTTCTGATTAATTATCGGAGTCGGGGAGTATATGGGGAGCCCATTGTTGCCTCAGGCTTTATTATTCTCCCTAAAGGCAAAGCACCAAGACAGGGCTGGCCAGTACTTGCCTGGGCACATGGTACTACAGGGGTAGCAGACACATGTGCACCTTCAGAGGATTATGCAGGCGGGCCAGTCCATAGTTATCAACAAGTCGCTGATGCTGCTTTAGATACTTGGTTAGCACGCGGTTATGCGATAGTTGCACCTGATTATCAAGGTTTAGGCACTCCAGGCGGGCATCCTTATATGAATGCTACTAGCCAATTACATACAGTAGTTGATGCAGTGCGTGCACTACATGTTTTAATGCCAGGCCAGATTAACAAGCAATGGTTAGTAATGGGTCATAGTCAGGGAGGAGCAGCTGCATTAGCGGTAGCTGCATATGGACAAAAAGATGCACCTGAGCTTAATCTGAAGGCGGCATTGGCTCTTGCACCAGGTGGATATCAGTATGAGGGTATTGCTGAGTATGCCCAAACTCATCCTAAACCTGACACCAACGTTGCTGCTTTTTTTCCAATAGTTCTACTCGGCGCTCAAGCTGCTGACCCTAGTATAAATCCTGATAATCTGGTAAGTCCGGAAATGCAGCTTTTACTTGATCAAGGACGTAAACGCTGTCTGAGTGAAATGCAAACAGAGCTAAAGCAGTCGCCAGATCGTATATTTAAGCCAGAAGCCAATTTAAAACCATTGCTTGATTACCTTAAATTGCAGTCTATTGAGCGGATGACTCCTACTGTACCTCTCATGCTTGTACAAGGCACGAATGATCAGCTAGTAGATCCACGCGGAACCTATGCTTATTATCAGCAAGTTTGTAAAGCTCATAAACCAGTTGTATACCATTCTATTAATGGAGGTGACCACCGAGATGCAGTACGTCAAAGTCCAAATTTTTCAGCAGAGTTTTTAAAGACTCTCAATAATGGAAAAATACCAACTTCTTGTTCGACAAAATAATAGTTAACTTAATAAAAAATTATTTCGAGAGAGATAGTTTGAAATAGTAAAATTGTATTAATGATGAGACACTGAAATTAAGATTATTTCAGTGTCTTTATAATAATTGGGAATTAAAAATATATTCTAATAGAATATTTTATTAAATTAAGAAGATTCAAATTCCCGAGTTTGAGTATGGAATCTTTAACCTATAAAAATAATTTTAAGTAATTTATGTAAATAAAAGAATTTATAGATGCAATAAATATAATGAATATAAGGCCTTATTTTTAAGGAATATAATTTCAAATTACATTTATATTATTTGATACACTCTTGAAATATATATTTAAAAGAAAGGTGTATGTTAATAGAACTAGATAGAAATCTAGCCACTCTATTAAGATTATGAGGAATTTTAAAATGTCAAATCAACAAAATCAGCAAAATGATCAACAACATCAACAAGGCCAACAGAATCAGCAAAGTGGTCAACAAGGTCAGCAGAGCAGTCAACAAGGCCAGCAGAATCAGCAAAATGATCAGCAGCGTCAACAGAATGATCAAAATCAGAATGATCAGCATATGTAATAGTAAATATTAGCAAGCTGAACCTTAGCCTGTTAAAAAAGCCCTCTCTTAAAGTCTGGGCTTTTTTATTTTAATATAAAAAATTATTTAATTATAATTACGAAAACAATCTTAACTTAAACTTCTTAATGTTTTAGCTTGAAATAATTAAAACTTTAGTTTTATAAAAACAAATATATTAACTAATGTTACGTTTTTACATCTTTTTTAAAAATACTAGGATTTAAGATAATTAAAAATTTTTATTGAAAAGATGATTATAATGAAAAAGAAGTTAATAGAGAGTAGCAGGAAATCTTATAAATTATGGTTTAACTCTATGTCTGATGAGGAAAGAGAAGAATTAAGTGCAATAGGTATACAGTGCAGAGCCGATGCTCAGTTTTTTAAACAGGAAATTTTAGATATTCATAGCCACTTAAATAATCTCAAGTTAAAAGAGAATAGACTATTATTTAATAAATTTATTAATAGATTTCTTGCACTTATTCCAAAAAATATCCATTCTTATATTGATAGGGAATCTTTAGAAGCAGACTCTGATTATCGGGCTTGGCTAATTAGTCGTCAAATGTTTGTATTTAACTATCTTATTGCAAAAAGTAATTTCGATTTAAGTAAAGGTGAGAACTATAGTCATATTTTATGGTCTCCTGTGATTGATAGTACTACTCCTCAACAATGTTATGACTTCAATAATAAAATTTTTAAAATTACTGATATAGAGTTTCAAAGATCAGCTACAGAACACTGGAGTAAACCAAAAAAAGGCTGTAAATGTAGTTTGATATCTATAAATAATCGTCAAGCTGAAAAATATATAAGTTTATAGATTACAAGATAGGCTAATAAAATTTGCAGATGGTCCTGATATATTTTATAGACTCTAACTAAAAGTATATTATTATTTAGTACTCGTAAAATATAAAAATAGAGTAAGAATAAAATAATTATCTTTACTTAGGTATTGCATTATCCATATGGAGCACTTCATATCTCTAAACTCTCAACATTAGCAAGTAACTTTAAGTACTTCTGTACCAGAGGCATTCGAAGAAATGATTTCGTTATTATTTTAGTAAAATACCAGATTAGATATATAAATTTTAAGTCATCTTCTTAGTCTGTTTCAGAAAACGCGGTAATTCAAATAGAGGGTGTTTTTAATTAAGCCTGTTAAGGCTTATATAAGAAAATTTTATATGGGACTTCGAATATCTTTAGAAGAAATAGTTCATTAAAACCATAAAGTCTTTAGCGAATCAAAGATAAAAAGCGACTCAATTACTCAATATTTGTTCATACATAGTAGCAAATATTTCTTATGATACATTTTTTAGATTATCATCAGGCTTCATTAAAAAGGTTAACTGTTGAAAGTAAAAATAGTTTTTTGTTAATTTGGTTCTATAGTTCTTCAAATAGTATGCAATGACATTACTGTTGTAGAGAGTCAATGAGTATTATTCTTTACGGTTTAACTTTGCATAAAGCTTGCAAGATCCTTAGCGTATTGATTCATATTACGACTTTCCCAAAGTCGGGAAGAATGATCATGACAGTCATAGCTAAGTGTAAAAAAACTATGGGTTGCCGGATAAGCCGTTCCGCTTTTAAATGCATCATGAAAAAATGACCAACGATATAACAGGCCAATAGGTATGTCTTCATCTTAATCTTCATAAGAAAGATAAGTAGCATCACTGATGTTAATAGAGTTGTGGTTCATCATTTATTCATACAGGAAAAAGATAATTTATATAAGGTCGGTTTTTAAAGTTTTTTATGTGGGTTTTTATATGTCTGGTTTGGAGGTGAACGTGAGTGATGTAAGATTGTTGTATGTAAGCAAGTTAAAAGACTGTGCTAATCCTATGAATGAATTATTCAACATTCTTACAGAAGCATTAGATTTTAATAATCCTAATCAAATTTATGGAGCCCTTTACTACGGTAATAATTATTTTGTTCAGTGTCTTGAAGGAGACAAAGAAAAAGTAGAACATTTATTTTATAATAAAATTTTAAGAGACATACGTCATGAACAATGTGAAATTATGTTTTTTGAGAATATAAACGAACGTTTATTTTCAAATTGGCATATGAAATATGCAATTTTCCATAAGGATATATTAAGCTTTTTTTGTGAACATCACCTTGATGAGTTTAATCCGTATTTACTTAATACTGGAACTATACCTAATTTTATAGATCTTCTAGCTAAACAGCCAGATAGCTACTATAGCCTAAAGCAAAACTGCTAGCAGCAAATAGACTATATAGCTTTAGAAGTTATATAGTCTAATAACTTGTATTAAAAAATAAGCTATAAAATATTTATAATTAGAAGATTATATTAAATATATTTATGTCGATAAAAATAATATTAAAACTTACAATATGCTTACCAGATTTTGAATAAGATAATGTTATAAATAAATTCTTCTAATGATATAAGGTTCTAAAGTTTTTGATAAAGCATCAAGAAAATTTCTGTCCAGATTTATATGATTACCTTTATAGTCAGACTTTAAAGGCGTACAGACCTGTAAAGTCGAAAGAACGAAATAAGATTTTATTCTTAGCTAAAGTCATAGAAGTTTTTTCAAACCTAGAAGCGATAGAATATGATTTAGAAATTGGAGCTATTAGTATAACATTAGAAATTAATTTTAAGTTCTATACCTTTTGGAGTGTAGAGATGCCGAGGATTGAAAATAAAACACAATTTGTAAAATACCTTAGCTCTCAACTGGAAAATATTTTTTTAAAAACTTAAATAATGAGTTTTTATATTTAATTATATAGCATCACTATTCCCTGTTAAATTAACAAACATTAACATAAAAATTTATTTTAGATCAACTGATTATTAAACTAAATGAATTTATAAAAATTAATTTTTTGAGGTTACTATTTTAACCTTAGAGTACTAATACCGTCTTTTTGTTTAGCCAGTAAATTAATAAAAGGAGAGATAGTATGGTTCGTTAATAAATAAGGATTAAAAGCTTCTAGATGGTGATCTTTAAAAAAGTGCATGACTTCCTTGTTAAAAGCTGCATATTTCATATGCCAATTTGCAAATAGGCGACTTTTGATCGGTTCAAGATAAATAACTTCACATTGCTCATGTCGAGGATCTCTAATGATTTTTTTATAAAAAAGATGCTCAAGCTTATCTCTTTCGCCTTCAAGACATTGTACGAAGTATCCATTTCCAAAATATAATGCTCCATAAATCTCATGGGGACTATTATATGTTATAGCTTCTGTAAGAATATCCATTAAATCTTTAACGGCATTTTTATTTTTTTTAAGCTTACTTACGTATAGCAGCCTCACCAGATTCATATATATTTGCTCAAAGTAATGATTTTAGTTCCTTGGTTTATTTTATAGAATTTTTAATAAAAAAATAGTTATTTCAATAAGTTACATAAAATCCAAAAATCGGTTTTTAAAAATTAAATTTATAAAAAACAAAGGTTTAATTTTTAGATTAGGTTTTAAATAACCTGTTTTTTTGTATGAGAAATGTAATAACCCTATGATATTTTTAATTTTATATAATGAGTTTTATCTTATAGTTTTAAGAGGGTGGTACAATATATTTAAATAAAAACACAATCTTAGTCTCTTATATTGATATAAGGTCAGCATTTTAATTTAAATATTATATAATTTTATTAAATGAAATAATTAAATACTTATTATACAGATTATTTCTGTCGTTTTATTATAACTAGCTATATTTAATCTGATTACGGCCATTATTCTTTGCATAGTAAAGATTATTATCAGCAATCTTTAAAACTTGTGCAAATTCTTCTGCACTGTCTGGCCAGGATGCGATACCTATAGAAATGGTAATTCTACCTACATTATTAATTTCAAATGCCTCTACAATACGTCGAAATCTCTCTGCACTTTCATAAATTTCCTGCTTATTATTATTTGGAATAACCACAATAAACTCTTCACCTCCGTAACGACAGCACAGATCTTCTTTACGAAAATTTTCCTGTATAAGTTTCGCTAGAATTTTTAATACCTCATCTCCTATATCATGGCCATAAGTATCATTAACGCGTTTGAAACGGTCTATATCTATAAGTAGTATAGAAAAATGTATATCAGAATCTATCATTTCTTTAACAAAAATTTCCATGCCCCTACGGTTAAAGAGTTGAGTAAGGGCGTCAGAATTAATATGAAAGTTCATTTCATCAATTTTACTGCTAAATTTTTCAATACTAGAAAGTAATAAAAATTTGAATTTTTGTACTTCGTAATACCATGGCTTAATTTTCTTAATTTTCTTAATTTTTGTTTTAGTCTCAGGTTGATTCAAAGCACTCGCCATCTTGGCAAGCTCATGGAGAGGTGAGGCTATAAAAGCAGATGCTCTCCAGACAATATAGAAAATTAATAGATAAAATATAAAGATTACACCACTTAATCTAAAAATAATTGATTTGGTTTCATCAATTAAATCGGCCAATGGTTCTTGTGAAACAACAATCCATCCGGTTGTAGGTATGTAGGCGAAACCAGCTACATATTTTGTTCCTATATCATTGATTAATTCAGTTTTTCCACTTTTTCTATACTCTATAGAGGCCATACTACTATTCTGGGCTACGAGACCCCCGATTTTTTTCCTATTCGGATCAAATACAATTTTTCCATTTCTATCAATGATATAGATTTTGTTATTTTTATAGTTATATTCCAGTGGCAGTAATTCATTAATCATGTTAGTTTCTTTTAAATGAATTAAAGTGCCTACATACCCCTTATAGATATGTTTATTATCAAAGATTGGCTGTGAGATAAAGATTACCAAATTATTTCTGACTGAATAATAGGGCGGTGAGATATAAGCATGCTTACTTCGTAAAGATCCCTGAACTCCCAGTGAGGTAGACACTTGTCTTTGATCAAGATTAAGCTGCTTTAATGTGTATTCAGTAACCGATCCTTGGCTATTACCTATAATTAAAGTGTCAAAGTGATGAGAAAGATTTTTAAGTCGCTCAACTTCATGTTCTTTAAATGTACGCTGATCAAAGCCCTGACCTATTATATCTGCGCTGTATTTCAGTTCGTTTAAAGTAACTTGAAGTTTCCTGTCAGTATTCGAAGCAATTTTAGAAGCATATTCATAGTTGAGAAAAAGTGATTTCTTGACTAATTCTTTCTTAAAAAGGATATAACTTGCTACTAAGGAGATAACAAATAAAAATGAGACTGCTAAAGCAGTTAAAATTAGAATTAATTTTCTTAAATTAAGTTTAAAAATTTTTCTTTGGTAAGTATTTGGCATGCCAGAAAGTTAGCCAGCTATTAATTCTATTAAATATACACTACGATATGAGTATCCACGTAGTAATTTGTTTTTGTAAATTCTATCACAAGAGTAAAAAAATTATATAAATAGATAATTAAAGTGAATCATTTTTTACTTAAATATATATGTAGTTTATAGGAGAAAAGATAAATTTTATATATTTTCAAAGACAAATTTTTATACGTATTTATAACATTTGTACTATATAAGTAGAAAGAATTAGTAATTTATATCTTCTATAATAACGAACTAGGTAATGAAAAGTTAGGAAAAATATGAAAAATTTAACTATAACTGGTGTTATTTTAGCTGTAACTCTTAGTCTAACTGCTTGTGCGAACAAGAAAGAAGAAAGTGATAAAAACCAACCTGAGTCTCCTCATACATTAGAGCAGGATTCATAAAAATTTATTTATGAAGTTAAGTAAATTATCAAAATATCTATTTTAGTTAATGGTAGCTCATTTATTAAATATTAGAGTTTATTTAAAAAATAGACTACTTAATTTATATGTAGGCTCTTGTTAGATGAATTTATTTTTCATGATTTTGGGTCTAATTTTATTATGTGTTCTGTATGTTTTAATAAATATAGAGCTTTTTAGAGAGAAAAGCAAAAATGAATCCTATAACAATAGATATCCAAAAGATAATAATTCTGCGTCAGATAATAATTCAACCTAATACGAATAACAAAATATTTAATATATTAACCTCTAAGCTTTAAAAGTAAGTTATACGTCGACAACAGAGTAATTATTATGCTTTATGTAGTCTCTGGTTTAATTATATTACTCTTAATTTTTATAGGCTATAAAAAATTTAAGTATCGAAGAAACAAAAGTTTACGCTACTGCGGACCAATTAAAAACTCATTTCATGAAATTAATTGTAGTTATCATTATATAAGCACCCTAGAGCAGGATTCCTCATCAAAGCATACAGAATATACAGGGGATAATGGTTCATTTAGTGGGGGAGGAGCTACTGGCCCTTGGGATAATACTAATAATGATACATCTTCAAGCTCTGAGGGCAGTAGCTCGAATGACTAGTTAATTCTACAAATGAACTATATATGTTTATTGATTATAAGAATACTTTTTTGTTAGGGTTGTTTTTTTGAAGAAGGGTAGTAGAGATGATGAAAAAAATTATTTATTTAGCTTTAACGCTGGTCGCTACAGGATTAACTGCTTGTGCAAACTCTCCAGAAAATGGAGTATCCAATAATACTAATATGGGTCAGGCTCAGTGTCTTCCAGCAGAAGCTAAAAAACTGGTTGGACATACTGGTTTAAGTGATGAGCAAATTAAACAGAAAACTGGTTCTAAAATTGTTCGCACTCTTACTCCTAATCAGCCAGCTACGATGGACTATCGTATTGAGCGCATTACAGTAATTATAGATCCTGTAACTAACCAGATTAAAGATGCTTCATGTGGTTAAAGAGTTTAAATAAGAACTAAACTATAGTTACATCTTGTGGGTAGTATGTTTTTTGATTAAAAAAGAGTCTACTACAGAGATGAAGATTTATTAAGTTTACTCTATGAATATGCAAAAAAAAGCTTGTCATTTGGCAAGCTTTTTTTATATACATCCTTTTACATGAGGTACAGAAAGTAAGAGAAAAGGGGTTGGAAGGCTACATATTAGAATGATAATTTTATATTCAGTCAGTTAAATAATTTGAGGTGAGCAATGAAATTGTTGACTTTATTTGGTATGAGTATGGTAGCTAGCTATTACTATAAAAATTTGAAACATAATAAGCTAAATTTTTCACAAGCTAATTTTGATGAAACTATTAAACAGTTTATATTAAGAGATTTTCATAGTTAAAGTAACTAATAAAACTCATATATGAATACAATTTAAAAAGCTCATTGAAAGATGAGCTTTTTAATTATCTATAATATATTAAAATATTAATATGATAATGCTAAAAAAGACATCTAAATTTATAGCTTATTATTCATTTTCTAATGCAAGAGACCTGGGACCTGTTTCTTAGTTGAAAATAGTTTAATAGCCATTGAGCAATTAAAGTCACTTTTAGTTTTTTCAATCCAGGCATTGGGCTGCATAAAGTTAAATCAAGATGTATTAAAAATCATAAAATTTTTAATTAATTCTAGTTAAAACAATGAAATTTCAATATATATTTGAATCTAATAAAGAGTAAATTCATCTTTTAGTCATAAAAATAGAAGAAAATTGAGTCTTAACTTTTTGAGTAGCTCAATTATGCCAAATATCAATGTTAAAAATCTAGATAATATGCTTGCTAGAATTAAGGAAGAAAATCAGTCGCCAGAAAAAATATTGATTGGTTATAAGGCTTATGGGGAATTAATGAATGATAGAGCCTTTTTTGAAGAAGTAGCAGGCTCTGCTATAGACCCTAATAAAAGAAGATATAAAAAGATTAAAATTAAAGTTACTCAAGATGAGTATCAGATTGAAGTAAAGTGTAAGAACTAAAGCGACTTATTTGGGATAACTTCACACCCAAGCAGCAAGCAAAGTCGGGGTCAGGCATTATATAGTACTTATATGGGGATGAGGTATAGCATCAGATAATGCACTGGAAGGCTATTACTGGCAGATCTTGTGAGGTCAGACTTTTTTATGATTGCAAGCGCGTCAAGGTCGAGCTAATATTACTCTTTGTATGGAACTCAACAAATCATTCTGAAAGAATATTAGAGCCTTAATTTTTAATTTTATATATAAACTGCGCTTATATGTAAAATCGCTGAGGCTTCAGATAAACTAAAATGAAGCCTGTGTGATAACAGGCTTTTATAGAGCTAGACCTTAATTTCTTGATACTTGCTTATCCATGGTTGAGCCTGTTCTAACTGAGTAGCCAATTGGAAGAGGAGGTCTTCACGGGCAAACGGTGCAATAAATTGAGAACCTAGTGGGAGATTTTCCTTGTTCCAATATAGTGGAACTGACATTGCTGGAAGTCCGGTAATATTTGCCAGCTGGGTAAAGGGTACCCATTTCAGATTTTCACGAATAATTTGTTCGACCAGTTTTCCGCGTGTAAGATAATGTGCTTTACCTAATTTAATTAACATTTTCAGGATCGGTTTTTGCCAGCTTGGTGTGGTAACCTCTCCATTTCTAGGGGCTACTGAAGCAGTAGCGGGGATTAAATAAAGATCATACTGATCAAAAAAATAATTCATTTGTCTGACATAACCGCCCCAGTTACTGAGATTATGAATATACTCATTAGCACTAGTTTGTGCTCCGAAGGCAGCCAAGGCTAGAGAATCCAGTTCAAAATCCTGATCTTTAGCATGAGTCTGCTGCTTGATCTGTGCCAACATATAAGAGAACTGGCTAAACCATGTCGTAATAAAATCTTTGGCTAAGGCCATACCATCGATTGCGGGCTGGTCTTCTATAACAATATGCCCTAAAGACTCTAAAATTTTAGCAGTATACTGAATTGCATTAACAGCATCTTTAGAAACTGGTGTACCAATAGGTGAAACAGTAGAAAAAGCTATTTTTAATTGCTTGGGTGGCTGCTGAATAACTTCACTATAAGGCTGTAAAGGAGCCTCAATTTTAAAGAGCGAGCTAGATTCAAATCCTTGTGTTGCATCAAGCATAGCTGCACTATCTCGTACTGTTCGTGTCAGAACATGCTGCATAGCTGCGCCGTGCATGGCCTCACTCATACCAGGGCCCCATGGCGTACGACCACGACTAGGCTTAAGTCCGAACAAACCACAATAGGATGCAGGAATCCGGATAGAACCTCCACCATCTCCTGCACCTGCTACCGGTACAATACCTGCTGCTACAGCTGAGGCAGAACCACCGGAAGAACCGCCACTGTTGTGTTTTAAATGCCATGGGTTAGCACAGCTCCCCCATGCATCTGGTTCAGTAATTCCTTTGATACCAAATTCAGGTGTATTGGTGCGACCTAGTGTAATAATACCTGTATTCTCCCAGCGATTTACAATCTCCGCATTAAACTCGGGAATGTAGGGGAGCTTTTTTAATGCTTGACAGCCATAACTGGTCGGTATGCCTTTGTATTCTTGAAACAGGTCTTTTACTAAAAAAGGCACACCAGCAAATGGACCATTTAAATCCAGTTTTACCCGCTTTTGAGCATACTCATACATAGGAATAATAATTGCATTGAGCTCAGGGTTTGCAATTTCTACGCGTTGTATAGCAAGTTCTAAAAGTTCGGAAGCCTGTACCTGTTTATTCTTAATAAGATGAGCTAGTCCCAGGCCATCATATTGCATATATTCTTGAATTTTCATTATTTAAATTTTTCCTATGTACTTTTATATCTTTGATCTTTTATTTCTGGGATGTACACGTATATTATGATACGGAGCAAATTAGCTTAGCTGATTTTTATAATATTGCCTACTTGTAAAACCCCTCCGCAATAAATCAAGAGTGAAGATAAATATTGTTTTATAACGTTATTCAAACAAGTTTTTTTACAAATTTATGCTAATTTAAATTTTATGGGGACAAGGTTAAAAAATTCATGAAAAAACTATATCTTACAGCTCTTATTACACTTTGTTCAAGTTGGGTATGGGCAGAACAGCAACCAGTACCAACATCTTCTGCGCAAACTGAAGCCCAGTCAGAAAAATTATCTGCTAATACGATCCGTATTTTTACTCGTCCTGAAATTATGGGTCTATGGGGCATGGAAATTCCTAACAATAAAAAATGTGTAGAATATTATAATTTTCGAAATGACAATGAAGTAATGATTAAAAGTGGTCAAGAGTGGTCGTATGCACTTTATGATTATCAACCTTCAGATGACTTAAAAGACAAGTTGCCTGCGTTAATCATACAGGTAAGATACGATAATAATCAAACTGATTGCTCTGGTCGACGAGAAGACCAGACGGGTGAGATTTCTCAGTACTTTGTCCAATGGAAAAATACTCATACGATCAATTTCTGTGCTACAGAAAAAGGGCAGGAGTGTTTTGCTACATTAAAGCGAATTTTGCCTTAAACTTCTTTGTATTCTTTAACTTTAGTTTTCATAAATTATAAAAAATCAGTTAATAAAAAGCCTCTTGAATCAAGAGGCTTTTTTATCATGATACATCACTAGCTGGCTTTGGGGGCCTCTTGCTGACCTTCAAGCTGTTTAAGTAAATGCTTTTCCAGATAGTGAATATCCATAGCTTGGCTACAGAAATTCTTATCTTGTAAAATAAGATCTTTATGCAATGGAATATTGGTTTTAATTCCAGAAAGAATCATTTCATCTAGTGCCTGTTTCATCCGGGCAATTGCAGTTTCACGATCTTTACCGTGTGAAATCAGCTTGGCAATCATAGAGTCATAATAAGGTGGAATACTGTAGCCTGGATATATGTGTGAATCTAAGCGAATACCTGCACCACCTGGAGCATAAAACTGCTCGATTTTACCTGGTGACGGCATAAAGGTTGAAGGATCTTCTGCATTGATTCGACATTCAATTGCATGGCCGCGTACTTTAATATCTTCCTGTTGAAGATCAAGCCCGATACCTGCTGCAATACGCAACTGCTGTTCAATAATATCTACCCCCGTTACCATTTCAGTCACCGGATGTTCAACCTGAACTCGCGTATTCATTTCAATAAAGAAGAACTCACCATCTTCAAATAAAAACTCGAATGTTCCTGCGCCACGGTATTGCATTAATTTGCAAGCGTTTACACATGCTTCAAGAATATCTGCACGTGCCTGTTCTGGCAGAAATGGTGCAGGTGCTTCTTCTAGAACTTTCTGATGACGGCGCTGTAAAGAGCAGTCACGGTCATAAAGATGAATGGCATGACCATTGCCATCACCCAAAATCTGAACTTCTACATGACGTGGTTTTTGCAGAAAACGCTCCATATAAACCGTATCATCACCAAACCACATTTCAGCATCACGCTGGGCAGCCTGGACAGATTCAAGCAGAGTGTCTACACGCTCGACAATACGCATACCACGACCACCACCGCCTGAGGCAGCTTTAACAATCAGCGGAAAACCGATTTCTTTTGCTTCAGCAAGGGCATTATTGGTCGTTACAGCATGAGCTGAACCAGGTACGGTCGGTACACCAGATTTTTTCATCGCCATGATTGCTGAAACTTTATTACCCATCAGGCGAATATGTTCAGGACGTGGACCAATAAAAATGAATCCTGAACTTTCTACGATTTCTGCAAATTCAGCATTTTCAGATAAAAAACCATAACCCGGATGAATTGCATCTGCACCGGTAATCTCTGCTGCTGTAATAATAGCCGGAATATTCAGATAGCTTTCACTGCTGGTACCAGGCCCTATACATACTGCTTCATCACAAAAGCGTAGATGCATCAAATCCTTGTCGGCATCGGAATAAATACCAACGGTTTTAATTCCTAAAGTTTTACAAGCCCGGGTGATGCGCAAGGCAATCTCACCTCGGTTTGCAATTAAAACTTTCTGCAACATATGAATCCCCGGGTATTAAGCGCGATAGCGGAATAATGGTTGACCAAACTGGATGACTTCACCATTTTTGACCAGAATTTCTTCAATTACACCGCTTTGAGTGGCTTCAATCGGATTCATGATTTTCATTGCTTCAATAATACCTAACGTATCACCGGCAGAAACAGTCTGGCCAATTTTAACAAATGGCGCTTCACCTGGGCTTGGTGCGGCATAGAACACGCCGACCATTGGAGACGTTTCTACTGCACCACGTGGTGCTTTAGCTGCAGGGGCTGATGCAGCAGGAGTTGGCATCGCAGGAGTAGCCGCCGCTGCAACGACCGGCATACGGCGTGTCAGGGCGATAGACTGATCGCCTTCTTTGACTTCAATCGCCTGCAGGTCGGATTCAATCATCAAGTCGATGAGTTTCTTGATTTTGCGGATATCCATGGATGAGTCTTCCTAATTATGATTGGTGAGAAGAGGGTTTAATTTTTTCGATCGCATAGTCCAGAGCAAAATGATAGCCTTTTGCTCCTAAACCACAGATCACACCGACTGCTTTGTCGGATAAATAAGAATGATGACGAAAAGTTTCGCGGGCATGCACATTAGAAAGATGGACTTCAATATAAGGAAGCGCAACGCCAAGCAAGGCATCGCGTAAAGCTACTGAAGTGTGCGTCAGTGCAGCAGGGTTGATAATAATAAACTGTGTACCATCATCTTGAGCCTGATGAATCCGGTCAACAATTGCACCTTCCCAATTGCTTTGAAAAGTATTCAGAGAAAATCCTGCTTTTTGAGCATGTAAAGTCAGACTTTGATTGATATCCTGAAGGCTAAGACGACCATATACTTCCGGTTCACGTTTACCTAGCAAATTTAAATTCGGTCCATGAATAACCAAAATGGTTGAACTCATCCAGCCTGCTCCAATATCAAAAATATATGCATTCTTTGCAAGATGTCAGCAAAATTTACGTATTATGGCATATTATTCTGCAAATTCTTTATAATTTGTATTAATTGAAACAGAAGATCAATGCCAAAATTGAGCTATATATTGAAAACTTTGCAGGGAATTGGCAATGTTAAAAAATGACAAATTTATAATTTTTTTAAATTTTAAAAGATATCATGAACTGGCTAGGTGTATTAAAATTTCTAGTAATGGGTTAAAAGGTTACTTATTGCTCTTATAAAATATTTTTATTTACGAATTTTATCATTAATTTTTCTGTAAATATTTTTTTATAGATTTAAAAATTATTACATAAATTTTTAAATCTATAAAATGTTTGATTTATGCGGAAATTCGAGGATTCTATTTTTTAATTTAATATCTTAACTGAATGATAAATAAAAAATTTATTTTTAATAATATATGATTAAACTATTGAAATTAAAAAAATTTTTTTAAAAAGAAGAGGATTTTAACGAGAGTCCTATTAAAGAAGGTTTGCATACATAAAGTTGGGTTTTTCTTCATTTACTCATGAATCTACTTAAAAATTTTTAATTGAAAAATTTACTAAAGGTGAATTTATAGTTATTAAGTAGCCAATAGATCTAAAGGAAATAAATAGGAGATTTACTTAATCTAAATAAATTTTCAGTAAAAATATATAGTATAAATATCATACAGCAAGTTGACCTTTTTGTTCATACTAGCTGGAACTTGATCTCATCCCAGTCTGAGTATTCAGCAAGTCATATTGGCAAAATCTTAATTACCAGTAAGTTTTCCTGTTTATATCTTGAGCAAAAGAAGAGGAAACAAGAAGTTATTCTATTTTAATTGGCTTCATCTTGCTCATTTCCTATTTAAAATACTTTTAAAGGCAGTTAGCAGGTTTAGGAATACCAGCAAGACGGCTCAAGTGCCGAGCAACTAGACCGGTATTAAATTTTTCCTGTAAAAGGGCATTATCAATTAATGGATCATCCAGAGTCTTGATCAGATACTTAATTAGCGGGCGGGTGGCAGGAGAATGCCCATACTGATGGTAAAACTGACGTACGGCTTGTAAGACTCTGAAGTGCCAAGGAGTTAATTCAAGCTCCAGTGATTTTGCCAGTTGCTGAGCAACCTTTTCATTCCACAATGTATAATCGACCAGATGGCCGTCCTGATCCAGTTTAAGATTCATAAAAATAGCCTAAGTATTATTTCAAGCGAATACAACGATTGAATTGCAAAATAATATCTGCAAATTTTAAATAATCAATTTGATCAATAAAATCAGGGAGTTCTTCTATTAAAAGTTCTGTATCAGTTCTTAATATGAAAAGGGAGGTACACTCTTTTAACCACTCGACAGAAAAATACAGCACTGCTTCACCCATAAGGACTATGGTATCTTCAGGACTATAAATTTTCTCTAATTTGCTTAATGCCTGAGGAGTGGAGGAGTAATCTGACTGTACAAGAAAAAGGGTTTTATCTGTCATATATATTACTCGTGAAAATTACCAATACAGAACATGATCAAAAGAGCGAATTAATTCGGCATCAAACTTTACAATTTGAATTTCCTGCTGAGTATTTTTTACAAAAGAAGAGTTTTGGTCTTCTTCCTCTATAAGTACAGGTGTTAAATCATAAAATTCAAAACTATCTAACAGATTTGATGCAATCTTGAAGGCATAGCGTAACTGGTCAAATTCTAATTTGGAGCGTAATAGAGTGAGAGCTGCATCTTGCAGTAACACTTTGACTTGACAGCCAAAAGTCGCCAAAACCATTGTGGCTGAAAGGCTTTCATGTATCTGTAAACTACCAAGGTTAGGCTGGGTTAATATAACAAGTACAGTTCTCACACAATTCACCTTTTAAAAGCAACAATCTATTGAAAATAACAACTTAGAATTGAATTAAACGTTGAGCAGACTGTACGGCATCTGCCAGTTCACCTAATCCAACCAGTTCAAATCCCTGAGCAAGGTTGTATTGACTGATCTGATGACGCTGTGCATTCTGCTCATCAGTAATGCCACGTGCTAGTGCTGCACTGACACATACCGGTAAGCGAATATTTAGTTTTTGCCACTCGTGAGTCAAACTGCGCTGATCATCTGGTAACCATTGCAAGCTATTGGCTACCATTACACCATCTTGGTAAAAAAATACACGAAAGTTTTCATCTTTAGTTTTTAAGGCCTGAGCAAGACCAAGTGCATGCCAGGCATATATTGAAGTCGGAGCAGAGGTAATTAGTAGTAGGGTACTCATTAAATATTCATTCGGTTTAGATCAGTGATTTGTTTCGATCAGGGTTATGACGGAGCAATACGCATCATCATTTAAGGGTAGTATACAATGATTTTAGTGACTGGTGGTTTAGGCTTTATCGGCTCGCATGTAGTTTTAAACTTGCTAGCTCAAGGGCAAGAGGTCATTATTGTTGATAATCTGGCCAATGCTAATTTGCAAACTCTGGAAAGACTTGAATATATTTCCGGAATGTATGTGCCATTTGTAAAAATTGATGTACGTAATACGCCTGCCCTGAATAAAGTTTTTGAACAGTATTCAGTTGATGCTGTGATTCATGCTGCTGCATTCAAGTCTCTTGAAGAATCTAGATTAAAACCACTTGAATATTACAATGATAATGTCAGTTGTATCATGAGTCTGTTACGTTCAATGCAGCGCACAGGTGTCCGCTCTCTAGTACATTTATCTTCTTTGGCGGTATATGGTAAATCCGGTTTGGATCTCACAGAAGATGAGCCATTTAACTATACCTACCCGAATCCTTATGTTAAATCTCAACAGATGGTTGAAGAGATTATTTATGATACTTATAAAACAGATAATGAATGGAAAATAGCTATTTTAAGGCTGGGTAATGTGGCGGGAGCTTTTGAACACGGAGTTTTAGGTGAATATGTGACACCTTTACCAAAAAACATTATGCCGATGGCTATGCAGGCCGCAGCAATGCAACGGGAATATATTGAATTACAGCGTCACGCAAATACAGAGGATCACACTGTAGAGCGAAGTTTTTTACATGTACTTGATGCATGTGATGCAATAATTTCAAGCTTGCTCTGGCTGCAAAATCAATATCATTGTTGTGAAGCATTTAATATTGCCGGAGAGAAAGTAGTTTCTATACAAGCCCTATTAGATCAGGTAGCGACTCATACTCAATCAGACATTCGTACCATCGATGCAACCCATAAACTCGATGAGCTTGAGCAGTTAGGTGCTAATTTGAATAAAGCTAAAATTCAGCTTCAGTGGGGGCCTAAACGCACCTTGAAACAGATGATTGAGGATGAGTGGCGTTTTTATCAGAATACACTACAAGGGCAATAATTACTTTAATAAAAATGATTATTATTTACATAAAGGTGATTATTGCTTAGCATAATAGATTACGAGCAGTTTTAAATGATTGAATATATTCTTAATTCAGTACAAAGATAGAGGACGTTTATGCAAACTCGAATCGAACACGACACTATGGGTGAGGTTGAAGTCCCAAATGAAGCTTTATGGGGAGCTCAAACACAGCGCAGTTTGCAAAACTTTAAAATTGGACAGGAACGTCTGCCGCGTCCTATGATTCGTGCAATGGGGCTGGTTAAAAAGGCGGCAGCAATGACCAATGCCGAACTTGGCCAGATCACAGATGAAATTTCTGGTTATATCGTTGGTGCTGCTGAAGAGGTGATTGAAGGTAAATGGGATGCCCAGTTTCCGCTAGTCGTATGGCAAACTGGCTCAGGCACCCAGAGCAATATGAACTGTAATGAGGTAATTGCCAATATTGCCAACCAGAAATTGGGAAATGCTTTAGGTTCACAAAAGCCGGTTCATCCAAATGATCATGTAAATCGGGCCCAATCTACTAATGATTCATTTCCGACTGCAATTCATGTAGCAGCCAGTTTGCAAATTAATGAACTTCTTATACCGGCGGTCACCAGATTAAAAGATACCTTAGAACGAAAATCTAAAGAATTTAAAGATATTGTTAAGATTGGTCGTACCCATTTGCAGGATGCAACCCCCTTAACGTTAGGTCAAGAATTTAGTGGCTATGTATCACAGTTAGATCATGGATTAAAACGTCTGAATCAGGCTCTTGAAGGATTGTACGAATTGCCACTAGGGGGTACAGCAGTAGGCACAGGTTTAAATGCTCATCCCCAATATGCTGAAAAAGCTGCAACGCGACTGTCACAGTTCACTGGCTTGCCTTTTGTAACAGCCCCTAACAAATTTGAGGCTCTGGCAGGCCGTGATGCAGCTGTATTTGCATCAGGTGCTTTAAAGACGCTTGCTACAAGCCTAAACAAGATTGCTAATGATATTCGCTGGTTGGCAAGTGGGCCACGTTGTGGCTTGGGAGAGTTATATATTCCTGAAAATGAACCGGGCTCAAGTATTATGCCTGGAAAAGTGAACCCGACCCAAAGTGAAGCCATGACTATGGTGGTTGCTCAGGTATTGGGCAATGACACCACAATTAATATTGCTGGAGCTTCAGGGAACTTTGAGTTAAATGTTTTTATGCCAGTGATTGCATTCAATTTATTACAATCAATCCAGCTTCTAGGTGATGCATGTAATAGTTTTAATGATAACTGTGCAGTAGGTATAGAGCCGAATCGTGAAAAAATAGATTATTTCTTGCATAACTCGCTTATGCTTGTGACGGCTTTAAATCCAGTGATTGGATATGAAAATGCAGCCAAGGTAGCTAAAACAGCTTATAAACAAGGAAAGACACTAAAGCAGGTTGCTGTAGAACTTAATCTGGTCACTGAACAGCAATTTGATGAAGTAGTCAGACCGGAAAAAATGGTTTCACCAAATACTAAGTAATCTAGACAGGATTATTTTCTAGCCAATTAAACATCGGCAGTTTTTATCAGGCGGATAAATTCGTCCAATAGGTATTAACTGCTGATGATTTGGTTAGATATATATTAATTTCCAGGAAAGATATAACAGCTATTTTTCATAATATTTTTATATGATTAGTTTTATTTAAAAATATGCCCAAATCGCTACTTGGGAAACCATGTAAAATAAAGGATTATGATCTAGCTTTACTGGCTACTTTCCTGTTATTTTATCCAATAAATAAGCCACAAGAAGTGGCTTATTTTTTATTCATATCAAAGGGAAGATCAATCCCAATATCTGCCTCATTTCAGATAAGTTTATGCCTTGAAGTATATATTTCTGTTATTCTTTTAGTTGTATGGTCTGCGAGGGTTTAGGCTGATTTTCCAGCTTTCTTATACAAGGGAATGGAAGTATAGGTATTTCATGAAAGCTTGGTAAGTGCCGACTACTTAATCCAAGATTGACATTGACTTGCTTAATCGCTGTTAAAAATGTTCTTGATAGATATTGTGTCGTGTGAAGCAGCATTCTTGCCAGATTTAAGGCTTAAAATCCCCAACTTATGTTCGAAGTTTGATAACTCTGGTCAATGTTAGCAGCAATTTCTATACTCAGGTCATTGCACCAATGTCTGTCCAGATGGTGTAAGCCGTACCAAGGGAAAGTGTGCGCATTGAATAGGCAAGCACACCAAAACTAAGAACCATAAAGAAAAGGGTAATAATACTAGGGGTGAGTTTAGTAAAGTCTGCTGATAGCTTCATTGAATACGCCCAGACAATCTCAGAAATACCTGCAACAAGTAGAATAACTCATGCCATAATCGCTAACTTTAAATAGCGATCAGCTCGTCCCGACAAGTGTAAACTGGTGCAGCTTAGTTTAAAATGCACCAGTAGAAGTCGTCTACTTTGAATATAATAAGTGGACCTTAAAGTAAAACTAATAAGAGAATAGTAAAAGGTGTATTGCTTACTCAATATATGCTTGAATAAAAATAATAAAAACACAGGACTAGTATGGATATAATAACAAGATAATTGAGTTTAGTTAGCCCTAATTTTACTGTTATCTATCCTCTTAACGAAAAGAAAGGTGAGGGTTATTTTTTTATCTAAATTTACCTTTAATTAAAACCGGATAGACACTGTGTCAAATGGCTATGTACAATCTGGGTTGTTGAGATTATTCATGCCACCATTGGATACTTATAATGCTAAGAATAGAACGTATTGATCCCCAATCGAAAGCGTGGCAGGATTTTATTGTATTGGGCTGTGAATATTTTCAGCGTCACTGGCCGAATGTTTACACTAATAATAGTGAAACCAAAATTCAAGAACTGATCTCATCCGATTTGAAGCAACGATTTAAGCAGGGAGATCGAGGATTTTTTATTATGTATCTCAACGATGAACCTGTTGCCATTGCTAATGCCTGGCTTAGCAAAGATGACGATATTATCCTGAATGTTGCAGAGTTTTATGTCCGTGATGAATACCATCGGCATGGTCTTGGAAAAGCGCTATGGCAGAATGTAATAAGTTGGGGGCAAAGTCTTGGCGCCGTTCTTGTCGAACTTGAAACCGATGAGCTTAAACCCGCAAATTTTTTCTGGAAATCACTAGGACTTACTGTGACTCATACCGCTCCAAGGCTTCGCTATAGCTTGACCCTCGTTAATAAGTAATAGATTAGTTATTAACTGTTTATTAGCTCTTAGTTACCTGTATTTGTAAAGCTCAGATAGCGGCCTCATAAATTACAGTTTATTCTATGATCCTTAAAATATTGCTTATAAGTGTAAATAAAATAGATTTGGTTCAACGCTAGCTAGAAGATCAGCTAATTAAAGAATAAGCGAGTCTGGTGTTACTCGTTACAGATTACCTTATCTTTCTGAACATAATAGTTTAATGCAATCTTCATATCCTGAAGGAGTTTAGGCTCAGTATACTCATTTGGTGAGAGCTTTAGTACAGCCGGTATATACTCATTTTTATAAACAACAGGGTAGTCTTTACAGATGATCTGGGTGCGCCGTTCCTGTGATGTATTAGGATGATCAAGCTGGTCCAGAAAGTCTGTGATTTTTTTATCTGCCTGATCAAATTCTGCTGTTACTGCAGGTTCATTCGAAGGCTCAGCAGCCATAGGCTGTTCTGGTTGTTTTTGACATGCAGTAATGGTTAAAGTGAAAAGAAGGATAAGTACTACTTCTGTTTTCATCGAAGTTTGCCTTTAATTAAAGCTTGCTAATTATAAATTTTAGTTTGTAAAAAAGAAACTTTAAAAAGATTAATTCTTTGATTTAAAATAAAAATATAGAATTCAATATAATAAGCTTTTACTGAGATGATTTTGGATCTCATATCCTGCATAATAAAATCAGAAATCATATGGAGCAAGAGGTGCGGGTTTTTTGAGTATGTTGCTAAGTATCTTTTTATCTAATTTTTCAGGATTCTATTTAAAAGAAAAACCTACCGTTGAAGGTGGAAAGTATTAAGAATATTCAACTTGCTAGAAATTTAGATAGAAGCTGAACCTTAGCATAACTAGAAAAAATTCTCTGCTCTAATTTGTACTTATTATTCTCTAAATCATCAATAATCTTATTGAATGAAATATTACTATTAAGGTTTTTAGTCTCAATTATTTTCTGGAGTTGAGCATTTTTCTTATTTTTATCCGCTTTAATATAATCAATAAATGTCGCATAGTGGGCAAAGTTGAAATCATATTTTTTACTGAATGTCCTATAAGTTTAGGACTGACTTCAATAGATGAAAACTTTCTTTCAAGAACTACTCTTATAGAAGTTAAAATATCCTCTATAGCTTCAAGGCTTCTAGACCTATATTGGTAATTAATTAGTTTACTAAGAAGTTCAGTATATTTAATAATTGTGAAGTCGAGTTGTTTAAGAGAGAATCCTGCTATTAGATAACCATTTTCAATAAATGTAAATTTGTGTGATTTACAGAAATATTTAATCTTGTCTATAGCATCAAAATTATAAATATATAAAGATTCTTCAAAGAGGGAAAAATTAGAGAAAAAGTAAAGCCGCAACTCCCCCGCAAGCGGTTCTATTAGACCATTTGACCTGGTTTACAAATTGATATTTTTAGCAAAAAGTTGAAGCCAATTTTGTCATTTGTCAAATTCTCTACTAATTCATAAATATCAATACTAAACTCTCATAAAAACTGACTTGTCTTCCTTTTTTAGGAAAATCTAAGTAGCATTACTAGAGTACTGTGTCTAACACACTCTCTTATTTAGTTATTTTCTATCCTAATATATACATCATTCTCTATCATCCATCAGCTTTCTAAAGTCTGAGTCCGGAAACTCAATCACATGTAGGCACTTACCATATAGACGTAAATAATATTCGCGTACAGTAGGCTTATGGTACTTTTCCTGGTCTTCTGAGGCTTCGACCTCGGCTATGTACTTCATAAGCTCAAAAGCCACTTGTTCTTTTGCCGTATGGCAAATTTCAGATTTGGTGGTCATTCTTTTTATTCTCCATAAATATTGAAATAGTATGGCTTCACAATTAACAGGTTTTATTGACTATTTATATGTCGATTATAATTTTATTATGCCGAATATTTGAACATTTAACACCCGAAATTTAACTACCATCTTTATAGATGAGATTTGCCAAACCCCGACAATCACCTTGAATTGTTGTTCTTCTATTTCCTCAGCAGTTAATAAAACTTCTAGTACTTCGTAATAGTATCCGAAACAATCCTGACTGCACTCATCGGCAGAGGTTGTAAAGCCCAACATGACTAAATTTGCGCACATTGATCATAAAAAGAGAATGATGTGAGATGTCTAGCTAATTAATAAACACTAGAGCGTAATACATGCAAGAGTAACCCCCAAACTGAGGGCTTTTTATAAGTTCAATCATTGGCCAAATAACATTGAATTAGTTGGCATAATTGCTAAAATGCAAACTGCTTTTTAATACTGTTTTGCAATTATTTTGCTAAAGTTTTGCTGGGTAAACTTTAAACCATTATAAAACAGTAACTTATTTATGGAAATTTTTAATGCTCGATATTTATTTAACAGATGTTCAGAAACAAGTGCAATTTAAGGATTATCCGGGTGAACATCCAGTTAAATTTATTCTGAATTTTAAAAAGATCTTTCCTAGCGTGATGGAGCTGATTTTACCCGTTTTACCGGATGATGAAAATCTGGAAAAAATGACTTGGGAATCAACAACCCAGGATTTTGAACTATTCAAGAAACTTTTGAATGGCTGGGGAATCATTGAGCTACGTTTAGGTGCTATTGCCAAGTTTAAAGATAAAAAATTTGCAGATCAGTTAGTTAAAAAGGCCCAAGCAAAACGTAAAGCTTTATCATTAGAGCATCCTGAGTTATCAGATATAGATTTAGATTATCTATTTATGCATGAAATCCATGCTTTGATTGATGCCGAACTGGTAGAAGTGGGTGAAAAATTTTATTTACCTGTTTTACGTGATAGCTGGAAATCACTTGTTTCACACCGGGTTTTAATGGCAAAGCTATAATTTAAAAATGATTGAAAAAGGATAGCAACAGCTATCCTTCTTATTTAAAGATAATTTATTCTTAAAATCAGAATAGAAAAATATTCTATAAGTTTACTGTTTTAAATGGTGCGCGTACCTTGCGACCATGCAGCAGATAATATAGGACAATGCAAATAAGAGCCAGAAGACTGCTTATAAAATATAACTGCGAGTAGTTTATATATTCCAGTAATTTTCCGAGTATATAAGGCCCAAATCCCAACCCCGCATCCAGAAAAATAAAGAAGGTTGAGGTAGCGAGTCCCATGCGTTCTAAACTGGTACTTTTAACGGCAATGGTCTGACACACTGACTGAATATTTCCAAAACCTAATCCTAATAAACCCGCACAAATTAGTAGCATACTTGCAGTTTGAACTTGGCTCAGCAAGAACAAGCCGAATGCTAAAATTAAAATAGCCGGATACATGATGATATTTTCACCTCTTCGGTCCATTAAAGGGCCAGTAAAAGGACGAGAAAATAGTATCGCTAATGCATACATCAGGAAAAAAATAGAAGCCGCCTTAGCCAGATCTAAAGTTTTTGCATAGAAATTAATAAAGGAAAGAACACCTGAATAGCAGACTGATGTTAATAGTACAATAATGGCAATTGGCACAGCACGCGGCTCAATAAACTGTGTAATCCAGCTAGATTTTGGAGGTGCAGCTGTTGCTGTTTCCTGTCTGCTTACTAAGTTGGGCATTTTAATACCTAGAGCAGTAAACAGGCAGCAGAATGCAATTATGCTTGAGAATATAAAAATTACATTATAATCAAAATTTAAACTAAGCCAGATTCCTAAAAATGGCCCGATAGCAGTGCCCAAGGTACTGCTCATACTATAATAACCAATACCTTCACCACGGCGAGAAACTGGTAAAATCTGTGCAATCAGGGTTCCTAGAACAGTAGAAGCCACGCCCATTGTGAAACCATGAATAGCACGTACAAACAGTAAAAAGCCAATACCATATTCTATAAAATAAAGGCCAGAAAACAGGAAAAATCCAATAAGGCCAGTAAGCAAAGTAAGCCTGTGTCCAAAGCGAGATAAAAATTTTCCAATCAGCAGGCGCCCAAATAAGGTTCCTACAATATAAAGACCAGAAATCAGGCCTGCCTGTGCGGTGGAAGCACCTAGTTCAGCGACTGCATAACCTACAATAACCACTATCAGAAGATAGAAAACCAGAATAAGCTGAAAGTTAATAGCACTGGCCAGAATAAAATTTCGGGTCCATAAGGGAGCACTGTCTTTCATATTGCACCTCTTTTGGAGTCTTGAAGTTGCTTCAACACTAATTCCAGCGTGGCTTTTACAAGTGCCAGTTGTTCTGGTTCAATGTGCCGAATTAATGAATATTCAAATTGATCAATACAACTGCTGCATTGTTCAAACAGGGACAAGCCTTTTGAAGATAAAGTTAGCATTTTTTGCCGTTTATCTTCTGTATCAATTTGCTCCAGAAGCTCAAGCTCTATCAATATATGTGTTCGCTTTGCAACAGCAGGTTTGGAGATATTTAAATATTCAGCAATATCAATTGAGGTACATGAATGTTTAAAGTGAATGGTATGTAGTACCTGCCATAATGAATAATTCAAGCTGTAAGGTTCAAGAATGGTATTAATCTGATCACTCATCAATCTAGCCGAAACCAGAAGTGCAGAACGAAAAGTAGGAAGATTAGACATATAGTTAACTAGGGTAACTAAAATCTGATAATATAGTTCCGAGTTTAGTAAGAATCAAGGTCCTACTACATATCTGTTATAAGTTGTGTTTGGAAAGGTATTAAAAACAGACCACATTAAGTTTTTAACTCAGGCCACTTTCAAAATATGTTTTTATAAACTATAGTAAGGAAAGAGTGAAAGCATACACAAAAAGTTGGAATTATTTTTCAATGTTTTTCATGCTTTAGCTTATCAATCGGAAACCCGTTCAGGTCGAGATTAAGCTTTGCTATTACGTGCTGGATTGTTGCTGGCCTTGGCAACAGTATGTTTACAGATTGCAGTATTCTTGCAGCCGTTATTACCGCAGCGATATCAGGTTGCGCCAGTCTGTGAGAAAATTACTCATGTATTACTTGCGCCTCCGCACCAGCATGAGCTGTATTTTTCTTTGGATGACACATCACAGTACCGGTTTCTCTCTGATTCCTCAGTTCATGATCATGACAGCAGTCACCATGATCCTAATCATCAATGCCAGTACTGTACAGTCTATGGGAATCTAGTTCTTCCCCCTTATTTAGATTTTAAAGAAATCCTGATTCGTATACAGATTCGTCTCATTACACTTGAACAAATATTTCGGCATATCTATTTTAGTCTGCAAAGACTGTTCCTACTTCCGCAGGGACGAGCGCCCCCTTTATATATTCCTGTCTAAATCATTAACTTAAACTTTAGGGTAATCATTACTCTAGACCAGTTTTATCTAAATTTAGAAAGAGAATAGTTATGCTATTACTATCTTCAGACGCTACAGTACGGCAAGTTAAATCTATCGTATGGATTATTACTGATATCTTGCGTACAAAACAAAACATAAAGCCACATGCTTCTTTTGAACAATCTCAGTACTGTGAATTGATAAGCTTCTTTAAACTCCAACCTCAACTTGTGCTTAACAATAACAATACAGTACTCTGTAGAATAATATAGGTGAAGTAATGGACTTAGGTTTGACAGCGCTTGAGCTTGCACGAATACAATTTGCCTTTACGGTTTCTTTTCATATCATTTTCCCCTCAATTACCATTGGGCTGGCAAGCTTTCTTGCTGTACTCGAATGGAGATGGTTGAGAACCCGAAATCCAATTTTTCAAGATCTTTACAAGTTCTGGATTAAGATTTTTGCTGTAGCATTCGGTATGGGCGTAGTGTCCGGTATCGTAATGAGTTATCAATTTGGTACCAACTGGAGTGAATTCTCACGTTTTGCAGGTGGTGTCACCGGGCCATTGCTGACCTATGAAGTGTTAACCGCATTTTTCCTTGAAGCTGGTTTCTTGGGTATTATGTTGTTTGGCTGGGGCAGGGTCGGTCCTAAAGCACATTTCTTTGCCACTCTTATGGTCGCTCTAGGTACCTGTATCTCAATGTTCTGGATTCTGTCTTCCAATAGCTGGATGCAGACACCTGCGGGCTATGCTATTGAAAATGGCATCATTGTACCGCAAGACTGGCTAGCGATTATATTTAACCCCTCATTTCCATACCGTTTATTCCATATGGGAATGGCAGCTTTTCTGGTCTCGGCTTTACTGGTCTGTGCAACTGCAGCATGGCATCTGTTAAAGGGCCGTCGCGATGCTATGGTAAAAACTTCTTTCTCTATGGCACTCTGGATGTTGCTGGTGCTTGCCCCATTACAGATTTTCATTGGCGATATGCACGGTCTGAATACTTTGAAGCATCAGCCAGCAAAGATTGCCGCAATGGAAGGACATTGGGAAACCAACCACAATGAAGGAATGCCACTTTACCTGTTCGGTATTCCAGACATGGCAGCAGAAGAAACCAAATATGCGGTCGGTATTCCCAACCTGGGTAGCTTAATCCTGACTCACAGTATGGATGGTACCGTAAAAGGCCTCAAGGATTTTGCTTCAGAAGATCGTCCAAATTCTCTGGTTGTATTTTGGAGTTTCCGGATTATGGTCGGTCTGGGCATATTAATGCTGTTACTGGCTTTAGGAGGATTACTGCTACGTAAAGGTGGTCGTTTATATGAAAATAGAGGGCTACAATATTTTGCTTTAGTAATGGGACCGGCGGGATTTGTAGCGCTGCTTGCTGGCTGGTTTACAACAGAAGTAGGGCGTCAGCCTTGGGTAGTATATGGCGTTATGCGGACTGCAGATGGCTTGTCGCCTGTACCGGCAAGTCAAGTCGGTCTGACACTAATCATTTTTGTAGTGGTTTATACGGTGGTATTTGGAATCGGCATTTATTATATGCTGCGTCTGATGCATAAAGGTCCGGAATTTGTTCATGCAGATCCTGTCGATCATGGCGGACCGGGACATTTTAAAACACCAATGCGCCCACTTAGTGCAGCTACTGAAAAAACAGACACAACCGATCAAGATATAAAGGAGAAACATCATGATTGATTTATCTCTGATCTGGGTAGCCATTATTGGCTTGGGTGTATTGATGTATGTAGTAATGGACGGATTCGATCTGGGCATTGGTATCATGTTTCCCTTTATTCAAGGGGAACAGGAACGCGATGTAATGATGAATACCGTAGCTCCCGTTTGGGATGGTAATGAAACCTGGATGGTACTCGGTGGTGCAGGGTTATTCGCAGCATTTCCAATTGTCTATTCCGCCGTGCTGTCTGCATTGTATATGCCCATAATTTTGATGGTTGTATTTTTGGTTTTTCGTGGAGTGGCATTCGAGTTTCGCTTTAAAGCCAACCGGACAAAACATTTTTGGGATAAATCATTCATTTTAGGTTCTTTGCTGTCAAGTTTTTTCCAAGGTGTGATCTTGGGCGCGTACATTCAGGGAATTAAAATTGCAGATGGCCGATATGTAGGGGGTGCATTAGACTGGCTAACGCCATTTTCTCTATTCACTGGAGTAGGTGTGGTCGTAATGTACGCAACTCTGGGCTGCGGTTGGCTCATTATGAAAACTGATCATGATCTACAACAGAAAATGTTTCATTTAATGCCAAAAATGCTGATCGCTTTACTGGTTATTTTTGCAGCTATTAGTTTATATACACCTTTTGCTCAGCCACTTATAGCAGAGCGCTGGTTTACTCAGCCGTATTTAACCTACTTCAGTCCGGTACCAATTCTTGTAGTAATCTTCACAGTTCTTGCTTTACGCGCTGTCAAGAAACAAAATGAACATAAGCCATTTATTTTTACTCTAGCGCTGGTTTTTCTGGCTTTCACTGGCTTCCTGATCAGTCTATGGCCTTACATTATTCCTTATGACGTAACGATCTGGCAGGCAGCAGCCCCACATAGCAGTCAGCTGTTTACACTGGTGGGCGCTGTAATTCTTATTCCGATTATTCTGGTTTATACCGGCTTGGCATATTGGGTATTCCGCCATAAAGTTCGGGTAGGAGATGAAGGCTATCACTAACTAGAAGGAGGTTATAATGAAGCTTTCAGAAAAGCAGTGGTTTGCAGTGTTATGGCTGGCGGGATTTTTCAGTCTGGTTTTAGTGGCCGGTCTATTTCGTGTCTTAATACAGCTTGCCTATTAATTGTACAGTTTGCAGTATAGTATTAAAAAGTGGTCTGTTTAAAACAGACCACCTCCATTTAGTGCTTCAGACCACTTTCCCAGCAGTCTTCTCTATAGTGAAGCAGTAATATTTAAGGCCGATATTTTTGGAATAAGTATGACTCCTTTGCTTGACCGAATTCTTCAGACGTTTCAAGCTACAGCTTCCGATCTTGATACTGTACTTCCTTTTTTTAATATCACTTCTGGCCAGATGATGGAGCAGAGATTAGGCTATGCTATCTATCAGCGCCAGAATTTTCCTGAATCTTGTGAATATGTACATATAGCACAAATTGAAAATAAACAGGAAAATATAGCTTATCTTTTTTCTCCATTTATTCTTGCTGTTCTCCAGTACAAGATAAGTTGTTATTTACCTGTAAGCTCCAAGTTATGGTTAGGTCATTATTTAAATATAGATAATCTTCATTTTATAAAACAAGAAAAATCTCTGGATGAAATGGGACTTTTTATTCAGATAGCACCACAGCAGTTAAACAGTGTGCAAACCAAGCTATACAGCCTATTAAGAGCTTTTCTTGATCCGAAACTTAGACAGGTGATTTTTATTGACCTTCAAAATTACGATGATAAAAATCTGAAAATGTTAGAGCAATCTCTGCATGCGAAGATTATCTATCTGCCGTTTTCTAGCAGTAAACTGCAAATAACCAGGTCAAGCTTAGCTGGCTTATTAGGTAAGAAAAAAACTCAGTCGGCGGCAGAAATATGTGAGCTCATTGCTGAGACCAATGCAGAATTACTTAGTACCTTAAATAATAGCCTAAGTATTAATAATAATTTAAAGCTTATTCAAGACTTACTATATAGCGAACATATTCTGGAAAAAATATCTGTTTATGAAGAATTTATAGACACTATTTTTAAACATAAAACCGAATTAACTAAGAGAGCCTCTTATGTCTAAAAAATCCTCCTCCAAGTTTCCTATTATTACAGTACTGATCAGTATTTTACTTGGCTGTATGTTTTTAGGATTCTTTTATCTGGCTGTTACTCAGGAACCGGAATATATGCCTTCATATCAGAAAAAAATGGCGAATCAGTGATAGCATTATAAAATAGTAGCCTCAGTAAATCTGGGGCTTGTTTCAGGTGGCTAATGAATAATAATGAGTTTTTCCAGCGCGTTAAAAATGGGCTCAAACATAGCTCCGAAAGGCGGCTTACTCTTAAAGTCTTTCAGGCCATTAAGAATTTTTTACAGGAATCAGATTATATTCAGGAATTTAAGTTTCCCTCTAGCCGCTTCCTTTCTGAAAGTTTGGGGATTTCACGGGATACTATTGAAAAAGCGTACGAACTTTTAGAAAACGAAAAACTAGTATATCGGGTCAAGGGTAAAGGGACTTTTAGTATTCCTTCTCAAATTCCACGTACTATTCAGGAAGAAAGCAACTTCAGCTTGCCTGAACAATTGATTCAACTGGAGACTCTATTTTTTGATCAAAATCTGGATTTTTTCGCAGATGGTATGCCAGAGGTACGAAATTTTCCGTTTAAAAAATGGTATGACACCGAAAAACTGGCTTTAGAGCAGAACGGACTAAATATCTTTTTAAAAGATAATACTCAAGGTCTTCCATTACTCAGACAAGAAATCGCCAATCTGGTTAATACACAGCGTCATAGCCGGGTACAACCAGAAAATATACTGATCGTAAATAGTACACAGCAGGCATTATATTTATGCGGACGAGTATTATTTCACCCTAATGACCGGGTAATCATGGAAAATCCTTACTATTCCAATGCCAGTCATCTTTTTAAAATGATGGGGCTAAATATACACTATTGTGATATTGATGCCCAAGGTTTAATGATTGAGCACTGCCATCATTTTACTGATATTAAAGCTATTTATGTGACACCGGCAAGCCAGTATCCAACTGGAATACAAATGAGTATGCAGCGCAAAAAAGAAATTGTGGCATACGCCCGGCAGCAAAATAGTTTTATTATTGAAGATGATTATGATGCCCTACTTTTAAATAGATCAGAAAATGACGCAATACTGGGTCTGGATTCCTGTCAGCGCACTATTTATATCGGGTCTTTTAGCAAATATATATTACCAAGCCTGCGTATGTCTTACATGATTTTGCCCAATGCACTGGTAGATGCCTTTACTCGTTATCGGAACTATATAGATGGCAGTGCACCTTCCCAGTATTTTCAAACCATTCTTGGGAAATTTATGCAGCGGGGTTATTACGCTGAATACCTTACTCAAATGCAGCGGATCTATCACGAGCGTTATGAAGCCTTTATTTTTTATTTTCATCAGTATTTAAGTGAATTTTGTTTTATCCATGAGCATTCGCCTGCAATGCAGGTTGCCTGTTACTTTAAAGAAAATTTACCTGATGAACTTGAGGAAAGTCTTGTCCAGGCGGCAGCACTCAAGAATATTAGTTTGACTCGTTTAAGTCAGTTTTATGCACAGCATCCGAGCTATGGTTTTGTACTGGGGTTCAGCTCACTGAACCCGACAGAAATTAAGTCATGTATGCTACAACTGCATAGCCTGATTACGACAGAACTGAAGCGAGTGAATAATATTATTGTTCCCTAGGAAAATAGATTAAAAATTTCATTCCTTAAAAACTGATGTCTTATATTTTTATCTAGATCTTTATGCCAATACATTGCCAGATTTAAGGCTGGCAGTTCAAAAGGTAACTCATATACCTGCACCTGTTTTGAGTAGTGAAGATTGTCTAATATATTTTTTGGAATAGTTAATATGAACTGATCACTCTGTTCCAAAACCTGTAAGGCAGTAGAATAATGCTGGCAGCGCAGAAAAATTTTACGGACCAGTTCCTGACGGTTTAAATAAATATCTTCCAGCAATACACCACTACGCCGTGATGACACACCAATATGCTGGGCCGAAAAGTATAACTCTTTAGACATTTCAGGTAGCTGTGTACACACTACAAAGCGGTCTTCAACCAGCCTTTCATTGCAAAGTTTTTGTCCAAAATCCTGTTCGAGATCAATGACAAAATCCGTTTGTTGTGTAGCAAGATCACTAATAATCATTTTTCGGTCAAGTTTACTGCTCAAAAATTCAATATCACTGTTCAGCTTCTGAAAATGATGAATCAGTTTGGGGAAAATTAATGGCTCGATTTCATCGTGAATAGCGATCTTTAAATTGTGAACCATGCCGACATCAAAATTTTGATGCTGAAGGACTGAAATTCCCTGAAGCGCCAGTAAGGCATGTTTGACAGGTAAATAGATTTGTTCGGCAAAAGGAGTAGGCCGCATCCTCGCTCCGCTACGTATAAACAGTTCATTTTTTAAATGTAATCGTAACCGTTGCAAGGCATGGCTTGCTGCAGACTGGCTGATGCATAGAACTTGGGCTGCCTTGGAGATACTTTTTTGCTCATAAACTGCAATGAAAAGAGGATATAAATTGATATCCATATGATGAAAAATGGCAATGTCGAGATAGTTTTCTTTATGAATTTCATGCATATTTGAGTATTGAATAAAATCATTTGGTTCATATTAAGTTTCAGGCTATGGTAATGTAAATAGAAAATAAGATGATTTCTAAGGATAAAAAATGTTTGAGCTCTCTTCACGTGCACAAGATTTTGTTCAACGTACCCGTAAATTTATAGAAACAGAAATCGAACCTGTAGAAAAAGTATTCTGGGAAGAAGTACATCAACTTAATCCCGATGGAAACTGGAAGAGCTGGCAATGGCCTGAACAGTTGACGGTATTAAAAGAAAAAGCTAAGGCTGCTGGCCTGTGGAATATGTTTTTACCAGATGCTGAGCTTGGTGCAGGGCTTTCTGTACAGGAGTATGCTCATATAGCTGAACTGACCGGCCGTAGTCTGCTGGCGCCTACTGTATTTAACTGTAATGCGCCAGATAGTGGCAACATGGAGCTACTCTGGCGTTATGGTAGTGAAGAGCAAAAGCAGCAGTGGCTCAGTCCATTGCTGGCAGGCGAAATCCGGTCAGTATTTTGTATGACTGAACCTGCTGTGGCTTCTAGTGATGCTACCAATATGCAGGCAACAGCAGTCATTGAAGGTGATGAGATTGTACTTAATGGCCGTAAATGGTGGTCATCAGGTTTAGGGGATCCAAATGCTAAAGTTATTATTTTTATGGCCCATACGCCAGATGAGAGTAAAGACCGGCATCACCAGCATTCTATGGTTTTAGTACCCATTGATACAGCAGGCGTGACTATTGAGCGTATGTTACCTGTTTTTGGTGATTATGATGCTCCGCATGGACATGGTGAAATCAGCTTTAACAATGTACGAGTACCACTCAGTCATTTTATTGGCGGGGCAGGTCAAGGGTTTGAAATTGCCCAGGGACGTTTGGGACCAGGGCGTATACATCATTGCATGCGATGTATTGGAGCTGCGGAAAAATCATTAGATTTAATGATTGAGCGTGGTATGTCAAGAACTGCATTTGGTAAGGAAATTCTAAAACTGGGAGGCAATCTCGAGCGGATTGCAGAAGCACGTGTAGCTATTGATCAGGCCCGACTTTTAACCTTGTATGCTGCCTACAAAATGGATACTTTAGGAAATATGGCAGCTTTAACAGAGATTTCTGCAATTAAAGTGGTGGCGCCTAGCGTACTTGAGAAAGTTGTAGATATGGCTATCCAGATTCACGGTGGTGCCGGTATGTCACGTGATACGGTATTAACAGGTTTCTTTGCACAGGCACGCAGTCTGCGTCTGGCAGATGGCCCTGATGAAGTACATAAGGGTATGATTGCCAAACTAGAACTGGCAAAACGTGGTTATAGTACCCGAAGAAAAGCTTAAAAATTCCAGGAATAGAATAAATGACGGTAATTGATGTTGGTGGACAGATCAAAAAAGGCGAAGAACTAGATATTGAAGCTGTAGAACAATGGCTAAAACAGCAGGGTATTGATCTGCAGGGTAAGGTTGAAGTAACTCAGTATTCGGGAGGGGCTTCAAATTGGACTTACCGTTTGAAGTATGAAAATCTGGATCTGATACTACGTCGTCCACCTAAAGGGACTAAAGCCAAATCTGCACATGATATGGTTCGTGAATATACAGTACAGAAAAATCTGGCACCTTATTATCCGGTAGTACCAGAAATGGTTGCTCTTTGTGAGGATGAGTCTGTCATCGGTTGCGACTTTTACGTGATGAAGCGTATAGAGGGTATTATTCCACGTGCCAAACTGCCGCCAGAGCTTCAGTTGGGTGAAGCACAAGTACATGAGCTATGTATTAATGTCATTGATAAGCTCATTGAATTACATCAAGTACCTTATCAGGGAACTGAGCTGGAAAAACTTGGTAAAGGCGAAGGCTATTGCCGGCGTCAGGTAGAAGGTTGGGACAAACGCTATGAAAAGGCCAGAACCATCAATGTACCTTCTTTTAAGTATGTCCGAAAATGGCTGCTGGATAACATACCAGAGGATTCAGAGACCTGCTTAATTCATAACGACTGGCGTTTTGACAATGTAGTGTTGAGTCCGCAGCAGCCCACACAAGTTATTGGTGTTTTAGACTGGGAAATGGCCACCTTGGGTGATCCATTAATGGATCTGGGCAGCGCCTTGGCTTACTGGGTAGAACCAACTGATAATATGATCTTCCGTTCTACCCGACGTCAACCAACTCATTTACCGGGTATGTTTAGCCGCAAACAAGTGGTTGAATATTATCTGGATAAAACTGGCCTGAAACCTGATAACTGGACCTTTTATGAGGTATTCGGTATTTTTCGTTTAGCGGTCATTGCCCAACAGATTTATTATCGTTATTTTCATAGGCAAACTCGAAATCCAGCCTTTAAAAACTTCTGGATCATAATTCAGGCCTTGCATGTACGTGCATTGAAACTGATTGCTCAGCAGAAAATTCATGAAAACCCGCTGGCCCAGAAATATGTACATAAGTTGCAGGAGATCCTGAAAAAATGACTACAATATATCTGGTTAGACATGGTCAGGCTTCGTTTGGCGCCACTAGTTATGACCAGCTATCTCCTAATGGAGAACTGCAGGCTAAACTTCTAGGTCAGTACTTCAATAAGATTCTAAAAGATGAACCTTATGTAGTAGCAGGAAGCATGCGGCGTCATCAGCAGACCGCTCAACTGGCACTTGCAGAATACTTTCCTGAAGTTCCGGTCCAGACATTGAGCGAATGGAATGAGTTTAACCATCAGCAGGTTTTCTCTCGCTATGAACCCCGTTTTAATGAGCCTGCACTGCTCAAGCAGGATGTTGCCAAAGAAAGCAATCCACGCGCTTACCTGGCTAAAATCTTCGAAGGTGCCATTCAGCGTTGGACAGGAGGTGATTATCATCATGAATATGATGAATCATGGCCTCACTTCAAGCAACGTGTAGAAACAGCACTCGTAAACCTGTGTAATGAGCTAGAAAAATCTAAACCACGTTATGCAATTGTTTTCACTTCAGGAGGGGTTATATCGGTAGCAGTCGGCAAACTTCTGGAGCTTAATCCTGACCGGACTTTTGCGCTTAACTGGGCAATCGCCAATACCAGTCTAACTACTATGCGTCTGGTAGGTAATGAGCCACAATTGCTCAGCCTAAATGAACATCATTTTATCAAGGCTACTCACCCTGAATTACTTACATGGATATAAAAGGAATAAACCATGGCTAAAACAATCTTAATTACTGGCGCCAGTTCTGGGTTAGGCGCGGGTATGGCACGCGAATTTGCACAAAAAGGCTATAATCTCGCAATTTGTGCGCGACGGATGGAGCGCTTGGAGCAGCTGAAGCAGGAGCTGGAGGTTCAATACGGTATTAGAGTTATTGCAAAAACTCTGGATGTAACGCATTACAATGAAGTTTTTGAAGTATTTAAGGCGTTTAAGCAAGAGTTCGGAAAAATTGATCGAATTATTGTAAATGCAGGAGTGGGTGAAGGCCGCCGTATTGGTAAGGGAAATTTTGAAGTTAACCGTGCTACAGCAGAAACTAACTTTATTTCTGCTTTAGCCCAGTGTGAAGCAGCTGTGGAAATTTTCCGTGCACAAAATGCCGGTCATCTTGTCGTAATCTCATCCATGAGTGCTATGCGTGGCTTGCCAAAGCACCTTTCTACCTATGCTGCCAGTAAAGCGGCTGTAGCGCATCTGGCAGAAGGAATCCGTGCTGAACTTTTAAATACTCCCATCAAGGTTTCAACAATTTTCCCTGGTTATATTCGAACCGAACTGAATGAAGGGGCTAAAAAACTTCCATTTGAAGTGGATGAAAAAACCGGTAGCAAAGCACTCGTCGAAGCCATTGAAAGAGAGCCCGTTAAAGCTTATGTTCCAAAATGGCCATGGTTACCCATGGGTATCGCAATGAAGATATTGCCTTTAAAACTGGTGAATAAACTTAGCTAGTACCAAGACTCTCCGGAGTCTTTTTTTGAACAGAATTAAAAAGAAATGTAGGTACTGTTTACCGAAATTAACAGCCTGAACAAAGTATGCATGGAACTATATCTGAAACTAAAGTAATTTTTATAAAGATTAGATTTTGAAGACCAAAAAATCAAAGTGCACACGTGATTCAGGAAATTAGTCAGTATGCTTGAAAACCAGATTAAAACTCATCCTTTTACACCTTTTTTACCAGAAAATGCAAAGCTGTTGATGTTAGGAAGTTTTCCACCATCGCGTGAGCGCTGGAAAATGGAGTTTTACTATCCGAACTTTCAAAATGATATGTGGCGAATCTTCGGTCTTATTTTTTTTGAAAATAAAAACTATTTTCTTGATATGGATAAAAAAAGTTTTAATGAAACTTTAATTTGCGAGTTTCTGGTAGATAAAGGTATAGCCATTTATGATGTTGCGGAAAAAGTAATTCGTCTAAAGGGCAATGCTTCAGATAAATTCTTGCAAATCGTGACTACAGTCAAGCTTGAAGAGCTGCTTATGCCGATTCCTGAATGTCATACTCTAATGACCACAGGAGATAAAGCAACAGAAACACTAATTTCCCTTTTACCTGAAGGAACTGAAAAACCCACTATTGCTATGCCGAGCCATACCCATTTTATGGGCAGAGACCTGAATCTATACCGTATGCCATCTTCATCACGCGCATATCCATTAGCTCTTGAAAAAAAAGCGGAATTATATGGGAACTTTTTTCAGGAAATTGGCCTGATTTAATGAATCTGATCATTTCAAAAGGATCCATATTAAAAAAGCGGCCTATATAGACCGCATTTTTGTTAGATTTTTATAGCCAGCTTATACCAGCGTCATCAGGCTGGCATTACCACCTGCAGCAGCAGTATTAATACTGATTGCACGTTCAATAACTAAACGCTCAACCGGAATCTGTAACTGTTGCGGCTCTAAGTGAGTAATTCCAACAATTGCACCTTCGCGCTGTGCGATCTGTTTCTGCAGATTCATAAGTTGGTTTTGACTACCATGATGTAACACGGCATCAAAATCACCAGTTTGAATATTTTCAATGATGTGGAATTGCTGACGTATAACTTCAGGTAACCTGGCTGCATGTTTTTGATAGAAGTTATTACCTTTAAGTAAAACTGGTTGACTGCCTACCGAGAAAATTGCAATAAGTTGAGCAATCTGTTCCTGCTCACTCTCTGCCAGACTTAAAGTTCTTTTACGTGGTAACACAGCATACTGGTTTGATTCCCCGGTTGGTCCCTGCAATTCAAATACTTTCCCTGCAAAGAAGCTTTGCTCTTGGCCCAAAGTATATTGTGGCAGATTCTGTTTTACCCAAGCCAGAAAATCGACATATAACGGATTAGCACTTGTATGGTTCACTGTCTGTACTGCAAACGGCTGTTCCAGTTTTTTAGGCTGACAATTTTGCATCAAGCGGTATAGATAGAGCGGACCACCCGCTTTTGGCCCTGTACCAGATAAACCTTCTCCGCCAAAAGGCTGTACACCTACCACGGCACCTACAATATTACGGTTAATGTAAAGGTTGCCTACTTCTGCATGTTGAATAACCGTTTGAACTGTTTCATCAATGCGTGTATGTAAACCCATAGTCAAGCCATAGCCTTTAGCATGAATGGCATCAAGTAACTGCGCAAGCTGGCCCTGTTTGTAGGTAATTACATGCAATACCGGTCCAAAGACTTCACGTTTGAGTTCATTAAGGTTTGGTAACTCAATAAGTGTTGGAAGAATAAAAGTCCCATCTTTAAACTGGTTTTGCTCCGGATTATGCGCAAACTGGTATACCGGGTAACCTTGTTTCTGCATTTTCTGGATGTGATTTTCTATATTGGTTTTTGCTTCCTGATCAATTACCGGTCCGATATCTGTATTCAGATAAACCGGATTGCCAACCCGTAACTGCTGCATGCCACCTTTTAGCATATGTAAAAGCGGTTTTGCATTATCTTCCTGCACACATAAAATACGTAGTGCGGAACAGCGTTGGCCGGCACTGTCAAAGGCTGAGCTCAAAACATCGAGCACCACTTGTTCAGTTAGGGCAGAGGAGTCCACAATCATCGCATTCTGACCGCCTGTTTCAGCAATGAATACCACTGGCTGACCATGACGGGTTACACGACCTGATACGGTTTTTTGCAGAATCTTGGCAACTTCAGTTGAGCCGGTGAACATGATGCCCTGGATACGTGCATCCTGGCTAAGTAATGCCCCTACAGTTTCACCACGGCCTGGCATAAGCTGCAGCACGCTATGAGGAATACCAGCTTCCCATAGCAGTTCAACGGCAAGAGCAGCAATGAGAGGAGTTTGCTCTGCCGGTTTTGCAACTACACAATTACCGGCCACCAGTGCCGCAGCGATTTGTCCACTGAAAATTGCCAGCGGGAAGTTCCATGGACTGATACATAAAACGGTACCCAACGGTGTGACTATACTCTGAGCCGCAATTGACTCCATTTGAGTAGCATAATAACGCAGGAAATCTACCGCTTCACGAACTTCGGCAAGACCATTTGCATAGGTTTTACCGCTTTCACGAGAAAGAAGAACCAGTAACTCCTGAATACGTTCTTCCATCAAGTCAGCTGCTTTTTTCAGCATACCTGCTCGCTGGTCCGGTGTGGTATTTGCCCAGTCTGATTCAGCTTTTTGTGCCAGAGTCAGTGCCAGTTCTACATCTTGAGCTTCCGCTTCATGTACATAACCCACAATATCCTGATGAGAAGATGGATTTAATACCGTGACCAGACTACGTTCCAGGCTGGAATCAATTTCCTGTCCCAGCATAGGCTGGCTAGACCAGGTTTGATCATGAAAACGGGTTGCTGCATCATTTAGAGCTTTCAATACCTGGTCATTTGCCAAATCCAGGCCTTTAGAGTTGTGGCGCAGATTGCCATACAAATCTTGAGGGAAAGGAATGGAAGGATGTTTCTGTCCCAGTTTTCCGGTAAAGGCTGCAGTCTCTCTAATTTCCTGAACAGGATTGCGGATCAGGCTTTCGATGCTCAGATTCTTGTCAGCAATACGGTTTACAAATGAAGTGTTGGCGCCATTTTCGAGCAGGCGACGTACCAGATAGGCCAAAAGAGTTTCATGGCTGCCGACAGGCGCATAAATACGGCATGGAATGCCCAGTTTTTTGTCCTGACGTGAACCTACTACCTGCTCATATAACGGCTCACCCATACCATGCAGACACTGGAATTCATACTGACCCGGATAATATTGTTCCGGTTTAGCCAGTTGGTAAATCGTTGCCAGTGTTTGCGCATTGTGTGTGGCAAACTGCGGATAAATCTGTTCAGGTGCGGCGAGAAGTTTCTTCGCACATGCAATATAAGACAGGTCAGTATGGACTTTTTGAGTAAATACCGGATAGTCCGACATACCTTCAATCTGGGCTTTTTTAATCTCACTATCCCAGTAAGCACCTTTAACCAGACGGATCATCAAACGTTTTTCAGAACGTTTTGCCAGATCAACCAGATAATCGACCAGATTGAAGCAGCGTTTTTGGTAAGCCTGAATAACAAAGCCAATACCTTTCCATTGGGCCAGAGATGGCTCGAAACATAGACGTTCTAATAGTTCTAGAGACAGTTCCAGACGTTCGGTTTCTTCAGCATCAATATTCAGGCCAATATTATAGCCTTTGGCCAGCTCGGCTAATTTGAGAATCTTAGGATAAAGCTCTTCATGTACTCGGATAACCTGAGCACGTTGATAACGCGGATGCAGGGCGGAAAGCTTGATTGAGATACCCGGGCCATCATATACATCTTTGTCTTTAGAAGCCTGACCGATTGCATGAATGGCCTGGCTGTAATCATCATAATAGCGTTCAGCATCTTCAGCTGTGAGGGCAGCCTCGCCCAGCATGTCATAAGAATAGCGGAAACCTTTATCTTCAAGTGATTTCGCATTATTCAGTGCTTCACCAATGGTTTCACCTGTTACAAACTGCTCGCCCATCATACGCATGGCAACATCAACAGCTTTACGAATAATGCCACGCCCGCTACGTGCCAGAATACCTGTCAGGATGCTTGACAGGCTGGTACGGGTTGGTGTTTCCATCAGTTTACCGGTCAGCATTAGCCCCCAAGCTGCCGCATTTACAAACATCAGGTTGCTTTGGCCCAAATGTTCTTTCCAGTTGCCCTGATTAATCTTGTCACGGATGAGCAGATCCCGGGTAGCTGTATCTGGAATACGAAGAAGAGCTTCAGCCAGACACATCAGTGCAATACCTTCTTGCGAAGATAAAGAAAATTCCTGTAAAAGTCCCTGTACAATTCCAGCCTTACCCGAACCTGATTTACGGTCACGTAAACTGTGTGCCAGATTAAAAGCCAGTTCATGAATTTTCTGGTCCAGCTCTGCAGAAAGCTCAGCTGCCTGTAATAGCTCTTCTACCGCTTCAGGCTCCGCACGGCGCCAGGCAGTATTAATCTGTTCTTCAAAATTACTTTTTTCCTTGAAAGCAGTGATGTAGCCGAAGTGTGGCTGGGCATTTTCCCGAGCGCTGTATGTATCCATTACATTCATGTCAGTATCCGATGACAATATTAAAAACTGTGATGATCAGTCACTTTAGATAATTTTATAATTACAAAATAAATAGCGAATAACTCACTAAAAATAGTTCATAATTTAGTGAATTATTCATGGAAGACAGGAAATTATGCTGGATCGTACAGATTTCAAAATACTTGAACTATTACAGTGTGATGGACGTATTGCCAACAGTAAACTGGCTGAGTTAGTTAACCTCTCTCCCACAGCTGTAATTTCACGGGTACAAAAGCTTACCAAGGAAGGATATATACTTGGTTATGAAGCTAAACTTAACCCAAACAAGCTGGATGCCGGCTTTGTTGTTTTTGTCGAGGTGATGCTGGACAAGACAACCCCAAATGCTCTTGAAGAGTTTGAAGAGGCAATTCTGGACTATCCGGAAATTTCTGAATGCCATTTAATGAGTGGAGGATTCGACTTTCTGCTTAAGGTGCGCAGTGCCAATATGGAAGAATTTCGTAAAATGGCAGGACAGGTGCTCTGGCAACTGCCAGGCGTAAAGGAAACACGCAGTTATCCGGTGATGGAAGAGCTCAAAACCACAACCCGATTAAAGCTTAAAAGTAAAACAGCAGTTAAAAATAAAGGGGCTTAAAAGCCCCTTTGTTTTAGATATGGATATCCGGTTTATTTCTGCTCATGATACAGACGGTCAGCTTCTTCAAAACGATCAGTTACCTCGCGACCTGGCACTTTACCCATCAGGCTGACCAGTATGATCACTGCCCATGCCAAAATGAAACCAGGAATAATTTCATAGATACCAGTTTCAGCAAACAGGTTTTTCCATAAAATTACTACCACTGCACCTGTGATCATTCCGGCTAAAGCACCATTTAGGGTCATGCGCTTCCAGAACAGGGACAGAATAATGAGTGGACCAAATGCAGCACCAAAACCTGCCCATGCATAAGAAACTAAACCTAAAACCTTGCTCTCTGGATTACCTGCAAGAATAATCGCCAACACTGCAATTGCCAGAACCATAAGGCGGCCTACCCAAACCAGTTCCTTCTGGGAAGCATTTTTGCGTAGGAAAGTCTTATAAAAGTCTTCAGTCAAAGTACTTGAACATACCAATAACTGGCAGCTTAATGTACTCATCACAGCTGCTAAAATCGCAGCAAGAATAATACCTGCTATCCAAGGATTAAAAAGGATCTTGGTTAATTCCATAAATACAGTTTCTGGATTCTGAGTCACTGCACCTGCAAGTTCAGGGTGCTGTGCAAAGTAGGGAATACCAAAAAAACCTGCTCCAACTGCACCGCCTAAACATAGAATCATCCAGGTCATGCCGATACGACGTGCAGCCGGAATTGACTTGACTGAATCTGCTGCCATAAAACGTACAAGGATATGCGGCTGGCCAAAATAACCCAGACCCCAAGCCATGAGAGATAAAATAGCCACTATACTCAAATTGGAGAACATGTCGAATGCAGCAGGTCGAGCAGTTTCCAGCAGTGTCATAACTTGAGTAGTGTCGCCAATACTTAAAAATGTAATTACGGGTGTTAGTAGTAAAGCAAAAATCATCAGGCCAGCCTGGAATGTATCAGTCCAGCTAATAGCCAGAAATCCGCCAATACATACATAACTGATAGTTGCAATAGCACTGATCCATAGAGCAGTCTGGTAAGACATTCCGAAAATACTTTCAAATAGACGTGCCCCTGCAACCATACCTGAAGCACAGTAGATTGCGAAGAAAATCAAAATAATCATTGCTGATGTAATCCGCAGGATTTTCTTGTGGTCTGCAAAACGGCTAGTGAAATAATCTGGAAGAGTTAAAGCGTTATGCTGGACTTCGGTATGTACCCGCAGACGACCTGCAACCAGTAGCCAGTTTAGCCAAGCACCAATAATTAGGCCGATGGCAATCCATGCTTCAGAAAGTCCAGACAGGTAGATTGCACCTGGAAGGCCCATGAGCAGCCAGCCACTCATATCTGAAGCACCGGCTGAAAGAGCGGTGACGAAGCTGCCGAGGCTTCGACCACCGAGAATGTAATCTGAAAAATCGCTTGTGGCTTTATAGGCATACAAACCTATACCTACCATAGCGATGATATAAAATATAAATGTGATGAGGGTAGGGTTAAACTGTTCCATGCCTGCCTGTCCTTATGCTGTATATGTGCATTCCAGCAAATAGCGCATTATATCTGATTCACCTGGAAAGGCTGTGATTCAAGCACAAAAGTGATTTTTTGTACTGTTACATTTGTAATACAATTTTACATGCAAAATGTTACTTTGTGTAACTTTAGTTACAATAAATTTATTGTAATGATTTATAAAGATTAATTTCTAAACTCATAACTATAATTTTGCATTAATGTAAAATAGTGAAAAAATTTAACTTTTATATAGCGCTTCAAATAGAAAAGTTCAAATTTCTGTCAAAAGTTACATTAGTTGCAGAACTTGATAAAAATTAGTAAAAACTTTCCAAATGTTTCATATTGTAAGTAGTGAAAATTATAACAACTCCTATTATACTTCTATTGCACTATAATTGTGCACAATTTAAGAGTTAACGGAATGAATATTGGACAAAACAACAGGTTTCGCACCGAAAAGGATTTATTAGGCACCAAAGAGGTGCTTTCTTCAAGTTACTATGGCATTCATACTTTAAGAGCCTTAGAAAACTTTCAGATCTCTCAGCAGAAAATAGGTGAACAGCACCATTTCATCCGCGCTTTGGCTCAGGTAAAAAAAGCTTCAGCACAAGCTAACCAGTTTTTTGGAAAACTTACCGAACAGCAGAGCCAGGCCATTCAGGCAGCATGTCAAAAACTAATTGATACTCCAGAGAATTGGGAAAAACATTTCCCGCTAGATGTCTATCAGGGCGGCGCTGGTACTTCTATTAATATGAATACTAATGAGGTAATTGCCAATCTGGCGCTAGAAATGACCGGTCATGACAAGGGCTCATACTATATTATTCATCCCAATGACCATGTGAATAAATCACAGTCAACGAATGATGTCTATCCGACCGCCTTAAGAGTTGCGACCTACTATGCTTTAGATCAACTATTTATGCAGGTCAAAAGTTTAATTACTTCACTTGAATATAAGGCAACTGAATTTCGTTTTGTCTTAAAGATGGGACGTACCCAACTGCAAGATGCAGTACCTATGACCCTAGGACAGGAATTTCGTGCTTTTGCTACTCTGCTTAAAGAAGATGTACGTTTAATTCAAAAAATGCGCCAGCTATTATTGGAAATTAACCTGGGTGCAACAGCGATTGGTACTGGTGTAAATACACCACAGGGTTATGCGGCTAAAGTGGTAGAATGCTTAAAGGAAATTACTGGTCTGCCGCTTTCGGGAGCAGAAGACTATGTAGAAGCAACCAGTGACTGTGGTGTATTTATTATTCTGTCGAGCAGCTTAAAACGTCTAGCGTGCAAACTATCAAAAATTTGTAATGACCTGCGTTTATTAAGTTCGGGACCACGTACCGGGCTAGCTGAAATCAGTTTACCTGAAATGCAGGCAGGTTCATCTATTATGCCGGCTAAAGTAAATCCTGTGATTCCTGAGGTGGTTAACCAGATTGCTTTTAAGGTTATAGGTAATGATTTAACCATTACCTTTGCTGCTGAGGCCGGCCAGTTACAGCTTAATGTTATGGAGCCTGTCATTGCGCAAGCCTTAAATGAATCAATCGGGCTACTCACCCAAGGCATAAAAACACTCGATGAAAAATGTATACAGGGCATTCATGCCAATGAAAAGACCTGCTATGAAGCAGTAATGCGCAGTGTTGGAATAATTACCTTGCTTGAACCGATTCTTGGTCATGGTGCGTGTGATGAAATTGGTAAGCAGTGTATTGCTGAGAATCGTACAATTCAGGACGTAGTTTTAGAGAAAAAACTGCTGACCGAAAAACAGCTGGAAGAAATTTTCTCATTTGAAAATCTGGTGAGTGAAGTATTGTCCGGAAGTGCTTCACAAACATTAGACCAGGTAAGCTAAATAATTTAGGCTAAAGTAATATTTTTAAAATCCAAAAGGATAGCCCACGCAGCTATCCTTTTATATTAATCAGGTTAATCCTGATATTCTATGTAGTCCCATAGATTTAACCGGCTTTTAATTTCACGGCGAATATGAGGGAGCTTTATCAGTAAAGTCCCCTCAATCCATAATGCTAAAGCCTGGCTGGTTACTAGTTCTCCAGAAAGTTCTACAAGCTGGGCACCTTTAACTGTCACTATAACGTGTTCGTTGCGATAGTCTTCAATACCTTTAAAAAGTATTTGCAGCTCATAACCTGTATCGACAATTACCCACTCTAGCTCAATCTGGATATTTTCACTAGATTTTAAAATAGCCTGACCTTCAAGAATATTACTGTCGGAAGCCAGGCAGTCATATTCCACACGGATCTTGCTCAGGAACCATTCCTGTCCACCTAAGTCATCCAGAGTTTTCTTGGGCGTCAAAATATCATTTAAATTAAATTGCCGGCTTAAATCAAAAAATTGCATTACGGGGAGATGTGAACTGTAAAAGTGGCCATCTTAAAAGATCAGGTCGTCAGGCACAACTTTTACAGGATATAAATGCAAATTTTGAAAATCAGACTTACATCATCCATTCAATAGGCAGTCTTGAGACAGTATCCATCATGAAGCGCTGGAAACGGCTAGTCCCGGGTTCATTCTGATGTTCTATCACTTTGCCGTCCTTTTTCTGTTCTAACCAGACAATGTTACCTTTTTGATCTAATTTGAGCTTATAAGCAATCTGGGGAAGGTGCTTGTCGAGATTTAATGTAATCTGTTTTTGTAAAGCTTCAGATTCAATCACCAAGCCTACTTCTGTATTCAGATTAACTGAACGTGGATCAAAATTGAATGAGCCAATAAAAACCTTGCCGTCTACATCAAAAAATTTAGCATGCAAACTGGAACTGTTCTTGCCTTTGGAGGGTATTACGTTACCGGTGGCGACTTCATACCAAGTACGACGCTTTCGCTCCTGATAAGGCTTAAATTCATAAAGCTGCACACCATGTTCAAGCAGACTTTTACGGTACTTTCCGTAAAAGGCATGGACCAAAGCAACATCATTGGCTGGCAGAGAATTGGTTAGAATTCTGACATTAATTCCATTTTTAGAAATATTAGAAAGGTACTTCTGGCCGATTTCTGTAGGTACAAAATAAGCTGAAACCAGTTCAAGATGGTTTTTAGGCTCACCCAATATAGAAATCATCTGGTTATAAATCAGTTCATTGCCAGTTGCTAGTCCTTTAATTTTCTTGGGAGAGTCTGCTACAAAATATGCTTTGGCCCAGTTGATCGGGCGTTCCTGCAAATATTGGTTAATCAGTTCCTGAGCCTGAGAAATCCGTTCTTCCGTCGGGTTGCGAGAATTTTCAATCAGGTCATATTCTTTACGTAATGCAATTAACTGGTCAACCGTACCGAAACCGAGCAGCTGTTGTGATGAGTAGCTCAATTCATGCAGCCAAAATTCTGCAAATACTTGGTTAGCCTGCTCAACAGCTTTACCAGAAAACAGAATGTCCATGTCGGTAAACTGGAATTCCTGACTCGCATCAAAGTATTCGCGGCTAATATTCCGTCCACCTGTTACGGCCATGACTCCATCAGCAATAATAAGTTTATTATGCATACGCTGATTGACATATTTCATGCGAAAAAAATAGTCCAATACCCGCAAATGCCGGTATTTGTAAGGATTAAATATTTTAATTTCAAAATTTGGATGCAGACTGAGTACTTTTAAGGTCGGGTCGAGCTGTGTACCATTCTGATCATCAATTAAAAGCTTTATTTTTACACCACGATCAGCTGCTCTTAGGAGTTCAGCAAACATCAGGTGCCCAATAAAATCATTATTCCAGATATAATACTGTAATTCTAAAGTATTTTTTGCATTACGAATCAGGTGGATACGTGATGCTATACTACTAAATGCATCTTCCATGGCCAAATAGGCAGTGAGTCCCTGTCGGATTTTTTCGTCTTTAGCATCATCATTAATCCAGGGGCGAGAAGGCGTATGTTTATGCTCCGTATATTCCGAGATATTGGGAGGGAGCTCACAGCCAGTTAAACCCGTCAATGTCATACCAATAATTATACCTTTCAGATGATTATCTAATTGCATTTTAATTATGTGTCACGTATCTCTTTCACATTTAAGATAACATCATGCCTGAGTAAATACTTGAATGTTTTAGCGTATTAGAGTTACTGTTAGGTATTAATTTTTCAGTCAGCCTTACAGATTACAGGATGAAAATGTAATGAAATCACGTGCAGCAGTCGCATTTGGGCCAGGTCAGCCCCTGGAAATTGTTGAAATAGATGTTGCTCCGCCAAAAGCTGGTGAAGTACTGGTTAAAATTACACACACTGGTGTATGCCATACTGATGCTTTTACTTTATCAGGTGAAGATCCGGAAGGCGTTTTTCCAGCGGTTCTAGGGCATGAAGGTGGTGGTATTGTAGTTGAGGTCGGAGAAGGGGTTACTTCGGTGAAGCCAGGTGATCATGTTATTCCGCTCTATACTGCAGAATGTGGCAAGTGCAAATTCTGTACTTCAGGCAAAACTAACCTGTGCCAGGCAGTTCGTGCAACTCAAGGTAAAGGCTTAATGCCGGATGGTACCACCCGCTTTTCTTATAATGGTGAGCCTATTTATCATTATATGGGTACGTCTACATTCAGTGAATACACTGTAGTAGCAGAAATCTCTCTCGCTAAAATTGATCCGGAAGCCCCACTTGAAAAAATGTGCCTGCTCGGATGTGGTGTAACGACAGGAATCGGTGCAGTGCATAATACGGCAAAAGTTGAAGAAGGTGCGACTGTCGCGATTTTCGGTTTAGGTGCAATTGGTCTGGCAGCTATTCAGGGTGCAGTGCAAGCCAAAGCTGGCCGTATTATTGCAATTGATATTAATCCGGACAAGTTTGCATTGGCTCAGGAAATGGGCGCGACTGATGTTGTCAATCCGAAAGACTATAGCAAGCCTATCCAAGAAGTCATTGTTGAGATGACTGATGGAGGGGTTGACTATAGCTTTGAATGTATTGGTAACGTAGACATCATGCGTGCTGCACTGGAATGCTGCCATAAAGGCTGGGGCGAGTCAGTTATTATTGGTGTTGCCGGCGCCGGTCAGGAAATACGCACCCGTCCATTCCAGCTGGTAACAGGCCGGGTATGGCGTGGTTCGGCTTTTGGTGGCGTCAAGGGCCGTACCCAGCTACCAGGTATGGTACAGCAGGCAATGCGTGGTGAAATTAAAATTGATCCATTCATCACGCATAATTTACCTTTGAGTAAAATTAATGAAGCTTTTGATTTACTGCATGAGGGTAAATCTATCCGTACAGTGATTCATTTTTAGTTCTAGGCAAACCTAAACTTTATAATCTAAAAAATAAAAAACCGGGAACTTTCCCGGTTTTTTATTTATTTGAAATTAAACAGTGACTAAGCTCTTTTTCAAAACAGCAGCCATTGCTTCAGCCACATAATAAATATTTTTCTGGTTCAGGCCTGCAACACACATACGTCCGCTTCGAACCAGATAAATACCGTATTTTTCCTTAAGCAGATCGACCTGTTCAGCAGTCAACCCGGTATAACTAAACATACCGTTCTGGTTTACCAGGTAGCTAAAGTCTTGATCTGGTAATGCGCGACTTAATTCATCTTTTAGAATCTGACGCATTTTCTGGATACGGGTACGCATACCTTCAACTTCAGTTAGCCAAAGGGAGTGCAGTTCTTCATCATTGAGCACATTTTCAACCAGTAATGCACCCGTTGTAGGGGGGCTAGAGTAAATACGGCGAACAGTAGCCTTTAACTGGCCCAGAACGCGCTGAGCTATTTCTTGGTCGTCACAGACAAAGGAAAGTCCGCCAACACGTTCACCATATAGCGAGAAAATCTTGGAAAATGAATTGCTGACAATAAAGTTCATTCCTGCCTGATCCAGTGCACGGATCAGATAAGCATCTTCTTGCATGCCGTGGCCAAAGCCCTGATAGGCGATGTCCAAAAACGGAATCAGGTTTCCTGTTTTTAATACTTCAATCACCTGATCCCACTGTACAGGAACAAGATCGGCGCCAGTCGGGTTATGACAGCATGGATGCAATAATACGATACTTTGTTCTGGCAGCTGCTTTAAGGTATCTAGCATACCCGCAAAGTCCACACCACGGGTTTCAGCATCAAAATATGGATAGTAATGTGTGTTGATACCTGCACCATTGAAGATGGCTACATGATTATCCCAAGTTGGATTACTTACCCAGATTTCAGACTCAGGAAAGTATTTCTTAAGAAAATCTGCACCCACTTTAAGAGCGCCTGATCCGCCTAATGTTTGAATTGTAGCAACACGTCCCTGAGCTCGAGCCGGACTGTTTTCAGTAAACAGCAAGTTTTGAATGGCTTCACGGTAAGGTTTGAAGCCTTCCATTGGCAGGTACAGTTTGGTCGTATCGTTCAGCTTGGCAATATGATTGTACGCTGTTTTAACGGCTTCGAGCTGTGGCACAATACTGTCTTCATTATAATAAAGTCCAATACTCAGGTTTACCTTGTCTGTACGGGCATCCGTATTGAACTCTTCCATTAGAGACAGAATCGGATCACCCGGATAAGGATTTACATGCTCAAACATTCAATTACTTCCTTAAGTCGTACAGCCTTCTAACTGTACTCTGTTAAAAACTGCTCCAGTCCATCATCCATGTTCTGGAGGGGATTTACTGGCTCAGGTGTCAGTTTCCAGAACCATATTATGACGTTGAAGTGCCTTGCGCTTTTTAATCTGATAGGCGATCAGCAGGCACAACAGCCATCCTGGGATCATCATAACTGCAATACGCATATCTGGCGTCATTATCATAATGCCTAAAATACCAATCATAAAGACTATACAGAGATAGTTTGTGAATGGATAAGCCAAACTTGGAAATTGCGTGGTTTTGTTTTCACGTATCATCTGTTTGCGGAATTTTAAGTGAGTGATAAAAATGACCATCCAGTTAATAACGATCGCAGCAACAACCAGCATCATTAGCAGACTAAACGCTTTCTCTGGAAACATGTAATTGAGCAGCACACAGAGCAGGGTAACAAAAGCAGAGATCAGTACGGCTGGCACCGGAATACCATTTTTGTTAATTTTACTCAAAAACTCAGGTGCATTACCCTGTTTGGCCAGACCGAGCAGCATGCGACTGGTACAGTAACTGGTACTGTTATAAACAGAAACTGCTGCTGTCAGTACTACAAAATTCAGTACAGTCGCAACTCCCTGACTGTTAAGAGAATCAAAAATCAGCACAAACGGACTGCCGCCTTCGGCCATTTTGTTCCATGGAAATAGCGATAAAATTACTACGAGAGTACCGATATAAAAAATCAGGATACGGTAGACAATCTGGTTAATAGCTTTAGGCAAGGTTTTCCCGGGTTCGTGCGTTTCTGCTGCAGCAATACCGACAAGTTCAATACCACCAAAAGCAAACATGATTACAGCCATGGCCATAACCAGACCACTGATGCCGTTCGGAAAAAATCCACCTAGTGCCCAAAGATTGCTGATGGTCGATTGTGGTCCTGCGCTACCGGTAGTGAGCAGATAGCTACCGAAGCCGATCATACAAATGATCGCCACCACCTTGATAATAGCGAGCCAGAATTCCATTTCACCAAAAAATTTGACATGAAGCAGGTTAATGCCGTTGATCAGAATAAAAAAGCCTAAGGCGGTCATCCAGGTTGGAATTTCAGGCCACCAGTAGTGGATATAAAGACCGATTGCACTGAGTTCTGCCATACAAACCAGTACGTTCAGTACCCAGTAATTCCACCCAGACATAAATCCTGCGAATTTTCCCCAGTACTTGTAAGCAAAATGACTAAATGAACCGCTTACCGGTTCTTCTACAATCATTTCACCTAACTGGCGCATCATCAGGAAAGCAATCAGTCCTGCTATTGCATAGCCCAGAATAACTGAGGGGCCGGCCATTTTAATTGTTTGAGAAATTCCCAGAAATAGACCGGTACCGATTGCTCCTCCAAGAGCAATCAGCTGAATATGACGATTCTTTAAACCTGCGTTTAAATCACCTTGTTGAGGATTATCCATATGATCCTTTCTTCCTTGTGTTTTTCGTATTCGTAATAATTTTATACTTAATTACGTATAACATAATTTAAACCTTGAGAACATAGCCGATTTTTTAAATTTTTGACTGAAAAGTCTAGTTATATTGTTGGGTTAGCCATTATATAAAAATAAGTTATTGTTTTAATAAATAAAAATTATTAATAAATTTTATTCTAATTGCCGTTGAGCCTGTATCTTTATATGGCATGAGAAAAATTACTCAACGCTGAAATTTTTTCTTTTGGCCCAGTCTGTGATGAACTAAAACATTCAGCTTTAAAGAAGAAAACTATATTTTTCAGTTTTTTCCAGCTTTGTCGGGCTTGGTGATTGCTAAAAAATAATGAACTCTCTATGATCAGGCAGGCTGAAACTTGCTAAGGTCTCAGCATATAAAACCGGAATAGACGAGCGAAGACGGATATTTAAAAAGGATGAAAAGGGTTAAAACATGAGTGAAGAAAAGGTCTCTGGTGGTGTTCAGTCTCTAGAAATAGGACTACACGTATTCAATTCACTGGTAGAACATAATAACCCCATCATGCTGAAAGACCTTTCACACAAACTCGGCATGCATCCTGCTAAAGTCCACCGTTATCTGGCCAGTCTGATACGCATGAATTATGCCAGACAGCTTGAAGATGGCCAGTATGGCCTTGGTGAACAAGCATGGCGTCTAGGTTTACGTTGTATCCAGCATACGGACACCTTGCAACTGGTTCAAAGCCAGATTTATGAAATGCAGGGCAAAATCGGTTCAAGTATTCAGATTAGTAAATGGTCGCCGCGGGGCCCTCTGGTTGTCCAGTCAATTGAATCGTTGCATCCGGTATCGATCGTGACGCGTGTAGGCTCAATCATGCCATTAGTCAACTCTGCTGCGGGCCGGATCTATGCGTCTTACTTGCCTGAACATCTGGTGCGGCCACTTATGGAAGAAGAGTGGAAAAAACATACCTCATCAAATAAAACACTTTCCCCTAAAAATTGGGAAGAGTTCTTAATATTAAAAAATCAGATACAGGCACAAAAAATGTCGGTGGCACAAGGTGATCTTCTGACCGGGATTAACGCAGTTGGTTTACCTATTTTTAATACTTACAATGCTATCGAGTTTTGTATTGTGGTAATTGATAGTGAAGATATGCTGCCCATTCAAGCGAACCATGAAAAAATTATATTTTTAAAGCAGATGGCCGAATCAATTAACCAGTACATCCGTGAAAGATAAATAACTGTTTTAAAATCAAGAAGGTGCTATTAGAGCGCCTTCTTGATTTTATAAAAAATATTATAAAATGCAGGGAAAAAATTCCTGCATTTTCTAAATATAGGGATTATAAATTAATCAGTTACACTGAGTACACCACGTTTAATCTGATCGCGTTCAATTGATTCAAACAGGGCTTTGAAGTTGCCTTCACCAAAACCGTCGTCATCTTTACGCTGAATAAATTCAAAGAAGACTGGTCCGATCATATTCTCAGAAAAGATCTGAAGTAGAAGGCGTTTTTCGCCGTCTTTAGTATTACCATCCAGTAAAATGCCGCGTTTTTTCAGCTCTTCTGTTGGTTCACCATGATTTGGTAAACGCTCAGGCAGCATTTCATAATAGGTTTCTGGTGGCGCCGTCATGAACTTGGCTCCTAAGTCATGTAGCTTATCCCAAGTCGAAACCAGATCATCTGTGATGAATGCAATATGCTGGATACCTTCACCATTAAAGTCAGCCAGGAATTCTGCAATCTGGCCATTTCCTTTATCACTGTCTTCATTTAATGGAATACGAATCATGCCATCTGGAGCAGTCAGGGCTTTTGATGTCAAGCCGGTATATTCGCCTTTAATATCGAAATAGCGGATTTCCTGGAAGTTGAAAATCTTTTCATAGAAATTAGCCCAGTATTCCATACGGCCTTTATAAACATTATGGGTCAAATGATCAATTTCATTTAGACCAGTTCCAACCGGATTTGCATCTACACCTTCCAGGAACTCAAAGTCACTCTGGTAAATATCCCGATCAATCAGGAAAATTGGCATACCACCAATCCCTTTAATCGCCGGGATATTCAGTTCCATTGGACCTACCTTGTTTAGCATTGGTTCAGCGCCCAGCTCAAGCGCTTTTTTATAAGCCTTTGCAGCATCTTTAGTTTTAAAACCCATAGCACAGGCAGAAGGGCCATGCTCATTAAAGAAATAAGATGCGTATGATTCTGGCTGATAGTTTAAAATAATATTGATATTGCCTTGGCGCCATAAATAAACATTCTTAGACTTGTGGCGGGCTACTTTAGTAAAACCAATCGTTTGAAACACCTGATCTAGTTCACCATCCTTCGATACGAATTCAATGAAAGCAAATCCGCAGAGTTCTAAAGGATTTTCTAAAACGTTCATACAACTTCCTCTTGTTGTGTTCAAAAGCCTGTTCAGCTTTTGCCTTCTACCTGAAATTATTTTTAATTCTGAACATGAATCCGGATTGGAAATATAGAAATACTCAAATATGTTTTTCTACTCTTAAGCATCCGAGCCTGTTACAGAGTTAAAATTTTTAGTGAAATTTTCAGAATGTCCCATAATTAATTCTATTGCTTATTTCCATGCCCTAGATAAATTACAGACTACATCCCATTTGGTTCAATGATACTCAAAACAAAAAGTTATGCAATACATAATTGAATTATGTAGTTTGTAATTTAGGTAATAATTATATAAGTTTATGTTGAGGCAAAACAGGCTAAAAATTTTTCCTTATAGAGTTTAACAATTGTTTTATCTAGGTTTTATTCATTAAATCTTAATCATAAATAGAAGTTTATTTAATAATAAATAATTTTTTTAGTTTAAGTTCTTGTCAAAGAAACAATGTACGCGTATTTTAGAAAATAGATATTTTCTCAAACATTGGTACAAGATGTTAAAGCAACCTGAACTTATGAACGCATATTATTATTTCTGGCAGTTTAAATGATTGCCTGAATGCGTTCGGGCAAATAAAGGTTGCCCATCAAAATTAAAACCTGATTGGCAAACCTGATCAGGTTTTTTTATGTCTTATAGATTGATAATTATGGAGCTTCCCTCATGTATACATTTAACTTTACTTATTTTGGCAATTTTTATTGGTTTTATTTTGGCCAGCACATGCAATCGCTTAGATCCCTTACGCTCAAATAAATCATCGGACTGAAATAAACAGTCCAGAGGAATAACCAATGAATGCTCTCAATACTGCTTTAAACCAATCGGCTACAACAGAAAAAACTTTAAGCCTGCCTCATCAATTAAAAGCACAATATTCTTTATCTCCTGCATTAGCCCGGCAAGTTGCTGAGCATCGTACAACTATACAAAATATTCTTTCAGGCGAAGACTCTCGTCTTATGGTAATTACAGGACCTTGTTCTATTCATGAGCCGGCTGCTGCACTCGAATATGCCCAAAAATTAAAACAGCTCCAAACTAAAATTTCAGACCAGATTTTTCTGGTCATGCGTGCTTATATTGAGAAACCCCGTACTACGGTCGGCTGGAAAGGGTTTTTATATGATCCACATTTAAATGGTTCTTCAGATGTGCAGTCAGGCCTGGAGCAATCCAGAGCTTTATATCTGCAACTCATCAGTATGGGTTTACCTATTGCGAGCGAAATTTTAAATCCGATGGCTACGGCATATTTTGATGACCTATTGGCTTGGGGAGCCATTGGCGCACGAACCAGCGAATCACAAATTCATCGAGAAATATCCAGCCATATGCCGTACAGCATTGGTTTTAAAAATGGTACCGATGGTTCAATTCAGATTGCACTAGATGCCATACAGTCAGCCAGAAACTCACATCAGTTCATGGGTATGAGCCAAAATGGCTTACCTTGTATGTTAAACAGTCTGGGTAACAAGTTACCACATTTGATATTACGTGGTGCAAATTCAGGCCCTAATTATGACCTTGCATCAATTGAACGGATACGTGTCTGTCACAAAGCTGTGCTTCCACCTTTAGTTATTGATTGCAGTCATGGCAACAGTTCTAAAAATCCTTTATTACAGACCTCGGTACTCCAGCAAATTATTGCTGAGCGTAGTGAAACTGATGTACGGGGAGTAATGCTGGAAAGCCATCTTGTAGATGGAAACCAAGCAATCTCCTGTAATATGATATATGGTCAGTCAGTCACAGACGGTTGCTTGGGATGGGATAAGACATCTGCCTTGTTGCTTTCTGTTGCAGAGCAGATGCGCTATGAATGTGTAGTATAAAATATAAATAAGAGCAGGGGCCCGTATACTTCAAGAATACGGGCTATATCTGTAAATTTAGGGTTGTAGGGGGTTCTGTCTGTCTACAACAAACTTATAAAAGATCAAGCTTAAAGCGATAATAAAAGCACAAAGCAGGTACATCACCGTATAGCCGTACAATGCAACTACATAGCCCAGTAATACAGCCCCTAATGCTATCCCTGTATCATATAAAGTAAAGAAGGTTGAAGTCGTATGGCCAATACGATATCTAGGCGAACGCTGGATTGCCAAAGTTTGTAAACAGGGCTGAAGTGAGCCGAAACCCATACCGATAAATATTGCACTGATCATTAGACCGGTTAAAGTTTCAATCTGGCTAAGAAGTATCAAACCCATAATAAAAAGAATGATAGATGGATAAATAATGATATTTGGGCCTTTAATGTCATATAGTCGGCCAGTAAATGGACGAATACTCATCATAGCCACAGCAAATACTACAAAAAACAATCCAGCAGAGCTGAGTAAGCCTTTAGTTTCAGCAAAAGTTGAAATATAAGACATGATACTAGAGTAACCAAATGCCAGGAGCATAACCATCAGGGAAGCAGGTAAGGCACGTTTTTCAACAAAATCCTGTAAGCTGATTTTCTTTTTCTCAGTAACTTCAGGTAATTTTTTAATTTCGCGAATGGGGATAAGCAGGCAGAAAGCAAAGCCTAGACAAATAATGGTTGCTAAAATCAGCGCGACGGTAGTGTAGCCTAATGGTTGAATCAAGCTAAGCCCTAAAAGTGGACCCAGCACCAGCCCCAAGTTTATTGACATAATAAAATAGCCCATGCCTTCGCCTTTACGTTTTTCTGGAATGAAGTCATTGGCAATCGGTACACAAACCGTAGTAAGAATACTAAACCAGATACCATGCAGAAAACGGATAACCAGCAGAACACTAAGATTGTCTGCCAGAAGATAAGCGAATGAAAAAAGACAAAAAATCAGCTCAGAGACTAAAAAGGTCTTTTTCTTGCCAAATTTTTCAATGATTAAGCCACTAAATGGTCGCACTACAATAGAAGAGACCATAAATAGAGTCATGGCTAAACCAGCCTGAGCTACAGTACCATTCAGGTCACTTATAATATAAACGGGTAGCACTGCAGTTTGTGCGAAATAAAATATGAACAAAAACATGTTATTGAATAAGCAAAAAATAAAGAACTTATTCCATAACCGAGAGGAGTCTATGGATGCCATGATAAACCTATAATAACCGGGAGAGCATGACTTGAGACGCAGAGAAATTGATATTTTTTATAATAGGAAAAGAGGGAGATAAATAAAAAGTAAATACGTCATAAAGTCATATAACCTGTAAATTATAAGTGAAAGTATGTAAATTGTATAGAGACGATGAACTAAAGCAAGATTATGAGAAATAGCGATTAAGCTACATATGATATATAAATACAGAAACAGCTTCTTCTACAGTCTATGAGTGAATCTCAAGTTATGTAAAAGAAGCTGATGAAATTAATTTTTAAAGTCCAGCTTCATAAGCTGTATTAGAAAGTAATGTGTCTACATCTTGCATATTATCTGGACGAATTTTATAGATCCATCCCTTACCATACGGATCTTCATTGATAAAGTCTGGATCATCTTCAAGTGCAGAATTGATTTCTACAACTGTGCCTGAAACTGGTGCATGAATATCAGAAGCAGTTTTTACGGATTCGACCACACCAGCCTGTGCACCTGCTGTAATCTGACTGCCAACCTCTGGCATTTCTACATAGACCAGGTCACCTAAAGCATCTTGAGCGTGGTCGGAAATACCAGTGACCACAAGATCACCTACAATTTTTACCCATTCATGTGTACTTGCATACTTCAGTTCCGAAGGATGATTCATGCCGATTCCTCAAAAAGTTTTAAAGCATTTTTGCTTTGTGTTATACAGGTTTTTGTTTAAAAACTAAAGTCTATAAATACGGATCTTTACGCCAATTACTAGGACTGCGGCCGCTCCAGCGCTTAAAGGCACGGCTAAAATTGGCAACGTCAGAATAGCCCAGCTCGTCGGCAATCTGTTCAAGGGTATAGTCAGTCCGTGAGAGAAGTGATGTAGCATGCCGGTAGCGCACTTCATCAACCAGACTAGAAAAAGAGGTGCCCTCAGCAGCCAGCTGGCGTTTTAAGGTACGGTCTGACATATGCAACCGATCGGCCACGCTTTCTATACTAAGATAGTGCTGTTCTGAATGAGTGAGGATATCACGCACCCGCATAGCCAGACGTCGGCGTTCACCCAAAGCAGAAAGTTCAGCTTCACACTGGTTAATTGCGATTTGACTGGCAATCGGGTCAGCATTAACCATCTGTAAACCCAGAAACTTTTTATCAAAGCTGGAAAGTATGTGTGGCTGATTAAAACGGAAATGATGTGAAGGCATTTTGGCTAAATAGCGGTCAAATCCTTCAGGTTTGGCAAAATCAAAATCAATTTCTCCTTCAAGGTTATTAATGCCAGTAATAGCCTTGGCCATACTGATAATACCAATAGTCAGGGCAAGAATAATTTCGGTCCTTAAAGGTTCAAGTTGTATGTCACACTGTAATTGCAGGGTTGCCTTATCACCAAAAGTAGAAAAATAAAGCTGTAGAAAGGGCATACGAAGTTGAATAAAACGTGCAGCAAGAACCAGGGCTTCAGATATATTACTGGCTGTCATGATTGCATAGCCAATAAAGCCATGAATTGAAATTCGCATTTGGGTACCAAGATGGTAGCCTAAAGATTGCTCGCCTGTAATTTTTAAGGCATGTTTTATCAGTTCGTTGGCAAGAGGAGTTGGAATACGGTAATCCGGGTGTGCGAGCTGTTCACTACTAAAATGAAAGGGGGCAAATAAAGTCTCTGCGCTATAGCCCCAGCGTGACACCACATCTAGCAATAACAGGCCATATACCCCTGGAATACCCACATCTTGCCGGGATGAAATTATCTCCATGCGCTATCCATTGCTCTCATGCTTTCCAACGTGCTGTTTACATCTTGGCATGAAATTAAACTTTAAACTAGAAGAATTGTTGGACAAATCAGTTGCTTAATTTTCAATTGCTGCTTTTTTAAATACTACTATTTTTGTAGTAGAGATTAATAGGAGATCCTGAAATTGGTTATAAGCCTGAGTGACATAAGTAACAATACCCCGATCATTTTTAGTTCTGGATGGAGTGATTGCTGTAATTTCGACTTCAACATGAATGCGATCTCCCGGCCTGGTAGGCTTGGGCCAACGTAAACTGGTTTCGGTACCAATTAAACCGCCTGCTACCGGAAAGCACTCTGTCCATAAACGCATGGTAATTGCAGAGGTGTGCCAGCCACTTGCGGCCAGACCTTGAAAAACAGGATGCCGGCTTGCTTGCTCTTCATCCAGATGAAAAACCTGTGGATCATATTGAGTGGCAAATTTTTTGATTTCTTCAGCAGTCATTTCATATTCACGGCTGATAAAACGATCACCAATGTGTAAATCTTCCAGATAAAGCATTATTCTGTGTCCTCAACTTTCTTTGGTATTTGCTGTTCAACTAAAAAGCCACCAGTTTGACGTTGCCATAGTTGAGCATAAATACCATTTTGCTGAATCAGTTGCTCATGAGTACCCTGTTCAGCGATCCGGCCCTGATCCAGTACAATTAAACGGTCCATCTGGGCGATGGTCGAAAGCCTGTGAGCAATTGCAATGACTGTTTTGCCAGTCATAAGAGCGTCTAGACTTGACTGAATGGCAGCTTCGACTTCAGAATCCAGTGCACTGGTAGCTTCATCTAAAATCAGAATAGGTGCATCTTTTAAGAATACGCGGGCAATTGCAATACGTTGACGCTGTCCACCTGAGAAGCTTGACACCACGTTCACCCACCTGCGCATCATAGCCCCGACGCCCCCCCAGATCAGTTAACTGAGGAATAAAGGTTTCTGCCTGAGCTTTACGTACAGCTTCATACATTTCCTCATCAGTTGCATCTGGCCGACCATATTTAATATTTTCTGATACGCTACGGTGTAGTAGAGAAGTATCCTGAGTAACCAAAGCAATATTAGCGCGCAGGCTGTCCTGAGTTACATTTTGGATATCTTGGCCATCTATTAAAATACGGCCATTTTGAATGGTATAAAACCGTAGCAACAATTGAATAAGGGTTGACTTACCTGCGCCAGAACGGCCAACAATCCCGATTTTTTCACCTGGCCGAATGGTAAGATTCAACTGATCAATTACATTTTTTTCATTATAAGCAAAAGATACATTATCAAAACGAATTTCACCCGCAGTTACTTTTAATGGCTTGGCATTTTTTTTATCCTGTATTTCTACCGGTCTGCTTAAGGTTCCCATTCCATCCTGAATTGTTCCGATATTCTCAAAAAGGGCAGAAATTTGCCACATGATAAAGAATGCCATACTGTTAAGCTTCATAATCATAGCTGTGGTTGCGGCAACCACTCCAAGACCGGCTTTACCTTCTACCCATAGATGAATGGCTGTTCCCAATACACCTAGAAAAAGTACAGCACTCAGCATATTTACACTGATTTCAAATTTAGCTCCAAGACGCATTTGCCGATATACTGTCACCATAAATTCCATCATGGACTCTTTGGCATAACGACTTTCACGGCCGGCGTGTGCAAATAGCTTGACAGTCTGAATATTGGTATAGGCATCTGTAACACGTCCAGTCATGACAGCACGGGCATCAGCTTGCTGTTTTGACACTTTACCCAAGCGTGGAATAAAGTAGTAAGCTGCGATCATGAACAGAAGTAACCAGACGAGTAGGGGTATCATTAGAACAGGTGAAATACCTATAAACACAATACTGATCGTAGTGAAATAGACCACTACGTAGGCCATCATGTCGCCTAAAATAACCCAAAATTCTCGTACTGCTAACGCTGTCTGCATGACCTTGGCAGATAAGCGCCCGGCAAAATCATTATGGAAAAAATCGAGACTTTGCTGTAAAAGAAAATTGTGAAAACGCCAGCGCAGACGCATTGGGAAATTGCTATATAAAATCTGATGCTTAACAATAGACTGCATACTGGCAAAGAAGATGTTGGCAAACAGAAAGCTGGCCAGAATCAGCAGATTGGTTTCATGATTTACATAAAAAGTATCAGGTTGGCTTGTACCTAGCCAGTCAACCAGTTGTCCTATTTTCGAATAGAGTAAAGCCTCAAAGCTTGCGGCGCCCGCAGTTACAAGGACTAATAAAAAAATATAAGGACGCAAGCCTTTGGTCGCCTGCCAGATAAATGGAAAAAACCTTCTTGGTAATGGTTCGTAAAGACCTTCAGTGGGATAGGCATCGACACGCTTTTCGAACCACTTCAACATTATTTTTTCCTCTGAATACAATATATTAACTAATATAAGTTTAATTCAATTTATAGGAGAGATAGAGATTGATCAATCATTAATTTAGCCATATTCCGCCACATAATAATATTCAAAATATGAGTTTTTTAGCCGTACTACACTTAATTTTACGCCATATAAGAGAAAAGATAATGGCGTAAATTGTGAATTCAACAGGAAAAACAGATATGAAAAAATTATTAGCTAGCGGTAGACTTGAAAAGCTGGTGCGATTTTGAAAGATAAAAAAATCTGCTTGTAACTTTACCGGATTAATAAAATCAGGACTTGCTGAGCCGCTTATGTGTATACATCTGTTGATCTGCTTCTCTGATAGCAGCTGATAGACCAAAAGTCGGATGACGCATAGCCAGCCCGATTGAAGCACTAATCTTTGCCTTTTCAAAGGCCTGTGTAATGCGATTAACCAATGATTCAGCACCTGAATAATCATTTTCAATACTTAGTATGGTGAACTCGTCACCTCCTAAGCGGGCTAGAATATCATTATTACGTACATTATCACGCAATACGACAGCTGTCTTGCGAATTAACTCATCACCAGCCTCATGACCCAGATGATCATTAACAGTTTTAAGATTGTTGAGGTCTATCATAACCACAGCAGCAGGGTGACCTAACTGCTTGCAACGTTCTTCTTCTGCATTTATTAATTTATCCCAAGCCCGCCGGTTATATAAACCAGTCAAACCATCACTCATTGCTTCTACTTCAAGACGCTCACGTTGTCTAACCTGTTCAATTTCACGCAGTTCAGCCTGTAGAATCCGGCTTAAAAGCTCTCCAAAGACTTCGATCAGTTTTGCTTCTTGAACCAGTTCAGGCGCTTGCGGGTGAGGGTCAATCGCACAGAGTGTGCCAAATAAATGACCATCTTCACTTACTAAGGGCTGTCCAATATAAGCCTGAATCTCTACCTGTTTCCTGATAGGGGCGTTTAGATATAAGGGTATATCATCAGAACGTGGTGCAATTCTTGGTGCATTACCTGTGACCATATGTGAACAGAAAGAATCTGCCCAGCGAAAAACTTGTCCAGGTTGAACATTATAGCCATGATCTTCACTCTGCAGCACGATCCAGTCATCGCCTTCAACCCGTGTAATCATCCATAGATTAAAACCGAACCGGTCATGAAGATAACGTAAAACAGCCTGGCCTGCTTCCTCAAAGTTTTTCGAATATGAAATACCCATATAACCAGCCTTTATATCTCAAGATTTAACTTCTATAACCTTAATAGGGCGACCTTGACCAATTTTCAAGATTCCACTGCCACTGTTAAAATGAATCGATGTGTTTCCATTTTCCAGTCGTATACCATTTTTTGTTTTAACCCGCTTAAGATAATAAACAATGCCTCTCTGATCAGTAAGTTCCGCAGTTTCGAAATTATTTGTGGTTTTGAGAATGATTACTATATTATCAGGATCTATGAATTTGAGTACCTGTTCTTCTTCATTCATATTTATAACCTGCTTAGATGTCATCTGGGTAGCTACTATTTGATTTGGAGAGATTTGAACAGCATAGGATCTACTCCATATATAACTTAATAAAAGTAATGCTATAATAACATTTATATATCTCATGCTTTTATTCTCTCAATAATATAAAATTTAATAAAAGATATACAAAAATTCTAGATACTAAAAAGCATAAAATTTAATATTTGTCTGTGAAGACTACTTTTTTGGTAAACAGATTTCAACAAAATATATAATGAAGCACTATTAAACTTTAAATAAAAACTATTAATCTAAAGATATTTATTCCTTTTTTATGTTAGATAATAAAAAAATACAGAATAAAATATAAATATGTATATAATAATATTTTTATATTTTAAAAATAAAATGATGAATAAATTCTTTCTTCTGTCTACTGTATTTTTCTGCTTAACAGGGTGCGCTTCTGTGTCTTATCCAGATCAGAATAGGATTTTAGAAGAAACAATTAGTTATTCTACGTCACGTTGTTTTGGTGCCTGTCCGGTGTATTCTGTAACAATTCAGCCTAGTGGAGCTGTACATTTTAACGGGGACCGGTTTACAAAAATTATCGGAGAGCAAAATATCATTGTTTCCCCTGGGATCTATAAAAAGCTTTCTAGTCAATTAAGCAGATATAAGCCCGTACCAGGAAAAGTAGAAAATAATTATAATTGTGTAAATAAAGCTACTGATCATCAAACGGTCAGTTTTGTATGGACGGATAAAAGTGGAGTAGAAACAAAGTTAGACTATTATATGGGATGTATGAATTCATCTGATAAAAGTTTTAATCAATTTATCGAACAATTACCTGAAATGCTTGGAATTAATGTTTTAATACGTTAAACATAAAAACAATCTAACTTTATAAAAAATTAATCTTTTATATAGGTCCCATTTATATAAAAGATTAATAAATATATATTTTTATAAGTAGTGTTTTATAAATTTTAGGTTTATACACTTTAATATTAACGATATCTCTAAAATAAAAAAATTTTATTTTCAAGTTTTATGGGGCAGTAAAACTGTTTATAAAAAATAGCCTAAGCATAGTTTCTAATAATAGACCTGGTTGCGACCTGCAATTTTAGCCTGATAAAGTTTTGCATCAGCTATTTCAAAAACTCTTGCTACTTCTCTCGAAGTTTCTGGCCAGAATGCGATACCAATAGAAATTGTTATCGGGCCGATACCATCGTTTAAGGTATTTTCCATTTTCTTTCTTAAACGTTCAGCACTTTTGTATGCGTTTTCTATATCAGCTTGAGGCATAAGCACAACAAATTCTTCACCACCATAACGACAGCATAAATCATTTTTCCTGAAGTTATTTAAAATATGTTGAGCCACTTGCTTTAAAATTCTGTCACCTTGAGCATGACCATAAGAATCATTAATCTTTTTAAAATAATCAATATCTATCAGTAAAACTGCAAAGTGAGTCTGGGTACGAGTCATTTCCTCAATAAAGATTTCTAGTCCTCTGCGATTAAAAAGGCCAGTAAGTGGGTCAGAATTAATATGAAAATTCATTTCATCAATTTTATGAGTAAACTTTTCTACACTGGAAAGAAGGGAAAATTTGAATTTTTGCACTTCGTAGTACCATGGTTTGATCGCCTTAATTTTCACTTCAGTTTCTGGCTGATTTAAAGAGCTGGCAATTTTGGCGAGGTCATGAAGAGGAGAGGCTATAAAGGTAGAGGCCTTCCATACCAGATAAAAGATCAGGAGATAAAAAAGAAAAATTCCTCCGGACACTCTGGAAATAATTGATTTCGCGCGTTTAAGTAATTCATCTGTAGGCTGTTGTGAGACTACAATCCAGTTAGTGGTGGGAATATGCGCGAAACCGACCAGATTCTTTACTCCCATACTGTTTACTAATTGAATTTTACCGTTCTTCTTTTTATTCATATAAGTCAACCCTGTATTCCCGGTTACAGTTTGACCTATTCTTTTCATATCAGGGTGAAATATAATTTTATTATTCTGGTCTAATACATACATATAACTATTTCTATAACTGTATTGAATGGTCAGTAGCTCATTGATGATATTTTTTTCTTTCAGATAAATTGCTGCACCTACATAGCCTTTGTAGACATGGTTATGGTCAAAGATAGGCTGAGAGATAAAAACAATTAAATTATTTTTAACTGAGTAATATGGAGGAGAAACATAGGGTTGCTTACTTTTTAAAGATTCTTGTGTTCCTAGTGACATTTGAACCTGTTGTTTGCTCAGGTTCAGATAATCAGGAGTATATTCAACGATAATTCCTTTAGAGTTACATATAACTACAGTATTGAAGTGATGTGATTGTCTCCTAAGACGATCAACTTCTGATGCTCTTACAGTTTCGTTGTTAAAAGACTTTCCTATAACTTCAGCACTATATTTGAGCTCATCCAAAGCTGTCTGAAATTGCCCATCTGTGTTTAAAGCAATTTTAGAAGCATATTCATAATTAATTGAAAGTGAGTTTTCTATTAATTCCTGCTTGAGAATGCTATAGCTTATAAGGAGAGAAATAACAAATAAGGCGGAAACCGCTAAAATAGTTAAAATTAAAATTAATTTCCTTAAATTAAGCTTAAAGTAATTTTTTAAATTATAAGTGAGCATAGATGAGCTGACATTAAGGTAGAGTACATCTCTCATACTACTGTATTTAATATTACTAAATATTTATTCTTTGTTTCTATAAGTTAGACCATAGGCAGGCAGGATCAAAACAGTTCTCATAAATTTTATTATATTGCCAACACATATATAAGAGCATAATTTATTTAGTTAGGCTGTAGTATAGTTAAGTTATTAAATGAAATCTGGCTATAAATTTTTTAATTAAACCAGATACTTATGTTTTTAAGTTTTAGTTTTACCTGACCGTTTATGCTCAAACATATTTTTATCTGCTGCGATTGCTGCTTTGTTAAGACCATGATGAGGTCGCCGCGAAGCAACTCCAATAGCGGCATCTATTCCGGCTTCTTTAAAAGCCTCCTGAATACGGTGAAATAAAGCTAAAGCACCTTCTTGATCATTTTCTATACTTAAAATACCAAATTCGTCTCCACCCAAGCGAGCCACAATATCTTTACGCCTTACACTGGCACGAAGTACAGAAGCTGTTTTCTGAATTAATTCATCGCCGGAAGTATGCCCCAGACTGTCATTAACAATTTTTAAATTATTGAGATCAACAATAAGAATTGAAGCAGGGTGTCCATGCCGTTTACAACGGTCTTCTTCGGCAGTGACCAAATTATTCCAGGCTCTACGATTATATAGCTCAGTCAAGCTATCTCTTAATGCTTCAGCTTCAAGTCTCTCATGCTGTCGAATTTTCTCGTTTTCACGTAGCTCAGTTTGTAAGATATAACTTAATAACTGTGCAAAAAGCTCAATCATTTCAGCATATTGTAAAATTGATTCTGGTTGTGGTTGTGGGTCAACTGCGCATAATGTACCGAACAGGCTGCCATCTTCATTAAGCAGGGGCTGACCAATATAAGCTTCTATATTGACCTGCTTGTTTATAGGTGCATTAGCATACAGAGGAATATCTCTAGAGCGAGGTACAATTCTGGGTACTGTTTCCGTCACCATCTGCGAGCATAGCGTATCGGTCCAGTTCAGGACTTGGCCTTGCTTGACATTATATCCATGATCTTCACACTGTAAGATGATCCAGTTTTTACCTTCTACTCGGGTAATCATCCACAGGTTAAAACCAAGATGGGCATGCAAGTAGTGCAGGACAGCTTGCCCAGCCTCTTCAAAACTTTTGTAATTAAATCCATTTATCATATATTTTATTTACCTGATTAATAGCTTCTGTTCAAAATGAATAGCTAGAGCTTACTTACTTTCAAAGTTGAACTTATTCTTGCAGAAAACTATTTTTCTTAAACTTTAGTCTTTTAAAAGCTTATATCCTTAAGAGAAAATTATGCTATCAGCCCTTATCATACAAGAAGCTTTTCAGTAAAAATTCATTTTTAATTTTAAGAGAAGGATTAATTATATTAAATAGATGATCATGAAATATAAAATTTATAAGAATACAAGAGGTTAATTGTGTTTAAAATCCATTTAAATAAAAAAATATTTTATTATTTTGTATATATATTAAATTAAATCATACAAAATTAGTCAGATTTTATTAAAGAGAAGGTAAAAATTGTGAGGATAAGATTAGTTGCACTTTTCTTATTATTTGTTGGTGGATTATTCTATTATGCTTATAAATCTCAGCATGAACATGTACTTAAAAGAAGAGCGAATATTATGTCTACAGCACCTTTCCATACTTCTCCAGACCGTATTTATTCAGGAAAAAACTTTAAATTTACTAAAATTGATCAAAATGGACAGATCATTTTTAAGAGAAAAGAAGAATGAGCTCAATGGCGGTATGTATTTTAATCATTGTATTTTCTGAATTAACTCTATAATTTTATATAGGTAAAATAGGGCTGTATATTAATTGAGCTTTATAAATATTAGTATTATAAAATTTTCTTTAGTATTTCATCTGGTGTTTAAATTTTTAATATTAATAAGTGTCGTTTAAATAATGCATAAGCCAACGCCTGAGATAGTAAAATAGAATGAACTTCTCACAATACTATAATTTAAAAAATAAGTACTTATATAACAGGCTTCGTTGTAAAAGCCTGTTATACAGTGTGTAAAAAATCAGGAATGTTCAATAACTTCTGCATTAGACAAGACTTTCCAGTCTTGCCCAGAAGGGGCTTGATAAACCTGTAGTCCAAATTCTCCAATAATGGCAATCAGGTGGTCAAAAATATCTGACTGAATGGCTTCATAATCTACCCATGAAGTTGTATTACTAAATGCATAAATCTCAAGGGGAAGTCCTTCACTGGTAGGTTGTAATTGACGCACCATAATTGTCTGATGCTGAGCAATACCTGGATGCTGTTTTAAATAAAACTCTATATAAGCACGAAATGTACCTAAGTTTGTCAAGCGACGCTGATTATAAATAGCCTGATTGCCAAGCTGCTGGTTAAATTTTTGAATTTCACTTTCTTTAATATTCAAATACTGGTCAAGAAGCAAAAAGTCCTTTAGTTTTTGCTGCTCTTCATTCGTCATAAAATGTACTGTGCTTTGGTCAATATAGATAGCGCGTTTGATACGTCTTACCCCGGCATTGCTCATACCACGCCAGTTTTTAAAAGTATCAGTAATCAGTTTATTGGTGGGAATGGTTGTAAAGGTCTTGTCAAAATTTTGTACTGTGACCGTATGTAAAGACATATCAATGACATCGCCATCCGCATTTAATGACGGCATTTCAATCCAGTCTCCGATACGTACCATATCATAAGAAGAAATTTGTACACTGGCCACCAGCGAAAGAATAGTATTTTGAAAAACCAGCATCAGCACAGTCGCCATAGCACCAAAGCCTGCTAGCAGGGTAAACACATCTTTCTTCAGGAAAGTACCTAAAATCATTAAAGCACAGACGATATACAGCATTAATTTAACCAGCTGCAAATATCCTTTGATAGGCTTATTTTTTGATTTTGGATTACGCTGATAAATTAGGTTAAAAATATTAAGAAGTTCACTCAGAGCCAGCGCTAATGTAAGGAAAATAAAAGCCTGTGCTCCCATTTGTACAAAAGTTACAAGCTTGAGTGAAAGATGTGGAACTGTAGTGATGCCGTTCATAATGACGATAGCCGGAACAATATTAGCTATACGACGAATTACACTATGTTCAGCGAAAATACTGCTATTGGTAAACTTCATCTTGCTGATGAGTTTACGTAGGCCTCTAACTACGACCTGTTTGGCGATAAAGTTAGCCAAAGCGGCTAGCAGAATAAGAATGCCTAATGATGTCAACATCTCTAGCCAAGGAAACTGATCTGACCAGTCCTGAATATTTTGTATAAAAGCCAGCTGTTCCAAGCCGTTTACCCCTACAATTATGATTAATTCCATGATTGTAAAAGTTTATTGCTTGAAACAGGCTATAAACAACTTTTTATATACGTTTTATTAGCAAATTGAAACTTTATAGCATTACCTCAGGGAGAGGTGTTTTACCACATTAAATCATCAGGAATAACATATGCTGCATATGGGTCTTCTTCATCAGTTGATTGATCATTGGCCTGCATACTATTATGTAAAATAAACCCTGCCATGCGCGCATCAATTTTTTCTGCCAAGGCTTTTGGTAAATAGGCATAGCTGCCATTATCTCGTGCAATCATTAAACTGCCTGAAACCAGTGCATTATAAACCTGTTGTGAGATATAGACTTTTTTGATTTTGCCTTCATCGATAAACTGATAAGTGATATCGCCGTCAGTTTCCTTGATCTTATGATGAGAGATCATTTGGACAATATTGGCTTTTAAAGTTTTTTCTTCAAGCTGACGCTGTTTTTCCTGATTTAGGGCCTGATCTTTAGCTAACTTTTCCTGTTTTTCATGCTCAATTTTTGCCTTGAGTGCAGCCTCGTCACTTTGACCGGTACGCTGTTCATGCTGTGCCTGTTTGCTCAGCTTTTTTGCTTTTTTATTATCTACCAAGCCGGCTTTTAAAAGTTGGGCCTGTAGTGCATTTTTAACCATGTTTGATTACTCCCAGCTTGAATGCTGTGTAGACTTATGACGAAAGTATATAGACCAGTAGATGATGCTGAGCGATAAACTCAAAACTGCCGGTACGAGAAATGACTGTAATTTTAGATAAGGATAAATCAGACTGGCAACAATACCACCGATTAAAAAGCCGAAGAGAATAAGTAAATGAAGAATAATACGACGCTTTCCAACGCTCAGGCCACGTAGGCAATAACCTAGCGCCAGCCCAAGATCAGTTAATACCCCTGATAAGTGGGTAGTGCGAATGATTGTACCTTTATAATGGCTAACCATTGCATTTTGCACGCCCATTGCAACACAGGCCCACAATAAAGCATATCGTGGGAAATAGGGTAACAATATCCAGCACAGGAAAATGAATAGCGCAACCAGACTAAGTGGCAAACCATAACGGCGTCCAAGCTGAAAGTGACTATTTCCAAGAATCAGGCCACTATAAAATGAACCGGTAACATAGCAAAGGACCACCAGTATCAGGTACAGAACACTAGAGGGTTCCCAATTAATCAGGCTCATGGCCAGCATACTAATATTACCGGTCATATGTGAGACAGACTGATGCAAGACAGTCACCAGTCCAAGTACATTAATCATGCCCGCATTGATTGCCAGTAAAAAAGCACCTATTTGAATCCATGCAGGCAGTTTTTGAAAAGGCATCGCTACACTCGCGAATTATTGTCCTTTCAATAGATTAACGCATTCCACGGTCAACAGCAGCAGTAAATAGTACATCAGTTGATGAATTTAATGCAGTTTCAGTCGAGTCCTGAAGCACACTGATCACCATTCCGATTGCAACCACCTGCATAGCAATTTCAGATGAAATACCGAACAGGCCGCAGGCCACAGGAATCAGTAGCAATGAACCGCCAGCAACCCCAGAAGCTCCACAGGCCGATACCGTAGCAACCACGGAAAGGATTAACATGGTTGAAAGGCTGACCGGTATGCCTAAAGTATGTACAGTCGCGAGTGTTAGCACAGTAATGGTGACCGCCGCACCTGCCATATTGATAGTAGCACCCAAGGGAATAGATACACTGGCAGTTGCTTCATTTACACCCAAACGTCGTGCCAAGTCGAGGTTAACCGGAATATTGGCAGCGGAACTACGGGTAAAGAAAGCAGTAATGGCACTTTCGCGTAAACATGTTAAGACTAGCGGATAAGGGTTACTGCGGGTAACAACTGCAACCAGCAAAGGATTAATGATAAGAGCAACAAAAAGCATGGTGCCAAGCAGCACTGCTAAAAGCTGTGCATAACTTTCCAGAGTTTTTAAGCCAGCATCAGCGAAAGTTGCAGCAACCAAACCGAATATACCCAATGGAGCAAAGCGGATTACAATTGCGATCACTTTACTGATAGCATTGGAAACATCAGTCAGTACCACACGTGAAGTCTCAGACGCGTGGCGAAACGCTAGCCCCAATATGACAGACCACGCTAAAATTCCAATAAAGTTCGCTTCACTCAGCGCCACAACTGGATTGGCAATAAAGCTCAATAACAGGTTTTTCAGTATTTCTCCCAATCCCCCTGGAGCTTGTACTTCGAGCTGACTTGGCACATCCAGGAACAATGTACTTGGAAACATTAGACTGGCAAAGACAGCACTAAATGCAGCTAGAAGCATACCAACCATATACATCATTAGAATAGGTTTGATATGTGCAGTCTGACCCAGTTTGAAATTGGCAATGGAAGCCATAACTAAAACAAAAACAAGAATCGGGGCAACTGACTTAAGTGCCTTAATAAAAAGATCACCCAGTAAGCTGAGATAGGGAGCTGCTTGAGGAAAAAGCCAGGTTACCAGCATGCCCAGAATAATGGCAATGACAATTTGAGTAACCAGGCTTAAGCGAAATAAGTATGAGAACATAGGAAAGCCTTATGAGACCTATAAGGGCCAAAAGTACAAGCCGGCTATTTTATACATAAAATACATAAAGCTTGAAATTAATTTTTACTGACCCGTCCATGGTCTTTCGAATGATATAAATATAATAAAAGCTAAATACTTTTATCACATTTGAATATCCATAGATCACTTGCATTATTAATATTTAAATTTTAATGGGGCATTTCAGGCTGAAAAAGCTCTGGTGCCAAGTTCTGCATTGCCTGAAAGTGAGAGAAAAAAACCTGACCATTTAAATGCTGCAATAAGGGGGAGTCTTTAAGCTTATCCATAACAGGGCCTTTGATTTCTGAAAAATGCAGCTGAATATGAAGTTTAGCGAGCTCTGCATTTATTTCCTCAAGCATTTCCAGTGCACTTAAGTCGATAGCGCTAATGCTTGAGCAGTTAATAATGACATGCTCAAGCTGGGCATTTTTACTTACTTCAGTAATGATATAGCCTTTTAAGGTATTCGCATTTAAAAAGCTCAAGTTTTCATCAATACGGATCGAAAAGATTTTGGGGCTGGTTATAACCTGATACCGTGAAATATTACGGAAATGTTGTGTTCCTTTAACCAACCCAATCACTGCAATATGAGGACGGCTAATTCGCCAAAGCATTAAAATAAATGTAGAGATAATTCCGATTATCAGACCGGTAGAGATATCAATGCAAATAACACTGAAAAATGTAATCCACATTGCGATGCCATCTGCCTTAGAATAACGCCAAGTTTCAAGAAATGGTTTAAATTCAACCAGCTTCCAGATAGAAACAATAATGGTTGCAGCCAGGATAGCCAGCGGTAAATCTCGCAGGAACCCGGTAAAATACATACTAACCACAATAATAAACAGTGAAGAGAGTACGCCAGCCATTGGAGTGCGTGCACCAGCATCGGCATTTACAACTGTACGTGACAAACTTCCTGTTACGGGAAAGGCAGAGGTGACTCCGGCACTAATATTCGCCAAGCCAAGTGCAATAAGTTCCTGATTACTGTTCAGGTTACTACGCTGCTGCAATGCAGTGGCCTGTGCAATTGAAAGAGACTCTACAAAGCTGATCATTGCAATAAGAGCAGCACCAGGAAGCAAATCAATTACCATTTGCATGTTCCAGTGTGGTAGAGCAATAGGGGGGAAACTTGAAGGAATTTCTCCTACAGTTTTAATGCCTGCCTGCTGCAAGTTCAGAAAATACATCAGTCCAATCGAAACTATAACCAGAATGAGGGGTAAGGCACGAATCAGAAAAATCAGTGAACTTGCTCTGGTCTTTATAAAGGCTGAATTTAAAAAGGTAGGAATATATACCAGAAATAATATAGCAGTGATTCCAAGCGCCAGAGTAGCAAAGTTGCTATAACGTACATACTGCCAAAAAGATACCAAGAATTCTGAAACATTATTGGTTTGTAAGGGGATATCAAACAGAAATTTAAATTGGCTTAAGGCAATAAGCAGAGCTGAAGCAATAATAAAACTTTTTATAACCGGATGACTAATCAGCTGAATGAGAAAACCAAAACGGAATATACCTAAAAGTAAAGAAATAAAGCCGGTGAGTAGCGCTAGCAGACAAGCTGCTTCAACATAAACTGGCGAACCTACTTCGTATAGCGGGGCAAGGGTGCCAAAGACCATCATGGAGATAATAGCAACTGGACCAATTGAAAGGGTTGGACTGCCACCGACCATGGCATAAATAATCATGGGCAGGATACTGGCGTATAACCCCATTACAGGAGGCAGACCGGCGACCATAGCATAGGCCATACCTTGTGGTACCAGCATTGCAATAACGATTAATGCTGCCAGTAAATCTGATCTAAATTTTGGTCCGTTATATCTACTCAGCCATTGCCATGCCGGAAAAAGAGAGGGTATAGATAAACGACGCATAGCCATATAACAGCCTAAATCACATTTTTTCATATATTATGCATAAAAAGTGATAAAAAGTCGCTGCCTTTAAAAGTACTACTTAATAAACTGCTATTAATTTACTGAATATATAGAATTTTATTATTATTTTGGACAATAGAGGTCATAAAGTGTATGTAAAACTTGGATTAGTTTCTGATCTTTAATTGAATAAAAAATCTGCTTTCCCTGACGCCGTGTGATAACTACATTACTCTTACGTAACATCATCAGCTGTTGAGATAAGGTAGGCTGAGTAATTTGAGTTTTTTCCTCAATTTGAGAAACGTTTAATTCTTCTTGAGCTAAATGGCACAAGATTAATAGGCGATCTGTATTGGCCAGCGATTTTAGTATACTCACGACGGTGTCAGCAGAATCGCGCATGACATCGATTTGGAGAGCAGGTTGCATAATCAAATCCGTTAAATTGAGTGCGCCATAGTATAAATGTACTAAGAGAAAATAAAGATTAATTAAGAAGAATAATTCATGGCTTTTGATGAAGAAGTTAATCAGTAAAACTGATACATGGTATATATAAATCCAAGTTTTTAATTTGAAAAATATACTTTTTCTTTTTTAAAATCAATTCAGCGTGTAAAAATAAACATATTAATAAATCTTTTTACTTAAGAATGCTACTACCTCATAAGCTGCTCAGGTATAACAAATATGGTAAACCATTCAAAAAGCTATAATCTGGAGTAAAAAATGGCTAAGAACCAGACTAATGAAATTGAAATTAATATCGGGATTTCCACTGAAGGCCGCAAGAAAATTGTTGAGGGATTATCCCGTCTTTTAGCAGATAGCTATACTCTATATCTGATGACGCACAACTTTCATTGGAATGTTACGGGCCCAATGTTCAGTAGTCTGCATGCAATGTTTATGGAGCAGTATACAGAACAGTGGAATGCACTTGATATTATTGCTGAACGTATTCGTGCCCTTGGATTTCCTGCGCCCGGCACCTATAAACAGTTTAATGACCTAGCTACAATTAAAGAAGTAGAGGGTGTGCCTACTGCTGAGGAAATGATCCGTTATCTGGTCAATGCTCAAGAGGCAACTGCACGCACTGCACGTGAACTTTTTCCTGTCGTAGACGAAGTAAATGACCAGCCAACTGCTGATGTATTAACCCAGCGTATTGATGTGCATGAAAAAACTGCCTGGATGCTGCGTAGCCTGCTACAGTAAAAAAGCTTTTTAGAGCCAAACCCGCTCTATTTTGAGCAGGTTTGGTTCTGGCTTTAACTTATAAGTAAATTTCAGGCGGGTAGGGCGTATTATCATTTATTGCAGAATAATATTGTTCTGCCAAAAAAAAGCCATCTGGTGCATTCTTGATATCAATTGTAAGGGAATGAGCCATAACTTGTGGATATGCCCAGATTAACTGTTTCATTAACCCAAAAGTTTCATTGTTCTGCATATCTCCTAAAATCCTTTGCCAGATAGCCCTATGGTAAGGTTCCTTATTATTGAAACCATAAAGATATGCCAAATTCTCTAGTGGTACAAAACCTGCCAGATAAGCTGTTTTGTCACTAGGATATGCTAATTCATCTAAGGCAACTTCCATAATTGTACGGTGGGCTTGTTCCAGGTTATTTTCTAAAATCCAGTCATAAGCTTCGACTATAATGTAGTCAAAATTAGGATACCTATAGTATTCCTGTGGATAGTTGATACTGGTTAACAGAGTGGGCTGCTGAGTACGTATAGCAGGTAAGAATAATAAGGGACAAAACTGCGCATCTGGATAATTCTTTTTGAGAATAGTGCGGATATCCTGACATGTCTGGCCTAGCTTTGTTCGTAGCCACTGTCTGAATTCTTCATAAGGTGTACCAGTCTGGTAGACTGGTTGAAAAATGTCTCCTAAATCTGGTGCATATAGGCCTGTATCTTGGTTAAAGGCTAATCGGGTAGAGTAATCATATATGCAGGGTAAGTTGGTTGCAGGATTATACCACCACCGAGGTTCTCCAATCTGCATATTGACCTGGCAGCCGCCTATCTGCATAGTTTCAGCGAATTCCAGAAAACCTTTTTGTAAATATGCCATAGCATTTATATTGCTAGGACTGAAAAAATAGCTGGGTGGCTCATAAGCCGTTTTACCCAGATTGTCATGAATGTCTCTTTGTGCCCAATATTCGTTGGCAGCAAGAGAGTACATTTCAAAGCTTAAGCTGAAAACAGGAGCAAAGGCTGCTTCATGCAATGCTTTAGCATAAACCTGATGCCATTTTAACGCACATGGATTAACTACATTTACCCCTGTAGCAAGTGTGTCAGGAATCTGCCATCTGTTTACTTGTATGTCCCAGTACATGTCTGGATAACGTGACATTCCGCAATAATGATTAAGTAATCCCCGATAACCAAGCGCCACAATATTACTGACTATACGTTGAGGATTTAAATCATAATGATCATCATAACTGGTACATATACCTTTATGATGTGCAGATACTACTATCTGTTTAAGTTCTAATTGTGTGTTAGTTCCTTGAACTGTAGAGTTGGTGATTCTGACATAACAAAGTTCAGGATCAGGCAGTGGATAAGGCAAAGTCGCAGGATTATAACTGCTTGCTACCACATTCAATACAATACGCTGGATATGATTGACTGGAAAAGGAATGGTCGCATTAAAACCTGCTTTTACAGTATCCCAGTCAATCTGGATATGAGCCTGTCTGGACACAGGCTGATCTGCATAATTGAAAAGCGGAATATATGCTATTTGTTCAATTTCATTTTCCAGATAATATACTGCTAGCGTAAGTGCCATCTGTTCATTATTGATCATAGGCATGTGTGTAGAAATTTCTATATCAAAATTCCAGACCATACCACTGTAGTCATATAGTGTTTCATAACTTAAAAACTGATGATCTTTATGATCCTCAGACTCCCAGATAATACCTATAAGATCACTACTGAGGCGGGGTTTGAATAGTACTTCAAAACCGTTTCTGTAATTGGTAAGACTAAAGGATGCTGTATCTGGACCTTCTACCCGCCAATAATGAGGATGAAAACGTGGCAGGGTTAGAGTTGTCCATGAAAGTTGAGGGGGTATTTTCTGATAGGGAAAAGCATTTTGCATAACCGGCACCCTTTTAATAAATTAAGACAGTTTTCCAGAGTATATTTTTCAGATTTTTGGAAGTCGTATTTAGATACTAAAGAGGTATTATAAAAAAACTCGTTTTAATTCTTTGATTTTGTAAGATAAGAATGTAATTGATACTTATAATTGAGCATAAATCAGAATATATATCATGTAATTATAATAAAAGCCCATAATTTAAAAAATTATGGGCTTTAAAATAAATTCAATAGGTATATCAAATTAGAAAAAATTGAATACTCAAAGAAATAATCATAAATAAGACAGCTAGTCCCGTAAACTTATACTTTATATTTTGAACCACTTCCGGTTTAGGAACAAAACTGTCGCGTCTTTCTATATTAATAAAATACTTTGCATATTTATCCATGAAAAATGATGCAATAGCAAAAATAGCAAATGTATTGGCCAGATAAATGTGTGGAACCTGATCTGCCCTGAATATAAAAAGGAATAGCCACATACCTATAGGCGTTAAAGTCATATAAGCTAAATCGAACCAGCTGCTCATATTTACTTTTACTTTCGCTCTTAAGCGGCAAAGCGTATCGAAAAGAGTAATTAAAGCAAAAATAAACCATACATTCATAAGTAAAAAGAATGCAAGCTCATAAGTCAAGTCACCTTTTTCTCCAGACATTCCCATGCTGACCAGCGTAACTGGCATGAGACTATAAGCGATAGACAGCAAACCAATACGGGTAATGTTACCTGTAACAGTACTTGAGAGATGTTTTTCCCAGCGTAAAAAATAAGTCCGGATCATGGCGATATATCTTTAGAAATAAATCAGATTAAAAAAACTGTTGTATTATGGTAAAAAAATATACTTTTTGCACGAGAATTGAATAATTTTTGTGTATCTAATACATAAAAATTTTTAACATTTTGATAATAAGGCTGAAAATATTAAACCATTATTTTTTTCAAAGAGATTAATACTTGTTACAAGAAGGGACAGGGAGTTTATACAGAAAGTTAAGGACAAAGATTCATTTTTATTTATAAATTAAAACAATAAGCATATAAAGGAATAAGGTGATATATCTATGACTAGTTCTAAAAATTAAATATATATTTTTTATATAATTAACTGCTTATTAAAGTTAACTTTGATTTTTAAAACTTGTGATTTGAATTTAGTCTGATACTGATTTTCACGATAGATCAAGTCACTTGCGTTATTTTGAAACATATCAAATAAAGGAATATTCAATCATGAAGAGAATGACAAGCATAGTTTGAATTGGGTTAAGTGGGAGCATGCTCAACAATACCAGAATCAGAGTACCAAACAGCTGAAGTATATAAAACTTTAGGTTCCAGACAATGTGAACAAATTGACAGGACGAAGAATATCGTAGCGATGAAGCAGCAGTTAGTTCAAAACCAGATTAAAGTCCTCTCTTCTTATATTACTGATGACGGTCAGATACGGATTTCTCTCTGCGGTGCATCAGACGGTAAAATTGTAGTATTTAAAATTCCTGCTAATAAAATACAGCAGGCCCAAACTTTTGGCTTTCAGGATTTGAACCTGCTGAAGCACTGACTAATTTGAAACTGTATAAAATGACTTTTGCTACAGAGATGTATTTGGAGTACTTCTTCATTTACGTGCTGAAAAATAGCAGGCGCTTTATATTATAGAACTTATTTCTAAACAATTTAGCCTAAGTAAAATTAAATCATCTATATCAGACAATATCTAAATTTGACAACAGACAAACAAAAATAATTTTAAAATTCAAGCATAAAATGAATTAAGATTCATAAATTCTATCTTAGAAACCACTGTAAATGTAACAAAATATTTTATTTTTATTTCTTTAAAATTGAAAAATATATTTAAAATGAAATATATATTCTATTTTTAGGCGCATTAAGAAATATATAGAATAAGCAGTTCTCTAATACAGATTGAAATGAATTTCCTTTTTCGTTAAGTTCTGTAAGCAAATAATTTATAAAATTTAATAGAAAAGGGGACAATAGCATGAAAGGGATGAAGGTGAAGAGTAGTGTCTGGCATCTACAAAGTGATGCCAGCCAAAAATTTAAACAAGCTTTAGTAGAAAATTAAAAATAGTTTTTATATTTCAGCTTTTTAAATTTCTAAATATCTTATTAAAGTTATTTAAAAATTTTATCTAGAAAGCTGAACAATAACAATTAGATCTGAATACTCAGCAAATCTTTAGTAATACGGATATTAAAGTTATGGATAAACTTATTAATTTACGGTCAAAACATCTGGTACTTGCTGTAAGTAGCATGGCAGTCATGTCGCTAGCACATGCAGGAGAGAACACAACAGAAATAGAACAATTACGTCAGGAAGTAAAAGAGCTGCGAACTTTACTAAATGCCTCACTACAACAGCCTGCTGTAACTCTTAAGCCCCGGAGTGATGTGACACCTCAGGTCAAAACTACCCCTTTAAATACATCCCAATCTGTTAAAACAAATATATTGCCTTCCGGAGCTGAAGTGAATCTTTATGGTTATATTCGTGCTGACGCTTCTTACCAGATGGAAGGCGCGGCAACCATGTATAACAATATTAGTGGAGTACCGCTTAAAGATACAGTAGAAGCAACTAATCAAAAAGATCGCTTGAGAACTACCGTTAATGTGACACGCCTGGGCCTGAACTTTAAGACACCCACCTCTATTGGTGATATTGGCGGTAAACTCGAAATGGACTTTTTCGGAGGTTCAACCCGAGACCAGTTCCGTATACGTCATGCGTACTTAACTTATGATAAATGGCTAGTTGGTCAGACTTGGTCGACCTTTGTTGCACCAGAATACATACCAGATACTGTAGACGCAGCAACATTTGTGGGAGGAGCCTTACAGCGTTCTCCATTAATTCGTTATAGTGATCAGCTTTCTGAAAATACTAATTATGCCATCAGTATAGAAGACCCGAAATATACTGAAGCGACTGATCCGGCTAACAGAATGCGTATGCCAGCCCTTGTCGGACGTTTGAACCATAAGTTTGCTGATGGCTCAACGATTTCCGGCCGTAGCTTTATTGCAGAGAAAAAAACCGGTGAAGATGAACAGCTGGCTTGGGGTATTGGCTTAGGCGGGAAATACCAGATCACCCCAGAGACTCTATTAAAGGCAGATTATTATCATGTAAAAGGGGATGGACGCTTCGTACTATGGAGTAACAGTGGATATGCAATTGATGAAAATAATAATATGCATAGTAATGAGTTCGATGTAATTGCTGCCGGTATTACCCATCGTTTTACACCTAAAATCAGATCAACTTTGGGCTATGGCTATATGAAAGCTCAAGATGATAATGAATTTTCACGCTTGAAATATGATGATGCATCTCAGAACAAGCAACTCTGGCAGGGATGGATTAATGCCATGTATAACCCTTATAAGCCGGTAACTTTTGGAGTGGAATATGTTTATGGAGAGCGTGAAACTTTCAATAATCGGACCGGTGTAGATAATCGTTTCAATATGATGGCTATTTATGACTTTTAAATAGATAAAAACCAATTTAAAAGCTGTTTGCATTAGTTTATTTAAAAAAGCTCATGAGATTGATGGGCTTTTTTACCTATAAAAAACATATAGATATAAAATTTAAATGATCACTTCTATTAAATGTAATTATTTTACTCATAGTTAGAAAAATTATTTTATATTTTAATAAAATAGCCTAAGTGATTTTATAAAAATTTCTAAACAATAAAACCTATTACAATAATATAAATTAGACATAGAAAATAAAAAATCAGTTTTATAAACCAAGACTTTATTAAAAAAAGTAAATCTAGAAAGCATACTCATAACACTAAACTAAAAAAGCATCACTACCTTAATAAACCAACAACAGAGATTGAACCTAGAAAAGCATACTGTAACAGGCTAATTTCAGTAATCCAGTACAAATAATTATTTGACAGTAAAGATAACAATACCTCGTACTAAAGCTATAAATTAGAGAAAACAGGCAACACAAAACTTTATAAGTATTAAAACTAGCGAGTCAATATACATTAGATAGTTAATACTATTAGGCATGCATATAGATTTAATTGAATAATAGAATTTGATTTTGCTTAACGAAATTAAATTCTATATTATAGAAAAAATTGTTCTAATTCGCTCAATAATAAAATTAACTCTATCATAAGGACCAAGATTATGAGTTTACAAGACAAGATGTCAGCTTCGGAGTGGGAAGCACGTTGCCAACTGGCTGCACTATATCGCTTGATTGCTTATTATCGCATGACTGATTTGATTGATACGCATATCAGCCTGAGAGTACCAGACCAATCTGAATACTTTCTGATTAATCAGTACGGCGTAACATTTGATAAAATGACAGCTTCTCAGCTGGTCAAAATCGATCATGATGGAAATATTGTTTCTGATTATGATCAGGGAAAACCAGTTAATGTGGCAGGTTTTGTAATTCATTCAGCCTTGCATACTGCACATACATATATAAACTGCGTAATTCATACTCATACAGCCGATGGTATTGCCGTTTCAGCGCAGAAACACGGTCTTTTACCAATTTCCCAGCATGCTTTAAAATTTTATAACCTGATGAGCTATCATGAATATGAAGGAGTGGCGCTCTCTACCGATGAGCGAGAACGTCTGGTTCATGATTTAGGACAAAACCGGGTCATGATTTTAAGGAATCACGGCTTACTATCTGCAGGCGAAACCATCCAGCGTGCCTTCCATGAAATTTACTTTCTGGAAAGAGCCTGTCAGGCACAGATTAAGGCATTAGCGGGAGGATCTGAGTTACATTATCCTACGCCCGAAGTATGTGAACGTACCGCAAGACAGTTTAACAGCCCCGCGGTAGAGCCAATTATCTTGAACGCATGGAATGCTGCACTCAGTCTGATTGAAAATCAGAAAGCAGAGTACTGTTCATGATAGTAATTTCCTGCAAAATACCTGAAATCGAGAAAATTCTACTCAAGGTCTTTCAAAAATATGCACCCGAAGGAACCTATTGTCTGCCAGAAAGTGAACAGGCACAACAGGCTACTACGGCGGCTTGCTGGTTTCCGGATATTGAACAGCTAAAACAGCTTCCCCAACTGAAAGTCATTCATTCCATTGCGGCAGGAATTGAACATCTGGATCTAAATCTTATTGACCCTTCATATCTAGTGTGTCGGGTTATTGATGAGCAGCACCAGAAGGGAATGTTTGAATATCTGTTATGGGCTGTCCTGTATTATCAGCGTCAGTTTGACCGGGCTATTAACCAGCAGAAACAGCAATTATGGAAACAGTACCGGCAATTTTCCAGTCAGGATATCCAGATTGGAGTGATGGGTCTTGGGCATATAGGGGGATATGTAGCAACCCATTTCGCACAGATGGGCTATCAGGTTTCAGGCTGGGCACGTTCTAAGAAAAACTTGCACAGAGTTCAATCATTTGCAGGAAATGAAGAGCTAGATGGCTTTTTAGCCAAGAGTCAAATCTTGATCAATCTTTTGCCGTTAACTGCACAGAATCATTCTATTTTATCAGCCCAGGTTTTAAAAAAGCTGCCAGAACAGGCCTGTGTCATTAATTGTGGCCGCGGTCAACATCTGGTTTTGCCAGATCTTGTTGCAGCACTTGATTCTGGTCATTTAAGAGGGGCAGTTCTTGATGTCTTTGAACGGGAACCCCTTGAGCAAGCCGATCCGTTATGGACTCATGAAAAAGTTCTGATTACGCCTCATGTGGCTTCGCATGCGCCAATGTCAATTGTCGTCGAGCAGATTCTGGAAAATGACCGTCGTTATAAAGAACATGAGCCATTAAACCATCAGATTGACTCTGCCAGAGGATATTAAAATAACACTTAGGAGTAAAAAATGGATTTTGAAACGATTAAAGTCAGTATAGATGCTCAGATTGGTAGACTACAGCTAGACCGGCCTGAAGCTATGAACAGTTTTAATGAAAAAATGCATCAGGAAGTTCAAATTGCCATACGCCAACTGGTCGATTTGGAGCAGGTCCGGGTCATTATTATAACCGGTTCAGGCAGGGCATTTTGTGCTGGCCAAGACTTGAAAGAGCGTGCCGGTCAGCTTGACCAGATTGCATTGCCTAATGAAGGTACACTGGCTAAATATTATAATCCTCTAATTGAAACGATTACCCACGCCCCTAAACCGGTGATTGCAGCAGTTAATGGGGTGGCTGCTGGCGCGGGTGCCAATATTGCCTTGGCCTGTGATCTGGTCGTTGCTAAACAGAGCGCATCTTTTATTCAGGCCTTCTGCAAAATTGGTCTAATTCCAGATGCCGGTGGAACCTGGCTTTTACCACGACTGGCCGGACATGCTAAAGCAATGGGACTCGCCTTACTAGGCGATAAAATTTCCGCTGAACAGGCGGAAAAACTGGGACTGATCTGGCAGGTTGTACCAGATGAACAGTTTGATTCTGAAGTACAGCAACTGGCCCAAAGACTGGCACAACAGCCAACCTATGCTTTGTCTCTTATTAAACAGGCTATTCACCGGTCTACTCATCATACTTTGACTGAACAGCTTGAGCTGGAGAAAAACTTGCAGTATCTAGCGAGTAACAGCCAGGACTATAAAGAAGGAGTAAAAGCATTTACTGAAAAGAGAACACCACTATTCATGGGTAAATAATCAGGTGAGAATTTAAAAATGAATTTAAATACGCGTGTAACAGAACTCTTAGGCATTCAGTATCCTATTGTTCAGGGTGGTATGATGTGGGTAGGAACTGCCGAACTGGCCAGTGCGGTTTCTAATGCTGGTGGTTTAGGGACAATTACTGCACTGACCCAACCTACACCAGAAGCTTTATATAAAGAAATTGCACGTTGCCGTAACCTGACCGACAGGCCTTTTGCAGTAAATCTCACTTTATTGCCTGCTGTGAAACCACCACCGTATGCTGAATACCGTCAGGCCATTATTGAAAGCGGAGTCAAAATTGTAGAGACGGCAGGAAATAAACCACATGACCATATTCAGCATTTTAAACAGCACGGTATAAAAATTATTCATAAGTGTACGGCAGTCCGTCATGCACTCTCTGCCCAGAAAATCGGAGCAGATATAATTTCAATTGATGGTTTTGAGTGCGCTGGCCACCCTGGTGAAGATGATATTCCTGGACTTATCTTGATTCCTGCTACTGCTGACCAGATTGACATTCCAATCATCGCCAGTGGAGGGTTTGCCGATGGGCGTGGGCTGGTAGCTGCGCTGGCATTGGGGGCTGAAGGTATAAATATGGGGACCCGCTTTTGTGCAACACAAGAAGCGCCCGTACATGAACGGATCAAGCAGTTCTATCTGGACAATGACGAACGTGATACCAATCTGTTGCTTAGACCTTTTCGAAATACTTCACGCGTAGCAAAAAATAGTATATCAGACCGTGTGCTGGAGATCAGTCAAAAGCCTGACCTGAAATTTGAAGATATTCAGCCTTATGTCTCTGGCTTAAAGGGTAAACTGGCTTTAGAAACTGGAGATATCGATGCCGGGCTAATTACAGTGGGGCAAGTGCAGGGCCTGATCCATGATATTCCAACCTGTAAAGAGCTGATAGAGCGTATTATTCAGGAAGCAAACCAGATTATTGACAGCAGACTGACAAAATTTATTCGAGCCAATGAATAAAAAAGTAATTCTGGTTTTGGTTGGTATTAACACTTTTTAATGACTAAAGTCAGTCCAAAAGCATTAAATAGTTTTAAAATAGAATGCAGGGTCGGATTACTATGCGGCTGTTCCAGCTTTTGTAGTGTTTGCGGAGCAATTTTTGTAATTTTTGCCATATCCTCTAAGGTCAGGCGCAATTCAGTCCGCAGATACCTGGCAACCTGATGAATTTCCCACTCTGGATGCTGTTCTATAGTATCAAGTACCTGCTGGCGCCGTTGCATCTGCTCAATCGGCGTCATCGATTTAAAACGTTTATCCATGACTCAGCTCCTGAAGTTGCTGACAGATATTTTCTATTCTTGGCTCGCTATTTTCGATAATTTCCGGATCGATACCGATACGTTGCATATAATTGAGCAGACCTTGATATTTTAGGAACTGTTCAGCCAGTGCTGAGCGAAGAGTATCCTGCGCAATAGGCATAATAGTTTGAATTTGCTCAATGACTGATGCCCAGCATGGAGCGCCGCCCTGATCATCTCTTTCCCAGCGGGTGGTTCTGGCTATTCCATCAGGATGTAACCACATTGGCGCAAAATCAAAAAGTGGCGTAAGCTGGATCAAGCCACTTTCATGGCGTTGGATCGCTGTATTACGGGTATGATTGTCTTTATTTCCTAGAGCTACATTGGCAATGTCTCTTTTTAAATATTCAACTATTTCAGTTTCTGCATACGTACAGCTTTGGAGGATGAGCATACAGATCTGGTTGTGAGAAAGGCGTACTCCAAACCCGGCCTGATTGCTCAGTGACGCAATACTTTCCTGGGCAATACGTTTGACCTTCCCATTGACTGTCTGGTGGTCAAAGCGGGGAATAAAAAGAGTACGATCATGAAGTTCTAGCTTTTCATGCACTCGCAGACCAAGATATTCTGCTAGTTGCATATACAAGGCTTCTTGAGCCAGGATTTTTTCTAGCCGGGGATGATCACCCCGGCTAAACTTGACTAGCCAGTGTTTGGCTGCATGCTCATCTGGCAAGGTATGATCCAGATAAAACAGTCCATCATGCGCTTGGGTCAGCAATAGTTTAGGCCATTCTCCCTGCACTCCGGAGGAACCGCCCACAAACAGTCCATAAGATGCTAATGATTCAATAAAATATTCACGGCGTTCAGCAATTTCATGTAGGGTAAAACCCTTCAGGTTAGGATCAGGAAACTTTGCATTTAACCACTCATGAGCCTCTTTAATACGAAGATGGCCAATGGGATTACCGGCACCGGCCTTTAATAAAGCCCAGTCAGCTGTTTGTTGTGCTGTTTCATTATAGTCCAGCTGTTTGAGCAGCTCTTTACGTCCATATCCTTGGGGTAACAGGTCCATCAGAAAAGCGGGCCAAGTCTCTGCATAATTACTTTGCACATTTACGGGCAAATTAAAAGACACTGCTCGTGCATCACGGCAGTCCATATAAGAAATAGCATATTCAAACAGATAAGATGTACGGGTTCCTGCCTCCCACCCCAAGTGTGTAGCATTGAGTAATTCTACTAGAGCACAGTCGAGCCACTGATGGTCCTGATAAATCTGTATAGTGCAAAAATTATTCATTCTTTTATTATAATATAAAAATAATAAGTAGAATAGAGGATAGTTATTTATTAAAATAAAATATTATGAATTTATGAGCCAAGAAATTAACCGGATTAAAAGATACTCAGGCGTGTGAGATAACAGATTATAAAAATCATAGAGAATGGTTTAAGATAGTCCACTCAACATAAGTAATGTTTTCAATTAAATCTTATGATTATTCGTGATAAAACTAGTAATCTGGCTTTACTTTTTGCGTGGCAAGGAACAATACTGCCTACAGTTTTACCTGCGCTCACCTTTGTTGTTTTAATCTCTGCGGTAATTGGTTATTTGACCTCTCATCATATGCTGAATGTGCCGGAAGTGCCTGCTATAGGGTTTACCATTTTCGGCATTATTCTTTCTATTTTTTTAAGTTTTCGAAATAACGCCTGCTATGACCGCTGGTGGGAAGGGCGTAAATTATGGGGAGCCCTTATTGCGAATTCCAGGCATATTGCCCGTGATTCTCATGTATTACCTGATCGAGAGCGCCGGATTCTCATGTACAGGGTAATGTTTTTTACTCATCTTTTAAGAAATCGCCTGAGAAAAACCAATACTCCATTCAAGTTAGATACTCATCATCTGGCGCTGGAGCAACACGCACTGAATCATTTGGATCAGCATATTAATGCTGCACAGTTTGTGCTTGAATGCATTCAGAAAGACCTGGTTCAACTCCTGAGACAGGGCCTGATCAGCGATATCATTTATAGTACATTGAACCGGCATATTGTTGAATTGGGTAATATTCAGGCTGGCTGTGACCGTATATTAAGTACACCTTTACCATTTTCGTATTCAGTTTTATTACACCGTACTGTTTATTGTTTCTGTTTTATTTTACCTTTTAGTCTAGAAGCTGACTTAGGTATATGGACACCTATTGTAGTTGGATTAATTGCTTATCTGTTTTTAGGGCTGGATGCTTTAAGTGCCCAGCTTGAAGAACCCTTTGGGCTTGAAGAAAATGATCTGCCACTTGATTCGATTGTACGTTTGGTCGAACGGGAGATGTTGAGTTCGCTTGGAGAGGAATTGCCCGATACTATTTTGCCTATTAGGGGCAATTTAAGTTAATCAAGTGCTGCGCTACAGGTATTTCGCAAATTAAAAAAGCTATTTATATAGGGCTGAACTCTTTAACTCAAAATCTTCAATCTCCTCACTAGCATTTATTCGTTTTAGAATAAAATTCATCTAAAATGATCAGATGGTTATTTCTACATCATGAAATAATATTATTATTCATATGGTTAATTTTGAATTAATCATAAAAATGGATATTAAAATTATAGAGTTTTAATACCCGATTACCCCTATGATGATATAAAACTATTTTTCCTTAGAAACTTCAGGACTCATCTTTTTTAGTTCCCAGATATTCCTGATAGGCATCTTCGGCAAAGCGTCGTAGAGAATCACCGATTGCAGCATATTGGTAAGCATTTAGATTGGCTAATGAAGCACGTGCCGATGGATGGGATACCCCAAAGCCAGAACCTGGCAACAGAACGACACCGGTTTCATCTGCTACCCGAAATAATAATTCTGTCGGGTTTTTATTGACCATGACCCAGTTGGCAAAATCGTCACCATATAATATGCGGGCTGTTCTTTCCAGATCTACCAAGGTGTAATAGTCAACAGCGTTAAGATCTTCAGGGACTTCAACACCAAGCTGTCTATAAAGTGCAGCATCGCGTTCCCGGACTACAGACTTGACAGCTTTTTTATAAGCCTGACGAGAATCCATCATATTAAACAGGGCAAAAAGAACCATCTGTACCTGCTGCGGTGTTGACAGACCTGCGGTGTGATTCAGTGCAACATTACGGCTATCTGCTACCAAACGGTCAATAAACTTGATTTTTTCTGGTTCAGTAGTTAATGATGAATAACGTTCTTCAAGTTCCTGCTTTTCCTGATCTGAAAGCGCTGCAATCTTCTGATCAATGATATTGTTATTCGACAGCTGAATATTCTTTTGCAAAGTCTAACTTTTCAAGAACTTCTCACAATTATATTGTCTGCATTAGGATGTGGTCTTTTAATCGGGCTAGAGCGGGAACGTAATAAAAATACCCGCAATGAACAAAGTTTCGCGGGATTAAGGTCTTTTACGATCAGCGCCTTATTGGGGGCTTTGTGTTTTGTTATACACCCGTATGTTGGAGTAGTGGGGGCAATAGCCGTAAGCCTGTTCTGCCTGTATAGTTTATCTCAACAAAAAGAAGATATTGGTTCCACCACTGAACTGGCTTTTTTAATGACCTACCTTATTGGGGCGGCGTGTGTCTGGAATATCCCATTAGCAGCCAGTATGGCAGTATTGCTTACCCTTATTTTAATGGGGAAAACCAGCCTTCATCGCTTTGCTGGAAAAACCATTCGAGATTATGAACTCCGGGATGGACTCCTTTTACTGGCCCTCATTTTGATCGCTTTACCGATCATGCCAAATAAACCCCTATGGGGTTCAGTGCTAAGCCCATATGTCATTTTAAAATTACTGGTTTTAATCCTTATTGTGCAATCTATGGCACATGTGGCAAAACGTATTTTATCAAATGACAAAGCACTGATTTTATCTGCTCTAGCTTCAGGTTTTGTCTCTAGTACTGCCACTATTGCCAGTCTTGGCATGCAAGTCCGCTCCGGAGAAGCCATTGCCAAAGTGAATGCCGGTGCTGCTCTGATGTCATGTGTAGCGACTTTGCTGCAATTACTGCTGATTGTCTCAGGTGTAAGTTTAATGTGGTTCAAACTGCTTTTTGTCCCAAGTCTGGCTGGGATAAGCATACTATGTGCTGCTACAGGCTTATTCATGTACCGGTCAAATCATTCAGATATCCGTTTAGTAAATCAAGTTAACCAAGCAGATGACCGCATGTTTAGTCTCAAGGAAGCCGTCATTATTGCAATTAGCCTCACTCTCATTCAGGCCGGAATTTATGGAGCAAATCTTATATTAGGAGATAAAGGCTTAATCTTGAGCACTTTTCTAGCTTCACTATTTGAAGTTCATGCTGCTATGGCCGGGGTGGTAGTACAAGGAAACCCAGCTAATCTGACTCTGATTTATGCAGTTGTCATTGGTTTGGCTGCACATGCACTTTCAAAAAGTATTAATGCCTTTCTAACCGGTGGCTGGAAGTTTTTTTTATATTTTGCACCTGTGCAAGTTGTTCATATGGCGGTCGTTATAATGCTGATTATTTACTTTCATCAAATCTTAATCTGAAAGCATAATTTAAAATCCAGATCTCTGAAGTATTTTTGAAGTTTTACCAAAACAGGTAAATTTATTAAAAATATCGTTCAAATGAGCCGATTCTCAATAAGAACTACATAGAACTTGCTAGCCAACACATACTCTCTATAATAACAAGCAATTTAATTCGTTAAAGTACCGTATGCGGTCTACCACATGGATTACAGTCTTGGTTGGATTGTTCATGTTCCAAAGTCTTTGGAACATGGCAGCGGCCTTTTGCGTCCATGAAGAGCAAACTTTAGTACAGCAGAGTTATCATTTTGGCCATCATCAAAATACCCTATGTATCAGTAATGACCGCCAGCATAAGCATGATACCCAATCAGATCATAAAGACATAAAGAATAATAATTTAAAGCTTGGTGAAGATCATCAGGATCATCTGCCTTCCATGACGCATCTGATTGTGCAAAATGAAAAAATCTCGGTTTTAATTCCAGTTTTTGAAACTCATGTCATTCCAGAGTTTCACTGGAAGAACAGCTATCAGGCACCTGACCTGTTTCAGCAAAGTCCACCTCCCGAATTTTCCCCGCTTATGGTGGGGTAGCCTAAAACATTCTCACCACTTCTAAATTTAATTAAGTGGGAAAAATCATGTCTTTACAGTCAAGGACGTTATTACGTCATGCTCTGATGGCCTGTCTATTTACAGTTGTTGTGCCATCATATAGTTATGCTGAAAATATTAGCAATTTTGAATCTGCGTATGCCAAAGTACAGAGATATCATGTACAAGCTGAAGTAGCTCGGCATTATGCACAAATTTCTGATTTAAATATTCGCCAAAGCCAATTATGGCAAAATCCGAGCCTAACGGTTGAACAGTCAGGATTCGGTTCAGATCAGGAGCAGGAATTCAGCCTCGGTATTCGCCAGCCCTTAGATATTTTTGGTCAGCGCAAGCTTAGCCAGGCCATAGCCAATACATCAGGTCAGCAGTTGCAATTGCAACAACAGTTATGGAATGCGCAAAGCCAATTAATTGTCAGATATGCATGGTCACAGTTAACAATTGCAGAAACGGAACGTACTGTGTATGCATCGCAGCTTAGAGTAAGTAAAGCTAATTTAGAGAGTGCCCAGAAGCGCTATCAGGCAGGAAGCATTGCTCTGGTTGATTATGAGCGGGCTCAGATTGAAGCGTTAGAAATGGAACGGCTTTATCAGCAGACTGTATTAAATCAGCAGTCGGCAGGGCGTCAACTCTCAAATTTATGGGGTGAAACCCATGCACAAATTGATTTAACTAAAACTTCTATTCCTTGGCCAGATCAGAGTAATCAGACAGTACAGCATTATATTTCTGAAGGATGGCTAGAAAAACTTTATGCTTTAAATATCCGGCAGTCCAATTACCGGATTGAACGTTTAAAAGTTCAAGCTCGCCCACAACCCGCCTTAAATGTAGGGATGAACCGTACAAGGTCTCCTGATGAAAATAATGAGACGGCGTTAACACTGGGGGTCGATCTTCCCCTTAATCTTTTCGACCGTCAGCAATATGCCATCCCTATTGCGCAACAGCAGCAGATCTTGCTGAATCAACAGCAGCAGCGTGAACTAAAACAGCAAATACTTGATATTGCAAATAGCATGCATCAACTCAAGGCTTTACGGAATCAATATGAACTGATCACAAGTCAAATTGACTTGGCTGAAAAAGTCCAGAGCAGGACCTTACAGGGCTTTAAGGCAGGTAAATTGTCAATTACAGATGTCCAGCAGGCGACTTCACAGCTGCACAGTCTACGTTTGGCAATGTTACAGACATTACGGCAAGCCTGGCAAAGCGCACTTGGTGCTGAAGCTCTAAGTATTGGAACAAGCTATGAAGAAATCAGCCGTTCTGATGCTTACATACAACTAAATCAAAATGCGACTGAAACATTACAGAATTTAATTAATGAGGGGACACGATAAATGAACTTGAAACAATATGGAAAATTATCCCAGCCTCTCATGATTGCAATTCTGATTGCACTAACCGTACTGGTCAGCCTGATCATCTGGTTAAATAAGCAGGAAACGAGAACTGCTGAACATGGACATGAGAATGAACATACCGGAGACGTCAAGGATGAGGCTCATGCGACAGAAGAGCATGTTAAGGAAAAGGAAGGCGAGATAAAACTGACAGCCCGTCAAATGGCTGAACAGGGTCTAAAAGTCGCCATAGTAACTACAGGCCCAGTGGAAGAGGTTACTCTGTTGCCAGGTAAACTGGTCGTAAATACTGACCAGCAAGCCCATGTATCGCCGAGTTTCAGTGGTCATGTTGAGCAAGTAAAGGTGTCTTTAGGGCAAAGTGTTCAAAAAGGACAAACTCTAGCCGTGCTTTTGGTTCCTGAACTGATTGATCAGCAGGCAAATTTACGTATGGCACAGGCAAATCTTCAGCTTGCCAAACAAGACTATCAACGTGAACAGCAACTCTGGACACAGGGTATTTCAGCCAAACAGGATTATCAGCGTGCTGAAAATGCGTACCGTCAGGCACAGCTTGCTGTACAAGCCTCACAGGCACGCTTAAACGCTTTGGGGGCAAGTAGTAATACTCATGGGCGTTTTGTTATTCGGGCACCGATTTCTGGTGTCATCAGTCAGAAAGATATTGTAGTAGGTGAAAATGTCCAGTTAGCTGATCAAATTTTTGTCATTGAACAGCTCAATAATTTATGGCTTGAGTTTACTTTACCCGCTCAATACGCAGGACCCATACAAGCCGGACAGAAAGTTTTATTTAAACTAATGGGTACAGAGCAGACCTACACCGCACGAATACAAAGTTTAACCTCGCAGGCAGACAGTCAGACAGGGCGGCTAATAGTCCGTGCCAAGCTTGATACGCAGTCTGCCAGTTTACGTCCTAATGTATTAGTAAGTGTTTTGATGGCCAAGCCTGCTGCTAAAACGTCTCTTCGGGTAAAAAAAGCAGCCGTACAACGTATTGAAGGTGAAGATACCGTTTTTATTTTGCAGTCTGAAGAAAAAGGACAGGTTCATCTAAAGGCTCAACAGGTGAAATTGGGCCAAGCCTCAGGTGACGGGGAGTGGCTTGAGGTAATTTCCGGGCTTGCTAACGGCGAGAAGTATATTAGTGAAGGTAGTTTTCTGCTGAAGTCTGAACTGGAAAAAGATGAGGCCGGTCATGAACACTAACTCTGAACTGCCAAGAGCAGAAGGCCTGTTTGAACGTATTATCCAGTTCTCTATTCAACATGCTATATGGGTCATGCTGTTTGCCTGTATCTGGATTGCGGTTGGAATTTACAGTTATCAAAAGTTACCTATTGATGCAGTACCAGATATTACGAACACCCAAGTACAGATTAATACCCAGGCAAATGGGTTTACTGCACTTGAAGTAGAACAACGTATTACTTATCCCATTGAAAATGCAATGGCCGGAATTCCTGACCTTGAATTAACCCGTTCTATTTCCCGCTATGGACTGTCTCAAGTTACCATTGTATTTGAAGATGGTACCGATATTTATTGGGCACGTCAGCAGATTAACCAGCGAATACAAGAGATTCAGGCAGAGTTACCGGCACAAACCAGTCCAATCATGTCACCTGTTTCTACAGGGCTTGGAGAAATTTATCAGTGGGTACTAAGAGCAGGGCCAAAGGCGAAAAAATCTGATGGAACTGCTTATACCGCTATGGATTTACGTGAAATTCAGGATTGGGTAGTTCGGCCTCAGCTGCAGCGTGTACAAGGTGTGGCTGAAGTAAACAGTATTGGCGGTTTTGAAAAAAACTATGTGGTATCACCTGACTTCAACTACATGCAACAGCTTAATATCTCTTTAGAACAGCTACAGCAGGCTCTAAACCAAAATAATGAAAATAGAGGAGCAGGATATATTGAAGATAATGGACAGCAACTTACAGTCCGTATTCCTGGCACACTCAACAACATTTCAGATATTGAGAATACTTTAGTCACCAGTTCCAGTGGTCGTGCCATTCGGGTCAGTGACATTGCGCAAGTTTCCATAGGACATGATCTAAGAACAGGCGGTGCAACCTATAATGGTGAAGAAACTGTTCTGGGAATTGCCATGATGGCAATGGGAGAAAATAGCCGGACTGTTTCTAAAGCGGTAGATGCCAAAATCCGGAATATTCAAAACAGTTTACCCAAGGGAGTATTTATAGAAACGGTCTATGACCGTACGTCTCTGGTTGAAAAAGCAATTAAAACTGTACAGAAAAATCTGGTTGAGGGAGCGGTACTTGTTATCGTTATACTATTCTTATTTTTGGGAAACATACGGGCAGCTCTGATTACCGCCTGCGTTATTCCGCTCTCCATGCTATTTACCTTAACAGGAATGGCACAAAAAAATATTAGTGCTAATTTGATGAGTCTGGGGGCACTAGATTTTGGAATTATTGTTGATGGTGCAGTGGTAATTGTTGAAAACTGTATACGCCGTCTGGCCCATGCACAGCATTTACTTAAACGTCCATTAACGCAAAGCGAGCGATTTAAAGAGGTATTTTTAGCTGCTCGACAGGCACGACGTCCCCTGATTTTCGGGCAGCTTATTATTTTAGTGGTGTATTTACCAATTTTTGCTTTAAGTGGTATAGAAGCGAAAATGTTTCATCCGATGGCTTTGACTGTAGTTCTGGCACTTATCGCTGCAATGATTCTGTCTATAACTTTTGTCCCTGCTGCAGTCGCTTTATGGGTTAAAGGAGATATTCGCGAAACTGAAAGTGGCTGGATGACTTCGCTCAAGAAATCTTATGAAAAGACTTTAAATGTTGCTTATGAATATAAAGCAGTAGTCTTAACATTTGCTATTTGTCTTCTGGTGGTTACAGGTGTTTTAACTACTAAACTTGGGAGTGAGTTTGCGCCACAGCTTGGTGAAGGTGATTTCGCCGTACAACAATTACGTTCTCCTAGTACAGGATTAGAAGAATCTTTACGTATGCAGGAAAACACAGAGAAGCTTTTATTAAAGAATTTCCCTGAAATTAAAACAGTATTTGCACGTACCGGCACCGCTGAAGTCGCAACAGATGTCATGCCACCTAATATTTCTGATGGCTATATCATGCTTAAACCACATGAAAAATGGCCTAACCCTAAAGAGAGCATTGATGAGCTCCGATCCCGGATGGAAAGTTACCTTGCAACAATTCCGGGGAATAACAGTGAATTTTCTCAACCGATTGAGCTGCGTTTTAATGAGTTAATTTCAGGGGTACGTAGCGATGTAGGAGTCAAGATTTTTGGTGATGATATGCAAGTTCTTAATGGCGAGGCTGCTAAAATTGCCAAAATTATTCAGCAGGTCACAGGAAGCAGTGCGGTAAAGGTTGAACAAACCTCAGGTTTGCCTTTACTCAATGTTGAGGTTGATAAGTTTTTAGCTTCGCAATATGGCTTAAGTGTTAAATCTATTCAAGATGTGGTAGCTACAGCCATTGGCGGACAGCAGGTTGGAGAAATTCTGGAAGGAGACCGCCGTTTTGATTTCGTTATTCGTTTAAGAGATCAGGACAGAAATGTGGCTGATGTGTCCCAATTGCCAATACGACTCCCAAATGGCGGCAGTATTATATTGTCTGATGTCGCAAAAGTTGCCAGTATTGAAGGTATCAATCAGGTAAGTCGTGAGAACGGTAAACGCCGTATGGTTATCACTGCCAACGTTGAAGGGCGAGACTTGGGCTCATTTATTAGTGACTTGCAGACACAGCTTAAAACCTATGATTTACCAAGTGGCTACTGGATAGAATATGGTGGCCAGTTTGAAAATCTGGCTTCAGCTAAAACCCGTATGCAAATTGTTATTCCATTGGCTCTAATTACGATTTTTATTTTATTGATGGCAGTTTTTCATAATATGAAAGACAGTCTTCTGGTATTTACAGGAGTTCCTTTTGCATTGACGGGAGGAGTTCTATTTCTCTGGCTGAGAGATATTCCATTATCCATGTCAGCAGGGATTGGATTTATTGCTTTATCTGGTGTGGCTGTACTGAATGGTCTGGTAATGCTGACGTTTATTAAAGAGTTACGCTTGAAGTACAACTTGCATGAAGCAGTATGGCAGGGGGCGATTTTACGATTGCGTCCTGTATTAATGACGGCTTGCGTGGCATCACTGGGCTTTGTTCCTATGGCGCTTGCTACAGGTACAGGTGCTGAAGTACAAAGGCCCCTTGCAACTGTAGTCATCGGTGGAATTATATCGTCTACCTTGCTCACACTTGTACTGTTGCCTATTCTCTATAGATGGGTGAATAGTCCTCAGAGGTAAAATGAGTCTTATGAAAGCCTTTGACTGTTCAAAGGCTTTCTTTTAAAGGTAATTTTATAGTAGAAAAATTTCAAAAGTGTAAATATATAATAAGTGACTTCAGGAGAAGTAGGTCTAAGCTTTAATTACTATTCAGAATAATAATCCTCAGAGAGTAGAACGAATTCACATGAAAAGACTTATATATAAAAAAATGCTGAATGGTGAAATAGGGGCTATGTATTAAATAAGCCATGAGATTTATTTCTGTATAGCTTAATTAAGTAGCTGGACAGGTACAGCAAGATTTAAGTCTGGGTTTAATCCTGTTTCAGCTACTATATACACTGATCCTGTTTATTGATCAGCTCTATGAAGACTTAATGAAAGCTCATCCCAACGTTGTATTGCTGTTTCCATTGCTTGCATTTTGACAGGGCCAAAACCCCGTACATCTGCAGGTAAATTAGCGATTTGCTGAGCAACAGATAAATCATAATTTTCAGGTGCAGAAGTAATGGATTTCACAAATGTGATATAACGATCACGCCAAGCCTGTTCTTTTTGTCGTTCTTGCTGTAACGCAAAGGGATCAAGGAACGTTTCCCGAAGCCACTGCAGTCGTCCAAGAATCATCATTGGAATGCGCATCCAATATCCGAAAGCACGTTTGCGTATAGTACCATGAGCCCCCAAAGCTGGAGGTGCTAAATGATAAGTTAAACGTAGACCTTGACCAAACTGCGCTTCAATAGACTGTTTAAAACTTTTTCCTGTGAGTAAGCGTGCAACTTCGTATTCATCTTTATATGCCATGACTCTATATAGCTGAGTCGCTATTGTTCCAGTCAGGTCTTCTGGTAAGACTTTGGCAGCCTGTTCCACAAGTGCCCGATACTGGGCTGCATAATCCTGATTCCAGTACTCGACAAGGCGAGAAGAGCGGTCTTCAACTAATTCAGCCAATGTAGCTGGTTTATTCGTTACTGTTATGGTTGCAATAATGCGTTTTGCTAAGTCAGGGTCACTCATCAGATGACAACCGATGCGGAAAGCTTCAAGATTTTTTTCAGCTGCAGTGGCATTAAGATAGATGGCCTTTTCAATACTTTCACGATTTAACGGGATCTGACCTGATTGCCAGGCCATTCCAAGTAGTATCTGATTTGCAAAGATTGCATCACCCAGCACTAGTGTAGCAATACGTGTTACGGGCAAAGATACGAGTTTTCCTTGTGTAGTGCGATTACGCAGCCGATTAATCAAGTCAGTAATAGGAGCATACCAGTCACGAGACTCAAGGAAATCATACGTAGGGGAACCATCTTCATTGACTATTACCATAGCCTCGGCCTTTAAGCGAGAAAGTGCTGCATTGCTACCTGCGACAATAGGATCTGCACCGATTAAAAGATCACATTGACTAGCAGGGATCTTGGTAGAAGAGATTTGATCATCTTCTGTAGCGAGCTGTACGTAAGAATAAACCGTACCACCTTTCTGAGCCAGTCCCGCCATATCCATAATACGTGCAGCTTTACCCTCCAAATGAGCAGCCATTCCAAGTAAAGCGCCTGCGGTAACCACACCTGTACCACCAACACCACCGACCATTATACGTACTGGTTGTTGATCGAGTTCAGGAAGAATTGGCTTCTCAGGCCAGCCAGCTTCTATACCTTTGAATATTTCCGGGCGTTTCATATCGCGAGTATGGACTGTCACAAAACTTGGACAGAAACCTTCTACACAGGAGAAGTCTTTATTACAGCTACTCTGATTGATTTGTCGTTTCGTTCCTAACGCTGTTTCAACGGGTTCAACAGATAAGCAGTTAGATTTTCTGGAACAGTCACCACAGCCTTCGCAAATATCAGTATTGATAAAGACTCGCTCTGCAATATCCGGATAAGCGTTGCGTTTACGGCGGCGGCGTTTTTCACTGGCACAAGTTTGAACATAAATTAGCGCCGTAACGCCTGAAATTTCACGTAATTTGCGTTGAACATCATCCAACTCATTTCTGTGGTAAATTTCTACGTGAGGCGCAATACCTTCTTCTGTATGAATCAGCTCAGGTTCATCTGTAACAATCACTTGTTTTTTGATTCCCTCAGCATCAAGTTGTCGTGTTAACTGCGCCACGCTAAGATGACCATCGACATGCTGCCCGCCAGTCATTGCTACTGCATCGTTATAGAGAATCTTGTAGGTAATATTGAGTTTTGCAGCAATAGCTTGACGTATTGCAAGATAACCTGAATGGAAATAAGTTCCATCTCCCAGATTAGCAAAAATATGCTTTTCGTTGGTGAAATGAGAGGCGCCAGCCCAACTCACACCTTCACCACCCATCTGCGAGAAGGTCTCTGTACCACGATCCAGTGAAACAGCAATAAAATGACAACCAATTCCCCCTAATGCACGGCTACCTTCTGGTAATGCGGTTGATGAATTATGAGGGCAGCCACTACAGAAGAAAGGTTTGCGTTCTGCAATATCAAGAACACGGCGTGATTCCTGTTCTGCTTTTTCTAACAGCTCAACTCTGTTTTGGATTTGTGTTTTTAAGGTTTCTGGAATCTCCAGTTTCAAGAATCGAGCTGCCAGCATTTTGGCAATAGGTTCAGTCTGAAATTCATAATGACCAATCAAAGGCGCTTCATTAATAGATGTACTCCATTCACCCTTTCCATCACAGGCTTTACCGATGACACGAGGGCGTTTGGCATCTGGAAGTGCATATAGCTCGTCTTTAATTTGTGCTTCCAGGATAGAGCGTTTTTCTTCTACAACGATAAGTTCCTCTAAACCTTCGGCAAATTCACGAAGACCTTGAGGCTCCAGGGGCCAAATCAGCGCAACTTGGTATACTCTCAGTCCGAGCTGTTGGGCTGTCTGACCTTCAATTCCTAGAATACGTAACGCTTCAATTGTATCTAAATAACCTTTACCACTTGCTACAATACCAATACGGGCATCAGGACAATGCCATGTCACCTGATTCAGTTCATTTTCACGCGCATAAGCCAACACAGCGGGTAAGCGATATTTATAAAGACGTTCTTCTTGCTGAATGCCGTGATCTGGCCAACGAATATTTACGCCATCTTCAGGCATTTGAACATTTTTGGGTAATACAGGAATGACCCGATCTAAATTAACATGAACAGAAGCAGAGGTTTCGACGATTTCACTGACTAATTTCATCGAAGTCCATACACCTGCAAAGCGTGACATTGCTACCGCATGAGCACCTAAATCAAGAATATGTTGTATTGAAGTAGGATAAAAAATTGGAATGCCACAACCAATCATGACATGTTCTGACTGGTGTGGAATACTAGAAGATTTACAAGAGTGATCATCTCCAAAGAAGGCAACCACGCCACCTTGCTCTGATGTTCCTGCAAGATTGGCATGACGGAGTACATCTCCAGAACGATCTACCCCAGGGCCTTTGCCATACCACCAGGCGGTTACCCCGTCATATTTACCTTGACCTGCGAGATTGGCTTGTTGCGTACCCCAAATTGCAGTAGCAGCTAGATCTTCATTTACACCAGGCTGAAAAACAACATGATGGTCTTTAAGTATATTTTCAGCCTGCCAGAGAAAATTGTCATAATTCCCTAAAGGGGAACCACGATAACCAGATATAAAACCAGCATTATGATAACCGTTTAAAGTATCCCGCCGTGTTTGCGCGAGTGGTAAACGCACCAATGCCTGAATACCTGTCATGTAAGCAGTACCGTTATCACTTAGATATTTGTCTTCAAGTGATACGTCCTTAGTTAAAATCTTATTTGGAGTAAATTTTGTAGATATATTCATTTTATGTCTCCTTAGAATCTTGTAGTTCAAGCTACTTTATGTTCAACATCCGGTTGAATATTTGGAGTAAATGACATACTTAAAAAAGGATTGATCAGTTCAATTAAAACAATGGAACTGATTAATGTATGTACATTAATGTCATTGTGGTTGATCCATACTGGTGCAACAATGCGTAATTAAGAAAAAGATATTTACGTTATGCGCAAAAATCTTGATGGTGGATTGCTACATGCAATGCATGCTTTTCTAAAAGTCATTGATAGTGGGAGTTTTACGGCTGCTGCAGAGCAGATGGAGCTTACAACAGCGCAAGTGTCCCGACTTATTAGCGAGTTAGAAGGGCGTTTAGGCACAAAATTACTACAGAGATCTACGAGGCAACACGCATTAACCGATATTGGTGCAAGTTATGCAGAACAGTGCCGGCAAGTACTTGCGATGGTAGAAGAAGCTGAAACTCAGGCAATGGGAATGGCAACCGAACCGCAGGGGAGGTTACGTGTTTTGAGCATGGGAAGCTTCGGACATCATTATATATCACCAGTAATGGCGGAGTTCTGTCAAAACCATCCAAAGCTTACGGTTGAGTACCGTACTTCACAGAATGTGCCAGACCTGTTAGGTAAAGGAATTGATGTAAGTTTATATCTTACGGAATCATTGACTGACTCAAGATTTGTTGCTCGTCAAATTGGGACAATATTTTCATTACTTTGTGCATCACCGGCCTATTTAAAAAAATACGGTGAACCAGAATCATTAGATGACCTGCAAAAGCATGCCTGCTTAAGATTGGTGAACCCATCTATTACACCGCAATGGCATCTCATCAGTAAAAATAGTTGTTCATACCAAGTCGATATTACAGGGCCATTAATTGCAGACACGCCAGAATTATTACTGGATATGGTACAGCAAGACATGGGTATTGCTTTGCTTCCAACTTTTACTGTTATCGAAGCTGTACGTACTGGACGATTATGTCGCGTTTTAGCAGACTGGAGATCACCTGATATTGGTGTTTATACCTTATTACCATCACGTCATTTTATTGATGCTAAAACAAGAGCATGGTTAAGGTGGGTCGATCAGCATATTTCGCCTAAGATTCAGAATGATACAGAATATTTTTTATAACTCTGATTCACTGTCAAAATTATTAAGATATAAAATCAGAAGGGTTCTGTGATAAACAATTTATAAAACAGTCAGCTATCTTTATAAATGTACGAAATACTATGGACCATGCTATAACATGTGCAGGCTACAGTCTCAGATATCCTATTTAACATAATATACATTATACGAAATGCTATATAGTTAAAGCTTTGTTTCTAATACCTTTTTTGAATCTATAAAATCCAAAGCCACTAACTGAGCCACTGGAACTTTACGACTAACATCAAGTCGGAAAATTAATTGAGCATCGGCAGGAAGTTTTTGTCCCTGATAATCATGATAAAACTGTGCACCTTTAATCTTGTACTCAGTAGACTTCATACCAATTGCTCCAGAAGCAATTTCTTCTTCTGTAAATGGCTGCAATACAGTTACCACCGTATTACTGAAATCAATATTTTTACCTTCAGAACTAAAGTTACCTTCGGATTTACGAATGCCTGTAACTGTTAAAACTGGTTGGTCAATTGCGCTCATGCTATATGCTCCTAAGCAATTAGATAATTAAACTTACTCTGTGGCTTTTCATACCAATCAGGCAGTTGTTGATTGAAGTCGATCTCAACGAGCTTCACGAACGGAATGATGTTTTTGGCCTTCTCATCATGAAGGTTCTGGAGATAAGCTTTTGAAAAGCCACACTCACATAAGTCGGCAACTAATTTATAAAATTGAGTTTTACCGTAAGTCGTTTTAATTTCTTCTAAACCTTTCTCTCGGATCAGACAGAAAGCAGCAAATAAATTGCGAATACGTGTTGGAGATGGTTTACCGTTTTTAGTTAAAACTACTTGAGAAGTTTCAATTGCACGATAAACACTAGAATCATCAGTTAATTTCATAGTTTGACCTCTCAGAGCATCAAAAATACTACTTGTGGCTTTTATCCAAAGTGTTTGCAAAAGATTAGGATTATCTCGCTCGAATTTAATTAATTCGATCAAGTTGGTAGGTATACCATTACGTTCTAACCAACGTTTCTTCATACGTGATTCAAAACGTAATAAACCGACAGTCCAATTGTATAAACGAATATCAGACATAACTTCTACGACTCGCATCGCTGCTTTATCGTTCTTTTTTGCAAGCTGTTTCTGATGCTCAAACTGGACAATATATTCATCATGCTTGAGATAGCATTTATGATTAATTAATCGCGAAGTCTCCCCGCCCCAGTAAGTTGTACTGTCATAACGTTTATTACTAATTCTTGTTTGGCCATTTGATACACGGCTCAAAAACTCAAGAACTTGCTTAGCAGTATGTTGATCTTTGACACGTGCTGAATAAGTAACATCTATGTATGAAACCCAAGCTTTAGATATATCTAACTTCTTACAAATTTCAGGATAAGCCATATGCAAATAGCCAAGCATTTCAGCAGCACCCTGCTCTAACGAAATGTCAGCGAATACATTATGTCCTTGGAGTAACTTCGCAGGACTGGCCTTAATCTGAACATAAGGAAAATATGCAGAGTCAAAAAAAACCTTACAAGCCATGCCTGTGTAATGTGTTGGCAATGACTCATAAGGATGAAATAAAGCTGAAGCATTGAGCGTACCATCTACATTCATATGTACTGAACGTGATGCAAGCGGAATATCCATACATAAAGGATCAAAATTAATAAATGCATAACGACCTTCCTGATCACATACAACGTATTGATCAGCGAATGGAATGTTTATGCAAATATGATCGTTCATTAAATGTGTCCACATGCATGCAGGAATGCAATAGGCGGAAATTAACACAAGTATGCATGCATATACAATACATGCATGCAAAAATACATGTATGATTTTCCACATTTAGGAAATTAGGTATGAAAACGATGGTTAAAAGCGTCAGGATAAATGATGAGGAACAAGAGCAATTAAGAAAAAAAGCTGTTGAATTAAATAAAGTCTTAATTCAAAAAGGTCAACAGCCACTTAGAGATAGTGAAATTGTTCATATTCTAATCGATGAAGGCCTAGAATTATTAGAAGTAGGCAGCAGTGGTAAAGTGAAAATCATCAAATAATTCCGGAATTCCGGACTAGAGTCCACCATTAGAAAACGTGGACTCCCCTCGACTGCTAATTTCGCATAATGCAGATTGATGTTAAATGCACTTCTCTGCTCTGCCTATCGTAGCAACATTGACAAAAAAAATGCTCACTGGAGATACCATTGAGCATTTTTATTTGTAGCAATGTGAAGTGCAAGTAACATAATCCTGCACACATTATGCGAAATCAGCCACAGTAAATTTGACTATTTTCACAAGCACTTTGTTGACATTGTTTGGTAGTCAAAGAGAGTAGAAACAAGAGAAAAAATAAAGGTAATATCCGTATAAATGCTTTAATAATAATGACCATCGATGTCTCCAGTAAGGGGGAAAACTTAAGTTATTTTGTGAGGCCGGTCATGCAAAATACAGTGCATAGGCGCAGCTTCTTATTTTTTACTTTCTAATCGTCTCACCGACTACTGCAATCGCATCTCACATTTTTACTTTCTAATCGTCTCACCGACTTATCTTAGTCTGGTTTCCCAAAAATGTCGCGCGGCCGGCTTTCCTGTTCCTCTCTCTTTGGTTTTTCAAAGCTGTGATTCTCACCTGTGACCCTCACAATAAAAAACGTTTAAAAGCAGGTCGTAGCAGCCTATGGACAGTCCTTCGGAACGGTTTTTCTGATCTGTGAACAAACCTGATGGATAAATCCGCATAACTGCTGTGGGAGTTATACGTTGATTTCTCCACAAGTTTGATTCACAGGAAAAACCTCTGCCCACAGTCTGCTTTACTCCCTTAATCATAGATTTTTTAAACTTAATTTTTATTTGTTTAGGTACATCAAAGACGGTTTCGAATTCACTGGTACGCTTTATCAAACGCCTGCATCTATCGGAATAATGCTGGGAAAGCCGGCCGCGCTAATTTCTGTGAGCCTTGCATCCTTTCACTAAGATCGGATTCGACTCAAAAAGAAAAAATGCTTATGCTCACTGGTAGATCGGATTCGACTCAAGAAGCAAAAAACACTCATCTGCTGTCTGATCTCATATCAAGAAGTGTGCTTCTCTAATATGAATTTTTCCATTAGTCGAACTGTCTAGACTACGCCTTTGCACACCCATCTTAAAATTAAAGTCATATATTAACTAAATGTGTGCAAATTCCCCTGAAGACAGTCCTTTAAATATCACGGTAGAACATCTTGAGGGATTTAGTAATCAGGGAAAAGTCATTTTTTAACAGTAATACAATATGATCCACCAACAGCCGGAGAACATTGTTGTACTTCTTCTTGTTCAGCATTACGTATAACAGCCACTATGATTAGGACTAATATAAATATAGCTAAACCCATATAAAGTTTAGTAATCCGGTTAAACATAAATAATGCCTAAATCTGCCTTGAAGTTAAATTATTGCTTTCAACTACAACATTATTAGCCTGCTGAGTTTGTTCCAGGTACTGCAAATATTTGTAATATTGCTCAGGTGTCATACGATGTTGACTATAAACAGCCTGATCATTAGAAACATTTTGAACATTATTAATATTGTTAGCAGAAACTGCATTAGCAGAAGTATTGCTGAAATAATTGAATGGTCTATCACCATCATCAATAAGGCGCTTGCAATCATCAGTAGAAACATCCAGACGAGTTCCTTGCTGTGAATAAGCAACATATTTATTTCCTGACTTGATGCATCCGGAAAATACTGGCTGAGCCGTAACTTGATAGTTTCCTTTGTACTGGACATCATACGGTCGGGAAGCATTATACTGAATAACAATTTCATCCATCGTATTGTTGTTTCTTGCCAACATTGCATCATTATTTCTCTTTAAATATTCAGGGTCTAAACCTTCACGACATTGCTCAGGTGTCCACTTAAACTGACTGACACACTGGTTAATTTTGTTCTGTAATTCTGCTGTTATTGATTCATCCTGCTGCACTGGTGTAGGTTGTGTAAAAGGATTAGTCGTTTGATTTTTCTTTTCAGATTTCTGCTCAGTTCCATTGGTAGCGTTAATTGCCATGCCATCAGATGAACCCTGATAAATAAAGTAACCACCCAACATGGCAACAATAGCAAGCGTAATTCCAGTAGAAACAACACCCTTATTTAAATAAGACTTTTCTGCATGTTTAGCATCTGTTTCAACTGATTTATAGTATTGATAAAGTTCTTCAGGATAAGCAAAAACGTAACTGTCAAAAGCAAATAATTTCTTTGTTTTTGTTATATTAATTTCAGCATCATTAAATTCCCAAACCTTAGCAGTTTTCTTTCCATTCCGTTCAATTTGAAAATGTTTGTCTACCAGACCCAAAACATCAGCATTTAAAAAACGTGCTTTCTGAGTAATAATCCATATCGCAATCCCACGTTTACGCATTGTTGTTAGATCAAGAATTTGTGTGTCACGTTTAGAATTATGGCGACTAAATAAAATCTTAAACTGCACCTCGTCGAATACAATTAATGAGTTATTTGGAATATCACGCCAGTCTTCTGGTGCTTCTTTAACACCCGTATGCTTTAAACCGGTTATGTCAGAGTAGTATGCTTCATAGAATCCTTTTTCAAATTCTTTAAACAACTGATCAACTGTCCAGAGCGTTTTCCCAGAACCTTTTTTTCCAGTAATTAAACGTAATTCACTCATTATGATTTCCTAATCAATGAAAGCTTCGCACTACCAGAAGTCAGTTTCCAAACAATGGCCCCAAATATCATTGATAGCGAAATATGAGCACCTGACAATGCAGCGAGGGCAAGCATGTCAGTGGAGAAACTAGAGCTTTGAGCAATAACTTTATTGATATATGTATTAACAATCGTAAGAGAAACAGCAGCAGTTCCAAGTCCAAGACCTGCACCCTTCAACGCAGATTGAACAGAACCTTTTAAAAGCCATTCACTAAATAAAGTTAGAAAACGCCACATTAGTCATCACCTCGTACAGAGACACCAGAAATAATCATCAGAGAAGCCAGTGCACCGGCTAAAAGTACAAATGGTCTAACTTCTGATGCCATCTGACACCAACTGGTCAAATCAGAATCAAGCTGAGATGTTTCACCATTAATTTGAAGGCTTGTTGATTGCGGAGTAAAAGGACAATAAGCGTTCCATTGAAGATAATTAGATTCAGGTATAGGGACTACAGTTTCTTCAATTTGAACCTTTGTATCTCGTTCAACAGGTTCCTCTGTTTTAACCCAATCTTTAACCTCAGCCCATGCACCAGAAATTGAGCTAGCCCACGAATCAGCTTTTTGATTTGTTGTATCCCACCAATTAGTCAGAGTGCGCGGAAAAGATATAACTGTTTGAGCAGCTTCGCAGACAGTCGGAGCCCAACCGCAGAACGCTGGAAATTCCAAAGAAATATCTGTGACATTGGGCTTTTCAGGATTTTGTGTTTGTTCGCCAGTAGCCGTGTTTTCCTCTTCGATTGCTTTTGATGCTTCTAGTTGCTGAATAATCGGAGCAGCTTTAGCACTGTCTTTTTCAGCATCATTAATAATCTCTTGTGCAGCAGACATAGTTGCTTGTTGCGCTGATACATCACCGCCGGCAGCATTAGAAATAACCTTCTGAGCTACAGTTTCTAGAGGAATGGATTTAGGATAGTCATCTTCAGCAGTTTCAGAATAATCAGGATTTAAAATAGGACTTGCAGAACCGACAGTACCGCCAAGCCCAGCACATTCAATCGTAGCTGTACCGCCAACATTCGGAATATGTACAGAACAGTCAGGATTTTCAAAACCCATATCTAAATAGAATTTATTTGCAGCGGCAGCAAGAGCGTTGGGACAATAATCCTTACCTTTATATTTGTATAAATACTGACACTGATCAGGTTCAGTTCTATATCTAATTTTATTATTTTCAGCATCTAAAACCCAGTCGACTGCACCCAAAAGCTGTTCTACAGCGACAGACAATGCATAACCTGCAACACCATTTCTTAAAACTTTTGCAACTTGAGAAGCATTGGGCGTTATTTTTGCAGTGCCTTTTGCTATTTTTGAAGCACCGTTTAAGATAATTTCTTTCGTACCATTCACAATTGCAGAAGCACCGGAAGCTACCGGAGAACCAAGCGACCAACCACCAAGACCAGCAGCATTAGCAGATACAATAATAAATGTTTGTGAAAAAACCAGAATGATACTTAACAAGAAAATATTAATGCGGTGAATCATAAAACCTCCCGCACTAATGAATGATTATGAAAAAACCTACAAGTGCGACGATGATATATAGCGTTGTCATTTAGAACCTCATGCACATTGCGTGCGTCGGTCGGTCGGCAAAGCTCCTCCTCGCACGCAATGTGCGAAGAGGTTCTTTTGATTAACGACCAATAAAGCCGAGAATCTTGCGGTAACCCCACATCATGAATGAAGGACTTGCCTTGATTGCAAAGACTGTTGCAGCAGCAGCAGAAAGACCAGTCAGCCCCAAAGTACCTACATCAATTGCAGCTTCCTCAGCATGTGCAGCACTGATCAGTACAATTGGAGTAGCAATAATTGCAGCCTGAGTAGAAAGACGGTTAACTTTTTGCTGCAAACCTTCTTTACGTTTTGCGTTTTGTTGTTGTGTCATAATGATCACCTTTGTATGAACTTTAACAGGGCTTTATAGCCCCAACATAGGAGCCAAAATCCAACAATCTTGGTCAGAAGGTTGTTGGCATCGGCCTGGCTTAATTGGTTCAGTTGATCAAGCCAAGAGACTTGAACATCTGACCACTGTAGGCAAAGATTCGTTGCCGAATCGACAAAATCACAAACCTTTGCCATTTCTTTAATCCTGTAAAATCTTTTTTATATCTTCAAAGCTAACTTCTGGTTCCCAGAAATCCATATAGCTGCAAAGACGATCTCTATAATCATTAAAATCAAAAGAGAAAAAATAAATACGAGAACCTTTCACCTTAGTATCTGGATTGCATATAGGCTCAATAGAAGTAATAAAGGACTTTCTCAATGCTTTATTACCAATAAAGACCAGATCATCAGGCTTTGCATTTGCAATGACTGAATAGAAAACTTCGGCTTTACTCTGCAAAGCTTGTACTTTTTTTGCAGTGTCGTTTTTCTCTGTTGAGCCAAACATTTCTAACCCCTGCACTGGTAATAATGGACACAGTATTGAGCATGTACGCTGAACTGTTTGCCACACTTCTTGCACTTATACATAAACTGTGTCATATTAATTATTACCGTAACTTATTGATTTTTAACATATTATACATTATACGAAATGCTATATAGTTAAAGCTTTGTTTCTAATACCTTTTTTGAATCTATAAAATCCAAAGCCACTAACTGAGCCACTGGAACTTTACGACTAACATCAAGTCGGAAAATTAATTGAGCATCGGCAGGAAGTTTTTGTCCCTGATAATCATGATAAAACTGTGCACCTTTAATCTTGTACTCAGTAGACTTCATACCAATTGCTCCAGAAGCAATTTCTTCTTCTGTAAATGGCTGCAATACAGTTACCACCGTATTACTGAAATCAATATTTTTACCTTCAGAACTAAAGTTACCTTCGGATTTACGAATGCCTGTAACTGTTAAAACTGGTTGGTCAATTGCGCTCATGCTATATGCTCCTAAGCAATTAGATAATTAAACTTACTCTGTGGCTTTTCATACCAATCAGGCAGTTGTTGATTGAAGTCGATCTCAACGAGCTTCACGAACGGAATGATGTTTTTGGCCTTCTCATCATGAAGGTTCTGGAGATAAGCTTTTGAAAAGCCACACTCACATAAGTCGGCAACTAATTTATAAAATTGAGTTTTACCGTAAGTCGTTTTAATTTCTTCTAAACCTTTCTCTCGGATCAGACAGAAAGCAGCAAATAAATTGCGAATACGTGTTGGAGATGGTTTACCGTTTTTAGTTAAAACTACTTGAGAAGTTTCAATTGCACGATAAACACTAGAATCATCAGTTAATTTCATAGTTTGACCTCTCAGAGCATCAAAAATACTACTTGTGGCTTTTATCCAAAGTGTTTGCAAAAGATTAGGATTATCTCGCTCGAATTTAATTAATTCGATCAAGTTGGTAGGTATACCATTACGTTCTAACCAACGTTTCTTCATACGTGATTCAAAACGTAATAAACCGACAGTCCAATTGTATAAACGAATATCAGACATAACTTCTACGACTCGCATCGCTGCTTTATCGTTCTTTTTTGCAAGCTGTTTCTGATGCTCAAACTGGACAATATATTCATCATGCTTGAGATAGCATTTATGATTAATTAATCGCGAAGTCTCCCCGCCCCAGTAAGTTGTACTGTCATAACGTTTATTACTAATTCTTGTTTGGCCATTTGATACACGGCTCAAAAACTCAAGAACTTGCTTAGCAGTATGTTGATCTTTGACACGTGCTGAATAAGTAACATCTATGTATGAAACCCAAGCTTTAGATATATCTAACTTCTTACAAATTTCAGGATAAGCCATATGCAAATAGCCAAGCATTTCAGCAGCACCCTGCTCTAACGAAATGTCAGCGAATACATTATGTCCTTGGAGTAACTTCGCAGGACTGGCCTTAATCTGAACATAAGGAAAATATGCAGAGTCAAAAAAAACCTTACAAGCCATGCCTGTGTAATGTGTTGGCAATGACTCATAAGGATGAAATAAAGCTGAAGCATTGAGCGTACCATCTACATTCATATGTACTGAACGTGATGCAAGCGGAATATCCATACATAAAGGATCAAAATTAATAAATGCATAACGACCTTCCTGATCACATACAACGTATTGATCAGCGAATGGAATGTTTATGCAAATATGATCGTTCATTAAATGTGTCCACATGCATGCAGGAATGCAATAGGCGGAAATTAACACAAGTATGCATGCATATACAATACATGCATGCAAAAATACATGTATGATTTTCCACATTTAGGAAATTAGGTATGAAAACGATGGTTAAAAGCGTCAGGATAAATGATGAGGAACAAGAGCAATTAAGAAAAAAAGCTGTTGAATTAAATAAAGTCTTAATTCAAAAAGGTCAACAGCCACTTAGAGATAGTGAAATTGTTCATATTCTAATCGATGAAGGCCTAGAATTATTAGAAGTAGGCAGCAGTGGTAAAGTGAAAATCATCAAATAATTCCGGAATTCCGGACTAGAGTCCACCATTAGAAAACGTGGACTCCCCTCGACTGCTAATTTCGCATAATGCAGATTGATGTTAAATGCACTTCTCTGCTCTGCCTATCGTAGCAACATTGACAAAAAAAATGCTCACTGGAGATACCATTGAGCATTTTTATTTGTAGCAATGTGAAGTGCAAGTAACATAATCCTGCACACATTATGCGAAATGCTGTGGTAAAGTTAAATCCTATAAAAATACCGCCATACACTTTGTATAACGGTATTCAAAAATCCAGCTTCAGTAAAACTTGTTAAAAGCTTTTAGAAAGCTCTATAAAGTTTTAATTTCTTTCTGTGTAAACGTTTCTGTAGGCTTGAGCTTCTGGTCAGGCTTTAAGAATGAAGAAGCAATAATTGCCAATACTGCAAAGCTTATAATATACATAATAATTAAGTGCGGACTTCCTTCACCAATACTCAATAGCTTTGTAGCAATCAATGGCGCCAAACCGCCACCTAACACACCTGCAAATTGTACCGAAATTGAAATACCGCTATAGCGAATTTCAGCAGGAAATTGGCGAGCAAATAATTGTGACTGCGGTGCATACATAATTGGAAAAATTACACCAATTGCCAATACGATTGCTGTCCATACTAAAACAGGATCTTTTGTATTTAACATCGCAAAGAATGGATAGCTATATAGTGCAAGCATACAAAGACCAAATCTGAACATATTACGCTGGCCGACTTTATCGGATAAATGTCCGCATAATGGAGTCATTACCATAATGACAGCAGCGCCACAAATTGTTGCAAATAGAATATCTTGTCTAGGAATATTTAACTGCGTGGTGGTATAGGCTAAAGCAAAGGTGGAAGCCAAGTAGAACCAGGCATTTTCAGCAGCGCGTGATAGAATAATTGTAATTAACTGTTTTGGATGATTTTTAAACACCTGTAATGCAGGAACTTTAACTTCTTTCGCTTTTTCTTTAATTTTTTCAAAGTCTGGCGACTCAGGAACTTTCACCCGGATATACCAACCTACCGCCAACAGCACTATACTGGCTAAAAATGGTAAGCGCCAGCCCCAGCTAAACAATGCTTCCTCGGGTAGTAAAGACACTAGACCCAAAGCCACCGAAGCCAGCATTAAACCGCCTCCAGTACTGGCCTGTGGTAAACTTCCCCAAAAACCCTTTCCACCTTCTGGAGCATGTTCAACAGCCATGAGAACTGCCCCGCCCCATTCGCCGCCCATCGCCATACCCTGAATAAATCTTAAAATAATCAGACAAACCGTAGCCCAGTAACCAATCGACTCAAATGTAGGTAACAGTCCGATTATGACTGTCGGGATACCCATTAACATTAAAGTCACTAATAACATGGATTTTCGGCCAACCTTGTCACCAAAATGGCCAAATACAATACCGCCTAATGGTCGACCAATAAATCCGACAGCGTAGGTTGCAAAAGCTGCGAGTACACCGGTGAGCGGATCAAGGTTTGGAAAAAATAGTTTATTAAAAATGAGTGCAGCAGCAGCACCATAAATAAAAAAGTCATACCATTCAATAGTCGTCCCTACCATACTTGAAATGCCTGCCAGGCGGTGAGAAGACTTTTTAGAATGCGAACCGTTTCCATGTATTGTTTGCATTGTCATATTCCTTTTTAGATTTTCTTGTTTTGAGTTTTTATACGTATAATCAGCCCTGACCATAAGTATTTTCAGTTTCTCTCTAGTCTCCTTGAATGTATTAACTTATGTATGAATGACTCAGCCGAGTCGCTCTAGAATTTGTTCAAGTTCTGGATTCTCCTTTTTCCATTGCGGCTGTTTGTCTTTATCAACAATAAGTGCACGGACACCTTCAATAAAATCACCATGTTCAAACCAGATATCTTGTAAATCACGCTCAATCTGCATGCATTGTTGTAATGACAAACTTCGTCCTAAGTGCTGTAGTTTCAGGCTGGTCTGTTTCGCAATCAGGGAACGCTGCTGCAAGGTAATCAGTATTTTATTTGTCCATGCCTTGTACTGCTCGTCTTGTTCATTTTCCAGACTCTGTTCGATATCCTGCAAATTTTTAAAACCAAAATGTTTTCGAATATTTTCAGACCGTGAACTTAGATCACTCTCAGCAGGACGGGTAATATACTTTCTAACCATCTGTTGTATTTTTTCTTTATTTAAACTGGATGAATGAGCCAGCTCATTCTGTAAAGCCTGAAGTTTTTCTCCAGGCACATGGTAGTCAATCAGATCAAGATAAAGTGCATCACTACTGCTGATTTGCTCGCCGGTAATCGCCATATAGACGCCGATATCATCAAGACGAGATAGAAAGTGTGTTGCTGCAACATCAGGGAAAAAGCCGATTGCTGTTTCCGGCATGGCAAAACGTGACTTTTCACTACTCACAATAATATGACAGGCCTGTGCCAGACCAAAACCTCCACCCAGCACATAGCCATCCAGTATGACTATAACCGGTTTCTGATAATCACGAATCATGTTAAGCATGTCGTATTCAGCACTAAAATATGCTTTATGCGCTTCAGTTTGGTTTTTATAATTATCATACAGATAACGAATATCGCCACCTGCGCAAAAAGCTTTTGGACTGTTTGATTTAATCAATATAGCCTGAATGGAATGATCCTGTTGCCATGTCTCAAATTGCATATGAATCTGATGAATCATCTCAATTGAAAGTGCATTAAGATTTGCGACACGGTTTAGACTAATTATTCCCAGAACGCCCTGCTGTTCGATGATTAAATGCTTTTCCATATCCATCTCATCATTCTCCTATTGATTTTTAAAATGAGCCTGGCGCTTTTCAATAAATGCCTGCATACCCTCTTTCTGATCTAGCGTTGCAAATACAGAATGAAAAGCACGGCGTTCAAAGCGTAGACCTTCAGCCAGATTTACTTCAAAGGCACGATTAATCGACTCTTTAATCATCATGCTTGCAGTTAAAGATTTGGATGCAATTTTTTCAGCTGCCTGCATGGTCTGTTCTAGCAGTTGCTCTTTACTGAAAATGCGGGCAACCAGACCGCACTGCTCTGCTTCAACAGCCTCCATCTGGCGTGCGGTCAGGCACATTTCCATTGCTTTGGCTTTATCTACTGCAAGTGTCAGGCGTTGTGTGCCCCCTATACCCGGTATCACACCTAAAGTTAATTCTGGCAAGCCAAACTTGGCATTATCTGCACAGCAAATAAAATCGCACATTAATGCTAATTCACAGCCGCCCCCTAACGCATAACCGCTTACTGCTGCAATTAAAGGTTTACGGCGCTGTGCAATTCGGTCGGCAAGGTTAAAAAAATCATCAAGATAAATTCCGGGAAAGGTAAGCTCAGCCATTTCCTTGATATCTGCGCCCGCAGCAAAAGCTTTTTCTGAACCTGCCAAAACCATGCAGCCAATTTCTTGATCTTTTTCCAGATCATCAAGTGCTAGATTTATTTCACCGATCAACTCGGAATTTAATGCATTCAAGGCCTTAGGCCGGTTCAAGGTAATGAGGCCTACCCCGTTACGTTTTTCTAGTAAGATTGTTTCAAACTGCATACTTCATCCTTATATTTTTATAATCCTTCCAAACTGTTAGAACCTTATAGGCTACGCGCAATCACCAGACGCTGAATATCGCTTGTACCTTCATAGATCTGACAAATACGAGCATCACGATAAATCCGCTCAATAGGAAAGTCTTTTAAATAGCCATAGCCGCCAAAAATTTGTAAAGCTGACGAACATACCCGCTCTGCCATTTCCGAAGAAAATAATTTCGCCATAGACGCTTCATTCAGACAGGGTTTACCTGCTTCTTTAAGACGGGCTGCATGATGAACCAGTTGACGGGCTGCTTCAATTTCTGTCGCCATACTGGCTAAACGAAATGCAATAGCCTGATGTTCAAAAATAGGCTGGCCAAAGGTAATGCGTTCTTTAGCATACCGGGTCGCTTCTTCAAGTGCAGCACGTGCCAGTCCAACAGCTTGCGCGGCAATTCCAATACGGCCCCCTTCCAGATTGGAAAGTGCAATTTTCAGCCCTTCACCTTGTTGTCCCAACATTAAAGTATTAGGTACACGTACATTAGTTAAGGCAATCTGGCAGGTATCTGAAGCATGTAAGCCAAGCTTTTCCTCGGTACGAACGACTTCATAGCCTTGTGTTTCACGAGGCACAATAAATGCACTGATTCCTTTTTTACCTGCTTCCGGATCAGTTATGGCAAACACAATAATAACTCCTGCATTATTTCCAGAAGTAATGAACTGCTTGGCACCATTAATAATCCAGTCATCTCCATTTTTTACCGCACGGGTTTTGATAGCAGCTGCATCTGAACCGGTATGAGGTTCAGTCAGTGCAAATGCGCCAATCATCTCACCTTGAGCCAATGGCATCAGATATTTCTGTTTTTGCTCGGCTGTGCCAAATTTAGCTATAGGTACACAACCAACAGAATTATGGACACTCATAATGGTCGAGGTTGCACCATCTGCAGCCGCAATTTCTTCAAGGGCCAACACATAGGCCAGATTCCCGGTGTCTGAACCACCCCACTGCTCTGGAATAAGCATACCCATAAGACCCAGCTTGCCCATTTGCGATAAGACTTCTTTAGGAAAAGTACTATGTTTATCCCACTCGGCTGCTTTGGGCTTGATTTGTTCCTGCGCAAAACTTCTTGCCATATCCTGAATTAATAACTGTTCTTCCGTAAATTGCATCTCATGATCCTTGAGTAAGTTATCCTCTTTATGAATGAGGTATTGCCTCATCAGACAGCCTTGCTGTTTGCCTGCTGTTTTGCGATTTCCTGATTACGTAGTAAAAAGCGCTGTATCTTTCCGCTTGGCGTTTTAGGGAGTTCGGTCACGAATTCAACCTGTCTTGGGTAAGCATGGGCGGATAGACGTTTTTTTACAAATTGTCCAAGCTGCTCTGACAGCTCATCTGAGGGAGCTCTGCCTTCTGCCAGAACGACGAAAGCTTTTACAATTTCAGTGCGCTCCGGGTCAGGTACTCCAACCACAGCTGCTTCAATTACGGCATCATGCTCGAGAAGTGCACTTTCTACATCGAAAGGTCCAATACGGTAACCCGAAGTTGTAATGACATCATCACTTCTGCCTACAAAACTCATACTGCCATTTTCATGGAGTTCGGCAGTGTCACCTGTAAGGTAATAATGCTTTACGAAAGGAGATTTACGGCTCTCTTTATAACCGCCAAACCACATCATGGGAGACTGATTAATGTCTACTGCCAAAATACCTGGAGTACCTGCAGGAAGTTCACTTCCCTGCTCATCTACGACAGCAATACGGTAACCCGGGCTTGCGAAGCCGGCTGTACCTGCACGGATCTCATGATTTAGTCCATGGTGGTTACATACCACCATACCTACCTCGGTCTGGCCATAATGGTCAAAAATTGGTGCATCCAGAACCTGTCTGAACCAGCGAAATACTTCTGGATTTAAGGGTTCACCTGCACTGCTAACCACACGGAACTTTCCTTTAAGCTGGCCCATCTGTGCAGGGTCAGCAGCCATCATCATACGGTAAGCGGTAGGTGCGCCTGCCAAATTGGTAATTTGATAATCATTTACAATCTGGCATAAGCTTTCGATACTAAAGCCCCCTTCATAAAACAAGGTGGCATGACCTAAAAGTAAGGGTCCGGTTATTCCATAGTACAAACCATACGCCCAGCCCGGATCAGCAATATTCCAGAAGGCATCTTCAGCTTTCAGTCCAATAGCATCCTTCATATAGTTGCCAAAAGCGATTAAGGCTTTCAATGGTACTTCCAGTGGTTTTGCAGGACCAGTTGTGCCGGAAGTAAACATGAGCAAGAACGGGTCCTGAACGGTTTGCATAACCATTTCACATTGGTCAGATTGCGCATTAACCATATTCCAGAAGTTTAGATCACCCTGTGGAACATTACCCTCCCGGTCTGCCACGGTCACAATTTGCGGACACTGTTCGACTTCTTCGAGCTTACTACGGTTCCCAATATCGGTAATGACCAGTTTGCTTTTTGCCAGCTGTAAGCGATGTTCTATAGCTTTAGGTCCAAAAGCCGTAAACAGGGGCTGATATACTGCGCCAATACGCCAAGCGCCTAAAATGGTTACCAGTAATTCAGGTGTTCGGGGTAATAAACCGGATACCCGGTCACCGGGTTTTACCCCTTGAGATTTTAAAAAATTAGCAAACTGACTTGACCATTGCTTTAACTGACCAAATGTATACTGTTCCTTTCGCCCATCCTTGCCCTGCCAGTACAATGCAATCTGGTCACTATCTACATCAGCATGGCGATCACAACATTCATGGCATGCATTAAGTTGTTCCGGTGACCCTGCTAACAGGTTTCTTACTGCCGTATTTAAATCAAATTCTTTTACTGCATCCTGATAATCCAACATGATTGTTACCTCAGTCTAGTTTTATTGTTATTCATGACACGGGTGTTTTGATTCTCTGCCATCCACTGGCTAAATGATTATGCTTGTTTTGGAAGATACTGCTGAATAACGCTTGAAAAATCGAGGTTGGCATTACCCTGCATGCATAGCTGTTGATAAAGCTGCTGCACCAGTCCACCCAATACTACAGGCTGTTTGACCTGCCCCGCTGCTTCAACCGCCAGACCAAGATCTTTCAGCATTAATTGTGTGGCAAAACCATCCTTATAGCCTTTGGAAGCTGGCGCATTTTCACAGATATCTGGCCAAGGGTTGCAAACCTCAGAAGCTCCAGCAGCGGCCACTTGAGCTGTTAATAACACCAGCAAGTGCCTGTGGATCAATCCCTAGCTTGACTCCAAGTGCCATGCCTTCAGCGACGGCGGCCATAGATATGCCTAGAATTAGGTTATTACAGATTTTAGCAATTTGTCCTGCACCTACATCACCACAGTGCACCATGTTTTTGCCCATCGGACTTAACACCGTTTTAACCCGTATAAAAGTAGCCTCATCTGTGCCGACCATAAAGGTCAATGTTCCTGCCTGTGCACCTATGGTTCCACCAGAAACTGGTGCATCACAGATAGTAATCTCTCTTTCTGCTGCACTTGCTGCAATATCTTTAATTGTTTGTGGGTCAATGGTGCTACTGTCGATACATAAACTACCCGCCTTAAGTACTGCCAAAACGCCATTTTCCCCCAGATATACATCCTTTACATGCTTTGCCGCAGGTAACATGGTAATAACGACATCTGCCGTTCGCGCCGCGGCCTGAGGGCTGTCACAAGCAATCCCTCCAGCCTCTGTAAAGTAGGTAACTGCAGTTTCACTTAAATCAAAACCGTAGACATTTAAACCTGCTTTGAGGAGATTCTGGGCCATTTTCCCGCCCATATTTCCCAGACCAATAAAAGCAATATTCATCCTTGAACTCCTGAATTAGCGTAAGCTGATGGTTGTGTTTACTTCGCCTGCTTCCTGCGTATCTTCAAACCAGCGGCTGGTAATGGTCTTGGTCTGTGTATAGAACTGGACAGCCTGTTTCCCATAAGGCCCGAGATCTCCAAGTTTGGAGCCACGTGAGCCTGTAAAACTGAAGAACGGTACTGGTACTGGAATCGGAATATTGATACCAACCTGGCCAATATCAATCATGTTCTGGAAAGTACGTGCTGTTGCACCACTTTGAGTAAACAAACCAACGCCATTACCAAATGGATTGGCATTGATTAGTTCGATTGCTTCTTCAAGAGTATCCACACAGATAATCGAAAGCACAGGCCCAAAGATTTCTTCTTTATAAATACGCATGTCTGTGCTGACATGGTTGAAAATCGTAGCGCCAACAAAGTTGCCATTTTCGTAGCCTTTAACCTCAACATCACGGCCATCTAGTAAAAGTTCGGCGCCCTCTTCTACACCGCTATTAATGAGCTCTACCACTCGGGCTTTTGCACGTTTTGAAATCACGGGTCCAATATCTGTATTTGGCTCATGACCGGCATTTACACTCAGCATTTTGGCTTTTTCTACCAGATCATGAATCCAGTTCTTACTTTCACCTACCATAACAGCTACAGACAGTGCCATACAACGTTGCCCGGCAGCTCCAAATGCGGCGCCTACTAAAGCATTAAGAGTTTGCTCTTTATTGGCATCGGGCATGACAGCCACATGATTTTTCGCACCCATCATCGACTGAACACGCTTGCCATGCTGACCTGCAAGGTTATAGACATGAGTTCCAACAGCGGTTGACCCTACGAAAGAAACTGCCTTGATATATTGATGTGTACACAAACGGTCGACTACGTCTTTGCCACCATGCACAACATTTAATACGCCTGCCGGAATACCGGCCTGAACTGCAAGTTCAACCAGCATCATGGTAGATAACGGGTCCTGCTCAGATGGCTTGAGAACAAATGTATTACCACATACAATCGCCATCGGGAACATCCAGAGGGGAATCATGGCTGGAAAGTTAAAAGGTGTAATACCGGCACAGACTCCTAACGGTTGTTGTAAGGTATAAGTATCTACCCCGCGTGCTACCCCTTCGGCATATTCCCCCATTTGTAATGTGCCAATTGAACAGGCATGTTCGACTACTTCCAGACCACGCTGAATATCGCCCTCAGCATCTGCCAGGGTTTTACCCTGCTCAGTAGTCAGCACATGGGCAATCTCTTTCATGTTGTCACGGATTAAATCTTGCAGCTTGAGCATAATACGCATACGTGCCTGGATCGGGGTTAAACGCCAGCTTTTAAAAGCGTCTTGTGCAGCATTAATTGCAGCTTCTACTTCATCTGGCGTCGCCATCGGCACACGACCCACAACTTCTTGTGTGGCCGGATTAATAATATCCTGCCATTCTGAAGTAGTAGATTCTACAAACTGCCCATTAATTAACAATTTGGCTGTTGTGGTCTGAATATTTGTCATTGTGTTCATAGCCTCTCCATGGGCGATATTCTTGTTGTGCTGTAATCAGAAAATATCCTAAAGCCGTATTTTCATCTTTTCGGTTTCACTTGAGACTAACAAAGAAGGTTTTGACTACCAATACAAATTCGCGCACGATTACTGTGCAAATTTGCACAAGGGATAAAATAAAAATGAAAGTGGATTGGGATCATCTACAGTTTTTTCTGGTATTGGCACGAGCCAAAACCCTGACCAATACAGCACGTATTATTGGAGTAGAACATAGTACGGTATCTAGACGGATTCAGGCACTGGAGCTGGCATTAGGAACGCCGTTATTTAAACGGGAAGCCACGGGTTATGAATTGACCCTTGAAGGGCTGGCTCTGGTTCCACGAGTAGAACAGATGGAACAGGCATTTTTGCAGATAGAAAAGCCTCATCAGCCTTTACAAGGTCGTGTGCGAATTGGCACACCAGAAGGCTTTGGTACTGCATTTTTAGCAAAATTATTGGCAGAATTATCCAAACAGTATCCTCTGCTTACTATTGATTTAATCCCTGTACCTAAAATGATCAAGCTTTCTCACCGCGAAGCCGATATTGTCATTTCGATTGACCGTCCAAAATCCGGGCCTTATATCATTACCCGTCTTAGTGATTACTGTTTAAAAATATATGGCAGCAAAGATTATCTGGCGGCCAGTTCACCTATCCATCAGCTTGAAGATTTAAAACAGCATCGTTTTGTGAACTATATCGATGACCTGATATATAGTCCTGAATTGTACTGTCTGGAACGTTTGCCCCTACAACTGAGTGCCAGCTTCAGGAGTAGCAGTATTTTAGCTCAGCAAATCGCTGTTAGTGCCGGAGCAGGTCTGGCAATTTTGCCCAAATTCTTGGCAGATGAACAACCAGAACTTGAACAGGTACTGCACAAAGAAGTCCGTTTTATTCATACTTTCTGGATGCTGACACTGGTAGATTTACAGCATGAGCCACGCATCAAGCTGGTATGGGATTTTTTAAGAACACAGGCTGACAAATACCAGCATCTACTTATGGATTAAACTTTTTAACTAAAATATTGACTAAATCTGAGCTTTATCCAGTGCGGCTTTAATGACATGCTCTGACTCAAAGTCATGATAGGTCTTGCGTTCAGAATATTCATGAGCCAGAGGTTGTACTTCTTTTAAAGTAAGCCCGCTACGCTCAGCCAAACGTATATACTCTTCAGTTCCTTTCCGCTTCCATTCAATTTCTTGGGCTTCTAATACTCTAATAACCTTAGCCGGGCTACCCAAAGCCAGCACATTTTCAGGAATGACTGCTTTTGCCTTGACCGTGCTATTGGCACCAATAATAGTATTTTCACCAATTTCTGCGTCATCCAGTATGACGCTATTCATACCTACCAGAACATTTTTACGAATTTTACAGCCATGTAAAATGGCGCCATGACCGATATGTCCATACTCTTCAATTAAAGTGATACTGGCCGGGAAGCCATGCAAAGTACATGAGTCCTGAATATTCGCATTTTTCCGAACATGTATACGGCCAAAATCTGCCCGCAGACTGGCAAATGGACCAATATATACTCCCTCTTCAATGATAACATCACCAATCAATACGGCTGTTGGGTGAATATAGGCTCCGGGGCTTACTACCGGAATAACTCCATCAATCTCATAACATGGCATTTTTACTTCCTTTTAATTTATTCTATTTACCTAAAGCTATATGGTAACTTCCTGTTTTAAACCGCCAAAACGTTTGTAAAACTGTGGATGTGCTGGTGGCATAGAGCCTTCTGCAGTTCTGGCCAGCTCCAGAAAAAAATCTTCTGCTGGATGAAAAACCATTTGATATACATTACTGCTAAGATTGCGGGCAGTTAGTGAAAGCCAGTTAGAAGGCAGTAATTCAAAAGGCAGATTTGGATCTTTAAGTAAAATACGGCGGTACTGATGAATCAGTAAAATACGGATCTGGAAGGCTTGTATTGGGTCCAGGTCATCTATACTTTCAATCAGATTCAGGACTTCTCTAAAATCACCAATAAACTTTTCATAACGCTGATGTAATTCCTGCACCGGCCAGTTAGTCTCGACCATACGTTTTACAGTTGGATAAGACTCTTGCCAGAGTTCCAGAGCCTCCGCCTTGAAAAGAACCACCTGATCACTCATTTTTAGGTTAAGTAGCAGACTTTGCAGTTTAAGATGATCACAACCCGGATATGCCATAACATTGGTCGCAATATTGGCGAAACCGAGCCATTCCAGTTCTTTTTTTAAAATAATCTTGTTTTCAAGCTCAACTGAACTGAGTAGCACCAGGTCCCATTTCTGGTCCCATTCTTTATGGCTCAGATTATAAATTTTCTGGTCAGCATTCACAAAGCGCTGGCGACTGCTTTCTGTAACGCGATAATAACTGGTTCTGCCTATTTTTTCAGAAATCAGCCAGCCGTTTTGTGCCAGCCGGAACACGGCTGTACGTACGGAACGTTCGTTGAATCCGAATACATCCATCAGCTGAATCAGGCTGGCGAGACTGATAATTCCACCACGATGGAAAATACAGTCACCAAATACAGTCATAATGAGCGAAGTGCCGCTCAAAGGCTCATTACTGATAAAATCATCGATGACTTGTTTGAGTTTTGGGTTCATCACGTTTAAATTCACCTTTGAAACGAAGTGATTTATCACAGGATAAACCACCTAGACCGATTTATGCCGATTGCCGTATGTCAAACACCCGTTGAGCCTTACCTTCTGAACGCGGGAGGGTGCCTTCAGTCACTATCTCTACACTCACCGTAATACCCACCATTATTTTAATCTGACTGATAAGCTGCTGGGATAGTTGATGTGCCATCATATCATTAATTTCTTTACGCATTTCTGCACGTATGTGCAGGCTATCTAAATGTCCATGTTTACAGATATGAATCTGGTAATTGGGAATGAGCTGCGGGATATGCAGAATCTGCTCTTCAATCTGTGATGGAAAAACATTGACTCCTCGGATAATCATCATATCATCGCTACGTCCGACGATTTTGTCCATACGGCGCATTGGTCGTACAGTGCCGGGTAGTAAACGCGTCAAATCTCGGGTACGGTAACGAATAACCGGCATACCTTCTTTGGTAATTGTGGTAAATACCAGTTCTCCCAGCTCACCATCTGGCAATACCTCACCAGTTTCAGGATCAATAATTTCCGGATAAAAATGGTCTTCCCAGATGGTAGGGCCATCTTTACTTTCTAGACATTCCATTGCTACGCCGGGACCCATAACTTCAGAAAGTCCATAGATATCTAGAGCATCAATATTCAGACGTTCTTCAATTTCACGGCGCATCTCATTAGTCCATGGCTCTGCACCAAAAATTCCAGTTTTAATTGAGGTATTTTTTGCAGTATTAAATTTCTTTTCCAGACATTCGATAATATTGAGGCAGTAAGACGGCGTAACCATTAATGCAGTTGGTTTAAAGTCATGAATCAGTTGTGCCTGACGCTCTGTCTGTCCGCCCGACATGGGAATAACGGTTGCTCCCAGACGTTCCACTCCATAGTGTGCACCCAGACCTCCTGTAAATAGCCCATAACCATATGAGACCTGAATAATATCCTGATTACTTAAGCCAGCAGCTCTTAGCGAGCGGGCAACCAGATCAGCCCAGGTATGAATATCATTTTGCGTATAACCTACTACCGTTGGCTGTCCGGTTGTACCTGAGGATGCATGTACCCTTACAATTTTTTCCTGAGGTACGGCAAACATGCCGAACGGATAATGATCACGCAGATCCTGTTTAGTGGTAAAAGGAAATTTTGCCAGATCTTCCAGATGCTGAAAGTCCTCGGGATGCACGCCTGCATCATCAAATTTTTTCCGGTAAACCGGACTATTCTGATAGGCATGCACCAAAGTTTTCTTTATGCGTTCCAGTTGTACCTTGCGCAGCTCATCGGTTGAAACCGTTTCAATATATTCCATCGTATTGTTATTCATATTCTATACTCCATGTACAGTCATCCTGCCTGTATGATTCTGAAAAGACGATGCTCTTTTCATCCATATTCTTTAAGAATTGTGTAGCCCTGCCTGTTCTAGCAGCCTTTGTATTCAGGTGTACGTTTTTGCATAAAGGCCTGTACACCTTCACGGTAATCCTCTGAACGGCCTGCCAGACGCTGTAAGTCACGTTCAAGAAGTAACTGCTCATCCAGAGTATTATGCGCAGCAGCATGGATTGCTTTTTTAATTAATCCCAATCCATAAGTTGGTTGCTTGGCCAGATGTTCAGCCATTTTCTCAGCTTCAACCTGTAACTGCTCATCTTCAACTACCCGCCAGATCATACCGAGCTGTAATGCCTGCTCAGCCGGGATCTTATCTCCCAGTAATGCCAGTCCCATGGCTTGTGCCCGACCAACCAGCCGCGGCAAGAACCAGGTGCCTCCAGAGTCTGGAACCAGCCCCAAACGGCAAAAAACCTGGATAAATGAGGCTGACTTCGCTGCCAGAACCAGATCACAAGCCAATGCAATATTGGCCCCTGCTCCAGCCGCAACACCATTAACCGCACAAATAACCGGTTTTGGCATCTCGGTAATCAGTTTAATGAGCGGGTTATAGTATTTTTCAATTGAAAGGCCCAGGTCTGGTACTGCTGAATCAGGATCGACTACCCGGTCATTCAGGTCCTGCCCGGCACAAAAACCTCGACCTTGTGCTGAAATAACTACAGCACGAATATCGGGCTGCACAGCCCATTTGTTGAGGACCTGAGCAACTTCCTTATGCATAACTTCATTAAAACTGTTGAGCTGCTCTGGACGATTAAACTTTAAATAGCCCACAGTATTTTTTTCTTCAACAAGAATTGTCTGGTAGTCCATTCAGTATTTCCCTTTGAACCTGATTTTTATTTTAAAATAGATTGATTATTCATCGAAACTTAAGCGTACATTGGCTGTTACCGGTCGTGCCTGACAGCTCAGGACATAACCTTGAGCGATTTCATCCTCTTCCAGACTATAATTAACAGCCATATCAACCTTACCTGCTATTATCTTGCACTTACAGGTGGCACAGACTCCGCCCTTGCAAGCATAGGGTAAATCGGCTCCGGCGCGCAGTGCAGCATCCAGAATACTGTCATCCTGTCTGGAAACCTCTACCACCAGCTCACGTCCATCCAGAATAATCTGAACTTTTTCTTCATTACGGCCTTCAATTTCTCTCGTTGTTACTTTTGTGGTGCCGGTATTAAAACGCTCGGTATGAATTTTACTGTGCTCAATACCGAACTGCGGTAATGTCTGCTCGACGGCATCCATCATGGCCTGCGGTCCACAGGCAAAACAGTGGTCAATGTCCTGATTAATCAAACCGGCACTATAAAGCTGTTGCAGTTTTTCAGTATCGATATGACCATTAAGCAGCTGGCTGTCGTTCATTTCCCGTGAAAAGATATTGATAAGCTGAAAACGTTCTTTAAAGCGATCTTTTAAGTCCATAATCTGTTCTGAAAACATGGTTTGTTTCCATGAACGGTTACCATAAATTAAAGTAAGATTTGCATTTTCCTGCTGGTACAAGACTGATTTAACAATAGAAAGAATAGGTGTAATACCGCTACCTGCTGCGAATGCCAGATAATTTTTTCCGCCAGTTTTTGCAGCCTTCTGAAAAAAAACACCTTGGGGTGGCATGACCTCCAGCACATCACCAGCTTTTAAGCGGTTATTGGCCCAGTTTGAAAATTGCCCCTGTTCAATCTTTTTGATTGCGATACTCATGTCTTCTTGAGTATCGCTACAGATTGAATAGCAGCGACGGATTTCACCGGTTTCACTCATATGCCGGATAGTCAGATGCTGACCTGGCTGATATTGAAATTGCTGTTGCTGTTCAGGTGCAATTTCAAAAGCAATACAGATCGCCTGTTCAGTTTGTGGGCTGACTGATTTAATTTTTAGCGGAATAAATTGGTTCATATAAAAATCCTTCTTTATTTTGACCATTCGGTTATTTAAATACATTTAAAATAGTCAAAAGGTTCCAGGCATTGCTGGCATCGGTACAGTGCTTTACAGGCAGTAGAACTGAATTCACTTAACAGTTTAGTATGCTGGCTATGACAGCGTGGGCACTTAATTCCATCAGACAGCGCAACATGGGTACCACAGCTATGTGCTTCACCCTGTGGCGGAGCAATACCATATTGCTGTAATTTCTGTTTACCGCTTTCACTCATCCAGTCAGTAGTCCAGACTTCGGACAGATCCACTACTACCTGTACCGGAACCAAACCCTGAACAGTAAATGCCTGGGTAATTTCTGCCTTAAGCAGATCTGTAGCCGGACAGCCGCTATAGGTTGGAGTTAAACGAACGATAATTTGATCTTCTTCATTTAGTTCCACTCCACGGATCATACCTAGGTCAACGACTGAAAGAACCGGAATTTCAGGATCAGCCACCTGTTTCAGAGTTTCCCAGCATTCATCCAGACAGTGTTTAATTAGCTCCATACCCGTTACTCCTGTGTTCCCTGCTTACCAGTTCATATTTGGATATGAACGCTGCAAATACTGCATTTCAGCCAGTACATAACCCAGATGTTCAGTATGTAGACCCTGTCTGCCACCACTACGGTAAGCACCGGTTTCCGGAAGAGTCAGCTTAAAACGTTCAATTTCAGCAGTCGTCTGTTCAAGCCATTCAGCTTTTAATGGTTCAAGGTCCATGAGAACCTGTTGTTCAACCAGTATCTGTTCATCAGCATTTAAAACAAATAGTTCATCGCTAAAGCGCCATAGCTGATTTAATCCTGTCTGGGTTTTTTCATGTGCCTCATCTGTTCCCAGACTCAAGCGTTCCATCCAGGCAGTAGAAAACCGCAGGTGATACTTCACTTCTTTTAATGATTTTGCTGCGAAAGCTGCCAGCTCGGCTTGAGAGCTTTTCGCTAGAGCCGTAAAAAGGAGTACATGATAATGATCCATCAGCCATTGGCGGACAATTGTCTGGGCAAAATCACCATTTGGCTGTTCACACAGCAGCAGGTTACGGTATTCACGCTCAGTACGAAAATAAGCCAGTTTGTCTTCATCACGGCCTAACCCTTCGAGTTCACCAGCCAGACTTAAGGCAGTCCGTGCCTGACCCAACAGGTCCAGGCCAATATTGGCTAGGGCAATATCAATTTCCAGGTCAGGTGCATGACCACACCATTCAGAGAGCCGGTGCGATAAAATCAGCTGGCTATCGCCAATATGTAAAAGAAACTGTGCTAAAAGTGGATGATTCATACAATACCTTCCTTACATATGCTCAATGCCATCTGGTATATGGTAAAAAGTTGGATGGCGGTACACCTTGTCCAGAGAGGGATCGAAAAATTCCGGTTTCTCATCTGGCTGCGAAGAAGTAATCAGTTCTGACTTCACCACCCAAATGCTGATGCCTTCATTACGGCGGGTATAAACATCACGGGCATTTTGCAAGGCAATTTCAGCATCAGGTGCACGCAGGCTACCTACATGACGGTGGCTTAAACCCTGCTTGCTTCGTATGAAGACTTCATATAATGACCAGTTATTTTTATGTTCCATGTCGTTTTGTTCCTGTTTTTATTGAATAGCTAAAACCAGATTTCAGGCAACCTTTTTAGATTGTTGCTGTGCCTGCTGTTTTTGGGCATATACAGCAGCAGATTCACGGACCCATTTTCCGCCTTCCCATGCTTTACGGCGGGCATCAATGCGTTCCTGGTTACATGGGCCTTTCCCGGCAATCACAGCAAAAAATTCCTCCCAGTTAATCTCGCCAAATTCGTAGTGGCCAGTTTCTTCATTAAAATGCAGTTTCTCATCAGGTACAGTCAGGCCAAGTTGTAGTACTTGCGGTACAGTGTTATCGACAAATTTCTGGCGCAGCTCGTCATTACTGAAACGTTTAATTTTCCAGGCCATACTCTGTGCACTGTTAGGGGAATTATCATCATTTGGGCCAAACATCATCAGTGCTGGCCACCAGTAACGGTTGACCGCATCCTGTGCCATCTGTTTCTGTTCAGGTGTACCATTTGCAAGCTGCATCATGGCTTCAAATCCCTGCCGCTGATGGAAACTTTCTTCCTTGCAAATTCGTACCATTGCCCGCGCATATGGCCCGTAAGATGTACGGCACAAGGCTACCTGATTAACGATCGCGGCGCCGTCGACCAGCCAGCCAATTGCGGCGACATCTGCCCAGCTTAAAGTTGGATAGTTAAAAATAGATGAATACTTCATGCGTCCCGCAATAAGCTTGTCCATCATATCGTCCCGGTCAGCACCGAGTGTTTCGGCTGCGCTATATAAATACAATCCATGACCTGCTTCATCCTGAACTTTTGCCAGCAGTACTGCTTTACGTTTCAGGGTGGGTGCTCGGGTAATCCAGTTCCCTTCCGGCAGCATACCTATAATTTCCGAATGGCCATGCTGTCCAATCTGGCGAATGAGCGTTTTTCGGTACGCTTCTGGCATCCAGTTCTTTGGCTCAATGGTAATATCTTGTTGTATGGCTTGTTCAAAATCTTCAGCATGATTTTTCATTATTTCCTCACTTGTCCCAAGTGGCTATAATTTAAAATTAAAGCGATACTAAATTTAAATCAATATAAATTTTTAGGTATCATTTAAAATAATTTACTTATAGCTTTTAATAAATTGATTTTTATATAATTTTTAATTTAACTGGTTTTTTTACTTCTCTTTTGACTCAATTTTAATTGACAATTTCATTTTTAGAAATCAAATTATATAACAGGATAATTAAAATTTATTTAAATAAGTATCATAAAATGGAGTTTGTAATGCTCGAACTGGAAACAGGTACACCTTATACGGAAAATGATCATACCCAAGCAGGCAATCCAAGAAGACCGGTAAAAACCTTAAGCTCGCTTGTCTGTGGACAGGAATATATTGCCCAGCAGGATTTACGTACTGTCTATCACGCCATTACTGGTGAAGCTATTTATCAGGTCAGCAGTTATGGTATTGATATGCAGACAGTGGTTAACTATGCCAAAACTCAAGGTTCACTTATTGCGACATGGAGTTTTCATCAGCGCGCACATGCGCTCAAGCAGGTAGCACAATATTTGCTGGAACGTAAGGAGGCCTATTATGAACTGGCGAAAGCAACCGGCTGTACCCGTAAGGATGCCTGGGTCGATATTGAAGGTGGTATAGGTACACTGTTTGCCTACTCCAGTCTGGTACGCCGTGAACTCAGTGATGAAACAGTATTGATTGAAGATAACTGGATTCCACTTTCCAAACAGGGCACCTTCGGGGCAAAGCATCTACTTACCCCTAAGACTGGTGTTGCCGTACATATTAATGCCTTTAATTTTCCGGTTTGGGGGATGCTAGAGAAAATTGCGCCAGCGCTGCTTGCCGGTGTCCCTTGTATTGTTAAACCTGCGACAGAAGGCGCAGAACTTACACATGCTGTGGTTCAGGCTATTTATGCCAGTGGTTTTCTGCCTGAAGGCACTTTACAGTTAATATGCGGTCAAACTTATGACCTGCTAGAACAGTTAGGTCCACAAGATATCGTAACCTTCACTGGCTCTGCAACAACCGGACAGAAATTACGCGCCCACCCTCATCTTAACCGCTACTCGATTCCGTTCAGCATGGAAGCAGACTCAGTAAACAGTGCCATTTTAACCGAAGGAGCCAGCGAAGAAACTATTGAACTGTTCGTCCGTGAGGTTTATCGGGAGATGACGTCAAAAGCCGGGCAGAAATGTACTGCCATTCGTCGGGCTTTTGTGCCGGCTTTCCTGCTGGATACAGTGCAACAAAAACTGCTAGCCCGACTGGAAAAAGTTGTAGTCGGTGATCCAGAACATGAAAATGTGACGATGGGTGCGCTTGCCAGTCTCAAACAAAAATATGATGTCGCTGAAAAAGTCGAACTGCTGAGCCAGGAAGCAAAGATTATCTTTGGTGGACATAATGATCAAAATTTTCAGTTTCACTCAGACTCTCCTGAAAAAGGTGTATTTTATCCGCCTACCTTACTATGCTGTTCAAATCCGGTCACTGCAAGATATGTGCACGAGATTGAGGCTTTTGGTCCAGTTGTAACTTTGATGCCTTATCAAAACCAAACTGAGCTGACTGAGCTGGTTGCCCGTGGTGAAGGTAGTCTCGTTGCTTCAATTGTTCGCAATACAGAGCAAAATATTGAAAGTCTGATTGCAAAAATTGCGCCGTGGCATGGTCGTATTCATATTCTGGATACAGAAAATGCAAAAGAGAGTACCGGTCACGGCTCACCCTTACCGCATCTGGTTCATGGTGGGCCAGGCCGTGCAGGTGGTGGAGAAGAGCTCGGAGGCCTGCGAGCAGTCAAATATTATATGCAGCGTACAGCCATTCAGGGCTCACCTGACGTCATGACACAGATTGGACATAGCTGGACAGCAGGTTCAAGAGTGTTTGAAGATCGCGTACATCCATTTAAGAAAAGCTTTGACGAGCTTCAAATTGGTGAACGTCTGCTTACAGCACGTCGGACAGTTACCGAAGCCGATATCGTAAATTTTGCCTGCTTAAGTGGTGACCACTTCTATGCCCATATGGACAAGATTGCCGCGGCAGATTCATTATTTGGTGAACGCGTGGCTCATGGGTATTTTGTTGTATCTGCCGCAGCGGGCCTGTTTGTAGAGGCAGCACCAGGACCGGTTATTGCCAATTATGGTATGGATAACCTGCGCTTTGTTGAGCCGGTAAAAATAGGTGACACTATTCAGGTTGAATTAACCTGTAAGCAAAAAACGCCAAAACCTCAACGTGAGCCAGAGCAGAAACCACATGGTGTGGTTGTCTGGGATATCAAGGTTAAAAACCAGCGTAATGAACTGGTAGCAACCTATGACATTCTGACGCTGGTTGAACGCGCTGCATAAATACAGGTAAATTTCGGGATAAAAGTCTGCTGAAGGACTTTCATCCTGAAATATAGTTATTTATAGAGCAAGTCTAAAAAAACTAACTATTTGATATAATAAGTAAAAATAATCATAGTTTACCTAAATCATTTACTTATAACAAAACATAAAATTAGGATACTGTACTTCACTCTATACCATGCTAGAAGTGAAATATATAAGCTGATAAAGAGATGATCTGATGCGTGTCCATTTCCTGAACAGTATTTCAACCTGTCCTTTAGGGGGTGCTTTGATGGATGGCTTTTCCTATGCCAAGTTACGGGGGCGTTTGACCTGTACCTGTGTGCTGATTGAAACAGCTGATAGTCTGGTACTGGTTGATACTGGTTTTGGATTACGTGACATTGCTTCTCCACGTACCCGCCTCGGCTGGTTTTTCCGTTTTCTGGTCAGTCCAGAGTGGCGTGAAGAAATGACAGCAATCCGGCAGATTGAACGTTTAGGCTATGACCCGCGTGATGTAAGACATATCATTTTATCGCATCTGGATTTTGACCATGCTGGCGGACTGGATGATTTTCCCCATGCTACTGTTCATATGATGCAAACAGAACGGGATTATGCCCTTTCGCAAAAGACCTGGCTGGACCGGCAGCGTTTTCGTCCACAGCAGTGGTCTTATCGCGAGAAATGGAAAGTATATAACCCTGATACAGGAGAAGGCTGGTATGGTTTTAATTCAGTAAGAGATCTGGATGGGTTACCACCTGAGATTTTATTTGTTCCTCTTTCAGGTCATACACATGGTCATGCCGGCATTGCCATTCAGGCTGGAGATAAATGGCTGCTTAATGCTGCTGATGCCTATTTTTATCATAAGGAAATAGATCCCGTCAGCCCATGCTGTACCCCTGGCCTGCGTTTTTACCAGACCATGCTGGAAAAAGACCGTAAAGCGCGTCTCTCTAATCAGGCCCGTTTACGCCAGCTTCATCAGCACCATGCACATGAAATTGATATATTTTGCTCGCATGATAGTCATGATTTTGAACGCCTGAGTGGCCGTTCGGCAGAGTTACCTGCGTCCTTCTTCAAATAGCTCGCTTCGAGTAAATTTTATAATAATTTTAAATACCTGAAAAAATATCTGCTTATGGGCCGGTTAACATGGAACAGTTCGGTTTGTACTGCTGTAGCATTATGGTATCTGCCTCTAAAAAATCCAGTTCTGCCGGATGATGAGTAACATAGATCATTGGGAGTTCAATATGGCTTTGCAATTGTTTAAGAAAGGGTAAAACCTGCTGTTTTAATTGCTGATCTAAGCCGCTTAGAGGTTCATCAAGAAGCAGCAAGTCTGGAGATGAAAGCAGAGCCCGACCTATTGATACCCGCTGTGCTTCACCGCCCGAAAGTTGGTGAGATTTACGCTGGAGTAATTTTTTTAATTCAAGTAAGTCAACTATATGTTCAAGGCTAATTTTTTGATGGACTGTTTTTGAGAATTTTTTCGCGTAATGCAGATTTTGTAATACATTCATATGGGGAAATAATAAGGCATGTTGAAATATCAGAGCAATATGTCTCTGATGAGTAGGAAGGTTCACATTCTCTACTGTATCGAGCAAAGTAGTTTCTTTAAAGACAATCTGGCCTTCTACCGGAGATAATAAACCTATAATGTTTTTTAAGAATGTTGTTTTCCCGCTTCCTGATGCTCCCACAATCCCCAATACCTGCTGTTGCATGGTCAGGTTTACATCTAATCTGAACCCTGGCTGTTGATAGTGAAATTTGCATTTGAGCATATCACCCCTCCAGTTTTTTCTGGTATTTCTGTAAAATGAAGTAATTGGCGATGAGGGCTGAAAAAGCCAGTACCAGAGATAACATCACCAGCCGCAGAGCCATTTCTTCACCATTGGGCTGCTGTAAAAAAGAATATATAGCAATAGGCACAGTACGGGTCTCACCAGGAATATTGCCTACAAAAGTAATGGTCGCGCCAAACTCTCCGAGACTCCGGCTAAAACATAAAATACTGCCAATGATCATGCCGGGTAAGGCCAAAGGTAGACTAATACTGTAAAAGACCTGAACAGGTGTAGCGCCAAGTGTACCTGCTATATGTTCTAACTGCCGGTTCATTAACTGAAAAGACAGGCGGATTGGCTGTACCATTAATGGAAATGCGACTACCATTGAAGCCAGCACGGCACCTTTCCAGTTAAAGGCCAGTTCCAGTCCAAGAATATGCAGATATTGACCGATCAGCCCTTGCTGACCAAATAGTATAAGTAACAGATAACCTAATACAACAGGCGGCAAGACCATCGGGAGCTGTAATAAGGCTTCAACCATAAATTTTAAACGAAATTCATAACGAGCCAAGTACCAGGCTAATGCAATAGCAAACGGTAAACAGACCAGCGTTGCAAACAGGCCAACTTTGGCTGATAAATAAAGTGCACTCAGCTCTTCTGGTCCGAACATGATTATCCTTAAGGTTTAAGCGAAAAGCCGTAGTGATGAAATATAGTTTTTGACTGTATTGACTCTACAATAAACTTTTGGAATCGTACCGCTTCAGGGCTGTTACTTCCTGCCTTGGTCAAGGCAAGCGGATAAATAACAGGATTATGCAAATGCTCAGGAAAGATTCCTAGGATTTTTACTTTTTGACTGATCAAAGCATCTGTCTTGTACACGATTCCCAGTTTACATTCTCCCCGTTCTACAAAGGTCAGCGTAGAACGTACATCATCTGTACCTACAATGCGCCCTTTCAAATCATTCAGCCAGCGTAATCTGGTCAAGGCCTGTTTAGCGTATTTGCCTGCGGGAACAGTCTCCATCTGTGCTGTACACAAATATCCATTAAAAACTTTAGCTATTTTAAAGTCCGGCTGCGGCTTGAATGGAATATGTAGGTATTTGGGGCTAATCATAACCAGCTGATTACCCAATAAAGGCCTCACTTGATCCGCATGAATTTTATTTTTTCTGACCAGATAAGCCATCCACTCCTGATCTGCTGAAAAAAATAGATCACTACTGGCTCCGGCTTCAATCTGTTTAGCCAGAGTTGAAGAGCCACCAAATACTGTGACAATTTTAGTTTGTGGATATTGAGCCTGATAAATTTTAGCGATTTCAGTCATGGCATTGTTTAGGCTGGCCGCTGCATAGATCTTAACCGTACCGGCCTGTGTAGAGGAAAATGTCAGTGTCAGGCACATATAAGAAAACAGGATTTTTTTCATGTGCATTTTCCTTATTACTGAATAAATAAGCCTTGAACCATATCGCCTTGACTCAGGTTTCGTTCTGCCGGAACCCGTACCAGACAATTAGCCTGCATTAAATTACTCAACATATGTGATTGCTGCCTGGACAAACTCTTAACTGTTAAAACCGAATCATCAAAGCTTGCGTACATTCTTAAAAAACGTTCTCTGGCATCCATTTTTAGATCATGGCTCAGTACCGCATTAAACCAGCTCGGCTGATTTTTTTGACCTTGTAAAACGTTTAATAAAGTGGAAGTATAGACTTGCATACCTACATAAACCGCTGCAGGATTGCCCGGTAGCCCTAGCAGATAACAAGCGGACTTGTCATTACGCTGTAAGTACGCAAAGAATATGGGTTTACCCGGCTTCTGTTTTACTTTCCAGAAAATCTGTTCAAAACCTGACTCTAAAGCAACTGGACGAATAAAATCATAATCTCCCACCGATACACCGCCAGTGGTTAAAATCAGGTCATAACTTGACAATAATTTCTGGATGAGTGCCTGTACAGCCTCTTTGGTATCAGCAATATGAAAGATTTCTACTTGCTGCCCTGCCTGCTGAAACCATGCCTTAATCAAGGGTCCATTGGCATCAAAAATTTTTCCTGCTGCAAAGTCCTCTACACTTTCAGCAACTTCATCTCCTGAAATAACTATGGCAACTTTAGGATATTGAAAGACTTCAACGGTATTGATCCCTGCCATGCTTAAGGAAGCAATTACTCCGACAGACAATTGCTGACCTTCATTTGCCAATAATTGTCCTGCTACAATTTCTTCGCCTACATCCCGGATATCAATATTAGCTTTTAGGTTTTCGATGATTTTAATTCTGGATGAATTGATTAGCTCAACTATTTCCTGACGCGCCACTGTAGTAGTTCCAGATGGAATTTTGGCCCCAGTAAAAATTCGGACTGCCTGCTCTGCCTGGAGTTGTACTTCGACCTGCTGACCGGCCCGAATTTCACCGATGAGCTGGAATTCACTTTCCGGTTCAATCGCTTTTTTGGCACAGATGGCATACCCATCGACTGCACTTTGTGAAAATAAGGGTAAATTGATTGAAGAATAGATATTTTCAGCCAGATAGCGATTTAAGGCGTTCTGTAATTCAAGTTTCTCAGTATCTAAGGGCTGCACATGTTGCAAAATGCGATCCAATGCCTGATCTACACTGATCAGGCCATGTTCAGCACCACACCTTGAGCTGATAGTATTCATTGATACCCTCCCTGATGTGGAATATTTTTTTGCACATCAAACAGATGGATCAAAGCGGGTAAAACTGCAATCAAAGATTCTTTGGCACCTTGACGGCTGCCTGGTAAAGTCATGATCAGACTATTCTCGATATAACCAGCGACACCACGACTTAAAGCAGCATAGGGCGTACGTTTCTGACCAAAATTGCGTGAAGCTTCCATCAAGCCGGGTATTTCCCGCTTTAATAAAGGCTGTAAGGTTTCAACAGTTAAATCTTTAGGGCCGAGTCCTGTTCCGCCTACCGTTAAAATGAGTGGATAATCATTTTTCTGTTGTTCAACCAGTGCCAGTAACTGTTCAGGATTGTCCGGAATGATCTGATAGGCAATATTTGCGAAATTAGCTTCCTGTAATATTTCCAGGACATTTTGCCCTGCTGTATCCGGCTTTTTACCGGCAGCAACCGTGTCTGACAATACAATGATAGAAGCAGGCAAGCTGTTTTTTAAAACGCGGGTAAAATGTGATTTCCCCCCTTTTTTCTTTTGTAACTTGCATTGATCCAGTGATAAATCTTCTGGTTCACAATGAGGCTTTAACATATCATACAGTGTTAAACCGGCCAGACTGACTGCCGTTAAAGCTTCCATTTCCACACCCGTTGGGCCTATGGTTTCAACTATCGCAATAATTTCAACATGCGTATCAAACAGTTTATATTCTACGTCAGCCCGGTAAATGGGTAATGGATGACATAGTGGAATGAGCTCATCGGTACGTTTAGCTGCCAGAATTCCTGCAATGCGAGCCGTCTTGAGAGCATCACCTTTTTCAGTATTACCATTGCGTAATAATTCAATACAATGTGGCGGAGCATGCAGAATTCCTGTGGCCACTGCAGTACGGTAACTTTCTGCTTTCATCCCGACATTTTTCATTGCCTATTCCTGTGGTTCATTCTTTCTTTAAACAAGCGTATTTTCAGTTCTAGCTTATAGCGGCCATTGATAAATCAATGGAGTGTTCTCTTTGGTGTGACGGCAATGCTGATGCTTTTCGGCTGAATGTTCTGGATGATGATGTGCATGACTAAGGTCTGTTTCATCTTTACGGATACAGCAACCCTCAACATATTGGCTACTGCCATCTATATAGAACTCTTCTTTCCAGACCGGTACCTCATGTTTGACCCGTTCTACTGCTTCTTCACAGGCTGCGAAGGCTTCCCGGCGATGTGCTGCATAAGCAATGGCAATAATGGCTTTTTCACCAATCTCCAGTGTCCCAATCCGGTGTATTACACGTACATAAGATACGCCGTATTTAACCTGAATTTCCTGTTCAATCTGACTAATCATTTTTTCTGCAACGGGTGTATAGGCAGTATATTTTAGTGCTTTTACTGCTTTGCCTTCATGGTGATTCCGAACCGTACCGATAAATACTCCAATCCCACCACATTCAGGAAAAGACTGGATCAGATCAAAAATTTCCAGCTTTAAAGCAGCCTCCTGAATCCGGGGAAACCGTTTGTATTCGTCCATTTCAACCTCCTGCTACAGGTGAAAGTAGTACCAGCGTGCTGTCAGTAGTGAGTGAAGTCTGACGTGAAATAATATCTTCACCAATTGCACAGGCACAGCGTTCCATTATGGCAAGGGCTTCAGGATAGTTATGTCCCACCTGATCCAATATCTGAGAAACTGTACTTTGAGATTTGCAGATAATTTCGAAATTTTGCGGTAACTGCCGTTCTACCGCACCGAAGGCTTCAATTCTGATTTTGATTTGTGACATCTTAGCCTCCTATCATATGCATGCTAATCTTGCGGCTGTTTTGGTTCATATTCTGACTTTTTAAACGCTGTGCTATAGCGTAAAAGCCTTGTTCTTTGTTCCAGATGTATGGAGATAAAATGCTGTATAAATTCACTTCACCCAAAGGTAAAGAAGAACCCAGAGAGCGGATTTCATTTTTAATATTCAAACCTTGTGGTGCAAACAGGCAGTTATAAAATTCACCTTGTGCTGTCAACCGTAACCGGTCACAGCTGCCACAAAATGAATTGGTAATGGTCGAGATAATTCCAATCGGATGGCCATCAATCAAATACTGTCTTGCAGGTTCCGAACCTGACTGTGCAGAGTCATTGTTTTTTTCGGTGAGAGTAAATTCAGTCGCCAAGGTTTCTAAAATATATTTTTCACTGACCACATGTTCCGTAGACCATTTTCTATCCCCATCCAAGGGCATAAATTCAATAAAACGCAGCATAATTTTTTGCTGAACCGACCAGCGTGCCAAAGGCAGAATTTGATGGTCATTGATTCCGTTCATCAATACACAATTGATCTTGATCGGTAAGCCAGCAGCTTTGACTGCCTGAATTCCTTCCAAAACGGGTGTTAAATCTTTTTGGGTCAACTGCTTGAACTGCTTGTTATTCAAGCTATCCAGACTGATATTCAAATCATCCAGCCCGGCCTGTTTTAAGTTATCTGCATATTGCTTGAGGTAGTGTCCATTAGTGGTCATCGAAATACGCTTTAGGCCCAGCTTTCTTAGAGCTTGAAGCTGTTCAACGAAATGCACTACTCCCTGCCGCATTAAGGGTTCACCACCAGTAATGCGGATAGCTTCTATACCATGACGAACCATAAAATCACAGAATTGATATAACTCTTCAAAACTGAGCAGGTCTTGTTTTTTCATCCATTCAGGATGTTCTGGCATACAGTAGACACACTTAAAATTGCAGCGATCAGTCACTGAAATACGTAGCTTGCGCTTGCTGCGGCCAAACTGGTCGACAAATAATGCAACGTTTTCAAGCTGTGTCATCGTCTTCATGTTGAATATCCATCTTCAGACTGCGGGCTGGTTATGCGCATCTGCAATGCTTGATACCTGCATTGCTCAATCTTGTAATAATCAGGTTTGCAATAAGTGTTCCAACTTTGCGCTAAAAGAAAAATATTCAGTTTTAGTGCAGAAATTTGAGCTGCTGATACTGTTGCAGCTCATCCAGCGAATTAATACTGTGAAAAAATAGGGCATGATTTTTAAAACATGCAACTTGAGCGTGCAAATCACTAAAACAGTGTTTAAGACTGCGCTGTTCTTGTTCAATATGTAAATTCAGGGTTACCAAGCTGCTGCGCTTGACCAGACAAAATGGATAAAGTGGCTTACCATTGATTTCGACATAAGCGACTTCTGCCAGATTATTTTTAGCTAGAGCCACATGTAGCTTGAGCAGTACTTTGGATGGGATATAGGTTACATCGCAGGGTACAAATAGCACATAGTCTGATTGCACATGCGACCAAGCACTTTTCATGCCCATTAATGGCCCCTGAAAACCGGTCTCATCATCCTGATAATAATAAATATTTGGAATAATTTTTTGATAAATGGAATAGTCACGATGACTATTGATCCAGACCTGTGCAATATTTGGTTTCAGTTGTTGATAAATTTTAATCAGCTGAATCTGTTCATCAAATTTCTGCAACAGTTTGTTGATGCCATTCATCCGTCTGGCCTGTCCACCGGCTAGTATCACCAGATCAGTACGCGGATAAACTGTTTTATTATTTTCTCTCTTGCTTCCTTTTTTCATCCTACTATCTCCATTTGGCATGCTTTAATCAGACCACGGATTTCAGGCAGACATGAACCGCAATTTCCTCCAGCTTTTAAACATGCAGTTATCTGTTTTTCATCCATAATATTTTTAGTTTTAATGGTTTCAATAATGCGGTTTTTACCGACTTTAAAACAGCTACACACCAAGGGACCTTCATTATTCACCATGGACATTGGCTGCCCGGCGAGTAAGGCTTTACGATGCATGGCACTTAAACGTTCACGTTTAAACAGGTTGGCTATCCAGTCCCGGTCTGGTAATAAAGCCTTCGGTGCAATATACAGGCTGGCAATTAAGTGACCTTCTTTCAGTACTACAGTATGGCTGATGTGAGCAGTTTGATCTTCAAGATTTAGCCATTCAAAACTTTCATCCTGAAATGGGAATAATTCTTTTAAATGCTCAGTAGTATGAGCGAATTTTTGACGATCTGCCAGTTCATAACGGAGAGCTTTGGTGGTGGTGATCTTTACCCACCAAACCATATTTTCAATAGACGATTGCACGGTTTTTTCAAAACCCTGACGTACATAAAATACGCCTTGCCACTGAATATGAAAGGGTTGTATGAGCACTGGTGTGTGTTTAAATTCTGGCTCACCGGAAATAGCATCGACTACCGGATTCACGATCTTGCCGATCCTGGCGTCAGAGGCCACCTGGTCATTCCAGTGAATCGGTGCAAAGACCTGTCCACGGCGAATATTGTCACTGACCATTGCACGTAAAACACAATTTCCCCATCTGGATTTAACTTCTACCAGCTCGTCATCTTTAATCCCGTATTTCAAGGCATCATGCGGATGGATTTCACAATACGGTTCAGCACGGTGTGTACTTAAATTGGCAGAGAGTCCGGTACGGCTCATGGTATGCCATTGATCTCGGATCCGGCCAGTATTTAAAATTAAAGGAAATTCACTACAGATTGGATAAACTGGATCTACTGCAGAGACCGCAATAAATTTAGCTTTGCCATCGGCATGGCTAAACTGACCTTGGCTATATAGTCGAGTGACTAAATCATCTGCCTGATCTTTGCTCCACACTGGCCACTGCACTGGTTTTAGCTCATTGTACTCAGCCAAGCTTAAATCGGTTAAACCCTTTAAATTGAAATAACGGAAATATGGTGTTTCAGATCGCTGACTTAAATGAGAATTTTGTTCGGCAGATAATCGGGCATGTTCCAGAAAAATGTCGTGGCTGTTATTAAAATCAAAACCACTAAATCCCATTTTTTGAGCCACCTGACTGATGGCCCACCAGTCAGCTTTGGCTTGCCCTGGTATATCTAAAAAAGCTCGCTGTCTAGAAATACGACGTTCCGAATTAGTCACGGTTCCGTCTCTTTCACCCCAACCAAGTGCAGGTAACAAGACATCGGCATATTGTGTGGTATCCGTATTTTGGCAAATCTCCGACACTACCACAAAGTCACATTTTTCCAGAGCTCGTTTGACCTGATCGGCATCCGGCATGCTCACAACTGGATTGGTCGCCATGATCCAGATTGCTTTAATCTTGCCGCTTTCAACTGCCTGAAATAAATCAACGGCTTTTAGCCCTGCCTGCTTGGCAATATAGGGACTTTGCCAGAAATTTTGCACCAGTTGCTGATGGCTTTCATTTTCCAGCTCCAGATGGGCTGCCAGCATGTTGGCCAGTCCACCCACTTCACGCCCGCCCATCGCATTCGGCTGTCCGGTCATAGAAAATGGTGCGGCACCCAGTTTGCCAATTTTCCCCGTCAATAAATGGCAGTTGCTAATACTATTAGCCTTGTTTACTCCTTGAGAAGACTGATTAACTCCCATTGAAAATAAGGTCATAACTTTTTCAGTTTGGGCAAATTTCTCATAAAAGTTTCGCAGTTTATCAGCAGTAATGTCAGTACGCTGAGCCACTGCTTCAATGGAAGATTCAGTTTCACTCTGTACTAAAGTCTGTTCTAGGCCTTGTGTATATTGAGCAATAAATTTATGGTCTGCGTGACCATTTTTCCAGAGATACTGCAATAAACCATTAAACAGTGCCACATCTTGTCCGGGTAAAATCGGCAAATGCAAGTCCGCAGCTTCACAGGTGCTGGTAAAGCGGGGATCAACTACGACTACAAACAGGTTACGCTGTTCTTTGGCTTGCATGATGCGTTGATATAAAACTGGATGGCACCATGCAGTATTGGAACCCACTAGTACTACCATATCGGTATGTTCAAAATCCTCATAACTCGCAGGGACAATATCCTCACCAAAGACGCGTTTATGTGCGGCAACTGCCGATGACATGCAAAGTCGTGAGTTGGTATCGATATTGGCTGTACCGAGATAGCCTTTAACAAATTTATTGACGACATAATAGTCTTCAGTTAGTAATTGGCCCGATACATAGAAGGCAATACTGTCACGACCATATTGATCAATACATTGCTGGAATTTTTTGGAAATAATAGAAGTCGCAGTATCCCAGCTAGTGATTTCTTGCTGATCTTTACGCCCGATTATCGGTTCTAGGACACGGGTTTCCAGTCCCAAAGTATCTGCCAGATTACTGCCTTTAATGCAGAGCTTGCCATAATTAGCAGGATGATTGACATCGCCTTCTATCGCTACTTTCAGTCCTGATGGTGTTGGCGTCACATGTGCCGTTACTCCACAGCCCACGCCGCAGTATGGACAGGTCGTTTGCGTAGTTATTGTTTTTAAGTCTGTAGAGCTTTCAAGTTCCACAATGGGAATACTGTTCATGGATGCTCCTTAAGTTTTGTAACGGGCTATTTAATTCTTTTAAAAGGGGGTTCATTACAACGGTGTCTTTTCAATTCGACTCATTTTTCTGGATGAACCTTTGGTTCCACCTACTTTTCTTTCGGGAGAAATAGGCAAAACTATTGTCATCCGTAAAAATCGCCTTAATCCATCATTTATCAAAAAGCTTGCAGAAACATTCATTTTCTTATGTTGTCTTGGCTTAAACAGTTGCGGATAACATTTCGCATATCCTGTTTTTCCATGACAAATTGATTTTTTAACCTGCTTTCTTTAATGCAAAATCCCGACCAAAAAGCAGCTTGTTGCGAATATTTGTAATTGGGGTTTGATCTGCAATTAGTTCCGCATACCATGCGCCGTCTTCAGTGTCGCCAAACAACACTGCACCAATCACTTTATCCTTTTGAATAATAATGCGCTTGTAGATCTGACGTTTTTCATCATTTAATATGATATCTTCAAAATCATCTTTCGGCTCAAAGTCACCTGCCGAGAATACATCACAACCACTGACTTTGAGCTGAGTCGGAACAGTGGGAGCTTTGAAGATTAGGCTGCCATGCTCGGCCAGATGCGATGCACAAATAAATGCCTGGCCCCATAATGGTTCAACCAGACCAAAGGTTTGACCACGGTGCTCGATGCATTCGCCTACAGCATAAATACTCGGATCAAAAGTCTGCATGGTGTCATTCACCAATACACCGCGGTTGCACCTCAGACCTGCACTTTGCGCCAAGCTCATGTTTGGACGAATCCCCACAGCGAATACCACCAGATCAGCATCCAGCACAGTGCCATCTTTGAGTTTGACTTGAGTCACGTGACCCTCTTCACCGATCAGACATTCAGTATTGGCTTCAGTCAGAATACGAATGCCTTTTCGTTCAATCGTTGTTTTCAGCATTTGGCTGGCTTTGATGTCCAACTGACGGTCCATGATACGGTCCATCAGGTGCAGCACAGTAACATGCATGCCCTGCTGTTTAAGTCCATATGCTGCTTCTAGACCAAGCAAACCACCGCCTATGATCACCGCATTTTTTTTAGTCTTGCAATAGGCCAGCATCTGGTTGACGTCATAAATATTACGGAAACTGAGTACGCCTTTTAAATCACTACCTGGAATTGGTGGAATGAATGGTTTAGAACCGGTGGCAAGAATCAGGCGGTCATAACTGATTACTTCACCTTTTTCGGTATAAACATGCTTACGCGGACGGTCAATGCGGACTGCCGGATCACCGGCAATCAGGCGAATGCCTTTGTCGGCATACCAGGCATGCGGATGCAGCATAATGTCATCAATGGTTTTCTCACCCGAAAGTACTGGTGATAGCATGATACGGTTGTAGTTACCCCACGGTTCTTCGCCAATCACGGTAATTTCATAATGGTCTGGTGCCATATCCAACAGGTCTTCCAGACAACGCATACCCGCCAAACCATTACCGACCAGTACTAGCTTCATTTTTTCAGGTGAAATACCGTTATTGGTAATATAGGTTTTTTGTGGCACAGGGCTGATGGATACCTTGCCATTTTCAATTTTGCTTGGGAATACCAGCAGTTTCTGGTCTTTATCTTCCAGACAACGGCCCGTCGCCAGACTGAAATGCTGCTTATAAATGGGTGAAGCGACGACGCGCTCACCTTGTAAATCACCAATGATGCCGCGTGACATCACAAAAGCCTTACTAAATGGGTCCTGGTTGCTCAGCGCATATACCCGTTTTTCTGATCCTACACGGAAGATCGCAATTGATTGATCTTCTACTAATGCTGCTACACCAGTATTTGGGGTGATGTCGTCCAGTGCACACACTTCTACCCAATTTAGTTCATTCATGTCTTTAAAAATAGTCATCTTCTTGCTCCTTTGTTATTTGAATCAGGCTTCCACTACTACAATACGGTTTGCATCACGTTCAGCTTTTGTTTTTGGACGAATCTGGCCGCGAACTTCTGTAAACTGGATATGTGGGTCGTTTTGCTGTTCAGCTTTGGCATTAATAAAGGTTTTGAAACGTTTACGAACTTCAGGATCTTCAATTGCAGTACGCCATTCATCCTGATAGGTACCGACCACATGCTGCATACGGCGCTCTAATTCTGCTGCCAAACCGAGTGAATCATTTACGATGACATCTTTCAGATAATCCAGACCACCTTCCAGATTATCGCGCCAGACTGAAGTACGTTGCAGACGATCGGCTGTCTGAATATAAAACATGAAGAAACGGTCGATATATTTGATCAGTGTGGAAGTATCCAGATCTGAGGCGAGCAGTTCAGCATGGCGCGGTTTCATGCCGCCATTGCCGCATACATATAGGTTCCAGCCTTTTTCAGTCGCAATGACGCCCACATCCTTGCTCTGTGCTTCTGCACATTCACGAGTACAGCCAGATACTGCCATTTTGGTTTTATGTGGTGAACGTAGGCCCTTGTAACGGTTTTCCAGGAAAATAGCCAAGCCGACAGAATCATCTACACCATAACGGCACCAGGTACTACCGACACAAGATTTCACGGTACGCAATGACTTGCCATAAGCATGACCCGATTCAAAACCAGCATTAATCAGTTTTTCCCATATTTCAGGCAATTGATGGACTTGTGCACCAAACATATCGACACGCTGACCACCCGTCAGTTTGGTATACAGACCATATTCTTTGGCAATCTGGCCAATCACGATCAGACCATCCGGTGTGACTTCACCGCCAGCCATACGCGGTACCACGGAGTAAGTACCATCTTTTTGAATGTTACCGAGGTAGTAGTCATTACTGTCTTGCAGACCTGCATGGTTTGGTTTCAGCACAAAGTCATTCCAGCAAGAAGCCAGAATATTTGCTACTGTTGGCTTACAGATGTCACAGCCCAGACCGTGACCGTGTTGCTGGATCAGATCATCAAAAGTTTTGATCTCATTGACACGCACCAGGTGATACAGCTCCTGACGTGAATAAGCGAAGTGTTCACACAAATGGTTATTCACGGTTACGCCTTGACGTTGTAACTCAGATTTTAATACTTGTGTTACCAGCGGTGCACAACCACCACATGCCGTTGCCGCTTTGGTGCATTTTTTTAGCGCACCGAGTGAAGTGGAACCATCAGCAATTGCAGAACAGATATCCGCTTTAGACACGTTATTACATGAACAGATGGTTGCGCTGTCTGGGAGTAGATCAACACCGCTACCTCCTGCTTTGGCAGTGGCTTGATCCAAGCCTGGCATGATCAGACTTTCTGGATTTTCCGGTATGTCTAGACCATTCAGCATCATTTGCAGCAGGTCGTTATATTCTTTGGCACAACCGACCAGTACCGCACCAAGCAACTTGGTTTTTTCTGCATTGACCACGATTTTTTTATAAACCATCGCAGCTTCATCAGCATAGAAATAGCTGAGTGCATTTGGAGTCATGGCATGTGCATCACCTACAGATGCGACATCGACACCCATCAGTTTCAGCTTGGTACTCATGTCTGCGCCAGCAAATGCATGGCTTTCTTGGCCCAGTACATGTTTTGCCGCGATACGCGCCATATCATAGCCCGGAGCGACCAAACCAAAAATCTTGTTATTCCACAGCGCACATTCACCAATCGCGTAAATATCTGGATTGGAGGTCTGACAATAATCATTAATCGTGATCCCGCCGCGCTCACCAATGGCCAGCCCGCTTTGACGTGCCAATTCATCACGTGGACGGATGCCTGCAGAGAACAGGATAATGTCAGTTTCCAGTTCTGCACCATCACCGAACTTCATTACATGCTTGGCATTCACACCCTCTTCAATGGCTGAAGTCGCTTTTTGGGTATGAACTTGAACACCCAGATTTTCGATTTTTGAGCGTAAAACTTTGCCGCCCAGATCATCAATTTGAACTGCCATCAAACGTGGTGCAAATTCTACAACATGTGTTTCCAGATTCAGGTCACGCAGAGCTTTGGCAGCTTCTAGGCCTAAAAGGCCACCACCAATCACCACACCCGTTTTGGCATTCAGGCTAGCTGCACGAATCGCGTCCAAATCTTCAATCGTACGGTAAACAAAACAGTTTTCACGATCATTACCCGGAATCGGTGGAACGAAAGCATAGGAACCGGTGGCTAAAACCAGTTTGTCATACGCAATCACATCGCCATGATTGGTAGTCACTGTTTTACTAATTGTATCAATCGCAGTGGCTTTAGTGCTTAAACGTAGATCAATTCCATAAGCATCGGCGAAGTCTGTACGGCAAAGGGTTAAATCCTTGGCTGATTTACCGCTAAAATATTCAGTTAAATGAACACGGTCATACGCCAGATGCGGCTCTTCTGCCAGAATCGTAATTTCAACTTCGTCATCTATCTGCTCAAGCATGGATTCAATAAATTTATGTCCGACCATACCGTGGCCAATTATTACCAGTTTCATATTCTTTCTCCTTTATTCTTTTTTGTATGATTCAAGCTGTTTTGTTGCGCTCAAGAACAGCATCTTCAAACAGCTTCTGCTCTTTGGCCTTATGTTCGACCGAAAAACGAATCATCAGTACAAAGCTTGCGGCAATCACAACCAGTCCGCCCAGCATCATTAAACAGGTTTGTATATCCAGCATACCTTTAAGCAAGAAGCCTGCTGCGACTGCACCAACATTACCCCCTGCTCCGATAATGCCTGCCACGCCTCCTAAAGCATCACGGTCAATAAATGGCACCAGTGCATAAGTCGCACCACAAGCCATATGGGTAAAGAGTGCAAAAATGGTCATAACCAGAATGGCAAGCATGGCGCTATTCATTTGCGAGAATAAAATTAAAAACAGGCCTTCCATCAGAATCATGGCGAACAGCACTTTAGTACGTCCATCCAGTCCCTTTTTAATTGCCACCTTATCAGATACAATGCCGCCCAAAGCACGCGCAAATAATGCCAACAAGCCAAATATGCCTGCTGCCATACCGGCTTCTTTAAGGCCGAAGCTGAAGTGTTCGACGTAATACATCGCCACGATGTTATGTATGAAGATTTCAATTCCGAAACAGGCTGCATAGGCCCCAAATAAAATCCAGACCCGATAGTTACGTGCCGCATGCAGCAGAATCGCCATGCCACCTTTTTTCTCGCTTCCGACCTGTACACCTGCTGCCCGCAGTTCCTTGAAATTACCTTGTGGACAGTCCTGGGTAAATTTCCAGTACAATGCCCCAACAATTATCATCATTATCCCTGGAACAATTAACGCAATTCTCCAGCCTAAGGTCTGTTCAACTCCAAACATTACCAATGCAGCAAGAAGCAGCGGCATGAGCGCCTGAGTGGCTCCACCACCGGCATTTCCCCAGCCAGCTGTGGCAGCATTGGCGGTACCTACTACATTGGATGCAAACATGATGCTGGTGTGATATTGAGTAATTACAAAGCTGGCACCAATAGCGCCAATCAGTAAACGAAAGAACAGAAAGGATTCATAACTGTTGGCAGAGGCTACTCCAAAGACTGGAAGACTGCCAATAATGAGTAATGCGGTATAAGTTTTGCGCGGGCCGTATTTATCACATAAAGGACCAACGATGAGTCTTACGAGAATGGTGATTGCAACTGCAGCAATATTAATATTGGCTATCTGGTCTTTGGTCAGATGAAACTCTCCTGCAATAACTGGCATTAGCGGTGCACAGGCAAACCAGGCAAAGAAGCAGACAAAAAATGCGAGCCAACTCATATGGAAGGCCCGCATCGCTGCAGTACTAAAGTTAAATAGACTTATTTTTGTTGCTTTTTTAGCATTTAAATTTGAAGACATAAGCCATCTCCTACCTGAACTGAACGCATGGACTGGTCTGTTAGTGTTGCCACCTTACAGATTCGAACAGAGCGGACGTCGTTGGCCGTCTTACAAATTTTGAGAGTCTTCTTTGACCCATTCAGTAATATGCAGTTAATATGCCAATTTTAAAAATTATTTTATATTCTATTGATTTTATTTAATTTTTATCAATTAACTAATTTTAATAGTTTTAATTTTATATAAGTTTACTGGTTCGAATCTAAGAATTGCATTATTAAGGTGCAGAGGGTTAAAGCAAAGAGCACTTATTCTGTATTTCTCCATTGAATTTTAATCATCGTGTCTTAAATTTTTATATCAGATTGGCATTCTAATTGCTTTAGATCTTTAACAATTGTTAGAGACACAACCCGAGTGTTGCATGTCAAAACTTAAAATAGTTTTAATCGATGATGACCTGGAGCGAGCAGAATATATTAGAGTTTCTCTGCTGGAACATCATTTTGATGTGGTGGCCTGTCTTGTCATTGACCACTCTAATATGTCTTATTTGCAGCAGTTGCACGCAGATGTAATTCTGCTTGATATACAAAATCCGCATCGAGATATTATTGAAAACTGTGTCAGCCATTTTGATTTGCCTACTGTTCTTTTCACCAAAAATAGCCACAAGGATACGATTAAAAGTGCTATCGATGCTGGAGTAACCGCCTATATCGTTGATGGGATTGATCCGGCCAAACTTGACAGTATTTTGCAGATCTCGATTGAACAGTTTAAAAAATACCGAAAATTGCTTAATGCCTTAAAAGAAACCGAAGGAAAACTGGCTGACCGTAAGGATATTGAAAAAGCCAAAGTGCTACTCATGCAAATGCATCATCTCAGTGAAGAAGATGCATTTCGCCTGTTAAGAAAAAATGCCATGAGCCATCGTATGACCATGGGTAAAATGGCAAGAAGGCTTCTTGACGCACAGCAATTATTACAGACCAGATTAAAGGATTAGGTTATGAAACAGCTTGAAAAAACAGATATTCAGCTAGGCTATATACCATTACTGGACTGTATTGCTATTTTATGGGCCAAATATCGTGGCTTTTTTACAGAAACTGGTTTAAATGTCCAGCTGGTTAAAGAACCATCCTGGGCCAGTCTGCGTGATCGGCTAGCTTTTGGTTTTCTCGATGCTGCACATTGTCTTTCTGCAATGTTACCTGCTGCTGCAATAGGTCTTGATCAGTCAGGGATACCTTTTCAAACACCATTAATATTAAGTACCAATCAGGCTTATATCAGTTTAAGCCAGAAACTGTGTTTTGAACTGGATATTAACTCTAGTGATACAGCACAACAATCTGCACAAAAAGTAGTGCAAGCTTACTTACAGGGACGTCCAATTCAATTAGCGCAGGTTTTTAAATACTCGCTTCATCATTATTGTTTAAGAGAATGGCTGGCTCTGGCCGATGAACAAGTCGCCCAGCACTTTGAATTAAAGACTCTGCCACCGCCGTATATGGTTGAGGCTGTTTCTAATCACTTAATTGATGGTTTTTGTGCAGGTGAGCCTTGGAATACTCAAGGAGAATTACAAGGTTATTCAAAAATAATTACTTCAAGCCAAACCATTATTCCTAAAGTCGCCGATAAAGTATTGGCAGTAACGGCCGAATGGGCTAGCCAGCATCCAAATACATTAACCGCTTTAGTCGAGGCTATTCAAAAGGCACAATATGAATTAAAACAAATGCAAGATTATCAGCAAATCTGGCAACTACTTATTCATTACAATATTATCCGGTTTCAATGTTCTGCTGAGATACACGTAGACAAATTTTATTTTATAAAAAATATTATACAGAACTTTATTGGTGAGTCTGCTCAGCCCCAACTAGCCGATTTTATATGGTTAACTGAAAAAATGCTGAAATGGGAACAGCTTGATTCTTATTCTTCGGATTTCCACCAACTTGGTCAAAGTTGTATATACAAACTTCAATGCTGATATTGGCTCCGGGAAGTTATTTGGATTACTATTAAAAATGAGATAAAAAGTTCTTATAGCAAAACTTTTTATCTCATGAAACGTTTTTAAAGATACTAAGATTAATTTTATAATTCAGTAACCTAGCGGTCTATAATATCATTTATATCTTCAATATCCTCATTATTATAGTCCTCTGGTACTACACCCCCATCGTGTTCATTTCCGTCGCCGTAGTCATCTTCATTAACCAGATCATCTTCTTCTGCTGGTGTAATTCGAATCTGGCTGGCGGTTTCAGGTGAAAGGTCGATACCGGCTTCATCATCTTCAGTGAATTCGGTATAGTTGACTCCGTGCTCGGCGTCATCTGGATCAGTCATACTTGGGATAATCCGAATTGCGGCCATTCCCTTTCCTGATACTTCAAATGTAAGAATATAGCCATTAAAACTTTCCGGATCATGGGTTCCATCCAGATAGGAAGCCTCATAGCTGATGTCACCAACTGGGATAACTGTTCCGTCTTCTAATTTTATCTCTTCAGGAAGATTAATTTTCGGCTCATTAATATCTTGCATATTGTTCTTCATATTTTAATCAGTTGTTTTTAAACTTGCATAAATCTGAAAGAAATGTAAAGTAATTTTATACGGGCTTTTTTTTAAATTTATATCGCTTCTGTATAGAATATTAAGCATTATTTACTGTAATTTCGTATTTTAAATTAGAGTTTTTACTTAAAATAAAATGCTTATAGAAAATCGTCTATCTACTTATTTTTTATAAAAAACTTTTTATTATCTCACAACTATAGAAGATTTAAGAATTGTTAATATTTATTAACTTAAATATATAAAAAGAATACATAGAAAAATCTTATACCTACATTTTATTTTTTGAAAGTTTCATACTTCTCTTTATTAACAATTACAAATATTGTTCAGGATATTCATAATGCCTACTGAAAGTAAATACTTTGTAAGTCTTTTTGGCTTATTGGGTGGTCTGCTAACTTCAAGCGGTCTCTACGCAGCTGTACCTGCATTTTCTACGCAATCTCCCTGGATGTTGGGCGACTGGAATAGCAACAGAACTCAGCTTGAACAGCAAGGCTATCAATTTAGTTTGGGTTATACAGGTGAAATGGCAAGCCTTATAGATGCAAAGAATAATGATAAACATAAAACTGAATACACCGACCAGTTTGCTCTAGGCGCACATTTTGATCTGGAAAAAATTATGGGTTGGGAGGATACAGAAGCCCAGATTACTGTTACTCACCGGAATGGCCGTTCACTTTCGCAGACACATGAGGCCCTACAGGGACATTTGAGTTCAGTACAGGAAGTCTGGGGACGTGGGCAAACTTGGCGTCTGACTGATTTATGGATAAAAAAACAGTTTTTAGACCAGAAGTTAGATATTAAAGTTGGCCGGTTCGGTGAAGGCGAAGATTTTAACAGTTTTGACTGTGATTTCCAGAATCTTACTTTTTGTGGTTCACAGGTAGGTAACTGGGTGGGTGACCAGTGGTATAACTGGCCTGTGAGTCAATGGGCCATGCGAGTTAAATACCAGGTACAGCCAGAACTTTATGGCCAAGTAGGAGTATATGAATATAACCCTGAAAATCTGAAACGTAGTAAAGGATTTAACTTGAGTACAGATGGTTCCAAAGGTGCAATTATTCCTGTAGAACTGGTCTGGCAGCCTAGAGCGTTTTTACAACAGTTACCAGGTGAATACCGCCTTGGTTATTATTATAGTACCGCAGATGTAGAAGAAATTGAAAACCCTATAAAAAATAGCCATAAACAGGGAATGTGGGCAGTAATTCAGCAGAAACTTACTCAGCCTGAACCTGATTCGAATCGTGGTCTAAAAGGCTTTATTAATCTTACCCTGCATGATGATGCAACCAATACTATAGATAACATGCAAAATATTGGTCTGGTCTATACCGGTCTTAGCTTACAACGCCCAGATGATCAGCTCGCTATAGCATTTGGCCGGATTTCTGTGAGTGACAAGGTCCAAACCGGTCAACATGAAGAATATGATGCCGAGCTTTACTATGGTATTCACGCTACAAACTGGCTTACTCTTCGCCCGAATATTCAGTACATCCGTCATGTCGGTGGTTATAAGAATGGCGAAAATGTCTGGGTCGGTGGTTTAAAACTACAGGCTGCTTTTTAATTATATGTTGATTCTGATTAAAGGATTTGATGAACCCTGTTCTATCTTGATGAAAATGCTTAACTCACTAAAAAACTTAAAACTAGGAGGAGATCACAGAAAATGAATCGTGCATCTTCAAGGTCAAAAATGAATCTGATTACCGTGTTCATTTTTACAATTATCGGAATCGGATTGCTCATCGGCGGTATATGGCTCGCCGCAATTGGCGGCTCGATATATTATATTATTGCTGCCGTTCTTATGTTACTTACTGCCTTCTTGCTATATAAAGGCAGAATTTCAGCATTACTGGTATATGCCGCTTTAGTGCTTGGAACTGTAATCTGGGCCATCTGGGAAGTTGGAACCGACTTTTGGGCCCTTGCACCACGTCTGGATATTCTAGGCTTGCTTGGTCTCTGGTTGTTAATTCCAGCAGTTACCTACAACTTTATAAATCGCAAGCCGGCAATCATGGCTTTGGGTGCAGTACTGGCCTTGACAATTTTAGTCATGATTTACTCAATATTTAATGACCCGCAAGAGATTCATGGTGAGTTAAAAGCACAGCAGCCAGCTCAAGGGCAAGCTCTTCCTGGTATACCCCCTGAAGACTGGCCGGCATATGGTCGTACCCAGTCAGGTTTGCGCTATTCTCCCCTAGCTCAGATTAATGCTGACAATGTTAAAGATCTTAAAGTCGCATGGACCTATCGGACCCGTGACTTTAAAACTGACAAGGACTCTGGAGAAACTACAAATCAGGTGACGCCAATTAAAGTTGGCAATAACATGTATATTTGTACTACCCACCAGTTTCTGGTGGCTCTTGATCCCGCTACAGGTAAGGAAAAATGGCGTTTTGATCCAAAACTCAAAACAGATCCAAGTTTTCAGCATTTAACCTGTCGGGGTGTTTCTTACTATGATCAGAACAATACTGCCGAGTTTGCTACAAGCCTGCAGGGCCGTACGTCTACCTCTGCGATATGTCCACGTAAGGTGATCTTGCCTGTTAATGATGGGCGCCTTGTTGCTATTAATGCAGATAATGGTCAGCGCTGTACAGATTTTGGTGAAAATGGTGAAGTTAACCTTCAGCTCTATATGCCAAATGCTTATCCGGGCGGCTATAACCCAACCTCGCCTCCTATTGTAACTGGCAGTACGATCATTATTGCAGGTTCTGTAACCGACAACCTGTCAATTAAAGAGCCTTCAGGAGTTATTCGCGGCTATGACGTAAATACAGGTAAACTGCTCTGGGTATTTGATACAGGCGCAGCCGATCCAAATGCCATGCCAACGACTGGTGGTACATATGTACATAACTCGCCAAATGCCTGGGCACCTCTTGCATATGACTCTCAACTGGATATCGTTTATATTCCAACTGGTGTTTCTACCCCAGATATTTGGGGTGGTCACCGCACACCACAAATGGAACGCTATGCAAATGCCGTAGTAGCTCTCAATGCAAGCACAGGTAAACTTGTCTGGTCATTCCAGACTACACATCATGACTTGTGGGATATGGATGTACCTTCACAGCCTACTCTTGTTGATGTAAAAGCTAAAAATGGTCAAATAGTGCCTGCAATTTATGCGCCGACAAAAACCGGTCATATCTTTGTACTGGATCGCCGTACTGGCCAGCCGGTAGTTCCTGTTCATGAAGAACCGGTTCCACAAGGTGCAGCTAAAGGTGATTGGGTATCTAAGACTCAACCGATTTCCGAGTTTACCTTCCGCCCTAAAAATCATCTGACAGATAAAGATATGTGGGGCGCGACTATGTTTGACCAGCTAATGTGTCGTGTAATGTTCCATAGCCTGGACTATAAGGGCCCTTATACACCTCCTTCTGAAAATGGAACCATCGTATTCCCAGGTAATCTTGGTATGTTTGAATGGGGTGGTATCTCTGTGAATCCGGACCGTCAGGTGGCCGTAATGAATCCAATGGCATTACCATTCGTATCTAAACTCATTCCACGTGGTCCGGGTAATCCGATCTGGCCTGAAGGTGGAGTAAAAGGTACAGGCACAGAGTCAGGCATTCAACCACAATACGGTGTTCCGTATGGCGTAGAAATTAATGCATTCCTCTCTCCTTTAGGTTTACCTTGCAAGCAGCCAGCATGGGGTTATATTGCCGGTGTAGATCTGGATAACCATCAGATAGCATGGAAGAAACGTGTAGGTACAATCCGTGATAGTCTGCCAGGTATTCCATTACCGCCATTTAAGTTAGGTGTACCAATGCTAGGTGGGCCAATTTCAACTGCTGGTAATGTGATGTTCCTTGCAGGTACTCAGGATAATTATATCCGCGCCTTTAATGTTTCCAATGGTGATGAGCTATGGAAAGCCCGTTTACCGGCAGGTGGTCAGGCTACACCTATGACCTACTCAATAAATGGCAAACAGTATGTAGTTATTATGGCAGGTGGGCATGGTTCTTTTGGAACCAAAATGGGTGATTATTTAATCGCTTATGCCTTGCCAGACTGACATTAGTACTAGATTATAATGAGTTAATAGGCCTCCTTGGAGGTCTATTAATTTTTCATCTGTATAAAAAATCAGCTTATTAATAGAAAAGATTTTTGCAATTAAAAATTGCATTTTAGGTATTTAATACATAAATAAAAATCTTTCTCCAAATAGATATGAAAAATAAAAGCTGAAGTAATCCTTATCAGTTACTTCAGCTTTTATTTTTAAAAGACAGTATCAAGTTAGAATTCGAACTGGTCTTTAATGGTTCCACATTTATGACATTGCTTGAGTTTATGTCCATCTTGTTTGGTAAATGACCAGACATGAAAGCATAACCAGCATTTCAATACTTGTTTAAGCATGTCCTTAACTCCTAAACAGTGAAATTCAATATACTCTTTTCAAAGTGCGTTATAAGCTTTCTTAAAGAAACGGAATTCTTGTCCTATAAAAAGTAACAAAATATTTGTGCAGAGATAACATAACCTTTTGATTGTTACATCTGAGAAGTTTTACTAGAGTGATGTTCATATAAGTCCCTTTTATAGTTAACCTTAAATCTTTTAGCCATTCTCACGACCATTCAACAGATGATTTATAATATTCCTGATATTTTTTAATTACGTTTTACTCTAATCAGTGACCTATGGCTGATCCACAACTTTCTTTAAGTGAATATTTATCTGGCGTACAGGAAATTATTCAGCTGACTTTTGACGAGTCCGTTTGGGTCAGGGCAGAAATACGTAATTTAAATATTAAAGGTGGCCACTATTATCTGGAACTTGCTGAAAAAGAACAGCAGAGCGATAAGGTCATTGCTAGTTGCCGGGCAACAATCTGGAAATTTAGTGCGGCAAACATTGTGCTTAAATTCGAGCGTGAAAGTGGAATAGAACTGTCTAAAGACTTAAATGTGCTTATTAAGGTCAAGGCTCGTTTTGATCCGCAATATGGGTTTTCAGTCAATATTGAAGATATAGATTCCAGCTTTACCCTAGGTGATATCGCCAGACAATATCAACAACTGGTTGAACGGTTAACTCAGGAAGGACTGATCGAACGAAACCGTCAGCTTGTTACGCCGTTTGATATCCAGCATGTACTGGTTATTGCCCCACAACAGGCTGCCGGTTTAGGTGACTTTAAAAAAGATGCTGATGTACTACAAAAATATGGTGTCTGCAATTTCATCTATCAAACAGCTACATTTCAGGGCCAAACAGCTCCAAAAAGTATTATAGAGGCTCTACGTAGTGCTCTGAAACACTGGGCTAATGATTTTAACTACCCTCCTGACCTGATTGTAATTATTCGCGGTGGCGGTGCTGTAAATGATTTGGCCTATTTAAATGATTATGAACTGGCTGCCCTTTTATGCAAACGTTCGGTTCCCGTATGGGTAGGTATCGGCCATGAAAAAGACCGGACTATTCTGGATGAAATTGCCCATCGCTCTTTTGATACCCCAAGTAAGGTTATTGCAGGAATTCGAAATACTATCAGTGAAAACGTACAGCAGGTTCAAAATACCTTTCAGCGTATTAAGACTTTATCTCAATATCAGCTTATGGTTTATCAGAGTCAAAATGATCAATATATGCGTTTAATCAGAACTTTATCTCATAGCCAGCTTTCTGAGTCAGCCAAAACCCTAGACGTTTTAAAGGATGTGGTCCATTGCTGTGCCCAGCAGCAAGTTCGTCAGACTAAACAACATATTGACAGCCTATTAAAAGAGATCTTACTGCAAAATCCAAGACATATTTTGAATAAGGGCTATGCAATTGTCCGGTATAATGGTAGGGCCATTCGTTCTGTGCAGCAATTAAATGTTATACAAAATATACAGCTCGAGCTGCAGGATGGTAAGATTCAGGCAGAAATTGTAAAAGGAAGTCAAAATGAATAATGAAGAACTCAGCTTTAAACAGGGTTATGAGATCTTGAAAAAGAATGCCGAGTTTCTGGAAACTCAGGAAGAACCAGACATTGATAATCTGATGGAGATTGTAGAAGAATCTATGCGAGCCTATAAGGCTTGTAAAAGTCGTGTAGAAGCAGTTCAGCAAGCATTAACAGAAACTTTCAAAGAGTGAAGATGGTTTAGCGGGATGAAAAGTATAATATGCTTAGTTTGGATATGTTAACGACCTGTTAAAACTTAACAACTTATAATTGAAATAGTCTAAAGCTGTCTTCATAGTCACTAATAAGAATAGAGTAATGATAGGAAATAAAATTATGAGCATAACTAAAAATCAACTACATGACCGCATTAAAGATTTACAGGTTCGTGCCTATAATATTTCGGAAAAATTGAATAATGCAGGGAATAAAGAATATCAGAGCAACCTGTTTATTCATTCCACAGGCAATGATGAAAGGATGGACTATGGTGTCGATTCAGCATGGTATGCCAAACTTTCTAATAAAAATGAATCTGTGAGAGATAATCTGGAAGTAATTTATCGCACTCTTATTGATAATGACTACAGTGATAACGAATTAAAAATTTTATCGGACAAACTGGATCATTATACGCAAGAACTTACAGCCATTGAGCAGGAATATCATCGCTAACTTTTGGAATTAATTTATTATATTGTAGAATACCAGACAGTTTCTGACATCTGGTATTCTTTAAAAATAATCATCAGGTAAAAATATCTATGCAATTTTTTGATTCTACTACAGCTATCATGCTAATAGTTACTATCATCCTTCTTCTGTTGGTTCGCTATTATTTTAAAAAATAATTTTCTCTCAACCTGACTTGGTTAGCAAAAATTTTATTTTATATATCTGTACTGCAGCTTTTTATGTAGTTAGCTGTACCTCTATTTCGAGTAATTTTAAAGTAGATAAGAAATTATAAATATAGTAGAGCATTATGTGTGCTAATTATTTACCTATCCGACCTGAACATGCACATTTACTAGATTTACCGCAAATGACATTTGACTATCAGGCTGAAGTCTACCCTAGTGATCGGAGTCCGATCATTATTGCTCCAGAACAACAGCCTGAATGGCGCCGTGCCATATTTGGTCTGGTTCCGGTTTGGGCAGAGGATTTAAAAACAGTACAAAAAACTTTTAATGCCCGGAGTGAAACTGCAAGCGAGAAACCAAGTTTCAGACATGCGTGGAAATCAGGCCAGTTTGCACTCATTCCAGTTGAAGTATTTTTTGAGCCTCGCTATATCGAGGGAAAAGCACAACGCTGGGGAATTTATCGTAAAGATGGGCAACCTTTTACAATAGCAGCAATTTATGAGCGCACAAAACTTGAAAAAGAGTTTATACATTCTATGTCTATGCTCACTATAAATGCTGAGAAGCATCCATTAATGTCACAGTTTCATAAGCCAGGAAAAGAAAAACGCTCTGTTGTAGTGATTTCACCCGAGCTACGTCTAGCTTGGTTACAAGCTACCCATCAAGAAGCTCAAAATTTTTTAACCAGCTTTCCTGCTGAAGACTTTATAGCTGAACATATGCCCTATTCAGCACAGCACGATTTTAATATCAATTCATTCTAAACGCAGTATAACTCTATCTTAGATCATAAAAATATTCTTGATCAGCTGGTTTAAGCTTTAACAGTTAGCTTTCTCAACTATTGTTAATAAAATATGAAAATTTCTTATTGCGAAATTAATTTCTATTTAGCAAAATATAATAAAGACTTAAATAAACTATTTTGGAGAATATATGGAATTTAAAAATGGATTTGAATTTCTGATGGCCATAAAGAATGGGAAAATCAAGAGTCCTGCTGCTATGGCTCAAACTATTCCTATGCGTATTATTGATGTGCAGCCTGGTCATATTAAATATGCAGTTACACCAGATGAACGTCATCTTAATTTACAGGGTTTAATTCATGGTGGCTTCTGTGCCACAGTACTAGATACAGCAACTGGAGGTGCAGTTCATACAACTGTTGAGAATGGAGTAAGTTTTGCGACACTGGATTTGAATGTCAAAATGATTCGGCCTTTACAGAAATATAAAACATATATTGCCATTGGGGATGTAATTAATACGGGACGTAATATTTTAACGTCTGAAGCTCGTATAGTTGATGAGAGTGATAAAGTGTATGCTTTTGGTTCAGCTACTCTTATGATTACCAATCGTTCTTGAATTTTTTTATGAGCTTTATGTTGGGAGGTTTGCTTTAAAAATTTAAAACTATACTTAGGCTATTTAATTGAGAATTAATTTACTTAGGCTATTACTTTAGTAGAGCAATAAATCTTACTGAGGGATCGTAGATTGCTTCACTGCTCGGTAATCATAGCGATCAAATAAAAAAATGAGTAATGCGATGCAGACTCCTAATATTACACATACTGGCCAGCCTCCATGTTTCCAGAAAAAGACCGCCAAAAATGAACCTATAGCTGCGCCACCAAAGTACATCGTCATATAAATTGAATTAATCCTTGAACGTGCTGTAGCTGAAATCCGGTAAACCAGATTCTGATTTAATACATGCAAGGCAGAAAGCCCGAAATAGGCTAAAATCACCCCTACTCCATACATCCATAATGATTGCTGAGCAAAATAGAGTGGTAACCAAGATATGATTAATAAACAGATGCATATGCGTGCTACATGGTCATCTTGACCACGGCTGATGAGTTTACCTGCCCAAGGTGTAGCAAAAACCCCTGCTAAACCTACAATTCCAAAAAGGCCAATCTGAAAATCGTTAAAATGGTAAGGAGCATTTGCTAAAAGAAAGGTCATCGTTGTAAAGATAAGAGTAAGCATGCCAAAGCCGAGTCCTCCTACAATACCCCTACGGATCAGATGGGGTTCATGAACAGCAAAGCTGAATAAAGACTGGTAAATTTTCCATATTGTTAAGCCAGATACTTTATTGGACTGAGGCAAGCGTTTCCACATCACCAGTGCAAATAAAAGTATGGTTATACCACTACCCAGATAAATATAGTGCCAAGACCACATGGTAGAGACTAACCCGGCTATTGTTCGGGCGGAAAGTATTCCCATCAGTAAACCACTCATCAGTATACCAACAAGTTCAGCACTTTTACGCGGACATACCAGATTGGAAATGAAGGGAATAAGTACCTGAGCTGCTATAGAAAAGAATGTGGCTAAAAATGTAAAACCATAAAGTACAGAAACTGAATGACTCATGGAAAGCCCAATCTGGGCAATTCCGGTTAAACACATGAGCAGGCAGATAAAACCCCGTTTCTCAAAAAGGTCTCCTAAGGGAACCAATACAAATAAACCGGCAGCATATGAAAGCTGACTAATCACAATTGTAAAGGCTGCCTGTTCTGCACTCACTGAAAGGCTTTCTGAAATTGAATATATTAATGGCTGATTAAAATAATTTGAGCCGGCGCATAAACCGCAGGTAATTGCCAGCATCAGAATCAGACCTCGTGACAGGTCATAATGTTCTGGCTGGCTATTTGGCATAAATGACATCCTTGTCTGGTTAAATTAAAACTTATAACGTGCTGACATATTAACACGTGAAATATCTGCTTCTTTTCCTGCAAAGTTTTCACGTTTACCATGATGATATTCTACACCCAGATCTACGTGCTCCACTGGGGTATAAAATGCATTAACTACATGGTCAGTCAGGCGTTTATTACTTTCTGGATTGGCTTTGGCATATGCACTGTTATCATCATATTGCAGTAATGAAGTTGCAATATTTGCTCGCCACTGGTCATTAAATTTATGAGAGTAACCAATACTCAGGCTATCAAATTCATTTAACAGTATCTCATTATTATCTGTATTTACAGAGAAGTCGCCGCCCCAGTTTGCGTTATCCGAGGTTGAACCCTGATTGGTATAAAATACAAACTTCTGGTCACCTTTTACATGGTAATAGTTCGCCTGAACTGATTGCTGAGCATTAAATTTATATTTAGCACCCGCTCCTACACCCCAACTGACTTTTTCAATATCACCAGTGGTAGCTTGTGCCTGCTTCTCGTTGATGAAGCCCTGCCCCATCAAATGCAATGGTCCATTCTTGTAAGTGTATTTACTGGTCAGGCTTGGAAATTCTGAAGTTCTTTCACCTGAATACTCAAGAGCCATCTGCAATGTATGTGCGGGGCTAAACTGCCACTGATAGCGGACTTGTGGATCACGCAGGATTGAAGCACCGAGTAACTGGGTAAAATCAACTGACTCAGTAATTGTTTCCATATTCGACATAAGCGACCATGTCTGACCAAATAACCAGTCATCGAAACTGACATAAGCATGACGTATCCTGAGTTTACCGTCACCTTTACCACTGTCCACCCAAAAGTCGGCTTCCAGCTTGGCTTTAACATCTTTACGTCCCCCCAGATGATTAATGTCTACTCCAAAGCGGCTGGCGGCTACGGTAAAATCTGAACGGTTTCCCTCAACTCCATCAAAAGGGACACTATTAATCTTATTACTGGTACGCCCTCCGCTTGAACGGCCTGTTGTACTTTTAAAGTCTACAGCACCATCCATACGCAAGATGCCATAAAAATCGACATTGTCTTTCCATGAGGAAGTATTAATTTTCTGTGTTAAAGCGCGATCTTCCTGCTGCTGTGCTTGCAAAACATTTTGTTGCTGTTTTTGCTCTTTAAGCTCGGTCTTTAAGCGCTGTAATTCATTTTCCAACAGTAAAATACGCTGCTCGGTAGAATCGGCGAAAATACTCCCTGAGGCCGCAGCACAGGCTGCAGCTAAAATCATTTTTTTCATTCTTTAATCCTTAAAGATATTAAATCCGTATAAAAAGCTTTTTAAGTTCTGGCGTCGGCAAGTGCACATCCAGTCATAGACTGCAATTCTTCAAAACTTAAGCCTTCAACTATTTCCTTAACTAATGCTTTGCCATTGCTGAGTTCAATAATGCAGAGATCAGTATAAATCCGGTTCACACATTGCTCCCCTGTTACGGGATAAGTCAGTGCATTAACCACTTTAGGCTCACCATGCTTAGTCACATGTTCCATACATACGAAAATAGTTTTTGCGCCGACTGCAAGATCCATTGCACCACCTACAGCTGGTACTGCATCTGCTTCACCAGTATGCCAGTTGGCCAGGTCACCATTTACTGCAACTTGAAAAGCCCCCAGCACACAAATATCCAGATGCCCGCCGCGCATGATGTCAAATGAGTCACCATGATGCATAAAACAGCCACCATCCAGTAAAGTGACAAATTCTTTCCCTGCATTAATGAGATCAGGGTCTTCTTGTCCTGGCTCTGGTGGTGCACCAAAAGCCAATATACCGTTTTCTGAATGCAGAATAATTTCCCGGTCTGTTGGCAGGTATTTAGAAACTTTTGTTGGCAGACCTATGCCTAGATTTACATAAGAACCATCGGGGATATCTTGTGCAATTAACTGTACAATTTGCTCACGTGTACGCTTCTGGATACTCATGCGCCACCTCCTGGCAACTGAAATACATGCTGAACGAAAATTCCTGGTGTGATGACACACTCAGGATCTAATGTACCCAGCTCAACAATTTCATGAACCTGAGCAATTGTGATCTCTGCAGCTTTAGCCATAAGGGGTCCAAAGTTTCGCGCAGCTTTTCGATAAGTCAGATTACCCCAACGGTCTGCTTTGTCTGCATAGATCAGTGCATAGTCAGCTTCAATCGGATATTCAAGTACATAAGCTTTGCCTTTGATAATACGGGTTTCCTTACCTTCAGCAATCTTGGTCCCATAACCGGTCGGAGTAAATACTGCTCCCAGTCCAGCACCAGCTGCCTGAATCCGGCAGGCCAGATTGCCCTGTGGTACTAGCTCCAGCTCTATTTTTCCTGCTTTATAAAGTTCATCAAATACTTTGGTATTATTAGCTTTTGGGAAAGAACAGATCATTTTTTTGACCAGTCCAGCCATTAATAGCTTGGTCAGACCACGGTCACCTGAGGCTGCATTATTATTGATAATGGTCAGGTCGCGTGGGCCAAAGTCAATCAGGGCCTCAATGAGTTCAACTGGTTGTCCAGCTAGTCCAAAGCCGCTTGTCATGATACTGGCCCCGTCTGGAATACCCTTTAAAATCGTTTCAATATCCGGAGTGATTTTATTGATCATCTGAACTTTTACCTTCTCAAATATAAAAAAAGAGCAATGGTAAATACCATTACTCTGCTTTTTGAGGATTATATAAACGGTCTTTAATAAACAAGGCTGGAATTAAACCGCAAAGAAAATAGGCTACACCCATAATCAACAGACCTGTACCTATGGAACCGCCTTGTGCAAAGTAGCCAATAGTAACCGGCGCAAGTACTGCACCCAGACGGCCAATATTGTATGCACCGCCTACAGCTGTACCTCGAACCTTGGTTGGAAAGCTCTCTGTCATATAAGTTGCATTGATTCCGTATGGAATACCGTACAGAAAACCGAATAACAGCATTAGCCATAAAATATTGTCAGGCGTATTACCAAATACAATGATGGGAATAAAGATTGCTGTGCCCATTGTACCGAAGGCAAATACAGCACGGCGTCCAATCCGGTCTGCAATATAGCCTGCAATAATTTTTGTACAGATCATGATAAAGAATGTGCCGATCATATACATGGTCATTTCTTTAAACTTGATACCAAGATCGGATTCTAAATAGGCTGGCAACCAGTTACTTACCCCATAATAGCCGAACTGTAGAAAAGCAGTACTGAATGACCACAGGATGAACATGCGGCGGTTCATGACATCTGCAAAAATTGTCTTGAAAGCACCTTTAGGTTTAGGTTGGCTCTGATCTACTGAAGTGGTAGTGGTGAGGCGCTGGGCACGTGCATCTTTCCATGACTGTGGTTCAGGCACCAGAAAGTGCATGGCTACTGCCAGAACAATAGGAATAATTGAAATATAAAACAGCATGCGCCAGCCGAATTCAGGAATAAGCCAGCCTGCAAGTACCGTAGCCACAATTGAACCCAAGGTCCAGCCAGTCATAAGGGCAGCTAATACAGTCGAACGATATTTTGTGGGCACATATTCAGCCATTAAGGTGTTACAGGCAATGTAGAGTGCCCCTAAACCAATCGCTGAAATAAAACGTAGTGTCACAAATTGCTGGTAACTTTGTGCAAAGCCCAGCCAGCAGGTCAGCAACGAGAATAAGGTAATTGCAATAACAATAACCCGCACCCGTCCAAAACGGTCACAGGCCCAGCCACCAAAGAAGCCACCAATTGCCATGCCTGCCAGTGTCCAGCTTCCGAGTGCGCCTGCCTGTATACTGCTTAAACCAAATTCAGCTTTCAGACTGGTTAGACTATAAGATAAAAAAGCAATATCAGCGCCATCAACCAATAAAGCCAGGAAGGAAAAAATAAAAGCAAATTTCCAGACTTTTGCATTTGTTGTGTTATCTGTTTTTTGAACAGCCTGATCCATCATGTCCATTTCCTTGTAATAAAAGGCATCTTAGCTCTGATGCCTTATCCCCATCATGTCCTCATTACGAAGACACTTCTTTAATCATATTGCGTGCAATAATAATTTGCTGAATCTGTGTAGTTCCTTCATAAAGACGGAACAGGCGTACATCCCGATAGAAACGTTCAATGCTGTATTCACTGATATAGCCAGCTCCTCCATGAATCTGTACACAGCGGTCTGCAACCCGGCCACACATTTCCGTTGCGAACATTTTTGAGCATGAAGCTTCCGTACTGATATTTTCACCCTGGTCACGACGCCGGGCAGCATCGAGCACCATACATTTGGCTGCATAGATTTCAGCCTTGGAATCTGCCAGCATGGCCTGGATTAACTGGAAACTGGCAATTGGCTGACCGAACTGTTTACGTTCAACGGCATACCGCAATGCGTCATCCAGCATACGTTCTGCTACCCCTACACTATAGGCTCCAATATGCAGACGTCCTTTATCGAGGACTTTCATGGCAGTTTTAAAACCGACCCCTTCCACTCCTCCAATCAATGCAGAGGCGGGTACACGACAGTTTTCAAAGATGACGTCACAGGTATGTGAACCCTTCTGCCCCATTTTCTGATCAATTTTTCCAAGAGTAATACCTGGATTATCGGCTTCAACTAGAAAGGCAGAAATACCGCCTGAGCCTTTAATTTCAGGATTGGTTCTGGCCATTACGGTAAAGGTTGCAGCATGTGGAGCATTGGTGATATAGCGTTTAGTGCCATTCAGGATATAAAAATCGCCATCTTTCACTGCAGTCGTTCGTAAAGATGCAGCATCAGAACCCGATTCCGGTTCAGTCAGGCAAAACGAACCGATGATTTCACCACTGGCATAGCGTGGTAAATACTTCTGTTTTTGCTCTTCAGTGCCATCAATCAAGATTGCGCTAGAACCAATACCATTATTTGTTCCAATAAGTGAACGGAAGGCTGGTGAAGTGCGACCCAGTTCAAAGGCAACTCGTACCTCTTCCTCCATAGTAATTCCTAAACCGCCATACTCTTCAGGGATAGTGAGTCCAAATAAACCGAGTTCACGCATTTTCTGGATGAGGTCTTCAGGAATTTTATCTGCTTCGGCAACTTCGTGTTCACGTGGAATAAGTTCATTTTTAACAAAATTTCGAATCGTTGAAAGCAGCTGTTCAAGCATTCCTTCATCACGGATCATCAGAGATCTCCCTACCTATTTATTTTAAACGCTCTAGATTTTTCACTTCATTTAGATTTCACAATGAAAAATCTGGTTTTACTTATGCTGTTCTGAATAGTAAAAGATAAAATGCACAAAATTCAAGCTTTTTTGAAAATTAATTTCGTCGAGCGAAATTAATATTTTTAATTAATATAAATCAAATAATTAATAAAATAATAAAAATGTTTTTAATTCTACTTCGAAATTAATTGCAAAAAAATTTAGACATAACAGGATAAAAAGAATATAGTTTTGCTATACGAAATAAAGTAATCAATATAATTAAGACCTAGGAATCAAGAGTTAAAGGCAATACTTGTCTTTTTCATTGCACTGAAATTTTAAGCTAAAACATAAAAACCCAGTGCTTTTCTAGAATCTTAATTAAGAAGATGGAATGTAAGAAATCCCAAATTTATAGGCCTTATATGTACTCATCATTGACTGCTAAGCTCTTCACAGATTGAACTGATAAATAAATGTAGCATGATGAATGATTTATAAGCCTTAAGCCGTAGTGATACCAAAATATTTTTTGAGTAATCAAAAATTACTCTCTTACTATCTCTGAAATGGAGTTTTCAAATGCTAAATGCCTATATTTACGATGGTTTACGTAGTCCGATTGGCCGTCATGGTGGTGTACTCGCGTCTATACGTCCTGATGATCTGGCAGCAGAAGTTATTAAAAAGCTCATTGAAAAAACAGGTGTACCAGGGACAGATATTGAAGATGTTATTCTGGGTGATACGAATCAGGCGGGCGAAGACAGCCGTAATGTAGCACGTATGGCTGTGTTATTGGCCGGTTTGCCAGTTACCGTACCCGGACAGACAGTAAACCGGTTATGTGCAAGTGGTTTAGGGGCTATTATTGATTCGGCTCGTGCCATTACCTGTGGTGAAGGTGAACTATATATTGCTGGTGGTGTAGAAAGCATGACCCGTGCACCGTTTGTTATGGGCAAAGCAGAAACTGCATTTAGTCGTGAGGCAAAAATCTTTGATACCACTATTGGTTCACGTTTTCCTAACAAGAAAATTACTGCGCAGTATGGTGGCCATTCAATGCCCGAAACAGGCGATAATGTAGCTGTCGAATTTGGAGTTACCCGTGAACAGGCGGATACTTTTGCTGCACAGTCACAGGCGAAATATCAGCAGGCAAAAACTGAAGGCTTCTTTGAAGGAGAAATTACTCCTATTGAAGTTTCTCAAGGTAAAAAGTTACCACCTAAACTGGTTAGTGAAGATGAACATCCACGTCCATCTTCTAATTTTGAAGCCCTATCTAAATTAAAACCCTTGTTTGAAGGTGGTGTAGTTACTGCAGGAAATGCTTCTGGTATTAATGACGGCGCAGCAGCTCTACTGATCGGTTCAGAAACAGTTCAGGAAAAATACGGCTTAAAGCCAATGGCAAAAATTTTGTCAGCGGCAGCGGCAGGTATTGAACCACGTATTATGGGTGCAGGCCCTATTGAGGCAATTAAAAAAGCAGTCAGCCGTGCTGGTCTGACTCTTGATGATATGGACATTATTGAAATCAATGAAGCTTTTGCTTCACAAGTATTGTCCTGTTTGAAAGGTTTAGATGTAGATTTTAATGATCCGCGTGTTAATCCAAATGGAGGAGCAATTGCAGTAGGCCATCCTCTTGGTGCTTCTGGCGCTCGTCTTACACTAACAGTTGCACGTGAATTACAGCGCCGCCAGAAAAAATATGCAGTGATTAGTCTTTGTATTGGTGTAGGTCAAGGTCTGGCTATGGTCATTGAAAACGTTTCCTGATTTTTTGAGTTTAAAGATCCATTCACTATAAAAGTGGTGAATGGATTAATTTTGTTTAACGAAATATAATGAATAACATATTTATTTTTCATTATATTTGAGGCTTGAATGTCTGAAAGTACCAGAGTAGAAAAAACTGAAAAAATAACCAATCTGGATGAAATTCGTCTCGACCCTATCTCTCATATACATCGTGAAAATAATCCGCAATTTATTGCCTCTTTGGCACGTGGATTAGAGTTACTGCGCTGCTTTTCTGCTCATAAACAGGTCTTGGGTAATCAGGAACTCGCCAAGATGACGGGTTTACCGAAGCCGACAATTGCCCGTATTACTAATACTCTAGTAAGCTTAGGCTATTTAAAACAGTTGCCAAATTCTACAAAGTATATGCTTGATATAGGTGTACTTTCCTTAGGCTATTCAGCCTTGTCTAATATCTCTATTCGCAATACTGCTCATCCGCTTATGGAAGAGATGAGTAAATATGCTCAGGCACCGGTCGCTATGGCAACCCGTGACCGGTTGAATATGATTTATATTGATGTAGTACAAGTAGAAAGCTCACTGAATATGCGTCGCCCTATTGGTTCGACTTTACCCATTTATAGCAGCTCTATGGGACGAGCCTGTCTGGCAGCTACACCAGAACATGAGCGCAATTTCTTGATGGATGCACTAGCCAAGAAAAATCCGGAGAACTGGCCTTCAATCAAACGTTCACTTGAACGTGCTTTCCGTGATTATCAGGACTATGGCTATTGTTTATCTTTAGGAGAATGGCATAAGGAAGTAAATTCTGTGGCGGTACCCTTGGTAAGCAGTCAGCATGGATTATATGTCTTTAACTGTGGAGCACCCAGCTTCCAACTCAGTCCCGAGCGCCTCGAAGATGAAATCGGTCCGCGCCTGATTCATATGGTGCACAATATTCAGGACTCATTAAATGAAATTATGTAAAATATAAAAAGTCCCTGACTTGTAAGGATGGGGACTTTTAAATTTACTGAATAATTTTCTTTTCTTTCAGTTCTATAATTTCTGTTTCTGATAAATACCGGCTTAGAATATTTTCGGTATCTTGAGCTAAATACGGCGGCGCCTTTTGATACTCTACCGGTGTTTTTGAAAGTTTAATAGGTGAACCAATAGATGTATAGTTCTGCTGCAAAGAATGAGGCATGTTAACTACCATCTCCCGGGCAATCACCTGCTCTTCTTCTAAAGTCTGCTTTAAATTGTTAATCATGCCGACCGGGACTTTAACCTGATGAATGATTTTTACCCATTCCTCGGCTGGTCGTGTCATAAAGTGTTGCTGTAATAAAGCAGTCAATTCTTCCCGATAAGTGACACGCCCGGAATTTTGCCTGTAATGTGGATGAAGAGCTAACTCAGCTAGACCAATACTTTCACACAGTGCTTTAAACTGGCTATCATTACCACAGGCAATAATAAACTCGCCTTTTTCAGCTTTAAATACCTGATAAGGTACAATATTGGCATGAGCATTGCCGAAACGGCTCGGGACTTTTCCCGAAGTTAAATAATTCATGGCGAGAACAGATAAGGAAGCAACCTGTGTATCTAGCAAGGCCATGTCAATATGTTGACCCTCGCCCGTTTTTTCTCTGGAAAGCAATGCTGCCTGAATAGCAATAGCTGAATAGAGCCCGGTGGTTAAATCTGCAAAAGCCAAGCCAGCTTTCTGGGGACCACCACCCGGCAGGTCATCCCGTTCGCCGGTAACACTCATCATACCGCCCATACCCTGAATAATAAAATCATATCCGGGTTCATCTGCACGAGGTCCTTTCTGTCCGAACCCTGTAATAGAACAATAAACGAGTCGCGGGTTGATTGCTGCTAACGTTTCATAATCAAGACCATATTTTTGAAGTGAACCCGCTTTATAATTTTCAATTAATACATCAGATTCAAGTACAAGTGTCCGGATAAGCTGCTGCCCTTCCAGAGTTGCCAGATCAATAGCGACTGAATGTTTACCCCGATTTGCAGAAAGATAGTAAGCAGACTCCTGAGTGTCTTGTCCTGAATCATCTTTTAACCAGGGTGGTCCCCAACGACGGGTATCATCACCACTATAGGGTTTTTCAATTTTGATGACTTCAGCACCCAAGTCAGCCAGAATCTGACTGCACCAAGGGCCTGCCAGAATGCGGCTTAGATCCAGCACTCTAAAACCTGTCAAAGCACCCATCATTCTACTCCTTACTCTTGTTCTAATTTCCCTAGAAATAAAGTATATTTATTTCACCAAACGAAATAATATTTTATTTATAACACAAAACTATAGATTTTATATAAAATATGAAGCTATATTTAGATAAATTAATTTTGCAGAGTAAAATTAATTTTTATTATTAATTAATTTCAGTGCCAGAAAATTATTCATATAGATTTTTAGTCTTTTCCTTTGTAAAGAATATAACTCCAAGGAGTCAGGATGATTCGTAATCAGGAAACACTGGATCAGTTACTTCATATGATTCAGCAATTTGTTAAAAATGAATTAATGCCACGTGAACATGAGGTGGCCGAAAAAGATGAAATGCCTCAGGACATTATTGACCAAATGAAAGCATTAGGCCTGTTTGGTCTCACTATTCCTGAGGAATATGGCGGTTTAGGACTGACCATGGAAGAAGAACTTTATATAGCCTTTGAAATTGGTCGTACCTCACCTGCTTTCCGCTCTATTTTTGGAACTAATAATGGAATTGGTTCAAGCGGTATTATTATTGACGGAACTGAGGAGCAAAAAAAGAAGTATTTACCACGCTACGCCAGTGGTGAAATCATCGGTTCATTTTGCCTGACTGAACCGGAATCAGGTTCTGATGCCGCATCTTTAAAGACTACAGCAGTGAAAGATGGCGATTTTTATATCCTGAATGGTACTAAACGCTATATTACCAATGCGCCGCTAGCAAGCACCTATACCGTAATGGCCAGAACCAATCCTGATATTAAAGGCTCAGGCGGTATTTCCGCTTTTGTAGTTGACCGGAATACTTCAGGCATTAGCTTAGGTAAAAAAGATAAAAAGATGGGGCAGCAAGGTACTTATACCTGTGATGTCATCTTTGAAAACTGTCGTGTACCCGCCTCTGCCCTGATTGGAGGAGTGGAAGGTATTGGCTTTAAAACAGCCATGAAAGTCCTCGATAAAGGACGTCTGCATATTTCAGCAGTCAGTGTTGGCGCAGCCGAACGTATGCTGGATGACGCACTGCGGTATGCCGTTGAACGTAAACAGTTCGGTCAGCCAATTGCCAGTTTCCAGTTAATCCAGGCCATGCTGGCAGACTCCAAGGCTGAAATCTATGCAGCCAAATGTATGGTGCTCGATGCTGCCCGGCGTCGTGACCAAGGACTGAATGTTTCTACTGAGTCATCTTGTGCCAAGCTGTTTGCAACGGAAATGTGTGGCCGTGTTGCAGACCACTGTGTACAGATTCATGGAGGGGCTGGCTATATCAGTGAATACAGTATTGAACGTTTTTATCGGGACGTACGCCTGTTCCGTCTTTATGAGGGAACTTCACAAATCCAGCAGATCATTATTGCTAAAAATATGATTAATCAGGTTAAGGATTAACCTTTGAATTTCAGGATGAATTATGACCACACCACTGATGCCGGAAACCCTTATCCGGCCAATTTCTAAAACTACGCAGCGAATCGCTTTTGTTTTTGCATTTTTGGCCCTATTAATTGATGGTGCCGATATGCTGCTACTGTCTTTTAGTTTAACCAGTTTAAAAGCCGAATTTGGACTGACCAATTTACAAGCTGGTGCATTAGGAAGTTTTACCCTGGCAGGGATGGCACTAGGAGGTTTCATGGGTGGCTGGGCCTGTGATTATCTTGGACGGGTTCGAACAGTCGTGATTTCGATTCTGGTATTTTCATTATTAACTGCGGCACTCGGCTTTACACAAAGTTTTGAGCAGTTTGCTATCATCCGCTTTCTTTCAGCTTTCGGTATTGGTTCTTTATATATTGCAGCCAATACGTTAATGGCTGAGTACGTACCTACTGAATATCGAACTACAATACTGGGGACTCTACAGGCTGGCTGGACAGTCGGCTATATTGTAGCAACATTGCTAGCGGGCTGGATTATTCCTGAACATGGCTGGCGGGTATTATTTTTTATAGCCATTATTCCTTCGGTATTGGCATTATTTATTCAGAAACTGGTTCCCGAACCGGAATCCTGGCAGCGAGCCCGTCTGGAGCGTCTATCCGCTTCACGGGTTACTGTACAGGCACAGCCGGTAAAACAGCAAAGTACAGTCAAAATAATTTTTGCAGATAAGCGTAATCGCAGAATGTTCATGCTGTGGATTTTAACTGCCGGCTTTTTACAGTTTGGCTATTATGGTGTAAACAACTGGATGCCAGCTTATCTCGAATCTGAACTGGGGATGAATTTTAAAGCCATGACTGGCTACATGATTGGAACCTATATTGCCATGATCTTTGGCAAGATTATTGCCGGTTATGCAGCTGACCGCTTGGGCCGACGCTTTGTATTTGCTTTTGGGGCTATTGGTACAGCTATATTTTTACCTGTGATTGTAATATTTAACTCGCCAGATAATATTGCCTATTTGCTGATTTTCTTCGGTTTCCTTTATGGAATTCCTTACGCCATCAATGCCACTTACATGACTGAAAGTTTTGCTACCAATATTCGCGGAACAGCTGTGGGTGGAGCTTATAATGCTGGCCGTATTGGTGCCATGTTTGCTCCGGCAATTATTGGTGCGGCTGCAAGTGGTGGCTCTATCGGTCTTGGTTTTTTGATCATGGGCGGAGCTTATTTCTTATGCGGTGCAGTATCAGGAATCTTTATTAAAGACCGTCAATATGACCCGCAGAAAACAGCTTAAAGGCTTAACTTGGTAAAGCCTCTACAGAGGCTTTTAATACTAAGAGAATATGAAAAATACGCTTTATACTCCAACAATTATATTAATGGCAATTGCTGCCGGTATCTGTACCGGTAGTAATTATTTTAGTCAGCCACTCATTCATTCTATGAGTCAAAATTTGCAATTACCAGAAACTATGGTTTCCTGGGTACCTACTTTGGCACAAATTGCTTATGCCTGTGGCCTGTTCCTGCTGATGCCTCTTGGGGATATTCTCGAAAAACGCCGCCTACTCTTCTGTTTCATGCTATTTGCTGCACTTGGTCTGATCATCAGCGGTATTTCACTGCATATAAGTCTGCTTATACTGGGTACACTCATTACTGGTCTATTTTCTGTAGCTGCGCAACTATTATTACCTTTAGCAGCCAGTCTGGTTCCAGCACAACAGAGTGGTCGGGTGGTGGGTTTCCTGCTTAGCGGTTTAATGATGGGGGTTCTTCTTGCCCGTTCCCTTTCAGGTTTGGCCTCAAGTTTATTTGCATGGAATTTTATCTATCTGGCCAGTGGTATCTTACTTTTCTGTATTGCTTTTATATTACATCGAAATATCGGGGTTTTCCCACCTACCAGCACTGAGAGCTATACTTATACTCTACGCTCGTTAGCCTCTATTTTTGTGACAAATCAACGCTTACGCCGGCGTAGCTATATTGGCGGATTAACCTTTGCTGGGGTAAGTATGACATTTACTACTATGTCACTACTACTTGCACCAGCTCCTTATCATATGAGCGATTTTAGTATTGGATTATTTGGTCTGGTTGGTATCGTTGGTGTATTTATAGCTAATTTCACGGGTAAGTTTATTGACCGGGGGTATATTCACCAGATTTCTATTTTATGTAGTCTGGGTCTTATCATTTGCTGGCTATTATTTTTACTTACACCTTATCAATTAGCGTTTTATATGATGGCAACGCTTATCCTTTACGCATCACTCTCTGCAATTCATGTAACCAATCAAAGCATAGTATTTAAATTAAGTGAAAACCTCAGATCTCGTTTTAATGCTATTTATATGACAGGTTATTTTGCAGGAGGGGCATTAGGGACTACTGCCGGAGCCTATGCTTGGACTCATTTTGGCTGGACAGGCACCTGCACTTTAGGGATGATATTTGCACTTACCTGTCTAGTGATTTGTATTCTGGAAGAACGATCTGCTTTACCGCTTCAATCATAACAATGCATTGATCTTCCTGACCAATGCATCATATTTTAACTGATTTCAGTACGGATATTATTCACCATATGTAGCAGACGCGGTGCAATATCTTCTTCAAGTTTTTCACGTTTCATAATGAAACTTGGTCCACCGCAGTTAAAAACCAGTAAACCATGCTGTTCATGAATTAAAGGCACTGCGACCGAGTTCACATCCTTATGCCATTCTCCAATCGAGAAACAGTAGCCAAAATCCTGATAATCCTTAAAGGCACGGTCAAGATCACGGTTAATCTTGAACCAGTCTTCCTTATATTTTAAACGGATAGCATCAAGCAGAAAATCACGTTCATCTTCTGGCATAGCTGCCAGACAAGCCCGGCCCATAGAACTTAAATGAATAGGTAAATAAGTTCCTACCTGTCTTCGCATAGTGATATTGCCTTTGCCCTGCACTACATCCAGATAAATCATGTTTAACCGGTCTCGGGTTGCCATGGCTACTGCTGCACCTGCATAGTCAGCGAGTTCTTTCATATAAGGGTTGGCAATTGAACGAATCGATACATTAGCCAGCATGGAGTAACCGAATGCCAGCACCCCAACAGACAGCTGAAACTTGCTCGAATTGGGAACCTGCTTAATATAACCCAGACGAGACAAGGTATGAGTCAGACGGGTAATAGTGGGTTTAGGTAAACCGGTTAATTGGGCTAGTTCCTGATTTCCTAAATGCTGGTGCTTAGGTGTAAAACAACGTAGCAGTTCCAGACCACGGGCCAAGGCAGTAATAAACTGCCTGTCATTCTCATCCTGCATATCTTCAATTGGATGTAGTAACTCATGTCTTAAAGGAGCCAAAATTTTTTCTGTTTGTTCTATATCATTGGTATTATCCATGACTCACTCTCAACCTACTAATGTTTCGCATTGCGAAATTATAATCTATAATTATATTAAATAGCAAAGAAGCAAACTGGCCGATTGCTTCTTTTTTATCAGTTTACTCAATAATACCTTCGGCTTTTAATTTTTTTAAGTGTTCCTGAGAGGCAACGCGACTTAAAATCTGCTCAGTATGTTCTCCTAGCGTTGGAGGCGCGCGACGGTATTCTACTGGTGTACGCGACATTTTTATTGGTGAACCAATAACTGTTAGTTTTTGCTTATATGGATGTGGCATCTCAACCAGCATTTTTCGGGCTACTACTTGTGGTTCCTGAAAAGCCTGTTCCAAGTTATTAATTACTCCCACAGGTACTTTAACTGCATGAATAGCTGTTACCCATTCATCTGCAGTTTTCTTCAAGAAATGCTTTGATAAAATATCAATAATTTCATTACGATGTTTGATTCGGTCAGCATTACGGCTAAAGCGTGGGTCATTTGGTAATTCTGCTAATCCAATACTCTGACACAACTGAATAAACTGTTTATCATTCCCACAAGCAATAATAAAATCCCGGTCGGCCGCTTTGAATACCTGGTACGGAACAATATTAGCATGCGCATTGCCATAACGGCCTGGTACTTTTCCTGAAGCCAGATAGTTCATTCCCTGATTTGCCAACGTGGCAATTTGTACATCTAGCAAAGCCATATCAATATATTGACCCAAGCCGGTTTCATGCCGGTTCAGCAGTGCTGCCTGAATGGCAATCGTAGAATAAAGGCCTGTAGCCAAATCAGAAAATGCTACACCAACCTTTTGTGGGCCGCCTCCAGGCAAATCATCTTTTTCCCCGGTAACAGACATTAACCCGCCCATCCCTTGGATGATAAAGTCATAACCAGGTTCTTCAGCACGTGGTCCATCTTGACCGAACCCTGTAATAGAACAGTAAACCAGTTGCGGATTGATTGCAGCTAAACTGTCGTAGTCCAGATCATATTTTTTCAGTGAACCAGTCTTATAGTTTTCGATCACTACATCGGTATCCTGAATTAAAGCTTTGATCAGCTCCTGCCCTTCCAAACTGGCAATGTCAATTGCTACAGAGAGTTTATTACGGTTCGCAGATTGATAATAAGCAGCTTCACGTGTGTCATCACCTGCATCATTCTTCATCCAGGGTGGCCCCCAGCTACGGGTATCATCACCATGCTGAGGTCGCTCTACCTTAATTACTTCAGCCCCCAGATCTGCCAGTATTTGCCCACACCAAGGGCCGGCCAATACACGACTCAGATCAAGTACACGAATTCCTGTTAGTGCTCCCATTTTTATCTCACTATCCTGTTTAGTTTGCTATAACGAATCTGAATCTCTATTTACTCAAGATTAAGTTTCGCCTAGCGATATTATCTATTTAATATACTCTCAATTTTTGTAAAACAAAACTCTAGAAGTAAGATATTTTATGAAATATAAGAACTGTCTAAGCAAAATCAAAAATTTAATAAGTTAGCTGCAATAGAAATTAATATCGCATTGCAAAATAAATTATCAAAATATATTGTCATGTGAAATCATTTTCTTTAGTATGCCCAAAAAGAAATATACCGGCTCGTCCGCTTATACCACTTCTGTGGTGAAAATAACGACCAAGGAGATGAAATGGTTCGTGATCAGGAAACCCTGGATCAACTACTTGATATGTTACGTCAGTTTGTTGAAGGCGTACTTATTCCGAGGGAAAATGAAGTAGCAGAAACAGATGAAATTCCAGCAGATATTGTTCAGCAAATGCGTGAACTCGGATTATTTGGACTCACTATTCCTGAAGAATATGAAGGTCTGGGTTTAACCATGGAAGAAGAAGTACGAGTTGCCTTTGAACTGGGTCGCACTTCACCTGCCTTTCGCTCACTTATTGGAACAAATAATGGTATTGGAGCTAGCGGTTTAATTATTGATGGCACGGAGGAGCAAAAACAGTATTATCTCCCGCGTTTTGCTAAAGGGGAAATTATTGGTTCGTTTTGCCTGACTGAACCGGAATCTGGTTCTGATGCCGCATCTTTACGCACGACTGCAGTAAAAGATGACGATTTTTATATCCTGAATGGTACCAAGCGTTTTATTACTAATGCTCCACATGCGGGTGCATTTACAGTCATGGCACGTACTAACTCTGAAATTAAAGGTGCAAGGGGCATTTCTGCATTCATTATTGATAGCAAGACACCCGGAATATCTCTAGGTAAACGTGACCAAAAAATGGGACAAAAAGGTGCTCATACCTGTGACGTCATCTTTGAAAACTGTCGTGTACCTGCCTCTGCCCTGATTGGAGGAGTAGAAGGGGTCGGTTTTAAAACTGCCATGAAAGTCCTCGATAAAGGACGTCTGCATATTGCTGCTTTAAGTGTAGGTGCTGCGGTACGCATGCTGGATGATGCACTGCGGTATGCCGTTGAACGTAAACAGTTCGGTCAGCCAATTGCCAGTTTCCAGTTAATCCAGGCCATGCTGGCAGACTCCAAAGCTGAAATCTATGCAGCCAAATGTATGGTACTCGATGCTGCACGTCGTCGTGACCAGGGTGAAAATATCAGTACGGAAGCTTCATGCTCAAAAATGTTCGCAACGGAAATGTGTGGCCGTGTTGCAGATCGCTGTGTACAGATTCATGGAGGAGCTGGCTATATCAGTGAATACAGTATTGAACGTTTCTATCGGGATGTACGCCTGTTTCGTCTTTATGAAGGAACCACACAGATTCAGCAAATTATTATTGCACGCAATATGATTCGTGAAATGACTCAATAAAACCTCAAGCGCTTTAAGGAAAATTAAAGCGCCCTTAATAGTAGGTAATGGATTATGTCTATAAACACAATAACTTCAAGCATTGGCCCGAATACCTGGAAAATTGCATTCTTATTTGCATTTTTAGCTTTACTGGTCGATGGCGCTGATTTAATGCTGCTTTCTTATAGCCTCAACAGTATTAAGGCAGATTTCGGACTGAGTACTGTTGAAGCTGGCATGCTGGGTAGTTTTACTTTAGCTGGTATGGCAATTGGCGGTATCTTTGGGGGCTGGGCCTGCGACCGCTTTGGCAGGGTCAGAATAGTTGTAATTTCAATTTTAACCTTTTCAGTTTTGACCTGTGGCTTGGGCTTTACGCAAAGCTTTATGCAGTTTGGTATTCTACGTTTTTTTGCTTCATTAGGTCTAGGTTCTCTTTACATCGCCTGTAATACTTTAATGGCAGAATATGTTCCTACCCGATACCGCACTACTGTATTAGGTACCCTACAAGCTGGCTGGACAGTGGGCTATATTGTAGCAACTTTGCTAGCCGGCTGGATTATTCCTGATCATGGATGGCGCATGCTGTTTTATGTTGCAATTATTCCAATTGCTATCGCTATCTTTATGCACATTCTGGTTCCAGAACCGGAAGCATGGCAACAATCTCGCTTGAATAAAGCGATAAATAATCATCACCAGAAAAAAGAGTCAGCCTTTAAACTTATTTTCCAGGATAAACGTAACCGCAATATGTTTATACTCTGGGCACTTACTGCCGGCTTCCTTCAGTTTGGCTACTATGGCGTAAATAACTGGATGCCTTCTTATCTGGAAAGTGAACTTGGAATGAAGTTCAAAGAAATGACTGCTTATATGGTAGGAACTTATACTGCAATGATTCTAGGTAAAGTTCTTGCAGGTTATATGGCGGATAAACTGGGTCGCCGCTTTACCTATGCTTTTGGTGCTATAGGAACTGCTGTATTTCTACCATTAATTGTATTTTATAATTCACCAGAGAATATCCTGTACTTATTGATAATTTTCGGTTTTCTGTATGGCGTACCATATGGTGTAAATGCAACCTACATGACTGAAAGTTTTGCAACTGCAATTCGTGGTACAGCAATTGGAGGAGCATATAATGTCGGGCGTCTGGGCGCAGCGATTGCTCCTGCAACTATTGGTTATCTGGCTTCTGGTGGTTCAATTGGCTTAGGCTTTGTAGTCATGGGAGCAGCCTACTTTATCTGTGGAGTTATTCCAGCCCTCTTTATCAAAGAGAAACAATATGACCCCCAGAACTCTTGAGTTCTTTTCCCCAATAACTGGCCAAAAACCAGTTATTGGAATTTTTTATATAAAAATCCAAATCTAAAACATATATAGATTTAATAGTTTCTAAATATATTCAACTCAGCCTTTTAAAAGAGTTTTAGATACAGTTCTCTGCATTTATTTTTCCTGTTCACCTTTATAGTGAAAAGATAATTTATTTTAGCATCTCAGTATACGTGCTATTTAATAGAGAGTTGCCTTTTTACAAATAACAAATTAATATATCGCTAAGCGAAATGGTGTTTCTAATTATGGAAAATATAGAAAGAGAATCAATGGAGTTTGACGTAGTGATCGTTGGTGCAGGACCTGCAGGTCTTTCAGCTGCGATCCGCATCCGTCAACTGGCGATTGAAAACAACCTACCCGATCTTTCCGTTTGTGTCGTCGAAAAAGGTTCCGAAGTTGGTGCGCATATTCTTTCCGGTGCTGTACTTGAACCCCGGGCCATGAATGAACTCTTCCCCGACTGGAAAGAGCTCGGTGCTCCGCTTAATGTCCCGGTGACTGAAGACAGAACCTTTTTCCTGCTCTCTGACACCACCTCCAAAGAAGCACCGCACTGGATGGTGCCAAAAACCATGCATAATGATGGCAACTACGTCATCTCGCTGGGCAATGTCGTACGCTGGCTGGGTGCCAAGGCAGAGGAGCTGGAAGTCTCGATCTTCCCGGGCTTTGCTGCATCAGAAATCCTCTACCATGAAGATGGTTCGGTCCGCGGAATCCAGACCGGTGACATGGGCATTGGCAAAGATGGACAGCCAACCCATAACTTTATGCCGGGCTACGAGTTGCTGGCCAAATATACCCTATTTGCCGAAGGCTGCCGTGGCCATTTAGGCAAGCGCCTGATCCAGAAATTTAACCTGGATAAAGATGCCGATCCGCAGCACTACGGCATCGGTATTAAAGAGCTATGGGAAATTGATCCTGCCAAGCACAAGCCGGGTCTGGTGATGCACGGTGCCGGCTGGCCATTGTCAGAGACCGGTTCGTCTGGGGGCTGGTGGCTATACCATGCCGAAAATAACCAGGTGACGCTGGGCATGATTGTCGACCTGTCGTACAAGAATCCGCATATGTTCCCGTTTGCTGAAATGCAGCGCTGGAAGACTCATCCCCTGATCAGACAATACCTCGAAGGCGGCAAGCGGATTTCTTATGGCGCGCGTGCAGTCACCAAAGGTGGCCTGAACTCGTTGCCAAAGCTGACCTTCCCGGGCGGCTGCCTCATCGGTGATGATGCCGGTTTCCTGAACTTTGCCAAGATCAAGGGTTCACACACTGCCATGAAGTCCGGCATGCTCTGCGGTGAAGCAGTGTTTGAAGCGATTGCCCGCGGTGTAGAAAAAGGTGGTGAAGTGGGCTATGCCCGTGCGGCTGAAGGCGAAGACTTCTTTGAAAAGGAACTGACTGCCTATACCGACAAGTTCAACCATAGCTGGCTGAAAGAAGAGCTGTACAGCTCCCGTAACTTTGGCCCGGCCATGCACAAGTTTGGCCAGTGGATTGGCGGTGCCTTTAACTTTATTGACCAGAATGTGTTTAAGGTTCCATTTACCCTGCATGACCTGCTGCCCGACTTCAAGGCCCTGCAAACTGTAGAGGCAGAAAGCTTCAAGCCCAACTATCCAAAACCGGATGGCAAGCTGACCTTTGACCGTCTGTCTTCTGTCTTTGTATCCAACACGGTACATGAGGAAAACCAGCCGTCTCACCTCAAGCTGGCTGATGCGTCTATTCCGGTTGAGGTCAACCTGCCGAAATATGACGAGCCGGCACAGCGTTACTGTCCGGCCGGGGTTTACGAGATTGTTCAGGAAGAGACTGGACCGCGGTTCCAGATCAATGCAGCGAACTGTGTGCACTGCAAGACCTGTGATATCAAGGACCCTTCACAAAACATCACATGGGTAACACCGGAAGGTGGTGGTGGTCCTAACTACCCAAATATGTAGTAGCTATTTTAGCTCTTCATTTATTATTTTTTAGGTAAATAAGCCCTCTAGAGGGCTTATTTAAATTAAAGCATCTGCAAGGGCCTACTTACAGAGCTCTGCTTAACCAGCTATATCAGATTTTCAATCTTTATACTTTGTAGCTCTTTAATTTATGTTTAATGCTTAATTTAAAATTACCAACCAGCTTTTAGATTCTCTACAGTTTTCTCATTCTGAGTTATATGCTGTACCCGTGCAGAAAAATAAGATTTAAGTTATCTTTTAAATTAAATAAATTCATATACTTGATTTACTAAAAACTATTTTATTTAAATACAGCGCACAAGGGATGCGAATAGAACAAATTTTTCTGATTTATTATGCTTTAACTCTATATCGCCACGAGTAGTATTAAAAGTTATTTATACTGTCATTCTGATTGATATTTACTTATTCTATTTTCTATCATCTATAAAAGAAAAATGGCAGGGTTCAGTTATCTTCCTTTCTCTATTTACTGCTTACCTAAACAATAAGTATTAATTACACTATGCAATGTGTAATGGCAGCTAAGTTATAAGTTCATAAGATGTAAACAAGCGTTTAGCCAGTATTTTATATCGTTTTTTACTTTTTTCTTTTATTTACTTTCTATAGTCTGGATAAATTTTAAAACTACAAGCAGCATAGTTACTACAATCATTCAATTTATAAAGGTAATAAGACTTTACTATAGCTGCTTTTTCTCAAAAAAATCGATAGTTTTAGTTTGGTTTATAAATTCGGTATCAAATTGTGCTTTTAATTTCTGTTAGCAGAAGCTCTACTTGACCTAATAAAAATAACTATTTTGGCACAGTGCTTTCACTATTAAATTTTATGATTAGTAACTGATTATTATACGCTTTTTAGGGAAAAATTTAAATTAATTTAGTGGCCTGATAAAATTTGATCTTTAAAATTAAAAACCCGCTCATTTGAGCGGGCGTGTATTCAATTGCGCTGATTACACAAGATTTGCCTATTTAACAGACATTTCTATAATAAGATAGATAATGTTTTATTTATATACCTAAAAATAAATAACAGATTTGAATCTATTTACCTTTTAAATCATTTAAATATATATTTAATATTAAAAAAGCTTATTAGATTTAGCCTATTAGCTTAGATATAACTCATCTCAAGACTTCAATGGCCTATCATACTTTTCAGAATATGATCTTTATCAATAAAATGATGTTTTAAAGCTGCAAGTATGTGCCCGGCGACTAATAGACCTGCTCCCCAAGATAAATAGATATGTAAAGACTTTACTACTGCAAGTACCTCCTGATTTGGCTGAATAAGCGTCGGTAAATTGAATAAATACAATACAGGAGCAGGATGTCCAGCGGACCAGCTAAATAAACAGCCTGTAACAGGCAAAGCAATCAAGACAAGATATAAACCTAAATGTCCAGCATGAGCCGCTTTTTTCATCATGGGAGACATACTTGCTGGAAGTTCAGGTACGGGATGCGTATAGCGCCATAATATACGCATTACTAAAAGGAAAATAAGTATGGTCGCTATATTTTTATGAAGAGTAATAATATCGCCCTTAAAACCTCCATTAATTTCATAAGTTAAAAAATTTCCACTATAAAAACCTATAAGCCAAGCTGTAAGAAAAATAAATGCCATCACCCAATGCAGGATTTGTGCTGTACGGGTATAATAAACTGACGAATTCGCCATAAATATTCCTAAAGTTATTTTAAGCTCTTATAAAAAAATAGACAGAGAAGCATTTTTTCTGCCTATAGCCTGTTTTATTGAATTTTAATTATATTCTTGGCTGGATTAAACGAGAGCAAATAAAACACATCGTTTCGAAATTGAAATGCTTATCCTCTACATGAAGTTAAAATGACCAATGGTGAGATATTATTTATTATTCTAAATAATTATCTTTATTTAATTAAAACTAAATAGTACAAGCTAAGAATACCTGCTCCTATAATTATCCAACTCAAAATTACCAGCCATTGAAAGTGTTTCTATAAGTCTAGCGACTCATATGGAAATGCATGAAATAACCCAGCACTTCATAAAATGAATATCTTTAAACCTATACAGTAAACATTTCTAGAAAAAATCTTAGCCCAGTGTTCAACTGAGTATATGAGAATAATCAAAAGTAATAGATTGTTTATTCATTTAGAAAACCTATAAAATTCACTATAATTAGTTAACCAGTAATTTCCCAGCTCTGAACAAAAAATAAGCTATGAGTAAAGAAGTAATAAGAAAAGCAGGATCAAATGCAGAGGGCTGATCAGATATTTTTTAATTGAGAGGTCTAAAATGAAAATTTTAAACTTTTTATAAACTCATCTAAATTGATCATTTTATTTTTATAAAGTTTAGTGTTCCTTATCAAAAACAATAAAAATATCAATTCACCTGACTTACACTTTTAATGTGAAAAGATGCATAAGCTTACTTGAACATTAACTCTTTCACTTACAAGCTAATTCTGAACTTTCTATTTAAATTAATACTAGCGTTTACTCAGGATAAATTTATGAAAATTCTTATGGTTTTGACATCTCATAGTGCTTTAGGTAATACAGGTAAAAAAACTGGTTTCTGGTTAGAAGAATTTGCAGCTCCTTATTATGTCTTTAAAGATGCTGGAGCAGACATTACGCTTGCTTCACCAGCAGGCGGTCAACCTCCTTTAGACCCAAAAAGTGACGAGCCAGATGCACAAACTGAGGCCACTCAGCGTTTTAAAGCAGATCAGGAAGCACAACAGGCTCTGGCAAATTCACATATTTTGGCGGAAGTACAACCTGACCAGTTTGATGCAGTCTTTTATCCAGGTGGTCATGGCCCACTCTGGGACCTGAGCAATGATCAGAATTCCTTAAATATTCTGCAGTATTTTGATGAGGCACAAAAACCAATGGCTTTAGTCTGTCATGCTCCAGCTGTGCTTAAAAATTTGACTTCAAATGGTCAAAGCTTTGTAAAAGGTAAAAAAGTGACAGGGTTTTCAAATAGTGAAGAAGATGCTGTAGGCTTAACTGAGGTCGTACCCTTCCTTATAGAAGATGAGTTTAAAGCTCAGGGTGCGTTATATGAAAAAGGTCCAGACTGGCAATCTTTTGTGCTGGTTGAGGGGCAACTCATTACTGGACAAAATCCGGGTAGTTCTGAAGAAGCCGCTGTAAAATTACTAGAGTTGTTAAAACTAGAAAAAGCTTAAAACAACTTAGGCTATTTAGATATCAAAATAATTCTAGCTGTTCAAGTATCAGCTAGAATTTATATTATTTAGTATCGAAATCAAAAAAGTTGTCATAGCTATTTTCTTAGATTAGCTTTATTAATAAGCAGGCTAAGCTTGAAAGAAACTGAGCAATTCTATATATAAATAATATTATTATTCAAATTCACTTAAAACTTTTTCTGCAAACCACCGTGGGACTTCCAGTAATTCTGGGTTAACACGAAGTTTTTCCGCATTTTCTACTTCTGCAATAAATGCAGCTTTTTGTCCATTTGAAGAATTATCAAAAATATAGGTGCGGTCTGAAGCTTCTATAGCCTGCATCAGCAGATCCATACTCCGGTAGTAACGCTCACGGATTTTAATTTCAGGCACTGGATGCCCACCTTGGCTTACGCGATATTCAACTCTGGCAATATTAATATCAGGGTCAATTGTTGAGACATAATAAAGATAAGTGCGAAAACCCTGTTTTTGAGCTTCACGCAAGAACTCGATCTTACTGATATGTGACATGACTGTTTCAAAAGTAAAGCTTACTTTGAGTTCGATAAACTTTAAGCGTATGAAGTCGATAATACGGGCAGCTAGGTAAGAGTCCACCTCATCTGGCTGGAAGATAATATTTTCATCTGGCTCTATAATTGGAGAGGTACTAAGTAAGGGCCCGTTTTTACGCTTTTTGGTCTGTAAAAACTCAATAAGCTCTACTGCTTTTAAAGCTTGATGATAGCTCTTGAGATTACATCGACAGGTTTCTTTAAGCTCTTTTTCCAGCTCATCTGCATTTAAATAAGCCCCAATATAATGGGGCAATAAATATTCTTTAATCGTACTTTTACCGGAACCATTTGGACCGGCAAACATTCTGATTCTAGGTTGAGGCATATTTAAATAGCCGTTTCCTGTTTTTTACGCCGTTTCATTACCTGACGCTGCTGCGGCTGTATAGACTGATATGCATGTCCAGTATCTTTTAAAAAGACTTTTTCACCATCTGGCAAGTGTTTAACCAGTTTATGCTGCTCTGTATAAACGACTTCAGAAGAAGCACATGCCTGTTCAAATGCATGCCGAAATGCCTGTATTGCAAGTTTAGGAATCATTGCTTCCTCATGCATGGACATATTCATCATTGTAAGTGCTGACATTGATTCACCTCTGCGCCAATCTGTACGCATTTAGTTCATCTTATCACAAAGCTGAATTTTGTCTATTTTTACAGCTCACCATTTTAAATCTTATCTATTTATAGATGAATCAGCTGCCGGTTATCCTCAATAATATTTAACCATGCTCGAGTGGCAGCTGACATACTGACAGTAGAGTCCCAAGCCATGCTTAAAGTCCAGTTTAAAGAGGGCTCTTGTAAAATAGATATATTAAATTTAGAAGGATCAAGCTTATTACAATAAAGCTCAGGTAATAACGCGATACCCATACCTGACTCGACCATCTTCGCAATAAAATCCCACTGGCTACTTTTACAGATTACATGAGGTACGAAACCTGCCTGATGTGCAGCTTCAGTAATCATATTATTTAAACTAAAACTGTCATCGTAAAAAAGGAAATCTTGGGTTTTAAGCTCTGCAAGACTGACTGTAGTCCTGCCCTTCCATATCGAGTTGCTCACGGAGAGTAAACATAAGGAAGAATTAACCACCGGGATTGAATTAAATACCGGTTTCAATTCACCTAACAATATACCGACATCAACTGTTTTAGCTAAAATTGCCTGTTCTATACCATTTGCACCTACTTCTAGAAAATTCAGCTCAATTTCTGGATATTTTTGATGAAACAATGCAATAAGTGAGCTGAACAATACAGACCCTAAAGGCGGCAAGCCAAGAGTCAGCTTACCTTTCTGTAAAGATTGGATCTGCTGAATAGTATCAGTTATTTTTTTCTGTTCATCCAAAATAATTAAAGCATGCTGATAAATCTGCTCTCCAAGATACGTTAGTCTGATGTCACGTTTGCGGCCGGCTTTACCCTTCTTGAATAGCTCGCAGCCTAATTCGCTTTCAAGTTGGCCAATCGCTTTACTTACCGCAGGCTGAGTAAGAAAAAGTCGTTCAGCTGCCTGACTAAACCCTTGAGAACGCACAATTTCAACAAAAATTTTTAAAGCTTTAAACTCCATAAATAAATTATTCCAAATAGATATAATCATTTTTATATTATTCATAATTTAATATAAAAATTATATTTAAAATAGCGTAGAGATTTTATTTTTATTTAAATTATGGACGCCATCATGTGGTTACGGCTTTTCTATTCCTTAAAATTACTCATCCAGGTTGGACTGTTATTTGTATTTTGGTGTATAGGATACTTACTGCAAAAGTTATTAAATTTACCAATCTCTGCAGCGGTGCTCGGGCTGATAATTACTCTGCTAGCTCTAGCAAGTGGAGTATTTAAACTTGAATGGATTAAAAAAGGTTCGGATTTTATTTTAAATGAACTGGTCCTGTTCTTTATTCCCTGTGTTATTGGTGTGATGAATTATAAGACACTCTTGCTTAATCAGGGATGGCAGTTAATTGTAAGCGTCATATTAGGTACTATTTGCGTTATGATAGTTACCGCCTATAGTATTTACTTAGGCTTTAAATTTGAACATTATTTAAAAGCTAAAAGACAAGTGCCAACTGATCATGCTGGAGAAAAAGCATGAGTACTACAGTTCTGGCTTATTTACTATTATTGCTGACCTTAGTCAGTTATTACTTTGCTAAAAGACTGTATCAGCAGTTTCCTTATTTACTATTATCTCCAGCTTTTTTTGTACCAATCGTACTGGTCACTGGAATGGTTTATTTTCATATTCCTTATGCAACCTATATGCAGGAGAGTCACTGGCTGGTATGGATGCTAGGCCCGGCCACTGTTGCTTTTGCCATACCGATTTATGAATACCGTAACATTATACGCGAACATTTATTTTCAATCAGTTTAGGGGTATTTGCGGGAATGTTAGCTGGTATTTTAAGTGCTTTCTATCTGGCAAGATTATTCAAGTTTGATAATGCTACCACTTATAGTTTAATGTCACGTTCTATTTCTACTCCGTTTGCCATGGAACTTACTGAACACGTAGGCGGTTCAGTAGAACTGGTCATTTTATTTACCATGATGACAGGCGTTGCAGGAATACTGTGCGGTGATCTAGTTTTGATCGCATTAAAACTCAAGTCCCATTTTGCACATGGCGCGGCTTTAGGTAATGCTGCACATGGTTTTGGTACTACCAAGGCTTATATGCGTCACCGTGAAGAAGGTGTAGTTGCCAGTCTGACTATGGTTTTAGCTGGCGTATTTATGGTGCTCGCCGGACCCTTTCTAATTCGGCTTATTTTGCGCTTAACAGGTTAAACCAAAGCTGGCAGATAAAATACAGACAATGCGCATGTTAATAAAATTGTGGTTTCACTTATTTCGATAGCTGCTCCTACAGTATCTCCAGTAATACCCCCGATGCGCTGAATAAATTTAAATCTTAAATAAAGCAGAGTGACGATTCCGCTTGCAAGACCAATTGATCCGGCTAGACTCAAATAACATGAAAGAAAAGTAATGATAATCAATATACTAAAAGCTATAGTGCGGGGTAAATATTCAGTTATAGCTGAACCCAAACCGGACTTACGCACATATGGAGTCGTCAAAAACAGAAACAATGGCGCTAAACGGCCCAAGAGTGGGATTAAAATAATCAAATCATATTGATGCATTTCAATCAGCAAATATAAAGCCGCTAGCTTTAATAAACTGATTAATATGAGGCTTAACACGCCAATTGGACCACAATTTGGGTCTTTCATAATGTTTAAAGTTCGTTCTGGGTCACCAAAACCGCCAACCCAGGCATCAGCAGTATCTGCGAGTCCATCCAGATGTAAACCGCCTGTGAGCCAAATCCATATGACCAGAACAAAAGTGGCTAGCACTAAACTGGGTAAGGCCTGTAAAAGCAAAGTCAAGGCAAAAAGCAGGCCACCGATCATCAACCCAACCAGTGGATAAAACAGTAAGGATTCCGCATTCTGCTTTAGGCTGGGCATCTGTTTTAATTTAATTGGAAAGACCGTCAAAAACTGTAAAGCAATCATTAAACGAATCATTTTTCAGATGCTTCCAGTGCATATGATTGGGGATTATGCGAGTTTAAGTACAAAGTATGGAGCTGCCCTAATTCAGCCGGTATTTTTAAAAGATGATCTGGTGACTGATCTGAAGCCAGACATTTCATCAATTTAATTACGCCTCCATGACAAATAACCAGTACCTGTCGCCAGTTATTTTCTAACATTTGCTGATGAATAAGCTGGAAAGCCCGTTGAATACGATGTTGAAATTCATGTAATGGCTCGGCTTCAGGCGGTGTATAAAATGAAGGTTTTTCCCAGAAACTGGCTAAGAGTTCAGGTTCACGTTGATAAATCTCTTCAGTACTGCATCCCTCCCATTGTCCAAAATTCATTTCTTTAAGGTCAGAATTGAGAATTAAGGGTAATTTCAGCTGTTGTGAGAGCTGTCTGGCAAAGTGTGAACAACGTATAAGTGTAGAGCTATAAATAGCCTGCCACTGAACCGGTTGTTGTAATTTTTCTAGAACTTCAAGCTGCATCTGCTGCCAACCTTCAGGTGTAAGTGCATCGTCAGTATAGCCACGTAAAGTATGTCCCAACTCAGTCTGACCATGGCGCAAAAGGTCTAGCTGTAACATCTAAACTTTTTCACCAATTACTGCTGCTTCGGCAAAAGTCGCCATTTGATTATGTAAAGCGCAAGCTAATTTAATTATACCTAAGGCAGCACCAGCACCGCTGGCTTCCCCCAACCGCAAGTTCAATTTTAAAAGTGGCTGGGCTTGAAGTTCAGCAAGTATACGCTGGTGGCCATACTCAGCGGACTGATGTCCAAATAGCATCCAATACCGTACTGCTGAATTCAAACGTACAGCACATAATGCAGATACTGAGCTGATAAAACCATCAACTATTATAGGTAAGCCAAGTTGTGCACAGCGTATATAAGCTCCTGTCATCGCTGCGAGCTCTAAACCACCTACAGCACTAAGAATTTTAAAAGCATCTGATCCTGCATAACTTTTATGTAGCTCAATAGCCTGATCAATAACCTGCTTTTTATAAGATAACTGCTCTTGCCGAATACCAGTCCCTACACCTGTTAATTTCTCTGCAGGTTCATTCAATAATAGACATGCTACAGCTGAAGCAGAACAAGTATTTCCAATCCCCATTTCCCCGGCAACAAAGAGTGAAGCTTGCTCTGCCACAGCCTCCTCTACACTTTTTGCACCAAGTTCCATTGCCTGTTTACACTGCTCTTCGGTCATGGCAGTTTGTGTGGCAAAGTTAGCAGTTCCTGGCGCAATACAGTGACATTCAACGCCAGGATAATGGTAAGGCTCCCCAACTGAGCCGCAGTCAATTACTTTCAACTTGGCATTGTATTCTTTGGCAATAACGCTGATACATGCCCCACCTGTCATAAAATTTTGCAGCATTTGGCGGGTAACAGCTTGAGGATAAGCAGAAATATTCTCTTCCATCACTCCATGATCACCAGCAAAAATTGTAATCCATGGGTAGTTAATCTCTGGACGTTCATTCCCCTGCAGGGCAGCTAAACGGACAGCAACCTGCTCCAGTTCTCCAAGAGAACCGGACGGTTTAGTCAGTTGCGACTGTCGTAGTTCAGCCAGTATTTTTATTTCTGTATTTGGCTGCTTACAAGGTTCTAACCACCAGTTCATTATTTTTCCTCTTTGAGTATTATGGGGAATCCAGCTACACAGAACACTACTTTTTGTACGATTTGCCCAATCTGCTGGTGCAAACGTCCAGATTCATCTATAAATTTACGGCTGATGTTCCCCATCGGCACCACACCAAGACCTGTTTCATTACTCACCAAAATAATCTCGGACTTCAGATTTGGTAAAATAGTTAACAGCTTTTGACACTGACTCATCAGCAGTTCTGAAGCATCCTGTAACAACAGATTACTCATCCACAGGGTCAGGCAGTCAATCAGAATAAGTTGATTTTGAGCATCAATTTCTTGTAATTTTTCTGAAAGATACAAAGGCTCTTCAATTACTTGCCATTCTCGTGGCCGTGATTCCTGATGGTGCAAGATTCTCTCTTGCATTTCTTCATCAAGTGGCTGTGCAGTAGCAATATAAATAACATTTAGCCCGCTCTCTAGAGCTATTTTTTCTGCCAGCCTGCTTTTACCTGAACGGGCGCCTCCTAAAATGAGCTGTAACATATATGACCTAACTTAAAAGTAGTATGAGGATATAAAGGGCCTTGCAGAACTTTTGCCTGATAAGTTCCAAATATTAATTTAGATATATTTAAATTAAACCGATCTACTTTAAACTTCTCAATTCGATCCAATACTTGTTTTGCCGGAAAGGCATCACGATATAAACCTAATGTAATATGTGGATAATATTCTAAAGAAGCAATTTCTGGACAATTTAAATTTAAAGTTTGTCTTAACCGGCTAAGCCATTTTCCAGAATCTTCTATATCAATAAATAAAGCTGTTTCAAAACTATTTAATAGACCTGTTTTTAAACTGAATACAGGAGGTGAAAGTCTTTGTAGCTGTTGTAATTGTTGTCGAAATTGCACTGCACTAAAATCATCATCATAAAGTACTACTGAATCATTCATTTTAAAGCCGCATATAAACAGCGTAATATGAAACTGGCGTTGGTTAGGCTCAAGCAGCAAATCCCGAAAAGATTCACGAATATTTTTTAAATTGGCTACTACTTCTGGATCAGTAATCTCGATATACCAGAGTCCGTATTCCTGGCGGCCATGATGCCATTCGGGATAATCCTGTGTAATGGTAGGAACCGTATATAAATTAGGCTTCAAAAACACGTTAGTTACACATCTATTACAACCCTGCTATTAAAGCATTTAATCATCAATTTTGCTTGGGTGAAATTTATGAAATAAGCTTTTCTCACTCACTATTTCAACAGTTTTTAAATATAAAATAAGAAAGTCACCATAATGTTCAAGTTAGCTCAGGCTGTGCATGTGAATCTTAATTCAAAAAGATTCCTCCATCCTGTCTGCTATTATTTGATCAACTTATGTCTATAAAAAGGAATACGATTATCTCTGGTGATCCACACATGCAAATCTTTAGTAAAGCTGGCGCACGACTTAATGATTTTTTGTTATATAGTTGAAATTACTAACTAAACAAAATTTAGTTGTTCAGGAAAATGATGGCTTCAAGCCATCTTTAATGAGATGCAAGAATTTAAAAAAGCAATCAAGCATCAAAGTGAAAGACGTATTGGTCGTGCAGAGTTCTCCAAATTATTAAATCTAGGGTCCGAAATACTAAATACACGAATTAGAGCAAGAAGATATAAAGAACCTTATAAAGATGGAAGGAAAAGGTTCTGGTTCTACTCTTATGTTCAATTTGTGATTCTTGAGGTAGAATCAAATCATAAAGTCGCTTAATGCGGCTTTTATCTTTTTTATATGATCTGCATAAGTGAGTAACAATGTGAGTTAGACTTCAATATATCCTCAAATTAATAAGCTGAAATAAAGTGATTATTCATCAATAATATCAGCAAATTTAGCACCCAAAACCTGCGCTAGGTCATTAGGTTTAATCCCTATATCCAGCCCTCTTTTCCCACCACTTACATACATACATTCAAGTTCTGTAGCACTAATAGAGATAACTGTTTTTAATCTTTTTTTCTGACCAACGGGACTAATCCCACCTACTAAATAACCAGTTAGGCGTTCGGCATCTTTAGGGTCTGCCATATGTAGTTTTTTAGCTCCTACTGCTGTAGCTATTTTCTTTAAGCTTAATTGATGGGCTACTGGTAAAACTGCGACATAATAATTTTTATCATCGGTGACTAATAATGTTTTAAATACTTCTTTAACTTTCAAGCCCAGTTTTTGTGCTGCTTCTAATCCAAAATTTTTAGTATGAGGATCATGCTCATATTCATGAATACTAAAATCAATTTTATTTACTTTTAATAGTCTACATGCAGGCGTCATTTTTTATTACCTTTAAATCAGTATATTTTATATTTTTATATTTAAAAATCCAGATTAACTTAGGCTATTTTTAATATCTAATAATATATGAAAAAATGTAGTAAAAAGTATAGGATGCTTGACTGTCCTTATACTGCATCTTAATATATTTTTCTATAAGTTTTTCTATAGTCGGTTATACATTTTGATTTTGATCAATTATTCAAATGCACAATCTTTTAATAAAAAAAAATCTCTTATAAAAAACTTAATTATAATTACGAGCATTGTAATTATTAGTGGCTGTTCCTCCTTGGGAGGAGGCTCAGTTGCTAAACGTTCAGCCAAGTTAGCTGTGGGCATACAAAAAGCTTATACGGTTGAAGCTGAAACAGCCAATCGGTTATCGCCTATTATTGTAGAAAGTGCAGATAAGTATGCAATCGATCCTTTACTTTTAGCAGCTATGATCCGTCAAGAGTCAAGCTATCGTAATTATGCAATCTCACCAGCTGGTGCAATTGGTTTGACACAGGTTATTCCAAGATACTGGCAACAAAGTTGCCCTAGTGACCTTTTTGAAGAATATAATAATATCAATTGCGGTAGCTATGTTCTAGCAAACTACAATCAGGCAGCTGGAAGCTGGAAAAAGGCACTTGCTTATTATAACGTAGGCCCAACAGGTTATAACTCCAGTTGGAAAATGCGCCGTCAAGGAAAAAAGTATGCGAAACAAGTAAAGCAACATCAGAAAAATCTGAAGCAGGCTTTATAAGAGAAGCTTAATCTATATTTAAGTAATCACTTAAACAGTTTTGATAATAATTATATATTTGAAAAGTATAGATGCTTTTTAGGGGATTAAAAAAGTTGATAAAGCGAATATTAGCTGCATACTCTTATTTATATAAATTATGTTATTCCGAATAATAGTGTCATTGCTTATCTATAGAAAAAAATATCAACCTTAAAAGAACTAGAAGCCACTTAAACCGGACTATCAGCCATTGCCAGCATCACGATGGCTAACTCTTTTTCTTTTACACCTCACGCATAAAAAAAAGCCCCCTCGTATGAGGGAGCTTTTTTAGAATAATGAGCTGGCGATGACTTACTCTCACATGGGTAACCCCACACTACCATCAGCGCTAAGAGGTTTCACTTCTGAGTTCGGGAAGGGATCAGGTGGTTCACTCTTGCTATGGTCGCCAGCACAACTGTTGATGGACTTGTTCGGGTCTGATTTAACTGCGGTGCAGTATATGCCGTACTTTAGTCCAAATGAGTTATTAACAGAGGGCAGATCTGGGTCTGAATTGTATGTTCCAGCATCAGGCTGAATCAAGGGATATTGCATATTTATGAATCGATTGATGCTTTGTATACAACTGTTTGGGTGTTGTATAGTCAAGCCTCACGAGCAATTAGTATTGGTCAGCTTCACATATCACTATGCTTCCACATCCAACCTATCAACGTCCTGGTCTTGAACGGCTCTTTAGGTGACATAAAGTCACAGGGAAATCTTATCTTGAGGTAGGCTTCCCGCTTAGATGCTTTCAGCGGTTATCCCTTCCGAACATAGCTACCCGGCGATGCGACTGGCGTCACAACCGGTACACCAGAGGTTCGTCCACTCTGGTCCTCTCGTACTAGGAGCAGATCCTCTCAAATTTCCAGCGCCCACGGTAGATAGGGACCGAACTGTCTCACGACGTTCTAAACCCAGCTCGCGTACCTCTTTAAATGGCGAACAGCCATACCCTTGGGACCTGCTTCAGCCCCAGGATGAGATGAGCCGACATCGAGGTGCCAAACACCGCCGTCGATATGAACTCTTGGGCGGTATCAGCCTGTTATCCCCAGAGTACCTTTTATCCGTTGAGCGATGGCCCTTCCATACAGAACCACCGGATCACTAAGACCTACTTTCGTACCTGCTCGACTTGTGGGTCTCGCAGTTAAGCGCGCTTTTGCCTTTATACTCTACGCGTGATTTCCGACCACGCTGAGCGCACCTTCGTACTCCTCCGTTACTCTTTAGGAGGAGACCGCCCCAGTCAAACTACCCACCAGACACGGTCCTCGACCCAGATTATGGGTCAGAGTTAGAACCTCAACATTACCAGGGTGGTATTTCAAGGATGGCTCCATAGGAACTGGCGTCCCTACTTCAAAGCCTCCCACCTATCCTACACAAGTAAGGTCAAAGTTCAGTGTCAAGCTGCAGTAAAGGTTCACGGGGTCTTTCCGTCTAGCCGCGGGTACACTGCATCTTCACAGCGATTTCGATTTCACTGAGCCTCTGCTGGAGACAGCGCCGCCATCATTATGCCATTCGTGCAGGTCGGAACTTACCCGACAAGGAATTTCGCTACCTTAGGACCGTTATAGTTACGGCCGCCGTTTACTGGGGCTTCGATCAAGAGCTTCGCTTACGCTAACCCCATCAATTAACCTTCCAGCACCGGGCAGGCATCACACCCTATACGTCCACTTTCGTGTTTGCAGAGTGCTATGTTTTTAATAAACAGTTGCAGCGGCCTGGTTTCTGCGGCTGCCGACAGCTCAAGGAGCAAGTCCTATCACCATCAGCAGCGTACCTTCTCCCGAAGTTACGGTACCATTTTGCCTAGTTCCTTCAGCAGAGTTCTCTCAAGCGCCTTGGTCTACTCGACCTGACCACCTGTGTCGGTTTCGGGTACGATTCCTGTGTAACTGAAGCTTAGAGACTTTTCTTGGAAGTATGGTATCGGCCACTTCGCCAGTAAACTGGCTTGCTATCGACTCTCAGCATAGAGCACCCCGGATTTGCCTAAGATGCATGCCTACTGTCTTCCACCTGGACAACCAACGCCAGGCTGACCTAACCTTCTCCGTCCTCTCATCGCATTACACAGAAGTATTGGAATATTAACCAATTTCCCATCGACTACGCCTTTCGGCCTCGCCTTAGGGGTCGACTCACCCAGCCCCGATTAACGTTGGACTGGAACCCTTGGTCTTTCGGCGAACGGGTTTTTCACCCGTTTTGTCGTTACTCACGTCAGCATTCGCACTTCTGATACCTCCAGCAGACTTCTCAATCCACCTTCATCGGCTTACAGAACGCTCCCCTACCACGCACATAAATGTGCATCCGCAGCTTCGGCACATAGTTTTAGCCCCGTTACATCTTCCGCGCAGGCCGACTCGACTAGTGAGCTATTACGCTTTCTTTAAAGGGTGGCTGCTTCTAAGCCAACCTCCTAGCTGTCTATGCCTTCCCACATCGTTTCCCACTTAACTATGATTTTGGGGCCTTAGCTGGCGGTCTGGATTGTTTTCCTCTTGACTACGGACGTTAGCACCCGCAGTCTGTCTCCCGGATAGTACTCATTGGTATTCGGAGTTTGCATCGGTTTGGTAAGTCGGGATGACCCCCTAGCCGAAACAGTGCTCTACCCCCAATGGTATTCGTCCGAGGCGCTACCTAAATAGCTTTCGGGGAGAACCAGCTATCACCGAGTTTGATTAGCCTTTCACCCCTATCCACAAGTCATCCCCCGGCTTTTCAACGACGGTGGGTTCGGTCCTCCAGTTAGTGTTACCCAACCTTCAACCTGCTCATGGATAGATCACCCGGTTTCGGGTCTATACCCAGCGACTAGACGCCCTATTAAGACTCGATTTCTCTACGGCTCCCCTATTCGGTTAACCTCGCCACTGAATATAAGTCGCTGACCCATTATACAAAAGGTACGCAGTCACACCACGAAGGTGCTCCCACTGCTTGTATGCATGCGGTTTCAGGATCTATTTCACTCCCCTCACAGGGGTTCTTTTCGCCTTTCCCTCACGGTACTGGTTCACTATCGGTCAGTCAGGAGTATTTAGCCTTGGAGGATGGTCCCCCCATATTCAGACAAGGTTTCACGTGCCTCGCCCTACTCGTCATCATTATGTGTGCCCTTTCGTGTACGGGACTATCACCCTCTACGGTTGCACTTCCCAGAGCATTCCGCTAAAACACACATAACTTAATGGGCTGATCCCCGTTCGCTCGCCGCTACTGAGGGAATCTCAATTGATTTCTTTTCCTGAGGGTACTGAGATGTTTCACTTCCCCTCGTTCGCCTTGCATGACTATGTATTCATCATGCAATACCTACCTTATGGTAAGTGGGTTTCCCCATTCAGACATCTCCGGATCACAGGATATTTGCCGCCTCCCCGAAGCTTTTCGCAGGCTATCACGTCTTTCATCGCCTCTGACTGCCAAGGCATCCACCACATGCACTTAATTACTTGACTATACAACCCCAAACAGTCGACGTTACCTACAAGGAGCAACTTCAACATTACAGTTTAGAGTACTGTGCATTTAAGCACTGTACAGCTTCAATCTAAATTCATATACCAAAACGCTTGATTCAGTTAATTTGCTAGTTCTCAGTTCAATCTACGTTAGTTAACAGGTTACCCTGTAACGTCTATTGAATGAGTTGAACAATTTATTTCAGACTCAAATTTGCCAATCTGTTAATGATTCACTGCATCCTCGTCGGACTGCAGTCAACTGTGATAAATCACAGAAGTTAATAAACCAGGATTCTTGAACCTTCCATTTACTAAATTCTGTAATCTTTAGCTTCGAATCAAATCATGTTTGATTCGTGGTGGAGACTAGGAGAGTCGAACTCCTGACCTCCTGCGTGCAAAGCAGGCGCTCTACCAACTAAGCTAAGTCCCCAGCTTATCAATAAGTCAACATATCTGTTTTTCTGCATTACTGCTTTCGTCAGTAGTGGTGGGTCTGACAAGACTTGAACTTGTGACCCCACGCTTATCAAGCGTGTGCTCTAACCAACTGAGCTACAGACCCTCAGATACATCGTCATGAAGAACAACTTGTTGTGGATTCTTACCAATCGTCAATCTTTCGTTAAGGAGGTGATCCAGCCGCAGGTTCCCCTACGGCTACCTTGTTACGACTTCACCCCAGTCATCGGCCACACCGTGGTAAGCGTCCTCCTTGCGGTTAGACTACCTACTTCTGGTGCAACAAACTCCCATGGTGTGACGGGCGGTGTGTACAAGGCCCGGGAACGTATTCACCGCGGCATTCTGATCCGCGATTACTAGCGATTCCGACTTCATGGAGTCGAGTTGCAGACTCCAATCCGGACTACGATCGGCTTTTTGAGATTAGCATCACATCGCTGTGTAGCAACCCTTTGTACCGACCATTGTAGCACGTGTGTAGCCCTGGCCGTAAGGGCCATGATGACTTGACGTCGTCCCCGCCTTCCTCCAGTTTGTCACTGGCAGTATCCTTAAAGTTCCCACCCGAAGTGCTGGCAAATAAGGAAAAGGGTTGCGCTCGTTGCGGGACTTAACCCAACATCTCACGACACGAGCTGACGACAGCCATGCAGCACCTGTATCAGAGTTCCCGAAGGCACCAATCCATCTCTGGAAAGTTCTCTGTATGTCAAGGCCAGGTAAGGTTCTTCGCGTTGCATCGAATTAAACCACATGCTCCACCGCTTGTGCGGGCCCCCGTCAATTCATTTGAGTTTTAGTCTTGCGACCGTACTCCCCAGGCGGTCTACTTATCGCGTTAGCTGCGCCACTAAAGCCTCAAGGGCCCCAACGGCTAGTAGACATCGTTTACGGCATGGACTACCAGGGTATCTAATCCTGTTTGCTCCCCATGCTTTCGTACCTCAGCGTCAGTATTAGGCCAGATGGCTGCCTTCGCCATCGGTATTCCTCCAGATCTCTACGCATTTCACCGCTACACCTGGAATTCTACCATCCTCTCCCATACTCTAGCCAACCAGTATCGAATGCAATTCCCAAGTTAAGCTCGGGGATTTCACATTTGACTTAATTGGCCGCCTACGCACGCTTTACGCCCAGTAAATCCGATTAACGCTCGCACCCTCTGTATTACCGCGGCTGCTGGCACAGAGTTAGCCGGTGCTTATTCTGCGAGTAACGTCCACTATCCTAAAGTATTAATCTAGGTAGCCTCCTCCTCGCTTAAAGTGCTTTACAACCAAAAGGCCTTCTTCACACACGCGGCATGGCTGGATCAGGGTTCCCCCCATTGTCCAATATTCCCCACTGCTGCCTCCCGTAGGAGTCTGGGCCGTGTCTCAGTCCCAGTGTGGCGGATCATCCTCTCAGACCCGCTACAGATCGTCGCCTTGGTAGGCCTTTACCCTACCAACTAGCTAATCCGACTTAGGCTCATCTATTAGCGCAAGGCCCAAAGGTCCCCTGCTTTCTCCCGTAGGACGTATGCGGTATTAGCGCTCCTTTCGGAACGTTGTCCCCCACTAATAGGCAGATTCCTAAGCATTACTCACCCGTCCGCCGCTGAATCCGGTAGCAAGCTACCTTCATCCGCTCGACTTGCATGTGTTAAGCCTGCCGCCAGCGTTCAATCTGAGCCATGATCAAACTCTTCAGTTAAAATCATTTGTACCTTATTTATAGACAAGGTACCAATTCTGGCTCATTAATCTTCTGACTAAAAATTTACTCAAATAAACTTCGAGAAATTTCTACCATTCAATCAATGAAAATTATTTCGATCGATCAATCAGTAAAAATCCACACAAGTTGTTCTTCATATTCTCTTAATGATCTTTCTGCTCTTCGTCAGAGACAGAATTAACGCAAATAAGAACCACCACCTTCACCCTTTAGTGAAGATCTTTGTCTTAATCGCGTCGGGATGCAGCGTATTCTATACAGTTTTTAAAACCTTGCAACCCCTATTTTATCACCCTCTTAACGAGTGTCTATTTTTTAAACTAAAAAGTAATTTTAAACTTTTAAATCTAACTCACCTTAAATAGCTCTTAACCAGATTTCCTTTAACTCAAAATAAAGTAGCAATCAATTTAGTGAGTAGTGACCGTTTCCTTATTATTAAAAAACTATTTTCTTAATTTCTTACTTAATTATAGCTAATAGTCATTAGGAAATAGCTTTTTACAGCTGATTTTTGTCACAGTTTTACATTTCTCTCTCGCCAATATACATGAAAGTATGTAGCCGCCTTATACTTTTATATAGGACCTTTTAATTGTTATGAGTATTTAATTTTTTATCTCCTTTATCGCCTGAGTTTTATTCTATGGATATACCAGTAGCTTTTGTATAAGTTTTGACTTACACATATCTAGTATATTGGTTATTTATTAGTTTTGACTTCCTTACTTACAGCATACTGTTAATCCAAACTGAATAATTAATAAATTTTATTTTCAATCCCAAGTTTTTTAATCTACTTTAATTTATAAATACAACTGTTTTAATCTGATTTAATTATTAATTAAACTAAATTAGTCGGAATTATAAAATTCTTAATCTAACCATTTTAGTAAACTTTACTTTTATTAAATAAAAAATTATTTTTTATTTTCAAGTTATTGATTTATAATTATTTAATAATATATTTTTATTTTAAATGTTTTAAGTATTTATTTTTTGTTTTTATTTGGTTAATAATATAGATAGGTATTTAAATAGGCTTATTTCTATGAGCTTAACTCCCAAAAATTTTAACCAGCGTATAGTTAGAGAAATTACACTCATTTTAATAATCAAGGTTGTAATTTTAATTACTATTAAGAATATCTGGTTCGATTCCCCAACAATTCCCAAGAACTTTGACACTCAAGTTGCCGAGCATATTGCCGGTACTCCCTCTCAATTTAAGGAGACACGTTGATGATTTCAGAAAGCGTGGTCGATCTCTCGCGGTTTCAGTTTGCCATGACCGCGTTGTATCATTTTATATTTGTACCTCTTACTCTTGGTTTAGCTTTTATTCTTGCCATTATGGAAACCACCTATGTGATTTCTGGCAAAGAAATTTATAAGGATATGACCAAATTCTGGGGAAAACTTTTTGGTATTAACTTTGCCTTAGGTGTAACGACAGGCTTAACCATGGAGTTCCAGTTTGGTACAAACTGGGCGTACTATTCACATTATGTCGGTGATATTTTTGGTGCGCCACTTGCTATTGAAGGTCTGATGGCATTTTTTCTTGAATCGACGTTTATCGGTCTGTTTTTCTTCGGCTGGGACCGACTTTCCAAAGTTCAGCATTTGAGCGTGACCTGGCTGGTGGCGCTCGGTTCCAACATGTCGGCACTTTGGATTTTAGTCGCCAATGGCTGGATGCAGAACCCGGTAGGCGCAGCGTTCAACTTTGAAACCATGCGTATGGAGCTGGTTGATTTCGGCGCACTAATTTTCAACCCCGTAGCCCAGGTTAAGTTTGTTCATACCGTATCGTCAGGTTATGTGACTGGTGCCGTTTTCGTTTTAGCCATTTCAAGCTACTACTTGCTCAAAAAACGTGATCTGCCTTTTGCACGGCGCTCTTTCGCCATTGCTGCAATCTTTGGTCTAGCCTCTACACTTTCAGTGATTCTGCTTGGCGATGAGTCAGGTTATGAACTTGGCGATGTACAAAAAACCAAATTAGCTGCAATTGAAGCAGAATGGGAAACTCATCCGGCACCTGCTCCATTTACACTATTTGGTATTCCAAATCAGGAAGAAGAGCGTACTGACTATGCCATCAAAATTCCATATGTGATGGGTATTATTGCAACACGTTCTCTTGATAAAGAAGTAACAGGTCTGAAGGATCTTATGGTTCAACATGAGCTTCGTATCCGTAATGGTATGACTGCATATGCCGAACTTGAAAAACTTCGTGCGGGCGATCGTTCTCCAGAACTCATGGCTTCATTTACAGAAAACCAGAAAGACTTGGGTTACGGACTACTTCTGAAAAAATATTCACCCAATATTGTAGATGCTTCTGAAGAGCACATCAAAGCAGCAACGAAGGATACAATCCCCAACGTTACTGCCCTGTTCTTCTCGTTCCGTGCCATGGTTGCATCAGGTTTCCTCATGCTGCTTCTGTTTATTCTTGCAACTTATGCAGTGGCTAAACGCAATGCAGAAAACAAACCTTGGTTGCTTAAGTTTGCTCTTTACGGCCTGCCATTGCCTTGGATTGCTACACAAACTGGCTGGTATGTGGCTGAAGGTGGCCGTCAACCATGGACAATTGGTGAAGTTCTACCTACACACCTCTCTGCTTCAAGCTTAAGCACTGGAGACATATGGGGTTCAATCCTGGCACTTGCAGCATTCTATACCGTACTTTTAATTATCGAAATGTACTTGATGATTAAATTTGCTCGCTTAGGCCCAAGTTCTTTACATACTGGCAAATACTATTTTGAAAAATCAAATGCCGAGCAAGATGATATTGTTCTTCCACAACACGCATCTGGAGAGGTCCAATCATGATTGAATACGAACTCCTCAAAATAATCTGGTGGGTTTTGGTTGGTGTGCTGCTGATTGGCTTTGCCCTCACCGATGGCTTTGATATGGGCTCCATGGCAATTATGCCATTTGTAGGCAAAAATGATGAAGAACGTCGTGCAGCAATCAATACCATTGCTCCTCACTGGGACGGCAATCAGGTCTGGTTCATTACAGCTGGCGGTGCACTCTTTGCTGCATGGCCAATGGTATATGCAACAGCCTTCTCCGGCATGTACTGGGCATTATTACTCGTACTGTTCGCTCTTTTCTTAAGACCTGTTGGTTTTGACTATCGCTCTAAACTTGAGAATAAAAAATGGCGTAACTCTTGGGACTGGGGTTTGGCTGTTGGTGGTGCAGTTCCTGCTTTAGTTTTCGGTGTTGCCTTCGGTAATATGTTTCTGGGCGTACCATTTACTTTAGATGAAACCGTACGTTCAACTTATACTGGTAGCTTCTTTGCACTACTTAACCCATTTGCACTGGTTTGCGGTATCGTCAGCTTATCTATGCTAAGTGCGCATGGCGGTGCCTGGTTAATGCTTCGTACCGATGGCGACTTGCATGCACGCTCTGCTAAAGCAACTCAATTGATGGGCGTGGTATTCTTAGTCTGCTTCTTGGGCGCTGGAGCATGGTTATATTTCGGTAATATTGAAGGCTATACTTTAGCTCAACCATTTAACACTAACGCTGTAGCAAATCCTCTTGCCAAAGAAGTAATTACCAATAGCAACCATGGCTGGATGAATAACTACTCAACTTATCCAATCACCATGATGGCACCGATCATGGCAATTCTGGGAAGCCTAATTGTGATTGCAGCTGCTGCGAAAGCCAAAGCCGGTTTAAGCTTCCTGGGCACATCTTTGATGGTGATTGGTGCAATTTTAACAGCTGGTTTTGCGTTGTTCCCATTCCTTATGCCTTCAAGCATCAACCCTGTCGCTAGCTTGACCATGTGGGATGCAGTATCAAGTAAAAATACACTCACTGTAATGACTGTTGCAGCCTGTATTTTTGTTCCAATTATTTTGTGTTACACCACCTGGTGTTATTACAAAATGTGGGGCGTGATTACCAACAAACACATCAAAGCCAATTCACACAGCTTGTACTAGGTTTTATCAGGAGAATGCTTATGTGGTATTTCGCGTGGATTTTAGGAATCTTGATGGCCTGTTTTGCAGGTGTGCTCAGCGCGCTCTATATCGAACATCATCAAAATCTGGATGAGGAGTAATAGCATGGCTGTAGTAATGACAACATCAATGAGGCTTACCGTTCATCGTTTGATTATGGCTGTTTCTTTCCTGTTGGCATTGCCACTTGCAGCCATTATGCTGATCCATCCTGCACTTATGCTGGATCAGCATGGTCAGTATAACCATCGTATGATCATGCTGATTATGCTAGGAATTTCAGGGGGGTTTATTTATGGCGTAGGGTTTGTGCCCCGTTTCTGGTTATGGAAATGGTTATTTAGCCCAGTTATCGCTTGGCCCCTTATGCTACTAGGCTATTATATATGGCTGCTTCAGTAGTAAATTCTTATTTTAAAAAGGCCTCATCTTGAGGTCTTTTTTATTGCGCCTGTTCGGCTATCCAATTCATAAAACTTTGCCGCTCTGCTTTAGAAGCTTTTTTCCAGAGTTCAATTAACTGCTGATCTGTTTGAATGTTTCTACTGGTCATAGCAGTTTTTGCTGTACTTGCTGTTGAACTTGAAGCAGTATAAGTAGGCTCAGGCTGATGAACTGATGGCTTTATCTGCTTTTGGGTCAAATCAAAACTGCGCCCTAGCAAACCGCTACCTAACCAAGGTTTAGCTTCAGTATTTGCACCGGTCTGTTGCACAACCAGTTCATTTTTGCTGTTATATAAAGCCACTGTTGGCTGAGCTGCATATATTTTTGCTGCTTCAAAAGACTGAGGTGGATTTACCAGTGCCAAAGTATAAGTTTCACTATCTTTTAGATCTGGTGTCTGAACGGTTACCACACCTGATTTCAGTATGTCATGTTCGCCATTTAAATGTTGAAAGAACTGCCTATAGCGTATACTTAAACTTGCCTTGCCTGCATCAATTTTATACGTACTTTCTTGTGAACGTAGAAAGTTATTTTTTACTTCCTGATCATTTACTGCCAATACATCAATAACTTCTGGCGCTGCAATAGTTACTGCAGCATATGCGACATTTCCTAGTGAAAATATTAAAGCTGCAATGGACAACCTTGAAAGCATAATAGGTACTCTACATGTTATATCTAAATTCTAGCTGCACTATGCTATGCATTTATGACTATTTTATGACATCTTGAACCTTAGATTTTAATTTTGATTAAATTATTAAATGCTAAGTTTTTCTTTTAATTTATTAAGAATGATCTATATGTTTAAAATAAAAAAAGAGTACCTACAAGCACTCTTTTTCAATTTTAGAAAGTTTAGTTAAATGTCTTAAAGCGTGCTGTGTCATCCATAAAAGTTTTTTCACCTGCCGGAGCCTCAATTGAACCAAATACCAGTTGAGCGCGTAATTTCCAGCTTGCCGGAATATCAAAAGCCTGAGCGACTTCTGCATCTACAATCGGATTATAATGCTGTAGTGAAGCTCCAATACCCTGTTCAGATAAAGCCGTCCAGACAGCAAACTGCGCAATTGCAGTAGAATGTTCTGACCACACTGGAAAATTATCCGCATAGGCGGCAAATTGTTCCTGTAAGCCTTTAACTACATCCTGATCTTCATAAAATAAAACTGTGCCATAACCAGCTGCAAAACTGCTGATTTTCCCATCAGTTGCTGCAAATGCTTCAGCCGGTACGATTTTACGTAAAGTCTCGCGTACAATTTCCCAGAATTTGGTATGAGATTCGCCAAACAGAATCGCAGCACGGGAAGACTGTGAGTTGAATGAAGATGGACTGTGCTTGATTGCCTCACGAATTGTTTCTTCGATTTTTGCCTGGTCTACGTTGACATTATTACCAATTGCATAAATTGTACGGCGGTTTTTAACGTGATTCATAAATGACATAATTTTAGTCCTTTCTGTACTTTAAAGATAGATAATCTGTTGTTTGTTAAAATCAGTTTATAAGAATCTAGGAATAACGTCAGCCTTAAATCAATAACATAGTGTTTTATTTTTGGAACAATACTTTAAAATTTTCTTAAATTTCTTTATTTCTGACTCTAATATAAAGCAGATTTATTATTTTATAATTTAAAAAATGAAGAACTCCGCATTTAGCGGAGTTCTTTAAGATATAAGCCAGATCACTTATCAGTTTCAAATAAAGCAGCAACAAAAGCTTTGGCAGAGAATGGACGCAAGTCATCAATTTTTTCGCCTACCCCGATAAATCGGATTGGTACATGAGTACGACTTGCAATATTAAACAGCACACCACCTTTAGCAGTACCATCAAGTTTGGTAATGGTTAAACCGGTTAAACCAACAGCTTCATCAAACATTTGCACCTGATTAATAGCATTCTGGCCTGTACCAGCATCAACAACCAGCATAATTTCATGTGGAGCTGTCGCATCAATTTTCTGCATAACACGCTTAACTTTTTTAAGCTCTTCCATCAAATTACTTTTATTGTGCAAACGTCCTGCAGTATCGGCGATTAGCACATCAATTCCTTTAGCACGAGCACTTTCGAAAGCATCAAAAATAACTGATGCACTATCGGCACCGTGTCCCTGCGCAACCACCTGAACATCATTACGCTCCCCCCAGATTTGCAACTGTTCAGTTGCAGCCGCACGGAAAGTATCGCCCGCAGCCAGCATAACTTTCTTGCCTTCTCCCTGTAAGCGCTTAGCCAGCTTACCAATCGTGGTGGTTTTACCTACACCATTTACACCTACCACTAAAATCACATAAGGATTTTTATTCGGGTCAATATGTAAGGGTTTAACACGCGGCGCAAGCAAGGCAACCAGTTCTTCTTGTAAAGCTTTATAAAGTGAATGTGAGTAAATCAAATCACCCCGAGCAGTCCGCTCAGTCAAATTATTAATAATTGTCTTGGTTGCTTCTACACCAATATCGGCAACCAGTAATTGCTCTTCAACCTCTTCAAGCAACTCATCATCAATTTCCTTACCCCCGATCAGGATATTGACCATTCCATCTGCCAAGTTCTTACGGGTTTTAGTCAGCCCCTGTTTCATCCGGCTAAAAAAACCGCCTTTAGATTTCTCTTCATCTGCCTCTACACTCTGAATACTGGCAGTGACAGGTTGTTCTTGTTTTGGAGTATCAATAATGGGAACGTCAACAGCAGGTAAGCTAGGTAAAGTGACATCGTCATCCCCGATATCAGAATCAATCAAGAATTTATTTTGCACATTAGATTGCTGTTGCATGCCGATTCCTTGAAAAGCATCGCGTTAAAAAAGAAAGAGTTTAGCATAGATTCCTGACCGCGCATGATGCTTAGGCTAAGTCTCAACCAAAACTCAACAACTATGGCTTGCGTTAAAGCCCTGTTTTTTGAACAATAGAACAAAATTATACATACTTGACCGGAAATAATAGTGTCTCAAGTTACACGACAGTTCAAAAAACATCTTAAATCTATCTCTCCTTTTCTTTTTATATCTTTAAGCATTATGGCTGGTACAGTGGTGATCTCTACAGCCCTACAGGCTCAAACCACGACTGAACTTTCCAGAACAACTGTAGAAACCTCATTAAGCAACGGTTTAAAAGTTATTATTCGAGAGGACCATCGTTCACCTGTAGTAATGACCCAAATCTGGTATGGGGTCGGCAGTAGTGATGAGTCTGGTAATCTGCTAGGTATATCACATGCTTTAGAACATATGATGTTTAAGGGAACAACCAAAGTACCTCATAATGAGTTTACCCGTTTAAGCCGCATTTATGGCGGTAGTGTTAATGCCTCAACCTTTACCAATTATACCAACTATTATCAGCTTTATCCGAAAAGCTATTTACCACTCGCACTGGAACTTGAAGCTGACCGTATGACTAACCTGGTGCTTAAACAGGAAGACTTTGAGCCAGAAATTAAAGTCATCATGGAAGAGCGCCGGTTACGTACTGATGATAATCCACGAACTTTGGCTTTTGAACGATTTAAATGGATTACCTATCCTACAAGTCATTATCGCCAGCCCGTAATTGGCTATATGAAAAATCTGCAGAATATTCAGTTAAATGACCTGAAGAACTGGTATCACAGCTGGTATACCCCTAACAATGCTATTTTAATTATAGTGGGCGATGTAAATGTGGAAGCAACTTTAAAGCAGGTAGAAAAATATTTTGGGTCAATTCCTGCACGTAAAACACCAGAACGTAATGATGTCATCGAATTTGACCGCCCAGGTTATCGACATATGGAGCTTTCTCTTCCGGTCCAAATTAATAACCTGTATATGGCTTGGAATGTCCGTTCATTAAAAACTGCCAAAAATCCTCAGGATGCCTATGCCCTTACCATTATTCAGTCCCTACTTGATGGCAGTATTTCTTCACGTTTACAGAACCGGCTGGTAAGGGATAAAAAAATACTGACTGCTGTCAGTGCAAGTTATGATCCTTATAACCGCGGAGATACTCTTTTTAATATTACAGCCTTACCTGCAGATGGAGTCAGTTTCCAAGAGGCACAAGAAGCCATACAGAAAGAACTGGATCAGCTCAAAACTGAGGCGGTGAATTCCAATGAACTGGAACGTGTAATTACACAATTCGTATCTAGTTTAATTTACAGTCAAGATGATATCGCTGGGCAAGCTAAAATGATCGGGAATCTGGAGATTAATAGCTTAAGTTATCGCTTACTGGATAAACTGCCACAGCACTATGAAACAGTGACGCCACAAGATATACAGCGAGTTGCAAATGCCTATTTTGTCCGTGAAAATCTGAGTACGCTTTATTTATCTCCGCTTCCTCAAGATTCAAAATAAAGAAAGGATTGCTATGATTCATCTACGTATGCCTTTATTAATGGCCAGCCTTTCTCTAAGTTTGTCGGCAATTGCTGAAGTCAATTTACAGGAAGCTGACTTTGAGCAGGATAATAGTAAACTATATTCTCTTTCTACCTTACAAAGCTTACGCAGCATTTCTAAGAAGCAGGAATATCAGGCACCTTATGTACATGATCTGACAAATCGCTATAAGGTCCGTAGTCTGTTCGTCGAATCACAAGATTTACCTATCATAGATATACAACTCACCTTTAATGCAGGTTCGGCAAGAGATGAAAGTATAGAAAAAGGATTATACGGATTAGCAAATATGACAGCTAATCTGCTAGATGAAGGCACAGAGTTTTATACTGCGCAAGAGGTTGCAAATACTTTTGAGCGTCTTGGTGCGCAGTTCAGTATAAATGCCTATCGCGATATGTTTATTGTACGCTTGCGGGTTTTATCAGATCCAAAAAAGCTTGAACCAGCTTTAGCAATGATGATTCATCTATTGAATCACTCCAGTTTTAATAATTCAGGCATTAAGCTGATTTTAAACAATACCCAGGCAGGTCAGAAACAGGTTCAAGAGAATCCAGGCAGAATGCGGGATGTACGTTTCTATCGGAGTTTGTATGGGACTCATCCTTATGCAGAACCCACTCCAGGTACCCAGCGTAGTATTAGTAAAATCACCACTAAACACCTGAGAGCTTTTAGAGACACTTTTTTAGTAGCACAGAATATGAATATTGCTATTACGGGTAAACTCAATCAGCGGGAAGCGCTTAAACTTTCTGAACGTATTGCAGGAAATTTACCACAAGGTCAAAGAGCTCCAACACTTCCTGTTCCGGAAGAGCACAACGGTTTTAATATTCAACATATTCCATTTAATTCATCACAGGCTCATGTCAGCATGGGCCAACTGGGCATTACCCGTTTTGATCCAGACAGACTCGCCCTAGAAGTTGCTAACCAGATGCTGGGAGGAAGCGGCTTTAACTCGCTACTGATGCGTGAGTTAAGGGTAAAACGTGGTTATACCTATGGCGCTTATAGCACAATAAACTCAACTCAAGCCCGTGGTGTCTTTAATATTAGCTACTCCACCCGTCAAGACCAGCTGCTAGACAGTATCCGGGTTGCGCACAAAACGCTGCTTGATTTTGTTCAACAGCCACTTGACCAGAAACAGCTAGAAGAAACTAAAGCAGGCATATTACGCGCATTTCCAATGAATTTCAGCAGTAATGCCAGCATGAATGCACAGTTAGGTGCTATCGGGTTTTATGGTCTACCTGCCAATTATCTGACTCAATATTCCAAACAGCTGGCTAATCTGACCACCAAGGATGTAGAAAAGGCCGTAAAATTACATTTAAATCCTGAAAATCTGACTTTAGTTATTGTGAGTGAAACCTTGGACAAACAGGCTATACAGAGCATTTTAGAGCAAAACCTGAATTCACAGATAACATCGCCTGCGGCTTCTAAACCTATACCTAGCGCAAATCCTCTGCCGCCTGTGCCGGATAATGCTTCACCTGTGTCTGTTCAAACTGATACGCCCGCATCAATTTAAGATAATAGATGCGCTGAATCTTTTCAGTTTGTAATAGTTCAAGAGCCATTTTCTGAGTTTTGGGATGAACAGCCTGTTTTGAAAGTATTAAAATATTTTGATATTGGTTGGTGGCAACAGGTCGAGATAGACCAATACAAACCATTAAAAAAATTAGGCCCATAACAAGCAGTACAAAAATATCATAGATACGATCTAGTGTTAGAACTGCTTTAATTTTCTGGAAACTATGTGGGGATATGAGCATAACCTACCTCGAATAACAGGTAGTTTAAAGTGCTCGCAGGTAAAAGTACAAGTAAAGCAGTCTAATAATAGCGCAAGCTGTATATTATTAGACCGGTTCACCATTTGCATATCAATGCTCAGTAAAAGACTACCCGGATTACAGTGTAGTAGAGCACAGCAGCAACAATCGCCATTACTACAAATATTGCAAAAATACCGACTCCACGTTCTGAATCTGCCGGATGCAGGTCGTCTTCATCTGCAATACGTAAAAGTTCTCCATTATAAATTGAGTAAAAACGTACACGGTCATCATATTCATACTGCCGAGTAAAATCATAAACATGCTTGCGCTGTTTCAAACAAAAATTCCCCAAATGCACGTTCTGATCTAATGATGCCGCATCCAGATTACGCCGATGGGCATGTGCCAGTGCGACAATTTGCTGCTCAGTTGGAGGATAGTCAAAATGCAAACCATCAAGGGTATTATATCTTTCATTACTGACAGTTGAAGTATCCGCTATTATTGTGGAAGCCATAATTATTGTCCTCTTATTTATCTAATTTTCTTTTTCATTCTAATAAAAACATTTTTTGTTTAATGTTTAAACATGTAAGCTTGAAAAACAGAATCTTTACCCAATATGTACATTGACAAGTTAAGACTAATGTAATATTAGTTTCACATAGATTTGTTATTTTAATATTAAGACAATTTGTCTTTTATATTCGCAATCATAATTACAATAAGGAGTTTACTATGATTCAAAATATCTCTCATCATGACTTAGAACATGTGTACGCTAATGCTGTAAATACAATACAGTCTCAAATGAATTTTAGCGAGGCTGTACAGCAGCTAGAAGAAGTTGCTCGTGCAGGTCATGGTAAAGCGGCCCTTTTCCTTGCCGAGCTTTATTACCAAGGTTTCCGTGTAGAACGGGATTCCTTAAAAGCTCAGTACTGGCAAAAGATGGCCACGATGCAGGCTTAACAAAACGTCACCTAGGTGGCGTTTTTTAATACCTTAAAATAATAATTTCTTACCGAATATACCTAAAGCTTAAACTGTACTTTCATAATTAAACCTTACAATAGGCCTGACTTCGAAATTCTTATAGCCATGAATGATCATGAATACTTATAGCCAACTTCAACCTGCTTCTAAAGAACTTATAATTAAACTCTCTATTTTAAAAACAATGATGTATTGTGGTGTGGTCTGGGGCCTTTATAATGATGGCTGGGCAATCAAATCAGACCAGGAAGACTATGTTTTTCCTTTCTGGCTTAATGGTGTGCAGGCACACCGTTATGCTCAGGTACATTGGCCAAACTATACGCCACGCCGTATTACTCCGAAAGACTTTCAGAAATCACTATTACCGACATTAACTCGTCTGAATGTTACACCAGCACTATTTAACTCATCTAACCGTAAGTTTAAACTTTCTGCCAATCAGATGTGTCATTTTTTCTTTAGTGAATTAAACTGTGATGCACTTTAAAAAAGTGAATTCATAAGATAAGCTTCCTGAAACCTGTATATCTCGATATACATTTTCAGCATTTTTTAACGAGATTATTTTAAACTCTTTGCATTTTCTAAAAATCAGGCTAAGTTAAATTAAAACGATAAGTAACACCAAGGAATCATTATATGACTACTGTCTCTCAGGTTCTTCACAATAAAACAGAAAAAGCCATTTTTACTATTTCACCAGAAGCTACTGTACTTGAAGCGATTTCACTTATGGCCAACAAGGGAATCGGTGCATTAATCGTAACTGATGAACAGCGTGTCGTTGGAATTTTGTCTGAGCGCGATTACACCCGTAAAGTTGCATTAATGGAACGCTCTTCCTATAACACCACAGTGAGTGAAATTATGACCAATAAGGTTTTAACCGTGGGTCTTAATAATACTGTAGAAGATTGTCTTCAACTGATGACTGACCGCCATTTGCGACATTTACCCGTGCTTGAAGACGAGCGGCTGGTAGGACTGATTTCAATCGGTGATCTGGTCAAAGCTGCAATGGAAGACCAGCGTCTGATGATTGATCAGTTACAGCAATACATTTCAGGTTAAATTTAGAACTTTTAACAACCCTTAATTAAACAGGTATACATAAAGATACCTGTTTAATTATCTTAAAATGTAAAGATTAGAGACCCAGTTTTGCTGCTACATAATCTGAATCTTTATCACCCCGGCCAGAAAGGTTTACAATAATCCGAATCTCTTTAGGCATTTTAGGTGCCTCACGAATTGCCCATGCAACTGCATGAGAGCTTTCAAGTGCAGGTACAATCCCTTCCACGCGCGATAACGTCATAAAGGCAGCCAGACACTCCTCATCACTGGCGGTAGCGTACTCTACTCGACCAATATCCTTGAGGTAACTATGCTGTGGCCCTACTCCAGGATAATCCAGCCCTGAGGCTATAGAGTGAACAGGTAGTGGCTCACCATGCTCATCTTCCAGCACATAACAGGCCATACCATGTAGTTTGCTTGGTTTACCAAGTGTTAGAGATGCTGAATGCATAGGAGTATCTAAACCATGACCAGCCGGCTCAACTCCGACTAATTTAACATCCCGGTCATTTAAAAATGCACTAAATGCACCAATTGCATTAGAGCCGCCGCCTACACAGGCAACAATATAATCCGGATTACTTCCAAAACGCTCATGGGTTTGCTCTTTAATTTCCTTTCCAATAACAGACTGAAAATCACGGACCATTTTAGGAAATGGATGAGGACCGACAACAGAACCAATCGCATAAATAAAGTGATCAGGGTCTTTTAAATATTCTTCAAAAGCACTATCCACTGCATCTTTAAGAGTAGCGGTACCACGCGTTACCGAGACCAGTTTTGCTCCCAGAATTTTCATTTTTACAACATTTGGATGTTCTTTTTCAATATCCACCTGCCCCATGTGAATTTCACAAGGAATACCCACCAATGCACAGGCAGTTGCCAAGGCCACGCCATGTTGCCCGGCTCCAGTCTCGGCAATAACTTTGGTCTTACCCATATATTTGGCCAGTAATGCCTCACCCAGACAATGATTAATTTTATGGGCACCAGTATGGTTCAGATCTTCACGTTTCAGATAGATTTGTGCCCCGCCTAATTGATCAGACAGTCGCTTCGCATGAAATAATGGACTTGGACGGCCAACATAATGTGCAAAAAGATCAGCCAGCTCTTGCTGAAACTCTGGAGTATGACGTATTTCTTCATAAGCCAGATTAATCTGATCCATGGCCTGCTTTAGATGTGGTGGAATAAACTGGCCCCCATATTCACCAAAGAACCCCTGTTCATCCGGTAAAGCTACGCCATTGATTTGATGATTCATAATAAGTTCCAGCTTGTATACATTTTTAAACAGGGAGATTAACGTGCCAGATAGCGGGTCATCTCTTCAATTCCTTTAAGCGTCATTGGATACATGTGATCTTCAAAAATTTCCTTAATCATGGCTATAGTCTGAGTATAATGCCAATAACTTTCCTGCTCCGGGTTCAGCCAAGCTGTTTTATCGAAGTGCTGACGCAGGCGTCTTAGCCACACTTCTCCCGCTTCATCATTCATGTATTCAACTGATCCGCCAACCGATCTGAGTTCGTAAGGTGCCATGCTGGCATCGCCAACTACAATTACACGATAATCTCTGGCATAAGTATTAAACAGCTCTTGCGTTTCCATACGGGTTGAGGAACGCCGATAGTTATCTTTCCAGACATAGTCATACAGGCAGTTATGGAAATAAAAATATTCCAATGTTTTAAATTCGGTACGTGCGGCACTGAACAGTTTTTCACATTCACTGATATGGGCATCCATAGAACCACCCACGTCGAACAGCATCAATACTTTAACCCGGTTACGACGCTCTGGTACCATCTGTACATCCAGAATCCCCTGCTTGGCTGTCTCACGAATAGTACCGTCAATATCTAACTCTTCGGCAGCACCGGTACGGGCAAACTTACGTAAACGACGTAATGCCAGCTGCATCTGCCGCGAACCAAGGATCTGCTCATCATCAAGGTTCTTGTATTTGCGCTGTTCCCACACTTTAACTGCTGAGCGCTTTCGCCCCGGCCCTCCGATACGGACTCCCTCAGGATGATCACCGTAAGCACCAAACGGAGAAGTACCCCCTGTACCAATCATCCGGTTGCCACCCTGATGTTTTTTATGCTGTTCACGCAAGCGCTCTTCAAGCATTTTCATCAGCTCCTCAAGTGAGCCTGCTTTCTTGAGTTCTTCGCGCTGTTCAGGAGTAAGATGTTTTTCAAGCAGCTCCAGATCAAACCAGTCTTTTGGCAGTTTATGAACCTGTTTTAACAACTCATCCAGATCAATACTTTCGATCCCATCAAAATAGTCCTTCATAGCACGGTCAAACTTGTCAAAGAATCGTTCATCCTTGACCAAGATCATTCGTGCCAGCTGATAAAAACCTTCTTCATCAGCAAAGACTAACCCTTGCGCAACTGCCTGATTTAAATCGATCAGCTCCCGGGTAGTCACCGGTATTCCATATTTTCGTAATGTATAAAACAGCCGCACGAACATAGCAGGAGCCTCTTAACGTCGTGACATAAAAGCAAGACGTTCAAGAAGCTGCACATCCTGTTCATTTTTGATCAGGGCACCGTATAGAGGCGGAATTGCCTTAGACTTATCATGATGTCGCAAAATATCTTCTGGCATTTCATCAGCCATCAGCAGGCTCAACCAGTCAATCAGTTCAGAAGTTGAAGGTGGTTTTTTCAAACTTGGTATCTGGCGTAGCTTGAAAAATATCTGCAAGGCTTCACTGACCAGAGTAGCCGAAATATTTGGAAAATGGACATTGATAATAGCCCGCATGGTAGCTTCATCCGGGAACTCAATATAGTGAAAAAAGCATCGACGCAAAAATGCATCTGGTAATTCTTTTTCGTTATTTGAAGTAATAATCACAATCGGACGCTGAATTGCTGTGACTGTCTCACCCGTTTCATATACGAAAAATGACATTTTATCAATTTCATGCAACAGGTCATTTGGAAATTCGATATCTGCTTTATCAATCTCATCAATCAGCAGTACACAGCGTTCTTCACTGGTAAATGCTTCCCACAGTTTCCCAGGCTTAATATAATTTGCAATATCGTATACTCGGTCATCACCAAGCTGACTGTCACGCAGACGCGATACCGCATCATATTCATATAATCCCTGCTGCGCTTTAGTGGTCGACTTGATGTGCCAGGTGATCAACTTTAAACCCAGACTCGCTGCTACCTGCTCTGCAAGCAAGGTTTTGCCTGTTCCTGGCTCTCCTTTAACCAGTAACGGCTTTTGCAGAATACGGGCCGCATTTACTGCAAGTTTAAGGCTTTCAGTGGCAATATATTGCTCTGTACCAGAAAATTTTTGAGAATCCAAAGACATAATTAAACCTTATTTTTATTACTTAAAGTGGCGAAGTCTTTTTGGGTGCCGTATAACGTGTCCACAGATACCCGATTAGCAGGCCAAGCGCAATTACAAACAAAATAGCCGCCAGATTGGACCAAACAAGCGGGTACTCTTTGGTGAGTACACCAAAGATCAGTCCAAAGGTTGCTGGCGCAATGGAAGCATTTGGCCCTTCTGAAACAGTCGGGGTGACCAGAATTGCAAAAACGATAATCCAGCTAATTGCTCCAACCGGCGCTGGAATACGTCTTGCGATATTAGTCCAGCACCATAAAATAATTAATGTACCAAGACCATAAACTGTTACAGCGATGCTATCTTCAGGAATTGAATCGAGCATCGAAAGTAAACTGTTCCAAACTCCTGAAAATTGATCAAGCACCACGCAAGCCCTCTGGTTCTACTGCATTAGGGTTAATTAAACCTTCTGGAGGCATTTGAATAAAAAAGCCTTTGGTTTGTAGGGAATCAAGTACATGTAATACATTTACCCGAGCCAGACGGCGCGTTTCAGATAATTCAAGATGCATTACAAAAGTAGCCCGCCCAAAAGCATGACGTAATACTTCAGGCACTATCTCAAGCGGATCAAGTTCCGAAGAGTCAGACTCGGCTGAATAATCAGGACGTGCAATATAAAGGTACATCTCATCTTTCTTACTAGATCTATAAATATCACAATGCATTTTTGAAACAGAACTCATAAAACTCAAATCAAAGCATACATGAAAAAGACGACGGTTACATTAGCCATCATTAACGCATCAGTCGTGTTTTTACTTAAATATGCCGCTCTTCATCAATTCATATTTAGTTAATTTGTTACTTTTATCTGGGTCGATAAATAACTTTCATCCTGTTGTAAAATCTGGATAAGCGGCTTGGTTAATATTTCATAGCGCCAGCCCAGCAGATAGTCTGGCAAATTCTGCTCATCTCCATGAAAGACGACATGCTGATATAAAGAATTCATCCATTTTTTACGCAGTAGAACCTCTTTGGGTACTTTAGTCTCTTCAACAACTGTTTGAATCAGGTTATCTACCTGCTCGGCAGTAGTTTTTGAGGCCTGTTTGATGGGACGAGCCATACGTAATGGCCACTCTTCTGCTTTAGGCAAAAATTTCAGCAAGTCCAGAATAACTTTTCCATATTCACGTACCACACCGGCACGAATATCTTTAATACTTGCCAGCTGGAAATTATTACGTGGATTTTTCTCGACCAAATCAATCATGGTTGAGTTGCGTAGAATAAAGCTACGAGGCTGGTTAAGTGCCTTAACCATTTGCTCACGCCACACACTTAAATGTTGAAGCTGCATAAGCTGGCGACGTGTATGCCGGTAATTGCCCACATCCTGATACAGTAAATGTAGGGGTGTTTCCTCAGCAATTTCTTGGGTCAGGTGCTTACAGTCTTCAAGTACACACTCATACAGGTTTTTCTGCTTAAGTTCAGTTTTAATCTGTTCGGCTAACTGTCCCAAGTACAACACATCATTTGCTGCATAATGTAGCTGTTCATCCGTCAGTGGTCGAGCTAGCCAGTCAGAACGGGTTTGATCTTTTTCAATATCAATATCAAGCACAAGTTTTAAAGCATTCTGATAACTTACCTGTAAACCTTGGCCTAAAAAAGACAAGCCAACTTGAGTATCAAATACATTGCTTAGGCTATAAGGGCCAGCATAATGATAAATCAGATCAATATCTTCACTACAGGCATGAAAAATATTTTGCTGGGCCCGATAAACTTTTTTCCAGAAAGCTGTAAGGTCTAAAGTTGTACCATCCAGTAAAAATATCTGCTCTGCAATATTAATCTGGAAAACACCGAGTTTAGGCCAAAAGGTATCGACTTTAATAAATTCAGTATCAAGTGCATAAACCGGATGTTGATCCATGAGGTAGAGCACTTTTTCTAAATCAGTTTGCTGTTCGATAAACTGAAACATAGGAGCTCAACAGTAATTTTTTGTTCATATTAACAAGTTAGGGTTATTTTATATATAGGTTTCTACTATTAGTCTTTTGTCTAAATCTTTATTAATTCAATGTTTTTAAATAGAATTAATACGTATTAACTATTTTCCAATCAATTTGATTGGTTATATTTTAGATGATTTCTTATATTTACTTTGGAATTAGCCTTATTTAGCAGTGAGTTTTTTTATATTGTCATAGTTATATCTATTTTCCAGTGACAGAATGTACGACAAAATGCAGTTTTTTTAGCATTACAAATAAAATAAGCACTTATAAGTGCTTATTTTATTCGCATCCGATTGTGTAAAGCTTGGCTTAACGTATGGCTATCTACATATTCGAGCTCACCACCCTGAGGTACTCCTTGGGCAATTCGAGTTAGATGCAAAGGCAAATGTTTGGTAGCTTCAGCCAAATAATGAGCTGTCGCTTGGCCTTCTACTGTAGCATTGGTCGCCAGAATAACTTCTGTAATATGACCTTCACTCAAACGCCGGACTAGATAAGGTATACCAATCTCTTCTGGACCAATCCCATCAAGTGGAGATAAGTGACCACCAAGGACATGATATTTACCTTTAAAACTGCCACTTTGCTCTATTGCCATGACATCGGCTGGTGATTCCACTACACAGAGCTGCTGCTCGTCACGTTCAGAAGATGCACATATATCACACACTTCATTTTCTGTCAGTGAATGACAGACTTTACATTCATGAATATAGGAAGTTGCCTCATTTAGAGCATGAGCCAGTCCTGATGCACCTTCCCGATTTTTCATAAGCAGATGCAATGCCATACGCTGAGCCGATTTCGGCCCAACGCTAGGTAAAATTCGCAATGCCTGTACAAGCTGATCAAAGCGCTCACTGAACACGTAATATTAATCCTTAAAATAATCCGGCCAGGCCTGGTGGTAAGCCCATACCACTATTGGCACTCTTCATTTTTTCTTCAGAAATTGCTTCTGCCTGACGGGCAGCGTCATTAATCGCAGCAGCAATCAGGTCTTCGATCATATCCGGTTCATCCTGTAAAAGGTCCGGATTAATTTCAATACGCTTTACCACATTACGGCATGTCATGGTTACTTTTACCAGCCCACCACCCGCTTCTGCATGTACTTCCATCTGGGCTAGCTCTTCTTTGGCTTTTTTCAGATTACTTTCTACATCCTTCTGCATACGCTGGGCTTGCTGCATCAACATATTAATATTCATTATTACTCTCCAAAAAAATTTAAATGGCTAAATTAAATCTAAACCGCGCGATAAATCGCGAATAATATCATCAATGTCTTCAAGGCCGACAGAAACCCGGATCAAGCCTTCGCGGATACCTGCTGCTTCTTTCGCCTCTGCTGACAATTTACCATGCGTGGTAGTCGCCGGATGAGTAATAGTAGACTTGGTATCGCCCAGATTACCGGTAATAGAAATAAATTGGGTCTGATCAATGACTTTCCAAGCCCCTTCTCGTCCTTTTTTTACCTCAAAAGAAACAATCCCACCAAAACCACTTTGCTGCTTGGCTGCCAGTTCATGGCCTATATGTTCAGGCAGGCCGGCATAATAGACTTTTTCAACTTTTGGATGCTGTTTTAACCATTCAGCCAGTTTTTGAGCACTGGCCGTATGAGCTTTCATACGCAGGTTTAATGTCTCAAGGCCCTTTAAAAAGATCCAGGCATTAAAAGGACTCATTGATGGCCCTAAAGTACGCACCATACCGAAAACGTCTTCAAGCAGTTGATGACCGCCAACCACTGCACCACCTAAAGCACGTCCCTGACCATCAAGATACTTGGTAGCAGAATAAATCACCAGGTCAGCACCGAATTTTAAAGGCTGTTGCAAAACCGGAGTACAAAAACTGTTATCAATCGCCAGTAGAGCACCATTGCTATGCGCAATATCTGCCAGAGACTGAATATCAGCGATCTCGGCCAGTGGGTTAGAAGGTGATTCTACAAAAAGCAGTCGTGTTTCAGGACGTAATGCAGCTTTCCAGGCACTTGTATCTGTTAAATCAACGAAATCTACCGTTACAGCAAACTTGGCAACATATTTTTCAAACAGCGATACAGTAGAACCAAATACCGCACGTGAACAGATGACATGATCACCTGCCTTTAGATAAGACATGACTACAGCCAGTATTGCCGCCATACCCGAACTAGTAGCAACGGCACGTTCTGCGCCCTCTAATGCAGCAAGACGTTTTTCAAACATGGAAACTGTCGGGTTGGTGAAGCGCGAGTAGATATTACCTGGAATCTGACCCGAGAATTTTGCTGCTGCTTCCTCAGCATTGGCATAAACAAATGAAGAGGTCAGGAAGATTGGTTCGCCATGTTCGCCTTCAAAACTGCGTGTATGGCCAGTGCGAATAGCTAAAGTGTCAATTTGATAATCTAGTTCGTCTGGTTGGTTCATGTCTGACTCAGTCCGCAAGACTGCCCTTGATAGAAATTGCCAACATTTTGAGCGTCCAGAGTATTTCTGGTCAAGGTAAAATGCATAATTATCGCTTAGTCTTCATACAAATCTTTTGAAATGAGAAATGAATGCCAAAAATGTTTACCTTAAAAGCCAGAATTCGACAGCAGAAGACCAGATTTTTTCATCTTTCACGCCGTGTACTTAACCCCGAGTCATTGGTTCTTTCCCAATCCACACCCTTTCAGGTAATCAGCAAGTATCATGGTAGCCAGCTGCGTTATTATGCTGCCGCTCATAAACGCTACAAGGAGCCATTAGTTTTTGTAGCACCGCTGGCAGTCGATATGGCGATTTATGATCTATATCCTTACCGTTCTTTAGTACAGCATTTTCAGCTGCAAGGTTTTGATGTTTATCTGGTTGATTGGGGAACCTTCACATTTCAGGACCGATATCGCGATTTTCTATTTTTTATTGATGATTGCTTGCCGCACTATATTAAAACTGTCTGTGAACATTCGCAAAGTGAAAAAATTTCCCTGCATGGCTGGAGTATGGGGGGTATTTTTGCTTTACTCTACAGTGCCTTGGCGAAACAGAGTCATGTTAAAAATCTGATTATTTTAGGTAGTCCAATTGACAGTTACGCTTCGGGTCGGATTGGCAAGCTATTTAAAACAGTAAATCAGTTACTTACCAGACATGCAAAAATCAGGCACAGTATTGAAAATATTCCTGAAGGGCTGATCCATACACCAGGTTTTATTAATGCCTTGGGGTTTAAAATAATTGATCCAGCAGGCTGGTTAAACAGCTGTATTCAGTTATTTAAATATATAGACAATGAAAAATTTCTGCGAGAACACACTACGGTGCAGACATTTTTAAATCATATGAATGATTATCCTGGCGCAATCAATAAAGATATGATTTTTAAAGTCTGGCTTAAAAATCCACTGAAAACAGGAAGTATTGATTTAAAAGATCGGTTAATTGACTTAAAAAATATTGAATGCTCATTACTATTAGGTGCCGGCACCACAGATCAGATTGTGACAGAAGCAGCTATTCAACCCCTTAGCCAATTGACAAATAGTGCAGATGTTTCGTTTACTGCTATTCCTGGAGGGCACATCGGTTTAATGTCAAGCCAGGCAAGTGCCAATGAATTCTGGCCAAAATTGACCGAATGGCTGGTACAACGCTCATCAAGAATAAAGGATACATTATGATTCAAACTGTGGCATTTATTGGTCTTGGAGCAATGGGCTACCGCATGGCTGCACATCTACCCAAACATTTTGATACTGTTTATGTCTGGAATCGCAGCTTTGAAAAGGCTGAACAGCATGCAACTGAGTACGGTACACAGGCAATAGATCTACATCAGGCGGTACAGGCAGATATTATCTTTTCCTGTTTACCTACCAGCCAGGATGTGAAGCAGCTTATTGACTCATTAAATATTAAAGCTGGCGCTATATGGATAGACTGTACAAGTGGTGTTCCTGCAGCAGCAAAAGAGCTGGCAATGAGTTTAAAACAAAAGGACATCGAATTTTTAGATGCGCCTGTCAGTGGTCAAACTATTGGTGCCGAAAATGCCACTTTAACCATAATGGTTGGAGGCGATGCTGCAGTATTTGATCGTGCCCTGCCAGCTATGCAGACCTTTGGCAAGCTGATTAAACATGTAGGTGACTCAGGGGCTGGGTTTGCTGTGAAAGCAGTGAATAATATGTTACTTGCAGTGAACTTATGGTCAGTAGCTGAAGGTTTTACGACTTTAAAAGCCCATGGTGTCAATCTGAATCAGGCCCTTGAATGTATTAATGCCTCAAGTGGTAAAAGTGGCGTCACTGAAACGGCACTGCCCGCACGAATATTAAACCGTAGTTTCCCGTTAACCTTTGCTTTACCTTTGCTTGCAAAGGATACAGGAATAGCACTAGATCTGGTTAATGAAGCAAAGTTACCTGCCCCACTTCTTGCGCTCACACAAAGTCTGATTCAGGCAGCAAATCTGACAGCAGAGCCCGATAGTGATTTTTCCGCTGCTGTAAAAATGTATGAAGCCTGGACCAAGATTATTTTAGAATAATTTTATTTTCCTAAAGCAAAGCTTCATAAAAATGATATAACTTTTGGTGTAAATAAGGCATAACTTATAAATATAACGTGATAAAAAGCCCCTTTTTCGGGGCTTTTTATTGTCTTTAATTTTTGTTCATCTTTAAAAATTTTTTAGATTTATATATTTAATGGTTCTTCATTATTTTCCACAACTCGAGAATAATACTTTGTATCTCACAGTAATCCTTACTTAATTAATATCAAGTAAAGCTAATTTCAGATTAAGAAATTCAGAAAAACTGTTTTTCTTTAAAGCAGGTTTTCTTCAGCCATAGTGAAACACTCACCAGTATAATGAGCACTGGTACTTCAACCAGAGGACCAATTACGGTAGTAAACGCCACGGGTGACGCCAAGCCGAAAGTTGCAATTGCAACAGCTAATGCTAATTCGAAGTTATTTCCCGCAGCTGTAAAAGAAATGGCTGTGGTTTTTGGATAATCATTTCCCATCCATTTGCTCATAAAGAAGCTGATAAAGAACATCAATATAAAATAAATGATCAGAGGAATTGCAATCCGCAAAACATCCAGCGGCAAGCTCACCACATCATTTCCTTTCAAACTAAACATTGCCACAATTGTGAACAATAGAGCCAGTAAACTCATTGGGCTGATCTTTGGCAAAAAGATATTTCGATACCAAGCTAAACCTTTGGCCCGAACCAGAAGAAAGCGAGTCATAAAACCAAGAAAAAATGGAATACCTAAATACACGAGTACCGCATGTGTGATAGTCCAAAAATCAACATTGATCACTTGCCCCGCAACACCAAAATACGGTGGCAAAAAAGTCAAAAACAACCAGGCATAAGTACTGAAGAATAGGATTTGAAAAATGCTATTAAATGCGACTAAGGCTGCAACGTATTGATTATCGCCACAAGCTAGTCCATTCCACACCAAAACCATTGCAATACATCGTGCCAGACCAATCAGAATCAATCCTGTCATATATTCAGGATAGTGAGGTAAAAAGATAACCGCTAAAGCAAACATTAAAACTGGTGCAATAACCCAGTTCTGAACTAGAGATAAAATTAGCGTTTTCTTGTCTTTAAATACCTCTGGCAAAGCTGCATAATCGACTTTGGCTAAAGGTGGATACATCATCAGAATTAAACCAATAGCTATTGGAATATTGATTGAATCTATACTTAACTTATCTAAGTTCACAGAGACTTGCGGAAAAAACACTCCTATAGCTATGCCTAGCGCCATAGCAATAAAAATCCAAAGTGTAAGATTACGATCCAGAAATGATATTTTAGCAGGCACAATATTACTCTTCACAATAGTCCGGAATATTTGAAGTTAAGGGATTAAGTATCGGGTTTAATGCTATTATTTTTAAAATATCATGTGCCCAAGTTGGTAAATCAGGGTTCAGGCGATAATATACCCACTGCCCTTTACGCTGATCCAGTAGCATTCCCAAGTTTCTAAGCAGGGCTAAATGACGAGAGATTTTTGGCTGACTTAATTTTAATTGTGCCGTAAATTCACATACACATACATTTTCTCTGTTCATAACTAATTTTAAAATATTTAAACGTGTTGAATCAGCAAGGCATTTAAAAAAATCTGTCTGTTCCATCTTTTGAAATCTCAAATATTTACTATTGCGAATATACGTATATCCATATATAAAGGCAAACAATACTAAAGAGATCGAGTAACCTATGTCTCAATCCATCAAAATTTATCATAATCCGGAATGTGGAACTTCTAGAAATACATTAGCCCTAATCCGTAATACAGGGCAAGAGCCTGTAATTATTGAGTACTTGAAGACTCCACCTTTAAAAGCAGAGTTAATTCAATTAATCAAGAATTCCGGACTAACTGTACGTGAAGCCATACGCAAGAATGTAGCACCCTACAAAAAGCTAGACTTAGACAAATTACATTGGACAGATGAGCAATTAATCACCTTGATGCTTGAATATCCGATTTTAATTAACCGGCCCTTTGTCGTCACAGAACTTGGAACCAAACTATGTAGGCCTTCAGAAATAGTGCTAGATATACTGTCCGCACCTCAACGTAAGGCATTTAGTAAAGAAGATGGTGAATTAATAATTGATCAAAATGGCAAAAGAGTGAGATAAAATTCAAGTTCAATATAATAAACCAAAGTGAATACTTAATTTTTCACCAGGGACTCTTCAGAGGAAAGTGTTATTGAGCAAATTCCACTTTCTCAAGAATAATTTTGTCATCAGGTCCCACTTTTACAAAAGTAAAATTCTTGCCTGTGCTCATTTTATCAGGATAAAAAGAGGCTTTTGCGATTCTTTTTATATCATCGTTTTTGCCGAAAAAATTATTCCGGGTATTGTATGTCCAGTAGAAAAAACAGCTCATACCTATAAATAAAGTTATTAAAATCCTTATGTGCATCCGAATGAGCCTTATATAGTAGTAATTCGCAGTGACTTTATTAAGTAATCTGCCTTTATACTTATACGTTAAAAATATAAAGAGTAAAAGAAATTTATATCACTGATATATAAATAATTCTTTTTTATAATTTCTATTTCCTTTATCGGTTTTTAAATAATATTTCCCTTTATTCTTAACTTTAGTGCCGGATTATAAATACATATTTATCAGTTATAGCCCATATACCTATAAAGATCAGTAATTTTTCTGGTGATATAATATTCACATACATCACTATAAGAATGACTTTCGATATTTATTAATAAATACTTAGGTTCTGCTTTCCTAGCTTTTTCATTTCTTTTTGCAGTTTGCTTGTAGTTCCAAAGCTACTGAAAACCAGATTATCTTTATCTTTTAAAAAAGATATGAACAAAACAACTGTTAGATAGAGGTAGCTTTACAAGATACCATAATAGTTAATATACCTTCCGGGCCAAAGCTGGTCAGTGATTAAAATTCAAGATTTCGAGTAGAAGTGATTTAGCTTATATCAATATTTTTGCGCCGGGCAATAAATCCAAAGAATCAGAAGCTATACTTATAAGTAATACAGTAAACTGCCAGCAAATGGTCAATACAGATTTACCAGATAGGAAATACCGCACGTCAAAGTAGAAAAGTAGAAAAGTAGAAAAGTAGAAAAGTAGAAAAGTAGAAAAGTAGAAAAGTAGAAAAGTAGAAAAGTAGAAAAGTAGATTTCGGGCTGGATCTACAAATTTTGAATAAATAAATTTAAAAAAACATAGTATTGCCTATGCAATACTATGTTTGACTTACTAAGAATCAACCCTTTACTGAAGAGTCTTCCACTGCTGGTGAACCTCTTCAGCATTCTTATTGAGATGAACTTCACCATTTTCTGCTTTGGCAACCCAGCTTAACGGGATGACATGGTGCTCATTATTTTCGTCATCACTACGAGTCAATTTAATTGAATCTTGGCCTTCTAAATGATCTACCTTTCCAACTTGAGTTCCACAAGAAGCTATTACTACGTCATGTTCATTAATATTTTGCATTGTTAAGCCTTATTATTTAATTCAAGGGAAAAACCACTATAGCAACTTGCCAAATTTGAAGTGTAAATTAATAATGTTTGTATGTTGATCAAATATAGTAGATTTTTAAATTAGGTAATTTAGGGGGACAAAAGCTACAGACTATGAGATATGGGGTCTGGTTTAAATAGATTATGGACCTAAATATCAGTTTTAAAATTTGTGTTGATCGGCTACGTTAGGTCTCCTTATCGTTTTTAAACACTACTTTTTACCGCTAATCTTTTTTTATGATCAATTCTGGCAAATTTAAAACTCTTGAAAGCATTCCTTTTACGTGGATAAAAAGAAGCAATAGCAGCACTATCCAAATTTTTATGATGGGTAAATGCAGGAGTAGTATGAGAATACAAGCAAAAGAATAATACACTCGATACTATAGAGGTCGTTACCAAAAATCTCATGTACACTAAAGAATACTCAAATATTTAGAAAATTTTAGGAAAGTATAGTGAGCTTATACATTAATAAACTTACTATCAAAAGATTTTTTGGCTTGAAGACTACCTTTGTAGCTTTTAAAGGCTGCATAATTAAGGGTTATAAACTGAAGAAGATTAAGCTTGAATTATCTGCAACGTAACTCTTCCAGACATGATGAAAAAATATATGATTGCTCAGCCGGTCCGAAAGCTTGCTGTATAGGGCAAACTTCATTATTAGACTCAGACATGACATATAGTAATAATATGTCCTTCTCAATGGATGATTACCTTAATAAATCTGTTTTCTACTTTCTGATCACCTTCCATCATGAAGTACATATAGTCTCTATTCTTCTGTGTTTTGTTTGCCAGGCAAGTATATATTTGGAAAAACTGACTGTTAGTAGTTAGTTATCATGTTATGAAGACTATAGAAGAAACCTCATCAGTTATAAACTGCAAAGACTGTAAGACTAGACTATGACTAATTGCTTTCTATATCAATAAAGATAAAGAAGTAGTCCAATAAATAGTTTAAGTACTTATTTAATTAATATTTTCAGTTTTAGAAGATTGAGTGAAAAGAAGATTCAACAGAGTTATTAAACGATTTAAAAGTCGCATTAATCCAAAAACATGTATTAACAACACGTTATCGATATAAAAATGATGAGCAAGAAATTATGCTATAGAGTTGCCTTTGATAAGAACAAGATCGTTATATAATTTAAAAGATAATAGAAGAAAACAAAAATAGGTTTTTAAATAATCAGATTACAAGTTCACCAATAAATTTGGCGTCGGCTTCTATAGTAATATTTTGGTTATCTTCAACATGGCCTTTCAGCGAGAAACCAAATCCTGACTCTTGAAAAGTTAGGTTAATTCTGTAATTAGATTCTTGATCAAAGATAGATAGCGCCGACTTCCTGTGCTTATGGACAGTTAGCTTGACAAGATTATCTTTGATGTGGCCTGAATATGTATGGTTAGAATCTCCACCATTAATCTTATTATTGTTTATAACGACAGTACCCTCTCCAAAGCCATGGCCACTATTTCTAAATACAACATAAAATATTCCATCCTTCATAAAGAAATCCTATCAATAAAAATACGCAAATTAAAAATCCCAATTATGTCATCATATCTTAACAATATAGTGATAAATATCTCATTATTCAATTGTATATTAGTATAATAAAGCACCACAAATTTCAATTAGTCTATTCTCAAAGTAAAAAGTCTTTAAGTAATTAGCCAATCAGAAATTTTGTAGTAAAAGACACATAGCTCACACATCACTCTCACAACTATCTTAGTGTAAGTAGACATAAAAGAGCATGATGACTTTCCTTCACATAATAAAGAAGATTGAAATGTCTAATTTTAAAGATTTTTCCGAAAAAGCTGCAAAAGACAATGAGTCAGCCGAGCCTACTCCAGAGATCTCTACACAAACTCCCGATGAAGTAAAGCAAGATGAAAAGTCTCCTACCCCTCATGAACCACAAAATAAAAGTTAAGTGATATCCTAAAAGCTGAATAATACTTCTAAACTTTATTGGGACCTGTTACTAAACAAGGTCCCATTTTTATTAACTTAATAAGCTCTAATGAAAATTTTGTATTATTTTTAGAACTACGAAATTGAATTACAAGTATTGCTTAAGTGGTCTGATTAAATTCTTTAGACCGTAAGTAAGCAGAGATAGCTTCACCATTATTTTCAAGCTTGGGGCTCAGAGGCGAAACTTTTGGGATCTCAACAATAACTTTATCGGTTATTGTCGCAAATACAGTGGCTAGCCATAGTACAAACTCATCTTTTACATTACGGCTTGGCATCAGGCTCATATCAATCATTTTACCTTTGTTCTTATTTATCTCCTTACATAGCTCATCAAAGTTATTAAAATTGTATTTAAATCCAATTCCACTATCTTTAATTTCCTTTTTAATTTCTATTAAAAGAATATCAATATCCTTATAGCTGTCGCCTTGAAATCCATTTTTTTTATAGACTCGGTCATAAACCGTTTCTGCTATTTGAATACATTCCTTCATTCTTATACCTTTTAATGGCGCTTGGAGTATCATTTATATTGAATCTAAATCAAGAAAGGTATAATCAAATTGTTTATTTTTTTAATTTTTTTGGAAAATAAGCCTTATGACAAGGAATGAGCTCAAAAAATTAAAAAAAGCTCACCATTTGGAAAGCTTCTTAAAATCGTATTGTGTTTTCGACCTACGCCGGAATCATTACTCAGGGAACCACTATTTACCTGATCAAGGACAGGAGGGACTTTTAACGGAAATAAAAAATGAGACTTTAGCAGAAAATAGTTGGTTATAGGTCGAACCAATATGTACCTAAAAATACACAACCTATCAGCAAGAACCAACTCATATAACTCCAGACAGAATGTTTTCTTCTAACTGTATTGTCACCAGAGATTCTAAGTTTTGGATAATTTAAGGTCATCGGGTTATGAATCTGGTTTCTGAACTCTTCAGCAGAAACTGCACTCTCTTCTATAAGATATTCATAAAAGCGATTTGCCTGCGATTTTTCCATATTCCGGACAAATTTATGTATATCTTGATCAAGTTCTGTCTGGGCTCGATGGAGTGGAATGGACTTTTCTTGAACCAGATATCCCGCAAAATCAGATTTAGCATAGATTAGTTGTTTTACTTCATTGCGTGAGACAGGTAAATGAATTTTTACGCCAAAGAGCTCACCAAAAAAGCTTTGTTGCATACCACACTCTCATTATTTAGATGGGCCATATGATACCCTTTTATGACTAATGAAAATCAAAGAATCCGAAAACTTATTGTAAACACTAACTTACTAATCTGTTTTAAGGTCAGAAGTTCTTATAAAATAAAGATTAATTTTCTATACGCATATACATTAAATTGTACTATTCTCATTTAAAGTAAGTGAGGCTAGACATTTATAAAATTTTAATGAACTGAATTTTCTAAAATTCTATAAGTCTATTGATTCTTGGCTTAGCTTACAGGAGTACAAATATGCACCCTACCTTTATTTTACTCTATCTCTTTAAAAAGAATGTATGAACACTCATGGTTAATAATAGTGAGGTCCTTCAAGATCTTTGTTATCGTCTTTATACAGAGACATTGAGCACACACCATTCCAGAGCAAATAGTGCTACGGATAAGTTAAATTTTCTGGCTGAAGCTCTAAAATTATTTTCTGAAATTGAAGTGGTGAAATGCTCTATTATGATAAAGACAGTAACTGTTATCTTTAAATTTAATTCACGGCGATATACGTTTTGGAGTGTAGAAATGCCAGAGATAGATGATAAAAATGCGTTTGTTAAGTACCTATCTCATCATTTGAAAGATATGTATAGTGATTGCAAATAATATTGATTAATTAGCTCGCTTATTTTTGCTAGATTCGAAGATAGGTTGTTGTAGTTTCGCTATTATCTAAAACTAGAGATTTTGGTTCTAAGGTAGGCTTCTCTTGAAATGAATCCATCACAATTTTATCGGTCAAGCTTTCAAATATTACTGCTAACCATAGTATAAATTCATCTTTTTGATGTCGACTAGGGATAAGACTTAAATCAAGTGTTTTACCATTGTGTTTTTCAATTTGCTCAATAAGTTCCTTTAAACTATTAAATTCATACTTACATTTGATATCTGTATTTCTGATTTCCCTTTTAAACTCTATTAGGAAAAGGCTCATGTCTTTAGAGTTATTACCTAAGAAACCATTTCTATTTTCAATCTTTCTATAAATTTCTTCAGCTATACGTAAACATGTATCCATCTTTTTTGCTTCTATATATTTAAAAGACTTAGTATGAGCTGTTTAATCAACTTCATTGAGGTAAATATGTAATGATAAGACCCAATAGCAGTTTTATAAAGCGTAATTCTTTCCTGTATTTGTAATCCCATCTCATGTACACAAAACAGAATATAGCTCAAACCATGTAATGCTCACTTCCTATAATAAAACTTTATTTATGGCATTTTACGTCACTCATCTTATTCATATCTTCGATTGTTTCTGAGTCTTGGACTTGAACGTTACACAACTTGCTTGCCCAGATCATCCTCAATACAGATATTTATGCTATACCTTAATATCAGAGAAAAGCCCCATACCTGAAATTCATAGACTTAGGCCTTAGCATTTATAGTTGTCATACCAAGGGAGGTGATAAGTTTCCACATATCATTTTCATTATTTAAATCTGATATAAAAATTAACTTCTTAAGAAGTAGCTGTTAATTAACACTATTTATCAAAAAAATAAATATATAATATAAAAAACTTGAATATTAATTATTTTCATGTATTATTGCCTTAACTAGAAAAAAGTCTTGTCCGGTAAATCTTCTTAAGTATCGCAGTTTTAGTCATAATTCTTCGTTTTTTTCAGATTTTAAGTTCCATTCTTTATTATTTTCAAAGTTATACTCAGTCATTAAAAACGACTAAAAATTATTAAAATTCAATAGGATTTATTATGTCTAATACTATCAATGGTACAGTAAAGTGGTTTAACGAAGCTAAAGGATTCGGTTTTATTCAACAAGAATCTGGATCAGATGTTTTTGCTCACTTTAGTGAAATTGCCAGCTCTGGTTTTAAAACTTTATTCGAAGGTCAGCAGGTATCTTTCAGTGTTGCTCAAGGTCAAAAAGGCCCTAATGCTGTAAATATTGTTGCTCTATAACACATAGCAAGTAATTAAAAAAAGCACCCTAGAGTGCTTTTTTTATTGTTTGAGATTATTTACTTCCATAAATCTTATCATAGCCATCAGGACGGGTTTTGAAGCGCCGGTGAAACCACATATATTGTGTAGGCGCCATACGTATCTGACGTTCTAATATTTTGTTTACTCTAGTGGCATCAGTAATTTCATCCTTACCCGGAAAGTCCTCAAGCTGTGGCTCCAGCAAAATATGATATTGAGGATTTCTAATATCTCCTGTTCTGTAAAAGTACAGAGGGATAGCTAAGGTATTTGATATTTGCATTATACGCCTATGGGCAGTTACTGTGGCGGCTTGAACTCCAAAGAAAGGGGCCATTACGCCCTGCTTGAGGCCAAAGTCCTGATCAGGACTATACCAGACTGCCCGGCCCTGTTTTAACTCCTTGATTAAACCTCGCATATCATTTTTTGAAATCTGGTTGTTGTATACCTTTGCTCTGCCCCGATAAATCAGCATCTCTAATAAAGGATTATTTTGAGGTCGATATACAACATCCAGTTCAAAGAACAAGCTGCACATATATCCCCCTGCATCTAATAAAGTAGTGTGAGAGCTTAAAAGCAGAATACCCTGACCCTTTGCATTTTCTATATATTCAAGTCCCTGAATGTATACACGAGATTTAAACCATTTGGGGGCGTACCAAGCATTTAATGCCTCAAACAGGCCAATCAAGGCATTAAAAAATACTTCTTTTGCAGCCAGCTCGACTTCATCTGGACTCTTTTCAGGAAAACAGATCTCCAGATTCAGGATAGTCGTTTGCCGACGGCTAGATAAAAACCTCCATGCAGGATTAGTAAGCAGTCTAGCTATCCTCCATTGAATGCACCAGGGCAAGACAGCTAAAAAGGAAAATATAAAAACTATTAACCAAATTGCCCAATACTTGGGAAGAAGGAAGGACCACTGAAAATCAGCCGGATTATGTGACGTTTTTATATTCATGCAAATATATTATTAAAGCTGAACCATATGATACCTGTTCAACAGGTTAACAGTAGACCTATCCCGTGCATGATTAGTAAAGTTTTATAGGTCAAAGCTCCCTAAGGCATAAACATAATAGCCCTCTTCAACCTAACATATAGCTACTTGTTTAAGACCTTACCGAACAATGGTTGTCTTTATTACATTCGTCCTGTATTGATGGGTACTCTTATAATTATTAGTGATAATATCAGTCTTAATGAATAAATTATCTTGGATATTAATTTTAGCAATTTTGGCGGTTTTAATAGCGGTTTTTACCTGTACAAGGCAATGGAAGAAGATCCTGATTATCTATTTAAATTATTCGAATAACTATATAAATAAACTTTTTCAAACCTAGATCAAAAGATTCAGACTATCGAAGTTAAGCTTATGCAATTTGATAGTCATCCCATCGTAAAAATGTATTTTGTATTACACTACTGGCTCGAATGGTGAGAATTACATCGAGGGTGTATTCATCACTAAAATACACAAGCAAATTAGAAAAGTTAAATAGAAAAGCACTCTAAAGTGCCTTTTTAAAGATATATCAAGTTCTTTATATTAACCTTGAGCTAAGGTTTTAATGAATAGAATTTTTTGAGATTTTTCAGTGGGGCCTTCAAATTTAAAATTAATTTCTTCCTCATATTTCTTACTCATTTCAGTTTCTACAATATTCATTCCACTAATATCAAATATTCTAAGGGCTTCACCTTCAGCAGTAATTCCATCTTCTTCATTAGCGATTAGAACTTTAAGATCCGGATCAAAGGTCTGTAATCTTGCGATCAATTGTTTAATTAACATGGTTCATTCTCAATTCTTAAAGATATAAACCAGTATTAACACTTTTCTATCTAACTTACTTGGCGATAAAAATTAGTTTTGTAAGCCAAAAATTTTTATCTGTATATCAGATTTTCTGTAATAGAAATATTTTGGTATATATTTTCGTCTATTGATACCCTTCAAATGTTAGGCCTCAACCCGTTTAGTACTAATCTTTCTGGCTATCTTAAGTATGGCCTTGTATTCAATGTCGATGTCTTGTTTAAAGTGGCCGCTGGGGTAAATCCAATAGTCTTCGCCAGCTCAGTCTGCCAATGAAAAGCAGGGCGAGCTGTTTTCAGCGATATATGGCATTACCTTTCCTTTTACTCAACTCAATACTTCTACTCTATTTGATTAAATTTATTTTCTAAGCGTTATATTGATTTGGTTGTATTGCCTGATAAGAAAAGAGAAATATAAACCTTTTTGCTTGTGCGCCTCAACATCATCAGATAATAGTGGTGCAAAGTAGCAAGTAAATAAACACACAAAAAGCGACGAGTAGCAAAACCTAGTAAAATAAAAAAGGATATAAAACAACTTAAGTTAATGTTTTTTTATATTTTTTTAAAATTATTAGGATATGAAGTTTTTATACTATATGGAGTAATTATGGACTAGAATTACACTCGAGTAATTTTTAGTCATTGAATAAACACAAGTAGACCCGATATTGTGAGTATATTGATATACACTGCAGGTCTAGAGGAAACTCTTATGAAAAATTTTACTGTTGCATTATTTGCTGGTCTGATTAGCTTGGCAGGTATAAGTGCACAGGCTGCCACTCCGGAACAGGAGTGTCAAAAGCTCAAAAATGACTATAATGTTATTTATGCTTCTAAAGGCTTCTGTTTTAAAGATAAGGATGCAAAAGAGAAGTTTGGTAATGAAAACTGCTATACTTCAAAACCTAAATTCTCTGAAAAAGAGCAGCAACGTCTTGATGAAATTAAAGAGCGCCAAAAAGAGCTGAACTGTAAATAACTACTGAAAGGAAGAGCTATGGCTTACGATGACCAAAATATCTTTGCAAGAATTATTCGTGGTGAATTACCTGCAATTAAAGTTTATGAAGATGATCAGGTTCTTGCTTTTATGGATATTATGCCGCAAGCCGAAGGTCATACATTGGTCATCCCTAAAACACCGGCAGTTACATTACTTGACCTGCCAGCAGAAGCCGCTGCTTATAGTATTCAGATAGTACAGAAAATTGCAAAAGCAATAGAGAAAGCATTGAATGCCGAGGGAATTGTTTTAATGCAGCTTTCAGGTGCTGCTGCTGGACAAACTGTTCCGCATGTTCATTTTCATCTGATTCCAAGTTCAGTGCACCAGCTAGGTCGCCATGCGGCTGAAATAGGAGATCAGGAGAAAATTAAGGCTATTGCAGAGAGAATCCGTGCTGCTCTTTAAAGCCTTATTTTCAATTAAAACCTAATGGAGCTTCGGCTCCATTTTTGTTTAAATTTCAAAAGTATAAAAAATAATCTAATTCTTCTTTTCTCTTTTTATCCTTCATTAAACTGTCATTTTTCTTTCACTTCTCTGTCACACAGTTTGCAGATACTGCTTAGCAAGTTGGTGAGCTTATGTAACTTTTTGTACACAGGCAAACTATAAAAAAGAGTTAGCAAGGCAAATAGCCATTTTAAAGAATTGTTTTTGGAGAAATCTCAATGAAAAAATTGCTTCTCGCTGCTACAGTAGCAACTTTAAGCTTAAACGCAGCGCAAGCAGCGCCAACTTTGTACGGTAAAGTAAATGTCAGCGTTGACAGTTACGATAATGGCAAAGATGACAAAATTGAAGTTAACTCGAATGCTTCTCGTCTGGGGATTAAAGGCGAAGAAAAACTGACAGATCAGTTGTCTGCAGTGTATCAGGCTGAATGGGAAATTGATGTAGATGGTGGCGATGATGTATTCAAGAAACGTAACATTTTTGCCGGCTTAAAATGGGCAGAAATTGGTACTTTAAGAGCCGGTATTATAGATACACCATTTAAAGATGCAGCAGGCGGTTATCGTGATGTATTTAATGATTATGCACATGCCGATATTAAAGAAATGATGTATGGTGAAGAGCGGGTTGAAAATGTGATCAGTCTTGAGACAGATCCGAAATTACTCGCCGGTGTAGTATTTGCCCTACAGGCTCAGCAAGGCGAGTCAAATACTGAAACCAACAAATATACAGACGGTGCTCGTGACAGCCTAGGAGATGGCCTTTCAACTTCACTATCTTATGCTAATAAAGATTATGGTTTTGAAGGTGTGATTGCTGGAAACTTTAAATCAATTGGCGATTTTGCTGCGGTTGGTCTCAAGGATATTCTTGCTGATGCATTCCGCCTAGGTGCCTCTTTTGACTTGGGTAAAATCGGTGTGCCAGGCCTGTATTTAGGGGCAATGTGGCAGACTGCTGAAATCTCGGATTATAATAATATCAAGCCCCGTGTAGTAACTGATGGTGTTGTTACCTATGCTGGTGATTATAGCAACGTAGAAGAAAAAGCATGGTTAATTTCTGCGACTTATAAACTTGCAAACACGCCTTGGACATTCAAGGCACAGTATCAGTCAGCAGACACTGACTATGCAGTTCTTGCAGGTGCGTCAGGTGACAGCTCAGTTGACCAGTGGGGAATTGGCGCAGATTACAAACTCAATAGCCAGACTAAACTCTTTGCCAGTGCTGTTCAGCGTGAATGGGATAACTCCCCTGCTAAAGGTAATGCAGATGAAAGCGTATACGGTTTAGGTATGGAAATAAAATTCTAATTCTGGCAATTTAAAAAAGGGCTATATGCCCTTTTTTAATTTAACGTTTCAAAAAACCGGAAACCATATTTAAAACATTTTGAATATCATTGTTGGCTTCCTGTTTGTTGGTCTTCTCACCTTGTGGAGTCAGCGCATCAATGATTTGTGGTAATACTGAAGAAATAGCACTGTATACATCCTGTTTAGGTGCATGTGTCTGTTCAGCAACTTTCTCGACTTCCTGATCATCAAATAAACTTTGTATATTTTGCTGCGGCGCATTTTCTTTATTGCTCTGGTTTGGGTCGACCCAGTTCTGTACCTGATTTCCAAGACCGGCATTACGCAATTTGTCTAATGCACCTTGAAGACCACCCTGCTTCTGAATCCAGGCTAGAACCAGTGGCAACACGGCGATCAATAAAGTTTTGGTACTGTTATTTCCACTGTTATGCGGTACTTCATTTTGAGTCTGGCGTGGTTGCTGTTGACGCTGGTTACCATGACCAAATTGCTCAAGTACTGAACCTAAAACGCCACCTAAACCGGATTGACGGCCCTGATTCTGGGTATTCTGATGGTTAGCCTGCGTATTCTGGCCACCGAGCTGACCTAGAACTGCTCCAAGAATTCCGCCGAGACCACTTGGCTGCTGCGTGTTCTGCTGCTGATTATTTTGTGGTTGCTGGTTTCCTAATGCCTGCTTCGCCAGCATTTCCACTATATTGGTCAAGTTGGTCATCACTTACTCCTTGAAAGTGTTATCTTCCTTAAAGCATAAGTGTACCCGACCGGGTGAAACAAAGTCTGATTTGTATATTTTTGCAAGATTTTATAAGTATATTGGCCCTTACCAGCGATATTTGTCCCAATTTTCCGGATTGGCCCAATATTTAGAGTTAAACCAGTCCGGTACGTGCTTATAGGTTAGAATATTGAATTGCCATAATGCGAAATCACTGCTGTTTTCTGTTCTCTCAACCAGTTGGGTAAAACCTAAAGAGCGAAGTAACTGCTCATCCTGAAGACGGCCAACCACAATAATACGCTTCGCCATAAGATCACGTAATTTCACCAGAAGTCTAGAAATATCAGGCAGTTTTAATTCTATGAATTCTGGACCGGTTAAAATGACCATTGCCAGATCATAACGTTCAGTAAAGGGCAGATTTAAAAACTCAGTTGCGTTAAAATAATGCCATTGTATAGCCAGATGTGAAGTATCTTGAACTGTTTCAAGCTGCTGACCAATCGCCAGTGCAGTATGGATGGGCTGTTCGGCAAATAGATCGTCTAGCATAGAAGTGATGACGTTGAGCTTGGCCATAACTGCATCCTGAATTACGTGAGTGAGAATTATATGGAATTACAAGGCATTTGCCATAAAATGCATGCCGGTCTTAGCAAGCCAAGTGTAACTGATCAACAAACGTTAAAGGCAAATGTTGAGTACAAATTTACTCTGGACCGTTCAGAAATTGATCTTCCTTTTACGTTAGGGCAAGAAATTGAAATTGAATGGACTGGTAATATCTATTGCGTATCTTGCGGTGCAAAAACTAAGAAATCATTTTCACAAGGGCATTGTTTTAAATGTTTTAAAACCAAAGCATCCTGTGACATGTGTGTTTTAAAACCGGAAACCTGTCATTACCATTTAGGGACTTGCCGGGAAGACTCATTTGCCCAAGAAGTCTGTTTTCAGCCTCACATTGTATATCTGGCTAATTCAAGTGGTCTTAAAGTCGGCATTACCCGTACTGGCCATATGCCTACCCGGTGGCTGGATCAGGGAGCGACTCAGGCCTTGCCAATTTTTAAAGTCGGTTCACGGCGTTTGTCTGGGCATATTGAGGTAATGTTTGGTAGCCAGATTTCTGATAAAACAGACTGGCGCAAATTGCTTAAAGGCGAAGCGGAACCCGTTAACCTAATTGAAAAACGTGATCAGTTAATTGAAGAATTTGCACCTAAAATTGCCCAGATTCAGGATGAATTCAGTCAGAATTTACATTTTAACGAGTCAGTAGAATTGCTTGATCAGGAACTACCACGTGAGTTTATTTATCCGGTTGAGCAATATCCTGAAAAGATCAAGTCACATAACCTTGATAAAACACTGAAAATTCGAGGAGTGTTACAGGGTATAAAAGGCCAATATCTTATTTTAGACACAGGTGTTATTAATATCAGAAAATATACGGGTTATGAATTAATTCTGAGAGCGTAAGTCTTTCATAAAAATAAACAGTACCGTAATTTGAGTACCGTACTGTTTATTCAAGAGAGCGTCTGATCTGTTGATGGATAAAACTTAATAAGACAGTACTTTCAGAATGGCCTCTACAGGATTTTCACTGTTACCGGCAAGTAGACGCTTATGCATCGCAATATGTTGCATCACCTGAGTTTGTGCGACTTCTCTATTCATTAAATTTTCAATTTCTGTAGCTAACTTTTGTGCAGTGGCATCGGTCTGGATTAGCTCGGCTATAACTTTCTTACCTGCAATAATATTTGGCAGTGAATAATAGGGAATCTTGACCAATAACTTGGCAATAATATAAGTGAGCCAGTTCAGCTTATAAAAAGTCACCATTGGCCGATGTAATAGCATGGCCTCTAGTGTTGCTGTACCTGAAGCCAAGGCCACAATATCACTGGCATTCATTACCATACGGCCAATTTTGGAGTCAGTGCCGGTGTTTTCTAGCACCTTAACCTGTGCCTTAAACTCAGCAGGATAATTTTTTAATTGTTCTTCAATCTGAACTTTTCTTGCTTCATTTATAGCAGGTAATAAAAATTCAATTTCAGGATATTTCTGATAAATAATCTGTGCAGCATCAAGCACCAAAGGACCTAGACGCTCGACTTCTCCACGACGGCTGCCGGGTAATAGTGCAATATGCTGTCTGGCCGGGTCGAGTCCTAACTGCTGTTTGGCTACAATTAGAGGATTATCTAAAGGTAACTGACTTGCCAAAGGATGTCCTACAAATGCAGCAGAAACCTGATAACGCTCATAAAAAGCTTTTTCGAACGGGAACAGGCAAAGTACCAGATCAATAGACTGCTTGATTCCGTGCACACGGCCCTGACGCCATGCCCACACTGATGGGCTTACATACTGTACCGTTTTTATTTTAAGTTGTTTCTGTTTCAGACTTTTAGAAAGCCGCAAATTAAAATCTGGAGCATCAATTCCAATGAAAATATCTACAGGTTTCTGGCTCCAGCGTTCAACAAGTCCATCACGTACAGCAAACAGCTTTTTCAGATCTTTTAAGACCTCAACAATTCCCATGACTGACAGAATATCCATTGGATAATAGCTCTTAAAGCCTTCTGCCATCATTTGTGGCCCACCAATCCCTTCAAATTCAGCTTCTATCCCCTGCTCGCGAAAACTACGAATCAGCTTGGCACCTAAAGTATCACCAGAAACTTCACCTACCACTATACCAATTTTAAGTTTCCGATTTTCCAAGAGTTTTATCTCCACTATAAGATCAAGCTATTTTAACATAACCCTTTTAGATTTAATCAGGCTCACTGTATCCGCATCTAATTTAATCCGATTACACTCTTTAAAAAATTTAAACTTCCTTTTAGAAATTCAAAAATTATCTAAATAATCTATTGTTTACCAATTGTAAATTACCAAAATAAATAATAATATAAATGATAATAATTTTCATTAACTAATATTATGAATTCTCATTTCCCTGCCAGTTGTTTTAAACTCTCTCTCCTTACTCTGGCACTATTAAATGTACAAGCTGCTCTTGCAGCAGAGGCTTCAGATACCCATGCACTTCCTGTTATTCAGCTGCAAGCCAATACTATAAGTGATCAATCTTCTGAACAAACGCAAGCCTATATAGTCAAGGATTCAAACAGTGCTACCGGGTTGAATCTGAGGATTAAAGAAACTCCACAAACAGTGAATGTGGTAACCCATAAGCAAATTAAAGATTTCAACCTGACCGACGCACGTGATGTTTTAGCAGCAGTACCAGGTGTAGTCGTGTCTAGCCAGGAAACTAACCGTACTACTTACACAGCACGCGGCTTTGATATCAGTAATTACCAGATTGATGGAACAAACCTTCAGTTAACTGGTAGTGATTATCAGAATGGAGATATAGATACATTTTTATATGACCGGATTGAAGTCGTGAAAGGCTCAAATGGCTTAACTTCTTCTACGGGTAATCCCTCTGCAACTGTAAATTACATTCGCAAACGGCCAACTACAGACACCCGGACACAAGGCTCTATCAGTTATGGATCTTGGGACACAGTTCGGGGTGAAGCAGATATCTCAGGTAGTTTAACTGCTGATGATCGTATACGCGGACGAGTAATGCTGGCACAGGAAGCCGGAAACTCCTATATGGATCATTACAGCCAGGAAAAAACTGTTGCCGGGCTAATTATTGAAGCTGACCTGACAGAACAGACACTCTTAAGCACAGGGTATAACTTTCAGAAAGACCGGCCTAATGGAAACAACTGGGGCGCCCTTCCCATGCTGGATAGTGAGGGGAAATTATTAAACTATAGCCGTAGTTATAATCCGATGCCGGACTGGGTACACTGGGATATGGAAAAACAGAATGCTTTTATAGAACTCAAACATCAGTTTAATGATGACTGGAGTATAAAAGCCAGTTATAACTATGCCGAACAAAAAGAAGATGGAGCCATGCTGTATTTTACCGGAGCTCCAGATCGGGAAACAGGACAAGGGGTCAGTGAATATCCCTCAGCTTTCATAGAAAAAAATCAGAATCATGATATTGATATCAGTATATTAGGAAAATATTCGTTATTTGGTCAAACTCATGATCTGATGGCCGGCAGCAGCTGGTCCAAAAATGATGTAAAACAAAACTCAAGATATATTGCAAACCGTAGCAGACCAATTCCTGACTGGTTCAATTATTACAACAATACTTATCCAGACTTTATTGATGATACAAACAATCCGGCTAATCAGGCAGATTATACGCAGGAACAGAAACGTGTTTATGCAGCGACACGTTTACATTTGGGAGATAAGTTAAAAGTTTTAACGGGTGCCAATTATACTGATGCTACTTCAAAAGGCCAAAATTACGGCGACTCAACCAATTACAGAGATTCGAAAGTGTTGCCTTATGCAGGGATCACTTATGATATTGACCCAACTTATACAGCATACGCAAGTTACAGTACGATTTTTAAACCGACTTCAAAACTTGGTCTAGACAAGCAGATTTTAAAACCTACAGAAGGAAGCTCCTATGAACTTGGTATTAAAGGTTCATGGTTCGATGATCAGCTCATTGTCTCTAGTGCTGTGTTCCGCAACGAATATGACAAGTTTCCAGTTTATGAAAAATGGGATCAGGCTAACTTATACAGTCAACAAAATATTAAATCACAAGGTTATGAATTTAATATTGCCGGTCAGCTAACTGACCAGCTGAATATATCAGCCGGTTATGTACAGCAGAATATGAAAGACCGTAATACTGGAGCAAGAACCCGTACCTTTGTACCTGAACGCACCTTTAATGTACTTACCAGTTACACGGTTCCGCAATTTCCCCAATTAAAAGTAGGCGCAAATCTGGTCTGGCAAGATAAAATCAGCCAGACAGATAAAAGTAATCTGATACAGGACAGTTATGCTTTACTTGATCTAATGGCCAGCTATGAATTAAATGACCATGTCAGTTTTCAGGCCAATGTAAAAAATATTACTAATGAAAAATATTTTAATTCTCTAGAATATGGCCAGACTTATTACGGTGCGCCCGCTAACTATACAGTCGCGGTAAACTTCAAATATTAATAGTAAACAGTTCAGCTCTCTAAAGAGCTGAACTGTTTATTCTATATATAGAAAATGATGAGAAGCAGATTGAATTTTTTACAGAAGACTTATCCATACTGTGTAGCTTTTTATCGAACCCTGCTAGCCTTTATAGCGGGTTATATATTTATGGCCTATCTAGCTTATGATCTGGCTCACTTATTAAATTTTTATTTTCCAAAAGCCGAATCAATTTACTTGGCGGCAATCACTGCGATTTTACTGTATTTGGTCTTTATTATTTCGAGTTTTTGCATTAATTGCCTTTGGAAGTTAACCCTGCTGAGTCTCATCAGCTGCGGCTTTTTCTATTTTATTTCGCTTTATACAGGTTAAATTATGCAAAAATCTATCCGGCAATCGATGGCATCTTTGCATTCTTGGACCGGTCTTTTACTAGGCTGGCTATTGTTTGCTATTTTCCTGATGGGTTCTACCGCCTATTACCGCCATAATTTAAATTTATGGATGCAGCCTGCACTGGCTCAGATTCAGGTAAACCAGGAAACAGCATTAAATACTGCATATCAATATTTACAGAACGAAGCATCCGACGCTAAAACCTGGTATCTGGAAATAGCAACTCAAGAAAAGCCGTTTAACAAAATGTACTGGCAGAAACAGGATGGCAGTTATGGCAGTGCTTTATTAAATCCGGCCACTGGTCAGGAATTAAAACTCTCCGGAACCCAAGGCGGTGAGTTTTTCTATCTTTTTCATTTTCAGCTGTTTGGTATTCCGGTACTCATTGGACGTCTGATTGCGTGTTTTGCTGCCCTGATCATGTTGATTGCCCTTATTTCCGGTATTATCACTCATAAAAAAATACTGACTGATTTCTTTACTTTCCGTACTTTTAAAGGCCAGCGTTCCTGGCTTGATTTTCATAATATCTGCTCAGTCATTGCACTCCCCTTTTTTTTAACCATTACTTTTACTGGTCTGGCTATTTTGTTTTATTTATATCTGCCATGGAGCCTTAAAAAATTTTATCCTGAAAACAAATACCAGTACTTTGAAGAAATCAATCAGAAAATTTTAACAAAGGAAGATCACCCAAAACCTGCTGCGATGCTTCCGATCCAACAAGTCCTGGCTATTAGCCAGCAGCAATGGGGTATTACAGATTATGCACGACTAGAGGTTAAGAACCCGAATACTACTTCTGCAAAAATAACTCTGGTTCAGTCTACTGATTATTCGATCACCCGTGATGCACCACAATTAACAGTAAACGGTATAAGTGGCCAGATTATAAGTGATACAAAAAACCGTAGCGCAATAGCCACACTTAACTCAGGTGTCTATGGTTTGCATATGGCAACTTTTGCCCAGCCTTTACTACGGTTCGCTTTATTTTTTTCAGGCATACTGGGCTGTTTGATGATTGCCTCTGGTTTATTGTTATGGAGTTTAAAGCGGCATCTACAAAACAAGACTCAAGCCTTTCATTTGGGCTTTTATTTGGTAGACCGGTTAAATGTAGCTACTTTTATAGGTCTTCCTACAGCTATGCTGTGTTATCTCTATGCCAACCGTCTTGTAAGCGTCCAGCCAGGTGGCACAAATTATGAAATTTATAGCTTCTTTATCAGCTGGCTGATCCTGTTTATTTTAGCGATAATGACTAAAAAACAATGGTTATGGAAAATACAGCTTGCTATTTTCATATGTCTCGCTTTTAGTCTGCCAATTTATGATCTTTATTACTTGAGTCAGCAAAATTATATTTCAGGATTATCGCACTATTGGAACTTTCTCAGAATTGACCTGATGCTATGGCTATTTGCTTTTTTAGCCTTCTTTATTTATCGCAATATTGAACCGATACAACTTAAAAGCAGCCAGAAGCTTTCTGCCAAAATTATAAGGAATACCCAAGAGGTTAATTCATGACATTGTTATTAGCTTTTTTTATGCTACTTGCCTGCTTTTATGGATTTTATCTTAGCAGTTCAAAGCAGCTTGCCAAGACTCTTAGTTCTAATAAGGCTTTTCTTGTAAAATACCCCTTATTGCTCAGGTTATTTTGCAGCCTTCTATTTATATCAGCAACCTATTTCATTACCCGTAGCTATCATCTATCCATTGGATTTATTAGTGTCTGGATTTTCGCTACCCCTATTTTATTTTTCATGATCTTGACAATAAATGAATTAAAGCCGAATAGGAAATATCAAAGAAGATCATGAAAATGCTTTATTGGCGTATCTATACAACAAAGTCATCACCGAGCTTAGCGTTTTTTTGCATAAGTAAATCATTAATCGTCACAACTGCTTATATAAAAAAGTCATAACATAGACATGTTTTATTATATTGGCATGAGTTAATGGTTGGTCCTCTAGAATTCATTTTGGCTGGTGTACTGGTTGGTTTTTGTGTAGGTATAACAGGTGTAGGTGGTGGTTCATTAATGACACCTATTTTAATCAGCTTGTTCAGGATCGAACCCCATATTGCGATTGGTACCGACTTGCTCTACGCAGCAATTTCAAAATTCTGCGGCTCACTGGTCCATGCCAGAAAATTAAATATTGTCTGGCCCATAGTTCTCTGGCTGGCATTGGGGAGTATTCCAGCGTCTTTTGCGACCCACTGGGTGCTTGAGCACTATCTGAGCCAGTCCACTCACTATAAAGCTGTTCTTACCACAGTTTTAGGGTTTATGCTGACCCTGACCGGTATTTCAATTATTTTCCGTGCGCAGATTGAAAAATTCTTTAGCCGTTTTCGTAAACCTGAAGTTTCTGATCAGGAACAAGCGCTGTTTGCTAATCCGCGCCGCCGCTTCTATATTTTATTTATGGGTATCGTACTGGGTATATTTGTTACCCTCTCTTCGGTAGGTGCTGGCGCTTTTGGCATTATGGCATTGATTCTTATGTTCCCTAATTTGCCAATGATCCGGATTATTGGTTCCGATGTAGTTCATGCAGTATTGCTAACACTGGTTGCAGGCTTAGGCCACATGAGTTCGGGAAATGTCGATTTCACTCTATTAATGTGGTTACTGGTCGGTTCCATTCCAGCCATTATTGTTGGTACATTAATCAGCTCACGGTTACCTGAACGTATTATTCGCAAGATTCTGGGAATTACCCTGTTTGCTTTAGGTATCAACTTTATGTTGCATCCGGTTAAAGCCAAACCAGTAACTACTTCAGAAAGCGCAGTCATTAGTACTGTTGAAAAAACACACAAGATATAATTAATTCGTAAAATGAATTGCTTTTTCAGGCTTTAACAGAGTTTTTGTATAGCAATTCATCACTTAAATCATGTTATATTCAAGTAACTATAACCACTTCTGTATGAACAATCACCAGTGACGGCAATGAATACACTACAGTCTAAAACAGTATCCCCTTCAGATATCAGTGATGTAAATGTGAAAAGCATTCAACCACTTGTAACTCCTGCAACACTGAAAGAAGAACTTCCTTTAAGTGAAACGGCTTATCAAACCGTCATGAAAGGCCGTGAAACTATACGTAATATTTTAGATGGTATTGATAAACGCCTGTTTGTCGTGATTGGGCCTTGTTCAATTCATGATACGGTAGCTGCACATGAATATGCTGACCGCTTAAAAGTCTTGAGTGAAAAAGTTCAGGATACTCTTTATATCGTTATGCGTGTTTATTTTGAGAAACCACGTACTACTGTAGGCTGGAAAGGTCTGATTAATGACCCGGACATGGATGACTCCTTTAATATTGAAAAGGGCCTTCGTATTGGCCGCCAGCTGTTACTTGAACTTAATGAAAAAGGTTTACCTTGTGCAACAGAGGCCCTTGATCCGAACTCACCACAATACTATCAAGACCTGATTTCGTGGTCTGCTATCGGTGCACGTACTACAGAAAGCCAGACCCATCGTGAAATGTCTTCCGGTTTGTCTTCACCTGTAGGTTTTAAAAATGGTACTGACGGCGGCCTGACAGTAGCTACCAATGCCATGCAGTCAGTTAAACATGGACATAGCTTTCTGGGCCTAAATGAGAATGGCCAGGTTTCTATTATCCGTACTGCAGGTAATGCTTATGCACATGTAGTACTGCGAGGTGGTAATGGCAAGCCGAACTATGATGCTGGTGCTGTGGCCGATGCGGAAATGACTTTGGCTAAAGCCAAGGTTAGTAACAAGATTATGATTGATGCCAGTCATGCCAACTCGAACAAAGATCCGTATTTGCAACCCTTGGTTTTAAAAAATGTGACTGAGCAGATTATTGATGGGAACAAGTCAATTGTCGGTGTTATGGTCGAGAGTCATCTCAAGGGTGGCCGCCAAGATATTCCTGCGAAACTGGATGACCTTGAATATGGCAAGTCAGTCACAGACGGCTGTATAGACTGGGAAACTACCGAAAAGACCTTACTTGCCATGCATGAAGCATTAAAAGACGTTTTACCAAATCGTTAAACATTGAGACGCCATCATCATGATGGCGTTTTTTATATAGGATTTGTACCATATGAATGAACTAGAATATGCTTTAAGCCAGATTCCATATTTTGATTATGTTCATGAGCGCCTGTTTTGCTCAGGGCAGTTGACTACAGAAAATCTCGAACAAATCAAGGCCTATGGTTGCTCGACCATTATTAATCTTGCCTCCAGTAAAGCTGAAATGGCTCTTAGAAATGAAGATCAGTTGTGCCTGGACCTTGACCTCAACTATATTCACATTCCTTTAGATAATGAACGCCCTTCAGCCAATCAGGCTATTCTGGTTTTAGAGCTGATTAATCACTTGGTCTGTGAGCAGACAGTGTGGCTGCACTGTGCTGATAACCGGCAATGTAGTGTGCTGATGTACTTATATCGACAATACTTTATGAATATAGATATGCCTACAGCACAAGAGTATTTGCACAGAATCTGGGAACCCGATGATACCTGGACCGGACTGATTCATGCGGTTGCCTTACAACTTCAAGGCCGCAAAGCAACACGCGAACTGGAACAGTCACTAATGCAGGTTCGTCAGTTTGAGTGAAGTACAAGTAAAACTGTAGCAGTCGCCAAAATGCCTTCCTGACGGCCAGTAAACCCCAGCTTCTCAGTAGTTGTAGCTTTTACACTAATTTGTGAAATATCTGCATTGAGTACTTCAGCAATGCTCTGCCGCATTTCGAGATTATGTTTGGCCAGTTTCGGGCGTTCACAGGCTACAGTAATATCGGCATTACCCAGCATATAACCTTCTTTTAAAATTAAATCGTATACATGCTTGAGCAATATCCGGCTATCCGCACCTTTGAATTCATCGTCAGTATCCGGAAAGTGCTGTCCAATATCTCCTAGTGCCAGTGCCCCCAGTAGAGCATCAGCTAGTGCATGTAAAACTACATCGCCATCTGAATGAGCTTTTAAACCATGAGTATGTGGAATCCTGACACCTGCCAGATGAACAAATTCACCCTCTTCAAATGCATGCACATCAATGCCTTGGCCTATACGGAACTGCGGTCTTAACATGACTGTTTCCTTATAAATAAATCTTAGATCAGTTGTATTTTAGCTTGTGATTTCGCTATATTACGTAAGCAAACTCTATAGCAAAAGTATAAGCGATCATGTTATTGAATACCGAGTTTCCTCACATTAAAATAATAGGATCATTATTTGTAGCGACCTGTTTATGGTCATCAATGGCCGTAGCTCAAGCGTTACAGTGTACATCTGACATTACTGCGCCTGCTTTAAAGCGTATTTGCTCAGATAAGTTCGACACCGAACGTCAAATGCTAAATAATAAATATCTTACAGCTTACCTGATTACTGATGCTCCGGTCCGTTTACTCCAAGATACACATCTGACTTGGCTAAATCGTATGCAACAGTGTAAGAGTAATGACTGTTTTAAACAGCAGTTCGAACTGCGTATGGATGATCTGGATATTTATACTTCAATGAATCAGAGTTTAACCCAGCATTATTTAAAATATGAAAATGGCTTAATTGCGAAACAGCCTGTACATTTACAGGTACATCAACTCTCTAAAGACAGAATCAAGATTGAGGGAATTGCATACCGCAACCCGAATAATCGTAAAGAGACCCAAAACATTGCTTTTCTCGCTTACACCACCCCCGAGAACAAGCAGGAAATTATCGATAATGAACATGACTGTAAATATAGTTTTAACTTTCAGAAAGCCTTGCTTACAGTAAGTTCACAGCAGAAAGGTTGTGAGCGATTCAACGGCATTTACCGTTTATACGACTAAATTTTGTAATTTCAGATTAATACTTAAATAAAAAAGCCCGGACTGCTGAGACCGGACTTTATATTTCTAAAACTTATTAATCAATAGGCATTTCTGAAGCGCGACAGATTTCTGCACACTGCTCGCAGGCCTTAGCACAATGCTGGCAATGCTGATCTTCATGTGCACCACATTCTTCAGCACAACGTTCACATGCCTGAGCACATAGCGCCATCACATTGTCTAAAAGTGCCGAGCCTCTGATTTCATAGCTGATACAAAGACGGCATAGCTCCACACAATCTAAACAGCGACGGATACATTCGCGCATCATGCCTACCATTTCTTCCTGCAAGCATTCTGCTGCACAGGTTTGACAAGCGATAATACATTCAGTACAGGCCCGGATTGAAGCAGAGGCCTGTGAATAAACCGGATTAGTCATTGTTTCATCTTGTTGTATTGGCACTTTCCACCTCATTCACTGTATTTATGAGCCTTTTAAGTATTTCAGGAATGCAGAAAAGGTAGAACCATCTACAGGTAATGAATTGTGCCTTTTTTTAAACAATGGGTAAGCTTATGAAATATTCAGCTGTAGTATCAAAATTTAAGAATAAAAATTAATCCATTGAATATAAATATAATAATACTAAGAAGAAGTTGTATTTTGAGATTCAATAATCAGCTTGGCCAGCTCAAGATCATCGGGATAAGTAATTTTTATATTGTCCGAACGCCCCATTACTACTTGAACAGGATATCCGGCATGTTCAATTGCACTAGCTTCGTCAGTAATTGTGATCTGGTCGGCCAATGCTTTTTCAATCGCAGCTTTAAGCAATCCCAGTCTGGCAAGCTGTGGAGTCTGGGCTTGCCACAAGCATTCACGGCTTACTGTTTTGGTAATGTGCTGTTTATCAGATACCAGTTTCAAAGTATCCCGTACAGCTATAGCAAGAATAGCGCTACAGTTTTGTTCGATAGCGTTCTCAACCAGATTTTGCAAGCTGCTGAACTGGACACAGGGACGCGCTGCATCATGTACCAGTATCAGATCATCTTCATCAGCAATATTACTTAGATAATGGAGAGCATTGAGTACCGAATGCACCCTTTCTTGCCCACCCAGACAAAAGTGAGCTTTCTCAGCCTTTACCAAAGGTAAATTTCGTGCGATATCATCCTGTGCACTAACTGCAAGTATATATCCGGCTAAATCTAGCTGATTCAACCGGTTAACCGTGTGTTCGAGTACAGTTTGTTGCCCAATTAACTGGTATTGCTTAAGTTCATGTTTAGAAAAACGGCTGCCTGAGCCAGCAGCAGGAATTACCGCCCAGAGTTTAGGGTGTTTCGGTAACAGGGTCTGGTTCTGACTCATTGGTTCTTAAATCAACCTTGGCATTAGGATCAATATAAATGGGTTTATATTGAGTACTGATTGTACTCATCTGTACAAAAGTTTCATGGGGCTTGATCAGACCGAGGTCTAAACGCGCATGTTCCTCAATGGCTTCAATACCATGTTTGAGGTCATACACTTCCGCCGCTAAAATGCGATTTCGCTCTTTTAATTCTTGATTAATATCAGCTTGTTGTTGGATTTGCTGAGTCAGAGTCTGATGAGGGAAATAGCCCCCCTCACCAAACCAGAAGCGGTACTGCAGCACGACAATCATAATGATTGCCAGTGCTAGCAATACCTTGCTCGAAATTGAACCGAAAACTTCTTTCATAAAAGCCATGAAAAGTTAGTTCAATCCTTTAAATTCAGCTTTACCGCGGTAAACTGCTTTAGTAACTTCTTCAATACGTAGTAATTGATTATATTTTGCTACGCGGTCAGAACGGCAAAGTGAACCGGTTTTAATCTGGCCCGCTGCTGTACCTACGGCAAGATCTGCAATAGTAGAATCTTCAGTTTCACCTGAACGGTGAGAAATTACAGTCGAGTAACCATTTGCTTTAGCAAGATAGATTGCGTCGAGTGTTTCGGTCAAAGTACCGATCTGGTTATATTTGATAAGGATAGAGTTAGCAACCTTCTCATTAATACCACGCTGTAGTATCTTCGGATTGGTTACAAACAGGTCATCACCTACTAACTGAATCTTGTCATCAAGAATAGAAGTCAGGTAAGACCAGCCTTCCCAGTCAGACTCGTCCAGACCATCTTCAATCGAGATAATTGGATACTGATTTACCAGACCTGCAAGATAGTCAGCAAACTGGTTGCTGGTGAATGCCTTATTGCCCTCACCTGCAAGGATATATTGACCATCTTTATAGAATTCTGAAGATGCACAGTCCAGCGCCAGCATAATATCAGAACCAGCTTTATAGCCAGTTTGCTCAATTGCTGAAAGAATTACAGTGATTGCTTCTTCATTTGAACGAAGGTTTGGTGCAAAACCACCTTCATCACCTACCGCAGTATTTAAGCCTTGTTTCTTTAAAACTGATTTTAAAGAATGAAAAATTTCTGCACCAGCACGCAGGCTCTCAGCGAATGAGGTAAAGCCCACAGGTTCAATCATGAATTCCTGAATATCAACAGTGTTATCTGCATGAGCGCCACCATTTAAGATATTCATCATTGGAACAGGCATAGTCAAAGTTTTCTGGCCACGCAGGTCTGCAATGTATTGGAAAAGAGGAATTTTCTTTTCATCAGCAGCAGCACGGGCAGCGGCTAGAGATACAGCTAGAGTTGCGTTAGCGCCTAGTTTTTCTTTATTCTCAGTACCATCTAAAGCGATCATTGTATTATCAATGTCTTTTTGTTCGAATACTGATTTACCCAATAAAGCATCACGGATTAAGGTATTAACATTATTAACCGCAGTTTGAACGCCTTTGCCCAAATAGCGTGCTTTATCGCCATCACGCAGTTCTAAAGCTTCACGAGAACCAGTTGAAGCACCAGATGGTGCACATGCACGGCCAACTACGCCGGATTCCAAGATTACATCAGCTTCGATGGTTGGGTTACCACGAGAGTCCAAAATTTCACGTGCACGGATGTCAACGATTTGGCTCATGAACAATTCCTCAGTTGAATGAATAACAAGATGCAAGCAGCAGCATCAATGGGTATCTAATTTTTTGAATCCTTTAACCAAAGTATCCAATTCTTTTAATTGTGCTAAAAATGGCTCTAGCTGGTTCAGACGCAACGCACATGGCCCATCACATTTGGCCAGTTCCGGGTCAGGATGTGCTTCCAGGAATAAACCCGCAAGTCCTGTAGCCATACCAGCACGTGCTAATGTAGCAATCTGGGCACGACGGCCGCCCGCAGAATCGGCACGGCCACCTGGCGTTTGCAAGGCATGGGTTACATCAAAAAATACTGGAACATTCATTTCTTTCATAATGTCGAAGCCCAGCATATCAACCACAAGGTTGTTATAACCAAAAGCTGAACCACGTTCGCACAAGATCAGTTTGTCATTGCCGGCTTCCAGACATTTATGCAGAATATGACGCATCTCATGGGGTGCAAGAAACTGGGCTTTTTTAATGTTGATAATAGCCTGGGTTTTTGCCATAGCTTCAACCAGATCCGTCTGGCGGCTCAGGAAAGCCGGCAGCTGGATAATGTCGGCAACTTCTGCAACAGGAGCCGCCTGATACGGCTCATGCACATCAGTGATGATCGGAACATTAAAGTGTTTTTTAATTTCACCTAACCACTCGATTCCTTTTTCCAGGCCCGGTCCACGAAAAGAATTCAGGCTTGAACGATTCGCCTTATCAAAACTGGCTTTAAAGACATATGGGATATCCAGACGTTTACAGATATCGACATAGGTTTCGGCAATTTCGAAAGCAAGATCTTTGGATTCAAGTACATTCATACCGCCGAATAATACAAACGGCAAATGATTTGCCATTTGTATATCGCCTAAACGTACAATTTCTTGTGGTTTTAGTAGTGACATTTAAACTTCCTGGTTTATTTCCTGAACAGTCTTATTTACGCTTCTGATACTGCTGTTTCGCAGCCCCGATAAAGCTAGCAAATAATGGATGACCATCACGTGGTGAACTTGTAAATTCCGGATGGAATTGTACTGCAATAAACCAAGGATGCTCAGGGATTTCAACAGTTTCTACTAAATGCTGTAGTGCAGAATAGCCTGAGATTTTCATACCCGCCGCTTCAATCTGAGCAATAAAGTGATCGTTCACTTCATAGCGATGACGATGACGCTCGCTAATTTCAGCTGCAGCATAAATATCACGGATTTTAGTTCCTGCAACCAGTTCAGACTTTTGAGCACCTAAACGCATGGTGCCACCAAGATCAGATTCAAGACTACGCTGCTGAAGTTCACCACGTTCATCTAACCATTCAGTAATCAGGCCAATAAGCGGGGCTTTAGTTGAACGGTTAAATTCTGTAGAAGTTGCATCAGCAATATTGGCAACGTGACGCGCAAACTCGATCACTGCAAGCTGCATACCCAAGCAGATACCGAAGAATGGAATCTGGTTTTCACGGGCATACTGAATGGCTTTCATTTTTCCTTCAGTACCACGCTCACCAAAACCGCCCGGAACTAAAATGGCATCAGCGGTGGCAAGCACTTCATTCACATCTTCAGCTTCAAGCTTTTCAGCATCTACATAGTCAATCTGTACTTTAACGCGATTTTGGATACCCGCATGAAGTAATGCTTCATTCACAGATTTATAAGCATCTGGAAGTTCAACATATTTACCAACCATGGCAACACGAACAGTAAATTCCGGATTCAGTAAAGCTTCAACTACGTTATCCCAGTCAGTCAGGTCTGCTTCTGGAAGATCGTTATAACCGAAACGTTCACAGATCAGGTCATCTACATTCTGTTCATAGAAGTTACGTGGAATCTGATAGATAGAACGTGCATCTTTGCACACTACAACTGCACGTGCTTCAACGTTAGTGAAGAGTGCAATTTTACGCTTGGTGTCAGCATCTACATCATGTTCGGTACGACAGATCAGAATATCGGGCTGAATACCGATAGACAGCAATTCTTTTACAGAATGCTGGGTCGGTTTGGTTTTAAGCTCTGCTGCAGACTTAATATAAGGTAGCAGTGTCAGATGCATGAGCATGGTACGCTTATGACCAAGCTCGACCATTAATTGACGCACTGACTCCATAAATGGTAGTGATTCGATATCACCCACTGTACCGCCAATCTCAACAATCGCTACGTCATAACCTTCACCTGCACGGAGTACACGTTCTTTAATGTTGTCAGTAATATGCGGAATTACCTGAACCGTACCACCCAGGTAGTCGCCACGGCGTTCTTTGTTTAGAACATCCTGATAAACACGTCCTGAAGTGAAGTTATTCAGTTTGGTCATTTTTGCACGACGCAGGAAACGCTCGTAATAACCCAGATCAAGGTCAGTTTCAGCCCCATCCTCTGTAACAAAAACTTCACCATGCTGGAATGGACTCATAGTGCCTGGATCGACATTGATGTATGGATCCATTTTGACCATGGTGACTTTTAAACCACGAGCCTCTAAAAGTGCTGCTACTGAAGCTGCTGAAATACCTTTACCTAGTGATGAAACTACACCACCAGTCACGAAAATAAAATGGGTCATTGAGTTTCTCGTACAATCGAGCCGAATTCGGCCTGCAATGTTGCGCAATTTTACTTTACTCGGCACCTATAAAGCAAAGTCATTCCGCATCAATTCATAGAACAATAAACAACTGGTTATTCTATCAGCATTTTCGATAAAAAATTAGGCGTAATGTGCATGATTTTTCTGACAGCTTTTACTGTTATAATAGTCTTGTCTCTTTTAAGTCCTGATTTATGCAATTATGAATAAGAAACTTTTGATTTGTGGTGCGATCGCAACAGGTTTGTTCCTCACCGCGTGTGTAAAAAAAGAAGCGCCAAAGGAAGAGGAGCAAGAACAGGTTGAAGTAGTTGAACAACAATCTGTAGCGCCTGCACAAATCGAACCTCTAGAACCGGTTGAAGCTGAACCTGAAATTCCCGAGACAGTTGAAATTGTTCGTGAAGAAACGCCAAATACCACAACCGAAATTCGCCGCGAATATCGTGACCCTGCACCAGTTGAACCGAGACCCGAGCCTAAACCTGAGCCACAAAAGCCAGAGCCTAAGCCAGCTCCAGCACCAAAAGCAGACAGTACCGCCAGCCAGCAAAAATCCAGTTCAGATTCACAGAGTGAAGATGATGCCGTTGCAGCTGCTATGGCGGCTGCCTCACCTGCTCTTGAAAACTAAACAATCCGTTCTTCTGTTCAGTCAGAACAGTAAAAACCCGGTATATTTACCGGGTTTTTTATGAATGATGAGTTGAAGACTTTGACTTAAATAGATGGCTTTTTCACCCAAGCACTAGGATGCTGAGAGAAACCAATTTTGGGGTAGTAAGTAACAGCCTGTGGAGCTGCAAGTAAAGTCAATGTACATTCCGGTTGTAATTGCTGTTCTGTTATTTCAATGAGCTTTTTTCCAATATCCTCTTTTTGAAATCTTACTGTCACTGCCAGATCAGCGAGATAACAGCAAAAATAAAAATCTGTAACCGATCTTGCTATACCTACTAATTCTTGTTTATACCATGCTGAGATAACCAAATTTGAATGCTGTAGCATGCCTGTGATCAGGTCTGCATTCTGGATGGGTCGTCTTGGACCTAATGAAGTTTTCTGTAAAAGGTCAATATACTGCTGCGTACTAACAGGTTCATTTATCAGGTAATGAATCGGTTCAGACATGATATTTTATCTCTTTTATGTTCCTATATTTTAAAGCCCCTTCTGTTTTATGGTTATGGAAGAGGCCAGCTATTTCAGGTTTTTATCATGTTATCTGTTTTAAGCAGACTATTCTTAGTTTACTGAAGCCAGTTTATGTTGTGCAATCAGGTAGTCTGCCATTAAACGTGCCGCCCATGAACGTGTACGGGTAATGCCTTCATAAAATCCGCAGTGGCTGCCTTTACGAGTTGTAATCACCATAATATTTGGCATCTGTATAATCATTTCTTTATATGGCTCAAAATTATCAATATGGCAAACCGGATCATCTTCAGCATTTAAAATCATTAGAGGAATCTGGATATTGTCCATGACATAAACAGGATTGGTTGCCTGATTATAACTTTCAAAGTCTTTATAACCTGCCAGTTCAAAGTAACAGCTCTGAAAGTCAGCCAGACTTTTAACAGCAAGTACTTTCGGCAATGACCCTGTATTTTTCCAAGCGTCCTGATAAGGATGAATAAATGATTTAAACAGTTTCTTTGTCATGGCCTTACTATAAAATGGGTGCACCTTCTGAAAACCAATTTCGGTATTATAGCCCGGACAAAAGGCGAAGGCAGCCTTAAATGGAGTATGATGACCCTCCTCTCCCAGATAGCGCACCAACAGACCAGTTCCTGCAGAAGAGCCTACGCCATACAATACAGATTCAGGAAATTTGCTCTGTATATGAATGAGCTGTTCACGCAGGTCATCAGTTGAACCAAACAGACAGATTTTTGGTACAGTCATTGGCAATTTGGCATGGCCACGGCGCAAACATAACGCAATACGCCAGCCTGTATAGTGATGTAAATCACGCACCAGCTCGCTCATACTTTGTGGTGAGCCGGTAATCGTATGCATTAATACTATAGTAGGTACATCAGCCGGGAGTTGTTCGCCATACCAGGCAATACCGGTAGTGCCACCATCCTGCATGGTTAATGGCTCAATTCTGTCATACTTGAGCTTAATACGTCTTTTCTTGAACAGGTCAAAATATAGCAAGTGTGCATGCTGGTTCGCTAACCACGGTGTTGGCCGATATTTTTCCTTAAGCTGTGGCAAGTGCTCCAGTACCTGCTGGACTTTACCATTCGGGTCAAAGTAGAGTTTAGGCTGTTCAGCGCCTGTAACCTGATCCAATAGTTCTCGTGTCAGGGCAGTCAGCTTTTTTACCATCATTTGATTTAACTCTCGGTATATTTCTAAAGTATGAAGAATGAATTTTAAGTAGACTTAATGGGCTGGAGGCATGAATGCTGCCATCCGCTGTCGCATTTGTGCAGCTAACGCTTCGAGACCACTTTTTGGCCGGATCATAACTTCAAAATCAACAATTTTGCCCTGCTCATTAAAACGGATCATATCGATTCCTTTTAACTGTTTTTCTCCGACATGAGCAGAAAACTCTAACACTACATTGTGACCGTCTTCTGTGTAGAATTCTCGGTGATAAGTAAAGTCCTCAAATATTTCAATGACATTAGTTAATATAAAACGAACGACTGTTTTACCTTCATATGGGTTGAACGCAACAGGTGACCGAAAAATCACTTGTTCGTCTAGAAGTTCGTCCAGAACAGACATATCACGGCTGCAAAGCATTTGGTGCCAAGCCTGTATGGCTTGTTGAGTAGTGGTTAGGATCATCAGTTTTATCTCTCTAACTATTTATTGTTTTAAAGTTGAAAGTGGACAGACGGTATTAACAGGCCGCCTGCCCTATATAAAAACCTAAATAATGGCTGCCAGTTCAGCGCCCTGACGGATGGCGCGTTTAGCATCTAGCTCACCTGCTTCTCTTGCGCCTCCTATTAGATGCACACGTTTTCCGTCAGCTTGCAGCTGTTCGAACATGGCAGTATAAGATTCCTGTCCGGCGCAGATTACAACGTTATCCACTTCCAGTAGCATGGGTTTGCCGTCCACCGTAATATGCAAACCCTGATCATCAATTTTTTCATAATTTACACCAGACATCATTTGCACATGCTTATGTTTTAGGCCAGTGCGATGTATCCAGCCTGTGGTTTTACCCAGATTTGCACCTACAGCCTTTTGCTTGCGCTGTAACAGGTAGACTTCACGCAGTGAAGGTTCAATTTTAGGCTGTTTCAAGCCCCCCGTATGATGATAGGTCGTATCGATTCCCCACTCATCATAAAATTTTTCAGGATTCAAGCTGGCACTTTCCCCTTCATGTGTAAGGTACTCTGCTGTATCAAAACCAATACCGCCTGCTCCGATAATTGCAACCCGCTTTCCAACAGGCAGGCGCTCTTTAAGCACTTCCAGATAGCTTAACGCTTTAGGATGATTCGCACCTTCAATTTCCAAGTGGCGTGGTGTTACACCTGTTGCAATCACAATATCATCAAAATTGGCCTGGCTTAGCTCTTCATAAGTCGCCAAATGATTCAAATGTAGCTGGATATTTGGCTGTAATTCAATCTGGCGCTGAAAGTAGCGAATAGTTTCATAAAACTCTTCCTTGCCCGGAATAGTCTTGGCAATATTGAATTGTCCACCAATCTGGTTACTGCTTTCAAAAATCTTGACCTGATGACCACGACTGGCTGCATAAATTGCAAAACTTAAACCTGCCGGCCCTGCACCTATCACAGCAATCTGTTTCGGTGATCCAGATTCTTTAAAAATCAGTTCAGTTTCATGGCATGCGCGCGGATTAACCAGACAGGATGCAATTTTCATTGAGAAAATATGGTCAAGACATGCCTGATTACACGCAATACAGGTATTAATCTCGTCACTGCGGCCTTCACGGGCTTTTAAAACAAACTCGGCATCGGCCAGCATTGGACGTGCCATCGAAATCATGTCAGCCTGTCCGGAAGACAGGACATATTCTGCCATTTCCGGAGTATTAATACGGTTAGATGTGATCAGTGGCAGCTTCACTTCACCTTTCAGCTTTTCAGTCACCCAGGTAAATGCAGCACGTGGAACCTTAGTGGCGATGGTTGGAATACGTGCCTCATGCCATCCGATACCTGTATTAATAATTGTCGCGCCAGCTTTTTCAATTTCTTTAGCCAGATAAACAACTTCGTCCAGTGTAGAACCGCCTTCTACCAGATCCAGCATCGATAGACGGTAAATAATAATAAAATTCTCTCCGACTGCTTCACGGGTACGCTTGACGATTTCAATCGGAAAACGGATACGCTGCTCATAACTTCCGCCCCATTCATCATCACGATGGTTGGTGCGGGCAGCAATAAATTCATTGATCAGATAGCCTTCTGAGCCCATGATTTCTACACCGTCATAACCGGCATATTGTGCCATCTGTGCACAATTTACAAAGTCACTGACAGTTTGCCAGACTTCAGCCGAGCTTAATTCTTTGGGCTTACTCGGATTAATCGGGGCCTGAATCGCAGAAGGTGCAACCGGATCAGCCTGATAGGAATAACGTCCGGTATGTAAAATCTGCATGGCTATCTTACCGCCAGCATCATGAACAGCCTGAGTAATAATCTTGTGCTTTTCTGCTTCAGCAATAGAATCAAGTTTAGAACCGCCAGCAAAGGTTACACCTGCATCATTAGGTGCAATACCGCCAGTTACAATCAGCCCTACCTCACCACGCGCACGCTCGGCATAAAATGCTGCCATCCGCTCGTATCCTTGTGGAGCTTCTTCTAGGCCCACGTGCATCGAACCCATCAATACACGGTTTTTTAATGTAGTAAACCCGAGGTCTAAAGGGGCAAGTAAGTGTGGATAGTACGACATTTTTTCTCCTTGGCTCGCTATCTTTGCTAGCTTATGCAACTTATTGCATAACTTATAATAGATATTCTTTTTTTATGCAACATGTTGCATAATGTCTGAAGCGTCATTTTTAAATTTGCGGAATTCACCGATGTCTCTTGCCCATGTATTATTGACCAGTTTACTGGAAAGACCGAGTACCGGGTTTGAACTGGCACGCCGTTTTGACCGTTCTATGGGCTTTTTCTGGAACGCAACACACCAGCAGATTTACCGTGAACTAAGCGGTATGCTGAAAAAGGACTGGATTTCTACAGTTGAAGAAGCGCCCAGCCAAAGCAGAAAGAAAACCTATCAGGTTGAACAGGCAGGCCGTATTGAACTGGCAAAATGGATGATGGAACAAAGTCCGCCCGCCCAGTTACGGGAAGAGTTGATGGTACGTCTGCGTGCAGAAGCCCAGTTGGGTGGAAATATTGTACTACCCGAATTGCAGCGACATCTGGAATTACACCAGAATAATTTAAAACTCTACCAGAATATTTATGCGAAGGACTTTGCTGGAAGTGAGTCTACTGACCGTACTTTATACATTCATAAAATGATTTTGCAGCTGGGTATTGATCTGGAAATTCACTGGATCAAATGGCTTGAAGAAGTCATTCCTGCATTGGAAAAGTTCTAGTACTGAGGAGTTAATCATGCCACTTTACCGCATGCCTGATGGAGAAAACCTGTATGTGCGCCGGATTGGTCGCGGTCAGCCTGTACTGGTATTATCTGGTCTTGGAATGCAAAGCTGGCAATGGTTACCTTTTATTGTACGCAGCCTGAACCGCTTTGAGTTTATTATTCCAGACTGGCGCGGTTTTGGGGGTTCTCGAAACTGCGCCATTCCTCAATCCTTAGATGCAATTTCCAGTCACTGGCAGGATGTTTCCAGACTGATTAATCAGTTGCAGCTGGATAATTTTATTCTGATTGCCTATTCAATGGGCGCCACCACAGCGATGCATGGTATGCACTATGCAAACCTGGGCGACAGGTTAAAGGCCTATTTACATATTGACCAGACGCCAAAAATTCTGGCAGATGAGAACTGGAAATATGGCCTGCTGGGTGAAAAGCATACAGAATGTAAGCTGGTATTGCGTCAGCTGATTGACACTCTCTCTGGGCAACCTGATATACACAGCATCAGTCAGCTGGAAACACATACACGTACTGAACTGCTTCAGCTTTGGTACAGGTTTGTATCTCTACAGGGGAATAGCAGATTTTCTTCCCTGTTGTTTCATACCGCACTTAAAAAACCGAAACTGCAAAAATATCTGTTACCTCTTCAACGACTGGACTACCTGCGCTGGTATCTGGAAAATTATTTGTACCATACTGAAGATTATCGCGAAGCATTATCACAACTTGAATGTCCAGTCACTTTTTTTATTGGGCAGAATTCCAGCCTATATGCAGCAGAAGGACAAACGATCATTGCTAAAAGCCTGAAAAATGCTCACCCTATTTATTTTGAGCATTCGGGTCATACGCCGCTTTTAAGTGAACCGGTTAAATTCACTCATGAGCTGCGACAATTTTTATTGGCTCAGATTCCTTAACCTGTTTGGTTTTTAGAATTAAAATAAGGCACGGTCATATTTGATCGCTTCCAGATCGTAAACCTGATAAATACAGTCGAAGAGTGACCGGATGTTTTCCGTTTCGTCCATATTTCGAATAGTCAGAAAAATCGGGCTTTTTGCTGCCTCATCCAGTAAAGGCACATAATTTAAATGTGGAAAACGGATAGTATTGGCACTCTCAGGAATAATACAAATGCCCTCACCCGCCGCAACCAGTCCTAAAGCTAGCTGAATTTCACGAACTTCCTTAATGTTTCTAGGCTCCAGACCATGCTCAGAAAATAACGTGGTGATCTGTGTAGAAAAATTAGGTTTAGCCGTGTTTGGATAGCAAAACAGGTCTTCATCAACAATATCTGCCAGATATATACCTTCAATATGCTGTGCAATCGGATGGCTTGAATGTGCAGCCACCATTAGACGTTCTTCACGCAGTAAAATCCGGTGAACCGCCGGATCACTGATTCTCAGCCGTCCAAAGCCGACATCAATCCGACCTTCTTTTAGTGCCTGAATCTGGTCTCTGGTGCTCATCTCTACCAGTTGAATATTTAAATGGGGATGCTGCTGACGATATAAATAAATAATCCGCGGTAATAAACCGAATAAAAGTGAGCCTACAAACCCCATGGTGATACTGCGCTCAACCAGACCTATACGCTTGGTCATGGATTTAACTTCTTCAGCATTCGACAAAAGTTTAACGGCATGCTGGTAAAAAAATTGACCGGCTGAGGTAGTCTGTAATGGCCGGCTGCCCCGTTCAAATAACTGGATACCCAGTTCACTTTCAAGGTTTTGTATTTGCCGGCTCAGTGGAGGCTGGGCAATAAATAGTTTTTCTGCAGCCTTTGTAAAACTCTGTTCTTCTACCACTGCCACAAAATAGCGTAAATGTCTCAGTTCCATGAGTCTTCCATACCTTTAAGATATATTAAAATGCAAATTCAGTCTTAGACACATTTTAATCATTCTTTTAAGGTATGCACAAGAGATAAGTCAGCATAGATTTTCAATAATGTATAAATCTGTAGAAACATTACTCGTCGATATTCCGACCATACGTCCACATAAACTTTCTGTGGCAACCATGCAGACTCAGACCCTGGTTCTGGTGAAAATTACTGCAACAGATGGAACTGTAGGTTGGGGTGAAGCCACTACTATTGGTGGACTCAGCTATGGTGAAGAAAGCCCAGAAAGTGTTAAAGCCAACATTGACACTTACTTCGCGCCTCTGCTCTCCTCCGTTCAGAACCAGAATATTGCACAGATCTCAAAACTGATCCGCAAGACCATTAATGGTAACCGTTTTGCCAAATGTGCAATTCAGACTGCACTGCTGGACATACAGGCCAAACGTCTGAGCCTGCCATTAAGTGAAATTCTGGGCGGTCGTTTACGTGACCGTTTGCCAGTACTCTGGACACTGGCTTCTGGTGATACAGACAAAGATATTGCCGAAGCTAAAAAAATGATTGAGCTGAAGCGCCATAATACTTTCAAACTGAAAATTGGCGCACGTCCATTACAGGAAGATGTTGACCACGTTATTGCCATCAAGAAAGCTCTGGGGCCTGAGGTCAGTATTCGTGTAGATATCAACCGTGCCTGGACAGAACTGGAATGTATTCGCGGAATCCAGCAGCTACAGGACGGTGGAATTGACCTGATTGAACAGCCTTGCGCCATCCAGAATACCGATGCTCTTGCCCGTCTGACCCAGCGTTTCGAAGTAGCAATCATGGCTGATGAAGCCTTAACCGGGCCGGACAGTGCTTTCCGTATTGCACAAAAGCATGGCGCCGATGTATTCGCAGTCAAAGTCGAACAGTCTGGTGGACTGATTGAAGCTTGTGACGTGGCCAAGATTGCCTGTCTTGCAGGAATCGACCTGTACGGTGGCACTATGCTTGAAGGCCCGGTTGGTACCATTGCCTCTGCTCATGCCTTTTCTACCTTTGAAAATCTGGCATTCGGCACAGAACTCTTTGGCCCACTTCTTCTGACCCAGGAAATTTTAACAACACCACTGCAATACGAGAACTTTGAACTGGTTGTGCCCAATGCACCAGGTTTAGGAATTGAAGTGGATGAAAACAAGATTGAACAATTACGTCGTTAAGGCAAGCGGATAAGGAGTTTTAACATGTTATTTCATGTGCGTATGGATGTGCATATTCCACTAGATATGCCAAGCGAGAAAGCGAACGAAATTAAGGCTGTTGAAAAAGCTTACTCCCAAGAGCTGCAACGCCAGGGTAAATGGCGTCATATCTGGCGTATTACCGGCCAGTATTCCAACATCAGTATTTTCGATGTGGAAAACAATGAAGAACTGCACAACATTTTGCAGGGTCTACCGCTTTACCCTTATATGAATATTGAGATCATGGCTCTGAATCGCCATCCGTCTTCTGTACGTGAAAACGATTCATAAAGTTGATGCAGTAAAAAAGATGCAGTTCTACAGTTGCATCCGTACTTTCCTTTAAACGAAGGATAATAACAACAGACGGAACGAGGCCAGCCAGTGATGGCCAGCACATCAGGGAACCTTTCTCGCTTGTCGCCAGCCCCGTTAGCGTCTTATACATACTTAAGGAGTGATAGTATGAACCGTCAACAAATTGATGCGCTCGTAAAACAAATGAATGTCGATACTGCCAAAGGCCCGGTCGATGAGCGCATTCAGCAGGTCGTCGTCCGCCTGCTCGGGGATCTGTTCCAGGCCATCGAAGACCTCGACATCCAGCCCTCTGAAGTCTGGAAAGGCCTCGAATACCTGACCGATGCAGGCCAGGCCAATGAACTCGGCCTGCTCGCTGCCGGGCTCGGTCTTGAACACTACCTCGACCTGCGTGCCGATGAGGCAGATGCCAAGGCCGGTATTACTGGCGGCACTCCCCGTACCATCGAAGGCCCGCTCTATGTGGCCGGTGCCCCTGAGTCTGTCGGCTTTGCACGTATGGATGACGGCTCCGAGTCCGATAAGGTCGACACCCTGATCATTGAAGGCACTGTTACTGATACACAGGGCAATATTATTGAAGGAGCCAAGGTAGAAGTCTGGCATGCCAACAGCCTGGGGAACTATTCATTCTTTGACAAGTCCCAGTCCGACTTTAACCTGCGCCGTACCATCCTTACAGATGCAGATGGTAAATATGTTGCCCTGACCACCATGCCGGTAGGTTATGGCTGCCCGCCAGAAGGCACTACCCAGGCGCTTTTAAACAAGCTTGGCCGTCATGGTAACCGCCCTTCTCATGTGCACTACTTTGTATCGGCACCGGGTTACCGCAAGCTCACCACACAGTTCAATATTGAAGGTGACGAGTATCTGTGGGATGACTTTGCCTTTGCTACCCGTGACGGGCTGGTTGCAACAGCAACAGATGTGACTGATGAAGCTGAAATAGCCCGTCGTGAACTGGACAAGCCATTCAAGCACATCACTTTTAATGTTGAGCTCGTGAAAGAAGCAGACACTGCCCCTTCTAGCGAAGTTGAACGACGCCGCGCAAGCGCTTAATCGTTATAGAGATACCGGGTTCAGCTATTTTTAGCTAAACCCGGTGGCTTCCACAAATTTGGAAAGTCGGAGAACGGACATGCCACGTATTCCTGTAATCAATACCAGCCACCTTGACCGTATTGATGAATTACTTGTAGACAATTTTGAAACTGGTGAATTTAAACTTCACCGCTCAGTCTTTACAGATCAGGCGCTGTTTGATCTGGAAATGAAATATATCTTTGAAGGCAACTGGGTATACTTGGCACATGAGAGCCAGATTCCGAACAATAACGACTATTACACTACCCATATTGGCCGTCAGCCGATCATCATTGCACGTAACCGTACCGGTGAACTGAATGCTATGATCAATGCCTGTTCGCACCGCGGTGCACAGCTTTGCCGTTACAAGCGCGGCAACAAGGCCACTTATACCTGTCCATTCCACGGCTGGACATTTAATAACTCTGGTAAGCTGCTTAAAGTAAAAGATCCGGCAGATGCAGGTTATTCTGACTGTTTCAATAAAGACGGTTCACATGACCTAAAGAAAGTGGCACGTTTTGAAAACTATAAGGGTTTCCTGTTTGGCAGTTTAAATGCTGATGTACCCCCTCTTGAAGAATTTCTGGGTGAAGCTACCAAAATTATTGACATGATTGTTGGCCAGTCTGATGAAGGACTGGAAATTCTGCGTGGTGCATCGACTTACACCTATGAAGGGAACTGGAAGCTTACTGCAGAAAACGGAGCCGATGGCTACCACGTTTCTGCCGTGCACTGGAATTATGCCGCGACAACCCAGCAACGCAAGGAAAAACAGGCTGGTGATAATGTTCGGGCCATGAGTGCAGGCGCATGGGGCAAGCAAGGTGGGGGTTCTTATGGTTTTGAAAATGGCCATATGTTGCTCTGGACCCAATGGGCCAATCCGGAAGACCGTCCCAACTACAGCAAGGCTGAAGAATACACCGAGCGTTATGGCGCTGCGATGTCCAAATGGATGATTGAACGCTCACGAAATTTATGTCTGTATCCAAATGTCTACCTGATGGATCAGTTTGGCTCACAAATCCGGGTATTACGTCCCCTAGCAGTAAATAAAACTGAAGTAACCATTTACTGTATCGCCCCTAAAGGTGAATCACCTGAAGCCCGTACACGCCGCATTCGCCAGTATGAAGATTTCTTCAATGCTTCTGGCATGGCAACTCCGGATGACCTTGAAGAATTCCGTGCCTGCCAGGCAGGATATGCCGGCATTGAACTGGAATGGAACGATATGTGCCGTGGATCTAAGCACTGGGTACAAGGACCAGATGATGCAGCTAATGAAATTGGTTTAAAACCGAAACTTTCCGGCATTAAAACTGAAGATGAAGGACTGTATCTGGCCCAGCATCAGCACTGGTTACATGAGATGAAGAAAGCCATTGCAGCAGAAAAGGTACTGGCTGATCAAGGAGAGAACGCATGAATGCAACAGCGAACCTCGAAACCGTAACACTGGAACAGGTCAGCCAGTTTCTTTTTAAAGAAGCCCGTTTTCTGGATGATGAACAGTGGGATGAATGGCTGGCCTGCTATGCGCCGGAAGCTTCTTTCTGGATGCCTGCCTGGGATGATGATGACAAACTTACTGAAGACCCGCAGTCTGAAATCTCCCTGATTTACTACCCTGACCGTCAAGGGCTTGAAGACCGGATTTTCCGAATTAAAACAGAACGTTCAAGTGCCACCATGCCTGACACCCGTACCAGTCACAATATTTCAAATATTGAAATAGTTGAACGTGAAGGTAGCAAGGTCACAGTACGTTTTAACTGGAATACTTTGAGTTACCGTTATAAAACTAGCTACAGCTATTTTGGTATGTCACGTTATGTGATTGATTTTTCAGGTAATGAAGCAAAAATCCTGAGCAAATATGTAGTGCTTAAGAACGACTATATCAATCAAGTTATTGATATCTACCATATCTAACATGTATCAAATCTCAGCCAAACGGAATGTTGGCTGAGCGCTCCAGTTTTAATATTTTTGCAGGATTCAAGCCATGTCAAACCACAATGTAGCACTTCAATTTGAAGATGGCGTTACCCGATTCATCAGTGTTGCTCAGGGTGAAACTCTGTCAGATGCAGCTTATCGCCAAAAAATCAATATTCCTCTGGATTGCCGTGATGGCGCATGTGGTACATGTCGTGCATTCTGTGAATCTGGTAGCTATGACATGCCAGAAGAAAACTATATTGAAGATGCACTTACACCGGAAGAAGCCGAAGAAGGTTATATTCTCGCCTGTCAGTGCCGCCCTACTTCAGATGCCGTATTTCAGATCCAGGCATCTTCAGATGTATGTAAAACTGAAATCCATAAATTTCAGGGTACTCTATCACGGGTTGAAAACCTGTCTGACTCGACAATTACATTTGATATTAAACTTGATGAAGGCCAGCCAGATATTCATTTTCTGGCTGGGCAGTATGTTAATGTTGAGATTCCGGGAACTACGGAAACCCGTTCCTATTCTTTTAGCTCAAAACCGGGCAATCGCCTGACTGGTTTTGTTGTGCGTAATGTGCCCAATGGCAAAATGAGTGAGTTTCTAAGCAAAACTGTAAAACCGGGCGACAAGATGAGTTTTACTGGTCCATTTGGCAGTTTTTACCTGCGTCATATTAACCGCCCGGTCCTCATGTTGGCAGGCGGCACAGGTATAGCACCGTTTATGTCAATGCTACAGGTATTGGAAGAAAAGGGCTGTGAACAGCCTGTACGTCTGGTTTTTGGTGTAACCAATGACTTTGATCTGGTGGCTCTTGAAAAACTTGATGAGCTTCAGGAAAAATTTCCGTGGTTTGAATACTGCACAGTTGTAGCTAACCCGGAAAGCCTGCATGAACGTAAGGGATATGTGACCAATCATATTGATCATGGCTGGTTAAATAGCGGTGATGTAGATATTTATCTTTGCGGACCGGTGCCAATGGTCGAGGCAGTACGCGGCTGGCTGGACGCTGAAGGTGTCAAACCTGCAAACTTCCTGTTTGAAAAATTCTCTGCAAATTAATCTCTGTGGAGAAGCTTATGAATATGCAAAGATTTAATAATAAAGTAGTCATTGTTACTGGCGCAGCTCAGGGTATTGGTCGTGGAGTAGCTTTACGTGTAGCGGCAGAAGGTGCTCAGGTAGTGATGGCAGACCGTTCTGACTATGTAGAAGAAGTATCAGCCGAAATTAAGGCTGCGGGTGGTGACGTTGTCACCATTCAGGCAGACCTGGAAACTTTTGCCGGTGCTCAGGCAGTTGTGAGTAAGGCAGTGGAAACTTATGGTCGTGTTGATGTACTGATCAATAATGTAGGTGGTGCCATCTGGATGAAACCTTTTCAGGAATTTTCTGAAGAGGAAATTATCAAGGAAGTAAACCGTTCACTTTTCCCAACTTTATGGTGCTGTCGTGCAGTTTTACCAGAAATGATTAAAAATCAGTCCGGTGTTATTGTTAATATTTCTTCTATCGCTACCCGTGGTATTAATCGTATTCCCTACTCCGCTTCTAAAGGTGGTGTAAATGCCATGACGGCATCTTTAGCATTTGAACATGCCAAAGATGGAATCCGAGTCAATGCTGTAGCGACAGGCGGAACTGAGGCACCTCCACGGAAAGTGCCCCGGAATGACAGCCCACTTTCAGATGTTGAAAAACACTGGATGCAGGAAGTGGTTGACCAGACGATTGACCGGTCTTTAATGCACCGCTATGGAACTATTCAGGAACAAGTAAATGCCATTGTTTTTCTGGCTTCTGACGAGTCATCGTATATTACCGGCAGTGTCATACCGGTAGGTGGAGGTGATCAGGGTTAGACCTGATCTTATATAAAAAGATTCAACAGGATCATTGAATTTAATTGCATGGAGGCGAATGCGCAATGGCAACCCTGTTCAGGGCATTAAAAGCAGACTGGTCAATTTCAGCAACTGTCGCAGGATTTCTGGCAGTGCTGATTTCTTATTCAGGTCCTTTAATTATTTTTTTCCAGGCGGCACAACAGGCTAATGTTTCTAGTGCCATGATGATTTCATGGATCTGGGGAATTTCAATCGGTGCAGCAGTTGCAGGAATTTACCTGTCCATACGTTATAAAACTCCGGTAATTACTGCCTGGTCTGCTCCGGGAACTGCCCTGCTGGTCACGTTATTCCCTCATATTTCCCTAAATGAGGCAGTAGGCGCCTATATCACTTCTGCATTAGTAATTTTTGCCATCGGTGCCACCGGCTATTTTGATAAATTATTGAAATGGATTCCTCAGGATGTAGCAGCTGGCATGATGGCGGGGATTTTATTCCAGTTCGGTCTGGGACTGTTTAAAGCTACAGATAGCATGCCCATCATTGTATTTGGCATGCTAGGGGTTTATCTGGTCGCAAAACGTTTAAGTCCACGCTATGCAATGATCTGGGTTTTAGTGTCTGGCATCGGTTTAAGTCTGATTCTTGGAAAAATGAATCCGGTTGAAATGAATTTTTCCCTTGCCATTCCACAATTCATCATGCCTGAGTGGTCATGGAATTCCACATTAAACCTGACTATTCCACTGATTCTGGTCAGCCTGTCCGGACAGTTTTTACCGGGTATGGCAATTATGAAACTGAGCGGCTATGACACGCCGGCCAAACCGATTATCAGTGTTACCAGTATTGCCTCTCTTGCTGTGGCCTGTGTAGGGGGTATCACTATTGTACTGGCTTCAATCACGGCAGCATTATGTATGGGTAAAGATGCCCATGAACTTAAAGACAAGCGTTATATTGCTGGGATCGCCAACGGTATTTTCTACATTTTGGGCGGTCTGTTCGCTGGCAGTATTGTCATGCTTTTTAGTTTGTTACCCAAGGAACTGGTAGCTGCATTAGCAGGACTTGCATTATTAGGAGCGATTGCCACCAATATTAGTATGGCAATGAAAAATGATGCTCAGCGGGATGCAGCGCTGATTACATTTTTAGCCACTGCCTCTGGCATGCATTTTCTGGGCCTCAGCTCGGTTTTCTGGGGTATCTGTATTGGTGTAATTGCACATCTGGTACTGAGTAAACATGAGCCAATTACGGCTGCTGTAGCTTCTACCCAAAGCTCGAAAAGCTGAAACAGGTTATCTATTTGACTAGGACATATTATGATTGATAAAAGCAGGACTTCCTTAGCCGAAGTGCTTTCACAGATTAAAGACAGCTCTACCATCATGATTGGCGGCTTCGGTACAGCCGGCCAGCCAGCTGAACTCATCGATGGCCTGATCGAGCTTGGCGTACAGGATCTGGTCATTGTAAATAACAACGCCGGTAACGGTGATTATGGTCTGGCCAAACTGCTCAAGTCAGGCGCTGTACGTAAAATCATCTGCTCCTTCCCGCGCCAGTCCGACTCCTGGGTTTTCGATGAACTCTACCGTGCCGGCAAGATCGAACTGGAACTGGTTCCGCAGGGTAATCTGGCCTGCCGTATCCAGGCGGCCGGTATGGGCCTTGGACCCATCTATACACCTACCGGCTTCGGTACCCTGCTAGCCGAAGGCAAGCCTACCCTGCACCACGAAGGCAAGGACTATGTGCTGGAAAACCCGATCAGGGCTGACTTCGCCCTGATCAAGGCTCATCAGGGTGACCGCTGGGGCAACCTAGTCTACCGTAAATCTGCACGCAATTTCGGTCCGATTATGGCCATGGCAGCCGAGGTCACCATTGCCCAGGTCTCCGAGGTGGTAGAGCTGGGTGCACTGGATCCGGAACATATCGTGACCCCGGGAATCTTTGTCCAACATGTTGTGGCGGTCACGCCATCGAGCCCGAATACCCACGCATAAGCCGCCAAGGAGAATATGATGAGCTATATCAAACTGACCCGTGACCAGATTGCAGCCCGGGTTGCCCAAGATATTCCGGATGGTGCCTATGTCAACCTGGGTATTGGCCTGCCGACCAGGATTGCCAGTTACCTGCCAGAAGACAAGGATGTATTCCTGCACTCGGAAAACGGCCTGCTGGCCTTTGGTCCGCCACCGGCAGCGGGTGAAGAAGATCCGGAACTGATCAATGCCGGCAAGGAATACGTCACCATGCTGCAAGGCGGTGCCTTCTTTCATCACGGTGACTCGTTTGCCATGATGCGTGGTGGTCATCTGGATATTTGTGTACTCGGCGCTTTTCAGGTGGCTGAAAATGGTGATCTAGCCAACTGGCATACCGGAGCAGCAGATGCCATCCCGGCAGTTGGTGGGGCGATGGACCTGGCTGTAGGTGCCAAGAAAGTATTTGTAACCACGGACCATGTCACCAAAAAAGGTGAACCGAAAATTGTAGCCGAGCTCAGCTACCCAGCAACCGGCCTGAAATGTGTTGACCGTATCTATACCGACCTGTGCGTGATTGATGTCAGCGCGGAAGGTCTGAAGGTCATCGAGAAAGTCGACGGGCTGTCTTTTGACGAGCTGCAGTCACTGACCGATGCCCGCCTGCTTGATGCCACCTCAAATTGATAGATTCACTGTCCCCATGCACCGGAGAATAGAAGGTCAGAACCCATGAAGAATGCTTATATTGTTGATGCCATCCGTACTCCCTTTGGCCGTTATGGCGGGGGTCTGGCAGCCGTCCGTGTTGATGACCTTGGTGCCGTGCCGATTCAGGCCTTGATGCAGCGTAACCCGGGCGTGGACTGGAGCCAGCTCGATGATGTGATCTATGGCTGTGCCAATCAGGCGGGTGAAGATAACCGTAATGTCGGCCGTATGTCAGCCCTGCTGGCAGGCCTGCCATATCAGGTACCAGCCACGACGGTTAACAGGCTGTGTGGCTCGTCCATGGATGCCATCGCCATGGCAGCGCGTGCCATCAAGGCCGGAGAAGCCCATCTGGTCATTGCTGGTGGGGTAGAAAGCATGACCCGTGCGCCCTTTGTCATGGGCAAGGCTGAATCGGCTTTTAGCCGCAGCCAGAAGATTGAAGACACCACCATGGGCTGGCGGTTTATCAATCCCAGGTTGAAAGAAATGTATGGTGTTGAAACCATGCCACAAACTGCCGAGAATGTCGCTGAGCAGTTTGGCATTAACCGGGCAGACCAGGACCGCTTTGCCCTGACCAGCCAGCAGCGCACGGCTGCCGCCCAGCAGCGAGGTTTCTTCGCACACGAGCTGACCCCGGTAACGATACCGCAGCGTAAGGGGGAAGCAGTAGTGGTTGATAGCGATGAACATCCTCGTGCCTCAACCACGCTTGAGGGCCTGACACGGCTTAAACCTGTAGTCAAGGCAGAAGGCACGGTCACTGCGGGCAATGCTTCAGGAATTAATGATGGTGCAGCCGCAGTACTGGTGGCTTCAGATGAGGCTGTTGCCCGGTACCAGCTCAAGCCGCGTGCCAGAATTGTTGCGGCGACCACGGTAGGCGTTGAACCCCGGATTATGGGCTTTGCCCCGGCTCCGGCCATCCGGAGACTGCTGGACCAGACGGGCATGAGTCTTGAGCAGATGGATGTGATCGAGCTGAATGAAGCATTTGCGGCACAGGCACTGGCCTGCACCCGGGATTTAGGATTGCCGGATGACAGTATCAAGGTGAATCCGAATGGGGGTGCAATTGCGCTAGGTCATCCACTGGGTGCTTCGGGAGCGCGGCTGGTGACCACTGCACTCAATCAGCTGGAGCAGAGTAATGGCCGTTATGCACTATGTTCAATGTGTATCGGGGTCGGTCAGGGTATCGCCATGATTATTGAACGGGTTTAAACAATTTCAAGGAAATTATAATGCCAACATTTACTTTAAATGATATTGCCCTGCACTATCAGACTTTTGGCAATACAGATAAGCCGGCACTAATTTTTTCCAACTCGCTTGGAACTAACTTGAGTATGTGGCAGCAGCAACTAGATTACTTCAAAGCTCACTTTTTTGTCATATGCTATGACACACGCGGCCATGGCAGCACCTCTGCACCTCAAGGTCCTTATACGCTTGAACAATTAGGTCTGGATGTTATTTACCTGCTTGACCACCTTAAAATACAGACCGCCAGCTTTTGTGGAATTTCCATGGGCGGCCTGACAGGACAATGGCTTGCGATCCATTATCCTGAACGCTTTAATCACGTTGTAGTCTGCAATACAGCAGCAAAAATTGGACAGGAACAGGCTTGGCTGGAACGCGCCAGTTTGGTCCGTGAACAGGGCTTAAAGCCTATTGCTGCAACTGCTGCTTCACGCTGGTTTACCGAACCCTTTATCCAGAGCCAAACAGCAATTGTAAAGCATTTGAGTAACGACCTAGCAGCTGGCAGCTCCGAAGGTTATGCAAGCTGTTGTGAGGCTCTGGCTAAAGCGGATTTACGTGATCAGCTTAAAGAGATTAAAGTGCCAGTATTAATTGTTGCAGGTACAGCAGATCCGGTCACTACCGTAGAAGATGCTGAATTTATGCTTGAGCGTATTCCAAATGCTCAACTTGTTAAAATAAATGCTTCTCATATTTCAAATATTGAAAAGCCTAAAATATTTAATCAGATAATCTCAGATTTTATAAGATAATTTAAAATCTCATTTTCTTTTTAAATTTCAAAACCGGATAAATTAATTTATCCGGTTTTTTATTAAAATTTTTATTAAGTTAAAATAATCTTCTACATTTTTATTTTACTCTATCTATAAAATATTTTTTATATAACTATAAAAATAATATATAAATTTCTATTTTCCTTAATATAATAAATATTTTTAAGATCAAATAATTAAATAATAAGTTTTAGTCATACCTTTATTACATAAATATATACTGATTAAGTTTTTGACTTAATACAAGCCACAGCCTAATTTATCAGCATAATTACTCAGTACTTCACAGATTGGAGGTGAAGAATGAATAAAAGTCAGATCAATATTCATGATCTTATAGACTATGCGAAATTTACGCCTTTTCATTGGAAGGTATTAATTTTATGTCTGATCATTATTATCTTTGATGGTTATGATTTGGTTATTTATGGGGTCGCACTACCGCTATTAATGCAGCAATGGTCATTATCGGCAGTACAAGCAGGCTTACTGGCCAGTGCTGCATTATTTGGAATGATGTTTGGCGCCATGATTTTTGGCACGCTATCTGACAAACTGGGCCGCAAGAAAACTATTTTAATCTGTGTTTCACTGTTTAGTGGTTTTACTTTTATAGGCGCTTTTGCCAGTGGTCCTGTCGAATTTGTAATATTACGCTTTATTGCCGGGCTAGGTATCGGGGGGGTTATGCCAAATGTTGTAGCCCTTATGACAGAATATGCACCAAAGAAAATTCGCAGTACTTTAGTCGCAATCATGTTTAGTGGCTATGCCATTGGCGGTATGGTATCTGCCTTACTTGGTGCCTGGTTAGTCAAAGATCATGGTTGGCAGATTATGTTTTACATAGCGGGTATTCCTTTACTGTTTTTACCTTTACTCTGGAAAATTCTGCCTGAATCTCTTGCATTCCTGATCAAGTCCCAAGACGAGCAACAAGCTAAAAATATTGTTCAGAAATTATCTCCTCAGCTAGCTGTAGGGTCTGAGACTGAACTTTATTTAAATGAAAACATTGATCATCAGGGTGCACCTGTTCGTGCCTTATTTCAGCGTGGACGTACTTTCAGTACATTCATGTTCTGGATAGCCTTTTTCATGTGTCTATTGATGGTCTACGCTTTAGGAAGCTGGCTGCCAAAACTGATGTTGCAAGCGGGCTATTCACTAGGTGCCAGCATGCTGTTTCTGTTTGCCTTAAATATTGGGGGAATGGTAGGAGCAATTGGTGGTGGAGTACTGGCAGACAGATTCCATCTGAAACCTGTCATTACTACCATGTTCATATTAGGTGCTCTTGCCCTAATCTTACTAGGTTTTAACAGCCCGCAATTTGTGCTGTATAGCTTGATTGCGATTGCTGGCGCGGCAACCATCGGTTCGCAAATTCTACTTTATACTTTTGTCGCACAGTTTTATCCAACAGCTGTACGTTCAACCGGTTTGGGATGGGCATCCGGTATAGGCAGGATTGGTGCAATTGTTGGACCTGTATTAACAGGTGCCTTACTTACACTGGAATTACCACATCAGATGAACTTTTTAGCGATTGCTATTCCCGGTATTATTGCTGCCCTAGCAATTTTTCTGGTCAATTTAAAAGTATCTGTAACTGCTAGCCCTGCTCCACCTTTAAATACAACGACCTCATTAAATACTTAACTTATTTATGTGCCCAGGATGGGCACATTACTTCAAGAAATGGAACTAAACTCTATGAATGAATTAAAAACTAAACATCTTGCAGTTTCTTCAGGGGTTATGCTGGCAGCATTTACGGCATCTCTACCGCTTTGGGCAGCTGAATCTCCGCCAGGTAATCAGGATACAGCAGTTCATCAGAGTCCACCGCTTCCAGAGAATATTACAGGAAATCCCGTACAGCAAAACAAAGCTTCTACTGCTGCTCCAAGTTTACCTGTACTTTTTCCAGTTGAAGATGAATGGAAATTTACCTTAAAAAATGCATATATTGATCGTAACTTTGAACGTTCTGATTTAAAAGATACCGGCAGCTGGTCACAGTCTGCTTCTTTGTTCTATAAATCCAGAATGATTGACACCCCACTTGAGATTGCAGGACTGCCAGTCAAAATTGGTGCAGATGCCTCAGTACAGTACGCGGTACGTTTAAGTTCAGACAAACACGTTGCCGATACTGTTCTACCTTTTGATCCGGTAACTCAAACGCAAGCACGCGACTTTTTAAAATATGGCGCTACCTTAAAACTGGGTTATGACAGAACATTGCTCAGTTTGGGTGAGTTATGGCTGGATTTACCGGTTACTGCTGTAGATGCCAGCCGGCAACTATTGACGTCCTATTGGGGAGCTAATCTTAAATCACAACTGACCGACCAGTTAAATCTGGAGATTGGCCGTATTACTAAAGTTTCGCCACGCAATGAAGAAGACTTCCGCAAGTTTTCATTTACTTCAAACGGCGTAACCGAATTTTCTGATGGCTTAAACTATATTGACCTGCGTTATCAGATCATGCCAACTCTTAAAGCAGAATATTATTTTGGTAATCTGGAAAATCTATATAACAAGCATTACCTTGGTCTGGATCATACCTGGAAACAACCAGAGTTTTCAGTTAACTCACGCTTTAAATATTTTAATGCTCAAGATACCGGAAATAATTTTAACATAGATGCACAAAATGTAGGTCTACTGGAAACTCTCAAGATTAAAAACCATAGCTTTGGTATCGGTTACCAGCAAATTATTGGTGAGTCTGCTTATCCGCTTCCAGACGGTTTCTTGCCAGAAACTTATTTTATTAACTGGAATACCACCGGTTTCTTCAAGCAAGATGAAAAGTCATATCACTTTATCTACGGTTATGATTTTAAAGACCATGTACCGGGCCTGAATACGACACTGAAGTATGTATATGGCAATGACTTTAAAACCGCAGATGGTCGAGAAAACAAGGAAAGTGAGTCAAATATTATTGTAAATTATGCATTCCAGCAGCCTGCGCTGAAGGGTGTAGCTCTGCAATATATTCTGATTAATTACGATGTCAAATACGGTAATGACTTTACCGAGAACCGGTTCTTTGTAAATTACACCAAGAAATTTTAAGCTTGCTTAAATATACTTCAAAGCCAGAAGCCCTAAAATTTCATATTTTAGGGCTTGTTTTTTTACCTGTAATTAAAAGTCTTTTTATATTTATAATAAAAATGCCGAATTAATGCCCATATATTTACTAAAATTTCTCATATGGCTACTTTTTAATATTTAATCTCTATAATTGCCAATGCTAACTACTGTGTATATCTTCTTCCTATATAGAAGAAGAGAAAATACGATCATTTATATATTTTAAATAATGATTATCTAGCAAATAGTACAACTGGCATAGCCATAAGGATATCTAGATGAGTGAAGTCATATATACGAAAGAAGAAAAACGGAAACGGGTCTTGGGAATTGTCGGGGCTTCCTCCGGTAACCTGGTGGAATGGTTCGATTTTTATATTTATGCTGTTTTTGCCATGTATTTCCAGCATGCACTTACTGCACCAGATATGACTTCTACCGCACAGGGTATTTATGTCTGGGGAGTATTTGCGGCAAGTTTCTTTATGCGTCCAATCGGTAGCTGGCTTTTTGGCCGTATTGCTGATACCCGGGGCCGTAAACAGTCGATGGTTATTTCTATCAGTTTGATGGCTATCAGTTCTTTCCTTTTTGCCTTACTGCCTACATATGAACAGGTAGGTATGGCAGCTCCATTTTTATTATTACTGGTTCGACTGTTACAAGGTTTATCGGTTGGGGGCGAGTACGGAGCTGTTGCAACCTATATGAGCGAGATTGCATTAAAAGGCCAGCGTGGTTTTTATGCTTCTTTTCAGTATGTCACCCTCTCCGGCGGTCAACTTCTAGCGAGTCTGCTGGGTGTGATCCTGCTTGCTTTTATGAGTGAACAACAGTTAATGGACGGCGGCTGGCGTATTCCGTTCGTCATCGGGGGTATTACCGCCATTATTTCTTTGCTGGCCCGTAGCCGTCTTGAAGAAACTCTGTCACATGAAGACAGTGAGCGTAAAGAGTCTGGTAGCCTGCGTGAATTATTTCAAAAACACTGGAAAACCTTTTTACTGGTGGTTGGCTATACCTCGGCAGGTTCATTAACTTTCTATGTTATTACTGTTTATTCAAAAACCTACCTAACCAATATCGGTATTGATGGCAAGACTGTCGGTTTTATGATGACCTGTGCCCTATTTGTATTTATGCTGGCGCAGCCGATATTCGGTATGATTTCCGACCGGATTGGACGACGGGCATCTATGCTGCTGTTTAGTGCCACCAGTGCTATCTTTATCTATCCAGTAATGGTTGTCGGGATGCGACACTTCAGCTATTCACCTGTAATCGTAACACTCCTGCTTATTTTCCTGATGATGTTACTAAGCTTCTATACGTCTATTAGTGGTCTGGTTAAAGCAGAAATGTTTCCGACCCATGTGCGTGCACTTGGTGTCGGTTTCTCTTATGCAGTAGGTAATGCATTATTTGGAGGCTCGGCTCCTGCCGTTGCTTTAAAATTTAAAGAAGCAGGGTTTGAAAATACTTTCTTCGTTTATGTTATTGTCATGCTTGTTATCTGTTTCCTGTGTAGTTTTGCACTACCAAAAGAACCAGAATATCTTCATCATGACCACTAATTAATACATATAAAAAAACCTGTCTAATGACAGGTTTTTTATATTTTAAGATATGAAGTCTAGAAAACTTTAAGGCTCAGGTATCCAGCATATTTAAGATGAGTGCCATGACCTGTTCTGTTTTCTCTGCATGTAACCAGTGGCCTGCCTCAACCTCTTCAATCCGTGCAAATGGAAACTGCTGGTGAATTGCCTGAAAATGTTTTTCTTTGGAAATATAAGGTGACTTGCTACCTTTGATGAATAAGGTTGGAATGGATGAGGGCTCAATAGTTTCCCATGCCAGAATATTCGGGTAATTGTTCGCCAGAGCATCGACATTAAACAGCCAGTGCCCAGCCTTAAAGGATTTCATCAGGAACTGTATAACCATTTCTTCCTGAAGGTATTCACGCATAATTGTCATTGCTTCAGGTCGGGTTTGTACATCACTGGCTTCTACCGCTTTTAATGCCTTAAAAATCTGCTCATGTTCACCATGATTACTATGCACAGGTGAAATATCCAGTACGATCAACTTTTCTACCCACTCCGGTCTTAAAGCCGCAATTTTCATCACAACTTTTCCGCCCATAGAGTGCCCGATCAAAATGACTTTCTCCAGTTTAAAGGGTTCTAAAGTTTCGATTACATCTTGTGCCATCAGTTCGTAATTATGTTCGGCCGAATGACCAGACTGTCCATGATTCCTCAGATCCAGCTGAAAAATATCACGGTCTTTTATACCCCGTGCCAGCATATTCAAATTACTGTAACTACCAAATAAACCATGCAACAATACAACTGGAGTTTGTGTAGTGGCCTCAGAAGCAGTTTGTATATGATGATGTAATTGCACGAAACTATCCTTTGAATGGCTGAACAATAAGTTCAAGCATAACATGTCTGACTGTAAGCTCATGTGGCAAAAAATGTTTCTACAATAGTCCCCCTCTAGGTTTCAAGCCAGCACTTTATATTTACCAAATACACTCGAATTGTTTACCAAGTTGCATATTTCATTGCTTTAGAGTTGGCTAGATTAGTACCAAATTATTTTCTTATTTTTAAATTTAGTCATATTCAAATAATAAAGGAGCCTTGTGATGCAGGAACGCTATGTGCGCTACTATCCCGGAGTAGAACAAAAACAGCCAGATGAGGACCGTTTGATTCAGGAAATTGTCGAGCAGATGGCTGAAACAAACTGTAAAGTCTTTGATAAACACCGTCATGCTGTCCGTGATGCTCATGCAAAATCACATGGATTCTTAAAAGGAATTTTGAAGGTTCCTGAAAATTTGCCTGAACATTTGCGCCAAGGCCTGTTCGCTCACCCTGGCCATTATGATGTTATGGTGCGTCTTTCTGCTGCCCCGGGAGATTTGCGTAGCGATAAGATTCCGGCACCTCATGGCTTTGCTCTTAAAATTTTAAATGTTCCCGGACACCGGTTACTTCCTGATGATCCCAGTGATGGTCATAATCAGGATTTTTTAATGGTCAATATACCGGTACTGGCTTTCGGGACAGTACGAAAATATAAACAGATGCTGCCTTTCATTACTCAAGGCGAGCAGGCACCTGAGAGTATGATGCGCGGTATGCGTTCAGTATTACGTGGCGTTAATCAGTTAGTAGAATCTGCAGGAGTTCCCGCGCCTGCAACTTTGCAAGGTCTGGCTCGCAGCCAGAACCATATATTAGGTGAGACCTATCATACAATGGCTGCGTTACGCTATGGCGATTATATTGCCAAAATTAGTGTTGCCCCTGAATCCGACTCAGTAAAAACACTTACAGGACAACAGATGCAGATTGAATCCGAGTCCACCATCCGTGATCTGGTCAGGGATTTTTTTAAACATAATACTGCTGATTACGTAATACGTGCGCAACTTTGTACTGATCTTAAACGGATGCCAGTTGAGGATGCAGCAGTTTTATGGCGTGAAGAAGAATCTCCACATCAGAATATTGGTATTCTGCATTTTCCCCAGCAGGATACTTTTGGTCCGGCCCGGCGGGTATATTCAGATGATGTCCTTTCTTTTAATCCTTGGCATGGAATTCGTGAACATCAGCCATTAGGGTCGATTATGCGGGTACGAATTCAGGCTTATGAACATTCCTCATCATTTCGCCATCGCATGAATGTACAGCCCCGAGCTGAACCGCGAAATATTGATGAGATGCCTGACTGATATAAACTTCTAGCCAAAGCTTTAATATGTTGATTTAACTGAATTATATTAGAAATAAGCCTTAAGCAATGGAGCACAATAGCTATGAAGAAACTGGTTGTTTTTTCTGGTGCAGGTATGAGTGCAGAAAGTGGAATTAATACCTTTCGCGATAGCAATGGACTTTGGGAGCAATACCGTATTGAGGAAGTCGCTACGCCCGAAGCCTGGTCCAAAAATCCTGAACTGGTACAACGATTTTATAATGAACGGCGTAAAAATATTCTTGATGCCGAGCCGAATGCTGCACATCAGGCTATTGCCAGTTTAGAAGATAATTTTAATGTCGAGGTGATTACCCAGAACATTGATGATCTGCACGAGCGCGCAGGAAGTAAGCGGGTATTACATTTACATGGGAATATTCGCCTGGCAAAAACATCAGGCCCGGACGCGCAATATACTGAAGAGTTTTATCCGGTTGACGGCTGGGAGCTTGACCTTCAACAACATAAATGTCGGCAAGATTATCCTTTACGGCCCCATGTGGTCTGGTTTGGTGAAGCTGTGCCTGCTTATGAACAGGCCATTAAACTTGCAAGACAGGCTGATATTTTCATTGTGATAGGTTCAACACTGTCAGTATATCCTGTTGCAGCTCTGGTTAATGAGATTCCTGCTCATTGTGAGGCTTACTATATTGACCCAAAAGCCGATCATGTGCAGCTCCCTGAACAGTACCAGTTACTTTCCATGACTGCCACGGAAGGAGTGCGGTATTTAACAGAAAAATTAAAACGGTTATAAGAATGTTTTTATTTTCTATTTACTGAATTGCCAGCTAAATGTTCAGGAAAATACAGACTAAACCGGACCCCTTCCGGCATATTTTTAACTTCTGTTATCCCTTCATGAACACTCATAATTGACTGAACAATTGCAAGCCCTAAACCGCCAGAACGTCCTTGCTGGTGTCTGGCCGGATCACATTGATAAAAGCGTTCAAACAAATGTGGCAAATGTTGTTCAGCAATATATACATCATGTGTCAAAACATGAATTGCATTATATATTTTACCTGCCAGTGTTATCCGTTCAGCTATTATAGAAATATGACCATTCTCTGTACTATATTCAATCGCATTGTTTAAAAGGTTGGAAACTGCTCTTTGAAACAATAAATAGTCAGCATGGATAAATGTAATCTTAAGGCGACTGTTAATCTGCAAATTTTTTTCTTCAGCGATTAATTCGAAATATGCCAACAGTTCATTCAGACTACTTTTTAGATTAATCTCTATAATACTTAGGCTATTTTGAGAATGATCAGCACGTGCCAGAAATAGCATATTTTCAACCATCCTTTTCAGACGTTCATATTCTTCCAAATGGGAAAATAACAAATCCTGATAATCGGCCTTTTCACGATCTTGACTAAGCAGAATCTGCGTCTGTCCAATCAGATTATTTAAAGGCGTCCGAAACTCATGGGCCATATCTTCAGAAAAGCGGCTCAGTTGCTGATAACCTTGCTCAATCCGCTCCAGCATACTGTTCATGGCGGTAGAGAGTAGTCTGATTTCGTCACTTTGACTGGTTTCGCTGACACGCTGGTTCAGCTTTTGAATATTGATTAACCGGGTCTGCTCACTTAAATCTCTTAGTGGTGCAAGGCCATAATAACTGACTAAAGCACTCAATATACATACCGTCAAGATTCCTAGCCCAATGTAACCTGCAAGCTTTAAGGCAAAGCTATAGAGGACCTGCTCTCGCTCATCGAACTGCTTACCTGCAATCAGCAAATACTGCTGTCCCTGATAATTAATTGTTTTCCATGCCAGCCTTGTAGTGGCCTGCTGTTTCTTATTATCAATGAGCCAGGTTTGTTCGGCTTTAGGCAAAATGGGTATATGAATCTGTAAGGGATTAATATAAATCAGAGCAGTTCCGTTCTGATTTTTTAATATAAGCAGATTATCCTGATTTCCAAGCATATTTTCATAAAGTTTGGGCCGCTGAATCAGGCTATTTAAATCGCTAGAATTTTGAATCAGGAGTTCCAGCCGCTCTACCCTGGCTCGCAATGCTTCATCCTGCTGGCGCTTTAATACCTGATCCATACCATTGTAAGCCAGTAGACCTATCGCTAAAAACACTGCACAGGCAATACCGATAAATGATAAGCTCAACCGAACTGCAAGCGAATGCCGGAATATACTCATGTGTTTGTATCAAGTTTGTAGCCCATACCACGTATGGTATGAATCAGTTTAGGCTGATAAGCATCATCAATCTTAGCACGCAGGCGACGTACTGCTACATCAACCACATTGGTGTCAGTATCAAAATTGATATTCCAGACTTGGGATGCAATTTGGGTACGTGTCATGATTTCGCCCTGATGCTCAGCCAGAAATCTGAGTAAAGCATATTCTTTGTTGGTTAATTCAATAAGGTTCCGGTCACGATAAACCTTGTGTTCGAGCAAGTCGATTTTCAGATTCTCGACCTGCAACTGTTCGACTACTTTAGCAGATGAACGCCGTAACAAGGTTTTAACTCTTGCCAGTAACTCAATATAGGAAAAAGGTTTTACCAGATAGTCGTCAGCACCCAGTTCCAGACCTTTGACCCGGTCCAAAACACTGTCACGGGCGGTCAGGAATAATACGGGAACTTCCGAAAACTGGCGTAAGGTCTGAATCACCTGCCAGCCATTAAGCTCTGGTAACATGACATCCAGGATAACCAAGTCAATTGCATGCTGTTCAAATAGCATAAGACCTTCCCGTCCGTCATGTGCAAGCCATGTTCGGTAACCTGATTCAGTCAGCCCCTTGGCCAGATAGCGCGCTATTTTCTGTTCATCTTCAATAATCAAGATATTCATTTCAAAACCATTTTTCCATTACGCCTAAATGACAAATCTGTAATCTACTTGTCATCCAACAAGACCACATCTCTTTTTATTATGTTTTCAGGATTTAAGGAGATACTCATGTTAAAGCCATCTTACTGGCCTGTTCTGACGGCAAGCTTTATTTTAGCTTCAGGTTTTATCACGACATTGTCTGCGAAAACACCTGAACCAATACAGCAATATAATTTAAGTCTAAAGCTTGCTGAACATTTAGCTGATCATACCATTACTGCCTGTCATGCCCAGCAAAAGAATATTGCAGTCGCGGTACTGGACCGGGGCGGCAATATACTGGTACTCAAACGTCACGAAAGTGTTGGTCCACATAATGCCCTTGCGGCACAGCGCAAGGCTTATACTGCACTGTCCACCAAAACACGGACTTCTGTCCTGAACCGTAATGCTCAAAATAACCCTGAAGCCAGTAATTTGAACACCCTAAATGAACTGTTGCTACTCGGTGGCGGTATTCCAGTAACCTATAAAAATGAAGTGATTGGTGCAGTAGGAGTCGCAGGTGGAGGTGGTGCAACACAAGATGAAGCATGCGCTGAACAGGGTGTCCAAAAAAGTTTATCACAGGAGTAAAAACATGAAAAAACTCATTATTGCCGGTTTAAGTCTATGTGCAGCCCAATTCAGTTTTGCTGCAGCTAATCCGCTCAGTGTGCATGTACTTAACCTAGAAACAGGCTTGCCTTCATCTAATGTTGAGGTCACGCTTGAAGAACAGATTAAAGGAAAATGGGTTCAGATCAGTCAGTCTAAAACCAATGAAAATGGCCGTATTACTGCACTTTATCCGGAAAACAAGAATTTTCATCAGGGGCTTTATAAAGTTACCTTTAAAACAGGTGACTGGTTTAAAACACAGAAACAGGATACTTTTTTCCCCGAAATTCCGGTCATTTTTGAAGTGAAGGGCACTGTACCCCACTATCATATTCCACTCCTACTCAGCCCTTATGGATATTCTACTTATCGTGGAAACTAATCAGTACTAAAATATTAGCCGGCGCTATAGTTTAAGCCGCTGGCTTTTTATTGATCTCTTTGAATTTTAAAAATATAAATAATCTTATTTCTCAAGTTATTCTACGACTTTTATACCAAGATACTACAGACAAATTCTGGTCAGGTGCATTTCTTTCCATTTTAATACGCTTCTAATGCTGAGTTTTTATCTGAAATCAGGTTTAGAGTCATAGGGAAGCTTTAACTTATTCTTATAACAAATCTTTCCCTTATACTTTCATTGGTTTATATATGAATAAACATAGTCTGATCTTTTGAAAACTCAGCTTTTTTACCTTAAGAATCTAGTCTTAAATTCTTAGGCTATTAGTATTTACCAGTCCAGGATACTTATGAAAAGCTCTGCTTCCCTATCTGCCTTTCCATATAAAAAACTTCTTCTGAGTGCCTGTATTCTTCAGGCAAGCTGGGCTCAAGCACAAGAAGTTGTACAGCTTGCACCAATTACGCTTGAAGCTACACGTACCGATACCAGCTGGCTTGAAACACCGGCATCTGTCTATCGTATAGAACAGCCACAAAATCAGAATAATCTGGATGTGAATCTGTCAGAAACCCTAAAAGGTGTTCCAGGGCTGCAGATTAATAACCGTGAAAACTATGCGCAAGATCTACAAATTTCCATGCGGGGCTTTGGTGCACGTTCAACATTCGGAGTACGCGGTATACGCTTATATATTGACGGTATTCCTGCCACCATGCCGGATGGTCAAGGTCAGACCTCAAATATTGATTTGGGCAGTCTCGACCATATAGAAGTATTAAGTGGTCCATTCTCTTCCCTGTATGGAAATTCATCTGGCGGGACTATTCTTACTACAACACGTGAAGGCAAAGGTCGTGATTCTGTTGAATTGGGTTATGCCGGAGGCAGCCATCATAAAAACAAAACCAGTCTGGTTTTACAAGGTGGTGCAGATAAAGCAGGTGAGCCAAGCTATATCATCAGTTCATCTTACTTTGACACTGACGGCTTTCGGGAACATAGTGCAGCACGTAAAGTCCTGAACAATGCAAAGCTGAGCTGGAATCTGGAAGATGGTTCTCAAGTTAACTGGGTAGTTAACCATGTAGATATTAACGCTGATGACCCAGGCGGTTTAACCCGTCAACAATGGAAGGATGATCCGAGACAGCAGGCCAGCTTTATTCGACAGTTTGATACACGTAAGGAAATTCAGCAGACTCAAACAGGAGTAACGTGGTCAAAGCCAATTAATGATCAGCATGAACTTTATGGCATGGCTTACCTTGGCCAGCGCCATGTAATTCAATACCAGTCCATTCCAAATACTGCACAGGCCAACCCTCGACATGCCGGCGGTGTAATCGATTTTGACCGTATATATTACGGTACAGATTTGCGCTGGACCGGTAAGGAGCTACTGCCAAATACTACCCTAAGTATTGGTATGGCACTCGATGCAATGGATGAAGACCGGCAGGGTTATGAAAATTTTGTACTGAACAACAATACACCACAATATGGCGTAAAAGGTAACTTGCGTCGTGATGAGAAAAATACCTTATGGAATATTGACCCCTATATTCAGGCTTCTTGGCAATTCCTGCCAGACTGGCGGGTAGACAGTGGTCTGCGTTATAGCAATGTGCATTATGAATCTAAAGATAAATATATTAGGGGTACCAATGGGGACGACAGTGGACAGACAGACTATCAGAAGCTTCTTCCCTCAATTGCATTAAGCTGGAATATCATACCGGATTCAACACTTTATATTAGCTATGCTAAAGGCTTTGAAACACCGACCTTTACAGAAATGGCTTACCCTACCTTAGGTACTTCGGGGATTAATTTTGATTTGAAGCCAGCCAGCAGTGACAGTTATGAGCTTGGTTTCAAAACTCAGAATAATTGGGGCGATTTCAGTACGGCCATTTTCCATACTCAGACTCGCAATGATATTGTCTCGGCAGAGAGTAATAATGGCCGTAATACTTTTCAAAATGCCAAACGCACCCAGCGTGAAGGTATTGAGTTGTACTGGAATAAAAACTTGTGGCAGGAGCTTTATGCACAGGCAAGTTATAGTTATCTGAATGCCAAGTTTGATGCAGATATTCCTGGCTCAGACAGCCGCGCAACCGTATATAAAGGCAATATCATACCGGGAATTGCCAAAAATCAGGCCTATATCGCTTTAAACTGGCAACCCGAAACCGGCTTTCAGGCAGGACTTGATGTTCGCTACAATGATAAAATTTATGTAGACGATATTAATTCTGATACTGCACCAAGTTATACAGTTATGGCTGCAAATATTGGCTATGTATGGAAAAATGCTGACTGGAAAATCAATACTTTTGCCCGGGTAGATAACTTGCTTGATAAAGATTATGTAGGTTCAGTAATAGTAAATGATGGGAACAAACGTTTCTTCGAACCCGCAGATCGCCGCAACTGGAGTGCTGGTTTAAAAATGATCCGATCCTTCTAGTACTGTATAAAGACCGGCAAAAGCACAGCACGTTAAAAGGCAGGACTGATTTTTATTCCTGCCAATCTTTGTTAAGATGCGGCATCGATTTTCACCTGTTTTTGTTGATTCTTTATGACCGCGACCTATCAAGCCCAACTTGAAGCAAAAATTCAGCGTATTTCTACTCAATTTGCCGAATTTAACCCGCCTGCCCTGGAAGTATTTGGATCACCTGAACAGCATTTCCGGATGCGTGCTGAATTCCGTATCTGGCATACCGATCAGGATATGTTTTATGCCATGTTTGAACGTAATCCTGAAGACCAGCAAAAAACAGTTATTCGTGTAGATGAATTCCCAATTGCAGACCACAGCATTAACCAGCTTATGCCGATTTTACTTGCAGAACTCAAAGCAGACCCTCTGCTTGAAAAACGTCTGTTCGAGGTTGATTTCCTTGCTACTTTAAGCGGTGAGATGCTGGTTACACTGATTTATCACCGTAAACTCGACAATGAGTGGGAAAAGGCAGCAAGAACTCTGGCAGAAAAGTTAAATATTAAGATTATTGGGCGGAGCCGCGGTCAAAAGCTGGTATTAACTGATGACTTTGTTGTAGAAGAATTACAGGTATTAGAACAAAAATTTAAATATAAACAGATTGAAGGTGGTTTTACTCAGCCTAATGCAATTGTCTGCCAGAAAATGCTTGAATGGGCATGTAAAGCTGCTGAGGCATCACAAAAGCATCTTTTGGAACTCTATTGCGGTAATGGTAATTTTACGCTACCGCTTTCTTTAAAATTTGAGCGGGTGCTGGCAACCGAGCTGGCCAAAAGTTCAGTTTATGCAGCGCAATGGAATATTGAGCAAAATGGAATTGACAATATTCAGGTGGCCCGCCTCTCAGCTGAAGAGTTTACCCAAGCTTTCAATGGTGAACGTGAATTCAGACGTTTGCAGGAAGCAGAAATTGACATTCAGAGTTATGAGTTCGATACTGTTTTTGTTGATCCGCCACGTGCAGGAATCGATCTGGATACTTTAAAATTATTACAACGCTTTGACCGGATTATCTATATTTCCTGTAATCCTGACACCCTGCATGATAATCTTAAAATCTTATTAGAAAGCCACAAAATTTTAAAGTTTGCCATGTTTGACCAGTTTCCATATACCCATCATGTGGAGACAGGTATTTTGCTGGAAAAGATTTAAACAATTTGTATCATATGTAAAAGAGATTATTTTTATAATCTCTTTTTATTTTATAAAAAATATAACTAATACATATAGTTGTAAGTTATAAGATTTCTCCTCTGTCATAAAACTGTTAATTCGTAACGGTAAAATTAAAAGTTTTAACTGTTGAGCTCATCTTTTAAGACTTAGGATGACTTGTATTTTATTTTAATTTAGCTATATTTCCGCATATGTTAGGTTGATTAATATAAATTTATGAGTTTTTGGCAAAAGCTGTTCTCCGCAGACCAGCAACAGAACGCACATAAAAACCAGGTTGTTTGTGTCGAAAATGATTGTGCATGTAAAAGCAATGCACAACTTTTGGAAGCGTTGGCGAAAGCCACCAATGAAGATGTCATCGCAGGGATTACCCGGGTATTGGTATCACGTGGTTATAGCCGGAAAGAATTGAGTGAAATTTCTCATCATCCAATTCAGTAAAATACCTTGCTGGAAATAATCTTAAAAAAGTCCTGTTTATACAAAGGACTTTTTATTAACAAATATCTAATTATATAGAACAACAAGATTTATTCAGGCAGATTGCAGGGTTAGATTATTCCATTGCTCCAGCTGCTGTACCACACTGGAAAAGTCACTTTCTGAGGGTAAATTATTACTGGCAGAACGATACAGCTGCTGTGTTAACTGCAAAACCGGCATTATAGTTTGAGTAGTGCCTGCAAGCTGTGTAGCAATAGTGGCATCTTTCGCAAGCAGGTTTAATGCAAAAGTTAAAGGAAATTCACGACTCAACACGCGTTGTGCAAAAATGTGATGAGACATATTACTTTGACCACTTGAGGCATTAATACATTTTAGGGCTGCATCCAGTTCGACCCCTTGGCTTTTTAAATTACACATACCTTCAGCCAACGCCCATAAATTTGCTGCCATCAAAATATTGTTTACCGCTTTTACTGCAAATCCCGAACCACTTTCGCCTACATGCTGAATCAGACCGGCAAAAGTTTGAATGGCCGGGTTTGCCTGCTCTAGCATATTCGGGTCTCCACCAACCATAACGGTTAAGGTGCCTTTTTCTGCCCCTATAGTCTGTCCTGAAACTGGCGCATCAAGATAGGTTACGCCCTGCTCTTTTAATTGTTGTTGTAGCCGCTGTGCTGATTGTGGCTCTCCACTGGTACAATCTACCCAGATACTACCCGTTTTAGGTTGTGCCTCTTGAATAATCTCCTCAACCTGCTTACTGGTAGGTAAACAGGAAAAAATAATATCGGCCTGTCCCGCTTCTTTAAGACTGGTGGCTTGTGTTGCGAACACTCTGGCATGTTCTTTGGCCTTGCTGGCAGTACGGTTCCAGACCCGGACATCTGTATATACTTTGGTCAAATGGCTTGCCATATGCCAGCCCATTGCACCCAAGCCAATGAATGCTACAGATTTTATTGTCATAGTTACTTCCATAAAAGATAAGGTTTTTTAAAAACTGATAAATTTTTTATCAACTACTTTGTATCTGTACTGTTCTAGATTTATTCTTTAACGGGCATGGCAGGTGAAGTTAAAGGTGTTGTACCTGAACCAGTTTTAAGAGTCCGTGTTTCACGATTAAAAACCAGATTCATCAGAATTGCAGCAAAGGTTGCAGTACCAATTCCGCCTAAATCAAAGTTGCCAATATGCAGAGAATAATTACCTGCACCCATAATTAGAGCGATCGCAGCGACGATCATATTGCCATTCTTGCTAAAATCTACCTGATTACTAATCCAGATACGTGCTCCTGCGATCGTAATTAGACCAAAAACTACAATTGAAGCGCCGCCCAGAATTGCTACTGGAATGGTGCTGATCAGACTACCGAATTTTGGGGATAAACCTAACAGGATTGCAAAAACACCAGCAATAACAAAGACAACAGTAGAATAAATTTTAGTGGCTGCCATTACCCCAATATTTTCAGCATAAGTCGTCATGCCTGTACCACCTACTGAAGCTGAAAGTGTGGTACATAAACCATCTGCAAAGAAAGCCCTTCCCATATATGGAGAGATATTTTGCCCGGTCATCGCACTGACCGCCTTAAAGTGGCCGAGGTTTTCAGCAATTAAAATGATAAACACAGGTGCGATCAATAAAATGGCATTAAGCTGGAATACCGGCTGATGAAAAGCAGGTAAACCGAACCAGGCCGCATTGGAAATAGCGTTAAAATCGATTGGTTTACCTAAACCCATGACATTGGCGCAGACAAAGTATATCGCGTAGGACATGACCAGACCGATCAGTAATAGTAGACGACGAATCATGCCTCGGGTAAAAACGGCAATCGTACCAATACATAAAATAGTTACAAGTGCCATCCATGCATCGAAATTATTGGCTGAAACACTTTTAATGGTAACCGGGGCAAGATTTAACCCGATAATCATGACAATTGTACCGGTTACTACAGGTGGCATGAGTTTCTCAATCCACTGAGTACCAGTTCGCATGACCATTAAACCTACAATTGCATATAAAACTCCACATACAATTGTTCCGCCTAAAGCAAGCGCGATATTGGGATTACTGCCAGCTCCAGCATAGCCAGTGGCTGCAGCTACGGCGCCAATGAATGCAAAACTTGATCCCAGATAACTCGGCACATGGCCGCCTGTAATGAGGAAAAATAAAATCGTACCGATACCCGTAATGAGCATCGTCAGGCTCGGATCAAAACCCATCAATAGAGGGGCCAGAATAGTTGCTCCAAACATGGCAAAAGCATGCTGGGCGCCCAGTACCATGCTTTGCCCTACTGGCAGATATTCATTCATTGCTACAGGCGTTTTTTCAAGATTTCCCCGATAGGGACGCCATCTGACAAACCAACGTTCTTTCATGTCTACTACCCCCAAAGTTTATTTTTATTTCTGCAATAGATTTAGTGGTGTTGAGTAAGCTGGTGATAGGCGCGGTCAAAATAAACCAGACTGCGAGCTCCTGATTTTTGTTGAATACTTAGTACTTCACAGAAAAAAATATCATGTGTACCTACGCTACTGATCTGTTTAACCTGACAGTCAAAAGCCAGCATGGCGTCTTGCAATACCGGTGAACCAGTCGTCAGAGTTTGCCATTCGCCCTGTGCAAAACGCTCTGCCATTGGTGTTTTGCCGCCGAACAGATTACTCAGATTTTTATGCTCCAAAGCGAGCGTGTTAACACATAACACCTGATTCTGCTTGAAAGTTTCATAGACTGATGCATTACGGTTCAGGCAGACCAATAATGTAGGTGGCGTATCGGTTACACTACATACAGCAGATGCAGTAAAGCCCGCACGTCCCGCTGGTCCGTCGGTACTGATAATATTGACTGCTGCCGCCAGATTGCTCATGGCGTTCCTAAATAACTGCTGGGTTTCATTTAAAACCGGTTTTTCTGAGGCTGATGACTCTTTTAATTTCATCAGAGATGCCGAAAGTTTTGTACTCACTGCCAGATCTTTTGCTACAACTGAATTCATGTGTAATTCTCCTCAATAGTAGAAAGATGCCAGGTTCGTGCGGAATTTTTTAGCCTTTAATCTGTTCTAGCATCTTTCTCAATATGGTCCATGATGCGATTAGCCAATATGAGCAACCGAAGCAATTTCAATCAGAGCTTCGGGTTTCACCAGCCCGCATTGGATACAGAAACGGGCTGGTTTTTCATTTGGGAAAAATTCTCTATAGACAGTATTGATGGCAGCATAATCTGCCCAGTCTTTTAAAAATATGGAATTAAAGGTCACATCATCCATCGTACCGCCCGCTGTCTCGATGACATTCTGAATAGTACTAAGTACATGTCGGGTCTGGGCAGCAGCATCTCCTACAAAGACCACCTCATTATTTGTGTCTAAGGGTAAGGTACCGGATACATATACAATATTGTCGGCCAAGGTTGCTGGAACGTAAGGCGCCAAAGGCGTACCGGTACCTTCTGGTATAATTACTGTTTTTGCCATGTTTCTTCTTCCAATTTTTTATTTAAAAAATAACTTATGCTGCTGAGCTCTGGGACTGTTTTTGACTAAAACACTGTTGCATGCTGGCTACATCAGAAACCCAGCCAAAAAAGGTTTTAACGTTATATAAAGTGGCTTCATGCGCTTCACGCGGACCAGCCTGATAGCAGGCATCATCAAGTAATACACCGAAGTATTCCAGGAAGAAGCCATCTCTTAAGGTGGACTCTACGCAGACATTCGTCGCAATTCCGGTGAGTAATAAATTACGGATACCGCGTGCACGCAGCACACTGTCCAGACTAGTATTAAAGAAACCGCTATAACGAGGTTTATCGATAACAATATCACCCGTTACAGGCTGTAGCTCATCAACCAGCTCATAGTCCCAGCCGCCTTTAGCCAGTAATTTTCCCTGTAGCTCCGGCTGCTTACGCATAGTTTTCAGGGCATTTGACTTATGAAAATTTGGCGAACCTGCTCCGCCAGCTTCTACATAATGCTGGTCCCAGCCATTTCTGAAATAAATCACCTGAATACCTGCCTGATGGGCAATATCCATAGCTTTTTTAATTTGCTCAATGACTGGTTGTGTAGTAGATACATCAAAACCGGCCAAGTCCAGATAACCACCTGAACTGGCATATGCATTTTGCATATCCACAATAATCAATGCTGTCTGTTTGGGATCGAGCTTGATTGCTTCAGGAGCAGCATTCAAAATTGGTGCAGAATCTGAAGTAAAGTCGGCACATATTGCTGATTTCATATTCATGCGCTTTTCTCCAGTGCAGTGACCTGGCTTGGTACAGGGCTATCTACTTCAATACGACTTTTCATCAGTGGCTGAATTCGGGTTCCGAAATCTTCTATACCTTTTATAAAATCATCAAAAGTCAGAAGAATACCGTCTGTACCTTGAACTTCTGCAATTTCATCAAGCATGGCAGCCACTTTTTCATATGAGCCTACCAGAGTACCCATATTGATATTGACTGGAGATACACTGGAAGCCATATGCCGTATATTGGTGTCATTACCCGAAATCTTGTCTTTTCCGCCTTGGTCCTGTAACCACTGGATAGCTTTCATGTCAGCCCCATTATTATAGTTTTGCCATTTTGCCTGAGCCTTCTCATCAGTTTCATCAGCAATGATCATAAACAGTACATAAGTCGAAACATCACGGCCTGTCTTATCTGTCTGTGTTTTTAGACGTTCATTAATACCGGCATAGGCCGTTGGAGTATTTAAGCCCTTACCAAAAACGAAATTATAATCAGCATACTTTGCCGAGAATGCCAGTCCTTCATCAGACTGGCCTGCACAGATAATTTTCATGTCTGCCTGAGGCACTGGCTTCACCTGGCAGTCATCCATCTTGAAAAAATCACCTTTAAAGTCAGAGTGGCCCGTTGCCCATAACTCTCTTAATACCTGCACATATTCTGAAAGATATTCATAACGTTTACCAAAGTACTCGTCTCCCGGCCACATACCCATCTGGCTATATTCTGGCTTTTGCCAGCCAGTTACTACATTCAGACCAAAGCGGCCATTAGAAATAGAATCAATTGTGGAAGCCATTCTTGCTACAATTGCCGGTGGCATAACTAATGTAGCAGCTGTTGCATAAATCTGGATTTTGGACGTAACCGCAGCCAAGCCAGCCATTAATGTAAATGTTTCCAGGTTATAATCCCAAAATTCAGTCTCCCCCCCGAAACCGCGCAACTTGATCATGGATAAAGCAAAGTCAAAACCGTAATGTTCAGCACGCTGTACGATTTCTTTATTCATTTCAAAACTTGGTTGATATTGTGGTGCTGTTTTCGAGAGCAACCATCCGTTATTACCAATTGGACAAAAAACGCCGACTTTCATATTCGTACCTCTCTTTTAAAACTTCTCGAGTAAAAGGACCAAGTACATCAGTTCTTCTTGCTTGTATTTTTATTAATGCAAGGTACATGCCAATATTTTTTATTCTTTAATATCAAAATATTAATAAAAAATTGAGGTATTATTTTTTTTACCATTTAGTCTAAATAGGTGTATCAAAAAGTATCACGCGCACAAAATATGTGCATACAGTGCAAAATTTAAAGGCTTTTGAAAATAACTAATAAGATGAGTAGCTTTCATAGAATCTTAGACTGGCTCTATCCAGAATAGAAATGAATAACAGAGTTAAACCAAGTTTAAATATCAAGCGCACCATGACGTAAAAAACAGCGGTACATTACTCGCAAAGGTATTAAAATTATTTTTAAGATCTATCTTGAGTTGTATAAATATAGAGAAAATTATTAAAAATCAGAATTAGGGCAGTTCTATTAAATATAAATACTGTGAATAAAAGGAGTAATCTGTGCTTTAAAACGCAATACCACTGCAACAGTGGCTTTGTTAAGCTTCTTATGAAATATAAGTTTCTCAAGAAAATAATCGAAGCATACTAATAAATATAAATTAGATAAGGGCTCAAGAGTAGTATTTTTAATTAGATAGTGCATCAGGAACAGCAGTATAAGCATCCTTGATTAATCGCAGCAGAAATCTATTCAAAGCTAATTTTTTAACTATTAATAATTTATTTAAGATTTAGTATTTTGATTTTTTAGAATTACTCGAGCAGCAACAACCCGTATGTTCCTGCTCGATAGGCTTTAGAGTATTTTGCAGGTTTTTTCAAAATTTAGTCGAGGTAACCGCTCAAACAGTTTTTCTGTAGCTCCATAGCCAATATTAATCAGCAGGTTAGATTTCCAACTGATACCTGCAAAAAAAGTTTCATCAATTAAAGCTGGATTAAAACCGGACATTGGACCGGTATCTAGACCCAAGCTCCGACAGGCCAAAATCAGATAAGCTGCTTGCATGGAACTGTTACGAAAAGCCGTTTCATATGCCAGTTCTGGACTTGAAGTAAACCATGACCGGGCATCTCCATGTGGGAAAAGTTCAGGCAGCTGCTCATAAAATTCTGCGTCATAAGCTACTACCACTGTTACAGGCGCGCTCATTGTCTTTTTCAGATTCCCAGATGATAGGGCCGGTTTAAGTTTGGCTTTGGCTTCGGCCGATCTGATAAACAAAAACCGCGCAGGTGAACAGTTTGCCGAAGTGGGAGCCATTTTCACTAGATCGTAAATCTGCATAAGCTGCTCATCGCTTACATCACGTTCCTGCCATGCATTATAGGTACGTGCTTCAGTAAATAACTGCTTGAGTACATCCTGCTCTAGGCCTTGCTGATAAATTGTCATTTTCTACTCCCTATATCAGATTAATCTGTTGTTTTAGTTAAAAATTTAATTAGTATCTCATTTACGCTTTGAGCTTGGGTTATGGTACTGGCATGACCGCCATTTGGCATTAATTCCAGTTCAGCATTTTTAATCAGCTTGGCAAGTGCCAGCCCCCGTTTCCATGGCACCAGAAAGTCATCCTGATTGGTTAACACCAGAGTAGGATTTTGAATCTGACGCGCAACTTCAAAAGGTTGATAATTCTGTAATGCATGAAGCCGTTTAAAGACATTTTCTAGAGGTGCAAAAATACCGATCATTTTGTTTTCCTGTTCATTCAATTGCAGTGAATGTGCGGAAATCCAGGCTGGCGGATATAAAAATAAGGCCTGAGCCCGTATATAAGCTTCAATACCTGCATACCGAAGTAAAGCAATACGGGTACTAAAACACTTTTCAGTATGCGAATCGAGCCGGTCCCAAGCATTAATAAGGACCAGTCTATTGACCAGCTCAGGATAAAGCCGCACAAGTTCTATGCCTATAAACCCACCTAGGGCATGTCCTATAAAATGACAGTTTTGCTGTTGGTGCTGTTTTAAAATTTTTGCCAGCTGCTCTGCCAGATGCTGTATAGAATAATTTTCCGGTAATTCTGGACTCTGCGATCCTATACCTTCATGGTCATAGCAAATAACCTGAAAATATTCTCTTAATGCTTCAATCTGCGGCTGCCAAAAATTCGCGTGGCCACCTAGGCCCGAACTGAGCACCACTGTCTGAACAGAATGGTTTTTACAGGGATAAATTTCAACAGTCATACACTCATCTGCTTTAGTTGAATTGTTTTATTCCCAGCAAAAAACATACCAGTTTTGACCAAACGGTCAATTTTCCATGAAGCGTTAAATGAAAAATATTTTTATTTTAAAAGAATTGTATAAGCCACCCTTAACAGTTTTTTATTTTTTCTAAAAAATCTGAATATTCAATAAAAGTGTTAAAACGCGCTATATTGTGACAGCCTACACTAATTTTAGGTATAATCCTGACCCTGCTTTCAATAAAGTAATCCCAACGATTTATTGGAATAAAAACAATATGCAGTCACGACGCGTAAAACGCTTCACTGTTGGAGCGCATTTAATTGTTAAACATTTTGGCTATACTCACCATGGTATTTATGCCGGGCGTGGTCGTGTGATTCATTATTCTGGTTTTGCCCATCTATTTAAAAAACATCCTATCGAAATGACCTCACTCAAGAACTTTTCTCATGGCAAGAAAATTTCTGTACGCCACTATGAAGCTCCAAAATATAGTGGCCGCACGGTAGTTAGACGTATGCGTTCCCGCATGCATGAGAATCAGTATCATCTTATTATTAACAACTGTGAGCATTTATGTAGCTGGGCCATTACCGGGGTCGAGAGCAGCCCGCAAGTGGTGAAGATGATGAATCGTCTGACAACTATCGGTTATGTCAGTTCAATCATGAGCTATATGAACAGCATGATGATTACCGTGGCTACCACATCCTTTGCGCTAGTATTGTATATCAAGAAAAAACTGCGGGATAAGGCAAAAATGCAGATTCCTTCTTATCTCATCTATAAACAGGAAGAAAAAAAGTAGTCTAACGCTAACGGGTTTTATTGTTTAAATAAAATAAGTGGTTTCATTGCATATTGAAATAGCAATTGCAGAATGATTGCTGCAATTATGGCAAGGATAAGCGCAAACCAGAAACTCATATATGGCCATGCCATTACCAATATAAAAAAGAAAAGTACAAGCGAATATAAGCCCCGTACTGTACCTCGATATAGAGTAGTGACCGCATCGGCACCTTGTGTGATATGCGTAAAAACTGCCAGAATCGAACCAATAATTGGAAAAACTGCTAGTAATCCACTCCATGTTCCACCCACCAGATCAGCAGCCTGTGTAACTATCAGCGTGAATACACCACCTGCTAACATTCGTACCGGCAGATCTTTTGCATGAGCTGCAGGTCGATACACCCAATTTTTCCGAGGTAATAAGTACGGTGTGAAGATCAAACCGAGTAATGCTATACAAAGGGCAAGATAAATATTTTTTGGTAAAAGTACCAGAAAGCTAGAAATAACACTCCAAACCAGCGTTGCCAGAAGAAAAGTCATCCACCAGTTAAGTTTCAGACTTAACCAGCAATAAGCTATCCCAAAACTCAGTAAGGCAATTACACCGGTAACAGCTGCTGTCGCAGTATATATACCAAACCCAACCCCCTGCTCTAAAGCAACCAGCACCACTATCGGGCCAGCAACTACCGGCATACCGGCCAATATGCCGGCAACCGTTGTTCCCCAGCGCCGACCGGCCAGACTGACCAGTAAGATAAAAGCAGGCACTATTAGCAGCTTTAACCATATCATATTTATATTATGCCCTTTAAAAAAAGAAGCCTCTTTCACAAGAGGCTTCTTTTAAGTTTATTTACCCGGTTTAAAACTGTCTCTCAAATCGAGAATTCTATTAAATACCGGTTTTTCAGGAGAATGGTCATAACGATCGGCCACAAAATAACCTTCACGCTCGAACTGGAAACGGTCTTCCGGTTGAGCTTGTGCCAGTGCAGGTTCAATTACAGCCTGAAGCACTTTGAGTGATTCAGGATTGAGGTTAGCCAAGAAGTCATCTCCAGTTTCCGGATCTGCTTCAGTAAACAGGCGATCATAAATACGGACTTCTGCCGGTATACCTTGAGTTGCAGAAACCCAGTGGATAACACCTTTTACTTTACGCCCTTCCGGATTTTTACCCAGAGTTTCTGTATCAATTGAACATTTCAGTTCTACTACCTCACCGCCTTCATCTTTAATAACTTCATCGCATTTAATGACATAGGCATGACGTAAACGAACTTCACCGTCTGGTATGAGGCGTTTAAAACCTTTTGGCGGCACTTCTTCAAAATCTTTACGGTCAATATAGATTTCGGATGTCAGCGGAATGCTCCGCTCACCCATATCTACATTTGGATGGCGCGCATGAACCAGATCCATGGCTTCTGCCAGATTAGTTAAAGTTACTTTAAGTGGATTTAGTACTGCCATACCACGTGCTGCACTATTTTCCAGTGACTGACGGATACAGAACTCCAGCATTGCCACATCAACAATACCGTCAGTTTTCGAAACACCTACTCGCTTGCAAAAATCACGCAATCCTTCTGGAGTAAAACCGCGACGGCGCATACCCACAACTGTTGGCATTCGAGGGTCATCCCAGCCATGTACATGCCCACCTTCTACCAGCTTACGCAGTTTACGTTTTGAAGTAATAGTATAGTCGACATTCAGACGGCTAGATTCGTACTGGCGCGGTACAGCGGGTGAGTGGACTTTCTCGACGACCCAATCATAAAACGGACGATGGTCCTGGAATTCCAGAGTACAAAGCGAATGTGTGATACCTTCAATCGCATCAGACAACGGATGGGCATAATCATACATCGGGTAGATTTTCCATTTATTGCCTGTTTGATGATGCTCAGAATGCAATACACGATACAGAATCGGATCACGCATGTGGACATTTGGTGAAGCCATATCAATTTTAGCGCGGAGTACCGCTTCACCTTCACTCAGTTCACCATTACGCATCTGCTCAAAGCGTGTCAGATTCTCTTCAACACTTGCATCACGATAAGGTGAGTTTTTGCCTGGCTCTACAAAAGAGCCACGATTTAACTTAATCTGTTCTGGAGTCTGCAAGTCTACATAGGCATCGCCCTGCTGAATCAACTGAAGCGCCCATGTATAGAGCTGATCAAAGTAGCTTGATGCATAACGCGGCTCACCTTCCCACTGAAATCCAAGCCATTTCACATCATTAGCAATGCCATCTACATATTCCTGCTCTTCGGCGTCTGGATTGGTATCGTCAAAACGCAAGTTACATACACCTTGATATTCTTCTGCAATTCCAAAGTTCAGACAGATAGCCTTCACATGACCAATATGCAAATAGCCATTCGGCTCTGGTGGGAAGCGGGTGATTACTTTCTGGGTACGCCCGGCAGCCAGATCATCACTAATGACCTGACGGATAAAGTCTAAGCCTGCCTGTTGTTGTTGCTGCGCTTGATCGACTGTGGCTTCATTATTTGGTGTCGGGTTATTTGGCAGGGATGAAACAACATCATTGGGCTTCATAATAGATAATTCACTTCTAAATCAAAAAATGAGGATAATTAAAACGCTATTCAGTTTTTTTAACAAAGAAAATAACGTTTTTACTTGCCTTGTAGTTTACAGTTTGCTTATGCTTCTCTCAACCAAAAAACCCATGGCATTTTTGTCCATGTTCAGGAGATTAACCAATGAGTTTTCCTCAAGTCGAATTAAACACCAATAAAGGTCGTATTGTTCTTGAGCTTAATACTGAAAAAGCACCTAAAACTGCTGAAAACTTCCTGCAATATGTTCGTGACGGCTTTTATGACGGCGTTATCTTTCACCGTGTGATTGACGGTTTCATGATCCAAGGTGGTGGCTTCGACGAAAACTTTAAAGAAAAAGCAACTCGCGATGCAATCGAAAATGAAGCAGATAACGGCCTGAGCAATGACGAAGGTACGATTGCAATGGCACGTACCCAGGCTCCTCACTCTGCATCTGCCCAGTTTTTCATTAACGTGAAAAATAACTCTTTCCTTAACCATACAGGTAAAACTGCTCAAGGTTGGGGTTATGCAGTGTTCGGTAAGGTTGTTGAAGGTATGGACGTTGTTAATGAGATTAAAAATGTCCGTACTGGTAACCGTGGTTACCATGCCGATGTTCCTCTGGAAAATGTTGTAATCGAATCTGCTAAAATTATCTCTGAATAATTTTATGCAGGACACCTTGTGACCTATCTGTTTATTTCAGATTTACATTTGTCACCTGAACACCCTCGACTTGTTCGGGGGTTTTTAGACTTATTAAAACATTATGCAAACCAGCATACCCAGCTCTATATTTTAGGAGACTGGTTTAATGCCTGGATCGGTGATGATTATTCTGCGCCTTGGCTGGATGAAATTGTTCAGGCTTTACAGCAGTTCCATCAAGCTGGTAACACTATCTATTTTCAGGCCGGAAATCGTGACTTTGCCTTAGGCCAAAAATTCTTGGACCAGTTTCACGGTGTTCTATTGCCAGATATATATCAGTTGAGTATTGGTGCTTTAGCGTTCCGGCTAGAACATGGAGATTCACTTTGTACTGATGATATATCTTATCAACGCTTTAAAAAGATAATTCGCAACCCGCTTTTGCTGGGCTTTCTAAAACGTCTACCACTCGGTTTTAGACAAAAGCTGGCCAATGGATTCCGTCAAAAAAGTGCTGAGACCAAGCAGACCAAAGCTTATGAAATTATGGATGTTAACCAGCATACAGTTGAGCAGGTTCTGGAAAATTCCGATATTTTGATTCACGGCCATACACATCGCCCTGCAATTCATGAAATATATAATAAAAAGCGTATTGTGCTGGGTGACTGGAGAGAGCGTTCTGCTCAAATTCTGGAGATAAATCCGCTAGCAGAGCAAACAGAGTTAAAGTTGATAAGCTGGAATTATTAAACAAACAATATAATCCTGCTTCTTTAAGATAAAAATTGATTGAATTTACGAGTATTATTTAAAAAATATCGTATGATCAATCTCAATGATTTGAACCTAAATGCAGTGATGGAGTACATATATGGATCTGCTTGATATCGTACATAACCGCTATACGACTAAAGCTTATGACCCAACCAAGAGAATTTCACAGGAGCAGTTTGAACGCTTCCTGGAAATACTTCGTTATACTCCTTCATCAATTAACATTCAGCCTTGGCATTTCTTTATCGCTGATCATGAATCTGCCAAACAGCGTATTGCGAAAGCTCTAGTGGGTAAATACAGTTATAACGCACCTAAAGTATTAGACTCTTCCCATACTATTTTATTTTGTACTAAAGCCGATATTACTGAAGAACATCTTGAACATTTGTTAAATCAAGATACAGCAAGTGGACGCTTCAAGGATGAAACAGCCAAACAAGGACAGAAAGACAGCCGTAGTGGTTATGTTGATTATTACCGCAATGAAAAAGGTGATGTCCAGCGTTGGGCTGAAAATCAGACTTTTATTGCTCTTGGGCAAATGCTATTGGCAGCAGGTATTGAAGGTGTGGACGCTACCCCTATTGGTGGATTTAATGAAGATATTATCAGTGCAGAATTAGGCCTAACTGAATTAGGCTTAGTTCCATCAGTATTACTTACGTTAGGCTACCGCAGTGCAAGCGATTTTAATGCCAAGTTACCTAAATCACGCTTGGACAGAGAACAGATTTTTACCAAGCTATAAAATTCTAAATTGAGGAGAGGATATCTCTCCTTTTATAATTGTCATCATAATTTTATATAAAAATTTTAAAATCATTCAAAAACCGGAAACAAAAAACAATGTTACCTATTCCCAAACGTCTGCTTAAATTTAAATGTCTAGCTTGCGGCAGCATGTACATAGAACAAATAAATAGACGGCATATGCTTTCCTATCCAGCATGCCCAAATTGCCAGCAGCCAGGCCAGATACTTGGTAGTGTCAATAAACTGGATTATCTGCTTCATCCGGTAGCAGTGATAAAAACTTACTTACCTTAAAGCATATTACATGGCATATGCCAGACAGATTACTCCAGTCAATCCTAAAATTAAGCCGATTAATGTCGGGAGATTCAGTTTTTCTTTAAAGTACAGCAAACCACTCATCACGCCCAGTAATACCACCAGAATATTCATTCCAGCAAATACAATAGCCGGGCTATCTTTAAGTAGCATATGGGCTTTAATGTACAGAGCGATATTACAAAAATTAAGCAAGCCCAAACCTGAACCAGCTAATATATTTTTTTGTGACCACCAGTTTTTTTGTAAAACCAGAAAACCGCTTGAGAGTACAAAAGAAAAGAGAAAGGCCAGATTCAAGGCCAGCGCAAACTGTAAGCCTAAGCCTGTGGTGTATTTTAAAAGAATATCCACCAACGCGTAGCCTATCCATACACTCAATAGAAAAACCAAACCTTTTTTATGATCGGAAGTCGTTTTTTCCTGAAAATGTTGACCGAATAATAAACTGATTACTGCGACTATTCCTAGACCTATACCCAGCAGTTTACTAATACTGAACTGTTCCTGAAATATAGAAAAAGCAGCCAGTAGAGATAATACAACAGACAGGCGCTGCGCAATTTCGGTTTTCAGGATTCCTGCGTATTGTAGTGATCTGGCCAGACATAGAAATATACCAGGCAATAGCATACCTAAAATAAAAATCAGCCACCACGGGGTGGTATTTAAAGATACATGAGAAAAATCCGGTTTAAACCATATATAGCAAAGCAGACTGGCAACTGCATAATTGATAGTAATCATTTGCAGAGCATCGAAACCGTGTGATTTGCCCCATTTTAAGAATATAGACACTGCCACACTGCATAAGGCCGCCCCAAAAATCAGTTCCATCTTGCCACTCTTAGCTTGTTTTACTTGAGCTTATAGAAAAAGCCCACATCTGTGGGCTTTTAAATATTATAAAAAATCACGTAGTGAGTTATTTATAACGATCAACCATTTTTTCCAGTGAAATCGGACGGATTTTATCTGCATGGCCTGCCGTACCAAATGCTTCATAACGATCTACACAGATCTGTTTCATTGCATCAATAGTCTTGGCAAAGAATTTACGCGGATCAAATTCACTTGGCTGCTCAGCCATCATACGGCGCATTGCACCGGTAGAAGCCAGACGCAAGTCTGTATCGATGTTAATTTTGCGTACACCATGCTTGATCGCTTCTACCAACTGCTCAACTGGCACACCATAAGTTTCTTTGATATCGCCACCGTACTGGTTAATAATAGCTAACCATTCTTGTGGAACTGAACTTGAGCCATGCATAACCAGGTGTGTATTTGGTAGAGCCGCATGAATTTCTTTAATACGGTCAATTGCCAAGATGTCTCCCGTTGGTGGACGGGTGAATTTATACGCACCATGTGAAGTACCTACAGCAATTGCCAGCGCATCAACATTGGTATCAGCCACAAAACTGCGTGCTTCTTCTACAGAAGTCAACAGCTGAGAATGGTCAAGTATCCCTTCTGCACCTACGCCATCTTCTTCACCAGCCATACCGGTTTCAAGTGAACCCAGACAGCCAATTTCACCTTCTACTGAAACACCACAAGCATGTGCCATTTGTACAGTACGACGAGTCACATCAACATTGTATTCATAGGAAGTTGGTGTTTTACCATCTTCACCTAATGAACCATCCATCATCACCGAGCTAAAGCCAAGCTGAATTGAACGTTGGCAAACATCTGGGCTGGTACCATGATCTTGGTGCATAACTACCGGAATGTGTGGCCATTCTTCAATAGCAGCCAGAATAAGATGACGCAAGAACGGCGCCCCTGCATACTTACGGGCCCCCGCTGAAGCTTGTACGATCACAGGTGAATTGGTTGCGTCTGCAGCCAGCATGATTGCGCGCATTTGTTCTAAATTGTTTACATTGAACGCTGGTACGCCGTAGCTATGTTCTGCGGCGTGGTCCAAGAGCTGGCGCATCGAAATAAGTGCCATAATATCCTCCCAGGTAATGCGGCCTATTCTACCCTGTCATTTATTTCAATTCAGCAACAAAACACATGATTTAAAAAAAAATCCCTGCATTTGCAGGGACTTTTAAACAAAAGCCTACAATTTACTATATGGCTGTGCCTGTAGTAGCTGTTTCAGCTTCTGGTGCAGGCGTTTCTGCTGCTGGAGTCATAGAATCTTCAGCTGGTGCATTCGCTTGTTCAGGCGAAATATCTGTATTATTTTCATCCATGACTGGCTTGTCGATTGCATCAATTGCAGCTTGTTGTTCAGGTGTTATTTTTTCTTCTGCAGCAGGTGCATTTTGCCCCTGATCAGTTGCAGCTGCTTCTTCTTTCTTTGCACATGCAGTTAGTACCAGTGGTGCGACCAGCGAGATCACAAGCATAAATTTTAACTTCATTACCTTTACCCAAACAAAGAAGATCTAATGCAGATTATGTTATTGCACAAATATGACAGTTATATGAATCTAAAATGAAAACAGGCTGGACCAAGCCAACCTGTTTAAACTTAAAAAATTATAGAATCAGAAGAGTCTACTAGGCACGCTCTAGTAGCACGGCTACTGCTGGCAAGGTTTTGCCTTCTACAAACTCAAGGAAAGCCCCTCCACCAGTCGAGATATAGCCAATTTTGCCAGCGACTTCATATTTATCAATAGCTGCCAATGTATCTCCACCGCCTGCTATCGAGAAACCGGCAGACTCTGCAATTGCCTGAGAAAGCGTTTTGGTACCCTCTCCAAACTGGTCAACTTCAAATACACCGACCGGACCATTCCATAAAATAGTTTTTGAATTTTTAAGAATCTCTGCAAATGCCTGAGCTGTTTCTGGACCAACATCTAAAATCATATCATTTTCCGAAACTTCTGATACTTTCTTGACTACAGCTTGAGCTTTTGCCAATGAACCCAAGAAATCTTCAAAGTTAATTTCAGATGCATTAGCAACAACCACGTCAGTTGGCAAAGGGACAGAAACTTTCGCAGCAATCGCTTTTGCAGTGTCGACCAGGTCTGCTTCAAAAAGCGATTTACCCACGTTATAACCGGCGGCTGCCAAGAAAGTATTGGCAATACCGCCGCCAACAATTAACTGGTCACAAAGTGTGGATAAAGAATTTAAAACGTCGAGTTTAGTAGAGACTTTAGAACCTGCAACAATTGCTACCATTGGCTTTTCAGGTGTTTTTAGTGCACGGCCCAGCGCATCCAGTTCTGCTGCAAGCAGCGGCCCTGCTGCTGCAACCTTGGCAAAGCGTGCTACACCTTCTGTAGATGCTTCCGCACGATGCGCAGTACCAAATGCATCCATAACAAAGACATCACACAATGCAGCGTATTTTTGTGCCAGCTCAGGATTATTCTTCTTTTCACCTGCATTGAAACGCACATTTTCCAGTAAAACTACCTGGCCGGCCTGAACTTCAACGCCATCCAAGTACTCTGTAACCAACTGGACTTCCTGACCCAGTGCCTGAGACAGATAAGCCGCAACAGGAGCGAGTGACTGTTCCGGTTTAGGTTCACCCTCTACCGGACGACCCAGATGAGAACACACTATCACTGCTGCACCTTTTTCCAGCGCAGCCTGAATTGTCGGTAATGCAGCACGTAGACGTGCATCGCTTGTAATCTCACCATTTTTTACAGGAACGTTTAAGTCTTCACGAATAAGGACACGTTTGCCTGTCAGGTCAAGGTCAGTCATACGCTGAAAATTCATGTAATACTCTCTTTATGTATTTAAAAATGCCATCGATTTTAAATGATTATGCTTAAAAAGGTTAGCTTCTTTTGCATAAAAGCTAACGTTTGCCAAAGATTTGTTATGATAGATAAAGCCTGTCTATTTCCGAGTACTTATGTCTTTTCATCCTGATCCGAAGATTAACCGCTTAAATGTATTAGGTGAACCCTTGGCAAGCTGTTGCTATGATCCTATTACCGGATATTTCCGTAATGGTTTTTGCCATACTGCTGCTACTGATCTGGGCCAGCATACTGTTTGTGCACAGATGACATCTGAATTTCTAAGTTTTTCTCAAAAACTGGGTAATGACCTGATTACACCCTTACCGGAAGTGGGTTTTCCCGGTCTAAAACCTGGTGACTTCTGGTGTATCTGCGTAACGCGCTGGGTTGAAGCCTATCAGGCTGATATGGCTCCGCCTGTAAAAATTCATGCCTGCCATCAGGCAGTACTCAGTTATGTACCTTTAGATATTTTAATGGATTATGCAGTTTGATGAAGCAGCCTCCTCTTATTCTGGCCTCCAGTAGTGAGACCCGTAAAGCGCTGTTGAATCGTTTAGGCTTGCAGTATCGATGTATTTCACCAGATATTGATGAACTACCCCAAGGTGAGACACATGCAGATGAACTTGCAAGGAGACTGGCTTTTGACAAAGCTCATATTGTTGCCAGACTTTACCCTGAAGCAGTAGTGATTGGTTCCGATCAGGTAGCATGGCGGGAACATACACCCGATGATTTTATAGGTAAGCCCTTAACAGTTGAAAAGGCAGTGCAACAGTTGCAGGCCAATTCCGGGAAAACGGTCTATTTTAGTACGGGGCTGAGTGTACAGCAGCATTCCACAGGTTTTCAGCACACACTGGTAGAGCATTATCAGGTAAAATTCCGCACATTAAATCTGGCCGAAATTGAGCGATACATCGAACTGGATCAACCACTTCACTGTGCAGGTAGCTTTAAATGTGAAAGTCTGGGCATTAGTCTGTTTGAAAAGATGACGGGTAATGACCAGACAACTTTAATGGGCCTACCCATGATTCAGCTATGCCAGATTTTGCGCCAACTCGACTTCCAGATTCCCTAGCTAATTTTTTTAATATTTATAGGTTTTTTCTATGTCCCAACCTCTAGCTGTCTTAGGCGGTATAACTGCCGAACAATTTTTAAGTGAATATTGGCAAAAAAAACCGCTACTGGTCCGTAATGCCCTGCCCGAAATTATCAATATTCTTGAACCGAACGATGTTAAAGAACTTGCGCTTGAAGAAAATGTTACTGCCCGTTTAATCAAGCAAAAAGATAAAGATTCTAACCAGTGGTCAGTGAAATCTTCTCCTCTAATTAAAGGCGATTTCCAGAAAATGCCAAAACTATGGACCTTGCTGGTTCAGGCGGTTGACCACTATTCATTTGACCTGGCAGCCCTATGGAAAAAATTTCCCTTTATTCCACAGTGGCGCCGTGATGATATTATGGTGTCTTATGCACCTAAAGGCGGTTCAGTTGGCAAGCATTTTGACTTTTATGATGTATTCTTGGTGCAAGGTTACGGTCACCGTCGCTGGCAGCTTGGGCAGATGTGCGATGCAGACACGGCTTTTATCCCAGGTCAGCCTCTTAAACTGCTACCAGACATGGAGGTAAATTTTGATGAAGTACTGGCTCCAGGTGATCTGTTATATGTTCCACCGGGTCTGTCTCACTATGGCGTAGCAGAAGATGACTGCCTGACCTTTTCCTTTGGTTTTCGCATGCCTAATATTGCAGATATGATGGATCGTGTGAGTGATAAATTTTCTGAAGACCAGTTACTCAGAAATCCGCTAACCGATATTCTGCGTGACCAGGCTACAGCAGCAGGTGAGATTACACCTGTTGAACTTGAGTACCTTAAAACAGAACTACTTGCCCGTCTGCAAAACTCTACTGTACTTGATGATGCTATTATCAGCTTGATGTCGGAACCGAAGTATCCGGAGAATATTCCTGAAGCGGAAGAGATCGGTACAGGTGATCTGGAAGAAGCTTTGGATCAGGGTTACATGCTAATGCTGGAACCTGCTTCACGCCTGCTTTATACAGATGAAGACAACCAGCTACTTTTTTGGGCAAATGGTGAAGCACTATATATTTCTGAAAGCTTTGCAGCCTATTTAAAGCGTCTTGCTGATGGTGAAATTCTGGTTCTTGATCAGAATTTAAATGATGAAGAAATACTTGAAGATATCGCACAGCTATTGACTGACTCTATTTTGATGTTGCTTCCACCAGAAGAAGAGCAAAACTAATATTTATTTATAAAAAATAGCCAGACCTGTTCTGGTTATTTTTTTATCTGAAAAATTATCCTAGTTATCTTCTTATGTGACTGAGAATGAACAAAACTGTCATTGAGAAATACAGCTCGGCTTGGCAAGTTGAATCTATTGAAAAATATTAAAAGGAAAGCTGAATATAATGGCAAGCCCAGCACAAACAATACGTCATAAGCTCCTCAATACATTTTTCTCAAGACATTCAGTCTGGTTTCTGTGCATTCTGATCGCATTAGGTATTACCATGCTTAGGCTATTCTATGAGCCACATTATATTTATTACTTCATTTCAGATACCTTGCTTAACAGTGTCTGGTTAATCACAGCTTTGCTGAGCCTGCTGGGTCTCTATGATATTTTGCAGAATCGTCACTCGATCTTAAAAAACTATCCGATTATGGGACACTTTCGCTATATCTTTGAAGATTTTCGCCCAGAGATCCGGCAGTATTTTATTGAATCGGATCATGATGCACTGCCATTTTCACGGGTACAGCGCAGTCTGGTATATCAGCGTGCGAAAAATGAAAATTCAGATAAACCCTTTGGCTCAATTTTAGATGTCTATCAGGCAGATTATCGTTTTATTACTCACTCCCTGGCACCTTGCTCACCAGCAGATCCGGCCACTTTTCGTATTCAGATTGGTAATGAGCAATGTACTCAGCCTTATAGCGCTTCAATTTTCAATATCTCTGGCATGAGTTTTGGCAGTCTCAGCGCCAATGCAATTCTGGCGTTAAATCAGGGTGCCAAGATGGGTAACTTTTACCATGACACAGGAGAAGGCAGTATCAGCCCCTATCATCTGGAGAATGGTGGCGATTTGGTCTGGCAAATTGCCAGTGGTTATTTTGGCTGCCGGACGCTTGACGGACAGTTTGATGAAGGAAAGTTTGCCAAACAGGCGCAACTTGAACAGGTTAAAATGATTGAACTCAAACTGTCCCAAGGCGCCAAACCGGGTCATGGCGGTATTTTGCCAAAGCATAAAATTTCTGAAGAAATTGCCCTGATTCGGGGAGTAAGTCGTGATCGTGACTGCATCTCTCCTGCTACCCACTCTGCTTTTCGTACACCGATCCAGATGATGCACTTTCTGCAAAAATTACGTGATCTTTCTGGTGGTAAACCAGTAGGCTTTAAGCTCTGTATTGGGCATCCATGGCAATTTATGAGTATTGTAAAAGCTATGCTGGAAACCAAAATTGTACCGGATTTTATTGTAGTCGATGGCTCAGAGGGTGGTACAGGTGCAGCACCAATTGAATTTAGTGATTACATTGGTACACCTCTGCGTGAAGGCTTACGCTTTGTACATAATACCTTGGTGGGTACCGGTTTACGTGATCAGATCAAGATTGGAGCAGCGGGTAAAATCGTCAGTGCATTTGATATTGCCAGTACATTTGCACTGGGCGCAGACTGGGTGAATTCAGGTCGGGGGTTCATGTTTGCAATTGGCTGTATACAGGCACAAAGCTGCCATACCAATCAGTGCCCGGTTGGGGTAGCTACACAGGACCGTGACCGACAAAAAGCTTTACATGTGCCCACCAAAGCTGAGCGGGTTTTTAATTTCCATAAAAACACTTTGCATGCCTTAGCAGATATGATAGCAGCAGCAGGCTTGCGTCATCCTTCGGAACTGGATGCACACCATCTGGCACAACGGATTAATGACCGGGAAATTAAAAATTATGCCCAGTTGCATTATTTTATGGAAGAAAATGCGCTTATTAATAACCAGCTTCAGGATAAAGAAAATTTTTATTACCGCATGTGGCAAATGGCCAGTGCTCAAAAATTCTGATCTGTAAAAAGCTGAGTACATACATTCTTCACTTGGCTAATTCGATCACCATAAAACTCTATCTGAGGAAAATACGATGAGTAACTTGCGCTGTTATAAACAAATGCCTATATGGTCTAATAAAACCCTTCCTCAGAATTTCCGCGAGAAACATAATACTCAAGAAGGGACTTGGGCTAAATTGACAATATTGCAGGGCGAACTGGTATTTGCCATGCTATCAGAAAATGGTGAAATAATTTCTGAAGAAACTTTTAATGCTAGTCATCAACCTTCCTTAGTCTCACCTCAAGCATGGCACAAAATTGTCTCTACCAGTTCCGATATTGCCTGCCAACTTGAATTTTTCTGTGAACCTGAGCGTTACTTTGAAAAGAAATATGGACTCATACCAACGCATTCCGAAATACGTATGGCGAGTAAAATTCTGCACAGTGCAGGTACCGCACTTGATCTTGGTTGTGGTAATGGCCGCAATACACTTTTTCTCAGTGAAAAAGGTTTTGAGGTCGATGCATGGGATATTAATAAAGCTAGCATCAATAAGCTTAATGAAATTATTGGTGCAGAGAAAATGGATCATATTCACACTGAAATACGTGACCTGAACCAGAATCCCATTATTGAAAAACGCTATAACTTTATCTTTTCAACGGTTGTGCTGATGTTTTTACAGCCCCCTACTATTCCCCGACTTATAGAAGAAATGCAAAAAGCAACTCTGCCTGAAGGTTATAATCTGATTGTTGCGGCTATGGATACACCAGACTATCCATGTAATGTTGATTTCCCCTTCACCTTTAAAGAAGGAGAGCTCATTCGTTATTATACGGGTTGGAATATCTTACAATATAATGAAGATGTTGGTGAACTGCATCGGCTTGATGAGCATGGTCGCCGGATAAAATTGCGTTTTGCTACATTACTGGCAAAAAAACAGGCTTGAATATAAAAGCATACTATTCACTAAAAACTACAAAGCCAGATCATTACTCTGGCTTTTTCAGAAGATTATATGGCGCTAAGTTTTATTAGTACTTAATGCCAGATCATGAGCTTATTTATTCATAATAGTATTTTGAAGGTCTGGCGTGTAGAAATGCCGGAATCAGCCCGGTAAGTGCAGCCCGAATATCAGCCCGCTCATTAATGAGTTGATGCGAACCCTCTTCAAGCATAAGCAGGGTCTGTAACCGGAATTTTCGCCGGATAAATTCAATGTTATAACGCCAGTCTACCGTCTGGTCCAGTGCTCCCTGAGCAAGCCAGACTGGTATTCGGCAAGCCGGTCTCTGCTCCATTTCCTGCATCCACCGCGACATCGCCAGAATCCAGTCCATACCCATCATACGGGGCTGTAAGGGATCTTTTAAGCGAATAAAGCGCAGAAATTCCGGATTATGGTTATTACGCCGGAAATGTCGAGGCACTTGCCGCTTGATACGCCGGATAATACCGAGGCCAACCGGGTTATGCCACCATGCTGTTTTTGCAGGTCGAATGAGTGGAGATAAAAGCAAAATACGATCAACAATCGGATTACGGCGCTGCTCAGCATATTCGAGCAAATGATGCATCCAGATTGCGCCTCCCGTACTCTGTCCAATACCTAACCATGGTTGCGGCAACTGGTCAGCCTGACGGACATACTGATATACGGCCAGTAAAACCTGCTGATAATGATCAAAATTCTGGATATTGGCCGGCGAACCGTCACTTAAGCCATGCCCCGGCAAGTCATATGTTATTACGCTGAAGCCCTGTTCAAGTATTTCACGGATGATTGGCTGGTAAATGCCGCTGTGTTCAAGATAACCATGCAGCAAACAGACCGTACCTTTAATTTCAGCAACTCTCGGTTTAAAAACCTGTACATGTAATCGAAAAAGTGGCATGGGAACATAACCCTGCCATTGGTCACAGTACAGCAGATTTAAACCATAAAGTTTGCGATAAGCCAAAATATCAACTGAGGGCTCATACGGGCGGTTCAGATTTAATGGTTCTAGAAGCTGTGAAGTAATTTCACGGCTAGGTATAGGCAAGTCAAGCTGGGTAAGTACATTCGGATTTAAAAACGGGATATCTGACATTAAGGTACCTCCCGGCAGCCACTTGAGCCAAATAGGATATCGCGAATTGTGGCCAGCATTTCGTAATTGGCACGGCGACTGTGATCATAATTCTGCCGGCTTGGACGCCAGTCTGTTAATTTTGAAGGCATAGGTGCTTCAACCGGTATGGTTTCTATACCGTTTAGTGCAAATAAACGGCGTGTACGTGGCATATGATAAACATCCGTGATCAAGATTACTGTAGGTGCCCCACCTTTTTTCTGTAAAAGCAATGAACTGAACCGTGAATTCTCACAGGTATTCATACTGCGGTTTTCCAGTAATTTTGCTTCTACATTTCTTTCTTTTAGCCAAGCCTGCATATAAGGGGCTTCTACCCCGCTTAAAACAATGGGTAAATGGTATTGTTTTTCGACTTCCAGGGTTTTCTCGAGCCGCAAGCGGGTATATTTATTCACTACAATATCTTTCTGGTTATCAGCTAAAGTTAAACCGCCACCTAAAACAACAATTGCATAAGGTTTGCTGGAACTTGCCGGATAGACTGGTTCATTTTTTTCTTTTTGTATTTGGGCAATATCCTGATAAATTTCGCTTTCTACTGCCTCTTGCTGTTCAACCGGATGTGTCATCAGGAAATCTATATATTGCTCCATTAACACCTTATTCTCTGCGCTATTCAATTGCAGAAGCTCACGCATGTCTTCAACCGAATCGGAGACTGGCTGTTCTTGTTCCTGTCCTTTTTTATCAACAGATGGAACCAGTAATGGAATAACCGGTTGGTCGTCCTTATCGTTTTCTTCTTTTTCCTGTTCTTCAATAATAATTTTTTGCAATGCTTTATAACGGGCCTGTAGCGTAGGCAAATCCTGTGCATTCTGGTTTTGCATAGACTGCTCCATCAGCTTTAAGTATGCCTGACGGGCAATCCAGAGATTTGAACCAGGCTCTAGTTCCTCATATTCGCTCAGGGCGGCCATTTCCTGACTTTTTGCTGCCACTTGGTTGACTTCTACTGGCACAAAAGTATTAAGAGCCTTGACCACCAGCTGCGAATAAAAAGGGGTATAGATAAAAACCATCAGACAGCCGAGCAGTACAAATATGCCTGCGGCAAGCTGTACTAAACGCACCATCCAATGATACTGAGCCATAAACTGTTTATTCCGTATGTGAGCAAATCTGGGCTATTTCATTATAGAGTACCGGTTCCGGCTCGAGCATGATGTTAAATTTCTGATAAACATCGTGCTGTACCGCGCAGTAAGTAGCTTTGATATCTTCTAATGACGCTTCAGCATAATTGACCAGGACCAGTGCCTGTTTTTCAAACATGCCTACCTGACCCAGACGCTTGCCCTTCCATCCTGCCTGCTCAATCAGCCAGCCAGCTGCGATCTTGGCCTGACCAGTCAACTGGGGGTAATGCGGTAGTCTCGGGAATCGCACTGCCAGTTTCTGATAAGCCTCATTACTAATTACAGGATTTTTAAAAAAACTGCCGGCATTAGGATATTGTGCCGGGTCAGGTAACTTACTTTGTCGAATATGAATAACCTGCTGTTGCAGGTTTTCGGCACTCTGATCACCTGCCATAGCCAGTTTCAGATCGCCATAGTTCAGCTTGAGCTGCGGTGTTTTTAATAACCTGAATGTTACATGGGTAATAATGTAGCGATTTGGCTGATCTTTAAAAATACTGTGCCGGTATGAAAAACCGCAGTCTTTAGCACAGATCGAGTCAAACTGGCCAGTTTCACGATCATATACTTGTACCGATTCAATAAAATCCCCAGCTTCTACCCCATAAGCACCAATATTCTGTACAGGTGACGCGCCAACTCGTCCTGGAATTAAAGCCAGGTTCTGTAAGCCATATAAGCGTTTTGTGGTGGTATAGAGTACAAACTCATGCCAGACCTGACCGGCACCCACCCTCAGGCTGCGGCTTTGTTCATCTTCATCTAAATACTCAATACCTTGAATATCAATATGCATGACCAGTGCATTAATCTTTTCAGGTAGAAGCAGGTTACTGCCACCAGAAAGTACAAGAATATTCAGCTGATTCTGGATAGCATATTGAACCGCAGCCGGAATCTGCCGAGTCTGTTCAATGTGAATGTAATGGGAAGCGACACTGTTAAGCTTTAAACTGTTAAAAGGTTTAAGTTGAATATTATTTTGAATCTGAATCACATCTAAACCTTTTAAATTACTGACCAAACTGACTTTTAAATACATTTATCCAGGCACGACTGCTTGATTCACACTGATCCAGTACCCGCTCAAAACCATCAAGTCCGCCATAATAGGGATCGGGTAAAGCCTGCTTGGAATATTCAGGGTCATGCTCACTCATCAGAGCAACTTTTGCACGCAGGCATGTTTCGCCATATTCAAGACCAGCTTGATGCATTACTGCTTGTATATCTTCAAGACTCTGATGATCCATTGCCAGAATCAAGTCAAAATCAAGAAAATCCTGAGTCTTTAACTGACGAGCTCTTAACGTTGAGAGATCATAACCACGTTTTTTAGCATGCTTCTGACTCCGTTGGTCAGGTGCTTTACCTAGATGATAATTACTGGTGCCAGCTGAATCAACGATTACATTTAACTGATACTCGTCACAATAATGCCTCAGGACAATTTCCGCTGTGGGAGAGCGGCAAATATTTCCTAAACAGACACACAACACCTTATACGGCGCTTTGGACGACATAACGACCTCAAGTACAGCTTTCTTTTGAAGAGTCTTATGTTAAGTTATTTACAGGATGAATCCTATAGAACTGTAAAACAATAATGTTCAATTTTTTAAAGAATTAAGGAAAACGTATGGGCCAATTTCAGTTTCAAACCGTTCCCAATATTATTGCTGGGCTAGGCTCAATTGAGAGACTCAAGCAAATCTTGATAGAGCAGAAGTCCAAAAAACTGTTATTGGTTACCGATCCGGGAATGCTGGCTCAGCAGCTTCATCAACCTGTTTTAGATATTTTACATAGCATTGGACTTGAATATAGTATTTATGCTGATGTACAGGCTGATCCACCAGAAGACGTAGTCCTGGCAGCCGCCCGTTTTGCCCGAGAAGAAAAAGCAGACATTATTTTAGGCTTTGGTGGCGGCAGCTCTATGGACGTTGCCAAGATTATTGCCCTGCTTGCGCATCCTGAACAACAGCAAAAGCTCCAGGAGATGTATGGTGTAAATCAGGTCCAAGGCGCACGACTGAAATTAATTTTAATTCCCACCACTGCTGGTACCGGCTCCGAAGTCACGCCTATTTCGATAGTAACCACTGGGGAAACAACAAAAAGTGGAATAGTATCACCTGTGCTTTTTGCAGATACTACTATACTCGATGCAAATTTCACCCGAAATTTACCACGTCATATTACTGCAGCGACCGGTATTGATGCGATGGTGCATGCTGTCGAAGCCTATACATCTAAAATTAAAAAAAATTTCTATGCGGATTTACTCGCAGTTAAAGCGCTCCAGATTCTTTATACAAATTTAAGACCGGTACTTGAAGATGGCCACAATATGGAAGCCCGGCAGAATATGCTGGTCGGTTCAATGCTTGCCGGACAGGCCTTTGCCAACTCACCAGTGGGTGCGGTACATGCGCTGGCTTATCCGCTTGGTGGACACTTCCATATTTCACATGGGCATAGCAATGCTCTGGTTTTTACTGAAGTCTTAAAATTTAACCTGACTCATGCCAAGCAGCACTATGCTGAATTGATGTTACATATTGAACCTAAAAGTAGTGGCTCAGTAGAAGGCCTTAGTGATCTGTTTATTGATCATATGCAAAATTATCTAGACATCACTGGTTTACCCTTGACTTTGCAATCACTCGCAATACCTGAGCAGGCTTTAGAACAGCTGGCACAAGATGCAATATTACAAACCCGGCTATTACAGAATAACCCCCGTGAGCTGGGTTATGAGGATGCCCTCAATATATATCGAGCCATTTATTCATGAATAAGCCTGTAATTACCGAACGCAAGCATTTTAAATTTTTCTTGCCGATTCAGACTCGCTGGGCAGATAATGATATATACGGGCACGTCAATAACGTAACCTATTATAGCTATTTTGACACAGCGGCTAATTCGCTGCTGATTCAGAAAGCAGGGTTTAACATTCATCAATCCTCTGTAATTGGGCTGGTAGTTGATTCTGCTTGCAGCTTTTTTCAGGAACTGTCTTTTCCTGAAATAATTGAGGTTGGCGTAGCAATTGAACGTATCGGCCAATCTTCTTTAACATATCGTTTAGCGATTTTTAAACAGGGTCAGCAGCAAGCATCTGCACAAGGTCACTTTGTTCATGTGTTTGTAAATCGTAAAACACGAAAAAGCACTCCCATATCTCAACAGATGCGGGAGGATCTAGCCACTTATTGTTTATAAAACAATCATAATTTTAACTGGATATTTTGCAGCTCGGCATCAAAAAGATGAATTAAACTCTGAATTGCAGGCTCCTGCTGTAGTAATTCTTTTGCACGCTGGTACGCTTTTTCCTTGCGTACCGTTTGCATGATATATGGCGTGATCTGCTCAATTTCTTTGTATTCCACTTGAAACTGTGTATCGGGCCATTGCTCTTTCATGGCTTGCTCTAAAGCATGCTGGAGCTGAGACAGCATTCCTTCATATTGTTGTGGAATTTGAAAAACTGACAGGCCATTAATCGTGCCTGTCATCAATCCATGCTGGGCCAGCTCTTGAACGGCAGGTGATAACTCGCTATTCCTAAACCAGTATTCCCATTTTTCTACAGTCCAGTCATGCTCTAACTGCTGAGGTGCCAGTGTTAGAATATCCTGAGGCATCAAGTGACCAGAGTTTTCATATTGCTGAGCGCTAATACTAGCTTTTTCCAGCTTAGTATCAGACAATTTTTCATCAGAAAAACTATGAGATACCTGCTCACTCTTTCCCCCGGTTTTAAAGGACTCGGCTACAGGTAACTCAACAAATAAATCTTCCGCAGATATGGTAGGCGCTGTTTCACTCTGGCTAAGATCTTTTAGTATATCGGGTTGGGTGCTTACTGCCAGTTCTGAAATGACTGCAGTATCAGGTTCAAGAAATTTAGTATCCAAAAGATCAGCAGAAGGCGCTACCGGTTTAGGCTGAATATTTAAACCTGCCTCATCAAACCCGACCAGCCCATCAGCCGAGTTTATATTGAAGCTCAGCATTTCATTTGCTGCTGAACTTTCCTCAGTATTACTGTCCGGAACAGCTGGTTCTAGCGGTTTTTTCTCAAAAGGTTCAGAAGAGTCTGCTGTAGTTTTAGGCACAGTGTCTGGCTCTGCTCCAGCGAGTAATAACTCTTCAGAAATAAAATTTGTCTCAGGCTCAAATTTCTCTGCTAAAACTGTTACCTGTGGTTCAGACAGATGAGGTGCTGTATTAACTTCTGCCGATGCTGAGGAGCTACTATCAGGAACCGCCTGTCCAGAATAGTCTATTGATATTTCATCAGGTGCCAAAGGCCGAAAAGCTAACAGCCGTAAAATACACATTTCAAAGCCCTGCTCTTGCGTAACAGACAGTTGCAGGTCAGCTCGTCCTTTACAGGCAATTTGATAATACAGTTGCAGGTCTTGCGCTGAAATCAGGCGTGAGAGCTGTAAAATTTTACGGTTAATCTCATCACTGTATTTAAGGCCTAGGTCGGGCAAATATTGTAATAGAGCCAATTCGTGTAAGGTCGAAATCAGCTGATCCAGAACAAGTGAAACATCCAGTGCCTGATGTCTAAACTGTAATAAAAGCTGGCTGACCCGGGCCTGATTATTCTGATGAATGGCCAGAATCAGGTCATAGATGATAGTGCGGTCGATCAGCCCCAGCATCTCTTTGACATCCTGATGGTGTACCTCACCCTGACCATAAGCAATCGCCTGATCTGTCAGAGACAATGCATCACGTAGGGAGCCTTGGGCAGACTCACCAATTTGCCAGATGGCGTCACTATCAGCATTAATCTCTTCTTTTTGTAAAATTCGGGTTAAATGTTCAGTAATCTCATCAACTGCTAATGGTCGCAAGGTAAATTGCAGGCATCGTGAAATAACCGTAATAGGTAATTTCTGCGGATCTGTGGTAGCGAATAAAAATTTTACATGCTCTGGCGGCTCTTCGAGCGTTTTCAGGAGTGCATTAAAAGAGTGAGTAGAGAGCATATGCACTTCATCGATCAGATAAACCTTAAAGCGTCCCTGAGTCGGTGCATAAGGTACATTGTCGAGCAGTTCGCGGGTATCTTCAACTTTGGTTCTTGAAGCGGCATCAATTTCAATCAGATCAATGAAACGGCCTTCATTGACGGCTTTACAGGTAGCACATACTTCGCATGGTGTAGAAGTAACACCGGTTTCACAGTTTAAGCACTTTGCTAAAATACGCGCAATTGTTGTTTTGCCTACGCCACGTGTACCTGTAAATAAATAAGCATGATGCAGACGGCCACGTTCTAACGCATTGGTCAGCGCCCGTGACACATGGCTTTGCCCGACCAGCTCATTAAAGTTGCGTGGACGATATTTTCGCGCAAGTACTTGATACATGTATGCTCCTTTTTGCCTGTATAAGCATACTGTTTTTTTGCAGCTTAGTGAATGAGCCGATGTCATCAATTGCTTTTAAAACGACAAGTCACTACTTTGCGTTTGAATATGAAAATAATTTTTGAAACCAGATACGCTTTTACATTTATGTATATTTAAAATTTCTGTGCTTTTAAACTATCAGGCAATCTTGTGAACACATAGAATAATGGCTGCAATTCGCTCCACACCTGAATAATATGGCTGTTCGAGTTCTTCACCAAAAATATCCGGATCGATTTCCTGCCAGCGCCATGTAAATTTTGATTGTCCTTTAAACCACTCTTCAATTCGTTCCTGTAATACGCTTTGACCATTACGGATGGCAACCCCTGTAGATAAAAACAAGTGTCCATTTCTGTAAAGATGAGTAACCCCTTGCTGCACAATATCAAAAGCCAGCTGTGCACCATCCATTTTATAGCCACCATGCCGATACTGACGCCGCTCCGAGTCTACCAGGTAAGGAGGATTGGCAATAATCAAATCATATTGCTCATGAATTTCCTGATATAAATGACTATTTACTGCACGAAACTTTTCAATACCCGAGAATTCTGCATGAAGTTCACTTAATAATAGAGCGTATGGATTAATGTCTACCAATGTAAGTTCTGGCTGAGGGTTAAATTTTTTGGTTGTTAGAATCGCAGTGGCTGCCGTACCCGAACCCATTTCCAGAATACTGCTCACAGAGAATTGCTGTTGTTTTAGGAAACAGTCTAAATGCAAATTAAAACGGTAGGTATCAGGTCCTAAGAAAACAGCATTCTGGCTAGTTGTAGGGTAACTGCTATGGATAAAAATCTCATCATTTAAACTTGAAACACGAAATTTGCAGCGAAACAGTTGCTCCTGCTGTTCAAGCAAATCATGATATTTCAATAGTTCAAATAAAGGTGCCTTGAGATCTGCTGCATAGAACCAGCGATTCCAGCCAAAAATATCTGCTAAAGTTTCTCCTACCGCCGCATGTCTTAAGACCCGTGAATGCGTTTCTGGCGTTACACTGATAAATTGATAAGCATTAGCTTTAAGATGTTCTAACAGATCTAGTAAAGCCTGCTTCTTGGTTTGTAAATCTGAAAGCTCTATGTCCATATATGTCCTTTTATATTATTTTAATTCAAGAGAACCATCCTTTCCTGCCAGTAAGTACTCCATCTGCACAGCGTAGAGCTTCTTGAGTGAGTACCCACAAACGGTAATCTCCAGTCATGGAACCCATCTGGAAATTATGAGTATAGGCAAAACTCAAATTACGCTCAGGATCACACCAGGCCGCTGAACTGTTATATCCCATGTGCCCAAAACCTTGTTGGGCGGCCTTACCCAGCGTAAAAATCCGATGATAGCCCAAACGCCAGTTCATGGGTACAGGCATAACCCGGTCGCGGGCAAAGCTCTGAATACTGCTGAGCTCCTGAAAAACTTCTGGTTTAATCAAGACTTTACCTTTCCACTGTCCATGATTAGCCAGCATGGCATAAATTTTTGCCAGACTATGCGCATTAAACACACCATTGGCTGCGGGAACCAAGGCCTGCAGGCCGGCCTCATTAAAGAAGCTAAAGTTTTTCATTCCTTTAGGAACCATAGCATCTTGGAAATCTTGAGGGTTCTGTCCACTCCAGTAAATCAGCTTTTCACTCAATGATGTTTTTCTTTTTGTTTTCTTTGATATTTGATTGTTATGTTCCTTTCGGGCTGGTTTAGAGGCAGCAAAAGGACGAGCTACACGCTCCAGTTCAGTCAAGGGAAGACCAAAATATGCACCATCTAACCCAAGTGGTTCTACCAGATATTGTTGCATTAACTGAGATAAAGTTTGACCGGTAACTTTCTCAAGTAGCCCGCCGACCAGCCAGCCAAAAGTTAAAGCCTGATAAGCAACGCCCTCTCCTGCTGAAAAACGTGGTTTAGCCTGCTCGAACACAGTTAACATATGCTGCCACTCAAGCATTTCTGCAGCGTCATTAACTAGGTTCCGAATATCATATAAACCGCTTTGATGAGACAATATATGTCGTAGCGTCAGCTTGTCTTTCCCTTGCTGTGCAAATTCAGGCCAGTATCGACCAATGGGTGTGTCATAGTCCAGAAAGCCTTCACTTACCAGAATATGAGCCAAAGTGGCCAATATGCCTTTTCCGGTTGAATAGCATACTGCCAGCGTATCGGCTTGCCAGTTTTCAGTTGCAGATTTTTTGCCAGTATAAATATCAACAACTTTTTTTCCTTTAAAATAAACTGCCAACCCAGCCCCTCCGCTATTTAAACGGCTGGACTGCAATCGGCTAAACAGCTTTGCTAAATCTCTGAATTCAGATTGACATTCACCCTGATAATGCTGGTGTCCATGAAGAATCCATTCTTGAATGGCTGACATATCATTACTCTTATTTTTAATCTAAATGTTTTAATTCAATACTTACTATAAAAAAGCCTGAGTTATGAAACTCAGGCTTAAAACTTACAACGCTTTAATACAACCCGCAACATGGGGTTTATGCGATTTGGCATTACAAATCAGGAATACTGTATCTTGGCCTTGCTCGGCAGAGAGAAGCTCTACCCGGGAAGGTAAATACATAGGTAATTTAAAATTCACATCGGCTTCATAAGCTTCTGGTAGTTCAAGACTTGCCAGTGCCCGAGCCTTACTCCACATACCATGTGCTATTGCCTGCTTGAAACCAAATGCCTTGGCTGTAACTGCATGAATATGGATCAGGTTGAAGTCTCCTGAGACTAGAGCATAGCGGCGTCCGGTATTTTCAGAAATATCCCATTTTTCTTTCAACTGATATTCGGGTTCCTGTTCAGCCTTTACCTTTTCAGCCGCTTTTACTGTACTTTTCTGGCGAACCAGATAGGTAGTCAGCCCTTCCATCACGACCTGATTACCAGCTTTAGCAGTAGTGATAAAGTCGAATTGTATACCTTTGTCATGGGGTTTAAGTTCACCAAACCTGCAAGACAACGTCAGCTCTTCACTGGTTTTGATGCTACGGGTTTGACGTACCATATTGCGAATATGTACCAGCCCCAAAATTGCAAACGGGAAAGCTTCCTGCGTCATCATATGCATTTGCAGACTTTGTGAAAGTACTGCCAGATAAATTGCAGGAACCTCTCCATTATTTTTAAAGCCGCACACTTCATTGTAGGCTTTCAGATGTTTCTGATCGATCTTAAGAGAGTCAACAACATATTCAACTTGTGGCAATACTTTCTCAGCTTTAGGCTTTTTAAAAATCAGTCCCTGAATAACTTTTGGATAAGCCAGATAAGGCTTAGGCAACTGGCTAAAATGACGTGTGTGCATACTCAACCTTCATTAATATCTTTTTTATAAATAAAATTCCCTCTCCCTTGCTCAGGAAGAGGGCCAGAGAGGTTTAAATCCACCTCTCCTTTTATACTGCTCTTCCCTTTAGTGGAAAAGAGTTTTTATGAAAAATTTACGCGCCTAACAGGCTTTGTCCACAGACACGCACAACGTTGCCATTTAGGCCTGTAGATGCAGTTGAGGCAAACCATGCTATCGTTTCAGCAACATCTACCGGTAAACCACCCTGACTCATAGAGTTCATGCGGCGTCCGGCTTCACGGATTGCAAATGGTATGGCTGCAGTCATTTGAGTTTCAATAAAACCCGGGGCAACTGCATTAATGGTAATCCCATTTTTCAGAAGTGGTGCGGTAAATTTAACCAGGCCGATTACGCCTGCTTTAGAGGCAGCATAGTTAGTTTGGCCCAAATTACCCGCAATACCTGATATGGAGGATACGCATACAATACGGCCATTGTTATTTAAGCCATCATTTTCCAGCAGATAGTCATTAATACGCTCTGCCGCAGACAGGTTGATATTTAGTACCATGTCCCAAAGTTCAGGCTTCATATTGGCCAGTGTCTTGTCACGGGTCACACCGGCATTATGCACAATAATATCCAGACCACCTTTTTCTGAGGAAGCTGCCTTAATTTTTTCACCTGCATCAGCTGCGGTAATATCCAGTGCCAAAACTGAACCACCAATACTTGCTGCAACCCGGTCAAGGTCAGCTTGCTGCTGTGGCACATCAAGACAAATCACATGAGCACCATCACGTGCCAGTACCTGTGCAATCGCCTCGCCAATACCACGGCTGGCACCAGTTACCAATGCCACTTTGCCATCTAAAGGTTTAGCCCAGTCAACATTTACCACTTCAGCTTTAGATACACGGATTATCTGACCAGATACATAAGCTGAACGAGGTGAAAGCAGAAAACGTAGAGTAGATTCAATATTTGCTTCAGCGCCTTCATCTACATATACAACTTGAGCGGTAATACCCTTTTTGAATTCTTTGCCAACTGACTTAACAAAGCCTTCTAATGCGCGCTGGGCAATTGCCTGTTTTACTGTTTTGGCATGCTCAGGTGTAATGCCTACTACAATCACTCTGCCAGAAGTCTGAATCTGGCGGGCAACCGGATTGAAAAATTTATACAGTTCATTTAACTGCTCAGAGTTCTGGATTCCGGAAGCATCAAATACCACTGCCTTAAACTTGGACTCTTTATCGCCAGCATTAAAAGCACTGAGGTTCAAGCCGGTCTGGGCTGCTGCCTGCTGTAGTTCAGCATTATTACCTGCATAGCTATTTGCATGGATATTGTTTAAAACCTGTGCAATTTCACCAGACAATGTGCTTGAGGGTGCTGCACCTAAAAGTACTGCTCCTTTAATAACAGGCGCAGCTGACTCAAAACGGTCCAGCTGGATTGGCGATGGTAAACCTAGATTCTTGATGACAAATTTACCAATTGGAGATTTTGCAAATACCTGGTATTGATCAGTCATGTTTATTATCTCTCATACAATTTAATTTGAATGAACCTGGAGTTCTGTTGACTTTAGAAGTAATCTCAAACAGTTATATTTCAAAGGGTCCACCGGATTCTAGCAAAATAATACTTGAGTTACTGTTTTGATGTCTTGACCTGAAAGCTCCATGCAATGTCATTGTAGTCAATTCAGGCTATTCTATAATATGTTAATGTAACACATCAGAATATCGTAAACGTGCTTGGAAAAGCCTTATGACTAAAACAACTCAAGAAAATCAGGCGGTCGAGAATTCTGCTCGGGAAAACGTGTCAAATACATCAAAAACAGCATCACGTACTGCTAAAAGTACGACCAAATCTCCCAAAGCAGTAAAATCCACTTCTAGCCGTAGCAAAAAAACTGTCTCTACTGCAGCTAAAGTTACTTCGTCTAATCCCTCTTCTGTTCAACAGGATCAAAACATGAGTCAAAACACAGTTCGCCGCGTTGCAATTATTGGTGGTAACCGTATTCCATTTGCACGTTCAAATGGTCCTTACTTTACTGCATCCAATACTGATATGTTAACCGCAGCATTAAATGGCCTTGTTGAGCGTTTTAATCTGCAGGGACAACGTATTGGTGAAGTTGTTGCTGGTGCTGTTCTGAAACATAGCCGTGACTTTAATATGACACGCGAATGTGTACTTAATACTCAACTTGCACCTGAAACACCTGCTTACGACATCCAGCAGGCATGTGGCACTGGTTTACAGGCTGCCTTTTTGGTTGCAAATAAAATTGCCCTAGGCCAGATTGATGTAGGTATTGCTGGTGGTGTGGATACCACTTCCGACGCGCCAATCGCTTTTGGGGATGGTTTACGTAAGGCCTTACTCGAACTCAATATTGCCAAAACTGCAAAAGACCGGCTAAAAGCCTTAACTAAAATTAATGTTAAAAACCTACTGGATGCGCCTAAAAATGGTGAACCACGTACCGGCTTGTCTATGGGTGAACATCAGGCGATTACTGCGCTCGAATGGGGAATTTCCCGTACTGCACAAGATGAACTGGCTGCATCAAGCCATCATAAGCTGGCTGCAGCCTATGAAGCAGGTTTTTTTGATGACCTGATTACTCCTTTTCTCGGTGTTGAACGTGACCAGAACCTTCGTCCGGATTCATCTGTCGAGAAACTGTCAAAACTGAAACCTGTTTTTGGTAAAGGTGAGACAGCTACTATGACCGCAGGCAATTCGACTCCCCTAACTGACGGTGCATCTGTTGTATTGCTGGCATCTGAAGAATGGGCAAAAGCTAACGGTCATGAAGTACTGGCTTATTTGACCTTTACTGAAACTGCTGCTGTCGATTTCGTTAACAAGAAAGAGGGACTGCTAATGGCACCTGCTTATGCAGTTCCACGTATGCTTGAACGTGCCGGTCTGAAACTTCAGGATTTTGATTATTATGAAATTCATGAAGCTTTTGCTTCCCAGGTACTTTCTACCTTAAAAGCATGGGAAGACCCAGCTTTCTGTAAAGAGCGTTTAGGACTGGAAGCGCCACTTGGGTCAATTGATCGCTCTAAATTGAATGTTAATGGTTCCTCACTGGCAGCAGGGCATCCATTTGCAGCGACTGGCGGCCGTATTTTGGCTACTGCTGCAAAACTGATTAATCAAAAAGGTTCTGGCCGGGTACTGATTTCAATCTGTGCAGCGGGTGGACAGGGTGTTACAGCAATTGTAGAAAAATAATTTCTGCTTTGTGAATGAATACAAGAAGGCCGCTTAATGATTAAGCGGCCTTCTTGTATTTTCTTGTCTTAAACTCATAATAGCTGGTTTTTTACCACCCTATTCTATCTAAGGCATTTAATCTGGCTTTTATATAATATCTACAATGATCTTTAATTTTAATTATCTCTAACTTTAAGATCAGAACATGATAAAAATTTGTTTAACACCGGCCTTCCTGTCCGAAACTTACCTATAATCTGGTGCATATCCCAGCCGCATTTCAATGCGGTCATAAAACCACTGGAAGATAAAAGTATATACCAATATACATAATGTCATACCAAGGTCCAGCAGAATAGCTTGGCCCAAGCCGATATTTAAAGCATAAGCCACCATTGGAATAGTCGCGAGCATTAGACCGCCTTCAAAACCAACTGCATGACAAATTCTCACCTTAATTGTTCTTTTAAGCTGATGCCTGTGTTCAAATTTTTCAAAAAAATGATTAAAAATCATATTCCAGATCACTGAAGTAATTGCCATGACCACACCAAGCGTACCTGACACTTCCATTGGTATTTCAAATAGGAAACTTAGTGCAATCGCAATGATAATTAATAAAATAATTTCATAACTCAGCGCATGGATCAGCCTGCGCTTGGACAATAACATGACTTCCACCTACAAATTTATTGATAAGTTTATTTTATGTGCATAATATTGACTAATCTAATTAGCTCCTTTCATTTTTTTTGATAGATGAATATAAATCAAGAACAGCTCACTATATTTAAAACAGTAATTGAAACAGGTTCTTTTTCAGCAGCAGCGCGCAAACTGGGAAAAGTCCCCTCGGCTGTAAGTATGTCAATTGCAAATCTGGAAATTGATTTAAATCTTCAACTCTTCAAACGTAATGGGCGTGAGCCTGTGCCTACCTCTCAGGCTTGGGTGCTCTATGAAAAAACTGAACAGCTACTGGTTGAGATTAATCAATGGAAACAGCATGCCTTTGCATTAAGCAATGGCCTTGAGTCCTCTTTAACCATTGTAGTGGTATCGGAGCTGCTTTATACCAATTGGACTGATTATGTCAGTATTGTTGAAAAACAGTTTCCAGAACTGCAAATTAATGTTATTTCCGCACCACAAGAAGATGCTTTGCAGATGCTGATTAATCGTAGTGCCCAGCTGGCGCTTATGTTTGAGCGTGAACAGCTTGATAGTCGGGAACAGTTTATTGAACTCAAGCGTGAAGTCATCGTACCCGTAGCTGCCTATACTCATCGCTTGGCTGCTTCTAAACAGATAACATTTGAGGATATTTTAAAAAGCAGACAAATTGTAGTCGCAAGTCGTGATCATCTGATTAAACCTGAACTGCTTTTTTCAAAACAATACTGGCGTACCGATAATCACTACTCAGCCTGTGCCATGATCAGCCGGAATTTGGGTTGGGGAATTTTGCCTCTAGAAATTTTTAATAAGAATGCACAGCTTGCCAAAGATTTAAAGATTCTGGAAATTGCCGATTTCACCCCAAAATTTGAATATTATGTCGATCTGGTCTGGAGCCGGGAAACTGAACTGGGTGCAGCTGCACGTTTTTTAATCCAGCATCTTCGAGAAAAGCGTTTAAATGTATAAGAAATATTGTGATTATTAATTTTCACTTTAGCCTGTCAGGCTTTGTGATATAACTGATTTCACAACTATTTTAATTTTAGACTTTGATAGCAATGACACATTCAGCGTTAAACCAATTAAAAAATTTGACTACCGTCGTGGCAGATACGGGCGACCTTGAAGCCATTCGCCAGTTTCGTCCTCTGGATGCTACCACCAATCCTTCGTTAATCACCGCAGCAGCAGCTCAGCCGGAAAACAGGACATTAATCCAATCTGCTTTTGAACAAGCAAAGCAGGAAAACTTTACTGAAGATGCCCTGATTGAACGTACGATTGATATTTTAACAGTTAAGTTGGGCGTTGAAATTTTAAAACTAGTAGAAGGTCGTGTATCTACGGAAGTTGATGCTTCTTTGTCATTTAGAACAGAAGCTACTGTTAAGAAGGCTCATGAACTGATTGAACTTTATCAGCAATATGGTATTGATAAAAAACGGGTACTGATCAAGATTGCCTCAACCTGGGAGGGTATACAGGCTGCCAGAATACTCGAAGCGGAAGGTATTCACTGTAATCTGACCTTGCTGTTTGGCCTGCATCAGGCCCAGGCATGTGCAGATGCCAAGGTTACTTTAATTTCACCATTTGTAGGTCGGATTCTGGACTGGTACAAAAAGTCTGAAGGTGTGGAAAGCTATCCAACTGGGCGTGACCCTGGCGTGCAGTCTGTGAAAAAAATCTATTACTATTACAAACAGCAAGGTATACAGACACAGGTAATGGGTGCCAGTTTCCGCAGTATCGACCAAGTGCTAGGTCTTGCTGGATGTGACCTGCTTACTATTGCCCCTTCATTACTGAGCCAGCTTGAAGAAGACGACCGTGAAATTCAGACAGCTCTAAGTATTGAACAAGCAAAACAGGCCGAACTGATTGAACGCCCGGCACAGACCCCAGAGAGCTTTGCCAGTGAACTGGACAAAGACCTTATGGCTTATCAGCTGCTTCTAGGCGGTATTGATGGCTTTATTAGTGCACGTCATCAGCTCAGCATCCAGTTACGCCAAATGTTTGGTATGGATGCTGAAATTAAGCCTTAAATCTTGTTTCTCTGCATTTTTACTGACCGCTTTTGGTTATAATAACCTCAAGCGGTTTTTTATTGCAGAGCATCGCCCGTGTTTGGTATTGCTGATCTGACCACCTATATTATTGGTACGGTCTTAATTATTCTTCTTCCCGGTCCTAACTCCTTATATGTTATGTCAATTGCTTCCCGTTACGGTATTAAAGCCGGCTATCAGGGCGCTTTTGGTGTATTTGTAGGGGATGTTATTCTTATGTTTTGCACTGTACTCGGCGCAGCTTCCTTACTTTTGGCTTTTCCGTGGGTGTTTACAGTGGTGAAAGTTTTGGGAGCCTCATATTTAACCTATCTGGGATTTAAACTCCTTAAAGCGAGTATCAGTACTTGGCGTAAAGCAGTTTATAACCGCCAGGTAGAAGCTGAGTTACAGACTATTTACCGTATTCGCCCTTTTCGAACAGCTTTGACCGTTAGCCTGCTCAATCCTAAAGCCATACTCTTTTTTCTTTCTTTTTTTGTTCAGTTTATTGACCCTGATTATCCTCATCCTGCGCTCAGTTTTATGACCCTCGCTATTATTTTACAGGTGACCAGCATGAGTTATCTTACCTTACTCATTTTCTCAGGTAGAAAACTTTCAGGCTTTTTTAGGCAGAGCCCGAAAATCAGTTCTGTCAGCGTGTTTCTGGTTGGTCTTTTATTCTTCAGTTTTGGAGTCAAGCTTGCTACTAGCAGCTTAACTTGAGCACTTTCTCATATAGAGAATAATTGTTGATTCTTATCATAAATAAACGTGAAAAATACTTTAAGCCCTTATCTGACGAGCGTATGATGTCTGCATTTTAAACGATTTAATATAAATATTAATAAGTCATGATGCAGAAACTTCTTGAGGACATTTCAATACCTGCCATTTTTGCAGGTTTCATTACTTTTCTGGTGGGCATTAGTGTTTCAGCAGTTCTGGTTATACAGGCTGCTCAGATTTTAGGTGCAACTTCAGAACAGATCAGTTCATGGTTCTGGGCGTTAGGTCTGGGAATTGGTATATCCGGTCTTTTCCTTTCATGGAAGTTTAAATATCCGGTAGCAACCTCTTGGTCAACTGCAGGTCTGGCACTGATCATTGCAACAGGTAGCGGATATACCCTTTACGAGGCAATTGGTGCCTTTTTCGTATGCGGTCTACTCACTGCAATCTTGGGTTTTTCAGGCGTATTCAAAAAAACCTTGTCTTATATTCCTCAAAGTCTGACCAGTGCTATGCTGGCTGGAATATTACTCAAATTTGGTATTGCACTTTTTGCCAGTCTGCAAACTAACTGGGGGTTTATTCTTTCTATTCTCGCGATTTATATACTCAGTAAGCGCATATGGCCACGCTATAGTATTGTGCTCACTGTAATCGGTGGTATAGCAGTCTGTCCTCTATTTATGGAGTTTCATACCCCGGTCGTACAATGGTCGTTAGCTCAACCCGTATGGATGGCCCCTGAGTTTAGCTGGTCAGCGATTTTAGGACTGGCCTTTCCTCTTTTTGTTATCAACATGGCTTCGCAATATCTGCCAGGTATTGCCATGATACAGAGCTATGGATATAAACCGCATATTAATCAGCTGATTGGCTGGACAGGAGTGTCACAAACACTACTCGCTCCTTTTGGTTGTTATAGTGTAAATATTGCAGCAATCAGTGCAGCAATCAGTCTGGATGATCAGGTTCATCCTGATCCTGCAAAACGCTATATTGCCGGTATGAGCTGTGGATTTTTTTACATTCTGGTAGGACTTTTTGCAGCCACACTGACTAGTTTACTGATGTCATTTCCACAGGTATTTATTACTGCGCTTGCCGGTATAGCCCTGTTTGGTACTATTGGTCACAACATTGCTTTAGCTTTTCATGACATAGAGGAACGAGAAGCAGCCCTGATGACCTTTTTATTTAGTGCATCAGGTGTACAGTTTTTAGGTATCGGCTCGGCATTTTGGGGTCTGATTTTTGGTATAATTGTTATGTTGGTCTTTAAATTTAAAACCAAAATAAAAGCTATTTAAGCTCGGTACACAGCAGACTAATGACCAACACTTGAAGAAAAAAGATTAATTACCAGTACACCGCCAATAATCATACTAATACCAATGATTGCGGCGGAGTCTAAAAACTGCTTGAAAAAGAATATGCCAATAAATGCAGTCAATACAATACCGACACCACCCCATATGGCATAAGCAATACCGATAGGGATAACTTTAGTGACTTGAGATAACAGATAAAAGGATAAAATATAAAATAATGCCACAGCAAAAGTCGGGCCTAATTTGGTAAAACCCTCAGATTTAACTAAAAATGTAGTACCAATGACTTCAGAGATTATGGCTATAGCTAGCAATAAATAAGAAAGAAATACTGGATTCACCCATATTTACTCATTAAAAATATCTTAGATTTCACGCACTACCACACTTTTGGCCATTTTATCATGCCATCCCTGCTTTTTAGGATCAAAAGCTATCCAGATCAGACCAATAAGAAAAACCAGAGTAGCCGGTATATAACCAATATAGCGTAATATACTTTGTCCTAAAGTGAGTTTATTTCCCGTTTCTTCATCTAGAACCTTTAAGCGCATTAACATTTTGCCAGGCGTAGCCGCAGCAAATAGCCAGAACAGTACACTATAGAATATAGGAAAAATATAATTCATGAGTATGTCAAAATATAAGTTTTGTGGCTGATCACTTAACCCGGTAGCAAAGATCAAATCAAAATCCCCTGCATAGAAAATCCATGCGGCTGGAATAATGGCTAAAAACATAATTAGAGCATCTATAATAGTGGCACCAAATCTGACCCAAAAACCGGCATACTCATATTTATAAGACATTTAGGCATTCTCCTTATATTTCAAATTTATAAGAATATAAATAATAAGTTTTATCCTAAAGGATAAATGCCCTTTTTCAAAGAATTGCAGAATATAACAATTAATTTTGTTATGAGGTTGCTATAAAAAAAGCATCCGAAGATGCTTTTTTCTCTAAAATACTGCTAATTAAACATCTGACCAAACGCATATATAACGATCATAAGCAGAAAGGCAGATGAAGAAGTTAATAATAATTCTAAAGCGTCCATAGTCCACCTTTTTCTTTGAAGTGGTATATTTTTTATACAGCACTACTTTCTTATAATCAATAACAAAAAGTGACAATATATTTCAATTATCTTATAAAAATTCTTATATTTGCTTATTTACCACCTTAATTTTTTCATAATTTTTATAAATATCTCTATTTCTTAAACTTAATCTAAAAAAATATTTAAATTACTCTTTATTAATTCTTACTGTTATATTGTAAATATATATGTCTATCTAAAAAATAAATTACTTTTTATTTTAAAAAATTTATTCTGCTGTTATTAAAGATAATATCTCCTTTATTAAGAGCATTAAAATATTACTCAAGTTATTCTAAATTTTCTTTTTACTCCTTTGATAAAAAATTTTTCTTTGCTCTGATTTTATTTTCCTTTATTACTTGGGGAGAAATGATTAAGGATTGCCTCTGCATGATCATACTTTCTCTTGGATTTCAGATTTTGATCTAAAGGACTGGATTTAATCACTTCGATTAATTTCGCTAGCCATATTACAAACTCTTGGCTATCTAAACGGTCAGGAATACAGCTAAAATCAGTTTTTCCCAAGCTATTAGATGATATAAGTTCCATTTTGCTCAGGTCTTCATAACTTATTGGTAATTTAATAAATAACTTTTTGTCTTTTTCTAGTAGTTTCAATAAAAGTGCATTCAGATCCCCCAATGGATCAAAAGAGAATCCTTTTTCTTTACTTACACTTAAATAGATATTTTTAGCTATACGCAAGTTACGGCTCATAGTAGTCCCTTTTATTTCAGAACATGAAATAAAGGTACTATGTTTAAAGGTAATAAAAAATTTAGGTTTAACGTATTGAATGCTATGAAGTGTACCTAGCGTAACCACATGGTTCTAAAAATCCATTAAAGCAATTCTTGTTTGATGCTATTGAAAGTTTAAGTGAAGAGTATAGCGTTTATGTATTCTAAATATATTGTGTAATTTAATTAATAACTAAAAGATAGACAACCTTGTTTTGTACCAAAGATTAACTATCTTTTCAGCCAATTTATAGTCAAGAAGGATGTATGAAATAAAAATTGACCACCAATATTATGAGTAAAATAATTGCAGCTACGAGATAGGTATTGATTGTATTGAAACTCTTGATAAACTTTAAAATATTCATAATTTTTTAATTTTACATACACTTATTTGTAACCAATATTTTAACAAATGGTAAAATAATGTATCAAGCTTTTATAATTTTTAGGTGAGAGTATGGCTATTTTTTAGCCTCAAAGATATGAAAATACAATCTTTAAAATTAAAGAACCTTAAAAATTAAAGTGTATATTTTTTATCACAGAGTAGTGAATTAACTTTTTCCAAATTAAGTAGTTATAATTTCCTAATATTCTTGTTGTCAGCGATTTAATATAATAAACAAAACGATAAGCCAAACTTTTCACTTTATAAAAGGACATAATATTATGATATATCAAAATATTTTAGCACCTATTGATGGTTCTTCAGTCTCTATGGCAGCAGTAAAGCATGCGATTACACTTGCTAAAACATTTCAATGTCAGCTTTCAATTATCAGTATTGTTGCGGTTGACCCTTTCAAAGGAATTGATTTTTATAGTGCCTTACCTAATTTAAAAGATTACTATCTGGCCGCTAAGGCCGAGGCAGAAAAGCTACTAGATGAAGTAAATCAATTATGTATTGAACAGAATGTAAAGGCCGACACGCGTGTTGTTATGGGTGAAATACCGTCAGTTGGCATACTTAAAATAGCCGCAGAAGTAAAAGCTGATCTGATTGTAATGGGTTCTCATGGACATAAGGGACTACAAAAATATATACTCGGCAGTGTAGCGCAAGAAGTTCTCACCAATACTGAAACGCAAGTGATGATTGTTAAACAGTAATATCTTAAATTATAATAATTTTCTCCAAAATCTTGCTAAGGCTATATTATTTATATTTACTATAAAATGATGCTCCGACAGTGCAACACATCCGGAGCATCATAATTACACATAATCCACTTTATATATTAAGCATGCTGCTTAAAGTTTCAGATACGTTTTTAGATTTAACCCGTTCCTTAAGCTGCTGTAAAGTAGCCTGAACCTGAGTACGTTGAGGCTCTGCCAGTGTATACCACCGCGACAACGACTGGAGCAGACGAGAGCCTACAATCGGATTTTTCTCATCTAAATAAGCTGCGAGGTCTACTAGATAATCTACACCAAAACTCCAGGTATTGACCGGATTTGCATTTAGACCGCCGCTGACCGAACGGATCCGGTTAGGTGTACCTAAGTCATAATCTGCATGGGAAGTCAAATAACGTAAAGTCTCTTCAGTGGCTTTTGGATGAGCTGCCTGCACCATAAACCATTGATCCAAAGACAAGGCTTCATCTTTAAATCGATTATAGTAATCCTGAAGTATTTCCTGTGCCTGCGGTGCATCATGCCAGACCAGCACACGTAAAGCGCCCAGACGCTCAGACATATTATGCGTATTCTGATACTGCTCACCTGCCCATGCAAATGCCAGCTCGTCACCTTGGCGAGCCATCATCATCAACATGATATTTTTTAGTGCACGCTCTCCCATAGCCTGAGAAAAGTCCTGCTGTAAATCAGGATTAAGTGCCTGATATGTCTCTTGCCAGAATGGACCCAGCTCACGGGCCAGTTCATTCAGTAAGGCTTCACGGCGCTCCTGAATAATGACCGGATTATAATCATGATCTATACGGCTACCCAGATAGTTTTCACTCGGCACATCGAGCAGTCGTGAAGCAAGTAACGGATTTTTCTGTACCATATCTGGCAGAGTATGGCGAATAGCTTCAATATAGATATCGACCTGATGATTATCCAGCAAAATACGCTCAAGCAGGGTCTGGGTAGCTTGCCACTGGTTAAAGCCGTTAGTTTCATGCTGAATCAGAAAAGCCAGATCAGCATCGGAATAATCAAATTTCAGATTTACTGGCGCAGAGAAATTTCGCAGCAATGAGACAACCGGTTTTTCAGGAATATGGCTAATCTCAATCGAAGCTGTATCCTGATCAAACAGATACACCCCATCTTTTACCTGATCTACAAATAGATCCGGAGATTGCAGTGTGTACTGCTCCCCTGTTTTCTGGTTAAAAAGCGCCAACGCGACTGGAATTGGAACTGATTTCAGGTTCGGATATTTTACGTTCGGCTTTATACTTTGCTTAAAGGTTAAACGGTAGGTTTGGGTTATACTGTTATATTCACCCTGCACCTCAAGTGTTGGTGTGCCGGGCTGGTTATACCACGTCAAAAATGCAGACAGATCTACACCTGAACCGGCAGTTAGCGCTGCAATCCAGTCTTCCACAGTAACAGCCTGACCATCATGACGTTTAAAGTACTCATCTGTTCCCAGACGGAATTTTTCCTTACCCAGCAAGGTTGCCATCATACGGTTAATTTCTGCCCCCTTTTCATATACGGTGGCAGTATAAAAATTATTAATTTCCACAAAATGGTCTGGACGTGGTGGATGTGACAATGGGCCCGCATCTTCAGGAAACTGATGCGATTTCAGTACAGCCACGTCATCAATACGCTGTACCGCAGCAGACTGTAAATCTTCAGAGAAAGACTGGTCACGAAATACAGTCAAACCTTCTTTCAAACAGAGCTGGAACCAGTCACGACAGGTAATTCGGTTACCTGTCCAGTTGTGGAAATATTCATGGGCAATCACAGATTGCACCCGCATAATTGCAGCATCTGTGGTGTACTCTTCATCGGCCAGTACACAGGAAGTATTGAAAATATTCAAACCTTTATTTTCCATAGCCCCCATATTGAACTGGCTGACCGCCACAATCATATAGTTATCGAGATCATAGGCACGGCCGTAATGCTCTTCATCCCAGCGCATAGAATGCTTCAATGCTTCCATCGCAATATGGCACTTTGGAATATCTTTCTCTATAGCATAAATCTCAAGTGCAACATCTCGTCCTTCCGAGGTCACATAACGGTCTTTCAGAACTGCCAGATCACCAATTACGCAGGCAAATAAATAACTTGGTTTCTTAGTCGGGTCCTCCCAGATCGCGTAATGACGCTCTTCACCTGCTTCTCCGGTTTCAAGCAGGTTGCCATTAGCCAGTAGAACCGGATACTTTTTATCGGCTTCAACCCGTGTAGTAAAGACAGATAAAACATCTGGGCGGTCGGGATAATAAGTAATCTTGCGAAAACCTTCTGGTTCATTCTGGGTTACAAAGAGGTTGCCGGCTTTATAAAGACCCTCAAGCTGAGTATTACTTTCCGGATGAATAATTACACTGATCTGCAATGTAACCGTATCTGGTGCGTTTGAAATAGTCAGCTGTTCAGTGTCTTGGTGATAGTCATCTGCTGAAAGCAGTTGGTCATTCATTTGAATCGATTTTAATTCCAGATCACGGCCTAAAAGTATCAGGTCACCTGCCGTTTGGCGTTGCATCACAAGAATTGAGTCAACCTGCGTATAATCATCATAGACCTGAATATCCAGCTGAACACTTTCAACCAGAAAAGCAGGCTTTTGATAATCTTTCAGATAGACCGTCTGGGTATCCTGAACAGGAGGTTGTGCTGCAATATTCATAGCTATTCCTTTTTTGACCGTATATCGGATCAGATCATTTTTATCAATACTTTTATCATACGCTGAACTTTAAACGTATAGATACTCTATTCAACTTATGTAAGGCATGATTCAAGCTTTTCAATTCCTGAATGTCCAGTATTTGAGTAAATGAATATATAACTGATATCGTATTTATAGAAATATCTTTCAACCTTTGAATTAAAAGACCTGAAAGAATATCTCTACAAGTTTAGGCACCTTTTTCAGACAGGCTTGATATAATCCGTGCGAGCATCAGGCGATCGATTTTTGGAAAAAACACGGCATGAGTACCCTATATTCAGTTCTGCATAAACAGCTTGATGAAAGTACACCTTGCCCATTATGCCGCGCCTCCATGTGGTGGGTAGAAGCAGAGCAGCATGAACAGCCTGTAGAGTTTCATGAGTGCAGCTTCTGTGAACACCGGCTTTTTAAACAGCAGCAACATACCTGTCACTGTGAAAGCTGTGGTAAGTCACGCAAAAAAATACTAAAAGAAACACGACTACAGGAACAACGTAAATATAAAAATAAACAGACTACTGAAATTGGCTTAGACCAGCTTAATTTTTTGCAAAAACTGTTTTTATTGAGCTTGCTAGATGACCGCATTCAAGAAAATGTACCTCATGATGAATACATTCATTGGGATCTGATCAAATACCAACCTATTACTCCTAACTACTTCTTTCAGAGCAGTCTGCTTAAACAGCTGGTCAAAGATCAGGTACTGATATGCAGCGAATTTAGTGATGAGGCACAAAGCTATTATATTAATGTACGCCTTGATGGTTATTCCGAGCCAAGTTTATTCAGTATTACCCAGCAACTCCGGTACTGGTTTTTAAATAATCTGAGTTTGGGAATTCCATTTAAAAGTAGTGATGAAGTGAAAGAAGCCTTATATCTGGTACTTTATCAGGAAATTGTCTGTTTTATGCAGCACTACTGCCGTACATGGGGCATACAAATTTCGGGTAATAAAGGTTTTGCAACCTTTTGCTACCGTTTAATGGACTCTCTGGCAGTGGGCCAGATTTATTATATGATCCAGAATGCCTTGGAATACCTGCATAAGCATAAAGTCTTACAACCCCGCAATGAAAATTTTATTAACACCAACTTGCTGAAAAAAACCCTACAACAGTATCGGGAACGTGGCTTACAGGAAAAATGGGAAACCTGTACTTTGCCACGTCCATCCAATATCCCCTTTAGCAAGATGAGCTATATCCTGCTGTTTAAATTCTTGGGTTATGATGAGCAGATCTTTATTCAGCCGGTCTGGAAGGCCTGGAAAAAAATTGCACCACGTCTCGAATTTTACTCAACTAAACGCTGTATGTACTGTGGTTCTCATGAACTTGATGTAGATTATGATGCAGCAGAATATGTCAGTCTGTTCTGTCGTCAGTGCAAACATCAGGACCACTATTTTATCCGCTAGGTATCAGCGCATCATATTTAAAGATTATATCAAGGTAAAAAATGAGCTTTACTGAACAAAAAAATACACTCCTCCAGCAGGTTATACAGGCATGGACGCGATTACAGGAACAGCAACCCTTGGTACAATGCATTACTAATAGTGTCGCTACCAATTATGCTGCGAATATTTTGCTGGCAGCGGGCGCTTCACCAGCCATGATTGATAATCCTTTTGAAGCAGAAAGTTTTGCAAATGTTACATCAGCCTTGAGTATTAATTTGGGCACACCGACGACTGAACAGATGCAGGCCATGCTGATTTCAGCACAAACCGTTGATCATAAAAATACACCTTGGGTACTGGACCCTGTAGGTTATGGACCAGTTTTGAAATGGCGCAGTAGTATGGTTGATCAGCTTTTGGCATTTAAGCCCTCAGTCATCCGGGGTAATGCCTCTGAGATCAGCGCGCTCGCTGGTAAGCAGGTTCAGGCTAAAGGCGTAGACAGTACCATAAGCAGTCATACCGTTTACAGACAGGCACAATGTCTGCTTGTGCATAGTGAGTGTATTGCCATTTCTGGTGAAGCAGATTTTATTCTGTCACGCGAGCTTGGACTGGTGATACAGGTCAATGGTGGTAGCTATCTACAACCTAAGGTTACAGCCACAGGTTGTGCGCTGGGCGCACTGATTGCAGCTTATAGTGCAGTTACTACACCCACTATTGCAGCTCTGGCAGCCCACTTGCATTTTGCTATTGCCGGCAAACTGGCATATGAGAAAATTGCCAGTGTGGGTAGTTTTAATGTGGTCTTTATGGATTATATCCACACTCTCAATAGTGAAATGCTACTACAATATGCTGATTTTCAGCTGATTAGTCTCTAAATAGAAATGCCGGCTAAATATCTTCATATTGCCAATTTAATTCATATATTTTTAACAGTTTACTATCTGTTTAAGATAATTTTCTTTATCCATTTCTAATAGCTGTACACACAGCTGGATCTGCAGGTCATTATCTGTCTTATAATAGTCCTGCTGTGTAAGCACATGCATTAAAGCCTCTCGGACTCGCTGTTTCTGTTCATTTGTACGGCCTTTGAACAGGGAAAATTCAACATATATATATGCTTGTGAACTGTCTCCTTCACCAATCAGGAAATCCTCATTGCAATAGAGACGTGCCTTAATATCATTCGGTTGGAACAGTTCACTTTCAATTAATACCTGGTTAATCCGTTTAAGCAGTTTGGGACGGTCTAACTGTTCTATATTTGCGGAATATTCAACAACAACATGTGGCATAACGCTTCCTGCTGGTTCTATATATAATAACTTTTGAATTTTTTAGGTTCATTCTATAAAAAGCAGGGCCAGACGGACCTGGTCATAACCCATACGTGGACTGGTCGCTTCAACAATAGGACGTAATTTAATCGAACCATCATCATTAAAGTTTTCACTGCGCTTGCTCTTTTGCAAACGTTTATAAAGTTTGCGTACCTGCTCGACCACTTCCTCTCCCGGATGGGCAACTGAAATATCGAGTCCCTGTTCTTTATGCAAGCGTGCCAGATGATTGATCACCGTCGCTACTGTTAAACCGCGTTCCTGTGCAATATCCTGAATATCATAACCATCTTCAAATAAAGCCTTGGTTTCATCAAGCGTAGCAGAACCATAATTCGGCTTATTTCCTGCTTTGGCAATTTTTTTCTCATTGCGCTGGATTTCGGTTTCATTAAGTGTACCGCCACAATGCCGGATAAAAGCCTTATGCTGCGGTGTTAAATCTGTATCGGCAAAATGGGTCTCGGCTTCTTGAGAAAGTTCCTGAAAACGGCGATCTGCTTTAATAGCCAAACTGTCCAGTTCCAAGGCTTGGTCATTAAATCCTACCAGTTTCAAGCCTTCCAGTGATTTTAGCCGGGACAATGCCACATAACCTTGACCCTTTTCAAAAGTATGGCTCAGATTAATTTCTGCGGCTTCTAAAGTCATTCCTTGGCTTTTATGGATCGTGATAGCCCAAGCCAGACGTAAAGGAATTTGCTGAAAACTTGCAATAACCTTTCCGGCTTCATTTTCAATTGACCAGGTTTCTGGGGCAACAAGCAGTGTTGTATCATCGGTCAGCTTGACTTTCGGTAACAGGCCATGTTCATCATCTTCTTCAAAACCGATCACTTCACCCAAGCTGCCATTAATATAGCCCAGATCAAAATTATTTTTTACAAACATCACTTTGGCATGCTTTTTTAAAGTGAGATTTTCGGGAGCGCGCACTGATGATTTTAAAGTCTCTACCAGCTTTTCATTACCGTCACATACAGCTTCAAACTGGTGTTCGTCACCTTCGATGGCGTTCAGATGCTGGTAGTTTAAGCTGTCTACATCCATATTGTGGGTATAGAGACGGGTAAAGGTTTCTCCAATATCATGCTGTCGGGACTTTTTTAAAGCCTGAATATGCTGCGGATGAATTCGCTGGGCACGTATTGCATTTAATACCTGATTCAGGACTTCGTCGTCCTGACGATGCTGCTCGGTCAGATAACAGACGCGGAACTTGGCTTCTACCCAGGCATCAGACATAAAGCAGAATTTATCACGATTACGCTCATCATTTTTGCCAACCGGGGGGAGCTGAAAAAAATCGCCTGCTGCAATCACCTGAATACCACCAAATGCGGTGTCAGATTCTTTGAAGTATTTCAATACCTGATTAACGAGATTGAGCTGCTTCGCATGCAACATGGAGATCTCGTCAATAATCAGCACCTGCGCATTTTCAAGATGCTCCTTGAGGTATTTGCGCTCTTTCATGCGCTTTAGATCATCATCACTTAAAAAATCTTTAATACCGATGCCTGCCCAGGTATGAATGGTCATGCCATTCATATGTGTCGCGGCAATACCGGTTGAGGCAGTAATTGCTACCGGAACTTTTCGTGCTTTCAGGTAGTTAATGTACTGGTTAAGCGTATAGGTTTTTCCTGCACCTGCCGAACCTGTCAAAAAGACATTTTCACCCGCTTTCATCAGTTTAAGTGCAGTTTCTTGTTTCATAACCCGGATCATTTCATAAGAGCGTGCATAGCTTACCGGCTTTTCACTAAAAATTAAATCTGCCTGTCATGCAACAAATTCAAGTAGTTGATTTTTAAATTTTTACCTATGACAAAAAATGGTAGGTATTTGGTAGGTGCAAAAAACACTTAATTTTTTTAATACTATGCTTAAGGTGAGGGTCACCTGTAAACAACAATGATAGAAGAAGGAATCTCTTCATGGCTTTTAAAAATATTGCAGATCAAACTAACGGTTTTTATATTCCTTGTGTATCTTTATTTGGTCCAGGCTGTGCAAAGGAAATTGGTAGCAAAGCACAAAATCTGGGTGCAAAAAAAGCTTTAATCGTGACAGATGAAGGCTTATTCAAATTTGGTGTAGCGCATACGATTGCCGGCTACCTAACCGAAGCTGGAGTAGAAAGCCACATTTTTCCAGGTGCTGAACCTAATCCGACTGACATTAATGTGCATAAAGGCGTCGAAGCATACAATGAAAATGGCTGTGACTTTATTGTATCTCTAGGCGGCGGTTCTTCACATGACTGTGCCAAAGGTATTGGTCTCGTCACTGCCGGTGGCGGTCATATCCGTGATTATGAAGGTATTGATAAAAGTACCGTACCAATGACGCCACTGATTGCAATTAATACTACGGCAGGCACAGCATCTGAGATGACCCGTTTCTGTATCATTACCAATACAGATACCCACGTTAAAATGGCAATAGTTGACTGGCGCTGTACTCCCCTGATTGCGATTGATGACCCTAAATTAATGATGGCTAAACCTGCCGGCTTGACTGCTGCCACAGGTATGGATGCCCTCACTCATGCCGTAGAAGCTTACGTCTCGACTGCAGCAAATCCGATTACAGATGCCTGTGCTGAAAAAGCGATCAGTATGATTAGCGAATGGTTGCGTCCGGCAGTCGCCAATGGTGACAATATTGAAGCCCGTGATGCCATGAGCTATGCGCAATATCTGGCTGGTATGGCGTTTAATAATGCATCTTTAGGCTATGTACATGCTATGGCACACCAGTTAGGTGGTTTCTATAACCTGCCGCACGGCGTATGTAATGCCATTTTATTACCACATGTGTGCGAATTTAACCTGATTTCCTGCCCGGACCGTTACCGGAAAATTGCAGAACTGATGGGTGTAAATACTGAAGGCTTAACAGTGACTGAAGCAGCTTATGCTGCAATTGATGCAATTCGAGAACTTTCTACCTCAATTGGTATTCCATCAGGTTTAAATGAGCTGAACGTAAAAGAAGCTGATCTGGCTATTATGGCCGAGAATGCGCAAAAAGATGCCTGTATGCTCACCAACCCACGTAAGGCAACACATGCACAGGTGGTAGAAATGTTTAAAGCGGCGATGTAAGTCAATCCTCCAATAAGTGACTTGCTGTACGTTTAAGGAATATCAGTACTTTGATATTCCTTTTTTTAGCTTATACATTTTTGAGGTCGTTTCAGGAATTGACAAAATTGCTCATTTCATCAAGCATAAGGAAAATAACAACACTTTATAATCTTTCTTATGACTTCTCCAAAAACAGCAATAAATTACCAACCGGACGTACTAGGTGAAGGCTACCAGCAGCTGCGCCTACATGTACAGCCTCATACCTCCGGCCCGGTAATTGCGACTTTAGTCCATAAAAAGGCTGCTCAAGCTACCCGCAAGGCTGTGCTTTATATTCATGGCTTTCTGGACTATTTTTTCCAAACTGAAATGGCAGAGCAATTTAATCAGCATGGCTTTGATTTTTACGCTCTTGATCTGCATAACTATGGCCGATCATGTTTGCCTCATCAGGAACTCTACCGTGTTAAAGAGCTAGAGGAATATGATGCTGAGATCACTCAGGCACTGCTACAGATTCAGCAGGAACAGCATGATATGGTCCTGCTGGCAGGTCACTCAACTGGCGGGCTGATCAGCACTTTGTATGCAGCTCATTACCCAGAGCATCCTCTAATCAAGGCTCTGTGGCTAAACAGTCCATTTTATGATTTTAACCTGTCAGCTATTGAGAAAAAATTTGGTTTGCCGGCGCTGAGTCACGTGGCTAAATATTTGCCTAAATTACGCTTTCCAAGTGGCTTAAACCGTTGGTATATCCCGAGTCTGCATCAAAAGTGGTATGGTGAATGGGATTTTGATCTGAACTGGAAACCTCAGGCTTATCCAAAGGTTGAATTAAGTTTTATCCGCGCTATTTTTGAAGCACAAAAAGAAATTCATCAGGGCATAACAATCAGGGTGCCTGTACTGGTTATGCATTCTCACCAGACTAAGAATCCGAGACGCTGGAACAAGACTGCACTCAATAGTGATGTAATTCTGAATGTCAGAGATATCAAAAAATATGCACAAAAGATTCAGGGCAAGGTAACCATTCAAACTATAAAAAATGGCTTACATGATCTGGTGCTATCACAAAAACCTGTACGTATGCAGGTCTACAGACAATTGTTTGACTGGTTAGACGAACAGGAACTTTAACAGTTTATTGCTGTATTTCCCGGTATTTCAATACTAACTGATGGGCAGGATGGCCGGCAGGCAAGAGATCGGCCAGCCGTTCAATGGCGTCAATTGCTTCCGGGACGTGGGCAATATGCTTAAGCAGTACATCGCTCTGATTCGACTGGAAAATTGCTTCACTTAAACGTGATTCGAGACAGTCACGCCAAGCACATAAAAATGGGCTTTCGGTCTTTGCCAGGAAAATTCCACGACAGGCCTGAATCGCTGTTTCAACATAACCAGCGTCGAGTGCCTGTTCAGCCTGCAAGAAATCTGCTTCAACCTGTGCCAGCAAGCGATAAGGACGCGAACCCAGCATTCCCCCCAGTACATCACGTAATTGTGACATTTCTGCTTTTAAGGTTCCCATGCTGATCTTGCGCTCACCATAGAGTGCCTGATGCAAATTATCCAGATTTAAGCCTTGAGGACATAAAGCCAAAATGGCTAAAATCTCGATTTGCCGTGGTGTAAGAACCAGCCCTTTACCATTAAAAATAACTTTTGGTACAGCAAAGGCACGAATATACAAGCGCTGTTTCTGATGTTCAATCAAAGCAGTTTGAATAATCGATGCGCAGCGTTCTGCGGCCAGCAGCCCCAGACTGTTATGATGATCCCAGGTTGTTGATAAATCAATCACTCCCAGAACCTGTCTAGAATACGGATCAATCACAGGTGCTGCATAACAGACCCAGTCATGAATAGACTCCATATAGTGCTCGTTAGAGAACACACAGGAAGACTGCTGGGTTTTTAAACTTAAAGCCAGCGCGTTGGTTCCTACCAGTTCTTCACGCCATTGCCCGCCTTCAACGAAATGCACTTTTTCTGCTGCATTACGCATTTGTCCACTCGATGCTGACCAGATAATTGTACTTCCGATGTCCCCTACTGCAATTACCATGGCAGACTGTTCAGCCACATGACGTAAATCTTCAGCACAATGTTCCAGCGCAAGCTTTAAGGGATTAGCAGAACCTGGAATATATTTTAAATCTTGCAAGGGTGCAGCTACCCGGCCTTTAGGTATCTCGGCTGTAGCCGAACGCTGCCAGGAACTAAGTATACTCTGACTGAGCTTCTGGGCATTTCCAGGCGATAGACTGCTACTGTGCCTAAGCTTTTCAACGGTACTACGTTGTTGCTGCAGGTCTTGTTTTGTAAACATTTGTACATTCCTTGCAAATTGTCACTTTTTCCAACCTTTCTCCAACCTTATTTTTTATATGCTAAATAAATAGTATGCGAAAGTAGCCTTATACCAAAGCGGTATAAAAATTCGCAGCTACACAAATTAAATTATAAGCAAAGGAAGATAAACATGCGTTATGCCGATCCTAATCAACCTGGTTCAAAAGTTCAGTTCAAAGCTCAATATGACAACTTCATTGGGGGAGAATGGGTAGCTCCGCTAAAAGGAGAATACTTCGAAAATATCTCGCCAGTCGATGGCAAAGTCTTTACTAAAGTTGCCCGCTCTTCTGTTGAAGATATTGAACTTGCACTCGATGCCGCGCATAAGGCCAAAGAGCAATGGAATCGCTCGTCACCAACAACACGCTCAAACCTGCTTCTCAAAATTGCAGATCGCTTAGAAGCCAACCTTGAACAACTTGCTGTAGCAGAAACCTGGGATAACGGCAAGCCTATCCGTGAAACCCTAGCAGCCGACATTCCACTGGCAATTGATCATTTCCGTTATTTCGCCAGCTGTATCCGTGCTCAGGAAGGCGGGATCTCTGAAATTGATGAAGATACTATTGCCTATCATTTTCATGAGCCGCTTGGTGTAGTCGGCCAGATTATTCCATGGAACTTCCCCATCCTGATGGCAGCATGGAAGATTGCACCTGCGCTGGCTGCCGGTAACTGTATCGTACTAAAACCGGCTGAACAGACACCAGTCAGTATTCTGGTTCTGGCTGAACTGATTCAGGACCTGTTGCCGGCAGGTATTCTAAACATTGTAAATGGTTATGGTGTTGAAGTAGGACGCCCGCTTGCAACCAATCCGCGTATTGCAAAAATTGCTTTCACTGGCTCAACCCAAGTGGGCCAGATGATTATGCAATATGCAACCGAAAATATTATTCCGGTTACGCTGGAGCTTGGCGGTAAGTCACCAAACCTGTTCTTTGCTGACGTTATGGATCAGCAGGATGACTATCTGGAAAAAGCTTTAGAAGGTTTCACCATGTTCGCGCTGAATCAGGGCGAAATCTGTACTTGTCCGTCACGTGCCCTGATTCAGGAATCAATTGCTGACCAGTTCCTGGAAATGGCCGTAGAACGTGTTAAACGCATCAAGACGGGCCACCCGCTAGATACTGACACCATGATTGGTGCACAGGCCTCTCAAGAGCAGCAGGATAAAATTTTAGGATGTATTGCTACCGGACGCGAAGAAGGTGCTCAGGTACTGGTAGGTGGTGGACAGCGTAATGAGGTAGGTCAAGGCTTCTATATTGAACCAACGATCTTCAAGGGTGATAACAGCATGAAAATTTTCCAGGAAGAAATTTTTGGTCCTGTGCTGTCGGTAACTACTTTTAAAGATTTTGATGAAGCCATTAAAATTGCCAACGACACAATCTATGGTCTAGGTGCAGGTGTCTGGTCACGTTCAGCCCATACTTCCTACCGCGCAGGCCGTGCGATTGAAGCAGGTCGTGTCTGGACTAACTGCTATCATATCTACCCTGCTCATGCTGCCTTCGGCGGATACAAGAAATCAGGAATTGGCCGTGAAAATCATAAAATGATGCTTGATCATTACCAGCAAACCAAGAACCTGCTGGTAAACTACTCAACCAAACCAGCTGGCTTCTTCTAGGAATTCCGAATTGATTTATTTACGGCTACTTCAGGTAGCCGTAAATCTTTTCCGATATTTAACTTTTACTACTTTATAAATTTAGCAAAATAATAAAACTGCTACTCAAATAGAATGGTATATCAGGCTTGGAAGCCTGCTTTAGATCTTGGTACTAAAATTGCATTTATGACCAGATCAAACATAATAAAAAAATGGAGTACATTATGAACAATCCAAAGATTGTTGATGCAACTGCTTCTTCTACCCTGCGCACCCAAAAAGAATATTTTGCCAAACGGCAACTTAAACAAGGTGCGGTCGGCTGGCTGCTGCTGGTCGGCTTAGGTGTTGCCTATGTGATTTCAGGAGATTTCGCCGGATGGAATTTTGGCCTCGCACAAGGTGGCTGGGGCGGTATGTTTATTGCGACAGCAGTAGTGGCAGTCATGTATCTGTGCATGTGTCTCTCTATGTCAGAAATGGCCACCATGTTGCCTACCGCCGGAGGAGGCTACAGTTTTGCCCGTACCGCATTCGGACCTTTTGGCGGATATCTGACCGGTACTGCTATTCTGATTGAATACTCCATTGCACCTGCAGCCATCGCCTGTTTCATTGGTGCATATTGTGAATCATTGTTTGGTGTGGGTGGCTGGATCATTTATCTGGTGTGTTATCTAGCCTTTATGGGCATACACCTTAAAGGTGCTGGTGAGGCATTAAAAATTATTTTTGTTATTACCGCGATTGCTGCTGTGGCATTGCTGGTCTTTATTATAGCCATGATCCCGCACTTTAACAGTGCAAACCTGTTTAATATTGCAGTATCTGACAAAGCCGGTGCCAGTGCTTTCTTACCGATGGGTTATTTAGGAATATGGGCTGCCGTACCTTATGCCATCTGGTTCTTTCTGGCAGTCGAAGGTGTACCGTTAGCTGCTGAAGAAGCCAAGGACCCAACTCGCTCCTTGCCCCGTGGTCTGATTGGTTCAATGCTGATACTGGCAGCATTTGCCCTGCTTATTTTGTTTTTAGGTGCTGGCGCAGCTGGAGCAAACCAGTTAAAAGACTCTGGAGCTCCCTTGGTAGATGCCCTGGTTGCCGTATATGGTGAACATACCTGGCTTGCAGGTTTTGTCAACTTTGTTGGACTGGCAGGTCTGATTGCGAGTTTTTTCTCTATCATTTATGCCTATTCTCGTCAGATTTTTGCGTTATCCCGTGCCGGTTATATGCCGACATCTCTCTCTTTAACCAATAAAAATAAAGCTCCCTATCTGGCAATTATTATTCCTGGAGTTATTGGCTTTGCCCTGTCCCTTACTGGTGAAGGTGATTTGCTGATTCTTATGGCTGTTTTTGGTGCGACTATTTCTTATGTCCTGATGATGCTGTCACACATCAAACTGCGCCTGTCTCGTCCAGATATGGATCGGCCTTATAAGACTCCAGGTGGAATATTGACATCAGGTATTGCTTTGATACTGGCGTTAATTGCAGTCATTGCAGGTTTTCTGGTTGATCCAAAAGTCTGGTTTATGGCAGCAGGAATTTATATAGCTTTTATTGTCTATTTTCTGGTTTATAGCCGCCATCGGCTGGTACAGGGAACACCTGAAGAAGAATTTGAAAATATCAGAAAGGCAGAACAGGAACTTTAAAAAGGGATAGATTCTTATGCGTTATCAGACCACAATCGCTCAACAGAACTATATTTTTCCAGACCTAAAGACTCTGATGGCTAAAGCTTCACCGCTACGTTCGGGAGACGAACTGGCTGGAATCGCTGCGCAAAATGCAACCGAGCGAGTCGCTGCACAAATGGCTCTTGCTGAAGTTCCATTAAAAAAATTTTTAAATGAAGTACTGGTCGATTATGAAACTGATGAAGTAACTCGGCTAATTATTGATGAACATGATGCACAGTCTTTTTACCCGATTGCACATTTTACCGTAGGTGACTTTCGAAACTGGCTGCTCAGTGCAGAGGCAACTACTGAAAAACTGCAGGCACTAAGCCCGGGTTTAATACCAGAAATGGTGGCAGCGGTTAGTAAAATCATGAGGAATCAGGATTTAATACTAGTAGCCAGCAAATGTGAAATTATTACCCGCTTTCGTAATACCGTAGGCTTAAAGGGCCGTCTTTCTACCCGTTTACAACCAAACCATCCTACAGATGACCTGCTCGGTATTTCAGCTAGTATCTTGGATGGACTCATGTACGGCAATGGTGATGCAGTCATTGGAATTAATCCTGCGACTGACAATTTACAGAATCTTTCTGAACTTTTAAAACTATTGGACCATATCATTCAGGATTATCAGATTCCAACCCAGTCCTGTATATTAACCCATGTCAGTTCAGGCATTCATCTGGCCAACCAGAATGTTCCGGTTGATCTGATGTTTCAGTCGATTGCCGGTACTGAACTTGCAAATCGAGGCTTCGGAATCTCACTGGCCATGTTACAGGAAGGCTATGAAGCCGCCTTAAGCCTTAAGCGTGGGACAATAGGGCAAAATGTCATGTATTTTGAAACTGGTCAAGGAAGTGCCTTGTCCAGTAATGCTCATCACGGGGTTGACCAGCAGACCATTGAAACACGGGCCTATGCGGTTGCACGCAAGTTCAATCCTTTTTTAGTAAATACTGTAGTTGGCTTTATTGGTCCAGAATATCTGTACAATGGCAAACAGATTATCCGTGCCGGTCTGGAAGACCATTTCTGTGGCAAGCTCATGGGTTTACCTATGGGTTGTGATATTTGTTATACCAATCATGCTGATGCTGATCAGGATGATATGGACACCCTGCTGACCTTACTGGCCACAGCAGGAATCAATTTTATCATGGGAATACCGGGTTCCGATGATGTTATGCTGAACTACCAGACTACATCTTTTCATGACGCTTTATACGCTCGCCAGCTTTTAGGATTACAGCCAGCACCAGAGTTCGCTCACTGGCTGGAGCAGCAAGGAATTCTCCGTCAGCAGCATCAACAGATTGAATGGGCAAAGCAAATGCCCGAACAGTTCTCCAGACTTCTACAATCATAAGGAGAAATGATGAAACTTTATCCAGACACCCACTATTCTGCTGCCTTGCATGAAAATGACTGGGCACAGCTCAAACGTTTTACAGATGCCCGCATTGCCTTGGGACGCGCAGGTTGTAGCATCCCTACAAATGAGCTTCTAAAATTCCAGCTGGCACATGCACAAGCTAAAGATGCCGTGTTGTGTCAGCTTAATATTCCCAAACTTCAGCAACAGCTTGAGCAGTTACAGTTAGAACACATACATGTGCAAAGCCAAGCCAGCAATAAAGAGCTTTACTTAAAACATCCTGATCTTGGCCGGGTACTGTCTGATGAATCGCGGACATTAGTCAAAGAATATGTAACGAAGTCAGCTCAAACATTCGATGTAGTTATTGTCGCAGGCGATGGTTTGTCCGCTTTGGCAATTGAAGAAAATGCCATACCTTTTATACAGTTAATGCGGCAGGAAGTGCAACAGCAAGGCTGGTCACTTGCACCGGTCATTCTGGCTACAGGCAGTCGCGTTGCTCTAGGGGACGAAATTGCACAAACGCTTCAGGCCAGAATGTTGATCATGCTTATTGGTGAACGTCCAGGTTTAAGTTCCCCCGACAGTATGGGCGTTTATTATACCTGGCAAGCTAAAACTGGCTGTCAGGATTCTGTCCGAAACTGTATTTCCAATATCCGCCCTGCAGGGCTCTCCCTGCATGTAGCTGCTCAACGCTTAATAGCACTTATGCAAAACTCAGCCCGGCTTCAACTTTCAGGTGTCCATCTAAAAGATGAACATACTTTAAATACTGAAATAAAAAATCAGTCTGTAAAATATCTTTTTTGACCTCTTCAATTATTCATTAAAAATAGTGCTCTGCTTGAGCACTAATTCGCCTTAGAATATTGCCAACCGAGAATACGAATTTAAACAATGTCAAAGCAATCTGTATTTCCTAAAACTATTTACGTTGTTCAACATGTTGCCTTTGAAGATCTAGGATCACTGGAAGATCTTTTTTATCAACTGGGGTATCGTGTACGTTACTTTGAAGCTGGCGTAGATGCGCTTGAACCGGCATTCTTACATGCAGGTCTAACCATTATTCTTGGTGGCCCAATTGGTGTATATGAAACTGAAGAATATCCGTTTTTACAGATCGAGATTGATCTTTTAAAGCAGCGGCTTGCATCCGACCTGCCTACTATCGGTATATGTTTAGGAGCACAATTGATTGCCTATGCCTTGAACGCTAAAGTCTATGCAGGCCCGCAAAAAGAAATCGGCTGGAGTACACTGCTCTTAAATAAGACAGAGGATAATCCATTAGCACCTTTAGCAAATACGCCTGTTCTGCACTGGCACGGCGATATATTTGATTTACCGGCTGGTGCTACTTTACTTGCCAGTTCTACTTTATATAAAAATCAGGCTTTTTCGCTCGGCAAAAATATTCTGGCGCTACAGTTCCATCTGGAAGTTGCCGGAGATTCTTTTGAGCCTTGGCTGGTGGGACATACCTGCGAGCTAAAGCAGGCGAAACTCTCTGTTAACCAATTGCGTGCTGACCATGAGCAATATGCAAATGAGCTTGAACAGCAGTGTGCACTTGTTATTCAAAAATTCCTGAATGGTCTTGAACAAACAGTGAATAAATAAGTTCTTCCGGCAATCTATATTTTAAGATTATTTATAATTTAAAATATAAAAAAGCGCCCGACTGGGCGCTTTTTCAGCATAGAAAACATCTATTATTTTTTAGGTGTTGCCTGAGCTACAGAAGCTTCAGTCGTAATTTGTACAGTAATTTTATCACCAACATTCGGGACATAGCTTGCAATTCCGAAATCAGAACGCTTAAATGAAGTCGTAGCATTAAAACCAATCGATTGAGCTTTTGTCATTGGATGCTCGCCTTGCTTATTTAACACAGCATCTAGTACAACTGGTTTAGTAATTCCTTTTACCGTCAGGTTACCGGTAATTTTAAAATGCTTCTTGTCTTTTTTAGGTTCGACTTTAGTACTTTTAAAGGTAATAGTTGGATATTTTGCAGCATCAAACCATTCAGCTTTAGCCAAGTGTTCATCTAAAGCCTTTACATTCGTATTCAGGCTGGAAACAGGAATAGTCACATCTACAGATGAGTTGGCAGGTTTTGCGTTATCTACCTTAATTGTACCCTGAATATCAGAAAAATTGGCATACGGTGTAGAAAAACCAAAATGGTCCCAAGAAAACACTGTCGCAGTATGTGTTGGATCAATTTTATAATCCACCGGTTTAGCCATGCTTAAAGTAGTTGTAACTGCAACTGCCAGACCTAAACCAAAAACTTTTAAAGATTTCATTTTTTATAACTCACTAGAAGAATAAACATTATTGTAGAGATTGAAAAATAAATTACAGTCTTATGCTTAAAACGTACCGTCTCATATATAGAACGTATAAAAATCATCATTATGAAGAAGAATTTAAATAACTCTTCTGCTCACTTAATTTAATCTTTACAGTAACAAAGAGTTAGTAAAATTCGTATATTTTTTGTTTTTACAATTCTAATAAGATGGTTGAGTGTAGTTCACCAGATTTTTTCTTTAACTCATCTCGAACCAGTCTTTTCTATTAATTTTTATAGTCTTCTATAAATTTTTGTCTCAGCTTCAAATATAATTCATGCTGTTTTGCCATATCCCATTTCTCTTTAAAAATACGTGCTGCCGCAGCTTTAATTGGATCCTCAATATCGCGTGGTAATGCCTGCCGGCCATGAGCGCCACTAAGACCTTTTTTGTCACTAGGCACAGGCCCCTGATATTTTTTCCCCCCTTTATGATTTGCATAGCGCCGGGCACGGGTATAACCCATCTGTAAAAATTTTCGGGCCATATCTGCGCCAACAAAATCTTGCTGCTTTAAATAGTCCAGGAATAGTTGATAAATTTTTTGACTGCTCTGCTCAGCCTTTTCAATATCAGCAAAGCGCCAGTAAGGCAAAATCTCGGATTTATAGGGTTCAACCAGTAAAACGCCCTGCTCTCCACGGCCAATTTCATAAAGCTCAGGATGCTGACGAAAGTTAATCTTTTTAAAGTCGAGCGAATAATCAAAGCTATCTGATTTTACCCGGGCTGTTCGTCGCGGAATCTTTTTTTCTTGAGATGGCTGCTCTGTCATATTTTAAAATAATCTGAACTACTTAATTTATTTTTAAAATAGAAAACAGTCCAAATAAAGTAGTAATGCGTAAGTTATACTGGATTTACTCAGGCATACTTTTAAAGCCAGAATAAAAAAGCGCCCTGATTTAGAGCGCTTTTTTATCTTACCCAAAGAATCAGGCAGTCAGTTCATTTACCGCAGCTACAACAGCTTCAGTAGTAATACCAAAGTACTTAAACAGGTCTTTAGCAGGCGCGGACTCACCATAGGTGGTCATACCAATTACTTTACCGTCCAGACCGACAAACTTCCACCAGTAATCCACATGTGCTGCTTCTACTGCAACACGGGCACGAATATGGGCAGGCAAGACAGATTCACGGTATACCGCTTTCTGTTTCATGAATTCTTCGGCACATGGCATAGACACTACACGTACACCTTCAAGCTGTGCATATGCTTCCATTGCCAGGGATACCTCCGAGCCTGTAGCAATAATAATTGCTTTTAGCTCGCCTTTTTCTTTTGCCAGAACATAACCACCTTTGGCTACATTCTGAATCTGTTCTTCAGTACGTTGCTGGAATGGCAGATTTTGACGGGAGAAAATCAAGGCAGATGGACCATCTTTACGTAGTAGAGCAGTTTTCCAGGAAACTGCAGCTTCAACAGTGTCTGCTGGACGCCAGGTATTCAGGTTTGGCGTAGAACGTAACGAAGCAATCTGTTCGATTGGCTGATGCGTCGGGCCATCTTCCCCCAGACCGATTGAGTCATGCGTATAAACATGAATGACACGTTGCTTCATGAGTGCAGACATACGTACGGCGTTACGCGCATATTCCATGAACATGAGGAAAGTCGCCACGTAAGGAATAAATCCGCCATGCAGTGCTACACCATTGGCAATTGCAGTCATACCGAATTCACGTACACCATAGTACACATAATTACCGGCCGGATTAGTCTGTATGCCTTCACAGCCTTTCCATAAGGTCAGATTTGACCCGGCAAGGTCAGCAGAGCCACCTAACAGTTCTGGTAACAACGGACCAAATGCCTGAAGTGTGTTCTGGCTCGCTTTACGTGAAGCGATGGTTTCCTCTTTGCTGTTAACTTCCGCAATAAAGGCATCTGCTTTGGCAACAAATTCTTCAGGCAAGTCACCATTTAAACGGCGTAACAATTCAGCAGCTTCGGTTGGATATTTTGCCTGATACTGGGCAAAAACCTCATTCCATTCAGCTTCAGCCTGTTGACCTTTTGCTTTAGCATCCCAAGCTTTATAGACATCTTCAGCAATAATAAAGTCTGTATCGGTCCATGCCATAGTCGTACGGGAGAGTGTAATTTCATCCAGTCCCAACGGAGCGCCATGACAGTCTTCTTTACCCTGTTTATTCGGCGAACCCAAGCCGATAATCGTTTTACAGATAACTAAAGTTGGTTTCTGAGTTTCAGCTTTAGCTTCAATCGTTGCCTGACGAATAGCTTCGGTATCATGACCGTCTACACGTAAAACCTGCCAGCCATATGCTTCAAAGCGTTTTTGTGTATCATCACTGAACCAGCCTTCAACTTCACCATCAATTGAAATGCCGTTGTCATCGTAATAGGCAATCAGTTTACCCAGACCTAAAGTTCCAGCCAGTGAACAGACCTCATGCGAGATGCCTTCCATCAGACAGCCATCACCCAGGAAACAGTAGGTATAATGGTCAACTACCTTAATATCATCTTTATTGAACTGTGCAGCCAGCGTTTTTTCAGCAAGTGCGAAGCCTACTGCATTTGCAATACCTTGACCTAGAGGTCCAGTAGTTGTTTCAACACCTGGTGTATAGCCTAACTCTGGATGGCCCGGAGTTTTTGAATGCAACTGACGGAAGTTTTTTAGATCTTCGATTGAAAGGTCATAACCTGTCAAATGCAGAAGAGCATATTGCAGCATTGAGCCATGACCGTTTGAAAGGACAAAGCGGTCACGGTTGGCCCACTGCGGGTTGGTCGGGTTGTGGCTCAAGAAATCACGCCAAACCACTTCAGCGATATCTGCCATCCCCATTGGCGCGCCTGGATGTCCAGAATTTGCTTTTTGCACTGCATCCATGGCGAGTACACGAATTGCATTTGCAATACGGCGTTCATTAAGGGGGGTTGTCATAGGTCAGATTCCAATAAATTCGTCAGAAAAAGAAAATGAATAGAGAATTATGCGATAGTGCATATTGTCTTAAAAAAACGGTTGAGGGTAAAGGGTGAAGACGGCATTTCTTGTTAAGTATTCTGCAAATGCCCTTTTATCATACGTATAAGGCACTAAAAGTCAGATATAAACAGGATATAAAGTACAAACATTCTTGCTTATGAAGAAAAATGCAATATTCATCACTAAATTATATAATGATGAATATTTGCTGTTTTCTTGGAACAGCTGGTGGAAGTTGCAGCTATTTCAGCTTGAAACAAGAGATTTTCATCATTTACAGCTAGTCCAAACGTCTAAGTCGATGTAACATATTCCGTCTTTTGAAATAACTGCGATAGGACTTTCATGCGCGAGTACGCTGTTTTTACTTCGGAATCTGTAAGCGAAGGCCATCCGGATAAAATGGCTGACCAGATCAGTGATGCCATTTTGGATGCAATCTTAAAAGAAGACCCATATGCGCGGGTTGCTTGTGAAACGTTAGTAAAAACGGGTGCAGTTGTACTTGCCGGCGAAATCACAACAACTGCCAACGTTGACGTTGAAGCGATCGTTCGCCAGACCGTCAATGGAATTGGTTATCATCATTCTGATTTAGGTTTTGATGGTTCAACCTGTGCTGTTATTAATATGATTGGCAAGCAGTCTCCTGAAATTGCTCAGGGGGTTGATCGCCAGAAACCTGAAGATCAGGGAGCAGGTGACCAAGGTTTAATGTTTGGTTATGCCAGTCGTGAAACTGACGTGCTGATGCCAGCACCTATTTCTTATGCTCACCGTCTGATGGAACGACAGGCAGAATTACGTCGTTCTGGTGCTCTGCCATGGTTACGTCCAGATGCAAAAAGCCAGGTCACCTTTGCCTATGAAAATGGCCGTCCGGTGCGTTTAGACGCGGTAGTTCTTTCCACCCAGCATGATCCGGAAATTACTCAGGCACAGCTAAAAGAAGCAGTACTTGAAGAAATTATCAAACCGGTGATTCCTGCAGAAATGTTCCATGTAGCAACCAAATTCCATATTAATCCGACCGGTATGTTCGTGATTGGTGGTCCTGTAGGTGACTGTGGTTTAACGGGCCGCAAAATTATTGTTGATACTTATGGCGGTATGGCCCGTCATGGCGGTGGTGCTTTCTCCGGTAAAGATCCTTCAAAGGTTGACCGCTCTGCTGCTTATGCAGGACGTTATGTAGCTAAAAATATTGTGGCTGCAGGTCTTGCTGAAAAGTGCGAAATTCAGGTGTCTTATGCTATTGGTGTTGCAGAGCCAACCTCTATTTCAATCAATACATTTAATACTGCCAAGGTTTCAGAAGAGCTAATCATTCAGCTCGTACGTGAGCACTTTGACCTTCGTCCTTATGGCATTACCCGTATGCTGAACCTGATTCAACCAATGTACAAGCAGACAGCTGCTTATGGTCATTTTGGTCGTGAAGGCTCAGATACTGCATTTACCTGGGAAAAAACAGACAAAGTAGAAGCACTTAAAGCCTCTGCTGGTCTTTAAAATTTACTGAGTTACCAGTCAAAAAGCCAATTGATTTGAAATCAATTGGCTTTTTTATAGGTCATGCCCATGCAGGCTGTAAGAAGTTTGTTTAATTGCCCATCCTTTAGCGCAAAATCTCCTCACCTCTAAAAATTTATGATAATCCTACTGAGGCTTAGTCCAAGTATGAGCTGGTGTCCGGTCATGGTTAAGTACATCTAGCAAGGTTGTTTGTACAGGCACATCCTGATGATCCTGAAAATACACCTGAACTACTGTAATCGTCATGACTACTGCCAGACATGCAGTGATACAAAACATCCAGAACCCGAAAGGGCTCCGAATGGAGTGAGAGCCGCAAGCAGGGCATTCTTTTTCTGTTGATGAAACCACTTTATTGCAACATGCACAATGATATTGGTACAACATAGGTATCCTCCTATTTTATCGTTTTTGTTATTGTGAGTTTTACACAACTGCTGAGTACAATAGGTATTACTACTATTATCTTATGGTAAAGAAATTGCAATTACAATGCATAAATTCTAGGCAAAATCATTTAAATCGACAGTACGATAGCAGCAACAACGTATGATAAAAATATTCAGTAATTTTACTCTTGATGAGAACTACATTGTTTTAATATTGGCATGATATTTTGTTAAACTGCTATTTTGCCAAAGGAGACCCCAGATATGGTCCAGCTAATCAGTAAAGGTGGCTTTCGTGAACGGGCAAACCGGAGCCAAAAGTATAAAAATTCCGAAAATTCACAGACCGCACTCCGCCCTCGTACCTATAACTGCGTTGCGCCATTAGCAGACGATCAACCTGAATATAAAGATGAAAAACCAGAAAATGATGCAATAAGTGAGATAGAGGATGAAGGTTAAAATACTTTCATTAAAAAACCAGATCATTAGATCCGGTTTATAAATTTATCGATAAATCATTTTTGTTTAACGTCTTTTAATTCTATTTTCTTAGCATCAGGTGTTACTTCACGTGCCTCGCCATCAATAATGGTAGAGTCACGCCCTCCTTTTCCACCCTGTTGGTTCTGCATATCCTGCATCTGTCGCATCATGTCAGCAAATGGATTCTGTCCGCTACCGCCCATATTCTGCATATTACCACCCATCATTCCACCCATCATTTTTTCAAGCATGGCCTGTTGACGTTTAGCCATAATTTTCATGAGTGCATCACGGAAAACTCTCTGTACAGCTGGAATCAAAATCAGCACTGCGAGCACATCTGTAATGAGGCCTGGAACAAGCAGTAAAAACCCGGCCATAATTTTTGGAAGATTATTAGTCAATGACGAATCTGCACTCATTTGCCCCATCTGCATTTGTTGCATCTGTGGCATTACACCGGCAGAGTATTTCCGGATAAGATTCATACCGATAAAAAAGGCAGCAATAAACCAGAAAAATACATACCACATACTGCCAACGAGGTCACCCACTCCGATCCAGACGAGTATTTCCAAGACCAAGACAGCAAAAACAGTAAGAAATAATTTCATGAAAATTAATCTAATCTCAACAAAATAAAGTGTGTAGCCTTCAGGTAATGCATCACCTTCAAGCTTTTTTAATACGCTTATGTAACAATAAGGGCATTATTCCATTTTTAAAGTCCCAGTATGTCATTAATTATCGGTATTGATCCCGGTTCACGTTTAACAGGTTATGGAATCATTGAAAAAGAAGGAAATAAATTACGCTTTATTGATGCCGGTACTATTCGTACAGAAAGCCAGGATATGCCTGAACGCTTGAAACGTATCTTTGCAGGCATTGAGCGGATTGTGAAATTTCATGGACCAACAGAAGCAGCCGTCGAACAAGTATTCATGGCACAAAATCCGGACTCTGCTCTGAAACTCGGTCAAGCACGAGGTGCCGCTATTGCAGCTTTGGTTAATCTTGACTTACAAGTTGCAGAATATACGGCTAGACAGATCAAACAGTCTGTTGTCGGTTATGGTGCTGCGGACAAGGAACAGGTACAAATGATGGTAATGAAACTATTAAACCTCTCAATTCGCCCACAAGCGGATGCTGCGGATGCCTTAGCTGCCGCCATTTGTCATGCACATGCTTCTGGTAGCATGAGCAAACTTGCTGTATTAAATGTGCTGGGTGGTATGGCTCGTGGCCGGAGCCGTAATAGTAGTCGACGCCGTTAAAATGATTTCTACTGGATAAGACATGAACCATTTAGAGTTACTCTTATACATCAGTAGTGTCGTCCTGATGATTATTATCCCCGGCCCGGTACTGTTATTGGTGGTTGGTACAGGCCTACAGGCCGGCTATCAAAAAGCTTTTAAAACTATTTTAGGAACTAATGCAGCTTCACTAGTACTGATTTTTATTTCAGCACTTATTCTGAAAGGTTTTCTTTCACTAAATGCTTCTTTTCTGGATATTTTGAAATGTCTAGGCAGTCTTTATATTTTATATTTAGGCTGGCAACTAATCCAAGACAGCAAACAGAAGCATCAGGCTGAAATCCAGATGTTGAACCCCAAATTCGGCGGATTTACTAAGGGTTTTCTGGTAGGTATTTCGAATCCTAAGGATATTCTGTTCTTTAGTGCATTTTTTCCACAGTTTATTCAGGTAATGCCAGAAATAAACCAGAGTCTATTTCTATTAACTCTGGTCTGGATAATTCTGGATTTTATGACCTTGAGCCTAGCCTATTTGCTATTTAAGCGAGTTAGCCGTTCTTTTGCATATCAGAGAATTCTACTGATATGTGGTATTTTACTGTTTACCATTGCAATATATGGCTTGTATAGCGGTCTAGGCAGTCTGCTCTAACGGTTTACCACCTGATAAATTGTCTGAGGCATATGCTGGGCCTGTAAGCCACGTTCACCACTTTGTGCCAGCATATCACCCGCTTGGGCATGCAGGCTGATAATCTCATGTAAATGAATATTGTCATGGAACTGTGCTTTTAGTGCGGCTATCATACCGGATAAAACATCTCCCATGCCGCCTGTTCCCATACCCGGATTACCTTCAGTGCAGATCCACAATTGCTGGCTTAATATGAGGCTGCCTGCACCTTTGAGTACCCATTGGCCGTGATATTTCTGCATCAACTGATGAATAGCCGCTATTCGGTCCGCTTCAACCTCACTGACTTTTACACCCAGCAATTTTGCTGCCTCACCCGGGTGGGGCGTCGCATAAAAATGAGTATCTAATTTGGCATTAGCTGCGGCTAAAAACCAGAGCGCATCAGCATCAAGTACCACTTCTAGCTGTTTAGCCTGTTTTAGTTCAGGAAACCATTGCTGAAACTGCTGACCTGCCCAGTTATCACGTCCTAATCCCATACCGAAGCAAACTGCATCGACTTGATTCAATATTTCACAAATAGAGTCTTTATTTAAGTCATGAATATCTTTAAGCATGATATTGGGAGAACGGGCCAGAATGGGGGTATGATGTTTACTGTTACAGACCACAGTAACCTTTCCGGCACCCGCAGCAAAAGCAGCTTCGGCTGCCATAATCACAGCTCCTCCCATATCGGCATGTCCGCCCACCACCAGCACATGGCCATAACTGCCTTTATGCCCTGAGGCTTGACGTTTTGGCAGTTGAATCTGCTTTGGACACAGGCTTGCTATTGGTTCCAGTTCATCATCTACAGGGATAAGAGATAAAAGTTGAACCTGACCAGAAAACTCTTTGCCCTGCCCGGTATATAAGCCGGCTTTTAAAGCCAATAGTGTACAGGTATGATCCGCCTTGACGGCACAAGGCAAGGGTTTCCCTGTATTTGCCTGTAAACCACTAGGCATATCAATTGAAATTTTCAGACCTGTTTTCTGGTTAAGACTATGGATAATCTTTTGCCAATCCTTATCCAAAATACGATTTAGCCCAATTCCAAATAAAGCATCAATATGACAGTTAAAATATTCTGGAACATCGAAACTGTTATGAATTTTTATATGCTGCCTCTGTGCATATTGGATTGCCGAATGTAAATCTGCCGACTCTCCTGGCACAGCCGCGAAAATTTCAACATCATAGCCTGCGCCCGCCAGATAAGCTGCTACCAGATAGCCATCCCCGGCATTGTTGCCCTGTCCGCACCAGACTGCAATACGCGGAACAAGCTTTTTATACTGAAGGCACTGAATAATATACTGGGTCATTTGCCAGGCTGCTTGCTGCATCAGTCCAAAAGAAGAGTTTTTCTGGCTAAACCAGCGTCGTTCCCATGCTTGAATTGCCTGGCTATGATACACTTGTTTCAGCATTATTTTTTCCTTCCTATCCGGTTTATGTCCGAATCTTTACCTTCCCGAAAAATTGATCTGGCACAGCTGGATGCCGAGGCACTCAAGCAATGGATCAAGTCTCAGGCACTTGATCTGGGCTTTGCCGACTGCGTGGTTGCCAAGCCCGATGCCCAGGCAGAAATGGCCCGTTTTCAGGAGTATCTGGATCGAGGCTATCATGCCGATATGGATTACTTAAAGGAAAATTTAGAAAAACGTGCTGATCCCACCCTGCTGGTACCCGGAACTAAAAGTATTATCTGTGTTCGCATGAACTATCTGGTAGAAACACCCAAACCGCGCTACGTACCCTATGAACCCAACTCGGCCATTATTGCCCGCTATGCTCGTGGCCGTGATTATCATAAAATCATGCGTGGACGACTTAAAACGTTAGCCAGCCGTATTCGCGACAAGGTCGGAAACTTTGAATCACGTCCTTTTGCAGACTCGGCGCCTATTTTTGAGAAATCGCTGGCAGAAAGTGCCGGGATGGGCTGGACAGGTAAACATACCCTATTAATTCATAAAAAATCCGGCTCTTTCTTTGTACTTGGGGAACTTTTTACTTCGCTAGATCTGCCTTTTGATGAACCGGCAACTGCGCATTGTGGTTCCTGCTCGGCCTGTATTGATATCTGCCCGACTCAAGCTATTGTTGAACCGTACATGCTGGATGCACGTAAATGTATTGCTTATTTAACTATTGAGTATAAAGGTATTATTCCTCAGGAATTACGCCATGGTATTGGTAATCGGGTTTTTGGTTGCGATGACTGCCAGCTAATCTGTCCCTGGAATAGTTTTGCAAAAAAAGCCACTATAGAAGATTTTAATCCACGTAACGGTTTAGATAATATCAGCCTGCTGGAGCTATGGCAGTGGGATGAAGAGACTTTTCTTAAAAACACTGAAGGTAGCCCCTTAAGACGAACCGGCTACCAGAGCTTTAAGCGTAATATTGCAATCGGGCTGGGAAATGCGCCTTATACAACTGAAATTGTAACGCAGCTTGAACAGGCCAGAACAAAACATGATGAAATTGTAAACCATCACATTGACTGGGCAATTGAACAACAGATCAGCAAATCATAAGCTTTCAATTTTTACGTCTCCTCACAGTTTCCCACATAAGCCCTACATTTTCATACTCTCGTTTATGGCATAAAAAAGATACCAAATGATTTTTGTGAAGAGGAATTTATCATGCATCAGCAAAATAAAGACCAGAATCAACATCAGCAGCCCCAAAACCAGCAACAGCAAGGCACCCCACAACCACCACAAAATACACATCATGAAGAAGACGACCGCGCGCTGAATAAACAGCATCGGGCGGATCTGCAAAATCAAAATATTCATGGAAATCACCGTGAATAATTAAAATTAATATGGTAAAAACATTTAAATGAACAAAGTCCATGCGCTGGGCTTTGTTTTTTTATATTCCGTCATATTTTGCTAATGAAGCTGGCATCGGTTTTGCTTAATATGCACAGTAATGAACTATATAAATGACTAGGGACAGACATATGAGCAGCACCCGTCCGGTACGTAATGATTGGTCTCGAGAAGAAATTGAGGCTTTGTATCAGCAGCCTTTTTTGGATCTGATTTTTGAAGCCCAGCGAATTCATCGCGAGAATTTTCAGCCGAATACTATACAAGTCAGCACGCTTCTTTCGATCAAAACCGGTAAGTGTCCGGAAGACTGTAAATATTGCTCACAGTCAGCGCATTATGATTCCAATCTTGAGGCAGAAAAACGTATTGCTGTAGAAAAAGTAATTCGTGAAGCCAAAGAAGCTTTAGAGTCTGGTTCTTCTCGTTTTTGTATGGGTGCTGCATGGCGTAATCCGAATGAACGTGATATGCCTTATGTACTGGAAATGGTTCGTGAAGTTAAGGCTCTTGGCCTTGAAACATGTATGACTTTAGGTATGCTGAATCAGTCTCAGGCAGAACGTTTAAAAGATGCAGGACTGGATTATTATAATCATAACCTAGATACATCCCGTGAATACTATTCTCATATCATCAGTACCCGTACTTTCGATGACCGTTTAGATACCCTTGACCATGTACGCCAGGCAGGAATGAAGGTATGTAGCGGAGGTATTGTCGGGTTAGGCGAAAGCAAGCAGGACCGTATTGGCTTACTACATGAACTGGCCACTCTTCCAGTTCATCCTGAATCCGTACCAATCAATATGCTGGTACCGATTGAAGGTACGCCTCTTGCTGATGTTGAAAAACTGGATGTCACCGAATGGATCAGAACTATTGCGGTTGCCCGCATCATCATGCCACAAAGTTATATCCGTCTTTCTGCCGGGCGTGAATCACTTTCTGATTCAGATCAGGCTTTGGCCTTTATGGCGGGTGCCAACTCCTTGTTCTCTGGAGAAAAACTTTTAACGACACCAAATGCAGGTGAAGGCAAAGACCGCATTCTCTTTAATAAACTGGGGTTAAGTGCCGAGAAAGCCAAGCCAACAGTTGCTGAACTCAGTATAGATGCCATGTCAGCTTAAATAGATATATAAATTTAAAAAGCCCCAAACCGGGGCTTTTTTATATCTCTGCTTTCTAGGAAGACGTCAGTAAAACGCCATAACTTGCATTAAGATAATTACCTTTACGAATCACATCACTACCTGCAGCATGATTCACTATTAACTCGCCAGTCTGCACATCATAAGAAAAACTGTCGAAACTGTCCTGATGCTGACATAGCCAACAAAACGTATCAGCAAGATTATCATCTACAATATAAGTTGTAGCTTTAAAATCCTTAGTCATGCTATTTCCTATCGCCTTTCAAGTTTTAAAATTTTTAAATGAATTCAAGATAATTATAAAAAAAGACTGCTGTCCGAAAACAGCAGCCTTTATAAAATTCTTCAGGTTTTATAATAAAAATCGAATTAGATTTGATTGAAACATACCAGGTTCATGGGTATCTTAAACCAATAGATATACATCTAGTTCCTATGATCTCCGCATTTACGACACTCTTTTACCTCATTAAATTCTGAGAACTGCTCATATTCATAGGCATGCATACAGAAGAGTTTTCTTAACAACTGAAACATTGTTTTGCTCCTTGTTACTATAGTTATGGTTTCTTCCTGAAACGGTATCGAAAGTTTGTTGTGTACTTTCAATTTATTTATTAACATGAATTAAACAAAAAGACAATATTATTTTTTAATTCACTATAAATAAATAAGCAATTGTTTTCATTTTGTTTTTGAAAAAACCAAAATCTAAATACTTAATTATTAAACAGTTTAAAATTACTTACTAAGCTTAACTTCTTAAAGAAATTTTTTATGGCAAGCTAATACTTTTCTTATCACCGCATTTATTTGCTTCGTCATTTTAATCTCCTAAATTTGATGAATAAAACAGCATCTCTCCAGTTTTTTTTGAGAAATGCTTGTGTTTACTTGAGAATTTAGCTAGTATTGCTATCGCAAAAATGCTTTAGATATAAGCATTTATAGGGCCTATAGCTCAGTTGGTTAGAGCAGCGGACTCATAATCCGTTGGTCCCGTGTTCAAGTCACGGTGGGCCCACCATATATTAAACCTCATAATTCGTGAATTATGAGGTTTTTCTATTAATGTTGACTTATATAACTTTATAAATTCCACTAATTTATTTTTTAATAAATTAATACTTTTAGTAGTAAATCTTTTAAAGTTTTTATATGACCAATTAAAGCAAAATTTATTTATAAACCAACTCATATTTTAATTTTGAATCTCATTAGCCTATTATTCTTAAAAACCAAGATTATTCTAATCATTTAAAATCATTAAATTGGTTTATTTTAAAATACAGTCTGTTTTTAAGTTATCACTCAATATTTGATTTATTATTTAACTAAAAGGTCTTTTGATTATTTTTTTTCATATTCCACATAGATGTGCTTGGCTTGATCATACATAAATAGACTTTTGTAAGACTTCTTTGGCTGATCTTGGTCAATATAAGTCACTTCAACAGGATAATAAGTGTTCTGGTTATTAACCACTCTTAATGTTGATGTAACAATGGATGCAAACTCAGGACGATCTGCATAGTAACTTGATGTATCGTTACCCGCCGAGCCTATTTCAAGAACTTGAACTCTCCCGACATCAGGCAACAAGACCGCATACCAAGTCGAAATTTCTTGCCCCCCTGCACCTGTAAAAGTTGCAAGCGTATAACTTCCTATCATGTTCTTGCCAAACGGTCTTAAATTTTTCTGTAAGTCATGTTTAAAACTAAAATACAAATGCCCACCGGCTGTAGGGATATCTTTCTGATTTAAAGCTGAATTGACTAACTGGAAATGGTTGTCCTGTTTTTTAAATATAAATAAATCTACTGTACTTGAGCAGGCTCGGCAGTCCTGAATGTATCCATTATTGATTTTTACTTTTTCAATAATAACCAGGTAACGAGTTTCACCTTGTGGATTTTTATATTCAATACTAGGATGAAAAAAACCCAATATATTTGGTTCAAGCTGTTGATAAGGGTAAGATTTAAAATAATCATTGAGTACGGGTGTCACATGCGCCAGAGGCTCATTGAGTATTTTAGGGTAAACCATTTGCACAAATGTATTTACAGACAGTGTTCCAGAAGAAGTCTTTAGAGTAGTGGTCGGTTTAGCAGTATCGATATAAGGTAAAACTGTTTGGCATCCAATGATCAACCCTGTATTTACACAGATAATTGCAGACAATAAATATTGTTTTTTCATTATATATTCCATCGTTGTTCTACAGGAATTAATAAAATTATAGGTGAGTTAAATTTTATCAATAAACAAAGAACCTTATAATATATTAAAATCCTTGTTATCCTTTAATACAAAGTTAAATATAATTTTTTAATAGCTTACTTAAATGTATTGCGCTATCAGTTTTATTATAATATTACACACAACCTATTGAAATATTATATTAAAAATAATTATATATTTTTAGATCTAGCTTAGTATTACAGTAATCACATCTTATAAAATAAACACTTAATTGTTCTAAATTTAAGCGATTTTTGCTCATAAAACTTAACTATCTAGAGCTATACACCTATAAAATAATAGATCTAAATACTCCTCAGTTGAAAAAAGGGTGTCATGATTATGGCTAAGCGTAAGCAAAACAGTGAGTTTTTTCAGGTTCGAAGAATTGGAAAACAATGGTGGGTTTGTCAGATTGATAAATTATCTTCAACACCAACTGTCCTTGTCAAAAAGGTTGAAAACTTAGCTACACAAAGTCAGGCAAATTGTATTGCTGATGATTATGATGAGCAATATCGGGTAGATCTCTATATTAAGGAAAAATGGCTGGCTACAAAGAACTGTTAGGCTCTTGATCTTTATATAAAGATAAAACAGGAAGATAACCGCTGTAACAGAGCATTTCCCAAAGTGCTTTGTTTAAAACAAGGTTAATTATTTGCGATGATGAGCTTCCAGGTAGATTTCAATCGCACTCCAGACACAGATCAGAATAAAAATAGCCAAACCAACGCCGATAAGCGTTAAAAACATAATCGCTTCCCCTTACAGTACTAAACAGTTTAGGCCCACCTGTTAGACTAAAGTCGTATACAGCCTGTTAATTTATAATTTTTTCTAAACAAATTACAAGTAATTTTATAATTTTAATTTAATTAATATAATTTTTTATGAGTTTAGCCTCTAAATTTTGGTTGTTTTAATGAGCCTAAAGCTCAGCTATTTTCTATGAATGTGCTCGCAAGACTAAGAGCTTAAAGTTGAAGCTGCAGTTTAATTAATTTGTTTTATCTAAATCTTCTTGTTAGAGCATCAGCTTCTAAAGATTTTTCGGAAACTTCGCTTAAAAGCTGGCAGTGGCCTGTTTTCAACAAATCAGTGGCTATGCTAACATTTCAACCCGAAATTTTAGTTTATAAAACTGGAGCATAATTCGCATGGCGGGTCATTCCAAGTGGGCCAATATTAAGCATCGCAAAGCAAAACAAGATGCAAGTCGCGGTAAAGTATTTACCAAATACATTCGAGAAATTGTAACGGCTGCTAAACTCGGCGGCCCGGACGCGGCCAGTAACCCACGTCTTCGTGCTGTAGTCGAAAAAGCGCTTTCAGTAAATATGACGCGTGATACAATTAACCGGGCCATTCAACGTGGTGCTGGTGGTGAAGATAATGATGATTTAAAAGAAATCACTTATGAGGGTTATGGCACAGGTGGTGTAGCTGTACTGGTAGAAACCATGACAGATAACCTAAACCGCACTGTTCCTGATGTTCGTCATTGCTTTAGTAAAACTAATGGTAATCTTGGAACTTCAGGTTCTGTGGCTTACTTGTTTACCAAACGTGGTGAAATCTCTTTTGATGATCTGTCACTTGAAGAAAAAATCTTGGAGGTTGCTCTAGAAGCTGGTGCGGAAGATATTGAAATTTCTGAAGATGAGATTTTAGTTATTACCACACCAGAGAGCTTCGGTGACGTTCAGGATGCACTTAGTGCGGCCGGCTTGAAGTCAGACAATGCTGAGGTTGTAATGAGTCCTTCTACCAAAGCAGAAATTACCGATATTGATCAAGCTAAACAAATCATGAAAATGATTGATATGCTAGAAGACTTAGATGATGTACAAAATGTTTATACCAACGTTGAGTTTTCAGATGAAGTACTGGCTCAGCTTGATGCCTGATTAAATATTATTAAAAAGCGCCAGAACTGGCGCTTTTTTATTTTTAAGCTTTATACTTGCTCTGGAACTTTATTTAGCAAGTTATAACAATTAAACACTTTATATTCTTTAATTACAAAGCTTGAATGCAACGCTACAACATGCTCGATTTTCCCCATCCGTTTAAGCAGAAAATCGCTATAATTTTCCATATCGGTAGCAACAACTTCAAGAATAAAATCGGCAGACTGGCCGGTAACCAAAAATGCATTAATAACTTCAGGAAGCTCTTCGACTTCTTGCAGAAATTTTTCAAAGGTATCACTGTCATGTTTACTCAGGGATACTTGTAGCAAGACATGCAACTTAAAACCTAGTTTTTGAAAATTGATATCACGCTTGAGATTAGTCATCACCTGATTTTCAATAAGCTGTTTGATACGGCGGTGTACCGAACTTACAGAAAGATTAATTCGCTCAGAGAGTTCATTTAAATTCAGGTCTTCGTGTGTCAATATTTCAAGAATTTGCTTGTCGAAACGGTCCAGTCCCATTCTGAGCTCCAGTCATACCGTATATTGAATCATGCTGTGGTACTTATGGTCAGATTTATTTTTATAATCAAATAAATTTTTAGGGTCAAGGGAAAACATGATACTGTTTCCTTCTAGTAGCTATACGTGGATAACCTATAGCCTGTTTCATAAACTTTTGGTTTATATAACTGAAGTCGAATTAAGACCTTGTGAGTTTAGTCAGTGCCCATCTCCCAATAAGCTGACCCTCTTTTCGATCCCTATCACACCCTGACTATCAATTTAACAGCGGCTGAGTCGAATTATTTCCCTTTAATCATTTAATTTCAATATTTTTAGAAAAAATTTTTCACTTTAAGTTTTATTCTTTAAAAATTTTACCAAATTAATGGCTTTTAAGTTTTTTTATTCTCATTATTTTTCACTTTTGCAATATTTTTTATCTCTAGATATTTGGAAAGCCTTGCGATAACAAGGTTTATATTACTTATATACCCAGCTACATTCCACGCCAGTCTACTCGGGCATTACGTTCTGTCTCATAAATACGCTGAATATATTGACCTAAAGGTAAATCAAGTAAATAAGATTGATAATTCATGAAATCTCCCGTTCTGTTCTCTTCATGCTCATTTTCCCAAGGTGTTTCGCCAAGCTCAAGCAAAGGCGCCAGCATGGAACATACTGCGATATCGGAAAGACCTAAACGGTCACCAACAAAGTAACGTCCTCCATTTTTGATCAATGCGCTATTTAGCTGTTCTATCAGCTCAGTCATTCTGGCTTTAGATTCAGTTACTTTTTCAGATTCGAGCTGGTATCCCTTGGTTACAAGCGTTTTGATTAAAGGTTTTGAAAATTTCTCAAACTGACGCATATACCCCTGTTCACCGAGCATGATTTCTAAAGGCTCATCGCCCTGTGATAGTGCTTGGGCCAGCCCCCAGCGACGGACATGTTCTCCGAGTTCAGAAGCAACATTATTGATCTGCAATGCCTGCTCTCGCAGCTCCGGGTCACGTCGTAGTAAACTATGTTCAGGATAGGTCTCATCCAGATATAGGGCAATTTCTGTAGAGTCAGCAATCCAGTAGCTGTCATCTTTCAAAACGGGCAAGCTGTTCTGTCCGGTTTTCAATTGGGTAAAGGCCCGGTGAAAGCCTGGAATCAAATTATGCGCAACATAATCTAACTCTTTATGGTCGAGTAACCAGCGAGCTTTCTCACAAAAATGAGATAAAGGAAACTGGTATAAAGTACGCATAAAAACTCCGGATTATTCTTCTATTTTAACTGACTTTTAAATTAAGACCTGAATATCATTCTACTTTAAAACTGATGGTTCTAAAAATTTTGACCACCTGTTCAGATTTACTTCTTTTCTTATAGCCTTATCCCATCTGTTTTTATAGTTTTTTTTACCATAATTATGCCAATTACATATATAAGATAAATTTCAACCGGTTAAAAACCATATAACTTTAATTAACTTACTGATTTATATAAATCTACTTTATCTGATTTTTTATAAATTTCAGCAGTTTTTTTCTTATAAGCTTTTAATGATAACTTTCGCATAATACCTGGTTTAAGTTTGCCAGATAATTCCTTTAAGTTCTGAGTCATCTTAGGAAGGTATAAAGATGACTCATATTACTCAAACTCCCGCTTATATTATAGAAAATGATCAGCAGGCCCTGAATGCAGCTTATCAGGTAGCTGATTTTGCCTTGAATACAAGAAATGAACGGGATCAATGCCGGATCTTACCAATAGAAGAAATTGAACAGTTCAGTTTCAAAGGATTAGGTGGCATCCGTATTCCTAAAGCTTTTGGAGGCGCATTCGTTTCAAACAAGACACTTGCTCAGGTGTTCAGAATTTTATCTAAAGCCGATGCCAATGTCGGTCAAATCCCGCAAAACCAGATTGCCCTGCTCAACATGATTAATATGATGGGAAACGAGCAACAAAAAAAGTTTATTTTCTCTGAAATTCTGCATGGCAAGCGTCTGGCTAATGGTGGCCCAGAGCGCTACACCAAAGACAGTAAAACACTAGAGACCACGCTTAGCGTTAAAGATGGCCAATATATTCTTAATGGTGAAAAGTTCTACTCGACTGGCAGTAGTTTTGCACACTGGCTTGCTATTAAAGCAGTTCATCCTGAAGGCCATGTCGTATTGGTAATTATTGATGCACAGGAAAAAGGCGTAGAAGTCATCAATGACTGGTACGGTTTCGGGCAGCGCACTACAGCTAGCGGCACAGTCCGTCTGAACCAAGTCAGAGTAAATCCTGATCTCATTTTTGATGAAAGAAAACTTTATGAAAAACCTAATTATCGCGGTGCTTATTCGCAGCTACTCCAGGTGGCTATAGATGTTGGTATTGCAGAGGCTGCATTTGCAGAAACTTTAACTGCTGTTCATAAAGCACGCCCTATTATTGACGCACAAGTAGAAAAAGCCAGCTCCGAACATTACACACTACAGGAAGTTGGTAAATTAAATATCTTGCTTGATGCATCTATTTTGCTACTGGATGAAGCAGCTGAATATCTCGATGAACTTGACCAGCATAAGATAGTTACAGCGGAGCAGGCAGCACAAGCTTCTATAAGGGTTGCAGAAGCCAAAGTTTATGCTAATGACGCTGCCCTACAGATCTCAGAAAAATTGCTTGAACTTGGCGGCAGTCGTTCCTGCCTGTCCCAGCATCATCTGGACCAGTACTGGCGGAATGCCAGAGTTCATACCTTGCATGACCCGGTACGCTGGAAGTTACATGCCATTGGTAACTATTACCTCAATCAGGCCTTTCCTGCTCGTCACGCCTGGATTTAAGGAAATATCTTATGACCTCATATCAAAATTTTCATCTTAAAGAAGTTTTAGAAAATCAGGCATATATTATCCAAAGCGATGAAGAAGCTTTGGCTATTGCACAGGATTTAAGTCAAAAGTTTAAAGCCGAGGCAGTTCAACGGGACCAAAACCGTATTTTGCCTTTTGAAGAGATAGAAGCCTACAGCCAGTCAGGCTTATGGGCGATTACCGTTCCCAAGCAATATGGGGGTGCAGAAGTTTCAAGTCTGACCGTAGCTAAAGTCATTGCCCTGTTTAGTGGAGTGGACGGTTCAATTGGACAGATTCCTCAAAATCATTTCTATGCACTGGAAGTCCTGCGTAATACAGGTACAGAACAGCAGAAACAGAAGTTTTACACAGAAGTTTTAAAAGGAGCCCGTTTCGGTAATGCACTGGCAGAATTCAAAACCAGATCTGCCGCTCATAAGCATACACAATTGATTGCTGCGGGAAATAACTACGTAATTCAGGGGGAAAAATTTTATTGTACCGGAAGCCTTTTCGCACACCGTATTCCTACGCTAGTTACAGATGCAGAAGGTCGGGAATTTTTAGCTTTTGTAAAGCGTAATAGCCAAGGCCTTGAAATCGTGGATGACTGGAATGGCTTTGGGCAGCGTATAACAGGAAGTGGTACGGTAAAATTTAATCACGTCGCTGTTGAGCAAGAGGATCTGATTGCCTTTGATACAGCATTCACTCAGCCCACCTTAGTCGGGCCATTTGCCCAGATTATGCATGCTGCAATTGAAGTAGGAATTGCCCGCGCTGCTTTTGAAGAAACATTGCGGCAGGTAAAACAGGCGCGCCCCTGGATTGACTCAGGACTAGATCGTGCTACTCAAGACCCCTTGACTCTGCTAGAACTCGGCCGTGTGGCTGCTGATGTACGTGCCAGTGAGGTTCTCCTCAAACAGGCTGCTCAGGCTATTGAGGTAGCCCGTCCATTACCTACTGTGGAAAATATAGCACAGGCTTCCATTGAGGTAGCTAAGGTTCGTGCACATAGTACAGAAACTGCATTAAAAGCATCCAGCAAACTGATTGAACTGGCAGGTAGCCGGGGTAGCCAGTTAAAAGACGGACTAGACCGTTTCTGGCGTAATGCACGTGTCCATACTTTACATGATGCAGCGCGCTGGAAATATTACTTTATTGGACAATATGTATTAAATGGAGTTCTACCTCCACGCAGGGGGACATTGTAATGGCAAAGCAATTACCTAAACAGATTTTACTTAATGCTTTTGACATGAATTCAGCAGGACATATTAACCATGGGTTATGGACACATCCACGAGATCAATCACATCGTTTTAATGAACTGAACTACTGGACAGATTTGGCGAAAACTTTAGAGCAAGGATTATTTGACGGGTTATTTCTTGCAGATATTACTGGTGTATATGACGTCTATCAAAACGGTATTGAGCTGACCTTAAAAGAATCAATCCAGCTTCCCAGCCATGACCCCTCTACTCTGGTTTCAGCAATGGCCGCAGTTACCCAGAATCTGGGCTTCGGTATTACGGTAAATCTGAGCTATGAAACGCCGTATCAGTTTGCACGGCGTTTTGCCAGCCTGGACCATCTAACCCATGGCCGGATTGGCTGGAATATTGTGACAGGTTATTTAGATAGTGCTGAAAGATTAATCGGACAGAAAGGCTTGAAACAACATGATTTGCGTTATGCACAGGCTGAGGAGTTTCTGGAGCTTTGCTATAAATTCTGGGAAGGCTCTTGGGAAAATGATGCAGTTGTAAAGGATCGGCAGAACCGGATATTTACTGAACCGGCGAAAGTGCATTCAATCCGGCATCAGGGCCAATTTTACCAGAGTGAAGGAGTATTTCAGGTTTCACCTTCTCCCCAGCGCACCCCGGTCCTTTTTCAGGCAGGTGCTTCGCCACGTGGTCTTACCTTTGCAACTCAACATGCTGAGGCCATATTTATTGGAGGCGATAAACCGGAAAAAATTAAACAGCAGGTCGAGAAAATTCGAACACTTGCCACTGCACAGGGTCGTGAAGCAGAAGCTATTAAAATTTTTATTGGCATTACTGTGGTTAGCGCTGAAACTGATGCGCTTGCACAGGAAAAACTGGCAGAGTATTGCCACTATGCCAGTCCTGAAGCAGGTCTTGCCCACTATTCCAGTTCTGTCGGCATTGATCTGTCCCAGTTTACAGAGCAAGAAACCATTCCCTATCAGCAAACTAACAGTATTGCTTCAGTCAACAATAAATTTAAAGAACAGAAAATTACAGTGGCAGATCTGAAAGACCAACATGTGCTGGGAGGACGTTACCCCCTCATTGTGGGTAGTGGAGCAACTGTAGCGGAACAATTAATTCATTTAATTGATGAAACAGGAATTGATGGTTTTAACCTGACCCGTACGGTTGCCCCGGAATCCCATCAGGACTTTATCCGGTGGGTTATTCCGGAGCTGCAACAGCGCGGTCGCTACAAAACAGCTTATAGCGAAGGTACATTGCGACATAAGTTATTTCAGCAAGGTAACCTGCTTTCTGCACAACATCCGGTGCAACAGTTCCGATGTCTAACCCCGGCCTCTCCCGCCGAAATCCGTCCTATTCAAAAACAGCTTGCATAAAACATTTTAAAAATTTTTAGAGGTGCATGATGGCACAAACAGCAAAAACGAAATTCACTATTTTAGGGGCAGTATTGACCATAGTTATCTTAGGTCTTACTGGCTGGACGTTACAGAAAAAAACAGGTTCAGATGAACTGGTCATCGGGATTAGCCCATCGTTTGCAAAACCGTTACAAGTTGCAGCAGAAGAAGCCAGAAAAGAAGGACTTCATATTAAGCTTGTTGAATTCTCTGACTGGAACACGCCCAATATTACGCTAAATCACGGAGATATTGATGCCAATTTTTTTCAGCATCAGCCATTTTTGGATAATGCCATAAAAGAAACCGGTTTTAAGCTCAAAGCTTTTGCAGCTGGAGCAGCATCTCATGTAGGCCTGTATTCAAAAAAGTATAAAAGCTTTGATGAGTTACCACAAAATGCCAGAGTTGCTATACCAAATGATCCAGTAAATCAGGGTCGTGCTCTCCTGCTCTTGCAGCAAGCCAAACTCATTAGCTTAAAAGATGTAAACAATCATCTGTCCAGTTTACAGGATATTGCTGCAAACCCTAAAAATCTGCAGTTTATCGAAGTTGAAGGACCACAGACCGCACGTGCAATTGATGATGTTGATTTGGCTTTTGGCTATCCTCATTATTTACGTCTGGCAAAAACTGCTGATCCGGAAAGTGCACTGTTATTCGACAAAAATACCAACAAACGCTATGCCATCTTATTTGTAGTCCGTGATGATTACAAAGATAAAGACGATCAATTGAAAAAATTCGTGACTATTTACCAGAACTCCCCAAGAGTGCAAGCCGCTTTAGATGAGGATTTTGGGAAAAAACTCTGGTTCCCTGGCTGGAAGTAAGGAACAGATGATGACCTTATTAAAATCAGATTCTTATAAGTTTTGGCTAATTGGCCTGACAACCCTCTTAGTTATACTCGGTTTGGCTGCTTACCGTTTTAATAGTAATACCCTGCAGAAAGATACTTTAACAATCGGCATCAGCCCACCCTATGCCGATCTGCTACAAAGTGTCGCAGATGATATGAAAGCACAAGGTATTCAGGTCAAGCTGGTTGAGTTTTCAGACTGGCATGCACCCAATGTAGCTGTTCAGAACGGTGATATTGATGCCAATTTTTTTCAGCAAAGCGTTTATCTGAAAAATGCAATTCGTGAAACCCGGTTTAACCTGCATGCATTTGCACCAGGTACTGGCAGCCATGTGGGCTTATATTCAAAAAAGTATCAATCACTAGAGCAACTTCCTGTTCATGCTCGCGTAGTCATACCCAATGATCCGGTCAACTCGGCGCGTGCTTTAATTCTGCTTGCCCGGGCCGGCCTGATTGAAGTTAAAGATATTCAGAATGAATTAACTACACTCCAGGACATTATACGCAATCCTAAACAGCTACAGTTTATTGAGGTAGAAGGTCCACAAACAGCCCATGCCATTGATGAAGCAGATCTTATTTTTGGTTTTCCGCATTATCTGAAAATGGCAAAAGCAGCTAACCCGAAGGATGCTTTATTTTTAGATCCGATAGACAAGAAATACGCCATCTTGTTCGTAACCCGAACAGATTATCAAGATAAAGACCAGAAACTTGCCAGATTTGTACAAGCCTTTCAAACCTCAGAAAAGGTCAAAACAATACTGGATCAGGACTTTGGTCAAGGCATGTGGTTTCAGGGCTGGAAATAAGGAGAAGAATAATGGTGAGTTTTGGTTCTCATACTGAATTTACGGTTTCCCATATCAAGATCAGAAACCTCAACAAATACTACCAAGTACAAGGCAAATCTGTACATGCACTCAAGAATATCAGTCTGGATATTCCTGAAGGTAAAATTTTCGGCATTATTGGCAAAAGCGGTGCCGGAAAGTCCTCTTTGCTACGTACATTAAACGGTCTGGAACAACCCAGTAATGGCAGTATTCATATTCACCAGCAGGACTTGGCCAGCCTGAATCATGCGGAACTTATTCGGCTGCGCCAACGTATCGGAATGATTTTCCAGCACTTTAACCTGATGTCAGCTAAAACGGTGTGGGAAAATGTTGCCCTGCCTCTTAAAATATCAGCACATAAAAAAGCCGAAATTGAACTGCGTGTTAATGAGGCACTGGAACTGGTCGGTTTAAGCAGTAAAGCAGAAAACTATCCTTCACAACTTTCAGGTGGACAGAAACAACGCGTCGGTATTGCACGTGCTCTGGTACACCGCCCTGAAATTTTATTATGTGATGAAGCAACCTCAGCTCTAGACCCGGAAAGTACCTCGGTCATTTTATCGTTACTCAAAAGAATCAATCAGCAAATGGGAATTACAATTGTTCTGATTACCCATGAAATGCAGGTTATCCGGGAAATTTGTGATCAGGTGGTTGTTATTGATCAAGGTGAAATTGTCGAATCTGGTCAGGTATGGAGTGTTTTTTCAAAACCTGAACAGCAGATTACTCAAGGATTATTAACTCTAGAACAACTGGATTTACCGTTTGCAGTGAATTCGAAGGTAACTACAGAGACTACACATACTATTTTAAAACTTTGTTATGAGTCTGCCATACACCACACACCAGATTTAAAAGTCATTCTTGAACAGTTAAATGGTCCAGTTCACTTATATCAGGGCCATGTTGATACGATCCAGCAGCATCTGATCGGTTCACTGATTGTCGCTATACCCGACGTACAGTTAAATCTGAAGCATTTGAAAGAAGCGCTAAAACAATATATTGCCCACATTGAGGTACTTGGCTATGCACGACCAGCTCATTAACCTGCTTTTGACCGGCACTATCGATACATTAATTATGGTAGGCATATCTGCTCTTGCAGCTTTTTTAATTGGTTTACCGATTGCAATTATCCTGGTCAATACCAGTGAACATGGTATTTATCCATCACGGATGATTAATCAGCCCTTGGGATGGGTCATTAATATTACACGCTCTGTCCCTTTTTTAATCTTGATGGTAGCTCTGATCCCACTCACACGTCTTATTGTAGGTACCAGTTATGGCGTCTGGGCTGCTGTGGTGCCATTAACTATTGCTGCTACCCCGTTTTTTGCGCGTATTGCTGAAGTCAGTTTACGTGAAGTGGATCATGGCTTGATTGAAGCCGCACAAGCGATGGGCTGTAACCGTAAACAGATTATCTGGCATGTACTTTTACCGGAGGCCCTGCCCGGAATTGTGGCAAGTTTTACCGTTACGATGGTAACCATGATCAATTCTTCTGCAATTGCTGGTGCTATAGGAGCAGGCGGACTTGGTGATATTGCTTACCGTTATGGTTATCAGCGTTTTGATATTACGATTATGCTGGCTGTTATTTTGGTGCTCATGATCCTGGTGATGCTTATTCAGGCAACTGGAGATGCCCTGGCCAGCCAGCTAGATAAGCGCAAGCTTTAAAACAATACAGACTTTCAGGGATTGTGAGATACCATGACTGACTTTGTCATGGCTTTCATGTAAAATCATCGGCAATTTCAGATAACAATTTTTGTGAGTCATTTCATGGGTTTTAATTGCGGTATTGTTGGCCTGCCAAACGTGGGTAAGTCTACCCTTTTTAATGCATTAACCAAGGCTGCCATTGCAGCAGAGAACTTCCCATTTTGTACTATTGAGCCAAATACCGGAATTGTACCTGTACCCGATCCACGTCTGGACAAGCTGGCTGCTATTGTAAACCCGCAACGTATTATTCCCACCACGATGGAATTTGTTGACATTGCAGGCCTGGTAGCAGGTGCATCCAAAGGTGAAGGTCTAGGTAACCAGTTTCTGGCGAATATCCGTGAAACTGATGCAATTGCTCATGTCGTACGTTGTTTTGAAGATGAAAATGTTATTCATGTAAATGGCAAGATTGATCCATTAGATGATATTGCTACTATTAATACTGAACTGGCACTGGCTGATCTGGAAACCGTAGCCAAAGCTATTTTGCGCTTAACCAAAGTTGCTAAAGGTGGTGATAAAGAAGCGGTAGCAACCAAAGCCGTACTAGAAAAAATTCAGCCTTTACTGGATGAGGGCAAGCCAGCACGTGCAGCAGATTTATCTGATGATGAGCGCAAACTGGTACGTGGTTTTGGTTTACTGACGTTAAAACCAACCATGTATATTGCAAATGTGGCAGAAGACGGCTTTGAAAATAATCCGCATCTGGATGCTGTTCGCAAACTGGCAGAAGAAGAAAATGCCATTGTGGTACCTCTGTGTAACCAGATTGAATCTGAAATCTCACTTCTTGAAGATGAAGATCGCGCTGAGTTCCTAGAAGCAATGGGTATGGAAGAACCGGGTTTAAATGTAGTTATCCGTGCCGGTTATGCCTTACTGGGCTTACAAACCTATTTCACGGCAGGGGTGCAAGAAGTTCGTGCATGGACGGTTAAAGTTGGTGCAACTGCACCACAAGCGGCAGGTGTCATTCATACCGACTTTGAAAAAGGTTTTATTCGTGCTGAAGTTGTTGCATACAATGACTTTGTACAGTACAACGGTGAAGCTGGTGCCAAAGAGGCCGGCAAATGGCGTCTAGAAGGTAAAACATATATCGTTCAGGATGGTGATGTTATGCATTTCCGTTTTAACGTATAAAAATATACCCAGTAAAGTAATAAAAATGCCAGTTCATTAATATGACTGGCATTTTTATTAGGCCCTGCTAACTAAAGCCTTTTGTTCATAATTTTAATATACAGCTAACATATTCTTTTTATCTTCATCCAGTATTCTTTTTAATTAAACGTTCCAACTACATTTAAAACTCAATGAAATAGTGGAATAATCAAGTTTGCAGGGAGCAAACGATCAGGTCATGGAACAAATTATTTCAGTCATCTTTCCCATCTTTATTATTTTAAGTGTGGGTTATTTAAGCTTGCGCTTAAACATGCTAAATACTACGCATGTACAGGCAATCATCCAGTTTATTATTAAAGTTTCGCTACCCGCATTTTTACTGTACGCCCTCTCTACCCGTTCCTTTGATGAAATCTGGCAGATGCCTTATTTTCTAGGCTACCTGCTAGGTTCACTGATTTTATTCTTCAGTGCATATACACTTTATCGCCGATTCTTTAAGTTACCTCGCCATCAGGCTGCTGTGATTGGGCTGGGTTCATCCATGTCAAATACCGGCTTTATCGGTACAGCAGTACTCACCTTACTAATTGCCCAGGCCGCCGTCCCCTATCTGGCAATGACACTGGTGATTGAAAATATTATTTTACTGAGTCTGATGCTGATTTTGATAGAATCTTCAGATCAACAGGATAAGACTCTATCCACTATTATTCTTTCAACTTTGCAGAATCTTGCTAAAAATCCCATTATTCTTTCAATTATATTGGGCTTGATCTGCTCAGTTTATACCGTTCAGTGGCCTGTCTCGCTAGAGCTTCCATTAAAATCACTAGCTTTTACTGCGTCTCCACTTGCGATTTTTGTGATTGGTGCCAGTCTTGCAACATTGACCATAAAAGACCTTAGCAAAGATGTACTGATTGTATGCACTATCAAGTTATTGATTATGCCAATTGTAGTGACCAGTATAATTTATATAATGCCGGGAAGCACAGCGAAGATGGCTTATGCAGCTTTAATCCTTTCAGCTCTTCCTATGGCGACAGCATTTGGAATCTATGGGCAATTAAATGGCATTGCTGAGCAGTCAGTTGCGTCTGTCATGCTTAGTACCCTCTTATCTCTTGTGAGTATTGCCCTGATTATGCAATTTATTCCTTCACCTTTTTAATTTAATGTTTAGGCTAATCATTTAATAAAAAATAGCTCATATGTTGAGCTATTTTTTTAAATTACTTAAACGCCTTTCTTTTTTGGGTCGGTATTACCCAGTTCAGGATGATCAATTGCGCCCTTACACTGTGCCTTATCACGTTCATAATCAGCCTGTTTCTGACCAGCTTCTGAACCATTTTCAAGAATTTCTCGCGTCCAGATATCCAGACTACTCAATGCCTTACGGCAAAGGGCATATTTTCCTTCAGTCACTGAGTCTGTCATCTTGACATTAATTCGCCAGTCAGTGGTAAGCTGACGGATTGGTTTACGAACTTCCTGTTCCAGACGCTCTGTCTGCTTCTGATAAACCAGTGCATCAATCTCATTCATGAGTTTCCATGCCTGCTGGGCGTAACTGGTGGCATCATTGGTCAGTTTTGGAGCAGGTTTAATCTCGACTTTTCGCTCTGGTTCGTTTGATGAGTTGCTGCATGCCTGTAAGCCCAGCACGCTGATTAAAACAGGGAGAAGAAGAAATGAACGGTTTAAATGAGCCCGCATTTTAAGTCGCCTAAACAAACATTTTCCTCATATGCTAGTGAATTCGGGTAGAATACTCAATCTGCGTTTTGACCTATTGTTCAACTCTTTAAAAATTCCAGGGTGTATTGTGTCTGAACATGAAAGTTCCGTTTTGACTCAGGCCGGTTTCTGGCAAGGTGCCAGAGATAGCCAGGCCATCATGCTGACCTATTTACCTGTCTCGTTTGCCTTTGGCGTTTCTGCTACCCAGTTTGGGTTTACTGCCTGGGAAGCTCTATTTTTATCCTGCTCCATGTATGCTGGTGCCAGTCAGTTTCTTGTAGTTGCCCTGCTCGGCAGTGGTACATCAATCTGGATGACAGCACTGACTGTTATCGCTTTAGATATTCGGCATCTGCTCTATGGACCAGCCTTATACAACCTGATTAACCATCAGTTAAACCTGAAAAAGACCGCTGCCTGGGCATGGGGACTTACCGATGAGGTATTTGCCAGTGGCATGATTAAACTCTCCCAACGCCGACAGGAATGGTCAGAGTCATGGATGCTGGGCTTAAGTCTGTTTAGCTGGCTATCTTGGGCAGGTGGTTCATTTCTAGGGGGGATGTTCGCCAATCAGGTGAGTAATTTGCCACGCTTCTTGCAAGCGGCCCTGGACTTTCTATTACCTGCGCTGTTTTTAAGCTTTTTACTCGCGGCTTTTGAGAGAAAACATACTCTGGTGGTAGCAGTATGCCTAATTGTTTCGGCCTTAGCCTGTTATTTTATTAATCTTTCTGCAGCAATTTTTATCGGGATTATTGCCGGTATTCTGGCCGGACTGTTTAAGCATTACATCCTCAAGCAGCATGACGATTTAATGGAAACACTATGAATCTGGATATTATTCTGGTCGGTCTCGTCGTGGGAATTGCAAATTTCATTTCCCGTTTTGGCCCATTTTACTTCATTCAAAAGTATCAGCAGCAGAATCAGCGTCGTGGTGCAATCTGGTTAAAAATTGCGCTGGGGAGTATCGGTATTTCTGCTATTAGCTCTATGCTAGTAGTTGCTACATTGCCCCCCCTGATTGAAACACCTGATAAAAGCTTGGCCATGCTGGCGGGTTTCCTTGTACTGATCGGTTTATATTTTAGATTCAGGAAAATCGTACCAGCAACTCTGACCGCAGCCATTGTTTATGGATTGGTCTATACTTACATACCTGTCTAAATGAAATTTTCTTTTGATTGATCAGAAGATTACTTGATAAAAACTTAAGCTTTTCTTGCTGAAACACTTAACACGCGCATGAGTTCTGTTATGCTGTAAGTCCACTTTTGCAAGGATGATTCGCATGAGCGTGACTATCGGTACTCCACTTCAATCTTCAGCGGTCAAAGTCTTGCTGCTTGGTTCGGGAGAGCTAGGTAAGGAAGTCGTCATTTCCTTGCAAAGGCTTGGAGTAGAAGTACATGCAGCGGATCGTTATGAACACGCGCCAGCCATGCAGGTCGCTCATTTTTCTTATAGCCTCAACATGGCAGACCCCCAACAGTTAAAAGCACTGATTGAGCAAGTCAAACCCCAGTTTATTGTCCCTGAAATTGAAGCAATTGCTACGGAAGTTCTTCTAGAGGTGGAAGCTGGACAACAAGCTGTTGTCATTCCTTCTGCTAAAGCTGTCAACCTGACCATGAACCGTGAAGGCATTCGCCGCCTGGCTGCTGAAGAATTAGGCTTGCCCACCTCTGCTTACCGTTTTGCCGACTCTCTGGAGAGCTTTCGTGCTGCCTGTGATGATATTGGTTATCCTAATTTTGTAAAACCAGTCATGTCATCTTCTGGTAAAGGACAGTCCCGGGTAAAAAGTTTTGATGAAGTTGATGCAGCTTGGGAATATGCACAGACTGGGGGACGGGTAAATCAGGGTAAGGTCATTGTTGAATCACAAATCGATTTTGACTTTGAAATTACTTTATTGGCTGTGCGTGCCAAGAATCCGCAAAGCGGCAAAATTGAAACCAGCTTTTGCGATCCGATTGGTCACCGACAGGATTCCGGGGACTATGTTGAAAGCTGGCAGCCGCAGCCCATGTCACCTGTGGCGCTTGAAGAGTCTAAACGGATTGCAGATAAAGTCACTGCGGCACTGGGTGGATGTGGAGTTTTTGGTGTTGAACTTTTTATCAAAGGTGATCAGGTCTGGTTTAGTGAGGTATCTCCCCGTCCACATGATACTGGGTTAGTTACCCTTGCTTCACAGTTCCAAAGTGAATTTGAGCTACATGCACGGGCTATTCTGGGCTTAGTTGTAAATACGGCGCGACACAGTGTTGCAGCCAGTGCTGTTATTTATGCTGGCCAAGATGGTTCTAACCTGTCATTTTCTGGTCTGGATCTTGCATTAGCTCATCCTTCTACAGACTTACGCCTGTTTGGCAAACCGGAAGGTTTTAAACGGCGCCGTATGGGTGTTGCTACTGCACGCGCAGCAACTATAGAAGAAGCACGTGAACTTGCGCAGCAAACAGCCGCACAAGTAATTGTAAACTCAAATCCATAAAGCTTTACTGCGGAACATGCTCATGATCACTACCTCGCCTCTGCTTAATTATGTCAAAAGCAATCATGATATTCAGGCCATTAATGTATGGCGTACTGATGTTGAAAAGCAGTTACAGGAGAGTTATGAAAATGGGCAGTCTATCCGTGACATTATTCTGGCCCGCTCCAATTTAATCGATGAAGCTCTGATCTTCTTATGGCAACACGCGGGACTCCACCAGACCGATCTTGGTCTGTTTGCTGTAGGGGGCTATGGCCGTCGTGAAATGTTGCCATACTCAGATGTCGATATCATGATTTTATCTGAAGACGATATCACTCCTGAACAGGAAAGCTTAATTTCTACTTTTATTTCTTCTCTTTGGGATGTCGGAAATTTTAAGCCAGGTATTAGTGTACGCACTATTGCCAGTTGTGTAGAACAGGCCACCAATGATTTAACTGTTGCTACTGCACTGATTGAAGCGCGGCTGATTACTGGAAATCAGCATCTGGCCAGATGGCCACGCCGAATTGTGTCACAGACCTGGACAGATAAAACTTTCTTTGATGCCAAAATGCAGGAGCAGGCAAAGCGTTATGCCCAGCATAATCATACAGAAAGCAATCTGGAACCCGATATTAAAAATGCGCCAGGCGGTATTCGTGACATTAACCAGATTGGCTGGATTGCCAAACGGCATTTTCGGGTTAATCGGATTTATGATCTTGTTCATCTCGGTTTTATTTCTGAATTTGAACTTGCTGTTCTAGAGGAAGCTGAAATTTTTCTCTGGGAAATCCGTCACCACCTGCACCGTCTGGTCAAACGCGATGAAAACAGGCTGCTATTTGATTACCAGCGCGAAATAGCAGCAAAATTTGGCTATGTTCATAAGGAAGGTGAATCTCCGAACTATCCGATTGAGCAGTTCATGAAGCGGTATTACCGTACTGCGCAGCAAGTTTCAACTTTAAATGAAATGCTACTGGCTTATTTTAATGAGTCTGTTATTACCCCGCGGCTACCAAGTTATGAGCGTAAAATTGAAGAAATCAATGAACACTTTAAACTGGTAGACGGTAAACTCGCAGTACAACATCATAAAATATTTTCGGAAAATCCAAGTGCAATTCTGGAGATTTTCTATTTACTGGCTAACCGGCCAGAAATTCAGGGAGTGCGTGCCCGAACACTTCGCCTGCTGACCCTAGCAGCCAAGCGAATTGACCAGAGCTTTCGTGATAATCCCATGCATCAAGCCCTTTTCATGGCAATTATACGCTCTCCCTACCGTTTATACGACACATTGGTGGCGATGAAACGTTATGGGGTGCTCGGTAAATACATACCTTCTTTTGGGAAAATTACCGGATTAATGCAATATGACCTGTTTCATATTTATACGGTGGATGCTCATACACTCCTGTTACTCAGAAATTTAAACCGCTTTAAAGAGCCAGAATTTGCGAAAGATTTTCCAGTCGTCAGCTCGGTTTTTCAGCGTCTTGCCCGTCGTGATATCGTATTTTTAGCCGCATTATTTCATGATATTGCTAAAGGCCGCGGGGGTGATCATAGTGAACTGGGTGCAGTTGATGCAATCGAATTCTGCCGTGCACATGGTTTTACTGAACGTGAGTGCAAAATGGTGGCGTGGCTCATCCAGAACCACCTGCTGATGTCATTAACTGCTCAAAAGAAGGATATTTCCGATCCGGATGTGGTTAAAGAATTTGCCGAAAAATTGGGTGATATGGAGCATCTGGATTACCTATACTGTTTAACAGTAGCAGATATTAATGCGACTAATCCAAAACTCTGGAATACGTGGCGTGCCTCATTAATGCGTCAGCTATATACGCATGCACGTGATGTAATTCGCACCGGCCTGGGTCGCCCCGTGGAATACCAGATGCTCATTGAAGATACCAAATTTGCAGCCAGTGAACTTCTGGTGGACGAGTTTGCCCTGGAAGAGGTAGAAAAGGTCTGGCAAGAACTGGGGGATGAGTATTTTCTCAAAGAGTCCGCGAATGAAATTGCCTGGCATACCCGTGCAATCCTGCAACATGGGGATAATCCAGCTCCTCTGGTATTGATGCGGGCACATCGTAAAGCTGCACAAGATGCTGTCCAGATTTTTATTTATACTCAAGATAAGCCAAATCTGTTTGCGACTACAGTTGCAGTACTAGACCGAATGAATCTCGATGTTCAGGACGCCCGAATTATTACTGCCACAAAAGCATTCAGTCTAGACACTTATGTAGTACTGGACCGTTTTGGAACCTTACTCACTGATGCTGAACGCAAGCAGACCGTTGCAGATGCGCTGGTTCAGGCACTCAGCCATGCCGACAATTACCCGGGGTTAATGCAGCGTCGTATTCCTCGTCAGTTGCGCCATTTTGATGTAAAAAATACTGTCGATATCACCCTAAATCCGGCTTTGCAGCAAAACATGGTGGAAATCTCCACACTTGACCAACCTGGCTTACTTGCTAAAGTAGGCGGTCTGTTTATGATGCAGGGGCTGGATATTCATTCTGCCAAAATTGTCACACTTGGTGAACGGGCTGAAGATATTTTCTTTGTGACAAAGAAGGATGGAACGCCTATGAATGCTGAAGAAGCTCAGCTTTTTTCTGCAAAACTGAAATCAGCACTCGATGAAGCTTCAAGCCAAGTCATAAGCCAGCATTAAGTTATAATTAAACGGTATTTTTTCAATGAACTCAAGCTTGTCATTATTACATCCTTATCCTTTTGAAAAGCTCAATCAACTTTTTAAGGATGTAGTCCCTGCGGACCTTCCCTTGATTCCCCTCTCTATTGGTGAGCCCAAGCATCCTGCCCCTGATTTTGTAAAACAGGCAATTATTGATAACTTTGAACACCTTTCAACTTATCCGAACAGTAAAGGCTTACCTGAATTAAGACAGAGTATTGCAGACTGGTTAACCCGCCGCTTTAAGCTGAACACCATTAGTGCCGAAAATAATATTCTTCCTGTATCGGGAACGCGCGAGGCAATTTTCTCTTTCGTTCAGGCCTTGGTAAAACGAGAAGATACACCTTATGTGGTCATGCCGAATCCGTTTTATCAGATTTATGAAGGTGCAACCCTTCTAGCAGGTGCAAAACCATACTTCATTAACTGCACCCAAGAAAATAACTATCTGGGTGACTTTGACCATGTACCCAGTGAGGTATGGGAAAAAACAGCACTACTGTTTGTATGTACACCAGGTAATCCAACAGGTGCGGTTCTGTCTAAAGATCAGTTTAAAAAACTGATTGCACTTTCAGACCAGTATGATTTTGTCATTGCATCAGATGAGTGTTATTCAGAACTCTGGTTCGATGAAGCGCCCGTTGGCCTTCTTGAAGTCTGTGCTGAAATCGGACGTAATGACTATAAAAACTGTGTAGTATTTCATTCCCTGTCCAAACGCTCAAACCTGCCCGGAATGCGTTCCGGTTTTGTCGCAGGTGATGCCAACCTGCTTAAACCTTACCTGAAATACCGCACATATCATGGTGCAGCCATGCCCGTTCAACATCAGCTCGCCTCAATTGTGGCTTGGAATGATGAAAACCATGTAGAAGAAAACCGTAAGCTTTATCGGGCCAAATTTGAACTATTTCAAAATGAACTGGGGCATCTTCTGCCACTTCAAAAACCAGATGCAGGTTTTTATTACTGGTTAAAAGTAGACCATGATGAAAATTTTGCCAAAATGCTCATGGAAAAAGCACATATCAAAGTACTACCGGGACGTTACCTGTCACGTGAGACTCCGCAAGGTAATCCGGGTGAAAATCATGTACGTTTGGCCTTGGTTGCTGAGATTGCTCAATGTGAGCAGGCTATTGAACGATTAGAGAGAGTACTTTAATCTTAATTTACTGAAAAAATGAAGGGCGATTAAATCGCCCTTTTATTTTTACTTTTACTGTGCCAATGCCCTTTCAATATCTTCTTCTAAAGCTTCAGGCTTACTGGTTGGTGCATAACGGTTCAGCACTTCACCATTTTTTCCTACCAGAAACTTGGTAAAGTTCCATTTAATGCCGTTGCCCAAAATTCCTTTACTGTTATTGGTTAAATAACGAAAAACTGCATGGGCTTCTGGGCCTTTTACATCAACCTTGGCAAACATTGGAAAACTGACACCGTAATTTTTCTGGCAAAATGCACCAATCTGGTCATTTGTCCCCGGGTCCTGTCCGCCAAACTGGTTACATGGAAAACCTAATACTTCTAATCCCTGATCTTTATACTTCTGGTAAACTTTCTCCAGACCAGCAAACTGCGGTGTGAAACCGCATTTACTTGCAGTATTAACAATCAGTAAGACTTTGCCCCGATAGTCAGCCATTGATTTAGTTTTTCCATCTAACAACTCAGCTTCAAACTGATAAATGTTGGTCATGGATAGGTTTCCTCATCACTTTTTTCTTGTGTTTTTAATTCGAGTGAAGCCGAATTTACGCAATAGCGCAGTCCTGTCGGCTGTGGACCATCTTCAAATACATGCCCCAGATGAGCATCACAATGATGACAAACTATTTCTGTTCTGACCATCCCATGACTTAAGTCTTCATGTTCTTCTATAACAGTTGAATTAATCGGACGGAAAAAGCTTGGCCAGCCACACCCGCTATCGTATTTGGTCTCTGAAGAAAACAGTTCTGCACCACAGCAACGGCAGGTATATACCCCGTCCTGTTTACTGTTCCAGTATTTCCCCGTAAACGCAGGTTCAGTACCTTTTTGTCGCGCAATACGAAACTCTTCGGGTGATAACTCTCTTTGCCATTCTCGGTCTGTTTTATTGAGTTTTCCCATCATTAACTCCTTTAATTCTATGACATTCAATGTCATGCTTCAGTACTTTCATATTTACGCTAGAGAACAAAAAATTTCTAGCTAAATTTCACCATAGATTGTGCTATTTCAGTTAATCTATTTTTCTCTTAATATACATATAATTGGATGAGATCATGTCCGTTTTAGGTAACACTATACCCCGCGAAATCAAAAAATCGTCTAAGCTTGAGCATGTTTGCTATGACATTCGTGGACCAGTGTTACGAGCCGCCAATGAAATGGAAGAACAGGGCCATAAAATTATCAAACTCAATATTGGTAATCCCGCCCCGTTCGGCTTTGAAGCGCCACAAGAAATCATTAATGATGTTGCCCTGAACCTGCCAAATGCAGTGGGTTATACCGATTCAAAAGGAATCTTTCCGGCACGTAAAGCGATCTGCCAGTATTACCAGCAAAAAGGTGTATTTGATGTCAGCGTAAAAGATGTCTACATTGGTAATGGCGTATCAGAACTCATAGTTATGGCCATGCAAGGTCTGCTAGATGATGGCGATGAAATGCTGGTGCCAATGCCGGACTACCCGCTCTGGACAGCAGCTGTTAATCTCTCTGGCGGCACAGCGATTCACTATAAATGTGATGAAGAAAATTTCTGGTATCCCGATATCGCTGATATGGAAAGTAAAATCACTCCAAATACCCGCGGTATTGTGGTGATTAATCCGAACAACCCAACCGGTTCGGTTTATCCGCGCCACGTACTTGAACAGATTGTTGCACTGGCAAAAAAATATGACCTGATCCTGTTTGCTGACGAAATTTATGACAAGATTATTTATGATGGAATTGAACATGTAGCCCTGGCAGCACTGGCAGGTGATCAGTTATGTGTCTCTTTCAATGGTCTCTCTAAAGCTTATCGTATTGCAGGTTACCGTTCAGGCTGGATGGCAATTACCGGTAATAAAAGCCGTGCAGTAGACTATATTGAAGGTCTGGATATGCTTGCCTCAATGCGTCTGTGTGCCAATCATCAGGCTCAATATGCAATTCAGACTGCACTTGGAGGCTATCAGTCTATTAATGACTTGATTCGTCCAGGCGGACGTTTATATGAGCAGCGCAATATTGCCTGGGAAATGTTAAATGAAATTCCTGGAGTTTTCTGTGTTAAACCGGAAGGCGCCATGTACTGTTTTCCACGTTTAGATCCAGCAGTGTATCCGATTGAAGACGACGAAAAATTTATGCTGGATTTTCTGCGTGCAGAAAAAGTATTGTTAGTACAAGGTACAGGCTTTAACTGGCCAACTCCAGATCATTTCCGTGTAGTGTTCCTGCCTGCCGAAAATGAATTACGCGAAGCAATCAACCGTTTAAGTCGCTTTTTGGCAAAAATGCGATAAGTCTGTTAAATAAAATAGTGTTTGCATCTTTCTATTCGAAAGATGTAGAGCTTAAAATTGCTATATTCAGTTTTATCTCATTTATAGATTTATATTGAATAAAATTTTATATAGGATAAAAATTTATCAGATAAATATTTTTTATAAAAAATTATAAATAAACACATGATTTTAATAATTAAATTTTTTCAAATTTGAATTTTCAAAAGCACTTAATAAGATAAGGAATGACTTTATATTCACTATATTGCATATAGCTTTATTGGTATGATGCAGCTCATGAGTAGGTTCTAAATTTTATTGAGTTAAATAACATGCTGTAGTGATAGCAGTCAGTTTCTCTAATACAATAGAGTGTTAGAACAGACCACTACAAATTTCTTAACGCTTTAAACCGGTCTTCATTTCACGAGAGCGGTTGGTTTAAGCTTGATTTAATGATCAAATGTTATAATTTGTAAATTTAAATATATTAAATTTACCGGGACGAATACATGAAAAAGTTGCTTGGCCTTGTATTAGGCGTATCTGTAGGACTGGCAGGATGCTCAAAACCTGAACAGCCTGCAACTGAAAACGCTACACAGGATTCTGCTGAAGTTAAAACCGTAACTATGGCATCTACTGGTTCAGATGCAGATATCTGGCGCTACATTGCAACTCTGCCTGAAACTAAAGAAGCTGGCATTAAACTGGATGTTAAAAACTTCACTGATTATGTTGCCATGAATACCGCTGTAGCCAATAAGGAAGTCGACCTGAACGCATTTCAGTCGTATGCCTATATGGTCGCATATAATGCCAACAATAAAGACAAGATTGCACCGGTATCTACTACTTATCTAGAACCGATGGGTATTTACTCAACCAAAGTAAAGAAAGTTGAAGAGTTCCCAAATGGTGCCACCATTGCTATTCCAAATGATGGGGCAAATGAGTCACGTGCATTGCTACTGCTTCAGTCTGCGGGTCTGGTGAAATTAAAGCCCGGTTTTGACGAGGTACAGGGTACTCCTGCCGATATCGTTGAAAATAAAAAGCAGATTGTGATCAAGCCTGTCCAAATGGCAACTGCAGTCCGTGTAAAAGATGAAGTAGATGCCATAGTATTGGGCAATACTTTAGCAATGGAAGGCGGTTTAAATGTGCTTAAAGATGCTATTTATTATGAACCAATTGACCAGAGTACCAAAATGAATGTAAACATTCTTGCTACTGCTGCTGATCGTCAGAATGATCCTGTACTACAGAAAGTTGGCGCGCTATACCATACTGCACCGGTTAAGCAGTACATTCAGGAAAAATTTGGCGGTACTAAAGTCGATGTAAACAAGCCGGTAAGCTATCTTACTGACGCAAAATAATCATATAATTGCGATTAACAAACAGGCAAAGTGAACTTTGCCTGTTTTTTCATTCTTATACAGTATCTTGACGCTATGATCGAATTTAAGAACATCTCCAAACACTACCAGCTCAAGGGCCAGACTATTCGTGCCCTTGACCAGATTAACCTGCAGATACCAGATGGCAGTATATTTGGTATCATCGGTTATAGTGGTGCGGGTAAAAGTACACTCATCCGTCTGATTAACTTACTAGAACGTCCGGATGAGGGTCAGGTTATTATTCACCAGAAGGATTTCACTGCTCTGGATGCCCGTACATTGCGTCAGGAACGTGCCAATATTGGTATGATTTTTCAGCATTTCAATTTACTGCAAACTAAAACTGTAGCAGCCAATATTGAAATGCCGATGAGACTGTTGGGTTATAGCAAGGCTGAACGCGAAAAACGCTTGAATGAACTGCTCGACTTTATTAATTTAAAGCACAAACGAGATGCTTTTCCCGATGAGTTGTCGGGTGGACAGAAACAGCGGGTTGGTATTGCACGCGCTCTAGCAAATCATCCAAAAATTCTGCTTTGCGATGAAGCTACGTCTGCACTTGACCCGCAGACCACCCAGTCTGTTTTGCAACTGCTTAAAAAAATTAATAAAGAGCAAGGGATTACCATTGTGATGGTTACCCATGAAATGGATGTGATTGAATCAGTTTGTGATTATGTCGCAGTGATGGAACATGGTAAAGTCATTGAAACAGGCTCTACACTAGATATCTTCAGTCAGCCACAACATCCAACAACTCGGACCTTTATCCAAACTGTTTTGCAACAGCAATTACCGGTTAATATTCTAAATAATTTGGAAAACCAGAATCATCACAGTATTTACTGCCTGAAATTCCTGGGTAAATCTGCTCAGGAAACGGTAGTTCAAGCTGTAATCAAAAAGTTTGACTTAAGCTTAAATATCTTGTTTGCCAATATGACTGAAATTCATGGGACTGTTATTGGACAAATGTTTATTCAACTTTTAGGTGACCCGGAAGTGATTCAGCAAGCTATTCTGTTTCTGGAAAATAATGGCGTGCAGGTTGAACAGTCAGGAGTACAAGGATGAGAGACTTGATTGTTCAGTGGCTCACTAGTGTTACTGCGCCATTTTGGAAAAGCTCACTTTCAATTGACCAGTTCGTAACCGCTTTACAGGAAACCTTCCACATGGTGTTTTTTGCCATGCTATTTGGTTGTGTCTGGGGTTTTATTCAGGGTATTACTCTGGTGGTTACACGTCCGGGAGGTATTTTACCAAACCGGTTGATTTATCATGGTTTAAACCCTATTGTTAATGCGCTACGTTCCCTGCCTTTTATCATATTGCTTATTGCAGTCATTCCACTGACCAAGCTGCTGGTCGGAACTTCGATTGGAACATGGGCTGCTATCGTGCCTTTGACTATTTATGTAGGTCCTTATATCGGTCGGCTGGTTGAAACTTCACTGCTGGAAGTAAATGAAGGAATTATTGAATCAGCTCAAGCGATGGGAGCGACTCCCCTACAAATTATTTTTAATTTTATTTTGCCAGAAGCCCGTAGCTCACTGATCCTTAACCTGACCACAGCCACTATTAGCCTGATTGGTGCGACTGCAATGGCAGGTGCTGTTGGTGCGGGCGGCATTGGAGACCTGGCTATTTCTTATGGCTATCAGCGTTTTGATACCAGTGTAGTTATTTTAACCGTTATTGTTCTTTTGATTCTGGTTCAAATCGTCCAGATGCTCGGTGAATGGCTAGCCCGTCTCAGATAGGTTCAGGACTGATTAACCGCCCTCTATAGAGGGCTTTTTTCAGGTTTGCTGTTTGTTATAAACGTGCTATAGCTGTGATTAACCGGTCAATATTTATGATAAAAATATGATTAGTAATCTTTGCTTTTAGCATATGTACAGTGTCTGAGGCTTCTACATTACCTTATAGATTATGATACGAGTATAAAGGTAAATGTATTAGAGCTTAGACAGTCTGTAACGGCTTCTCAATTAACCAAACAGCTAGTCATCCAAAATATAAAAACTCAAAAAAATTACTCGAAATGTATAGGTAACTATGAATATTCAACTGCTCCTATTCCACACAAGGGGCTGTTTTTTGAAATATCTCCAGAAGATAACTCCCCTTTTTCTAACAACTATTTCAAAAGCAGAGACAGTATTAATCAACTCACTGATACTCAGGGCCGAGTTAGTCTGAACTGAAAAAATACAGCAGACCTTAGCGAAAAAACCTTGGTAAACAATCTTTCCATCTCAAGAGATTATATTCTTGCCAAATTTAAAAAGGAGTTTTTTTAAATGCAAAAGGGATAAAAATTACAGGCACAGTAATACTGCTAACTTCTGCTGACCTGAAAGCTTATCTCAAGCATCCGGATGAGTACGTCCCTCCTTATTTTCCATATCTTGACTTTACTTTCAAAAATGGCAGGTTACGTGCTTTCGATATATGCCAAGGTATAACCTGTTAATTACTGGTACTTTTATTAGGAGGGTATATTTATAATGGAATTTCTGTCTTTCCATTTATAGCCCTGCTTAAAATGAAATTATAAAAGATTCTAATGTAGTAAATATTGAGCTATGCCGTTCACAAGAGCATGTTAAAATACAGGGCAGTTTAGGCAGGGTTGTTTTCTATGCAGTTTGTTCATCTTGGTATTCATACAGAGTTCTCGATTACAGAATCAATCGTACGTGTGCCTGATCTGGTTAAAGCTGCTCAAAAAGATGAAATGCCTGCTTTGGCACTGACTGATCTGTCTAACCTGCACGCAGCGGTCAAATTTTACGGAAAATGTTTGGGTAAAGGTATCAAGCCTATTTTAGGCTCAGAAATCCGCCTGAATGATGCTGAACATCGTATGACCTTATTGGCAATGACCAATACAGGCTGGCGAAACCTGACAGAACTGGTATCTGAAGGTTATATCCGCGGTCAACAGCTAGATATTCCCTGTGTACAAAAAGAATGGATACTGGACCAGAACCAGGATTTGATTGCCCTGCTCGGAATGAATTCTGATGTCGGTAAAATGCTGATTACCTCTAATCCTCAAAAAGCTGAACCTTTGCTGGAAGAATGGATCGCCAAATTTGGAAATCGGGTTTATTTGGCCCTAACCCGCACTAATCGTCCGGGCGAAGATGACTTTATTATAGAAGCGGTGAAACTGGCCCAGAAGTATAATATTGGTGTAGTGGCACACAATGATGTGCACTTCATGACCCGAGACGACTTCGAAGCGCATGAGGCCCGGGTCTGTATTGCTGATGGTTATGTCCTTGGTGATAATCGCCGTCCGAAAACCTATTCGCCCGAACAGTATTTTAAGTCTTCTGAAGAGATGACCGAGCTGTTCTCGGATATTCCGTCAGCCATTGAGAATACTTATCATATTGCTAAACGTTGTAACGTAACCTTGCAACTGGGTAAGTACTTCCTGCCGGATTATCCGATTCCAGAGGGTTATACTATTGATACCTTCTTTGCGCATTTGTCCAAAGAAGGCCTCGAAGAGCGGTTAAATTTCCTTTATCCACCTGAGGAGCGTGATGAATACTGGCCGGAAATACGTAAGCCTTATGATGAACGTATCGAATACGAGATTAATATTATTAACTCGATGGGGTTTCCGGGCTACTTCCTGATTGTAATGGACTTCATTCAATGGTCAAAGAATAATGGCGTACCGGTAGGCCCTGGCCGTGGTTCAGGTGCAGGTTCTCTGGTTGCTTATAGTTTAAAAATTACTGATCTTGATCCGCTGCGTTATGAACTGCTGTTTGAACGTTTCTTAAATCCGGAACGTGTTTCGATGCCTGACTTCGATGTCGATTTCTGTATCGCTGGCCGTGACCGTGTAATTGATTATGTAGCACGTACTTATGGTCGTGATGCCGTCTCCCAGATTGCTACTTTTGGTACTATGGCGGCCAAAGGAGCGATTCGTGATGTGGCCCGGGTTCTAGGTAAATCTTATGGACTGGCAGATCGTATTTCCAAACTGATTCCCACTAAACCCTTGGGCTTAAGTCTGGAAGAATCCTTGCAAGCTGAACCTCAGCTTAAGGATATTGTTACCAACCCATCCAACCCGGATTATGATGATGCTTCAGAGATCTGGGAAATGGCGCTAAAACTGGAAGGTATTACCCGTAATACCGGTAAACATGCCGGTGGTGTAGTTATTTCACCAACCAAGATTACCGATTTTTCTGCGGTCATGTGTGATGCTGATGGTACGGCGCGCGTAGCGCAGTTCGATAAGGATGACGTAGAAGCAGCAGGTCTGGTAAAGTTTGACTTTCTGGGTTTGCGTAACCTGACCGTGATTGAAGACGCAGTCAAGAATATCAATAAACGTATTAAAAGCGATAAACCTTTAGATATTGCTGCTATTCCACTTGAAGATAAAGACGCTTATCTGGTCTTTGCCAATGCCAATACCACCGCGGTATTCCAGTTTGAATCTGTGGGCATGAAAAAGATGCTCAAAGAAGCACGTCCAAGCAAATTTGAAGAAATTATTGCTTTCGTATCTTTATATCGTCCAGGACCGATGGATCTGATCCCTGACTTTATTCATCGTATGCATGGTGGTGAGTTTGAATATCTGCATCCTCTGCTTGAAGGCGTACTAGAGCCGACTTACGGGATTATGGTGTATCAGGAACAGGTCATGCAGGCGGCACAGTACTGTGCGGGTTATACGCTTGGTGGTGCGGATTTGCTGCGCCGGGCAATGGGTAAGAAAAAACCTGAGGAAATGGTTAAGCAGCGTAAAATCTTCATTGAAGGTGCTGCAAAAAAAGATATTGATGAAGCTACAGCCAACCATATTTTTGATTATATGGAAAAATTTGCCGGCTATGGTTTTAATAAATCGCATGCAGCTGCCTATGCATTAGTAGCCTACCAGACGGCATGGTTAAAAGCGCACTATCCAGCTGAATTTCTGGCAGCGGTAATGTCATCGGAAATGCAGAATACCGATAACGTGGTATTTTTGATTGATGACTGCCGAAAAAACAATCTGGAAGTTTTGCCACCTTCGGTCAATATGTCAATTTACCAGTTCCATGCAATTGATGAAAAAACTATTGTATATGGTCTTGGTGCGATTAAAGGCGTTGGTGAGGCTGCAATGCAGTCAGTGATTGATTCGCGTAACCAGCAAGGACCGTATAAAGATCTATTCGATTTCTGCCACCGCATTGATCTGAAGAAAATCAATAAACGTACTTTAGAAGCACTGATTCGTGCCGGTGCATTGGATTGTCTAGGTATTGAACGTGCCGACCTGATGGCACAGCTTCCTGAGGCAGTACAAGCAGCAGATCAGGCCCGTCAAAACCGTGAAACCGGGATTATGGATCTTTTCGGTGAAGTTGAAGAAATTCAGCGTAAACCAGCTAAACCTGTAAAACCCTGGAGTGACGAGGTTCGTCTCAAAGGCGAAAAAGACACTTTAGGCCTTTACCTGACCGGGCACCCTATTAATGTCTACCGGCCAGAACTCAAGTCTTTTGTTCCAAGTCGGCTGAATGAACTGACGCCTACCCGTCGTGGCGTGACCACTGTATTCGCTGGTCTGGTAATCGATGTCGCCAATTTTCCAAACCGCGTCATGATCACTCTGGATGATGGTACAGCGCGTGTGGAAGTCAGCTGTAACCATGAGCGTTTCCAACGATTTAAAGATATTATCCAGCCTGAAAAAGTCGTAGTCATTGAGGGAGAAATTTATGAGCGCGAAGGTTATGAACGCCCGATGGCGCGTCTCAGCAAGGCTTTTAGCTTAAATGAAATCCGTCAGAAGCGAGCAAACAGCATCAAGATACAGCTGAGTGATGATCTGCTAGGCCCGGCATTGGGTCTGGAGTTGCAAAAAATACTTGCACCTTATTGTAATATAGACATGTACCAGCATATTCCGGTACAGCTATTTATAGAGCAGCCCTATGCTACAGCAGAGCTACATTTGGGTCCAAGCTGGAAAGTTGCCCCACTTGATGAGTTGCTGGCAAAATTGCGTGATTATTTTGGCAAGGAAGCTCTGCATATCGAATACCAGGTCAAATCCAAAGCTGCGCGGGTAGTAGAGCCCGTGCGCCCGGTACATACAGCTTCCCTCGCTTCGAATGATATAAGCATGGATGAAGCTTTAGAACTTTATCAGGCTGAAGTCAGCCAGTATTCTTGATACAAAAATTGGATATCCTATGAGTAGTTTTGATAATGCTTTAATTTCAGAGCATTTATCCCACGTCCGAATTGTAATGGTCAATACCACACTTCCGGCTAATATTGGCAGTGCTCTGCGTGCCATGAAAACAATGGGTCTTTGCCGACTGATCCTGGTCGCTCCAAGAACTTATCCACATCAGGACATTGATGCGCTGGCAGCAGGTGCACAGGATCTTATTGAACAGATCCAGATTGTCGAAACACTGGAAGAGGCGATTCAGGACTGTCATCTGGTATTTGGTACCAGTGCCCGCAGTCGCACCATCCCATGGCCACTATTAGATGCCCGCCCGGCAGCACAAACCTCTATGCAGGCAGTTGTCAGTAAACAGCAGGAAATTGCGATAGTATTTGGCCGTGAAGACCGTGGCCTGACCAATGAAGAGCTGGCACTAGCCAATTATCATGTCACTATTCCAGTCAATACCGATTATGGCGTACTTAATGTTGCTCAGGCAATTCAAGTAATCTGCTATGAAATGCGTATGGCTACACTGGAACTGGTGGATACTCCACCTCAAGAAACCAATCAAATGCCGGTAACTGGCAAGTCTATGATGGACTGGGATGAGCCCTTGGTTACACATGAACAAATGGAGCAGTTTTATCCCCATCTGGAAAAAATGCTTGAAGAGATTGAATTTTTAGATCCCAACAATAAACGCCTGTTACCTTTACGCTTGCGTCGCTTATTCGGACGTATACAATTAGATCGTATGGAATATCATTTATTGCGTGGCATTTTTAGTCGGGTGCAGGCCTTGAACAATGGCACATGGAAAAAGTCGAACAGCCAAAAGGAGCAGCCAGATGCTTAAGCAGCTTAAAGAAGATATTCAGGCCGTATTTGCCCGTGATCCCGCTGCCCGCAACACATTGGAAGTATTAACGACCTATCCGGGTATTCATGCATTAATTATGCATCGGGTAGCCCATGAACTGTGGAAAAAAGACTGCAAGGGTACAGCCCGGCTTTTATCTTCATTCAGCCGCTTTGCCACCGGTATAGAAATTCATCCGGGTGCAAAGATTGGCCGACGCTTTTTTATTGATCATGGTATGGGTGTAGTGATTGGTGAAACAGCAGAGATTGGAGACGATGTTACTCTTTATCATGGCGTTACTTTAGGCGGCACTACTTGGAATAAAGGCAAACGTCATCCTACACTTGAAGATGGCGTAGTAGTCGGTGCAGGTGCTAAAATTCTTGGACCATTTACTGTGGGGAAAAATGCCAAAGTAGGCTCGAATACAGTGGTTACAAAGGCTATACCTGCAGGGGTTACAGCGGTAGGCGGACCGGCACGTTACATTTTTAAAGATAAAGAAGCTCAGGATAACGAACAGGAAGCGCGTCGTCGTTCTTATGCAGAACGTATAGGTTTCCAGCCTTATGCCGCCACACAGGAACAGGCCGATCCTATTCTTGAAGGTATGCGTGTATTGCTGGACCGTATTGAATATAACGAGAAACGCATGAACACCTTATGTCAGCGTTTATCGCTACTTGACCCGACATTTAAGCGTTCAGCACAAAATGAACAGCACCCATTTAGTGAAGAAGAGTTAAAGATTATTGAAGAAGTGCGCCGTGAATGCGAAGCACAAAGTACCCAGACCAAAGCTTGAGCTAAATTAAAACATATACTCACAAGCTGGACATTGCATGTTTGCATAGGATTTTTTAGACTGGCAAACGTGCTTCTCTTATGTAGATAACAATTAACGGAAGAATTATATGACTTTTAAGCCACTGGCCTGTGCATTGATTGCTACTTCATTTCTTACTGCATGTTCAACCGGACCAGTAAAACAGAAAGTAAACAATGAACCGGTCGTCTTTACTGAACCTGAAATTTCTCCACCATTTTATGCACTAAACCCGTTTGATTATAATGCTCCGCCTCCATTTGAAGTTGCGCTAAAAGCAGCCGCAGCACAGCCAGTCACCAAGCTTCAGGTCACAGACCCATCCACTGGCCAGACTACGACTCTTGAAACTAATAGACTTATTGTTCCAATTATCAACAGTAATCAGCGCGCCATGAAATTTGCTGTACTGGCTGGTGAAAATGAAATTGATATTACTGAAATTGATGACTTTCTACAGCTGGTAGAAGGTAAGGCACGCCATTATCCACCACGCTTTACCGAACGTCAGGAACGTCGTGGTTTTGAAAATAAACTTAAAGAGGTTAGTCAACGACTCGATACACTGGCAGCTAATCCAAATGCGTCATTCGATGTATTAATTCGTGCTTTCAAAGCAAGTGTAATGGCACGCAATCTGGACCTGGGTAAAAATTATACGACTCAGTCACTAGTTTATGCACAGCGTATTTTACGTATTAATCAAGATGATCCAGAAGCCAATTTCTGGTTTGGTTTTGCCCTGTCTGAAGGTGGCGGTCAGCGTGAAGCGATTCCATATCTGGATAAAGCAATGAAATTTGGTGTACAGGAAGCTTATCTTTCAGCAGCTAATAACTATATTGCAATGGAACAGAAAAAGAATGCGACCACAACTCTAAAAAATTATAAAGTAAAATATCCGCAAGAAGCCGAAGTTGCTGACCGTTTGATTGAAGAAATTGACAAGCGGGGCCGCTGGAACGTCTGGCAGATATTAAATATAAATATTCCTGCCACTCCATTTGCACCTGTAGCTACAGCAGCTCCAGGCACTACCACTCCTACACAACCTGCCTCATAACTCTCACACATTTTGCACAATTTAGGCTGCTTCGGCAGCCTATTTTTATAGGGTTTGAATTGAAAACAGCCAGAATTCACGTATGATTTAATCGAGATTATCTTGTTGATTCTTCAGCCCATGTTTAGAAATAAAATAAATAGAATCTGGCTATTATCTACCCTATCCGTTGTGCTGCTCAGCGGTTGCCAGGTGGTCAGTGTTAAACAGCAAGCATTGAATATCAGTATCGCAAATGAACGCGATAGCATTTTAACCCGTGACCGGATGAGTGAGGCCAGTCTGAACGTATTGTCCATGACGGGACGTGAAGCTGAAGCCTGTACTGAGAAGCCTGATGAGTGTATTAAAGAACTCGAACAGATTCCACAGATCATGGATGAGCAGATGCTTTCCGCTGCTAGTGAGATATATTTGGCAAAGTCGCTTGAACTTTCTGGAGGAGCCGAATGCACAGCACCAAAGAGTAAAGGTGACTCAACTAAAGCTATTAAGAAGCGAAAATTACAGGAACAGAATTATAATCAGTGTCTGGATCAACAGCTGAATCTGCTGGACAAAAGCATCCGTTATAGCTATGCCTATCTGTTTAAAACAGAACGCCATCCTGAAGACCGGATTTTTGATAACCGTCAGGTGCAGATTCGTGATTTTTATAACCAGGCGCTAGCAAAGCTGGTTACAACTTATAGTTTACGCCATCCTAGTAAAACGGTTTCACCCCAAATTAAGGTGGGTAAAAGTATCTACAGTATTAATGTAGATCAATACCCACAGCTTAAAAACCAGCCACTAGAACAATTGCTTTCAAGTTATAACCTTAACTTCTCAGGGCTACGCTCAATTAACCGTCGTGACGGTTTTGGCTCTGAGTTTGTTGTAGTATTACCACAGGAAGAGCGTAAGGAAGTAGATAAATATATTCTTGATCCAATGAACTTTTCTTATGAAAACGGCGTAAATCCGAATATTCATAAGGCTCGCTATCTAGCAGTAACTATTACAGCTCAGCCAAAGACAGAGAGCAGTATAGAAGAAATATTAAACAGTCCGCACTTTCAGTTAAATGTATATGATCCTTACAGTACAGAGAAAGTTAAAGTAGGAGGTGAAAACTATCCACTTGCGGCCAACTTTTCTGCACCTTACGGTTTGTGGCTGGCTCAGAACAATCTGGGTATTGCGGCTTATCTTACCCTGCTTGACCGGCGACAAGATTTAACTATGCCGCATTTATACATGCTTGAGCCCTATAACCCGGACAAAAAAGTGATCGTATTGGTCCATGGACTGGCCAGCAGTCCAGAGGCTTGGATTGCAGTAACTAACGACATTATGGGTGATAATGTATTACGTGAACACTATCAGGTATGGCAAGTTTTCTACTCTACCAATATGCCAATCATTGAAAGTCGTTTTCAGATCTATGCCTTGCTACAGCAAGCTTTCAAGAATCTTGACCCAAATGCTCCCTCTGCTAAAGATGCAGTTCTGATTGGTCATAGTATGGGAGGTATTATTAGCCGTTTACTGGTAAGTCAGGCTGACCTTTCAGAAACAGCACTTCAGAAAATGAACTCTTACCAGCTGGTACAGTATCGAAATGAGCCCATGATTCGCGAGCGTCTACGCCTGCAACCTATCAATAATTTTACTCGCGCTGTATTTCTGGCAACTCCTCATAAAGGAACTAGATATGCTGATCGTTGGTTTACCTTGGCAGCACGTAAAATTATCCGCATACCAGGTACTTTCGTAAATGCAATTGGCGAATCACTACGAAATGATGACTTGAGTATTAAGGATATCTTACAGCAGGTTGATCGCTCACTAATTCAGAATGGACCAAGCAATTTAAGCTATAAATCTAAATTTATTGACTTGACTGAAGATGTGATGCCTGTTGATGGTCTGGTATATCATTCAATTCTTGGAAATAATACAGACAGTCAAGATCCAAATGTGATTACAGACGGTGTAGTTACCTATCAAAGTGCTCACCTAGAAGGCGCGGCCTCTGAAAAAATCTTTAAAGGTGGCCATTCTATTCAAATGACGCCAGAAACTATTCTTGAACTGCGCCGTATTCTAAGACAGCATTTAACTGAACTGGGTCTTTACCATCCTGATGAAATAAAAATTGAGTCACCCTGAATGTAAACTTATAAAAAATGGGCTCTTAAAGGCCCATTTTTTTTGCTCTACTGAATTTCAAGCTTTCATTTTTCTTAAGGTAAGTATCTGTTCGCTGCGTCCAAAAGGCCCTTGGGTATCGTGTAATACAGCGCTAGTTAAACCGATACCATCTTCTCCATACTGTTGTACAGCTTCTATGCCCAGCCATTTTCCTTGTGGAATACGGTATAAATGCAGCTGCAAGTCCAGGTTTGGAAAACCCCATTCAAAATTGCCTTCCTGACGTGGCACTATTCCATTCGCTGTATCAACCATCCCGAGTAAACGAACAAAATCAGTAGTAGATTTATCATTAACCATATCAAGTTCATTTTTCAGCCAGACCGTACCTTTACCTGCCCGGTGGTTTTCATCGGTACGTGCCTCGATACTTTCAATATAACCACCTGGCCAGCGCTTCATACCATCCCAAACGGGTAGCGATTCAGGATGTGTGACAGATTGATCTTCAATTCCTGCCACTTTTGAAGAGTCAGCTTTCAGCATACGCCAAGCACGCGCCACAATACAGGTCTTCCCTTCAGCTTGCATTTCTGCTTCGATCAGCTCAATCGTTTTTCCAGGACGAATGACACGAGAAGTAATTGAAAAATCACCAAAATGGATGAGTCCAAAAATATCCAGACTAATTCGACCGATACGCATATCATCACGTGGCATAAACTGTTCCAGTTCAGCACACATAATTCCGGTTGCAGGCGCCATATGCTGTTCATGCGGATTCCATGCACCTTGCACATGCCGATTAGAGCTATAGAATGTTGTAACCGTACCGTCCTGATTCTGTTTACGCTCAAGTAACTGATAATAAGCTGACATAAATTTCCTTATCCATTTTTAGTTTATCTTGCCCACATATTTTCTGGGTATTTGAGGCTTGGTAAAGTAAATAGCTGTATTAATAAAACACACATAGTTTTAGCCCACTAACTTTCATAATAAACATAACTACTTGAAAAGTGTTAGGCAAAAAACTGCACTTTTACTGTGTTTTATGACTCAGGAGTTCTAAAAATTAGAATCAATATTTTTACGTGAACCTACCCATTTCAAAAAATTGTAGACGTAAATATTTATAAAAACAGATTTTTATACTTAGGCTATTTTAAAAATTTATTTCTATATAATTAATTTTATATTTATAAATATAGAATTCTAAGATGAACCATTGGATTACTATAACCGCTCGACAAATAAAATTCCGTTCAGATGATCAATCTCATGTTGTATGATCCGGGCGGGGAAACCTTTATATATTGTTTCTACTGGTTCACCCTCTAAAGTTAAATAACACAGCTTAACTGTCTCAGCCCGCTCTACAGTACCCCGCACATCCGATACACTCAGGCAGCCTTCCTCTCCCAGACTAGTTTCTCTAGAAAATTCTAATATTTCCGGGTTCACCATCACTACTGCCTCCATTTCCGGTGCATCGGGATAACGTGGATTAGAGCGTGATGCCACAATAATAATACGTTTAGAGATATAGACCTGTGGTGCTGCAATTCCTACTCCATTTTGCTCAAGCATAGTCGTGTGCATAGCTTGAGCAAGCTGCCTTAGCCATTCAGTGTTAAATTCATTTTCTGAAACTTCTGCAGCTTTTAAAGTTAAAACTTTTTCACCACGCTGGGCTACTGGCAAGCTGATACTCATCCCTCTTTCTCCCTGCGATTAATAGACATTTATATTTTGATTTACAATAAATTAAAAATGACGGAAGCAGCTACATTCCCTCTTCAATTTCTCGTATTATAAAATAAATATAGAATATTATCGGTTAAGTTTATGACCGCTACACAACTGTTGCTTGGAGTGCTCTTTAGCTCTATTGGTTTAGGCTATTTCTTATATGGCAGGAAACAGAGTATGACTGTTCCCTTAGTCTGCGGCCTGATATTGATCATTTTTCCCTATTTTGTAGAGAATCTTTTCCTGTTGGGCAGTATTGGTTTAGTGCTTGCCGTTTTACCTTATTTTCTGCGTTATTAATTTTTAAATATAATAGAGTTCTTGACAGATTCATCTATTTTTAGGCCATTAATAAAATTAAAGGCCATTTTTTAAGCTTGGCCTTTAATCCTTTTAGTAGTTTAAAAAGTAAATCCAAGATTTAAATTAATACGGTATAGCCATTTATCACTATTTTCAGAAGTAGCTGTAGTAAAACCTGTTGCATTAGTTGAACCACCAATAATATTGGAGTTTTTACCCCACGTATAATCTGCCCAAACCATAAATGGTGATGCAATAAACATCATTCCTGTTGTATTCATTTGTGAATCGGACCAGTTATTACGAGCTTTATCTAAATAACTATAATCGTTATAAAAACGAATAGCTTTCAATTTTCCAAAATCCCTAACCGGCAATGTGTAGGCCAGATTTAAACTCGTAACTGTACCTTCAGAGGCTATAAAGTATGCCGGCGTTAAACCGTTTGCCCCCATCAAAGTCATATCACTATTTACACCATCCGGATTTTTAGCATCGTACTGATAGTGAATGACCGAACTTTGTAAGTTAAAGCGCTTATAGTTGTTTTCAGTATGCAAACCGACTGCATAATATTTGCCGTCTTTATCGGTAATATCATTATGTAATTGTGCAATTGCACCCGATATACCAAACTCCTGCTTACCAAAATCAGTTTCTAACTTGCGAACAATGCGAGTATTAACCTGGTTACGCTTTTCATTCTGATAGGCTTTTTGTGATGGAAATGCATTTCCGGCCAAGTCATCATAAGTTGCACTTTCTGGTGAATAGCGCAGGTTAGTTGCCAGCATCTCAGGATAATAGCCGAGTTTTACATCCCAATCTTTGTCGTGATAATTCCAGTTAATCCCCGGTGCAATATTATTGCCATAACCTAAAAAAAATGGAATGTGATAGGTCCAGCCATTTTGCGGATAGGGATAAATCGTAAAAGGTTTATAAACCAGACCCGCTTCAATGCTGTTATTGACATCTAGGTTATAACCCACATATGCCTTTTCGATTGATGTTTTTTCCTGATCCTGAATGATATAACTCGCGTTTAGATATGCACCATCAAAAGTACCTTTTAAATCAATTCTAAAAATATCAAAATCAAGTTTACCTATTCCACGGTTAGGGCTATCCCAACTCTCATAGCGCTGATTTAAACGAACCAATCCACCTAACTTTAATGAGTCGGTGCCGTCAGCACTTTTCCATTCAAGCAATGAATCTTTTGCAAATGCATTGACGCTTACCCCCAGCGTAAGCGGTGCAATGAATGCCATGATCAATGAAGTCTTTTTCATCTCTACATCCTTGATTGAGTTCCAGCGTCCTGCTGAAACTTTATTTGTTTTACCTATAAAACTTAGTTTTTATTGTTTTTTAGACAAAAAATTTTATCTAAAAAAAGGATGGCTTAGCAGCTTCCATCGCATGTACTAAACCATCCAAACTGGTTAATACAGTTTCTTTTGCGGTGGACCCGCGAAGTTTAATGGTCCAATCGAGTTCATATCGAGCTCAATCACTGTTGGCCCTTCAAAAGCGACAGCCTCTTGAATAACCGTTTTAAACTCTTCTGCACTACCGACTTTCCAGCTTTTTACACCCATTGATTCGCCAAGAAGTTTATAGTCAGGCGTATGCAATTCATTGAAATACTGACGACCACCAAAGTAGTTATTTTGAATGCCACGCATTACGCCATAACCACCGTCATTCATAATCATTAAAACCATGTTGGTGTTTTCTTGCACCATGGTTGCAATTTCACCAATGCCAAGCATTAAGCCGCCATCGCCAACTAAACCAATTACTTTTTTGTCAGGGTTAGCAATCGAAGCACCAATTGCTGTTGCAAGACCTAAACCAATTGCACCCGCAAGTGAGTGGATGTTTTGGTTTGGCGCTTGTACCGGGAATAAACGACTACCCCATGTACTACCCGACATAGTGATGTCACGTACAAAAATGCCGTCTTGAGGTAAAGCTGCACGTAAGTGATCACAAATTAATGCGTACTGATCGATTTGCTTGCGCAGTGCATCAATGGCAGCTTGTTTAGCCGCCACTACAGCAGCATCGTAATCGGCATCAACTTTTGAAGTACCTTGAAGTTGTTCTAACACACGTGTTAAGACATCTTTGGCATCGCCACAAATGAAGTTGCGGATTTTGTAATTACGTTGCTGAGCCACTGGGTTGGCATCTACCTGAATAATGTTTTCAGGGAATTCAACCGAATAAGTTTTGGTTTCATTACTACGTAAACGAGAACCCAACACAACCATTAAGTCAGCATCTTTTAATAATTGCTCAACGCCTGCCGAGTTATGGAACGCACCTAAACTACGTGGATGATCATCTGGCAACACCCCACGAGCATGAGTCGATGAAACAACCGGAATACCTAAATCTGCAATTGCTTTCACTTCTGCAACGCTATTTAAAGTTCCACCGCCAATCCAGAAAATCGGACGTTTTGCTTTTTTGATTTCGTTTACCAGAAGATCAATTTCAGCTTGCTCTGCCTGTGGCAACTCAAGTGCTTTCACTGGCCCAAGGTTAAATGGCAAATCAATCTCTGCTGCTTGTACATCAATGGGTAGCTCAACACTTACTGGCCCCATTGGAACTGTAGTTGCAACACGAATAGCCTCACGAATCACACCAACAGCATTGTCTGGGCTGGTAATACGGAACGCCGCTTTGCTTGATGCACGTAAGAATGTAAGTTGGTCTTTGGTTTCATGGATGAAGCTTGCATCACGGTCGAGATATTCACGCTCAACTTGACCAGTTAAATGCAATACAGGACTACCCGCATTCATTGCTTCAATCAGTGAACCCACCGCATTACCTGCCCCAGCACCCGTACTGGTCAGCGCTACACCTAAGCCTTTAAAACGTGAGTGTGCATCTGCCATGGTGACTGCACCCGCTTCACCACGCGCTGCGACAAAGCGCATTTTTTCACGGCGCCCTACTGCATCGGCAATAGGTAAATTGTGGATGGAAATAACACCATAAATACTATCAACTTGGTGCGCTTCTAATACTCTTGCGATTGCTTCGCCTACATTTACACGTTCAGTCATGTCTGTTCCTCAAAATTTGTTTTCAGTCCTTGAATTTATTAATCGCACCAAGGGTTAGGCTGTTCATTCAACCCCATATAAATACTCTTTTGTTGCATGTACGATAAAATGCCCAAACGGCCTTTTTCGCGCCCAATCCCACTGTCTTTAAAGCCACCAAACGGCGCACTAATCGAGAATTTTTTGTAGGTATTAATCCATACCGTTCCCACTTCTAAAGCACGTGCAATGCGCCAAGCTTTGCGATAGCTTTCAGTCCAGATGCCTGCGGCAAGACCAAAACAACTGTCATTGGCTTGGGCAATTAAATCTTGCTCATTGTCATATTTCATAACGACTAAAACAGGGCCAAAAATTTCTTCCTGACAGGTTTGAGCACTGTTATTTAAGCCCGTGATAATGGTGGGTAAGTAATAGCTTCCTTTGGCATAGTCACCAGTCGTAAGTGCCTCACCACCAATCAGAACCTGACCACCTTCGCTTTTGGCAAGTTGCACATAGCGATCAACTGACTGCAAATGTTTGTCATTAACCAGTGGCCCTAAATGCACACCAGCTTGTTCCGGATGGCCCACACGTAAGCCTTTGGTTATTTCAACCAAACGTGTTAAAAACTGATCGTAAAGACTGCTATGAATAAACAAACGAGAACCTGCGATACACGCTTGGCCTGCCGAACTAAAAATTCCGTACGCGACACCTTTAGCAGCCAGTTCGACATCTGCATCCGGCAAAACGATGGTTGGTGACTTACCACCTAACTCAAGCGAAGTGGTAATCAGTTTATCTGCAGCAATATGTGCCAAATGACGACCTGTGGTTGTTCCACCTGTAAAAGAAATTTTACGAACCAATGGGTGCTGAGCAATTGCATCACCAATCACAGAACCGCGCCCAACTAGCACGCTGAGTAAGCCTTTTGGTAAACCTGCTTCTTCAAAAATTTTGGCAAGCTCTAAAGCAATCAGTGAAGTTGCTTCTGCTGGTTTTAACACCACGGCATTTCCTGCTGCCAAAGCTGGAGCAAGCTTTTGAACTTCACTCGCAATTGGAGAGTTCCAAGGGGTAATGGCTGCCACAACGCCCACTGGTTCATGCACACTCATGGTCATAAAGTCTGGAGCACGCTGAGTTGTTAATTCATCATTCAACGTTTCACATGCCGCAGCAACATAACGTGCAGTTGCCGCCGCACTCATGACTAAACCACGAGTTTCGGTTAAAGGCTTTCCATTATCACGGGTTTGCAGTTTCGATAATTCATCTACACGCGCTTCAATAATGTCTGCAACTTTGTAGAGAATACGTGCACGCTCATGCGGCAAGCTGTTTCTCCAGCTCGGTTCACGCCAAGCCTGATCTGCTTTTTCAATTGCTTCATTTACATCTTCAAGCGTTGCTGTTGAAAGCTCAGCGTTAACCGACTGATCTGCCGGAAACAGGCTTTGAATGACTGCACCACGGCCTAATCGCCATTCACCCGCAATATAAATTTCCTTTGCCATGATCAAATCCTTCTTAAATCTGTATTGCTTCTACACTATTGCGACAAGCACGAATCACGCTAAGCGCAGCCAAAGTTGATGTTTTCGGGTTACTTGGCAACGGTACTCCCACCAGTTCAATGGTCATTTGCCCAAAGCCACCTTCTGCTACAATGGTGTGTTTATTTTTGTTGATGGTTGGATCAACAGTTAACTCAACCATGGTTTCATCCATTCCAAGCCCTGCAAGTGCAATGGTTGCTGCAACATTGGCGTTGGCAGGAAATTTCATGGCAGCTTCACGGGCAGTTCCTGTAAAAAAGACCGTAGGTTCTGAAACATGGCCTAAATCGACTAATTGCTCTGCATAACTGCCCTTCCAACTTTTTGGACTTTTACAGCCTTTATAAGTGACCTTTTGCAAGCCACCTTCTTTAGCAGCAGAAATACCGTCAATACCTGCGATAGCCCCTGCAAGTAAATGCAGATGGGCATCATTTTTTTCGGCAGTTTGCTTAAGCTGAACCAAAAACTCGCTATCGGCTAAAGTACCCACCGAAATCAGACCAATGGTCCAGCCTTTCGCTAAAACTTTTTGAGCATGCTCTTTCACTGCTGCTTGACCTGCCACCTCAATGACATAGTCTGGTGTACCATCACATTGCTCAATATCTGAAATCACCTGAATGTCAGATGAGACTTGTGATTGAACTTTCTCAATGCTGCGAGATGGCACTACAATCCATTTGAGTTGCAGATCTTGAGGCAAATGGGCATACACTTCTGCTGCCATTGCACCAAAACCAATCATCATCAACTTTTTCATGACAGCACCTGATATTTATAAATGTTTGTTAAAACCACCTGAGACATCTATTGCCGAACCTGTGGTGTAAGATGCCAATGGTGATGCCAAGAAAACTAAAGCACGTGCAGGCTCTTCCGGGCGGCCTAAACGCTGCATTGGGATACCACGGTTTTTTGCGATATTGCCGGTCCACTCTTCCCATGACAGATTTAAATCTGAACGGGTCTCATAACGGCGTTTCCACTGCGCAGATTCGACCATACCGAGTAAAATCGAGTTCACACGAACGCCATATTGAGTAAATTCATGTGCCAAAGAATGGGTTAAATTCAACAGTGCAGCGCGTGCAGATGAAGTCGCAATCATGTGCGGTTCTGGTTGCAATGCCAGCAACGAGTTCACATTGGTAATTGAGGCATTTGCCGACTGTTTTAAGTCATCAAGAAAAGCCCGTACCGGATGTAATACACTGAAATATTTCAGCTCAATTTCTTTCATCCAGTCTTCATCTTGTGTGTTTTCAAAATTTGAAACACGACCTTGCCCAGCATTGTTAATGAGCATATCCACGTTGCCCAAATTGAGTTTGACCTCTTTGGCAAATTGCTGAACATCTTCTTTTTTCAACACATTACATGCTTTGGTAAAAATATTGGCATATGGAAATTTTTCTAAAATATAGTGCTTAGAAGCATTTAAACGTTCTTCATCGCGACCACACCAAGCAACTTTTGCACCCTCTGCAACCAGTATTTCAACAGCAGCCAGCCCAATCCCAGATGAGCCACCGGTAACAACTGCAACTTTTCCTTCAACTTGGAAGCTCATAATCCTTAATCTCTCTTACGATTGTTCCTGAATCGTCAACATAATTTGGTTAAATGCTTGCGGTTGGTCGACATAACTTAAATGTCCTGCATCTTCTATGACGAAGCGCTGTTCCAACTGCAATTCCTGAGCAAGCTCTTGTATACCTAACGCAGGAGTGATTTGATCTTGCTGCCCTGCAATCACTGTGCATGGGACTTTTAAATCGGTTAAATAATTACGTATTTCGTCATATGCCAGTAAGTACGATGCATGGGTGAAACCTTGTAGGGTCAATTGCTGCATCACCTCTGAAACTAAAGCTAAGGCTTGTGGCTCTTGTTTATAAATCAAATGAGGTCCACGGCTTTGGGCCATTCCTTTAGCACCGAGTTCTTTCAACATTTTTGGTCTTTTTTCAAAAACCTGAATTTGTGTCTGTTCATCGTGGCGTTGATAGCCTTGCGCCAAGTTAGCGACCACCAAGTGTTTCACTCGCTCTGGGTAAAGTGCAGCAAATGCACTGGCCTGTAAGGCACCTAATGAGTGTCCCACCACTATTGCTTTTTCAATTTTTAAAGTATCGAACAATGCTGCCAAACGCTTTGCGTAGTCGGTCGCATTCGGTTGATCCGTTAAAAGTTCATCTGATTTGCCATAGCCCGGTGCGTCCCAGGCAATGACATGAAAATGATGAGACAGCACTTCAAGTTGGTTTACCCATGAAGCAGAACCGGAACTAATGCCATGCAACAGCACAAGGTATTCGCCCTGACCAGCTTCCCGATAGGCTTGTTGCTGGCCTTGAACATTGACCGTTTTCACCGGAAATTCTGCTAACTTTTCAATGAGTGTCATCATTTTTAATTCTTTCCTTTCATTCACTTCATCAAACAATTAACGTTTGATTTGAGACAATGGATGCTCTGGTGGATAGTTAGGAATTGTTGGTTTACCTGTTCCCAACATCACGCACATCAAGGCGTCTTCTTGACCTGGGTTAAACAAACCACGGTAGATCCCCGGTGGAATTGAAATCAGGTCACGCTCTTTTAAACGGGTTTCAAATTTTTCGCCGTTGTGCTCAATGAACAAATCAATTTCGCCGCGAAGCATAAAAAACACTTCTTCAACATCATGGTGAATGTGCAAAGGACCTTCACACTGTGGTGGTAGAACCATGGTTGAAAACGTAAAGTTTTCTGCTGGAACGGTGTTACCGTCATTTGCAACACCTGTTGCACCCGTACCCATGTAACGCATTTGTGCACGGCGATATTTAGGGTCGTAATCTGCCTGGAACTTCAAGGCATCAAAGTCATATTTACGTGTCTCAAAGCGAGCAATACGCGTGTTTAACCAATCTTCTAAAGAAGCACCCTCTGGTTGTGCCCACGATTCGAATTGTTGTGTAGTCATTTTTAAACTCCTATACAGTGAATTAATAACGTTTTAAAAGAGGAACCAAGAACAACGACCCAATGACAGCGACTGCAGCCAAGAAGGTAATTCCTAAATTAAAACTATGTGTTTGCATCACGATGTAACCGATAAGAACAGGCGCAATTGCACTTGCAAAATTACCTAAACCGTTAAATATTCCACCTGCAGTCGCCCCTACATTTGAGGTCGTTACTCTTGCAAGCAGAGCAAATACCGCTGCTACTCCAAAACCCCAAGCCATGGCACTTAAAGACATCGCAGCAATGATCAGAATTGGATTAGTCATCAGAACCATGACATACATAAAGATTCCGGCTACCAGCAAACCGCTAAAGACCTGAACAGCACGTCGCCCCAGTTTGTCTGAAAGAAATGCGCCAATGATTTCACCAACCAGCATGGCAATAAACGGAAAGCTTGAATAAACACCAAACTCTTTAAGATTAAAGCCCTTATCCTGGATGAGATAAGACGGGACCCAACTATTTAATCCCCAGAGATAAGTCATTAAGGCGATATTGAATATGCATACCAGCCAGAACGAACTGTTCTGTAACAGGAATTTAGTGTTTGCAATATGTCCTTGAAAATTGATGCGCTTAGCGCCAGATTCTAGTTCAATGGTTTTCTTGAGTTGCAGATTACGTAATCCAAATACAATAGCCAGTAAAGCAACAATCGTAAGTCCAGCCATTACAAAGAATGTGGTATGCCAGTCGTGATTAGCCAGTACCGCGGCAGTGATTGGAAAGCCTAGAAATGCGCCAATTGGAGTACCAAGTAAAAACATGGTGGAGGCGCGTGCCTGCTGCCGGTCTGTATAGGTCTGTTTAACGATGGTATATGCCAGCGCAAAGAGTGGTCCTTCTGCAAGCCCCAACAATACGCGTAGAAATAACATTCCTGCGTAGCTGGTGGTAAATCCCATAAAAAGCATGAGTATGCCCCATGCAGCTACGCTCCAGAACAGCATTTTTTTAGGATTAAAAATATCGCCCAGAAAACTCAAAAATACAGATGAAAAACCATAAGCCAGCAAGAAACTGGTCATCAGCCAGCCCAGCTTTGCCTTGTCACCTGCGATCCCCATCGCATCCTGGAAATGCGCATCGGAAAACAAAACTGCGATACTGATCTTGTCGAAAAATGCCAGTACCACGCATACCATCAGGACAAAAGCTGGAAGCCAGTGCTTTAATCCATTTTTTTCTTCATTACTCATATGTCTTTCCTTGAGTCTAGTAATGAGTGCCGGATTCAATGTTTAAGGTTTTAATTTCATGACATTAAATTCAGGATCTTGTAATTGTTCAGGGTTAAGCTGGGTTTCAGACTGAATCCAGCGTTTTGCCAGTTTGACCAGTTTGGAATCATTAATGGCAACCATATTCAGTAAACGATTTTCATGGTCCAGATATAAATAGCTCACCTGGTTTTCACCACCTTGACGAATGATTACTTCTTTAGTTTTTTCAGGTTGATAATTTCCTAAAATCTGGATATTAAAGTGATACTGATCCGACCAGAGCCATGGAATATCGTTATATTCAGTTGCTATTCCGAGCATTGACTTGGCGGCTGCAATCGCCTGATTCTGCGCATTCGCCCAAGACTGAATGCAATAGCCCAAACCCGGATGGATCGCGACGTCTCCTGCGGCATAAATGTCCTGATCTGAAGTTTGCCCAAAACAGTTCACTACAATCCCATCTTTCACATTCAGACCTGCGTTGCTGCCCAGCTCTTTTGCAATTTCTGCACCAGCTCCTACAACGACACAATCAAAGAGTTCACTGGCCTGAGGATAATTAACAACCTCTACTTTTTGCTGATACGCCTCAACCAGATGCAAGTGCTTACTCTTTAAATGAATCACCGTGCCTTGCTGTTCATGAATCTGTTTTAAAACACTGGAAAGCTCTGGACTGACACTACGTGCACACAACCGGTCTCCATATTCAAAAACATGCACTTGCTTGCCCTGTTTTCGCGCAGTAGCGGCGATTTCAAGACCAATCCACCCACCACCCACCACTGCTACCTTATTTGCCTTTTCTAAACGTTCAGCCAAATATTCACAGTCCTGCACATTTCGTAAAGTCAGTACATTAGGAATAAACTGCCAGGTTTTTACTGGTATCCGTGCTCGGCTGCCTGTAGCAATCAGTAACTTGTCATAAGGTAGAGTTTTACCATCTTGCAGTATGACCTGTTTGTGCTGACGGTCTAGCTGTGTAGCAAAAGCCGGTTTGTGCCACTGAATATTAAAGCTCTCAATTTGATCAGCTGAGAATAAGCTTAGGCTTTCATAATCAGCCTCTCTAGACAGGACCTGTTTAGACAGAGGTGGCCGCTCATAGAAGACCTGTTCTTCATTAGAGACCACATGAATTTCACCCGAAAACCCATTTTGGCGTAATGTGCTTACGGCCCAGCCAGAAGCCTGCCCGGCTCCCACAATTACAATTCTTTCCATGATTCTGCTCTCCTTGGCTCAGGCATTTTTTTACAAAGACTTCACCTGACGGCGAGTAGTGTTATCCAAACCGCCTTCGATTGCCCATTCGGTAAAAAGTTCAAGGCAGTGTTCTTCTGTACGTGGTTGCCATTCTTCTGTCAGATAGTCATCATTGGTGTAATACTCAAATGCACCGCCCAATGGTGAGTTGACGTACCAGAAATAAGCAGAAGAAATTGGATGACGTCCTGGCCCGATAAAAGTTGACCACTCTGAACGGTTCATATGTAAACCGCCCCCAATTACCTCATGAATATCACGAACAACAAACGCAACGTGGTTCAGGCCAGCAGGTTTATTTGGAACACTGAGCAGGAATAAATCATGGTGATAACCTTCACCGCGACAACGTAAGAATGCACCACGATTTTTGTAAGCATCAGATAAATGAAAGCCTAATTTTTCAATGTAAAACTTCTCGGTGGTTGCCAGATCAGGCGTAAAAAATACAACGTGTCCAATTGCTACCGGTTGTCCTTTTTCATAAACTGGGCTTGCTGCATTGACACGTTGAATATTACCGTACTGGTTAATGCCTTCCGTTTTAAGTTCTGGTACTTCTTTTACAAAACTTTGTTCAAAACGAATGGTCATACCATTGGGGTCAAGACACTGAACTGTCGTTTCAGTACGTTTAAAACCGTCTACATCGGCCAAACGAGCTGCCAAGTCTTCAAGGTCTTGAAGACTATCAGCACCCCACGTGACTTCACGTAAAGTTGAACCTTGCTCAATAGCAGATGGCAAACGGTCATCATCACAATTAAATAAATAAATTTTGCTACCGTTTTGAGTCTGGTATAAGTCTGCACCTTCAATATCTGAAGTACTTTGGCTTAAACCAAAATCTGCCAAAAACTTGTTTGAAGCGGCTCTATCTTCAACTCCAAACTTTAAAATCTCGATCCCTGTAATCATTTGACCACTCCTTAGTTAAAGACAAAACCGCCATTGACCGGAATATTTTGACCTGTCACAAAAGAGGACAAATCCGACAGTAGATACAATGCTGTTCCATTTAAATCTTGGGGAAGTTGCTGACGTTGAATCGCTCTTCCGTTGATATATAAATCATGACGTTCTTGAGGCACATACTCGGTTGCCTCAACCAGAGTAAGGCCCGGAGATAAGGTGTTGACACAGATATTAAACTGACCCAACTCTCTTGCCATTGAACGTGTCATGGCAACAATTGCACCTTTACTCGCCACATAAGCCATCAGGTTTGGCGCACCCCAAAGTGCTGTATCTGACGCAACATTAATAATCTTGCCGGCGGCCGATTGCTTTAAATGTGAAACGCATGCCTTACTAATGAGCCATGTGCCTTTCACATTAATCTTCATGACCTGATCCCAAAGTTCAGGATCGTAATCAATCATATTTTTTCCACCAACATTGGTTGCAAGCGCTGCACAGTTCACAAGACCATCTAGTCCTTGTAATACTTCCATGCTTTTTGCAACCGCATTTTCAATAGAGTCTGCATTGGCAAGGTCAACTGTTACTGCATGAACATTGAGTCCTTGTTTTTGTAAGACCTGTGCTTCTTGTTGCACGAGGTCAGACAAAATATCTGCCATTACGACTTCAGCACCAGCCTCAGCAATGGCTTGAGCAAAATCTCGGCCTAAACCACGTGCAGCACCAGTCACTAAAACTTTTTTGCCTTGCAACAACGCTACATTAGCCATGAGCTTCTTCCTGCATCTCGATACGGTTTGATGCATTTAACGCAGCAATTTTCTTTAATTGCTTCTCGGCTTCTTTCTTCATTAAACGGCGTAAACGTGCAAGACCCACATCGTGTTGATAGAGGAATTCTTTTTCACGGGCATTTGGCGCAAGGTTTTCTAAAATAATTCGGTCTTGTTCCAATACATCCCAATGCAACTGTTCTAAATGATTGCGATATAAGAAACGCCATACATTACGTTGCCAGCAACTCACCTTACGGCAGCGCCAGAAAAATACGCGAGTATTGTTGGCATCAATTGGCGTTGCATAACCTACAATCCAGAATTCGCCACCTGGGCCAAATTGTTTGCGGTATGGAATTGAAAGACGTAACCAGCTTGCACCTGTTGAACCATATTCAACCCAGTCAAAGTTCACACCGGTTTGACCTTCTTTTTCAAAAACAAAGCCATTATCGGTCGTGCGGTGTTTCATCTCTGCAGTACGTTCACCATCTGCCATCGAGTGTGAGGTCGCGTGTAAATAGGTCCCATGCATTGGGTCCATCACGTTATCAATCGCGTATTGATGGTTTACTTTCCAGTCTGCTTGGCAAAGGAATGAACTCCACTCTTCGCTTGCAAGTTGCTCTGGAAACTCAAGCGGCGCTGGTTGTTCATTTGCATCAATACCAAACCAGATAAAGATTGCGCCATGTTGCTCAATGACAGGATAGTTCTTTAAACATTTAGTACCAGTCATTGGACATTCATGAACGGCTGGCACATCAGCAACAACACCGTCAGCACGAACTTCAACACCGTGATACCAGCAAGCAACTCGGTCACCCAAATTCCAACCCAGTGAAAGACGAGCACCGCGATGTGGACAGCGATCTTCAAGCGCGTGAACCTGACCTTCAGCATCACGCCAAACTACAATATTTTCGCCTAAACGAGTAATTCCGACTGGATTAGCAGCGACTTCCCAACTTGCTAAAACCGGGTGCCATTGGTCACGTAAACCAAGTTCTAAATATTCTTCAGCGCTTTGTGAAGTTGATACGATTGCGTTCATTTTATTCTTCCCTGAATCAATAACCTAAACGTTGCATTTCTTCTGTAAAGCTTGCAGAAGTCCATTCATCACCAGATTCACAACGGAAACCCTGTTGATTAAGGGCAGAAACAACCTCATCTAACTCAGTTGCGCCCGCAGAAAATGCCTGAATCAAGTTTTTTACAAAGTCTTGTTCGTAGAGAGTTGGTTCTTTATAACGTGTCTGCCAAACCAACAATTCAGATTGACCTGGAACTTGAATATTGTTGATACCTGCTTCGGTTGCTGGCGTTGCATGAATCCAGCTTGCCAACTTTTCATTAAATGTCTTCATTGTTCTGCTTCCTTGTACATGTGAGGACTAGAGTTGAATTTGAATATCCTGTCCTTCAACACGAACCGGGTACGTACATAGGTTTCTACACCCTGGTCCACTTTTTAGCTCACCTGTCTGAATGTCAAAAATTGCTTCGTGCAATGGACATTCAACAGTCTGATCTTCGATAAATCCTTCGGTTAATAAGGCATACGCATGAGGGCAAACATTTTCGATAGCAAAGTAATTTTCATCGACAAAAAAAACACCAATTTTTTTCCCTTCAATTTCGATGGCTTTCGGCTCATCTTCGCTAACGTCACCCTGCTGACAAACTGAGATCCAACTCATACCTTGCGTCCTCATTTTGTTTTGTATATAAAACAATATTTAATATAAGAAACTTTATAAAAGAATACCCTTAAATTATTTTTTATGTCAAATTTTATATTTTACTAATAATCAAATATTTAATATTTTTATTAAAATAATTTTGTTTTAAATAGAATCAAAAGTTTTATATGTGAAAATTGTTTTAATTATTCTTTAACATTACAATGAATCTGAAACTATATTAAAATTTACTGGTTTGAGTAATTTCATCATGACTGTTGCACTAGACGATACAACTGAAGACCTTTCAAACAATAAGAATGAGGAACGATATCTGGTACCAGGCCTAGTCCGAGGGCTGGCTGTTTTGCAGGCTTTTAATCAGGAAGCAAGTGAAATGACCATCTCTGAAATTGCAGAGATTCTAAATGTGAACCGTTCGAGCGCTTTTCGCCTGATCTACACGCTTGAGGCATCAGGTTATCTTAGAAAAGCCAGCGCCAAGACCTATGCCCTAGACTCAAAAGTTATGGAGCTCGGATTTAACAGCTTGTCCAAACTTTCGCTGACCGATCTTGCTACACCTATTATGAAAGAACTGCGGGACCAAACTCAGGTTGCTGCACATCTGTCTGTTCTTGAAGGAACACACATTATTTTTATTCATAATGTTCAGGCTATTGGGGCATTTACGAGTACTTTACAGGTGGGAACCCGATGGCCAGCCCATGCTACAGTAATTGGACAATATCTACTTTCAAGTTTGCCTGAGAACGAGGTACGGCAGCGTTATAGCAAATTTCAGGACTGGAAGTCCTTTTCCGAGCGCACACCCAAAAATTTAAAAGAGTTACTAGCTAGACTTGATTTAGTACGTGAACAAAAATTTATGGTGAGCTGGGGTCATTTTAATCATGATATGGCTGCCTGTGCTGCTCCTATCTTTAAACAGTCTAAACAGGAAATGGTTGCAGTTTTATCAGTGAGCTGTCCTCTTAGTACTTATGATGAAAATGTATTTAAAGACGAAATTGCGAATCTGGTTACGGCCTCTGCCAATAAAATTTCAAAATTTATTTATTGATCTCAAGCAAGTTATATCATCGCTGAATCTTCTTCTATTTATATATATAGTACTTTAAAGACGTTTCTGCAAAAACTGGATAAAGTTCTGGAAAAATCGGATAGAGGCCAAATGGTAATCGCGGTTCAATCAAGAAAAGCGCTGATTGAATGGAGTATTATAAAATGGCCTCACGTAGCGTAACTGAATGGCAGGATTTCGTTGCAGGATGCATTGATTTTCGTCCAAATGACGGGGTTTTCCGTATAGCGCGTGATATGTTCACGCAGCCAGAATTGTTTGATCTTGAAATGGAATTCATTTTTGAAAAAGTATGGATTTATGCCTGTCATGAAAGTGAAATTCCCAATAACCATGACTTTCTAACTGTCCAGATTGGCCGACAGCCTATCATCATCAGCCGTGATGGTAAGGGTGAACTGCATGCTATGGTTAACGCCTGTGAACATCGTGGAGCAACCTTAACCAGGGTTGCCAAAGGCAATCAGTCTACTTTCACCTGTCCGTTCCATGCTTGGTGCTATAAGTCCGATGGTCGTCTGGTTAAGGTTAAAGCACCAAGTGAATATTGTGAAGATTTTGACAAATCCAGTCGTGGTCTAAAGCAGGGCCGGATTGCCAGCTATCGTGGTTTTGTATTTGTTAGCCTTGATGTGCAGGCTACAGATAGCCTCGAAGATTTTTTAGGTGATGCCAAAGTATTTCTCGACCTGATGGTCGAGCAGTCACCTACCGGTGAGCTGGAAGTGTTACAGGGTAAGTCGGCTTATACTTTTGCAGGTAACTGGAAACTGCAAAATGAAAATGGCCTAGATGGCTATCATGTCAGTACTGTTCACTACAATTATGTTTCAACTGTACAGCATCGCCAGCAGGTCAATGCAGCCAAAGGTAGTGATCTTGATACTCTTGATTATAGCAAGCTGGGTGCGGGTGATAATGAAACTGATGATGGCTGGTTTAGCTTTAAAAACGGTCATAGCGTTTTATTTAGTGATATGCCGAACCCGACGGTCCGCCCTGGATATGAAACAGTCATGCCCTATCTGGTCGAGAAATATGGTCCAAAGCGTGCTGAGTGGGCAATGCACCGTCTCAGAAACTTAAACCTCTATCCAAGTCTGTTTTTTATGGACCAGATCAGTTCGCAGTTACGAATCGTACGCCCGGTCGCCTGGAACAAGACAGAAGTAATCAGTCAGTGCATTGGGGTTAAAGGAGAGTCAGCTGAAGCTCGCCGTAACCGCATTCGTCAGTTTGAAGATTTCTTTAATGTATCCGGCCTAGGCACTCCCGATGATCTGGTCGAGTTCCGTGAACAGCAGAAAGGTTTCCAAGCACGTCTGGAACGCTGGAGCGATATTTCACGTGGCCACCATGCGTGGTGTTATGGCCCTACCCAGAATTCACAGGACTTGGGCATTGAGCCTGTCATTACCGGGCGTGAATTCACGCATGAAGGACTTTATGTGAACCAGCATGGTCACTGGCAACGGTTAATGTTAGACGGCCTGAAAAAGAAAGCTTTAAAACTGCATGATATTACTCATGAAAATCATACTGTAACGGATGAGGTGTAATCATGTCTCAAGAACTCCATTTCGCCGTTTCTCAATTTCTTTACCGTAAGGCAGAGCTTTGTGATGCCTATGAATGGGATGACTATCTCGAGTTATATGATGAAGACAGCGAATATCATATTCCACAGTGGATAGATGACCATACCTATGTACAGGATCCAAATCAGGGCTTGTCTTATATTTATTATGCGGACCGCTCAGGACTAGAAGACCGGGTATTCCGTATCCGTACAGGTAAAGCAGCATCTGCAACTCCTCTGCCACGTACTTTGCACAGTATTAACAATATACGGGTCAAGATGCTTGAGGATGGTTTAATTCAGGCAAATGTTGTCTGGCAGACCCTCTACAACCGTCAAGGTCTGGAAGGCTGTTTCTACGGACATGCAACTTATATTCTGCGCAAAACTGAAGAAACGTTTCGGATCCGTCGTCAGCACACTATCTTGCTTAATGACAAGATTGATTCCGTACTCGACTTTTATCATGTATAAGGAGTGACACATGGGGCATTCTGTTGCACTCAACTTTGCAGATGGTAAAACTTTTTTTATCTCGGTAAATGATGACGAGCTATTGCTGGATGCGGCTGTTCGTCAGGGAATCAACCTCCCTTTAGACTGCCGTGAAGGTGTATGTGGCACCTGTCAGGGACAGTGTGAAACTGGCATTTACGAGCAGGATTATGTTGATGAAGATGCGTTAAGCGAGCGGGATCTCGCTGAGCGTAAAATGCTGGCTTGTCAGACCCGGGTCATGTCAAATGCTGCTTTTTATTTTGACCATAACTCAAATATCTGTAATGCAGGTGACACGCTCAAGCTTGGTACCACGGTCACTGCTGTTGAGCTGGTTTCTGAAACAACTGCAATTTTACACCTTGATGCCAGCACACATAAGGAAGAGTTACAGTTTTTGCCAGGACAATATGCACGCTTACAAATTCCAGGCACACCAGACTGGCGCTCTTATTCTTTTGCCAACCGGCCAAATCACTCTAACCAGCTACAGTTTTTAATCCGGTTGTTGCCGGATGGAGTAATGAGCAATTACTTACGTGACCGCTGTGAGGTTGGTCAAACCTTAATGATGGAAGCTCCTTTAGGCAGCTTTTATTTGCGCGAAGTAGAACGTCCACTGGTTTTTATCGCTGGTGGAACCGGACTTTCAGCCTTTTTGGGTATGCTCGACAATATCGCAGAACAGCCTAACACACCTGCCGTTCAGCTATTTTATGGTGTAAATAGTGAGGCTGATTTATGTGAACAGCAGCGGCTGCAGAGTTATGCTGAACGTATTCCCAACTTTAGTTATCAGCCGATTGTGACTAAAGCTTCAAGTACATGGACAGGAAAAACTGGCTATATTCAGGAGCATTTAAATAAGGACCAGCTCGCTGAGCAGGCATTTGATATGTATTTGTGTGGTCCTCCACCCATGATTGAGGCAGTTAAAAGCTGGCTGGATATTGAAGAGTTGCAGGATTATCGGATTTATAGCGAAAAATTTTTACAGAGTAATACCAGCCATAGCCCATAAAACAAGTTGTACCAAGGAAAGATAACAACAAGACGTTTTTTCAGAGGCTGATCTCTCGTCAGCCCCTGTTAGCGTCTTATACATACTTAAGGAGTGATAGTATGAACCGTCAACAAATTGATGCGCTCGTAAAACAAATGAATGTCGATACTGCCAAAGGCCCGGTCGATGAGCGCATTCAGCAGGTCGTCGTCCGCCTGCTCGGGGATCTGTTCCAGGCCATCGAAGACCTCGACATCCAGCCCTCTGAAGTCTGGAAAGGCCTCGAATACCTGACCGATGCAGGCCAGGCCAATGAACTCGACCTGCTCGCTGCCGGGCTCGGTCTTGAACACTACCTCGACCTGCGTGCCGATGAGGCAGATGCCAAGGCCGGTATTACTGGCGGCACTCCCCGTACCATCGAAGGCCCGCTCTATGTGGCCGGTGCCCCTGAGTCTGTCGGCTTTGCACGTATGGATGACGGCTCCGAGTCCGATAAGGTCGACACCCTGATCATTGAAGGCACTGTTACTGATACACAGGGCAATATTATTGAAGGAGCCAAGGTAGAAGTCTGGCATGCCAACAGCCTGGGGAACTATTCATTCTTTGACAAGTCCCAGTCCGACTTTAACCTGCGCCGTACCATCCTTACAGATGCAGATGGTAAATATGTTGCCCTGACCACCATGCCGGTAGGTTATGGCTGCCCGCCAGAAGGCACTACCCAGGCGCTTTTAAACAAGCTTGGCCGTCATGGTAACCGCCCTTCTCATGTGCACTACTTTGTATCGGCACCGGGTTACCGCAAGCTCACCACACAGTTCAATATTGAAGGTGACGAGTATCTGTGGGATGACTTTGCCTTTGCTACCCGTGACGGGCTGGTTGCAACAGCAACAGATGTGACTGATGAAGCTGAAATAGCCCGTCGTGAACTGGACAAGCCATTCAAGCACATCACTTTTAATGTTGAGCTCGTGAAAGAAGCAGACGCTGCTCCTTCTAGCGAAGTTGAACGGCGACGTGTAGCTGCTTAATATCTTCATCTGAGTCAGAAATTCTGGCTCAGATCTTTTTTCTTCTTAAAAATACTTATATTCCAATTTTCAATTAATTCAGGTTTTTACCTTAAATTATATGTTTACTTTTTTAACTCATAAACATCACCCGATAAAACAATATGGAAAAAACGGATGAATATCAGGATTTATTGGATAGTGAAGTATGGTTAAAAAGAGTTCAATTGGAAAGAGCGTTTATAGCTATATCCTGTAATGAGCTAAAAACATTTAGTCAGTTTACAGGAGATTGAACAGATCACTGGCAACAAGATTTAAGCGTTATTGATCTGTAATGGTCAAGGTGTTGGGGCAGTCTCAATAATGGGACTGATAAAAATAATCGAATTCTATTTTTTAATACATTGTATAGAAATTTTGATCTGTACCGCATGAACCAGATTCAACAATTTGAGTGTCATCATTTTATATTTTGAAAGGAATCAGTATGAAGACAATAGATGCAAATACTGTAATTAACCGTGACAAACTTTCACCCTTGCAATGGGTCGTATTCACTCTGGGTTTTCTGGTCTTCTTTTGCGATGGATTAGATACTGGCATTATTGGTTTTATCGCACCCGCATTACTGGATGACTGGGGCATCAGTAAACCACAGCTGGCGCCTGTATTAAGTGCAGCATTAGTCGGTATGTCAATTGGTGCCATTATTTCTGGTCCAATGGCAGATAAATTTGGACGTAAAGGAGTAATTGTATTGACCACTTTACTGTTCGGGATTTTTACCGTGTTATGTGGCTTTGCCAGCACTACTCAGGAACTAATGATTTATCGTTTCATTACTGGTGTGGGTTTAGGAGCAGCCATGCCAAATATTAGTACGATTGTATCTGAATACATGCCCGTTAAACGTAAAGCCTTTTTAACCGGTCTGGCTGGTTGCGGTTTTATGCTGGGTATTTCCTGTGGTGGGGTACTTTCTGCTTATTTGCTCGAAAGCTTAGGCTGGGCTAAAGTAATTATTATTGGGGGAGCTATTCCTCTTATTCTTGTTGCATTTCTTCTATTCAAGCTTCCTGAGTCCACTCAGTACTTGATCAAACGTAACCAGCAGCAAAAAGCACAAAATATTCTGGAAAATATCCAGGGCCAATGTTTCGCTGAACCTGTCAAACTGGTGCTCACTCAAGCTGAAAACCAGAGCAGTGAAAGTCCAGTCAAACTGGTGTTAGGTAAATATCTTTGGGGCTCTAGCATGTTATGGCTTTGCTGTTTCATGAGCTTGCTGGTGTTTTACCTGTTAACCAGCTGGATGCCAACTATCTTGAAAACAGCCGGTTTTACCACACAACAGTTCAGTCTGATTGCAGCCATTTTTCCGTTCGGGGGAGTCATTGGTGCAACACTTATGGGCTGGTACATGGACAAGTTGAACCCAACTACTGTTATTAAATACTCATATTTGAGCGCATTTGCCTTACTGATTATTGCCGGTCTGGTCAGTTCAAATATCTTACTGCTTGGCATCACCATCTTTCTGATTGGGGCACTACTGGCAGGTGCACAGTCTTCTCTGCTTCCACTCTCTGCAATCTTTTATCCTACTGCCTGCCGTGCCGTGGGAGTTTCCTGGATGCATGGAATTGGACGTATCGGTGCAATTTTGGGTGCTTTCTTCGGTTCTCTGATCTTTACATTTAAACTGAGCCTGAGCGGCATCTTCTTTATTCTGGCAATTCCAACCTTTATTTCTTTTATCGCATTAAGTTTAAAAGTTATGCAGGAAAAAGCAAAAATCAGACAGGCATTAAAACTGGAAGGTTCTGTCTAGAGTATAAAAATTACAAATAAAAGCTGATTTAGATTTTTATCTAAATCAGCTTTTTTATAGGTGCCAGAAGTTTATAAAATTCTGGACTTTGTCTCACTTGGATTTTCACCAAATTCTTCTCGATATTCCTGAGAAAAACGACTTAAATGGTTGAATCCCCAATCATAGGCAAGCTTAGAAATCGAAAGTTTTCTGTGATGACCTGAACTACTTAAAATTTTATAGATTTGCTGTAAACGGTATTTACGCAAATAAGACATCGGGCTGGTTCCGTAGTAATACTGGAATTCTTCATATAATTTGGATTTTGATACACCAGCTAAACGCTGTAAATCATCAGCACAAATTTCTTCATGGGCATGTGCCACAATAAAATTCCGAACTTTGCTAATATAAGAAGGCTCCCGCTGCTGAGACAGCTCCTTCAATGCATGAGAATAGTTATTTTCCTGCGATAAAAGCAGCGCCTTGATCACAAAATTCTCATAATCTTCAGACAGCATCTGTAAACCATAAAAACCTGTATATTGAGACTTAAGCTGTAAAAAGTTCTGTATATTTTTCCACCACGCTTCAATAAGCTGGCCCGAATCCAGACACATTTCAGGATTAAAAATAACGGGCTGCTCAACTTTTCTATTTAAAAGGTCTGCGAGTACCATTTGCAGGCTCTGTTCCGGAATTACTACCTGAATTTTTTTACAGTCTTTATCTATGACCAGGTCCTGTAACTCTGCATTTGAAACAATTAATCCTTTTGTCTCATGCGAAAGATATTTTGCCCCATGTACATTCAATGCCTGTTTACCATGAATCGGTAAACTGATGCTATAAGCTCTCAGCTTAGAAATATTAATTGCAACGTTGGCACCATAGCTGATGGTACCAATGGCCATATGTTTATGAGGCAATCTTAAACCGTCATAATGAAAATCAAGAGTATCGCGACATGTTGTATCTAAACGGTGCTCTCCACAGATTTGGGACATCAAGCTTTGCGCAAAATCAGCTTTACGAGAATAATGATTCAAATCCATCTGTTGGCTGAGTGATTCCATATCCATTCACCTAGCTAAAAACATACTTGTTTTTTAAGCAATTCCTGTACCAGCTTTAACAAAGCTGATTAATTCACTCTACATTATCTGACCCATAAAATAAAACTAATTTTTAGATTTAATTAAAATTATTATGATACTTTTAAAGTATAAATTAATATTATAAAAGCATAGTTTAAATAGAAAAATTATAGCTAGAATCAAATATATACTTATCTAGATGAAATTTAATAGTGATTCAAAGTTAATAACTTTTATAATCATTTTTAATAGTTCTACCAGCTCACAGGTTAGACAGTATAAATTATGAAATAAGAATCATTTTCATATATACTTTATGCTCAAAAACCCTTGATAAGCTTAAAATGAAAAACTATATTTTTTTAGTCGCCCTGATGCCCAGCATTGTATTCGCACATGAACCTTATGTAGCGCCTCTAGCATTTGTCACTGAAAATACTCAAATACCTGTGATTTCCGGTTATGCGGAGGTTCCTTTTGCCAGTGAATATGCTTTAAAAGATGTGATCTTTCATATTACTCAACCAGATCAAAGTCAAACCACTGTTACCCCGAATACTCAATTAAAATCGGCAACTGTTTTTGACTTAACTTTAAAACTTGACGGAACATACTATATCTCGTCAAAAGTCTCCTATCCGCTGCAATATGCGATTTATAACAAAGAATGGAAGATTTTTTATGATACAACAGAAGGAAAAGAAAAAAGTATTGCTGAGCGGGACTATGTTATTCCTGGTGATTTCAAGAAAACACCTCAATTAAAAAATGTGACTCGTGAGTGGAGTATTGAAACATATCTTTCGAAAACCAAACTGACTGAAGTTAAAGAAAAAATAGATTTTCCCCTCCAAGTCAAGTTTTCCAGTCATCCGAATAATATTAAGACAGGACATCCTGTAAGCTTAGTAGTTTCAAAAAATAATAAGCTTTTAACTAAGGCAGAAATAGTAATAAGGGAAAAAGGTCAAAGTGAACAAAATACAAAAACTGTTCTGACCGATTTAAAAGGTAGAGCAAATCTGACTTTTCCAGCCGCAGGACAATATCTGCTTGAGATAACAGAAACTCAAAATCCCAAAGCGGAGCCGGTTAACCAATACTATAAAATTATTTCTTTATCAGTAAACTAATTTGCAAACCCGCTTAAGGCTAAACTGGATCAGTTAAAATTGCCCAGTTTAGCCTTGAATAAATTATTCTTTTATGCGTGTTTATTAATTTTAATTAGATAGTGCATCAGTTTATATATAAATTTTTGAAATAAAGCTTTTATTCAATATCATTTTCCATACAAATCATTATGATAAAAAAGCTGGATGTCTTGAATATTGGAAATAACAGAAGATATGGAAATTGATGAAGAGCTCACTCTAAGAAAAATACAGATATTTCTAATGTTCATGCGCTATGGAAATTTGTCGAAAACTGCAGCAGAAATGCAGATCAGTACCGTTAGCGTACACAAAGCACTGCATTCTCTGGAAAGCGCGCTACACTGTCCGTTATTTAAAAATGAAGGCCGTAACCTGATTCCCTTAAAAAGTGCTTATGTACTGCAAGAGCATTCACAAAAACTTGTGCAGGATATGATCACCACCGTAAATAAAACCCGTGAAGCCGCAGGGTTCGCAGCCAAAGTACTACATTTGGGTTCACTCTATTCACTTACAGTAAATACCATACCAAATGTGATTAGCGGTTTAAAATTACGACGCGGCGAACTTGATATTCAGCTTCTGCTCAGTTCCAATCTGGATCTGGTAAAAAAATTGAAATCTACCGAGCTGGATGCAATTATTGTGGCTCTCAATGACACCACAGATGATCTGGATTTTGAACAGCTACCTATGTTTCAGGACAGTATTTACCTGGCTGTAAATAAAAACTCTTTGCTCGCCGAAGAACATGAAATTGATCTGAGTTTACTTAAAGATGAGACATTTCTAACACTTTCAAAAGGTTTCGCAACCCGCAATGATAGTGATACAGTTTTTGAAAAGGCAGGAATTGATCCAAAAGTTTTTTTACAGGTTAGTGATATTTTTACTTTAATCAGTATGGTGAGTAGCGGCGTTGGTCTTGCACTGCTCCCCGGCCGTATTTCATCTATTTATGAAAGCTCGGTCCGTCTTATTCCTTTACAGGCGAAGTACCAGATTAAGCAGGAAATAGGTCTGGTCTTTCTTAAAAGTAAAGAACGTGATCCGAATCTTTTGGCCTTGATTGCAGAATGCCGGATGTTTGCCCAGCAGTATCTGCTTGAATAATTGAGCAACAGAGTTGATTTCAGCTATTGCTCATTTGAGGGTGTTAACAGTTTTAGCCAAAAAGAGCATTTATTGTCAGGAAAAATACAGAAGGTCCAAGCAGACATCCCAGTCCTGTATAAAAAGTTGCAACCAGCGCACCATAAGGCACCAGACGAACATCTGTTCCAGCAAGGCCTGCTGCAGTACCGCTGGTGGTACCTGCAAGGCCGCCAAAAACCATGGCTGAGCGCGGGCTTTTCAGGTACATAAATTTTGCAAGTAAAGGAGTACCGACCATAAAGAAGACAGATTTGATCAGGCCAATTGCGATAGACAACGCAATAACTTCAGAACTGGCACCAATGGCCGTACCGGTAATCGGGCCTACAATATAAGTCATTGCGCCAGCTCCGATAGTCGTCATTGAAACAGGGTCTTTATATCCCATTACCCAGGCAATCATAGCACCAATTATAAAAGGCACTACACAGCCCAGTAATAGGGCAACAAAACCGATTTTTCCAGCCTTTTTCACTTCTTTCACATCAACTTCAAATGCTGTTGAAGCAATGGCAAGATCCCGAATCATGGCCCCACCCAGCAAGGCAAAACCTGAGAAAATTGCAATATCTGAAATTCCTTTCGTACCCTGCGTATATACACCAGCAAAGTAGGCGACGACCAGCCCTAACGTAATAGCGATAGCCGAGCTCTGCAGTTTGCCTTTAGTCAGATATTTTGAAAGCAGATGGGAGACAAACATCATCAACCCTGTCACTGCAAGCGCAGTGACTAGCGCATTTTTACTTAAAACCGCAATAAGTACATCCATAATTTTTCCTTTTTAGTCCATTAATTCTGATTATTATTAGGCAGTCTTTTCTTCGGCTTCGATAGACCAGCTATAAGTTTCGTAATCACCACTCATACGGTTTAGGTAACGAATCACAAATACTGTACCTATTAAGGAAGTCACCGCAACGATGATACCGACCATTCCGCCAGACAATGCAGCAACTACATTTTGGCCTGCCGACATTGCGACCACGATAGGAATATACATTCCTGACCAGTACAGCACTCCGAACTGGGTTACTTGAGGCAAATATCCTTTTTTCATCAAGATTTCTTTGGCCAGAATTAACAGGATCATGGAAATAGCAACACCGCCCACATTAGCCTTTACACCCAGCAGCAGGCCTAAAGTATTTCCAAGATAATCACCTAACAGATGGCAGATTGCCAGAATTGCTGTTCCATATATAATCATTTTAAATTCCTCTATCCATTGAGTTACATCATTTTGTTTTAGCTAGGTTTTACTTCAGCTTACCTGCTCTTTTTGCATTGCAGTGATCAAACTGTCCAGTTGAGTATTCTGAAAACATAAAACTGAACCCTCTTTAAATATTTTTCGTGCCAAGCCGGTCAGTACAGTGCCGGGTAAAGCTTCAATATGTAATCTGACTCCTCTTTCCCAAGCAGCCTGGACCGTACTCTCCCAGTCAATCATCCGGCTCATATTAAAAGTAAGGTCATCGAGTATCTGGACATCTGTTCGCAGTAAACGTGCAGAGGTACCACTTAAATATTTAATTTTAGGTTGTGCGGAAGCTACTCCTTTTATATCGATATATAGCTGTCTGGCTTGCGGTTCAAGCAATATACAGTGTGAAGGGACACTAACCGCCAGACGTTTTACGATTGCGCCGTCCAGACGTGCAAGGCTGGAAACCTGTTGCATTGCTTCCTCTGAACCTGAAATGACTATCTGATTGCTGGCATTGATATTGGCTATATATATATCTGGAGTTTTTATACGAACCTGTGATATCCATTGTTCCACCCTCATACGATCTGTGCCGATCACTGCTGTCATACCATATCCTTGCGGATAGGCCTGTTGCATTAGCTCGCCTCGTCTGGCCACAAGTTTTAAACCATCTTCGAAACTGATTACACCGGCGACGGTCGCTGCTGCCCATGCTCCAATTGATAAACCGGCCACGTAGTCTGGATAAATATTCTGTTCAGTTAGAAGAGCAGAACTAATTATGCCCGACAGATATAAACATAACTGAACTGCATAATTTGATCTGAGATTTTCAGGTTGATCCAGTAGCAGCACATCCTGTTTTAAAACGTCAGACGCCTGTTCAAGATACTGTTTCACCAGTTTATGGATTGGCAGCTCATGTAACATATTGATTTTTTGGGCGCCCTGTCCCGGATATACCCAGATCGAATTCATATTAAGCTCCTTCCAGTTTCCAAGGATTGAGCACTAAAACAGCCGCATTTTGACGTTTTAGTAAAATACTTCCTGCTGCTTGTGCCCATTCCTTTAATGCGATACCCCCTGAAGGGGTCTGAAGCTGTACATCTATTTTGAGTTTAAGGACATCGAGCTGCTGTAAAATAGTTCGTGCCTGCTCTTTTTCCATTAAGCACTCTGCACGTATTAACAGGTCTATATCACTCTGTTCTGTCACTGTTCTCAGACCGGTTGCCAGTTCAAAGCCTGTACTACCGGTATAACCCCAAGGTAAGCCAATACTTTCCATAACCTGCCCTACCAGTTCCAGGCTTTTCTGGAGATGGGGAAACTCGGCAAGGTCTGTTTTCACCAGCGCCTCAGGCTTGATATGTTGGGTAATCGCCTGAACAGGCATCTCGGTGGCATAGCGTAGGCTACGGCATTTTCCACGAATACCGACTGCAATTACAGCAGGACGGGTAGATGCACGGCGTATCACCACCGGCACTTCCCGTGACAATTCATGTGCTACCCACTCAGGCGCATCTTGCGGTAACATAGCCGGCGTCATTCCCCACAGCAAGTCATGTGGCTGCAGCTGAGTATTCATGACCATTGCTCACGTAATAATTCACGTACCTGTTTAGAGACATTACGATTTTCTGCATTCAAACGGTGTTTAAGGTCAGTCGTGCCCTGTTGCCTAATATTGATAAATGCATGAACCAGAGCCTGCTGGACATTAAACATGTCCTGGCCGGTAGGCTGGTCTGCATCACTGACTTCCAGCATGTCAGACAGTAATCCTAATGTGTTGTAGCTTTCAATGTCATACGCCATTGGTGGAATATTGGCAGCCAGTTGCTCCAGCTCGTCTACTGTACGTAATGTTACACGTGCAGCAGATTCCTTGCCCATGGCATGTACCATCACGCCAGAATCCTTTAATGCTAACATCCGGTTTGCCTGATAGCCATGAGCCAGAAAAGCACCCGACATTGATTTTCCAACCAGTAGGCTGACTACCGGATGTCCGGCCAGACGTGCACGTACATAACTGTCTACTGCACCGGCCAAAGCCTGATGTATCCCCAGCAATTCTTCACGACGCCCATAAGCCTGACTCGGCACATCGACAATACATAAAATTGCACGCTTATCTTTTTTTCCTTTATCGAGTTGAATAAGTTGATCTACAGCTTTTGCCAGTGACCATCCTTCAAGGAGTCCTACCTCTCCTTTACGTGCCCGTGGAAAGTGATTATGAATATCCGGTACAACTGCAAATACCCGCAACATCTGCCCGTCTATTTGTCCATCGGCAACCAGCAGAGAGTGAATGCCAGTTTCAATTTTCTGGAAGCCTTGGGTTAAAATTTCAAACCAGTGTTTACCCCGAACTGAAAACTTGATTGCGTTTATATCCATATTCATGTCTGTTCTCCCTGATACAACGCTTGCACCTGAACAGGCAATAATTGCTCTGATGTATCTATTTGACTGAGTTTGGGCAGATAAAAAGAATAGTCTGAACTGCGATGCAGTTGAGGTATACCCCGCTGCATATAGTCAATCACCTGTTGTTTCATTTGTTCTCGGTCATCTTGTACATAAGCATCGACCAAGCCACTGGCAAAGCGCTGAGCCCCTCCGGTAATGCTCCAGATAAAAGGACGGTCTTTAGCGTCATATTCCTGTATACCTGCTTCCTGTTCGATTACCTGTGGTCCGTTTAACCCAAGACGGCCTTCCTGTGTCATGATCAGGTAACTGCATAACCCTGCTGCAATTGACATTCCACCGAAGCAACCCACACTTCCTGCAATAATTCCAATCACAGGCCGGTATTGTCTAAGCTCAACAATTGCTTCCTGAATTTCTGCAATAGCAGCCAGACCCAAGTTAGCCTCCTGCAAACGTACGCCACCAGTTTCTAGCAGTAAAATAGCGGTGGTCGGAATTCCCTGACGGTTATCTTCGATTGCCATTTCAAGTGCGCCAGCAATTTTGGCACCGCCGACTTCCCCAAGACTTCCTCCCTGAAATACACCCTCAATTGAGATGACAACAGTAGGTTGCTGCTGGATCAATCCTTTGATAATTACAACGCCATCATCGGCCTGCGGTACAATATTTTGCTTGGGCAGCCATGGCGACATAATTCGTGCAAATGGATCAAGCAGTTCACGCCCGCTGTTCGGGTCCAGAAATGACCAAGCACGTTCACGGGCATTTAATTCAATAAAGCTCTGCTGTTCTAGTAGTTTATTTTTATCCGGCATTTTCTATCTCCTCAAAGGCCTGTTCCAGCCTTAAACGGACAACTCCCGGTGTCGCTCCAAAATCGTGGATATCAATATTGACTGCTGGCGGAAGCTGGCTGGTAAATACCCGTTCAAACAGGTTATTCCAACGCTGACTGCTGCCATCTACTGAAGTTGTTACCCTGACTTTAAGCTTTCTTTCTGAACCGGGTTCCATCAGGATTTCCAGATCTCCTGAACCTACACAGCCAACTACAATAGATTTTTGAGGTACTTTTCCCGCATTAAATTCAAAATTTAATATTTCCATACTTAGTCATCCTTTAATATTTTATGGTCCGTTCTGCTTATGCTATCCAGAAACAGTAAGGCTGCCAGTAAATCTGCTGCTCCCCCGGCCGACGCTCTAATGGCCAGTAAATTATGTTCTAGCTGTTGTAAAGCCTGCTGTCCTTTTAAGGTAGAACTTCCTCCTGAGGCCAGAACATATTTTGCACCGTCCTGCATCTGTTCTAGCCCGGAAAGGCCAGCTCGATAAATGACACAGGTATCTGTAAGCTGTGACATCATGGCAAGCAAGCTATCAAGCCGTGCATGACTTTCACTTATGCTTTTACTACGGCTCAGGCATAATTGCGGCCAACCGTACTGAACTATTACTGGAAAACCTTGCTGGGCCTGCTGTTTGGCACCATTTATGCCATATTGCTGCCGGATTTTCTGGCCATGTGTTAATGCCTGTACTGGAATGAACCGGTCTTCCAAACAGGCAATTTTTCCGGCAAGCCTGCATAAGTTAGGTACAGTTAGTCTTTTCTGCTTTTCAAGAGTAAGCGCTGTAGCAGTGACCATTAATCCAAGTGACCAGATTGCACCACGATGCGTATTAATGCCTTGAGTTACCTGCAGCATTTGCTTCTCACCTTGACGCCCAATATGACCAATTTCTTCTCTTAATGACTGACAGACAGTTCCATATTTTTCTGCGGCCTGAGCCATTGCCTTAAACATGGGAAACAGGCTTTGTGCAGAATGCTCCATCAGCTCAAGGCTAAGGTCATCATGTGCACCACTGCCACGCTGGTCGACCAGTGCCGGCTTAGGAGTCAGATTTACTTCATCTAGTAATGCCTGGACGGCAAATTCAGCCAGCCGCTCGGCCACAGTCAAAGAAGTTCCGGTTAAAACAGCCATCATTACCAGCTCCTGAATTTTGCAGGTGGTTGATATAAGCCATCTGACCAGGACACAAGCTCTGCAATATTTTTGGCAGCCAGTAATTCACGTGTTGCATCAGTACGGCGTATCCCCAGATCTTCCGGAAAGACCACCAGACCTTCCTGACGCAGGCGTTCAGTTGTTTTAGGGTTATGATTAAGACCTATATCAGTTACACCTGCAACCGCTGCAATCATCTCTTCTCGTTCTTGCATACTGCGGGCTTTATATAGGTAGGCAATTCCTTCCTCAGTGAGTAAATGGGTTACATCGTCACCATAAATCATGATAGGTGCCAGTGCCATACCAGCCTTTTGAGCTACACCTACTGCATCAAGCGTATTTACAAAAGTAGGTTTTCCGCCTTCCTGAAAGGTTTCTACCATCTGTACAACCAGTTTCTTGCCACGAGCGAGATAAGTATCTGTATCAGTTTGATCTGTGGTCCGCATGTCAAGCCAGGCAGGTGTGGCATGTCTGCGTCCACGAGGGTCATGGCCCATATTGGGCGCTCCACCAAAACCGGCAAGTCGGCCTTTAGTAACCGTGGAAGAGTTCCCGCTTCCATCTACCTGAAGCGTTGCTCCAATAAACAGATCTACTGCGTACTGTCCAGCCAACTGGCACATCATACGGTTAGAACGTAATGAGCCATCTCGACCGGTAAAAAATACATCAGGGCGGGCAGCAATATATTTTTCCATGCCTAGCTCGGTCCCGAAGCAATGCACACTTTCCACCCATCCAGTTTCAATGGCAGGTATTAATGTCGGGTGCGGATTGAGTGTCCAGTTGCGGCAAATCTTGCCTTTTAAACCCAGGGATTCGCCATAAGTAGGTAAAATCAGTTCAATCGCTGCTGTGTTAAAACCAATCCCATGATTTAAAGATTGCACTTGATGACGTTCATAAATACCCCGGATCGCCATCATGGCCATCAATATATGCACAGGCTTGATGTGTTTCGGATCACGTGTAAATAAAGGTTCGATATAAAATGGTTTATCTGCTACCACGATAAAATCTACCCATGAAGCAGGAATATCAACCCGCGGTAAATCTGTAACATCATCAACCAGTTCATTTACCTGGACTATTACAATGCCGTCACTAAAAGCAGCAGGTTCTATTAAAGCTGGAGAATCTTCTGTACTTGGGCCGGTATAGATATTACCCTGCCGGTCTGCCATAAAACCTGCTGAAAGTACAACGTTGGGAATAAGGTCAACCAGTAACCGTGAATAGAGTTCAATATAAGTATGAATGGCTCCAACTTCGAGCAGCCCGTCTTCAATTAATTGACTGATTCTAAGACTTTGTGTTCCTGCAAAAGAAAAGTCCAGCTTGCGGGCAATACCTTTTTCAAACAGATCCAGATGTTCCGGGCGCCCAACGCTGGGCATAATCATATGCAGATCATGCAGAATTTCCGGATTGACTTGTATCAGTGAGCGAGATAGAAAATCTGCCTGTTTCTGGTTATTTCCTTCCAGAACTACTTTATCGCCTGGCGTAATCAATATTTCTAATACTTTTATAATATCTTCTGCCGGAATAATGCAGCCATCGGCATATTTTGCAGCCATTTCCAGTTTGAGTTGTTTTGCATGTCGACGTTTTGTCCATATACGTTCTTTATTCTGAACCGAACCTTCCATGAGGCTTTCCTTAATACTTATCTCCTGACCTATAAAACTCTTTTTAATATGCAGGATCAATCAACCTGAAAGCAGAATCATTAACCTAAAGTTAATGATTCAAAACTGCTTTGGAGTGGCATGTTAAAAAGTCTAATTAAGAGGAGGTAGTTAAGTACTATTACTAGGTATATAATTCTTTTTCAGTTTCTCAATTATTTTTTATATAAAATAAATTTTTAATTTAGTATATTTCATTATTTATAGGATTAATTCAAATATTAAATTAGTTTTAAATATAATCTTCCTATGTTTTTATAATATCATGATAAATCAATAATACTTTATCCCATAAAGCATAATCTCATTAAAATCAAAAACTTATTTACATGTTATTTAATTTACAATATAGAAAATATACTTCTATTCTGTATATTTTCTATAGATCATAAAAATCCTCAATATTATTTTTAATAAAATCTATTTAGCTATAGGTTGAGCAGAAAGCGGTACACCAAATAATTGATCAAAAATCCAGTTAAAGGTAAAAGTATAAAAAGGAATAATAACAATTAAAGAAGCATCTAAAATAAATGCTTTGAGTAATGTAATTTCCATCCACCAGGCAATAAGAGGAATTAGAAAAATTATTAGGGTGAGCTGAAACCCTATTGCATGGACTATACGCCGTTTCACAGTACGGGTATGCATCGTTTGACGTCTTTCCCATGCTTCGAACATCAGGTTATATACCAGATTCCAAAGTGCCGCCATACTGGTCACTAAAATTGCTAGAGGTCCAGTATGGCTTAATGTGCTGCCAGTCAATAAAGCGAAACATAGCGAAGAAACTCCCATTCCTATGATTTCATAGCTAGTGATATAGACTACTCGACGTTTCATTCCTTGCATGAATGAGATTACCTGAACAAATTGATAAGATTCCCTATTTTAATTTCAGTTAGAATTATTGATAAAGTTAATAGCTTTCAGTTGAACTGATAACAAATGAATTTTAGTAGTGAAAATATTGAGTTATTTCTTGCTGTTCTCGATGCAGGCTCTTTTTCTGCGGCCGCACGAAATTTACGCAGGGTTCCGTCGGCAGTAAGCATGGGTATAGCCAACCTGGAGGCAGAATTAGGACTAACACTTTTTGAAAGGACTCCACGCAAGGTTATTCCTACAGCTACGGCGCTGGCATTAGTACCACAGGCCAGAATGATTTCAGAGCAACTTAAGCAGATGACGAAGCATGCATGTGAACTGTCTTTGGGCCTGGAGAATATTTTAAAAATAGGTGTCGTTTCTGATGTAAATAACCGGAAGCTCTTGCTGGCTATACAAAAAATTGCCTCAAAATATCCCCTGCTTCATATTGAAGTTATTACAGCGCCACAGGATGATATTCTGCATATGCTTTATGCAGAACAGATCAGTATCTGTCTGGCCAGTTCCGGTCAAAATATTAAGATACAGGAATATTTGCAGCTCGTTACTACAGAGACAGTGGTGGCTACGATTTCAGCAAACCATGACTTGGTACATACAAATAAAGATGCAATTTTTATTGAAGATCTGATTAATGTACGGCAGATATTGGTTGCAAGTACCGAGCTGGACATAACAGATTTAAGGCCTGTGATAGGTGCTTCTTACTGGCGAACCAATCATTTACAGACAGCAATTGATATGGTGGAGATAGGCTTAGGTTGGGGTAACTTTCCTTTATCTCTGGTAAAAGATCTGATTGATACCGGCCGGCTAATCCAGTTAAATTTTAAAAATACACAGAATCAGCTCCCTATGCCGGTCTATTTGGTCTGGTTAAAAGATAAGGTACTTCCTAAAGCCTCTCGTGAATTAATAGAGCTAATCCGCGAAGACTGGTCAAAAAAATAATGACTAGATTAGATTAAATAGGAAACTTTTTTCTTAAACCTTATCTTTTAAATGTAAAAATTAATCTACTTTGACATGATGCCAAAGCCATAATCATAAGACCAAGTCGGTACTTCATTTCTATTGTAAGGAGTTAAAGATATACGGCAGCCTTGCTCATGGGCAATTTGGTATTCTTATGAGCTCAGAAAGTTCGTTATTCCATAAATGGTTTAAGACTTTTAAAGAGACATAGTAAAAACTTCTATAAACAATAAAATTATTAAAAACAGAATTATTGTTCAATAAATCATCCAATTTCATCTACATTATTAAATTAAAAAGGTATTATGAGCCGAAATATGTCAGAATTTGATTAATTTATGATGTTCATGAGAAAACTGGGTAAGTCTTTTGACCTGGACTTGAGAAAATTAATACTTTTATTAATCGTATTCTGCGTATCTACACTCTTCTTTGTATCTTTAGGCGTGAGTTATTTAATCGTAAAAAACCAGTTAATCAGCAACTCTTTAGCGATTAACTCGGAATATGCAAATAAAATTGCCCTTAATACAGACAATCATTTTCAAAATATATTAAAAGAACTCAAGTACAGTGCTCAATCTTTGGGGAAAGACTTTAACAGTTTTGCGTTAAGAGAAGCAGAAGTTGATCGTCTTAAATACCAGTCGGATCACTATAACAGTGTAGTCATTGGTGATGCTGAAGGCAGGCTCATCAACTTTTCTTCCAACATTTTAAATATTGACCGGAATAAAATTCAGACCACGCCCGGAATTCAAGCCTCACTTAAAAATAAAAAAACTTATATTTCTTCACCCTATTACTCTGTAAAAGATAATCTGATTGTTTTCTTGTCCCAGCCTATCTTTGATAAAGATAATAACTATAAGGGCTTTATAGGCTCAGCCATTTACTTAAAGCAGAAAAATATTATTAACCATCTCTTAACGATCAACTACAGTTATAAAAAGAGCTACATGTATGTGATTGATCAGAATAATAAGATTATTTTTCACCCTGATACAAAAAGAATTGGAGAAACTGTTAGGAATAATACAGGCCTGAAATACATGCAGGCGACCAAAAATGGAAATATCCGTTTGATAAACAGTCGAGGCGTAGATAATCTTGCCGGCTTTTCATACATCCCCTCAACCAAGTGGCTTATTGTCTCTCAGCAGCCCACTAATGAGCTACTTGAGCAGGCATCGACTATTATTTATAAAGTTACAGGCGGAATTTTCCTGTTTTATCTGCTTATTTTTTATATTGTCTGGAGATTTGCACTCGTTATTTCCAATCCGTTACATAACCTAGCCAATATGGCCAGTCTGCTGAATCAACCTAAAATCGAAGAAAGAATCAAAAGGATTAATCCTTGGTACTATGAGGTCACCAAGTTCAAGTTATCACTTTTATTAAGCGCACGTAAATTTTCTCATAAGCTAACCGAAATGGATCATCGTATTAATACAGATCCACTGACTGGCTTATTAAACCGTAGAGGGATGCAGTTCTTTACAAAAGGAATGATAGATTCTAAAGTTCCTTTTTCTGTACTTCTGATTGATATAGACCATTTTAAACGTATTAATGATACGTATGGTCATGATGAAGGTGATGAAGTATTAAAAACTTTAGCTAAGATCATGTTGGAAAATTTCCGCAAAAATGATCTTTGTTGCCGTCATGGTGGTGAAGAATTTATTGTAATTATTCCAAATGTTAATAAACAAGAGGTCTATGAAAGTGCTGAAAGATTTCGCCATGCCGTAGAAACATATATTATTAATAATGTTGGCAGAATCACGGTCTCTATTGGTATTGCGTCGTGGCCCGAGAGCTCAAATAGTTTTACAGAAGTATTAAAAATTGCCGACAACAATCTCTATCATGCCAAAAACCATGGCCGCAACCAGGTAAAGCACAGCTAAAAAATATAATTCAGGAAATTTATGAATCAGCTATTTTAAAGCATAACCTTTAGAGTATCAGATATATAACTGATCCTTTAAGGGTTATGCTTTTTTATGCTATATAATTTTTACTGATTTTTTCACAATTGAAGTTACTTTGTTCTATATTAAGTAACCCTGCTTAATCTTGATGAGCAGGCATTACGCTCTCTATTTCTATATTCCCCTTAAAACAATTAATGGCATACTGAACTATTCTATTTTTAAATATATAATAAATATTATAATATTTATCAGGATGAGTGTTCATATAACAGTTATTAACATTATCAGATATTTATTAAAAACAACAACATGATTAAAATTTTAATATTTTCTTACTTGTACTCAGGCTGGATATTAATCCATATTTAATATACATGAGCAAACGCTCTACACATCAGGTCTTTTGATCTATCAATTTTAGCGAGTTTTGATAATAGAGTTTAATTTTTATTTATTCAGACGTTATCATATAGGCTCTAGTTTTACACCTGATCGACTGAATATGGCTGAGCTTCTTATACCATTCTTTATAGCAATTATTCTATTAACAATAACCCCGGGACTGGATACAGCATTAATTATACGAACAGCTACTGTAGGAAATAAAAGTAAAGCATTCAATGCAGCCTTAGGTATTGCGTGTGGCTGTTTAGCATGGGGTGTACTTGTAGCTTGTGGAATAGGCGCTATTTTAGCTACCTCTGAACTTGCATTTAACCTGTTAAAATGGTTAGGAGCTGTTTATCTGGTATGGTTAGGTATTGGCTTGATTTTTAAACCTCGAACAGCTTTTGAGATAACGTCAAATCCTAACAAACAGGAAAATTGGTTTTTAAAAGGTTTGATTACGAATATATTGAACCCTAAAGTCGGGTTCTTCTATGTCTCATTTTTACCCCAGTTTATTCCAACTGGTGAAAATTCTACATATTGGCTTTTAAGCTTAGTAGCCATTCATGTAGGTTTAGGCATTTTATGGTCATTATTTTTGATTACTTTGATGAAACCTATTTCGAGATTTCTACAGCAAGGTAAAACTTTGAAAAAAATTGATCAGATAACTGGCTCCATTTTTATATTGTTCGCGCTGAAATTAACCTTCACCAATAGATAACCCCCCATACTATTTACCTGAATGACAATCATGCATTTTAAAAATTTAAACGTTTAACTTTTATAATAAATTTTCATTTGCATAAAGAGTGGGTTTAAGCAGTTTCTGTCTGGCCCACTTGGTGATAAGCACGATTAAAATAAACCAGACTTTGATCATGCTGGCTTTGTTGAATCGCAACAATAGGACAAATCAAAATAGTGTGAGTTCCCACTTGTTGAATTTGCTCAATCTCGCAGTCGAAACTTACCAAAGCATCTTCCAACACAGGTGCACCTGTTTCCAACTCAATCCATGCGCCATGTTTAAAGCGTTCTTCTGGCGTGAGTTTAGATGAAAATGCTTTTGAAATATGTTCGTGATGCGCGCCTAAAACATTTACCGTTAAGATTTTGTTATCCAGGAAATGTGCATGTGAGCTTGCAGCCTGGTTCATACAGACCAATAATGTCGGTGGTGTGTCAGTCACACTACACACAGCAGAGGCAGTAAATCCAAAACGGCCAGACATACCTGCCGTGGTCACAACACTGACTGCACTTGTGAGTAAAGACATTGCATTTCTAAAGTCTGTTGCCTGAACCATGACATTATTCCTAAATTGAACCGTACTTTTTCCTGTGTGTTTGCTATACCGCCCAACTCCATCAGGAAGGTACTATCGACATGCGTTCTGATTAGAACGACATGTAGCAAGTAAAATGAGGGTTACTTGTTTGATTATCAACTGCCATCAAAAAAGTAACCCTTTATACCACTTATTGGTAAATATTAAGCAGTAAGTTCCAATCCCATAAGTTCTCTACGAACGATTTCTGCACCTGCACTTAAAGCATTTAACTTGCCACGTGCTACTTCACGAGAAAGAGGTGCCATACCACAGTTTGTGCAAGGATAAAGCTTGTCAGAATCTACAAACTGAAGCGCTTTACGAAGTGTATTCGCCACTTCTTCTGGTGTTTCAATCTGGTTAGATGCGACATCAATTGCACCGACCATCACTTTTTTACCGCGAATAAGCTCGAGTAAATCGATAGGTACATGTGAGTTGTGACATTCTAATGAAATGATATCAATGTTAGAAGCCTGAAGTTTCGGAAATGCTTCTTCATATTGACGCCATTCCGAACCGAGTGTTTTTTTCCAGTCTGTATTGGCTTTAATGCCGTAACCATAGCAAATATGAACCGCAGTTTCACATTTTAGGCCTTCAATAGCACGTTCCAAAGTCGCGACACCCCAGTCATTGACTTCGTCAAAGAATACATTAAATGCAGGTTCGTCAAACTGAATAATATCTACACCCGCAGCTTCTAATTCTCTTGCTTCTTGGTTCAAGATTTTAGCAAATTCCCAAGCCAGTTTTTCACGGCTCTTGTAATGACCGTCATAAAGCGTATCAATCATGGTCATTGGGCCAGGTAACGCCCACTTGATAGGTTGATTGGTTTGCTGACGTAAAAACTTGGCATCTTCAACAAAAACCGGCTTTTGACGTGATACCGCACCCACTACAGACGGTACACTTGCATCGTAACGGTCACGAATACGAACTGTTTCGCGCTTCTCAAAATCTACGCCATTTAAGTGTTCAATAAACGTGGTCACAAAGTGTTGGCGGGTTTGTTCACCGTCACTCACAATATCGATGCCAGCAAGTTGTTGTTCATGCAGCGCCAAACGTAACGCATCTCTTTTACCTTCAGCTAAGCCTTCATTTTCAAGTTTCCAAGGTGACCAAAGCTTTTCAGGTTCTGCAAGCCAAGACGGTTTAGGTAAGCTGCCAGCAGTTGAAGTCGGTAATAATTTTTTCATGATCAATGACCTGTATATATATTAATTAAGAGCGTAATTTGCAGACCACTGCTCAAGAATCGCTTGGTATGGTTTGATAAATTGCTCTTCAACAAACTTCCCTTGCTCAATAGCCAGACGGCTACGTTCTTCTCGGTCATACACAATGCGAGTGAGTGAATAGTCTTGATTCTTCAAACTTGGCTGATAATATTTACCGGCAACTGAATTTGCATTATAAATTTCAGGTCGGTAAATTTTTTGGAAGGTTTCCATTGTGCTGATGGTACTGATCAACTCAAGGTTGGTATAATCACTCAACAAATCACCTGAAAAATAGAATGCTAAAGGCGCGGCGCTATTTGCCGGCATAAAATAGCGGACCTTTAAGCCCATTTTTTGGAAATATTCGTCAGTTAATGAATAGTCTTCTTGCTTGTATTCGACACCCAAAACAGGATGTACATTTTCAGTACGGTGATAGACCTTACTTGTTGAAACGCTTAGGCAAATGACAGGCGCTTTTTTAAAGTTTTCTTTGTAAGTGTTTGAGTTAATGAAACTTTTAAACAGGTTGCCATGTAATTCACCAAAATTTTCTGGTGTGCTAAAGCTAGGCTGATCTTTATTATGATCGAGCAACAGCACACTAAAATCATAATCACGGACATAAGAAGAAAAATTGTTGCCCACAATACCTTCAATACATTTACCGGTTTTTTTATCGATAATATTGGTTTTCAATATTTCAATCAAAGGAAGCCCACTGCTATGGTTTTGCACATCAATATTCATTTCAACTGAAATGATTTCAAGCTCAACAGCATAGCGGTCACCTTTAGGGTTGTCCCAATGAGCCAAGGCATTGAAACGATTATCAATCATGCGTAATGTGTTGCGCAAATTTTCCTGACGGCTCATCCCTCTTGCCAAGTTAGCAAAGTTGGTGGTAAGGCGCGTATTGTCTGCCGGACGATAGTTTTCATCGAAACAAATACTTTTAATCGTAAATGTAAATTCTTTATTCATTGTGATCAGTACCCTAATTTCTGAGATAAACCTAAAAAATCTTTTTGCTCTTTTTAAACTTTCCAGCCTTATCGGTTTTGCGCCTTTTGGTCTTATCAAAAGTGAATTACTGGAGCGCTTCAGAACATGAATAGATTTATACCGTAATCACAACATGAATAAAAATGATTTAGTCTCATTGGAAAGTGAGTAAAATTCATTTTTAAAAACTAATGCTATTAGAATTAAAGAATATTGGTAAAAAAAATGAGATTTTTAAATTCTTTTCCTACTAATAATTTTTTAATTTTCTACATGTTATAGTGTAGGAGCTTATATTTATTCTGATTTAATCATCGTACTTATGATTTACATCATATATGTATATGGTTATATCTGAGCAGATAGAGGGTTGGTACATGATTTAACGGGTTATAGCGTTATAATTTGAACTGGTAATTTTAGTAACACATAACAGAGCTTAATCATCATTAGAAAAAATTTTCAAAAATAACAGTTTGATTTAAGAATTTTGAATATTACTGAATTTTTTATATAAGCCTTTAACTATACTTCTATACATCATAGCTAGCATGATTTTATTCAAGTTTTATCGCATAAAGATTATATAATTTAATATTCTTCTAGTGCTCATTTTTTGAATATAATCTATTTTTAAAGTCATATGTTGAATACCAATTGTTAAAGCTGCTTCATAATCAATTAGGGATTTTAATTGCCCCTTTTATTTTTATTGCCTCTTTAACAGGGCTACTCTATGGCTTAACACCCCAGCTTGAGAGCTTTATTTATAAAGAGCAGCTATCCGCACTACATAGCCCAAACCATAAAACTCAACCTCTTAGTCAACAGGTTGCAGCTGCCTCAATTTTTTTACCTCATGATGCAAAGATATTTGCAGTTCGAACACCGCAGACTTCTGAACATACCACACGCATTCTTTATCAGGTGCCCAACAACCCTGATACAGTTAAAGCAATATTTATAAATCCATATACATTAAAGGTCCAAGGTCAGCTTCCTGTTTACGGTACCAGTGGGGTTTTACCTTTAAGAACTTTTTTAGACCAGTTACACCGCAGCTTATTACTAGGTGAGTATGGTCGTATATATAGCGAATTTGCAGCAAGCTGGTTAGGACTATTTGCTTTAACTGGCCTGATTCAATGGTGGAGCTATCGTAAAAAAAATAAATCCATTCATTCACGCCATTCACGTATCAAATGGCATTATATTTTCGGTTTAACTGTATTACCGATGCTATTTTTCTTTTCTCTTACCGGTTTAACATGGTCAAAATGGAGCGGAGCAAACATTGCACAACTTCGCCATTTACTCAATAGTGATACACCAACTTTGTATCTGGCATTAAATCCAAAAACGATGAATGTGACAAATCCACATGCTGAACATTACATGCAGATGGATATGCCAGGCCAACACCTTTCAACTACATTAAACTTCAAAGACTTTGATCGTATTGTCGAGCTTGCTCATCAAAATGGTTTAAACGCACAAGCATTACAAATTAAACCCAGTTATCAAAAAGATCGGGCCTGGTCGATAGAAGAAATGAATCATCGTTGGCCAATTCAAATCGATGCTTTAGCGGTAGATATGTCAACTCAACATATTATTGACCATTTAAGATTTAGTGATTTTCCATTATCTGCAAAATTAACACGCTGGGGAGTAGATTTACATATTGGGGTTCTGTTCGGCTGGCTAAATCAAGTTTTGCTAGTTCTGTCTGCAGCCATAATCTTATTAGTACTAATATTTTCTTATCAGGCATGGTGGACTTACCAACGACCTTTAGATACATTACGAAAGTTTAACCAAGACCTATGGCAACAGTGGAAAAATTGTAATCAATTCCAAAAAATTATTTATATCAGTATTTTATTTGGCTTATATTTTTTACTACCTGTATGGACGATAAGTGTAGTGCTATTACAATTAATTGCAACAGTGTTCCACTATTTAAGTCTCAAAAAATCCCATAAAAATTAAATGCATAAGTGATCAATATTTAATTTATTCGTGTCCCGTGAATAGATTTATACAGCTAATTTGCTTCATAGGTTTTTCGATTAAAAATAATTGAGTAATAAAAAACCCCGGCATCCTGCCGAGGTTTCTCATATTGGGTTGCTAGATATAACTCCTGTCTTATCTCACAGTCCTGGTGCTGAAACTTATTATTATTGTTTTATGTTCTGGAACATCCTGTTCCTTCATAACTTCATCATAAAAATATTCTCATCGACTGCATAGCAGCTATAAGCGCCTATGCATGTCAGTGAAAACTTACAAAATTTTATGCTCATCTATTTTATAAGTTAGGTAGCCTGTTCCAACATATGACTGCTATGGAAAGCTACTTTATTTCTTATCGTAGATACATTATTAACGTTCACTCCTACCCTCTACTATACGTAGGGGGGTCTGTTCAAATGTTCCTATTTTCACATCAGCAGGAATATAGATTTCAGCTGCTAGAGGAACTTTTAACGCTGAATACCGTGTATCTACGCTCAGAGTAATTGCTTTTAATTTTTTGTTTTCATTATAGACAGGACTTGATACCCAACGTAATTGCATTACAGCATATTGCCCATTATCAATTACTAAATTTTGAGCCAGCTGTTCAGGTCTGGTACCATTTTCCAAAGGCAAAATCTTATCTTCTGAGCCATAAATTTTAACTCGTGGACGTGCCGGGAATTGGCATTCTGGTCCTTTATTATAAATTTTAATTTCTGTACCAGAATGTGACATACCATTAAAATCACCTGCTTTATTATCGACCTGAATAGTTAACTGCTCTGCTCGGCACTCTTGTACTGCAGATGAGTCCATGACCAACTGTTGCGGAGTTGGAATGAGTAAAATGGCCAATAATGGATTGGTGAATAGCATAGAAAGCTCCTAAAAGAGATAAAATACATTGCCTGACAGTTACAGAATTTCAGGTACTCCTTTGGTATTGAATTTAAAAAGTTCTATTTTTGATTCATGGGGATGATTAATAAGCTAACAACAACTGCAAAGTTATATTTTTATTTATTAAGTATTGATTAGGTTAAAATTTAATTTAAACCTTTTTAAGCCACCTCTAGAATCCTTTAAAATAGTTTCTGCTTGATATAACAAACTAAAATTAAAATACAATTCTAAGATATACCTGATTTTGGGGACTAAAGATAAAAAAGACATGGATAGATCAAGTGATCAAGAAAATAATATCTTTAAATATGTTAGCACTGGTAGCGACTTATAGTTCTTTATTCTACCAGACTACTATTGATGTTGAACGTCTAGCCGTCGATACCATCGAGAAGGATGAGGTAATAGCTGGAGGAGCACCTTTCCAATTTCTTATCGATGGAGAAATTTCGCCTGTAGGTAGCATCGGTATTGATCCTTTATCCTTAGTTATAGGTTTAGACGAGTTCCACTACCTATACTTTATTCTAGACTATATATTCTGGTTATTGATTCTTCTAAGTCTTTATTTTATTTATTTAAAATATGGTCACTTAAAGCGCACTTAAAACTATTTGGTGTTTAGTTGAATTACTTTATCCAGATGGTGTTCCCAGCCGCGGTTCGGTTATTTCTTCTGCTGCTTTTAATATCATAATTTAATGAAGAGTGTTTGGCTCGGTAACTTCCTATCTATTTAATACTTATATTACTTCTCTTTTTTAGCAGAAATGAACAATCTGTTTTTGCTCTTTTATATTAAATTCAAGTTAAGCAGAGACTTATATCTAATAAAGTACTATAACGATAGATTATATTTACTTTTTAAAAATGTAAAATACAATCATTATCATAAAAATCTTGTGAAACTATATTCTGTGTTAAAACGTCACCTACTTCTCGGTTTGTTACCACTTAGCTGTCCTATTTTCGTATTTGCAAATGACCAAATTAGCTCATTACCTACTATCAGTTTACAGGCAACCAGCAAAACTGATAATGCTCATCTAGCCTATAAGGTCAGTACGGCAAGCTCTGCCACACGTACTCATACCTTATTGAAAGATACTCCTCAGGCAGTCACGGTTGTCTCTGAAGCAGTCCTAAACGATATTCAAGCTACCCGCTTATCGGAAGCTCTTGATGTAGCAGGTATAGGGCGGGCAAATAACTTTGGTGGTCAGGGTTTAACCACATTTACCTCACGCGGGTTTACTAGTGGCGAATACTACCGGAATGGTTTTCCAATTAATCGTGGTTATCCCAATGCACCTGACAGTAATACCATTGAACGTATAGAAGTATTAAAAGGTGCATCCTCTAGTTTGTATGGCCGTGGTGATCCGGGAGGTACATTCAATGTCATTAGTAAAGTACCCCATGCTGAACAAAAAACAACTTTAGGTTTGAGTGTTGATCATGAGGGCCTGTTGCGGGGCACTTTAGATACAGCCGGCGCTTTAACTGAAGATGAGAGTCTTATGTACCGCTTAAATGTCATGGGAGAAAACGGAGATACTTACCGCGACCATGTTGATTCAAAGCGCTGGAATATCGCACCTGTTATTCAATGGAGTCCTTCAGACACCAATAAAGTGACCTTAGAAGCTGATCTGTTACGTAACCAGCATGCTTTAGACCGGGGTTTTACCCGCTACGAAGGACAAAAAAGATATAATTTTGACCCGGCAGAGTACTGGTGGGAAACTGGCAAGAACCGGAATCGCTTATATAATGATAATGACATGCTACAGTTACGTATTGAACATACCTTTAACGATGACTGGACACTTAATATTGGTACTCAATATTTAAATGGAAATCTGCATGGTTATGCAGTTGAGGCAAATGGCATCAAAGCTAACACAGATGGTGAGTTACTTACCCGTAATTATAACTGGCGTAATTTAGATTGGATTGATAAAAACTTTCAGGCCAATATAGTCGGTAATTTCAATTTATTTAATTTAGAGCATACTTTAATTTCAGGCATAGAACTTGAAGATTATGATTATAAATCTTTTATTATTCGTTCGAAGGATCATTTTGATTTAGATATTAATCATCCATATAAACCACAAACATTGCCAGAATTAAATAATATAACCACCCATGACCGTGAACAATTAAAAAGCCAAGCTTTATTTATTCAGGATCAGATTCATCTGACTGGTCGTTTAAACACCTTGCTTGCTTTACGCTTGGAAAGCTATCAGCATGATTATCACAACTTTATTTCTAATACATCTTGGTCTACAGATAACCATGCTCTTATTCCGCGCATTGGTATGACTTATGATCTGACCGGCCAACTGACAGCATATGCCAATATTAGTAAATCATTTAAGCCTAACTCCGGAGCAGATCGTAATAATCAGGGCTTTAACCCTGAAGAAGGTATTTCTTATGAAATAGGCACAAAATACACATTACTAGATGAACAGCTTTCTTTTGACACTGCCATTTATTATGTAAAAAAAGAGAATATTTTAACTCTTGACCCAACAGACTCGACTAAAAGTATTGCTGCTGGAGAGTTATCGAGTAAAGGTTTTGACTTAAGTCTGATAGGCAATATTATACCGGCGTGGAAAATTATAGGAAACTATTCATATGTCGATGCTAGTGTAAATAAAGACAATACCTTAGAAAAAGGAACACATCTAGCCAATATTCCTCAAAATTCATTTAATTTACTCAGCATTTATGAATTTAAATCAGGATTATTTGATGGTTTAGGCATAGGCATTAATCAGCGTTATATTGGTAACCGAAAAGGTCAGACTGCAAATAATACTTATACGATGGGCAGTTATGCAACAACTGATTTAATTTCATACTATGACTTAAATCCTGATTTAAGATTCAGCTTTGATATTAAGAATATTTTTAATAAAGAATATGATGATAGTGCTTTTAACCGCTATGTATATCCTGGACAACCACGCACTGCAAAGTTAGGTATTACATACAGTTTTTAGTTAAAGAGCGCAGATATTCACTCTTAATTCCACTTTAAATAATAGGTAGCATAATAAGCCTTATTTCTGATTTTTTAAGTAAGAACGATAAGGCTTCAATTAACTAAAAAATACTGATTTATGAGAAAACATTTCTAATATATTTATAAAATATCTATGAGCAAAAGATTTTCTTCGGATTAGATATCTAAAATAGAAGCTAGAGAATAGGATGAGTATTTATCAAACTTTATCTAGCCTATTTACTTGGTACAAGAGATATTATTAGTAAAATTCTTTTATTGTATAATTTAATCTTAGTATTAAATTATACAAACTTAAAAGGCCTAGCATGATGAATGCTAGACCTATTTAAAAAATATAAATATATGGATGATTTTAATGTTACTTCATCATTGAAACCATTTGTTCAGCCATTTGTAAGTGTGTAGCAACCGCACTACGTGTTTGAACAAGCATGTTCTTTAAGTCAGAGTTTTTAGCATTTGGAATCAATTTTTTATCGATTACCATGAGAACTTTACGATGTACTTCCACTTGGCTCTTCATATAATCTTTATCAGTGTCAGAAGATGATCTGTTAAGTTTATCAACGATCTTATCACTGTCACGCTGTAATAACTTACTAATCTCACTGGTCTGTGGTGTTAGCATCAGACGAGTTGCCAATGCTTGACCTTTTTGCTCATTCGCTGAGTGTTCACGAATCATCATCTGAGCATATTGACGGACTTGAGCCATTTTTAACTTTGGCAAGGCCGCATTTGCCTGCATAATCTCGCCATTGTTGGCAGTACTCAATATTTTAATAATCTGGTTATCAGATAAGTCTTCATGCTTATCATGCCACATTTTAGAATGATGTTTTCGATCATCCATAGAGTGATGGTCTTTGGTTGTACTTTGGCATGCAGTCAGGCCTAATATACTACTAAAAGCAATACAGCTGACTATCTTTTTCACTGTTATAGTTTCCACTTTGGCATCCTTTTAGAGTTTTATTATTGAAGTAACTTTTTTAAGATAGTCTAATTAAATTGGAAATAGTGTACTTTTTCAGTTGCTTTGTTAGATAAATGTATAAACATATTATAGCTTTAAGTAAATAGTTAATTTAAATAGTTTCTTAAAGTATAAAAAATTAATTTAATAAAAAGAAACCAACTATTATTCCTCTTATTTATAAGAGTCATTATATATTTCAAAAAAATAAGAATTTATTATAAAAATAGCTTTAAAATTATAGTTAAATATCTAGTATAAAATTATTTTCAGTAAAACTTTTAAAATAAAAAAAATTCTATTATTTTTAAGTAATATTAATATAGCAAGACACTTTAATTATATATTTCAATTATTCCAATAAACTGGATATACATAATTTATTTAAATAATAGATACTGATACATCTATATTTAAAAACAATATCAAAAAATTATCTAGTTTATAACTTTACCTCGTCCATCAGCCATGTTTTAAAGGCTACGAATTTCGGCTTATTCTGACATTCCTGTCGATAAACAATATAATAGGCCAAGGCCGATGAATACTTCATATCTGGATATAAACGTATCAACTGCCCTGTTTTTAAATCATCTGCCACCATAACACTTCTTGCCAATGCGACCCCATGCCCATCAATTGCTGCCTGTAGTACAGCAGCTGAATTATTAATTTTTAATCCTCGCTGGGCCAAGCCATTGCTCACCTGATTGTACTTCAACCATGTATTCCAAGTAGTAAAGCCAGTATGGACATCCAGCGTTAAGTCATGAATTAAAGGTAGGTTTAATAAGTTCTCTACATATTTTAACAGGTGTCGATATTTCTGATAAAACCCTGGTGAACAAACAGGAAAAACCTCTTCATCCATGAGTTTTTCCGCGACTAATCCTGACCAGTTTCCCTGTCCATATCGCACGGCAATATCAATACCATGTTGAGCAAAATCTACAGGTTCCAAGTTAGTATCCAGTCGAATATCAATTTCAGGATAAGCTTGCTGAAAAGTATCAATTCTTGGCAGCAACCATTTCGATGCAAAAGCCGGGCTGATCGCAACAGTTAAAACACCTGCTGAAGTTTGTGCCTGTAGTTTTTCCAGGCCAAGTAATAGCCTATTAAAACCGGCACGAATATCGGGCAATGCCATTAATGCAGCTTCAGTTACCACCAAGCGGGCTTTTCCCCCTGTACTCCGCTGAAACAATGTAATGCCTAGGTAATCTTCCAGACTTTTAACCAGTTGTCCCACGGCTGCAGGAGTTACATTCAGCTCAATAGCTGCCGTGGAAAAACTTTGATGTCTGGCACTGGCTTCAAAAGCTCTTAATGCGTTGAGATATACAGGAGTTTTCATTCTAAAGATTTTCTATCAATTACTATAAGATTAACTGGTTTGTTTGTATAGAACCATCTTTATAGAATCAATTTTTCACTTTATGGGTCAAAGCCCTTTAAATACAAAACTGGATAAGGAAGCTCTATTGGTCACAATTATATTAAATGTTCTAGCAGGCCTAACCCTATTCAGCGCGTCTGTTAAAAGACGTAAATAGTAACAATCAGTATTAACATTTTTAAGTTTCTCTTCCTATTAATCTTTATCAGATCAACAGGATATTTGACTTTTTGAATAGATGAGACAAAGCATGTGGATTAACGCTGATTTTTCCCAAGTAGCTATGGTTAGACCTAACGATTATCAATGGGTCAAATCTCCTGGTGGTGAAGTTGAACGAGTTATGCTCGATAGAATAGGTGGTGAAACAGCCCGTGCCACCAGTCTGGTTCGTTATGCACCGCAGAGCATTTTTCCAGAGCATCAACATCCATTAGGTGAAGAAATTTTAGTGCTCTCTGGAACATTTACTGAAAATGGCAACCAGCATTATCCAGCAGGCTGGTATTTACGGAATCCGGATGGATCAAAACATACTCCATCCAGTGAAGAAGGCGCACTGATTTTTGTCAAGCTCATGCAAATGACCAGAGAAGATGTACTGTCGGTGCGTATTAATACCCATGAGCCCGAAAACTGGCAAATACTTAATCAGCGTAAGATTTGCCCTTTATATGACTCTCAGGACGAACAAACCTATGTGGAAAAACTAATACCCCATCAGAGTTTTGCTGAGCACAGTGCAAACGGAATTGAACTTCTGGTGATACAAGGTGAATTGCTTGCAAATGGAGAAACTTATCCTGCAGGTTCATGGATTCGTTTACCGATTCAAAACAGCCATAACTTTCATGCTTGTTCAGCAGGAGCAATCCTTTATGTAAAGACAGGACATCTTTTATCTGCTCAAAAATTTATGGAACAGAAGCCATGATAAGGGCCAAGATTGCCACTATTAGTGCAGGTTTAAGCGATCTATTTACCAGAATAGGCTCAATAGACTTATGTACGAATGAAATCAGCTCAAGCCTGGTTCCAGGTGGTAATAATGCTACCTCAAAACACTCATTAATCAATTACTTATAGAAATTCAGGTTTCACTTTTATGCTACAAAATACCATGCACCGCCAGGTTTTCATTCTGGCAAGTTCACAGTCTTTATTCCAGACCATTTCAGTCATGGTGATGACGATTGGCGGACTGGCAGGTGCAAATATTGCCAATACGCCTACCCTTGCCACCCTGCCAATTGCCTCGATGTTTTTAGGTACAGCCATGATGATGTTCCCTGCTTCCATGTGGATGGCAAAAGTAGGTAGACGCAATGGCTTTTTATGTGGCGCTTTTTTAGGTATTTCAGGTGGAATTATTGCAGCGGTTGGTATTATCTATAGTTCACTTTACCTATTGGCATTAGGCACATTCTGTGTGGGAGCATATCAATCCTTTGCCCAGTTCTACCGTTTTGCTGCCAGTGAAGTAGCAGATGATACCTTTCGTTCCCGTGCAATTTCGTTTGTTATGGCGGGTGGTGTAGTTGCAGCATTGATTGGTCCGGTTTTGGCTCGCTTTGGTGGACCACTATTTAATCATCTGGAATATGTGGGCTCTTTCCTGATCATTACTATCGTTTCCCTGATTGCGATGGGAATCTTATCAAGACTACATATTCCAGATCAGGTGGAAATTAAGACCAGTTTTAGTGCAGGACGACCTTGGCTAAAAATTGTATTTCAGCCCATGTATTTAGTGGCTTTACTGGGCGCAATTACTGGTTATGGCATCATGATTTTAGGTATGACTGCCACACCAATTGCCATGCGTCATGCTCATCATGAATTAGGTACAATTACCACTGTAATTCAATTGCATGTACTGGGGATGTTCCTGCCATCATTTTTTACGGGTAACCTGATTGTCCGTTTTGGTGTATTGAAAGTCATGTTTGCAGGTCTCTTACTGTTTGCCTGCTATATCGCTTTTGCCCTTTCTGGTCTGCAATTCCATTCATTTGCCATTTCTCTGGTTTTATTGGGTGTAGGCTGGAATTTCCTGTTTATTGGCAGTACTTCTTTATTAACCAGAACTTATACTCACGAAGAAAAAGCCAAGGCACAGGCCATTAATGACATGACAGTTTTTGTGGTGGGATTGATCTGCTCATTTAGTGCTGGAGCATTACTGGATATAATTGGCTGGAAAGTCATGAATATGGCCCTTATTCCATGGCTGGTTATTACAGCACTTTCTTTAGTATGGTTATCTAAGAAGACGCAGAATGATTAAGTTTCCACAATCAATAATGATAGATATAGCATTGCAATAATAACATATTCATCAATTCACTTATTGCTATGGTAAACAGATACAGGGCATCAGTAAAAAAGCCACAGCCTTTATATAAACTTATGCTTGGCCGGGCAATATCCGAGAGCTGGAAAATCTACTGGAATGTGCCGCCTTTGAACCTAAAATCATCTGTTAATTAAACTAAATGCTTTGTTCCCGAAATGATAGCTATACTGAATACACTGGAACAGATTTAGCTACTATTTTGACAGAAAGCTTCGATCTGGAACAGCAATTAATTCGGCCTACTATGCAAAAAGCCAGACCCAATAGTTCTGAAGCTGCTCGGTATTAGCCGGGCGAAACTGGATTATCGACTTAAAAAGTATAGTTTTTCTTAGCCAGATATTAGACAGTATCGAATTATTTATTGAATAACTATAGAATGACAGTTTCACCTAAAATGAAACTGTCCTGAACTTAATACATATTATATTTAGCGCTTAGCAAAGAAGAAAACTTTAGGCCTGTGAATATTTTAAAATTTAAACCAAGCAGCTACATTATATCGCATTTAAAGTATTCTAAAATTTATAGGTTTAAGCTTTCCTTTCCACATCAAAAATTTTCAATCCTGTTAATAGAAATTATTTTTACTGCTTAGCTTTTATTAAAAAAATAAGCTGATTTTCTAAGTTATTATTTTATAGCTTACTGCAATAACTCTCTCAATTTAAATTTCTGGATTTTTCCAGAGGGTGTCATGGGAATTTCTTCCCAGATTTCTAAACGTTCAGGAATATATTGTATGGCCAGATTATGGGTTTTAAGAAAATCAACCAGTTCATTTAAACTCAAAAGCTGTGCTGGATCTTTTAGTTTGATAATCGCACAGGCACGCTCACCAAGCCTTTCATCTGCATAAGCCACCAATGCCACTACAGCGATATTTGGATGCTTATATAATAGTGACTCAATTTCCGCAACCGGAATATTTTCTCCGCCACGGATAATCACATCTTTCTTACGTCCGCAAATCCGGATGTAACCCTGCTCATCCTGATATGCGATATCTCCGGTATCAAACCAGCCCTCAACATTTGTATCATTTAAATCTGGGCGTTTTAAATAACCTCCAAAACTGGAACATGAACGGATCATTAAACGGCCGGCTTCATTAACAGTTTTACTCTGCCCTTTTTTATCCACGATCTTGATTTCAACACCTGGCAATGCAATTCCATCAGTATTGAAAGAGCGTTCATCCTTATCTTCAGGTCTGGTTAGTGTTACAGCGCCACATTCAGTCATACCCCAAGCTGATATGACTTTAACACCCAGAGTTTCCCGGGCCTTTTGCACCAATGGACCTGGAATGGGTGCACCGGCACATAGGAAAATTTTTAGTGAATCGACTTTATCATGCTGTTCCGCCACGGTATTGGACAAATCATTCAAAAATGGTGTCGAGGCCATGGTGAAATTCACCTGATGCTGATGAATCAGGTCCACGGCTTTGGCTACATCCCAAACATCCTGCAACACCACTTTGGTATTCAGCTGAATCGGCATCATCAGGCCATACATAAAACCGGTCTGGTGTGCCATTGGTGAAGCCATTAACACCACATCATTTTCAGTTAAATGCAGTCTTTCTGCATACGGCACAATATTAGAAAATAAGGTATTGGCAGTATGCATCACGCCTTTCGGTTCACCGGTCGTGCCTGAGGTAAAAATCAGCTGGGTAATATCATCCGGCCCAGATTCCATGTTATCTAGTTCAGCAACTGCTGAAGCATCCTGTTCCAGACTATGATTGAGTAACAGATGATCAAAATTATTCTCGCCTTCACCATTGACCACCACTACATGCTTCAAGCTATCCAGCTTGTTTTGCAGCTGATTGGCCAGCTGTTCATGATTAAAATTGCGGAACGTTTTAGGTACAACAAAAACTTTGGATTCACCACGTTTGAGCATGAATTCCAGTTCACGTTCACGGAAGATCGGCATAAGCGGATTGAGTACTGCACCGATACGGCTGCAAGCCAAGTAAAGTAAGGTAAATTCCCACCAGTTCGGCAACTGGCAAGACACCACATCATTTTTTTCAATACCTAGCTGTTTCAGACCCAGCGCAATTTTATTGGTCATGTTCCAAAGCTGCTGATAACTGAAAGTCTGTTCAGTTTGATTCTCGACCTTAACGCTTACTAAAGCTGTTTTGTCCGGATTCTTTTCTACGGCACTGCGTAAAAAATCGAGTATTGTCTGGTTTAACCAGTATCCCTGTTTGAGCATGGCCTCTTTTCTGGCCGGGATCAGAACCGCATCGAAATCCATTCGCTTACTCCTCATTATAATTTTAGTTCAGGCCTGTGCTTATTTTCATTAAGCCGGCACTGCCTTACGCCCTGCCTTATGCCGCGCAATAATGGTTTTCATGATCTGGGCTGTTCCATCACCAATCTGGAAGCCAAGTACATCACGCATCCGTTGTTCCATCACACCGCGATCGTAACCGGCATGGCCAAAGGTCAACAGACATTGATGAATTACATCATAAGCCAGTTTTGGCCCCCACCATTTACACATGCCCGCTTCAGAGGTATGGGGCAGATGATTGTCCTTGAGCCACAAGGTTTGCAGGCAAAGTAAGCGTGCAGCTTCAACCTGGGTTTCGTATTCCGCCAGTGGATGTGAAACTCCCTGAAAAGCAGTCAATGGCTGACCAAAAGCTTCACGTTGGGCTGCATATTCCCAAGCTTCATCCAGACTCACCCGGGCAACGGCCAAAACCTGTAAACCGATCAGCGCACGAGAAAAATCAAAGCCCTGCATCACCTGCACAAAACCTTTGTTTTCATCCCCTAGACGGTGATTTATGGGTACGCGAACATTGTCAAAAAAGATTGAACCGCGACCAATTGCGCGCTGACCATGACAGTCAAAACGTGTGGTACTGATGCCCGGTAAATTCATCGGAACTAAAAGCGCTGTCACGCCATGTGCGCTATCTTCATTGGCACCAGTACGACCAAACACTACAGAAGCATCTGCCTGATCGGCCACAGAAATTGAAGTCTTTTCGCCGTTAATGATATATTCATCGCCATCACGTTCAATCTTCAAACGCAAGTTCGCTGCATCAGAACCGCCTCGCGGCTCGGTCAAAGCTATTGAAAAGATAGCTTCGCCTGCAGTGAGTTTTTTCAGCCAAGGCTCAACGACTTCTGGCTGACCATGTTCAGCCAGAATCTGACCATTTAGGGAAGCAAGCAGGTTGATATAGGAGAAACTTAAATCTGCTTTGGCAATCGCTTCATGGATAATTCCAGCCGCCAGTCTGCCCATGCCCTGACCGCCGAATTGTTCCGGCAGTTCAGGTGCAATAAAGCCCATTTCACCCATCTTTTTGACTAGATCACGGTCAAAGATTCGACTTTGGTCTCGTTCCAAAAAGCCTGGGGCAATATATTTCTGGGCAAATTTTTCTGCTGTTTCTGCCAAAAACTCGAGCTCTTCAGTGATATAAGGATTCTTTTTCATGGATCAGTCTCCTTATTTGGCATATTTACGGAATTCAGGCTGACGTTTTTCTTTCAGTGCATTGACTCCCTCACGAGACTCTTCAGTATCATAATAAAGTTTCAGCGCATACATCCCCATGCCGGCAATACCTGCCTGATGTGCGGTATCCATATTGAAACTGCGTTTGGCAATTGCTATGGCAGTCGGACTACGCTGACAAATTTCCTCTGCCCAAGCCTGCACTTCAGCGTCCAGTTGATCGGCCGGTACGCATTTATTCGCCAGGCCCATTTCAACAGCTTCCTGACCAGAATAACGGCGGCACATATACCAGATTTCACGGGCTTTCTTTTCACCTACCACACGTGCTAAAAATGCCGTGCCATAGCCCGGATCAACCGATCCCATTTTCGGACCAACCTGACCAAAAATGGCTTTGTCTGAACAGATGGTCAGGTCACAAATGGTTGCCAGCACATTGCCACCGCCAATCGCATAGCCTTGTACACGTGCTATCACCGGTTTAGGCACATCACGGATGGCGGTATGTAATTCTTCCATCGGCAAGCCAATCGTTCCACGGCCATCATAATTTCCATCATGCGCGGACTGGTCACCACCGGTACAGAAAGCTTTTTCGCCTGCACCCGCCAGCACAATTGCGCCCACGTTACGGTCATAACCTGCTCTATTTAACGCCTTGATCAGCTCGTTACAAGTGGTGCCACGGAAGGCATTCATTTTTTCTGGACGGTTAATCGTGATCCAGGCAACACCGTTTTTAACTTCATATAAGATATCTTCAAAATTCATTTTCTTTACATCCTGTACTGTTTTTATCTATCTGGTTGAACTGTGATGGTTATGAAATTAAATGATGATTTCCGTTTAACCGTTCATGGTTAAACCGCCAGAGACACTGAGTACCTGTCCGGTAATAAAGCTGGCATCATCGCTCAAGAAAAAGGCAATGGCAGAAGCCAAATCATCCGGTTGACCCAAACGACCCAGTGGAATGGCACGAATAAAAGCTTCACGTAATTTTTCCGGATTTGACGCGCCTTCAGTCACGCCTGCAAGCAAAGCCGTATCTGTAGGTCCCGGGCAAATCACATTAATTTTGATGTTATGACGTGAATGCTCACGTGCCAGCGTTTTAGAGAAAGATAAAAAGCCGCCTTTACAGGCCGCATAGACTGCTTCACCCGAAGAGCCGACCCGGGCCGCGTCAGAAGCAATATTGACAATACTGCCGGAATTGCGTTCTACCATGCCTTTTAGCACAGTAAAGTGCATATTCAGCATACCGACCAGATTGATCTGGATCAGTTTTTCCCATTCCTGCGGATTGGTTTTAACAAAAGGTTTAAAAATATCCCAGCCGGCATTGTTGACGAGTCCATTAATTGGACCGAGTTCAGTTTCGGTTTTTTGAACTGCCTGCTCAACTACATCACTTTGGGTAATATCACACTGAATTGCCAGTGCCTGACCGTATTGATTGATTTCATTCGCCAGCTTTTCAGCCGCTTCCAGATTCATATCAAAAATGGCAACTTTGGCGCCTTCCTCTGCCAGACGTTGGCAGGTGGCTGAACCAATTCCGCCTGCTCCGCCTGTCACAATCACAACCTTGTCTTTTAATCCCTTCATTGCTCATCCCTACGCTATTTTGTTGTCGAATTTAATCGACTGTTGTTTTAATTCGGTGTGTTTTATCTAAAATAGAAAGAGATTGCATTTATGTAAATATCTTTACATAAAATAATATCTATAAATCATTATTTATATATTTATTAATAACTTAATATTTTTATTTATTCAATGTATTGACCTATATTGGTTTTTAGCTTTAGATTAATTTGAATCTGACCTCACTTTAGAGCCCAAATATGTTTTTTGCATGACAGATAATTTATTCCTTTAAAATCAGGAAGAAAACCTTAGATATTTGGCGAGTGAGCGCAATGGAAGTGAGGAGAAAAAGAGAGATTTCCAAGCCATAAAATTGATCGACTCAGAATTTAAATAGGAAAATTTCTGCAAAAACACTATGATTTTTAAAACAAATGATAAAAGAAACTGATTAAAGCGAAAAAGTGATAGGCTATACTCTGCGCGGCTCGGCTATTTCAGTTTTGAGGATATCCAATATTGTGAGTGATACTTTGTCAAAAAAATATGATCAATCCTTATATTCTGCGCATAACCGGCTTTTTTTCCGGCTGTTTCAGGTGGGCAACAGCCTGGACCGCAAATGCCTCAATGAGCTGAAAATATCTCCAGTACATTGGGCTGTGCTGGGTGCTTTGTCCCGTCCAAAAGTTAAATCAGGAATGTCCTTTTCTGATCTGACTGAATATTTGGGCGTGAGCCGGCAAAATCTGGACGCAGTATTAAAACGGCTAGAACGTGACGGTCTGGTGGAGCGGGTCATTAGTGAACAGGACCGCCGTGCTAAAATTGTTGCGCTGACGGCTGAAGGCTTGGAGACATGGGACAACTTGCAAGCTGATTTCTTTGAGTTTTATGGTCAGGCCCTAAATAAGCTCACCTTTGATGATGTAATTACCCTGATTCATTTGCTAAATAAGGTGAATGATGGACTTAAAAGCATTAAAATTCAAAATCACACCTAAAATATTTTAAGTAATTATAATGCACTTACTTAACAATGTCTTTTTAAAAGTTTGCTCTCCTTAATTAGTAGGTTACTACTAAACTCTCAGTGAGATTTAAACTATAATATTATTAAATATATGAGTTAACAGATAATAAACTACCAGAAGAAATAAAAAGATCCAGATTAAAAAAAACCATTTTTTAAAATGATAGAAAAATAAAATCTGTAAAAAAAATGCTGAAGTTATAATCAAGAAAAACCAGCTGATAATTCCTACAGAAACACCATTATCCAGACAGTTCAGATATAAAGAAACGCCCATAAAAATAAACGATAATATTTTTAAAGAAGAACGAGCATGATTAAAAGCCAGGAAGTTATTATTAAGTTTTTTCATTCCAATTTGACTGGTCATACAAAGCTGCATCATTGCAACAACTGCCCATAATGTTGCAACCAAACTCATTTATTCACCTTACTCATTTGTATTTTTCTAAAATAATAACAAGCAGAAATATATCCTATAGCAATAAATATAAATACGAGGTCAACGCTTGCTATAGGCCATTGCTGATGTAACCATGTATTGAGGATGAAAGCTTGTGGAGAAAGAAATACAGGACTTAATACTGTTATCAATAAAATAAAAGCAGTGAATATAAAGGCTAAAATAATAGCTTTTTGCATTTTGATCAGCATCGGAATGATTAGAATTCCAATCCAGCTTATAAAAAATGTCAGTAACTCGTACTGAACTCGATGTTCAAGATTGGTTGGTAAAACACGGTTGGCCAAAAAATACATGGCTGTTGCAAATGGCAAGCCCAAGAAAGTGAAATAGTTAAGGTAACTCACTATCTTATAACTTAATGTATGTTGCTGTTTAATCCGTTTCTTTTGCCATAATAAAGCTCCGGCGACCAGCATGATGCAACCAGCAAAACCTAAACTCGCCAACACCCATCTCATTGATTGACTGGCGTAATAACCCAAATGAATCCCATAGGTTGCCGAGCTGATTTGAGCGACAGGATGAAGATTCCTTTCATTATTTAGTTGCCTTCCAGTATTTGCTAAAAAAATAATTTGTGGATTATTGAAAGTAATTAATTTTTTATATCCATAGTCAAACGTAATTAAGGCTTCTGTAGTATTTGGATTTTTAACTTCAAATTTCTCCAGAGTAGTACCATTACTGCCCTGTTGAGGTAATTGACTGGAGAAGGTAGAGAATTCTTTTAAATGAATACCTGAATCTGCTGCCAGTTTTGGCGGATTGATATATTGTATTTCGTTATAAAATTTTTTTATTCCATTTTCGCCATATTGTTGATTGATTCCCCAAGGCATAAGCAGGTAAAAGAAAATCATGATGCCAGTAAAGGCCATAATTAAATAAAAAGGAAGTGTTACTACACCAGTAATATGATATAAATCTAACAAGGTCCGCTGTCCCTTAAAACTCCGAAAGACAAAGAAATCTTTAAATATTTTTTTATGGGTCAATATCCCGGTGATTAAGGCAATGAGAAATAGAATGCCTATAATGACTACGAGCGTTCTACCTACTACATCTGGTAAGGGATAAAGACTGTAATGTAATTTAAAAAAGAAGTCGCCTCCCAAACTTTCTCGGACCTCTTTTAAGATTAATCCTGTATTCGGATCTTGTATTTTATGGTACTTATTTGTTTTATCTTGCCACTCTAAAGTGTTAAAGGGCATTCGGGAATTCGCAAGATTCACCCGCCATCTTTTTGCTTCCAGGGCATGCATATTTAAATAATCATAAGCGACTTGGGCCGATTCAAAAGAAGGAGGAGGCTTTTTTAAATATAAAAAGATTTCAGGTTTAGACCAGAGGTTAATTTCAGTTCTAAAGTAGGCAATGGAGCCGGTAAAAAAGATTAAGAAACCTGACCATAGTACAACTATACCCAACCAGCTGTGCAAAGTTGCCTGTACCTGGCGAAACTGCATTTAATGTTCTCCTATTTTTTTATTATCCAATAGCCTAGCAACAAGACATAACTCAGATAATTTATTCTCTTTTGCCATCGCTTAGAGCGCAGACCAGGAACTAATACAATATAAAAAATGAGAAAAATAAAACCCAGGAGGGCAGAAAAATAGATATTTTCAGCTTTTGCGAAAGGTAAATAATCAGGTAAAACCCAAGATATCCATACGCTATAGGCATAAGCTGCCAAGCAGATATAAAAAATCTCTCTAATAGATAACCATTCTGATTTCTTTTTATCCATTGACGTTATCTTTCATGACATCTCAAGAAATGAAGAACTATCTGTTCTGCTATAGACTGCTACAGATAGTTCCTGGATAAGTATTAATAATTAATGGTATAGCTTAAGCCGAAAGTACGACCTTCAGCAGGAATCGCCAGTATAGGGTTATCATTAGTAACTGCTGCTTGTTGAGCAAATACGGTTTTGTATTGACGGTCCCACAGATTATAAATACCAAAATCTACACGACCTTTAGCCATAGGAAAATGAGCCAAAACATCCATCGTGGTATAGCCTTTAATTTCGGCCGCACTATTACTATCTGTTAGACCCGCCGCTTTTAATGCCTGGTCATCTTTATATGCTTTATCTGTACCTTTAATAGCTTGTATTTGTGCGCGCACACCATAGCCTTGCTCATTGCTCCACTCAGCAAATAGAGTACCTTTCGTCGGGGAAACTGCAAAAGCATTAAGTTCATGCCAGTTATTTGCAACATCTTTATATTGTCCCCGCGTATAACCCAAAGTACCACCGACCTTATAATTTTCTATAAATGGATAACTCACAGTCGCTTCTGCCCCATAAATGCGCTGATCGGTATCGACTACATTTACTGAACGGTCAGAATTGAACTGTACTACTTTATCAGAAGTATTATAAAAACCCGTTAGAGCCAAGTTTATGCCATTATCCTGATTTAAGCGCCAACCCAGTTCATAGCTGTTAACTGTAATCGGTGCAATACCTGACGTCGTTAAAGTATATCCAGCTACACCATCACGCAGTACCCGTTGTACATCAGGATAACTATAACCTTGTGAAAAGTTGGCATACACTTGCTGTATATCTGTTAACTCATAAACTGTACCTAAATTGAACAGGAGCTTGTCAGAATCGGTAGAGTCAGCTGCCATTAATGTAATAGGTTTACGTGCAGTAAAATAACTGTCAGTATCCGCCTGAACATATTGATAACGTACACCTGCCTGAATATTTAAACGATCCGTAATGGCATAATCACCTTGTACAAATGTTCCAATATTCTGGATTCTTGTATCAGGTCCCGCACTTTCTTTTTTACCTGTAGGGGTATAAACCAAGCCATTATTACTAGGTTTATAGTAATCGGCCCACTGGTGGTCTTTTTCCCCGTCATAGTCCAAGCCATAGGTCAGCCTTAAAGCCCGGTCGGCTACCTGCAGATCAGATTGAACGGTAGAGCGAATTCCTGCATAGTCCACATTGGATTGACTTTGCTTTACGTCAACACCATCTTTTGAATAACCATATGGTACAAAACGTGCTTTTTCATTACGGTAATACGCTTCAATATTCAAAGTTTGTCCCAGGAAATCCTGATTTTGATATTGGGTATTAAAGGCATAGCGTTCTGTGAAAGGTTGTTTATCTAAACTCCATCCTTTAATGGCTTTATATGAAGGCTGTGTACCTTTTTGCAGATAGGAATAGTCAGGGCCATATTCGGTATCCTGTTCATCATTATAATATTGTGTACCAAAACTTAAGCTTTGCTGATCGGTTAAATTAAAGTTTAAACGGCCATTCACATCAAGCGTGTTAGTATCCATCGTGCTGCCCTGCCAAGGGCTTAACGGGATACGATTGTCTTTACCATCAAACTGCGAACCTCGGCTGGTATAATCTACACCTAAAAAACCATCCATCTTGTCATTATTAAATGAAGCGGTTTGTCCCACCTGATAAGCCAGGCTATCGCGACGGAAATTGTCAGCCGATGTCAGGCCCAACTTGGTCTGAAAACTGAAAGGTTTCGATTTATCTGCACGTTTGGTAATAATATTAATGATCCCACCCGTTGCACCTGAACCATAAATACTGGTCGCACCTGAAACTACCTCAATATGATCAATCATATTTGGACTGATGCTGTTGAGCTGTCGCGCCACGTCACGCGAACCTGTTTGTGAAACTCCATCGATCATGACCAATACATTACGACCACGCATGGTTTGTCCATAATTACTGGTTGTTCCACTACTTGGTGCCAGTGAAGGTACGAGTTGCGCTAAAACATCTGCGACTTTCCGGCTCGCTCCCGCCTGTTGAGCAATATCTTCACCCTGAATAGTCTGTACTGTACCCGCAATCTCAGCAATTGTTTTAGGTGTACGGGTAGCTGTGACCACAATAGGAGAAAGTTTCATTGTTTTATCTGAATTTTTCAGCTCTTTTAATTCAGAACCAGAATCTTCCGCATATAAAAGTGAAGAAATTGCTACAGTAAGAAAACACAGACTAAATTGAGATAGTCGCATTCTTAATCCCTTTATAAGAATATTAATATTGATGCAAATAATAATAATTATTATTATCAATGTAAATTTTTTGTTGCAATATTTACTATTTTTTCACTCAACTTTTTCAAGTTACTTTATCAACTAACCTGAATCGCTAAATTTTAGAATCCGGATTTTGAAAATGGTGAAAAAATAAATTGATAAGCTCAGTTAACAATTATTTATTTAAAAAAGATTTATATTCCCCACATCTTTCATAAAATTCTTCTCTGAAACAATGATATAGAATGGCATTTTTTTCTGGCATCCTGATTTTTTTCTGCGCTTTAAAAGCAATATCTTGTGCAATGTATTCATAAGATCTGACACGCTCATCAGGTTCGCCAACAATTTTTTCTGCAGGCGAATTTTCAAAAATAAAATAAATTATCAGGCGCATGACGGCTCTAAAATGCCCTTTTCCGACCACATTTTTTTCACCTAATAGAATATGCCAGCCTAAATCGTGATCTAATGCAGAGTAATACAATGATAATCTGTCTCGCTTGGCTTCATAAATCTCCAGATAGCCAACGTCCTCTCCTTCGATCTGAATAATGTAGAGCCGCTGATGGTCATCTACCTGCATTTTTTCAAAATATGCTGCCAGTTCCGATTCTGGCTTATTTAGTTGCCATTGTGGAATAACATGTGGTTCATGCATCCATTTATACAGGAGTGGAAAATCATCCGGTAAGCTTAAGGCCCGCAGTGCATAGCTGATACCTTTTTCCTGATAATTAAAGTGGTTTGGTAAGCAGGAGGATAAGGTCTTCATTAGATTATGTCTCTTTCTGAATTATTTCCGTGGTTTAGCTGGTGATAATAATCTTCAGGAGGATGTTGTTTAAAAAATTGATCACGTTTTTGCTGTTCGAGTAACTCCATATTTTGAAATTGGGCCACATATCTTTCTGCCATGTCAGGTTTTAAAATAAACACGCCATCAGCATCTCCAACCATAAGGTCACCAGTGGAGATAACGGCATCAAAATAATAAATGTCCTGATCAAAATCGACCAGGCTTTTCCCTTCGGCTCGGGTAGTTAAACAACTGACCGCCTGGGCAAAAACCGGAACTTTCATGGTACGTAAGGCGCTGATATCGGTAACTGCACCCAACACCACAATTGCAGCCAGTTGATGGTAAATGGCAGCTCGATGACGCTGTTCGCCCCAACAGGCGCGATTACCGATGTTGCGCGCATCGATCACTAAGACATCACCCGTTTTACTGGCTAAGAGAGCCTCACGAATCTGCATAACGTTAACAGAGTTTAAGGTGACTGTTCTGATTCTACCTGCTACCTGCTGAATTGAATTTACAGCATGAATACCGGGTAAATAGCCAGTATCTAAAATATGGCCGATGGTTGAACTGGAAATAGCGGAATAAGATTTTAATAAATTATTGGATAGTTCTAACATGAAGGTTGATCACTTTATGGGTGTTTATTTACTAATGGGCAACTGCCGCAGTATTCATTTTCAGCTTCAGGAAGTTGAAAATAAAAGCAGCATTTTTTACGCTGATAATTTTTAAGACTGGATTGACGGCTGTGTTGCAAGAGTAAAAACGGATTGTGTTTTAAACCAAACCGTTCAGCCTCCAGATCGAGTAGAAACTGACGTTGCATGTCGCTCTTGTAAATGTCATCGGGATTTTTGCGCTGCATCAGGTCATAGAACTGTAAAATACGCAGAGCGGTATTTTCCCAAAGCAGAAACCGTTGTACTTTTGCTACCTGACCGATCACCTGAAAAATCTGATTGAGGTCATGAAAAATCTTCAACATAAATGCTTCATAACCAGAATTTTGAGTACTTAGAGCCGTTAGTGATAAACTTGAAGCCTTAAAATTCAAATGCTGGTCCCAAGACCACGTCGGTGCCATTTGCACTGAAAGTGCTGACAGCTGCCAAGATAAATTTAGCTGTTCAGTGAGCAGGGCATATAGATAAGGAAATAGCAGCGGAACAGCCCAATATTTTATGAACATTGAACCTGAACAGGTCAGGTTTAAGGCCTGAATACGGGACTGAAATTCACCCAATACCATTGCACAGTGCCGGGGCTCTAATAAATCTGCAAAGCTCAATGCATTGTGCTCATGTAAATTTATCTGGATATTAAGTTTTTCAGCCAATATCTTTCTGGCCTGTGCTAAACCTGGCTGTTCAAATTCCAGTGCAAAATCAATATTCATGACAGAGATATGGGAACGCACGTTTTAGAGACCCGTTTTATTCACTGTAATGAAAAGTGCGAAACTTTTTTTAAAATATTACAGGTTTCGCCGATGCTGCTGGGCATGCTCCCTACTCGATTCTGCTGCTCCAGCAATGGACGAATGAGCTGTTTATACGGCCACTGTGCTTTTTCGAATAGAAGGTTCTGTAACTCAGCCCTCGCCTGTGCACACAATGGGGTATGATTCAAAGCCTGCTGTAATTGTTGAGCTAATACGCGCCACAGTTTAAGTTCATCAATATGATAATATTCAGCAACTGCTTCTAAAATACTGGCCAGATTGACCTGTATGCCCAAGGTCTGTAAATACAGGATCAAGTCTTCGACAGCATCATGATAAAGCGTAATTCTAAAATCATGCGGGCTTAAATAGCATGGATCTTCCAGGCCGTGTTCTAGCAACCAAGGTAAATAGATCCGCACCGAATCATGGTCACGCAGCATAAAGCCTGAGAACTGCCCTTGATTAAGGACTATGCAGATATTTTGGCCATGAATTTCTCCCATGAGGCCTAAGCGGAATAAACGTAAATTCACCTCAAAAAAATCTTTGCACAAGGTTTTAAATGCATCAATGACATTAGTCTGGTTCGACTCAAGCTGTTGAGCCTTGAGAATCAGCTCAAACGGATAGATTTCTCCTTCAATGCAATGCCCTAAACTGGCCATTGGAATAAGCTGGTAGGGATGCTGCAATAATTCGGAAGGAATACGGCGCCGCTGAGCTGCCAGATGCATCGGCCGCTCTTCAAATAAAATAAGATTATCTGGTGTTAGATTTTCAGGTTGATGAGGTAAATATGCCCACCACTGGTTCTCATCACACAACCACAAGCGTTTTTTCAGTACATCATCTTTTTGTTTGGCAACTTGCAAAAGTTTCTGGTTTTTTTGTCCATTAATCATTTTGACAATCGGTAAAAACCGTAGCGAGCCTAAAGATTTTACTGCTAATGGAAGCTTCAAACTGTCTTGTGGTTTGGTCTCAGACAGCAAACTTCTTAGGGAAGAACTGGCATACAGGTCAGCAGACTGAAATTGCAAGGGCACAATCACCTGCTCGTCAAGTTCTAGCTTAAACTGATCTGCCAGTACATGCTCAAACTGCCAGGCATGCATAGGTAAAACCAGATAATCAGCACTCACCCCCTTCTGATTTAGCTCCTGCTGTAACTGTAAACTTTCTTCACTGCTCAAGAAAATTTTGGAGGGTTGATGAATTTTAAGCTGGGTCACGTCCTGTCCAAAAACTAGCTTTTCTTTTTTAATTGCTACCCAGTTCAAACGGATGGGCTGTGAAAATTCTGGGCTAAATTGCCGGTACTCATCATTGGAAAAACCCTCTTTGAGCTTGGCCAGTGGATGATAAGGACGGTCTCGAAGTGCAGCATACTGTTCTAGCTGAATAAATAATTCAGCAGGTTGATCTGATAACCATGTTTCAGAACATATCTGATGATGGTTACTGAGCTGGGTTTGTAGCAAGGTTAATTCCAGTTCGGCGCTTAAGTTTGCTAGCTTTGATTCCTCACAGCCTGAAAAATACTCCAAACGCCGCATAGCATTAAATAAGTCCAAAGCATTGCATAGACAAGTTTGAAAGCCTTGATCTGTCAGAACCTCTACCCGAAAACGGCACGCCAAGGGCTGAATTTGCCAGTCCTGTTTAATGGCTTTGCGTACGGGCAACAGAATAAATTCGGCTACATGTGAGTTGAACAGAACAGCAAAATAGCTCTGATCTGTATACCCTTCAAATAATGAATCAAAACACTGGCCAAAACGGGCTTTTAATCGGGTTTTAGCCTGCTGCCGGGTGAAAATAACCTGCTCGGAAATATAGCCTTCTACCAAAAAACTGTTTACCAGATCGACCAGAACCATTTGTGTGCTAACAGTGGGTGAAAACAACATCGTATTCATCTGATACACTCTTAAACTGATAGTTGACAAAATGCATGTAGTGGATTATTCACCAGACGTAGCTGTACTTTGCTATCACCAAACAGCCGTCTTTTGGTTAAAGATTCAATGCAGAACTGCGCTGCAAATACATCAAATTTTTCATATCTACTTTGATGCTGTGGGTATTTTTTCTGGAAGTGATGAATAATATCGGCCGCCTTTTGCCAGAATTGCTGTTCAGCTAACCCAATTTGCTGTTGCAGGGTGATCGCAATATCACTCAAAGCGACAAAAAATAGGCAGGCACAACTAAAATCCCGAACTGCATTTAAATCATCAGTCAAAATAAAGGACATGCGATTGGCTTTGGCATGCTCTGCCGGCAAGGCATGTAATTTAGGACACTTATCTGGATAGGTTAGATGGTCCGGATGAAAACGAACACCGTCATGAAAATCTTTTAAAATAATGCGGGTTGGCCAGCCATTCTGATGTAGCAGAATGATGTTTTGTCCATGTGATTCAGAGCCGATTCCTTCAGCATGTAATAAAAACAGAATGGGCTGGATCACCACGGAGAGGAATTGGGTCAGCCAGGCTTCAGTTCCATGTGCATCTAACCAAGGCTGAATCAGAAGTTGGCCATCGTTCTGGACATGACTGATGCCGTTCAGCGGAATGGCATCTTCCCCCGGCTTCAAATAGTGGTGAATGCTTTCACGCCATAGACTTCCAATCGTGCCATAAGCCTGTCTGGCATGAGACGCGGGAAGCTTGGTAAAATCAACAGCAGTCGCATGCACTTCTCTTAAAATTGCAAAGTCTAAAGAACGGGCAATCTCGTTCTTTTCGATCAGGCCTTGCAACCAATCGGTAATTAACGGGCCATTCATGGCGGCATGCGAAGCCAGAATTCGTGAGCTTGAAGTATTGGTTAAACTCATCGAAAGTTTGATATAAGGCTTTTCTGGATGCTGTAAGTTGGTTAAGGTTCTTAATGATTGCTGAGCAATATAGGCATCAGTACCACGGCCTAAATACACCATTTTTTGTGCGGTTATTTCTTCAAAAAATGTATGGACCAGGGTATTTTCCCACTGCCAGGGATGTACAGGCAGCCAAGTATATTCAGTAGCATCCAAGCCCTGCCTTACCAAAACCTGAGTGAATATTTCTGTCTCTCCTTTAGTCAGCTGTTCATGTAAAAACTGATCTGCATCAATTGAGTGAGAGGCATTCTCTGAACATAAAGAAGAATGTACAGCCAGCCAGACCAGATGGACCGGTTGTGCATACTCTACGCCATATTTCAAGTTATCTTGCAGGCTGAAGCCAATCCGGGACTTATAACACGGGTGATAGGGATGTCCCGCCATCAAATAGGTTTCGAGAACATCATAGCTGTGCTGGACAGCAGGAAGCGAAAACGCATTTTGGTACTGCTGCGATTGCACATCATGAATAAAAGTCCGTTTTAATTCATGAATAAAATCTTCTAGTTTTGCCGCATTTGGAATAGCCCGAACAATTTCATCAATCACCTGATTTAATTGTGCAACCGTTCTTTGCCCGGTATGGTCCTGGCGCATGACATCATGATCATCCATGCGCACCAAACCAAAACTCAAATAGTGTTTACCCGAGGCAATATACTCTACCGCCTGCTGGTTTCGATCCTGAGCACTGATGACAAAACAGTCATTTTCTATTGTGGCTGCAATCACCTCTTCATAAATCAGTGCCTGAAATAACTGTTTAATAACTCGTTGCTCTACCTTTTTAATGGCAGCCTGATCGGGTTGTTGCCAAGCCAAGGTAGGTGTAAAAGCAGAATGGTTATTTTGTGCGAATGCTGTAGCTAAGTGACCCATAATTTTTCCTTAATTATTAATTTTAAACATGAAGTGTGGACTGTTTTGAATGTGGAAATTTCCATGCATAGGACAAGCCTAATAGCATCATGCCGGCACAGAAGAAAAACAGTTCGCGAATTGCATACAGTTGTGCAATAGGCAGTTCATGGTTCAATAACAAATGCTGTGTACGAATTTGTAAATAAAGTGCAGCCATCACCACGGCGACAGCCGAACAGAGGCGCCGAAACAGATTATTGACAGCGGCCCCTTGCGTGACCAGCTCTGGATTATGTAGATGATTAAGCCCTGCGGTGGTCGCAGGCATATATGACAAGCCAAAACCCAGACCATGAATGATCATGCAAAAGATGAGCAAACTAATAGATAGACCGGCGGCCAGGCCCAGCCCTATAAAGGCGATTGCAGTTAGCAACAGGCCAAAACTGATCAGCCGTTTTGCACCGTGCTGATCTAGATATTTACCTGCGTGTTTGCTGCATAGACTGGTGGCTAAGGCACTACTCATCAGCAATAGGCCTGTCCAGATTGGACTTAGCTGAAGTGTATTCTGGACCAGTAATGGAATCAGTAGCAGGCTGATAAACAAGCCAACAGTATGTACAATCGAAATGATCAGACTATAATTAAACTCACGGCTTTGAAATAAGGGCCAAGCAATAATCGTGCTGGTTCTTTTTCGGCTGAACCAAATAAAACCAAACCCGCTTAATCCACTTAAACCGAACAGCCACCAGAATAAAGACCGGGAAAAATCTGCCCATTGCTTAATTGTGCTTAGCCCCAACAGTAACGAAATGATTGAAACCGCCAGCAAGCTAAAACCGAACCAGTCAAATTTCAAATTGCGAATAAGTGACTGCTTGGGCAAATATAACCATCCGATGGCCAACGCTGCTAGAGCCAAGGGAACATTTAGCAAAAAAAGTACTTGCCAACTGAACCAGACTAGAAGCAGTGCACCCAACATCGGGCCACAGGCCAGAGTCAGCATGATCATTGCGCCCCATAGTCCCGTTGCACTACCACGTTGCTGTTTCGGTGTCACTGAAAAAATAATGCCCAGCGACAATGGAATCATCAGTCCACTTGCAAAACCCTGTAAGGCCCGTACAGCCAATACTGTTTCAAAGCCAGAGGCAAATAGACCGCAGACTGAGCTCAACATAAAAATACTTAATGCAGATAAGTAGACTTGGCGCTGACCAAAGCGCTGGCTTAAAAAACCAGTTAACAGCAGGCTGAGGCTCATGGTTAAAAGAAAAACTACCACCACCCAGCTTACTGCTGCTTCTGCAATCTGAAAATCCTGCATCAACTGGGGAATTGCCGGGTTAAAGCTACTATTATTGAGACTCACCGTTCCTGTTCCCAACATAACAGACAGCATGACCCAGCGTTGGGACAGGTCAGGATCCGAAACAGAACGGGAATCTGAATTTGATATTTCAGCCATGATAATTCCCCATTTATTTCATTGAATATTGAGGAAATAAATCTGCTACTTTTTTTGAAATCGGTGATGAAATCACATCTGTCCGAAAATTACTTTTGGCTATAGCAGCAGGCATAGCAAACGAAGCTTCAATTTCCTTAATCTGAAAATCCTGAAAACTTTGTCGGCCTTCAATTTCAAAATAAGTTTTACCTAAAATTTGATTAGCTATTTTTGCAGAACGAAAAGCTCCTAAACCCAAGTCAGGCGTCCCGATACCATGATGCTGCAAGTCCGTGTTCTGGACATAAATTTCCCCATCACCCTGATAATTGAGTTGATGGTTTTCATTTATTTCCCACTGATGCTGTAGATTTAAACCAATCTTAGAGCCAAGCTTATTTAAAAAGTCTAAAGATGGGTATTGATAGCCCGTTGCAGCAATAACCGTACTGGCTTGTATATTTAAATTCTGCTGTTTCTGTGTCTGTAAAAATTTAAGCTGAATATTTTTTCCATGAACCAGCTGGGCATTTTCAAGATGATAATGGCCTGCCAGAGTGACATGTGTATCTACTGCTCCAATACTGCGCTGATAAAGCCGTTCATAAATATCACGAATGGTTTTGGCACTAATACCCTTGTACAGGTTGGCCTGAGTTGCAGGTAATGTCGTTTTTAAGTCTTGGGATAAATGATAAAAATAAGACATATAATCTGGACTAAAACTTTCCAGACCGAGCGGCGTATTTTCCATGGGAAAAAAGCCTGCTGAACGGGTGAGCCAATATAAATGAAATTTTGCTTGCCCGGTTTCAGGGTTAATCTGCCTGTCAAATAAGTCAATAAAGATTTCAGCAGCTGATTGACCCGAACCAATGAGCACCACATTGCCCGATAACTGCTGATCACCCTGATGCAGATAATTCGAGGAGTGCAGACAGTGTGGATGTTGCTCGGCTATCCGCTGTAATGGCTGGGGTAACTTGGGTGTTGTTCCTGTTCCCAACACCAGTTTTCGAGTTTGATGCACAGATAGCCGGCCTTTTTGTTCGGTAATAACCTGAAAACCACCTAAAATTGGCGCGATGTCGGTTACTCGGCTACCAAACTGCAAATGCTCTAATTGTTGAACGACCCACTGACAATAATGATTGTATTCTTGGCGTGGAATATATAAATTTTCCCGAAAATAGAACTTATATAGACGTTGATGGGCTTTTAAATAATTTAAAAAGCTATACGGGCTGGTCGGCTCGACCAGACTAACCAGATCAGCCATAAAAGGTACTTGCATCATGGCATTAGGTAGCTGTATGCCAGCATGCCAGTCAAAATCCTGATGTTTCTCGAAAAACTGGTATTTGAGTGAGCTCTGCTGATGAAGCAAGGCTGCCAGACTTAAATTGAAGGGTCCTAAACCGATCCCGATAAAATCAAGCATATTCAGCCTCCACTACAGTCTGTGCAACATACAGCGGGTTTTTAAGGTTGATGTAAATGGATTGCTGAGAAATATGGGCCTGTAATTCATCTAACTCATACAAACGCGTCATCAAATTACCTTTATAGGGAAAGGTTTCTTGATATAAAACAGTTTTTAATAAATTACTTTCCGGATATTTCTGGTAAGCCTGCATCAGACAGGATTGCAGTATTTCAATCAGTTTTTGCTCTTCAACTACTCCTGTTATACTAATGGCATTGATCAGACCGAATAAAGTATTACCAATAAAGTAGTAACGGAAACGTTCATCCACTAAAGCTATTGGACAGACTGCTTGGCCATCTGTTGCAAGTGTCGGGAAACGTTCTAAAATTTCGCTGGCCAGCTCCTTAATATAATAGAATCCCTGATTGTCTCTAAACCAGACATTTTTAGGCATACCCTCTTCAAGCTCAATTAAAGTATTTTGCTGATGGGCTTCAAATGCCATACCAAATTCATGATACAACTCCATTAGTGGCAAAATCGTGATTTCCAGAAAACGCTCAAACCACTGCAAAGCAATATTGGCTTGGCTTTGACCAGTTTTTCGGGAAAGATTCGCAAAGATTTCACTAAAACGGTTTTTAGCTTCAAAAGGATGGTCTTGGCAGAGTGAAGCAATACAGGTCACATCAGCATTTTCCTGGAATGGGTTTTCGCGCAAAATACAAATGGTTTCATCTAAAACCTGTCCGTTAACTTTTAAAGCCATCCAGGCCGGATCACTGATAGTTTTTAAATGTGGATGACGCTGCCTGAAACCGGAAAGGCACTCATCATTCCACAATTTGTAGCTCAGCAAGCCACGATGACATTCTTTATAAAGATTAACTCGAATAGAGTTGGTTACGGCGACTGTCAGAGATGTTTTAAACATCCAGGGCGCCTGTTCGCTATATAAAGTACGTACCGAGGTGGTCGCTTTCATCTCCCAACCCAAGGCACCAAAATCAACCAGTCTGCCTTGATGTAAAAGCTGTTGATACCAGTCTTTATCTTTTAAGTAGCGGGCTTGCCATGGATGTAATGGTAATAACGCATAATCAGGATACTCATCCATTTTGGCTTGGTGATAGGCATTAAAAAATGGTGCAAGGTCCTGTTTTAATTGGTTAGAAATATCAGTTTTATGTGCATTGTCATGTACTACCTGATCTGGATGGATATACAGGAAATGCATCTTAAAAGTACTTTGGGTTTCTGGAGAATAAAGCTGCCAGTCATTTTGAACAAAACCCTGACGGCTCTTTGGTGAGGGATGCATACTATGTCCGAGAACCAGAGCTTGCTCACTTTGAATAAAGTTTTGCTGGGCCTTAATTACGGCATCGATCTGCTCTTCACGGTAACTCAGAAATTGTTGCAGAGCCCCACGGCTTTGAATCCAGCATTCAAGCAAGGATGAGGAATCTAATGCTTCATCATTTTTTTGAAAAATTAAATTTTCCAACAAGTTTGCTGCCAAATTGACCGGGCTCAGCTTCAGTATTTTCCCGCCTTGTTCTACCCACGGTAAAGCAGCGAAACGATGTCTGCCTACTTTGCTCACATAGGCAAGTGGCGCATATAAAAACCCGGAAACCGTTTGCAAAGGAATACACAATACGGTATTTCCCTGACTCTGGTTTTGTAACTGTTGCGATTGTTCTGCGCTAGGAATAAAACGACCATTACCTGTTTCTTGTAGATATGCATTGACTAAATGTTGTAAAGCGATCTTATCCGTGAACGATCTCATCTTCATCACTCTATTAAGTAAAAATAGTGTGATGAGTAAAATATACTTATATAAATTAATTGTAAATGATAATTACTATTATTTACATTTTCATTTATTGATGTACTAGTAATCGATATTGCATACAGAGCTTTTAAAAAAATTCCATTAAATTAAATATTTAAATAAAAATTTCTCTATAGATACAAGAACGGATAAAATTATTAAGAAGTTATAGCGAAGTAATTTAGGTTGGGATGACTAACTGCTTTAGTATCCGAATATATTGATTTAGATGTTGAGTATATAGCTGAAATTAACGTGAAAACAGCGGCAGCCTTAGGTCATAGTCCGCTCAATACAGAAGATTTGTCCCTATCAGTTACAAAATTTTTATATTTTTTAGATGATAGTTTTTCTAGAAAATTACCTTATACCGCAAATAAATAAATATAAATTTATATATTAATTAAACAAAATCAAAAAATTATCAGAACATCTGTCTCTCGTATTGTATATAGCTTTAGGTATACTTTCCTGTAGCATAAATGACCATCCTCGCTATTTTATTTTCCTTTTTCAATATGATTTAAAATTGCACAATCTGCACTATTATCGCCAGTACAATAATTTGCTGATGTCTGTAAAAGATTAACCATTTCCTGAAATCTGGCGATTCTTTGTTTTAATTCATCGATATGTTTTAAAGCCAGTTGCTTAACCTCAGCACTTTGACGATCTGTATTTTTCCATAAGGAAACCAGTTCTTTCATTTGCTCTGAGGAAAAGCCTAAATCTCTGGCATGCTTTATAAAAACCAAGGTTTTTAGATCACGTTCCGAATAAATCCGATAGCCAGAATCCGATCTTTTAGCAGGCTCAAGCAGACCAATCTGTTCATAATAACGGATCATCTTGGTTGAAATGCCTGATTGTTTCGAAGCTTGACCAATATTCATTTATTACCTCTGGCCTAAACAGGGTTTCAACCTTAATTCGGTTTCTACCCTTATCAATATAGTTTATGTACTTATCTGCAGCGCATTGAAATATTTTAGGCGTAAGGCATTACCCAATACAAAAACAGAAGATAATGCCATGGCACCCGCTGCAAAGATGGGTGACAGTAAAATACCAAATGCAGGATACAACACCCCCGCTGCAATAGGGATCAAGGCAATATTATAAACAAACGCCCAAAACAGGTTTTGTCGAATGTTACTAATGGTTGCCTTACTTAATGCGATTGCATTGGGTACACCCTGTAAATTACCTGACATCAATATAACTTCTGCTGCCTCAATCGCCACATCGGTACCTGTGCCTATTGCCAGGCCAACATCAGCTTGGGCCAAGGCTGGCGCATCATTAATACCGTCTCCAACAAATGCTACCCGACCATATTGCTGTTGCAACTGACGTACTACCTCAACTTTTCCATCAGGCAGAACTTCAGCCACGACCTGATCTATATGTAAACGCGCAGCAATCGCTTGAGCAGTATGGCGATTATCACCTGTAATCATGGCTACCTTCAAACCCAACTGGTGTAAGGCATTAATGGCAGCATATGTGGTTTCCTTGATGGGGTCAGCAACAGCAATAATGGCTGCTAATTCATGGTTAATTGCCACATAGATTGGGGTTTTACCCTCTTGTCCCAAACGTGCTGCTTCCTGCTCAAAAGATGTAACATTAAGGCCCAACTGCTGCATGTAACGGTCAGCACCAATCTGGACACTCTGTCCTTCAACCTCTGCCTTAATGCCTGATCCTGTAACTGAATCAAAAGCTGTTACAGGCAACAGATTGATTTCTTGCTGCTCTGTAGCCTGAACAATTGCCAGTGCAATCGGGTGTTCAGATTTTGCTTCAACCGACGCCACAATCTGTAAAACTTTCTTATGTTCAAAACCTTGCTGAACATGAAAATCGGTCAATAGTGGCCTGCCTTCAGTCAGTGTACCTGTTTTATCTACTGCAACAACCTTAACTTCCTGTAAAAGCTGAAGAGCCTCACCTTTACGGAATAACACACCCATTTCTGCACCGCGTCCTGTACCTACCATAATTGAGGTCGGGGTCGCTAGTCCCATTGCACAAGGGCAGGCAATAATCAATACTGCCACTGCATTCACCAAACTAAAAGTTAAGGCAGGTTCTGGGCCGAAAAGAAACCAGACAATAAAAGTCAGCGTAGCTAACAGCATTACCATTGGAACAAACCACATCGTGACTTTATCAACCAACATCTGAATAGGGAGCTTGGAGCCTTGAGCCTGCTCAACCATACGAATGATTTGTGCCAATACAGACGACTCGCCAATCGCAGTTGCCCGAATATTTAATGTTCCGTTCTGGTTGATTGTCCCGCCTACAACCTGGTCTCCCGAATGTTTTTCTACAGGAACAGGCTCACCTGTAATCATGGACTCATCAATATAGCTTCGGCCTTCCACTACTTCCCCATCAACAGGCACACGTTCGCCAGGACGAATCTCAACAATCGTGTCAGTAGTCACCTCTGCAACTGGTACTTCTATCACCTGCCCATCACGATAAATACGCGCTGTTTTAGCCTGCATTCCTATTAAATGTTGAATAGCCTGTGAAGTACGTCCTTTAGCTTTTGCCTCTAAATAGCGTCCTAATAAAATCAAGCTCACAATCACGGCTGCTGCCTCATAATAGACATGCACTGTGCCTTGAGGCAGTATTTCTGGAATAAAGGTTGCAACCAGTGAGAAGCTATATGCGGCCAGCGTTCCCACAGCAACTAGAGAATTCATGTCTGGTGCCAAACGGAACAGGGCCGGAATTCCTTTCTGGTAAAAACGTCGGCCTGGAAATATGAGTACCAGTGTGGTTAGAACAAATTGAATCAGCCAGTTCGGTTGATGACCAATATATTCCATTACCCACATGTGAAAGGCTGGAATCATATGCGAACCCATTTCCAAAATGAAAACAGGCAGAGCTAAAATCAGGGAAAGAATTAAATCACGTTTAAGCTGTTGTTGTTCTGAGGCCTTTTTGCCCTGTTGTTCATTTTGATCTTGCTCAGCCAGCTTGGCAGTGTAGCCAGCCTTTTGTACAGCCTGAATCAGATCATTAATTTGTAATTGAGTATTGCCTTGTACCCAAGCCCGTTCAGTTGCAAGATTCACATTGGCCTGTTGTACACCTGTCACCTTTTTTAAGGCTTTTTCTACTCTTGCTACACAAGAGGCACAAGTCATCCCATCAATTTCAAGTTCTATGGGCTGCGTAGCACTAACTTCATAGCCAGCTCGCTCTACGGCTTTAGTCAACACCATAAGGTCTAAAGGCTCAGAAGAAGAAACCACGGCCTTTTCAGTGGCCAGATTAACCTGGGCACTTTCAACGCCCTCCACTTTCTTCAATGCCTTTTCCACACGCCCAACACAGGAAGCACAGGTCATACCGGTGATGAACAATGTTTCACGATAGGGAGAAGGTTTTATATTTTTTGAATCCATAACAACCTCTGTCATGACAATCTTTAAGGTGCAGCATACAGATTGACATCATGGTAAGGTCAAGCAAATTTTTTAAAAGAATACACTTGACCTTACCATGATGAAAAGGTTTAAACTTTGCTTGAAGTTATGTTCTATTCGGAGAAAATCCATGAAATTATTGATTGAAAATATGACTTGTGGGGGCTGCGCCCGTGGTGTGACTGCAACCATTCATGAAATAGACCCTAATGCCAAAGTTGATATTGATTTAGCGACCAAGGTCGTCAGTGTAGAATCAACCGAAAGTATCGACAAGATTACAAATGCTTTAGCAGAAGATGGTTTCCCAGCAAAATCTCAATAAAATACTTGCTCACTTAACGCCTTATTTTTAGAAAAATAGGGCGATAAGACCTAATAAAAAATAAGTTTGGTAACCTTGAGCAACAGCTTGGAATACCTGTGTACGGCTACCTGCTTGACTCTTTGTAGCTTTATCCGCTGCATTCACTAAATCAATAAGAGGTAAACTCACACGGCTAAACTTTCCGATTTTTAAGTCTTTGCTATTTTCAGATGAACTACCTGTGTCATGACCTTAACATCAGCGACTTATGGGTATATTGACGGCCTGCCTGAATATTGAAATTGCCTTCTAAAGTGCTCACTTAACTGTGCTGCTGTTCAACGCTATTATTACTTTGGCTCTGATCATTCATATAATCATAGAACTGCTCAGTATCTGAAATCTCCGTGCTGCCAGTACCTTTATTTGAACTCTGCTTTTTAGCTTTGGCTGTTCTAGTTTGACTTAATATTGATATCACGAGCAGGATTGAGATTTACATCATATTTTCAAGCAACTTAACTATCATTAATATTAATATCGTCTTGCCTAGTTTCTAAGGTTATTATTCCACCCTCCAAAAGCTGTGTTCCTCTAGGTTATATGTTACGCCTCTCACATAGTTTTTTGTTTTTAAATGTTCCTGCAGATGCAGCTCAATCACGTTTATTGATAATAAAACCACTTTGTTTACGATCAGCCATCTGCTCTGGAGAGCTTTCAGCAATACCCAGATTAATATCTGCCTTGTTATGTAACAATGCATCAACTTTGGCAAAAAGCTGCGCACCTTGGCTATTAACACTTCCTTCTGTTGCAATAATATTTAAATTGACTTTAGCTGTAGCTTGAGTGCTAGATGTATTACTGACCTGATTTGTTTTATTGCTACCTACTTAAATGGTAACTAGTATAATTGTGGCCACATAGATGCTTTTCGAACAGCTTTACCTTGTGCTATCACCTAAACAACGGCGCTATCAAAGAATTGACCATTGTTCATACTATTTTCGTAAGCAGCTGCGACAGCCATAGCTGGAGAATAGATCAGGCTAACCGAAATACCAAACCATTTCTGAAAGTACTGGCAATATTACACTTTGCTAAAAATAAAATCGTGCAAGGCTGCTTAAGCTCTAATTTTAGTTTCGGTTGTTTGTGGAATTATACTCTTTTAATTTATCTATATTTCGGTCAAGTATCATTCATTTTCACAATTGAATTATATAATTTAGATTATCCAGAACATGAATATAGTAACCCTATAAAACCAATCAAGGCTATTACTGCAATTATTATATCCTAATATCAGATTTACTTTTTCTTTTAATCTGAGCCAAAGCTAAAATAGCTGTAATAACTAACACAATAATGCTAACTAGCCCAATTAAAGCTAGCGTTATTTCATGTTCAATATTTGCTGAACTTAACATAGTTGTTTAAGCCTTAAACTAGGGGGAGATAACTCTTCACTTATCTATACTTCGGTTGAATATTATTTTCCTTAATAATTTTGACTATAGAATAAAGTACCGAACGCCTAACTTGAATATTGTTATAACTACCTTGATGATCAAAACCTTTCATTTTGAATACTTGTTTAACTCCAGGCTGCTTTAGTGGAGCAGAACCAGACTGGTGCGGTACGGTACCATCTCCAGCTGCGTTTTGATTGGAGATTGAAAAGACACCCAGATTACCACTTACTAACGAAATATAGCGGATACCATTATTCTCAAGCGCTAAGTCACGATTGTTAGCATCGGTACCTTTGCCTTCTTTAATTTTTACCATTTGTTCTTGAACAATTTTTTGGCGATATGTACCTATTTGCTTTACTGTTGCTCTTGGTAGCCTTTTCATTTGCTCGGCTGTTAAACCCCTCAATGGCCGATCTAATGTCCATGTGAGTGTTCCAAAACTTAAATGTTTAGAGTCATGTCCATAGTTAACATAAGTGCATGAATGATATTTATTGGTAATTTTTGAATGAAACTCTTTTACTTTTTCAATTTTTTTGAAATATACATCTTTGGCTCTCTGACTAGGATTATCTTTCTTGATCATCCGAGCAGGATCAATTAATTCATTCTTGACCATTTCCCACCACACCCCGTCAGCTTTATATATTTCTTCGTAAGGGTCACTTTTAGGGAGAGGAGCGATATTGGTTTGTAAGTCTTTCCCATTCATAAGCCCGGCACCGTTCAGGAATAGCCATGGCCGTCCATTATTGTAAGCTTTACTTGGTAAAAGCTCTAAACCACCTGGAGCATTTGCAAGCACCGCAGTAACATGTTCAGTATTCTTACCAAGTACATAAGCAGGTAAAGCTCCGACATCTCCAGAACCTGCTACAATACGACGATAAGCTGCTGCTGCTCCTTCAGCTGGCATCACCCCATGCACCACACCTGCAATATCGGCACTACGTAATTGAACTAATCTACGCGTTAAAAGACCACCCATAGAGTGAGTTACGATAATAAACTTATGGAACCGTGCACCATATTCTTGCTTTATTTTATCTAGTTTTTGGGCAACAATCGCTGCACCATTTTCACTCGACTGTAACCAGTTATAACCCATCGCATAGACAGGAAAATGGAATTTCTTAAGATGCTCTATTTCCTGTTGATTAATAGGCACAAATGATTCTTGAGGGGACCAATTTGAGGGCTCAGCCTGATTTAATAAACTTTTCCACTCATAAACTGACTCTTGCTGTTTCATTTGTTGAACGGCAGCATATCCTCCTCCCAAGCCTGTTGCATAAATCGGTTTTTCATTTAAATCAACGTTATTCAATACCATTTGTAAATAAGTTAGAATTCCACCATAACTATCCCAATGTACAGTTCCCCAATAACGTTCCCGCAATGTTTTTTCGGTAAGCTTTAGTCGTCGGTCCACTACGATATCACCGCTTGTATCCACTCTTGTGTTTAAAGGGTCTAACTCTGTCTGTAGCTCAGCAGGAGTTTTTCCCATCTGTTTGGTTAAGGTTTTAACTTGACCAGAAACGCCATTACCAATCATCCATACTGGCTTACCCAAAACGGTATTAAAAATATTTGAACCCATGATGCCGGGCACAAAAATAATTGGGATTGTGTCCTGTAATGGCACCTCTACATAAGTTCCCGACTTATTGGTAGTTGGACTTGTTGCCGACCCTGTTTGTGCAATAGTTTTGTTCGCCATGTTATTTCTCTTTTTTATTATTTGGTGTAATTTGGATACTGTTTAAAATAAAATCATTCAGTCGAAGAGCTTCTTTCTGGCTGATTGTTGAATTGAGTGGGTCGTCAGGTCTTACCATGTCTGCACTATCAAAACTAAACTGAATATAAGGATCATTATGGTTATCTAGTGTGCCTAGATACTGCCATTCTCCTACTTCATAGCCTCTTTCAAAATGTCCACGTCGAGACATATGATTCAGCACTTCTTCACCTGCCAAACCATTTATTATCTTTTTATGTTCTCTGAGATTCTCAATGCTCATCAAGGTTTTCGCAATAGCAGGTAACTCTTGCTGGTTCTTTTTCATCAGTTCAATTAAGTGCAAATCTGAGTCATAGGTTACACGGTATGCGACATCTGCCCGAACTTGCGGATAACTAGGGAATTTAAAGTGTAAATATCCACCGCCAAATGGAATATTTTTACTCATGTCATCTAAAATAAAAAACTCTTTCCAGCATAAACCAGCGTGTGTTTCTTTAGCGGATCGGATTTTTATACTTTTTAATGTGTGTTTCATGTCCTCAATAGCATTATCCAATAAATCATTACTGGCTCCACTTTTTAGAACAACTAACCTTCCTGGACTTAAATAAAGATAGCCATAAACTTCATAAATTGACGTGACATATTGCCCATCTCTAAAAACAATAATATGGCTAACTGAACGTCCAGCTTGGTTTACAGGACCTTGCATTTCTCGTTTTAATAAAACACCCTCTGTTTCATGAGGTTCATGCTTTAAATACTGAATTTTGTCATTAATCAGTTTTTGATATGCTTCGTATGTTTTTACACTTTCATCAACTTCTATGTTACTGCCGTTGTAGTTAAAGTTACTGTATTCAACTTGGGTCTCTTTCGGGACTGTTAATTCAATTCGGCCAAAACATACTTTTTTAGGATTACTATAATCAATCACTTTAATTCCTTCTTGTTCTTTCTCAACATTTGAACATGCACTAAAAGAAACTGTTGTTAATAAGCAAAGGGTTAAGCGCTTTAATAAATTCATTATTAACTTTCCTTAGTCCTTTATTCAGGAGAAAAAACTTCTATATTTAATGCTGTCATCGCATCTTTGGTAAAAACTGTAGTTTTCCCATCTTCGCCAGATACCCCTTCAAAAACCTGACCATCTTCAGCCGTAATTCGGTACTTCAGATTCTTGGCAGGTTCACCATCTGGATAATGCAAAATAAAATGCTCGTCATATTGTGATTTTAGTTCTGGCATTGCTGGTAATTGGCTCGAAAGGGAAGCACCGCTTTTTGTCTGGATTTGACCAGCTTTAAGTTCCATTAAACCAGGGCATGCAATTTCTATATTTCCATCCTGAATTTTGATATATCCGCCACCGGCAGTAATCAAAATTCCTTTTCCACTTTCGATTCGGACAAAATCATTAAGTGAGTAAACATGCATTTGCTGTTTGGAAGCTAAGGTCATTTTTCCTTTCTGTGCAGCTACTTCTACATCACCTTCACCAGATTTAATTTTGATTCCTGCATGTTTGGCAAAAATACTAATTTTATCGAGAGCTTTTGCAATCCAGCTTTTACCAGTAAAAAATTGTAGATTTTTCGGTGTACTAACATCGATATTTTGTTTAGCAGCAAGTTGGAGGCTTTCTTTGCTATCTAAAATCATCGCAGATTCACTATGCAAAGCCACTAAAGCATCTGAATTTTCATTCCATTTATCAAATTTCTCTTTAAGTGTATCTTGTGCCCCCAAATCAGGCTCATCCACCTCATGAGCCGAAGCAAGTTCTTTAAAGTATTTATTACTTTCGGTATGAAAATTAATATTCGCTTTTATATTAGTCCGTGTGAGTTGTTCGCCTTGCGCTTGTTCTGACGATTCGGATGTTAAAAGTATTCCTTTAGCAGCGCGAATAGATCCCCATTCATCTGTTCTTAATTCAAAGCCTTGTCCACGTCCTTCGCTTTCCGCTTTATCTTTCGGATGGCTTAAATTTCCCAAATTAAGCTGAGAAGAACCGTGACTGCTATGTAACTGAGCGCTAATTTGCCCTGTCGTATCATCAAAACGTAGCTGGTTATATCCACTACCGCCAACCTCTTTGGATCGAATACCACTCAGTTTTTTTGTGTCAGGAAGTTGCCCTTTAATATCAAACTTCGTTGGAGAACGTTGCGCCTCATGGATGCGGCCCGTTACAAAAGGGCGGTCAATGTTGCCATCAAAGAAATCAATTACTACGATTTCATCTTTACGAGGTAAAAAACGTGCTCCGTAACCTTCACCAGCCCAAGGAGTGAGGACGTCTACCCAAGCCGAGTCTGTATCAGTATTATTAGCTCCTGCACCCCCATCATGGGCATGGTCATCGGTACGTGTGAATAAGAATCTGACTTTAATTCGCCCCCATTCATCCACATGAATTTCTTCGCCATCACTAACCACTTTGGCACGTTGTACATGGGCAACAGGGCGATGCTTCAATGGATCATATTCAGGAACAACATTAATATTTCTACGAACAACTACAAATTCATTGGCCTGACGCTCTTGTTCACTGTCTTTACTGGTTTGCCAGTGACTTAAGGTCAACAGTTTTTCAACTTGGCCTTGTATATCTTTGGGTAAGTTATTTTGGTTATAAAAATGCTTATTAAGGATTAAAAACTCCTTATCTTGCTGACTATGATTTTTCTCTAACTCTGGATAATCATGTAATTGGAACCAATAACCGACTTGTGTGTCACGTACGCTGCTATGCGCAGTAAAATACTTGGCTTGCAAGGCGTGGTATTGGTTAAGATGCTTATTCAGTCGATCTAACTGATTATTGCTTGAAGCTGTGGCTTGATCCTCTCCTTTAAGATCACTTATCCACGCAGGAGATATATTCCATGCCTGTTCTAAACTTAAGCTTTCATTATCTCGTAGAGCGCTGTGTTGATGTGAGCTGACCACTAAACCACTGGCATCTTCCTGACTAAGACTATCCGCTTGCCAACGTTGTATATGTATCGCTGTTGGTTGTAATTGTCTTTGTGCAATAAAGCTAGTGATACTGTCATATTGTTCAGTTGCGTTAGAACGATGATAACGAATAGTTCTACGTTCAAGCGATTGAAACTGAGCATTATCATCAATTAAACGTAATTTTTGTGCTTCAATACTTTGGCTATTACTTGCTACAAGATAACTCACCTCATCCACAAGCCAATTAATCGATTCTTCACGCATTATCCTCGTTAAATATGCATAATCACTTTCATTTGACTGCATGGAAAACGGGTGTACATCATATGTTTTGGTTAAACCACTCGTATCTAACTGTAAACTCGACGCAAATAAAGGGCTCTTACTTTGCCATTCCTTAAAAATAACCTCAATAATATCTACAACACTCTTATTCATAAACACACGGCTATTGCGTCGTTTATGCCATAAGCTTGTTGCATCCTGCATAGTCAAACGGTATAGACTGAAAGTACCATCACTTTGCCCTTGACTAGCGCCAGTGACTATACCCGTATTTCTAAAAAGCTGACCTGAATCTGTAACTTGGTCAACTGCAACCTGACATCCAATAAACTGTTTTAATTCAATATATGGGTTTGTAGATAAGCAAATAAGCTCTGCCGAGAGTCCATTATTAATGCCATGATAACCATCAATACGTTGCAACATAATCTGTGAATTAAGTTCTTCATTTGAAAATTGAACATTAATTGCACGTTTTTGAGCACTAAATCCTATTTTTTCTAAAATACCAAAGATATTATTCAACATTATGATGAAAAATTTATTATTAGTTAAAATAATTTTAACAAAACGGTCTGTTCAGTTCAATTTTATAAAAAAATACAGATCTATCTATTTTTTACATTAGTCCCATCTCTGGCTCTGTTGACTAGCTTACAAACCCATCTTTGCTTTTCTTGATATTTTTGGGCTATTGGTTTTCCTGTGCGGAACGAGGGAAAAAATAGAGACTATTTAAACTTGGCAGAGATTTTAAGTGCTTTAAACATTGCTTTGACAACTGTACAAAACGATCACTACCATTTTTAGTGGCTTTTAAATGCCAAGTTGCCTTCTCCAAATCAATATCCTTCCACTCGGCTGACAGATTTCACCTGTTCTAGCTCCTGTCCAGAGCGCAATCATCAAGATACTTTTATGATGTGTTGAAAAACCTGATTTGGGTAACCAAGAAAGCACATGTCTTAATTCTGAATCAGAAAGTACTCGAGTGCGCTTATTTGAAGTGAGTTTTATCCGTGCTTGCTTTAAACTCGATTTTACCAGTAAAGCAGGATTTGCAAAACTTTCCGAAAAGTGGTCTAGATCAATAGCATAATCATAAGCAGCGATCAATTCTGCTAAAACTCGCCCAGCTTGCACTTGTGCACCGCCATCTATAATTCTTTTAATTAACTTAACAATATCTTTTTTTATAATACTATCAGCTCGTTTCTGTCCAAGTTCTTTAACACATCCACCTATAACATTCTTCTTGTCTTTTGCCGCCCTTTTAAATTTCTTGTTCCATTTATTATCCTTTTTACTCCTGTTCTCTGGTCCACAATAACTCGATTTTCAATCACTTCTGTTAAGTAAAGATCTATCACATCTTTTAAGGTCAATATTTTAAAATTAGCTATTGATTCTACTTTTTTCTGTTTAAATGTTAACTTTTCTTCTTTACGTTCAGAGACAGGACAGATTCCTTGAAAGCGCAATAACTTAAACGCTGTAACTTAATGCGCGCCTCAGCCAAAGACATATGTGGATAGTTCCCCAAAGTAATTTTTTCAAAGAATTATCTAGCGGTCTTCTATATCGGTAAATAAAGCTTTTAAGACCTGTCTTTCCACAAATAACTCTTCACCCATATTCACTAAGACTTTTTATTAGTATCACTCAATTTCATATTATTTATGATACAAACTGACAGAGCAGACTTTTTGTTGTTAATTTACTCACTCATATGAGCAATCCTTTTTGTGAATCTATATGGATTTGTTAATATGACACCCGTAGAGTGCCTTCGTACTCTCACATACTATTGACTCAATTTTAATATAGAAGAAGATATACTTTTCTCTTCGTTCAGGTCAGGTACGCATCGAATTGGTTAGACAGCCAAAATTCCTAGAAAACTAAATTTATTCTATAAATTTAAGGATTTACATACATGAATAGCACAGAAATAATGGCTGACCTCTCCCCCCATACTCCTATGATGCAGCAGTACTTAAAAGTCAAAATGCAACATAACTATGCCTTGTTATTTTATCGTATGGGTGATTTTTATGAATTATTCTTTGATGATGCTCATAAGGCCGCCAAACTTCTTGGAATTACCTTAACCCATCGCGGTAAAGCTAACGGCAACCCTATACCGATGGCGGGCGTACCTTATCATTCTGCAGAGGGCTATCTGGCGCGTCTGGTTAAAGCTGGCGAAACAGTCGCCATCTGTGAACAGGTGGGTGAAGTTACAGGCAAGGGTCCTGTAGAGCGTAAGGTTGTACGTATTTTAACACCAGGTACACTAACTGATGATGCTCTGTTAAGTTCTTATCAAAGCTCTAATCTGGTCGCCTTATGTTTTCAGCAGAACCAGGTGGGTATCGCCTTACTGGATTTAAGCGCGGGTATCTTTAAAGTTCAACAGCAGGAATACAGAGCAGAACAATTGGCAATTGAACTTTCCCGTTTAATGCCAAGCGAAATTCTGGTCGATGAAGATCTCGTCGATGCCAATATTATTGAGCAAATCAAGAAACAGATTGATTGTCCAGTCACTAAACGTCCAAATGTTGATTTTAATTTAAATAATGCGCAAAAAACGTTGTGCGACCAGTTTGCTGTGTCCACTTTGTCCGGTTTTGGTATTGATCATTTACCTCTAGCGAAGGCCGCCGCCGCCGCCCTCATTCACTATGCGAAAGAGACACAAAAAACCGCTCTGCCGCATATTCGGTCTATCCGTCTGGAACAGAGCAGTGATTTTATTGCGCTTGACCCAGTTACACGGCGTAATCTGGAAATTATTGATCCGTTGTTTGAGCACGGTACGTCATTATTTCATCTCATTAATGAGTGTCAGACTGCAATGGGCTCACGGTTACTCAGCCGCACCTTGATGCAGCCCATACGTGATACAGTCATTTTAGAAGCTCGGCTTGATGCCATTGAGCAACTGGTTAAGGGCTATCATGAAGCTCCTGTAAGGTTGGTTTTAAAAGAAATCAGTGATATCGAACGGGTATTAAGCCGTATTGCCTTAGGCACTGCACGTCCCCGTGATCTGGTACAGTTGCGTCAGGCATGTAGCCAAATCCCTTTTTTACGTCATGCATTACAGCCAGTAATTGATAATAAAAAAACAAAAATGCTTCATCAGCTTTATCAAGAACTCGGTGATTTTAAGGTCTTATCTGAACGCCTAAGTTCAGCAATTGTTGAAAATCCGCCAGTATTATTACGTGACGGCAATGTAATAGCCGAAGGGTTTGATCATGAGTTAGATGAGCTACGTAAAATTCGTGACCATGCCGGCCAGTTTCTGATCGACCTGGAAATTCAGGAACGTGAGCAGACAGGTATTTCTACACTTAAGATTGGTTATAACCGGGTCAGCGGCTATTACATTGAACTTACCCGTGCACAGGCAGAGCAGGCACCCGAGCATTATATTCGTCGTCAGACCCTAAAGAATGCTGAGCGTTACATCACCCCAGAACTTAAAAGCTTTGAAGATAAAGTACTTTCTAGCGAATCGCGTGCTTTGGCACGTGAGAAACTCCTGTTTGAATTAATACTTGAAGAACTGCGTCAGGATATTGCCAGTCTGCAAGTTATGAGCAGTGCTATAGCCCAGATAGACCTGCTGGCCAACTTTGCCTATCAGGCCCGCTTAAAAAGCTGGAACCGCCCGGAGTTTTCACCTGAAGTTGGGATCAAGATTATAGCTGGACGTCATCCAGTCGTAGAAAGTTTAAGTAAAACCCCTTATACCCCAAATGATACTTCTCTGGATTTTAATCATCGCATGGCGATTATTACTGGTCCGAATATGGGAGGTAAATCAACTTTCATGCGCCAAACTGCGCTAATCAGCCTGTTGGCATATTGCGGCAGTTTCGTACCGGCACAGTCTGCACGACTCGGACCAATTGACCGGATTTTTACTCGCATCGGTTCAGCAGATGATTTGTCATCGGGTAAATCCACTTTCATGGTAGAGATGACAGAAACCTCTCAGATTCTACATCACGCTACCAGTCAGTCTTTAGTACTTATGGACGAAGTTGGCCGTGGAACCAGCACTTATGATGGGCTATCTTTAGCATGGGCCTGTGTACTGGACTTAACCAAACGTATTAAATGCCTGTGTCTGTTTGCTACCCACTATTTTGAGTTAACCGAACTTGGCCAGGAAGCTGGTATAGATAACTATCATGTAACAGCCAAAGAAATGAATGGCAATCTGATTCTTCTACACAAGGTACAGCCTGGACCAGCAAGCCAGAGTCACGGTTTACAAGTAGCTAAACTTGCGGGTATCCCCGCCAGTGTAATTAAAGAAGCGCAAAAACGCCTCAAAATTCTGGAAAAGCAGCAGCAACAGCATTTACAGACAGTAGTACAAAATGATCTATTTGATGTAGTTCCCCCCGTAGTTTCTCCAGTCACGGAGACGATAATGGAGGTTGAAAAAACTTCTCCTGTACTAGAGTCTTTAGAACAGCTTGATGTCGATAGTCTTTCTCCACGGGAAGCTTTGGCTCAGCTCTATAAACTCAAAGATCAGCTTGAGCAGACGATGAGTAAAGGCTGAAAACAGACCACAAATCTGAATATAAAAATCGCACTATTCAGTGCGATTTTTATATATTGCTGTTTCTATCTGCATTCTGTACAGCTTATCTATTTTCAAATCTATAATTTATAAAATTAAGTTTATCTTTATCTCGTTATAAGATAAATGCAGACATCTTTATGCAGATAAGACCAAGAATCTTGGGTTCTATTTTCAGATTATTTTTACACTCCTTGAGTTAACCACTTAAACAGTATAATTGATCAGGGATTTAAACTTCTCTCATAAATCTTAACTTCTATTACAACAATCAATCCTGAGCTTGGAATCAGTAATAGATTTTCAAGCTACAATAAAATAACTCGGCCAAGAATTAATCTTAAAAAATATTGGTATAAATAAGGCATTATTTTTTATAGATCTTAGTGTTCATTTTTAGACGAAATTTATTCCTATCCTCTTTATTGGTAGTTATGCTCTTGTTTTTAAATTACTATTTTTATGAAATTTTTTGAGAAAATATAAGACTGTTTTGCTTAGTACTGTTTAAATATTAATATTCTAATTGTATTTCATGCATATAAATAACAAATATCAATAAAAGGAATTGTTAGTAGAGTAGATTTTTGCCTAAAATAGCGCATTACTCATTAGAACCGTATTTTTAGGTAGCTGTCGCCATGACCTTTGTTGTCACTGAAAACTGTATTAAATGTAAATATCAAGACTGTGTAGAAGTTTGCCCGGTAGACTGCTTCTATGAAGGTCCGAATTTCCTGGTTATTAATCCTGATGAATGTATTGACTGTGCTCTGTGCGAACCAGAATGCCCGGCCAATGCAATTTTCTCTGAGGATGAACTTCCAGAAGGTCAGGAAGTGTTTATCGAACTTAATGCAGACCTTTCACAAAAATGGCCAAATATTACTCAAATTGGTGAACAGCCAGCAGACCGTGAAGAGTGGAATGGCAAACCGGACAAGCTCCAGTATCTTGAGAAATAAAATGAGAAAAGATCAGCATAAGCTGATCTTTTTTTATACTCAAATTAAACATTAGATTGCAATTTTTCCCATTTTTCCCGACATTTTTGAATTAGAATAGATATCCAATTTATAAGTAATTGATTTTTCGATGAAGCATTTATTGAAAGGTATAATGGCAATTGGCATTATGCCTTTGGTGATGAGTGGTTGTGTTACTGCGCCGCAACAAGGCAATATGGCCCATCCACATGGAAAACGTATTTTTATACCACAGGAACGCGTGATTATTGAACGTCTGATTCCACCTAAAGTTGTTCCTAATTCTTACCAAACCTGGCTTGCTTCAGGCGATAATCTTAGACGTGTGCGCGAGTATGAACAGTTTCTGGAACGCAATAACGTCGGCAATATTATCCCCAGTTTTGAACTCATGCGTACTGCCCGTGACTGGCAAAAATGTGGCCGCTCACAATATGCCATCCCAAATCGTGAATTATGGAATAACCAGCTGGCAACTATACGTATATTTAAATACTTGGTAGCGTCTAAAATTCTGACCGATTTTGAAGTGACTTCAGTCTATCGGGATTTACCTTTAAATCAATGTGCTGGTGGGGCCAATTCTTCACGCCATTTGTTCAATTCAGCTATAGATTTTCGTATAGGGCCAGAGTTTCCTCAACCTGAAGATTATGCTTTCATTGAAAATACCAAATTTAAATTATGCCAATTCTGGTCTCAGCATGGGCAAAGCTTTAATATGGGACTTGGTCTGTATGCCTCTGGACAAATTCACATTGATACTCATGGTTACCGTACTTGGGGACCAGATCTGACCCGTAACAGTTCAATGTGTCATTTCTAATTGAATTTCTGTCAGATACAGGAAGCTTATGCCTCCTTTTTTACAATCAGAAATTGCAGAAAAAACCACCGAATCTTTTTAAGGTAAATTGAACTCTGACTAGAAAGGCTTACAATTGCCTCAATGAAAATACAGGTGATCAAATTATGCAGCAGATGTGGACAGAGGTTGACCAATTTATTGATTCACATTTAATTCCTGATGATCCATGTTTAGGACGAACTGTAGATAATACAGCACGTCGAGGTCTGCCTGAACATCTGGCAGTTGCCCCTAATCAGGGAATGCTTCTGCAAATGTTGATCCAGATGAACAATTGCAAGCGAATTCTGGAACTGGGTACTTTTGCTGCTTATAGCACAGTCTGGTTAGCCAGAGCACTGGGTGATGAAGGTTATGTGCTTACTATCGAAGGCCGTGAAGCTCATGCTGCTGTCGCACAGGAAAATATCGAGCATTCCGGACTAGCAGCTCAAATTGATTTAAAAGTTGGACGTGCTGCTGATATTTTAAATGAATTAATTGAACAGAATGCTGAACCTTTTGATTTTATTTTTATCGATGCCGACAAACAGAGTTATTCTGAATACTTGGAATTAAGCTTGAACCTTTCACGTTCAGGGACTTTAATTTTCATGGACAATGTCATACGTGCCGGTGAAATCATCAATCCTGAAAATAAAAAACCAAGTATTGAGGGTATCCGCGATTTGTTTGAGGCCTTAAAAAATCACCCACGGCTTCTATCTTCTACAGCTCTACAAACAGTCGGGAGTAAAGGTCACGATGGGTTTGCATTAGCTATTGTAAAATAAAAACTCAAAAGCATAAAAAACAATCACTATAAAAAATTTTTTAAATTCCAATATATTACATATACTGTCCATATAGTTATCCACAGTAATTGCGGATAACTATATGGACTTTTTTAATACTATTTAAAACTTTACAACTTATTCTAAATATATTAATGGCTAAATAGATTGGTCTTTAAAGACCAATTATTTTGCTACTAATAGCGGAACTGTCGCGTTACGGAAAATAGTTGTAGCGATGCTGCCCAAGAAAAATTGCCGAATTTTACTCTGACTAAACGCTCCCAGAACAATGATCTGAATTCCATGTTCACGCTGATAATCTAAAATATTTTCTGCTACATCTCCATAGCGATATTCTACTACAACATCGAGCCCTGCATTCTTCAAGAACTGAGTAGGCTCATTTAGAACCTCGGGTTGGTCACCTACATAAAGCAAATGGCATTGTAACTGTCTAAGTAGATCGCTCACTGCAATGCGGCGCATCATGGCAAGACAGGTCGGTGAATACTCATAAGCAAAAATAAACCGTGTTGGTGGCTTAAACGTTTCACCTACCGTCATTACCGTACTTTTTACACCACGGATAAAGTTTTCAACGTTACTGCCAATTGCTTTGTTACGTTCAGCAGAGCGTTCACCCACACGGCCAATCACAACAATATCTTCTTCATGGAGCAAATTGAAACTCTGCTCCAGAAAGTCTCCCTTTTCCTGAATTTTAGTACAGGTAATACCGTATTTTTCTTGAATCAGATTAGAAATATGTTTAAGCAGATTATTACTATAATCCATGGCAAGTTCACTTTGTTTCTGTTCAAGTTCTGCCAGTTCTTTCAAGAGCATGGCATTACTTTCAAAGCCGATTACGCCACTAATTTCTCCCAAATGATAACTGGCAGGGTAATAATCCAGAATCTGTAATAGCACTAGTTCTCGTTGTGTTTTCGATGCTATCCAGGCAGCTGCCTCAGCAATTGCATTGATACATGGAGATGAGTCAATACATGCAATTACACGGTTCATTTTACGCCTCTCTTTAGGTCTTAACGCCCAATATGTTTTAATGTCATAAATTAAGCTATCACAAAGCAAGTACTTTATGCGTTAATTTTTTAAACTGGAAAACCTGTCAGTAAAATAATCATTTATAAATATTCTATATTAGAATGCAGTTTTTATTTCCGATAGCGAATCAGTTTAGCCGGGTTTCCTGCCACAATTTCACAGGTAGCCACATCATGTGTCACCATACTATTCATACCGACTACTGCATGTGCTCCTATTTTGATACCATCTTTTACACCAACATGTGCACCTAACCACACATCTTTCCCAATCTCAATTCCCTGAGAACGTACCGGTTGCTGGTAGATCGCCTGTTCAAGTGCCATGCCATGATCAAATGCATACAGATGACAATAAGCAGCAATCCTGGCCTGATCGTGTAGATGGATTCCAGCACGACCACCATCTAAAATACAATGGTGATTAATCGCGACTTCCTGCCCGATCTCAATTGGACCATGTAAGGTACAGTCTGCTGCAATAAAGCTATGATCGCCAATAATAATCTTGCGTCCCGGTTCGGCAAAAATATGGGCAAGTGGTGAAATAAAGCAGTTTTTACCAATCTCTACTGTTTCCATTTCCATCAGATAAGCCTGATATTCCTGCTGCCATGCTTCGGCCCAGGCCCGATGCTTGGGCTTTAACGTATAGTACAGCCAAGGCATATAATTCAGGCGGTGCTTATGCTGATCTCTATATTTTAGTAAAGGATCCTGTTCAGGCATGCTCCTGCTCCTGTAATTTTAGCTGTTCCCGTCCCCGGCTAATATCTTGAAGTTTTAAATTAAAGGAATGAATCTGATGCACCTGCAAAAGTAGCTCCACTTCTACTCCTGTAGCTGTATAATTTTCCTGAAACTCAATCTGCTGCTGGTTAAGTTCATATTGCAATATAGCCCATTCATTAAAATGACAGCAGAAGTAAGCCTGTTTTTTCTCAATTACTTCGACCTTTTCTGCCAGCAACAGGCACTGTCCAGCACATCCACCATAAGCCCGTACCAGCCCTCCTGTGCCCAGCTTGATTCCACCATACCAGCGGTTAACCAAGACAATAACATTGGTAAGTTCATTCCCTTCAATAGTGGCAAGAATAGGACGGCCTGCTGTTCCTGAAGGTTCCCCGTCATCATTAAAACGGATTTGATGCCCAATTTTCCAAGCCCAGCACTGATGAGTAGTACTATGATCTTTATAAGTTTCAAGAAAATCTTTTACTGCCTGTTCATTATCTACAGGCGCAGCAATTGCAAGGAAACGACTCTTCTTGATTTCTTCTTCAAACTGGACTGGGGAGGAGATTGTAAACGGCATATCACCATCACATGTTGCAACAAATATTAAGTATAACCGGTTTAATTTTAAAAATAAAAAAGCCTCCCTCAGGAGGCTTTTCAAAGTAAGTTTCTTAACGTTCCCGTAGAGCTTCCTTAGCTTTATTAAATGGTTTAAGCAGATAGTCCAGTACTGTTTTCTGTCCGGTACGAATATCTACCGTTGCCACCATCCCCGGGGTAATTCCGAAACTCTGCCCGGCCTTATTGATCAGCTTGTCCGTAGCGGTACGGATGTAAACCCGGTAGTAAAACTGGTCCTGCTTCACTTCATCACGGATGGTATCCGGTGAAATTACGGTTACCTTCCCCTTGAGTCCACCGTAAATTGAATAGTCATAGGCCGTGATTTTTACCAGCGCATCCTGTCCCGGCCGAATAAAAGCAATATCCCTGGGAGAGATGCGTGCTTCGATCAACAGCTGTTCATCCAAGGGAACAATCGTCATCAGCTTACCGTTTTGCGGTACTACCCCACCGCGGGTCATTACATCAATTTCCTTTACAATTCCACGGACCGGCGCCTTGAAAGTGGTACGCTGCAGAGTATCAGATTTACCTTTGACCACCTGCTGCTGGGTTTCAATATCTGTGTTCGCTTTGGCCAGTTCCTCTCGTGCTTTTACATAGTACTGGTTTTGCAGATCATTCATCTGGTTTTGCAGGTCATTGGCTTCACGCTTTAAACGCAGGACTTCAACTTCGCTGGCTGCCCCTTTGGCGACTAGCGGCTCGGTCATAACCAGTTCCTGCCTGACCAGCTCCAATGCCTGTTTAAGTCCCGACATGGACTGTTCCAGATTGCTGCGCCTTGAATAATAGAGCGCAGTTTCTTCCTGAACCAGTGCCGGTACTTTACGTACACTTTCTGGAAATGATAATGGCGTACCATTTACCTCAGAGCGCAAGCGTGCCGCAGTTGCCTGTGCCGAAACTAGCAGCGACTCGGACTCTCCTACATTGGAGGCAAAGCGGGTTGGGTCAAGCTGGGCCAGTACCTGTCCCTGCTCGACAATATCACCTTCCTTAACGTTGAGACGGGTCAATATGCCACCTTCCAAGGACTGAATTACCTGTTCTTTCGATGACGCAATCACCTTTCCGGTTCCGGTTGAGACCTCCTCAAGTTTAAACAGCCAGGCCCAGACCAGCAGTACCAGCAGACATAAGCCGACAACCCAGATTACCAGACTTGATTTGGGTAAAGGAGGCTCCCGGTAAGAGACTGTCATAGAACGTTGCAGTTCAGGTTTGTGATCATTCATGCCTGGCCTCCTTGAATGGTCTTATGGGGCTGTGCTGCTACAGTTTGCTGCAGGATCTGGTCTCTTGGCCCGTCCATCATGATCCGGTCCTCATTTATAATGATAATCCGGTCTACCAGTTCCAGCACTGCACGCCGGTGGGTTGCCACGATCAGGGTACGGTGTGACAGCCAGCCCTTAAGGTGGTCAATCAGCTGTTTTTCTGAAACGTCATCAATAGAAGCGGTAGGTTCATCCAGCAATAAAATATTAGGCTGGCGAATCAGTAACCGGGCTAATAACAATGCCTGACGCTGCCCACCCGAAAACCCGATTCCCCCTTCCAGAATAATATGGTCCAAGCCTTCTTTTTTCTCTTTAATAAAATGCAGTGCACCGGTAATTGCCAGTGCCTTTAACACATCCTCATCGCTGGCCAGAGGCGCGCCCAAAGTCAGGTTTTCGCGAATGGTGCCATAAAACAGGTGAGCATTCTGGTTAAGCAAAGCTACATCGCGGCGTACATCTGACGGGTCAATCAGGTTCAGGTCTAATCCATCCAGGTCAATATTCCCTTGCAGGGGAACCTGCATTCCGGCTAGCAACTGTAGCAAAGTCGTCTTACCGGCACCATTGCGGCCAAGTATGGCAATCTTTTCACCTTCACGGATACTGAGCTTTGGAATCATCAGGCTGGGTTTCGGGTCATCTTCACCATATTTAAAGACTGTGCCGTTGAGCTCATAATTGCCATATAATACAGGCCGGTGAATCAGACTGGCCCGCTCAGGCTGATCTACCGGTTTTTTCATTAGCTCATCCAGACTCTGTTTAGCTACTTTAGCCTGCTGCAAACGCCCCAGCACACCCGTAATCTGTGAAATTGGCGCCAGCATACGTGAAGACAGGATCGAGCAGGCTACCAGTGCACCAGTGGTCATGTCACCTTCCATTACGGCAAAGGCACCGACCAGCACTACAATGGCATAAGTCAGTCCTTGGATTTTCTGAGTCCAGGCTGTCATTACGCCAACAATCTTGCGCTGTTTCATACTGATATCGGCAGAGACTTCATTCATATGGTTCCACTGGTTCTGAAAGCGCGATTCTGCCCGTAGCAGCTTGATATCTTCAATTCCCTGTACGGCTTCAACCAGTATGGCATTTCGGATAGATGATTCACGCATGCCTTCCTGCGCAAGCTTGGCCAGCGGCTTCTGGGCCAGAATACCGGGAATAATCATCAGCGGTACCACTAGCAGCATCACCCAGAACAGGTTGCCACCGATGATCCAGAAGATAACCAGAAACAGAAAGAAAAAAGGTAAATCAGCAATGGTACTGATTGTGGTTGAGGTGACCAGCTCCCTTACACCTTCGAGTTCACGTATCTGGGAGATAAAAGTTCCGGTTGATTTTGAACGTTCGCTGTTTTTAATCCGTAATGCATGACCAAATACCCGATCTGAAACTTTAAGGTCAGCACGTTTGCCAATAATATCGGACAGGTAAACCCGGGCTACCCGCATGATAAATTCAAAGATCGCAGCAATCAGTACCCCTCCAGCCAGAACCCATAAAGTTGGAATGGATTGGGAAGGTACGACCCGGTCATAAACCTGCATGGAAAAGATAATAGTCGCCAGTGCCAGAATATTTGCCATGAGAGAGGCAAACATGATGTCGATATAGCGTTTCCAGTCCTTGAGGACAATGCTCCAGAACCAGTTAGCTTCATAAGGCTTGATATATTCATCAATCCGCGCATCAGGTACCGAACTCTCAGGCCGGAGGATGTAAACAGTTTTAATGACTGGCTGTAGCTCATCTACTTTAAAACTTTGCGCCAGGCCCTGATCGCCACTCAGCTGTATACTGACATTACCGGCGGTGTCAGCCTTGTCAATCACTCCTACCTGTCCATTCTGGAATTCAACCAGAACCGGCAAACGCCAGGGATTCAGTATATCGGGCGTAAATTTGCTCTTACGTAAGTTTAAACCTACCCGACGGGTCATCAATAACAGAACCTCATCCAGAGTCTGGATCTGGTTCCAGTCCAGCTGCAAACGAATGCGCTCTTCAGAGGTTTCAATACGGTAATGTCGGGCAACCGTCATTACGCCCTGTAGCCAAGGCTGGTAATTTATTTTTGTACTCATGGCTGAATTTCAAATCCCTGAATCGAAATATTATTTAAGTCATAGACATCACGTGAACGTCCTGTTGCCGCAATATTCTGAACAATACTGTCATAAATGTCATAACGGGCGATTTCAATCTCTGAAGCCGAGGAATGGATGGATTGTTCGGCATTGAGCAAATCCACTACCGTCCGCGTTCCAAGTTTATACTGTTCCTGATAGAGCTCTTTTGTCCGCACAGTGGTAGCCTGTCTTGCAACGAGTACCTGCATCTGTCTCTGCTTGTTTTCAACCTGTTCACGGGTAGTCCGTACCTGATCCAGCACATCAAGATAAACTGCATTAACTCTGGCGCGGGCTGCCTGTTCCGCATAACCCGCTGCGCGTGTCTGCGAAGTTACTGCCCCGCCCTGATAAAAGTTGCTGGTAGCCTCTAGCATGACAGAGCTGTAGAGCCCATCATCTTCATTATTGTTGGGATTCTGGCCATTAACTGCCTGGCTCAGCGAACCTCTAACATTCAAGGTTGGATAACGGCTTAACCGGGTTTGTTCTCTTTGCGATTTTGCAATTTCGACCTGTGCCTGAGCAAGCATCATCTGCGGGATCGTAGTAAATTGTGGCTCTTCATATAACGCTGATCGGGCTACCAGTGTTTCTGGTATGATCCAGCCAGTGTGACTGACTTCAAAGCCCAGCAAGGTACGCAGCCGTTGCTGATACTGCCGCAGAAAAGACTGCTGCGCAATTAGATTTGCCTGGGCGGATTCAAGATAAGACTGGGCCTGTACCGGATCAGCCTGACTGCTGATACCTGCTTTAGCGCGCAGGTTAGCAATCTCCAGAATATATTGAATACCGCTGATCTGCTGCTGGGCAATCCGGCTAAGCTCCTGATACCGCTTAATGTTAATCACGGCATTAGCAACTTCAAGTGCAATCTCATCAATACTGACCAGCACATTGGCCTGTTCAGCCTGTAATCGGGCTTATTCAGTATTCACACCAGAGCGGACATTGCCAAAATCGTAGAGCATCTGAATGGCATTCAGGCTCAGCAACTGTCGGCCCCGCTCTCCTGTGGTCATATCACCCGTACTTAAACCACCTGAAAGCTGTGGATAATAGCCAGCCCTGGCCACATCAATATTGGCATTTTGTGCAGCAACAGACGAAATACTCTGAGTGATTTGCGGATTACGCTGCACAGCCAGTCGCACTGCTTCAATCAGTGAAAGCTCTGTGGAGACTTGAGTCGAAACAGACGCCGGACTAGCTGAACCCACTACAGGCAACTCCTGAATAGCAGACCGATCCAGCTGAAAATTGCTAAGTTCTGCAATATTTACCTGTCGATATGATTCATTATGCTGAGGTGAGAACAACTGGACAAGATTGGTTTTTAAAGTATGGTAACTTTCACCAGGAGTGGCGGCATTTAAGATAGTTAAAGGTGCTAGGGTTAAACATAGAACCGCAGGTATTAATCCATTAACTTTTTTATTAATTACTTTATTCTTCATAAAAGGGTTACAGTGTTGAACGCTTTGCTATAGGTATAATTTGGAACTTTTACATTTTACATATTTTTAATAACTGAACCGTAATTTTTGTTAAATAGTTTTACTGGTTTTTAAAATTGTAATTAAGGAAAAAGCTCACAAGATTTATTTTAAATTTCAGTAAAATAAAAGAGCTTATGAGCAGTTTAGAAGTAGGATCAAAAAAAAGACTGTCTAATTAAACTGTGAAATCCTCACCTAAATAGACCTGCCGCACTGTTTCATTTTCCAAGATTTCTTGCGGTGTACCCTCTGCAATCACTGCACCTTCACTGACAATATAAGCTTTTTCACAAATAGCCAGGGTTTCACGAACATTATGATCAGTGATGAGTACACCGATGCCACGTTCTTTCAGATTACGAATAATATCTTTAATATCGCCTACTGAAATCGGATCAACGCCTGCAAAGGGTTCATCCAGCAGCATAAATTTCGGATCGGCAGCCAGAGCACGTGCGATCTCGGCCCGACGGCGTTCACCACCAGAAACACTCATACCTAATGAATCTTTAATATGAGTAATTTTGAAGTCATTCAGTAGTTCATTCAAACGTTGCTGACGTTGCTGTTTATTCAGGTCTCTACGGGTTTCCAGAATCGCCATGATATTTTCAGCAATTGTCAGCTTGCGAAAAATTGATGCTTCCTGAGGCAAATAGCCAATTCCCTTACGCGCACGCTCATGCATGGCCAGATCTGAAAGATCCAGATGATCCAGATGGATTTCACCTTTATCCATACGGACCAAGCCGACCACCATATAAAAACTGGTCGTTTTACCGGCTCCATTTGGACCCAGGAGACCAACAATTTGACCGCTCTGCATGGAAAAAGACACATCTTTCACAACCCAGCGTTTGTTATAGTTTTTTGCCAGATGCTTAATAGTAAGGGTTTGTGGCTGGCTTAGTGATTGCTCCATTAATCACGTGCTCCCGGGAAATTTTTTGAAGCTGATGGTGGAATAATAATCTGTACCCGGCCTGTCGATGAACCTGTACTGTTTGATGAGCCAACAGCCTCGATATCGCCTTTATTCATGCTATAGCGCAGGGTGTTTCCACGAATACTTGCTCCATTCTGATAGAGATAAGCTCCACCAGAAAGCGTAATAATACCAGTTTCAGCATTGTAAACTATCTTTTGGGCTTCGCCACGAGCCAGACCTTTATTGGTATCGAGCTGCTGCTGGAACTTGGCAGGTTTGCCTGTAGCAGTAATCGTACTGATCTGGCGGCTTTTATTAAGCTGAGCCACAATTGAGTTGGCTTGAAGCTTCATAGTACCCTGTTCGATAATAACATTACCGGTATAAGTGGTTATACCAGTTTTTTCATTATAGGTTGCGCGGTCAGCAACCAGTGATATCGGCTGATTACGGTCAGAAGGTAGAGCCAAAGCGGCTACAGAGGTTACTCCGAGCAATGCAGTAAGTACAGCCTGTCTCAGGAAAGTTGAAGTTCGGTTATAATTAAGTGCTTGGGACATACTTTCCTCGAATATTAAAGAATTCGTATTGACCTTTATTTAAATTGGCTTTTAAACCTTGACTTACAAATTCTGCCTGAGGTGACTGTACAATAACCTGATGGTCAGTTTCCAGCTGCTTTAGCTTGGGATAACCTGTCAATTTATCGGTACGAAACTCCATAGGCCCTTGTGCGCCCAAACGGGTAGCCACTACATCCTGCGATAAGACAATTTTTTCATTGTCGTTAAAGCTATTGGCCTGACGTGCAAAGAAAGTAGCATTAACTGTCCCGTCCTCATACATAGAAGCATCCAGATTATCAAGCCTGGACGTTTTCTGTTGCATATCCTGTTCCAGTCGGTCAACCTTGGCTTTTACATACAGATTACCTTGCTCATTTGTTTGAGTAAGATGAATGCCTTTTGCGGAATAAGTCATGTTACGCCCTGAATTCACCTCAAGCCGTTTGCCCTTTCCACTGAAATAATAATAACCACCGCTTAGGGCTGCTATTAAAATCGCAACAACGTATAAAACTCGGGTATCCATAAGCGTGGTTCTAAGTTCTTTAAATCAGGACATCTGTTATTAATGTGGTACAGCAAGATATTTTTCAAGAAGTTCTTGGTAAACACCTTTTGCATTTAATAATATATCGCATACTTCCCGTACTGCACCGCGACCACCCATTGACTGGGTTACCAGATCTGCACGGCGGCGTACTTCCACATGACCATTAGGTACAGTAACTTTCATACCAGCAATCGCAAAAGCAGAGAGATCAGGCCAGTCATCTCCCATATACAGGCAGTCTTCTGGTAAAAGGCCAAGCTGCGCACAGGCTTCACGTAATGCTACACCTTTGTCTTCACGGCCCTGATAAACCAGATCAACACCCAGACTGGACATACGGGTATGTACGATATTACTGCTGCGACCGGTAATGATGATGACTTTCATACCTGCCTGCTGCACCAGCTTCATTCCCAGACCATCACGAATATCAAAAGACTTGATTTCATCGCCACTATTAGTGAGAGTAACAAAACCATCACTTAAAATTCCATCAACATCCAGAACCAGGGCCTGCATATGTCGAGCCTGTTCAAGTAAAACATACGATGCCATAGTTTTAATTCACTCCAGCCTGAATCAGATCATGCATACTGATAACACCAATAACTTTATTCGACTGATCTACGACCACAAACTGATTGATCTTTTTATCACGTAATAATTCAAGTGCCTCAACAGCACGCGCTTCCTGAGAAATGGTATACGGATCTTTGATCATTACTTCCGATACCGGCAGGTTTACATCAAAACCTTGCTGACGATCAATCAGACGACGCAGATCACCATCGGTAAAAATACCCAATAAAGTATTTTGTGTATCTACAACAGTGGTTAAACCCAAGCGTTTATTGGAAATTTCATAGAGAACTTGATTCATCGGTGTATCAGGACTGACTTTTGGCAGCTCATCATCTTTATGCATCAAATGTTTTACATGCAAAAGTAAACGTTTGCCTAATGCCCCAGCCGGATGAGAGCGGGCAAAATCATCCGCCGTAAAGCCACGCGCTTCTAGCAGTGCGACCGCAAGTGCATCACCTAGGGCCAATGTAGCAGTAGTGCTTGAGGTTGGCGCCAGACCCAGCGGACAGGCCTCTGTTAACTCGCCAAGCGTTAATGCAACATCAGCATTCTGTGGCATTGGGCCACTTTCAGTACCACTGATAGTAATTAAAGGCACTTCCAGATGTTTGATCAAAGGCATGAGCATCATGATTTCATCGCTTTTGCCAGAATTAGAGATTGCAATCAGCACATCTCCACGGACCAGCATGCCCAGATCACCATGTCCTGCTTCACCCGGATGCATAAAGAATGAAGGCGTTCCAGTTGAAGCAAAAGTTGCGGCCATTTTACGGCCGATATGTCCTGACTTGCCCATACCTGTAACCACAACACGGCCTTTACACTGCAAGATGATTTCGCAGGCGCGTTCAAAGCGTGTATCAATCTGTGCAGCCAGAATCTCTAAAGCCTGCTGTTCTATCTGTAATGTTTCTCGAGCAACTTTTTGAAAATCAATCTGCTGCGTCATATTGGATGAATTCAAGCTCAACTTACCTTAACTCTTTAAGAGTTGAATAATGTCAGGAGAAAAATTTTTCCCATTTTAACATAGGTCTGTAAAAGTCCGCTTTCTAAATCTGAACTTTTCACAAGTCTATAAAATTAATGCATAAAACTTTATGAAATATATCGCTTCAGTTATGATGAACTACCTTTGTTTGAGCATGTGAAGACCTGTATGCAGCCATTTGTTTTATACAACTCGGAGCAACGTAAAAAAGTTGAATTTGTACCGCGCAAAGCGGGCCATATCGACATGTATGTTTGCGGCATGACCGTGTATGACTACTGTCATATTGGACATGCACGGGTCATGGTTGCGTTTGACTATATTATCCGTTTTTTGCGCAGTCAGGGTTGGGAAGTCAAATACGTACGTAATATTACTGATATTGATGACAAGATTATCAAACGTGCCAACGAAAATGGCGAAACAATCCAGGCTCTGACCGACCGTTTCATTCAGGCCATGAATGAGGATGCGCATCGTCTTGGCTGTCTTGCACCGGATGAAGCACCACGCGCAACTGAATATATCGACCAGATGCAGAACATGATTGGCAAGCTGGTAGACAATGGTAGTGCTTACCCGGCAACAAATGGCGACGTTTACTTTCAGGTTGAACAGTTCAATAAATATGGTCGTCTCTCTGGCCGAAAACTTGATGACATGCAAGCGGGAGCCTCTGATCGGGTTGATGTGGAAGTCGACAAGAAACATCCTTTTGACTTTGTTCTCTGGAAACATGCCAAAGAAAATGAGCCTTTCTGGAATTCTCCATGGGGCAAAGGACGTCCAGGCTGGCATATTGAATGCTCGGCCATGTCGACCTGCTGCCTCGGCAATCATTTTGATATCCACGGTGGCGGCAGTGACCTGCTATTTCCACATCATGAAAATGAGATTGCACAAAGTGAAGCCGCAACTGGTGAACAATATGTAAATTACTGGATGCACGTCGGTTTTATTAATGTAGACGGCGAGAAAATGTCAAAATCTCTCGGTAACTTCTTTACTATTCGTGACGTGATGGAGAAATTCCATCCAGAAGTTATTCGCTATTTTATCGTGTCTTCACACTATCGCAGTCCGGTCAACTTTTCTGATGTAGCACTTAAAGAAGCTAAAACAGCCCTTACCCGGTTTTACCATGCTTTTAAAGCATACCAACAGCAGTTTAATGAAGAACTGACAGATCATTTTAGTCAAATACATCTTGAACGCTTTAATGCCGCAATGTGTGATGATTTTAACACCGCGGAAGCAATGGCTGTTCTGTTTGAACTTGCAAAGGAACTCAACCGTGCCCTGAAAGAAGAAAATGCTGAGCAGGCTAAAGTTTTTTATTCCACATTGCGTCACCTGACCAATATTTTAGGTCTGGTTCAGCACAATGTAGATGACTTTTTGAGATCTGATATTGGTCAGGAAGCACTTGGATTGTCTGAAAGTGAAATTGAAGAGCTTATTCAGCAGCGTGTAGATGCGAAAAAAGCAAAAGACTTTACCAAAGCAGATTCCATCCGACAAAATCTGCTGAACCAAGGTGTGGTTCTTGAAGATACCCGTCAGGGCACCTTATGGCGACGTGCAGATTAAACAAGCCGGACAAAGACTATTTTTAGTTTTTGTCCTGTTTTACTGAATATTTCTCGGAATTAACACTGAAAAATATCTCTATAGAGTTGTGAAAAAGTTTAAAATACCATCGGTTGATACAACAGCTAATTGACAAGCCCGGAACAGGCCTTATAATACGCTGCATATTGCGGGAATAGCTCAGTTGGTAGAGCACAACCTTGCCAAGGTTGGGGTCGCGAGTTCGAGTCTCGTTTCCCGCTCCAAAATTTAAAAAGCCTTTATCTTAGAGATAAAGGCTTTTTTTATGGCTCTTCTATTCTATTAAGAATAAATAAGGTCTGACATAGCATCAGAATTTTTCTATAAAAGTTTAATTAAGCTGTTCCATAAATTCATCTTCAGTCATCACGATGATCCCATGCTGCCTAAGTAAAATAGCAGTCATTCCTTCGCCTAGAATTTTCTTTCCGGTAAATGAGCCATCATAAATCAGTTTTGAACCACAAGATGGACTGTCTGCTTTTAGAATGACATGGCTGATATGATTCTGTTGTACCATTTTCAAAGTTTGATAGGCGCCATTTATAAAAGCCTGTGTGACATCCTGACCCGATGAGTCTAAGACTACTGCCTGCTGATTAAATACGTCTTGTGCCTGACCACCTACAATTTCAGCAGGTAATCGTGGTGTACTTAACCCTCCTGCTACTTCTGGACAGAAACTGATTGCCTGATGCGATTCAATTAAATATTTCAGCTTTTCCTGCAAGCAGTTTCCACCGTTGTAGCGCACATTCTCACCAACCAGACACGCACTAATTAAGTATTTAACCATAATAATTTTTCTACTCTCTATCTCATCTGTTCAATTTTAAAGGCAGCTCTCGATAAAATATATTTCTTTAAGTTCTGTATTCTCGAAATAAAATGATTAATCAATCAAGATATTCTATATTTAACTGATTATAAAATCTCTAGAATGAAATATTAAAAATATTTTTTAATTATATTATAAGTTTAGACCTTTATATTTTAATTATACCTTTAAAGGTATAATAATATACCGCTTAGGTTTTTGACTCATTTCATATTATCTCCTAAGTTATGCGGCGTAACATTTCAGATCAAGACTATTAATCAAGAAAACTTTTATTAAATTATTTTCAGGTAGTAACCCAGAAATAATAACAAGGACGACCCTATTATGTTTCAAAAACACCGCATATTTTTTAGCTTACGCTGGCAAGCACTTTAGCCCTCACCTTGGCTGCTTGTGGTGATGATAAATATGAGCAGATACGCTCAGCGGATCTGATTTTTGAAAGCGGTTCAGTTTATACCATGGACCCCAAATTGCCAGAAGCAGAAGCGGTAGCAGTCAAAGAAGGTAAAATTGTCTATGTAGGTGATGATACGGGACTAAAAGAGTGGCGTGGCAAGGACACCCAAATAATAAACTTGAAGGGAAAAATGTTGCTCCCTGGCTTTGTAGATACGCATAATCATGCTTATTTACGTGCAGAAAATATATACTGGGTAAATCTGGAAGCCCCTTCTTTGGACTCTTATAAAGCGGCTACCCAGAATTTTCTTGCAAAGCAGCCTGAAGCCAAGCAGGTACGTGGTGTCGGATGGAACTTGAACTATGTACTGGCACAGGCAAAAGCAGCAGGACGTTCGCCAGCACAACTGCTGGATGAAATTGTGGGTAAAGATATTCTGGCTGTATTTATTACTCATGGACACCATGAAGTATGGGCAAATACCCGAGCCATGCAAAATGCAGGTATCAATGCAACTACTCCAGACCCGGTGGGAGCATTTATTGACCGCGATAGCCAAGGTACCCCAACCGGAATCTTCCGTGAGTTTGGAGCACAAAATCTGGTTATTAGTACACTTCCCCAACCTGACTTTACAGTAGCCGAATATAAAGCTGCCATACTTTCATTTCAAAAAAAATCTGGCGCCACAGCGTGGTGTGACTTCTGTTCTTGTGCCATTGCATTATCCAACAGACAGTTTTCTGGAGGCTATAAAAGCTCTAGATAGTGAAGGTGAATTAACCGTGCGTTATGATTTATTACAATGGGCAGATGAAACACGTGGTACTGAACAGATTCCAGGTTTCGTAGAACGCCGTGCAAAATATCATGGCAAATTCTTCAAGACAGATTCAATCAAAATTTTTGGCACAGGTGCAAGCAGTACATATGGTTCAGTCGTCTGGGATCAGGAAGTTCTGAAAAAAACCGTAGCTGCATTGGACCGTGAAAAATTCCGCATCTATATTCATGATATAGGGCCAACCAGTACTTACAACCTTATGCTTGATGCTTTGGAGTATGCCCAAAAACAGAATGGCAAGCGCGATGCACGCCACATGATTACACACGTCAGTGATGAGGCTATCCCGACTATACCGCGCTTTCTCTCATTAGGTATCCGTGCAGATGGTCATCCCTTACCTAAAGCATTTTTCGATACCAATGTACAGCTTAGTTCATCTAGTGATTATCCAGTACGTGAATTCTATCCGATGACGCGAATCTCTGCCGGTGTTCAATCTGGCATCCCTTTAAGCAGAATGCTTGCCAGCCATACAATCAACGGCGCTGAAGCAATTTTTGCTGAAAACGAAACTGGTTCAATTGAGGTAGGTAAGGCTGCTGATCTGGTTGTAATGAGCCATAATTTATATAAGCTTAAGGCTGAGGAACTGGAAAAGGCTGAGGAACTGGAAAATGCACAGGTTCTAATGACTATGTTTAATGGCAAGATTCTCTATGATGCTCAAACCGATCACACATCGAAAGAGCGTGTGACTGAGCAACCAGATAGCCATGATCATTAATTATTTCGGGGCAACCTTTAATAAAGTGAAAGTAAGGTTATAGTTTGAATGGGCTAGTATTAATTTAAGAAAAATTAGAGCCGTCTTTATGAGAGAGGCTCTTTTAATATATTATTTTTTCTGGTTATCAAGAGACTGATTAAAAGAAAATTCAGCATCTTTAATAATTTTTTCCAGGAGTTTCCGATCTGTGAAAGCATCAAGCTGTCCTGCCTCAGACTTCGCTTTTCGATTCATAAGATCGGCTGCTTCAGGATGGCTGGTCAGTACAATATCAGCAGGCATTTTGCTTAAGCGGTGAAAACTCAGCTGATAATCCTGTACGATACCTGGATAAGTCTGATTATTCGATAATACATTTCCGGCAACAGATAAGCTGCATGGAAATACTACATTCAGAGTTTTTCCATGTTCTTTTAAACTGGTTGACCAAGTGGTACACCCAGGAGTGTGGCCGGGAGTTAAGGTTGCCTTAAGATGTATTTTTCCCATTTTAATGACTTCTTTATCTCTTAATATATGGTCAACTTTAACCGGAGTATAAGAAAAGGACTGAAGAATATTGTCTCCTTTAGGCTTACCTGTTGTTAAAGCTGTAACCTCTTTATCCATAGCAAATACTTTAGCACCTGTATTCTTCTGAATTTGCGCTAAAGCTCCAACATGATCCCAGTGTGCATGGCTGACCAAAATAATCTTTACATCTGAAAGGTTTAGCCCAAGTTTCAGTATATTCTGCTCAATTAAAGCAGCATTTTCAGTTAGGCCTGTGTCAATTAATATAGCTTTAGAACCAGAAACAAGAAGATACGAGCCTAAACCACGCGTACCCACATAGTAGATAGAACCAGCAATCCTGAAAGGCTCTATACTTTGTGTCCATTCTGCCGGTAGCTTCAAAGGCTCGGCAAGGATATTGCCTGTAGAGACTGTAGCAAGACCGAAAATGAATAAAAACGTATTTCTAATCTTCATTTAAAACATCACCTGATATTTATACTGTCGAAAATAAATAAAGGATTTTAAAAATTAATCTATTAAATTAAAATATATTTTCAAATTATATTTTAGGTTTGGTTTTTAGCTGCAAGAATATTAAAGCTGTTAGAATAATCCTTTATTTTAAGTTTATAGTTAAAAAAATAATGAGCCAGTCTTTAGTTTTATTAAAATTAACTTTTTTATAAAACTGGCTACTTGTAATAAGTTAAAAAATTTTCTTATAAAGTTTCTCTTATAATTAATTTTTTATTATTATTTTTAGAATACTGGATTTTTTATCCAGTTTTATACTTAATACCTATCCAATAGAGTTAATTCTAAAATTACTCTCCCCATACTTCTGCCACAATTTCATTCACCAATTGAAGTTTGCGCCACTGTGCGTCGTAAGGGACCCTATTTCCTTCTTCGGTTGAAGAGAAGCCACATTGTGGACTAAGTGCGAGCTGTTCAAGTGGTAAATATTGGGAAGCTTCATGAATACGTGCGATGATGGCCTGTTTATTTTCCAGCTCTTCTACCTTCGAAGTAATCAGACCGAGAACAACTTCTGCATTACTGCCTTGTAGTTTAGCTAAAGGTTCAAAACCACCTGCGCGCTCTGTGTCATATTCCAGAAAATAGCGGTCTATATTTTTAAGATGTTTAAAGATATAGTCTTCTATCGATTCATATCCACCCTGGTAGTGCCAGGTAGAAGAAAAATTACCACGACAGATATGCAGACCAACCACCAGATCTTCGGGCTTATTTTCAAGGGCAATATTCAGGGTCTGAACACAAAAGTCAGCTAACTGGTCCAAGTCGACCCCGGCGGCTTGCTCACGCGCACGGTCTTCTTCACTGATCAAATACGCCCAGAATACATCATCAATCTGCAAATATCGGCAGCCCAAGTCATAAAATGCTTGTACTGCTTTGCGGTAAGCCAGTCCCAAGTCAACCACATATTGCTGAATATCTTCACCATACGTATTATTAAAACGTAATTTAGGCCGCATCATCATATTTGGACTTGGAATGGTCATTTTAGCCATACCATTAGTGCCTACCGCATCATGCAAAAATTTATAATGCGCCAGATGTGGATGATTTTCTGGAAAATCAAGTTTGCCTACAATACGTACATTATGGGGCTTGGTCTCGACACCATGAAACTTTAAACCGACACTATCCTCATACCCTTCAGCACCGATCAGGTTTTCCATAAAATCATAATGCCACCAAGCACGACGTAATTCGCCATCAGTAGTTGCCTTGATATTATTTTCTTTTTGCAACTCAATAATCTTTAATATTTCTTCATTTTCGATCTGAGTAAGTTCAGCTTGGCTCAATTTGGCATCAGCAACAGCTTGACGTGCTTCTTTTAGTCGTAAAGGACGCAGGAAAACTGCCCACATGATCAGCTTTATAGCCAGCATATAACTTTCGGGCTTGAGGAGATGTATTGCTCATAAATCAGTTTTAATGTTAATAAAATTCAATATAGATATATTAAATACAATTTTATTCACTTTTGCGAATGCTCAAAAAACAACCTTAAAATAAATTATAAATATAAAAAACAAAACCTTATATTAATATTTGCTGATTAAAACAACACTATAATGAGTAAAACTCAAGTTAAATTGAAAATATATCAGCCTGTGAAGTGGTAGAATTTAAAAAGGGCTTTATTTATCAGTCAACTGTTATTTGAATATTTAAATATGACTTCTTAGAGTTTAGAAAATAATAAACTAATAACAATAGATTGAATTCATCAAATTCTTAGCCAAAAGTTTTTTTATTTAGTTGTAGTACTGTAAAAATTATATCAACCCACAACAGCCAGAATTTTCTGACTCTGCAAATGCCTTTTAATAGCCTCCAATTTTTATCCGTATTTAATCATTCTATTGATGGTGTTATTTATAACAAATGTCATTACTCATAAGTAGCAACTATGGGGCACCAACTAATTCAGCTCTTGAATACAATTTGATCTATATGAGAAACAGCGATGTTCTTGTCATAGGTGTACTATGCAATTTATTTTTTAGACCTTATTCTTCTGCAGTACGTATTAGCCTAATGATGAAATATAGATGGTTTTTAATTCAGTTATAGGCGCAGGACGGGCATAAAAATAACCTTGTAAAAGATCACAGCCCTGCTGGTAGAGAAAGGCCGCCTGTTTCAGGGTTTCAACTCCTTCGGCTACAACTTCCAGGTTTAATTGATGAGCCAGATGGATAATGGACTGAACTATCGCAGCATCCTGGTCACTCTCTGTAAGATGCTCAATAAAACTGCGATCCAGTTTGATCTGGTTAATTGGTAAACGTCGTAAATAGCTTAAACTGGAATAACCTGTACCAAAGTCATCTATAGATACCTGTACCCCTAGCTCTCGTATAGATTTTAAAATTTCAATAGCACGGTCAGCGCCAATAATTACCATACCCTCAGTGACTTCTATTTTGAGAAGCTCAGGTGTTAATGTGCTAATGTCCAGTGCATGTTCCAGTTCTTGCAAGAAACCTGCTCTACGAAACTGTAAAGGCGAAATATTAACCGAAACAGTAAGCTGACTTTGATGAGTCTTATTCCATTCAGCAATATCCATACAGGCTTTTTTGAGCACCCATTGTCCAATTGCAACAATCTGTCCCGTTCTTTCAGCTAAAGGAATAAAAATATCAGGAAAGATATATCCCCGCTGTGGATGATTCCAGCGGATGAGTGCTTCCACGCCTTTGGCCAGACCTGTTGCAGGATTAATCAAGGGTTGGTAAAAGAGGTTAAATTGATTATCGTTTAAAGCTTCCATCAGCTCTAGGCGTAAGTGCGCATAGTCAATTTCTGGCATAACTTTTTTATTGGCTTCTTCATACCAGTGCCAGGTATTACGACCTTGTCTTTTTGCTTCTTTCATGGCTAAAACAGCATGATATAAAAGTTCTGACGAACGCTGTATAGAACAGTCATCAGCGACAATACCAATACTGGCACTCAGATGGATTTTATGCTCATCAATTTGAAAAGGTTGTGTAAAGAGTTTTAGAATCTCTTCAGCAGTTGTAATTACTTCTGACCGTTTATTTCGATTCACCATTAATAACGCAAACTCATCACCTGCAAAACGGCCCAGGAAATCGCCAGTTTGTAAAAGTGCTTGCAGGCGATCGCTTACACTTTTAATAATCTGGTCACCAATCAGGTGCCCCAGACTATCATTGAGCGGCTTAAAATCGTCTAGATCAATATAACAGAGGAATAAAGGCTTGGAACTATGATGTTGAGTTTCGAAGGCCTGCTGTAAGTTGGTTTCAAAGGTCTGCCGGTTAGCTAGACCAGTCAAATGATCGTGACTATGCTGATGGGTAATATAGTCTTCATGAATACGCTGTTGAGTAATATCTTCCTGAATTCCCAAAAAATGTGTACATCTACCTGCCTCATCAAAAACCGGACCCAACATTAAACGGTTCCAGAACCAGCTCCCGTCTTTACGATAATTTTTAACGGTTACTTGTATCTCTTTGTGTTCTTTTAAAGCCTGCTGTACTAAAGCAATCTTTTCAGCTTCTGTCTCCGGTCCTTGCAAAAAGTGGCATGTCTTGCCCATAACATCTTCTTCGGTATAACCCGTCATATGTAAAAAGGCTGGATTAACATAAACGATTTTTCGCTCGGCGGTAGCATCCGTAATTATAATTCCATTAGGACTGGCATTCACTCCACGTTTTAATAACCGCAAGTGTTCCTGATTTTTACGCCGTAATGTAATATCACGGGCAATACCGAATACTCCTGTTACCTGATGATTTTGTTTAATCGGTAAATTAGTCAGATCGAGCCAGATCATTTCACCAGAAGCATGATAAGCCGGAATTTCATAGTATTGTGCATTTCCCTGCATTGCCTCTTTAAACGCTTTATCTGCAATATCACGATATTCAGCAGGTAAAAATGAACTGTAATGCTTTCCCCTGATTTGCTCATCAGAAAAACCAATAATTTTACGAGAGGCAATATTTGTACTCACCATGATACCTTGCGTATCAATTTCAAAAATTGCATCAGGGTGATAAGTATAAAAAGAACTATATTTTTCGCTTATTGCAATTCTCTGCTTGCGTTCAAGGTCAAGTTCGATTGCCAAGGCAACCATGGCCGCAGCCTGTTTTAATAACTTGATATTATGATCAGTAGGTTTTCTTAATGTCCGATAATAAGTTGCAAACGTCCCGTAAAGAGTTCCCCGTGCACTAAGAATAGGCGTCGACCAGCAGGTATAAAGCTTTTCGAGCTTGATCGAGGCCTGATAGGGAGTCCAGTAAATATCTTTCAATAAATTTTCACTGACGACCATTTTACGCAAATATGCTGCCCTGCCACATGTTCTTTCATCTGGTGCAATATTTATATTGTCTATGGTCTCCCCATACTGTTTAGAAAAATTCTGCTTGCCGCTAGTAAATTTCAGAATTTGTTCCTGTTCAGAATAAAGCATAATTGCTACAAGAACATTTGAAATGCGGGACTCTAGCCAGGTACTTGCCGCGCTTAAAATAAGATGAAGTTCAGTATGCTGACCAATCAGATTAAAAATATAGTAAGTATCGTGGTCATCACAATTGTTATTCATTTAGAATCCCTAACCTCCTTGGCTCTCTTACATTCTAGCTTTATCCCTAGCCTTATTATTATAACAAACTACCTTAATTCACCATTTTTCTACATTAGTTGCCTATTTTTTGTTTTTAGAAAGTAATCTTGATTCAGTTTTACCATTTTTTATCTGCTGAAATCTAGCTCCAAGAAGGTTTTAATTAGAATTAAATCAATCTGGCCCTGATCCAGCTTCATAGTTTAATTTTTTACATAATTAAAATTTTAATAAAATCTATTAGACTTTTATACTAAAGATATAAATGTATAGATATTAGCTTTAAGTTAATTTAAATAATATAGGTTAATACTTATTAATTTCTTATAAATATAAATTTTAAATTTATTTCTTAAGCAAAATAGAATAATTAAAATATATTACCTTATACCATTTATAAATTTTAATTTACATAAAGATAATAAAACTATATAAAAATAGATTTCAATCGAATATATATAATTTTCTAAGGCCGCTTTATATTGGGGCTTAAATTAGTTCTATTTCTAAAAATTTACATAAATTTTAAATTAGATCAAGAATTTTATTTAAATATTAATTTATATTTTTCAGCAAATTAATATATTTTATTTTTTATTTAGAAAACTGGCACTACTTTTGCTAAGCATTTAGACAGACACAAAATAAAAACAGGAGTGTTTGTGATGCATAACTCATCAGCAACAGATGTACTAGAGAATAGTCCTTCTTCTGCCGCCAATGAAACCCTAGAGGATTATACGTTACGTTATGCGCCTCACAGTTTTAGACGCTGGAGTCCAAAGGTAGTAGCCATTACAGCATTAGGCGGAATTGCTTATCTGGCAGATTTTTCTATTGGTGCCAGTATCGGCATGGCATATGGTACTACAAATGCAGTGTTTTCAATTCTATTTGCGGCGCTCATTATTTTTTTAACAGGTATTCCACTGGCTTATTATGCAGCACGTTACAATATTGATCTGGACCTGATTACACGTGGAGCTGGATTTGGCTACTTTGGTTCAGTGCTAACCAGTATCATCTTTGCCAGTTTTACCTTTATTTTCTTTGCGCTTGAGGGATCAATTATGGCGCAAGGCTTGTTACTGGGTTTAGGTATTCCCCTCTGGGCAGGCTATCTGGTCTCTACCGTGCTGGTTATTCCACTAGTTATTTATGGTATGAAAGCTCTCACTAAATTACAGGTCTGGACTACCCCAATCTGGCTGATACTGATGATCGGACCGGTCGCTTATCTGATTTATCAGGAACCTGATCTGATAAGCCAGTTTGCTGCTTATGGCGGAAATGAGGGATTTGCAGTATTAGACATGGCAGCAATCATGCTGGGTGCAGGAATCTGTCTTTCACTCATCATGCAAATTGGTGAACAGATTGATTACCTGCGTTTTATGCCCGCTAAAACTAAGGAAAATAGTAAATCCTGGTGGATCGCAGTAATTTCTGCAGGTCCGGGTTGGGTCATTTTGGGTGCAATCAAGCAAATTATTGGGGCATTTTTAGGTTTTTATCTTCTTACAAAAATTCCAGACGTAAATAGTACTGAACCTGTGCAACAGTTCAATGCAGCATTCCATGACATGTTACCAGGCTGGCTGGCTCTCAGTCTTGCTGTCATTCTGGTGGTAATTTCACAGATCAAAATCAATGTTACCAATGCCTATTCAGGATCACTGGCTTGGACGAGTGCTTATACCCGTATTACCAAGCATTATCCGGGTCGGATTATCTTTGTGATGGTCAATCTGGCCATTGCACTGGCACTGATGGAAGGCAATATGTTTGCAGTTTTAGGTAAAATTCTAGGTTTTTACTCTAACTTTGCAATTGCCTGGGTAGTTGTGGTTGCGACTGATATTGCTATTAATAAATATGTACTAAAGCTTTCTCCTAAAGAGCCTGAATACCGCCGTGACATGCTTTATAACATTAACCCGGTAGGCATGGTGTCATTTCTGGTAGCGGCTGGTTTATCTATTGCGGCATTCTTTGGCCTGCTTGGTGAATTTCTGGCACCTTATTCCCCACTGATTGCACTATTGGTAGCCTTTATCCTGACGCCCCTGATGGGTTTACTGACCAAGGGCAAATACTATATTAAAAATAGTAATGATGGTCTGAAAGAGGCACGCTACGATACAGAAGGGACACCGGTAGCAACTGTCTATCACTGTGTAGCATGTAATGAAAATTATGAACGGCCAGATGTGATGTATTCGCATCGGCACAGTGGAGTGATCTGTTCTTTGTGCAAAACAATGGAAAAATAATAAATATAAGAGAACAAGAATAAAAATAAAGAAAATAATAAAATCATACATCAGGCTTCTATTTAGAAGCCTATTTTTATTGCCAGATATTAATATTTGTACTGATTAATTTATTTCAAAGTATTTATTATTAATTTTTTAAAATAATTAATTCACTCTTATTTTTAAATTCAATGATAATTAAAAAATAAAATATTTTATATTTAAATATCTCTATTATTAAATTCTTCAGCTACTTTAGACTATAGCGATAATTAACTTAATATAGATAATGCTAATTTTCTAAAGCTGATTACTCATGCCTTAACTTGATACAAGGCATGATGCATAGCTACTTGTATCCATAGAATTTCAGAAGATTTAAGAGCCAAATAAGTATTTAGCTCTTAAACAGCAGGAAATAAGAAAAACTAAGTAAGGCCTATCAGGGCCACAATTGCTGCACATGCCCCAACGATTTTCTTGCCATAAGGAATATAGCGTATGATCAATGCTCCAAGGCCCAAGCCTGCGATATAAATCAAAGACATCGCTATTATCATACCTGAAACAAGTCCGGCGATATGGCCTGAATGACCGAGCTCATTACCATGAGCAATACCATGAAAAGTTACCAGTAATGCTGTAGCCACAGGTAGAATTATTCTGGATTTTGACCATAGTGCAAGAGTAACCATCAACAGTGAGGCAATAATGCCATACTCGGCAAGACTGCTCGAAAATAACTGTTGCTGACCCAGCACGAAACCAAATACCAGTGCGGTAGCCATACTGGCCATGCCAAGTATTTTCCACTGTCTGGCTGCGGACCAAAGTAAAACGCCCAACGCCAGTGCCATAATCATATGGTCCATGCCTGTAAAAGGATGCAGGAAACCCGCGCTAAAACCTGAATGATGGTCATGCCCCGGATGTGCCTGACTGACTTCCGGTATCAGGCCAAGCATTATTAAACTGGCTCTTTGAATGATATTTTTCATATAAGTGTCCTCAGGCTTTAAATAGTCCTTGTTTTTCAATAAATTCTATAATTTCATTTAAACCATCTTGGGTTTTCATGTTGGAAAATAAAAATGGTTTTTCACCACGCATACGTTTGGCGTCTTGGTCCATAACGTCCAGATTTGCTCCAACCATTGGCGCCAGATCAGTTTTATTGATAATCAGAAGATCAGATTTAGTAATTCCCGGCCCGCCTTTACGTGGAATTTTTTCTCCTCCTGCAACATCGATGACATATAGTGTCAGATCAGAAAGTTCAGGACTAAACGTTGCGGCCAGATTATCTCCACCACTTTCAATAATGATCAGTTCCAGTCCATCAAACTTCTCACATAAATCATCAATCGCTGCCAGATTAATTGAAGCGTCCTCACGAATAGCAGTATGCGGACAACCTCCCGTTTCTACCCCGACAATACGATCTGGACTCATAGCCTCATGACGGGTCAGGAAGTTTGAATCTTCCTTGGTATAGATATCATTAGTGACCACGGCCATATTGTATTTATCCCGTAAGACACGGCATAGATTCAAGGTAAGAGCTGTTTTACCTGAACCCACCGGTCCGCCAATGCCTACTCTTAATGGACTACGTTCTGTCATCTTGTTTTCCTTTTTAATTTCACAACTTACTTTGAATTTTTAAACCAGCGCTTCATTCACGACCTAAATAAACGTGAATATTGGGTTTCATGTGCCATACTCAGCATGGCATATTGCGGCAAATTACTACTCAGTTCATCATCCTGTAGTGTTAAAGCCTGCTCTACCGCCTGCGGGATCAGTTCATGCAGATGCCATAGAATGCGCTGGCCACTCATCTGTCCAAGTGGAATAGTCTTGACTGCTGCCAGTACCTGATTTTCCAGAACACTAAAGGTATAAGCAGTTAAGACATCAACTATATTTAGTTGTAGTTGGCCACATAACTGGGCATATACCGGAACAAAACCAAACTGTTTTTTAACAGTTACTGGAAGTTTTAGAACATCTCGTATCCAGGCATTTAGAGAAAACGCCAGTTGCTGTGACTCCGCCAGCAATTCTCTGCTTTCACGACTGGCACGATATAAGTTTGCCCAGTATAAAAATTGCTCTTCATTGGCGTAAAACTGTATCAGGCGTTGAAGTACAGGCAATTCAAAGCGTACTAGCAGCATTTCAAGTACTTCTTCAAAATAGGCAATACTAGAAACTTCATCATGAATAAAGCCCTGATCAATCGCACTTTCCACCCCCTGCGAATAGCAGTAAGCGCCTACCGGCAAGGCTGTAGAAGAGAGTGTTAGCAGTTTGAGAAGCTGGCTGGCATTAGTGATGGCCATGAGCATGTAAAGCTTTAATTGGACTTAGACGATGTTCATGACTGTGTTGTGCATAGGCACCACTTTCTGGTTCAAAAGGATGCTCGATCTCAGCAACGGTTAGACCCAGTCCTGTAACCATTTCTGCCAGCACATGGTCAGGTTCAAAATATAAAGCGCTAGGTGTGAGCATCAGCGGAACATGACGGTTACCCAGGTGGTAGGCTGCTTTTACCAAATCAAAGTCGCTCTGGGCGATCACCTGCATCAAACGTTCAGGTTTGGCATCTATACGCAAAATATCACCCTGCTCTGTGGCAATAAATGAACCACTTCTTAAAATACCTGTACGAGGTAAATCTGCACCAATATCGATACCTGAATTTAAGGTCGCACGAAAACGGCTTTTTTGACGGGTATCAAATGTCAGCTCAACAATTTCAAAGGAACTGTTATGGTGAATAGTCTCTAATCGCTGGGTATAGATTTTCATGCTTATCCTTTTTAAAGCAAAGATCCCTAACAATTGAATGTTTTATAATTCTCATATTAAGTATCAGTAGTTTTACGCCTCAAAATTAAGCATTTTTCGTGCCAATAAGGTTTTTATTGGTGCATTTATTTCCTGAACTCGCCAATTAATTTAGTAAGTTGTTCCATTCCATCAAATGTAGTCGGAATTTTATCGTCAGAAGACACAAGTGGTGAGAAGATTATGTTCTCAAACTTTTCAAAACCAGATGAGTTTTTCTTATGTAACTTTTCAGAGTCTTCTGCATAGTTATAAATAAATTGGCAGAGCGCCATTCGTAGTTCAAGTTGCATCATTTGAGATTGAACCGAACGAACATGCTGTAGTCCTACTCTCACAAAATAAAAAACAATAATCATGAAGGTAGTAACGGGTAATGATAAATAAATAATAAATTTAAGTCCTTGCTCACCTAAACTGAAATATAAAAATATAAAAAGTGCGATTGAGCATAACGGCGTAAAAAATAACATTGCACCAAAAGCAGAATATCCATCCCTCCTACTTTTCAACTCCTCTTTTTTCTGTTCATAGAGTTGCTTAAACCCCTTATTTAAAAGAACAAAATCATATTTAATTTTATATTTTTCAAGTTTATTTTCTAAATTTTCTACTTCATCTCGCTTAGTTTCGAATGTACTATTCCAAGTATTGATAGCATTATTAGCTTCATTTAACTTATTATTTAATTCCACTACATTTTTAATTTCATTTGAATGAAATAACTCTTTAAAAATTTGGAATGGCAAATCTCTTTCAGCAAATCTAACATAGCGTCTAAAATTGGGATCATTAGAATATTTGGTACTAACAAAGTCAATAACACTGCCCACTTCCAAAGAAATTGAATTACTCAATCCACCTAGAATAAAAGTTAGTTCAGAAAAATAGATATTGATTAAATTTAAACTGATGTCGAATAGATAGATTAAATCAGATTCTGAATTACTATTTTTATATTTCTTGAGGGCTTGATCTACGACTTTTACGAAATCTGATACAGGTTGTTTCCTCGAATATTCGATATATTGATCATAATCACTTAAATCAAGATTCGTGTTAAAAACGCGGGTTGCAGTTAGAAAATGGTTGGCTAAGTTTTTAATACTTTCTGCGTACGTGTCATCTTCTATTATGCTCCTTGCCAGTGATTCGACCTGATCAAATTTAAGCTTAAATTCCTGACTTTCAAATTTAAAAGCCATCTTCACCCTCAATTATTTTAATAGTAAAGATGGCATATTGATCTAAATTATCATTTAGAACAAGAAGTAACGCTGCGCCATTGGTAACACTTCCGCAGGTTCACACGTCAGTAATTTCCCATCTGCCCGTACCTCGTAAATCTCCGGGTCTACTTCCATCACAGGACAGTAAGTATTTAGCTTCATATCCGCTTTAGTGAGGTTACGTGTTTCTTTGCATGGACTGATGAGCTTTTTTAGTCCCAATTTTTTATGTACACCTCTCTCAATCGCTACTTGTGACAAGAAGGTAATACAGGTATTGTGCACGCCTCGTGGAAATGCCCCGAACATTGGACGGTAATGTACAGGCTGCGGGGTTGGAATAGAGGCATTAATATCGCCCATGGGCGCAGCAGCAATCATGCCACCTTTAATAATCATGGAAGGTTTCACCCCAAAAAATGCCGGTTTCCACAGTACCAGATCAGCCAGCTTACCGACTTCTATTGAACCGATTTCATGGCTTAATCCATGTGTAATTGCCGGATTAATTGTATATTTGGCAATATAGCGTTTTACACGGTTATTGTCATGACTGGCATTATCGCCTTCTAGTGTACCGCGTTGTACTTTCATTTTGTGCGCGGTTTGCCAGGTACGGATAATAACTTCACCTACACGACCCATGGCTTGCGAGTCTGATGACATCATAGCAATTGCGCCCAAGTCTTGCAGAATATCTTCTGCTGCAATGGTCTCACGACGGATACGGCTTTCTGCAAAGGCTACATCTTCAGCAATAGCCGGGTCGAGATGATGGCAGACCATCAGCATGTCCAGATGCTCATCAATAGTATTTACCGTATAAGGCCGGGTCGGGTTAGTAGAGGATGGTAGAACATTCGGCTGCCCGATTGCTTTTAAAATGTCTGGGGCATGTCCGCCACCCGCACCTTCGGTATGGTAAGTGTGAATCGTACGATCTTTAAATGCTGCCAGGGTCTCTTCCAGAAATCCGCTTTCATTTAAAGTATCGGTATGTATGGCGACCTGTACATCATAATTTTCTGCTACAGTTAGACAGTTATCGATGGCCGCTGGCGTTGATCCCCAATCCTCATGAAGTTTTAAACCCACAACACCGGCTTGGACCTGCTCGACAACTGGTTCCGGTTTGCTTAAGTTACCTTTACCCAGTAGACCAATATTCATGGGCAAATCATCAATGGCCTGCAACATGGTCGAGATATGCCATGGCCCTGGAGTAACAGTAGTTGCCGAAGTACCTGCAGCAGGCCCGGTTCCACCACCAATCATGGTAGTGACACCTGACATGAGTGCAGTTTCTACCTGCTGCGGACAAATCCAGTGAATATGCGTATCAACTCCCCCTGCAGTCAGAATCTGCCCTTCACCTGCGATCACTTCAGTTGCTGCTCCTAAAGGAATAGTAATGTTGGGTTGAATATCCGGGTTACCAGCCTTACCAATTTTCCAGATCCGGCCATTTTTTAGACCGACATCAGCCTTAATAATTCCCCACCAGTCGACAATTAACGCATTAGTAATTATGGTATCGGCCACCTCCTCTGCTAGCAGCTGCGATTGCCCCATTCCATCACGAATGACTTTACCACCGCCAAACTTGACCTCTTCGCCATAGGTAGTCAGGTCTTGTTCGACTTCAATAAACAGTTCGGTATCCGCCAAACGAACCCGGTCACCGAGTGTTGGACCAAACATTTCCGCATAGGCACGGCGTGACATTTTCATTTCTTGTGTTCCTGTTCTTCCAGCTTGCCCATTACACGACCCGCAAACCCGTATACTTCGCGCTTGCCTGCCAGCGCAACCAGCTCTATAGAGCGGCTTTGACCGGGTTCAAAACGCACTGCTGTACCCGCAGCAATATTGAGCCGGTAGCCTCTTGTAGCTTCCCGGTTAAATTGCAATGCATCATTCGCTTCATAAAAATGAAAATGTGAACCCACCTGAACTGGACGGTCTCCGGCATTTGCTACAGTGATTTTCAAGGTCTGACGACCGACATTCATTTCAATGTCGAGGTCAGGGGTAAAAATTTCACCCGGAATCATATTGCTCTCCTAGACAATCGGTTGATGGACAGTCACAAGCTTGGAGCCATCTGGAAATGTTGCCTCTACCTGTACTTCCGCGATCATTTCCGGTATACCTTCCATGACATCTGCGCGTGTAAGCAAGGTAGTGCCGTAGTGCATCAGGTCACTTACCGTCATACCGTCACGTGCACCTTCAAGTAATGCTGCTGAAATAAAAGCAATTGCTTCAGGATAGTTCAGCTTTACCCCCCGTGCCTTACGACGTTCTGCTACCAAGCCAGCAGTAAAAATCAATAACTTGTCTTTTTCAGTAGGGTTGAGTTCCATATCTCTTTCCTAAAATTCTTCACAAATGTCATGCAATATATATGCAAGTTTTTTAGAATGCGGCGGGCTTGAAGATTATTTAACTATCAAGTTTTCCAGATTCGCGGAAACTCTTCATTCAGGTCAAACCAGTAAAGTCGCAGCCGAGCACGGATTGCCGCAAAGGCATCATGGCATTTACGGACATCATCCCCCAGATAACGGGCACAAATCACATCATTGAGCAGAGTTAAAGTTACTGGTGTATCCATACGCATTATCAGCTCACGGATCAGATCAAGGTGTTGATCCAGATAAAAACTGGTTCTAAATTTTTCAGGTGCTATAGCCCAGAAACTTCCCATAACTGCAAGATTATTCATTCCCAGACACGAGCTAAGCCAGCGGTCACTCCCCTTAAAGTTCAGGCTATCTGCGACCAGTAACTGCTCATTTCTTAACAGTTTAAAGCGGTTCTGAAACAGGCCTTCAGTAAACCGTTCATCTCGCGCCTGGCGCCCAATCACCAGCATATCCCAGCCAATAAAGCTGGCATTGTTTTTTAGTTGAATTATAGTTTCAGAGTGCGCCCATGCTCCATTGAATAGCATAGTTTCTTGAGGAACCCATTCAAAAATCGCATTATTTTCAACCTGAATCTGAATGTGCTGAAAAGCCTGTTTCGCATTGGTCTTGTACCATTTTCCGGCACCAGGAGTGGTAACCAAGGCATGTGCTTCTTCATCTACATGAATCTTGAAAGTCAGATGATCGCCCCCGGCAATTCCTGCAGGCGGATGCACAATAATGGCATGACACACTCCAGTTTTTTCTGGCCATAACATTTTTTGCACCCTAATTGGTCCAAAATGCCATCGATGCTGTAAAATAGTGCGGTCCTGTGCTGCTTTAAAACCCAATTCCAGACGTGCAAACCAGCGAGCAGATTCATCGGGTTTATCTTCATTCAAAAACTGCATTTTCTTAAAACTTTTAATAAGATCATCTGGAAAAATGCAAAAACTGCACCAAAATGTGCTGAAGAGATAATTTTTATATTAAGCAATGAGAGAAATGAGCAGATTATAAGCTAGTAAAACATTATTTAAATTAAAAGGGATAATTAAAAAATCATCAGGTTATAGCTTCTGTAACAGTAGCTATAACCTGAAAAATTTAAAACAGATTTAAGGCATGGATGAATTGATATACTAGAAATAACTTCGTTTAAGTGGACGCTGGGCTGCCAGTTTTCTCCGGTAAGCTTTAAACTGCAATGTAATCCCAATAAAAATAACGATTAATGCCGCTCCACCTGTAGAAATAACCAGAACCCGATATTGCTCTATAAAAGTCATGGCAATTAAAGATGCAACAATAAAAGCAATCACCAGATAGCTTAACCACGGAAAAAACCACATTTTGAGTTTAATTTCCTGGCCTTCGCGTTCCATTTTCTGGCGCAGCCTGAGCTGAGAAATAGCAATTACCAGATAAACCAGCATCGCGATCATACCCGTGGTGTTCATGAGTATATCCAGAATTTCTCTGGGTTTGAGTGCATCAAAGAAATTCATCAGTGCAATAGCAAATGCCACTACACAAGAAGCCAATACAGCAAACACTGGTGTACCGTTTTTACGGGTTTTTTGAAACAGGGCGGGTGCATCTCCCCGCTTTGAAAGCGAATACAACATGCGTGATGCGGTATAGTGGCCTGAAACAAAACAGCTGCTGACCGATGTCAGTACTACGAAGTTCATGATCCATTTGGTTGCAGGGATACCTAATATTTCAAAAGTACGGCGGTATGCTCCATAACCTGTCTGGCTAAGCAAAGGATCATTCCATGGAACAATACAGACAATCAAGAAGATTGAGCCAATATAAAACAGGCAGATCCGCCAGACTACAGATTTAATAGCGCGCTTGGTTTGTTCTACCGGATTTTTAGATTCTGAGGCGGCAATCGTTACAATTTCTGCGCCTAAAAATGAAAACATGACACCCAGTAAAGCAACAATGACCGGCCCCAAACCATTGGGCATAAAGCCGCCATGAGCGCTAAGATTGCTTAAACCGCTGACGCCACCCACTGGCCATAACCGGGAAATTGCCAATATACCCAAAACAATGAACAGGACAATTGCAATCACTTTAATTAGAGCAAACCAGAACTCCACCTCACCATATTTACTCACCCGCATAAAATTGATGGCAGTCAGAGTAATCGTCATCATCAGGGTGAATACGTTTACACTGAGTAAGGGAAACCATTCATGCAGGATTAATCCTGCCACATAAGCTTCCCACGCCATCAGCAGTACCCAGAACCACCAGTACAGCCAACCGATCGTAAAGCCCGCCCAGCGCCCGATGGCACGTTCTGCATAAGTCGAAAAAGAACCGGTGTCGGGTGAGGTCGCCGCCATTTCGCCCAGCATGCGCATAATAAATACCACCAGAGCTCCACCGGCACAGTAAGCCAGTATTACTGCCGGACCAGCTGCTGCAATAATGCTACCTGAGCCAACAAATAAAGCAGCGCCAATAACACCGGCAATTGACATCATGGTGAGGTGTCTGGTTTTTAATGAATCACTCAACTGATTCGAAGATTCTTTTTTATTTATCTGCATCTTGTATTCATTCCATGAATTTTTTAATGGTTGCAAATAGATAGCGACTTAAAAAATTTCAAGATTCAGCAAACTGTACATTAGTCCTGAAATAAAAATGCCATATCTACACCTTACGAAATTGTTTTGCTTGAATTGAAGAGTCCAGAGTTTATAGCCAGCAATTAAAATGAATAATGATCTTGATCAATCAGATTTATTTATACACATTAGCTTTAGAGTTTAAGGAAACTATAGTCAGGTTAGAGACTCATTTTAAAAATCAGAGATATTTAGCTCGTGTCACTTAACTATAGCCGCCACCACACTAAAAATACTCGATATTGCCAAACAGCATTCCATCTTTGCTTCTGACTTTATTTTTTAGATTCATTATTTAATATTCTCTGCAAGTACAAGTTTTTACTCATGTACATGGTACGTTCGCCACCACCCGTTTTAATACATCTGGCCCTATCGTCTTAAACAATATGGCGTGTTTATCCAAAGCCTGCGAGTACCATTTTTTAAAATTTGTCAGGAGCCAATTTATATTTCTGATCATCAAGTTAAAGCACCGATTTAATATATGAAAACCAGGCTTAATATTTTTTATATTTTAAAATTTATTGTTTTGATTTTTAGAATTAAAGATAACTATAGGCATGAATAATTGAAGAATAGAATTACTTATATTCTTTGAATATAACCTGACCTTGCACGTTTAAAACAGACTGTTAAATGCCTCTTATCTCATTTATCAGCTAAGAGGCACCTTAACATTTTAGCGACTGATATGGATTGCCTGTTTCTTGGTAAATAAAAGTAGGCCATCCAGGCCAAATGAATAACCCAAGCCGGAAAGTTTCCAACCACCAAATGGTGCAGCAGGTGACAGGTCAGCATGACTGTTAATCCACACCGTACCGCATTCTAGCTGATTAGCAATCTCTTGAGCTTTTTCAATATCCTGGCTCCAGACTGAACCGCCGAGTCCGAAAGAGCTTTGATTGGCGCGCTGGATCACATCATCTATCTCACTAAACTTTATAATAGGTAAAGCCGGACCAAATTGCTCTTCATCTACCAGTGCCACACCTTCTCTTAGGTTTGCAATCAAAGTCGGTGCAATATAATAGCCGTTTTCTGGCAGTACTGGTGCCTGAGTAAGCAGTTCTCCACCTTGAGCAATCGCATCCTCAATAAGCGCCTTAACTTTATTAAACTGCATACGGTTTTGTACCGGACCAAAAGTTGTATTTTCTTCTTGTCCATCACCCACAACCTGCCGTTCAGCTATTTCTACCAGTTTATGTATTAAGTCCTCATAAATATTTTCATGCACATATAAGCGCTTTAATGCGGCACAAGTCTGGCCAGCATTTAAAAACGCCGAGCCGAAAATTTTCTCGGCTGTGCTATCTACGTCAATATCGTCTAGTACGATTCCTACATCATTACCCCCCAATTCCAGTACTACACCTTTAAGTGTATTAACCGAATGGCTCAAAATACTCTGCCCGGTACGTGTCGAACCGGTAAATGTGACTTTGGCGATATCAGGATGCTCACTGAGAACCTGCCCGACTTTACCTGTGCCAAGTACTACGCTACACACGCCTTTTGGTACATGACGGTTAATAATTTCTACCAGTTTGACTGTACTTAAAGGAGTATATTCTGAGGGTTTATTGACAATACAGTTTTTAGTTTTTAAGGCCGGAAACAGATGCCAGACTGCAATCATAAACGGCCAGTTCCATGGTGTAATCGATGCGACCACACCAAGTGGGCGGTTATAAACCTGAATGGTTTTACCACCAGGTTCCTGAATAGTTTCAACTGGTATTTCAAGACTGGCGATGTATTCAATCCAGCTAGCACCTGCTTCTACCTCAAACTCTGCCAAGCCTAATGGCTTGCCCTGCTCCAAGGTAATTAACCGGGCAATTTCTTTTTTTTCCTGACGGATATCATTCGCAATTTTACTAAAACTGTTATTAATTTCCTTATCAGAAATATTTTTCCATTGCTTGAAAGCTTCAGTGGCAGCCTGAACTGCCTGATTTACCTGCTCTGGGGTTGCACTGGCTATTTCCGTGATTACTTCTTCATTAGCCGGGTTCAGCACTTTAAAAGTTTCTGCTGATCCTTGAATATTTTCACCGTTAATAATGACATGAGTATTCATACTACCATCCTGGTTAGTGTTATAAAAATTACTAAATTGAACAATTTAAGAATTGATAAAAATTTTCCAGATTTCAAAGTAAATCACTTTTGCTTTAATATCCTTATTTTAGGATTTAAATTAATTCATCTTATTATTTAAATACCTTTTATTTAAGCGTTGGACTTATTACATTATGCATAAATTTATTATAAATAATGTAATTAAATTTTAAAATAAATTATCAAATTTTAATAAGGTCAGCATGCTTAGGCTATTATAAAGACGTGAAGATCTTACCTGAACTGTTCATAATTCAGATAAGACAAAATAACAGAATAAGTTAAATATAAAATTAAAAACTTTTTAAAGTTCAATCAGGTCTTTAAGCATTTCTTTAAAGAGTTCGCGTTGCTCTTCTGTATATTTTGAAAATACTTCCTGTTGATGACTTTCAGAAATCCGGTAGAGCATATTGGCCGCACTCTTTCCGTGTTCCGTAAGTACATAAGTAGTCTCGGTTTCAATAAGCAAACCTTTTTGGGCTAAAATCTCGGCTGCCTGTTCAACCTCGGCAATGGGCATAGCGACTTCATGCTGCAGTGCACGTTTACTACTGGCAGTTTTACTGTCCAATACAAGTAACAAACGTGCTTCACTGGTCCGAAAACCTGTAGCCTGCTGTTTGGGTTGATAGTCGCTTTCATAGGCTCGCACTGCCTGAGTTAGCAAGTAGTACATGTTATGATATAAACGGCCAGGAAAACTATCCTCTCTGGACTCAACAGGCGTATTCAAACTCGGATGAGGCAGTACCGCAGAATAAACACCTTGATGATAAAGTAAAGGAGAACGGCCATAGTCATGAAACTTAACCACTTTACCCAGAATGATCCAGTGATCACCCCCTTCAACAATATCAAATTTTTCACACTCCAGCACAGCGGAACAGTTTTTTAATAAAGGTGCTTTACCAGCACCCATGTCAAAATCGACTCCAGCAAAACGGTCCTCTGCACGGCGGGCAAAATTATTGGAAAATTCAATTTGAGCCGCAGATAAAATATTGACCGCGAAATGACTGGCTTGTGAAAAGATCCGGTAACTTGAAGAGTTTTTATCGATACTCCATAGAATCAATGCTGGGTCAAGTGAGACAGAGTTGAAACTGTTAGCTGTTACGCCAACTTTTTCACCTTGACTATTCTGAGCAGTCATTACAGTGACACCGGTTGCAAAATTACCCAGTGCCCGGCGAAAGGCTTTAGTATCAATAACAGGGGCTGTGTTAATTGTGTTCATAACGTTCAGTCTACTTTCTCCCTGTTATTGTAACGTTAAATAATTTCCTGGACAGGCCTTATACTCATGATTTCATCATGAAATATCAGGCCATCATAAAACTATACGATTACATTCTCAAAGAAATTGCCAGAAACTGACTAGATACCCATGCACAAGTATTTAAGTTCCTGGTAGTCTTCGATCCCATATTTAGAACCTTCACGGCCACAACCCGACTCCTTTATTCCCCCAAAAGGTGCAACTTCAGTAGAAATTAAACCTTCATTTATACCGACCATACCGTATTCAAGGGCTTCGCTTACACGCCAGGCCCGACTTAGATTTTGCGTATAAATATAAGAAGCCAAGCCAAATTCAGTATCATTCGCCATACGGATGGCTTCTGCTTCTTCGGTAAATCTAAAAACTGGTGCTAGTGGTCCAAAGGTTTCATCTTGTGCGACCTGCATATCTGGGGTCACATCAGTTAAGACGGTTGGCTCAAAAAATGTCTGACCCAATTGATGCCGCTGCCCACCATAAATGACTTTAGCTCCTTTGGAGGTTGCATCATCAATATGTTCCTGAATTTTTTCAACTGCCTTTTCATTAATCAGCGGGCCTTGTTCTGCACCCGGTTCAAAAGCAGGAGCAACTTTGAGTTTTGCTACAGCAGCAGCAAGCTTTTCAACAAAAGTATCATAAATACTGTTTTGAACCAGAATACGGTTAGTACATACACAGGTCTGGCCACTATTACGGAATTTTGATGCTATCGCTCCCTCAACTGCTTTATCCAGATCTGCATCCTCAAACACAATAAATGGTGCATTACCACCTAATTCCATACTGATTTTTTTCATGGTTGAAGAGCATTGCTGCATCAGTAATTTACCAATGGCGGTCGAACCGGTAAAAGATACCTTACGCACCAGAGGATGCTGAGTCAGGATTCCACCTATTTCACGGGCACTGCCAGTCACTACATTGATTACACCTTTTGGAATTCCAGCTTCTTCAGCCAGAGCGACCAGAGCCAGTGCAGAAAGTGGAGTTTCAGAAGCTGGTTTAATCACGACAGTACAGCCTGCCGCCAATGCCGGACCAACTTTACGGGTAATCATGGCATTGGGGAAATTCCAAGGTGTAATTGCAGCCACTACGCCAACTGGCTGACGAATCACAAGCAGGCGACGTCCCTGCTTATCATGGGGAATCACATCACCATAAGTGCGTTTAGCCTCTTCAGCAAACCATTCGATAAAGCTTGCACCATACAGAATTTCCCCCCGACTTTCGGTCATTGGTTTACCCTGTTCCGTGCTTAGAATTATCGCGAGATCTTCCTGATGTTCAATCATCAGCTGGTACCATTTTTTTAGCAGGATTGAACGTTCTTTTGCAGTGGTCTGTTTCCAGCTTTGTAGTGCCTGATCAGCTGCTTCTACTGCTTTTACTACCTGCTGTTCACTAACAGAAGGTACATGAGCAATGGTTTCACCAGTAGCCGGGTTTATTACGGCAAAACTTTTATTCTGCTCTGCTTCTAGCCATTGACCATCAATAAATACCTGTTGTTTAAATAAACCAGAATTTTTTAATTGCACTAATACACTCCCTGATAAACGCTTAAACACTTTAATGGCTTGGTTTCTCTTCAATGTTTAAATACGGTTGTTTTAACAATTATTTCATAATTTTTTTTAGAAATATTTTTTTTAGACTAACTAAGACAAATTTTGTACCAAACCTCAATCGAGTCACTATGTGTTTTTTATAAAAGATATTTTTAGAATTTTAAGACTAATATAAAACATGAAATGTAATAAAAAAATTTTTAATGCTGCTTGGCCAGAACCAGAATTTTCAGATGAGTTTAAGTTCTGGCATTACTAGTCTTTATGAGTTTCTTCCTGTTATAGGTAGAGCTCTTGAGCAAAATTAATTAAAGAAGTTAAGAGGGATTTTCAGATAACGTACCCCATTTGCCTCCGGTTCTGGTAATTGTCCTCCATCCATATTGATCTGAATCGCTGGCAAGATTAGTTTAGGCATAGATAATTTGGCATCACGCTGGGTGCGCATAGTTACAAAATCCTGTTTGCGGGTATTTTCCTGAATATGGACATTGCCATGTTTCTGCGCACCAATGGTCGTTTCATGTACAAACTCATCCCGGCCTTCTGGCTTGTAGTCATGACACAGGAATACCCGGGTATAATCAGGTAATTGATATAAAGCCTGTACCGAATCAAACAGCTGTTCAGCACTGCCGTTTGGAAAGTCGCAACGTGCTGTACCGTAGTCTGGCATGAATAAGGTATCTCCTACGAAAACAGCGTCACCGATGACATAACTCAGGCAGGCAGGTGTATGCCCCGGTGTCGGAATATTGTAGGCTTCAAGTTCGCCAATTCTGAATTTTTCACCATCTTCAAACAGATAATCAAAAGGATGATGAACCTTAAAATATTCAGGCTCAAAATTATAAATTTTGCTAAAAGTCTCCTGCACTACAGAGATTTTTTTACTCATGGCAATTTTGCCACCTGCACTACTTTGAATATATGGCGCAGCTGTCATGTGATCAGCATGCACATGTGTTTCAAGGATCCATTCAACCGTTAAGCCCTGCTGTTTAATATAAAGCAGAATTTCATCAGCCTGCTGGTAATGCATGGAAGCTGAAGCTGCATCATAATTCATCACACTGTCAATGACAGCACAGTGCTTTGTGACAGGATCAGTAACTACATAACTGAAAGTATTGGTATCATTATCAAAAAATGACTTAACCAGAGGTTTTATTGTCATGATATTCGCTCTCCTATCCAAACCATTTGCGATGAACAAATACACCGGCCAGCATCGCTAAAATAAAATAGAGTGATTCATAATGGCCAAGACCGATTAGGGTCAATCCTGGTGCAGGACAAATTCCAGCTATACCCCAGCCCATACCAAAAATCAGCGCACCCATGATGAGTTTAGAATCAATTTTTTGATTGGTGGGTAGTTCTATTGTTTCATGGAATACAGTTTTAGGCTCGGCAGAACGTAGTGCTTTTTGAAACGGAATAATGGCCACTAAAATGGCACCTATCATCACAAAAGCCAGACTTGGGTCCCATGTACCAGTGATATCCAGAAAATCCAGTACTTTTTCAGGATTAGCCATTCCTGAAATACTCAGCCCAAGCGCAAAAATACTACCAAATATAAAGGCCAAAATATTTTTCATGACTGTATTCCCAGAACGTGCCGAAGCAGATAAACCGTGATAAAACCTGCGAGCATGAAGCTTAATGTAGCAACCATTGAGCGTCTGGAAAGCCTGCTAATACCACAGATACCATGACCACTAGTACAGCCAGAACCTAGACGGGTACCAAAGCCCACTAATAACCCGGCGATAATCATCATCCAGGGCGAAGCATTCAATTCAATCTCTGGTACTACAAATAAGCTATATAGAAAAGGCGTTAATATAAGGCCCAGCAAAAACCAGAGAGCCGGTGTTTTCCATAAAGTAACGGGATCAAGTACATGTGCAATCAGCCCACTGATACCAGCGATCCGGCCATTGACCCACAGGTAGCCGATCACCGAACAGCCAAGTAATGCTCCACCAAGTAGGGCAAGCCAATAGTCCTGAATCATAGATTCACCAAATAACAATATATATTTTTATATAATATAAATATATATTTTAATCAATTATTAAATCTTAATAATTTCCTATATATTTGTTATATCTATTTTTTTAATAAAACTTGGAATAAATAGAAATTTATAATGAGTTTATTCGTTTTTTATGACTAGTTTGCTTGAAAATGAATAACAAAACTGTTCATAGCGTCTTGTTTTTAAGACAGGCATAATACAATTAAATATTTATCCTCCGTTATGAATAGAAGTGCACGTTAGAAAAATTTTACTCTCCTGTTTTGTGAGCATAGTCAGTACTAGCGCTTTGGCAAATGCTAGTTTTCTGCCTGCCGCACAGGCCTTCCAGCTCAAGGCTGAATCAGTTTCACAAAAAGAAGCCCTGCTACAATGGAATATTGCACCACATTATTATTTGTATCATAACCAGTTCAAGGTTATGGTTGGCCAGCAGCCATTAAGCATTGAACTGCCTAAAGGTACAAAGAAAAATGATCCAACCTTTGGAATTACAGAGGTTCATTATCATCAGGTTGCAGCTAAAATTCAGGTGAAGCCAAAGACCAGTTATCAGGTCAGCTGGCAGGGCTGCTCGGCAGACGGGCTGTGTTATCCTGTACAACGCACTACCTTGACCACTGATCAGGATGGACTTTTTCCGCAGTTACAGTCTCAAAAAAATGGCTTGCTCCAGTTTGATAATACTCAGGCTTCATTTACAGGTAGCGAACCGGCACAACAAAATCTGTCGCTTGTTAGCCGTGAGGATATTGATTCATCTTCTGATGCAGGGCAGTCCTCAACTTATAAAGCTCAACAGCTAGAAGTTATAAATACCAATACAGATCAATCTATTAGTTCTAAAAATACTTCAGATAGCTCTTTTTTCTGGTCAAATCAATGGAATAATGATCAGGTATTTTTAAATCTTTTCTCGCAGGATTCCTGGCTACTTAATCTGTTGATCTTTTTTATTTTTGGAATACTTCTGGCTTTCCTGCCCTGTTCTTTACCTTTAATTCCGATTCTGTCAGGCATTATCGTGCAGCGTAAAAAAGGTTATAAGGCTATTCCTATCGCTACAGCATTCGTTGTCAGTATGGCATTGGTTTATGCATTAATGGGCATGCTGGTGGCTGGGGTTGGTTACAGTTTTCAGCGCTGGTTTCAAAGTCCACCGGTGATTATTGGCTTTGCACTGCTATTTGTAGTATTTGCACTCAATCTGCTTGGCCTGTTTCAGCTGTCGCTACCCCAAGGTATTTTACAGCGTTTGGACCGTATCCAGAACCGGCAGACTGGCGGAACCATTTACGGCGCTGCTGTGATGGGGGTCCTTTCAGCCCTGATTGTTGGCCCATGCATGAGTGCGCCTTTAGCTGGTTCACTCTTATTTGTTTCACAGACACAAAGTCCATTATTGGGCGGTCTGTACCTGTTTATGCTCGGCCTGGGTATCGGTCTGCCATTATTTATTGCTGCAGTATTTGGTGCCCGCTTCCTGCCTAGACCCGGACTGTGGATGGAGCGTCTCAAATTCAGCTTTGGCTTTATTATGCTGATGATGGCAGTATATTTTATCCGGCCTCTACTCTCTCTGACATTATATTATTCTCTGTTTGCAGGTTTACTGTTGGCCCTCGTACTTTATCTGGGCTGGATCACCCGACAGCAGAACAAGGGGCAAGCCAAGATTTTGACCTGCTTATTGGCAGCGTTATTGATTGGCATAAGTGGATGGAATATAAAAAATGCTCTGTCATCTTTAAATGCCGGACAACATGCCTCTGAACTTCATGCATGGCAGGTAGTACGAAATGCTGAAGAATTAAATCAAGTACTGGCCAGAGCCCGTCAAATTCAGCGTCCTATCGTGATTGATGTGTATGCAGACTGGTGTGTTGCTTGCCAGCCAATCGAGCGCGATATTACGCCACGTGCAGATGTACAAGGAGCATTAAAATCATGGCAAAGAATCAAACTTGACCTGTCTCATTATCAGCCTTCTCAGGATGAGATTCTATCTGAACGGGAAATTCTGGGGCCTCCAACGGTTCTGTTTTTACAGCCTGATGGGCAGGAAAAACGTGAGCTCCGTCTAACCGGTGCATTTAATGCCGAGCAACTCATTCGTCAGCTCAGGCATACAGAGAATTAATTTGAATCTTAAAACGGTAAAGTTATTTGCTTATTTATATACTAATTTACAAATAGTTTTTGACTGTTAAATACCCAAACCTGATCAATCTATAGATCCTGTTTGGGTTTTTCTCACAATGGTTTTAGCATTTATCTACCGGTTAAAAGTTAACCCGGGAAGATGCCGCGACCTTTACGTGCAATCAGAATTCGTTCACATGCCAGAATATAGGCAGCGGTACGCAGAGTACATTTCTTGGCCTCAGCAGTATTCCAGACATCATGAATTGCTTGAATAAGCAGTTTATCCAAACGCTGATTAATTTCTTCTTCAGTCCAGAAGTAGCTTGAAATATCCTGTACCCATTCAAAATAACTGACAGTTACCCCTCCGGCATTACAGATAACATCTGGCACCACCGTAATGCCCCGTTGCAGCAACACGTCATCAGCTTCAGGATAGGTCGGACCGTTTGCGCCTTCCAAAACCAACTTGGCTTTTAATTTTTCAGCACGTTCAACAGTAATTTGTCCCTCAAGCGCTGCCGGAATCAGGATATCCATTTCAGCATCCCAAAACTCGTCATTAGTTATAGGCGTAGCACCTGGAAAACCGAGTACACCTGGATGCTCTTCCATATAAATTCGTAAAGCGTCCAGATCAATACCATTATTATTCAGGATCGTACCGGTATGGTCCTGAATACATACCACCTTGGCATTTGCCTGTGCGAACAGATTTGCTGCTTCACTGCCCACATTACCAAACCCCTGTACGGCGACTTTAGCACCATCAATCGCCAGATTATTTTTTTTGGCAGCCTCACGTCCGGTAATATACACGCCACGGCCAGTGGCCTTGACACGTCCCAGTGACCCTCCTAAATGGACCGGTTTGCCCGTAACTACACCCGTCACGGTATAACCCTTATTTGATGAATAAGTATCCATGATCCAGCCCATGACATTCTGGTTAGTGCCCACATCAGGAGCCGGAATATCTTTTTGTGGGCCAATAATATGACCAATTTCACTGGTATAACGACGCGTTAACCGTTCCAGTTCACGGGTTGATAAAGAGCGCGGATCAACTCGAATCCCGCCTTTGGCACCACCAAAAGGCAGATTGACTACAGCTGTTTTAATGGTCATCCAGGCAGCCAGCGCGGTAACTTCATTCAGATCCACATCTGGATGATAGCGAATACCTCCTTTTCCCGGACCGCGGGACAGATTATGTTGTACCCGGTAGCCCTCAAAATGCCGAATGGTTCCGTCATCCATTACAATGGGCACATCGACAATAAGAGCACGTTTGGGACGTTTTAAAGTATCAATATAATCAGCAAGATGTTGCAGATATGGAGCCACCCGATCAATCTGGGCCAGATAGGTATTCCAGGCACCTGCCTCTTCATTAATATAAGAAAGATTAGACATAACTGTTTCCTTCAGGAAATTCTAATGTGCATGGGAGAAGTTCTTATAGTGGTGGACTTCTATATAGAAGTGAAGAACCTTTAACATATATCAACATAGCCCGAGAGATGAAAAAATTTTCCACCACTCAGGCTATGTGATACTTTTGAATTTTAGTTACTTATATCAACACATAAATATTTCATTTCCAGGTATTCATCAATCCCATGCTGCGAGCCTTCGCGCCCCAGCCCTGACTGTTTTATACCACCGAAAGGAGCAACTTCTGTTGAAATCAGGCCAGTATTGATGCCTACCATGCCGTATTCCAGCGCTTCCCCCACACGCCACTGCCGGGCTGTACTTTGTGTAAACAGATAAGCAGCTAACCCGAATTCTGTGTTGTTTGCCATCTGGATTACCTCTTCTTCAGTACTAAAACTGAATAATGGAGCCAGTGGACCAAAAGTTTCTTCACGAGAAATTTTCATTTCCTGAGTGACACCAGTTAAAACGGTTGGCTCAAAAAATGTGCTGGTTTGATTTAGCCGTTTGCCGCCTGTACGGATGCTTGCACCTTTGCTAACGGCATCTTCAATGTGCGACTGGACCTTCTCAATTGCAGCTTCGTCAATCAGTGGGCCTTGTGTTATTTCAGACTGTCGGCCATCACCTACTTTTAACCTGGCAACTTCAGCAATCACACGTTCACTGACTGCATCATAAATACCTTCCTGTATATAAATACGGTTTGCACATACACAGGTCTGGCCACTGTTACGGAATTTGCTAGCCATTATTCCCTTTACAGCCTGGTCCAGATTGGCATCATCAAATACAATAACCGGCGCATTGCCCCCAAGTTCGAGTGACAGCTTTTTAATTGTTGGCGCACACTGTTTCATGAGAATGCGGCCGACCTCGGTTGAACCGGTAAAGCTCAGCTTGCGGACAACGTCGCTTTCGCATAAAGTCTGGCCAACTTCAATTGATTCGCCGCTCAGTGTAATCATGACATCTTTTGGAATACCTGCCTGTAATGCCAGAACCTCCAGTGCATAGGCACTAAGTGGCGTCTGTTCTGCTGGCTTAATCAGCATTGAACAACCCGCAGCAAGTGCTGGTCCTACCTTGCGGGTAATCATGGCGGCCGGAAAGTTCCATGGTGTAATTGCCGCTGTTACTCCGATTGGCTGTTTAATTACCAATAACCGTTGCTGTGCCTGAGATGATGTCAAAACCTCTCCATCTACACGACGAGCCTGCTCAGCAAACCAGCGGATGAAAGATGCAGCATAACTAATCTCGCCCCGTGCTTCTGACAGCGGTTTACCCTGTTCGGCAGTCAGGATCTGTGCCAAGTCCTCCTGATGCTTGAGCATCAGGCGATACCAGTTCCAGAGTAGATCAGCTTTTTGCAGGGCAGTCTGCTGTTTCCAGGCAGCCTGTGCCTGTTCAGCACGTTGGATAGCATTTTCTACAGCCGCACGGTCATAAGTTCTGACCCAAGCCAGCTGTTCTCCTGTAGCAGCATCCTGCACACAGATATAATGATCAGCTGAAGGCTGGGTAAAAGTGATGTCGGGATGGTCCAGTAAATACTGTAAATTTTGCTGGATCATGCAGAGCGCTCCAGATTTTGCTGGGTGACTGCTGTGAAACCGGCTTTCAGAATATCCAGAGCTTTCTGGAACTGTTCAGCCGGAATAGTGAGTGGATATAGAAAACGGATAACATTCGCTGATTTACCACAAGTCAGCAGCAAAAGACCTTGGCTCATGGCATATTCCTGAATCGCTTTTGCCTGCTCAGCATATTCAAGCTCTACCGCGACCATAGAACCCAGACCACGTATATCCTGAATCATGGAGCTGGTAACTTTAAGCTGTTCCAGGGTTTTGATGAGCTGTGAACCCAGTACATGTGCACGCTCGCAAAGCTGTTCTTCTTCGATCACATCAATTACTGCATGTGCAGCCGCTACAGCCAGCGGATTACCGGCATAAGTACCGCCCAGTCCTCCCGGGTTCGGTGCATCCATTATTTCGGCACGACCCACTACGCCAGAAATCGGGAAACCACCGCCGAGGCTTTTAGCCATAGTAATCATATCGGCCTTGATACTGTAATGCTGCATAGCAAACAGTTGTCCGGTACGGGCAAAACCGGTCTGCACTTCATCGGCTATCAGTAAAATACCGTGCTGGTCGCAGAGCTCACGCAAACGCACCAGAAATTCCTGAGGTGCGACATTGAAACCACCTTCCCCCTGTACCGGTTCAAGTACAATAGCGGCAACATCTTGAGGTACCATGTCAGTACTGAAAATATTTTCAATGCTTTCCATGGCATCGTCCACACTGATTCCCTGTGACTGCGATGGATAGCGGCCATGGAATACACCTGCCGGCATGACACCAAAATCACGTTTATAAGGTGCTGTTTTACCAGTCATTGCCATGGTCATAAAAGTACGGCCATGAAAACCGCCACTAAATGTGATAATGCCATAACGACCGGTGGCAGCCCGGGCAATTTTGACCGCATTTTCTACAGCTTCTGCACCTGTGGTAAAGAAAGCTGTTTTTGCCGGCCCTTCAATAGGCGCACGCTGGTTAATACGCTCAGCTAAAGATACATAGCTTTCATAAGGTGCAACCTGGTATGCCGTATGAGTAAATTTGCCGAGCTGTTCAGTTACTGCTGCAATCACTTTCGGATGGCGATGACCAGTGTTCAGTACGGCAATCCCGCCTGCAAAGTCAGTATATTCACGCCCATCCATGTCCCACAGAGTGGCGTTCTCTGCACGTTCTACATACCATGAGCACATAATGCCTACACCGCGTGGAGTGGCCTGCTGCTTGCGGCTGTTAATATCAGTATGTTTAGAATCCATTTTTTGTACCTCATTTTTATTTAAGCACCGTCAGTTCCTGCTCTAGGCTTGTCTGACGACTGATGACTGCTTTAATCTCACCCTTTTACCCAATTCTGACGAGAGCCATTTCTTGTTCTTCTTTAGGAGCCAATCTGTTTTGCTATAAAAAATAGAGAATCTTAATAGGTTAGATAAAAAAATTATTTTCCCTTCAAGGTTATGTTAGGTTTTTAAAAATTAAGTTAATCTTTTTAGTTACTTACTAATTGCTAAAATAATTAGATAAATTTTTTTGCTTACTCCTGCTTTTATTTCTTTTTAAAAAAATAATTTGACAGTTTAAATAAAACATAATACATATAGTTTTATATGTAATATTTTATAACCAAGGAAGAGTAAAAAATGACGACTGTAAAACTAAAACATTTCATTAATAGTGAATATTCTGAACCGCAAAATAGTAATTATTTTGATCTGATCAGTCCGGTAACTGGAGAAGTATATGCACAGTCGCCTAATGCAACTGAAGCAGAGGTAGATGCAGCTTATGCTGCTGCTAAAGAAGCATTTAAAACCTGGGGACGGACTACGCCCTCTGCACGCCAGAAAGCTTTACTGAGCCTGGCCGATGCTATTGAAACCAATGCAGATCGTCTGATCGAAGCACAGAGCCGTAATACTGGTCAGCTTAAGCATTTGATCGCCTCTGAAGAAGTAGCAATATGTGCGGACCAGATCCGCTTTTTTGCAGGCGCAGCACGTTTACTGGAAGGGACAGCAACATCTGAATATCTGGAAGGCTTAACGTCCAGTATCCGCCGTGAGCCAGTAGGTGTAGTCGGTCAGGTAACACCCTGGAACTATCCACTCATGATGGCTGTCTGGAAAATTGCACCTGCACTGGCTGCAGGCAATACCGTTGTGCTTAAACCTAGCGATACCACACCGGAAAGCACTTTACTGCTGGCAGAAATTGCAGCACCATTCTTTCCAAAAGGCGCTTTTAACGTGGTGTTAGGCAAGGCAGATGTAGGCTCTAAGGTGGTTTCACATAAAGTTCCAGCCTTAGTATCGATTACCGGTTCAGTGCGTGCCGGCTTACAGGTGGCAGCCTCTGCTGCGGCCAATCTTGCCAAGGCTCACCTGGAACTTGGAGGTAAGGCTCCGGTTCTAGTTTTTGAAGATGCCGACCTCGACAAAGCGGCTGAGATGATAGCCATGACCGGCTTTTTTAATGCTGGGCAAGACTGTACCGCCGCAACCCGAGTAATTGTATCTGAAGCCGTACATGATGAATTTGTGCAGAAACTGGTGGCTGCTGCAAAGAACACTCGGTTCGGTGAACCAGATGATGAAAATGCCTTATATGGCCCACTCAATAATGCCAACCAGCTTAAACATGTGACAGGCTTTATTGAACGTCTGCCCTCACATGCCCAAATTGAAACTGGTGGTCGTCATGCTGACCGTCCAGGCTATTATTTTGAACCTACAGTGATTACTGGTCTGCAACAGCAGGATGAAGCAATTCAAAATGAAATTTTTGGTCCAGTGATTACCGTACAAAAATTTAGTGATGAAACGGATGCCATTTATAAAGCCAATGATGTTGAATACGGCTTGGCTTCAAGTGTATGGACCAGGGATCACGGGCGTGCTACACGTCTCAGCCGCGAACTTGATTTTGGTACAGTATGGGTCAACACGCATATTCCGCTGACTGCTGAAATGCCACACGGCGGCTTCAAAAAATCAGGTTATGGTAAAGACCTGTCAGGTTACGGTTTTGAAGAATATACCCGTATCAAGCACGTAATGAGTTCAAACGACTAGTCAGGCTGGAGCTAAACATGAATCAACAGGAAATTAAAGCACTGGTCGGAACTGCGCATCATGAACTGTTCAGCCTGCATGACACCAGTGCGCTTGAACGTTACTTCTCGGCAGACTTTATTGAACACTCGCCTCTGGTCGCAGATGGGCTTTCTGGTTTGCGTCAACTGGTACAAGACTGTCCAAATCTTAAACATGAAGCTGTTCGCATCTTGGCCGATGGCGATCTGGTCGCTATTCATGGACGCTTTGAAGGGCTAGATGAACAGCCACTGGTCGGTTTTGATATTTACCGGGTTAAAGATGGCAAAATTGTAGAACACTGGGACGGATTAGTCCCTGAAGCAGCAGCCAATCTTAGTGGCCGTACCCAGCTTGACGGGCCCACTGAGGTAGCAAAGACTGGTCAGGAAGAATATAACCGGTCACTGGTACAAGAATTTTTTACCCGTACGCTGATCGAAGGTGATTATGAAGGCTTCAGAGATTATGCTAACGGCGAATTATTTCAGCAGCATAGTCCTGATATTGGCGACGGTACTATGGCAGTGATCGATTTCCTCAACAAAATCCGTAACGAAGGTCAAGGTTTGCTATACTCGAAAATTCATCGCACCATTGCCGATGGCCAGTTTGTCTTGACCCACTCTGAAGGAAGTATTGCAGGTACACGTCATGCCTATTTTGAATTATGGCGTGTAGAAGACGGTAAAATCGTTGAACTCTGGGATGCAATTGCTCCAGTTCCCCAAGATGACCAGGCTGTACATCGCTATGGCGTATTTTAAAGATTAGCCGCTTCCTGAGCCGGGTATTTTATGCCTGGCTTTAAAGAGAGTTAGCCATGACAGCACACACCATTATATTTGCGCCTATCGAGCAGGCCACGCGCTCGGAACAGGTGGTAGGACGGCTAGAAAATGCAATCATTTCCGGTCTGCTCAAAAGTAATGAACAGCTTCCAAATGAGGCCGATTTGGCCCGCCTCATGGGGGTATCACCCATTACGGTTCGTGAAGCATTAAACACCTTGAGAGTAAAAGGCCTGATTGATACGCGACGTGGACGTAACGGTGGAAGTTTTATCTGTGAAATTTCTCCTGATCTGTTGCTAGAGCAGCATCCCTTGCGGCAGGCCAGCAGTGATTATCTGGCAGATCTGGGCGAATACCATAGCGCCATTCTTGGCCATAGTGTATATCTGGCTGCCCAGCGCACGACAACACAAGATCTTTCAAAAATGAGGGAACTGATCAATCTGTTTGCACAGGCTACACAACCGGATACCCGCGCACAAACCGATATGCGCTGTCTGTTAACTCTAGCTTCGTTTGCACAGTCTTCAAGACTAGCCAATCAGGAGCTTTCTATTCAGGCAGAGTGGGCCCCTCTGGTTGCGATACTTTATCAGGATACAGACTTTCATACAGATGTAGTTGAGCAGTATCAACAATTATTGCCATTGCTAGATCAGGCAGATGAAGCTCAGGCAGCACTGCACACCAAAAAAATTATCTCGATGCTGACTGACCAGATGCTCGAGTACAAACTGTCCATCGCATAACAAGAATAGATATACCGGAACGTTGCATGTTCCTATCCAGACAGTGAAATAACAGGGACAAGGATATAAAGGAATGAAAACAGAATTATATGTAGAACAGCTCCAGATGTTACTCGAGCAGGTTATAAGTGAGACCACTTCAACTGCACAGCAATTGGCTCAGCAGACCAGCCATATTTTATCTCGACGTATAATAGATCCGGGCCGCGGTATTAAACTGTCGACTGAGGAGCGTCAAGCTTTACAATATGAAATTAAGGCTGCATTAGAAAAATCGACTTATACCCATGGGATTGGTTTTGCAGGATATACTCCCGAAAACCAGGAAGAAAAAGATTACTGGACACTGGAATGGTGGTTTAAAAAAGGTGATGAACTGCAACAGGCTAAACTTGAAAACTACCAGAATGCCCAGCGTTTTCTCGATTTCCGGTCCTTTGACTGGTTTCAACAGCCAGCATGCAGCAAGCAGCCCTATATTCAAGGGCCTTATGTCGACTATATCTGTAACGGTGCCTACACGATTACCACAGCCTATCCCGTAATGGTACAAAGCCAGTTTGTAGGGGTAATTGCTATTGACTTACTGGTCTCTTCACTTGAAAAAGTTTTTCTGCCTAGCCTTCGCAAAATCAAGCAGGCTGCTGTGATTATTAATGATACAGCCCGTGTAATTACCTCCAACACAAAAGGTTTTCGCACGGGCACTCTGGTGAGACATACGCCTATGGCTAGTACAATTGTGCGGTCATCCCAGCCCTTGCAGCTACTGGTTTTATAGCTTTAAACCAGTTATAGGTAAAGGCTTTAAATTGAGCCTCTGATTAGAAGCCAAGCCACCTTATAAATTACAAGAACCTGAGCTTAAAAGTTTGGGCACATATTCTTTATGCTTATTTTATTTATATCAGCAACATATCAGTGACTGGCTTAAAAATTGCAGGGTAGCAAACAGAAATATAAGGGCTTTTATAATATGGAAAAAACTACTGTAAATTTAAAAAAACTGACCCTCTGGCAAGTCATTATTATTGGTATTGCCTACATGACTCCGATGACGGTATTTGATACCTTTGGCATTGTTTCGGGTGTTACCGATGGACACGTACCTTTAGCTTATATACTGGCATTAATTGCAATGGTGCTAACTGCATGGAGTTATGCGCGTTTTAGTCGTGAATCTGAAAAAGCAGGTTCAGCATATACCTATACTGCTGAAAGCTGTGGTCCACAATACGGCTTTTTTGTTGGCTGGTGCGCGCTGCTGGATTATCTCCTGCTTCCGCTCATTAATGTGTTACTCGCTTCCATTTACCTCACTGCCCTGATTCCAGATGTTCCTTATTGGGCTTGGGTCATGATTTCTGCAAGTGCTGTCACGCTGGTGAATTGTTTTCGTATCAACATATTAGCCAACTTAAGTCTGGCTTTTGTTTTTGCGCCTATTATTCTCATGGTTATATTTGTTTATCTGGTAATTCAGGGTATAGGCTCTTCTCAAGGTTATGAGCATGTTCTGACTCTTACGCCCTTATGGAATGGAGATCATGAGCTTTTACCACTTATCGCTGGCGCATCAATTTTATGTTTTTCATTCTTAGGTTTTGATGCAGTCACGACATTATCTGCTGAAACCAAAGACCCGAAGCGGAATATCCCACGTGCGGTACTGATGACCACCCTTATTGGCGGTTTGATCTTTATTAGTGCATCTTGGTTTATCCAGCTTTATTTTCCCAGCAATGTCCGTTTCAATAATCCGAGTGAAGCCCTGCCAGAAATTGTGCTTTATGTAGGTGGAGCCTTTTTTCAGTCGGTTTTCCTGTGTGGGCAGATTATGAATACCTTTGCTTCCGGCCTTGCTACCCATGCCAGTGCCTCGCGGCTTTTGCATATCATGGGCAGAGATGGTATTTTCCCGCGTAAATTCTTTGGTGCAGTTCACTTTAAACTCGGTACGCCACTTTTTTCGGTATTATTTGTCGGCCTCATTTCAATGAGTGCAGCTTTTCTGGATCTCGCCCAAGTCGTTAGCCTGATCAGTTTTGGTGCTCTGGTCGCCTTTACTGCGGTGAATTTTTCAGTATTTATGCAATTTTATATTAAAAAACAGCAACGCAGAGGACTCAGAAATAAGTTCCTCAACCTGGTTTTACCATTTATTTCGGTCTGTGCCATCTTGTGCCTCTGGTTCAATCTGGATCATTCTTCCTTGATATTTGGTTGTATCTGGTTATTGGCCGGTATCTCCGTTTTCTTTTACAAAAAATTTAAAAAGCAGAATATTGCTATCAGCAATGTTTATTAATTCATTGAGGTCAAAAGCCATGTTAAATATATCTAAACCTATAATATTAAATGATGTTGTTTTTAAGCAGTCAACCACTCAACAGGCAGGTAAAGAATGGAACTGGGTTAATCCCCGTCATCTACAGGCTGACCATCCGGCAAATTACTATGAAAGTTCTCTGGCAGACTGGCATGAATTTAATGCCCTGCAAACTGATTGTGAATGTGATGTGGTTGTCATTGGTTCAGGCCTGCTAGGCGCCTCTACTGCATTACATCTGGCTGAACAGGGGGTCGAAACTGTTATACTTGAGAAAAATCGTGTTGGTAGTGCCGCTTCGGGGCGTAATGGTGGCCAGTTGACACCTGGTCTGGCCCGCTGGGAAGCAGGTGAAATGGCAGAACATTTTGGCTATGAAGATGCAAAAAAACTCTGGCATTTTACTTCTACAGAGGCGATGCGGTTAATTGATGAAATCTCTGAAAAATACGGTCTGGATTTTCAGCGAAAACGGGGACACATTACTGCTGCGGTTCATCAAGGTCATCTGGTTGGTCTTACCCAAGGCGCAGATGCCCGTAAATATCTGGGTGAAGACCATACACGTATTGTAGGTAAACACGAATTAGGTGAATACATTAAATCAGACTATTATACCGGCGGGCTGATTGATGAGTTAGGCGGCCAGATTCATCCACTTGCTCTAAACCGTGGCCTGATTTATGCCTTCTGCAAAAATGGGGGTATCGTGTATGAACAGACTGAAGTAATTGCAATTGAAGAAGCCGAAGACGGCGTTTATGTCAGAACAGCAACTGGTACAGTCAAGGCACGTAAAAGTGTAGTGATGGCTGTACATCATGCATCATTTAAGTTGCTTCCACAGAAAAAACAGACGACGCTTCCCTTCTATACTTACGTTAGTACCACTGCTCCGCTTGAGCTTGATATTCATGAGCTTCTGCCTGAGGAGCATCCGGTTTACGACACCCAATTTCAGATTGACTATTATCGCCCGGTCACACAGAACCGGTTGTTGTTTGGCGGACAAGGTACAGGTAGCTGCTGGTCACCAGAGAAGACCTTGAACTATTTAAAAAATCGTATTCATACAGTTTTCCCACAGCTCAAGCAGGTTGAAATCGATTTTGTCTGGAGTGGTACCACTGATTTGACAGTCAATGGTGCTGTAGACAGCCGTAAGTTCGGGAGTAAGTTTCCAATTTATGCCGTGCATGGCTGGAGTGGCCACGGTGTTGCGCAGACTGTGCGTATTGGTAAAGCCATTGCAGCAGATTTTATTGGTCAATCTAGTGATTTTAAAATGCTCACCCAGATTGATCATGCCAACATCCTGTTTGCGCGCACTCTGGCCCCTGTTGTGATTCCAATTGCAAAAAGTGCTTATGGTGTGGGAGCTTTAATGAATCCAGGTAAAATGGTGTCTTTTTAATATTTTATTTAAGAAATATAAATAGTTTTCTCCAGCTTAAAATCATTAAAAACCGGTAAAGCAAATCGCTTTACCGGTTTCATAAATGAGCAGTTAAGGTTTAGAAACAATAAAAATTACCAGCCAGCTGGCAATAATTTGAATAATGCAGCAATAGCATAAACAGCACTGGCAAAATAGATAAGAATAATCAGAATTTTAATGCCCGGGTGAGTAATGGCAGAGCTGCATGTCCATGAAGGTTGAATATCTCCACGCGCACGCGCACCTTTTAAAATAAGCATGGGCATGATAGACAGGACTACACCGCTAAATGTTCCCGCGATATAAAGAGCATTAACGAAAGAGACCATACCGCTATAAGCCAGCAAAAATGGTGGAAGAGTTACAATGGCCATGACCAGAAGACGCTTTTTCATATCGGTATGAATTGCCAGTTTAAAACGATCACCGATATTTGTAACCAGACTGCCACCTAGCCCCCAGTACGAAGTCAGCATTGCAAACAAGGCAAACAGGTTAGCAGAGAAAAAGGCCCAATTACCCAGTACCTTGCCCCAGCTTAAAGTTGCTACCTGGGTAATGTTATCCAGACCACTAAGAGCAATCACGGACATCGGTACCGCAGCCAGCAGAATAAATGTAATTACCATACCGGTAATAATAGCTTTTGGCAGCTGCTCAGGCTTATCACTAAAACCACGTGCCATTTCTGGCACGATATATTGGGCAGAAAAACAGAACACCACGACATTAAATACTGGAATCATATAGATCCAGTTGCCCTGCATCAGATTTACAAACTGGGTTTTTTCATTGAGCAATGTCGCACCGAATAAAATTGCCAGCATAGCAACCATGCATATACAGATTACTTTTTCACTACGGCCAATCGCTTTTAATCCGAGCCATAATATTCCTGCCGCGGGAATAAAGAAAATAAGACTGCCGAGTGACCTTGGCAGGCCGGTCAGCGAATTCAGCAGCTCACCACTACCACTCATATAGGCGATTAATGCACCCATTGAATTAACACAAACCGCTGCGAAAATAATCCATGAGCCTAAAGCACCTACATAACGCTCGGACAGGCCGCTTAGTTGCAGATGTGCCCGGGTTCTTAATGTTGACTCGGCAACATATAGCATGGTAATGGTGGTCAAAATACCAGCGACAATTAACCAGAATAGCAAGGGCATAAAACCTGCCTTACGCGCTGCATAGGCTATAGAAAGAATACCTGCACCAATATTGGTGCCGACAATCATTGCAACGCCTTCCAGAAAACTTAAAGATTTGACAGGCGCTTCTTTGCACTCTGCAACGGTAAAAGGTACTGCGCCTTGTATGGTCTCTTCTGACATGATGAATTCCTTATAAATTATAGTCCTTGATGACTTAGGTTTCTAATTTCCTGTTATGCTTTTTAACGGGTTCAGATTCATCTTCTGATCAATCCTGCTTGTTTTAAGACCCTTGAATTTCAGTAAATTAAGCCTGAGTATATGTTCAGCTCCAGGGTTGAACCTGCTGGCCCATCCATAAGGTTTTATAATTTCATGCTTTATGGGGCCAGAAACGAGAGCCATTTTTAATAAACCGGAGAGAGCCAATTGCTTAGCTTGTTAGGAGACCATCTGTTACAGCGCTTACAGAAACAGACCGAGGGAGCTCTATATCACCGGGTATTCTGCTGTTTACGTGATGCCATCACAGAAGGTATTTTACCGCCTAAAACACGGCTACCGGCTTCGCGTGATCTGGCTCATGAACTCAAGGTTTCACGTAATACTATCTTGAATGCCTATGAGCATTTACAGGCACAAGGTTATATTCAGGCACATACGGGACGTGGCAGCTGGGTCGCTGAAAACCTGCCGGAGAGCTATCTGACGGTACCGGGACATGAACATCTGGCAGAACAGCCCAACCAGCAACAGTTAAAGCATCTGTCTAAGCGTGGTACTGCATTTCTTGAAAGTGCAGCCGCATCCCCCTATCAGTGGGGTGCTTTTGTGCCAGGCGCACCAGACGTTACCGAATTTCCACACGCCGAGTTTGGTCGGATTCTGAACCGTTTAAGCCGCCAGCCGGAAATTTCACGGCTCATCTATAGCAATGACGGGGGCTGTCTTGAACTTAAACAGGCATTAGCAGATTATTTGCGGGTTGCGCGCTCTGTACGCTGTGAGGCTGACCAGATTCTAATTACTGAAGGTATTCATCAGGCAGTAGATCTGGTTTCACGCTCTTTATGCGATGCCGGTGATCAGGTCTGGATTGAAGATCCGGGATACTGGGGTGCGCGTAATATTTTACGGATCAATGGACTGTGTATTAATCCGGTACCCGTTGATCATGAAGGTCTTATTCCTGATCATACGTCTTCCGTTCCTAAACTGATCTTTGTTACTCCCTCACATCAGTATCCGCTTGGTTCGCACTTGAGCGTATCCAGACGCCGACAACTGTTAGACCTGGCCCGTTATCACGGCAGCTGGATAATTGAAGATGACTACGACAGTGAATTTCGCTTTTCCGGCCAGCCTTTTCCCTCCTTGCAGGGACTGGAAGAAAATACGCCCGTCATTTATATGGGAACGTTCAGTAAAACGATTTACCCGGCTTTACGGATCGGTTATATGGTCATTCCTAAAAGTCTGGTCGAATCACTGAAAACGGTAGCTGCCGAGCTTTATCGGGGCGGGCATTTACTTACACAGCGGGCACTGGCTGAATTTATTCAAGAAGGTCATTATGCCGCTCATATCCGTCGGATGCGAATTTTGTATGGTAAACGCCGTGCATTTCTAATTGAACTGATTGAGCGCTATCTGGGCACAGAGTTTATTCATGAATTTAGTCATGCAGCAGGGTTACACCTGGTCCTCAAGCTGCCAGAGCATAGTGATGACGTTGCAATTGCCAGAATGGCCCTTTCGCGTGGTGTCAAAGTAAGACCTTTATCACGCTATTATTCGGATGCAACCCGCTCACAAGCCGGACTGCTACTGGGCTTCGCCTGTGTAAAGGAGAAAGACATGCTTGTAGCATTTAGCGTATTAAGACAATGTCTAAAAGAACATCAGATTGCACTTTGAGCCGGGTTAAAGCTACCCTTTTACTCACTATACAAATGCAATAAAAAGGGCACAGCCTAAACTGTACCCTTCTTAAGAGTTTAACAAGATATTTTTATACTACGTGCTTTTGTACCAGAATACAGCCTACAGAATAACCTGCACCAAACGAGCACAGAATTCCATATTCACCATCGTTTACTTCGTGTGCTGTGCGGTGCATGGCAATAATGACCCCGGCAGAAGAAGTATTGGCAAATTCATCCAGAATAATTGGAACAAGCCCTGGCTGGGCTGCTTCTTTGCCTACTACCAGCTTCAAGATTAATTCATTCATGCTGGCATTGGCCTGATGTAACCAGAAGCGTTTTACTTCATTAGGCTGAATACTGTTTTTCTCAAGTTGAGCAGTAATCATTTTTGCGACCAGCGGACATACTTCCTTAAATACTTTGCGGCCATCCTGACGGAAACGCTTGTCATCAATATTGGCATTTTCACTAGTATTTAAAAAACCAAAATTATTACGAATATTGTTGGAAAATTGAGTAAACAGTTGTGTGTCCAGAATTTCAAAGCCAGATTTGCTGTCTGTATTTTCAATAATAGAAGCAGTCGCTACATCACCAAAAATAAAGTGACTGTCACGTGAACGGAAATCAGAATGCGCAGATGTAATTTCAACATTGACCAGCAATACACGACGCGCGCCTGTCTTAATGGCATCATGAGCCTGTTTCAGGCCAAAGGTCGCTGCAGAGCATGCCACGTTCATGTCATAGGCATACCCCTGAATTCCCAGAGCAGTCTGAATTTCAATAGCAACTGCCGGGTAAGCGCGCTGCATGTTTGAACATGCCAGAATCACGACATCAATATCTTCAGGTGTAACACCAGCATTTTCCATCGCCTGCTTGGCAGCAATTACGCCCCACTCTGCCTGTAACGACAGCTGGTCATCAGCACGTTCCTGCAAATGTGGACGCAAACGTTTCGGGTCAAGAATACCAGTTTTTTCAGACACATAACGACGCTTGACGCCTGATGCCTTTTCAACAAATTCAGCACTTGAACCACGGCGGGGCTCTAGTTCACCTGCAGCAATTTTTTCAGCATTTTCTAGGTTATACTGTTCCACATAAGCATTTAAACTTTCAACTAACTCTTCGTTGGTAATGACATTTTCAGGATGAAACAAGCCAGTACCAGTAATGCGGATGCCCATGTAAAACTCCTTTTAAAGAATGACGGTATTTTAACTGATTCCGAGCCGATCCCATAGTTTTTGCAGTCGAGTTGCAGAAACAGGTATTTTGGTCTTCATAGGCTGGGAGAACAGGGAAATACGTAATTCTTCAAGCATAAAGTAAAAGTCTATAGATTTCGGATTGTTACGGACACTGAATAACTTGTCCATCCACGGGTCAACCTGGGCAATAGCAGCTTCATCACGTTGCAGGTTATTAGGCAAACGCTCCAGACGCAGAACCAAGGCCTTCAAATAACGTGGAAATTCTGCCCATACCTCAGGCGGCTGGGTATAAACGAAATCGCCCAGTTGCATCAGGTCAAGCTGATCTTCAATATCATCAATACTACGCCCAAAAATTTCCGGATCAAGCACGAGCAGTTTACGGCGAATATCTTGCCACTGAATAAAAATATCGCTGAGTGCTGCCAAAGCCTGCTGGCCATAACTCAGGAAATTTCCCTTAACCTCTGCCAGTACATTCTGGAACTCTTCGGCATTCACCGGCAGTTCAGTTAATGCCATTTGCAAAGTCGCATATACCAGCATTTGCTCCAGTTTGGCCCGGTCACCTAATGGCGAATAAGCCAGAGCCAGAGGCTTACCCAACTGCTTTTTAAGCTGACGTATCAGGTCACCTAACTGCATGTGAATCAGACGAATTACTCCTTCACGATGCTGTTTAATGGCTTCGGCCTGATCATTAAAACTTTGTATAACAACACCTGATTCATCTTTAGCTTCTATCTCACTAAAGCTTTTTACCGGAACCAGAGCCTGATACTGTTTTATCACTACGCCTGTTACTTTCTGAGTGGCTTCAAAAATAAAGCTTTCCGGAAAAGTTTTATATTCACCTTTCAGCTGTTTTACCGGTCGCTGGGTTTCCTGACGGCAACGTGCTTTTAGCTCTGCCAGATCACGTCCTTTTTCAATCACTCGGCCTTTTTCATCAGTTACCTTGATAAAAGGAATCAGGTACTGATCAATCCGTTCAACTGAAAAATCCTTCTCTGTAATCTGTTCACCCCGCAAGGCAAATGTCAGATAATTCAGAACATGACGCTGCAAATCCTTATCCTGTACCTCACGCAGCAACTTGCGTGCAGTATCCGGGATCGGCACCAGATTACGTCGTTTATCCTTTGGCAAAGATTTAAGCAAGGCCTCAACCAGTTCCTGACGCCAGCCTGGAATTCCCCAAGACCAGATCTCTTCATTGACCTGCGCTAATGCCTGTAATGGAATTTTTACTGTAGCCCCGTCTTCATCATGGCTTGGGTCAAAGCGGTAACTTGCAGCCAAACGTAACTGTCCATTTTGAAGATAATCCGGAAACTGCTGTGTAGTCGGACGGTCATTCAGCCAGAGTGACTCTTCATCGACATATAAGAAACGCGGTTCTTTGGCCTCAACTGTAGCCAGCCAGTCTTCAAAACTGCGTCGGCTGGCAATTTCAGAAGGAATTTTAGAAGCATAAAACTGATAGACAGTTTCTTCATCTACAACCAGATCACGTCGGCGCAGCTTGTCTTCTACCCGCTCTACTTCTTCAAGTTTAAGCAGGTTATGTTTTAGAAATGGCGGTATAATGCCCAGGTTACCGGTTGTGAGAGCATCTCGCAGGAAAATCTCATGAGCTGCTGCCTGATCAACTTTTTCAAAATTGGTCAGGCGTTTTGGCTCAATAATTAAACCAAATAGCGAAATCTGGTCATAGGCATTTACAATACCTGTTTTTTTCGACCAGTGTGGCTCAAAATAGTGATGCTTCAGCAAATCACGGGCTGCTAGCAAAATCCATTCCGGTTCAATTTTAGCCAATGTCCGTAGATAGACCTGTGAAGTTTCTACCATTTCAAAAGCCATTACCCAAGATGCACCCGCCTTATGTAAAACAGAAGCAGGAAAAATTCGTGCCTTTTGCTGGCGCACCGCCATATAGACATTTTTTTCATCAGTCTTGTTGGCAATAAAGGAAAGTAATCCGGTTAGCAGGGCTCGGTGCAGGTTTTCATAACTGGCAGGTTTATCATTAAAACTCAGCTTTAAGCCTTCAGCCAGTTCAACAAGTTGTTTATAAGTCTGTTTCCATTCACGTAAACGTAGCCAGCTTAAAAAATGCTGACGTGCAAATGCGCGACGTTTATTTTCACTTAGCTGGTTATCCTTGTTGCCTTTTAAAGTTGACCAGAGCTTCAAATAAAATAGAAAATCTGAATCAGCTTCTTTAAATAAAGCATGTTTCTGATCCGCCTGAGTCTGTTTATCCGCAGGTCGCTCACGTGGGTCCTGTACAGCCAGTGCGCTCACAATAATCAGAGCTTCATTTAACGCACCGAAGTGTGCCCCACCCAGAATCATGCGGGCAAGTCTTGGATCAATTGGCATACGTGCCATCATCTGACCAATTTTAGTCAGCTCAGCTTTTTTCTCGTTTAGTGCACCCAGTTCAATGAGCAGCTTACGTCCATCATTAACCAGGCGGTGGTCAGGCGGCTCAATAAAGTCAAAATTTTCAAGATTTCCTAAACCTAAACTCTGCATTTGCAGAATGACTGAAGCCAAGTTTGTCCGCTTGATCTCAGGTTCTGTAAATTCTGGCCGGCTTAAAAAGTCTTCTTCACTATACAGACGAATACAGACCCCAGGCGCAATACGGCCACAGCGCCCCTTACGCTGGTTTGCAGCAGCTTGCGATATCGCTTCAATCGGCAAGCGCTGTACGCGCGAGCGATAACTATAGCGGGAAATACGGGCAAAACCGCTATCAATCACATAGCGAATATTAGGAACAGTCAGTGCCGTTTCTGCCACGTTAGTAGCAATAATAATGCGCCGGCCCTTTCCTCCCGGATTAAAAATTTTCTGCTGTTCACCTAAACCCAGGCGTGCGAACAGTGGCAAGATTTCTGTATGCCGTGGACCATGTTTTTCCAGAGTTTCCTGAAGTTCGCGAATCTCCTGTTCTGTACTTGAAAAGATCAGGATATCTGCATGTTCCGGATGACCTTTTTCTTCTGCATCCTTGAAGCACTCTTCTACAGCCTGAACTACTGCACGTGGTAAATTTTCTTCGAAGTCATCAAACTCATCATCATCACTTCCTGCAATGTTCAGGTCGGAAATCGGACGATAACGTACCTCAACCGGAAAACTCCGGCCTTCCACTTCATAGACTGGTGCACCATTAAAGTAATGACTAAACCGATTTACATCTAGTGTTGCCGAGGTAATAATGACTTTTAAATCAGGACGTTTTTTAATGAGCTGCTTCAGGTAGCCCATAATAAAGTCAATATTTAGTGAACGTTCATGCGCCTCATCAATAATAATCGTGTCATATTTAGTCAGATAACGATCATGGGTCAGCTCAGCCAGCAGAATTCCGTCTGTCATCAACCGGACTATAGAATCCTGTGAGCCCTGTTCATTAAAACGGACTTTAAAGCCAATGGATTCCCCAAGCTTTTCACCCACTTCTTCAGCAATACGCTGTGACACGCTACGCGCTGCCAGACGTCTCGGCTGGGTATGACCAATCATTCCCGTCAGGCCGCGGCCTGCCAGCATTGCTATCTGGGGTAATTGTGTTGTTTTACCAGAGCCGGTTTCACCTGCCACAATAATGACCTGATGCGTTTGTATTGCTTCAATCAGTTTGTCCGCATATTGCGTGACTGGCAAATCCTGATTCAGTTTAATATTCGGGAGGCGTTCTACACGTGCCCGCACCTTGGCGTTAGATTTTTCAAAAAGTTCCTGATACTGCTTGGGATTTGCATCTTTACCTTTACCTAGCCGATTTAAACGATAAGAGTCCCGCGCCATGACCAGTTGATCTACATTTAAATGACTCAGCACCGAGCGCAATTCCTGATATAAAAATACGAACTGTCTATTTTACGCCGTAATGACATCCAGTGAAAGAATTCTCACTTTAATATATTTAGTGTTTTTTTCATTTTAACCCTTGAATTTTAAAGGGTCCGACGGCATGTTATATGCGTAGCAAAAATGCTTGTCCCGACTGGCTCTAGATTTCGCCTTAAAAAATGAACCGGACAAGACTTAGGTAAAATAGAAATGGCTTAATTTGTTTTACCGATTTAAGCAATGTAAAAATACTATTTTACCAATGATAAAAAATTATCTATTCTAGATCATGAAATTTAAATGCTAACACTCAATCATGGAGACAATGATGAGCTTAATTAATACTGAAGTTAAACCATTCAAAGCAACTGCTTATCAGAACGGCCAGTTCATCGAAATTACTGAAGCTGACCTGAAAGGTAAATGGTCTGTATTCTTCTTCTATCCAGCAGACTTTACTTTTGTTTGCCCAACTGAGCTTGGTGACCTTGCAGACAACTATGCTGAATTCAAACAGCTAGGTGTTGAAATCTACTCAGTTTCTACTGACACTCATTTCACTCACAAAGCTTGGCATGACTCTTCAGAAGAAATCAAGAAAATCGAATACCCAATGGTAGGCGATCCAACTTGGACTCTGGCTAAAAACTTTGAAGTATTAATCGAAGCTGATGGTCTTGCTGACCGTGGTACTTTCGTTATCGATCCAGAAGGTAAAATCCAGATCGTTGAAATCAATGCTGGCGGTATCGGCCGTGATGCATCTGAACTGCTTCGTAAAGTAAAAGCAGCTCAATACGTTCACGCTCACCCAGGTGAAGTATGCCCAGCTAAATGGAAAGAAGGCGATGCAACACTTGCTCCTTCAATCGACCTAGTAGGTAAAATCTAATCTTGATTAGATTAAGCTAATAAAAAACCGTCTCATTTGAGACGGTTTTTTTATTTGAATTTTATTCTATAGCCGAGCCAGCACAGCAATAACATATTTTATACTCACAGAAAGATTCATTTCGACTATGGTCAGCTTATAAGCATTATAAATGAAAATATAACTAAAGCGTGGAGGAAACCTATGCCACAAGTTTTAGCTGTTATTTACTGGAAATATGACTCTACTTCACGTTATTTAAAAATTTTTTATAATAATGGTACAGGCGAGCTTTATCACCCCGTACCGGCATTTGTATATGACAATATGATGCGCGTTACTGACAAAACTGCTTTTGTTCACAAATATCTGGAGTTCAATTTGCACTTTGACCGGCTATCAATAGCGTGAGTTTCAGTAAATTAAAATATTGAAAATAAAAGATTCAGGTTCGTGTTGCCATGAGTAGACCGGCCCCTAGATCCAGTGTCGTTAACATCATGTCCTGCTCCTGCTGAAGTAAAGATATAAAATCTTTAACCTGATCTGCATGTGAAATTACGTTATCTACAATCAGGACCCCTTTTGGGGTCAAAACTTTCTTTAAATAAGGCCAGTAGATAATATAAGCATCCCGCTCTGCATCAAGTAGAATAAAATCGTACTGTTCCTGAGTATGGCGAAGAAACTCAAGCGCATCTCCGACCCAAAACCGGACTACATCAGTTAATCCCATTTTTTGTGCATGCCACTGTGCCTGCTGACTCCGTTCCTTCTCTATTTCAAGAGTAACTAATTTTGTCCCTGTTGCTCTGGCCGCCTCTGCCAGCCAGAGTGTAGAGTATCCGGTAGAAGTACCAATTTCCAGCAATCTCTCGGGTTGCTGAATACGCACTAGCATAGACAAATAGTAAGCCGATTCTGGCTCAATATTTCGATAGCGCAGCAATCGGTCATCCTGGTCTGCATCATGAGCTTGGAAAGATTGATAGAGCTCAGCCATATAGACATTAAATTCGGAAGTCGCCATGGCAGTTTTTCCTGTTTTTATTATAAATTTTTTATGGTTTAAAATTTATACGATCTGGATAAGCTTAAATCGGGGAATAGTTTCACCTTCTACCTCCACCGTTTCCTTAAACATACTTAAAGGTCGAACCCACATTGAATAATCACCATATAGACATTGATAAATAACCAGTTCCTCTTGTGTTTCACTGTGTTTCGCTACAGAAAAAACCTGGTATAGCTGTCCCTTATAATGCTGATAAATACCACGGGTAATTTGCATGGTGTATTCCATCGAGAGAAGTTTAACAATCATGACTATGCCATAAAAAATTTTATTTGCTGCATGAAGAAAGAAAAATATTTTATTTACTGTCTCGCCGTCTGCAACTGAGAACCGAGCGAATTACACACCGCCTAAACAGCTAAGTCATGAAAAACAAGATCAGAACAGGCCCGAAAAACCGGCTCTGTTCCTTAATCACAATTCTTAAAACCGATTGTATTTATAAAAACATATTGTTTCACCTATTAATGGCTTTGCAGTATCATCAATTCATTCCTTAATATTGACTCCTTTGGAGAAGTTAGCAATGTTAGACCAAAATACTTCAGCACAACTTAAAACATTACTCGAACGTCTGGAAAGCCCGATTGAACTGGTTGCCTCTTTAGATGGCTCTGACAAGTCAGATAAAATCAAAGAGCTGGTCAATGAAATTGCCGCCCTGTCTGATCAGGTGACTGCACGCCTTGATGGCCAGCACAGCCGCCGCCCAAGCTTTGGTGTGGCCAAAGCCGGCGAGCAGCCCCGGGTATTCTTTGCCGGCCTGCCGATGGGGCATGAGTTCACCTCGCTGATTCTGGCCCTGTTGCAGGTTTCCGGATACGCTCCCAAAGTCTCTGACGAGGTACTGGCACAGATTAAAGCGCTCAACCTGACTGCTGACTTCGAAGTATTCGTGTCACTGAGCTGTCATAACTGTCCGGATGTGGTGCAGGCCCTCAACCTGATTGCCATCTATAACCCGGGCACCACTGCCACTATGATTGACGGGGCCTTCTTCCAGGAAGAAGTCGAACAGCGCAAGATCATGGCGGTTCCAATGCTGTTCCAGAACAGCCAGCACATTGGTCAGGGACGTATGACCCTGGAAGAGATTATTGCCAAGCTGGACAGCGGTGCGGCGGCCAAAGATGCAGAGAAACTCAATGCCAAGGCAGCCTTTGATGTCCTGGTGATTGGTGGCGGCCCGGCCGGGAATACTGCTGCCATCTATGCAGCGCGTAAAGGTATTCGTACCGGGATCGTGGCTGAACGCTTCGGTGGACAGGTGATGGACACCATGGATATTGAAAACTTTACCTCGGTCACCAAAACCCAAGGGCCAAAGTTTGCTGCGGCCATGGAAGAGCATGTGCGTGAGTATGAAGTCGACATCATGAACCTGCAGAAAGTTGCCAGCATTAAAGGTGCAGAAGAAACGGCCAATGGTCTGGTTGAAGTGACTCTGGACAATGGTGCCCGACTGGAATCTAAAACAGTGATTCTCTCTACCGGTGCGCGCTGGAGACAGATGAATGTACCGGGCGAGCAGGAATATGCGACCCGTGGTGTTGCCTACTGCCCGCACTGTGACGGTCCGCTGTTCAAGGGCAAACGGGTAGCGGTGATTGGTGGCGGTAACTCCGGGGTTGAGGCAGCGATTGATCTGGCCGGTATTGTTGAGCATGTGACTCTGCTTGAATTTGCTGATACTTTACGTGCAGATCAGGTATTGCAGGACAAGCTGGCGAGCTTGCCGAACACGACAGTAATCAAGTCTGCGTTGACCACAGAGGTGGTGGGAGACGGCTCACAGGTGACTGCGCTGCGTTATCAGGACCGGGTATCTGGAGAGGACAGGGAGATTGAACTGGCGGGTATCTTTGTACAGATTGGTCTGCTGCCGAACACTGACTTTCTGAAAGGGTCAGAAGTCGAGCTGAGTAACCGCGGTGAGATTGTGGTGAATGAGCGTAACGAGACCAATGTAAAAGGTGTATTTGCGGCGGGTGACTGTACAACGGTACCGTACAAGCAGATCATCATTGCTACAGGTGAAGGTGCAAAAGCGTCGCTTTCTGCTTTTGATTACATTATCCGCTCCGGTCAGTAATTTTTTAATGCGAAAAAGCATATTCCTTACAAGAATATGCTTTTTTTATATATATCTTACAAGTCCTCAACAATATGTAGTCTTTATTACAACTTTTCTTTATGCTTATATTTTCCTGAGTGTTTTTTAATCAACAAAAGGAAGGAAAATAAATGAAAAAGTTAATTGCTGCGTTAGGTTTAGCTTCTACAGTTCTCATTGTTGGCTGTAATAACAATAAAACTCCAGAAGCTGATGATCATGCTGCGACTGCTGGTACAACTACCGATTCGACTGCTACTGGCACAACTACAACAGACTCTACTATGGATATGAATAATACCGCAGGCGAGCGATTAGACAATACTACTGGCACAGTGGCTGATCCGGCTACAACAGGCACTGCTACAGATACAACTGGCGCAACTACAGGTACCACAACTGGTGGTACAACAGATACCATGACTAATACGGGAACTACTGGCACCACAGGTACAACTGGTGGTACCAGCGGAACTGGCAGTTCACAGTAATATTGTACTGAATATAAAAAAGCCCTTACATTAAGGGCTTTTTTATATCTAAGTTTTATCTAAAAAATCTAATAGATAACAACTCTTACAACTTTTCAACAAAGCTGAGTCGTAATACCACCCTTCTTTATGTTTAGATTTAAATAGTGAAGAAAAGTTGAAAAAATTAGAAGGATGTATACATGAAAAACTTAAATAAACTGGTAGTTGCTTTAGGCATGACTTCGGCTTTGTTCTTGGTTGGGTGTGATAAAGAAAAGTCTTCAGATATGGCGAAAGATAATGCCATGGCTAAACCCATGGACCAGATGGAAGCCCCTTCAGATGGCGTAGGTGAAAGTTTAAAGGATGCAACTAAAGCTGGTTTCGATGAGACCAGTCAGGCTACCAAAGGTGCAACCATAGCGATGGAAAAAGGCGCTAATGCAACTGCAGTAGCTACTAAAGAAGTGAGTGAGGGTGCGGGACAGGTTGCAAATGAAGCCACTGGCGAATCACGAGTAATTGACCCTGCACAAGAGCGTGAAACACGCGATAGCTCTCAGCATAATAGTCAGACCCAGTAAATTTTTTGTGGTTAAAAAGCTCCCCTTCCGGGAGCCTTTTAATTAGCCTTTAAAACTTTTTCAAGATTAATTTTTGCCTGATTTTCCAGTTTATCCTGAAAATATTCAGTTTTAAATAACGGATGGGCTTGATAAAAATGAGATAAGACTTTTTGCGCTTTTCATGATATATACCCTCTGACAACCAGGCATATTCTTGTTGAATCTGCTGCTCATACTCAGCAAAACGGGACGGTTTACTACCTAAAATCGCCAAGTCTATATCAAGCAAGGTTTTAAGGTCCAGATCGTCATCTTCAGACAGCTCATGAGTTTGTGTTGCCAGTATCCACGAGTAAATTTTAGAGATTTGATCAATAGTCATGTAAGGTGCCAGACTCTGTTTCATTAACTCGGCACTTTTTAATTCATTTTGATCAGATTTTGGCTCATAAACCACGTCATGAAACCAGATCGCCAGCTCAACAGCCAAGGGGTCATTCACGCACATTTTTAGAGGCTGGTATAAGTCCAGACATTCTTCTATATGTTGAAGTGTATGATAATAACGCTGAGGTTCTTCATAGGCAGTAATTAATTTCTGAAGCAGGCTGTCTGATAAATACAATGCATTAGTCTGTTGAAGTTCTTGCCAGTATTGCTTAAGTCTTTCTAGCTTAGGTTGCATAAATTAGTATTCCTATTTCTTAGCTCAGCCGGACTTTTACCTTATTTTTTGATGAGAACTTATTCTATAAATAACCAATAGCCATAATTCGAATACTGGTTATTCTATACATGAGAATATATTTAAACAGGTTGCTCATCACGTTTAAAAATTAGTTCTTTAGCGCTTGAATTTACTGTGTCCAGATAATAACCCTCACTATTAAAAGCTTTTAAATCTTCTGGCTGGGTTAACTGGTTTTCTACAATAAAGCGTGCCATCAGGCCACGGGCTTTTTTGGCATAAAAACTGATGACTTTGTATTTACCATTCTTCTGGTCAAGAAAGATCGGTTTAATGATAGCAGCTTGTATTTTGTTTTCTTGAACTGCCTTGTAGTATTCATCTGATGCAAGGTTGATTAAATAGTTATGCTGGTGTTCAGTCAGTTCCTGATTAATCTGCTGGGTAATAAGGTCTCCCCAAAACTCATACAGGTTATGTCCACGGCTGTTTTGCAGTTTGGTTCCCATTTCCAGACGGTAAGGCATCATTAAATCTAGTGGCCTTAACAAGCCATATAGACCCGATAGCATTCGCAAATGTTGCTGGGCAAAATTCAGATTGTTGTGTTTCAGACTATAGGCATCCAGACCGGTATATACATCGCCTTTAAAAGCAAAAATAGCCTGTCGGGCATTACCAAAAGTAAATTCTGGTGTCCAATCCTGAAAACGCGCAGTATTCAATTGGGCTATTTTCTCACTAACACTCATCAAACTGGCGATTTCTGAAGCAGACAGTTTACGACAAAAGTCTATAAGTTCTTGTGAGTGCTCAAGCAGTCTTGGTAAAGTATGTTCATCGGTAGGTAATGCAGATTCATAATCTAAGGTCTTAGCAGGGGAAATTAGAGCTAACATAAACAACCTGGTCAAAAAGTAATTAATCAAACTATAACAGTCGACTTATTTTAATGCCAATTTGTGTTTTTGCTGAAGTTAATCGCTAAAATACGCGATTCTCCTGCTATTTATCGTTTGTACTATGTCCGAGCAAATCTTTATTCAAGGTCCGGTGGGGCAAATTGAAGTTTTTGTTGATTATCCCCAAGGCGAAGTAAAAGGATATGCCCTCGTTTGCCACCCACACCCTCTTCAGGGAGGCACACCTCAACATAAGGTTCCTGCACTTTTAGCCCAGATTTTATCTGAACGTGGCTGTGTGGTTTATCGTCCAAGTTTTCGTGGTTCAGGGCAAAGTACCGGAACACATGATGAAGGCTATGGCGAGACAGATGATACTTTAGCGGTACTACAACATATTCGTGCCCTACACTCCCATTTGCCATTTTATGCAGGTGGCTTCAGCTTTGGTGCTCACGTGATGGCAAAAGCTTATGATGCCTTGCCAGCAGTAGAGAGGCCTAAACAGTTGATTTTATGTGGTCTGCCTACCAATACTGTAGCCGGCTTGCGTCATTATAAAACGCCTGAAATTCAGGGAGATATCCTGTTTATTCATGGTGAAAAGGATGAAATCACCTTGTTATCGGATGCTATTAGCTGGGCTACGCCACAAAAGCATCTGATTACTATTCTGCCGGGAGCAAATCACTTTTTTACGGGCTATTTAAAACAGTTACGTATCGCGATTTCCCGTTTTCTAATCGTTGAATAAAAAATAAATAAAGGCCCGGTATATATTAATTTCGGGCCTTTTTAGATGAGTCATAAGTTTAGCTTTTCCATTCGAACTGGCTAAATGATTCATCAGTTTTTAATGTAGTTTCAATAGCCTGCCCCAACTGTTTAATCACACTCTGCATTTCAATTTTTTCAAACCAGTCCTGTTCTTCGTCAGCATGTGCATTAATCCTGCAAACCAGATGCCCCTCTTCATCCTGGACAGACTCACATGTCACAGAAATAGGTAGAGGATGACTCTCTACACTTACCGCAATTTTATCAGGCTCATTACGACTAGCCTCAAAGCCATGCTGGACAAGACGTTTAGATAAAAGATCAGTTACGTATTCTTGGGCAATACGGCATTCATCTTGTATATGATCAGTTTGTTGATGTTCAGCACAGTGGGCAGTAAATTGTAGGGTTCTCATTGGCGTTTTCCTGAAATGCTTTCTTGTTGTATGGATTTAGCATAAGCAATAAACGCACAACAGCCAAGCATTCACTTGACTGTTGTTAGACAAAAACAACATTTTTCTTAAACTTTATTCGTATTTATTCACTAACCTGTATGGCAAGCCCGGCTTTATTAGCGAGTTCAGTAAAGGTGGGGAAGCTGGTGGCTACCGTTTCAGTTCCCATAATATTAATTGTTCCTGAACTTCGCAGCCCTGCCATGCTAAAGCTCATAGCGATCCGATGATCATGATGTGATTCGATTTCACCGCCGGTAAAGACAGCCGACCAGTCTCCAATTTTTCCTTTACCTTCAATGATGATTCCATCTTCAGTCGGGGTGCAGTCGATGCCCATAGTTTTAAGGCCGTCAGCCATTACCTGAATCCGGTCAGACTCTTTTACCCGCAGTTCGGCAGCACCAGTCAGTACTGTTTGTCCTTCTGCACAAGCTGCCGCAACAAATAGTGCCGGGAATTCATCAATCGCAAGTGGAACTTGGTCTTCAGGAATATGTATACCCTTGAGCGTCCGGCTACCTCTGATATGAATATCAGCAATTGGCTCACCCCCCGCAATACGTTCATTCTCAACTGTCAGGTCAGCTCCCATCTGTTTCAGAATTTCGATAATTCCGGTACGGGTTGGATTTATACCGACTGCTTCCAGAAGTACATCCGAATTCTGAGTAATAGCAGCCCCCACCATAAAAAATGCTGCGGAAGAAATATCTGAAGGTACCTGAATCTCTGTACCGACCAGTTTGCCACCACCTATAAGTGAAATTTTATGACCTTCAGTTTTAACCTCATAGCCAAAAGCACGTAGCATACGCTCGGTATGGTCGCGGGTTGGCTCAGGTTCAGTAACTGAAGTTTCACCTTCAGCCCATAATCCCGCAAGCAGAATTCCTGACTTTACCTGAGCAGAAGGCATTGGCAAATCATAATGAATACCGTGCAATTTTTGCTGACCACTAATACTGACCGGCGGTGTACCTTTTTCACCTGTGGTTTGAATCTGGGCGCCCATCAGACGTAAGGGTTTGGCAATCCGTTCCATTGGACGTTTGGATAAAGAGGCATCACCAGTCATGACCGTATCAAATTTCTGTGCAGCCAGCATGCCAGACAGCAGACGCATGCTGGTTCCTGAATTCCCCATATAAAGTGCACTTGCCGGAGCCTTAAGTCCGTGCATACCCACCCCATGAATGGTAACCTCACCATTTTTCGGGCCTTCAATACTTACGCCCATATCGCGAAAAGCCTGTAAGGTAGCTAACGCATCTTCACCTTCCAGAAAGCCTGTGACATGAGTAGTACCTTCGGCAATTGCACCAAACATGATAGAGCGATGAGACACGGACTTGTCACCAGGTACGGTAAATTTACCCTGAAAAGTCTTGTTTCCCGGCAGAATGGTAAATTGTTGTGTCACCTTGTTTTTCTCCATCAACGGTTTTTGGGCTAACATGTGGTTAAAGTGCTGACGCGCAGCCTGAGCATGTCCCAGTAAGCCCATTAATGCCTGCGAGTCTTCATTTTCAATCATTTTTCGAATAATGCCGAGCTGCTGTTCAAAGCCATCTACTGCATTTAAAATTGCTTTTTTATTGGCAAAAAAAATGTCATGCCACATTTGAGGGTCACTGGCGGCCACACGCGAGAAATCACGAAAACCGCCGGCTGCATAACGGAAGATGTCCAGGTTATCTTCACGGCTGGCCAGTTGCTCGACCAGGTTAAATGCCATCAAATGCGGTAAATGACTGGTATGTGCCAGAACTTCATCATGTTTTTCAACATCCATGCAGATAACTTCTGCTTGCGCAGCTTCCCAGAGCTCAATCAGTTTATCAACCGCCCAGCTGGCACTACTTGGCAAAGGTGTCAGAATGACCTTGTGATTGGCAAACAGATCGACTTTACCAGCATGAACACCAGTATGCTCACTTCCTGCAATCGGATGGCCCGGTACAAAACCGGGCGGCAGATGGGTGCCGTACACTGCTTTGGCTGCCTCTACCACATTTCCTTTGGTACTGCCGACATCTGTCAGGATAGTATGTGCACAAATATGAGGTTTGATGTGCTCAAGTATTTTCTGGGTAGCACGTACTGGTAAAGCCAGAACAATCAGGTCTGCCCCTTGTACTGCTTCTACAGGATCACTATAGCCCTGCTCAATCAGGCCCAAAGCTTTGGCATCTTCCAGTGTTTTTTGAGAACGGGTCGCGGCCACCACGTGACGGGCCAGTTTTTGAGCCACAATTACTCGGGCCAGACTTGAACCAATTAGCCCAAGGCCAATAAATGCAACTTTTTCAAACAGGGGTTGGGACATAACTTCAGTTTTGCCTCAAGGGCTTTTGCCTTGTTTCAAGCGTTTAATATTTCAAGTATCGGGAAGAGTTTCAAATTTTTCCGGATAAAAATAGCTTCTCAATTTTTATCCTTTTATTCATCACTCTCTGAACTTTTGGTTTATGGCAGTAATATAAAAACTACTACTGCCATGATCTAACAGGTCTCAGCTTTATAGTACAGCAACAGGATAAGAACCCAGTACACGCAGTTCTTTAACCATTGGACGGATTTCTTTGATTGCTGCCGCAACATTTTCCTGCTCGATATGGCCTTCCAGATCGATAAAGAACACATAAGCCCATTTTTCTGGCAATGCAGGACGGGTTTCAATACTGGTCAGACTGATGTTGTGCTTGGCAAATGGAGCCAGAATTTCCAGCAAGGCACCCGCACGGTCATGAGCAGAAATCAATAGTGAAGTTTTATCATTACCGCTTTGTGGAATCTTCTCACGACCAATTACCAGAAAACGCGTAGTATTTTCAGGATTATCCTCAATATTGCTGTGCATAATTTCAAGGTTATACAAACTGGCCGCAATATCAGAAGCAATTGCAGCTGAATGCCATTCATTACGGATACGACGTGCAGCTTCTGCATTCGAGTTCAGCGCTACCCGCTCAACGCCCGGATAGTGTGCATCCAGCCAGTGACGACACTGTGCCAGTGTTTGCTGGTGAGCATAGATTTGTTTGATACTGTCTTTACGGGTATTTTCAGATACCAGAAACTGATGATGGATACGAAGCTCTACTTCGCCAATCACATTGAGGCTTGAACCTCTAAAACAGTCCAATGTATGGTTTACAACACCTTCAGACGAGTTCTCAACAGGTACTACACCATAATGGGCACTACCTGCTTCTACCTCGCGAAAGACTTCATCAATCGTTGCAATTGGACGAACCAAGGCATCCTGTCCAAAATGTTTCAGTACGGCAGAATGGGTATAGGTACCTTCCGGCCCTAAAAAAGCGATGCTTTGTGGTGCTTCAAGAGCAAGACAGGCAGACATGATTTCACGAAACAAGCGCGCCATGGTTACGTCTGATAAAGGTCCATCATTGCGTTCCATAACTTTACGCAAGACTTGTGCTTCACGTTCAGGGCGATAAAACAACGGGTTTTCTTCAGCAGCAAACTTTGCTTCTGCAACCGCTTCGGCCAGGCTGGCACGGCGGTTAATCAGCTCTTGTAATTGCTGGTCAACAGAGTCGATTTCATTACGGATCTGTTCCAGATTGAAAGAGGATGAATTTTTCTGATCATCATGACCCATTGTTATATTGCCCTTGGAAAACATGTATACAAATTAGTATAACAATAGTTAGCTTTTAAATGTTGCGCAATCTGACTTTGATTGAAATAGATGCAAAAACAGCCAGTTGCTACTTTGGAACACCTCGTTAAATTCTCTTAGCCTTACCTTAATACTCTGGCTCTTTTTATAAAAAGAACTGTGGATGATTTGGAAAACAGATATGTAATGTGTATTGGCTCTTAATTTAATTCCATCAACTTATACAAGTTACTTCAAAGAAAAGTTATCGGCTGATGTATTTTGCCAGTTAACTTATTTTAATATTTCAGCCTGACCGTCGAGTATGAATACTTCAATTTTTTATTTTTATAAGCAAATATCTGTATTCTATTTCATTTTTCTCAATGTGAGTCTCTTATATTGAGTATTCGACCTATTCAAAAATCAAGTTACTTCTATTTAATAGAATGCCTTTGTATTGGCAGATTTAATCATTGTGAAAGTTTCATAGTCCTATAATTTTAATAACAGGTCAGGTACAGACTGAATCAACAATTAAAAGGAATAATAAATGATTTATGCACAACGCCCATGGAAAAAGAACTTGCCAGCCAGCCTGCAAGACTATCAATTTGATGCCACATCCATTCCACAAAATTTAAGTCAGCTGTTTAATAAAACAGTGCATGATTTTTCAGATGCGGCTGCATTTAGTCTGGTTCTGCCTACGGGCCTCACAAAGACATTAAGTTTCAAGCAGATTCAGTATTATTCTGACTTGCTGGCACGTTACTTCCAGCATGAGCTTCAATTACAACCAGGTGATGTTGTAGGCTTGCAGATGCCAAATTGTCTGCATTATCCAATTGCAGTTTTTGCCTGCTGGAAAGCTGGTCTTATTATTACCAATATCAACCCGCTTTATACCGCACGCGAACTGGAATATCAGCTTAACGACAGTCAGGCAAAAGCTTTAATAGTTTCAGACATGTTCTTAGCTACTTTTGAAAAAGTAATTGCGAAAAATAATGATCTAAAATCTCTTGCGCTGATTACAGCGAGTTTAAGTGACTTTTTTGATGCGCCGTATCAGGCGCTGATTGCTAAAAAAATAGAAACAGATGCCGAAGCTCAGGGACGTTCGCTAACACCAAGCATTGACTACTTTTCTTTTTCACAAGTTTTTAAAAGAGCAGAACAGCTACCTGAATTACAATCACAGACGACTGCAATCGCGCTGTATCAGTATACAGGCGGTACAACAGGTCGCAGTAAAGGTGCGATTATAACGCATCAGAATTTACTGTCCTTAGTACGCATGACCGGAGATTATTTGCGTGCGCACAATTCAGCTTTTAATCAGCAAGACAGTATTCTGACTGCTATTCCGCTTTATCATATTTTTGCATTCAGTGTTAATTTTCTGATGTTCTTTGAAGGCGGATCGCATAATATTCTGGTTCCTTCACCGCGTCCTATCAGCAATTTAAGGCCGGCATTTGAACAGTTTAAGATTACCTGGCTGACCGGAGTTGATACATTATATGCAGGATTACTGGCTGAAGACTGGTTTGTGCAAAATCCTCCAGAGCTCACTTGTGCCATTTCTGGCGGAACAGCACTAAGACCAGCTACAGCTGAACACTGGAAGGCTAAAATAGGTAATATTATTGAAGGGTTTGGTATGACTGAAACCAGTTGCGCAGCCATGCTACATCCTCCAATTAGCATAATTCGTCAAGGTTCTGTCGGTTTTCCATTACCTGGTTCTGAAATTAAAATTGTAGATGTTCAGGGAAATGAAGTCCCTCTCGGTAGTGCGGGCGAACTCTGTGTAAAAGGTCCGCATATTGTGCAGGGCTATCTCAACCGGCCGGAAGAAAGTGCTGACACTTTTGTAGAGGGCTGGTTACATACAGGTGATATTGCCCAGCTCGATGAAGATGGCTTCTGTTATATTCTGGACCGTAAAAAAGATATGGTACTGGTTTCAGGTTTTAATGTTTATCCAAATGAAATCGAAGCAGTCATTGCCGAGCATCCGGACATTATTGAAGTGGCGGTTATTGGGGTGCCAGATGTGCAGACTGGCGAAGCTGTGAAAGCTTATATCGCTACACGTAATCCGTCTCTATCCACTGATGAAATACTGGCGCACTGCAAAGAGCATCTTACCGCCTACAAAGTTCCAAAAGTGATAGAAATTTTACCTGAATTACCCAAGTCAACGGTAGGTAAAATCCTTCGGGCCGAGCTTCGTAATTTACAACAGCAATTGCAGAGTGCTTAATTTCACGCCACTAAAATAGAAAAGCCTGCGGAAGCAGGCTTTTTTATCTTATCTTTATTTTCCAAGCAGGCTACGCGCCACGATCTCTTTCATGATTTCATTGGTACCACCATAAATCCGCTGGATTCTGGCATCTACAAAGAAACGTGAAATCGGATATTCGGACATATAGCCATAACCACCAAACAGCTGAAGCAAGTTGTCAGCAACTTTCATCTGCATATCGGTACTAAAACTTTTTAAAGCGGCAGCTGTAGCAACATCGAGCTGGCCCTGCTGATAGAGCTCTACATTTCGCTCATAAAACGCAGCTGTAGCCAATTCATCAATCTTGGCCTGTGCCAGTACAAAGCGGGTATTCTGAAATTGGGCGATCGGCTGACCGAAAGCTTGGCGCTCTTGGACATAAGCTGTAGTTACATCAATACTGCCCCGTATAGCACCCAGAGCAGTAGCAGCTATCGCAGTACGCTCGCGCGGCAACTCCTGCATCAGATAAGCAAAGCCTTGCCCCGGCTGACCAAGTAACTGGTTTTGGGGTACTTTAATATTATCGAAGAACATCTCTGAGGTATCTTGTGAATGCAAACCGATCTTGTCCAGATTGGTTCCTTTCTTAAAACCATCCAGATGGGTATCAAGCAGTAAAAGCGAAACACCTTTAGCACGGGCTTGTGGATCGGTTTTAGCAGCCAATACTACCAGATCTGCGTGCTGCCCATTAGAAATAAAGGTTTTGGAACCATTTAATATATAACTGTCATCTTGCAAAATTGCGTTGGTTCGCATTGACTGCAAATCAGAACCAGCCCCCGGTTCAGTCATGCCAATTGCACCCACCACTTCACCACTCACCATTTTAGGTAACCAGTACTGTTTCTGTTCCTCACTACCAATATTCAGAATATAAGGAGCAGCAATTTCTGAATGACAGGATATACCTGTCGATAGTGAACTATAACCAGCCCGGGCTGACTCTTCTACCAGCATCAGTGAATAATAGGTAGGCACGCCATAGCCGCCATATTCCTCAGGTACATCTACACAGAGAAAGCCATTTTCACCTAACAGGTTCCAGACATGCCGTGGCATGATTCCATCACGCTCCCACTGTTCATAATGGGGCGCAATATGCTCTTTCATAAAACGTCTAAAGTTATCACGGAATAATTCCAGATCGGCATCATGCTGCATGTCTTATTTCCTTTTATCAGTTTGTTAGTCAGCTTCTGTTTTACTCATGCTAGTTATTTTCCAAAAAGATGTCATGACCTGATGAGTTTTTATTGCTGTTCATAAAGTTAAAAAAGGAAGCCGAAGCTTCCTTTTTGGTTAGATATTTTTAAATATGTCCTGCTTTCTGCTCAAGCATCTGACGGTCTACCTCACCCGGATTAGCCAGAGCTTCATTCAGCTTGTCTTTGTCTAGCTGGCCTACCCATTTGGCAACTACAATAGTTGCCAGTGAATTACCCACCAGGTTAGTCAGGGCACGCGCTTCAGACATGAAACGGTCGATACCCAGAATGAGTGCCAGACCAGCGACAGGAATATGACCTACAGCAGACAGGGTTGCTGCCATAACAATAAAGCCCGAACCGGTTACCCCTGCTGCACCTTTAGATGAAATCAGCAGAACCAGCAGCAAGGTAATTTGATGAGTTACATCCAGCTGAGTATTGGTCGCCTGTGCAATAAAGATCGCGGCCATAGTCAGGTAAATTGAAGTACCGTCCAGATTAAAAGAATAACCCGTTGGAATAACCAGACCCACTACAGACTTCTCACAACCTGCAATTTCCAGTTTCTTCAGCATACGCGGTAAAACTGACTCGGAAGAAGATGTACCTAGTACAATCAGAAGCTCCTCACGGATCAGGCGGATCATTTTAAGAATACTGAAACCACTAATGCGTGCAATCGTTCCTAGTACGATGAAAATAAACAGCAGACAGGTAATATAGAAACAGAGAATAAGCTGACCAAGCTGAACCAGTGAACCTACACCATATTTACCAATAGTAAAAGCCATTGCACCGAAAGCACCAATCGGAGCCAGCTTCATGATCATGTTTACAATGTTAAAGAACACATGCGAGATTTGATCAATAAACTTAAGTACTGGCTTACCGGCATCACCAAGCTTGTGCAAGGCAAAACCAAACAGGATAGCAAAGAGTAATACCTGAAGAATTTCGCCATTTGCAAATGCTCCAACTACAGTCTCAGGAATAATATGCAGCAGAAAATCGACTGTAGATTGCGACTCACCCGAAGCGACATATTTCTGAATACCCGCAGTGTCCAGAGTTGCCGGATCAACATTCATACCTACGCCAGGCTTGGCAATATTAATTACCAGCAGACCAATCAGCAGGGCAATTGTCGAGACAATTTCGAAGTAAAGTAAGGCAACACCACCGGTCTTACCCACTGACTTCATACTTTCCATACCTGCGATACCACTTACCACAGTACAGAAAATCACAGGCGCAATAATCATTTTAATTAAACGAATAAAGCCATCACCTAATGGCTTAAGCTGTTCGCCCAAACCTGGTACCTGCTGCTCAACACCATTCATGAGGACAGTAGTACTCGGGAAGTAATGCCCCACAAGAACACCTGCGATAATCGCAATAATCACTTGAAAATAAAGTGATTTATAAATCGGTTTTTTAGCCATAACTTTTCTTCATTACATATTTCTGGACATGGTCAATACCCAGCGCAAGGTCTATCCTTAGGAATACACAGCCCTGAAATTTCATGTAAAAACAAAAAGGTAAAGAACTTTTTACCTATACAGGAAATATTCAGCATGAAAATAATTCGCCTTAAAAAACGAATTTGGGACTTAACATCAATGACTTAGACTTCAGACCTATAAATAGTAGAATCTATTAATGCAGGAGAAGATTAAATTAACTTAACAAAGTCTATCTGAGGCGGATTTTACTTGAAGGAAATATCATAATGGAATGGTTATTTTTAAGTCTGGCTAATCTGTATACAATTCCTTATTAGACATTAGTCTAACCCCACCAAAGTTTTACACCCCTTGTTGTTTTATGTCATAGTGGAAAAACTTACTTATTATCTAATTAAAATTGTCAATGAACACCCGTAAAAATCTTTATAAAGAGCTTGAGCATCCTTTTGCACAATATGTCCGGATTATTGGCAAAGGAAAAAATGGTGCGAGGTCATTAACTTATGAAGAAGCCTATCAAGCATTCAGCATGATCCTCAAACAAGAAGTTCTGGATGTTCAGCTCGGTGCATTTCTGATGTTGTTACGTGTAAAAGAGGAATCTGTTGATGAGTTGGCAGGTTTTGTACAGGCTACCCGTGATCAGCTAAATTTTGCCCCTTTAACCGTTGATCTGGACTGGTCTTCATATGCTGGCAAACGGAAACATTATCCCTGGTTTCTGCTGGCAGCATTAACGCTTGCCCAGTCGGGTTATAAAGTATTTATGCATGGCGCATCAGGTCATACCCTTAACCGGCTCTATACTGAACAGGTGCTAGAATACTTAGGCTATTCCATCTGTCAAAGTGAACAGGATGTTCAATACGAACTCGAACAACATAATTTTGCCTATCTTCCCCTTGAGGAGATTTCCCCTGTCTTAAGTGATTTGATCTCGCTCAGAAATGTTATGGGCTTGCGTTCCCCTATTCATACATTGGCACGCCTGATTAATCCATTTAATGCCAAGGCTACATTACAGGCAATTTTCCATCCGGCTTATCGCAGTTCTCATCAGCAGACTGCATCACGGTTAGGCTACCAGAATAGCGCTGTTATCAAGGGTGAAGGTGGCGAATTTGAGCGTAACCCGGATGCACGCACACTGATTTGTGGTATTAAAAATAGTGAGCTGTATGAATATGAACTGCCCAAACTGACACAAGAACGCAGCCTTGCTGAAGAAGAGTTAAATCTGGAGAAATTTAAAGCAGTCTGGGAAGGCAAACAAACTCATGTATATGGTGAAACAGCTGTCACAGAAACAATGGGAATTGCTTTATATACGATGAGTGTTTGTAGTACCTATGACGAAGCCATGTTAAAAGCTAAAGAACTATGGGCTAAACGGCACTCTTCCTAGATGTAAAAAAATTATTTTGGCTTACCAGTTCTGGTAAGTCAAAGTCATAACGCCCGAGTATTTTTATAGAAATTTATATATAACAATAAAGAGTAAAATATGACTAAAGAGCTATCTGCACGCGCTGTATTACAGCAGGCTGCCATAAATAGTACTCATCCTTTTCATAATGCCATTTTAGAGTTCGTACAGCATCATCTTGATGAAATTGAGACATCTTACTGGCAAAAACACTTTCACACCGCTCAACCAAGCTTAGTTCAAGTTATAGAAAGACTTGAGTTTAGAAGTAATACGCTTCCAGATGATGAGCTAGACATAGAGGAGATGACATATTATGAAAACCATCTGGACTTTTCTTTACCAGATGAAATTAGCCAATATGTAATATGCGTGGTTTTTGAAGAGGACAGCATTCTTGATGTTTGTATGGAAAGCTGAAAGTTACAACAAAAAAGCTTTTACTTTGACTTAAATCTAAGGCCTCAGTAAAAGCTTTTAAGTACAAAGACTGGATTATCTTTGCCTATATATAAAGTTAAACAAAACGAATCGGTTTAAATTCTTCATCCTGTTGTGGCTCATGTGAGTCACAGTGCTCATCTTCTTTTTTGCTGCCACGGTTAATATAACCAGTGCGCTCCTCTTCAGGCAGGTGTTTAACCTCCCAGGCAATCACAGCCTGCAGACAGGTTTCACGTTGCTCCTGAGTAAGTGGCTCGCCATTTGGCCATTTGCCGATTTCAACGGCAGTTCTCAGACGTTCTACAATCTCAGGATTTAAAACGGCAAGCATCTGTTCAATATTCATGATCAATCCTGTTGATGAAAAGAGTCAAAATCCTGATTCCAGCCCAGCTTGGTACGACATGCCATATAAAAGTCATAACCAGGTGGATGCAGCAAATTTAACTTGAAGGGATATTTACGGATATGCAGGCAATCTCCGACGTTCAGGGAAACGCTGTTCTGACCGTCGGCACTCACCATTGGCATCACACGATTTTCACGTATAGCCAGTTTAATTTCACTATGTCCGCCCACAACAATTGGACGCGATGATAATGTATGGGGATGCATTGGCACCAATACAATAGCATCCATTCCCGGATGTACAATCGGGCCACCACCTGAGAGTGCGTAAGCTGTAGAACCAGTCGGTGTAGAAACAATCAGTCCATCACTATGCTGACGATAGACATACTGTCCATCAATATTCATCTCGAAATCGATCATATGAACTGACTTGCCTGAATGCAGCACAATATCGTTTAGAGCAATTGCATTATAGATGATATTGCCCTGTGACCGAATTTCCATTTCCAGAAGAAAACGGCGATCTAGCTGGAATTCTCCACGCAACACCTGATCCAGCTTAAAAATTACTTCAGAGGGTTTTATATCGGTCAAAAAACCTAAACGTCCACGGTTAACACCGATTACTGGTGTATTGTGATGGACCAGAGCACGTGCTGCGTGGAGCAGCGAACCATCTCCACCTACGACAATAACCAGATCAACAATTTCACCCAGCAGTGCCCGACTGACTGTTTGCGGATCTGTATAGGGCACCAGCTGTGCAGTTTCCTGATCAAATACCGGATGCAGACCGCGACTCACCAGGTGGTCATGAATCAAACACAAGGTCTCTACAACAGAGGATTTATCGGGACGTCCTAATAAGCCAATATTACGAAAAGTCTTATGTGTTATTTGCACGAGATCGCCGGACTCCTTTACGGTTCTTGGTTATAATAACACTATCAAAGTTGTTTTAAAAAAACATTCAAAAACCGCAACAGTAAAAGTGAGCAAGTTCCTAATTTGGGTTTATTCACAGTTTAAGCATTGCAAAATTGGTGAAAGCTTCGCATGATTAGCAAAATTTATTTGGGTAATGTCTTCCGTTTATGAAGTTTGAACGTGGTATTGGCTTGATTGCACTCATTTTTTCAGTGCTTATTATTGGGGGCTTTGTCGCCTTTGGAATATATTTAATCCGCTTAGATAATATTATTCGGGACAAATTTGAAGGACAGCGCTGGGATATTCCGGCGAAAGTTTTTGCTCGCCCTCTGGAAATCTATACCAATGCCCCGGTCAATCAGCAGGACTTTGCCCAAGAACTTAAACTGCTCGGCTATAAATCGGCAAGTAGTTATAATAAGTCAGGTTCATATGTATCTCAGGGGAATACTTTATATGTCCATACCCGGGGCTTTGATTTTGGTGATAGCGTAGAACCAGAACAGATTCTGGAATTAACTTTTAATGACCAGAAGATCAGCGAAGTGCGCACAACCAAACCCGCTACAAGTGGTATTACCCGTCTGGAGCCTTTATTGATTGGCGGTATTTATCCGCAGCATAATGAAGACCGGGTTCTGATTAAACTGAACCGTGTACCAAAACCGCTCATTGAAGCTTTAATTGCGACTGAAGATCGGAACTTCTATCATCATCATGGTGTTTCAGTACGAGGCATTGCCCGGGCGCTGGTCAGCAACCTGACTGGTGGACGCCGCCAGGGTGGATCTACTCTGACCCAGCAGTTGGTTAAAAACTTTTACCTGTCACCTGAAAAAACCTATAAACGAAAGATTAATGAAGCCCTGATGGCCATGCTCATCGAACTTCATTATGACAAAGATGAAATTCTGGAAGCATACCTGAATGAAGTAAATCTGGGCCAGAATGGTAATTATTCAATTAATGGTTACGGTCTGGCTTCCCAATTCTATTTTGGTCTGCCTTTACGTGAACTGAATATTTCACAGCAGGCTTTCCTGGTAGGCCTGGTACAGGGTCCTTCCTTATATAACCCGTGGCGTAATCCTGAAGCGGCTAAGAAACGCCGCAATGTAGTACTAAAAAACATGCAGGTGATGGGTTACCTGACTGAAGCTGAATATGAAGATGAAAGTGCCCGCCCGCTAAATGTAATTAGCAAGCCAACTTTAGGACCAGCCAAATTTCCAGATTTTCTCGATATCGTTCGCCGTCAGCTACGTACCGAATATCAGGATGGTGACCTGACCAATCGAGGCTTGCGTATTTTTACAACACTTGACCCGATTGCCCAGACCCGTGTGCAGACAGCTTTCAAAAATTCTGTAGAACGTTTATCCAAGCGTAATCCGGGCCGTTTAAAAAACCTGCAGGGTGCAGTACTGATTGCTCATCCGGAGAATGGAGAACTCATAGCTGCTGTTGGTTCAACTCAGGATTTCACTGGCTTTAACCGGGCTCTTGATGCCAAACGTCAAGTAGGATCACTTTTAAAACCGGTGATCTATCTGAGTGCTATTGAGTCAGGGCGTTATACCTGGGCCAGTTCGATTCAGGATGCTGCTATCAGTATTCCAATAGATAAAAGCAAGGAATGGACACCCAAGAATTATGCGGGTGGTGAATATGGTGTAGTCAGCATGATGCAGGCGCTGGCTAACTCTTATAATCTGTCTGCTGTACGACTTGGTCAGGAATTTGGCCTCTCGACATTTACCAATCAGTTAAGAAAATTTGGAGTGACTTCAAACATTCCAGCCTTTCCGTCTATTTTCTTGGGCGCTGTCGAAATGTCGCCAATGGAAGTCATGAGTATTTATGAAAACTTCGCGACTGGTGGTTTCAAATATCCACCACGTGCCATACGTACAGTAGTAGATGCAGATGGCCGGCTATTGGACCGTTACGGACTGGATGTACAGCAGACCATCGACCCGTCGAGTGCCTATATTCTAAACTATGGCCTGCAGCAGGTCATGAACATTGGTACTGGGCGTTCTGCATATAACAGTTTTCCAGCCAGCCTTAAACTGGCCGGTAAATCAGGTACCACCAATGACACACGTGACTCATGGTTTGCAGGCTATTCAGGCAATCATCTGGCAGTAGTATGGCTAGGGCTAGACAATAACAAGGTAACGGGCCTTACTGGTTCTACAGGTGCATTGCCGGTATGGATTAATGTAATGAAACAGTTGAAACAGGAACCGGTCAATCTGCGCCAGACTGATAATGTACAGTGGCACTGGATTGACCGCGCTACCGGTTATTTATCTGCTCAGGGCTGTGAAGGTGCCATGTACATTCCTATACTGCGTCATACAGTACCACGCCGAGCTACTGCCTGTGGCCTTTCACATTATCAGGTCGAACCAGTTTACACACCTGATACCGAACATAACGACGCACCTGCGCCTGAAGAAGATAGTATCGAAAACTATATCCGTGAAAGCGAGACTGAAATGGAACAGACGTTACCGTCTTCTGAAGGCCGAATCATCTCAAGCGGAAGTTATGAAAATTAAATGCTATAGAGAAAATTTGTGAATCATATAAAACCTGGCATATTTGCCTTAGCATTGCTTGGAGTGGCTGGCTGTCAGACGGCGCCTCTACCTCAGCCTGAAGAACAGAAACCGGCACCAAGACCTGTTCCTGAAGTGCAGGCTACACCTTCGGGCGTAAAAATTACTCCGTATGAACCGGAAGAAATTAAACGCCAGAAGGTGCAAATAGTGGTGCCTGAGGAAAAGGTTCAACAGCAGTTCAAGGATGGTCGTGAACTTCCTGTATTCCGGAAAATGATGCTGCAGACACAAACTGCTTATAAACAGGGCCAATGGTCTCAGGCTGAAAGCTATGCATTGCAGGCACAAAGACTGGCCCCTCAGTCCGCTGAAACCTTCTTGTATCTTTCAATGATTGCTAATAGACAAAACAAGCCAGCTAATGCGGAAGCACTGGCTCGCCGGGGCTTAAGCTATGCACAGAGTAATGCAATGAAAAAGCAGCTCTGGTTAAATATCTTAAAAGCGGCTCAATCTCAGAAAAACAGTAAAAGCATTCAAGAAGCCAAAACAGCTTTGAATACATTCTAGCTTCTTGACCTGTTTAAACTGGTTTCTTTACTTAAATATGACGGATTCCGGCAATACCATAGGCGCCGTACTGCCGGGCACACTCCAGATCCTCTCTAGACAATCCGCCTAGAGCAAAAACGGGCACATCGGCCTGATGAGCAAGTTCTGCAAATGCATCCCAGCCTAATGCTGGTGCTTCTGGATGAGTCGGAGTAGCCTGTACAGGGCTAATAAGTACAGCCTCGCACCCGATTTGAACAGCATGCTGTACTGAAGCAGCATCATGGCAGGCAGCAATATAACGAATCCCAATACATAGTTCGCCTTTTTTCAGAGACATCTGTTCAGACTGTTTTAAATGTACAGCAGCGATGTGATGTTGCTGTTCAACATTAAGAGACCGCCAGACTTGATAAGGCACTATTAATTTATTTAGTTGCTGAATGCTATATTCCAAAAGCCAATTTTTATCAATTTCAGCCTGTTCAGGCCGCCAGTAAAAGAGCATATCTTGAGCTAATTGCTCTATCGCTGAAAATGCTGTACCAATCCTGATTGAATGTGGCCAATATAACCGCTCAATCACTGGCTGATTAGCAGCTGGAAAATCAAGTGTTTGTAATTTTTCACGTGTGTACCAAGCCCATGGTTTCTGAATCTGGTTTAACATCTCCTCTGGTACATGTGCAAAGAACAGATGCAAATGTACTGTAATATCGTCATATTCATGACAGATCAGGCTAAAAGGATGCCAGTCACTCAAGCCGACCCCGACTTCTTCATAAATTTCACGCCGACAGGTTTCTTCAGGAGTTTCATTCCCTTCAACTTTTCCACCTGGAAACTCATACTTGTTACCTTGGTGCTGCTTAGCTTCTCGCCAGCCAACCAATACTTTTGAACGATGAAACAATAAAGCGACAGCAACATGCACGATAGGCTTAGACATTGAATAATCCGAGATAAGCTTTTACTTAGTGTAAGCAAAAATAAGAAGTTTATAAATTCTTAAAATTCTATTTGACAGACTCATTCGATAATGATTATCATTTATTTGAATTCTCGCACACCACGGAGCTATAACAAATGAACGCACCATTCAACCTATTTGCACGCCAGACTCAAGCCAGCACTTCTCTGCCAATGTTACAATCCAGCAATCTTTTTGCACTCGGGCGTGAAATCCGTATTATGCATGCGGGTGAAGAGTACCGCTTACGTCTGACCCGCAACAATCGTTTAATTCTAACCAAATAACTATTTACAGCTTCAAAAAATAATAAACGTGGAAACAGGCAGTATGGCTCTCCCATACTGTTTTTTTATTTGTACTCTATCTGATGGGCTTTTAAAAATAATAAGGTAACCTTTAAACCACCATAGTCTGAAGGGGTAAATTCGATATAGCCTCTATGTAGTTCCATAATTTTTCGCGCTATAGACAGGCCTAGACCTGAGCCTGATGTTCGTGTACCTAATCCACGAAAGAAACGCTCGCCTAAACGCTCTAAAGTATTTGAATCTACCCCTGCTCCGTTATCTTCAATCATTAACCGGTAGTGATGCTGCTCGTCTTTTAAGGTGATATAAACCGCACCGTGTTCAGGTGCATAGCGGATTGCATTATCAATCAGGTTACGGATACAGGTAAATAAGAGTTCCTGATTTCCATATATTTCTGCGTGTGGTAATGCAGCTATTTGATGAATACTTACTTGACGCTCCTGTGCAAAAAGTTCCAGTGAGCATACAACCTCATCAATAAGTGGCTGGAGCTGTAGCAGACTACCAGGCATCTGCTGATGTGCAGCAGGGTCAAGTCTGGCCAGTAATAACAAATTTTCCAACACCCGGGTACTACGGGTAACATCATTCTGAATAGCTAACAAGTCAGGAACAAGTTCAGGAATATGGCTATATTTACGTTTTAAAACCTGTAAACGCATGGCAATTGCAGATAAGGGTGAACGCAATTCATGGGATGCATCGGCTGTGAAGCGTTGCTCGGCAGTCAATGCTCGATCCAGCCGGCTCAATAACTGATTCAGCGAATTTATAACAGGTTCAATCTCCTGTACCAACGGCTGTTGTTCAATAGGTTGTAAATCGGATGGTGACTTCTGGGCAATCGTTCGACTGAGCTTTTTTAAGGACCGCAGCTGCCGCTGTATACCAAAATGACTCCATAGCCATTGAACCAGCCACACCAGCAACAATACAACAGCGTAAATCAGAATACTTCTGATAATATCCTTAAAACGAACAGCCAAGGGCTGGATCAGTTCAGCCTTCAACTGTTTATCATTAGTCTGCGCCGCATAGCTACGCCACAAGTGACCATTTTTCCAGACCAGTCCAAAATCTTGTGGCAGGTCGTTAAAAAGCTGTTGCTGTAAGTGGGTAGAATGGGCCAGCGTACGCCCTTGCCAGTTTAGTTGATACTGAATATCAAATTCATTACTCAGTTCGTCAAGCTGTCCCGAATTCGCAGACAAATCAGAAACCAACAATGTATCTGCGAGTTCGTCCATAATCTCGTCATGAACCTGCATGGCATGATAAACAGCAATACCAATCAGCAGCAAAAAGGCCAGCAGTCCCGCCAAAATACTGCCCAGCATAGTAGTACGGATGAGTTGAGACTGTAAAGAATCTGGCTTTGTATTCATTCAGGCTTCGCCCATACGGTAACCTAAACCACGAATAGTCCTGATTGTTTGGCTACCTAACTTTTTGCGTAATTGATAAATATAGACTTCAATGGCGTTACTTTCGACTTCATCCCCCCAAGCGTAAATCGACTCTTCCAGCTGTTCACGTGTCACCACATGATTCGGATGTTGCATCAACTTATACAAAATCTGGAATTCTCTGGCTGTCAGGTCACGGCTTTCGCCCTCCTGCTGTACCGTTTTCGCTTTCGGATCTAGACAAATATTATTCCATATCAGTGTCTGGCTTTGTCCCGCTTGCAGGTTTCTCATCTGGCTACGTATACGTGCTGAAAGTTCTTCCAGGCTAAATGGCTTGACCAGATAATCATTGGCACCGAGGTCTAATCCTTCCACCCGATCACTGATACTGTCACGGGCTGTCAGAAAAATAACAGGAGTCTGAGCCTGATGTTGTCGCAGGGTTTTTAAAATTTCATCACCACTGGCATAAGGCAAACCCCGGTCTAGCAGAATACATTCATAGTCGTGCTGTTTAAGAGCAGTCATCGCATAATCTCCCCGCTCTACCCAATCTACACTATAACCGTCCAGTTCCAGCCAGGTCTTTATACTTTCACCTTGAGAGGTATCATCTTCAACCAGTAAAATTCTCATCCTTATTTTATATCTCTGTTTTTATGTATCTTGATAGTGCCCTGAAAAGTTGAAATATTCAAAGCCCAATAAAAAAACCACATTACTAAAATGGCAAGTAATGTGGTTTCTAAGGAGGATTAACAAAACACGAAACAACTACAGCTTAAAAACTTTAAAATTTCACTGAATCTACATCAATTTCTACACGTTTAGTCGGTTTATAATCGATATCAACTTCGCCGGTCAATGTTACGGTTGTAGTTGGAGAAATAGGTTTACCTTGCCATAATTCATCATCAATATCGGCAGTAATTGTGCCAGTCCGGTCACGGAATTGATATTTCTCATCGCCTAAGGCTTTTACCACCTGACCACGCAATTGCACACGGGTATCATCTTTTGCGGTCAGTGCCTGTTTTACCGTAGTAACCTGGGCCGTTTTGATTGCTGCATGATTCACGGCAGTATTTGCCATAGCCACGCCACCAATACTTAGAGCACCTGTTAACAAAGCCAGTTTCGCCATATTCATACGCACTTTACCTCGTTTATTTACTCATTATCGAATAAGAGTATTAAAACAGCTAAAGATGAATTGAATCTTAAGAAATTAAAATTATTTTATTAATTTAAAGGCACTACGCGTAATACTTCCTCGAGTGTGGTTAAGCCTGCAATTACCTTTCGGGCGCCTGCAATACGCAATGGCTCCACCCCTTCTTTTTTGGCCTGCTGACGAATCTGATCGAGCGATGCATCAAGACTGATCTGCTGTTTGAGTGCCAGACTTACTGGCATAAACTCATAAAGACCTATTCGGCCTTTATAACCTGTATTACGACAGACTTCACAGCCCACTGCCTGATAGACTGTATTTGGAACTTCCATAATATAGTCAAAAGTTAAATGTTCCCATTGATGTTCATTAATTTGCCCCTTTTCTTTACAGTGAGGGCATAAGGTACGAACCAAACGCTGAGCCAATACACCTAAGATTGTGGCTGAAGTCAAAAAAGGCTGCACACCGAGATCATGTAAACGGGTTAAGCTAGAAGGCGCATCATTGGTATGCAAAGTTGACAAGACCAGATGTCCAGTTAAGGCTGCCTGAATTGCCATATTGGCTGTATCCTGATCTCGAATTTCACCAACCATAATAATATCAGGGTCTTGTCGCATCAGGGCACGTACCCCGTCTGCGAAACCCAAGTCAATTCCATGATTCACCTGCATCTGGTTAAAGCTTGGTTCCAGCATCTCGATCGGGTCTTCTATGGTACAGACATTAACCTGTTCGGTTGCCAACTGTTTCAGGGAAGAATATAGCGTTGTGGTTTTCCCTGAACCGGTCGGTCCAGTCACCAGTATAATACCGTGACTATGCTGAGTCATTTCCTGCCATGCATTAAGCAGACGCCCTTCAAAACCCAATTGCTGAAAGCTACGGACCAAGACTTCAGGGTCAAAAATCCGCATAACCAGTTTTTCCCCAAACGCCGTAGGTAAGGTCGATAAGCGCAGTTCCGTTTCCTGGCCTTTAGGTATACGCGTTTTCAAACGGCCATCTTGCGGTTTGCGCTTTTCAGCAACATTCAGACGCCCCAAAATTTTTAACCGGGAAATTACTGCCGTCAGTGTACTGGCCGGCATATTGTAAATCGTATGCAATACCCCATCTATCCGAAAGCGGATTTTGCCGTTATCTTTACGTGGTTCCAGATGAATATCACTGGCTCCCTGCTCAAATGCAAACTGTAAAATCCAGTCCACCAATTTTACAATATGCTGGTCATTAGCATCAGGATTCTGAGTATCCCCCAGTTGTAGGAGTGCCTCTACGCCTTTATTAGTACGATCGTGTGTGCTGCTTTTCTGAGAAGAGCTGACCGCGCGGCTAACCTGATAGTATTCCACTAAATACCGCTGCAACTGTTCAGGGTTAAGGAGCACTTGCTGGATTTTTTTAAGCCTTAAGCTTCGTTCAAGATTAGTAATCCATTCAGTCATAAAAGGCTGGTCTGTACCAATCAATACCTGATCTGCCTGAACTTCAACTGCTAAAATATGATTTTTAACAGCAAATTCCTGCGACATGATTCCAGTTAGTGCAGTTACGTCTGCTTTTAAAGGATCAATAACATAGAAAGGAATTTCAGCTTTTTCGGCCAGCCATTGGCATAAGCGAGTTAATGTCAGGGATAACAATGGATGCTGTTGATCTTTGAGATTAAAATTTGCAATCCATTGCAGGGGATGCCATTTAAAATGCTGTTTTTGCCGCTGGGTGGTCTGAATCAGATGTTTGTCGCGCTCAGTAATCCGGCCGTCTTTTTGTAAATGGTCCAGGCACCAGACCGTATCTATTTCAAAATTAAACTTCACTATTATATCCCCTGCATCCTTAAATACTATAACAGAGTTATTTTCTGATGCAGTATAGGGCTATATAAAATTAATAGATTGTTTATAGTTAATATAAAAAATATTATTTTTTAAAGATATAAAAAGCTTTTAGAAGTAAAGTCTTAATCTTGTAAGACAAAATATTATCACTTCTGCCTTAAACTTCAATTATTATTATACTTAGATTATTTTAAAATTATTAATACCAGTTTTTTAATTAAATAAAATACTTTAAATTAAATGAATAACTAACTCTTCGCCAGGTATTTACACTATAGGTTCAATGGATGAGCAATGCGAATTTCGGAAGTTTTCAGGAAGCTGGTAAAGCCGTATTAGGTTATTTGCATAAACGCTTCGGCTTCAGTTTATGGATGATAACACGGGTGGAAAGTGATAACTGGATTGTTTTACAAAGTGAAACGACGGGTTATGACATCCGGCCTGGTCAGGTCTTTCGCTGGGCAGATTCTTTTTGTGCACATATGGTTACTGGTGATGCTCCTAAAATTGTACCCCGCTCTGAAGATATTCCCTTATATGCAGCGGCGCCTATTGCCAAGCAAGTCAGTATCAGAGCTTATATTGGCCAGCCGTTGCTTAATGAAGATGGCAGTCTGTTCGGTACACTCTGTGCCATTGATCCTCATCCCAAACCTGATTCAATTGTCCATGATGCTGACCTGATTGAAGTTTTCGGTGGCCTGCTTAGCCGGATTTTACAGGTTGAACTACGTGAAAATGAGCAGATCCGCCAGTATGAGCGTCTACAGGTTGAAGCTTTAAGTGATGTACTGACCGGTTTATATAACCGTCGGGCTTGGAACCGGCTGGTCAATGCAGAAGAAGAACGCTGTAAACGGCATGGACATCCTGCTGCGGTCTTTATTATTGATCTGAACGGTCTAAAAGAAGTAAATGACAATTTGGGGCATGTAGCAGGAGACCGTTTTATTCGACAGGCTGCTGAGATATTAAAGAATAATGCCCGTAGCAATGATATTGTTGCTCGGCTTGGCGGTGATGAATTTGGTATTCTCAGTATTGAGAACAACCAGGCAGGCGCAGAACTTCTATTGCAGCGGATGTTAAAAGCACTGGAAGAAGCTGGCGTTAGTGCCGCTGTCGGTTATGTTATGCGGCATCCCTCTAAAGGCTTATTGACTGCTGTCACAGAAGCCGATCAGAAGATGTTTGAACATAAACGTCGTATCAAATCCAATCTAAACTAATTTCAGATAAGATCAATAATAATAATCTGCTCTGCCTGTACGCTAAAGCTAATATCAAGACAAGCAAACTTCATCTTATAAATACGTTCAGGATCTTCCTGATAAGCCGGACGTGGATCAAATGATAAAACATCATTTAACTCCTGAATAAGTTGATCGCTCAGCTCAAGCACTTGCTGTTTTATTAAAGCCTCTTCCGTCCAGCTTACTTCTTTGCGAAGTGGCTCTTCCTGCGCATAACCGCTCTGTGCATGGGGAATAGCATCTGAATAGTGAATATAGGGTTTGATATCGAGAACAGGGGTGCCATCAAGCAGATCGCTTCCGGTAACATAAACTCGCAGTGCTTTGCCCACTTTTTTTACTTCTTTAAGCTGTACCACTGACAGGCCCACTGGCGCTGGACGGTACATACTTCGGGTTGCAAACACCCCAAGCTTTTTATTACCCCCTAGACGTGGTGGACGCACTTGAGGCCTAAACTTATCAGTCTGGTCCTGAGATTTATTGTCATGGAACTGCCATACCAGCCATAGATGGCTAAACGCCTCAATACCTGCAAATGCCAGCAGATCATTATAGGGAGGTAACATATCAATATAGGACTCAATCTGAACCAGATTAGGCTGGCGCGGTATTCCAAACTTTTCCTGATAGGGAGATTTCATATACCCGATAATAGGGAGTGATACACTAGGCTTCATCACTTTTGCTTATAAACACAATTAAATATATTCAGTTTATCGAGAATGTTTTTAGATTAGAATAGCAAGCTGTTTAATTTGATAGATAATTGAGACCTTTAATGGCTGCGTTTAACGTCGAAAAGATTACTCACGTTCACCACTGGAATGACACGCTATTTAGTTTTAAAACAACTCGTGATCCGAGTCTACGTTTTAAAAATGGGCAGTTTGTGATGATTGGACTTGAAGTCAATGGCAAGCCATTAATGCGAGCTTATTCTATCGCCAGTGCAAACTATGAAGAAGAACTGGAATTTTTCTCGATTAAAGTACAAGATGGCCCACTTACTTCAATTTTGCAGAAAGTTCAGGTGGGTGATGAGATTCTGGTCTCACGCAAACCGACAGGTACACTGGTACTTGATGATCTGCTGCCAGGCAAAAATCTATGGCTACTTTCCTCAGGAACTGGCCTAGCTCCCTTCCTGTCTGTTATTCGTGATCCTGAAACTTATGAACGCTTTGAGAAAGTTATTGTTGTACATGGTACACGTTACATTTCTGAACTGGCTTATCAGGACCTGATTTTAGATGAATTACCAAATAATGAGTTTTTCCAAGACTTAGGTATTCAAGATAAACTGGTGTACTACCCGACTGTAACCCGTGAAGAGTTCAAAACTCAAGGCCGTTTAACCGCTCTGATCGAATCTGGGAAAATTTTTGAAGATTTAAATCTGCCCGCATTTAATCGTGAAGATGACCGTGCAATGCTATGCGGCAGTCCGCACTTTCTGCGTGATGTTGCCGGATTGCTAGATCAGCATGGCCTGAAAGAATCGCCGCGTATGGGTGAAATGGGCGATTACGTTATTGAACGGGCTTTTGTTGAAAAATAAGATGAGTTAAATAAAAAACCGGGCGATAATGCCCGGTTTTTATTATAAAAAAACTTTCTACTAAAATTTAAGATTTCATTCGCCAGACTTAAATCAGAAGCTTTCTTAACCTGATAATTCTAAAAATCCCAACTGTTTTACTGGGTTGAATCCTTTTTTCAAATCCATACAATAAAGCCATATTTTATTTATGCCTTTTGCTTTATTGCCATGACTCTCTCTTACGTTACCGAACTTCTCTCTCCTGCCGGCTCACTTAAAAATATGCGTTATGCTTTTGCCTATGGTGCAGATGCAGTCTATGCAGGTCAACCACGTTACAGTCTGCGTGTTCGTAACAACGAATTTGATCATGACAACCTAAAAACAGGTATTGAAGAGGCACATCAGTTAGGTAAAAAGTTTTATGTAGTCGTGAATATTCAGCCACATAATAGCAAGCTTAAAAATTTTATACGTGATCTGGCACCTGTAGTTGCCATGAAGCCGGATGCACTCATTATGTCCGATCCGGGCCTCATCATGATGGCACGTGAACATTTTCCTGATATGCCCATTCATCTCTCTGTGCAGGCTAATGCAGTAAACTGGGCGACTGTTAAATTCTGGAAAACCATGGGGCTTACGCGCGTGATTCTATCACGTGAACTTTCTCTTGAAGAAATAGAAGAAATCAAACAAAACGTACCCGATATGGAAATTGAGGTTTTTGTACATGGTGCCCTGTGTATGGCTTATTCAGGCCGCTGCCTGCTGTCTGGTTATATGAATAAGCGTGATGCAAACCAGGGTGCATGTACCAATGCCTGTCGCTGGGAGTATAAAATTTATAATGCTATTGAAGATGAAACAGGTGACATAATTGCTCTACAAGATGTGCCTAAAGGTTGCTGTAACAAGACTGAATTAGACCAGCAACATATGCTTGGCCAGCAACAGGTTAAAGAGCCCGTACTGTTACAGCACAATGAAGAAGATATGTTTGCAGCAGAAGAAGATGAACATGGCACCTACTTTATGAACTCGAAAGATTTGCGTGCGGTACAGCATGTAGAACGGCTAACTAAAATGGGTGTACATTCTCTCAAGATCGAAGGTCGTACCAAATCTTATTTTTACTGTGCACGCACTGCCCAGACCTATCGCAAAGCGATTGATGATGCACTGGCAGGTCGACCTTTTGATACATCACTATTTACACAGTTAGAAGGTCTGGCCAACCGGGGATATACTGAAGGCTTTCTGCGTCGACATGTACATAGTGAATATCAAAATTATACCACCGGCTCATCCCGCTTCGATCATCAGCAGTTCTGTGGTGAAGTTTTGGAGCGGAATGGTGATTACATCCAGATTGATGTAAAAAACCGTTTTACGGTGGGCGATTCTTTAGAGTTGATGACTACGCGAGGTAATATCACTTTTACTCTGGCTGAAATAAAAGACAAAAATGGGGACCTGATTATGGAAGCTAAAGGTTCAGGACATATTGTCGAGATTCCTATACCAGCAGAGGTCGATATACAATATGCCCTGCTCATTCGTAATCTTCCAAACTCGGCTGTAGATATCTCTGCCGCCTCATTAGCATATACAGCAGAATAATATGGCTCTTCATATTACGCAGCAATGTATTAACTGTGATATGTGTCTACCAGAATGCCCGAACGATGCTATTTATGAGGGTATAAAAATCTATGAAATTGATGCAGAACGCTGTACTGAATGTGTAGGATTTTATGAACAGGAAACCTGTATGGCTGTCTGTCCAATTGACTGTATCGAGCTTAATCCTCAATATATAGAAACTCAGGAACAGCTTTTGGAAAAATTTAAACATCTGAACCAGTTTAAAAAGCAAAACGAATAAAACCTTAAATACTAAAAATAGAGATTTATAGCCAAAGCTATATAACAGATAAAAGCCAAAGTGTGGGGGCACTTTGGCTTTTCTGCATTTATTCTTAATGTATTGAATATAAAAAAGGAACCTGGCTGTTAGCGAGACCAGATTCCGTAAAGAGGTAAAACATAAATAAAATTATCAAGCTGAGAAACCGGAGTCCCTCAGTTTATCTGGTTACTGACCGGAGCGGATAATGTAATCAAAAGCAGAGAGCGACGCTTTTGCACCTTCACCTGTAGCAATGATGATCTGCTTGTACGGTACCGTTGTACAATCACCCGCCGCAAATACACCTTTTACGTTGGTCTCGTTACGCTCGTTCACCACAATCTCACCGCGGTTACTCAGCTCGACTTCTGACCCTTTCAGAAAGTCAGTGTTCGGCAGCAGACCAATCTGTACAAAGATACCCGCCAGTTCAATTTCCCTGTCCTCTCCAGATACCCGGTCCTGATAACGTAGCGCAGTCACCTGTGAGCCGTCTCCCACCACCTCGGTAGTCAACGCAGACTTGATTACTGTCGTGTTCGGCAGGCTCGCCAGCTTGTCCTGCAATACCTGATCTGCACGTAAAGTATCAGCAAACTCAAGCAGGGTCACATGCTCAACAATACCGGCCAGATCAATCGCTGCCTCAACCCCGGAGTTACCGCCACCAATCACTGCCACCCGTTTGCCCTTGAACAGTGGACCGTCACAGTGCGGGCAGTAGGCGACACCACGGGTCGCATATTCCTGCTCGCCCGGTACATTCATCTGTCTCCAGCGTGCACCGGTAGAGAGAATCACTGTTTTAGATTCCAGTCGGGCGCCATTGTCCAGAGTCACTTCAACCAGACCACTGACCGTTTCTTCTGCACCTTTAATGCTGGCAACTTTCTGCAGGTTCATGATGTCGACTTCATACTCACGCACATGCTCTTCCATGGCCGCAGCAAACTTTGGCCCCTGGGTTTTGGTGACCGAGGTAAAGTTTTCAATATCCATGGTGTCCATCACCTGTCCACCGAAGCGTTCAGCCACGATCCCGGTACGGATACCTTTACGCGCTGCATAGATAGCAGCAGTATTCCCGGCCGGGCCGCCACCAATCACCAGGACATCAAAGGCTGCCTTGGCATTAAGTTTCTCTGCATCTTTGGCCGCCGCACCGCTGTCCAGCTTGGCAATAATCTCTTCCAGGGTCATACGTCCCTGACCAATGTGCTGGCTGTTCTGGAACAGCATTGGAACCGCCATGATCTTGCGCTGTTCGACTTCTTCCTGGAAGAAGGCCCCGTCAATCATGGTGGCAGTGGTGCCCGGATTATAGATGGCAATCAGGTTGAGGGCCTGCACCACATCCGGACAGTTATGACAGCTCAGTGATACGAATACTTCGAAGTCAGCAGCCAGGTTGAGCGCTTTAATCTGTGCCAGTACCTCGTCAGAGACTTTGGGAGCGTATCCGGAAACCTGCAACAGGGCCAGAATCAGCGAGGTGAACTCATGCCCCATCGGCAGGCCGGCAAAGAATACCCGGGGCTGCTCGCCCACTTTGGCCACACCAAAGCTTGGGCGGCGGCTGTGCTGGCCATCAAGGCGTGCAGTCACCTGATCAGACAGGGCGGCAATTTCATTGACCAGCTCTTTGATTTTATCTGACTTGTCAGAGCCATCTAAAGAGGCAACCAGTTCAATCGGGCTTTCCAGACGTTCGAGTAATGTTTTAAGTTGTGCTGAAGTATTTTGGTCTAACATTGCTAACTTCTCCAAAGGAGTCAATATTAAGGAATGAATTGATGATACTGCAAAGCCATTAATAGTTAAAACAATATGTTTTTATAAATACAATCGGTTTTAAGAATTGTGATTAAGGAACAGAGCCGGTTTTTCGGGCCTGTTCTAATCTGGTTTTTCATGACTTAGCTGTTTAGGCGGTGTGTAATTCGCTCGGTTCTCAATTGCAGGCGACGAGACAGTAAATAAAATATCAGGCTTAAAACAGCGCTCAGTAAACTTATAGCTATGATTATAATATTTGCCCAATATGAAAGCTGTTGAGCCTGTCTTACCTGTGGCTCAACACTTTGAGCTAACGGTGTTAAAGCCTTTCCATAAACCTGGTGCTGCATGACCCAAAGCTGTTCTGGTTTAAAACCATACTCAATAAAGCCTGGATCAGTCTTCTCTGCTTTGACCAGCTCCACTATATAGGGAATAGCTGTATTTTTATCTGCAGGCTGGTGCAATAAGGCCGTTTGCGCGAGTATATAAGCTTGGACCGGTTTTTCTACATTTTCCTCAGCCAAGTAGTGCGCAATCGCACTATCTTGAATATTACGCTCATAATGTACCAGCTCATGCGCAGCTTCTTTTTCTTCATTGTTCAGGTCATATTGCACATAAGTCAAACCTGACCAGATGATGATAAATGCACTGAGCCAGCCAACGAATTTTAAAATAAATGACTGAAAGCGAATATAAAAAAAATGAAATTTTCTGAGAAAATGAACTGTGAGAAATGCACCAAAGAAAGCTGCAAACAGTTTTAAGAATAACCAACCAAACCATGACAGCAAATTAAAAAAATAATCGTGCTGTGGTGCAAGATCTGTCAGGCTAGCTTCGAGAGTTAAAGGTAAATGTAGTTGTTCTACTTGTTGAGAAAGACCAAAAAAACTATAGATAAAATCCTGCTGTAAAAATATGGCAACCACACTTGCAATAAATAAAGTACTGGTCGTTACGCAAAGTAGCATCACTTTATGCTGACGCTTTTTCAATACCAGCACCCCTGTTTCGATCTGTTTAGAACTCAACGCATATTCATCTAAAGGTGGCAAATAATATCTCCAAAGATTAATCAGGTATACTTAGGCTATTAATATAACAAAAACAGCTTAAGGTTTATTTGTCCCCGAATTTGATTCAAGCACAAGCTGATTCAGATTATCTTGTAACATACGCAAGCGGCTGGTAGCTTCCTGACGTTTTTGCATACCTTCTTTCTGTACCTGAATCACATCATTTACTGTTTTAATGAGGGTATTCTGAACATGTTCAAGGGTTTCAATATCAATGACTGACCGCTGGTTGGCTTTAGCAGTATCTACAGAGTTCTGATGCAAAAGCTCTGCGTTACGGCGTAGTAATTCATTGGTTGCATCATCAATACTATTGGCAAGCTGTACACTATTTTTCTGCTCGTTAAGAGAGATAGCCAAACTAATCTGGTTTTTCCAAGCGGGTAAGGTAATGTTTTTAATGGCATAGAACTTGTCCACCAGCATCAGATTATTGGACTGAATAATCCGGATCATTGGCAAAGTCTGCATAGCAGATTGCTGTAAAACCTGAAGGTCACTGATACGTTTCTCCAGATTATTTGCCAGATGATTTAAATCATAAATCTTTTGTGTAATCGGCTGGTCTTGAGGCTGTTCACTGAGCTTAGCGATTTGCTGCTGAATATCTTGCTGTTTAAGTTTTCCCGCAGCGACATAAATACCCAACTGCCGATACTCATCCTGTACCCCATTAAACATTTTATCCAGTGTATCAACCCGGGCTTTTAGCCCGGTCTGTGAAATTTCAATTTCTTTTACCAGAACATCAATCTGCTCTTTAGTAGTATGAAACTGCTGGTCAAAGTTCTGTTTGGCACCTTTAATCTTACCCAGCAAATTACCCAGAAAACCTGAACTTTTGGGTTTGTTTAAAATGCTGGAAGTATTCAGCTGCTGAGCAACCTGTACTACCTGATTGAGTTTCTGGCCGGTAGCATCAAGGTCTTTGTTCTGGACTAAATCTAGCAATTCATCCGTATAAGAAGAGGTTTTAGTCGCAATATTTTTCCCATATTCAGCGACAGTATGATGACTCATATCATTTAGCTCTTTATGGGCATTCTGGACTTCTGTAAAGTCTGAATCTTTTAACCCTATTTCCTGTAAATTTAGTTGCTGAAAATCCTGCTCCGATAAGTCTCTCGAAGTAACTATCGTTAAATCATTTTTTTCCAGATCGGCCATAATTCACCCTGCTTCGGTTTACTTTAATGTTTCTCTAAAGACTTCTTCAATGTTCTGATCAGATTTTCCCGGCTATTATCCAGCTTCTCTAATTCTGCATCAGAATGCTTTAAATTTGTCTGCTGCACATGGTATTGCCAAGCAGGAATCAGTACTTGCTGAGCTTCCTTAAACCGGTCTAAAAGACTAAAAGAAAGCTGCTGTGAAAGACGTATTTGTGTAATGGCAATATCATTACCTGCCTGTAACATTTGTAATGTATTAATTTTTTTAGATAATCTTTCTGCAAAATTATCTAATGGATGCTGGTTTTTAATAAAGGCTGGATATTCATTAAGAAACTCCTGTGCAGCTACAATATATTTCGCCATTTGTTCCCGTAAACCCAGTAATTGCTGAAAACGCGCCTGTGATTTCTGAATCTCAATCTGTAACTGTTGACTCAAATGATCAGCCTGAGCAAGTAACCGGTCCAGATTTCTATAATATTCCATCTGCCTTGATTGATACTCGATATCAATTCCCAGCCATTTCTGTAATGCATTGAAATTACGTTTTTTCAGATATTTTTTAGAGTCAGCTAAAGCCTGAATCAGCTGTTCAATAGTCTGGCTTAACTGCCGGGTTAATTCAGGGTCTACTCCATTGAGGAGTACGGACTGTGCCTGAACCAGATGCTCGGCATAATGATTTAACCGGTATTGATCATGAATCAGAGGAACCAGATCATTGCGTTTTATGGTCAAAGTTTCTTGAGGAGTAGCCTCAATCTTGGACAATGGAATGAGTTCTTGGAAATGCTGCATATAGACGCCGGGTATCGCCTCAAACAGTAAAATAGACTGATAATAAAATAACAGAAGAATATGAAGTGAAGCTGAAAGCTATATTTTCAATTTAAACCAAATCTTTCAGACTACAAGCCGAAATAGCAGTTTTTACGTTTAAGTTTTGTCATAGTTAATTGAATAACTACAAAGAGTAATGCCGTGAAATTTCACGGCATTTGATCTAACGATAATCACCCTCTCGCTCAGGCTGATACAGTACCTTTTCAATTTTTACTTTCATAAGGTGACCATCAGGTTGCGGCCATTCAATTTCCTGGCCTTCTGCCAGCCCTAAAATAGCAGCACCTATAGGAGCAAGTACATTGACTTGTCCTTTATCACCGCGAAAATCATGCGGATAAACCAGCTGGATTTCAGTCGGTTCAGTTGAAGGGGCTATCGTGATCAGCACTCGGGTATTCATGCTGACCACATTAGCCGGTATTTCATGTGGCTCCACTACTTCAGCCCGAGCAAGTTCATCTTCCAGATGTTCTATAGTCTGAGTCATATGAGATTGATGCTCGAGCATGGTTTCAAGACGATGCAAGTCCTGTGAAGAAATAATAATATTTGGTTTAGCCATATAAACTGACTCCTTCCATTTTAAATAAATATTGCAACGCTATAGATGTATATTTTCTGGTCTAGAAATAATTAATTACTTATCAGAAAGGTATTTTTCCACCCTATTGTTTTTTATAAAACAATAAAAAGCTCCCCTTAAGAGGAGCCACAAAACATATAAAATGTAAAGAATGAAAAAAGTTATCCTTTACTGTATCCAGTTAAATGAAGAACGCTAACCTTTAAACAATAAGTTAAGCCTATTCATAGATGTAACATCTTAAACCAAGTTTCTCAACCATTTAATTTATAGCTTCTCAAATACTGATATAAGTTACCAAAATTAAACTTATACTTTTGGCTTACTATTCCACCACAATCATATATTTTCTTTTATTATTTTCATCCTATACTTTTTTAATCTTCCCCAAAATAAAAATGAATATGAAAGAAAAAATTCTTATGACTGTTTTTTTATCTTTATCAATCGCAGCTTGTCAAAGGCAGCCACAAGAGACAGACACGGCTCAACCATTGAACTCCAGCTCTCCTCTCGCCGCTCAGCTTGATCAGGCAGGTGAGAAAATTGGAAAATATCTAGATCAGTTAGACAATCCTAAGACCTCTCAACAAAAACGGATACAGATTTTATGCAAAGATTACCCTACCGTATATAAAACTGAATATATGCCTGCATTACTCAAACTACATTCAAATGAATATACCGCTGAAGGTTTACTTTTTGATCTGGATATAGTCTTAGACTTTTATAAAAAGGGCGCGAATATAGAATGCTAGACTTTCTATATTGCTCATATTATTTTATTAACCAAGTTATTCTGATTATCTTCTTTTACTAAAATATTGAATACAAATTTTTTATAAACTTTCTTATTAGCAGAAATTCCTCTATTAAAAAATTTTTGATGTGAGCAAAAACAGAACTCATATTTTTACCATACAAAATAAGCCAGTTATCTTAAATATAAAATAGTGCTTTTAACTTTTTTATTTTTGCCTTAAGTTTAAATTGTTAGACAATGTCATTGTCTTTGTAAGCTATTGCTTTATATTGCTATAGACACGGCGTACAACAACAATAAATGGTAGATCATAATGGAATTAGAACTATTAGGTGAGCTATTTGGTGTAGAAATCCACCGACCTCTGCAAAGAGAAGAAATAAGAAAAGCGCTTATAGCCCGAAACGAACTAAGAGATCAATTAAAACAGGAGAAAAATCTTAGTAGCGACCATATTACATTGCAACTTAACGACAAGATTCATGTATTTGCCTACAGACTCGAAGAGAGTGAATCAGAACAATTTTATAATTATTTAACTGAAGAATGTAAAAAACTAAAACCTGAACAAGATGAGCAGAGTTTTATCTCTACCTCTAGTAATACACTTAAAACAGAAATCTCTCCCCTCTCTAGTGAAACTATGGAAGAGAAACAACCCATGATATGGAAATTTTTACCTTGGGTACTCGGAGTGATTTTTTTATTATTACTTTTCTCATTATTCACTTTTAGGTGATATACCTTTATATAGTGAAAGAGATAAGTTTAACCACCAAACAATCTAAGAGAATAAAAATAAAATATTATAAGATTAAAAATTTCTTGCTAAAGCTATTGATCTTTAGATTTTGAATAAGTTTGCTTTAAAACTCTTATTTATAAAGAACTGATTATGGGTTTATTATAGATATATGAACTTAAATAAAGCACAGTTTATAACACTAAAAAAGCTCCCACTTATGGGAGCTTTTTTAAAGAAATCACTTACTGAGCATAAACCGGGAATTTAGCGCAAACCGCTTCCACTTTCGCTTTTACATCAGCAATAACATTTTCATCGCCTTTGCTATCTAAAATGTCAGCCATCCAGCCAGCAAGTTCACGCACCTCAGCTTCACCAAAACCACGAGTAGTGACTGCTGGTGTACCTACACGGATACCCGAGGTAACAAATGGAGAACGTGGATCATTTGGCACGGAATTCTTATTCACAGTAATGTGGGCTGCGCCTAACCATGCATCTGCATCTTTACCTGTAATATCCTGTTTAATGAGTGATAACAGGAATAGATGGTTAGATGTACCGCCAGAAACGACATCATAACCACGCTCAATAAACACTTGCGCCATGGTTTGAGCATTTTTAACCACTTGTTGCTGATAGGTTTTAAACTCATCAGACATAGCTTCTTTAAAGCAGATTGCTTTGGCCGCAATCGCATGCATTAATGGACCGCCTTGGTTACCTGGGAATACAGCAGACTGAAGTTTTTTCTCAATCTCTTCATTCGCTTTTGCCAGAATCAGACCAGAACGTGGGCCGCGCAAAGTTTTATGGGTAGTGGTTGTGGTTACATCAGCAATTTGAACCGGGTTCGGGTATACACCTGCTGCCACCAGACCTGCAACGTGGGCCATATCAACAAACAGATAAGCACCAACTTTATCAGCAATTTCACGGAAACGCTGCCAGTCAACAACCAGACTATATGCAGAGAAGCCTGCAACGATCATACGTGGCTTATGCTCTAAAGCCAGACGCTCAACTTCTTCATAGTCGATTTCGCCAGTTTCCGGGTTCAGGCCATATTGCACTGCATTATAGGTTTTACCGGAGAAGCTTACTTTTGCACCATGGGTTAAATGGCCACCATGAGCAAGACTCATACCTAAAACGGTATCGCCCGGATTCAGCAAAGCCAGGTAAACAGCAGAGTTTGCCTGTGAACCTGCATGGGGCTGAACGTTTGCATAGTCAGCACCAAAAAGTTCTTTAGCACGATCAATTGCCAATTGTTCAATAACATCAACATGCTCACAACCACCGTAGTAGCGTTTGCCTGGATAGCCTTCTGCATATTTGTTAGTGAGTTTTGAACCTTGCGCTTCCATAACCGCTGGAGAACAATAGTTTTCAGAAGCAATTAACTCGATGTGCGCTTCTTGGCGCTCACCTTCGGCAGCAATTGCCTGAGCTAATTCCGGATCAAATTCAGCAATAGAGATATTGGCAAACATTAGCGAGGTCCTATTAATTTAGGGCTTTTAAGCCGTGCTAAGATTGGCGCGTATTGTAACATGAAGTTTATTATTAAACAGAATGAACTTTACTCAGTTTTAAATAAAAATGGATTATATTAAAAAACATAAGTCATCGCTTTAAATTCAGATTATTGACTTGGCATTAGAGATTTTACATCCGAAATAATATTAGCCATATTCAACCCATAAACACTGCCATGATCTCATTTGGCAGTAAGGACGAAGTTTATTTCCACCAGGTTCACCGAGCCCTTCATAGTCAAGTGCTACCAGCATATAACTAGCCTAAAGCAGGCCGTTAATCATATTTTTAATAACCGGATTTAGACTACTCCGGCTCGGTGCCCACTGATTAGCCACACTCGTCGTGCCATATGCCTATGCAGCTATCGGTCATTCTTTTGCTGGAGGTGTTCCCTCCGGGATAAAAACTAACGCAGTAGCTTGTGTTTCTTTATTATTAATTTCGAGCATTTTATAGGCCATAACCACGCTTTCACCGGCAATAGCCACGTCTGTTTTGGTATAGGGGCTACAGGCGTAGCTAATACCGGGTTGTCTATATTATTTACTGGTATGGAAGGAACAGGCGTACTGACATTCTGGTTATCGTTGTCATCACTATCATTACACGCCGTCAAACCGATACTTATTGCAAGTACAGTACAGGTCAATACATGTCTTTTCATTATTCTATATCCTTATTTTAAGTTATTATCATTCACTGATTTTTAGGGTGTTCTTTCTTCTTCATGACACCCGTTCCCAATTTCTATAAAAAAATAGCAAGAAATTTGTTTAATTATTCTCATATATAAATTTTAGAAACCAGATTGAAGGATTTTTTCTTCAAAATAAGGTGAATGAAAGTCGAGTTATTTTAGAAGCGACGTAATTTTTGGCTCAACTTGATAAATGATGAGCTAAAAACCCTTCAATTAAAGCCCTGACAGGGTTTTTAAATTGTCAGAATAGAAATAATAATGTTAGATTTTGACTTTCTCTTTTGTTCAGGCATATTTTTCAACATGCAGGCCATTATTCTCGATACTGAAACACATACACTCAATGGACTACCGATTGAAATTGCCTACGCGCCTGTCCAAATTGCTCAAGGCCGTTTGAGCCTAGACAAAAGTCAGTTATTTGACCAGCTCTACAGTATTGGTGAACAATCAATTTCTTATGCCGCGATGGCAGTACATCATATTCTAGAAGCCGATATTGCTGGTCAGCCTCATTATAAGGACTTCAGTTTACCTGCCGAAACTGTCTATATTATCGGTCATAATATTAATTATGATATTCGTACCATTGAAAAATGTGGCATAGACACCTCAAATATTAAAGCTATTTGCACTCTGGCGCTGGCCCGCAAGGTTTGGCCCGATGCTGAGGCACATAACATCTCTGCACTGATTTATATGATCAGTAAAGGAAGTGATAAAGCAAGAGAATTACTCAAAGGTGCTCACCGTGCAGATGCCGATATTATTTTAACTGCAAATATACTCATGCATATTCTTTACCATCTAAATATTCAGAGTATTGAAGAACTTTATACTGCATCAGAAGACGCACGGATACCCCGTATTCTGAATTTTGGCAAACACCGTGGTACCGCAATTAAAGAATTACCTGGCGACTATGTAAACTGGCTGTTACGTCAAGAAGAGCTGGACCCTTATCTACGTAAGGCCCTAGAACAGACCCTAGTTTAGGTGCTGATATTTAAAAATTTGTTCATCAAACTTTAATTTTTTTAATGTAGGGTTGCCTTGACTGATTAGGAGAAGTCGGGGCAATGTCTGATTATCAAAAAACACCATTAGGTATAGAAGTTTTAAAAAACAGATCAATTCATCTAAATGTACGCCAGAGACGCTTACTTATTCTGATTGATACACCAGATTTTGATATACTCACGCCACAATTCAAGCAACGAATTGCAGAACCTGAGGTACTAGACCAGCTTTATAATATGGGACTGATCAGTTTCGAAGGTCAGCAAAAAGAAAAACTCATATCAGCAGACCAATTTGAAATAGAAACAGCTCCGATAATATTAATAAGCAATGATAGGCAAAATGAAATTATATATTCAGAGCGGTCCACTTCTAACGCTAAAATAAATGTTGAGCTCTTAGGGTTTCTAGCTATAAAAGAGTTAATGACGAGTCTGTTAAAACAATATTGTGGCTTAATGGCCAAACAGCTTATTGAACGTATTCAGCAAGCACCCCACATTGAACACTTAAAACTTTGTCAGATGCAATGGCTGACGTGTCTGCAAGAAAGCCGGCTTCCACCATCAGAGCTTAACCGCGCCATGCAACAGATTAATCAGTCTCTAGAGCATTTAAGACAGCATTGAAAATGACTTATTAAATCAGTCATTTTTACAAGTCAAAGATGACTGATTACCCTATACTCATTCCTTAGTCCGTAATTTTAAAATATATTTATAGGCGATTTTTTAGTTTATTTTTTACTCTTACTTGCTGCTATCGAATAGCTCAAATTTGATCAGCAACCGGTACACTTAACTCAACACTATTGGGTTGTATTGCAGCACCGGAACCAATGGTAAATTTCAGCTTTTGATCAGCTGGCATGATATTTTCAACAGTCTGATCAAGCGGTACGCCATAGCTATAGTTGATGGTGAAGACCGTATTTTTCTGTGGCAGTTTATTCGGTACCAGCCGGCCTTGACCGGTGGCATAGTTAAAGGTGCCGGTGGCATCGCCACTAAACTGGCCCAGCGTATTCGTGGTTGCAGTTTTCTGTTCGCCTTCCAGCAGCCATTTTACAGTCACGCTGCCTGAGGCTATTCCTGCCTGCTGTAAATCAAACTCGAATGCTGCCGGTTCAACCGCAAGACCTGAGCGTATAAACGTAGCCAGTGGTGTACCCCAGAGCAACAGGATCGGTGTATTCACATCCGGTAAAGCCCCCGTCGTAATAGACCAGGAACCGGTCTCATAGTTGACCGCACCAGAGCCAAACGAAGTACTTGCACCTTTTAATTGCCCCGATCCATCATCTTTCAGTTCATAAAACTTGCCCTGTGACATATAAGAAACTGAAAGGCTACCCGGCGCAGGCGGTGGTACCAGTACACCGGTCCAGTTGGCACTCTGGTTTTGTTGAGTGACAGGCCGGGTTTCAGACTGGAAGTACTGGTTGGGTGCTGAAGCCGGCTTAAAGGTCATGCTTAAGTTTGCAGATCCTGCACCTGCAGCTTGTGTCCACTGGATCAAGCCACGCTGGTAATCAATTGTTCCAACCTGGGTACCAGAAGTGTTTTTAAGCAGTCCGCCCTGATCAGTGATCTGCTGGCCAAACAGGTTAAACGAGACACTCGATGGCATGACAGATGAGCCGACATACAGATTCTGAGCGGTACCAATGGTGGTCGAGTAAGTTGCAGTAATAGCAGCAGTGTTACCCGGTACCAGCACCATACTTTCCCCGGCTGCGTTTACATCCACAATTGGTGTTTCAGTCTGGGCAGATGGAACCAGCTGGGCAAAGATACTTTCTGCATTTACAGTAAACTCACCGACTTTGGCAGCAGACTTGAGATTGCTGGATGCATAATACTTGCCGGTATCGGCTACGATAGTATCCCGTAAAATCGTTTGAGACTTTTCGCCGCTGTACCATTGTCTTGCAGAGAGTCCGACATAATCCTGATCGAGTGGATCATTGATACTGTAGGTGGCAATTTTATATTCAACTTCCTTTCCATCGATGACCATCTTGGCAACACGGGTTTCAACTTTGGTGATGCGAACATATTGCTCATGCTGCAGTGCCTGGCCTTCTTTCGAGACCATTACCAGCGTACTGCCCACCGAGCTTTCGACTTCACTCAAAAACATCGCCACCTGCAGGGTTTTCATACCGGCATAATGCGTATCAAGGAGACTTCCTGCTGCCTGTCCCCCCTTAGCCAGATAGTTTTCAATCCGGTTCTGGGCGGACTTGCGCTCATCGATCCACGACTTTGTACTAAACAGCAAAGCTGAGACATTGGGGTCTTTCGGGTTTTCCGAGATAAAGACCGTAGCGCCCATAAGCAAATCTGTATCATTCGTTGTCACGGCGGGGAACAGTTTACGCAGTGACACATCACCCATGGTGCGGTCCAGCTCACTCACATCATTAAACAGGTTATTGCTCTGGCCATCTTCAATCATCTGGCCAGAGTACTTGCCGCCACCATCTTCTGTATCGCTCAGGCGCTCGGACTTATAGAGCACCAGATTTTTAGTTTCAATTGCCACTGTATAGTTCCCCCACTTCAATAAAGCGTAAAGTCACGTTGTAATAGTCATCCTCAGATACAGATGGAATTCCCTTCACTGGGGCAGCTTCCAAAGCCCCGGCTTCATGGTTAAAAATCACATGAAATTCACGTCTGTCGTGCTGATACTCAAAAGCCAGAATGAATTGTTCAGATAAAGCAGACCAGTCTTGAACCTTGCGTAAATCACGGCGTTTGATCCAGCCCATCGTGTTATCTGCCGGTTCCAGCACAATTGAACGACCTGCTTTTTTACGGCCCTCCTGGATAATTAGCGAACCATCAATAGCCCGACTCTGTTCATCAATAGCCCGACTCTGTTTCTGCTCGATGGGCTTCCATTCAAATTCATCAGACCATAAAAAACCGTCCTCAAGCGGGACGGTTTCTGATGTAGACACTCGTATTAATTTCATTAGCTACTCTTTTTTACCCTTTCCAGTTCAGTCAGGAAATCATTAAAACTGCCCTGTTTAGCCTCATCCACAGGGACATTAATTGTGCGGCCATTAATAGAGATCTGGTTGATGACAGTACGTGAAGGCTCAGCAGTTGGAGTGCTGGTTTTAGGATAGCTCACGTCCGGGGCCAGATTGTTTACATTGACTCTGGAACCAGTACTGCCCGACTTGCCTGCATATTCCTCCAGCTTTTCCAGCTGCTCGGCAATGAACATGTAGTTGCCGGTCTGTTTCTGGTTGTCGTATGCAGAGACACCATAACGCGCAGCATATTCATGAGAAGCTGAACGGTAATAGCCACCTGCTCCTTGCTGTGCAGTCTGGAACAGTTCTTTAGCTTTCTGCTTAACATTGCCCCCATAACCCATCTCGGTGAGTTGCTGCTCAATCTCATCAACTGAATAACCGTTTTTAGCCATGACTCCAGTTTTAGAGGCTTTAAGCTTACCCTGCATGGCAGTAAGCGCTTCTGACCAGGCTTCAGTAGAGGATTTGGCCTCCTCTCTTGCCACCCGTCCAGCTTCACGGTAGCCATCACCAATGGCACTGGCTGAGCTCTCTACCCGATTATTGGCTTTAGCCCAGTCATCCATGGTTTTGACTACAGCCTGACCGCTATCATCAATCTGGATTTCCAGATTGCGGCCTGCATTTGCAGCATTAGTCGCAGCAATGACACCTGCATCACCTGATGCTGCTGCAGACTGAGCAGCCTTCTCATATGCTTTCTGGATACCTTCAGCAGTCACCTTTCCGCTATCTCTGACAGTGATGTAATCCATCAAAGCCTGTTGAGCAGCAAGCTTTAAATTCTCTTTGGTTTCAATGCCTAGCCGTTTAAATGCTTCTGTCACCGGATCAATATCATCCGGTAGTTCCAAAGCCTGCATCTTGATAGCAATTAGGCCCTGTTCGACTTGGCCCGTTGAAACCTTACCTTGATCACCAAACTCTTTAAGCTTGGACCTTGCGTAATCAATTTCAGCTTGGCTTTTAGCCGTCTGTAACCAGTTCGACCAAGACTGATAAATTATATCTCCTGCCGCTTTACCAGTAATACCTGCAGAAGCCAACTTGCCTTTCAGATCAGTGACATTATTACCCTGCTCAGTAAAGGATTTAGAGACTCGATTTAACGCAACATCGATATCTACCCCAAGCTGCTTGGCTGCAAGAGAAGCTCTCGAATATGCATTTTCTGCCACCTGTCCAGACCCGGAATTAGCTGCATCCAATTCCGCAGCACGTACATTGCGGTTATTGGCGAGTTCCGTTTCCTTCTGGTCAATACCCCGAAGGGAATCTTGTGCAGATTTCAATGCACTTAAATCACCCGTGCGTTTAGCCTCGGCGATCTGTTGTTCCAGAACTGCACGTTCAACGGCGGACTGTTTCTGAAAAGCCAGATATGCCTCATCTGCCTTTTGTAGATTCTCTTTGGCCAGCTTGACAGCTTCTTCCTTTTTGGCTGCATTATCTGCAGCCTGAGCAGCACCCTCCCAAGCTGCCACACTAACCTTGCCTGCCTCACCAACAGTAACAATATATCCCTTGGCCATAAGGTCGGCTTGCATGGTGCCGTCCATGACCCCACCATTAGCTTTAATGGCCGCTTCAGCATATGCCTTTACTGAGGATAATTTCTCAGCATCTAACTTGGCTTTATTGGTGGCATGCTCTTTTTCCCGTGTATCCAGTTCATTCGATTTCTGGATAATAGAATCAATAGCAGTCTGATTACCATCGGCCCTAGCCTGACTCAATTGTTTATTAAGTGCTGTACGCTCTTCACTTAACGCCTTAGACTTTTGATTAAATTCTGTATTTTGAGCCAATAACTGACTTAAGGTTTTTTGATTGCCTGCTACAGCTTCCTGATTTTTCTGCTCTTGAGTTTTAGCAATTTCACCAATTGCTTCTAACCCGGCAGATTTAAATTCCATTGCTCCAGCTGAAAACCTGTCGTAATGCTCCTTAGCCTTAACTCCCATCTCATTCATTTCGGAGATAATTTGTTTTTTAGTATCTCCCCATGTGAACTTTGATTTGAAATTCAGCCAAGCAGCAGCAACGTCATAGAACACGCCTGCAAGCAAATTAGCTACAATCCTAACTGCATCAAAACCATCCTCAATGAAACCCAAGGCAACATTAATAGCTTGCAAGGTTTTAGTGAAGCCATTGGTCTTATCATTAGCTGTATCTATACCACTTGAAAAATCAAAAACATCACCCAGAAGAATGTTTAAAAGTCCAGATGTTACTTCAAACCCCTCACCTACTGTTGAGACCAGAGTTTTCAAAGTTTCATATGCACTAGAAAGTGCAGCCTTCATAGCCTCGATAGTTGCCGGATCAATTTTTTTAAGCTGATCACCGACCCAGATAAAACCATTACCAATATCGCTTAAAAGCCTTTCAACGACATCCATATTGTCAGCAATAGTTACCAGCCATTGTGCAACTGTTGCAGATGCGCCAGTGGACTGATCCATGGTACCAATCAGGATTTGCCATTGGGTCTGGATACGCTGTAATGCATTACCTATCGTAGTCGGAAACTTATTGTAGTCAGCTTCAATTGCAGCGGATTGTTTCTGTAAGGCCTTGATTACGCGCTCAGCAGATAACTCGCCGTTTTCTGCCATAGTACGTAACTCACCTGTAGTCACACCAAGGGATTGAGCCAAGGCTTTAGAAATTCCTGGAGCCTGTTCCATGATTGAGTTGAACTCATCACCACGGAGTACTCCAGATTGCAGTGCCTGGGTAAACTGGACAATAGCATCTTCACTGGCCTGTGCTGATCCACCTCCTGTTTGAATTGCCATATTGATGGTTTTTACCAGATCCAGACTTTGCTGCTGGGTCATTCCCATCTGTTTACCAACATCATTCACCTTGGTAAACAGGCTGGCAGTAGCTTCCAAGCTTGAATTGGTAGCAAGTGCCACTTGATGCACACCAGTCATAGCTTGCTGAAAGTTACCACCTTCGCTGGTTGCAATATTGATTCGTGCTGAAAGAGTAGTATACGAATCCGCTGCCTGAGCAATTTCTCTCACACCGATACCAATACCAACGGCGGCCATAGCTCCCGCAAGAGCAGTCGCTGCAAACTTGGCTACACCCATCCCTTTAGAAAGATTGGAAATACCCGAATTTGCTTTTTCTGCTGCCGGTTCAACACTGTGAAGTTCACTTTTGAGCTTCTCAATCTGTTGCTCGGTAATTCTGGTAACACGCTCAACTTCTTCAGCCGGTAATTTACTATTGGCTTTAAAGTCCTCTAGCTTTCGCTCAAGCGCAGTAATGGCATCATTGATGACTGTTGGTGGTTTAATGCCTAGGGCTTCATAGATTTCATGTCCGGTCTGCTTTGCGCTGGTTGTAGCCTTATCTGCACTGGTCGATACACTACGCATTGCAGAAGATGCTTGGGTATCAAAATCTGCAAATGCTGCTTTAGTCAGATCAACTGCCTGTTCAAGACCTTTGACCTTTTCTCCTGCAGCCTTAATTTCCTCAAGAGTGACAGCTTCGCTACTTTGTTCTAATGCAGAGAAAGCATTCTTTGCTGCCAGCAGCTCACTTTCAAGCGTATTAATACTGCTGGTACCAATAGTGCCAATTCGCTCAATTTCTTTGGTACTGAGATTGGCTCCCTCACCCATTGACTGAATTGCACGGGTCGCAGTCTGAGCTTCACCTACTACTTGACCAAGATCTACCGAGCTAAAACGTTGCAACTGATTAATTGAAGACTGTGTGGCGTTGTCCACGCCACGCATAGCATTTATGGCAACGTCCTGATAGTAATTAAAAGCACTGGACGTTTCTTTAATAGCATCTTCAATACTTAAAACACGCTGCTTAGCGATTTCAATATCTTTTAAGGTGCCATCCGTACTTTGCAACCGAACCACTTCAGCTTGAGCAGCTTTTAGTGCCGAGTTAAGTTCATTGAGACCTTGTTCACCAGTGCTCGACATTGAGCGTAACTCACCAGCACTGATAACTGACTTATCACCAAGAGCTTCAATTTCTTTGGCAGCTGTAAAGAATTTGGTACCCAGCAGTTCTGCAAGTTGAAGCGCATCACCTGGAACGGCTTCACCGATTTCAAAGCCTGCCTTATTTGCCTTATTCGCTGTATCTTGAAGTTCACTACCCAAGCCATCAATCTTGCTGGCAGCCTGAACAGCCCGTCCTTCAAGTTCACCAGCCGCCTGAGATACTTCACTCAGTTTTCCTTTAGCTTGATCTGCTTTTTTCTGCAAATCAGCAGGAACTATTTTTCCAACTTCCTGAGCTGCTTCTGCAGATGCAGCCTTCAGTTTTTCAGATTCCTGTTTTATTGCGGCATAAATGGCCTTAGTGACACTTTCAGATTCCTTAATATTCGATACATAATTTTTAGTATCAGCTTCCATCACAAGCTTAAAAATTAATTCTTTACCGGCCATATTTTTACTCGCAATAAAAAACCCACCAAATGGTGGGTTAGATGAAGATATTACAAAGCACATTCAGGTGCTTTTATTAAATTATTTAAGGTTTTCTCTGATCTGAGTCATCAAGTTCATCAAGAAAATTATTTACTTGCTGCCTAAATTCCAATGGTCTTGCAATATAAGGAATTGGAGCATGTGAACCGCCAGTACCTTTTATAACGATAGAACCAAAATTAAAAATGCGTCCTAGAATTCCTTGATCTACTCCTAGACTTTCTACACGATTAGCCTTCAACTCAATTGTATTTCTGCGTATTAATCCAGATTTTGCAATAATACGTCTATTTGTTAATGCCAACTCTGTGGTTAAAACATGGATAGCGGCAATTGCTATTAAAATTAAACCAATGAAAAAAGGCACTCCATTTTTAGAACCAAGCGAAGATAAAATGAACAATCCACCGAAGAATAAGTACCAGAATTGCGATAGCCATGTAACTTGAGCTTTAATAATTATTCTTTCATCTCTAGCTAAGTTTTGTTCTATGTAGCTCCCCATGTAACCCTCTTATAAGTGTTGGTCTATTGTAAGCATACTAATATTTGCTCATTTCTTTATCAACCAATAGTTAAAGAGTGTTTTATGCACTTAAGATTATTTATAAATGGTCTAAATTATCGCAATGTGAAAGAACATCCGTGTTCACTTATATCTCTTTATTCTATGCACTCATGTTCATGTCCATCAGGTATTTCTCTGCCTGTGCATGAGTAATCGAAATCAAACTGCATCTACAACCTTCTTGCGGTCTGCTCCAATGCTCAACAGCCTGTTCCTGAAACTCCTTATCAAGAATATTAAATATTTTGCTACTGAAACTCTTACAAGTTTCTGGGGTATGGTCATCAATGATAGGGGCCCATAATAAATAGCTCGAATTCTTATCCTTGCTATGCTCATAAATATCTTTAACGACCAGACAGTTAAAAACAAACATCTGCCTGTTGGCAAACCAGGAGCGATAGTCACGACTGTTTTCCAGAAGTGTCCAGTTCACATGAGGTCGAATATGATCAGGGACTAAAGAAATATATCTTTCAGCAAATTTCTTGAATAAAATTCTATTGCTTTTAAGCTTCTCATTATCAAGATGACTCAGGAGGTCTAGTATCTCATGCTTAAAAAACTTTGAGTCGGCACCGCATGCCACACCCATATTCACTAACTCTCTCTGCTCGTCACTGCTGAATGAGTTAAACCATTTCTTATATGCTGCTTTACTTTCCGCTGTTAATACTCTTTTCATGATTAAGCTCAAGTGCACTTTTATAATGCAGACCATTCTAGTCGGGAAAGGTAAATTTAATTATGTGAAATTGTTAATTAATTCACAATAATTATTATTTTAGCTCATCAAGAAACTTCTTTAGTTCTTTAGCAGATGCATGCTGAGCAGATCTCACCACACTGGTCAGGGCTGCAAGCTTATTCCGGTAATCCTTTTGGGCTGATTTTAAATACTCACTGTAAGCACCATAAGTCATATTCATGATTTCGGTATGAGTATGACCAGCACTGATCAGCAACTGGAATGAGTCAAACCAGGTTGAATCATTGTCTTTTGCTGCCTGCTTTTTATTACGGCGTTTAGGCTGATCTTCTTTAAAATAAGCGCCGTTGACCTGTAGTACTGCTGATAAAACTTCTTTAAATTGCTGTTCGGATGTTGTGGCTAGATCAATCAAACTAGCTACTGGAAGCCTGGTGGCCAGACTGCATATACTCAGCACTTCAATTGAATGAGCCTTAAAAAGTTGAGTCAAAACTTCATCTGAATAATCTTTTTCCTTTAAGAAGCCTTTTATCTTTTCGGCATGTACCGCCCATTGGTCAAAATCTTTCATCTGGATCTGATGGACTTCAACATCATTCACTGTGATAGAGCGATTAGCTGCTAGAAAAAAATCATTCATGATGGAATCTCAAAGTAAAGTTCAGGAAATAAAAAAGCACCCGAAGGTGCTTCATCTGTATTGGTTTAATATCTCTTGCAATTTGAACTCTATCTGTGAATCGCTCAGCTTAGGTAACTTTATCAGTTTCTCTATATCATCTTGAACTTGGTAAACAAAATAAAGGGTGGATCCCTTATCGTATTTGATTACTAACCCATTGCCCTGCAAATTTCTTATTCTTTCATTTATCTCTGGTTGTTCACCTGCCAAAACCAAAGTATAAAAAGAACCCTTTTTTGATAAGAAAAAGGCAAACTTGGTCAAGGCCATTGCGTGCAGATAAAAATCTTGCACTTCCTGATATAGCGCTGGTGTCATTTAATAAATCCAATCAACACTGAAGGTCAGTTTTTACCTTTAAAAACCGTACCATACAGGTTAATAGAATACTTTTTATCCACCCAAAAGAAAAGATATCCAAAGGTATTAAACGATAAACAGGCACAAAAAAAGACGCTCATGCGTCCCTGTGCCTGCATTTTTGGATTTAGTTACTCAGCTTTAGTATCAAGCTGCTACATTAAAACGATCAATGTGGCCAAACATGCTAAGTTCAGCATCATTTACCTTGGTAATGTCAGCCAGACATTCGCCCTCAATATCGTAACTAGAGAAATCCTCATTGATCAGATCAAATTCTGTTTCCGGTGAAAACTCCACACGCCATAAGGTCACGGCAACCTTATCCCCTTTATAGGTATCAACACCTTTAAAGAAGAAGCGGTATTCATTGCCGATATCGTTTGCAATCGCCGTACGTGTTAATTTTCCGGCTTTACCTGACCACTTAACGTCACCAGTCGGTGCAATATTAAAAATCACTGTACCGAATGCCGAATCGAGTACATAGGTATTGGCATCAATATCTGTATCAGCGCCGTCTTTAAACTTAACTTCTGACAGATTACGCTCACCCAGATCAATCATAGTCCCAGCTTCAACAGTACCTAGTGAGCGATCAGCGATAGTGCTTGCAGATACTTCAGTAACTTTACCACTCATCACCATGGCAAGATTTTGCTTGGTTACCTCTTCCAGGGTGCCGCTTACAGATACTCCTGTCTGCTTTCGCAGTACTGCATCTTTCGTACGAAAACCTGTTTTTGACTCATAGTGATCGGTCGAATCCGAAGTGATTTGAAGCTGCAGGGCTGGCATACTTCCTACTGGAAACATACCTGATACCGCACCATTAATAATTTTAGCCAGGAACAGTTCACCCTGTAACGAAATAACGTCTGGTTTATTTCCCATCTGCTTTTACCTCTTTTGTAGTTTTTGCTGCAGCTGGTTTCGACTCTTCAGAGGGCTTTTCTATTTCTACCTCCTTGATCGTACCTGCATCTAATTGCTGTCGGATTTCAGCATCGGTGAGTCCACCCACGAAATCCCCTTTTTTGAAACGCCCTAATGGTTGTTGGGCTACATATTGCTTTGCTGCCATGACTGGCTCCTAGATAAACATTTTGGATTCAAACACCAAAGTGATATAGACGCATGTTGGAGAGTAGTCCTCTTCAACTGCAATCAGGTTTAAAGGTCGTGCACTTGAAGCAGGCTGCCAACCTGATAATAATTCCAGGACTTGTTGCGTTAGTGCACCAGCACGATCCAGAACTGCAGAGCCATCATTAAGCTGTGCCGAAGCATGACGCTCAACCACCGTAACTTCCCATTGCTGGGCCAGCATGTTCATTGATGACTTTGCAACATCATCCAGCTTTCGGATACGGCGGTAATAGACCTGAGCATTTGCTGTAACCTGTGATAGCTCTGTAACATTTGCAGAGTTGGCCGGGGTATAAATCTTTTTAAGACCTGAAATCCCGTTGAGTTTCTCTGCAATTTCATCGCGCACCGCAAAGAAGTTTTTATCGCTCATCAGTTAAATGCTCCACGATATCATTTAATACATCCTGCTCATCCTGTTCGGTTAAACCCAAAAATGGACGGGCTGGCATATTGATGATATAAGCCTTACCCATAGATTCCTGCATGAAGTTAGAACGGGATTTACGGACAAATCTGTTACCCACCGTACCATCACGTCCCTGACGAAAATAGGTACGACGCATTCTGGCTTCATGACGTATTTCACCACCGAAGTGATGAATTGCGCCATAAATCACGTCAGTACCAATTTCTACTCCACTCTGCAGCACGTTATGAGTAATGGAATCCATCAGCCGTGAAGTCTTACGCAAAGTGGTACCGCCTTCACGTTTAACTCGGCCAGACAAACGCCATTTCCCTTCAAGTCCTTCGCCCTGCGTCCATCTATTACGGATATTGCTTACTATTGTTTGGCCAATCGTATCGAACAGTCTCTGTTGTGTTTCTTCAAAACCTGAAAGACGATGAAGTGCTTGCATTACTGCTGACTCACCATCAGCATCGATCTTTATTACAACACCAGCCATACCTCCTCCTTATTTAAATGAAGGCATCTTGTCTAGCGTTTCATCACCAAACACGCCTCCTACATAACTGGTTCCGATGGGCATTGTGGTAGGCCGGCCCTTAGGCTGATCATCTACAATTTCATTGGTTGCGGCCTGGATCTGTAGGTGTGCTTTTTCGTCTTGTACCCGTTCAAGAAATTTAATCGCATCCTTATAACGGTTACGTACTTCTTCAGTGGGTTGCTGGTAATAAAGCCGGTAACGGGCAATATCACAGGCCATGCGGTTCAGATTACTGGGCACATTGGGAAGAGGCAGAGGATAACGGCCACCGATATAACCGTTAATCTCTTCTGCCGCATCCTGAAGTGCTTCATTGATAGAAGCTGCTGCATCTGCATGCATCAGCTTTAGTTCTTCAATGTCATCAGCAAACCGCTTCACCATGTCTGCTTCTGTTGCGTACATAGATCACCTTACTTGGCTGCATCAGCGCCCTGTTCAGCTGGCTTGTCACTAGCCTTAGACTTAGACGCTGGCTTAGCCTTTTCAAGCTCAGCCACTTTTGCCTTAAGTTCAGCAATTTCCTGCTCAGCCTTGGCTTTATCAGCAGCAGCGGTCTGATTGGCTTCAGTTAAAGTAGTATTTTCTGCTGTCAGCTCTGTATTAGCCTTTTCAAGCTCAGCCAGACGTGCTGCGGTACCATCTGCTTTAGGCTCTTCCGGCTCCTGATATTCTTCAATAGCGCCAGATGCTAAAAGGGCCTGAAGTTGTTTAGCTTCAAGCCCTTTGATTTCATCACCTGGCATAAAATGCCCGATGGATTGTTTTGCTGTGTACTTCGGCATTTAAGCCTCCTTATAGAGTAATGAAGCCACGGCCACCAACAACGCCGTTTTTGTTAGAAGGAACAACCAAAGGAGCAGATTCAGTCATCAGCATAATGCCGCTTGGATCTTCACAGTACCATTGACGGTCAAAGTACTGCTGAGCCACGCCATTAGCGGTCATGTTCTTAATCTTGCAATGGGCCACTGAACCATTGGTATCCGAGATCAGACTGAAATAATCTTTCTCAATGAAGCGGTTCACCTTACCCTTATGACGGTAGGTTGCATCGTAAACCCAGAACTCTACTCCATCAAAAGTACCTTTCAATGTCGGTTTCTGGCTTACACCGAAGCTTGGTACAACTGGTACAGAGATCCCTGCATACGGTGTCACAAATTCCTTTTTGAAATCTGCATCATTCCATAAGGCCTGCCACACCAGACCAGACATCAGCGCCATTTTTGCTTCACCACCATCTGCTTCGAGCTGACGTTCCAGCATACGGCGGATATCATCCACCGGCTTGGCACCTGCCTGTCCCCATGCTACAAGTGGCGTGTAATTTAGGGATGCATCACGCTCATAATCAACCAGGTTATATTCATAATCATCAGAATGCAGCAGATATTTGCCATTTTTCAGAAGATCAATGGCCATCATTAGAACCGAGTTATCAATCGCGTCATGGTTGCGTTTCATGACAGCAATTTGAGAAATCACCATCTTTTCCTGTTCAGAGAGCTGCTGGTTACCGGTAGAGATAATCCCCGCAGTGCGTAAACGCTCTAACAAGGCAATTTCAAAAGTATCTGCAGCAGTCACCTGATTTTTAGGTTTGTAGTATGCCGGTTTAACATGAGTTACTTTTGCAGACTGAGTAGTTTCAAATGGCTTACCTGGCTGATTTGGTGATACCAGCGGGGCCAGATCATGATCAGCAGAAAGCTCAGCTAGTGGCACATCATCCCGGGTAAACAGTGGACGGTTTGGAAACAGGCGATCTAGCAGCCATGTATCCATTGGACGGTAATTGCTATGAATGAGAGCAAGCTCACCCACATCCAGAAGTTCAAGTGGAGTACCGTCAATATTAAAAGACTGTGGCATGTTGATTACACCTTAGAAAGTTCGATTTTGTTTTTGGTTGCTTTGGCACGGGCAGCATCATATTTCGCCTTGTCCAGCAACGCCCCATTTAAAGACACGGCCTCAACGTTAAATACGCCGCCGTAGTACATTGGAATTTCTATCCCTTCAGCCGCTTTAATGGTTGCTTCGGCTGCGGTAACGTTCTGGCCACAGATCACATCCCAGGATGATTCATCTGCAGCATGAGTCAGTACATTGTCATCAGATAGTGTCAGTAAATCGCCGTAATTGTAGGCGGTACCTGCAGTTACCTTGCCATTGGCACGGCGCAGCTTTTCATTGTCGAGTACCAGTTTACGTGTAGTAAGTGATACCGGTGGAATATAGTGAATAGGCATAAATTATTTTCCCTTGTTTTGTTCAGCGAAGGCTTTCGCACCTGCTGTGAATTGATGTTCCTTGTTACCGCCCGATCCGCCTTGTCCACCAGTAGCCTGATGATTGAACAGGTAGTTCAACGCAGGATTTACACTTGGTGTTTGTTGTTGCTGCTGGCCAGCTGGTGGCTGCTGTCCACCTGTAGAAAACTGTCGAAGCTGCTTTGCAGTAAAGGCAAAGACGGAATCATCCATATTGGTATATGCAGTTTTATCTTCAGCACTGAATTGTGTTTTAAGCTCTGTTTCTAAAGCTGCAATCTCATCAGCACGTTTCTGGGCTTTAAACTGTTTCAGCTCTCCCAGCGCATCATCGCGCTCCTTTTCTGCCTGCTGTTTGGCCTGTTGTGCTTTTTCTAGTTCGGTCACGTCTGTGTCCTCTTTGGTTGGGTTTGAATTGGCTTTGCCTGAGAAGGCTTCAATAGTGGTTTGAGTGTCCGCACCCACCCCACAAATTGTGATTTCATGCACTCGCACATTTCGGAATACATGCAATGGACCAGTAAATTGCTGCCCATTTACTTCAACTGTTTTACCTGGTGCAATTTCTTCAATGGATTCTGGATCAGCCCACCATGACATTTGGAATGGATATTCCTCATCGATGTCTTGCACGATTTCTTTAGCTTTTGCATTGCTAAGAAAATGACCTTTTGCCCTAAAGGTTTGGTTGATTTCATATGAAGTGGCTACACCGACACGCTTACCACCAAAATGTTCTTCAACTAAACCAGTTTTAGCTTTTAACTGTAATCCTTGGAGGTCAATCACCACACCTGAGCGACCCCAGTAATAGTGATTGTCGATACGACCACCGCTATATACTTCTGCTTCAAATGTTCGGCGCTTTGTTTCACCATCTTCCATTGTAGTGATCGGAACATTTACAGCAGTAAACTGACAGCGCAAATGCTCCTGATTTAGTTCAGGCATTTTTCATGCTCCATAAAAAAACCTCTGTTTCGAGAACAGAGGTTTACAATTCAATGATATATGTTGGTAGTTTTTAGAGATTAGTTCAGAGAGTGAGGTTGATATATAAACGAAATCAGCTTAGTTATGTGCCTGTCTAATACTTTGAATTTTATAATTTAATGATAATCCTCCATTTCCAAAATTAAGGTTTAATGATTGATTAGCCTGAAGAGGAAGTGCTTCTAAAGTGTTATCAGGTAGGCGTTTAAAACAAGGATTAACTGTAACCAAGTATTTATCTTTGTCATCAGGACATAAATGTAGACGACAACTGTCAAAATCACAGATTTGGACAGAGTAATCAGTCATATAACCAGTATAACCTTCTGTTAGAGTAGCTCTTCCACCTATAAAATCAGATAAAAAATTAACTGGTCTATCGCTTTCAACCACAATACTCAGATCGTTTTGAGTATCTTTATTCTCCGTACCCTCTTGTATTAAAAAAAGAAAATACTTCATTCCTACCTCATGTAAACTATTATTTTAGTGAACACAATCTATATACTAGGTAGAAATCCTTTTCAATATGTAAAATATTTCGTCACTCACTATTTGCCTTGAAACTACCTGAAAAGATATGCCTAAGGGAAACAGTACGCCTTGCCCTGCATTTAACTTTTCCAGATCAATGCCTAAACCTTTAGCATTTTCAATCTGAATCACAATATTTGAAGCAGAACCTGCAAGCAGTAACGGCGCATCCAATGTAATGACCTTACCTACCTCCAATGATGCAGCGTAGGCTAGTGAAGCTGATCCAGCCACTGTAGTTGCACTATTCGATGCCACTGCCTGTAGCCTGCCTAAATCCTCCTTCAACCAGCGTTTAAGCACTTCCTCAGCCAGAGTAATAGGGGGCTGCTTTAACTGCGCCGTAAGAACTGAATCATTACCCTGTACATAGTTCAAAAAAGTACGAATCGCACTTGGCCGGATATCTGGATCAAGTGGAATCACTGTATTGGCCACCACATCAAATAAGTCCCGAGTCTTATCATCCATTGGAGCAAATAAACTGGCCAACTTTTTACTTGCTGTCCACTCGGCCTTGATGATCTCTTTCTGCTCCAGCAAAAATGCTTTATTCAGGTCAGAATCCAGAATCTTCTGGTCCACCAGACCTGATAGATTGCCATAGGTCATTGGACTGGTACTCCAGCCCATCTCCTCAGCCACCTCCGGTAGCTGATCATCTGGCGTAATACCGTATTTTTCCGCCTGCTTTTCAGTTAATGCAATCACTGTACAGCGACACATGAAGCCCCACGGCGGGTAATACATGAGCCAGAATGGATCATCGATATGACGGATAATCCGGTTCAATGCCAAGTGACTTGGACGGACCCGGCTATCATCGATAGCTGAATACATCAGGTATGGTCGCTTGTCTCTATTGCGTTGCTGCTGTTGCCAGCGCCCATGACTATACGCCGTCTGAATATTGGTACGAAAAACGTTCTTGAGATAAGGCTCACTTAGCTTGATCTCATTTTCAGCGACCAGTTTCTTAAAGTCCTCAAATGTCGAGCCATCTGCAATAGCCTTGTTTACAGCGGCTATCACAGTCTGGATCTGTTCTATGCTCGATAAAAAACTGACCGTGGTGGCCAGTTGTCGTGTCTTGAGATCCAGAGAGTAAAACTCATCAGGCAATACGATTTTACGAGACCGGGCAAACTGTAAGGCCTCAAGAAATGTGACTGGTTGCATTGGCGGAATCCTTACTATAAACATGCCTTGCATTCAGCCAAAGCTTGAAATATTCATCACGAACATCAAAGTAATGGCCCAATTTCTTACGCTGATATATTGAGAATTCATCGAAAACCAGTCCACAATATTTGGTGCAAAACTCTTCAAACTCATCATATAACGTCTGAATATCTTCCATCACTTCCCTCCACTCGCCATCACATACCCTAGTACATCACCTGCATATAAAGCCCGCTCAAGATTCGCCGTGAACTGCGACTGACTGGCCTCAGGCATGATCTGCATCAGATTAAAGGCTAGCTCTTCAGGAGTTGTACTCTTCTGCAGAAGCTCATTTACCTGGGCATTGCTTAAGAGTTCCATGTTTCGCTGTGCATCAGTCAGCTCTTCTACTTCCTGCTGTTCAGGTGATAGCTTTCTGGTAGTTGCTGCAAAGCTAAAGGCTTTATGGGGTAGTGCATTGAATTGCTGTATTGGAGTGATATCTGAAGCTACCCCAACCTTGAAATGCTCAGGCTTGATACCGTAGGTTTCAATGATGTACTTGTCATTAAACTGCACACCCAGATCCTTAAGCTTCAAGTCCCGCTCGACCACTTTGACATTGAGGTCCTGTTCACCACCTAGAATGATCGTATGCTTATCAAATCCATTGAGGATACAAAGAGCATCAATCAACTCCTGGACTGTCGGTGAAATCATGCGTAAGTCAGAATTACGTTTATCCATTCTGACTTCATTGTGCACCACTCCAAGTGCCTTACTGCCACCACCGTCATTCTCAGATGTCATTGTTTGGCCGAGAACCACTTTCTGCACACGTCGGACCATGACCTTATCAAAAGCTTCAAATGCAGAAGCACCTGCACCAGAGAAGTTAGTTCCCACTGTAGTTACTTCATCTTCTGCAGGAATTGATAAGATCGATTGTGCATGAGCATTCAGTAAAGCAGCGGTCATCGCATCAATATCTTGCTGCTTACGATTCTGACCACCCACCTTACCGATTAATAACGGCGAACCAAATCGTTCCAGGAACTTCACCCAAAATTTAGTGGAGCTAGTTTTAAAGTACCAGATCCAATATAGCTTGGTGAGTAATGCTTCCCCATAAGGCTGCTTATAAGATGGTTTACGCCGTGTCAGAAAAAACTTGAGCGGATAAGTTTTAAATACATTTACTTCAGCACTGGACTGGGGCTTACGGAAGATCAGCTCACCATTATTTTTAGGCTCAAACCATTCCAGCGGCTTGACCATAATATCGGCAAGGGTAAACCGGTTATTCTCATCAATCTTGTAGTTAGCTTCCAAAACTGAGTAACCGTAGGGACACGCTTCCCAAGCACCTGATACAATTTCAAAATGCCATTTGGTAAAAAGCTCTTTTAAGAAAATGGTCTGTTTACCATGATCTTCTATGAATCGCCACGGCGCATTTAAAACTGCATCAAGCCGGGTTTCCATTGCCTGTGATATTTCATCATCCGTCATTAAGACCGAAAGACGTTGCCGAGAAAGTCCAGCTTGACGCAATACCTCATCCACATCAGCGGCTCGTCCCATAGCAAAAGCAAGATTCTCTACCGCTACACTGGTCATTAAGCCTGCTGATTTTGGCTTTGTCTCTTTCTGTTTGTTTTTGGATTTTGCCATATTAAAAACCTTGTTTAGAATCTGCGTGTACCACCTCCACCTGGTATTAATCGGGCAGGCGGCCTTATGTCACTAAAGCAAATCATGACACCGTCAGCGCGGTTCGGAGACAGTGCACCATCGGGTTGTTTATTCACTAAAATCTTGCCAGCACCATTCTTGCTATAGGTAGGCTGTGACAGCTCTCGTTTAAGTTGTTCAAGCTCTTGCTTGTTTATATCTTTGGTTGACAGTGAAATAAGACTATCGGGGTCATACTGCATTCCCTGCAAGGCTCGATAAGTATTCTGAAACCTAAGACGCAATGACCACCACATCTGGGCTTTAAGATTGGCAAAGAAGTCTACGTTTTTACGTGCCTCAACCATTTCCTGTTCCGGATTGTGTACTGCCCCTGATCCCCGAAACGGATTAGCTTCGATTTCTGGAATGCCTTTAGCTTTATTCAGCTCATTAATGACACGTGCATCACCACGCACACCAGCACCCAGACCATCTGCATCATAGAAAAATATATTCAGCTTTAAATCCAGGCATGCATCTATGGCTTTTTGAGTGGTACCAAAAATGTCATCACCAATACCAGACCAGGTATCTAAGTACTGCAGAACAATACCGTGACGCGCAGCAAATGAGTTTTTATCCTTGCCTTCATCCGCCACATCCAGTGCACCATTACGCTCACCAGAAGGCTCTATACCAAGCTTTATGTGAGCATCAACAGCAGCCTGCACCCATGCAGATGGTATCAATACCCCTTCTACTGAAGCAGCGTAATCAATATCAACTTCTTGGGCCAAAACAATGTCATCCAGTGTGGCCAGTTGTTTCTCATACCATGGATAAATCAGTTTGCCATCAAGTTCGACCTGCCAGTTTTTATCCGGATTATCACGCCAGGCCATGGTGAAAACGGCGTAACGGCCACTGAAACGATCCTGGTGAAACTTGTCACCAATACCATTCGGTGTTGAGCCTTTAATATGGACATTAGTGTTTTGTGATATTGCCGCGTCTACTGCTTCCTGACGTTCTACAAACGCCCACTCATCCAGAAAGTACATTGTGGTCCGTCCACCACGGCCAATGTTGTCTCCTGCTTCACCGGTAACCGTTGCACCGTTGTCTGGATTAATGATCCGCATGTAATTGTCATGCACTTTTTCAATAAAGCCCTTGGGCTTCATCCAGGCTGGCAGCTTGGAATACATATCCCTGAATTTATGAAGCAGTGTTTTTGGGTCACCCTTCTTGTCAACCAGATCCTCTTTTCGGCTCCCCACACCACCCGCAAAGCCTTCTACAAATAACCACCGGTGCAAGTAAAAGCCCAATACAACATAGCTCATACCTTCATCACGGCTTTTTTCAATCAAGCCATGTGTCTGAGTACTTTCACGTTCAATTAACCAATCTACAAGTTCAACCTGACCGGGACGCAAAGCAAAAGGAATATTTGCTGGCAGGCCAAAAGGCATACCTCGTGGATCATAAGTCCATACCCAATGGTTGAACCAGTGTGCCGGATCGTTTTTGCATTTATAGATTTCAGCCTGGATACTTAATTCATTCTGCTCTATCAATATCCGGTAGTAATAACGCCGTGTCATTTCCTCTATAACATCCGGCAGACGTACATTGATTGTCCACTCTTTAATTAGTGGCGCTATATCTTCAATTGCATAAGTCATAACTTGCCATTAATTGCTAAACGCGAAAGCTCCTGAGCGGACAGTCCAGCGAGCTCATCTGGGGTGAATTGATGTGTTGATTTGGTTTCTTGCTGGATCGGACCGCCGTCCTTACCGGTGATTTCTATTTTCTTTTCATAATGGCCTTTAACGATCTTTTGAATTTGATCAATTAGTTTAATGGCCAGCACCACGTTACTTTTTTTTGCCACCAATAAATCGCTCAAAATTTGTAATTGAACAATGTCATTAGCACCAATGATATTTTGTAGTGGTTGATCTAAATATTCCTGTCGGGCCACTTTAAATAGGTCAACGAACTCCTGAGCCAAGTCAGCTCCAGCTGCTTTAGTAGGGTCGTAATATTCCACCTGTTGAGGTGAAACATCCAGATTAAACTTTTCCTTGATGTCCTTCACTACTTCAGAGGGGGTCATAAACTGTGCAAGTGACCGAACTATAAATACTTTTTCTGCTTTTTTAAGCCTTGCCATAAGTCACCATCCATCAAGGAACATCAAGGAAAGTGGGCAAAAAAAATTTAAAACTACCCGATCACACACGTCCCACAACACGCAGCAATATTAGTTTCAGACACAAACGGCGCATTCTTCGCAATTTCCAGTAAACGCTTAACTGACTCATCAGCTCCCCAGCGTTTAGTCTCACCAAAGAACACCTCGACATCATGGCCAGCCAAGTAATGCTTTGGTAAGCCGGTCATATCGCTATAAATGATTTCGCCGTCCTCATCACGTTCAACACCGATGTGATAAAGCTCATGCTCAATCAAACGGCAGAACTCCTGATCATTAGAGTTTTTGCAAAAGCTTGCGTCTACTGTAATGAGATAAACAGGTACATAGCCGAACCAGTCCCGCATCTGCTGTTCCTGCCTAGCCTTTTTCCAACCACCCTGGTTAAACATCACCTTTTCACATTGGCCCAGTACCATACGTTTTTTCGCTACTGCCGCAGATGAAGCCCAAGCAAATGCCAGGAAGGTTTCATCATCATGAAGCAGCTCAGCGATATGATCATGGTCCGGATTGTGCAGCTGGCCACCCAAGGTTAAAAAGTTTTTAAGCACCCATTCTTTTAATTCAACGGCGGGTGCCAGCCGGATTGCTTCCTCTTCCTCTGCCTGATCAATCAGATCCGGCGGCGGGAATGGTCTGAACTGTTCCATTGAATGAATACCTCTTTAAGTGTTTAAGCCATTGACCAGCATGACTGGATTCTATTTGCAATGGTCCAGCTTCGTTGATCTTGTAACGGCTAGCTGATTCCAAACGTACAACGTTATAACCCATCTCTGCAGCATGATCATAACGATCCATGCTCCAAGCCTTATTGCTCAGTTTTCCCTTACGTCCACCAGACCAAGGCCCGCCTGCTATTTCAATTAAGATCCTGTGTTCGATCAAATGAAAGTCGAAACGCCAGTGCTTGGTAGATTTAAAGTGAAAGCATTTTTCAAATTTGATTTCTAAAATATCCAGAATCCGCTCTAGTTCTTCTTGGGCTTCGAGATATTTTTGAGTTGCCTTAGGTAATGGCTTTGCTCTTGGTACCTTTTTTAATGGCTTCTTTTTGGTTAGAGCTTTGTACTGGTCGGCATCCATAACTTACACCCATTAAAAAACCGCACTAACTTTAGTCAATGCGGCTTCTTATTCTTACCAAACTTAAATAACGCTATTCGATTTCTTTCCAGAAAGAGACATATAGTTTGAATTCTGACTTTATGAGAAATGCACTAATTAAAAATGCAGCCCCAATTACCAGAAACATTATATCTATATTCATAAACCCCACCAATTCAAGGATAATTCCAAGAATGCACAGTGCATAAAAAACAACTACGCCTAAATTTTCTTTCATTTGCTTCACCAGGAGAAAATTTGCTTTCTGCAAATTTGAACTGGCATATTTACATCAAAACTTCTTTAAATGGAAGAGACTGAGAAGTCTATCCGATAAATATAATTTTTGGTTATCTGGTTAATATTTTGCAAACCTCTTACTTTCTTTTTCTCCATGAGAGAAGAACCACTCAAAACTAGCTTAAGACTATTGTTCAGTTATTTAGGTGTTATAAGCACCACCAATAAGTTATCTTCTTCTAGCCAGTCAAACTCATACCCTTTAGCATCATAGTAAATTTCCAGTTTCTCTACTACTCCAGGCTCAATATCAGAATATTTCTCTTCAAAACTTATAGCCGTGTTTTTATTTACTTCCAGCTTATTATTGATACTAGAGATTAATCTTTCATAAGTAATTCTATAATTAGACATGATAAAAACTTCTTAATTTTTCGGCAAACACCTAGCTATATCAGAACCCTAGCAAAATAAATATAGTATAAATGTCTAAGTAATTTTAATTAATTTAATCAAATAGATTGCATAAGTTATTTTAAAAAATCTAGGATTTGATCTGTAGTTATGAGAATAAATTTTAAAAGATCTCATAAGGTGTTTAGAGCTTATGAGATCTTCAATAATAAAGTTAATTCCTTTCATACTTTCAGTTCACCCATTATCCTTAAGCCACTTGGGCTTCATCCAGAATAAGCTGAACCGCACTCTTTAACTTTATTTCCAAATCAGGATCTGCCTTATTCATGCGCCACTCATGCCTGGGAGTAGGATTATTTCCGGCATATCCTATATCTGAAAACAAATATACGCATTCATCAGAGAGATGAGCGCTATAAACAACCTCTTTTGAATTACCATGTGTTTTCTCTAACACCTGTAATGTTTTCAGTATATCTGAATCACTCATATTCAAAATCTCTCATTAAATAGAAAAGCTCATACTGGGAGCGATATGAGCTTTCGGTAGATGGATATTTAAAGCTAATAAACTAATAATGAAGGGTTAAAAAAACCTGCTTTCATAGAGGTAAAAGCAGGTTAAGGGGTACTACTACACACACTCTTCTATCGGAAGGAAAGTGATAGAATTAATATTAATATAATTTAAAATTCAAATATATGTAGTTGTTTTAATAGCAATAACGGTGTGCTTAATGTATCTCATGTTGTTTATTTATTAAACATAGCTTGAAATTAAATTAGAGATTTTTAAATAAACAATATAAACAAATTTCTAAAAATATGTCTTCAACTAAAATCTTATGAATAAAAAAAACCTATCCTCTTAAGGATAGGCTAATGAGGATTTGTATAGAACTAAGTGTATACAAATTCATTAAAACTTTAAGAGCCTTTCTTTCAGGGAGAAAAGATAATTAAAGTAGGTTACCAAAGTACCCTTAAGTAAAAAGGGTCATTTGAATATAGACAAAATATCGAGTTTCTTGAGTAATTTTTTTGGATAATAGAGTTAATAGTATGTATCGTATTCACTCACTAATATTCTTTTATTTGCTAGTTCTTCAAGCATGTTCTTATTCTCTGATCCAATATATAAAATAAAACCTGCGGGGCAGGTTTTATTTTATATATCTTCAAGATTAATTGAATAACTTTTTAAAAAATTAAATAAGCTAACTTAATATTGAAACAGAATAAATCAACTATGGCTTAAGGTATAAAAACTGTCGGGCTGTCGAGATAATAAATCTACAAAGTCAGGAATAGTTTCATTAGTCAACAAATAGGGATTAAAGCTCTCTTTATGCTTATCCATAAAGAAATTTATAACATCTTTATGATAGCTCGCATATTTCATATGCCATTTGGAGAACATTCGTTCATCAATATTTTCTAAGAACAGTACTTCACATTCTTCATGACGTGGATCTTTAAGAATCTTCTGAAAATAAAGATGTTCAACTTTTTCCCTCTCCCCTTCAAGGCATTGGACAAAGTAGCCATTGCCGTAATAGAGAGCACCATAAATCTTATGAGGCGTATTAAAGTTTAATGCTTCAGTAAGAATGTTGAACAGCTCATTCATAGGGTTGGCACAATCTTTTAGCTTACTTACATACAACAATCTTACATCTTCCACATTAACCTCCTGACCTAACTAAATAGTAACCACGTAAAAACCGTAAAAAAACATTTTAAAATTTTTGCAAGTAATTACTTATAGCTGCAAGGTGTTTAGTTTGTGATGTAAGGTCCCTAAAGATAAAATTTTCATTTAACCAAGTCAGCTTTGTTGACAATGCAATAGATAACGCAATTGAGTTAAACCAAAGAATGATTTAAGACTCAAAGAAGATATATCCCCGAAATTTAAGCGCAATATTAGTTCAAACAATTAGTTAAAGATACTAGTGATAAAGACTGATTTCTAATCAATGCAAATAGAACTCATTTTAATCAAGATCAATACAGATAAACAGTAATTCGCCCCCTTTCTTTCTAACCACATGAAGCGTCAATGATCTTGTAGGTATTTGAAGCCTTAATAACTGTAATCCGGTTTGGTCGATAATCTTCTGTAACAGCCTCACCTACTCTTGCATAGCGAAGTATCTCTGAATTGGTCATCTTTTTGATTTCCCGATCACTTAAATCAGTTCTCCCTACAAGCTCTTTGGCCCGAAGTGGCAAACACTCATGGAGTGTATCTTCTGCTTGTTTATCTGTTTTTTGTTCAGATACGTGATCAATATCTGACTGATAATTTGAACATGCACAGAGAACCGTCAGTAAAAATCCTGAAGCAATAAATTTTTTCATATTTTGGAACTTCACGGTGGGTACTTAGTAAATAGTGAATCATCAATCTGCTTTTAGCTGTTGTGTTCTCTTATGCACTTTTTTATAAAAGTTATCAGATCTAGCTTTTACTGAAGAGTTCTTTCTTTTAAAGTAGTTCACAATATCTTGATAGCCTTCCTCTTTTTCATCCGCTAGAGGAAAGGTTTTTTCTTTTTGTGTAAATATAGTTTCAATCAGGTTTACATACCAATTAATAAAACTTTGGGTAAGCTCCCGATCAGGTATTACACTGAAATCTATCCGTGCTTCTATACCCCATCTTTCTATAGGTTTTAACGTTTTTAAATAGCTTCGAGTAAGAGGAATCTTAATTTCTTTACTTTTAGTTTTAAATTTCAATTCGGTGAGTAAAAGATTTAAGTCCTTTAAACCATTAGTACTAAACCCGTATTCTCTATATACCTTCACATAGGTTTCTTGAGCAAGGCGCTGATAATTTTTGATAATAGTTTTCAATGTCTAATCCATTTGCATTGATTTTAGATACCATACACATCTACTGGTACATTTAACCAGATATTTAAGATTAATTCTTTATAATCGGCCGGTTCTGCGCCTTCCAGCAAGTAAAAAGATTTAATGGTACCATCCTTATTGATTTGAACTCTTTTATACAGCAGGGTCTCTTTATCCTGCGCCGTAAACTCTTCAATAAATTTGAGGATCTCTTCCGAGCCTAAATGCGATGGCTCTACCACCTGGCCGTTATACACACCACCGATGTAATAGGTTGACCGAGCTGACATAAGAACCTCTCTTAGACTTTATTGATTAGAAGCAAGTCTTGATAAAAAATATTCGTTTATTTTTTTAAAAAAAACTTATTTCTAATTTAGCCCACTTAAAATTGCTTAAAGTATCTTTTGTAATACCCATATGTTAAGTTTTTTTAAAAATAGAAAAGCCCATCAAATGATGGGCTTTAACAATGATCAAACGTTAGGTATTAATTTGAATATTTACCCAATTAACGAACTTATTCTTGTCCGTATAATTTGGCATTTCTCCTAAATTGATTATCTCTTTAGTACCAAATTTACCTATAACAAAATTAGGCACCTGAACTCTGAATTCTTCAGGAGTCTCTTCATGTAAGGTTCGAAAATACTCTACGGCTTTCGCGAATCCACTCTCATTCTTAAAACCAGGACGCTCTTGCAAGAAATCATAGACCTGTTCTAGAGCTGGTAAGTAATTGTTTCTAGGCATTCTTTTTCTCTAAAATTGCAGCTTTTCAAATGGAGGTTTATTTTGGATTAATTAAAAGAAAAAATACTTAATAATTATTTAAGATTTGTGTAAAGGATTTTCTATTTTTCTCTTAAGAAACAAGGAATTTATCTAATAAGTTTTTTTCAGTCTATATTCCACCGTTATCCGCTAACAGAGAATAATAAAAATTGGTAAATGTGATATATAAAGTTTAAGTCATTGTCGATTAAAATTTTAAAAACTTATAAGAAAAGCCCGCAAATGCGAGCTTTATTTAGTAGCGATTAAATACAAATTCGCCAAGTTATCACAAATATGCCATAACCTGTGTACACAATCAACTGTTTTCTAAATTAATAAAAAAGCCTGCTTACGGTCTTTTAAGCAGGCTAAAGATAGACATTATATTTTTTGTTTATTGTTATAATTTAAATTATGCTCATTCAAACAAAGTTAATATTTAACAGTAGCTTTCTTTAAAATGCACATAAAGAATACGTAAAATTTTAACCGAAAACCATTTCTTTAATTTCTAAAATTTTCTCAAACTTACCATACCTTTATCAAGTCTCCAAAAGTAAAAAAGCCCGCAAATGCGAGCATTTTCAAAATCGGTTCATGTAATGCGATCTATTACTTCTTGGTTTTCGTATTTTGAATAAATATTCATTTTCGAAGTAAATTAGATTTCAAGTTCGGATACCGACCTTCAATAAATGCCAAAGCACATTTCATATCTTGGCGAATTTGGATAGTAGAGGTATCAAACAAGGTAGCAACTTCCCTCAGTCTTCTATTTTCAATATAAACCTCCCATATCACCCCCATCCACTCTTGTAACGGTTCACTCTCAATCTGCCGTATATCTAAAATAATCCGTTGAAATGCTCTTGCCTCATTGTCGGTTATTTGACAGGTCACTCCACGGCGTACAACTGGTTCTCTAAAACTTTCATCATTCATATATTTTGTAATGAGCTGCTCACGTTGTTTCTGGTTCAACTTACGCGTGGGCAATGATTTGTAGACCAGACGCTTGACTTCAGTATTGCCATTCATCCAGGCACCAAATTGACGGAACCAGTCCTCAGTACTAAAACGTGTCCAATCCGTTGTTTGCATAATTGTTACTGCTGCATTCATCACTTAAAGCCCCCTAATAACCTTTCAATCTGCCGAACCGCCAAACCACTTTTCACTTGCTCTGTACTAAACCGTAATACCTGATAACCCAGCACTGTGGCCGCGTTGTATTTTTCCATATCGTGAATAAACCCTTTGCCCCGTGTGTGCCTGCCACCTGTCCAGATCCCGCCTTCCACCTCAACTAAAATCTTTGTTTCTAAAATATGAAAGTCTGCTCGCCATTGTCGTTCAGGGTGAAAGTAAAACTCCTGTACGAAGCCAATCTTGAGCGCTTTAAGATCGCTGGCCAGCTTTGCCTCTCCCTCACTTACAACCTTCTCCCCTTTCACCTTGCTCTGCCGCTTGGCTTTGGCACGTTTTTTAGTGCCATAGAGCTTGTGGTATTCAGCCAGAGACATACTGGTCATTACGCGCCTACTGCCAGTGAACCATTGAATCCCACCTGTTTCAGGTAAGGCTCCCATTTCTTTGCCTGTACCGGATCAGCCAGTTTCACGGCGATGCGTGCGGCCAGTTTTTCGTATGACTCACCCGGTTCGCTAAAACGCCCTGAGAATTCGGGATGCTGTGAGAGCTTCTGGGCAAAGGTGTGGATCTGTTTTTCAGAAAGCCGATTCGACTGACTTCCCGTGCCTGCCGGTTTAACAGATGCAGCTTGCTGCGGATTTGAATACTTGGTTCGGTAGGCGTTAATCAGCCAGTCAGCAAAGTGATAGATCATCAGATCACAGCTCATGTTCTTGCCCACGTTGTAGGTTTCAAAGGCCCGCTTTTCCCGCTCAGACCACTTCGAGTTCATGAGGGTGTCAAAATTGATGCTGTCATCGGCCAGAAAAATTTCTTCACGAAGTTTTTTAAAGCAAAGCCTGTCTTTTTTATTTTTAGATTCTTCTGAAAGATTCATTGGGAGATTCTGTGTCCCGTTAACGGCACTATTCAAAGTCCCGTTATTGGCACTATTCAACATGCCGTTAACGGAATGATTCCGTTTTTGGGACTGTTCCGTTTCCGGTACTATTTCAGATAAATTTTTTTCCTGTAATGGTGCCGTTTTTGGCATGGTTTCGCGTCCATTGACCCCATTTAACCGGTAGACTTTTACCCGTCTGGTACTGCCCTTGCGCTCACCGGTATCGACAATCAGCCGGTCTTCTAGCAGCTCGGCAATAATCTTGAGTACAGTCTTGCGTTCAAGACCGGTGTCTTTTTCAAGACGCTGCATGCTGGGGTAACAGCAATGGTCTTCACCGGCACGGTCTGCCAGCGAGAGCAGGATGAGCCGTTTCAGCGGTATGCGACTACCGCCTTTCTTCTCGGTCAGTCCGACTCTCCAGGCCCAGTTGGTTGCATCTAAGCTCATGGCTTCACCTTTTCCTCAGGGTGGCCAGCCGCATCAGCAGGCTGGATATATCCACCGAAATATTTAACTTTGCCGGCACTCATCAGACTGCTTTCGATCTGGGCCGACAGGTACATCGTGATTCTGAAACGGCGGGACATCTGCGCCTCGAACTCGTCCCGGGCCAGTGCAGCATTGGCCTCGTTATAGCCGCGTTTACGCAGGTTGGCTTTGTTGCGCTCGATCAGCTCGTTTAATATGCGTAGCGCCGGCTCGTAGAAGGACTGCATCTGCTGGAGCTGCTTATATTCAGGCAGTGCATCAAACTGATGGTTCATGGAGCCTCCGTAACAAACAGTGCTACCGGTTCAGCCAAGCGGCATTTGGCTTTGAGTTCAGCGAGTGTGGCCGGGCGTATATCCTGCTCATGCACAATCTGCTCACCTTCCAGCCGGTAGTAATGGCTGCTCTGTTGGGCTTTGACGGTTTGTAGCCCTTCCATCGCAATGCGGCTTGCAAACACCACTACGTCACCTGTAATGAAAATTCCTTTTTGTTCTATAAAAACGTATTTGCTATCAACAACTTGTTCTGCTACATTTAATTGATTCATTTAGACTTCCTAACTAAACTGAATTACTACCGCCCTTGCGCTCACTCGGGCGGTTTTTTTGAATTAATAAAAATTAACTTGTATCTAAAAAATTGGTTTGATAACTTTATCTATGTTCATTCCAGCCTGTTTGAACAGAAAAAGCCTGACCTCGAACGTCAGGCTTTTTCACTTTTAAGGTTGGTGGTATATTTCTGCATCTGCTTGAAAGCTGCTTGATCAACAGCAGTGATGAAATCAATCATTCTTTGAGCAATTTCGTGAATCTCCTGATATTCATCAGGTGTCACTACTCCATCTTCATAAGCTTCATATACCTTCTGATTAACCTGGCCGCTACAAATGTTGTGCTGCATCATGGCTTCAAAAATAGAAAGCTCCCGATGCTTATCTCCATCACAGCCCGCCGGAACTAAGGCCAGGTTCAAGCTGTGCGCCCAAACCTGAAGTACTGCCGGGTTTTTGGTGAAGTCTAATAAAGCTTCAAATTTTTTAAGGCTCGGCAAATAGTCCATATTTGGATTGCCGTAATTCAGAACGGTTTTATGAGAGTCACCTAATACTTCAGCAATCTGTTTTGCATCAATACCTGGTGTATGACGAATCATCTTATACAGAGCAGCTTGTGCTTCTTTACTAAATTCCATATGTGAATCCTTGTTTTTATTCACGTTTATTAAAGATATTAAGTTGTTGATAATTGTTTTAAGCGATTAATGCTTGGTTACGGACGTAATTAAAATCTGCCTCTGGACAAAGCAGGTCACAACTAACTGCACCATCACTCTCTTTATCGATTTTGATTGCGAGAGAGGCGCTGCATTTACTGTTGCCATACATGATCTGGTTTAAGTACCCCAGTGAGGTTTGGCAGCGTTTTGCGAAGTCTTTTCGATCATCTAAAGAAAGGTTGGCTAAGAAGGCTTTTAATTCAGTTGTATTGGCAGAAGACATTTCTAGATCTCCCATTAGTAATATTTAGTAAATACTAATTTTTATTACTAAATAAGTCAATATAGATTTAGTGTTTACGAATTTACTTTTTACTAAAAAATAGATGAAATACTGGTATGGATATTGTTTCTTTAAGACGCGCTAATTTACGCCGGGCAATAGATGCCAAAAATAAATCAGAAGGGTTTTCTTCAGATGCTGCTTTCTGTGAGCATTACGATTTGAACCCTAGCCACATATCTCAGCTTGTAAAAGGTCATGGGAGTTTTGGCGAGCGTGCAGCACGTAATCTGGAAAAGAAAGTCGGCTGGGAGTCTGGATTACTAGATCAGGAACCAACCAAAAATATATTCGGTGAAGAGAGCTTTGCTAATGTGCCTCGAGTTAGAGCGCGCATGGCTCCCGTCTTATCTTGGGTACAAGTAGGTAGTTTTACTAACGTGGCCGCTGTCGATATGAGTGAAGTCTCTCAATGGCTGCCATTACCAGAAGATGAGTGCTCAAATTGCTTTTTTCTTCAAGTGCAAGGAATAAGTAATTTTCCTGATTTTATTGAAGGCGACTACATTGTTGTAAACCCTGATGCCTATTATGGAGATATGCAATCAGGAGATATTATTGTGGTGCGTCGTGGTGAAGATGCTACGTTTAAAAAACTGGTTATTGAGACAAACGGCAAAAGATACCTTCAAGCATTGAATCCAGATTTTAAGCCAAATATTATTGAGTTTGATGAAGAGTGCCACTTTGTGGGGCAAGTGGTCGATTGCGTAAGATATGTCTATCACGCAAAACCTAGAGTGAGAAAGAGCTAAGAATTAAGACCGCTATATGCGGCCTATTTAACATAGGATAATAATAAGTGAATAAAAAATATAACCTACCCGAATTGTGCAAGTACAGAGAATTAAGCAGTGGTGAGCAGATGGCTATTCACCAAATACTTATCTCTTACGTACGTGAAAACCATCTCTACAATATTGTTTTACCCAACAATGCCAAGCCTTTTAATCTTGTAAAGTTGGTCAGCATCAATTTCGAAAATGAATCTAGCGCCATCTGGATTAATTTTAAAACCATTACGGGTGAGAGTTTTGCATTACCTATTGATCTTATTTCAAGAATAGAAATATCAGGACAGGAAGAAGTTTAGAGGCCGCTATATGCGGCTTAGATTGGACGTGGGGGTTGTGGGGGGTAAAGTATTTCGCAAGGATATAGCAAAATCTACTTAGGGCTCAAAACTACTCCAACAAAAATCTTTACATTAACGCTTCTAATGGTCATCGTGATTTTCTTGCCATACCCGATGCAGTTTGTATGGCTTTACTTGAATACTATGCTATTGATGCAGATCTACCAAATAAGGAAATAGCGAGAACAAACTATCGAGTATTAGCTATTTCTTCATTCAAAATTTATGTTTATACAAAATGCAACTATGATCCAAACCGAAAAGTTGATGGCTCATGGCAGGCTTTTCATGAAAGATTATTATTAAATGACAATATTCCTATAAACTATTTTTCAATTTTTAAGGAGCTCTAGACTGTAATTCTTAACATGATACGCGGAGGTTGCAAGATAGATGACACTACAGTGCCAGATATCAGTGTTGGGCAAATATGGTCACGATATTGGACTCAAAACAAATTTGATGACAAGTATGGCCCAAGATGTAAATTCCCACATGTTTATCCAGATACCTTTAGACAGTCTTCAGGTGGTGAATATGAGGCTTGGATATATCCAGCTGATGCATTAGGCATCTTCCGAAAATGGTTATATGAAGTTTACTTAATGGATAAGTTTCCTAAATATCTAAATACTAAAGTAACAAGTGGATCGATTATTGCTCCTGATGCAAATAAACTATTAAATGTATTACAAAGACCTGCTCTCACTACATCAGATATTACTAAATAAGAAAGCCGCTACCCGAGTGACTCTTAGATCGGTTGGAAAAATACATGTTTGAGTCATCTGTAATTGATGAATTCTTATCAATTGCCCTTAACTTTACTTTTTTTGTAATACCAATCAATTAAAAAACTCCAAACAACCCACCCCGTGTGGGTTTTCTTTTTTTATGTCATTGATATGTAATATACTATTTAAATGTTATATTATAACAATTAATATAAATACCTCCCTATCATCCTGTATAAGAAGGTCAAGAAAATGAAAAATACGTTATTAGGTGCAGCTTTAATAGGTCTGACAATGACTGGCTGTACTTCAAATCCAAATACTGAAGTTTTGCAAGAAAAAGTTAAAAATGATGTTTCATCTAATGCTCAGATTATTGAGTTTACTGGACCGAATGGTTTGTTAATCTTTCTAAAGTCTTCAGATAACTTTGAAACAGCGGTAATGACCGATAATTCTGGTAAAGTGTATCGTCTTCAACGCGCTGTCTCAGGAAGTGGAGTGCGCTTAGCAAATAATCAAGGCGTATCAATACACTTTAAAGCTGGTGAGGGCATTGTAGAATTCGTAAAAGATCAGCCTATCAGTATTACTGAACATAAAAAATAAGATTTATACTTTAAAGAAACCCACCCCAGCGGTGGGTTTTCTTTTGTCTATTAAAGTATGAAATTCAGCAAATACTAATTTTATACTAAATAAAATTAGTAAATACTATTGACTAATTATTTAGTAAATACTAAATTAAAGCTATTAAGACAACAAAAAGCTCCAGCGTAGCTTGAACTACCTGGAGCCAGACCCACACCTAACCTGTGAGTAAGTGAATTATGAAACAACATCACCCAAAGAGTCAAACCACCCAGATTCTTTTTCAAGAACCAACGGCTGAAGAAATGCAAAGCAAGCCCGGTTCGGTCTTCTCTAACATCTGCGCCATTTTACTCATTGCCAGTTCAGTCTTTGCACTGGTGTGTATGCTGCGTAGCTGTGCAAATGAAGCTGAAACTCAGACAGTCCAAGCCCATGCCTATAACGCGAAGTTCTCTCAAGAGCCTCAACTGGTTCAGGTTGTGGAGGCTCGCTAATGAATGCAGCCGTAAATCCAGAAAAAATTATTCCAATCCGGGCCAGCTCCCTGTCCGACCTGTTTGACTGTCCGGCACGCTGGGAAGCCAAAAATCTTTTAAACAAACGCACTCCAGCCGGTGCACGCACACGCTTAGGTACAGCAGTTCATGAAGCAGTAACCCAGTGGGACTATCTGAACCTGATCGGAGAAGACGTCACCCTGGAAGAATGCGAGGAGATTCTGCATCACCAGATCTGGCAGCCGAATGAAGAAGTGGATTGGTCTGACCTGGACCAGAATGCTGCTGAGGCAATTGGTCATTCATTAATGCAAAAGTACATCACTCATATTGCGCCAACCCAAAAATTTATAGGTGTGGAAGTGCGCTGTGAATCTCTCATCCTTGCTGATCTGGGCATTGAGCTTACAGGCACCATTGACCGCATCTATGAAAATAATGAGGGTGAACTGGGTATTGGTGACCTTAAATCTGGCAAGAATGCTGTGGCTTCAGACGGTACAGTCAAAACCGTAGGCCATACACCACAAATGGGGATTTATACCGTATTGGCCAGTCATGCACTGCAAGAACCGGTGCTGGCCCCTGCCCGTATCTACGGCCTGACTACCGGAAAAACAGATAAAGGTCAGCACGTCGGTATCGGTGAAATCGACTCACCTGCAGAGGTGCTTCTAGGTACTGAAGAAGAACCTGGACTACTGCACCACGCAGCAAAACTCATTAAGCACGGCGTATTTTACGGCAACTCAAAATCAATGATGTGTCACGACAAATACTGCCCTGTTTATCACACCTGCAAATTTCGCAAATAATTTTTATAAGGATTAAAACAATGACTTCTCAAGTAATGACTGCTGAACAGATCCGTACCTCACGTCAGACTGCTGTAGCAGCACCTAGACCCGTTGAAGTCAGCTTGACTTCACTGGAAGGTTTTGAACTGGCACAACGTATTGCCAAAATGCTTGCCGCCTCAACCATGGTACCGGAAGTTTACCGCGATACACTAAAGATCAAAGACGGTAAAGACCAGAATGGAAACTGGCTGTACCGTAGTGAACCTAACCCGAATGGTCTGGCAAACTGTGTGATTGCCCTGAATATGGCAAACCGCATGGGTGCCGATCCGCTGATGATTATGCAGAACCTTTATATTGTCGAAGGTCGTCCAGCCTGGTCATCACAGTTCGTGATCGGGGCAATTAATACCTCTGGCAAGTACTCACCGCTGCGCTTTGAAATGGAAGACCGTGGTGAAGTGGAAGTGACCTACACCACCAAGGAATGGAAGTGGAATGAGCGCGCCCGCAAGAGTCTGCCAGAAGAAAAAGTCCATACTGTCAAGCTACGCAATATCACCTGTAAAGCATGGGCCATTGAAACAGCTACAGGTGAGCGCCTTGAATCTGCTGAAATCTCAATGGAAATGGCAGTGAAAGAAGGCTGGTATCAAAAGAACGGTTCTAAATGGCAAACCATGCCTGAACAGATGCTGCGTTATCGTGCTGCATCATTCTTTGGCCGGATCTACGCACCAGAAGTGTTAATGGGTATCCGGACTCAGGAAGAAGAACAGGACGCCATTATTGATGTGACGCCAGAACCAGTACAGCAGACCTCACCGGTGACTACCTCTGACCTTAAGGCTAATGTCGTTAAAGAAGCACCTGTAGAGCAGCAAGCCAAGCAACAGCCAGTTCAGGAAGAAAAGAAACCACGTGCACGTAAACAGCCAAAAGTCATTGAAACTGAAAATGTCCAGAATTCTACAGAGAATGAAGTTGTAGATGCGGAGTTGACTGTGGAAGATCTTAAACGGCTACAGCAAGAAGCAGAGAACTTGATCCAGCAAAATAAAACATCAGAAACTGCTCAGGTCGATGTAAACAAGTTTGCTGAAATTAAAAAGAGCTATATGAAGACACTCACCAGTACCGTTCAGGCCAGCTCTATTAATGGTTTAAAAAGTCAGATCGAGAAAGAAACCAAATTAACTGAGGTCGATAGAAATTACTTATTGGCTTACGTCAAACAGCGTCTTGATGAGGAAAGTGTTTATCAGCAAGGACAGGCACCAGTAGACAAGATCAAGAGCACTTCTACCCGGGCAGGACTGGAACGAATGATTGCAGATACTCAGGATGTGCATCAGCTAGAGACTGAAACAGCTCAGAGTATTAAAAACCATAAGGCCAAAATGACGGTGGAAGATTATAACGAGCTGTTGAGTCTCTACGCACAGAGCAAAGAAGTGCTGTCACAGCAGGATATTTTCGCTGATGCGGTAAGTCTGGTGGATTCCTATATAGCCCATATTGATGCTGCCCAAAATATAGACCGTCTGAATGACATCATGAGTGATCCGGCAATCAATAGCCTTCCAGACGATGATACGGCGCGGATCAATGAGGCTTATGACCGTCGCTATGCAGAGATCAGTGAATAAGGGCCATGCCGCCCTATGGGGTGGCAAATTCCATAATAGATATACGGCGGTATCACTATGAAATACACATACTCATCTATCACCCGCACCCTGACTGTCTTTGGCTGCAAGATGGATCATATCTTTACAAATGTAGGCCTGTTTGAAATTGAAGCACTGCTGACTAATGCAAAATTTAAGGAGGCCACATGGAGAAGTTAAATCAAGCTAAGGTAAAGGAGGTGTCATAATGCGAACTGAATCTGAAAATAACTTACTCGAAGCCATTTTTAATGAAATGCAAGAGATTAAAAGGGCTTTTCATGCTGATGAAGATCGTCTTTTAAAAACAAGTGAAGTAGCAAAGATGACTGGAATAACCAGGGCTTCTATTATTAAAATGGTTGAAGATGGGAGCTTTCCCGAGCCGGATTGGGTAAGTGAAAGTGGCTATAAACGCTGGTGGAAGTCCACTATTTATACATTCTTTAATAAGAAACAAGCCCTCGCATCATGAGGGCTTTATTTCCGTAAACTTTTTGTCTCTTGATGCAATAAATTGAGCTTTAAGTTCATCGCAATAATCTGACCATCTTTGCATCATCACACGTCTTTTATCTAAGTGCTTAGTCCGGTTATATGCCCTACCGTGCATGTCACGTACTTGGTGCGCAAGCTGCTGTTCAATAATATCCAGTGGAAATTCCAGAACTTCATCCAATAAGGTACGTGCAATTGCTCTAAAGCCGTGGCCAGTCATATCCTCTTTACCATATCCCATACGGCGCAATGCCATATTAATAGACATGTCAGAAATCGGCCGATGCTTATCAGAGCGTGAAGGAAAAACAAAGTCTGAATTATTCGTAAAATTAAGAGCTTCTTTTAGAATTGCTATAGCCTGTGTAGATAAAGGAACAATATGGTCCAGTCCAGTTTTCGCAGATGTTTTTGACGGAGTATAAGACCAGGTAGCCGTCTCAAAATTAATATCAGACCACTTGGCATTGCGTAGTTCGCCAATGCGGACAAATACTAATGGTGCCAGTTGCAATGCAAGCTTTACGTGGACCAGTTGTGATTCATAATGATCTATATCAAAAAGTAAGCACGCAAAATCAAAGGGATCTGTTAATGCTGAATAGTGATTTTTTTCTCTTTGGGTAATGGTACCTGCCAGATCTTGAGCAACATCACGCTCACACAGACCCATTTTCACTGCAAAGCGAAAAACCTGAGAGGCTTTAGATCTGATCCGCATTGCAGATTCAATATGCCCCTTGTTCTCATCTTTCTCAATTACTTTGGCCAGATCCCGTGGAGTAATATCTGAAATAGGCATATTGCCAACATCTCGATAAAGTTTTTCAAATATACCGTCATTTCTCTTTACAGTAGCTTCGGCCAGACGCTGTTTACTTTTATATAGCTCAGCAACAGATTTAAAAGTTGCCTGTTGTTTTAATCTCTCTTTTTCCTCAACACCCTGCTTTTCTACCTGAGGATCTTTTCCTTCAGCCAGTAACGCCCTGAACTGATCCCGATATTCACGTGCTTTGGCCAGTGACATTGCTGGATAATTTCCGACAGTCATCGTATTTCTTTTTTTAGAAACTGGGCGGGTGTAATCAAAACGCCACATGACAGTACCGTTTTTTCGAATTAGAAGATTCAGACCTGCACCGTCACTTAGCCGAATATCCTTCTGTAACCCATTGGGATTATTACTTTTTATATCACGGAGAAATGCTTTGATTTTGCTGTCTGTAAGCGAAATTACTTGTTTTGGCATTTTTTTTGCGTTACACCTGTGAGTACAAACTTAGTTGTAACGCATCCTGTAATGCTTTAATGCGTTACAACTTTAAAAAGGTTTATACAACTTTATACAGGTTTATTATTAGATGTCTATTATAAACAATAGGTTTATACGACTTTTGACGAGTTTGAACATAGAATTTGGTGCGCTCGGCGGGAATCGAACCCACGACCCCAGGCTTCGGAAACCTGTACTCTATCCAACTGAGCTACGAACGCGCGATGCACATCATAACAAAAAAATGAGCAAGGTAAAGTACATAAATGCAGATAAACACCACTGATGCTTACGCTTTAAGCAAATTTTAATCTCTAGCTTGCCGATTACCATTAATGTACTTGGTTTATTGAAGCAGATCGCTCAGAATATCTTTTCTATTCACCATGCGAGAAATTCATGACTGATGCATTGACGCTAAGGGATTTGTCCAAAACCTATCGAAATGGTTTTCAAGCTCTCAAAGGAATTAATCTGACTGTACCGGAAGGAGAGTTCTATGCACTTTTAGGGCCCAATGGTGCAGGCAAGTCTACAACGATCAGTATCATCAGCTCACTGGCTAAAAAAACCTCCGGAACTGTAGAAATCTTTGGCTACAATTTAGACACCCATCCTTCTGAGGCCAAACAATGCCTAGGAGTCGTGCCACAAGAGTTCAACTTCGGTCATTTTGAAAAAACCTTTGATATTCTGGTCACTCAAGCTGGCTATTATGGTATTCCTAAAAAGCTGGCAGAACAACGGGCAGAACAATATCTGGAAAAGCTTGGCCTTTGGGACAAACGTCATGTTCAGGCCCGTATGCTTTCTGGTGGTATGAAACGCCGTCTCATGATTGCACGAGCCATGATGCATGAACCAAAGTTACTTATTCTGGATGAGCCCACTGCTGGGGTCGATATCGAACTGCGCCGTTCAATGTGGGATTTCCTGACAGAAATGAATGCCAAGGGCACCTCAATTATTCTGACGACCCATTATCTGGAAGAAGCCGAGATGCTCTGTCGCCGGATCGCAATCATTGATCGTGGCGTAATTAAAGAAGATACCACTATGAAGGATTTTCTTAATCAATTAAATGAGGAATCATTCATTTTTGATCTGGCTGAACCTATTGAACCTTTGCATCTGAATATTATTGGCGTTAATTTTAATCTGATTGATCCAATGACTCTAGAAGTAACAATGGATAAAGCCCATTCTTTAAATGATCTGTTTCAGCTCATGCAGGCACAGAATATTCAGGTACGCAGTATGCGCAACAAATCGAACCGTCTCGAAGAGCTTTTCGTAAAAATGGTCGAAAAAAATCTGGATGGAGCGACAACATGAATCTAGGTCAATTACAAACTGCACTTGGAACTTTAGTTCGCAAAGAAATCCGACGTTTCATGCGGATCTGGCCCCAGACCTTGCTTCCACCTGCGATCACTATGAGCCTTTATTTTGTAATCTTTGGCAATCTGGTCGGTTCACGTATTGGAGAGATGGGCGGCGTAAGCTATATGCAGTTTATTGTCCCCGGCCTGATTATGATGGCGGTAATTACTAATAGTTATGCCAATGTATCCAGTAGTTTTTTTAGTGCCAAGTTTCAAAAAAGTATTGAAGAACTCATTATGAGTCCAATGCCTCTGCATTTGATTTTATGGGGCTATGTGATTGGCGGAGTATGTCGCGGTGTACTGGTTGGTATTATAGTGACAGCGATGAGTCTGTTTTTTACTGATCTGCATATCACTAACTGGTTTGTGACCATATTTACCGTGATTGTTACCTCCCTGCTCTTCTCTCTGGGCGGTTTTATCAATGCTGTTTATGCTAAATCTTTCGATGATATTTCAATTATCCCAACATTTGTATTAACACCACTTACCTACTTAGGGGGAGTGTTCTATGCGATCAGTTCATTAAGCCCATTTTGGCAGAACCTCTCTCTGATCAATCCGATCGTATATATGGTGAATGCTTTCCGTTTCGGAATTTTAGGCCATAGTGATGTAAACGTTTCAGTTTCTCTTGTGGTAGTTACATTATTCTGCGCAGTGTTTTATGGCATTGCATACTATTTATTGTCTCGTGGTTCAGGAATGCGTGAATGAGTGTAGAGCAGTCTTTATTGGGTAAAGACACCAGTTATCCAAACCAGTATCAACCTGATATTCTTTTTCCTATTGCACGCGCGCAGTCTCGCGCTGACTATGCCCATATAGAAGGTATTCAGCAAGGTAAAGACTGGTGGCATATCTTTGAAATTTCATGGTTAAACAGCCATGGTATACCACAAGTCGCTATTGGACGTATGAGCTTACCCGCTTCTTCGCCTCATCTTATTGAATCCAAATCTTTAAAACTCTACTTTAACAGTTTGAATTTTCACCGGTTTGGAAATCGGGCTATTTTTATAGAGACTGTAGAAAAAGACTTATCTCAGGCTGCAGGTGCAGCAGTGAAACTAGAGCTTTTTCAGGTAGATGCTCTTGAAATCAGTCAACCGCAGGGTATATGTATTGATGATTTGATACCCCAGCAGTTAAAGAATCATCCGGATGCAGGTTTGCTGCAATATGCAGATGACCCTGAAGAAGGAGACATCCAGCTATATTCGCATCTGTTACGCAGTAACTGTCCAGTGACTGGTCAGCCAGATTGGGGAACGGTTTTTATTCGTTATCAAGGTAAAAAACCTTGTTATCGTAGTGTGTTAGCTTATATTATTTCTTACCGTCAACATAATGGCTTTCATGAACAATGTGTGGAGCAAATGTTTGCAGATATATGGCAACATTTACAGCCGGAAAAGTTGATGGTGTATGCAACTTATACACGACGTGGTGGGCTGGATATTAATCCATGTCGTGTATCAGATTTAACCTGGATGCCAAACCCGATCCGATTGGCGCGACAATAAAACGAAAAATACCGAGGTTTTAATCATGCCATTTTTTGGTTTTACCCCGTCTGAGTCTTTACTGAACAATCTTCAGACATCAGTTGAAAAAAAGAATTCAAAGGAGCCGCTTTATCCTCTTCGGGATAAAATCGCTTTACAAATCAATGATGAAATTATTGATGCTATTTTAACTGAACTGGTACGCCGTTTCCCTGCCAGTGACAAGCGTGATACAGCAGAAAAACTTGCAGGCTATATTAAGTCAACTGTGGCTGTCTTATTGAAACAACTATTAAATAAAGCACCAAATGAAGTAGTTCAGCAGTCAATTGAATTCTCTGAACGTAGCATGTTTAAAGGTCCGGATAACCAATATAGAGTAGGTGAACCACTGGACGCCAGTCTGGTCACTAACCTTAAGCATAATTTTGCTGAAATTAAGGCGGGCAATAAAGTAGACCGTGCAGTGTTGGCCGAGCTTTATAAACAGTTCGGTGACGCAACCATCCGTCATTTTATGAGCGATTTCAACAAAACACTTGATCTGGGCATGATTAAACGTAAAGCTGCCGATATCGGAGCGGCAGCGGTCACTAAAGCAGTGCATATCGCTATCGACAAGCTTATCCCAAATCTGACTAAAGATGAGTTAATGGTACTTGCAGAATATCACGATACTTTATTCTTCCATTAATATTTAACTTATTCATCAGTTTATATTAAGACTGATCAGATAATCTTGAGATTAAAATATCAGAATCGGAAACCTGGCTAATGCCAGGTTTTTTTATTGCAAAGTTTGCATAGCGATTGTCTTGTGCAAGCTTTGTGTTAGCATGCGGCATGCATTAATTTAGCCTGTTTTCAAACCTACATGTCTCCAAGCTCTCAATATAAATTCCTGCGTCAAGCTCCCCGTGATGGGCTGAGTACAGCCATGCAACCGTCTCGCTGGCAGCGGCTGCATATTGATCCGTGGTTATGCCTTTTTCTGTTTCTCAATGCCTTATTAGGCTTAACTGTACTATATAGTGCTTCTGCACAAGATGTTGGTCTAGTTAGCAAGCAGGCCATGAGCTTCGGTATTGGCTTTATCGTCATGTTTACACTTGCCCAGATTCCACCCAAGGTTTATCAGGCATTTTCGCCATATTTTTATATCTTTGGTGTACTAGCGCTGTTATCAGTCATGATATTTGGCGAAGTGCGCATGGGTGCACAGCGCTGGATTGATATTCCTGGTTTTGGCAGTGTACAGCCCAGCGAGTTTATGAAGATTGGTATGCCAATGATGATTGCCTGGTTTTTATCACGCCATCCTCTTCCTCCAAGCTTTAAAAACGTCATTATTTCTCTGGTTCTTATTATTGTTCCATTTTTACTCATTGCAGAGCAGCCAGATTTAGGGACATCATTACTGATTCTTGCCAGCGGTCTCTTTGTCCTGTTTTTAAGTGGCCTCTCCTGGAAGCTCATTGGAGCTGCTATAGGCCTCATGTGCATGATTATTCCCCTAGCATGGCAGTTTCTTCTGCATGACTATCAGCGGCAACGTGTACTCACCTTGCTGAATCCGGAAGCAGACGCTTTAGGAACAGGCTGGAATATTATCCAATCTAAAACAGCAATTGGTTCAGGTGGATTTTTTGGTAAGGGCTTTTTACAAGGTACCCAGTCCCATTTACATTTTTTACCTGAAGGCCATACTGATTTTATTATTGCAGCTTATTCTGAAGAGTTTGGTTTAATTGGAGTTCTCATCCTTATTACTCTTTATTTTGCGATTATTTTCAGGGTATTACAGATCGGCCTCAACTGTTTTCATAATTATGGACGTCTTGTAGCCGGAACACTGGGTTTGTCATTTTTTGTTTATGTGTTTGTTAATGCCGGCATGGTCAGTGGTATTTTACCTGTAGTTGGCGTACCTCTACCTTTTATGAGTTATGGTGGTACCGCCATCATTACTTTAATGGCCACTTTTGGTTTGGTCATGTCTATTCATACGCATCGATAGTTGAGATTTAAGAGCCAATGATTAGTTTAAATATTTATAAAAAATTCAAGCAATTTAGTATAGGTTTGAGTGCTGCCGGTATTGTCGCTTTCTCTCAGGCAAATGATTTTATTACTCACCCTAATTATGAAGCATTTAAAACTAAAACTATGCAAAATTATGGTCTGACTGCACAGCAGGTAGATTGGGCCATGCAGGGCAGTAAAAATTTACCAAACATTGTTAACATCATGAATCGTCCTGGGGAAAGTAAACCTTGGTATGAATATAAAACTAATTTCATGTCAGCAGGTACGATTAAGCGCGGAGTTACCTTTAAAAACCAGTATGCAGATGCTTTAAACCGGGCTGAACAGCAGTTTGGAGTCTCTAAGGCGGTGATTTTAGGTATTTTAGGAGTAGAGACTGGTTATGGTGCCAATAAAGGTTCCTTCGTCACGCGTGATGCACTAGCTACATTGGCCTTCGGTTATCCACGCCGCGCTGAATATTTTAGCGATGAATTAGGCGCTTTAATTGCCTGGACCTATAAAGAAGGCTATCCAACCAGCAGCATTATTGGCTCATATGCAGGCGCAATTGGCTATCCGCAATTCATGCCGAGTAATATTACTAAACTGGGTATAGATTACGATGGCAACGGTCATATTGATCTCAGAAACTCAGCAGTAGACGCTATCGGTTCTATTGCTAACTATTTAGCTCATCATGGATGGCAACGCGACCAGCCTATCGGTTTTGCTGCACGATACACCGGTTCAAATCCAGACAGTATTATTGCGACTGATCTTACCCAGCCTGTACCTTATGGAGTTTTGAAAAATAAAGGAATTAGCCCACTTAATCCTTTGGTAAAAATTGATGATCTGGATATGGTCAATATCATTCAACTTCAAGATTCATATGGTCCGGTTTACTATATTACCTACCCGAATTTTCAGGTTATTACTACCTACAATAAGAGCCGTATGTATGCCACTGCTGTATGGCAATTAGGGACAGAAGTAGCCGATCGTTAAACCAAATATTTACCCAGTATTTTAAAAGTCAACAATTATTTATAGATAAAAGGCCATTAATTATACTTTTTAAATTAAATGTTACAATATTGATTATTTTTTAATCTATATTTGTGAGATTTTGTCCTTTTTGTAAATATTTCTCGTTAAAGACTAGACACTTTTGGTGACACATGAATATTATCTCCCATCGTCAAATGCAGTAACACAAACGAACATTTGGATACATGTGCTGGTTTACTGGAGTTTTATCAGCAAAGCAGCACTGATCTTTAGGAGTTTATGAATGCCCACTTCGCTAAAATATATACTTGCGTTAACTATCGGTCTGACCGTAACGCAGTCTCAAGCAGAAATGGTACAGGCTTCGTCATTGAGCAATGATAATGACAATTTAAATCTTGCAGCCCGTGTTTTAAACCGTGATGCACAAGGCTTTAACTCTCACTTTTCAAACCTTAACAGTCTTTCAATCACTGAGCGTACCGGTGATAAAATTCGCCGCCAGACTATTGCAGCGAAAATTGAAATCCCTGAAGAAGAACCTTCAGTGATTGAAAAATTGAATACCGTAGCGTCTAACACTGTTCGTAAGTTCAGCCAGACCGGCGTAGCATCTTGGTATGGACGTCAATTCCATGGCCGCAAGACTGCAAGCGGTGAAACATTTGATATGAATGCCATGACAGCAGCTCATCGCAGCCTGCCACTAAACTGTTATATTCGCGTGACCAACCGCTCTAATGGTAAAAGTGTAATTGTTAAAGTTAATGATCGTGGACCTTTCCATGGTAACCGTGTACTTGACTTGTCGTATGGAGCTGCCAAAAGTATTGGTGTAACTAATGCCGGTACGGCGAAAGTAAGTATTGAACGTGTAGATGGTCCTAACTCTTAAATCTGTCTTACTGCATAAGAAGATTAAAAGCCACAATTAGTGGCTTTTGTTTTTATAGTTTCTTCTAAACTTTACTAACTTCCATTTCTCTGCTTAAAACTCCTTCCAATTTTTAAAATACCTGGTTAGCAATTTTTATGGGTCTGTATCAAAAATAGCTTTATTTATCTTTAAATACTCCCCTGTCAGAAAACTTTGACGCATTCTGTCTTTTTGATTTATATTCTGTTTATATTTTAAGACTAATAAAAATCATCACAAGGAGTGGATAATGAAGACAGTGGAAGAATGGTTTGAAGAATATTCTGAAAGCCATCAAAATAAAACCAATAAAGCGATTCACTGGATTTGTGTTCCAACTATCCTATTTTCAATTATCGGGATCATCGCACATTTCAGCACCCTGCTTGCGACTCTGCTCGTAGTTTTAACTATAATTTTCTATGCCCGTCTTGACTTGGTGCTAGCTGTAGCAATGGCAGCGTTAATTCTGGTTATGGGTTGGCTTATTTATATCTTGCCAGCAGGTATAGGCTTTTATATTGGAGTTTTTGTTCTGGCATGGATTGGCCAGTTTTATGGACATAAAGTTGAGGGTAAAAAGCCTTCTTTTTTAAAAGACCTCCAGTTTCTCCTGATTGGCCCCGTATGGTGCATGGATGCTTATTTAGGTAAATTCCTACCTAAGTGGAAAACACGGCATAGAACGCTTACTAGCGCTTAATAAGCCCTATCATCGTTTAAATTATTCGAAAACTGCATTCCAATTGGTTATTCCTCTACTTTAGCAAGCTAAACATAAAGCCACTCAAGAATATTGAGTTTTATAAATACAAAAAAGCCCTCAAACTGAGGGCTTTTTTACGACCTGCTGATTCAATATTATTGAGCAGCAGCCTGAGCAGCAGCAACTTCTTCAGCGAAGCTCATTTCTGCTTTTTTCTCGATACCTTCACCCACTTCGAAACGTACGAATTGAGCTACAGTTGTACCAGTCGCCTTAAGTACTTCAGCAACTTTCTTGTCGTTGTCAATTACGTACATTTGACGCTCAAGTACAACTTCATTCAGATATTTATCTACTGAACCAGATACCATTTTTTCAACGATATTGGCTGGTTTACCAGATTCAATTGCTTTTGCTTCAGCGATTTCTTTTTCTTTCGCTACAAGCTCAGCAGGAACCTGTTCAGCAGTTACAGCAACTGGATTGAATGCAGCAACGTGCATTGCAATACCTTTACCTGTATCAGCATCACCAGTGTAAGCTACAACAACACCAATTTTCAGACCGTGTTTATAAACTGCAAGGTTTTCACCTTCAACAATCGCAGCACGACGAACTTGGATGTTTTCACCAATTTTCTGAACAAGCGCAATACGTGCTTCTTCAACAGTAACACCATCTTCAAGCTTGAGTTCAGCAATTTTAGCAGCATCAGTTTCATTTGCAGCTAGCGCAGCAGCAGCAACTTTTGCAGAGAAGCCAGCAAAGTTTTCGTCTTTAGCAACAAAGTCAGTCTGACAGTTTACTTCTACAAGAATTGCCTTGTTGCCTTCCTGAACAATCGTAATCGCGCCATCAGCTGCAATATTACCCGCTTTTTTAGCTGCTTTTGCTTGACCAGATTTACGAAGGTTATCAATCGCAAGTTCGATATCACCATCAGCTTCTGTTAAAGCTTTCTTACATTCCATCATTGCAAGGCCAGTACGGTCGCGCAATTCTTTAACCATGCTTGCGGTAACAGCAGTCATGTTAATCTCCTAAATTCGGTGGTAGAAAACAAATTCTTTTAGAACAGAAACGGCCCAGAGGATTCTCATGGGCCGCCTGCATACTTAACGCTTACTTTGCCAACATCACATGTCGCAAAAATGACAAGCTAGCGTCAAACGCATTAAGCCTCAGAAGCTGGAGCTTCTTCTGCTTTAGCTTGTGCATTTGCTTGTGATTGAGCGTATTCTTTACCAGCAATAATCGCGTCAGCCATAGCAGAAGCATAAAGAGTTACTGCGCGGATCGCGTCATCATTACCCGGAATAACGTAGTCTACGTTGTCTGGATTAGAGTTTGTATCTACGATACCGATTACAGGAATACCCAGGTTCTTAGCTTCTTTAATAGCAATTGCTTCGTGATCAACATCGATTACGAATAATGCGTCAGGTAAGCCACCCATGTTTTTCACGCCGCCCAAAGAACGCTCAAGTTTTTCCATCTCACGTGCACGCTCAAGAGCTTCACGTTTAGTCAGCTTAGCAAAAGTACCGTCTTGAGACTGAGTTTGAAGATCTTTCAAACGGTTGATTGATTGACGAAGAGTTTTCCAGTTCGTCAACATACCACCTAACCAGCGATGATCTACATATGGTTGACCAGCGCGTTGAGCTTGTTCACGGATGATGTTAGAAGCAGCACGTTTAGTACCAACGAACAAAACTTTATTCTTTTTGCTTGCTAACTGGTTAGCAAAGTTCAAAGCATCATTTAGCGCAGGAACAGTATGCTCAAGGTTAATGATATGAATTTTGTTACGCGCGCCAAAGATATATTGACGCATTTTTGGGTTCCAGAAACGAGTTTGGTGACCAAAGTGCGCGCCAGCTGTAAGAAGGTCGCGCATGCTTACGTTGTAATCTGCCATTTTCTTTACCTTAAAGTTTGGGTTAGGCCTCCATATGTCCGCATTCTCCACCCCGCAGGGCACCCAGAGCAATGTGACGACATATGTGCGGATTTTTCCGTTTTTAAGCGGTTTTCATGTATCTAGAGATCACAAAAAACCATTTGATAAAACGGGCGGCTATTTATACCATAGACACTTACAAATTACCAAAAGTTTTTAGTGATCATGAACAGTACTTATTCAGCTCCTGCCCGTTTAATCAAAACCCCTGAAGAGATTGAAAAAATGCGTATTGCGGGGCGTTTGGCGGCAGAAGTACTTGATATGATTAAGCCCTATATTAAACCTGGAGTCAGCACACTAGAACTAGACACGATTTGTCATGATTATATAGTGAATGTGCAACAGGCCATTCCTGCCTGTTTAGGTTATGGGGCTGCGCCAGGGCGCGCAGCGTTTCAACATACAATCTGTACTTCAGTAAACCACGTAGTATGTCATGGGATTCCCTCAGAAGCTAAAATTCTCAAGAAGGGTGATATCCTCAATATCGATGTAACTGTTATTAAAGATGGTTATCATGGCGATACCAACATGATGTATATCGTAGGTGGCGAAACCTCTATTCTTGCAAATCGCTTGTGTAAAGTTGCTCAGGAAGCAATGTATCGTGGGATGGAAACAGTTAAGGCAGGGTCATATGTGGGTGATATTGGCTATGCAATTCAAAAATATGTAGAGTCCGAGCGCTTTAGTGTAGTACGGGAATATTGCGGTCATGGTATCGGCACAGTATTTCATGATGAGCCACAAATCCTGCATTATGGCCAGAAGAGTACTGGCATGCGTTTGGAAGCCGGTATGACTTTTACCATTGAACCCATGGTAAATGCCGGAGTATGGCAGACTAAACTACTAGGAGATAAATGGACAGTGGTTACTAAAGATCATAAACTTTCTGCTCAATATGAACATACAATTTTAGTAACTGAAACAGGCATTGAAGTTTTAACAGCACGCCCGGAAGAAGATCTTTCTCGCTTTCAACGTTAATTAAACTTTATTAAAAAGGCTACTTCTAGGTAGCCTTTTATTTTAACTTAATATTCCATAGTTTTTAAATATGAATAAAAATTGAATTTAGTGTTAATAAATATTACATAATTTTTAATTATTTCACTTTTCTATTAAATTTTAACTTAAAAACCACAATTCCCTACAAAAGCATGCATTAACCAAGCATTTAAAATACAGAGTAATTACTCTAATTTTCTGATACTGCACCTACCAACAAAAAAAATTAATGTCTTAAAGACATGGAGCTTGTCTAGATATGAAATATACTGCCCTAGCACTCACAACGAGTGTTCTGTTTGGTTTACCACAATTGTCTTTTGCTGAAAACAACTGGTTTGGTATGAAAGCAGATGGCTTTAAACGCTTCTCTGTTTCCGTCGGTGCTTTACATGTTATGCCTCAAGGTAAAGCACAACCCTTTAAAGTCAATACATCTGTAGCTGAAGGGGAAAGACGTGCTGTTGGTGATATTTCAATAGATTCTGTAACAAGAAATCTTGACCCAGCAATGGAACCAAATCTCACTACTGCATTTATTAAAATCTTGGATAGGCTAAACGTAGATAATTTGTCATCATCTTTGAGTGGAAGCGCAGAAATTTATGGACTTTCAGAATGGAATAATGCCAATACCGGTTTAGAAGCAGATGATGTTACTACTTTGGGAATTATGTCTAATTATTTCTTTACAGATAATGTTTCTTTAGAAATTAAAGCTGGCATACCACCCAAAGTTGACTTACAAGGGAAGGGAAAAATTTACGCGCCATTCTCAGCATTAGCAACTCCAAGCCTTGATTTGATTAAAGAAATTCCTGGTGGTATTGATTTTCCTGGTATTCAACTCAAAAATAATATTGAGATTACGGACTTAGGAGCTTATGGACCAGCTGCATCGGCACGGGCATGGACTCCAGCTTTTGAATTTCAGTATCATTTTGGCAAAACAGGTGTAAATAAGTTCCGTCCTTATGTAGGTGTAGGTCTTATGTATGCTTACTTTAATGAACTGGAAATTAATCCACGTACTGAACAGGACTTAATTGCTGCCGGACACATGATCGCAAATATTAAACAAGATAAAGCTGGAGCTGCATTAGATGGCACCCCTAGTAGTGCTAACCCAGAAGTAGAGGTAGAAGCCAGTGATGCTTTTGCCCCTGTCGCAACATTAGGCTTTACTTATGACTTTAATGATAAGTGGTTTGCAGTAGGTTCAGTTTCATATGCTCACTTAAAAAATGATACAACCATCACGGTGAGAGATGCTCAACTGGGTGAACTGATTAAATCTAAAGCCGATATTGAGGTAAATCCGATCTTGGCATATGCAGGTGTAGGCTACCGTTTCTAAATTAATTTATATCGATAAAAGCAGGAATTTTTCCTGCTTTTTATTTTGAGCGCCTGACTATTTCCTATAAAAATTTTATTTTTAAAATATTTATAACTTTAATTTATTCATACCAATTTTTTATTTTACTCTTTCTCTTGTCCGAATCGAATATTATAGTCTCGTGCGATCATTCCATGGACGTTATATGTTAACCACACAATTCTCCAAACCGCTTATATATATGCTCATTGCCAGTGCTTTCATTCTGGCTTTATCACTAGGGGTGCGGCATTCATTTGGTTTATATCTTGTACCAATGAGCCATGAGTTTGGATGGGGACATCATGTTTTTAGTCTAGCGATTGCCATGCAAAACTTGATCTGGGGAGCAGTTCAACCTTTTACAGGTGCCCTTGCAGATAAATATGGAAGTAAAATTGTTGTGGCCCTTGGAGGTGCATTATACACCGCTGGCCTAGTTCTTATGGCTTTCAGCTCAACAGGCTTACTTCTTAATTTAAGTGTAGGCTTGATTTTAGGTTTTGCCTTGTCAGCTACTTCGTTTTCTGTACTCCTTTCAGCCGTTGGTCGGGCCGCTCCTCCAGAAAAACGCAGTATGGCCATGGGAATTGCCAGTGCGGCGGGTTCATTTGGCCAATTCATTATGTTGCCTGCTACTTTGCTGCTGCTTAAAAGTATAGGCTGGTCTGCTGCACTTATGGTCTGTGCTGTTCTAGTGGCTTTCATTATTCCGCTGGCATGGATGCTTAAGGCTCCCCATTACCAGTCACCCAAAGTAATCAGTGAGGCTTTAAAGCCCGCTCTTACTTTTAAGCAGGTCTTACACATTGTTAGAAAACATCGACCCTTCTGGTGGCTGGCTCTTGGTTTTCTGGTCTGTGGTTTTCAGGTAGTCTTTCTGGGCGTACATCTGCCAGGTTATTTGATCGATCATGGCTTTGACGCCACGACCGGCACTATCTTTTTAGCCTTAGTTGGATTATTTAATATTATTGGAACCTACGGTGCCGGCTGGTTAGGTGATCGTTATTCTAAACCTAAGCTTTTAATGCTGCTATACGGTATTCGCGGTATTGCCATTATTGCATTTCTGGCTCTTCCCTTAACCACGATTAGTGTCTATATTTTTGGTATGGTAATGGGAATCTTGTGGTTATCTACAGTCCCACTGACTAATGGTATTGTTGCAAACATGTTCGGAGTAAAATACTTGAGCATGCTAAGTGGTATCGTGTTTTTCACCCATCAGATTGGTTCTTTTTTCGGTGGTTGGCTGGGTGGCGTCAATCATGATATTGCAGGCAATTACAATGCAGTATGGCTAACCGCAATTGTCTTAAGTGTGCTCGGAGTATTTGTACATTTTTTTGTTAATGAAGAGGCCGTAGTTCATGACTAAATCGTTTGACAGCCTGAATATTATGATTGCTATTAGTATTGTACTTCTATTTGTTCTGGCTTTTTATTTGTGGAGCAATACACCACAGCTTTTTGAATATTTTAATCAGGCTTTCTGTGCACATTGACTCACAGCAAGCATTTACTTAAAAGTTTTCAAGATTGAATGTTATTAAATCATCATAAACCTTTCATAGAACTGTCATTTAAAGATGGCCTAATCTATGAAAAAATCTATAAAAACGCCCATCAGTTGATGGGCGTTTTTATATACAACATTTTAGAATAAACGGTTAAGACCATTTAATGCAGCTACACGATAAGCTTCCGCCATAGTCGGGTAGTTAAACGTTGTTTCTATAAAATACTTTAAAGTGTTGTTTGGACTTTGCATGACTGCCTGACCAATGTGAATAATTTCAGAAGCATTATTACCGAAACAGTGGACTCCCAAAAGTTCCAGAGTGTCACGATGAAATAGAAGTTTTAGTTCACCGACAGTGTCACCAGTAATCTGTGCACGTGCCAGATGACGAAAAGAAGCCTGCCCTACTTCATAAGGAATTTTCTCTTCGGTGAGTTCCTGCTCGGTTTTGCCGAAGAAAGAAATTTCTGGAATGGTATAAATACCGGTTGGAATATCTTTTACCGGTTTTACATTGAGCTCGCCACTCATATTGGCACCAGCACAACGCCCTTGGTCGTATGCTGCTGAAGCCAGTGATGGCCAGCCTACCACATCGCCCGCAGCATAAATATTTTCAACTTCAGTCTGGTACTGATCATTGACCGCAAGCTGTCCGCGGCTATTTGGTGTAAGGCCAACATTTTCCAGACCAAGTCCATCTGTGTTACCGGAACGGCCATTACACCATAAAATAGCATCTGCCTTGATTTTCTTGCCACTCTGCAGGTGCAATACCACGTGATCATCATAAGTTTCCAGATAATCAATCTGTTCATTATGACGGATCAGTACGCCTTGTTCACGCAAATGGTAAGATAATGCATCGGCAATTTCATCATCCAGATAACTGAGCAGTTTATGCTGTGTATTGATCAGGTCAACTTTATGATCCAGTCCAATAAAAATAGAGGCATATTCACAACCAATTACACCAGCACCATAAATAATGATTTTTTGAATAGCAAAATCAAGATCCAGAATTTTATCTGAATCAAATACACGTGGATGATTAAAATCGAGTCCAGCCGGATGATACGGGCGGCTACCTGTTGCGATCACCAGTTGTTTGAATACCAGCGTTTCCTTAATACCATCATCGCTGAAGATTAAAACGGTATTTTTGTCCTGTATATAGGCACGCCCATGATAAATATCAATTTTATTACGGTCATAAAAGCGTGAATGGGTATCGACCTGTTGCTGAATCACTTTATGTGCATTGCGTAGCACTTGTTTCATGGTGAACTGTTTCCAGTCTCCCACTTTTTTAAACATCGGATCACGCTGATAACGGATAATACTCGATACAGTTTGACGTAAAGCTTTGCTTGGAATAGTACCGACATGCGTACAGTTACCACCGAGCTGCTCACGCATATCAACAATAGCTACACGCTTACCTGCTTTCGCCAGCTTCATTGCCGCGCCTTCACCCGCAGGTCCAGAACCGAGAACTACCGCATCATATTTAACGAAATTCCCACTAACGACCTCTTTCTTACGTGGCATTCAAAGCTCCTTACATGAAAACGTTATCTCTTATCTTGCCTATATTATGACGTAATCCTGATGAATTTGCTGTATTTCCCCCACCTATATTATGTGATGGCTACATTTTTTAAATGAATAGCGTTTTTTTCCTATTTAAAGTTAAGTCCGTTATAATAAGAAGCCTGTCAATCTGATCTCTCCTCAAACAGTGGAAAAGTTGAATATGTCTGAAAACCGTAAACCAGAACAGGGTATTAAACTTCGTGGCGCAGAAAAGGTCGCTAGAATACCTGTAAAAGTTGTACCTACGGTTGAAGTGCCTCGTAAACCGGACTGGATCCGGGTGAAGATGACTGCACCAGAAGAAGTTCAACGTATCAAAACAACTTTACGTTCACAAAAACTGCATACTGTATGTGAAGAGGCTGCCTGCCCGAACCTGCCAGAATGCTTTGGTGGCGGTACAGCAACCTTTATGATTATGGGTGACATCTGTACCCGACGCTGTCCATTTTGTGATGTTGCTCACGGCCGTCCAAATGCATTAGATGCAGATGAGCCACGCCATATGGCAGAAACAATTGCAAATTTGGGTCTAAAATATGCAGTTATCACTTCAGTTGACCGTGATGACTTACTTGACGGCGGCGCACAGCATTTTGTTGACTGTATTAAAGAAGCACGTCAGCTTAGTCCAAATACGTTACTTGAAATTCTGGTTCCAGATTTTCGTGGCCGTCTGGATATTGCACTACGTATTATGACTGAATGCCCGCCGGATGTGTTTAACCATAATATTGAAACTGTGCCACGTTTATATAAGGCAATGCGCCCGGGTTCAGATTATCAGCACTCTTTAAACCTGTTAAAAATGTTTAAAGAATACTGCCCTGATATTCCAACTAAATGTGGGCTAATGGTGGGTATTGGTGAAAAAGAAGAGGAAGTAATTGCTCTTCTAGATGACCTTCGTGCGCATGATGTAGATTATGTCACTATTGGTCAGTATCTACAGCCTTCCAAACAGCATGCACCGATTGACCGATTCGTCACGCCAGAAGAATTTGAGCGTTATGCTGAACATGGCCGTAAGCTTGGCTTTAGAAATATCTGGTCAGCACCTATGGTACGTTCAAGCTATTTTGCAGATCGTCAGTATTATGGTGAACCGGTTCCTGAAGTGCGTCGTAAAACAGATCCAGCAAAAAAAATTGCAGTTCAAACGATTGAAGCCTAATTGTTTTAAGCTCTAAAAAGGCCCTCTAGTGAGGGCCTTTTTACTAATTTTATAATCTGTTGGCTGTTAATCCGATTTCTTTTTGCCACCACCGTCCTGTTTATTTACAGTAGCCCAAGCAATCCGTTCTGCCTCATCCTCTGAATGCCCGCGCTCTTTTTCACTTTCTTCAATATGCTGAGCCTGCCGTTTCTGTTTTTCTGTATAAGCTGACTTATCTCCACGTGACATAATAGTTCTCCTATTTTTTGATCTATATTTATTTCTATAATATGTTCAAAAATTATTCATTACATAAAGTGTCAGTCTCTGTATGGCTCTAACATATTTTATGTAACCTCATTTCAAATATATCTTCAGGTTTTATAGGTACCAAACCATCAAATAAATACATTTCTATCAATTATATAGTCTTTTATTTAGAAGTATTTTTATACTTTTGGTGACAAAAATTTAACTATTTATGGTTGAGTTTATATGGCTTTAAAAGGATTAATACAGCAGGTTAAATATTTTAATCTAATTAAAAATAATTGCACTGACTCACTGAAAAAACCTCAAGTGATATAAACAGAAAAATGATGACTTCGTAACTGTTGATTCCTGCTGGTCGTTTTTACACATCAGATGTAATGATTTAGAGGAGTGATTTTATGTTATTTATTCTGAGTATTTTGCTACAGCTGTTTACCATATGGGCCATATTTTTTTATGGGTTATCCAGAGTTACGGGTGCCATAACGATGATCGGAGCTGTCATTATTACAGCTTTGATCAGTCCTTGGTCTTTAATTTTGGGGATACCGCTAATTCTACTTAGCCTAGTGTTACTTGTTGATTCATTACGTATGAACCTCATCACACGTCCGGCTTTTGACCGGTTAAGTAATGCAATGCCGAGTATTAGCACAACCGAACGCGAAGCATTAGAGGCCGGTACCAGCTGGTGGGAAAAAGAACTGTTTATGGGCGCGCCAGACTGGGATCAGTTTGACCGTTATCCTTATCCGCATCTATCTGAAGAAGAACAATCTTTCCTTGACCATGAAGTCGAACAACTTTGTGACATGCTAGATGAATGGCAAATTCATCATCATGATAAAGACCTGCCAGAACACGTTTGGCAGTTTATTAAAGAGAAAGGCTTTTTAGGTCTAATTATACCTAAAATTTATGGTGGTCTGGAATTTACGGCTTTTGCACAAAGCCGGATTATGAGCAAAATTGCTTCACGCTCCATGACGGCGGCAGTAAGCTGTATGGTACCTAACTCACTTGGGCCAGGTGAACTGTTAATGCACTACGGCACTGAAGAGCAGAAGGAACGTTATTTACCAGGGTTAGCTAATGGTACTGAAATTCCATGTTTTGGTCTGACCAGCCCGGAAGCAGGTTCTGATGCCGGTGCTATCCCTGATACCGGTGTAGTTTGCTATGACGAGTATGACGGTGAGCAGGTACTCGGCTTAAAAATGAATTTTTCCAAACGCTGGATTACTCTAGCACCCATTGCAACTGTGGTCGGTCTGGCTTTTAAGCTGTTTGATCCAGACGGATTGCTTGGTGATAAAAACAAAAATGAATATGGAATTACCTGTGCCCTGATTCCAGCCAGCCATCCCGGTATAGAAATTGGACCGCGCCATTATCCGGGCTCACCTTTTATGAATGGTACAGTCGATGGTAAGGATGTATTCATCCCAATTGACTGGATTATCGGCGGACCCAAAAATGCAGGTAAAGGCTGGCGCATGCTGATGGAATGCTTGGGAGTTGGCCGTGGTATTTCTCTGCCTGCCCTCTCTACCGCAGCAGGCGAAATGTGTTACCTGACTGTCGGTGCTTTTGCCCGTATTCGTCAGCAGTTTAAACTTTCAGTCGGGAAGTTTGAAGGTGTACAGGAAGCGACGAGTGATATTGCCAGTGATGCCTATATGCTGGAAGCTTTCCGTTATATGGTCACCTGTGGTTTGAACCAGGGTGGCACGCCAGCTGTCATGACGGCAATGGCAAAACATTATGCAACAGAAACCATGCGTAAAGTAGTCAATCATGGCATGGACGTAGTCGGTGGTCGTGCAATTCAACTTGGACCCCGCAACTTTTTGGCTCTACAGTATCAGGCAGTTCCTGTATCCATTACTGTAGAGGGGGCAAATATTCTAACCCGCTCCCTAATGATTTTTGGACAGGGCTCAATGCGTTGCCATCCTTATCTGTTTGAAGAATTACAGCTGTTGCAATCTCCAGATAAGACTGGTGCCTTAAACAAGTTTAATGAAATGCTTTATCATCACTTAGGCTATACCTTAAACCGGGGTGCACGGGCATTGGCCTACGCATTTACAGGGGGTTCTTCACGTGCAGCTTTTACAGCCGATGATTTTACTCTACCGTACTATAAGCTGGTTAACCGTTTTAGTGCCTGCTTTGCCTTAACTGCCGATATGTCTTTGGGTTTACTTGCTGGTGATATCAAACGCAAAGAAATGCTGTCTGGCCGTCTGGCTGATATCCACTCCTATCTATTCATTGCGACTTCTATTTTAAAATATTATGAACGTGGCAATAGGACTGAAGCTGAACAGGATCATGCACAACTGGCTCTGGAAAAAGCGTTTTATCAGATACAAGAGGCTTTTGATGGACTATTTGCCAATTTCCCAGTGCCTGCAGCAGCCGGGCTGGTTAAAATGGTCTGCTTTCCCTTTGGTCGTCCTGTAGCCAAACCAAATGATAAGCTCAAACAACAGGTGGCTCAGTGGATTATGATGGAAAATCCCTTCCGCGAACAACTAAAAGCTCATGTTTACTATAATGTCCGAGAAGATGATGTAAATGGCCGACTGGAATCTACCTTTAAAATGCTGCTACAGATTGAACCGCTTTGGGACAGATTTAAAAAAGCTGAATCCAAGGGACAGTTTGTCGGTTTAACTTTTGAAGAGCATGTAGAAGATGCGGTCAGCAAGGGCTTTATTACTGATGAAGAAGCTGAACAGCTTATCCGTTATAATGCCAAGCGTTTTGACAGTATGCTTACAGATAACTTTGATATGCAGTTAAAAGAAGCCTTTGCATTAACCAATCCACATCTGCCTGAACATCTTGAAGTCAAGCATGAAGGTGGCATGACATCGGTCTAAAAATCTTTGTTTTAAAAGGCAGGCTCTTCAGGAGCCTGTTTTAGTTTTAATGCCAATGGATATTGAAATAATAATAGCTCTCTTCGAGTCCAAACCTGACCTGATAACCTATTTCATGCAGCTCTGCTGAGAGGGCATGTATGTCTTCAAGTGCAATGTATTTAGGTAAAATCATGAATATAACAGTATTCCCCTGTCTGGCTGCCTGTTCAATCAGATCATTAAGCTTGTCTCGTACTACCGTTATAGTCAGACCCGCTTCTAAAGTCCATAGTTTTGCGTGCTCGGCTGGAATAATATCCATTTTCTTTTCCTTCATTATTTAATACATCTATAGTGCATTTTTTTATCTTTAATATATTTTATCTTTTCTGACATTGATCTGATACTTAAACTATGTGTATTGTTTATTTATTTCATCAGGTTTGCATACAGAGAGAAATAATTAAAATTTCTGTTTTTAGTTCAGACTTTTGTATCAGTTTAACTACTATAACTTATCACTTATTCTCAGTTATATATTATATATTTTATAGATTTACATAATAATTAAGGCATCAAAATAAGTTAAAATAGACTCATTCTCTTCGTATTATTTTTCTCCCATGAATCTTGTTGCTGAAAAATCCAATCGTTCTCAAGTTACGGTCTGGGTCGCTTTGCTGCTGCTGTTAATTGGCGCAATGAGTGCATACCAGATTGTTGGCTTGAATCAAGCCCTGCTGCTTCTCATTGGTGGAGCATTAGGGATGACACTCTACCATGCATCCTTTGGCTTCACTTCCAGCTGGCGCGTTTTTATCAAGGAGCGTCGAGGTCGTGGTTTGCGTGCGCAAATGATCATGCTGGCACTGGCTGTATTACTGTTTTTTCCTGCTTTAGGAGCTGGCCAGCTGTTTGGTCAGCCGGTAACCGGTTTTGTGTCTCCACTTTCCACTTCGGTTGTGATTGGTGCTTTTATTTTCGGCATAGGCATGCAACTAGGTGGTGGTTGCGCATCTGGAACGCTTTATACGGTCGGTGGCGGTAGTGCCCGCATGGTGGTTACCCTGATATTTTTCTGTCTGGGTTCCCTGTTGGCAACCTTGCATCTGGACTGGTGGTTTAACCTGCCGCACTTGGCGCCTGTCTCTGTTGTTAAAAGTTTGGGGGTAATACCTGCTTTACTTTTAAACTTTGCTCTCTTTGCAGTCATCGCGCTGGCAACTGTTTATTTTGAGAAAAAGCGCCATGGTGCATTAGAAATCGGCTCTACCTCATCCGAGCTTGGCTGGAAACGCTTTTTACGTGGTCCCTGGCCACTGGTTTGGGGCGGGATTTTATTGACCTTACTGAACTTTGCCACATTGGCCTTGGCTGGCAGGCCTTGGGGAGTAACCTCGGCTTTAGCTGTATGGGCTGCCAAAATAGCTAGTCTGGGTGGTATAGATGTCGCCTCATGGGCATATTGGCAACAACCTGCCAATGCTAAAGCCCTTACTGAACCACTCTGGTTTGATGTAACTTCCATGATGAACTTCGGTATCATGCTGGGTGCATTGCTGGCTGCGAGTCTGGCCGGTAAGTTTGCTCCTAACTTCAACATACCGCGTCGTTCACTGCTGGCTGCAGTTCTGGGCGGTATCTTACTGGGCTATGGTGCCCGCTTGGCATATGGCTGCAACATTGGTGCTTATTTCAGTGGGATTGCTTCAGGTAGTTTACATGGATGGTTATGGCTGGTCTTTGCCTTCTTAGGTAATACTATTGGTGTAAAACTACGTCCTGTCTTCTTTCCAGACGAAGCACCCCAACCAGAAAAATTGACCAGCTGCTAAATAAAAAACCCATCGATATGATGGGTTTTTTATTTACGGCTCGAGAGCACCTTTTAGGTTACAGCCATAATTCATGGTCTCTTGCACTTGTCGATAGCTGGTATAACGATTAATAATAAACTGATAGAAATTTTCGGGTTGAGCAAAAATTTCTTTCAGATTTTCATGAGCAGGTAGATGTTCAAGTTTAAGATGTTCAACCAGATTGAGATTCTGGTGTCCAATTTGAAACATCTTCACGAAATAGCTGTTCATCATGTTGCAGTAACCATTTTTTGCATTCTTCAACGCAAACCGGCTCACCAGATGCTCGTTTAATGTATGCAAATTATGAACATCCAGCTCAGCCTTGGGATCAGAAAACGCATCAGAATATTGAGATTTGAAAGTTAAGAATTGCTGCTGCAGTTCCTGGTTAAGATGATCTATTTGGGTTTGCAGTTCTACTGCACTATTTACCCGATAATCAGCTGGCGTACTATGGAAATCATCAGGCCGTTTTTCTGCGCATGCTCCCAGCAAAACAAGAGATAAAGAAATTAAAACAACATGGAAGAATTTCATCATTAACTCTAAGCTTAATACTGTGCGTTACTTTATTCGATTATGCAATTTTTCTCATCTCTTTTGCAAAAATGAGTCTTCGAACAATATTTTCTCATTCATATAACGCCAATAACGTTTAGGAACATACTGTATATGCAGTTTTATATTACGTCGAGCTTCAATATTAATAGCACAAAAATAGTCTTTCCAGAGCTGGTCATAAAGCAATTCATCATCATCCAGTTCCACTGTAAATTTCTGACTAAACCCAGTATGTGATGTCTGGTCCACTTGTTCTACCTGCATATGCACCTGATGGACCTGTTTTAAATCATAATAAATTCCATAATTCCTTTTCTCATCATAAATCAGCCAAGACTGGTCCTGATAACGGTCCTTAAAATGCCGTTCAATTAGAGGCAATACATTAAAGTCTGGCCGTACCAGCGCAATGAAAAGACCATTCTTGGCTTTTTTGAAGCGGACAAAAGCTTCCATGCGGTGCTTCTCACGCCCTACCTGCTTGGTCCATTGGGAAAGACCCAATACCGCAGCATGACCATAGTTGTAGTCTACGGGTAAAGCAGACTGAAATACATATATACAAAATTCAAAGAGCTGCTGAAATGCCTGTTCCTGTTCAGATAAAAAAGTGTAATAAAAATTTTTCAGGCTCGTATGTTCAACTTTAATTTTTAAAGCATTCCATACACGTTGTGCATGTTCATCATTTGCACTTACATGAATCACCTCATCAAACAGTCCCGACTGGAAGCGCCCTTGTATACTAATTTTTACTGCAAACTCTTTAAATTGAAAAGCCCGGAAAACACAGCTTAGCAGTCCGGTCATACTGCCATCAAAAACATACTGGGCCACTTAAAAGCCTAGTCCTAATTGTGGAGAGAGCTGTGCATTATATTTGGACTGGCCGGCCAGCAGAATCTGCTGCCTGATCTGGCTCGGCAACATTTCTTTGATAAATTTGGGTGTATCTGCACAGCGAATAAAGTGCTGGGCCCGATTATAAGCAATCCCCATGCGTTTAAGCTGATCAATATGAATACTGCCAAAGCGCCGTGCCTGAATGACCTTTCTTGCAGAACGTACGCCAATACCCGGCACGCGCAAGATCATTCTATATTCAGCCGTATTAATATCTACCGGAAACTGTTCCGGATGACGTAGTGCCCAAGCCAATTTTGGGTCTACATCCAGTTCAAGGTTCGGATGTTCGTCATCAACCAGTTCATGAGCATCGAACTCATAAAAGCGCATGAGCCAGTCAGTCTGGTATAACCGGTTTTCACGTAATAATGGTGGTGCTGATCCAATGGCAGGTAAAGCCTGATCTTCAGAGTTAATTGGAATATAACCAGAATAATAGACACGCTTCAGTTTAAACTCTTTATAATGGCGGTCTGCCATTAAAATCACGTCCTGATCAGTTTCATGATGCGCCCCGACAACCATTTGTGTGGTTTGACCTGCCGGAACAAATTTGGGTACTGTTTTAATAATTTTACGCTCATCCTTAAACTGGATAAGCCGGTCACGGACAATTCCCAGATCTTTCTGCACCTCACTGTGACTTTTCTCAGGTGCAAACTTTTGTAGTCCATCTGCTGTTGGCATTTCCAGATTAATACTCATCCGGTCAGCATATAGTCCAGCTTCTGTAATCAGTTCAGGTGAAGCTCCTGGAATAGTCTTTAAGTGTATATATCCATTAAAATTTTCTTCTAACCGAAGCTTTTTAACCACCTGCAACATACGTTCCATAGTATGGTCAGCCGATTTAAAAATCCCTGAACTTAGAAACAGGCCTTCAATATAGTTACGACGATAAAAATTAATAGTAAGATCTACGACTTCCTGCACAGTAAAGGCAGCACGTTTCACATCATTTGAACGCCTTGAAACACAGTAAGCACAGTCGTAAATACAGATATTTGAAAATAAGACTTTAAGCAGAGAGACACAACGACCGTCTTCAGTATAGCTATGACAGATCCCGGAACCGGTATTTCCGAGTCCTTTATCCTTATTTTTTCGATTACTGCCACTTGATGAGCAGGATACATCATATTTGGCGGCATCAGCCAGAATTTGCAGTTTCTCGCGAATACGTTCAGACATAGACCTGATCATCCATGTAGAGAGATAATCATTAATTATACTAGTCTGTTGCGTCTGCAAAGCCTGCATTTATTTCTTTGCGACAAGGCATGTCGTTAAATCAATTTAACTTAGGCTATTTCAGTTTGAATATAATCGATCTGGTAATGATAGAGAAACTCAAGTTTATGGCTTGCTCTGCCTTCATATAAAAAAGGCATCAGGAAATCAGCCATGCCTGAAATTACGCTATTTATTAACAAAATATTGGATATTGGTTGCATCTCTCGAGCGTTTGACGTAAATCTTAAAATAAAATTTAGGTAATAAGAATATGAATCTGATCGAAAGACTTGGCTTGAAACACTCTATTTTCTTGGCGCCTATGGCAGGTGTAAGTACACCCGAGCTGGCGGCTGAAGTCTCTAATGCCGGAGCTTTGGGCTCATTAGGCCTAGGAGCCAATACAGTTGCACAGGCACGTGAACAGATTTTAAAAACACAACAGCTAACCCGACAGCCCTTTCAGCTTAATTTTTTTTGTCATCGCTCTAAAATACTGGATCAGGATACTGCACAAGAATGGATTGAATATCTAGAACCGCACTTTAGAAAATTTGATGCCTCTGCACCTAACGAGTTAAAAAATATCTATCCAAGCTTTAAGGACTCAGATGATTATCTCAATCTTGTTTTAGAGACTTGCCCAGCAGCCGTCAGTTTTCATTTTGGTATTCCACACCCACATCAAATTGAAGCACTTAAAAAAGCAAAGATTTTAACCATGGTTTCTGCAACCAATCTGGCGGAAGCAAAAGCAATTGCAGAAGCAGGGATTGATGTCATTATTGCTCAAGGGGTAGAGGCCGGTGGACATCGTGGCTGTTTTAACCCGCATCGTGACAGCGCCATTAAAACGACTGATTTGGTACGCTTAATTTTACAATATCTTGATTTACCAGTCGTAGCAGCGGGCGGAATCATGAACGGCCGCCAGGCACAGCAATGTCTTGCACTTGGTGCTCAAGCTGTACAGTTAGGAACTGCCTTCGTGCAATGTCCAAGCTCAAATGCCAATGCAGCCTATCGCGAAGCTTTATTTAACCGGCCTCTTACTCAAATTACCTCAACTATTTCAGGACGCCCGGCACGCGGCCTGATTAATGCATGGCATACCGAAGTTGATCTGGTTCAGCGGCCAAGTCTACCCGCCTATCCATATGTTTATGATATTGCAAAACAGCTACATCAAATTGCATCCAAACAGGGCCACTATGAGTATGGGGCATTCTGGGCCGGCAGTAATGCTGCCCAGATTCGACAGCTAAATGCTGTTGACCTGATTAACCTGCTAAATCTTGAAATTAATCAGGCCACTCATTCAAATTCAGATTAACAGTTTTTAACCGGACGCTAGAGCAAGACAATATTCATGCCTAGCTTCTTTTTGGCTTAAGGATCAAGCAGGTTAACAGTTTCCTGCTGTACATCACTCATTAAACGTCCTTGGGCCAATAACTGGTTAAAATAAGCTTCTACTACTTTTGCCTGCTCTAACGTACTTTCTACTTGATACATTTTCTGACGAAACTCATTGCTGGCATATAAACCCTTGGTATACCAAGCTATATGTTTACGGGCGATACGGCAGCCAGAATACTCACCATAAAATTCATAGAGCTCATTTAAATGCCCAAGCAATACATGTTTTACCTCTTCAATATCAGGGGCTTTTAGGTATTCTCCAGTATTTAAATAATGGGCAATTTCCCGAAATATCCATGGACGCCCCTGTGCTGCACGCCCAATCATGATCGCATCGGCGCCTGTATGTTCCAATACAAATTTGGCTTTTTCAGGACTATCGATATCGCCATTAGCAATTACTGGGATATGAATAATTTTTTTAACTTCACGAATCAAATCATAACGTGCATGATTTAAATACATGTCTTCACGAGTCCGACCGTGTAAAGCCAGTGCCGCAATACCAGCCTCTTCTGCCCGCTTCGCCACACGCAGAATATTTTCTTGACCATTTAAATACCCCAAACGAGTTTTAAGGGTAACTGGCACATCAACTGCGGCAACTACGGTATCTAAAATACGCGCAACCAGTTCTTCATCCTGTAATAAAGCAGAGCCTGCAAGTTTATTACAAACTTTTTTTGCCGGACATCCCATATTAATATCAATAATCTGAGCACCATTAGCAATCTGATAACGTGCTGCTTCAGCCAGTTGTTCTGGATCAGATCCTGCTATCTGGGCAGAAATTGGAGCTAATTCACCATCAAAATTAGCCCGATATAAACTCTTTTTACTCATCCTCAGTGTCTTATCAGCTGTCATCATTTCGCTAACAGCATGGCCTGCACCAAAGTATTTACATAAGGTTCTAAATGGTCGATCTGTCACCCCTGCCATTGGCGCGACCCAAATTTTTTGTTCGATTGGCCGATCAAATAGCTCTCTGATTACGGTATTTTGACTCAAATTTCCAACCTCACTTTCAACTTATTTACTAAGCTATTCATCTTTAGATCTACTTTAAAACCTGATAACACTTAATTAATGGCCTGCTTAGCTCCCCCAACTTATACCTTGAACAAGCTAGGCTTAATAAAATTACAGTACAGGAGAGAAAAAGTAGTCAGAGATATTTTAAGCTAAAGCCCAAATTAGAACAGATCAAATAGCGGACCAACTAGTTTAATTATTTACAGAAAGAATATCCATTTTTTAATTTGTTGAGTTTTTAAAATTCAACTATCGCATTTATCTTGAAGAATATCGGTATATAATCAAAAGCTTAACTAATATCTTTTATAAAAGTCTACCTGAGCTAGAATATAGGTTAACTTAACTTGAGTTTCAGATAAATTAAATAAATTCAGTACATTAGAAATGATAAACCCTGCTCAATCACCTGTATTGGCAGGGCTACAGCTATAAATTGATCTATCTTAAAACGTCCCCTTCAGGATAGTCTTTTAGTTTCTTAGATCAGTTAATTCAAAATCTTTAATGATCATCATCTCAATACTTTCTATCAGGGCTTTTTCCCATTTACTCTCATTCCAAAATAGTAAGTTTCCATTCTCTTCTTTATAAAATACTTGTTCTTCATAATTTAGATGATGAATGACTTGGGTTCCATTTGGTATATTTTTCATATAGTTATCCTCATCTATTATTTATATTTAGCTTAGCATAAGTGGCTGTTTTGCTTTAACTTAAATAATAAAAATATGTATCAAAATACAAATTAAACTTCATCATAATGAATAAATTTTTATTGGAACTATTAAGTGATTAAAAACTATAGCCTTATTATAAATAGTTAAAAAAATTATTTATTATTTTTTAATATATTAAAAATATATAAAATGTCATAAGGTTGAGTTCTAAAATAGAATTTTTTTATTAATTTATCTAATTTTAATATCTTTTAACTTGGTTAACTAACCCATATCTAAAAATAAAAAGAACAAATATTAACCAAGAACATACAAAATAAGATAGAATATTTCACTGTTGATATAGATTTCATGCACCATGTCACATATTAGCTTTATTCATGCCCTTAACCTTAACTTAAGAAAACTAATCCTTATTCTTACCATATTTGCTGTTTCTTGTTTATTTATTATCTCCTTACTCATTGGTCACTATATTGCTAAAAAAGAATTAATAAATGATTCACTTGCCTTGAACTATGAATATGCTTTTAAGATCGCGAATAGTACTGACAACTATTTTAGAAATCTTTTATCTGAACTCAAGCATAGTACTTTAGCCGTTAGTTATTCTTTTGATAATAATAAATTACGGCAATATGAAGTCGATCGCCTGAAGAATCAAGCTCATTATTTTAATGCGGTAATCATTGGTGACCGTCGAGGAAATATTCTTAATTTTAGTCCGGCCAGTTTTGATAGCGGTCAACTGACAAATCAGGATCTTCTAAACTTCAAGCATCTAGCACAGAGTAAACAACCCTATATTTCTCAACCTTATTATTCTATCAGGCACAATTTAATTATTTTTATAGCTCAACCAATCTTCAACAAGCAAAATATTTATCAGGGCTATATGGGGGTTGTTATCAATTTAAATGAAAAAAATATTATCAGTGACCTTCTTGCCAGCGAATACGGTTATAAAAAAAATTATATGTATGTGATCGATCAAAGCAGACAGATTATCTTTCATCCCGATTCCGCGAGAATAGGTAGCATTATGACTAACAATACTGCCCTCTCTTATATGAACCAAATCAATAGAGGGCGAGTAGAGCTCATTAACAGTCGAGGAATAGAAAATTTAGCAGGTTTCGCTCGTATTTCTACTACCAACTGGATTGTGGTTTCTCAACAGCCAACCAGAGAGTTACTTAAACAGGCAAATTCAGTAATTTATAAAGTATCAGTTGTTATCCTATTATTTTATCTATTGATCTTTTTGGTGATCTGGAAACTTTCACTATTCATTTCTTCCCCCTTGAATCACTTGGCTAAAATGGCGAGTCGTCTTAACCAGCCAGAAATAGAACAGAAAATTCAAGCGATTAGCCCTTGGTATTATGAAGTACAGAAATTCAAACTATCTTTACTTTTAAGTGCACAAAATTTTAGTAAGAAAATTTCAGAAATGAATCATCATGTTAATTCTGATCCTCTCACTGGCTTGTACAATCGCAGGGGTATCGATATCTTTATTAAAGAAATGGTAGATAACCATACACCTTTTTCTATTCTCCTGATTGATGTCGACTATTTTAAAAAAATTAATGATACTTATGGCCATATTCAAGGTGATATAGTTTTAAAACAAATTGCCGGTCATTTAAGAACCAATTTTCGTAAAGATGATATTTGCTGTCGTTGTGGAGGAGAAGAGTTTGCTGTACTCATGCCTACTATTGATAAAAAAGCAGTCTATAACAGTGCTGAACGTTTAAGAAAAAAAATAGAATCGAATATTACCAACCTGTCTGGCCCGGTAACTATTTCTATTGGTATCGCATACTGGCCAGAGAGCTCCAAAAGCACTGAAGAAGTTTTCAAAATTGCTGATCACTATCTTTATCAAGCTAAACGTGAAGGTCGTAACTGTGTTCGTGGTCCATAAAGTATAGTTTATATAAACCGGCATATAACGGGCTATTCTAGTTATTTAAACGATGCTTGCTCTTCTCTGTTTAAATTTAGGCTTGCATATGAATACATTAAAATAAAAAAGAGCTTCTTAAAGAAGCTCTTTTTAAAAGACCAGATTATGATTGATGTGTAATCTGAACAGTCTTGATTCGGTTACCTTCCAGTTCTGTCACTTCAAAATGTACACCCCGGAAATCTAGTTGAGTACCGATTGTGATCTTATCCTGAATTTTATCTAAAATCAGACCAGCTACACTCACATAGTCTGCATCATCTTCTACCAGGTCTAGCATGCCAAGCTCCAGTTCTAGTTGATACAAATCCAGACTTCCAGCAGCTTTCCAAGTGCTTTCATCAATCTTTACCAGGTCAAGCTGTTCATCGGCATCTGGAAACTCACCTGCAATTGCCTCAAATACATCTAGTGGTGAAATAAGTCCCTGGATATTACCAAACTCATCATTGACCAATACTAGCGAGCCTTTGGAAGTACGCAAAGTATTAATCGCATCAATCACTTTCATTTTTTCAAAAATGTAGATTGGACGTTGCTGTTTTAACAGGGCTTTTAGCTGGACTTCATCTTCAAGTACATCTAGCAGTTCCTTGGCACGTATCACGCTGATTACTTTATCAAGGCTACCACGGCATACAGGAAACAGGCTATGAGGAACAGATAATACCTGTTCACGAATCTGTTCAGGTGAATCCTCAAGGTTTACCCAGGAAATCTGGTTACGGGGAGTCATAATTGAGGCTACTGAGCGTTCGGCAAGTGTCAGTACTCCACCAATCATATAGCGCTCTTCATCTACAAATGCATCTTGCGCTTCTGTAGATTGTGCATCAGCCACAGTTTCTACACGTCCACCCATCAGTTTTAAAATCGAGTTCGCTGTACGATGACGCAGAGGAATTTTTGCCTCATGCTTTGCTGCATTTCGCGAAGTAAACTGATTAAATATCTCAATAAGAATTGCAACACCTATACCTGAATAAATATAGCCTTTAGGAATATGGAAACCAAATCCTTCAGCAATCAGGCTAATACCAATCAAGAGCAGGAAGCTTAAACACAGGATAATAACGGTCGGATGACGGTTTACAAATTCAGTTAATGGTTTGGAAGCCAGCAACATTACTGCCATAGCGACAATCATGGCGGCCATCATGACATAAATATTGTCAACCATTCCAATTGCAGTAATCACCGAATCTAAAGAGAATACAGCGTCGAGTATAACAATCTGGGCTACAACCGCAGTAAAACTTGCATAAGCTACATTTGTAGTAACTTTAACTTCAGTTTTACCTTCCATCCGTTCATGTAATTCACTGACTGCTTTATAAAGCAGGAACAGACCACCGAATAAAAGAATCAGATCCCGACCGGAGAAAGTCCAGTCAAAGACAGTAATAAGCGGTTGAGTCAAAGTGACTAACCAAGAGATAGCAAATAATAAGCCCAAACGCATTACTAGGGCTAAAGAAAGACCTATTACACGGGCTTTGTCCCGTTTTTCAGGAGGGAGCTTGTCAGCCAAAATGGCAATAAAAACCAGGTTATCAATACCTAGAACAATTTCTAAAACAATCAGGGTAAGTAAACCCACCCATATGCCCGGATCTAATAAAAATTCCATTAGTTTAGACCTCCGGATAAATGAGGCTGATTAAAAATAATTTTTGATCGACACGGCGATGGATCCATATAAGTGAACCTTTTCAACTAAAGATAAAATTATTATGCACACTTTTAGTAAATTGTAATTACTTTTTTATAATGAGATGAAAGGTTTTATGTATAACTGCTATAGCCTTTATGAATTATTAGATTCATTTATAATTAAACAGAGAGTAATTTTTTATTATTTAGAAAATATAAATATTATATAATTTGAACAGGTTTAATATAGTTATAATAAAACTGTTTTTGAAAGCAGGGCTTTAAAGTTCACAGCTTGTATCTTATAAAGCCCTGTATTGTCTAATCTGAAGAGGCGGATGATTTGTGCTCTTGTTCATATTGATAGTCTAAAGCAGCTTTTTGGGCTTCGGCTGCAGCAATGGCTTCTGGTGCAGGTCGATCCGCGGTAGAAGCAGCAATAACAGAAGACGTAAATGACGTACCAGTTAAAGAAAGTATAAGAACTGCGTAAATATTCTTCATTTTGATTCCTCTACTTTTTAAATCGCTTTATAAGTCATTTAATACCCCCTATTAAGCTGGGTCTGTAAGAGGATGGTCGAGAAATGTAAGGGCTTAGCCCCTATAATTACTTAGGCAACCTGAATAATCATTTGATTAAATAAAAGTGACACTTAAAGACTGAATGTATATTTTTATCATAAAAAATGTAGAGTCATAACATATTATTAGGCTAGTTAGTTCAGTTTAAGTATCCCTATATTTCTTTAAGAGCAAGAGAAAATATCCTCATCGATATTTTCTCTCTTCTCCCATTTATCTGCTTTTTTCTGGCTGATTAAATTCTTTGAAATCAGCTTTTCGAATCATAGCGTGAATTCCTTTAGTCCGGTCTACTACTTGTGAAACTTCAAAATCAGTAGCAGCACTTAAATAAGCATAAGCAAGTGCTTCATCAATACCATATTCCTGATTTAAGAACCGGATAGCTTCACGGGTGGATTTTTTCATGGCTATATCAAGGTCTTCATCTAATCCTGGTGTAATCCAGAATTGATCATTTTCAGCCAGTACATGTTTAATCTCCTTACCAGGAATTTTGTCCTTTCCAGCTTTTAGCAGTGTAAATTTCAATGTAGCGCGTGCTGAACCTTCAAGTGCCGTTAAAGCGACTTCACCATCGCCCTGAACGAAATGGCTATCACCAGTATAGAAAAGTGCGCCAGGAACCTGGACCGGATAATAAACAGTTGAGCCTTTACCTAACTCGTTAATATCAATATTTCCGCCAAAGAAAGCAGGTGGAATTGAATTTACTGGTTCACTGGTATTAGCAGCCACACCCATAATTCCCATAAATGGTGCAAGAGGGAAACGAATCGACTTGCCCTGTTGTGTTTTTAGTACACCTTCATATTCTCCCTGAGCATTTTTCTCAATAGGTGTAAAAACTGATACATTGCCATAACGTTCCGGGTGTAAGTGGGAAGCACCTTCCTGTACTGTTTTTTTAGGGTATTCTCCTACTAGAGTGCCTTTACCATGACGGTTAGAAATTACCCCATACGGAACTCGTGGTTCAACATTGAGTACTTCTACCTTTAATATATCACCCGGCATTGCCCCCTGTATTTCAATAGGCCCCGTCACAATATGTGGTCCATCTTTACTAAAATCATGTTTTAAAGCAGACTGCGTAATCATCTTTGCTTCATCTAGAATATATTCTGGCTTTACACCCTGGGAACGAAAATATTTTTCTGCATTACGCCCCTGATCTTCGAGCAGGCCTTCATGGGAAACAGTATCAAAAATAACAGTACTATCGGTAGGCACACTTAGAACTGGTCGAGAATCTTTATTAGGCAGATAACCCCATTGAATAGTTTTTAAAGTACTGGGTATATAATATTGATCTTTATACTTTCCCTGCGTTAAAAGTCCCGGCTGATTACTTATCTGTTTAAGAACTTTAAACTCTTCTGCAAAAGTTGAAGTAGAGCCTAGTAAAGCTGACAATATAGCCAGTGATAAAGTAAGCGGTTTATACATCCTATTTCCCTAAATTTAAAAAGTTGAATATTCATCTTTTTAAAAGCAAGGGTCATGCCAACTAGAATTATTAAATCTTATTCATCAATTCTCTGTCGCTTAATAATATGTACAGGGATATAGAATTATTTTTTAAACGGGCTTCTCTAATATACATATATATTCGTACATTTTATTAGCGACATAGTATACTTCATTCGCCTTAGGTGCTTATCCCTGTACTCATCTGTCTTCATTGTCATGAAAAAAAATTTACGCTGCACAACCGCCGTTAAATCCTTAAGTGTTCTTGTTCTGTCACTCAGTCTGATTGCCTGCGGCGAAGGCTCGTGGTGGTCTAAAAATGATGAGCCAGAATTAAAAGAAGAGCAGATTAAACGGCTTATTCCTACTCGTGTACAAAACCGTGGCTCTTGGGCTGGCGACTTATATGAGATTACTGACCAGTTGGGAATACCTAAAACCAAGGAAAATATCTGTACAATTATTGCAGTAGTCGATCAAGAATCTAACTTTGTTGCTGACCCGCAAGTACCGGGTTTGGGTGAAAAAGCTATACGTGAAGTTGATCAGCGTCTTGAAGATAAACTGGGTGTAACACTGGCCGGATATTTTAAGAATATGCTGAAAACCCAACCTTCTCCGGATGATAACTACCTGAGCAGAATGCGCAAGGTTAAAACAGAACGTGAACTGGATGAACTCTACCGTGAAATGTTTAATCATTTTAGTAAACACTATCATGTAAGTGCTCTAACCGGAGCCGCCCGTCTGGTAGGACAAGATGTTTCTGAACGTTTAAATCCGATTACAACCTTGGGTTCAATGCAGGTTCATATCGGTTATGCCAAAGAGCATAAGCGTTCTGGTATGAACATGGCTGAATTGCGTAGCGACCTGTATACCCAAAATGGCGGCCTATATTATGGGATCCATCGTTTGATGATGTACCCTGCTGATTATGACAAGCCGCTCTACCGCTTTGCAGATTATAACTCTGGACGCTATTCAAGCCGTAATGCAGCCTTTCAGAGTATGCTTAATGACTTAACTGAAGCAGAGCTAGACCTAGATGGTGACCTGCTACTTTATAATAAAGACGGTAGCATCCGTTCAAACAAAAGCCAGTCTGAACGTGAGCTGATTGCGGTCTTTGCTGCAAACAATGTTCTGATTACGCCACGCCAAATTCGCTCTGATTTAAAGGAGGAAAAAGAGCAAGACTTTGAAGATACTCAAACTTACCTTGCAGTAAAAAAACTCTACCAGGAAAAAACAGGTAAAGAACCAATTTATGCCATTATGCCAGAAGTAGTCATTTCCGGACCAAAATTAAGCCGTGACTATAATACCAACTGGTTTGCCACACGCGTCAATGGACGATATCAGACATGCATGCAACGCGCCAAACGTATCAAGCTATAAACCTTGCGCTATTTGATTTTGACGGTACATTGTGCCGTAGTGACAGCTTTACTGGCTTTATCTTTTATACGCTCTCTAAACGACATATCATGCGTCAAGGCCTGAAAATTCTCCCTTGGATTCAGGCCTATTATTTCAAGCTATACACTGCACACCAGATGCGCCCGAAATTGTTTTCGGCCATGTTTAAAGATAGTAATGCCAAAAATATACATTCAATGGCAGAACAGTATGCACACTTGTTAGTACACCAGCTTAATCCTGAATTGTTAAGGCGTCTGAGACAACATCAAGCACAAGGTGACGATGTTGTTATTGTATCGGCTTCAATCGATCTTTATCTTGAACCTTTTTGCAGGCTGCTTGGAGTAGACCTGATTTGCACTGAAACTGAAGTACATCAGGGCAAATTGAGCGGATTTTATAGCAGTCCAGATTGCAGTTGCGAGCAGAAAAAGTTAAGGATACAAGAAAAATATACATTAACCGATTACCAGTCTGTTTATGCGTATGGGAACAGTTATGAAGACCTAGAAATGTTTAGTCTGGCTGATTACTGCTATATGGTTGGAGAAGATGCTGAACTGCCTACATTAGAGCCTATAAAAAAGCTCGCCTGAGCGAGCTTTTTTATTAATACAAGAATCTCAGTAAATCGCCATATGATTGCGATGAATCATTTCTAGAGAGCGTGCTTCACCAAGAACTTGATAAACTTTATTGGAAGATAGACCTTTTACAATTTCCGCAGAGCGCGAACTGAAATTCACTCGGCCTACTGCAATCCGTTTGCCCCGGCTATCTACACACTCCACAACATCACCACGATTAAAATGGCCTTCCACGGCGCGAACACCCACAGGTAACAGACTACGGTGTTTTTCACGAATAGCTTCTATCGCACCATCATCGATTACAAGCCGCCCGGCGGTCTGTAAATGGGCAGCCAGCCACTGTTGATGCGCAGTCATGCGATCTTTATCAGTGGCAAATAGAGTCCCCAGCATTTCACCGCTCATCAGACGTGAAAGTACGTTGTCACTTTCACCACTGGCAATCAGGGTAGGACAACCTGATCTTGCGGCCAAACGTGCAGCACGAACTTTAGTGACCATACCGCCTCGGCCAAGTACGCCGCCACCGCCTGCCATTTCAAACAGACTATCATCAAGTGCACGCACTGTAGAAAGTAGTTTGGCTTGCGGGTTGGAACGCGGATCTGAGTCGAACATACCTTGCTGGTCTGTCAGAATAATTAACAGGTCAGCATGTACTTGTCCTGCTACCATTGCAGCAAGTGTATCATTATCGCCAAAGCGGATTTCATCCGTCGAGACTGTATCGTTTTCATTAATAACTGGCACCACTTGCCAGTCAATCAGATGCTGTAATGCATCACATGAGTTTAAATAACGTCTACGGTCTGCCAGATCATCGTGAGTTAAAAGTACCTGTGCAGTTTGAATCCCATGCTTTTCCAATACACTGGACCAGGTTTGGATTAATCCCATCTGGCCAATGGCAGCACATGCCTGAAGACTGGGTAAATCTGTGGGTCGACTGCTCAATTTCATGCGCACCATCCCCTCTGCCACAGCACCGGAAGACACTAATATAATTTCATGTCCGGCTTTATGCAGGTCAGCAATCTGATTAGCCCAATGCGAAATTGCATTAAGATCCAGTCCCTGACCATTTGCTGTGAGTAAAGATGAGCCGATTTTTACCACGATACGTTTACAAGCTTTGAGCTGTCGCTGCCCATCTACCACTTCTATCATCATGTCCTCAGTTCTACTTAACGTACGTAGATTACTTCCACTTCATCATCGTCATCATCGAAGTCCTCATCATCCTCATGATCTGCAAGACGTTGCGCACGACGCATTGCACGATAGGCTTCTTTGGCGGCGATGGTTTGCTCACGTGTTTCAGCTTCAAGCTGTTCACGGAATGCCTTAACCTGAGCTGCATATTCAGGGTCTTCAATTTCACGTTCACGTTGCTGCTCAATCTGGTCCATCAGATAATAAACAACATCTTTTGTTCCTTCGCTTAGCAGACCTGAAGTCTTAAATACCGGGCCATCCCAGTTCAATTCATTCAGAATATGTTCACACCATTCTTCACGGCTATCCTCTGGTAACTGGTCGAGTTTGTTGAGAACCAGAACCACAGGTAACTGTGCCAGTGTTGGTGAGAACTTTTCAAGTTCACGTAAAATTGCTTTGGCATTATGTACCGGGTCTGAACCGTCAATCGGCTGCACATCGACGATGTGTAATAAAATACGGGTACGTGCCAAATGTTTCAGGAAGCGGATACCCAAGCCTGCGCCTTCTGCCGCGCCTTCGATCAGACCAGGAATATCAGCCATTACAAATGAACGGTGACGATCAGCATCAACGACACCCAGATTTGGCACCATAGTGGTAAATGGATAGTCTGCTACCTTAGGTTTAGCTGCAGAAACAGCACGAATAAAGGTCGACTTACCAGCATTCGGCATCCCCAGCAGTCCTACATCAGCCAGTACTTTAAGCTCCAGACGGATCTCACGATACTCCCCTTTTACACCAGTTGTACATTTACGTGGAGCACGGTTGGTTGATGACTTAAAATGAGTATTTCCCAGCCCACCTTCACCACCACCGGCAACTAGTACTCTCTGGCCACTTTCAATCAGATCACCAATAATATCGCCTGATTCTGTATCCACTACAGTCGTTCCTACAGGAACATATAAAACAACGTCTTCACCACCACGTCCGGTACAGTTTGCACCTGCTCCGTTCTTGCCACGTTCAGCACGGAACTTACGGGTATAACGATAGTCGACCAGCGTACTGGTATTGTCATCCGCCTGGATATAAATGCTTCCCCCACGGCCACCGTCACCACCGTCCGGTCCACCAAAAGGTACAAATTTCTCACGGCGAAAACTGGCTACGCCATTGCCACCGTCGCCAGCCTCTACGGTAATGACTGCTTCATCAACAAAGCGCATATGCCAATCCTCTAAAAACTCTTAAAACCGCCTATTCTGCCATATTTTTACTAAATTCTCGAATAGAAAATATAGCAATTGTTTATTATAAGCCGGTATTTGCAAGCTTCATAAATGCTTATAAAGTTTGACGGTTTTTCTATAGGGTTTTTATAGCTTTAAATCAGCAACTCGCTTAGTTTTAAATAAGCAACCTAAATAATTTAATTCCACTTTTAATTGTTCTATTGATATTGAATATAACTTAACGGCAGTAGCATTTTCATATCCAGATTGGCTTTGGTATTACGCTCAACGTTATACATGGTGGCTTCGAAGTTAGCGATCTTAGGAATATTAATCGGATCATTCAGTTCCAAAGAAGGTTTAAGCTGATGCTTTACATGCACATTAATCGGTTGTTGGTTAAACTCGAAATACACCGGGCCATTAAATGCAATCTGGATGGGCAATTCATAAGTCCGGTTCAGTTCAAATGGAACATCAATATTTACCGGTACATCGAGTTTTAAAGGAAATTTTGGAAGTAGTTTGTTTTTATAGATCAAATCTGTAGTCGTTTCGACGGGCATCACCTGATTAATTTTGAGCATGGTCGAATATTTAATTTGTACCGATACAGGAGTGGTCACATTAAATTTTAAATCTGCCAGATATTTGCCATCCAATGGTAAAACCAAGTGGTGATCAAGATCAATTGATGAACTGATTCGCCCTATAGTCTGTGCAGTCAGATATTCTCCTACATGAATACGGGTACCTAGAGAATGGGGTAAAGTAATATCGGTCTGGGTCGAGCTCACCTGTAGAGAAGCCTGCACATTTAAATACAGCCAGAACACTAGCGCAATTAAGCTACTCACTAAAATAAAACTGGCCAGCCAAACTTTTAACGAGAAGTTACTGATATTCATCCTTAACTTCTCCTATTTTAAGGTGGGAGCTTGCGAACTGGCCGGTTCAGCCGTGACCCGCTTAAGTGCTATATGTTCAAGGGGTATTGAAAGCTCTCCCTTACGTATCTTTACCGGCAGAATATTCTTGACATCAACCGAAGCAGAAAGTGGCGCATTAATCGGTACACTGAGTCTACCTTGAATGGGAATACTCGTATTCAATGTTGTATTCAATGGAATATTCAGATTTTCACGAATCACCGTTTTGACTGGAGCCGTAAATTTTAAATGTACTTTCTGGTTTAAAGGCACTTTAATATCAATCGGCACATCAAGATCAATAGGAATATTACCTTTGAGCGGTAACGTTACATCTTTGCCCAGAATTCTGACTTTGACCTTGGTATCAATAGGCAGTTCCTGTTTCACCTTAAGTGTTTCTTTTACCGGTATAACAGTATTGATAGGTACTTCATTATCAAAATATACCCGTGGATTTAAAGTCTGAGATAGTGGAATATCAAGCTGTTCATGAATCGGTATACTGGCATTCACTTTTCCTTTGACATTCACATCTAGGGCCTCATGAATTTTAACTCGTGCTTGCAAGGGTTCCTGTAATTCAATATCAACTGCCTGATTTTGTAAGGGAATGTTGATCTTGAAATGTTTAAATGCCCAAATGGCAATCAGCACCCCGCACAGGGTCGCGAGTAGAATAAAGGCTATTCCACTTAGCATGGTCTTTATTTGCAAAATATCTTCCTTAACAACATATTATTTTTTTACTCATCAACATTGTTATAAATTTCTATGTGTTGTTCAGCAGTTTTTTTGTACAGATATAAAAAAACCCGGGTGAACCCAGGTTTTTTTAAAATACTTATGACTTATGCATTAGTTTCAGCAGGAATCTTAGGGTAACTTACGCCACCCATCTGCTCAGCAATACGTAATACCTGACAGCTATAGCCAACTTCATTGTCATACCATACATAAGCAGTCAAACGGTTGCCAGAAGTAATTGTTGCCTGTGCATCAAATACCCCTGCGGTACGTGAACCGATGAAATCGCTCGATACCACTTCAGTAGAGTTGGTATAGCCAATCTGGCCCTGCAAGTTAGAGTTGATTGAAATTTGACGAATAAATTCGTTCACTTCTTCACGATCAACTTCTTGGTCCAGAGTCAGGTTAAGAATTGCCAGTGATACGTTTGGTGTTGGCACACGTACTGAATTACCGGTTAACTTACCTTTAAGCTGAGGCAATGCCTTAGCAACAGCCTTAGCAGCTCCAGTTTCAGTAATTACCATGTTAAGTGTTGCTGCACGGCCACGGCGGTCAGCTTTATGGTAGTTATCAATCAGGTTCTGGTCATTGGTAAATGAGTGTACTGTTTCAACATGACCATTAATAACTTTATATTTTTCATCCAGTACTTTAAGAACCGGAGTAATCGCATTAGTAGTACAACTAGCAGCAGAGATGATTTTGTCTTCATCCAGAATATCTGCCTGATTTACGCCGTACACGACATTTTTCATTTCACCTTTACCAGGCGCAGTTAAAATAACACGTGCAGCACCTGGGCAATTCAGATGCTGAGCCAAGCCCTCTGCATCACGCCATTTGCCTGTGTTATCAATAACTAAAGCATTTTCAATACCATATTCAGTATAGTCTACTTCAGCCGGGCTAGAAGCGTAGATCACTTTGATATAGTTACCATTGGCAATGATTGCTTCATTTTCTTCATCAATTGAGATGGTGCCCGCAAATGAACCATGGATTGAGTCACGACGCAACAAAGAAGCACGTTTCGCCAGATCACCATCTGCACTTTTACGTACTACAATTGCTTTTAAGCTCAGACCACGGCCCAGACCAGACTGGCTGATAATCAGACGCGCCAGAATACGGCCAATACGGCCAAAGCCATAAAGTACAACATCTTTAGGCTGTGCAGAAGCAGGGTTACCTTCTAGTGACTTGACAGCCTCTTTTACAAAAGAGTCAACATCACCCCCCTGTTCCTTATATTCAACAGCCAGTTTACCCAGATCAATCTCAGCAGAACCGATATTGTCGATTTTTACCAATGCCTCAAGGATTGGAAAAGTATGAACAACAGAAAGCTCTACATCCATTACGCGGGTACGACGATGGGCTTTTAAAATCTGGATTACTGAACGGTTAACTAAAGAACGGCCATAAACAGAAGTGACAATATTTTTTTCACGGTATAACTGGCCAATCAGCGCAATCATCCGTTCCGCAATTTCTTCACGGTTTTTCCAGCGACCTTGGTGTTCTGCGTGCAGGGCGATGATAGTGTCTTTGCTCACAAATACGTCCTCTAATTAATAATGTATCTAGGCGTGAATTTCAAAACCCGATAATTGTAATGGAATTATCGGCAAGAATGAAACAAAAGCTGAAAGGGCTGGTCATATTTTCCAATATATTGCTTATAATTTCATAAAATATCGCTAATTTTTTACAAAATTATCTTACAGGCTTATCTGTTCAGAATTCTAGAGATATGAATACTTAAATTGGGTGAATAAAATCACTTAGCAAATCATGTAGTTCTTACTCAAGACTCTAGCTAGTCATCTTTTAAACGGGTCTGGTAAGATTTCAGATTACGTACCAGATCCTGTTTATTTTTTTGCTGTCGGTATAAATGTAAGCTTCCTTCTACTACTAACACCAATACTGCACACCAGATAGGAATATAGGTCAGCCATTCATCGCCTGAGATTGCTTCGCCCAAGGCAACTGAAGCCAAGGCTAGCAGTACAGGTTCCAGATAGCTGAGCAAGCCAAAAATTACCATAGGCAAATAACGGCTTGCCAAAATATAACTGCCCAAGCCTAAAGCACTTAAGGCTCCCAGACCTGCTATCGCCGGGAATAGGTGGGGATAAGCAAGAAACTGGCTGTAACTATGTAGACCAATGCTGCTCAAATAAATTGCAACCGGAAGAATTAATACAATATCCCACCAGAAGCCTCCCAGATGATCTGTATGAATTTTTTTTCGCAAAAAGAAGTAAAAGGGATAGGCTACGGCGACATAGGCTGTTTCCCAAGCTATACCGCCGATTCGCCAGAGTTCATGGCCAACACCTATAGCTGCCAGTGCTACTGCCACTACCTGAAATCTTGACAACTTTTCTTTAAATAAAATACATCCTATAAGCACCATGACCAGTGGTAATAAGAAATAGCCCAATGAAACCTGTAAGCCTCGTCCATTCATTGGACCCCACAGAAAGAGCCATAACTGGGAAGTACATAAAATGGAGCTAACCAATAACATTAGAATAAATTGAGGTTTGGCTTTAAGCCGCTGCCAAATAGCAGAAATATATTTAAAATCACCAATCCAATACATAAAAAATGTCAGAAATGGCAAAGTTGATAGCATACGCCAAGCAAAGGTTTGCTCACTATTAAGAGGAGCAAGAAAGGTTGTAAAAAAATAGAGAACCCCGAAGGTGAGTGATGCTGTAACGGATAGCACAACGCCTTTAAACACTTTCTACTGCCCCTCTATTTTTTAATCTTGCATTATAAAGGAGCAGAAAAGATAAATGGAAAATTCATCTATTTATTTAAAAATCATACTTAAACATGTTTTCTAAGACTCAGAAGATCAAGACAAATCTATTATTTAGTCGTATGTTGAGTATGAATAATATCATCAAGCTTATAACCCAATGAAGAAGCGTAATTCAGGTATTCATTTACCACGTCCTGTTTAACCTGTGGTGTACGTGACAGTACCCAAAGGTACTTTCGAGAAGGTTCCCCTACCAGTACTGTCTGGTAATTGTCATCAAGCTTCAAGATCCAATAATCGCCTCGGCCTAAGGGTAACCAACGAATTGCCTCTGGCAGGAAACTGACTTCAAGTTTACTGTTAAATGGAGGGTTAATCACATATGCTTCACCTAGTGAACGCATCATTTTACCTTCCTGGGTATAACAGCGATTATCTACTGTTATGTTGCCATTTTCATTTAACGTATAAGTAGCTGTAACATCACGCGCACATTTTCGCTGAAAGTACATAGGTTTTCGGGCTACTTCGTACCATACACCCAGATACTTATCCAGTTCAACTCGCTCAACCACAGGCATGGTTTTACTTTGCGCATATGCCATTGTCCCGACAGCAAGACCAGTCAGCAATGCTCCCCCTACTGCAATCTTTGTTAATTGCCAACCTGCTTTTGATATATTTTTAGTCATAGCACATGAAACCTCGTAGAAATGAAAGAGTTATTTCACAGAATAATCTAACTTAACTCGTTCTTTTTGCACTCTATGTAGTGTTATGTTATGAATTTGCTGCGAAAAATTTTCAGCCTGCCACTATTGTAACATTTGGGCTTTTAGCCGCAGAATTTCATCACGAAGACGGGCTGCCTGTTCAAACTGTAACTCTTTAGAAGCTTTAAGCATTTCTTTTTCCAGCTTCGCCATATGCTTACTTAGAAGTTTCGGATCAGCTAAAATATGCCGTTCATCGGCTGTCAGAGAAAGTGCCTGCGCGGTGATTTTCTCATCAATCTCGTCCTCAGCTAATACTTCTCCAGTATCAATTTCTTTAATGACCTGACGCACTGCGCTACGCGGAATAATTCCATGCAATTCATTAAATTCAATCTGTTTGTTACGGCGACGTTCTGTTTCATCAATTGCTTTTTGCATAGAGTCCGTAATGCGGTCAGCATATAAGATTGCCTTGCCCTTAATATTACGTGCGGCGCGACCAATGGTCTGAATGAGTGAACGCTCAGAACGCAAAAAACCTTCCTTATCTGCATCCAGAATCGCGACAAGGGATACTTCCGGCATATCCAGGCCTTCTCGTAACAAGTTAATGCCGACCAATACATCAAACACCCCGGTACGAAGTTCATGAATAATTTTTACTCGCTCCACAGTATCGATATCTGAATGAAGATAGGCTACCTTTACTCCGTATTCTTTCAAATAAGCAGTTAAATCTTCAGCCATACGCTTAGTAAGAGTGGTCACCAGTACACGCTCATTTAAATTTTTACGTATGTTAATTTCTGATAGGACATCATCGACCTGAGTTAATACTGGACGTATTTCAATTTCCGGATCAATCAGTCCGGTTGGCCGTACTACCTGCTCTACTACCTGTTCTGACTTTTCCAGTTCATAACGGGCAGGTGTGGCACTCACAAAGACCGTAGTGGGTATAATCCGCTCCCATTCCTCAAATTTCATGGGCCGGTTATCCAGCGCACTAGGCAAACGGAAGCCATAATTTACCAGGTTCTCTTTACGGGAACGGTCACCTTTATACATGGCTCCAATTTGCGGTACAGTAACATGTGATTCATCAATAATCAGCAGAGCATCATCAGGTACATAGTCAAACAGAGTCGGAGGTGCATCACCCGGACGACGTCCAGATAAGTGGCGTGAATAGTTTTCGATACCGTTGGTATAACCCAGCTGTTGCATCATTTCCAGATCATACCGGGTACGTTGTTCGATACGCTGGGCTTCAAGCAGTTTATCGTGTTCGCGAAAGAATTTAAGCTGGTCTTTTAGCTCGTCACGAATAGTATCAATTGCACGAACCAGATTATCTTTTGGTGTCACATAGTGACTTTTCGGGTAAATTGTTACACGGGGTACCTTGCGCAGCATTTTGCCAGTTAAAGGGTCAAACCAGCGTATTGAATCTACCTCGTCATCAAATAGTTCAATACGGATCGCATTCTGTTCTGACTCTGCCGGAAAGATATCCATAATTTCGCCACGGATCCGATAGGTACCACGTACAAACTCAAGCTCGTTACGGGTATATTGCATCTCTACAAGACGGCGGATAATATCGTCACGGCCAACACGGTCTCCCTGAACAATATGCAGTAGCATTTTCATATAGGCTTCAGGATCACCCAAGCCATAAATAGCAGAAACCGAAGCGACAATAATAGCATCACGACGTTCTAGTAAAGAACGGGTAGCAGACAACCGCATCTGGTCAATGTGGTCATTAATTGCCGCATCTTTTTCAATAAAGGTATCAGAGGACGGAACATAAGCTTCTGGTTGATAATAGTCATAATAACTGACGAAGTATTCAACGGCATTATTGGGGAAAAAAGCTTTAAATTCGCCATAGAGCTGGGCAGCTAAAGTCTTATTATGTGCCATTACAATAGTGGGCCGCTGGGTTTGTGCAATGACATTCGCCATAGTATAGGTCTTACCTGAACCTGTCACCCCAAGTAACAGTTGACTTTTATACCCTTGCTGGATGCCTTTAACCAGTTTCTCAATAGCCTGTGGCTGGTCTCCGGCAGGCGCATACTGTGTAACCAATTCAAAAGGACGGCTCTCGCTCACTGATACTCTTCTCTGCTCATGATTGACCTGTATATTTTAACAGAATTCAGGCACTAACTCTTTTATGTTTAAGCGTTTCCTGATAGCTTTTTGCTATGTTTTGGTTACACTTCAAAGCGCTCAAGATTTCACTTGACCCTATGCATTTTCAGCGGCAACATGACAACACACTTCTCTGAAAAGTCTGGTTAATATGGTCTACCAATATCACGATGAAAGTATTATCAAAGCTTTGCCTGAAGATACTGTATTTGTATTTGGCAGTAATCTGGCAGGCGAACACAGTGATGGCGCTGCCCGGGTAGCCCACCAGTATTTTGGAGCAGTAAAAGGTGTGGGTCGAGGTTGGGCGGGGCAAAGTTATGCAATCCCCACTTTAAACGAGCATATTCAGCAAATGCCACTTAGCCAGATTGAGCATTATGTAGAGGATTTCAAGGTTTATACCCGTAACCACCCTAAAATGAAATATTTTATTACCGCCTTGGGCTGTGGTATTGCAGGCTACAAAGTTTCAGATATTGCTCCATTTTTTAAAGGTATTTCAAAAAATGTGATACTTCCTGAATCTTTTAAGCCTTATGTAGAACGAAATGCTTTAAAACAGTTTCCGACCCTGACCCAAGATATGGTAAGACAATTTATTAATGATGAGGTCATTTTCTATTTTAATCATGGTAGTGACTCGTTTGAGGCGGCTTTAGACAAAACCCGGTTGAAAAAAGCTGAAAAAGCCGTTGCCCTGATTGTACTTAATGAAGATATGTATCCACGTGACCGCTATGGACGTGGCCGCGAACATGAAATCAGTGATATTTTATCTAAATTCAATGGTAAAATTTATGATTTCCCGGAAAATACTGAAGGAGCCTTGGTGTTTACTGGTGTCATCATCGCATTGATGGAACTTTATGATTTTAATGAACAGGATTTTATTCGCCTCTGGGAAGGAGAAATTGAAATTGAGCATCCGGTCAATCGGCTTGCCAAAGCTTAAAATTTAATTTTATTATATATTTATAAATTACTGGGCTGAAACTAGAAATATTAAAAGTAAAATATGACAGATTTTTAGATTATTAACTTATTCAGCTCAGTAATTACAGCTTCATAAATATCTGTTATCCAGATAACCACTTATTTTCATCGGCTTATTTGTTCTAAAAAAATCTGTTTACCCCTATACTCTCGCCAGTCACCTAAAATGTGGATATAAGCATGGAACTGTTTGATTCTTCAATATTTGATCTTTCTCCAATTCCCATGTGGCTTGAAGATTATAGTGAAATCAAAAAACAGTTTGATGTCTGGCGTTCAGAAGGTATAAATGATCTGGCCGCATTTCTCAAAGAAGATATAGAACGGGTACGCAACTGTGCTCATAAAATCAAGGTCATTCGGGTCAATCCCAAAACTTTAGAAGTTTTTGAAGCAGACAGCCAGCAAGATCTGATTAAACATACTGCAAATATTTTTCAGCAGGACATGTATCAAACCCACATTCAGGAACTAGTAGCACTATGGCAGGGAGAAACCGAATTTTTTAGTACTGCTGTAAATTATACCCTAACTGGTAAACGTTTAGATATTCAGTTAAGAGCTATCGTTTTACCTGGTTATGAACATGATCTTTCACGCCTGCTTCTAACCACAGAAGATATTACCCACTACGAAAATGCCCGACGTCAGGAAGAAAAGAACCGCATTCTTGCCGAATCATTATTTATCTATTCACCGACTTCTTTATGGGTAGAAGATTTCAGTCGCATCAAACAGCGTTTTGATCAGCTAAAACAGCTAAATATTCAGGATTTCCATACCTTTTTAGATGTTCATAGTGAGTTCGTTAACCAGTGTATCGATGATATTGTGATTATCGACGTAAATCAGGCAACACTGGACCTGTTTAAAGCGCCAGATAAAGAGAGTTTATTAAAAAATACTGATCAGATTTTTGCTGACGAGATGCAGCAGACCTTCCGTGAACAGCTGATTGAACTCTGGAATGGTAATCTGCATCACCAGCGTGAAGCAGTTAATTATGCGCTTGATGGCAGTGTCCGTCATGTTATTTTGCAATTTACCGTATTTCCCGGTTATGAAAAAGACTGGGGAATGGTGCAGGTCGCTTTAACCGATATCAGCGCACGTAAAAAGGCTGAAAATTATCTGGAATATCTGGGCAGGCATGATGTGCTGACTCAGCTCTGCAACCGGGCCTTCTTTTCTGAGGAAGTCAAACGTCTTGAACGTAGCCGTTTGCGTCCTGTTTCCTGTATTTTTATAGACATGAACAGTTTAAAGGAAATTAATGACACCTTAGGTCATGATATTGGTGATGGGCTATTACGCAGAGTCGGAAACGTACTTAATCAGGCGATTGAAAACACCCGTTATACTGCATCACGCATTGGAGGTGATGAGTTCGTCATTCTCTTGCCTACAGCTACAGAAGCTGAAACACTGACTGTAACGCAAACTATTGAAGAACTGTTCAAGATTGATAACCAGTATTATGCCAGCCAACCTATCAGTATTTCCATGGGATGTGCTACGAGCAGGGAAAATGAAAGCATAGAAGCTTTATTAAAACGTGCTGATCAGCAGATGTATCAGAAAAAACAACATTATTACCAAAACAGCACGCTATAAATTAAACTGTGTGGGGTTATAAAAACAGGCAATCTACCTGTTTTTATAACTAACGCTTACCCATAGAGCGCCGAGTGCCACGTGGCGGAGCCCATGTACGGTCGGCATAGTTTTCAGCTTTAGGGCGAACCTGGTTATGTACAGCAACCTGCTCCGGATGATCGGCTGCCGGCACTGGAAACGGGAGCTTGACCAGTGGCTTTTTGTTTTGGCTCATACACTAACTCAAAATAAAACAATCCATATTGTAACGTGCTTTTCCGTTCAAATCGAACAGACATTCCGGGATTTTTTGTAGCTTCATCATGAGGTGATTCCATCTTTTTCATTTTTTTACTGATATGGTAATTTTTACACGCCCTTTAAGCAGTTTTTACGCTAAGATAATATTGCTTTTTATTTTTAATCCCCATAAGAAGGAATATTGCCGTGGACGTACGTCTCTCTGATCGTGTAAATGCCATCAAACCGTCCCCAACGCTTGCTGTAACTAATAAAGCGGCTGAGTTAAAAGCTGCTGGAAAGAATGTGATTGGTTTGGGCGCAGGTGAACCTGATTTTGATACACCACAACACATCAAAGACGCTGCTATTACAGCGATCAATAATGGTTTTACTAAATATACCGCTGTTGACGGTACGCCAGGCCTAAAAAAAGCAATTATTGCCAAGTTTAAACGTGACAATAATCTGGATTACCAACCAAACCAGATTCTGGTTTCTTGCGGTGGTAAACAGTCATTTTTTAACCTTGCACTCGCACTTTTAAATAAAGGTGATGAAGTAATTATTCCTGCACCTTACTGGGTTAGTTATCCAGATATGGTGATTATTGCTGAAGGTGTACCTGTTATTGTGAAATGCGGTGAAGAGCAGCGTTTCAAAATTACACCTGAACAGCTGGAAGCTGCAATTACTGACAAAACCCGTCTGGTGGTATTAAACAGCCCTTCCAACCCTACAGGTATGATTTATACCAAAGCTGAACTGGAAGCTCTAGCTGAGGTCCTTCGCAAATATCCGGAAGTTTATATTGCATCTGATGATATGTATGAACCGATCCGCTGGGATGATGAATTTTATAATATCGCAACTGTTGCGCCAGATTTATATGACCGCACCATCGTATTAAATGGCGTATCTAAAGCTTATGCAATGACTGGCTGGCGTATTGGTTATGCAGCAGGTCCTGCCAAGCTGATTGGGGCAATGAAAAAGATCCAGTCTCAGTCAACTTCTAATCCGACCTCAATTTCACAGGTGGCTGCAGAAGCTGCACTTAATGGCCCGCAAGATGTACTTGAGCCAATGATTGAAGCATTTAAACGCCGCCATGACCTTGTTGTAAATGGTCTTAATGAAATCAATGGTATTTCTTGTTTGCCTGCAGATGGTGCTTTTTATGCCTATGCCAACATTAAACCTCTTATTCGTGCTAAAGGTCTTAAATCTTGCACAGAATTCTCTGAATGGTTACTGGAAGAAACTGGTGTTGCAGTAGTTCCAGGTGATGCATTTGGTCTGGGAGGTTTTATGCGTATTTCTTATGCTACTGCTGATGAAGTACTGGTAGATGCTCTGGCACGTATTAAAAAAGCAGCAGACTCCATTGAAGGTGTAGATGCAGCTGTTGCTTCTGTTGAGGCTGAAAAAGCTGCCAAATAAATCCTGTAATTAGAAAAGCCTGCTTACATAGCAGGCTTTTTTAGCTCGGGTTCACTGTCTATTTTAATTCTTCCAATATTTCCTTTTTCAAATAAAATTTTGGTTCTTCTGCATCTGTCCACTGCACACCCCACTCGACGATTGCCATTAAAATAGGTTTTAAGTCCCTACCTTTGGCAGTCAGCACGTACTCAAAACGTTGCTGGCGGTCTATGTAACTTTGTTTTTCCAGTATGCCTTCTTCAACCAAACGTTTTAAACGCTCTGCAAGTACATGCCGGGTAATTCCCAATGATTTTTGAAACTGTTCAAAACGGGACAGTCCTAAAAATGCATCACGAATAATTAATAAAGTCCAGCGGTCACCAATCATGGCAAGTGTTTGTGCTACAGGACAGTTCTGCTGCTGGGTTTCAGACCATTTCATTTCTGTCTAACATATAAAAATTTATTGACTTTAATTTAATCGATCCGCTAAGTTAATAACAAGTTCCTTTTTAGAACTTTATAAATTAATAGTAGAACAGGAAGAAAAATGAAAGATCCCAAACAAATGACTGGTCTTGAACTGCTCACAGCAATGCGTGATGGGGTATTGCCCTCAGCCAGCATTGGCAAAACCATGCCCATGCAGTCTGTAGAAGTCACCCAGGGTACTGTTACCTTCAAGGTGAAAGCAGATGAGCGGCATCTGAACCCGTTAGGTGGTGTACATGGAGGCTTTGCAGCAACTGTTCTGGATTCTGTTACAGGCTGTGCAGTTCACAGTATGCTAGAAGCAGGTGCAGGATATGGAACTATAGATTTAAATATTAAAATGTGCCGTCCAATCCCTAAAAACAAAGAATTACAAGCTACAGGAACCCTCATCAATCTCAGCAAGAACCTTGGTATTGCTGAAGGAAAAATTTTTGATGAAAAAGGAAAACTTTATGCTTTTGCAACAGCCACTTGCATGATTCTCCGTAATTAGCAGTTATTCTTCTCCGGCTTGCTCCAGATTAAAAATCCCGAATCGAGCAAGCCTGTTTTTCAGCAAACTCTAACCTAGCTTTACGCCTTCAAAGTATTAAAGTAATGCTCTCTTTAAGCGTTTTTATCTTAAATAGGCCAGCTATAAAGTTAATTATTATCTTAGGATTTTTAAGTTCTCTCTAAATTGCTGATTTCAGAAATTTACCCGAATTTATATGGTGCTTCTGCGGACGGGTTATTCCCTTATAAATACAGTAAAACTTAAAGGCACTGTCTAACGACACTGAGACTACATCTTGCTGTGAAACTGACCAGACTTTTGCCTGATTCCGACCAGATAAGTTGCTGCCTGTGATTTGATAAATATACTGATCTTTCTTCAGCTGCTGAATTTGTTGCGGTGTTGCTGAAAGAGTATCTAAAATTGAGGAATGGGTTTTTTCTATTAACCACTTTTCACTCAACCAGAGTTGTAGCAGATCACCTAAGTAAAGTTGATGTCTACCAGCTGGCCAAAGGTCAATAAAGGCTTCTGTTACCGGCGTAAAATACTGTTCAGTATCTTGAATAATAGAAAGATAATTTTTCTGATATAAAGAAAAATGAGAGAAAATCTGAGAAATAGATAGCGTATTCATTCGCCTTCTCCTGTTTAGCCATTTTAGTGCTGGCAAGTTGGTTTAAATCCACACTGCTTGGTTTTACTCAAGCGCTCTGTTCTGTTATTAATCTAGCAACAGTTGATTCGCACTGTAAAGCTTTTTTCTGTTTTATTTCAATATTTGACTAAATAAAAAGCATATGGGACTCCAGCATCAGAAATATGACAATTTAAGCTTGACCCACTTTAAAATCCCTCTATAATCGCATTCAGATTCTCCCATAGCTCAGTCGGTAGAGCGACGGACTGTTAATCCGCAGGTCCCTGGTTCGAGCCCAGGTGGGAGAGCCAAATATATAAAAGCCCGCAGCATTAAAGCGGGCTTTTTATTGTCTGTTTTTTAATAACTACTATTTTTTCAAACTAAAAAAATCCTTCATAAAGAAGGATTTCTTATTAGCACTCGGGGTTAAGCTGCAGTTTTAGCCGGAACACCACTGTGGAACCTGAAAAGATCATCTGAACTTAAAATCAGAGCTTTTTCAATTTCCCGGATATGTTCAGTGCGTGTCTGGATATCTTCTTCAGCATTTTTAAGTTTTGCTGTCTTGGCCACGTCGAGCGCCAAAGCCAGATAATCCTCGAAGTGTCGAGACTCAGATTTAAGCAAATAGCGATAGTAACGTCCTAACTCTTCATCGACCAGCGGTGCAAGTGCATAAAACCGCTCGCAAGAACGCGCCTCTACAAAAGCCCCAATAATTAGTACATCAATTAAAGCTTCTGGCTCATAAGTACGAATTTCTTTGCGCAAGCCGGCTGCATAACGCCCAGCACTGACCGCCTTCCATTCTTGACCACGTTTAGCCATAAACTCAAGTACCTGTTCATAATGCAGCATCTCTTCACGAACTAACTGTGCCAGCTTGACTTGCAAGTCGGTAAAAAAGCTGTAACGGAACATCAGGTTCATTGCTGTACCAGCTGCTTTTTTTTCACAGTTGGCATGGTCCTGCATCAGTAGCTCTAAATTATTCAGTGCTTCATCCAGCCAGGCTTTCGGGGTTTCACAACCGAGAAAAGCTTTTACTGGCTGCATCAGTTCATCATAGTTTAAAGTCGACATAATTAACGTGCTGCCTTAATTGCTGCTTTCATTTGCTGTACAGCTTGTGCCAGTCCAATAAAAAGACTATCTGCAATAATCGAATGTCCAATATTTAATTCATGGATCTGTGGAATTGCTGCAATTGGCGTCACGTTGTCAATGTTTAAACCATGTCCTGCATTTACTACTAGGCCTTTACCTGCAGCATATTCAGTTCCCTTAATAATACGTTCAAGCTCTGCCTGTTGTTCTGCTTCATTATGAGCATCTGCATAAGCACCGGTATGAATCTCGATGGTAGGTGCACCACAGGCAATAGCCGCGTCAATCTGTGCCAGATCGGCATCAATAAAGAGAGAAACATCACAACCAACTTGTAATAATGCCTGAGTTGCTGCTTTAACTTTTTCAAAATTAGTCACTACATCCAGACCGCCTTCTGTGGTCAGTTCCTGTCGTTTCTCCGGTACAAAGCAAACATGCTGTGGACGGATTTCTTTAGCAAACTCAACCATTTCATTAGTTACGGCAATCTCAAGATTCATACGAGTTTTCAAAGCTGGACGCATACGGCGTACATCACCATCCTGAATATGACGGCGGTCTTCACGTAAATGCAGGGTAATACCCTCTGCACCGGCCTGTTCACAAATCAGTGCCGCATTCACCGGGTCCGGATAAACGGTGCCTCGTGCTTGTCTTAAAGTAGCAACGTGATCTATGTTTACACCAAGCAATGCAGCCATAATAAATTCCTGATTAAGATTGAGAATGAGTATTTTGAATCCATAACTGGCGGCTCTTCAATGGCCGGTCACCCAGTAAAGATGTAATCATCTGGCGATAAAGTCGAGATAATAGCTGTAACTGTGGCTGGGAGAAATCTGCACCTTTTTCATAGTCCAGCATTGTGAGAAGGCTCTGGCCAGCCAAGGTAGCTGAACTGGCTTTTTGTACAGGTATAAAACCTTCCTGGATCTGAAAATGGTAATGTCGTTCCGGTTCAACTGGCTGCTGATGGGCATCTACCGAGAAATCGATAGCATAACCAAGCTCTTCAAGCAAAATATGTTCAAACTGGCGTAAAATTTGTCTTAATAGCAGCCCGGGCTGTGTATTTACTGCCAGTTGCTGTAACTTGACTAATGTCAACTGATACTGCTGATAAGTCTGTGGCATCGCCTCTTCAAGCGGACATAACCGAAGTAATAATTCGTTTAAATAAAAGCCAGAGAAGAATGCATCACCGTAAAAGAAAATAGGCTGATTTACGATTTCAAGTTTACTGAAATTTTTGAGTTCACCTTTACCAGAAGCCTGAAGTGCTAAAGATTGATACTGTGGCGGGGGAACCTGACGTAAAATTCCGTCAATCCGGCCATATTCCTCAGTAAATAAATAGACAAGATGACTCTTCTCACGATATTTACGATAATGGATCAGGTAACCATGCAAAGCTTCATTGCGCATAGGGTTGAGCTAGTCCCGATCTGATGCCTGATCTTTATCATCCCCATCAGGGATAACTGCACCCACCACTGCCGCAGTCCCCTTGACTACCCCTTTCGTGGTTTTATAAGCCACCTTTACAGGAACCGTAACAACCTTATGAATACAGCCTTGCAGCATTAGAATGCTTATCAGTATTGCCATTGTCTTAATCACTACGGAACTCCTGCAAAAAGCTTAAGCCTTAGATATCACTATATCCTAGGCTCTTGAGCGCGCGTTCATCATCAGACCAGCCACCTTTCACTTTTACCCACAACGTCAGCATGATCTTCTGTTCGAACATTTTTTCCATATCAATACGGGCATCCATCCCGATTTTTTTCAGCTTAGCACCTTTTTCACCAATCACGATGGCTTTTTGTCCAGGACGGTCAACAAAAATGGTGGCATCGATATAGGTACAGGCAGCTTTCATCCGGCCAGTCTTCTCATTTAATGCCGGCTCCTCAGTTTTAAAAGATTCAATCTGAACAGTCAGGTCATATGGAAGCTCTTCACCAAGCTGTCGCATAATTTTTTCACGAATTACTTCTGATGCCAGGAATCGCTCTGAACGGTCAGTAATCTGGTCAAATGAGTATAGCGGCGGTTGGAAAGGTAAATACTTGTCAATTGTATCGCGCAGATGTTCCAGATTTGCACCACGCAATGCAGAAACTGGTACAATTTCCACGAAATTCATGAGTTTAGTACGTTCTTGAATCAAAGGAAGCAATGTCCTTTTTTCTTCAATAGTATCAATCTTGTTGATAACCAGAATGACTGGCATTTCAGCATTTTTCAGCTTCTCAAGCACTAGGTCATCATTTTGTGTCCACTTATGGGCATCTACCACAAATAGAACCAGATTTACATCACGTAGGGCTGAATGTGCTGCACGGTTCATCATCTTATTGATGGCACGCACTTCTTTCTTATGCATTCCCGGAGTATCTACATAAACGGCCTGTGACTTTTCACGGCTATCAATACCAATAATTTTATGTCGTGTTGTCTGGGGCTTACGGGAAGTAATAGAGAGTTTTTGTCCCAACAGGTGGTTCATCAAAGTTGATTTACCGACATTCGGACGTCCGACAATAGCCACAAACCCACTCTTAAAATCAGCAGGTATAGTGACACCCTGTGAACTAAAGAACTGGTCAATCAGGTTATTGTCCGGTGTGTTTGACTCTTGATCTGTACTGTTTTGATCTGGCTGGATCGACATGCAGTCTATTGCTCCAATAACTTTAAAATTTCCGCTGCTGCTGCTTGCTCAGCAAAGCGACGACTTGACCCTTCTCCGATAAATTTAGGCAGGCTGTCGACCGAACACTCTACTTTAAAATGCTGGTTCGGTGCATCCCCTTGAATATCGACCACCTCATAAACAGGGAGAGGTTTTTTACGGGCTTGCAGATATTCCTGTAACCGGGATTTCGGGTCTTTTAACTGGTCGGTTGGCTCAATATTGTTTAAATATGGACCATACCACTTCAATACGATGTCTTGTAAAATCTTGAGCTCACCACAGTCAATATAAATTGCTCCGATAATGGCTTCTACAGTATCGGCCAGAATCGATTCACGGTGGTGTCCTCCCGATTTTAATTCACCTGTACTTAATATTAAACACTGACTAAGTTTCAAATCGTTTGCAATCTTGCCTAATGCTTCCTGCCTGACCAGAGTAGCACGCATGCGGGTCAGCCGGCCTTCATTTTCAAAAGGATACGCATGATACAAATAGTTGGCGATAATCATGCCTAATAGTGAATCGCCTAAAAACTCCAGACGTTCATAATTATATTTGTGACTAACCGACCGGTGGGTCAGGGCAAGCTGCAATAACTCAGGCTGCTTGAACTGATAGCCGATACGGCTGGGTAAGCGAAAATCACTTACCTTAGAGTGACCTTTGATCAAAACTCTTCTCGAACTTTAGTACTAAATCAATATTAAGCAAGAAAGGTTTTCTCACTTCATAGCGGATATTTACATGTAAACCCTGATCATTTGAAACTTGGGCAATATCTTTGAACTGCAAGTCATCAATATTGTTCATGTCCAAACGCTGATCCATCTGCTGGGTAAATTTTGCTGGCGTTATATCTGCTGGACTGTCTTTTAATAACTCTTCAATCTGGCTGTTAATCACACGGTTATCCCAATATGCTGGCCATATGGCTACTACAGCCTTTACCACCATTGCAAAGACAATAATCGCAAATAGAATTGTAATATAAGAAGTGCCTTGCTGAGCATTACGCATTGTTATTACCCACCCAAATGGTTAATCAATTTTACCGTTACGTGCAAAGCTTGGTATCTTGAAGCCGGGTTCCTTATGCATCCAGATATAAACTGCTCGACCGGCCAGATTTTCTTCAGGCACAAACCCCCAAAAGCGGCTGTCTGCACTCTGGTCACGGTTATCTCCCATAGCGAAATAATGACCTTCTGGAACTTTGACTTCCCAGTAAAGACCATCTTCACCCGAGTATTTTCCATTTTCAACATAGTTAATAAATGGAGCCTGACGCGCAACATTTACCCCTTCAAGCTCACGCATGGTAAAAGTATGTTTGCCCAAAGTTTCTTTATGATAGATCGAAGCTGGCGTGTCCTGAATATCCTTTTCACGGCTAAACTCAACCGGAACCTTTTTAACTGGCTGTCCATTAATACTCAGCTGTCCATGGTCATATACAATATGATCACCCGGTAAGCCGACTACACGTTTAATATAGCTAATACTTGGCTGCGGCGGATAACGAAATACCACCACATCACCACGTTCAGGTTCACCAATATCAATGAATTTTTTATTTATAATCGGCAGACGCATTCCATACTGATACTTGTTGACCAGAATAAAATCTCCGGTTTCCAGGGTTGGTACCATAGAGTCTGACGGAATATTAAAAGGTTCATAAAAGAAGGAGCGCAGTACAAGCACAATGGCTAGTACTGGCCAGAAGTCATAAGCCCAGGTAATGATAAAATTTTCATTGCCACGGCCCCTCGTTTTGCGTTGCTTGAAAACAAGTTTATCGAGCAGCCACACCAGGAAAAAAATGACAGTGACTGGAACGAGGATCAAGTTAAAATCAAAATCCATGAGCTAGATGACCTCTTATTATTATCTTTCTACTTTTAAGACTGCAAGGAACGCTTCCTGAGGGATTTCAACACTACCCACCTGCTTCATGCGTTTCTTACCTTCTTTCTGCTTAGACAGAAGTTTTTTCTTACGTGACACGTCACCACCATAACATTTCGCCAAGACGTTTTTACGCATGGCTTTTACAGTAGAACGGGCAATAATTTGTGCACCAATAGCTGCCTGAATCGCTACATCAAACATTTGACGCGGAATCAGATCTTTCATTTTTTCAACCAGAGCAATACCACGGTGACGCGCATCATTACGATGGCAGATCATTGCCAGAGCATCAACTTTTTCACCATTAATCAGCACATCTACTTTTACCAGTGAGGAGCTTTCAAAACGGACAAAGTTATAATCTAGTGATGCAAAACCACGTGAACAGGACTTCAAGCGGTCAAAAAAGTCCATGACGACTTCTGCCATTGGAATTTCAAAAGTAATAGAGACCTGATTACCTAAGAATTTCATATCTTTTTGAACGCCACGACGCTCAATACACAGCGTCATAACATTACCCAGATATTCTTGTGGCACCAAGATATGACATTCTGCAATTGGCTCACGCAAATCTTCAACAGTAGAACCATCAGGCATTTTTGATGGGCTGTCGATATAAATCGTATCACCCGCTTTAGTTAATGCTTCATAAACTACTGTAGGGGCAGAAGTGATCAGGTCCAGATCATATTCGCGTTCCAGCCGTTCCTGAACGATTTCCATATGCAGCATTCCCAAGAAGCCACAGCGGAAACCGAATCCTAACGCATCAGAACTTTCAGGTTCGAAAAATAGTGCCGAGTCATTAATCTGAAGCTTGTGCAATGCTTCACGGAAAGGCTCAAAATCACTGGCGTCAATCGGAAATAAACCCGCATATACCTGAGGTTTTACCTTTTTGAAGCCCGGCAGCGTACCTACTTCTGGCGTAGAGGCCAGAGTAATGGTATCACCAACAGGAGCGCCAAAAATATCTTTAATACCGGCAATAATAAAACCTACTTCGCCTGCTTCGAGCATTCCGGTTTCAGTATGTTTTGGATTAAAAATACCCACAGAGGTAATAATATGAGTCTGGCCTGTTGACTTCACCAGCATTTTATCGCCTTTGCGCACACGCCCCTGCTTGATACGAACCAGGGAAACTACTCCCAAATAATTATCAAACCATGAGTCAACAATCAGAGCCTGTAAAGGTGCATCACGGTCACCCTCTGGCGCTGGAATAACCTCAACCAATGTTTCCAGAACTTTATCCACACCCATACCGGTTTTTGCAGAGCAAGTCGGTGCATGAGTCGCTTCAATTCCGATAATTTCCTCAATCTCGTGAATGACGCGTTCAGGCTCAGCCTGTGGCAGGTCAATCTTGTTAAGGATTGGCAAAACTTCAAGGCCCTGTTCGATTGCGGTATAACAGTTGGCAACTGACTGTGCCTCAACACCCTGTGCTGCATCGACTACCAGTAGAGCACCTTCACAGGCTGCCAGTGACCGTGAGACTTCATAAGAAAAGTCAACGTGCCCTGGGGTATCAATAAAGTTGAGCTGATATTCCTGACCATTCGGATGCGTATAATAAAGTGTTACAGAAGCGGCTTTAATAGTAATACCGCGTTCACGTTCAAGCTCCATTGAGTCAAGCACTTGTGCCTGCATTTCACGGTCTTGCAATCCACCACACATTTGAATGAATCGATCTGCCAGGGTCGACTTGCCATGGTCAATATGCGCAATAATCGAAAAGTTACGAATGTTTTTGATATCAACAGATTTTTTAGCTTGCGCCATGGGCTACCTTGAAAAATGTATACGGCTATGTACAAAATTTAAGGTACATAGCAAAAGCTGTTTCGGGAAATTGCGAGCGATTATAACAGATGGAATTTTTAAAGTATCCATAAATCATGCGCTTTTGCTTTGAGCTGTAAATCAGCAAAATCTGGAAAAACCATATCGACCATTTTAGATTGTCGAGAAATCCATCGGGTTTATCTCTGCTGAAATTGGCTGGTAAGCCTGAGTAAAAGTGGGCGACATACGTTTTGGGCGACCCGTTGCTATTTCGATACATGCCCATTTGGTCTGACCGGTAAACAGCAGGGTTTGGTCTTGTGGACGGTAAAAAGCGTACTGACGGTATGAGTACAATGCATTAATATCATAGAGCCAGGTACGTAGAATCAGTTCCTCCCCTTCAAATGCAGCTTTACGGTATTGTACCTGATGCTCAACTGCGACCATGGCATGTTTAAGTTCCTGATACTGTTTCAGTCCCAGTCCAAGTGCCTCAATATGTGCTTCCGCCACCTGTTGCATCCAGGCGACATATACGACGTTGTTTACATGTCCCAAACTATCAATATGCTCTGGCTGAACCTGAATGTTTAAATCAAAAAATGTATTCACGTGCAATTTTTTCCTGTCTTGCATCAACTCACATAAAACATCTAGTGTAAAGGCATCATCCGGCTAATGGTACTTAAATAAAAAGCCATCCTGCAGGATGGCTTTAAAAGTTGATATAGTTTGTTACTGGATCCGCAGGCCCAAGATGGCGCGTTGCCCCTGACGGATCAGCGCAACCCGGGCTACCGTATTCTTTTTCAGCTTACTTACTGCATTTACAAACTCATCGCTGTTTCGCACAGGCGTATTATTAATTTGAGTAATGATGTCTTCTGGCATCAAGCGGGATTGTGCTGCCAGCCCCCCTCGCATAACTTCCTGAATATATACTCCGCCATCAACACCCAACTGCCTGCTTTCAGCCTCGGTCAGATTGCGAATAGCTATACCTAAAACAGGTCCTTTATTTTGTACAGGTGTATTGGTTTTTGCTGGCGTATTATCTGGTGCCGTAGTAAGCGTAGCAGTAATATTACTCAATTTCTCGTCACGTAATACCTGCAAGCGAATACTCTGATTTGGAGCCTGACGGTTGAGATAATTCAACAGATCTGAAGTACGGGAGATCGCCATCCCGTTAATTTGCAAGATGATGTCACCAGCTTTTAGTCCTGCTCTGGCCGCTGGAGAATTTGGTGCGACCTGGGTAATAAGTGAACCTTCCGGTTTAGGCAATTTATACGCTTCTGCCAGATTACGGTCGATATCTTGCAGCATTACCCCCAGATAAGAGCGGATTACTTTACCATTACTCTTTAATTGCTCAGCGACATCCATTGCGACATCAATTGGTATGGAAAAAGACAGGCCCATATAGCCACCCGTTCCACTAAAAATACGTGAATTTACACCTACAACTTCACCACGCTGGTTAAATAGTGGCCCCCCAGAATTACCGGGATTAAGCGCAACATCTGTCTGAATGAATGGTACAGAGGTTTCTCCCATCATACTTCGGGATTTAGCACTGACAATTCCCGCTGACGCAGAATAATCAAAACCAAATGGCGAGCCAATTGCCAACACCGGTTCACCAACCTTGAGCTGGTCTACATTGCCAATTCGCAGAGCTGGAAAGCTTGAGCCATTAACTTTAAGTAAAGCCACATCGGTTCGTTCATCACTTCCAACTACAGTAGCATCAATTTCACGACGATCATTCAAGGTGATGCTGATACGTGAGGCATTTTCAACTACGTGATGATTGGTCAGCAGATAACCATCTTTACTAATAAAGAAGGCACTGCCGTAGCCGGTTTTTTCTTGCGGTACTTGCTGTTGCGGAATAATCACCTGATTGCCAAAAAAGCGGCGTAATAACTCCGGTACCTGCTGCTGTAACAGCTCTTCCTGTGTCATTTTCTTGACAACATTTACACTCACAACAGCCGGACTGACCTGCTCAACCAGATTAGAGAAATCGACTGTAGAAGCCGCCTGTGTCTGTACTGCTGCCATAGTAAAAACAGCAGCGTACATTCCTTTTTGTAATAAGCGATTTTTCATGAAGCACAACTCACATACTGCAGTTAAATGATAATTTTTTAGCTGAACGGTTTTTTAATTTTGATTAATAATATGTTTGATGAATGATTTAAAACAAGGTTTTAGTCAAAACGTTACAAAATTTAAATTTAATTGGAAATTCTGGTTAAACCTGAGCGTTTTAAGTCTTGCATTCTTAGGCAAAAAACGGTCTGATGATCGAATTTCTATCAAATAGCCGATGAATATGAGCAGTTTAAATACAACTCATCAGTTTGACGTCATTATTGTAGGTAGCGGTGGAGCCGGATTAAGCCTGGCATTATCATTACCTCACCATTATAACATTGCTGTTTTAGCTAAAGCTCCCCTGACAGAAGCCAGCACATATTATGCACAGGGTGGCGTAGCCGCAGTTCTGGACGAAACTGACTCTATTCAACAGCATATTGATGACACCATGATTGCAGGCGCCCAGTTATGCGAGCTGGACGCGGTTAAACATACTGTAGAAGGTGGTAAACCTTCAGTCGATTTTCTGCTCAAACATGGCGTACAGTTTACGCTGGATGATGCCGAACAACTGCATCTTACCCGTGAAGGCGGACACTCTCAGCGCCGGATTATTCATGCTGCCGATGCAACCGGCAAAGCGATTTCAACGACACTGGTGCAGCGTGCCCAAGAACAGAAAAATCTGACCATATTTGAAAACTATATTGCAATTGACCTGATTACTACCGAAAAATTAGGAATAGATGAGCAAAAAAATCGGGCCGTCGGCCTTTACGCACTTAATGAAAAGACTGGCAAAGTCCATACTTTTTTAGCTCCATTTACCGCACTGGCCTGCGGAGGAGCTATGAAAGCCTACTTGTATACATCTAACCCTGATATTGCAACCGGTGACGGAATTGCCATGGCGTACCGTGCTGGCTGCCGTGTGGCCAATATGGAATTTAACCAGTTCCATCCAACCTGTCTGTATCACCCTCAAGCCCGCTCTTTCCTGATTACAGAAGCCATGCGTGGTGAAGGTGCTTATCTGCGTTTGCCAGAGGGTGAACGTTTTATGCTGCGTTTTGATGAGCGTGCCGAGTTGGCCCCTCGAGACATTGTGGCTCGTGCCATAGATTTTGAAATCAAGCGGCTGGGTATTCGTCATGTGTGGCTGGACATTACCCATAAACCGGCTGAATTTGTAAAAGAACACTTCCCGACCTTATATACCCGTCTGCTTGAACTCGGTATTGATATTACCAAAGATATGATTCCCGTGGTGCCAGCTGCGCATTATACCTGCGGTGGTGTGGTTGTGGATGAGCATAGCCAGACTGATATTTCTGGCCTATATGCCATTGGGGAAACGTCCTATACAGGTCTGCATGGCGCGAACCGAATGGCAAGTAACTCCCTGCTAGAGTGTTTTGTTTATGGCATGAGTGCAGCCCAGCATATCCAGAGCCAGTTTAACCCTGAAGTTAGCTTGCCTGCTGTACCTGAATGGGACGACTCGCAGGTTACTGATGCAGACGAAGATGTTGTAATTCTGCAAAACTGGGACGAACTGCGTCAGACCATGTGGAATTACGTTGGTATTGTCCGTACCAGTAAACGCCTCAAGCGTGCATTGCATCGAATTGAGATGCTTAAGCGGGAAATCACTGAATATTATGAAGATTATCAGGTCAGTAAAAACCTGATTGAGCTGCGTAATCTGGTACTGGTTTCCGAGATGATTGTACGCTGCGCGATGGAACGTAAAGAATCGCGTGGTTTGCACTATACGCTGGATTATCTGGAGCTGGCGCCTGAACTTCGAAAAACCATCCTGACGCCACCAGATTTCAAAGTTAGTCAACCACTGGTTAATGAGGAAGTCGAACCAGCACTTGGTTAATCCAATCCTTTTCTAAAACTGGCCTTTAATTCAGGCCAGTTTTCCAATCTGTTCTAACGCCTGTTCAAGTACCTTTTCTGGTGCTTGTGTAGCATCAAGGCGCTTAATCCGTTCTGGATGTTGTTGCCATAATCTAGTGTAACCTGCGCGCACTTTTTCAAAAAAACTGACCTTTTCCTGTTCAAAACGGTCTAGTGCACCACGCTCACGGGCACGGGACATTCCCAGCTCAACCGGTGCATCTAGCCATAATGTAATATCTGGCATACGAGAAACAAAAGACTGGTTGAGAACCGCCAATTTATTTTCATTCAGACCACGTCCAGCACATTGATAGGCAAAACTGGCATCGGTAAAACGGTCACACAAAACTGTTTTACCGGCCTGAAGCGCAGGTAAAATGACCTGTTGTAAATGTTGGGCTCTTGCTGCATACATCAGCAGAAGCTCGGTATCATCACTCATCTTTTCATCATGACTAACAGAGAGTAACAGTGCACGAATCTGTTCAGCTAAAGGTGTTCCGCCCGGTTCACGAGTGAGTATGATCTCGGCACCCTTTTGCTCATAATGTGCATAAATTTCACGGATTAGAGTAGTTTTTCCTACGCCTTCTGTACCTTCGAAACTGATAAACATCCTACTCTCCTAATTTTTAGCTCGCAGTACAGATAGATATTGCTGTACTGCACGGTTATGTTCTTCGAGGCTGGCGCTAAATTTATGCCCCCCATTGCCGGTGGCAACAAAGTAAATATTATTTGAGTTATCCGGATGCATTGCTGCCTCAATCGCTTTTTTACTTGGCAAAGCTATTGGCGTTGGCGGCAAGCCAGAAATTGTATAGGTATTATAAGGCGTTGGTGTACGCAGATCCTTTCGGGTGATATTACCTTTATAGTTATCCCCCATACCATAAATTACGGTCGGGTCAGTCTGTAAGCGCATTCCCATTTTCAGGCGGCGCACAAACACTCCGGAAACCTGTTGCAGTTCACTATCAATGCTGGTCTCTTTTTCAATAATAGAAGCCATGATCAGTGCTTCATATTTATCTTTATACGGTAGACCACTGGCCCGGTTTTGCCATGCCTCATCCAGTGCTTTCATCTGGCGTGTATAGAGATGGGTTAGAATCTTGCGGTCGGTTTCACCTTTTGCAAAGAAGTAAGTGTCTGGTGAAAATAGCCCTTCCGGATGGCTGTAAGGAATATTCAATTCCTTTAATAGCTGCTGTTCTGGTAAATGAGTAATAGTATGAGTAACCAGCTGGTCCTTTTTCAGATTTTCAAGTAACTGCTTAAACGTCGTGCCTTCAATCACTAAAATCCGGTTCATCTGGGCATTTTCAGCGTTCGAGATCAGTTCAAGTACTTGCCGGACACTCATGCCTTTTTGGATTTCATACACACCAGCCTTTAATGTGTCATGGATGACCAGTTTCTGGTAAAGCTTTAAAATAATTGGAAAACTGATTTTGTCGTCTTCAGCCAGCCGGTCAATAAAGCCTGAATAGGTGTCTCCCGGATTAATTGCCAGCATTTGTTTTGGCCCATTTACCGGATAATTTTTAAACAGGCTTGACCAGAGCACCACCAAGCCAAGTATGAACAGGCCTGCAATAATCGTCAGTACAGCAGGGAACGTAGGTTTAGCATTCTTTTTTTTCGGAGTTGAGTGAAGTTTCGGCATAAACTAGCTAATCTGATCCAGTTGCAAAATACGGAATAAATCCAGACAAGGCTGGGAATCCAGGCTCCGCTGTCCAAGTTGAGTAACAATTTTCATGGGGCTTAATGCATTACAGAAAAACAGGCTCTGAAAATGCCCAATATTTTCCATGTCAATGAAGCGCTGCTCGCAGACGATATTTTCCCGCTGCATGCGTGACAGGATTGTCGCCCGCATCACACCGTGGACGCCATTATAGCGAAGTTCTGGTGTAAACCATGTATTGTTTTGAAAAACGAAGCAATTACTGCTCACGCCTTCAACAACACTTCCCTGCACATCGGTGACCAGTGCCTCATCCCAACCCTGCATTTCGGCTTCCTTTTTAAGTAGCACCTGCTCCAGACGATTCAAAGATTTAATACCTACCAGACTCGGCATACATAACCCCATAGCCTGATTCAGCACACCACTTCGGATCAGCTGCGGTCTAATCACTTCACTGGCTTTAGGATAAAACAGTATATAAATATCGGCCGGATGTTCAGGCAAACTATAACCCCGCTGCCCCGTCCCGCGACTGATCAGTATTTTTAACGTACCATTTAATACCGGATAATGATTTTGTAGCTGTTCAAGCGTTTTATCAATCAGGTCAAAATCAGCATCAAGATATAGACGCTCACAACTGTTCCTCAGCCGAGCCCAATGTAAATCTTGCAGCTCTATCTGGTTATTCCGCAGCCGGGCTGTCGTAAAACAGCCATCTCCATACTGAAAAGCCCGGTCTTCAATAGGAACATTTTCTATTTTCTTAGCATTTTTGAAAAACAGCATCGATATGAAGTATCCAGTTGATTCTGCAACTTAGTTTAGAAACAGAAGTATATTTTCTTTTTCTTTATTTTTCATAATGAATTCGTTTTTTATTATTTTTTATGGATAAAGACTAGCGCTATTCTGCTTTCATGTTTTTATGCTTATGCAAAATATTGGGGATAAAATATGAAATTTTCAAAAGTAAAAATTGGAATAATTGCAGCATTACTTTCGGCCTCTACTGCAAGCTTTGCAGCTAAAGATTTTCTCAATGTGTCTTATGATCCAACGCGTGAGCTTTATGATCAGGTAAATAAGCAGTTTGGTGCTTACTGGAAACAACGTACCGGTCAAGACCTGAATTTACGCCAGTCTCATGGCGGTTCAGGTAAGCAGGCACGCTCGGTGATTGATGGACTGGAAGCTGATGTGGTGACTTTGGCACTTGCTGCTGATATCGATGTAATTGCTGAAAAAGCAAAATTATTACCTGCTGACTGGCAGAAAAAATTACCACAGAATTCGACACCTTATACTTCAACTATTGTATTTCTGGTACGTAAAGGCAATCCGAAGGGAATAAAAGACTGGGGTGATCTGGTAAAACCGGGAGTAGGAATTATTACTCCAAACCCTAAAACATCTGGAGGCGCGCGCTGGAATTATCTGGCAGCCTGGGCATGGGCAAAGCACCAGCCAGGGGGTAATGATGCCAAGGCACAGGAGTTTGTTCGCCAGATTTATAAAAATACCAAAGTGCTTGACTCTGGCGCACGCGGAGCCACTACGACGTTTGCTGAACGTGGTATTGGTGATGTGCTGCTGGCTTGGGAAAACGAAGCCTTTCTGGCAGTACGTGAACAGCCTGGCAAGTTTGAAATTATTACGCCCTCTTTATCTATTCTGGCTGAACCGCCTGTAGCGATTGTAGAAAAAAATGCAACCAAAAAAGGGAATCTGAATGTTGCAAAAGGTTATCTAAACTTCTTGTATTCACCTTATGCACAGGATCTGGTTGCCCGTAATTATTACCGACCACGTAATGAGGCAGTCCTGAAAAAATATAGTAGTACTTTTAAACCGCTGAAGCTGGTCACAATTGATCAGGAATTTGGTGGCTGGAATAAGGTACAAAAGCAGCATTTCGAAAATGGCGGTGTATTTGACCAGATTGTAAAAATCAATAACAGTCAAAAGTAGAGTTCTGTGTAAACCGGGGGATCAGACATGAGTTCAATACATACAGTAATTGTACCGGGCGTAGGTGGCAGTGAATATGAACACTGGCAATCCTGGTTACAAAGACAGCTCAGGTCCTGTTCCCGTGTACAGCAAACAGACTGGAATATGCCAATACTTCAGGAATGGATTGCCCAGTTTGTGAAAACTGTAAGTTTGCATCAGGAATCTCTCCAGATTGTAGCGCATAGCTTTGGCTGTCTGACCAGCATCGCCGCACTTGCCGAATATCCCGAGCTGGCACACAGAATCAAAAATCTGGTACTGGTCGCTCCAGCTAATCCTGAACGTTTTGGTGAGGCCGGTTTTGCACGGAACAGTCAATATAACTATGCAGAATATTTTCAGAATCTAAAAATCCGTGTCCCGGCCCAGCTAATCATCAGTGACAATGATCCGTGGTTTAAGCTTGAAGATGCCCAGTTTTTTGCTAATGCCTGGAATCTAAAACCGGTTAGCTTGGGTAAAGTAGGTCATATTAATGTAGCTTCCGGCTTCGGGCCTTTTCCGGAGATTTTCGATTTTTTAATTGCAGAGAAAAACAGCTTAAATATCAATATTACTGATAATGCTGAGTTGTTTTTCAGATTTGCAATTTAAAAGCTCATGAATATGCTTGAGCAGTTTTTTCAGTTTTATTTCACCTGCTTATTTTAAGTGGGCATACTCTCTTTTGAGGAGTTAACATGTTGCAGCGTTCCCGAGTGCTGCCAGGATTTGGTCTTTCTTTAGGCTTTACCCTTGCTTATCTGTCTTTAATTGTTCTAATCCCTCTTTCTGCGGTATTTATCAAGTCGCTAGGTATTGGCTGGGATGGTTTATGGGAAATTCTGAGTTCAGAGCGTATTTTAAAATCTCTGCAGCTCAGTTTTACGACTGCATTGCTGGCCGCTTTTATTAATGTTGTTTTTGGATTACTACTGGCTTGGTGTCTGGTACGTTACAGTTTTCCAGGAAAACGGCTGGTAGATGCCTTGATCGATCTGCCTTTTGCGTTACCTACTGCAGTTGCAGGTATTGCCTTAACTTCTCTTTATGCACCCACTGGCTGGATTGGACAGTATTTGGAGCCTTTAGGCATTCAGGTCGCTTACACCCCTATCGGGATTACACTAGCACTGATTTTTATTGGTCTGCCTTTTGTCGTGCGCACGGTACAACCAGTTTTAAGCGATGTAGAAACTGAACTGGAAGAAGCGGCTTCTGCATTAGGTGCAACCCGTTTTCAGACTATTACTAAAATTATCTTACCTATTCTATTTCCAGCTCTTTTAACCGGTTTTGCACTTGCTTTTGCTCGGGGAGTGGGCGAATACGGCTCTGTAATTTTTATTGCAGGCAATCAGCCTTTTGAAACCGAGATTGCTCCCCTTATGATTATTTCACGGCTGGAAGAGTATGATTATGCGGCTGCGACCACTATTGCTGTGGTTATGCTCTTAATTTCATTTGCGATTTTATTTTTGATTAATCTGTTGCAGGCCTGGGCCAGCCGTCGTACCGGGAGAACTGCAAGATGAGTTTAACCACCAATAGTAATGCACTGGCAGAAAAACTGCAGTCACGCGATGCGACCAGGGAAGCAGCTTGGGTACGCTATCTATTACTCACTATCGGTCTGCTATTTTTTCTAAGCTGTCTGGTTCTTCCTCTTATTCTGGTATTCGTTGAAGCTTTTAAGCAGGGTGTCGGGGTTTACTTTCAGGCGCTGGTCCATCCGGATACTTTATCTGCAGTCAAACTGACTTTATTGACAGCAGCGATTGCAGTACCTCTTAATGTAGTCTTTGGCGTAGCTGCTGCATGGTGTGTAGCCAAATTTAACTTTAGAGGCAAGTCTATTCTGACCACCATTATTGATCTGCCCTTTTCGGTTTCGCCTGTTATTGCCGGTATGATGCTGGTCCTAATTTTTGGATCTCAAGGCTGGCTGGGAGAATGGCTGATAGATAACGATATTAAAATTTTGTATGCCACTCCTGCGATTGTTTTAGCCACAATATTTATTACTGTGCCATTTGTAGCACGTGAACTGATCCCATTAATGGAATCACAAGGTAATGAAGAGGAAGAAGCTGCAATTGTACTGGGTGCGTCTGGCTGGCAGACCTTCTGGAAAGTGACTTTACCCAATATTAAATGGGGTCTGCTTTATGGCGTAATTTTATGTAATGCACGAGCTATGGGTGAATTTGGCGCAGTTTCAGTTGTATCTGGTCACATCCGTGGGGAAACCAATACATTACCCCTGCATGTCGAAATTCTTTATAACGAATATACCTTCAGTGCCGCTTTTGCTGTGTCATCACTACTGGCATTACTGGCAATTGTGACATTAATCCTGAAAACCTGGGTAGAACTCGGGCAGGAAAAACAAGCTAAGCGTAATGATGATTCAGCCTCTTCTTAAGGAATGCCCCCATGAGTATTCAAGTTAAAAATATTGAAAAACACTTTGGTGCATTCCATGCACTAAAAAATATTTCACTCGATTTTCCTGAAGGTCAACTGGTTGCCCTGCTTGGCCCTTCAGGTTGTGGTAAAACAACTTTACTCCGGATTATTGCCGGTCTTGAATCGGCAGACGGCGGACAGGTTCTGCTAGAAGGTAGCGATGCGACTGATGTACATGTTCGTGAACGTCAGGTAGGTTTTGTATTTCAGCATTATGCGCTATTTAGACATATGAGCGTATTTGACAATATTGCTTTTGGCTTGCGTGTACGTCCCCGCAGTACTCGACCATCGGAAGCTGAAATTAAAAAACGGGTAACCCGCCTGTTAGATCTGGTGCAATTAGGATTTCTGGCAGATCGTTATCCAGCCCAACTTTCAGGTGGACAACGTCAGCGTATTGCTTTAGCGCGTGCGCTTGCAGTAGAACCGCGAGTTTTATTACTAGATGAGCCTTTCGGTGCGCTTGACGCGAAAGTTCGTAAAGAGTTACGTCGCTGGTTACGAACTTTACATGACGAACTTCATATCACTTCCATCTTTGTTACCCATGATCAGGAAGAAGCGCTTGAAGTTGCTGATCAAATCGTGGTGATGAATAAAGGTAATATTGAACAGATTGGTTCACCTCGGGAAGTCTATGAGAAACCAGCTACGCCATTCGTATTTGACTTCTTGGGTCAGGCCAACCGTTTTGAAGGACAATATCAGCAAGGCATTATCCAGATCGGACAAGACCGTATCCAACTTCCTCATAGTGTAGAAGTTGCACAGGGAAAAGTGGTTGCATTTGCACGTCCTGATGAATTACGTATTCACGCTCAACCGCAAGATAATACAATTCAGGCAACATTTCTGCGTGAAATCTGGATTGCTGGTAATGTTGTAGCAGAATTACAGGACCGCAATGGTAATCTGATTGAAATCACGCTTTCACCAGAAGAAGTAAAACAGCATCAGTTCAGGGCACAGCAGAATGTATGGATCAGTGCTTCTGCCCTACACCTGTTTGAAGATCAGGTCGCGTAAATATAATAAAGGGGCTGTATATGCCCCACTCTTTTTTGAGGTAATCCAGATGAACTTTCAGCAACTTAGAATTATTCGGGAAACGGTAAGACAGAATTTTAACCTGACTGAAGCCTCAGCGGCACTCTATACATCACAGTCAGGTGTTAGCAAACATATTAAAGATCTTGAAGATGAACTGGGAGTACAGCTTTTTATTCGTAAAGGTAAGCGTCTGCTAGGTCTGACAGAACCTGGCCAATCTCTTTTGAACATTGTTGAGCGTATGCTGGTCGATGCAGAAAATATCAAGCGGTTGGCTGATGATTTCAACAAAGTTGACGAGGGTACACTTACCATTGCTACCACTCATACCCAAGCGCGTTATGTTCTACCCCCGATTGTTAACCAGTTTAAAAAAGCTTTTCCCAAAGTTCATCTCATTCTGCAACAAGCCAGTCCGGTAGAGATTTCAGAAATGCTCTTACAGGGGGAAGCTGATATTGGTATTGCTACAGAATCATTGACAACAGAAGAAAATCTGGCCAGTGTTCCATATTATACATGGGAACACAGCATTATTACTCCACAGCATCATCCTTTAACCCAACTGGAAAATATTCGTCTAGAAGATCTGGCTAACTATCCAATCATTACTTATCATGGCGGTTTTACTGGACGCTCTAAAATTGACAAGGCTTTTGAAGCAGCCAATATTGAAGTTGATATAGTAATGTCTGCACTTGATGCAGATGTTATTAAAACTTATGTAGAACTCGGTATGGGGGTAGGCATTGTTAATAACGTCGCTTATGATGCGGAACGCGACTATCGCTTAAAACAGATTCAAACTGATATTTTTGGTTTAAATACCACTTGGTTAGCAGTTCGTAAGGGACATTTATTACGTGGTTATGGCTACGAGTTTATTTCGTTGTGTTCACCTGAAGCTGACATAAAAGCACTTAAGAAAGTGGCCTATCCAGAAGAGTAAAGTTTTTAAAACAATTTTTAAATTTGATTAAATAATTATAAAAGCAATAAAAAACGGACCTTAGTCCGTTTTTTATTGCTGACTGGATTAGAAGCGGAAGCTTACACCCAGTTTAGCTACTGGTAACCATTCATATTTGTTATCATTTTCAATATCACGTTCTTCACGTTCAACTGCTGTAGCAAAGTCAGTACCAGGCTCAGTAGTGATAGCTGTACCAGAAGCTGTCAAGTTGACATTTGGGTTACCATTATAAAATGCACCGATTTCACCAAATACGCCCCAACGGTTAGTAATTGCTGGAGAGAAACCGATACCTACATACGGTGCTAAATTATTTTTATAAGAAAGTTGACCATTAATCCGTGCACCACTAGTACCAGCAACAAAATCAGTTCCATTTACAGTGAAGCCTTCACTAGCACCTATGCGTCGATCCAAGTCGTAATCATTATCTACATAAGCTACCCCAGCAGCCATATAGAACCAGTTTGCCCAAGGACGAATCTCAGCATTTAAGTAAACATTATTGTTATCCATATCGATGTCATAATCTGAGCCATTTACAGATAAGTCATCTGACCAAGAGATATCTCCACCGTTGTAACCTAAAGTTACACCAACATATGGATTGGCATTATATGAAATCGCGCCACCGTAACCAGTAGTACCAACTTCTGCACGTACTGAAGCTGGTTTAAAGAAAGAGAACGTTGAGACCCCTTCTTCAGTGACAATTATTTCATCAGCTGCCAATGCAGAACCTGCAATAGCACTTAAAACTGTAGCGGTCGCTAAAACTCTTAAAGCTTTCATTATTAATCTCCTCAGAAGAGTTTGTTTTTTAATCTATAATTGTTTCGTGTCTTGTATGTTAGATAAAACCTAAGTGGGTTTTTAGACACAAATTACGTGGTTTCTGTTATTTTTTGATACATTTAACGTTTTTTCTTGTTTTTACATGTTTTTTTGTAAAAATATTTCCAAAAAGCTTCATATTTACTTTACTCGTACCAGAGACCTTTATAGATGAAAAGTTTGCTAGTTTTTGGCTGTTTTTATACACAAATAGTGTAAACTCTCATAAATTTTTTCAGGAAGGAATATCATGACTCAGCTTTCAACTATTATTGAGCAGGCCTTTGAAAACCGCGCCAACTTTACCGCAGCAGATTGTCCGTCAGAAGTGCGTCAAGCTGTAGAAGAAGCTATTGAAGGTCTGGATAACGGTACACTGCGAGTAGCTGAAAAAATTGATGGTGAATGGATTGTTCATCAATGGCTGAAGAAAGCGGTCTTATTATCTTTTAAATTAAATGATAATAAGCCAATCGAATCATGTGACCTGCGTTTTTATGATAAAGTCGAGACCAAATTTTCTGGCTGGACTGAAGAGCAATTTAAAGAAGCCGGCGTACGTGTAGTGCCACCTGCTGTAGCTCGCCGTGGTAGTTTCCAAGCTAAGAATGTGGTTCTTATGCCTTCTTATGTGAATATTGGTGCTTATGTAGATGAAGGCACAATGGTAGATACATGGGCAACTGTAGGTTCATGCGCACAGATCGGTAAAAATGTTCACTTGTCGGGTGGTGTTGGTATCGGTGGTGTACTTGAACCGCTTCAGGCCAACCCGACTATCATTGAAGATAACTGTTTCATCGGTGCACGTTCTGAAATTGTTGAAGGTGTTATTGTTGAAGAAGGTTCTGTCATTTCAATGGGCGTTTACATCGGCCAATCTACCAAGATTTATGACCGTGAAACTGGCGAAATCCATTATGGCCGTGTTCCTGCAGGTTCAGTTGTTGTACCAGGGAACTTGCCATCTAAAGATGGAACATACAGCCTTTATGCTGCAATTATCGTGAAAAAGGTAGACGCTCAGACACGAGCTAAAACCAGTCTAAATGACCTGCTTCGCGCTGACTAATTTTCTGTCTGTTTAAAGGTCTCTACGGTCATGCCTGATCGTAGAGATTTTTGTTTTTTATAGAAGGTGATATTGGGCTATGAATCCCTTACGTTCTTCCGTTATTCCAGTGTCTGATCCGGCAGCTGGTTTACGTATTACGGAGATTTTTTATTCGTTGCAGGGAGAAGCAAACGCTGCGGGGTTACCAACAGTATTTATTCGTCTGACTGGCTGCCCTTTACGTTGTACCTATTGCGATACGACCTACTCTTTTGAAGGAGGGGTACGTCAGTCACTTGAAGAAATCATTGCAACTGCCCGAAGTTATAATACACCTTACATCTGTGTAACCGGTGGAGAACCACTGGCACAACCGAATTGTCTGGTTTTACTACAACGTTTATGTGATTTAGGACATAAGGTTTCTTTAGAAACCAGTGGTGCACTCGATGTATCTAAAGTTGATCCACGCGTATCAAAAGTTCTAGACTTAAAAACTCCAAATTCTGGAGAAGTTACACGTAACTTAATGTCAAATCTAGAATTTCTGACCTCAAATGATCAAATCAAGTTTGTTATCTGTAACCGTGATGATTACCAATGGGCCAAAGAGCAGCTTGCGCTGTACTCCCTAGAACAGAAAGTCAGTACAGTCTGGTTCTCTCCTGCGTTTGCAGTGGAAAAAGGTGCAGCCCAATTACCTAAACTGGCTCGCGAATTAGCACAGTGGATTCTAGATGACCAGCTTCCCGTTCGCTTCCAGTTACAACTACACAAGCTACTTTGGAATGATGAAACTGGCCGTTAATCACGGTACAGAAAGATTGGAGAAACAATATATGCGCTCGCGTGCAATTGTCTTATTATCTGGTGGATTAGATTCAACAACCTGTCTGGCTTGGGCACAGGCACGTTATGAGTGTATCGCTATTAGCTTTATGTATGGTCAGCGTTCAACTACTGAACTGGATGCAGCTAAAGCACTTACTCAGCGTGCCGGCGTAGAACATCGCGTTATTAATATTGACCTGGGCAATCTGGGTGGTTCGGCACTGACAGATCATAATATTGATGTCCCTGTACAGGAACAGTCAGGCATACCCGTAACTTATGTTCCTGCCCGTAACACCATCTTCTTGTCTTATGCCTTGGCAGCTGCAGAAGTATTTGATGCAGAGGCTATAGTAATCGGGATTAATGCCGTAGATTATTCAGGTTATCCGGATTGTCGTCCTGAGTTTATTGAAGCATTTGCCAATATGGCGCGCCTGGCCACTAAAGTGGGAGTAGAAGGCAAACCTTTAAAATTTGAAACACCCCTGTTACATTTATCTAAAGCGAATATTATACGTTTGGGCATTGAACATGGCGTAGACTATAGCCAGACGGTTTCCTGCTATCAGGCAGATGACCAAGGACGTGCTTGTGGACAATGTGATAGCTGCCGACTTCGTAAACAAGGTTTCCAAGAAGCAGGTATTGAAGACCCTACACGTTATATACCGTAATCACCAGGTACAATTTATGAAGAACTTAGCATCAAAACTTTTCCTTTCCTCCCTGTTCTCAGCAGCGACTCTGTTAACAGTAAATACCCATGCTGCAGAAGCAAATCCTCTTCAGCAGGCTTATAAAAGCACAAATGTTAAATCTGCCCTGATCAATGTTTGTAAAACAGAAACAGGTAAAAGCAAGAAACTCTCTGCTGCTGAAGTAAGCAAATACTGTACCTGTGCTGTAGAAGCAGATGGTAAATTGACCAATGCTCAAAAATGGGAAATCCAGAGCACAATTAACCAGAAGAAAAGCCCAAGCAGTTTAGCTTTTGTTCAAAAACAAAATAGTGATTTACAAGCGTGCTTCGGTCCACAGTTAACTTCAAAACTGCAAAACCTGACCCAAGAAGCCATGAAATCAGCGCAGGCAAAAAAATAATTGCCTTATTATTTTGCTAGCCACATTCGTGGCTAGTTTTTGGAGAAAACCATGAGTACTGAAGATATTAAATTACCTGACCACGTATTCCCAACCGCAAATGGTGAGATCAACTTATCTGAAGTGCCATCTGCATGGTTGGTTCTCTATTTTTATCCTAAAGATTCTACACCCGGCTGTACTACTCAGGCCCTTGAGTTTACTGAATTAAAAGACCAGTTTGATGCTATGGGCGCTACTGTCGTGGGTATCTCTCGTGATTCAGTCAAATCTCACCAGAATTTTACCACTAAGCAGGAACTGCAAATTGAGCTGGTCAGTGATGCGGATGAAATCCTGTGCAAACATTTTGATGTCATTAAAGAAAAAAATATGTATGGCAAAAAAGTTATGGGTATCGAGCGTTCTACCTTTTTATTTCATAACAATCAGCTAATGAAGAGTTACCGTAAAGTCACTGCAGCTGGTCATGCTGCTCAAGTATTAGATGATATCCACACAATGAGTGAAGTGGAATAAACTATAAAAACTCTAATAGCAAGCCGGCACTTTAGCCGGCATTTTTATAGATCTGTGGTCTTTAGTCTTGCTTGATTTCTTTAAGAAAGGTGTGAAGCAGACTACAGGTGTGTTTTCAAGTTTAACCGGTTCGACATATAAACTCTCTAATATTGCTAAATTATTTAAAGGTTTTAATCTTCATTACTGTATATTGCTATAGTCTTGCTCTTTATATTTTTGCTGTAGCTGACGGTACACCAGACCATGCTGGAAATTCTTCAAAAAATTTTGTGAACCCGCCGGGAAAGCTTCTGTTTTAATTATACCCTGATAATAGGCTTCGCGCAGTGGCGTCGCAGAAATGGCACCTTCCAGACTCTCCAGTTCAACCATCGTCCATTCTGGAAATAGTTTCAGATAATATGATGATGCATCTTTAAAATGGCCGATCAGACCAATTTTAGAGCCAGTTTGAACCACCTGATTAACTAAAGCTTTAACCTGCTTTACCCATTTTTCATCATTGTAGACATCAATGACATGAACAAAAATAATTCGCTTCTGATCTTCTGGTGAAAAGTTGGACAATATCATTTCTTCACGTTCAGAAGCTGTGAATGGATTTTTGAGATTCCGTTCATTTTGAGCTGAACCCAAAGCCAGAATCACATACTGACTTTGACTTAAGGCAACCTGTACCGTCTGCAAATGTGCATAATGAAAAGGCTGAAAACGCCCGATGAAGACAAGATAATCAAAAGTATATGACATAAGTTCTGAGCTTTAATGACTCATCAGTTGCATTTTCAAAAAAGATATGCGACATAATAAGCCATAATAAAATCATGATTTAAAGCATGGATAGTACGATGACATTAAGCTGTATACAACAACCACATCAACATTTAAAAGCAAAACTGGATCACGGAATTCTTACGCTGGCTATTGACCGGCCTGAAGCCAAGAATGCCTTATATGGTGAGCTTTATTTATGGATTGCTCAGGCACTTGATGAAGCAGATATTTCTAGTGATGTACGGGTAGTAATACTTCGTGGCTTAAATGATGACTTTACTGCAGGAAATGACATGAAAGATTTCATGCAGTTTACCCAGCAGCCTTTACAGGATAAAGCAGGCAATATGCCCCCTTTTGTCTTGCTTAAATCAGCAACAAAATTTTCAAAGCCTTTAATTGTAGCGGTTAAGGGGGTAGCTATTGGTATAGGAGTAACTATACTGTTGCATGCCGATCTGGTCTACAGTGATGATGATGCTATTTTCCAGATTCCATTTGTAAGTTTAGGTCTTTCTCCAGAAGGTGCAGCAAGTCAGCTTCTTGTTAAGCAGGCAGGCTACCATCGTGCTGCTGAACTGCTGTTTAGTGCTAAAAAATTCACAGCAAAAACTGCCGAACAGGTAGGCTTGGTCAATCGTGTGATTAAGGATGACATCTATGAAGATGCCAAAATTATTAACTTGATTATTGAAAATGATGTTTATGATTATGCTCACAAAGCTGCCGAATATCTAACTCAGTTACCGCTTGCCTCCATTAAACAGACTAAAGCGCTAATGAAAAAAGATTTAGCTAATATTATTGAGTGCATTGATGAAGAAGCTGAAATTTTTATGCAGCGCGTTAAATCTCCTGAAATGATGGAAGCTGTACAGGCTTTTATGCAAAAACGTAAACCTGACTTTACACAGTTCAATTAAGTTTTATGCTCAAATCTGGATACCTGAGATGTGTCCAGATTTTTTGTTGTCTATACTCCTCTGCCTCTGAGGATTTTCTCTAAATCTTCCTATTGAATTGAACTGTTTAATTATGCCAAATACTGAAAATTATACCCAAAACAGTGAACAGCCAGAAAAGAAACGTTACTATGAACCTGCACCTCAGGATATTGACGTTGAGCAGTTCAAAAAAGTTGTAGAAAGTCGCCGTTCAGTACGCAAGTTTACTGACAAGCCCATTCCAGAAGATGTGCTGGATGCATGTCTGGATTTAGCCTTACTGGCACCCAATTCATCCAACCTGCAACCATGGACTTTTTACGTAGTTCAAGATCCTGATAAAAAACAGCAGCTGATAAAAGCCTGTATGAGCCAGCTCGCTGCCAAAACTGCATCTGAACTGATTGTCTGTGTTGCACGTACAGACCGCATTGATGAAATGGCAAAACGTAATGTCAATGAATTTCCTTTTCCAGAAGCGCCGCCAGCAATCAAGAAATACTACAAGTATATTCCGTATAACTATAAAACGGGCTATTTGAATGCTTTTGGCAACTTTAAGAAAGTTGCTTTTAAAGTGGCGCGCAGTCTGGATAAGCAGATGCCAGTCTCTGCATTTAGTCCTGCAGATGCCAAACTCTGGGCAAGCAAGACCACAGCGCTGGCATGTGAAAATCTGGTACTGGCTTTACGTGCCTACAGTTTTGACAGTTGCATGATGGAAGGTTTTGATGAGCCGATGGTACGCCAGATTTTGGAACTAAATGACCAGCAATATCCAATCATGGTGATTGCTGCAGGTGAACGGGCCAAAGATGGTGTATTCTTTCCACAGTACCGTTTTGATCGCGAACTTTTTATACAAAAAGTTTAAAAAGTTTTCATGAGTGTCATCGAGTATAAGTAAGTAAAATAGGTTTTCTTGCTTCTGCTTACTTTATTAATAAAAGTAAGCAGACAGGTATAAACAGGCTATTTTGTATAGAGCGGTAAGTAGGCTAAAGTAATAGATTTTAAAGGGAAGTTTTTCTTAAAATAAAACCTGCTTCAATCGCCTATTACAGCTTTAGCTTGTTCATAAAGATGCTGAAAACAGCTCTGCTATTGTATGTTGAGAAGTTGAATAAACTCGAATGCTGGTTCTTCATAAGGATGGCTGTTCTTTAGCGCCCGAGCAACAGCAGCAGCTTTTTCTTCAGGTACAATTGATTCTACCCGCCATTCCTCTACTTGTTCAATTTGTCCGACCTGACCAATATGTGGGTCCGCTCCTTGCATTGGTCTAAACTGCCCAATTCCCTTTACCTGCCATACACAATGTTCATAATCTCCTATTCTTCCTGCTCCGGCGGCAAAGATTGCTTGTTTGGTAGAATCCAGATACTCATCAGGAACGAAGTAAATCAGCTTTAACATAGAACCTCCTTTTTGTTATCTCTGTCTTTAATATCGTATAGCCAACGTTATTGTCACTAGGCAAGCTGAATAAATTACCGAATAGTAAAAAAATTCATAACAATCTCAGGATTATTTTATGGCAACAGTACTAATTACAGGTGCGGGCACCGGCTTTGGTAAAGGTGCAGCATTTCTCTTGGCAAAGAATCATCAAGTGATTGCAGGTGTCGAGATTGCAGCACAGATTTTTAGTCTGGAACAGGAAGCTAAGGCTCAGGGACTTGATAATATTCGCTTTGAAAAGCTTGATATTGCGGATCCAAAAGATCGTGAAAAAGCTACAGCTTGGGACATTGATGTCTTGGTTAATAATGCAGGGATTTCAAAAGCCGGCTCTTTGGTCGATATACCTGAGAAAAATTTGCGTGAACAATTTGAAGTGAACGTTTTCGGCACAATACTGTTAACACAAGAGTTCGCTCGTAAAATGGTAGATAAACATAGCGGAAAAATTATTTTCATTTCAAGTGTTGCCGGACTTTCTGCTGGGCCCCTGATTGGAGCTTATTCAGCCTCCAAACATGCAATTGAAGCATTTGCCAAAGCACTGGATGGTGAACTGCAAGAATTTGGCGTACAGGTTGCAACTGTAAATCCGGGACCTTTTTTGACAGGCTTCAATGACCGGATGTTTGAAGACTGGAAAACTTGGGAAAACAACCCTGAAGAGTGGATCTTTGATTACTCTCAAATGGCCTTTCCTCATGAACAGTTTGAGCCTGAAATAGTTTATCAGGTCATTGCTGATGTGGTTGAAGGTAAAAGTGATCTGTTTAGAAATGTTGTGCCTCAGGAGATGAATGATCAGTTACAGAAATCTGAAGATGAACTCTGGACCAAAAAAGTGAGTACAGAGAAGAAACGTCATCCACAAGTTGAAAAGGCTTATGAGCTTGAGCCCTATACCAAGGCATCTAAGGATAAATAGTCAGAAATTTTTTATATAAAAAAGCCACCTCAGGTGGCTTTTTTATATATGTATAATTAACCGATAAACTTGCGGGCATTACGGAACATGCGTAACCATGCTCCATCTTCCTTCCACTCTTCTGGTTTCCATGAATGCTGGATCGCACGGAAAGTACGTTCTGGATGTGGCATCATAATAGTCGCGCGTCCATCCCTAGAAGTTACACCAGTCACTGCCTCTGGAGAACCGTTCGGGTTAAGAGGATACTGCTGGGTCGGGTTGCCATGGCTATCGACATAACGCAGAGCAATTTGACCATTAGCGTTCAGGCTACTCAAGCTGTCATCAGAAATTACTGCACGACCTTCACCATGTGCAACGGCTATTGGCAGAATAGAACCTTCCATTCCTTCTAACACTACAGAATTTGATTTTTCTACTCGTACGTTTACAGTACGGGCTTCAAATACTTCAGAAGTATTACGGTGAAAACGTGGCCAGTTTTCTGCGCCAGGTATCAACGGTGCCAACTGTGACAACATTTGACAGCCATTACAGATCCCTAAAGAGAATGTTTCTTCACGATGGAAAAACTGCTCGAACTGGTCACGCAACTTGGTATTAAACAGGACTGATTTTGCCCATCCTCCACCTGCTCCAAGCACATCACCATAAGAGAAACCACCACAGGTTACCAGACCTTCGAATTCGTCCAGACTTACGCGACCAGCTAAAAGGTCACTCATATGCACATCGATACTGTTGAAACCCACTTTATCAAATGCCGCGGCCATTTCTACATGTCCGTTTACACCCTGTTCACGCAGAATTGCCATATTTGGACGACGTGTATTGATAAATGGTGCCTCAATTGGCTCATTTAAGTCAAAGGTTGGTTTAGCAATAATACCTTGATGATCAGCATTGGTAATCAGTGAATATTCCTGATCAGCCGTTTCAACATTATCACGTAAACGTTGAATCTGATGAGAAACCTCCGACCAGGCCTGTTGCAAGTCAGAGCGTGCCAGCGTTAAACCATTTACATTTAAAGTATCGGTCGTATTTACCGAACCAATCAGGCTGATAGCATCTTTAAGTAGAGACTCGGAAATTTCTGCCTGCAGTGCTTCCCAATCAGTGGCTTTAAGTTGTAATACTGCACCAATTTCTTCTGCAAACAGACTTTCAACTGACTGCTCTTCTAGTGCAACACCCAGACGTGAGGCAAACATCATTTCTGTAACAGTTGCCAGCAGGCCACCATCACCGATGTCATGATATGCTTGAATCAGACCACGGTTGTTCCAATCCTGAACCAGTGCAAAAAACGCTTTAAACTCATCAAAGTTATCTACATCTGGTGTAACTGTACCGATTGCTTTATAAACCTGTGCCAAAATAGAACCACCCAGACGGAACTGGCCTTTAGACAGATCAATACGTACCAGTACTGAATCTTCAAGTTTCTTCAGCTCGGGCGTCATGGTTTTACGCACATCACCAACAGGTGCAAATGCTGTAATCACACCGGTCATTGGAGAAGTTACAGCTTTATCTTCACCGTTATCATTCCAAGTGGTACGCATGGAAAGTGAATCTTTACCAACCGGAATTGCAATTCCTAAGGCTGGGCACATTTCCATACCGATCGCTTTTACACCTTCAAACAGGGCCTGATCTTCACCTTTTTGGCCTGCTGCAGCCATCCAGTTGGCAGAAAGCTTGATATCACTAATCTGTTCAATATTGGCACAGGCAATGTTAGTAATTGCTTCTGCTACTGCCAGACGTGCTGATGCTGCCGGATTCAGTAAAGCTACAGGAGGACGCTCTCCCATTGCCATTGCTTCACCCGTATAGCCTTGCAGGCTGGTCGTAGTTACTGCTGCATCAGCGACAGGAACCTGCCAAGGCCCTACCATCTGGTCACGCGCAACCATACCGGTAATTGAGCGGTCACCAATTGTGATGAGGAAAGATTTTGAAGCAACTGTCGGATTTTTCAAAACACGGAAAATTGCATCGTTTAAATCAACTTTTGAGGCATCAAAATCATTACCCTGACGAGGCGCTGTCTCATAAGAACGCTGCATGCGTGGTGTGCCGCCCAGCATAACCTGCATCGGCATATCTACCGGTTTGTTCGCAAATAGCGGGTCTTCAACCGTAAGATGACGTGCTTCCGTTGCTTCACCCAGTACAGCAAACGGACAGCGTTCACGAGCACAGATTTCTTCAAATTGCTGCAGAGATTCTGGACGGATTGCTAGTACATAACGCTCCTGAGCTTCATTCGACCAGATTTCCATTGGTGACATGCCTGACTCAAGCGAAGGAATCTTGCGCAGGTTAAGTACAGCTCCCAGCTCATGGTCATTGACCAATTCAGGCATGGCATTAGATAAACCACCCGCGCCGACGTCATGAATAGAAACAATCGGGTTGAAATCTTCCAGACGCCAGCAGGTATCAATCACTTCCTGACAACGGCGTTCCATTTCAGGGTTTTCACGCTGTACCGAAGCAAAATCAAGATTTTCTCCCATGGTACCACTGTCAACAGAAGATGCTGCACCACCACCTAAACCGATCAACATAGCTGGCCCACCGAGTACAATCAGCAGGTCACCCGGTTGAATCGCATCTTTTTCAACATGGTCAGGACGAATATTGCCATAACCGCCAGCAATCATGATGGGTTTATGAAATCCTTTAACTTCACCGTTTACATTTTGCTCAAAAGTACGGAAATAGCCATTTAATGCAGGACGACCGAACTCATTATTAAATGCAGCACCACCCAGCGGGCCTTCAATCATGATCTGCAACGGAGAAGCCATACGAGATGGCTTACCATAATTTTCTTCCCAAGGCTGTTCAAAGCCAGGGATATTGAGGTTAGACACAGTAAAGCCGGTTAAACCTGCTTTTGGCTTACCTCCACGGCCTGTTGCGCCTTCATCACGGATTTCGCCACCTGAGCCTGTGGCTGCACCGGCAAATGGAGAAATCGCTGTTGGGTGATTATGGGTTTCTACCTTCATTAAAATATGGGCAGCCTGACTTTTATACTTATACACATAATGACCACTTTCATCCTGTTTTGGATAAAAACGTTGTGTGTCATAGCCTACAATTACAGAGGCATTATCTTTATAAGCAGACAGAACATCGGTTGGAGATTCTTTATAAGTATTTTTGATCATTTGAAACAAGGATAATGGCTGTTTTTCACCATCTACTGTCCATTCTGATCCAAAGATTTTATGACGGCAATGTTCAGAGTTAGCCTGAGCAAACATCATCAGCTCAATATCATTCGGATTACGGCCCATATTAGTAAAAGCTTGGGTCAGATAATCAATCTCTTCATCAGACAGGGCAAAACCAAACTCATTATTGGCTTTAACCAGTGCCTCTTTACCTTGCCCTAAAATATCAATTGAATTTAAAGGTTTTGGTGCAGTCTCATTAAATAGCGCCTGTGCATCTTCAATCTGAGCAAATACACTTTCGGTCATACGGTCATGCAGAGCCAGTTTCACATCAGCAGAAACCTCAGGAATATCTTTTAAAGTATAAAGAATACCGCGTTCTAGACGATGTACTGGCACATTACAGTTCTTGAAAATATCAGTCGCTTTAGATGACCATGGCGAAATGGTTCCCACGCGTGGTGTTACCAGAATTTGTATTTCATTATCTGAAACTTGGCGCAATTCAAAGATTTCACCATCATTCAGAAGTTGCAAGGCAGATTGATGCTGCTGCTCGCTGAGCGCTTGATCAAACAGATAAACCCACTGGCTGTCAAAAGATTGAACAGAACTAATTGACGCTAAACGTGATAATAGTTGAGTTTTCTTGAAAGAAGAATGTGCTGGTGCACCGGCCACGATAAACATGCTGATTTTGGCTCCACGGGCAGGCCTGAGCGACCATGCCGCAATGTGACTTGAAGAGAGCGCATATTCTACTGTGAAAGCCTATTTGGGGCTAGTGATAAAGCCATGAAAAGCTCATTTTCCTACGCTTTATTTTAAAAAAATAAGAGCTTAACCTTCGCCTAGCTCTTATCATCTCGGTGTTCAGGTATACTATTCACAGATTAAAAATAAATATTCTTACTTCATGTAATTTCTAAATACTGTATAATTTTCAAACTATTCCAGAGTTAAAAATATAAAAATTTACTGTAATTTTCAGCTATTTCTGATGTCTAATCTGGTACTAGATGCGATATTTAGGAAATTTATTAGGGTACTGCTTTTATGAATACTTTAGAGACTTAAGTTGAACGCAGTTTTAAATGACTGTTATGTCTGCCAGCCAAAAGGCCAAGCTCGGCTGAATATAAAACACCTGAGCCAAGCCCGACAATTACTGTCGCTTCTGGCTGGCGAATTATAGAATTTTTTGGCATGATCAGGTTTTGAATCAACTGAATAATCATAAATGGAACAAATGCGTTGGTTAGAGCTTCTCTCGGCGGTGCGTCTGGGAAGTAAAAAGAGTACTTCAGAACTGGCCCGTAGCCCTTTTCATAAAGATTATGACCGCATTATTTTTTCGCAAAGCTTTAGACAGTTAAACCGCAAGACCCAAGTGCACCCGCTTACCCAGCATGATGGTATCCATACTCGTCTGACCCACTCACTGGAGGTATCATGTATTGGCCGTTCAATGGGTATGCTTGCAGCTGAAAAAATCAAGGATGAGTTACCGGTATGGATTTCCCCAGCAGATGTAGGAGCCATTATTCAGGCTGCGTGTCTGGCCCATGATATTGGTAACCCGCCCTTTGGACATGCAGGTGAATATGCGATTCGGGAATGGTTTGATGATGCATCTCATAATGACTTGCTGAGAGAATTAACTCCTGAGCAGGAAGCCGACGTCCGTCAGTTTGAAGGTAATGCACAGGGACTGCGTCTGCTCACCCGAATTGATTATCATCCGAATGATGGTGGAATGCGCCTGACTTATGCGACTTTGGGTGCCTATTTAAAATATCCCTGGCTGTCTAAACGCATTGATGACCAGCCATCACACCAACGGGCCAAGTTCGGCTGCTATCAGTCTGAAAAAGAAATTTTAAAGCAGATTGCCGAACAGCTTGGACTGATTCAGCTCGGTGATTATCATTATTGCCGCCATCCACTTACTTATCTACTTGAAGCGGCGGACGATATCTGTTACGCCCTGATCGACCTGGAAGATGGCATTATTTTAAATATGCTGAGTTATGAAGAAGTCGAGCCGATTTTCCTGAATCTGATTGCAGATTATGGTCAGCCAGAAGAACTGAATTTTGAGAATACCACCTGGCAGCAAAAAATCGCGGCCTTACGTGGTCGGGCCATGAAACGTCTGGTAGACGAAGTAACTTCTGCTTTTGCACGCCATCATTTTGAAATTTTAACTGGCCAGCTTAAAGGCAGCTTGTTGCAGTATTGCCCCAAAGATATTTGTGAAGGTATAGAAACTGCCAAGAATATGGCCCGAAACAAGATTTTTGAGCACCGGCAGAAATCAGATCTAGAAATTATCGCGCATATGAGCTTGCAGCACATTCTGGATGCTTTTGTTCCTTTAACATTGCCACAAAAGTCTTTAAGCTTTAAAGAACGGCGTCTGATGACAATTTTGCAGGAGTTTGGGGCCAATTTTCAGACTGATCATTACCAGAATATTATGCAGGTACTGGATATTATCAGTAAGTTTTCAGACCATCAGGCATATGAACTGGCCCAAGCCTTACAGGGTCGCCGCACTACTTTTCTTTAATTCAGGAATATAAACTCAAAATGATCGGTTGTTTAATTGGTGAAGTATTTGCACTGGAAGCTCCTACCGTACTTTTAAATGTTAACGGTGTAGGTTATGAAATTGACACCCCGCTTTCTACATTTTGCCAATTACAAAAAGGCCAGAAAGTTACATTGTGGACTCATCTGGTAGTACGTGAAGATGCTCAACAACTTTACGGTTTTAGTAATGCTCAGGAAAAAACCATTTTCCGTACCTTACTCAAAGTTAATGGTGTTGGTCCGAAAATGGCTCTTGGTATTCTTTCTACCTTAAGTGTAGAACTGCTGGTGCATACGATTGAACATGATGACCTGAACACACTGGTTAAAATCCCTGGTGTTGGCAAGAAGACTGCCGAGCGTTTAATGATTGAATTGCGTGACCGTTTCAAAACACTGGCACAAGCAGCAACTACCAGTAGCACTGCCCTGCCGCAAATCCAGTTCATTGCCAACTCTCCGATTGCCGAAGCAGAAGCCGCTCTGCAGTCACTGGGCTATAAACCGCAAGAAGCACAAAAAGCTGTAGCTGCAGTAAAAGGTGACTTCAGTGAATCAGCCGATTTGATCCGTGCTGCACTTAAGTCAATGATGAAATAAATTAAGTAGATAACGAGCTCATGCAAGACCGACTTATTAGTGGTTCAGAAAAACCAGAAGATCATTTTGATCGTGCCATCCGCCCGACCTCACTGGATGACTATATTGGTCAGCCGGTAGTACGTGAGCAAATGGGAATCTTTATCGGCGCGGCGCGTGGTCGTGGTGAAGCACTAGACCATACCTTAATCTTTGGCCCGCCGGGATTGGGTAAGACTACCTTGGCTAATATTATTGCCCGGGAAATGGGTGGAAATCTCAAATCCACGTCAGGGCCGGTACTAGAACGCGCGGGTGATCTGGCAGCAATGCTGACCAACCTCGAAGAAGGTGATGTACTGTTTATCGATGAGATTCATCGACTTTCCCCGGTAATTGAAGAGATTCTGTATCCGGCGATGGAAGACTATCAACTGGATATCATGATTGGCGAAGGACCAGCTGCCCGTTCAATCAAGCTGGACCTGCCGCCTTTTACGCTGGTTGCCGCCACTACTCGTGCCGGATTACTGACTTCGCCCCTGCGTGACCGTTTTGGTATCGTACAGCGTCTGGAATTTTATTCAGTAGAAGACCTGACACATATTGTAACGCGCTCAGCCAGTCTCATGGATGTACCAATTACTCAAGAAGGTTCACGTGAGGTCGCACGCCGTGCCCGCGGAACACCCCGTATTGCCAATCGGCTGTTGCGTCGTGTTCGTGATTATGCTCAGGTAAAAGGTACTGGAGAAGTAACTCAGGAAATGGCGCAGCGCGCACTAGATATGCTGAATGTCGATAAAGATGGATTAGATACGTTGGATCGCCGGTATTTAAGCATGCTACTTGAACGATTTGACGGCGGGCCTGCCGGTGTAGAAGCTCTTGCTGCAGCAATGGCAGAAGATTCAGGGACATTAGAGGACGTGATTGAACCTTATCTGATTCAGCAAGGTTATGCCATGCGTACTGCGCGCGGCCGTATCGCGACCAATATGGCTTACTTGCAGTTCGGTATGACCCCACCAGAACCAAAACATTAAGAATAAGCTAAAAATAGAGAGACCCGGTGTGCTAAGCCGGGTTAATCATGGTTCCAAGATATGATCTTAAAAAATGCTCAGTTAGAGTTTATGCAGAGCGTTTAGTTTCTTGCATATTCTCTAAATATTCTATGTCATAATCATTTAAGTCCAGTCGGCTTAGCCGCTGCTTTAAAACTTTAAGCGACCATGGCCAGGCAGCAAAATTACGGCCATTCTGATCAAGATAGTAACTTTTACATCCACCACTATTAAATACAGTCTTACGCAGGTGTTTTTGCACCTGAATATTATGTTGATGAATCACATCAGACTTTATAGAGAGCTTACTGATTCCTTGTTTTTTCATCTGCAATAAGCCGTTTACGATATATTGTACCTGTGCCTCTGCCAGTCCTATAAATGAATCATAGACCAAAATATTTGGGCCTAGCATCAAGAAAGCATTAGGGACACTTTCAAGGCTGGTCCCCAAGTAGGCTTCCGGTGAGCTATTTTTCCATAAATCTGCCAGATACTGTCCTTTTTCATTAATCACGCGCTGACCAATCGGCGGATGAGATACTTCAAATCCTGTACCCCAGATAATGACATCTACCTCGTGGCTTTCTCCATTTGCTGCAATCACTTTATTGCCCTCTACCCGAACCAGTCCGTGTGGAATTAGCCGGGTATTCGGCTGTATTAAAGCGGGATAATAATTATTGGCAAACAGAATACGTTTACAGCCAATCAAAAATTGAGGGGTAACATTTTGACGTAATACTGCATCTTTAATTTGAAGTTTAAGCAGCTGTTTAGCTCCACTGTTGACTGGTTTTAAGAATACAGGATGACGTAACCCAAAATTAATCAGGTTAAGAGAACCCGCTACAGCCTGACGCCATCTCTGCTGAATGACTGGGGCCCTGGCAAGCAAGGTCTTGGTATATTTTCCTAAGGGTAAATCAGGTTTTGGCAAGACCCAAGGTGCGGTACGCTGGAACACGAAAAGTTCCTTGGCTAAGGGCTGGATCTGCGGGATAAACTGAATTGCTGAGGCACCTGTTCCAATAACCGCGATGCGCTTGTCTGTTAAATCATATTCATGATTCCATTTTGCTGAATGAAACATCTTTCCTGTAAAGGTTTCTAGTCCTTCAAGCTTGGGAATTTGCGGCTCAGTAATAGGGCCTGTAGCAAAAATTACAGTTCTAGCTCGATAAACCCTCTCATGAGTTTCCAGTATCCATCTTTGCTGGTCTTCATGCCAGCTGGCCTTGACCAGCTCCTGATTAAATTCAATTTTTGACAGAATATTATATTTTTCACTTACATTTTTCAGATAAGCAAATATTTCAGGCTGTTTGGCAAATAAATGGCTCCAGCGAGTACTCGGCGCAAATGAATAGGAATACAGTGCCGAAGGAACATCACAGCCACAGCCCGGATAAGTATTTTCCCGCCAGGTCCCCCCTACGGTATTTGCCTTTTCAATTATTTTAAAATGATTCAACCCTGCTTCATTTAACTTGATAGCAGCTGCAATACCTGAAATACCAGCTCCGATAATAAAAGTATCATATAACTGGTTATCATTTTTAGCAGACTGCTTCTTATGGGCGCGCTGTTTGGTTTTAACTTCAGTCATCATTATATTTATACTCTCAAGTTTTTATAAACTGATAAGACAGGCCAAGAAACTTGGCATACAGACTTGGAGAAGTTCGTTTCATCAGCCAGAACAGTTTGGCATCAAGTTGTGGTGTGGTATAAAGCTGTTCTTTATCCAGACGGTCTAAACTCAATTTGGCGACTTTATCACTGGTCGTAAATGCATAATTCATCAAGGCATGATCAGCAAGTTTTGAGTACTGGCCTGGAATACGACCGTTCTTGATAATATTGGTAGGGACCAGAGTTGGACAGACCACATTTACTTGAATCTTGAACTTTTTCAGCTCAGATGACAAAGTTTCAGAGAGGGCTAATACCCCTGCTTTACTGACGTTATATACACTCATCTCTGGAGCGGCTGTATAAGAGGCTGCTGAGGCCACATTGATAATAGCGCCATACCCCAGCTTTTTAAATTTTGGCACAAAAGCATGGCAGCCATGGATAACACCCCATAGATTTACCTGCATACACCATTTCCAGTCATCAAGTGATACTTCGTCAAACTTGCCACCCAGCCCAACGCCAGCATTATTGATTAAAAGTGTAACCGGGTGTCCTAAAAGCTGCTCAGCCTGTTCAGCAACACTGTTTACCTGTTCAGCATTTCCTACGTCACACTGTAATGCAAATGCTTTCGCACCAGTTGCCTTAATCTGATCAACAGTATCCTGTGCGGCTGCCAGGTTAAGGTCTACACAGACTACTGCACCTCCACGTTTAGCCAGCTCATATGCAAAACTCCGTCCAATACCGCTACCGGCACCGGTAACTACCGCATAGGCATTCTGGCTTGATTTACTTCTATTACCTGATAATTTCATGCTGAATCCAATATTCGATATTCAAGATTTTTAAGCTGCAGCTGTACGCAGAGGTGGCACAAACTCTTTAATAAAGTATGGCGTTAACAGCCCTTTCTCCGGATCAAGCAAATATTTTTTGTAGAATTCCAGATACTCAGTAGTGTCATGGTCATTCGGGTGAAAATCACGGCGCAGATAATCGAATACATGATGCCAGTTACTACCGAAGACGCCATATTTCCGCCCGACCAGCAGTTTTAAACTATCTTTGACATCGTTGTAATAACGTCGGCTGATGAGATAACGTGGTGAACGCAGATAAGGGAGCATGATGCCACCTAATGACACCAGCCCCAGAATAGTAACCAATGCCAGTACAAAACCAGAAACTCTTAACCAGTAATTACCTGATAGAACCTGATAAACGTCATAAGCAATATCTTTATGTTCAGACTCCTCAAGCATATGCCACATCCATAGCGCCATAGTCTTATTATCTTCAGTACGAGTTAGCGGATTGTCCATCATGGCCATAATCGAAGAATCCGTATTAACCATCATATGCTGGGCTATAACCGCGGTGAAATGTTCAATAGCCGCCATAAGTGATAATTTCATTGGCTGAGGAAAGCGCAGAAAGATATGGTCAAAGACTTTGTCTGCCAAAAAACGGTACAGAGTGACAGGGAAACGGTTATCTTTTAAGATTTCATTCCATTCCTCGTGAATTTTTGAATGGATGGCCTCCTGTCCAATTAGACTGGTAACTCTCTGTTTTAAAACCGGATCAATTACGAGATCACGATGAAAACGAGCAGTTTCAATAACCAGATCTTCACCATACGTCAGAAAAATCGAGAGCGCCTGCCAGTACGCACTGCCTAAAACAGTCTGAAAATAGAACTTGCTATCCAGCTCATCTTTATCAAATTTAAAATCAAAATGTCGAATAGGTATATTCAGACTCGCTACATTATGCTGCTTACATGCAGTTTCATTCCCGCTACGGGTGAGAAAGATTTTACGTACAACTTGCGTGAGCATTGCACACCTCTTATCCAATTTATTTTTCTACATGTGAAATTTGGCTAAATACATCTTTAGAACTTATGGAAATATCCCTTAGCAGGTTCATCTATACTTCTTTAGCCAAGTGTCACGATTTTTATAGTCAGGTTGCGGTATAGGCAGTTTTTATACAATTGGCAAAGTGCTCGTATGCACTGAACCTTTTTGCCAATAAATTGGTTTCTTGTATTTGCATGCTCTCTACAGGATTGTCAGCTTGTGCCATTTGAGTTCAGAACGTCTATGCTAAAATCCGGGCCTGAGTCAGGGTGGTATTTTGGTAGGACTTTCAATTTAAAGCTTTCTTTCAGCCAGAAGTAAAATAGCAATTTCTTTATATCAGACGTAATGAATTACATGTTTTGGTTCAAGTTTTCTTGTATTGAAATAAGTTCAAGTCTGGTCAAGAAAGAAATATCAAGTATTACCCTAAGTAAAGCAAAACCAGATATTTAGTTTTTAAATATCTAAAAGTATTTTAGACGGATGCGATCTATGGCAAATCATTTCGAGTTTCAGATTCGGGTATATATTGAAGATACAGATGCAGGCGGTATCGTTTATCACGCCAATCATATCCGTTATATGGAACGCACCCGTACGGAATGGCTGCGCGCTGCTGGCGTTGATCATTACTGGCACCAGAAGGATTATAACTTTGTCGTACATAAGATTAACGTAAAATACATGCGTCCAATTCTCATGGATGACCTGATCACTGTTACAGCACGTGTTATTTCGTGTAAAGCTGCATCATTTGTGTTGCAACAGAATATTTATCGTGGTGAAATCTTGCTGGCTTCGGGTGAAGTCGAACTGGCTTGCTTGAATGACAAAATGATGCCGCGCAAGCTGCCAGAGCAAATCCGCGATCTCATCCGTAAAGAACTGGAACAAGACTAGCAAAATCACTGGCAACTTCTCTATGGCAACACAACTTGAATCAACCCTGCATATCTCCGATTTAATTCTGCAAGCAAGTCCTGTGGTTCAGCTGGTTATGCTGATTCTACTACTCGCTTCAATCTATAGCTGGTACCTGATTGCCAAGTTGTATATGAGTCATAAGAAAGCCCAAAAAGATGATGAACATTTCCAGAAAATGTTCTGGTCTGGTGCCGAGCTGAATACGCTATATAATAACGCCCAGCTCAACTCAAAACGCTCAGGCCTGGAGGATATTTTTTATCAGGGACTGGGCGAATTTTTTAAATTGAATAAACGACATGCCTCAACGACACAGTCGATTGAGGGAACCGAACGTATTTTGCGTGTAGGTCTGAGCCGTGACCAAGGTAATCTTGAGCAGGGGCTGGGAGCATTGGCCAGCATTGGTTCAGTTGCCCCTTATATCGGTCTTTTCGGTACAGTATGGGGCATTATGAATGCCTTCATTGGTCTTGCTGCTGTTGACCAGGTAACACTCGCTACTGTCGCACCAGGTATTGCCGAAGCACTTATTGCAACTGCTATTGGCTTGTTTGCAGCTATTCCTGCTGTCTTGGCTTTTAACCACTTTACAGCTAAAGGTGAAGCACTTTACTCAGACCGTGCCCTGTTCGCCGAAGAAATGGTAGCCTTGCTACAACGTCAGTCTGTGGGTCCTGCACAGGAAGCTGAATAATGGCTATTCAACGTTCCGGACGCTTTGAGCGGATCAAGAAACCTTTAAAAAGTGATATGAATGTCGTGCCCTATATCGACGTCATGCTGGTACTGCTGGTGATCTTCATGGTAACTGCTCCAATGATTACCAGTGGCATTAATGTAGATTTACCACAAGCTAATGGTAATCCGATTGAATCTAAAGATGCACCTGCCATGGTTACCCTAGATAAAGATGGCCATTACTATCTAGAATACGAACAGCATAAGGCAGAGCCTCTAGAGCTATCTCAGCTGACTCAGATTTTAACTGAAGCCCAGACTCAGGCTGAGGCAGACAACAAACAGCTCAATGTGGTGATCCGTGGACATAATACCCGCCCTTACGGTGATGTCATAGCCTTGATGTCCAGTCTTCAGGAAGCCGGTTTAACTCAAGTGGGTTTACTGACCGAACCATTAAAGTAATTTTATGAAAGATTTTAAAAAGCCTCCTTTTAAACAAAAAGCAGTAGCAATTGGATTTACGCTAGGCGTACATCTGGTGGCTGTGGTCGGCTTGCTTTATTTGGGTATGAGTACACCGCCTGAAGCTCCTAAACAAATTAAAACTGTACTTATTAAACCTGAGGATCTTCCCCCGCCTGAACCTGTTCCTCTAGAACAGACGGATACTGTAGAGACCGTACATGAAAATCAGGCAGCCGCAATTACGCAAACTGCCGAGCCAAGTATAGAACCAGCTCCTGTTATTCCAGTTCCTGCTACAACATCTGCTTCACTACAGGCAACTGAAGCTGCAAAACGTGCAGAAGAAAAGGCGAAAGCAGCAGAGGCAGAAAAATTAAAAGCTCAAGCAGACGCAAAAGCAAAAACAGATGCCGCGTCACGAGCTAAAGCTGAAGCATTGGCTAAACAAAAGACCGAAGCTGCTGAAAAAGCCAAAGCTGATGCACAAGCAAAAGTTGACGCTGCTGAAAAAGCTAAAGCCGATGCACAAGCAAAAGTTGACGCTGCTGAAAAAGCTAAAGCCGATGCACAGGCTAAAGCAAGGGCTGATGCTGCTGAAAAAGCCAAAGCCAATGCGCAGGCCAAAGCAAAAGCGGATGCTGCTGCAAAAGCCAAAGCCGATGCGCAGGCCAAAGTAAAAGCCGACGCTGCTGCAAAAGCCAAAGCCGATGCGCAGGCCAAAGTAAAAGCCGACGCTGCTGCAAAAGCCAAAGCCGATGCGCAGGCCAAAGTAAAAGCCGACGCTGCTGCAAAAGCCAAAGCCGATGCGCAGGCCAAAGCCAAAGCGGATGCTGCTACAAAAGCAAAAGTCGATGCGCAGGCTAAAGCAAGGGCTGATGCTGCTACAAAAGCCAAAGCTGATGCGCAGGCCAAAGCCAAAGCCGATGCGCAGGCTAAAGCAAAAGCTGACGCTGCTGCAAAAGCCAAAGCCGATGCACAGGCCAAAGCCAAAGCGGATGCTGCTGAAAAAGCCAAAGCCGATGCCGATGCCAGAGACCGGGCTGAGGCTGAAGCAAAAGCATCAGCTGCAAAAAAAGCAGCTGAAGAAGCGGCTGATAAAAAAGCTGAAGCTAAAAAAATTGCTTCATCTGCCAAACGTGATTTTGAAAATAAAATTAAACGTGCTTGGGATATACCTAGTGGCTCTTCTGGTAACAAGGCAACAGCACGTGTAACTTTAAGTGATAGTGGAGCTGTTCTCTCAGTGGTAGTGAATTCAAGTGACCCAGATATGAAAGCCAGTGTAGAAGCTGCGGTAAGAGCAGCCGCTCCTTATCCAATGCCATCTGATGCCGATGCACGACGTGAAGCACGTACCTTTACCTCTACATTTACTGCTAAATAAAAAACCACCCTCTTTTGAGGGTGTTTAAGTAAATTGACCGAGTTTTATTTTATATCGATAGGACTGGGTTATTTTTATTTTAATATCAATATATTAATTTTACTCTTTATAATTTTCTGAATCCTACAACTTGGGGTGTCAATTTCTTCAGTTATAAGATGGTTCTGACTTCTCACGAGATAGTCATATTTACATGCTTTAAATAGATTTAAATTATGTCATCATGTTACAAATTAGTATTCCCATACCCCAGAATCATGGAATTGAGCGCCCTGCGATTATGAATATGACGCGTAAAACTCTTTTAGCCCTTGCCTTAACAGCTGTTTTTAGTCCGGCCATCACCACTACAGCTTTTGCCCAGTTACACCTTGAAATTGCAAAGGCTCCTGAAGAAGCTCCAAAAATAGCAATTGCACCCTTTGCAAATGATCAGTCTATTTATCCAATAGTTGAAAGTGACTTGAATCGTTCAGGGCGCTTTACCAGTTCATCAAAAAATCTTCCGGCTAGCGCTGCACTCAATAATATTAATGCGCAAAGCTGGCAAGCAGCTAAAATCCCTTATGTAGTGACAGGTAGTATCAAGTCTGTTGCAGGTGATTCGTATGAAGTGCATTACCAGCTTTATGATGTCGAGAAGCAGACCTATCTGTTAAATGAACTTTTAACTGTACCCGCTTCACGTATACGTCAAGCTGGCCATATGATCAGTGATGCAATCTATCAGGCACTGACAGGTATTCCTGGTGATTTTAGTGGCCGTATTGCTTATGTACTGCGCAATCCGGCAACCCCAGAACAGCGTTATACCTTACAGATCGCTGACACTGATGGTGAACAGCCGCGTACTGTCCTTTCTTCACGTGACCCGATTCTGTCTCCAGCCTGGACACCAGATGCAAAAAAACTGGCTTATGTCTCGTTTGAAACCAAGCGCCCTGCGATTTACGTGCAAGATCTGGCTACTGGGCAACGTGAAGTACTGGCCAGTTTCCGTGGTCTTAATGGTGCACCAAGTTTCTCTCCAGACGGACAGTCTATGCTCTTCACAGCGTCCATGCATGGAAACCCTGAAGTTTACCAGATGGATTTGACTACCCGTCAGCTTAAACGTATGACTAATAATTCTGCCATCGATACAGAAGCCCGATATGCACCAGACGGTAAATCTTTTATTTTTACTTCCGATCGTGGCGGTTCAGCACAGATTTACCGTTATAGCTTTGCAGATGGCTCAGTCAAGCGGTTGACTTTTAAAGGTGCATTTAATGCGCGCGGCACCTTAAGTGCAGATGGTAAAAAAGTCGCACTGGTACACCGCCCAGCCGGAAGTAACTATAAAGTTGCCATTCAGGATATTGCTACTGGCATTACCAACATTCTTACCCCAACCAGTCTGGATGAATCTCCAAGTTTTTCTCCAAATGGCCAGATGGTCGTTTATGCTACCCGTGAAGGTAACCGGGGATTACTGGCAATTATGTCAACTGATGGGCGCTTCCGAATGAATCTGCCAAGTGAACAAGGCGAAGTTCGTGAGCCTGCTTGGACTCCCAAATAATTTAACTGGCTATAACAATTTTTTCATGGAGATTAAGATGAACGCAGTAAAATATTTAACTCTTCCCTTACTGGCTGCCAGCCTAGTTATTACTGGTTGTGCCAACCGTAAACCTACTTCAGATGTTACGACCACTACCACTCCAACTACAGCGGGTACGAGTGTTAACACAACCGGTCTAAGTGAAGACGCGGCACTAAATGCACAGAATATGGCTGGTGCTTCAGCTAAAGGTGTTACAGCAGCGAATCGTGCTTATTTAGCAAAACGTGTTGTATACTTTGACTATGATAGCAGTGATCTGAGCAATGAGGATTATCAAACTCTACAGGCTCATGCCCAGTTCCTGATGGCAAATGCCAATTCAAAAGTTGCTTTAACTGGCCATACCGATGAACGTGGTACACGTGAATACAATATGGCATTGGGTGAACGTCGTGCCAAAGCAGTACAAAGCTATTTAGTGACAAATGGTGTAAACCCCAATCAGCTTGAAGCTGTGAGCTATGGTAAAGAGATGCCAATTAATCCTGGCCATGATGAAGCAGCCTGGAAAGAAAACCGTCGTGTAGAAATCAACTACGAAGCTGTACCGCCATTACTTAAATAATTAAACGCTCAAATTTCCAAGAGCAAAGCGCACAACATCTGTTGGGCGCTTTTTTAATTCTCCGACTTTTTATCTTCTTCATTTTTTTGCATGGCTTCAATCATGTCATGCTTATTAAATTCTTTGTATTCAGGTTTCGCTTCATAACTTTCCCAAGCTTCTTTCACTTTTTCAGTTGAGATATTATCCAGCTTAATTGGCTCATTTGGAGTTGGAGTCGCATCAAAATGTTTGGTCGTCATAGATTTACTTCCTTTTTTATGAACATAATTCAACATAGCATGTTCGTGTAGAGTTGCAAGCGCAAAAACAACACATCTCATCACGCAATAAAATTGTTAATTACATTGGTTCTCCTCTAAAATAGCCCAGTTCTTTTTATACATCTATTTTCTCTTTGCTGGAGCTTTTTGGTATGACCAATTACACCTTGTCCCAATATTTACAACAACAAACTGGGAATTTAACGCCTGAGCTGGCTCAAGTTATCAGCACTATTGCCGATACCTGTAAAGTAATAGATCAGACTTTACAAAAGGGTGCACTTGCAGGTGTTTTGGGCAGCGCAGAGCATGAAAATGTACAAGGTGAAACCCAGAAAAAACTTGATGTTATTTCTAATGACTATTTGATTGATGCATTAAAAGTACATCCCCAAGTAGGCGGGCTGGCTTCAGAAGAGCTTGATGAATTTACGCCTGCTCAGGAAAATGGTCAATATCTGGTATTATTTGACCCGTTAGATGGTTCAAGCAATATTGATATCAATATGTGTGTAGGAACTATTTTTTCAATTTTACCTGCAAAAAACCATGTAACTCAGGCTGCTGACTTCATGCAGGCAGGGACTCAGCAGGTTGCTGCCGGTTATGTTCTATATGGTCCTTCCACAATGCTGGTACTGACTGTAGGTGCAGGCGTTGTATTCTTCACCTTTAATCCAGACAGCCAGGAATTTGTTTTAACCGCAGAGAATATTCAGGTCGCAGCTGATACCCAGGAATTTGCTATCAATGCCTCAAATCAGCGCCACTGGGAAGAACCAGTTAAGCGTTATATTGATGAACTGCTGGCTGGAAAAACTTCTACACGTGCTAAAGACTTTAATATGCGCTGGGTTGCCTGTATGGTTGGCGATATTCATCGTATTCTCTGCCGTAGCGGAATTTTCCTTTATCCATATGATTTAAAAGATCCTAAAAAAGCGGGCCGTTTACGTCTGATGTATGAAGCAAATCCAATGAGTATGCTTATTGAGCAGGCTGGTGGTGCTTCAACTACAGGTCGCGTACGCATTTTAGAAATTGAGCCGACCGATCTGCATCAGCGCGTGCCAGTGATTATTGGTTCCAAAAATGAAGTTGAGCTGGTTACAGGCTATCACCAATAATTTATTTATACAGAGATGGGTTTAACTACTCATCTCTGTGGATTCTTTACTTATGTCAATTATTTTTCTTGAATCTAAAGACAACCCTAAAATCAAACATTTACGGGGACTTATTGAACAGAACAGTTACCGTAAAAAACAGCGGCAAACTATTCTTGAAGGAACCCATCTCTGTCTGAGCTGGCTCCAGGAAAATAAAAAAATCCATTCACTGTTCAGTACTGAACAAGCATTAAATCACCCAGACTTTGAACAGATCCTTGAATATTATCAGGGTCATGTATTTGTCTTGAGTGAAGCACTTTATCGTGATTTAAGTACCTTGGGTACAAGTTTGGCCTGTCTCGCAATTATTGATCTGCCGACGAATACCCAACCCCTGCAATATCATCTTGATACACTTATTTTAGAGAATGTACAGGACCCAGGAAATGTAGGCACATTATTGCGTTCTGCTGCCGCCGCTAATATTCAGCAGGTTGTATGTACCCAAGGCTCAGCTTCACTCTGGTCACCACGAGTACTGCGTGCTGGTATGGGAGCTCATTTTTCTTTAAATATTTATGAAAATGTCCAGCTTGAAGACATACTGGAGAAGTTTGAAATTCCTGTATTCGTAACCAGTTCACATCAGTCTGAAAGTATCTATCAGCAGGACCTCACACAACCTTGTGCATGGATTTTAGGAAATGAGGGACAGGGTGCGTCAGCATATGCGTTACAGCATGCAAAAGCTGTCGTGATTCCCCAACCAGGTGGTCAAGAATCATTGAACGTGGCAGTTGCAGGCTCTATCTGTTTTTTTGAAATGGTTCGCCAGCGGCTCTAAAAGGTTAAATTATTTTAATAAAGGGCTAATTGTGGTTAAAAATCCTTTAAACTCTTAAAAAATAATTATCTACTATGTCAACCCAAACATTATTTTTGACGTTATTTAAGTGATGACCAACAAAATAATGAGTGGGTGTCCAATGACGGGATTTTCCATCTCTATGGATTTAGTACCGAAACAGCCTGATGCAGAACATCTCAGCAGTACGCATGCCAGTACGGCTGAGCAGCGTCTGAAGTTTTTTATGCAGGATGTGACGGGTCGTGCTCTGGTCATGATGGAAAGTGCAACACACGGGCAACAAGGCATAGCTATGGATCTGGTACAGGAAGCATTTATTTCCCTACATAAATCCTATCGTGATAAAAGTACTGAAGAATGGTACCCCCTGTTCTATACAATTTTAAATAACAAATTACAGGACTGGCGTCGTAAGGAAGCACGCCGTGCCCAACCTTTTTCATTTTTTAGAAAAGTCAGTCTGGATTCAGATGAAGAAGAAATGATGGATATCGTGGATGAATCGAGTCCAAACCCTTCTGATTTTCTGGATCAAGCGGTTACTGCAGAAGAAATACAGGCCGCTGTTTCAAAACTTCCAGTTCGACAGCAACAGGCTTTTATGTTGCGGGCGTGGGAAGGTTTTGATACCCAAACTACTGCGGAAATTATGGATTGTACCGAGGGTAGTGTAAAAACTCATTACCATCGGGCAATTCAGGGATTAAGAACAGCTTTAGCGCATTTAAATCCACATATGGGAGGATCATCAGATGAATAAAGATGATTTCACAAAAAAAGTGACTTCCAAGCTTGATACACTGGCTACTCATCATAAGGCTAAACCTGTAGTGATGAATCATGTACTCGAAACCATACAGGATCGTCCATCACCACATTACAGCATGTGGCGGATGACAGGTTTTGCTCTTGCTACAGCCATTACTGGTTTTGTCATATTACCCAACTCTATGGAAATGACAGAGCAGCCACAAAATCAGGTTGCTGTTACTCCAAAACTTTCACCCCAAATGGTGGAAGATTTGGAAATGTTACTGGTTTTAGGTGAGGATAGGGTCGGTCATGGCAGCTAAGAAACTGGCTTTAGCTTTATGTACCTTAAGCTTTTTACAAACCAGCTTTGCAGGGTTCGAACGTTTCTGGATTTTTTCTAAAGATGCCGGGACCCAGATTAATGAAACTTGGGACACCTTATCAGATGAAGAACAGCGCGCCCTGATTAAACGTTATCAGACTTTAAAAGAATTACCTGAAGAACAAAGTGTCGCTCTACAACAACGCATGGACTGGTTTACCCAGCTGCCAGAGCAGGAAAAACAGAAAATGCGTGAAACTTGGCAACAGATGAGCAGTCACGAACGGCATGATCTGAGACAAAGAATGCAAAAAGCAGCTACCTCAGAGCAACGTGCATCAATCCGCCAAGAATATATGAATAAATACATGCCTGCTGCACTTAAGGCAAACTAGATAAAAATCAATCAATTCAATAAAAAAGCCTCTTACGAGGCTTTTTTTTAAACGTTACGGCGAAACCGATACATGCTTAAAGCTAATAGGCTTAATATTCCCCATATTCCAAAGCTTCCTCCTCCACCGGCGGTATTAGTATTCTTAGCTGTATTTTCTAGCAAGATAGTTGCCGTATTAGATTCCTCACCTTCAGCATCAAAAATATTATATTCAAACCGATAGTTAAACTGGCTGAAATTATTTTTGGCCTGGATATGGATCTGTCCACCATAGCAGGTCTCTCGAATATAATTACCCGGACATGGACCGGTACGGTCTGCACTGACCGTTACACCTGGAGGAATAACGCTAAAACGTATAGGTAATTCCTGTCCGTCTGCACCATGAAAGAAGGCTGGTTTATTTGTATTGAGCTTTAATTGTGATGTAGGACCATCACCATCATCACTGTCATTTTCTAGCGGATTAATACTGACTTTTAAGTCTGAGCCATACTGTAATGTATAGGTATCATCTTTTGCAATTGGAGCAATATTAATAAAATCTGCTTTAACAAGTCCTGTTGAAGACTCACCCGTTTTTGCCTTGATGGTGTAAGCACAATAAGCGCTACCGGTATTAGCAGATAACTGGTCATCTGTCCGATAAATCATAATACGCTTTAACTCAGGCACCCATTCACAAAACAGATGTTCATCTTGCTGTCCATTAAACTTAAAATCTGCACCACTACCAGAAACTGAACCTACACCGTATTTATGCGTTTCGATACTATACTGATCTGTACTGAGTTCTTTTGGACGCAATTCAAGCTTGCCATTTTCGTTGAGAAATTCTTCTTCACTTGGTAAAGCCAGCGTAAAAGGATCAATGTAAATGGTACGATACTTCTGTTTCAACTTGATATTGGCAATTAGACGTTCTAATTCGCTCAACTCTTTTTGATAAATAGCCTGCTCTTCAGTATCTTCTATTTCTTTTATGCCCTCTTTCAAGTTATCAGCTTCTTTTTGATAGGTATCTAGAACTTGTACAATAGACAGATTCTTTAAATCTGTAATATCAGCTGCTGTTAGGCGCATGCGCTCTACAGAACCGATTTCACAAGTATTTTTCATCTCAGGATTTAAAGTTAAAGTACCATTTGTAATCCGGGCCAGTCCGCGCTGGTCAAGTGTACTGCAATCCTGTGTTGCGCCTGTGTTCACCAGATCTGAAGCATTCTGATTGTCCTTAGGGTAATAGAGCGGTAGATAGAGATTGTATTTTGAGGGTTGCTGATAATCAGATAGAACGCTTTGACGTGAGATATTGCTCAGGTCTACCGTTGTCTGTGTTTTTAATAGTTCTTCAGGCAATACACATTGACCTTCCACATTGCCAAGTTGTAGTGCATTGTATGCCAGAGTTAGCCCCAATGTCTTATTCTGGCTATTACTGTCTTTACGGACAAAGTCACAGGATTTGCCTGTATTGAAAGCTAAAATATTAAAGGCTAAAGTCTTGGTACTGTTTTCATCAAAATAAAACGTACTATTGGCCTGATTTTCTACAATTGTATTACTGATTAAAGCGAGAGATGAGGCGGAGTATAATGGACGGCCTAGCTCAGATACCGCACGAATAATATGGCCATCTACCAGATTTGCTTTATTCCGGGCAATAGTATTGGCACTTAAGGAAACACGTGTTAAGCCGCATAACTCAATAGTACTGCGGTCATTTATCGTACCATTTTGAACCAAGCTACTACGCTCTACACTGATAGCAGGCTGGGTACCCAACAGATTTGCTGAACAGTCCATGGCAAAAGCACTTCCAATTTTTGCCTGATTTCCTTGAATTAGGGTGTTTACTAAAGTCATCTGTTTTTCTAGGTTTTGTGCAATGATATAAACAGCACCACCTGCTTTATCCGACTTAGAGTCTTTAATAGCCGTATTTGTCATATTTAGTGGGCCAGCTATGAGTAATGCTCCTCCTTCAGCAGAGGAATAACCATTTTTCAGTTCAATATTTTCAAGAAAGATACTGGCTTGGGTTTCTGAAGTATTGAAAATTCGAGAAGTATGATTTCCGTTGATAACTGTTCTTATAGGCCCACGTGCCGGATACTGGTGTGTTAAAGGATCTTTTGTCTTGTAATCGAACGGTGTTTCTCCATAAATCTTAACCGCACTTTCTGGCCGTAACTCTCTCTTAAGTATATATTCTCCGGCTTGCAATTGAATTCTGTCTAGCTGACCAGTTCCAGTATTTCCTGCTGTACACCCGCCATATGCAATATTTTTACGAGCTGCAACCAGGGCTTCACGTAACGAACACTTATTCAGGTTTTCGCCATCTTCATCTTCAAACGTATTGACATAAATAGTCTTGTCTTCTGCAGCCATCAAAGTCATGGCCGTCAGTATCATCAGGCTCAATAGCCCCTTTTTATAAATTTTCATTACTTGGCCCTAATTATTTTGTATACCGACGTAGCCCGACTAATCCTAAAAGTGTAAATAAACTGAACATTCCGAGTGCCCCACCGGAAGTTTTAATTTTGTCACTTTCCATGTGGTTTTCAGGTTCTTGTCTGACCTGTACATTAATTTCCATATAAGGAATATTCTGGTTAAAGCGCGTGGAAGTAGTCACTAGACGGATCTTAAAAATATCAGTTCCATGCCAGCCACCATTCGGGGTATAGACCAGATTACCTTCCTCATCAAGCTTTAATGACCCCTTAGATTGAGTCACTGTTTGTACAACTTGTATACAGCCAGCCTGCCATGCTTCTCCAGATGGATGAGGGCCTAAAATTGCGTTACATTGTTCTTTAGGAATCAGGTCGCTATCTCCAAGTAAATCGGCAACCGACATTTTGGCCTGACCACCAGTCCGTATATCTTCACCCACCAAACTTACTGTCGTTGGGACAATAATTTCAATTGCTCCACGATCGCAAAATATATTATTTGAATCTCGCGCCTGTTTGCGCTGGTCAGCAGCTTCGCAGCCCACTATTTTGATGTCAGGATTAAATGAATTTTTACCTTTATTGACTATAGGTGAATCCGCCAGACTGTTATAACTTAGCAGGATACGGGGACGAAAATATCCCAAGAATGTATCTTTAGGCTGACTATAGGGACATAACAGGCTATTAGGGTCCTGTGACATACTCTTGCATGCGCCTTGCAAGGTCTCTCCCGCAATCAGCTGTGTACCGGACCAGTATTCATTAGGATAATAGGTAGCACCTAATCCACATTCCTGACTAACCAGATTGTTCTGTAGAATGCTTTGGTCATTTTCAGCAAAAGTACAGTTAGCCTGCTGACCACCAGGATAAGGATTTCCTAAAATGATACTGTTGGCCAAGTATCCTTTACCTAAAGGTGCATCGAATAAAATACCAGCCTGATTACCGACAATGGTCAGATTATTTAACCCGATCCCGTCACGCAAGTTAATAATATGGCCCTGATTTTTTAAAAAAGTACTACTATTTACCCAAGCCCTAGCTTGAGGAAAATCAGTAATCTTATTTTCTTCTAGACTGCTGGCCGAATAAATATTACTGGAACCTGTTTGAGTTGTATTATTTTCACGAAATACTGAATTTGAAATCCGGAACTCAGGAGCATGGGTATATAAAATAGCACCTGCCAGAGCTTTATTGTTTTCAATAAGGCTTGATTTTATTTCAACTATACTGGCAGCAGTTTCAGCCTCTGGCTGGCCCATATTATATATTGCTCCGCCTTGGGCTGCTGATCCATTATATAAACGGGTGTATTCCAAAGTCAGATATTCATTATTATAAATTAGCCCTCCCTGTTCGGCACATTGACTGGCCCCACATCCCTGCAAAGTAATTTCTCTTAGACTGACTGTCGCTAAAGTTTTTTTACTGTCATCAATGCGGAAAATATTATCAGTACCCAGCATCTGAATTGTGGCGTTATTTAAACCGGGTACATCCTTATCATTAACATCGGTGGTATAACTGGTTCTGATCGACAGGTCAGCCTTGATGTTAATATGATTGCTGAGTTTATAGACTGCTTTTTTTTCAAGCAAAATCGTAGAAGTAGATGATTTCCCACCACATCCATTATAGCCAGCTTCAGGTAAACCCAGATTGATATATTCAATTGCTTCCCGAAGCGAGCATTGTTTATCATTTGCAGAGGATATATCTTCAGTTGTTGTTACCACAATGTCAGCACTATAGGCCTGCCCCGCAATGCATAACATAGCTATGCCTATGCTCTGTTTGAGCATATCCATCTCCTTATACTTTATTTCTATTTTTTATTCTTAAGCTGCAGTTCCGTGCAACATCGAATTATTTTTCTGTACTGTGTCACAGCTTGAGTAATTACTCAAGATTTTTCCGTTTACTGGCCATACTCATCAATTAAGGCAAATATCTGGCGTAAAGTCATATTTGAAAGCCGTGTTCGCTCTCCCTTGAGCAAGGTTTCCAATTGTTCTAAAGTTTGTAAAAGACGTGCTGCCTGATGTGGCCCATGTAATAAAAGATAATCAATAATCTGTTGGTCTAGCTGTACGCCCCTACGTGCTAGTACTGAATGAACTAGTGCTTGACGATCTGCATAGAGACTACCGTTGGGCACTTTTACACTGACCGCCTGAGTCAGCCGTGACTGCAAATCAGGTAGTTCAAGTTTCAATTCCATTGGTGCAAACCGTGAGGAAAAAATCAGCTGCCCTCCCTCTTCATTATTATAATTAATAAGATGAAAAACGGCACGCTGCCAATGTGGAACACCACTTATAGCTTCGATATCATCCAGTGCAACCAGATCATATTTTTCCAGTGATGTAATTGCTTCAATAGGCGCATCCAAGAGTTCAAGGAGTGAAACTTTAATGGCAGATTTACCTACCTCCATATAGGAATCGCAAATCGCAGATAGAAGATGGCTTTTACCTGAGCCTGCTGCACCATAAATATAAAACCGGTTCATGAGACCAGCATGCAACTGCCGGACTGCATCTACTACAGGCCCCCAGCTTGGCCCGGAAAAGTCACTGATCCGAGCATCAAGTTGAAGTTCTATATCCAGTTGCAGCTGACGCATATATTTGGCCATATCCTATCGTTATTTAGTATCAATATGAACTGTCTTTTCAGTATCTTGCGACTTTTCAATCTCAATATCAAGATTTACCTGTTCGGCATCTATAATGAGACTGTCCGTACCTTTATCTCCCATCAGATTAGGTGGACCATAGAATGTACTGTGTTCATAGCATTCACGTAAATGTCTAAGCAATACTACAATCACTGCAGCCATTGGCAAAGCAATGAGCATACCGAAGAAACCAGCTAGCTGTGCACCGGCCAACACAGCAAATACAACAGCAACAGGTGATAAACCTATCTTATCACCGAGTAGGAAAGGCTGCAGGATATAGCCTTCTACCGCCTGACCCACCATAAAGACGACACCAACCAGAATTAGCTGGGTCCAGTCCAAACCGAACTGGAACAATGTCGCAATGACTGCGGCAATAATCCCTACGGCAAAACCCAGATAAGGAATAATACTGGCAAGCCCGGCAACCATTCCAATGATCAGCCCGACTTCAAGACCAATCAGCTGTAAACCTACTGCGTAAACAATTCCCAGCAGGATCATGACCAAGAATTGCCCTTTAACGAAGGCACCTAATACATTATGGCATTCATGAACTACCTGAATAGTATTTTTTTCATAAGGCCGTGGAATCAGGCGACGCATACTGTTCAGCATCCGGTCCCAGTCCAGCAGAAAGTAAAAAGCAATAATTGGTATCAGAACAATTGTACCGCCAATCTGGATGAAATTTAATCCGGATTGCGCCAGACGTAGCAACATGGTCTGAATGCTATCTGCACTATAATTGGTCTGAATATAATCCATGACTACAGTAGAAATCTGTTCAGTATCAATTTCCATCTGCTCGACATTAAATGTATTAGAAACCCAAGGCAAAAAGGTCGCGTTTAACCAATGTATACCTGCTGGAATACTGTCACGCGCATAAACCAGTTGCTGCCAGACCAAAGGCACCACATACCAGATTGCCAGTACCAGGAGAATACCAATTCCAATAAAGACAATACTGATCGAGAGCCAGCGCGGTAAATGATATTTGTGGAGCCATGCCACTAGCGGACTAAACAGATAAGCAATCAGAAAGGCCATTAAAAATGGTATGACTACCGGTTTTAGCAGGTAAAGCACCCAAAGTAATAATGCAATCGCCGCAAGAATAAAAATACGACGTAAGGTACGGTCGACCATGGAAACACGCCTTTTATAAGTATCTAATCATTATGAAAAAAGAAATATTTTAGTAAAATAGCATTTTAGAGCATAAATAACATAAGAGTTTCGTATATTCAGGTTATAATCCCCCGCGCGAACGCGGAGACTTCATTATGAGCAACTCAACTTCTACCCCAAATACTGGTTTAAGCTACAAAGATGCAGGTGTCGACATTGAAGCGGGAGACGCATTAGTCGATCGAATCAAATCTGTTGCCAAGCGCACCTCACGTCCTGAAGTGATGGGCGGACTTGGTGGTTTTGGTGCACTTTGTAAAATTCCTAAAGGTTATGAAGAACCTGTTCTCGTATCTGGCACGGATGGTGTGGGTACCAAATTACGTTTAGCACTGAATTTAAACCGTCATGACACGATTGGTCAGGACCTGGTGGCAATGTGCGTAAATGACCTTCTTGTATGTGGTGCAGAGCCATTGTTCTTCCTTGACTATTATGCAACAGGCCACTTAAACGTAGAGGTTGCTGCAAATGTTGTTACAGGAATTGGTGCAGGTTGCGAACTTGCTGGCTGTGCGTTAGTAGGTGGTGAAACTGCTGAAATGCCAGGCATGTATGAAGGTGAAGATTATGATTTGGCAGGTTTCTGCGTAGGTGTAGTTGAGCAAAGCAAAATTATTGATGGTTCTAAAGTTAAAGCCGATGATGTACTGATTGGAATTGCATCTTCAGGTGCGCACTCTAATGGCTACTCTCTGCTTCGTAAAATTTTAGATGTAAAAAATGTTGACTTAACTCAAATCGTTGATGGTCGCCCACTTGCAGATACTGCAATGGAACCTACCCGCATTTACGTCAAGCCAATCCTTGAATTACTCAAACAGGTTGATGTGCACGCAATGGCACACATCACAGGTGGCGGTTTACCGGGTAACTTACCGCGCGTACTTCCAAATGGTGCTCAAGCAGTCATTAATGAATCTTCTTGGGAATGGCCAGAATTGTTTAAGCTTCTTCAAAAGGAAGGTGGTGTTGAACAATTTGAAATGTACCGCACATTTAACTGTGGCGTAGGTATGGTATTGGCTGTTGATGCGGCAGATGCTGAGAGAACGGTTAACACGCTAAATAACCTCGGCGAAAAAGCATGGATAATGGGTCACATTGTTGACAATGCTGAATCTGTTGAAGGTGCAGATGAAAAAAATCGTGTGATCTTCGCGTAATTTCATATGATTAAAATTGCTGTACTCGTTTCGGGCAGTGGATCTAACTTGCAGGCCCTGATCGATGCCAAACTATCAGGCCAAATTGTTGGTGTACTGTCCAACCGGCCTGATGCTTATGCTCTAGAACGTGCTAAACAGGCAGGAATTAAGACTGCTCTTGTTGAACATAAACAGTATCCAAGCCGGGAAGCATTTGATGACGTTATGCATCAGCAGCTGCTTGACTGGGGAGTTAATCTGGTCGTGCTAGCAGGCTTTATGCGGATTTTAAGTGAAAAATTTGTCAAAGCCTGGGAAGGGAAAATGCTGAATATTCACCCTTCCCTGTTGCCTTATTATAAAGGTATGCATACTCATCAGCGTGTAATTAATACAGGTGATGTATATCATGGCTGTACAGTTCATTATGTGACAGCTGAATTAGATGCCGGTCAGGCACTAGCGCAGGGAATACTTTCGGTTAAAAGAACTGATACAGTTGAGACTTTGGCAAACCGTGTACATGAGTTAGAACACCTGGTTTACCCTCAGGTGGTTGAATGGATCTGTACTGGCGCCGTTCAGCATTTAGAAGATGGCTCTGTACTTTATAGAAACTCTCTACTAACTGAACCAGTGCAGTTCTGCAAGTTATAATACAATTTATGCCAATAAAAAAAGCGCCTAAGTATAGGCGCTTTTTTTATTGACTCATCATTTATGCATGGATCAGCTGTTTTACCAATCGGCCCACCTCAACAGGATGTTCTAAAGGGAACATATGGCCGCCCTCGGCTATGCTAAAAGAAATACCGATTTTTTTCTTGGCTACGTGTGGAAAACGCCGTTTAAGAAAAACACTTTTATCTCCGACCACAAGATGTACTGGTATTTTCGGTTTTGCCATCGGTAACCACCAGAGCGAAGGATTCTTCCTAAAGATTTCTACTTCATCATTTTTAGGGATAGTCAGAGTTACGCCACCCCTTACCGGATCTTCAGTTAATGCATATTTCAGATAGGCCTGAAAACAGTCTGCATCAAAATCTTTATAGAAACCTTTAGTGCGAAGTAACTCGCCTGCCTGCTCGCGCGACTCCCAATGATCACGTCGCCGCACCGATAACCCTGCTGGAGTCATCTGATCTACCAGTTGGGGTTTAAAGCATTTAGCCATATGGAAAACAAAAGATGCTTTTCCCATAATCAACGGCGGGTCTAGCATAATGACCTGTGAAAATAACTCGGGACGTTGATAAGAAGCCATCATCGTGAGAACTGAACCTAGCGAATGTCCAAGCCCGATAACTTTGCGACCATGAGCCTGCCGAACGATGCTGTCGATGATCTGCTCTACCAGATGAGGCCAGTGATTGGTAATTGGATAACGTTTATCTGGGCCAATCAAAGGCACATAAATAATATCGTATTCATCACGCAACTGTTCAAACAACTTTTCATAAACTTTTGAAGGCACGCCATTGGCATGTGCAAAGTGTATTAATGGCTTCGTCATATATCCCTTTATGTTCATTATTGCAGCTTGGTATCCTGCTGAATTTTAAGTTGCTGGGTAACTGATTCACTAAAGCCCTGGCCTATTTCAGAACCTACCCGGCCAAGTACCGATTCAAATGGGCTACGCTGAACTGTATAATCCAGAACATTATCCAGTTTAAGCTCACGTTTAAGACTGTTTATGCTTCCGGTACGATCTGCAACGCCCAGTTTAACTGCCTGCTCACCGCTCCAGAATAATCCTGAAAAAATTGCAGGGTCATTACTCTTCAGGCGCTTGCCACGACCTTCTTTTACAGCAGCAATAAAGTGACTATGCACATTGTCCAAGACCGCCTGTACATGCTCCCTCTGTGCAGGATTGACTGGTTTAGTCATGCTCAGAATATCTTTATTGTCGCCTGAAGTTAATGTCCGGTCTTCAACACCCAGTTTCTGCGCAAGGCCCATCACCCCATAGTTTGGCATAATCACACCAATTGAGCCGACCAAACTGGATGGATTAACCCAGATTTCATCAGCAGCCGAAGCAATATAATAAGCGCCTGAGGCTCCCATATCACCAATTAATGCATATACTTTCTTCTCAGGATACTGCTGTTTGTAATAGCGAATTTCCTGCCAGATCTCATCTGACTGGACAGGTGACCCCCCAGGTGAATTGATATTGAGCACAATTGCCTGACTGTTTTTTGCTTCAAATGCACGTTTCAAAGCTTTATTGGTATCTTCACTATTTACGGAACGGTCACTAGAGTCAATCGTACCAATAATATCAATCACAGCCAGATGAGCATTTGAACTTGAACCTGCCCCACTGGTAGTTGCCGTAGTACAGCCCCTACCCATCATGAGCAAAAGCAATAGAATATAGGCAAAAGTCAAACACTTAAAAAATATTCCCCAGCGACGGCTACGGCGCTGTTCTTCAACAGAAGCCAGTACAGCTTTTTCTAGTATCTGCCACTCTTTACCGCTTCTGCTGTCTGAACTTGGAACTTCATTATTAGGTTTTGGCGGCCAATCCGACATATATATTTATCCGAAAAGTAAAATATCTTCATTATATACACTGGAAAATGAAAAACTGTCTAAATAAAGCTTTTTAACTTATAATATTTTTTCTTTTACGTTTGTTAAGCAGAATCCTACATTTAAATAATGACTAGCTCAAATTCCCAGCCTTTATCTTATCGTCTTTTGAAAATCATTAGTCGCCAGCCTATACGAGTATCACGCTTTATTGCTCGTATACTTGCAGGTCTGGTGAATACTTTAAAACTGTCGAATACCTCAAAAACAATAAATCTGAATCTGGAGATTGCTTTTCCATATCTGCTGACCGAAAAGCGTAATCAGATCATTCGTCAGGCTATACGTAATGAAATACAGTCATACTTTGAATTTTTTAGTATTTGGGGCTCAAGTACAGAGAAGAATATTTCAAGAATTCATAAAATTGTAGGCGAGCATTATTTTCATCAGGCGGTGGCAGCCAAAAAAGGATTAGTCCTGATCGTTCCGCACTTTGGCACATGGGAGATTATGAACTCTTGGTGTTCGCAATATACATCAATGACCATTCTCTATAAACCGGTCAAAGACCCGTATGCAGATCAGTTCGTCCGCGAAGCGCGCAGCCGTGAGCAGGCCAATCTGGTTCCTACAGATGAAACTGGTGTTCGCCAGATTTTTAAGGCGCTTAAACAGGGAGGCACAACTGTTATCTTGCCTGACCATACACCAAATGTGGGTGGTGATCTGGTGGAATACTTTGGTGTACCCTTAGCCTCAAGCAGCCTGAGCGCCAAGCTGATTCAAAAAACTAAGGCCAGTACTTTGCTTCTTTACGCCATCCGTAATGAACAGGATGGCTTTAATATGTTTATTGAACCAATTGATGAGAAAATTTATGAAGGCAGCGCTGTAGAAGGTACCCAAGTTATTCATCATGTGATCGAAGATTTGATTACACGCTATCCCGAACATTACCACTGGAGCTATAAACGTTTTAAGGCTCACCCAGAATTACGCTCCATTTATACGCTTGATAAAGCTGAAGCACTACAAAAAGTGGATCAGCTGCGGCAGCACAACAAAAATCTTACTTAATCTTTAACCATTTCCACTGCTCTCTATAGAGAGTGTAATTTATTTGTTCATCAGCTTCTTGATAAAATTCAATATTACCGGTTTGGGCAGTTAAAAGAAGTGGAATATCAAGTGCCTTTAGACGTACCTTAACTTCTTTGGTCGGGTGTCCATAACGGTTATTCTGTCCTGCTGAGGCAATTGCCAGCTTAGGATGCAAATATTTTAGAAAACTGTAAGCAGAACTGTGCTTACTGCCATGGTGACCCAATACTAGTACGTCGACTTGAAGTTCGGGATACTTTTTCATGAGTTCATATTCAGTTGGCCAGCCAGCATCTCCCATAATCAAGAAATTCCGGTAAGGCTGGGCCTGGTTTAATTGCACATATAACACACATGAATATTCATTCGGATTGGCTTCTACCATTGATGGGTAAGTATTTAAGCCAGGTGATAGTACCTGGACCTTAAAATTCTGATAAGACCAGCTTTGTCCTTCCCGGCATGGTGATGACTGTTTTATATTCCATGTTTCAGGTAACTGGGTATTGGCTATTACTTCATCGATTTTAATTTTTTGGCTTAATGGTAAGAGTGCCCCGCTATGATCCTGATCCAGATGAGTTAATAGCACCCGATCTAAGCGAGCTATCCCTTGGGAAAATAAAAATGGTGCAAGAATTTGCTGGCCTATACTGAATTTGGTTTCATCATAGTAACCGCCTGTATCTAACATTATTTTTTGCTGACTACTCTGAAGTAGAATGGCTTGGCCCTGCCCTACATCTAAAACGGTTAACTTAAAATCCGAGTCTGGTGCCCTACTCGTAAAAACTGGTACAAAACATAACAGCGCCCAAGCTTTAGGAATAACAGATCGAGGCAGATATAAAATAATCAGGCCGATACTGAGGCTCACAATAAGCAACGGTGTAAATGCAATTCCCTGTAATTGGGGATTAAACAGATGGTCCAGTATTTCTAATATCCACAAGCCTAAATTCAAGCCTAAATCGCTACAATGAAATAAAAGCAGGCCCAAAGGAGAAATGATATAGGAAAGACATGCAGCCAGTATATCTAGCGGCACTACGACAGCACCTAATAATGGAATGACAAGAATATTGGTCAATGGCGCAATCCAGCTTACCTGTTTGAAAAAAATCAGTACTAACGGAAAGAGAGCAATAAAAATTTTCCCTTGTGATTCAATCAGTAACTTTCCAGCAGTTAAAACTCTTTGCTTCCAGTTAAAAGCCGGTTGGGCAGGCTGCCGATCTATACTTTCATAAATGCGCAACAGAATAAAACAGGCCCCGAAAGAAAGCCAGAAAGCTGCCGAGAGAACACTAAAAGGATCTATCCATAATAGTAAACTGGCACTTGCCAGCAATAAGCTTAATGCCTGGATTTTTTGTCTTAATAAAAGCAGGCTACTCCCTAGCAGAGTAATGAGCAGTGTTCGTAGTGCCGGAATCTCGAAACCGACAAAAGCGCTGTAAAGTAATACACAAAAACAGAAAGGAAAAACCAGCAGATAAGGGCGAGGCAAGCTTAAATAGAGTTTTGGACCATACAGCCGTATCAGGGTTTGCAATACCCAGCTGACCAGAGCTGCGAAAATTAATACGTGTGGGCCAGAAATTGCCAGCAGGTGACTGATTCCCAGCCGCTGAAATTGTTCTTCTGTTTCAGAGGAAAGTAAGCTTTTATCACCTGTAAGAAGTGCTAAAATCAGGCCTTTATTTTTCAGTGTGCTATTTTGAATAAAAGTACGAAAATGATAGCGCTGCCGCTCCATCAGTAATAGAAGACCATTGATCCAACCCTGTTGATTATTCAGATATTGATTAAAACCAAGCCGGTAAACTGCCTCATGGTCCAATTTCTCTATTTTCCAGATTTTTACACTGGCCATGATATTCTGCTGAATAAACCATTTTTCCTGATCAAATACTCCCGGCATGGCATATCCATGAGCAGGTATGACTTCCCCATAAATCCGGTAATATTCTCCTAACTCAAATTTTATAGGTTGCTCAGGTATATTTTTAAATGTGAGCCACCATTGAACAGGCTGTTTTTTCTGGTCAAGTACTTCCACTTTTTGCCTGATCTGCTTCTCAGAACGCTCATCAATATGTCGGATATAAACAATTGCCTCAATATTTCTTGTTTCTGTTTCCCTGTTATCTAGACGTTGTTCTAGCGCATGGTCAGCGTAGCGATAACCCAATGTGCCTGTCAGGATGCCTAAGGCTAGAATAAAAACTGCTCTAGATAACCATGGAATCGGATGGTGCGACTCCAGCTTACTATATTGATACCAATATAATAGCCCTGAACCTACGCTGAAGATCATCAGTCCAGGTAACAGAAAAGGTAAGTTAAAAGTTTTCCCCATGACCGAGATTCCAGCAATCCAGGCCAATAAAATAGTTTTCCACATGATTTTTATATTTATAACTTATTAAAATAATTAAAGCCCATACTGATGGGCTTTAACAAGGTTAATGATCAGATTATCTCCGACTTACGCGTTCACCCATAAGCCATCCTGCATATGCAGAATTGAATCGGCAGCTTGGGCCAGCTGCTCATCATGAGTTACAATCAGCATTGCCATGTTCAATTCCTGACGCAGTTCACTTAATAACTCAAAGATACCTACAGCAGTTTTACGGTCCAGGTTACCTGTCGGCTCATCAGCCAGCATTAAAGCAGGTTTGGTTACCAATGCCCGCGCCAAAGCTACACGCTGACGCTCACCACCAGATAATTCGCCTGGTTTATGCGTTATCCGGTGTGACAGGCCGACCCGTTCCAGCAAGTATTCTGCTTGCTGTTTGGCTTCTTTAAACTGTGTATTTTTGCGCAGCATCAGGGGCATTGCTACATTTTCAAAAGCAGTAAACTCTGGCAGTAAATGATGAAATTGGTAGACAAACCCAAGATACTGGTTACGCATAAAACCACGTTCAGCTTCACCTAAATTGTCAAAGCGCTGTCCATTTAGAAACACCTCACCCTCAGTTGGCCGGTCTAGCCCCCCTAAAACATGTAGTAAGGTACTTTTACCAGAGCCACTGGCTCCAACAATCGATGTAAACTCACCCGCCTTGATCTCTAAAGATAAGCCTTTAATCACCTCTACGGTTGATTTCCCATCCGTGAAATGCTTATAGATATTACGGGCTTCAAGTACTGTATTATTCATAACGTAAAGCCTCGGCAGGTTGAATTTTAGCTGCACGCAGTGCCGGATAAATAGTTGCCAGAAAGCTTAAAATCAGAGACAGACTGACGATGACTACGACATCCTGCCATCTGAGATAAGAAGGCAAATAATTAATAAAGTAGGCATCAAACAGGTGCAGACCAAAAGCATTATTCAGCCATGAAATAAAGCTGCTGATACTTGAGGCAAAAATAATTCCTAAAATTGCGCCTGATACTGTCCCGATGACTCCAATTACTGTTCCCTGTACCATAAATATACGGGTAATTGTAGCGGGTGATGCACCTAGTGTTCTTAAAATAGCGATATCAGATTTTTTATCGGTCACTACCATGACCAGAGAAGAAACAATATTAAATGCAGCAACCAGAACGATTAGAAACAGGAGCAGGCTTACCATCGCTTTTTCCATCTGGATGGCACTAAACAGGTTCCCATGAGTATAGGTCCAGTCCGAAGCATAGAAATTCCCTGGTAATTCACGGGCAATCGAGCTAGCTACCTGAGGTGCACTGAAGATATCATCCAGCTTCAGACGTACACCCTGAGCACCATCCGGCAAACGTAACAAAGTCGAAGCATCATTTAAGGCAATATAGCCCATCATGGAATCTACTTCAGCTCCAATACTGAAAATGCCCACAATTTTGAAACGTTTAAAGCGAGGCACAACCCCTGCCGGTGAAGGTGTGGCTTCAGGCAATACTAAAGTGACACTGTCATTCAGCCCGAGGCCGAGTGCATCTGTCATCTGTTTCCCCAGCACAATACCAAATTCACCTTTTTTCAGGCTATCAATGCTTCCCTCAACCATATGGTCCTGAATAATAGAAACCTTTTTTTCATATTGAGGTTCTATTCCGGTTACCATCAGACCTGCAACTTGGCCTTGTGCAGTTAGCATCCCTTGTAACTGGGTAAATGGTGCTGCACCAGTAACATGTTCGTGGCTCTCGACTTTTTTTGCAAGTTCGGGCCAATCTGTTAAAATCTGGGTTGAAGAAACTGTGGCCTGAGGTATCATGCCCAAAACACGGTTTTTTAATTCTCGGTCAAAACCATTCATGACAGACAGAACTGTAATAAGAACTGCTACACCCAAGGTCAGGCCGATCATGGAAACTAAAGCAATAAAAGAAATAAAGTGATTACTACGCCGCGCGCGAGTGTATCTCAACCCTATATACAGCGAGATTGGTTTAAACATACCATCTAGTCCGAGGTAATTCATTATGGAAACATTACAGCATCAGGGCGCTTCGAACGAACGTCGCGTGATGTCCCGCATTGATGCTGCTTTAAGGATTAATTATCAGATTATCTCTGATGATGTTGCTCTTAACGATCCTTACGACCCTAATTTTGTATTGCCGCGTTATTTTCTACTACTTGCAGAATTAGATCAATTTGATCATGCTATTAACTACGAATTAGAACAATTAAATCAAAAAGATCAACAAATTGCTCGAATACTATCCTTATTTAACCAGAAAATGAATTTGATTACAGGGTCTCTTTATGACGCTATCGTCCAGACCATGCTACCTGTGCCTGAACAGGTTAATATTTCAGAAAGTGGAATTAGTTTTTATACAAATCAACAACTTAAAGATGGAAGCTATATTCATTTAACATTAAGTCATCCTGATAATTTCTTTCATGTAGCAACAATTGCCCAAGTGGTTTATAGCAAGCCCAAGGATGAAACAGGCTTCCGGACAGGAGCTTACTTTGTGACACTGCATCCTCAAGATCGTGCCAAGCTTGCTGAATGTATTAACTCTACTCAAGGTGTAGCAAGCTAGACTAAAGTTTTAATTACTTTTAATTTTCTGGGCAAGTTCACGACTTGCCTTAATATCACGATAAAAGTAAAGAAAAAGTCCTGATAACAGTACAGTAGCACCCACAAAAATCATGACTGTAAGTTTTTCATGATTTAATACTGAACCAATGAGAATAGCCAACATTGGTGTCATGACGTTGGTTAAAGACAGAGTAGTTGCCTGAATGTTCTGGACCAGTTTGAAATAACAGAACATTGCAACCAGAGATGCCATAATCACCGTATAGAATAAAGCCATTAACGATTTGGTATCTGGAATATGTCTCGGTGCATACTGCCAGATGAAAGGAAGCAGCAGCATACAACCGAGCACGGACACGATAATCGAACCAGTCGCCTGTGCCATTGGTTCAACCTGCGCATTTACTTTCTTTACCCAGAAAATAGATAAAGCATAATTAAAAACACTCAGCAACATCAGGAGAATGCCTACAGGATGAACCTGCTGGCCTGTACTTCCTCCCAGACAAATAATCGAGAGCCCTGCTACTGCGATCCCCATTCCAAGCCATTGCATACTATATAAATGCTGCTTAAATAAAAAACGGCCAATTAAACCTGCCATAATTGGTGCCAGCCCAAACATCAATGCAATAATGCCTGAACTGAGATAACCTGTCGCTGCATAGGTAAAAATTTGCGAACCAATCAAGCTAAAGGAACCCGCGATATAACTGTGCAGCGCTACTTTATGAATGGGAAGCTTTACTCTGAGCAAGAGCAGCAAAAGAGCTGCTAGTGGTAAAGCTATAAAAAAACGAATGACCATTGCCCACATGACATGCAGATCATGGACGCTCCAGACAATTGCCAGTGGAGTTGTAGCCCAGATGAATACCAGAATAGTGTAGGTAAACACAATATTGCCGCGAGAGACCGGCACCTTCTGATTCATGAGGCTGTCTTACGCTTCTGCTTTAATATGGTCTGATCCAGGCTACTGGCAAACTCACGTTTATCTCGGTCTGAAATAGGTGGTGGGCCACCTGTCTGAACCCCAGCTCCGCGCAAGGTATCCATAAAGTCCCGTAAATGCAACCGCGCTTTAATATTAGCTGTAGTGAAAATCTCTCCACGCGGGTGAATAGCGATACCCCCCTTTTCGATGACCTGTGCGGCCAGCGGGATATCTTGTGTTACCACAATGTCATTATTTTGCATCCGATTGACAATTTCCTGATCGGCTTGGTCAGCCCCACCCATGACCTGAATCGAATTAATACGTACTGATGGAGTAATCCCGACATTCTGGTTTGCCACAAAAGTTACTTCAAGCTGATAACGATCTGAAGCCCGCATAATCACATCACGTAAAATACGCGGTAGAGCATCCGCATCAATCCATAATTTAAAGGGAAGCACCTGAAAACTCCGTAAGTATAAGATTCTCAGTTTAACAAAGTTCAGTTATTTTTTAGGAACAATCTTTATAAATTATCCTGTATTGCCATATTTTTCACTCTACTGATTGCAAGTATTTAACAGGCATTAAAACGTACCAGATCTCTGGTCTTTATTTACAGTTTAGTTTCAGATAAATTAGTTTTGCTCCAAATGCTGAATTTAGAAGTAAAAGAGCGTAATGATGGGCTTGAAAAATACAAGTTACCCTCGATTTAATAGATATACTCACGCGATCCCTAATAGTGCATATGAATAATCAGAACAGCCCGGAAATTATCCTGATCGATGATCAGAATTTTGGTAGTCACGTTGAACACTGGAATTTATTAACTGACCAGCCTGAAACTGAAGTCCCTAAATGGTTAGGTGTGTCACTTGACTCACCGATGATGCCTATGGGTTTATGTCAGAATGAGCAGGAAATGGATGCCTCTGTCTGGCTGATTCAAGGTCCGGATAAATCACCTGTTCGTCTAGCACAAATTATTGCAGTAGAAAATAATAAGCCAAAAGCACTCAAGACTGCATTTCCTGTATTTGATAGTCCTTATCGCTATAATGCAAAAATAGAGCGTATTATTAGTTGTAAATCAGGTACTCAGGCAGTTCTGCGTCTGCAACTTGGTAATAATCCGAATACTGTAGTGTATGCATTTGACAGTTTATACAGTGTTAATCATCAGTGTTATGAAAAAGGTCAAAGCTATCAGGTTCAGCTTAATGCTTGGGCATATGAACTTGAAGCTGTTTCTGCTCATGAAGAACTGGTAGTCGATGACCCGGCATCGATTCGTCAGCACCGGGCATTAAATGATATTTTACAGCAACATAATGGTGTTGCCCCAGCCAATCTTCAGGAATTGATTGATGCATGGGAACCAAAGTCTGAAGAAGATACTGCGCCTGTAACAGTTGATTTTTCTAAAATGGTGGCCTATCTGTATGGAGAGACAATCGGTCAAGAAGATGAAGCCTGGTTTCAAGGGAATATTGTAGGCAAGACCAGTATGCAGTTTATGGACCAGGATTATACTGTTTATGATGTAACGCTTATTTTAGAAGAAAACACACCAGCTACTCTTATCCGGATCGCGACTCGCAATAAACAGTACGAAAACTTTGAAATTGGCCAATATATTCGAGGCAATATCTGGATTCAGGCGAATATTTATGCTAAAACTAGCAGCAATTGATAGGATTTAAAAAATAATAGCATTATTTAGGCTCCTTGATGAAAATTATTCCAGAACAGACGACTACACGAATTGTTGAATATAGCGGTCTACGTATTAAAGTTGATACGGGAGCCTTATATTTTTTTCTTCTCGGTATGTTTATTTCTGCCATTATTATTCATCAACTGGGCATAATCCAATTCTAAAATTTTTATTCATTAATGAAAAACCCTCTAGTTTATAGAGGGTTTTTTATTAATTATATGTATCAGTTTAAGCATTGCGTTTGGCAAAGTCATCCATAAAATCAACTAATGCCTGAACACCCTCTAATGGTACAGCATTATAAATGCTTGCACGCATACCACCTACTGAACGGTGACCGGCCAGATTTAATAGATGGTTTTCTTCAGCTTCTTTCAAGAAAAGTTTTTCCAGTTCCGGATTTGCCAGAGTAAACGGAACATTCATGAGTGAACGGTTTGCTTCTGCAATCGGATTCGCATAAAAATCACTGACATCAATATAACCATACAGCAGTTTAGCTTTTTCCAGATTAATTTTATGAATTGCTTCTACACCACCCTGCTCCAGCAGCCACTCAAATACCAATCCAGATAAATACCAGGCATAGGTTGAAGGTGTATTTACCATAGAGCCATCTTTAGCTTGCGCTGAATACTTCAAAAGACTTGGAATTTCAGGTTTAGCCTGATCGAGCAGGTCATCACGTATAATAACCAGAGTCAGACCAGCAGGACCAATATTCTTCTGTGCACCCGCATAGATCAGTCCAAATTTGGAAACGTCCAGCGGCGCAGATAAAATACTTGAAGAAAAATCAGAAACCAGTGGCGCATCTACCTCAGGAACACTTGCAAACTGTAATCCACCAATGGTTTCATTATCTGCATAATGCACATAAGCTGCATCTTTAGATAGGTTCCAGTGAGCCTGTTCACTAATCGCCAGTTTGCCATTCACCGTTGTGCCAGCTTGTATTACATTAATATCGCCATAACGCTGTGCTTCTTTATAGGCTTTTTCAGACCAGATACCTGTAGAAATATAGTCGGCCTTATTATTTTTACCCAGTAGATTTAGCGGTATAGCAGAAAACTGTAGGGAGGCACCACCTTGTAAAAATAAAACTTTATAGTTTTGAGGAATGTTCATGAGTTTACGCAGGTCTGCTTCCGCCTTTTCGGCAACAGCGACATAATCTTTACTTCGATGGCTCATCTCCATGATGGAAACGCCTTTACCCTGCCAATTCAACAGTTCCTGTTGAGCTTTTTCTAAAACAGCAGTAGGTAATGCAGCAGGACCAGCACAGAAATTGTACGCGCGCATGATTTTTCCCTTCAAGAAATTAAAAAAAATAAAATCAAGGCATTTAATCACATATTGGCAAATGATGCAGTAAATTCTCGAACCGATATTTCAATACTTACTTAAAGATAGAACAGTTTATTCAATAAAAATAGGATGTTAGTTTAATTAAGAACTCATATAATAATTCAACCTTTCTAAAGTTTATTTAAAAAATCATAGAGAACTATTTATCAATACATTTGTAGATTAAATACTAAAAAGATTATTTGCTTTTAGCCAAATTCTCTGCAATTTTATATAATATTAAAATCAGATTTACCTGTTAAATTTTATTTTAAACTATAATACAAAGGATAAAGACAAACTTTAGCCTTAAAAGACAACTTCAACAGAAACAATGTAGTAATAGAAATGTTGATATAAAAGATTAAACTACCTAAAAATTTTGAAAAGCTGTTTAATATATGCAGATTTTAAGAAAATTAATATTTAGATCTTCTGATTTAAAACTAGTTCCTCACTATTTTTATAAAATAGGTTTTATTACAACTTTCCTATTATATACAGGAACTGGCTTTGCGCAGACGTTTAGTTATGAACAAGCTGAACAATACATCCTGCAAAACTCTTATAGTTCACAGGCAAGCATGGCTTTACAGCAGGCTTCACAATTAGAAGCTGAAGCCGCTAAAGGTTTAGGCTTACCCCGCATTGATTTAAATGTACGGGCCTATGCCTTTCATAATGAAATTGATCTTCCCCTCAAATCTGTAAAAAATAACCTTGAACAAACCCTTTCACAGGGTGTGAATGAGCGTATCGACCAATGGCAAGGAGAAAATGGTTTACCTACAGATATTACCGACCCATTACGTAACGGTATCGGACAAGTTATTCATGGGGGCATTGGCCTTATACCGGATACCGCAAATGTTGTGCTTGAAGATGAAGTGGTACGCCCAACTATATCATTGATGATGCCTTTATATACGGGCGGGCTTACCCAAAGCGCCAAACAAATTGCTAATATTCAGGCACAGCGTAGTCAGCTTGATACCCGGCAACAACAGGATATACAACGCTTTGAAATCATTCAGGCATATTTTAATACTCAGTTACAGCAAGAATTGAATGGCATTAGTCGTAGTAATCGTGATGCAATGCAAAATCATTATAATAATGCCCTCAAGCTGGAACGTGCCGGGTTTATCAGTAAAGGGCAGCGCATGCAATTTGAAGTTGCCCGCAATAATGCCGAACGTGCCCTGCAAAATAGTCAAGCCAATCTTGAGGCCAGCCGTTTTCAATTACAGAATTTACTTAAGCAGCAAACTGTAGACAGTCTTAATACGCCTTTGTTTATAAATTCACAGCAGTCACCGGTTCTGGCTCAACTTATGGCGACTTATCCTGAACAATCCACTCTCATTCGCAAAATGCAGACTGATACACTATTAGCTGAAGAAAATGTGCGTGCTCAAAATGCTGCAAAGAAACCCAGTATTTTTGCTTTTGGTGAATACAGTTTAGACGAACAGCAAAATTGGATCATAGGTATGGCTGCCCGTTATAATCTGTTTTCGGGTATAGATAAACAGAAAAAAGTGCAAGCAGCGGAACTACAACGTTACGCCGCTGGTCTTGCTACCGAACGCACCAAACAGGAAATCGAGAATATTCTGTTCAAATCTTATAGTGAATTAACCTCTGCGCAAAACAGTCATCGACTGTTACAGCAAAACATGCGTGCTGCTCAAGAAAATCTTCGTATACAGGAATTATCATTTAAAGAAGATATGGGAACAGCCACCCAAGTCATTGATGCCCAAAACAGTTTAAATATTTTAAAAGGTGAAATGGCTTTAAATGCTTATAAATATGTTATTTCACTGGCAAGTCTGTTACAGGGTCATGGCTCGATTGAACAGTTTAAAAGCTATATTCATCAACCTGATACAGTCTATATTCGCTAAGGTCGACAGGATATGAGTATGAATGAAGAAAAAAAACTACCTGCACAAAATACTGCATCTTCTCAAGATAATATTCATGAGCCAGCCGAGCCGAGTCAAACTGAGCCAGATTCTGCTGATACCGAACAGAAGCTTGCAACAAGACAACGGCAGCCTCAGCATAAAAGAGCCTGGCTTAAACCTGCAATTATTATATTGGTTATTATTTTACTGGCTACCATTGCATTTGGATTATGGAAAAGTTATCAGCCACAGGATATTGAAATTCAAGGCCGGGTTGAAGCAGAAACAATCTATGTCAGCACCAAGGTCCCTAGCCGTATTGAAGAAATTTATGTACGGGAGGGCCAGAAAGTAAATAAAAACCAGCCACTGGTTCGTCTGTTTAGTCCCGAAGTAGACGCAAAAAAGCAGCAGGCCTTAGCAGCACTGCAGTCTGCTCTTGCTTTACAGTCAACTGCTGAACGTGGCTCTCAAGAAGAAAATATCGCAACCTTATATGCTAACTGGCAAAGTGTTAAAGCTCAGGAGCAGCTGGCTCGAACGACTTATAAGCGTGGTGAAAACCTGTATAAGGAAGGAGTAATTTCAAGGCAGCGTCGTGACGAGTTGTATGCTGCTCAAGTTTCTGCACAGGAGCTGACTGAAGCAGCCTATCAGCAATATGCGCGTGCCAAACGCGGCAGTACTGAACAGCAGCGCTCTTCAGCAGATGCACAGGTCGATATAGCCAAAGCAGCGGTAAGTGAAGCAGAAGCTTTAGAGGCAGAGACCAAATTATACGCACCTGTTAGTGGTACAGTGTCTAAAACTTATGGTAAGCCAAGTGAACTCGTTGCGATTGGCGTGCCTGTAGTCAGCCTGATTCAGGATGACAGTTTATGGGTAAGCCTGAACATCCGTGAAGATCAGTATACACAGATTTATAAAGCCCAAAAACTGGAAGGTTTTATTCCGGCACTTAACCGGCGGGCAACTTTCAATATTGAGAATATTGATGCAGAAGGTGAGTTTGCCACTATTAAGACTACCCGGCAAACTGGTGGTTATGATATTCGCAGTTTTAAAGTACACCTGACACCTGCCCAGCAGAATCCTGATTTAAAAGTTGGCATGAGTGTTCTTTTTAAGATTAAAGAGGACCACTAGTGTTGTATGGAATCTGTCGTGAACTGAAATATCTACTCACCCACCGCTGGGATTTATGTCTGGTCACAGTGGCGCCACTATTTATTATCATTTTATTCAGCAGCATGTTCTATCAGGGTAAGCCTGAGCATTTGCCTATTGCAATTATTGATCAGGATCAGAGCCAGCTCAGCCAAAATATTGATAAATATCTGTCTCATAATAGTGCGCTAGAAATTGCAATTGTTTCACCTAATCAAGATGAAGTTGAACGCCTGCTGAACCAGACAAAAATCTGGGGGTATGTGATTATTCCGGAAGGCGCAGAGCAGCGCCTGGTTCAGGCACAGGATAGCGGGATTGCAATAGCATTCAACCAGAGTTATTTCAGTATTGGAAATACTATTTCTTCTGCCATGCTGATTGGTACATTAGAAGCAATCGCAGATTTTATGGGCAGAAGCTATCTGGCCAATCAACTGCCCTATTTTGAGGCTCCTACTCCCCATGTAAAGATTTCACCTTTATATAATCCGGGACTGAGCTACGAATTTTATTTGGAACCTTTTATGGTGCCGGCCATTTTACACTTGTTGCTGTGTTGCTGTGTTGCATTTGCAGTCGGCCAAGAACTCAAAAACCGGAGTGTTAAAAGCTGGGTACATCATCAAACGATTTTTAGTGCACTTATTTCTAAAAACATAACCTATGTAATTATTTTTACAGCTTGGACCTGGTTGTGGATGTTTTGGCTTGCTGGTATCCGTGGCTGGTTTATAGCTGGACATTTATGGTTAATTTTACTTGGCCAAGTCTTGTTATATAGTGCTTACGCTTTGATTAGCAGTACTGTGGTACTTGCTACGCAAAATCTGGCAAAGTCATTTGGTTTTATTGCAGTTTATGGCGGGTCTTCCTTAAGCTTTGCTGGCGTTACTTTGCCTTTAAATAATGCCCCACTTTTTACAAAATTCTGGGCAAATATTATTCCTTATACCCCTTATGCTAAACTACAGACAGAACAATGGGTAGTCGGTAGCCCGCTTAGTGTGTCATGGCTTCCTGCACTGATACTTGCGGTCTATTGTGCCTTCTATGCAGTAATCAGCTATCTGCTTTTGAAAAAATATTTAAAAGGAGCAGCCCTATGAAGCAGTTCCTGTATTTTTATTTAAAAACATTTAAGGATATTGCCAGTAATAGCTCAATTTTAACCACCCTCATTCTTTCTGTGTTTTTCTATAGTTTTTTCTATCCGACTGCTTATAAAGCTCAGACAGCAGAAGCTTTACCCATTGTTATCGTAGATGAAGAACAAAGTCTGGTTACTTCCAGTATTATTACTGAAGTTGCAAAAAGTCCAAACGTCAAAATCCAGGCAATAACCGGAAATTTCGCTGAAGCGAAATTAATGATCCAGAAACAGCAGGCAGATGGAATATTGTTGCTGCCGGATCAGCTCTCCAATAGTATACGCCGCGGCGAGGTAGGAGGTATCGGACTATATTTAAGCGCAGCTTATTTTCTAAAAACCAAGCAAATTGGTTTAGGCCTTGCAACTTCTGTCGAAAATGCTATTGCTCAACAGGCTGAAAAGTTTGGTGAAATTGCACATTTTTCTCCTGCTGTACCTATACATCAGATTCCTTTATTTAACACTCTCTCTGGCTATGGAAGCTATATTTTTCCAGCGATTGCGCCATTAATTATCCATCAAACTATTGTTCTGGGTTTGAGCATGTTAATTGCAGGCTATCGAGAAAAACTGTGGCGCCCAGTAAAGTCTGAATTATCTGGTCTATTTTTTGCCATTTTAACGATTGGTTGTCTAGGCTGTTTATATCTGTTCGGTTTTACATTCTGGTTTTATGACTATCCGCGTGGTGGTAATTTTTGGGGAATGCTGCTCGGCGTTCCTATTTTTATTAGTAGTGTTATTGGCCTGGCTATATTGGTGGCTTCTTATTTAGACATGCCAGAACGTGCTGGCCATGTTATTGTTTTCACTTCAATCCCATTATTTTTACTCTCTGGTACCGCATGGCCGCACGCGGCTATGCCGGAATGGATGCAATGGCTAGGAGTCGCTTTACCCTCTACACAAGGCATTCAGATGTTTATTCAGCTTAACCAGATGGGTGTGCCGACCAGCTTGGTGCTTCCCAAAATGATTTATCTGGCTGCCTTTGCAGCCGTCTGTCTGGTTTGGGGAAATTATCGTTTAAGTTATAAATAATCACCTAATAAAAAGGACGCCGAAGCGTCCTTTTTAACTATCAGGCTTTAATCTTCTTGAGGTTGCTGATGTTCTGTTTCAGTTTTCTCAACTTCCAGTTGCTCAGTACTTTCAACTGTTTCGAAAGCTTCTACTTCATCTTCTTCCACGGCTTCAATAGAAACCACACCGACCAGTGTTTCTCCTTCGCCTAGACGAATCAGACGCACACCCTGAGCATTACGCCCAGTTTGAGCTACTTCTGCTGCACGCGTACGGACCAGCGTCCCCCCATCAGAAATCAGCATCAGCTCTTTGGTTTCGTCAATTGCAACCGCACCCACCAGTTCACCATTACGTTCAGAGGTCTTAATTGCAATAACCCCTTTACCGCCACGTTTTTTGGTTGGGAAATCATCTACAGGGGTACGTTTGCCATAACCATTTGCAGATGCGCAAAGTACTTCTCCAGTTTCTGGTACAACCACCAGTGAAACTATACGGCTGACTACATTTGAATCTGAAGAATCTTCATCTTCCGAGTCAGTATCAGTATCTTCCGTATCCTCTGCCTGGGCAGCCAGTGCGACACGCATGCCACGTACACCTTTAGCTGAACGGCCCATGGCACGCACATCAGTTTCTGCAAAACGGATAGCCTTACCTTCGTTAGAGAACAGCATAATTTGCTGTTCACCATCAGTAATGGTCACACCAATCAGGGTATCTTCTTCATTGAGTTCAATTGCCCGTAAACCATTCGAGCGCACATTACTGAACTGCTCAAGCTCAACACGTTTTACTGTACCGGAAGCTGTGGCCATAAATACATAATAGTTTTTACGGACACTTTCGGCCTGCTGGGCAAACTCGATAATGATCTCATCATCCAAATCTGTTACAGCCAGCTCTACACATAACTGTTTTAGCTGGGTACGCAGTTCAGCTGAGAGCTCGTCAGCATTATCATCAAGCATTGCTAATGCTGTCTCAAGTTCTGGCAAATGCACGGAAATGACCGGATTATCCTGAAGTTTTACAGTATTCGTTTTTACAAAGTTTTTAAAGGCTGCCAAGCGTTCAGTAAATTTCTTCGGCGCATCAATGACAGGTAAAATGGCAGTAATGGTCTCATTTGCATCGAGCGGCAACAAGTTAATCATTGGACGACCACGCGAACCACGTGATGCCTGCGGTACTTCAAAAACTCTCAGACGATAAACCTTACCAACATTGGTAAAGCACAGTACGGTGGCATGATTTGAAGTCACAATCAGATGCTGAATGAAATCATCTTCTTTCATTGAGGTAGCTGACTTACCCCGTCCACCACGACGCTGAGCTGCATAATCAGACAATGGCTGAGTCTTGGCATAGCCAGACTGGGAGACCGTCAATACAACCTGTTCCTCAGGTATCAAGTCTTCACGTGAAAAATCGATCCGTGATTCTACAATTTCTGTGCGCCGCGCATCACCATACTGTTGCAATACTAAAACCAGCTCTTCTTTAATTACAGCCATTAACAGGTTGAAATCATTTAGAATCGCAGTCAGTTCAGTAATCTGCCCCAGAATTTCTGAATATTCAGCATGTAATTTATCTTGTTCCAAGCCGGTTAAACGGTTCAGGCGAAGTTCAAGAATAGCTGCAACCTGTGTTGGAGACAGGCGATAAATGTCGCGATCTAGCCCGAATGGACGACTCGGATCTTCACCTTCAATTTCATCTGGACGAATTGAAACCGAGCCTGCTCTTTCAAGCATTGCCCCGACCCCACCTGCGGCCCAATCTGCGGCAAGCAGACGCTCACGTGCTTCTGCCGGATTCGCAGAAGTTTTAATCGCATCGATAATATCGTCGATATTCGCCAATGCGACAGTCAGGCCTTCCAAGATGTGACCACGTTCACGTGCCTTACGTAGCTCATACATGGTACGACGCGTAACCACTTCCTGACGGTGGCGAATAAACGCTGCAATAATATCTTTCAGATTCATCAGTTTTGGCTGGCCATTGTCCAGACAAACCATGTTAATGCTAAAAGAATTTTCAAGCTGAGTATTTAAAAACAGGTTATTTACGACAACTTCAGCATTTTCGCCACGTTTTAAATCAATCGCGATACGCATACCGTCTTTATCGGATTCATCACGCAGCTCAGAAATACCTTCCAGCTTTTTCTCTTTAACCAGCTCAGCAATACGTTCGATTACTCTTGCCTTGTTAACCTGATAAGGAATCTCGGTAAATACAATGGTGGTACGGCCAGTTTTTTCATCTTCTTCAAAATGATATTTACCACGTATATGCAGGCGTCCCTTACCTGTACGGTAAGCGTCTACAATCCCTGACTTACCATAAATAATGCCACCAGTAGGGAAGTCTGGACCAGAGATATACTCCATTAATCCTTCAACACTGATATTGGTATTGTCTGCATAGGCCAGACAGGCATTTACCACCTCAGTCATGTTGTGTGGCGCCATATTGGTTGCCATACCGACTGCAATACCGGCTGCACCATTAATCAACAAGTTAGGAATACGGGTTGGCATGACCTGAGGAATACGCTCAGAACCATCGTAGTTGTCTTCCCAGTCAACGGTATCTTTTTCAAGATCAGCCAGAATCTCATGGGTGAGTTTGCGCATACGTACTTCGGTATAACGCATTGCGGCGGCACTATCGCCATCGACAGAACCGAAGTTACCCTGGCCATCAACCAGTTGATAGCGCAGACTGAAATCCTGCGCCATACGTACGATAGTTTCATAAACGGCAGAATCACCATGCGGGTGATATTTACCGATAACATCACCGACCACACGGGCAGACTTTTTATAAGCTTTATTGTAGTCGTTACCCAGCTCGTGCATAGCATATAGCACACGACGATGAACAGGTTTCAGACCATCTCTCACATCTGGCAAGGCACGCGATACAATCACGCTCATTGCATAATCTAGATACGAGTGCTTGAGTTCATCCTCAATGGCAATCGGGCGGATTTCCGATACGCTCATGCATACTCCTCTTCATACCGGCGGCCTAAAAACCACAGATATTTATATATTAATCTTGCGAAAAATTAGCCTAAAAAAACTTCAGGCCAAAATTAAAAATTAGCGAATGAGTATAGCATAAAACTGCTTGGTTTTGTTTGTTTGAACATCGAGTTCTATTGAGTTATTTCAGCTATTTACTGTTCAAATAAGGAGCGTTTTGCAACATGGCTTGACGCTATTTTATTTTTTATGGTTGGCTCAAAATTTCCAACTTAAATTTACTTTATTTTTCATTTTTTTATTAGGCTTAGCAATTCTTGTATTTAATTTAGAGTGCCCTGACTTAAAAATAAAAAACGCCCGAAAACGGACGTTTTTTGATACATAAATGCTTAAAGCTTAGAAACCAACTCAGGAATGACCTGGTTCAAGTCACCTACCAGCCAGTAGTCAGCAATAGCATTGATTGGAGCTTCTTCATCTTTATTGATCGCTACGATCACTTTAGAATCTTTCATACCAGCCAAATGCTGAATCGCTCCAGAGATACCTACAGCGATATAAAGCTCAGGTGCAACGATCTTGCCAGTTTGACCCACCTGCATATCATTTGGTACAAAGCCTGCATCAACTGCGGCACGTGAAGCACCTTGTGCAGCACCAAGCTTGTCAGCGAGCGGATCAAGGATTTTATGATAGTTCTCACCTGAACCCACGCCACGACCACCGGATACTACAATACGTGCACCAGCGAGTTCAGGACGTTCAGATTTGACGATCTCTTCATTTACGAATGACGAAACACCAGCATCTTTCACTTCACCAATCGTTTCAACTGTTGCAGAACCGCCTTCAGCAGCTACTGCATCAAATGCTGTCCCACGAACTGTACCTACAATAATATCTTCTGAAGATTCAACAGTCGCGATCGCGTTTCCTGCATAAATCGGGCGACGGAAGGTTTTAGGACCTACCACAGCCACGATATCAGTTACCATGCTGACATCAAGCAGAGCTGCCGCACGTGGTAAAATATTTTTACCGGAAGTTGTAGCAGCAGCAAGAATATGCGAATAGTTCTTACCAATTTCTGCAATTAAAGCAGCAACATTTTCAGCCAGCTGGTTGGCATAAGCTGCATTATCAGCAAGTAAGACTTTACTTACACCAGCAACTTTAGCAGCAGCATCAGCAACTGCCTGAGCACCAGAACCCGCAACCAATACAGTGATATCACCACCGATTTCTTGAGCCGCAGCAACAACATTTAGAGTCGCAGCATTCAGGGTGTTATTGTCGTGCTCAGCGATAACTAAAATACTCATGATTTTTATCCTTCTGTATTAGATCACTTTCGCTTCATTTTTAAGTTTGTTGACCAGTTCATCAACAGACTTCACTTGCACCCCTGCCTGACGTTCAGCCGGAGATTCAACCTTAACAGTTTTCAGCTTAGAAGCTGCTGTTACGCCATAATCTGCTGGAGACTTGGTTTCAAGCGGTTTTTTACGTGCTTTCATAATGTTTGGCAGAGCCGCATAACGAGGTTCATTCAAACGCAAGTCAGTGGTAATAATTGCAGGAAGTGATAGCTCAACAGTTTGCAGACCGCCATCAATTTCACGGGTTACCTGAACCTTGCCACCTTCAACTTTAACTTCTGAAGCAAAGGTACCTTGGCCCGCACCAAGCAGTGCGCCCAGCATCTGACCGACCTGATTACTGTCGTCATCAATAGCCTGTTTACCCAAAAGGATAATTTCTGGTTGTTCCTGCTCCACGATCCCTTTTAAAATTTTGGCAACTTCGAGCGCCCCAATTTCATCAGTCGCAGTTTCTACTAAAATTCCGCGATCAGCGCCTAGAGCCATAGCAGAACGAATTTGTTCCTGTGCTTCTTTAGGACCGATAGAAACCACTACGATTTCTGATACTGTTCCTTTTTCTTTTAAGCGAACCGCTTCTTCCACTGCGATTTCACAAAATGGGTTAATTGACATTTTAACGTTAGTAAGGTCTACCCCACTATGGTCCGGCTTAACGCGAACTTTAACGTTGGCATCAACCACACGTTTTACAGCAACAAGAGCCTTCATGTAATCCTCGGCTGTTTTAGCAAAAGTAAATGTTGAGAAAAGCTATGATAACTCTTCAATTAAAATTTTTTAGGTGCCTTATCTTGCAATGGGTATGGCATTTGGGTCAAGTCACAATTACCTTTGGAGACGTAAAAAAGCGTAAAAACCGTGAAATGCAGAGTTCATAAAAAAATGTAACAGGGATCTTAGGGCAATTACTCTACTAGTTAACTGATATTTATATATTTATTTTTATTAAAATTTTATGATTCAAATTCGGGTATTAAAGTCAGAAAACCTGAACCGGTACTGAAGTGATTTAAAGGCTGGTAGCTTAAGTTTTAAAGTATGACTGGACAGATCAAATATGTCATTTAAGACACAACCAGAACAGTTTATTCAGCTTTTAGCTTATAAGAAGGCAGTCTTCTGGCCTTAAAAACGCTTTAACACAATCAAATTTTCCAATGTACTTAAAATCTAAAAAGCATGCCCATATAGCATGCTTTTTAGATTCATCAGTTCACTAGAAGCCAAGTGGCCGCTATTGCAAGCAATCCACCCGAGGTTCCATCAATCCATTTCTGTTTTTTTGCATCAATGGAAGTTTTTTGTGTAATTTTGGCAAAGACCATACTTAAACTGCAATATACAATAAAAATGAGCCCAATAAAGATAAAGGATAAAATTAAGCCCTGACTTACTGTATTTTTTGTTTTATCAATGAACTGGGGAAGAATAGCAAAGTAGATCAGCATTCCTTTTGGATTTAGTAAAGCCGTAAAAAACCCCTTCCTGACCGGATTTGTATGAGGTATCTCTTCAACTGTCACTTTTTTCTGATTAAACACAGACTTTAGCAAATTAAAAGCCAGATACAACAGATAGGCAATTCCTATATAGCGGATCGTATCAAACAGCAAAGGTGAAGATACAATAATTGCTGCGATTCCTAAAGCAACCAGAACTGAATGAATCAGATAGCCAAAACATATACCAAAAGTTGCCATCATGCCTGCTTTTGCATCTTTACCCATAACTTGTGACAAGATAAACAGCATATCTGGTCCAGGTGTGAAAATTAGGGGAAGCACGGTCAATGCAAAGAGTACAAATACAGACATTTTCTTTTTCCTGTTGAATGTCCTGAATCAGGAAAATAAGTATCTACGAAAAGCTGTAAAATAGGATTTCAAATATTTTATAATAAGAATTAATTTTCGAATAAAATTCTAATTTATGAAACAAGATTCTAAATTAATTCGGATAAAGCTAGATCGCATCGACAGAAATATCATTCAGGCATTACAAAAGAATGCCCGTATCCAAAATAATGATCTGGCCACAGTCATTGGACTATCCCCCTCTTCGTGTTTACGACGAGTCAAACTGCTTGAAGAAGCTGGTATTATTCAGCATTACACTACTGTCGTAGATATGCAGAAAATCGGTTTTCAACTGATTTTATTTTCACGAATCTGGCTGGTTGGGCAGGATGCTGAAACTATCGATACTTTTATTTGTGCAATGAAGGAACTGCCCCAAGTAATGGAGTGCTATATTATTTTGGGTGAATGTGATGCAATGCTTAAAGTTGTAGTACCTGATCTAGAGAGTTACCGAAAATTTCAATCTACACATCTGACTAAAAAGAATGGTATTACAAGCGTAAAAACAGATTTACCTAGCCAAATTATTAAACAAAGTTTTCAGTTGCCTCTTGATGACCTTTGATTTTAGCTTAACTTAGATTCCTGAATGATGGCATATGGCAGTATTTATTTTGCTTCATCTAATGACTGTTCCTTGAAGCAATATTTTCCTCTTACATTATTGAAGGAATTCTGTTTTGTGAGTATATAAATCAGCCACTCTTTCTTAAGAGGCAATCAGAAACTGCTCTTTTAAATAATTATTTTAGTCAAAATATGGGGCATGTTTTGTATAGGGGTATCCTTAAGTAGCATCCTTGCCCGATGCTCAGTTGAAAGTTTCATTAATAAGCTTAACTACTTTTTTCCTTTATAGCTTACTGTTCAAATCCAATATCTATAATTTCAAGCAATATGATTTTCTAAAAAATCCCGATGTATATGACTCAAAGCAATCAATTCATATTGAGACAGCCCAAATATTCTCCATACTTCTATAAAGTCTTCTTTTAAGTCTATAGGCATTGGAACATGAGCAGTTTCTTGCCACTTTTGATCTGAAATCCAGAGATAAGTTTGCAAGGTATCAGAATGCATAGCCTGAATTTTACCCTCGGCATTGATTCCCTGAACCAGGGTATGAGCAGGCAGCGCCGCTTCAATAGTAGGTAAACTGATTTCTACAAAATGTTTGACCTGACGTAAGCCATACCCAGCAAATATATCTTTCTGTGCCGGACTTAGCTCATCATATTTCTGTTGAATATTGACAATCATTTTAGGTCCCCATTTCTATTAAAATATTCCAGTGATGAGAAGAGAAACCGGTTCATTTTCCTATCTCGATCACTATAAAATTAAGCTGTTTTTATACTTGAAAAATTAAGTTTTGATTATTCTACAATAGTTCTAGTTTTAGGTCAGATGGATTTTAGCTATTCTTTTTAGCAACTATTTATTTAATTTTAACAGCTCTGGGATGGGCCTGATCATAAATTTTAGCCAGATGGTCAAAGTCAATATGGGTATAAATCTGTGTGGTACTCAAATTACTATGGCCCAACATTTCCTGAACTGCTCGAAGGTCACCACTATTAGAGAGCATATGACTTGCAAAACAATGCCGGAGTAAGTGTGGATGCAGATCAATATTTACTCCGGCCCGCAGTGCTTGTAACTTGACCCGGTTCTCAATTTGCCGGGGGCCCAGCTGGCCGCCTTTTTGACTGATAAAAACTGCCGAATCTGCATTAAATTGGCCTTGCCAGAGCCGATAGACTTCGAGCCACTTCAGCAGACTCTCATAAGCTTGAGTACCAAATGGTACAATCCGGGTCTTGTTACCTTTACCTGTAATACGCAATAGTCGTCGATTAAAATCGATATCTTTCATACACAGACTCTGTAATTCTGTTAGGCGTAATCCGCTAGAGTAAAGTAGCTCCAGCATGGCTTTGTCACGCAGCCATAAATGTTGGTCCTGAAGTTTTTCAGGTGCCGGCTGGTCCAGAATCTGCTGCACCGTTTCAATATCTATCATGCCGGGCAATGGCCGTGGCTGCCGTTTAAGCTGAAAGTCATCTGCAGGATTAAAACCGAGATATTGACCCTGCTCAGCCCATTTCATGAACTGCCGTATGGCAGATAAATGGCGTTGCAGGCTGCTGGAGCTTAACTGCTCTCGTTCTACCTTTAAAGCCAAGTATTCACGCAAATCTGAAGCTTCAATACTGTTCAGCGGTAACTTCTTAACAGCACAGAAATCCAGAAAATCTTTTACATCACGTGCATAGGCACTTAAGGTATGGGCAGATTGATTCTGGATCTCTCGCTCTTTGAGCCACATAGAAAGCAAGTGTAATGCTTCAGGCTGCATCCTGCCCTCTCTGGGAGTGAATAGAACTTTTAATACTATTTAATTCGGTTTTAATTACTTTGAAAATAACGCAAATCCAAACGGCCTTCATAAACATTTGCTGTAGGACCTGTCATCCATACCACATCACCCTCACGCCAGCCAATCTGTAACTTGCCGCCTGCGAGCTCGACTTCCACTTCTGGGGCAAGCAGACCACGGCGCATGCCACTTACCGCAGCAGCACAAGCACCTGTACCACAGGCCAGTGTTTCTCCAGAACCACGTTCAAAAACACGTAAGCGCACCTGTTTTTCATTCAGGATCTGCATGAAGCCGACATTCACACGTTCAGGGAAGCGTACATGTGATTCTACTTGTGGACCAATAGATGCGACCTCAGCAGTCAGTACATCTGGCACAATAGTTACTGCATGGGGATTCCCCATATTCACCACATCAATTTTAAGCAGTTGATTGTTGTTCAGCTCTAGTGCATATAAAGGATCAGTTTCTTCTGTTACAAACGGAATGAGCTCTGGAGCAAATTTCGGATAGCCCATATTAACCCGAACCCAGCCGTTTGGCCCCAGTTCCGGCTCGACAATACCGGATTTGGTCTGTACTTTAATTTTGGTTTTCGTGGTTAACTGGCGCTCATGCACAAAACGTGCAAAGCAGCGCACTCCATTACCACACTGCTCTACTTCTGACCCATCTGCATTAAAAATACGGTATTTGAAATCAGCAGTAGGTAGGTCTGGTGGCTCAACAATCAGGAGCTGGTCAAAACCGATACCAAAGTGACGATCTGCCAAGCGCTGAATAGTAAGCGTATCGAAATAGGCACGCTGGGTAATCAGGTCCACGACCATAAAATCATTACCCAGCCCATGCATTTTAGTAAATTCCAGCATGTTTTTTTACTCACACTTCTGGTAACAGATGTTCACGTTCCCACAGCGACTCAATAGTCTCACGTTCGCGCACCAGATATGCCTGATGATTATTCACCATAACTTCTGCTGCCCGTGCTCGTGTATTGTAATTAGAACTCATCACAAAACCGTAAGCACCAGCACCCAGAACGGCCAGAAGGTCATCCTCTGCCAGCGCCAGTTTACGCTCTTTTCCTAGAAAATCGCCTGTTTCACAAATAGCACCCACGATATCCCATTCTTGTTCTTGCATATCCTGATGTGGTTCCACTGGTTGTATATCCATCCATGCTTCATAGAGTGCAGGTCGAATCAAATCATTCATTGCAGCATCAATGATAGCAAAATTACGGTGATTGGTTGGCTTGAGTAGATCTACTCTGGTAAGCAGTATACCTGCATTGGCTGAAATACTGCGGCCCGGCTCCATATAAACTTTCAGCCCCAGCTTTTGCAAAGCCGGTTTCAGGGCATCTGCATATTCCTGTACAGTCGGTGGCACTTCATCTTTATAAGTTACGCCCAATCCACCTCCAATATCGATGTGCTTGAGCTGTATCCCCAACCCATTAAGCTGTTCAATCATCAACATGACGCGCTCCAAGGCGTCTACAAACGGTTTGGTTTCAGTCAGCTGTGAGCCAATATGACAGTCAATCCCCACGATATCCAAATTAGGCAGTGAAGCTGCATACTGATAGGTTTCAAATACGCTATCTGAAGGTATACCAAACTTATTTTCTTTTAAGCCCGTTGAGATATAAGGATGAGTTTTTGCATCGACATCCGGATTTACCCGTAGGGAAACAGGCGCCTTTTGACCCAATTTTTCAGCAACTTTCTGAATACGGTCAAGCTCGGCATGAGATTCAACATTAAAACAGGCAATTCCAACATTTAAGGCTTTTTCAATATCTGCTTCAGTTTTTCCAAGACCTGAAAATACTACTTTGGCTGGATCACCGCCAGCAGCCAGAACACGAGCCAGCTCACCACCAGTGACAATGTCAAAACCGGCACCCAGTTTGGCCAACACACCCAGAACCGCAAGATTGGAGTTAGATTTCACGGCAAAACAGATCTGATGATCAATGAAGTTAAATGCACGGTCCATATCTGTATAGTGTTTTTCAAAAGCCTGTTTTGAATAAACATACAAAGGTGTACCAAACTGCTGTGCAAGCTGCTTCAGTGAACATTGCTCTGCATGCAACACCCCATTGATGCGGGTAAAACTCATGAATGTATCCTTATCTGTTCTGCTTATGGTGTAGGTTGAGTAGCTGGTTCAGCATCAGGTGCTGCAAAAGTCTCGCTTACTGGCTCGTCAGATTGCTGGGCTTGATGGGTATCGCTGGGCTTGCTTTGCTCGGGCGCGGTATTTGGATAAAGCAGATATCTTGCACGTTTATCATAATTGGGATCATTGGGTAGCTGTAGAGCCCCTGACTGACCGCAACCGGCAAGTAGAGTCGCCGTAACCAATACACTGATGTAGCAAACGACAAGACGCATCTGGCCACCTATTCGATAATTTCCATAAAGTATACTGTGATCAATATTTTGACCATAGTGTTTCAGGCTATAGAGATTAAAGCGAGATGAAAAAAAACGCCAGTTCTAAACTGACGTTTTTTAACAGTTACTGCAAATTATGATTTCTTGCTTTTAGTAAAGAAGTAGCCAATGGCCAGAATAATCAGCCACAACGGGCTAACCTTGAGCGCCTGGAATGTATCTGCTTCCAAGGACAATACATAAACCATCCCAATAAAGAAAATAATGACCACCCAGCAGGTAAATACTCCACCTGGCAATTTGAAAATTGACTTGGCATGCAATTCCGGACGCTGTTTGCGGTAGTTAATATAACTCCACATAATGATGATCCAGACACAGATGAACAGAATAGTTGACAAGGTTGTTGCCAGCGTAAATGCCTGAACTGCGTTTGGAACAAAATACTGTAGAGCAGCTCCCAACAACAGACAGACAGCTGAGAAATACAAGGCATTTGCCGGAATAGCGCGTGATGTCAGTTTACCAAACCAGCGTGGTGCCTGAGCTTCACGGGACAGGCCAAATAGCATCCGGCTGGTTGAAAAAACACCACTGTTCATTGATGACATGACCGAAGACAGCACTACGAGGTTCATAATAATTGCAGCTGCTGCTACGCCTGCTTGACTGAACAGGTTTACAAACGGGCTGATATTAGGATCAATCTTATTCCAAGGGGTAACTGACATGACAATCAATAGCGCCAGCACATAGAAAATAATAATCCGTATTGGAATTGAATTAACCGCTTTAGGTAAATTACGCTCCGGGTCTTTAGTTTCAGCAGCTGTTGTACCGACCAGCTCTACGCCAACAAAGGCAAAAATTGCAATCTGGAAGCCTGCCAAGAAACCGCTCATCCCTGTGGGGAATAGACCATCATGTGACCACAAGTTAGTAAAGGAAGCTACTTCACCTGCTGTTGAAGTAAAGCCAGTAAAGATCATCCACAGACCTACGGCAATCAGTACTACAATGGCAATAATCTTGATCAGGGCAAACCAGAATTCCATCTCGCCAAACAGTTTTACGGTAACCAGATTCAGCCCCATAATAAAGACAATTGACGCAATACTGATCAATACTCCTTCTAATGGTGTAAAAGGTAAGCCATTATTAAAGAATTGCAGGTAGTAAATAATTGCGGATAAATCAGCAATCCCTATAGTGATCCAGCATAGCCAGTAAGTCCAGCCAACAAAATAACCTGCCCAAGGACCGATCAGATCAGCAGAAAAATCAATAAATGATTTATAGTGCAGATTAGAAAGTAGCAGTTCTCCTAATGCACGCATCACTAAAAAGACCATTACCCCGATGATCATATAAATGAATAAAATGGATGGTCCTGCCAAACTGATCGTTTTCCCTGATCCCATGAATAAACCGGTACCAATAGCACCGCCAATGGCGATCAGCTGCAGGTGACGGTTCGATAAACTCCGTTTTAGCTCTCCATCCTCTTCTGGAATAGAGCTATGCATTTGGTTAGACATTTTTAATTTCTTCTTAAAACATTTTGCAACAAACTTAGCTCAAAACTCATCTAAAACAAAAATTATTTTTCACTCGGCAACATTCTTTTGAACATTAATTAACCAAAGAATTAATTTTATTTTTTCATATAGTTTAATTTTCATATAATATTTAATAGTATTTTTTTAAATTTAATATATTAATTAAATAGTTATATATAAATTATCCTTATATTTTCATTAAAAAATAACTTTAAATCACTTCGACTAATTATTGTGTTTTTCCTAACACAATAATGGGAAAAATTTACTGCTATTTCGTATATCAAACATTCTTATTGCCAGACATCCTATAAAACAACTTCTTTATGCTCCACTTAGGTAGAATCCTTATAGTTCTGGAGAATATATAAATTGCTTTCTGACGACATGATCTAACGTTCTATATCTACGAAGCTTTCCGTTTCAGCAGCTTTATCTCTACAATAGAACCCTTTTCCAAAGGTTATATATTTCGATTATGGCTAAAGCAAAAACGGTTTATCGCTGCGAACAGTGTGGAGCAGACCATTCAAAATGGGCAGGTCAATGCTCAGAATGTGGCGAATGGAACAGCCTGACAGAAGTTGTGCTAGAACCTGCCGTGAGTCACCGTGCCAAACCGAATTTAGGAGGCGGTTATGCCGGACAAGCTACCAATATCACGACTTTAAACAAAGTCTCGGTCTCTCATGAAACGCGCCTGCCGACTGGTATTGGTGAGTTCGACCGAGTCCTCGGTGGGGGTCTGGTTACAGGCTCTGTCGTCCTGATCGGTGGTGATCCGGGTATTGGAAAATCCACTATTTTGCTACAGACTGCGACACATATGGCAAGTGCAAACAGCGCTGCGCTCTATGTTACAGGTGAAGAATCACTTTCGCAGGTTGCGTTACGCGCTCAGCGTCTAGACCTGCCGACTGACCGGCTAAAGGTTATGGCTGAAACATGTGTTGAAAGAATTTGCGAAGTTCTTGCCCATGAGCGCCCGGCGGTTGCCATTCTTGATTCTATCCAAACTTTATACACTGAGACCTTGCAGTCTGCCCCAGGCGGTGTCTCGCAAATCCGTGAATCAGCTGCCTTATTGACCCGTTTTGCTAAAAATAGTGGAACAGCATTATTTTTGGTTGGTCATGTGACTAAAGAAGGCGCATTGGCCGGGCCTCGTGTACTTGAACATATGGTCGACTGCGTACTGTATTTTGAAGGTCAGTCAGATTCACGTTACCGCATGATTCGTGCAGTCAAAAACCGTTTCGGTGCTGTCAACGAGCTGGGCGTATTCGGGATGACAGATAAAGGTCTGCGGGAAGTAGCCAACCCCTCTGCAATTTTCTTGAGTCGTTACGATGAAGCTATTCCTGGCTCAATTGTTATGATTAGCCGTGAGGGCACCCGACCTTTATTGGTCGAGGTACAGGCTTTGGTCGATGACGCTCATGGGCAGCCACGGCGGGTTGCTCTGGGTCTCGAGCAAAACCGTTTAAATATGCTGCTGGCAGTAATGCACAGGCACGGCGGTGTACAAACCTCGGGACAGGATGTTTATGTGAATGTAGTGGGCGGTTTAAAAATTACTGAAACAGGTTCTGACCTGGCAGTACTTCTGGCATGTGCATCGAGTTTGCGTGGTAAAGCTCTCCCCCAACAACTGGCTGTATTTGGCGAAGTCGGCTTGTCTGGGGAAATCCGTCCAGTTCCCAATGGGCAGGAACGTCTTAAAGAAGCGGCCAAACATGGGTTCAAGTACGTAATTTTACCTCGAGCCAATGCACCACAGAAACCGGTACCTGGTGTTCAGGTGATTGCGGTGGCCCGGTTACATGAGGCTTTAAGCGAAGCGCTACAGCTGAGTGATGAACTGTCTTAATATATGGTAATCATTTAATTTGAAAAAATACCGATCTAGCATTGAATTTCTATATAAAAGCCGGCATAAATAACATATCGAAATCGTTTAGATATAGGAAATTTTGATGGAAGTACACCAGCGTGGCTTGATGGCCGGTATTTTAATGGCGGCCTTGGTTATGTCACCTTTGGCTGAAGCAAAACGTGCCGGCGGTGGTAAGAGTATGGGTATGTCACGTTCTGCGGCACCTACCCAGTCTTATCAACAGCCTCGTCAGGCAGCTCCGGTTCAACAGCCTGCAACTGCGCCCCAGCGTTCTGGTCCGGGTGTAGGTTCAATGGTTGCTGCAGGTGTAGCAGGTGCTGCAGTAGGTGCAGTAGCAGCGAATGCTTTAGCAGATGACAATAATACCAACCCAAATGCACAGACAGCGGCAAATGATCAGGAGCTGGCTGCACAGCAACAGGCTGAACAAGAGAAAGGCGGCATTCCTGGCTGGCTCTGGGTTTTGCTTGCAGCCGCAGTTGCATTTTTTGTATTCCGTAAATTCGGAGCAAAAAAAAAACTAGCTACTAACAATCCGTATGCACCAAACTCAGCTGGACCAAATTCATCACCATTTGGCCAGCATAATGCAGCACCGCGTACTCAAGACAATACCAATATTTTCGGTCAGTCAGTTGGCGGTAGTTCAACTGCAGCGAACACGGCAAATAATGCGCCATTTGGTACGGCCTACACGAATAGTGGCCAACAGTTACCAGATGGCACTGAACCGGCAGCATTCTTGCGTATTGCGCGTCAACGTTTCAACCATATTCAGTCAATGAATACGGCGAGTAATATTGAAGAGATCCGTCGTTATTTAACTCCGGAACTTTATAATGCAATGCGTAGTGACATTATGGCCAATCAGGACCAAGATGTTGCCGAATTCAGTAACCTAAATGCTATGGTAGTCGACAGTGTAACTGAGAATGGCCAGTATGTGGTCAGTGTACGGTTTACAGGTACAGTGAGTGAAGACTTAAACAGTCTGCCACAACCTTTCTCTGAAACCTGGCATTTTGTTAAACCTGCCGGTTCTCAGCAAGACTGGGTAGTTGCAGGCATTCAGCAAGACTAATTGCCTTTGCTCATAAAAAAACCGCTCTTTCGAGCGGTTTTTTTATTTTAAACTCAAGCAATCTGTGCAGGAAATGTAATGACATTTTCCAGCCGCATCTGTCGGGTTGCTATCATTAATAAACGATCAATTCCCAAGGCAATTCCTGAACATTCAGGCATATACTGTAGAGCGGTCAATAAATTTTCATCTATTGGCATGACAGGTAGGCCAAGTGTACATCGTTCTGTATTGTCAGCTTCAAAGCGTTCCCGCAACACTTTGCTATCAATTAGCTCATCATAGGCATTAGCCAATTCCAGCCCTTCAATATAAAGCTCAAAACGGGCCGCTACCTGTTCCCCATCCTCATCAGTTTTCACTTTGGCCAGAGAAGCTAGCTCTGGTGGAAAATCGGTAAGAAATACGGGTGCATCAAAGCCTAAACTTGGCTCGACGAAATGTGAGAATAGCAGATCAATATAGGCAAGCCGGTCATCACCCAGATCTAGGTTTATGCCTAAACGGTTGGCAGTATCTTTCAGGAGTTTTACAGAAGCTTGTAATGGATTAATATCCAGACGGTCTTGAAATGCATGTTTATAACTTATTACCACCGGCCGCATTTCACCAAAACGTTGCACCAGACATATGTTTAAAAGCGCTGTGGTTTCATGCATCAAATCAAGAAGACTAAAACCTGGCCGGTACCATTCCAGCATGGTAAATTCACTATTGTGTTTGCGGCCATGCTCATCATCACGAAACACCTTGCAGATCTGGTAAATCGGACCGCTTCCACTCGCCAACAGCCGCTTCATGGTAAACTCGGGCGATGTCTGCAAATAATGTATCTGCAACTTCCCTTCTACATGGCGCTGCGCTGATACAGACGCAAGATGTACATCAGTGACTCCAGCCTGTGAAAGTACAGGTGTTTCAACTTCTAGCACATTCCGTTCAGCGAAGAACTGACGAATCTGGGTGTACATGGTAGCACGTGCCCGCATTACTTCTAATGTACAGGTGGGCTGATAACTATGTTTCATGCCTGAGGCCCCCCATGCGCAGACCATTCACGGCGCAGTGGGTAAGTCTTACGCAAGTGGTCAAAAGCTTGCTGATCAATTCTGCCGTCCTTTAGACAGGCACGTAAATTCTGGTCATCTCGGGCTATATCATAAATTTTGCCGAGACAAGTTTTGAGAACAGTTTTAATATCTGTCTGTTCAGTAAAATATTGTTCGCATACGGGTAACTGGCTTATAAAAGTCTTGCTGGCCATAAAACCAAATTTTTCACAGAAAGCTTCATAAATCATTTGTGTCCCTCTGGCCTTTCCTTCCAGACTATAACCAGCAATATGCGGTGTAACCAGCCTTACCCATTTTAGAAGCTCTTCAGAGATCACGGGTTCATGTTCAAATACATCCAGTACCACCAGACGATGTGTGGTTTGTATATCATGGATTAAAGACTGCTCTTCAATAACTGGTCCTCTTGCCGAGTTCACCAGAATTGCCTGAGTTTTCATAAGAGCCAAAGTTTCGGCATTAATTAAATGATGAGTAGGATAATGCCCTGTTTTAATTAATGGTACATGGAGAGAAATTGCGTCCGCTGAAGCCAGCAACTCCTGCAATGGAACCTGTGTAACCGCCAAGTGATTAACCAGAGGATCATAACCGATTACTTGCCAGTCTAGCAGTTCTGCCATATAAGCCAGCCGTGAACCGACATTGCCCAGACCAATAATCCCCAAGGTAAACTGTTTTCCAGCATCGAGTAACTCTGGTTTTAAACACAGTAATGCCGTAATTACATATTCAGCAACGGCCTGTGCATTACAGCCCGCTGCATTTGACCAGCTAATCTGCTGCTTTTCTAAAACAGGAATATCCAGATGATCTGTTCCGATTGTAGCACTACCAACAAATTTTAACTTTGTATTTTCAATGAGCTGCTGATTGACACGTGTTACAGAACGTATCAGTAAAGCATCCGCATCCTTCACATCCTCATGCATGAGTGTACGGCCAGCACGATGGTCAATTTCAGCAAAATCTGAAAAAAAGTAGTCTGTAAAAGCAAGATTCTCATCTGCTACGATCTTCATCTTCAGTCATCCGGGCATTAAAATATTATTATCAACCGAGATGAGCTGGATCTCAATCCATCCTGTTTTTTTATTAAGCAGTAGTGAGGATATAACTTTTAGCTATCCCAATAGCGATTTTTCAGATCTTAAGTGTATTTTAAGGTAATTATTTTTATATTTGATTTAATTAAAACATACACTGTTTTATAGTAAAAATAATATCTACGCTTTAATTCCTTATATAAATAAATTATTTAATTACATCAATAGAATTATATAAAAAAATGAATTTATTATTTTTAAACGCTTACAATCTAAAAAATTACGAACTCTTTACGTAATAATTTTTTGTACTCATCTACTATTTTCTTATCCTTATAAAAAAGGTTTTAAGCATGAGTAGTATTAGCGTTCCAACCCAAGAAAAAGATCTAAATCCTTTTATTAAAATTAAAGAGAATTTACTCAACAAGAGACCAGAATATTTAAATATTGATCATCCAGAAGATTTATTTTCCAGCGAAGTCAATGAATATTTAAGCCAGTATCCCCTTACCCGACATATTGATATCTGCCTGCATGATCTGAACGGACATGTCCGCGGCAAACAGATTGATGTTCAAAGTTTGAAGAAGATTTATAAAGGCTGCTATTTTCCCTTGTCTGTCTATGCCATGGATCTAGATGGCAAAGTGGTTGAGGAAACAGGTCTCGGAAAGTCAATCGGTGAGCCTGATATGCTCTGCATACCGATTTCCGGTACATTACAACCTTGCGCCATTCAGCCTGAGACGCATGCACAGCTTTATCTGACCATGCAAGATGAAAATGGTGAGGGCTGTAAATATGAACCCCGCAATCTTTTAAGCCATATTATCGCTCAGCTTCATCAGCAGGACTATTATCCGGTGATGTCGGCTGAGCTCGAGTTCTATCTCTACAAGCAAAATGCAGATGGGGAAGATGAGGTTTTATCAAGTCAGTGTTTTGACTTGAATACGCCTGACGACTATCAGTATGTACTTGAAGAAGTAGAGCAGATTGCACGTTTACAATCTATTGAAATGATCGGTATTGTTGCAGAAGCGGCCTCTGGTCAGTATGAAATCAATATTCAGCATACTTCGAATATTTTACGGTTATGCGATCAGATCATGGCGCTAAAACGTATTATCAAGCAGGTGGCCAGAAAACATCAGCTGCATGCCAGCTTTCTTGCCAAGCCCACCCTGCTAAAAGCGGGTAGCGGCATGCACTTTCATATGAGCTTGTGTAATGCTTCCATGCAAAATCTGTTTAGCTCAAATGAGCTGTCTACACCATCAAAAATGTTGTTAAAAGCGATTAGTGGCATGATTCAGCTGATGCCTGCATCAATGGCTATATTAGCCCCCAACATTAATTCCTACCGCAGATTTACACTTGGTCATCATGTTTCAATGGAAGCAAACTGGGGAATTAATAACCGCAATGTTGCCATCCGTATACCTTGCTCCGATCAGGAAAATCAGCGTCTAGAATACCGCGTAGCTGGCGCAGACTGTAATCCTTATCTGGCCATTGCTGTCATACTGATTGCTACCTTACATGGTTTAGAACACCAGTTAGATACTCCGCAACCAGTCCATCTTGCAAAATCAAAACATGAGCATATTAATTTACCCAAGCATCAGCTCGAAGCATTAAATCTTCTTAAGAACAATCCAGTATTAAAAAAATATTTAGGTAAAGAATTTATAGAGGTATGGTGTACAGTAAAATCTGCTGAATATTATAATGTTTATAACCAGATTACTGAAACCGAACAAAACTGGGATATTTAATTTTAATTATATTTAATACTCCAAATATCAAGTTTAAAAAGCTAATATACCTATTAGCTTTTTACTTATATAAATAAAATTTAGCTAATTAAAAAATAAGTGCTGAGAAATTTTATTTGCCCAGAAAACGCAGCCCAACCCCAGGTTCAGTGATAATATATTGAGGATGAATTGCATCTTCGCCTAGTTTATTTCTAAGCTTAGCCACCAGTATTCTAAGATAATGTGTATCTTCCTGATGGGTAGGTCCCCATAGCTCCTTTAAAATTTGTGGTTGAGTCAGTAACTGCCCCCGATTTCTAGCCAGTAATGAGAGCAGATGAAATTCTTTTCGGGTAAGAGCAACCGCCTGGCTGTTGATATAGGTCTGTCTCTGTACAAAATTGATTTTTAGATAACCATCGTCATAGTCATGGGTTTCAGTCTGGTTTAGCCTGCTCCTCAAGACCACACGTATCCTGGCCATGAGCTCTTGAACGCTAAACGGTTTGGTTACATAGTCATTGGCTCCGGCATCCAGCAAGGTCACCTTTTCTTGTTCATCTGAGCGTACCGACAGCACAATAACTGGAATTTCACTCCAGGACCTGAGTTCTTTCAATATGTCCTGACCATCCAGATCAGGGAGGCCCAGATCCAGAATAACCAGTTGCGCACTTTGGGAAGAGAGATATTCCAGTCCCTGCATAGCGGTGCCAAATAGCTGGGTCTGGTAGCCCTCCGACCTTAATGCGATTCCTAAAAATTTCCGGATTTGCGGCTCATCATCAATCACTACGATTCTGGTTTCTGCTGGGTGTATATTCACAGTTATTGCCTTTTAATCTTGTGAAATATGAACAGGTAAAACAATCTGAATATTGGTACCTTTATTTTTGAGACCAATCTGCGCCTTAATACTTCCTATATGTGCGGAGATAATGGCTTTAACAATCGCCAGTCCCAAGCCTGTCCCAGTAGGATTACGGTCGCCATGCATGGTATAGAACATATCAAAAATTTTTTCTCGGTCAGCAATATCGATACCTTTACCTTGGTCACTAATATCAAACTGGATATGTGCGGTATCAGGTTGTGAAAGAATAATATCAATTGGCTGATCTTCAGGATTAAATTTGGCAGCATTTTCCAGCACATTAAATAATGCCTGTTCAATCAGCGCAGGATGTACATAAATTTTCAGCTCTTGCAGCAGGCGTTGAATATTAAATTCAACTACAGGTTTATAACGTTTTAAGCGTCTGGTTGCTGTATCCACCAGTTCATTGACCTCAATCCAGTCACGCGTCAGTTTCAACCCCTGATAGCCCAGTCGGGTCATGTCCAGCAAATTCTGTATATAACGGTCTAGACGTTCTCCTTCCAGCCCTATGGTCTCGAGTAAAGTAAGCTGGTCTTCTTCGGTCATAGTAGACTTGTAAGTAGCAATGGTATCTGCTGCTCCTATCATAGCAGCCAAAGGTGAGCGCAGGTCGTGAGACACCGAAGAAAGTAAAGCTGAACGAAGTTTTTCAGTTTCAGAGCTGATATTGGCATATTCCAGTTCCTTGCTGAGCTGCGTCCTGGTAATAGCTTGGGTAATATATTCCACCATAGCTTCAGCCAGACGTCTTTGTTCAATATTCATTTCCCTCTGATTTTCTGAAATATTGAGCCCGATAACACCTATACATTCTTTCGAAGCCAATAAAGGCAGAAACCACCAAGCACTTTCACTCAAAGTCTGGGTAAAACGCCCGGAAGGCTGGTGATTCTTCAATGTCCAGTTTGCCGAAATTTTTTCTTTTTCGGTCAGCAGATTTTCATCTGAGCTTAATGCTGTTTCATCACTCAGCTTAAACCAGACCTGAACATTTAAACTTTTTTCCAGACTGTTCTGTCCGATTTCAATGACCTGCTGCAGGTCAACCGCAACAGAGAGTTTCTGCCCCAAATCCTGCATAATACTGTTATAGCTGTTTGCCGATCTTAGGGCGACCACCTGTTCACGCAAGCGTGATGCCAAACGGCCCGCAATAAGTGCTGCTGCCAGAAACGCCACTACAGTGATCACACTTTTATGAGCCGAAATCTGGAAAGTTAATGTCGGTGGAATAAAGAAAAAGTTATAGGCAAAGAAAAAAAGAATAGCTGCAAGCATGGCAGCAGTCATTCGGGTATTGGCTGCAACAAAAATAACCGCAGTAATAAAAATCAGTGATAGCTCTTCAACTTTTAAGTATTGCACACTTAGTTTTGCAATCAGAATACTAGTTATCGTTGTGATCAGTACAAAAATCAGTTCTTTTAAATTTAAGACATAATTTTGCCTGTTAAAACGGTAGGCTTGCGGCTTACCTTGCTGAACCGGAACAATACTCAGTTCAAATGCGAGTTGATATTTTAACAGCTGATGGGCTAAGGGCGGCCTTAACCAGCTGTAAAATAGCGGCCGACTTTCCTGTTCTAGTACCAGTATTGAAATTCCCCGTTCACAGGCAAAATTGTACAGTGTCCCTGCGTAATTTTTTCCATATAAAATATCGGTCATTCCCCCTAGCTGCCGTGCCAGATGAAGCGCCCGCTCAATTTCCCTGCCTGTACTGTGAGTTTCAAATGAGATCGGGTTATGACCGGATGCTGTAGTTAAAAATGCAGCTACAGTCCATTTTGCATTACGACGTTCGGCAATACGGCTTCCTATCCGTACCAATGCTTCAGAGTTCTGGTTACCCTGAATCATGATTAGCACATGATTATTCAGGGGCGTTAGCGAAAGACCCTTTACATCAAACTGCTCCCGTGCATCTATATCAATATGATGGGCCACCGTCTGTATGGCCAGTTCACGTAATGCTGTCAGGTTGGCAATATTAAAAAAGCTTTTTAAGGCATGCGCCGCCTGATCAGGTACATAAACTTTACCCTGATTTAAACGCTCCAGCAGCTCATTTACCGGTAAGTCGATGAGGCGTATATCACGGATACGTTCAAGAATCTGATCTGGTACGGTTTCTTTTACCCGTATTCCCGTAATCTGGAATATGACATCGTTCAAGCTTTCCAGATGCTGAATATTCATGGTGGTAAAAACATCGATACCGGCATCAAGAAGCTCATTAATATTCTGCCAGCGTTTTTTATGGCGGCTCCCGGGTATATTCTGGTGCGCCAATTCATCTACCAGTACAATGTCTGGATGGATCTGTAAAATACTGTCCAGATCCATCTCTTCAAGATTATGGTTTTTGTATTCAACTATCTTTCTTGGAATCACAGGCAGGCCGGCAACCAGCTCCTCAGTTTCCAGACGCCCATGAGTTTCAATATAACCAATTGCTACATTCTGGCCCTGTCCATATAGCTCATGCGCACGTGACAGCATGGCAAAAGTTTTTCCCACTCCTGGTGCTGCACCCAGAAAAATTGTCATGTGCCCCGTCTGATGACGCTTGACCTGCTGTAATAGTATATCGGCCTTATTTGTTTGTATATTTGTCATTTTTCATTCTTAAAACAGAGGATCATCAATCTCTTGAGCAAGGTATTAATGATCCTGAACGTGCATATTTCAGTATAAATGAAATCTTGAAAACTTATTTTCGTTTTAGCTGATCAAGTGCAAGATTCAACTCCAGTACATTTACCCGGTTTGAACCTAATACTCCAAATGTTGGCTGCTGGGCGTATTTAAGGACAAGTTCCCTTACCTGCTGTTCAGGCATACTACGCTGTTCAGCAATACGCTTTACCTGTATGAGAGCTGCCTGTACGCTAATTTCAGGGTCAATCCCGCTTCCTGAGGCAGTGACCAGATCTTTAGGGATCTGATCTGGCTGAATTGCTTCAAGGCTGGCAACCTGAACAATACGTTCAGCGATCACTTTCTGAAGTTCAGGATTGGTTCTGGCCAGATTGCTTCCCGCCAGCGCCATGGGGTCATAATTGGCCACTGATGGCCGTGAATGGAAATAAGAAGGAGCAGTAAAAGGCTGCGCCACCAGTTTGGAACCAACAACCTTGCCTTCATATTTAATCAGGCTGCCATGAGCCTGCTCTGGAAAAATTGCTTGTCCGATCTTTGTTGCAATCGCACTATAACCAAACCCGCATACTACTAAGGCGAACAGGCTTAAACCGATTGCTGGCCTGATTAAAGTACTAATGGCTGGCTGTGTAACAGGCTGAGTTAATATTTGCATATGATTCTCCTTAAACACCCATAATCAGGCTGACAATCAGGTCAATGCCCTTAATAGCAACAAAAGGCAATATGACTCCCCCCACGCCATAAATCAGCATATTTCGGCGTAATAGCTGAGTTGAAGTGGAAGGCGTAAATTTGACACCGCGCAATGCTAGTGGAATCAGTAATGAAATAATAATGGCATTAAAGATCAGTGCAGAAAGAATGGCACTTTCCGGACTGGCGAGTTGCATGACATTGAGTACCTGCATTTGTGGAATAGCCAATACAAATAAAGCCGGTAATATTGCAAAGTATTTAGAGATGTCATTTGCCAGCGAGAAAGTTGTCAATGCACCGCGGGTAATTAGCTGCTGTTTCCCAATCTCAACCACTGCCAGCAGTTTGGTCGGATCTGAGTCCAGATCTACCATATTACCGGCCTCTTTAGCAGCCTGAGTTCCAGAATTCATAGCCAGACCAATGTCGGCTTGTGCTAATGCCGGTGCATCATTAGTACCATCCCCTACCATTGCCACAAGATGACCATTTTGCTGCTCGCGGCGAATACAGGCCAGTTTGTCTTCTGGTTTAGCCTCGGCGATATAGTCATCTACGCCAGCTTCAGCTGCAATTGCAGCCGCAGTCAGAGGATTATCACCGGTAATCATAACGGTCCTGATTCCCATCTCTCTCAGGCGTGCAAATTTTTCTTTAATGCTGGGTTTGACCACATCAGATAGTTCAATCACTCCAAGAATATTCTGGTTTAAACTGACTACCAGTGGCGTTGCACCTTTGGAGGCTACCTGCTCTACCCGTGTTTTCAGTTCAGGATTATTTTCAAGAGACTGAGAGGTAAATTTCAAGATTGCATCTATGGCTCCTTTGCGGATTTGCTGGCCAGTTTCCAGATTAATTCCAGAAATACGGCTGGCGGCATTGAAAGCAATAAATTCGGCCTGTTCTGGCTGGTGCACATGCTCGCCCAGTTCTTTTGCCAGAGACACCACAGATTTACCTTCTGGTGTAGGGTCAGCAAATGATGTTAATACTGCTGCCTGACGTAGCTCAGATGGTGTTACGCCAGTTAGTGGATAAAATGCAGTTGCCTGACGGTCTCCATAAGTAATGGTTCCGGTTTTATCCAGTAATAGCACATCGACATCCCCCGCTACTTCAACCGCCTTGCCAGATTTGGCAATCAGGTTGGCTTTTAATGCGCGGTTCATGCCAGCAATACCAATGGCAGGCAATAAACCACCAATCGTTGTCGGAATCAGACAGACCAGTAAGGCCACCAGTACAATTGGATCAAGAGTAATGCCCAGAGATCCGGCTATGACTGGCAGGGTTGCTACCACCAGTACAAAGGTTAGGGTCATAACTGTCAATAAAATCCCCAGAGCAATCTCATTGGGAGTTTTCTGGCGGTTTGAGCCCTCAACCAGTGCAATCATCCGGTCCAGGAAACTATGTCCAGTTTCAGCAGTGACCTGTACAATAATGCGGTCAGTCAGAACTTTGGTTCCTCCGATCACACCAGAACGGTCCGTCCCTGCTTCACGCAGTACAGGTGCAGATTCGCCAGTAACCGCAGCTTCATTAATCGTGGCAAAACCATGCACAATTTCACCGTCTGCAGGAATCAGCTCCCCTGCCCGGATTTCTATTAAATCATTTAGAGCCAGTACTGTAGCAGCAATCTGTTCGCCCTCCTTATCCTGCAAGGTTTTTAAACGTCGGGCCGTGAGGTTCTGACGAGCCTGCCGCAGGGAAGCTGCCTGCCCGCGTCCTTTGGCCTCTGCTACAGCTTCTGCATAATTGGCAAATAAGACCGTAATAAAAAGAATAAAAGTAACAGTCATCCCAAAAAACAGCTGGGTCTGTCCGAACACTGTACTGAACAATGTAATCAAGGTTCCCAGCCATACCACTGCCATTACCGGATTTTTAATCATGTGCTGTGGGAGCAGTTTAATAAAGGCATTTTTCCAGGCAGCGCTCTGGTATAGAGCAGGAACTTTTTGTGTTTGATTCACAGATTTCATTATTTTCCCCTTAGCCCTGAACCAGTAGTAAATGGTCAGCAATGGGTCCCAAGACCAAGACAGGCATGAATTGTAAAAGAGTTAGCATGACCACAATGGCAATCAGTGTTAAGGCAAACGTTGGCGTTTCTACTTTCAGACTGCCTGCACTTTCAGGTACCTGCCGTTTAACTGCCAGACGCGCAGCAATCAGTAAAGGAATAATCAGTGCCGGAAAGCGGCCTGCCAGCAGCGCAATACTACAGCTGATATTCCACCAGACAGTATTATCAGCTAGTCCTTCAAACCCAGAACCATTATTGGCAAAGGCCGAAACATATTCATAAAATACCTGGCTGATTGCATGACTCCCGGGATTACTGTTACCAGTAAGTTCAGGAAAGAACAGGCTTATTGCAGTGAACAGTAAAATAATTGCTGGCTGAATAAGAATAACCACAGCCAGTAATCTGATTTCAGGCGCTTCAACTTTTCGGCCAAATAGCTCTGGTGTACGACCTGTCATCAGCCCGGCAATAAATACCGCTAGGAACAGATAGACCAAAAACTGCTGCAAGCCACAACCAATTCCACCCCAGATGGCATTGATCAACATGTTTGACAATGCAACCAGTCCAGTCAATGGTGCGGATGAATCATGCATCATATTGACAGAACCATTATTCACCTGCGTTGTCACAGCAGCCCAGAGTGCTGAAGAACTCTCAGCAAAGCGGACTTCTTTACCTTCCATTGATGAGATATTTGTGGCTGTATCAGATAAGCTTTCTGACCAGATTGCGCCAGTCGCCGAGATGACTGACATCAGCAGCATTGAACCAAATACAAAGCCTGCAAATTTTGGACGTCTGGTCAAAAAACCCAGCATGACAATAATAGATACTGGAATAAGTAGGATTGCTAGCATCTCCAGAAAATTAGAAAGTGGTGTCGGATTTTCTAAGGGCACACTACTGTTTGGCCCATACCAGCCGCCGCCATTACTACCAAGCTGTTTAATTGCCACCATCGGTGCCACAGGCCCTAATGGAATTTTCTGAGTAGAAAGTTCAGCATTAGGTTGAACTACCTGAACCTCTGGCCCGCCCTCAAAAGTCGAAGGTACACCCTGACTGTTCAGCAGCAGCGACCAGAGTAGACAGAGTGGAATTAAAAAACGGAATGTTGGCCGAATTACATCTGCCCAGTAATTTCCTACATTTAGTCTGGCCAGCGCTGAACTGTTATCACATTCGATAGGTCCTGGCTGTTTCAGATTAAACAACGCACGCAAGGTAGCAACTACCATAGCCAGCCCCATCATAGGTGTAATTATCTGCAAGCCCACAATACCGACCATTTGTGACAAATAAGATAGCTGTGCCTGACCAGAATAATGCTGCTGGTTAGTATTAGTCAGGAAAGAAATCATGGTGTGTAAAGCCAGGTCCCATGACATATTAGGTGCATGGTTTGGATTAAGTGGTAGCCATGCCTGTACCATAAAGAGTATCCAGACCAGCATGCCTACAACAAAACAACTTAAGACAAAGCTCAGTATATAGGTTCTGGTACTCATTTCCTGTTGAGGCTGGGTGCCCAGTACGGCGTAAACAGGTTTTTCTATCCAGCTAAACAGGATGTCACTTCTCATTTTGTGATATTGCATCACGTCTGATAGATATTTCCCCAAAGGAAAAGCAAGAATTACTACCAGCGCGATCAATAAAAAGAATTCCAACATGCCTCTTTCCCCTATTTCGATAAATTAGAAGACAAAAAGAGCATCTGGTATTTTTTCTTATTTAATAACGCGTCCCCATGATGACTTATTCTCATGTACGCATCATCTGCAAATTGGGTAAACATTTTTTGAACCTTGATCATTGGAAAATTCCACTATCAAGTATGAAAAAGGGTACCGTAAATTTTCTATTGATAAAGCACTAAAGGGCGTAAATTTTGCGTAAATTCTAATTTCTATATAAACTTTTAAAAAAAATAAAAACAATGACATAAAACTATTTTATATTTATAAAAATGAATATCCTGGAGAATAATCTAACTCATATAAACTATTTTTTATTAATATATTTATAGCCAGATTACTAAAAATAAAGCTCAAAAGTACGCAGTCATACTTTTGAGCTTATCGCATCTTAAAAAGCTTTGGTAAGGGTAAATACTGCGCCAGTATCTACACCGTGCTTGCCAGCATGATCTAACGCATCTGTATCCAGATTAGTACCCACTACAGCAAGTTCTGCGCTTGCATCAGGGAAAGAAGCGAAATTATAAGTCAGACCAGCTTTATAGTCGAAATAACTATTTTCACCTTGCTGATTAAAATCATAGTCATCTACAGTGGTATAGCCAATACTGGCCACCGCACCGAAATTAGTCTGGGCAAGCGGTACAGCATACCCTAGCGTAGCATTCCAGCTATTCTTGTCTTGACCTGCATAGTCATTGGTATAGCTCAGACTTGTTAATAGACTGTCATCATTTATTAATATACGTTCAAGAATAAGTCTGGCATATAACTCTGCATAATCACCCTCATTACCACTAATATAATTATAGTAACTTGCACCTATATCTAAAGTTACAGGTACTGAACTTGATAATTTGAGAGGCATGCTATAGCCAATTGATGGATCAAGTTCCATATGCGGGTCGGCAGTACCATAGTCTACATTCGAGGTAAAAGCACTAAAATATAATCCACTCTTATGTGTCAGAGTTGCGGTTCCCTGAATAGCTGGGTCAGTTTGGGTTTGGGTAATCCCGCGGAAACGGTAATCGCTGGTAAGGGTAATATTACCACTGAGTTCAAAGTCTTGGGTATTTTCAGCTGTTTCAGAAGCAGCAAAAATCTGATTTGAACATATACCAACAATTGAAAAAGCTATAACCTTTTTAAAGATTAAATTGGAGTTAAAAAGCATAATACATCACATAGATACTAAAATAAGTTATAAGATTAATTAGGCAGAGCGTAAAATTTATAGCATAAATTACTTGAAAAACATAAATTTTATATAAAAATTTTAGATTAATAATAATAGATTAAATACAAATTAATTAATAAAAAGCAAAAAAATAATACCTATAATTTAAATAAAATCTAATAATATCTTAGTTTCAATAGATATTTAATTAATTATATTATCATTATAAATCAGATAAGTTTATTTTTATAATTATTTAAATATGAGATTAAATCTGCCTGTTTAATATACTCTTCTTTACTTACCCAAATAATATATAGCAAGTAAAGAGAGCTTTTGTGTAGAATAAAATATTATATTGTTGTTATGAGCAGGGTCTGTTTTTATAGAAAATGCTATAGCTCAAGTAACATGCAATCATAAATAGAATACAACAGATAAAACCAACTTGCATTGAAGGATCAGTGACCATACTGATACATGTAATGACACAGAAGAGTCCTCCTAAAATTGGTGTGAGTGGAAATAATGGTGCAGCGAATTTAAGCTCCTTCACCGTTTTACCTGATTTAATCCACTGTCTGCGAAAGTTGAATTGGCATACACATATTGAAATCCAGACTACTACCATGGTAAAGGCAGCGACACCGAGCAGGTTCTTGAAAATCGTTTCAGGAGCAAACTGTTCAGATAACAAGCCAGGTATTGCCCCGAACATAGTTACAATTATAGCAACAATGGGTGTGCCAGAGCGTGTCAATTTGGCAAAGATTTTAGGCAATTGGTTTTTGCTGGACAATGACCACATCATTCGAGAGGCAGCAAATAACCCTGAGTTTGCTGCAGATAATAATGCTGTAATGATGACAAAACGGATAATATCTTCTGCATAAGGTATTCCAATATAATTAAAGACCGTTACAAAGGGGCTATTACTAACACTGTTTGAATTGATACCCGCCATTTCAAATGGAAGTAATGCACAAATCACCACAATGGTGCCAACAAAGAAAATTAATAAACGCCAGATAGCTGCATTAATGGCTTTGGGAACATTCTTGGCTGGCTCTTCAGCTTCACCGGCGGCTACACCAATTAATTCTGTACCAGAAAAAGCAAAATTAACGATGAGCATGGTGGCAAAAATGGGATAAATCCCGGTTGGAAACCAGCCATGTTCTGTCAGCTTACTAAATAACGGAGCAGATTCATGACCATGATAGGAAATCACACCAAAAATAGCGGCTAAACCTAATCCGATAAAACATAAAATAGTGAGTACCTTAACCAGGGATAACCAAAATTCAGATTCGGCAAATAAGCGTGTCGAGCTCACATTGAGTATAAAAACCAGAGCAGCAAACAGCAAAGTCCATGTCCACATAGAAATGGAAGGAAACCATTCCTGCATAAGCAGTGCAGCCGCAGTAAATTCAGTGCCTAAAGTAGCCGTCCAAGTTAACCAGTATAGCCAGGTAATCATATAACCTGTACCCGGACCAATATACATTCTTGCATATTCACCAAATGAGCCCGATACAGGCATTTGTACAGCAAGCTCCCCAAGACAAAGCATCACCATATAGGCAATCGCTCCCCCAAGCAGATAAGATAAAATGGCGCCTATTGGGCCAGCTTGAGAAATGACATCACCTGAGCCTAAAAACAGTCCTGTTCCAATTGCGCCCCCCAGTGAAATCATGACTAAATGACGCTTGGTCATGGCACGCTTTAGGGGTTTATCTGTCTCTGCTGCAGAAACTTCTGTCTTACTACATGTGTCTTGCTGAACCACATATTGCTCACCCAGAACTTCTCCTGACGGAAACATTTTTTCATTGTTGTTACTCATACACGCTTGCTCCAACTGTCTTCTTATGACAACCTGTCCTTGCTGCTTAGTTCCATAAAAAATTAATATCAAAAAGATATTTTTTATCCCTGTTGTATTTTTACTGAGCTTCCATATTCAAACTCCATGTATATTCTTCTCTACCGACATCCCGTCTGTTTCTAATCGCTTTAACCTATTTAATTTCTTTCAAAATCAGACCTGCCCTAAGCCCCGTTTTTACTTCTGGATTAGGAAATAAAATCCAGAGCGGCTGATCCTGTACCACATAGCTGCCCGCTTGCTGTGTAGCAATCACCTCACCTGGTTGAAAGGTAGAAAAATTAGGTGCATCTGCACTTAAGTTCAGTTTAAAGTCATCATTTATTTTTAGGATTGAATCTATTACCTTAAACTGACGAATATCCTGCTTCTGTCTGTTTGGTAAGGCCTGTCCTGAAAGTGCAGCACGCAGCATCTGGTCCGTACTGAAAAACCCGGCCAAATCATTTTGTCCAAAGGGTTTGGCCTTACCTAATTCCAAAGTACTGCTGGCGGCCTGAAAACGTTCAGTGGTGAAATGCGTGAAAGTTTTTCCAGCCGTATTGTGGTATACCAAGGCATCCAGATCAGCAGCCTTTAAGCTTTGAATCAAAAAGTCATCATAAGGCTGCATCTGGTAAGGGAATAGGGCAAAAACTGGAAGTAAAGATTCACGAATCGCGGTATGTAAATCATAATGATAGCGTTGTGCATTTGACTGGCTTTGCTGAAAAAACTGTGTAGTAACCTGTTCCAATAACGCTGCACGTTGAGTTTCGCCATCTTGGGCCAATTGCTGGTAAGCACCGCAGAACATGCGATTCATATCATTTTCAAGATAACGAACCCCTTGTCGGATTGCAGCGGGATTGCCCAATACGAACAGTACACGAACCGCTAAAGCCAGCTGACCGGAAAACAAATCCTGAATGATCTGTGCCAGCAATTCGATCGGTGCCGTTTCATTGCCATGAATACCGGCAGAAAGCACGATGGTTTTTCGATAAGCTGTTTTTGGCGTACATTGCAATAGCCCTTCACCGAGCCACTGCCATGTAAATCCAGCTGCTTCACCCTGAATTTGCTCAGGGGTCTGTTGCGCTAAAGTCAACGCAAGTAGATTAACCATGTACTTTCATCCTTAAAAGCGCTTATTGAGTATTTATTACTGGAAGTAATAAACCGAACCTAAACCTAAAATCCTGGTGAGTTCATCCAGTGCGGTGCGACTCTCAATCAATAAATCTGGATCTGCCAAATCGTCCTGGGTTAACTCGTCACGATAATGCTGATCGACCCACTGATTCAGGGTTTTGAACAATGCATCATTCATAAACAGGTTTGGATTGACCGCAGCCAGTTCCGCGTCATTCACCGCCACACGCAAGCGCAAACATGCAGGACCACCGCCATTACGCATACTTTCACGCAGATCAAACACCTTGATGTCATCAATAGGCGTACCCATTTGAATCATGTCACTCAAATAGTTCCACACGACTTTGTTCTGGCGTGATTCTTCGGGTACCACAATGCTCATACCACCATCTGCACGGGTCAGAATCTGGCTATTGAACAAGTAAGTCGATACTGCATCATCCACACTCACCCGATTTTCCGGCACTTCAATCGAGATAAAGTCTTGCCCGATCCCCGCCATTTTTTCACGGATTTCATGCAAGGCATCTGCCTGATTTAAAAAAGCCTGCTGATGATGGAACAACACCTGCTGATTACTCACCGCAATCACATCGTTATGGAATACGCCCTGATCAATCACATTCGGGTTTTGCTGAATGAACACCGTGCGTTTGGTATCTAAACGATGTAAACGCGCAATCGCTTCACTCGCCTCACGGGTTTGACGTGCAGGGAATTTCTGCGGTGCAATGGTTCCACCGAGCTGTTGCTGACCATAAACAAACACCTGTACACCGGCCTGATCATAAGCACCACCGAGGCGGTTATGATTGGCTGCACCTTCATCCCCAAACAGTGCGGCTTCAGGCAATGCTTCATGGTGCGCGAAATATACATCATTGTTGAACATTGCTTGCAGGATACGTGTGGTCGTATGATGCTCAATTGATCGATGGAACTTATTATTCAGGTTTGCCGCAGTAAAATGCATGCGACCGTCCGCACTATCTGCCGATGGCGACACCGTACACGAGTTCGCCGTCCACATCGATGATGCTGAACTGAGCGATGATAACAGTGCTGGCGCAGTGCGCATGGCCTGGGTAATCACATCAATATCACTGCCGTTAAAACCCAGACGGCGTAGCGTTGGCACATGTGGGCGCTCTTGTGGGGCAAACACGCCTTGCTTGAGTCCCAGATCCGCCAGTGCTTTCATTTTCTTCAAGCCTTGCTTTGCAGCCAATTTCGGATTGGATGCATTATTCCGGTTTTTAGTTGATGCGACATTGCCAAAAGATAAACCTGCATAATGATGGGTCGGTCCAACCAGACCATCAAAGTTGATTTCATAACCTGACATTTTTTTCTCCATGTGTCCTGATGTGGTCCGTCTTACAGCACAATGCCCGGTGATAATTTTGAAGGTAAGGTAACGTTGTCACTTTCCAGGGAAGCCATCGGCCATGCACTATAATCTGCGGCATAGAACGCACTGGCACGGTGATTGCCCGATGCGCCCACCCCACCAAACGGTGCCGCACTTGATGCACCTGTTAATGGCTTATTCCAGTTCACAATGCCTGCCCGCGCTTCAATCAATACACGATCAAATAAATCACGGTCAGGTGACACCAGCCCTACGGCCAAACCAAAGCGGGTGTTATTGGCAATATTTAAGGCTTCATCGAAGCTGTTATAGCGATAGATCGTGGTGAGTGGGCCAAAGTATTCATCATCAGGAATATCGGTAACCTGGGTTACATCTAAAATGCCTGCGGTGAGCAATGAACTATCTGCTTGTGGACGCGTCATTTCCAACAATGCTTTTGCACCTAGAGCAATCAGTTTGCTTTGTGCTGCCAGCATCTGTTCCGCGGCATGTGCAGAAATTACCCCGCCCATAAAGGGTTGTGGTTCAGCATTCCAGACACCAACCACCAAGTTTTTAGCGACTTCAACAAAACGTTGAATGAAGGCATCCCCATTGGCACCCTGTTTAACGATAATACGGCGTGCACAGGTACAACGTTGTCCCGCAGAAACAAAAGCCGATTGAATGGCTAAATTCACCACCGCATCAATATCGGTTGCTTCATCAATAATCAGGGCATTATTACCGCCCATTTCCAAAGCAAGAATTTTTTCAGGTGCACCAGCCATTTGCTTATGCAATTGATAACCTGTGTTGGCGCTGCCTGTGAACAGTAAACCATCTATTTGTTCAGCTGCTGCAAGTGCTTCACCCGTGCTACGCCCACCTTGTACGATGTTCAGTACACCTTTGGGTAAACCGGCCTGTTGCCATAATTTTGCAGTTTCTTCCGCAGTCCAAGGGGTGAGTTCACTTGGTTTAAACACCACGGTATTGCCGGCAATCAGTGCAGGAACAATATGACCATTTGGTAAATGACCCGGGAAGTTATACGGGCCAAATACAGCCAGCACGCCATGAGGACGATGACGTAACGACGCCACCCCATCTGGCATTTCAGTTTCGCTAAAACCAGTCCGTTGATGATAAGCGCGGATTGAAATCGCCACTTTACCGATCATTGATTGTACTTCGGTTAAGGTTTCCCATAGCGGTTTACTGGTTTCCTGACTAATCACTTCAGCCAGTTGGGTTTTATGTTGTTCTAATAAGCCGGCAAAACGCTCAATAATGGCAATTCGTTCTTCTAAGGCTAAGCGTGCCCAAGCTGGAAATGCCTGCCGAGCAGCATGACAAGCTTGCTCAACATCGGCCTGGCTGGCTTCATGCCCTGCCCAAATTTGCTCATTGCTGACAGGATTTTTTTTACTGAACGCAGGCCCTTGTCCCTGAATCCAGGTATCATTAATGAATAATGCACCTTGTGACATTAGTTATTCTCCATTTTTTCTAATGCTAAAACTCGCACTTCATCCCGTTCCTGGACATTAAGTGCTTGAGCCTGCTGTGGCGTCACCAATAAGATATCGGTAGCTAATAGCTGGTTATTAATGAGTAATACGCGATAATCTGCATATTGATCATTTGCAACCAGATACTGTTTATTTGATATTTCGACCTGCTCAGTAATTTTTATCTTCAATACACGACTTTCTTTGACTGCGCGTAAGTCAGCAATATTGGCTTCCAAAGTAGGACCTGCATCAAAAATATCAACATAACCTTGATATTTAAGTCCTTCTGACATCAATACCTTTGCAGCCGGTAAAGTATGTGGATGGACCTCTGCAATAACTTTCCGAGCTTCTGCGCCAAGTAAATCGACATAGACTGGAAATCTAGGCATTAATTCAGCAATAAATACTTTTTGTCCGGTCCCACTTAAATAATCGGCAGCAGCGAAGTCCATATCAAAAAAGTGATGGCCTAATGCATCCCAGAATGGCGAGTAACCCTTTTCATCCGAAAAACCTCGCATCTCTGCAATCAGCCGCTCTTCAAAATGTGTTCTAAACGCCGCAATAAACAGAAAACGGACTTTAGATAAAAATTTTCCATTCTGGTTTTTACGGTATTCAGGATCAAGAAATAAGGTGCAAAGCTCACTACACCCTGTATGGTCATTACTTAAAAACAGGGTATCTAAAGTTTTATAAACATTTAATGCTTTAGATGCATGGACCTGCTTCGCCACATGAAAATTATAAAAAGGTTCCTTTAGCCCCACTGCCACTTCAATAGCACTTACACCTACAATTTTCTGCAGGCTGGTGTCTTCGAGTACAAACAGATAACTTGCCTCACACTTTTCGGTCAGACCCGCTAAAGTACGCGAGGTACGTATAATACGTTCAGCTAGAATGTCTCGATTTTGTGGTAAGGAAGTCAGACCAATCCCTGTTTCACCGGCTCTTTGCGCCAAACGATAAATATCATCTAAATCCCGATGCGCTGCATGTCTAACAATTATCATGGTTAGATGCTCACAAAAGATTTAAAGACGTGCAAGTGCACGGGTGAAACGGTTCAGGCCTTCATCAATATCTTCTTGCGGAATAATTAAGGAAGGGGTAAAACGTACAACATCTGCTCCAGCAACCAAAGCCAGTAACCCTTCCTCACCGGCCAGTGTCACAATATTTTTGGCTTTACCTGCGTGTTCATCTTTCAGCACGCAGCCAATTAATAAACCTTGACCACGGATTTCTTTGAACAGGCCATATTGCGCATTGATTTTATTTAAGGCATCAATGAAATATTGATGACGTTGTTTTACGCCGTCTAACACTTCTGGTGTATTGATAAATTCAAATACCGCACCCGCCACTGCACAGGCCAATGGGTTGCCGCCATAGGTGGTACCGTGATCACCCACTGCATACATGTTGGCATAATGATCTGTGGTGATCATGGCACCAATCGGGAAACCACCGCCTAATGCTTTTGCTGTGGTGAGAATATCAGGCGTTACGCCTGTATTCATATAAGCATAAAGCGAACCGGTACGGCCAACGCCCGTTTGTACTTCATCAAAAATCAGTACAGCACCTTTTTCATCACATAGTGCGCGTAAGCTTTTCAGGAATTCGATATCTGCTGGCAGAACACCGCCTTCGCCCTGAATCGGTTCTACAATAACAGCACAGGTATTTTCAGTAATTAGCGCTTTAGCTGCTTCAAGATCGTTGAATGCAGTGTGCTCAATCCCACCTGGTAATGGTGCAAAATCTTGAGAATATTTTGGCTGTCCACCTGCTGTCACTGTAAATAGAGTACGGCCATGAAAAGCATTTTTGAATGCTACAATATGATTTTTTTCAGAATTACCGCTTAACAGCCCTACCTTACGTGCCAGTTTTAATGCAGCTTCATTCGCCTCTGCGCCCGAGTTGCAGAAGAACACCTTATCGGCAAAAGTACTTTCTACCAATTGCTTGGCAAGACGTAAAACAGGCTCGTTGGTATAACCATTGCCAATGTGCCAAAGTTTTTGTGCCTGCTCAGTCAGGGCATTTACTGCAACAGGATGTGCATGCCCCAAAGCATTCACTGCAATGCCACCGGCAAAATCAATATATTCTTTATCGTCTTGATCCCAAATACGAGAACCTTCCCCACGAACTAAAATAAAATTTGCTGGAGCAAAAACTGGAACCATCCAATCATTAAAGTTGCTACGTGTAATCGCTACGTCATTCATTTTATTTACCCACTTCCTGTTTTATATTTGGCTCTGACTTTATGAATCTGACTTATCCAGGGAAAATACCGCGTTCTTTACGTGCTTTTAAAATACGTTCACATGCGAGAATATAAGCTGCTGTACGCAAGCTACATGCTTTATTTTCTGCTGTATTCCAGACATCAGCGATGGCCTGAATCATTAACTTATCAAGACGCTCGTTAATCTCTTCCTCGCTCCAGAAGTAACTCGCCATATCCTGAACCCATTCGAAATAGCTCACCGTTACACCACCTGCATTACAGATTACATCTGGCACCACTACAATATTACGGCTCACGAAAACATCATCTGCTTCGGGATAGGTCGGGCCATTAGCGCCCTCCAGAACAATTTTAGCTTTAAGCCGTTGTGCCCGTTCCACTGTAATCTGACCTTCTAGTGCCGCAGGAATAAGAATATCCATATCGACATCCCAGAAATCTTCATCTGCAATCACCTGAGCTTCAGCAAAGCCCATTACGCCTCCATGCTCTGTGACATGTTTTTGTAATGCTTTAACACTTAAACCTTCGGGATTAAAAATTGTTCCTGTATGGTCTTGAACACAAACAATTTTGGCTTGAGCATGACTAAACAGATAAGCTGCTTCATTTCCTACATTACCAAAGCCTTGCACAGCGACTTTGCTACCTGCAACAGGCAGCTGAATTTTCTTGGCTACTTCCAGCCCCGTTACAAATACGCCCCGACCGGTAGCCCGTACACGTCCGAGAGAACCGCCTAAATGTACAGGTTTGCCTGTTACGACACCTGTTACAGTGTGCCCTTTAATGCTTGAGTAGGTGTCCATCATCCAGCCCATGATATTAGGATTCGTACCTACATCTGGAGCAGGAATATCAATTTGAGGACCAATAATTGAACTGATCTCACTGGTGAAGCGACGAGTTAAACGTTCCAGTTCACGTAGTGAAAGTTCTTTAGGATTGACTCGAATTCCCCCTTTAGCACCTCCAAATGGAAGATTCAATACCGCAGTTTTAATCGTCATCCAGGCAGATAAGGCCATAACTTCATTTAATTCAACATCCTGATGATAACGAATACCACCTTTACCTGGTCCACGTGAAAGATTGTGCTGTACACGGTAACCTTCAAAATGACGAATTGTCCCATCATCCATAACAATTGGAACATCAACAATCAGAGTACGCTTTGGTCTTTTAAGAGTATTAATAAAATTACTTAAATCAGCATCTAAATAGGGCGCTACCCGGTCAATTTGAGTAAGGTAAGTTTGCCAAGCACCATTATTCTGATCCGTATACGATAAAGACATCATCTGTTCCTTAATTAATCCATTGTCCCTGTTGTCTCAAGATTCCCGGTACTTGAGAACTTATTTGTAATTCAGCACCCTTTTAAGAACGCTTAATACTTCAAGTGATCTAGCTAAAACTTTTCGGGACTTTATGTTTGCACTATTATTAATAAACAAATTGATTCAAAAAATTATTTATAAATATTAAAATGATTTAATTTTTATCAATTTGCTAATACCCAATATCAAAATGAACAATATTGACCATATTATTTTAGGTTTACTTAAAGATAATGCGAGAATGTCTATTACCGATTTAGCCCTAAAAGCGCGTGTTTCTAGAGCTACTGTTCAAAAGAGAATTGAATATATGGAGGCTTCAGGCACTATCACAGGCTACACGGTACGTTTTCGCCCAAATACAGAGAAAAATGTGATCCGTGCATGGATGAATATTATGGTTGAAGGAACTAAGGCTCAGGCGGTCATTCGCGAATTACGTTTAGAGTCAGCAGTGCAACGTCTTCATACAACCAATGGAAAGTGGGATATATTGGTCGAATTACAGTCAGATACTCTTGAGAATTTTGATAAAGTACTGGAACGGATTCGTAATATTTCAGGTATCTATAATAGTGAAACGAGTATTTTACTCTCTACCTATAAAACCTAAATATGACTTTATTTAAAAAAATTTACGTTATTTTTACTCTTAAATCTATAAAGAAAGTTTAATAACTTTATTAGAGTGCTTAGTGTTAAAACTTTTATAAATTGCATCAGCTTTAAAAGTTAATGCTTTAGGTAAAATTTTTAAACCACATCTTTTATGCTCTAAATATGATACAAAAAAGTATGCCTGCTTTAAATTTTTATATGAGACACATAAAGAAACTATAGTTAAAAAAATAAGCCCTTGTAAATACAAGGGCTTATTTAAATATCTGGCGGAAGCGGTGAGATTCGAACTCACGGAGGGCGTGAACCCTCGTCGGTTTTCAAGACCGGTGCATTAAACCGCTCTGCCACGCTTCCATGCCGCTAAGAATACAAAGCCTCTTCATTTTATTCAAGAAAAATTTTAGTGCTTTATAGTCAAATGTCTATTGTTTCATCATTTAGTTAAAGCTTTGCAGCCAATTCAGCTCCTTCACGAATGGCACGCTTGGCATCAAGCTCTGCTGCCAGCTTTGCTCCTCCAATAATGTGATAGTTAGCCAGCACTTTCTTTCCACCCTGTGGCATCAAATCTTTAACTGATTCCTGTCCAGCGCATACTACAATCGTATCGACACGGAGCAGCTGGTCATGCCCATCGTGAGAAATCCATAAGCCTTCATCAGTAATTGCTTTATAATTTACACCGCGCAACATACGTACCTGATGCTTTTTGAGTTGTGCACGATGCACCCAGCCTGTTGTCTTACCAAGCCCTGCACCTAAGGGCGTAGGTTTGCGCTGCAGTAAATAAATTTCCCGAACGGGTGTTTCCAATTCGGCCGAAACCATTCCACCTTCCGTATGGTAATGAGATTCTGAATCTACGCCCCACTCACGTTGCCATTCAGTTAAAGGTTGTGGCTGAGGCTGTGAGACAGGTTTGAGTAAAAATTCAGAAACATCAAAACCAATTCCTCCTGCTCCTATCACTGCAACCCTGTATCCCACTTTTGCGCCCTTAAGCACTTCTGCATAAGACAAAACCTGCGGCGCTTCACTGCCAGCAATTTTAAGCTGACGCGGTATAACACCTGTGGCAACCACAATTTCATCATATCCTTCACGTTCAAGCTGTTCACGATTTATACGGGTATTTAAACGCAGTTCGACGCCGGTTTTTTCAATTTGAACCTTAAAGTAACGAATGGTTTCATGAAACTCTTCTTTGCCTGGCACAACTTTGGCTAAATTAAACTGTCCCCCGACTTCATCACTTGCTTCAAATAAAGTCACCTGATGCCCTCGTCCCGCAGCAACTGTAGCCGCAGACATTCCGGCAACCCCAGCCCCCACTACAGCAATCCGCTTAGGTTTTTTTGTACGCACGTAGACCAGTTCAGTTTCATAAGCTGCCCGCGGATTGACCAGACAGGTTGCACGCTGCCATTTAAATGTATGGTCCAGGCAGGCCTGATTACAGGCAATACAAGTGTTAATTTCATTGACACGGTCTGTAGCAGTTTTATCTACCCAAAAAGGGTCAGCCAGAAATGGGCGTGCCATTTGTACCATATCGGCTTTTCCTTCAGCCAGAATGGTTTCGGCAGTCTCCGGCATATTAATACGGTTTGAGGCAATGACCGGTATATTCACATACTGCTTCACTTCAGCGGTATAATCGACGAAAGCAGCACGCGGTACAGAGGTAACAATGGTCGGAATGCGCGCTTCGTGCCAGCCAATCCCGGTATTTAGCAAAGTTACACCTGCTTTTTCTAACGCCTGGGCAATCTGGATGACTTCATCCATGGTGTTACCGTTATCAACCAGATCCAGCATTGATAAACGAAAACAGATAATAAATTTCTCCCCCACTGCCTCACGGATAGCTTTTACAATTTCAAGTGAAAACCGCATCCGGTTTTCCAGTGTGCCGCCCCATCGGTCTTGACGCTGGTTGACATGCCGACTCATAAACTGGTTTAACAGATACCCTTCCGAGCCCATAATTTCAACCCCATCATAGCCAGCCTTTTTTGAAAGGCTGGCAGCATGTGCATAATCCTTAATAGTACTCAGGATATTACGCTCACTCATTTTTCGTGGTTTAAACAGGGAAATAGGTGATTTAACCGGACTGGCAGAAACGACCAGTGGCTGATAACCGTAACGACCAGAATGCAGAATCTGAAGCAAAATTTTAGCGCCATGTTTGTGTACAGCATGAGTGACCAACCGGTGATGGGGAATGTCGGCCAGACTGTTCATAGTGCCTCCCATTGGTGATAGCCAGCCCTCTCGATTAGGTGCTATACCTCCGGTAATAATGAGACCAACTCCACCTTTGGCTCGCTCGGCAAAATAGGCCGCAAGCTTCGGATAATGATAAAAACGGTCTTCCAGCCCGGTATGCATAGACCCCATTACTATCCGGTTTTTAATCGTGGTAAATCCCAAATCTAATGGCTTTAAAATATTTGCATAGCTGGTCATAGGATATCCTTGTAATTAGTGGGCTTTGCAATTTGTTGCATCTACTTTAACTGATTTTTTTATATTGTTTATGGCTGTTTATTTGAAGGATAAAGACTTGAACGTCAATTTTAAGCTTAGGCTATTTTAAAAATTTAAATATAAATATAGGATGGCTTTAAAAGTATTGCGGGGAAGAATTTAACTGTGCTTTTAATAAATAGTTCTTAAAAGCACAGTTAAAAGAATTTGGTTTATGACCAATATTTTTTTCTGGAAGTATAACCAATGCCCACATTGAAACTGTTGGTTGGATCAAGCTTTTGATAGTGTTGTTTTAAAGCAGGCTTGGCTACATATAAATGTCCAACATTATGTTCGGCCGGATATTCGGCACCACGCTGATCTAGCAGTTTCCACATGGCATGCTCCATAGCCAATGGATCAACCCCTTTCTTGACGATGTAATCCTGATGAAAAACATGGCACAAGAAATGACCGTAGTAGAGTTTATGTATAATCTGCTCTTCCATTGACTCAGGCAAGGTTTCCAGCCACTCCCGGTCATTGCGTTTTAGGGCAATATCGAGCGCCACAATGTCTTCGACCTCCCGGCGATGTACATCACGATAACGTATAGCTGCTCCTGCAATGGCAAATCGGTGTAAAAAAGCTTTACGGCCTTCTTCTTCATTACACAGAAAATAGTTGCCTGTAGAGTGTATTTTAAAATACTCCTGCAAGTAACTTTCTACCTGTGCTATATCCTGATCTTCGATACGAAGTAGTAAATGATGTTCATAGCGGTTACGGAACTCGGCCATACGCTGCGGTAAATGGGGTGGCAAAACGCCGGTTAACAGCTGTAAAACCTTGTCGGTTAATCCTCTGATTTTGACTTTTTCCAGCATGCCATCAATTTTGTCTTTCATGGCAAAAGCTTTAGGGACCCGCGCAGTTCCAAATTTTTCGATAAACAGAAAGGTATCCTTTCCATATTTCTCGCCAATGTCATACGCTACCCGATGAATATACTCACCTGCAATCGGCAGACGCGGCAATTGTGTCAGTAAATAGCGTCGAATTGCAGTCAGATCATCCTGACTATTGGTTCCAATATAAAACACCTGACTTGGTAATTTTTCAAAAGTATCCAGCCGCACTGCGAAAACACAGACCTTGCCGGCAGAACCTGAAGTTTCAAACAACCGGTTAGGGTCAGCATTAAAACGCGCCGGTGTATCAAGATCAACCTGACGCACGTCATGACCATAATGAGGATCAGAAGCGCGGTGCTGCGGACTGTAATCAATATCCTTTTCCTGATACTCACCATTTTGCAGACGTATCAGAATCTGTTCTGGCTGGGTACCTAAACTTACTCCCAAGTGATTAACCAGATGCAGTTGTCCCTGTTCATCAACCTGAGCATATAAGGCCAGTTCGGTGTACGCCGGCCCACGTCTTACCAGTGCACCGCCAGAGTTATTACATACTCCCCCTAATACAGAGGCACCTATACAGGAGGAACCAATCACTGAATGCGGTTCCCGGTTAAAGGGTAACAGGGCTTTTTCTAATGCATCTAAAGTCGCACCCGGCAAGCATATAACTTGTTTCCCTAAATTGATAACCTGTATACCAGCTAACCGCCGGGTACTGATCAGTACTACTGGACGGTCATAATCATGACCATAAGGTGTAGAGCCTCCAGTCAGGCCAGTATTGGCGGCCTGCATAATTACAATACAGTCTGCAGCCACTGCAATCTGTAAAATACGCCATTGTTCAATCAGGCTACCGGGAGCTACTACGGCTAGAACCTGTCCTTCACCAAAACGTCGACCCTGCCGGTAAAGGCGGGTTTCCTGCTCATCGGTAAGTACAAATTTTTCTCCGACCACTTGCTGAAACTGCTGTATGACTTTAGAGGCGGTGATAGACACGGTTTTACTCCATAATGCGCTTGACCAGACATTCAGAAGAAATATCCTGAATAGTTTTAGCGCCAGTTAGTGTCATGGCAACTCGCATTTCCTTGTTAATCAGCTCAAGTAGGTGATTTACACCTTCACCGCCGGCAGCACCCAATGCATAGACGAAAGCACGACCCAACAGACATAAATCAGCCCCAAGCGCAATCATACGTACTACATCAAGTCCGTTACGGACTCCCGAATCGACCATAATTTTCAGATCGCCTTTAACAGCATCTGCAATAGCCGGTAATGCACGGGTAGTAGACAATACGCCATCTAGCTGGCGTCCACCATGATTAGATACCACAATTCCGTCAGCGCCAAAACGTACCGCATCTTTAGCATCTTCAGGGTCCAGAATACCTTTAATGACCATTGGACCATCCCAGTATTCACGGATCCATTCCAGATCTTTCCAGGAAATGGACGGGTCAAAGTTTGCCCCTAACCAGCCAATATAATCTTCCAGGCCGGTTGGTTTACCCAAGTATTTAGAAATATTGCCCAGATCATGTGGACGTCCCATCAGTCCAACATTCCATGCCCAGTGTGGATGCATAAAGGACTGCATATAGCGGCGCATGGCAGCATTAGGTCCGCTCATGCCTGAATGAACATCACGGTAACGTGCACCTGGTACCGGCATATCTACGGTGAAGACCAGAGTCGAACAACCTGCAGCCTTGGCACGCTCCAATACATTTTTCATAAAGCCCCGGTCACGCAATACATAAAGCTGAAACCACATCGGGCGCTGGATGGCTGGTGCAACTTCTTCAATTGGACAGACTGATACCGTTGACAGAGTAAAAGGTATGCCATTTTTCTCTGCAGCAACCGCGGCCTGAACCTCCCCACGGCGAGCGTACATTCCGGTCAGGCCAACTGGTGCCAGAGCAACTGGCATCGACAAGGTTTCATTAAACAGCTTGGTTTCCAGACTCAGTTCAGACATGTCATTTAAGACACGCTGCCGCAAAGCGATTTTGGAAAGGTCTTCTACATTTCGTTGCAGGGTATATTCCGCATATGCCCCGCCATCAATATAATGAAACAGAAATGGAGGTAACCGGCGTCGCGCTGCTTCACGATAATCATTAGAAGATGAAATAATCATTTTAAATCCTGTTTAAGCGACTGGCACGCTGATGACGGGCTTCTTCCTCATCAATCGAGCGTACCTGTTGTATAACAAATTCGATATGGCCACAAACTGCCATGCGGGCTGCCTGCGGATCTTTACGGTCAATTGCATCCATGACCTTGAAATGCTGTAAATGCAACTGGTCAAACCGGTCTGACTCTGAATAGACTTTACGACGACCCAGCACCACGTTGTATTGCAACAGATCAAACAGGCCACGCATGGTCTGTATCAGGACCAGATTATGAGATGCTTCAGCAATTGCCAGATGAAACTTGGCGTCTGCTACCGAAGCCTGATCCGGATCACCAATTGACTGGAAATGGCTGATCTGGTCATAAAAGTGATGAATCTTGACACGGTCCTCAGCAGTAGAGCGTAAAGCTGCATACCAGGCTGTTCCCCCTTCCAGTACCAACCGTGCTTCCTGCACATCGAAGCGGTAAAGTGGATCCTGGTCAATTAGGCCGCTTAGAGGCTGAACAATTTTATGCTGTGACCAGGTAACAGGCAGTTGGCAAATATAAGTACCATCTCCTAACCGGCTCTGCACTATACCTTGAGTATTTAACTGCTGTAGGGCCTCCCGTAATGAGGAGCGCGATACACCAAGCTGTTCACATAGCTTACGCTCAGAAGCGAGGCGATCTCCGACTTTCATTCCTTGCTGTTCAATCAGCTGATACAAACTTTGTATAACTTTATCGGAGACCTTCACCCTGCACTTCCTCTTTCTATCCTATGGAATCATCCACGGGAACACATATGCCTGTAGAGTGATAATGATACCAATCATTACGGTAAAGGTTATACTGTGTTTAACCGTAAAGCGGAACAGATCGGACTCTTTACCTACCAGCCCTGCTGCTGCACAGGCAATGGCAATCGACTGCGGAGAAATCATCTTGCCGGTGACTCCACCGCTGGTATTGGCAGCTACCAGTAAAACTTCTGGCACACCAATCTGCTGGGCAGTAGTTGCCTGTAATGCTGCAAACAGCGCATTGGCAGAAGTATCTGAACCTGTGAGGAACACGCCCAACCAGCCCAAGAATGGCGAGAAGAAGGTAAAAGCATTACCAGTATGCGCCAAGGCTAATGCCAATGTTGCCGACATTCCTGAGTAATTCGCAATGAATGCAAAGGCTAGAACCATGCCTATCGAGTAAATCGGGGTCTTTAATTCATTTACTGTTTCACCAAAAGTCACCAGTGCTTCACGTGGCTTCATTTTCAGATAAACAATCGTAATAAGCGCCGCAATAATAATTGCTGTACCGGTTGCTGAGAGCCAGTCAAATTTGAAGATAGCATCATAGTCCTTAACTTCGGGCACCACTGGAGGCACTTTCTGAACCAGCTGATGCAAATAAGGAACCTTGATCGAAATCACCCAATCCTGCATTGGACCATCTTTAGCAAATAGATCTTTAAAAGGCTTGATACTCCATAGAGTTACCATCGCCGTCAAAATCACAAATGGTGACCAGGCTTTGGCAATCTGGCCTATACTGAATTTCTGCTTCTGTGAAGCCAGCAACTCGGCATCCACCTGACTGTCGTTTTCATCTTTAAAACGAAAGATATGCTTAGGCTTCCAGTATTTTAATAAGATTGTCAGGCTCACCAGTGACGCAATGGCCGCTGTAATATCTGGCAATTCAGGCCCTACAAAGTTTGAGGTCAAGTACTGTGCCAGTGAAAATGCACCGCCTGCTACAATTACAGCCGGCCAGGTCTCTTTAATTCCGCGCCAGCCATCCATAATGGCCATAATCCAGAACAGTACGATTGGCACCATAAACGGTAACTGGCGGCCTACCATCTGGCTGATTTCCATGGTATCTACACCAGACACCTGCCCCGCCACGATAATTGGAATACCCATTGCGCCAAAGGCAACGGGTGCGGTATTTACAATCAGGCACAGACCGGCAGCATACAATGGCTTAAAGCCCAAACCGACCAGTAATGCCGCAGTAATCGCAACCGGTGCACCAAAACCTGCTGCACCCTCAAGAAAAGTACCAAAAGCAAATCCGACCAACAGCATTTGCAAACGCTGGTCTTCAGTAATAGATAAAATTGAAGAACGGATTATATCGAACTGGCCTGTTTTAACAGAAACTTTATACAGGAATACTGCACCAATGATGATCCAGGATATTGGCCATAAACCATAGAAGAAACCATAAATCACCGAGGCAAATGCCATATCGGTCGGCATGCCATAAGCAAAAAGTGAAACCAGCAAAGCCAGTACCACCGTAATTGTTCCCGCTACACTTCCTTTTAAACGGAAAACTGCCAATGCCAGAAAAAAGAAAATAATTGGAATCAGGGCGACCAAGCTGGAAATCCATAAATTCCCCATCGGATCATAAATCTGTTGCCATTGTGAAAGCACATTCTTCTCCTTGATATGCTCACGAGATATTGATTGATCTAACCTACAATAATTGGTCAGACCAATATTTACTTTAAAGAACAATAAATCTTTTAATTACTTTAATTATCCTAAATTTTGCTTATTTAAAGATCAATATAAAATTTTATCTATAAAATTGGTCATACCAATTTAAATTAGAAAATGTTTAATTTCTGGCAAAGTCAATCCAGAATAAAAACCCTCTATTCTTTGTTAATATATTGTTTAATAAATAGAATAGTTAAATTTAAAGTATTAAAAACTGTACTTTTAATGCTCTTGTAAAACTTTAGTCTTATAGATTTTTTAAAACTTAAAATATGATGAAATAGAGTCAAGAAAAGCCCGTATTATTTTCTGCTCTAAATAAAACCTCCTTATTAATTTCTATAAACTGAGTTAACTCATAAAAGCGTAATTATAAATTTAGCGCCCCTATAATTTTTAAAGTTTGTCTTTTTTTTAAGAAAACATGTTCGTTTAAAAGTGTTACAATAAAATGTTTATAGATTTTTCAATGGCAGCCAATTCGTGGTGCCTGTTTTATAGTTAGGACTAGCAATGACTGATAATGCAACCATTTTGCAGCATGTACCAGTAGGCAAAAAAGTCGGAATTGCCTTCTCTGGTGGCCTAGATACTTCTGCTGCTTTATTGTGGATGAAACAAAAAGGTGCAGAGCCTTATGCGTATACTGCAAATCTTGGTCAGCCTGATGAAGATGACTATGATGCCATTCCAAAGAAAGCTGAAAATTATGGTGCGGTAAAAGCTCGCTTGATCGACTGCCGCCTGCAACTTGCACTTGAAGGTATTGCTGCAATTCAGTGTGGCGCATTCCATATCAGTACAGGCGGTATGCCTTATTTTAATACCACTCCATTAGGTCGTGCAGTCACCGGTACTATGCTGGTAACGGCCATGAAAGAAGATGATGTCAACATCTGGGGTGATGGCTCAACTTATAAAGGCAACGATATTGAGCGTTTTTATCGTTATGGTCTGCTTACCAATCCTAACCTGAAAATTTATAAACCTTGGCTAGACCAGACCTTTATTGATGAACTTGGTGGCCGTGCTGAAATGTCACAGTTCCTCATCGATAACGGTTTTGACTACAAAATGTCAAAAGAAAAGGCCTACTCGACCGACTCAAATATGCTGGGTGCAACTCATGAAGCCAAAGATCTTGAATACCTGAATGCCGGCATCAAGATTGTCGAGCCAATTATGGGGGTAGCGTTCTGGAAAGATGAAGTCGAAGTTAAAGCTGAAGAAGTTTCCGTGACTTTTGAAGAAGGTATGCCAGTTGCATTAAATGGCCAACGTTTTGATAATCCGGTGGAACTTATTCTTGAAGCGAACCGTATTGGTGGACGTCATGGGCTGGGAATGTCCGACCAGATTGAAAACCGTATTATTGAAGCCAAGTCTCGTGGTATTTATGAAGCACCTGGCATGGCGTTGCTGCATATCACTTATGAACGTCTGGTAACGGGTATTCATAATGAAGATACCATTGAACAATACCGTATCAATGGTCTGCGTTTAGGTCGTCTTCTTTATCAAGGCCGCTGGTTTGACTCTCAGGCACTGATGTTGCGTGAAACTGCCCAACGCTGGGTTGCTAAAGCAATTACGGGTACAGTCACGTTAGAGCTGCGTCGTGGTAATGACTACACCATCATGAACACTGAATCTCCGAACCTGACCTATGAAGCTGAACGCTTGACTATGGAAAAAGGTGATTCAATGTTCACACCAATGGACCGTATTGGACAGCTGACTATGCGTAATCTGGATATTACAGATACACGCGCCAAACTGGGTCTTTATACTGACTCTGGCCTGCTATCATTGGGTCAGGGTTCAGCTTTACCCCAGCTTGAAAATAACAAGAAGTAATTTTTAATCTGTCTAAAAGCCGCCTGATTCTGGCGGCTTTTATTTTTATAAGAATTAATGGTTATGCAACTTTTGTTGAACCGACTGACTGATAGAAAATCTGATTGCGGCCCAACTGTTTGGCCCGATAGAGTGCCTGATCAGCAGACTCAAGCAAAGCCTCCTGTGTTACAGCCGCTTCTCCCCTATAAATTGTAATACCCAAGCTTACAGTGATATAGCTGGCAATACATGAACGTTCATGAGGAATAGCAAGCCGCTCAATTTCCCGATAAATATTGGACGCAACCGCATAGGCACCATGCGCCTCGGTTTCAGGAAGAAGCACTACAAACTCCTCTCCACCATAACGGGCCACAAAATCCCTGTGCCGAATCGAATTTTTAATTGCTCTGGCAATACTATAAATCACTTTATCGCCCATCTGGTGACCATAAAAATCATTATAGTTTTTAAAAAAATCCACATCGATAAACAGTAGAGATAAGGGCGTTCCTTCTTTACGTGACTGCCTATAAAAACTGTCCAGAGTCTCATCAAAATTACGGCGGTTAGAGATCTGGGTTAACTCGTCATGCTGGCTTAAATGCAAAAGTTCAGAAGCATGAATATACTGAATCTTTTCATTAAGCTGTGCAAGCTTGGTATTTAAAAACAGTATACGTTCCCGCTTGATCAGCATGGTACTTAAAGTAAAACCAAACAGACAGCTTCCCAACAGTACCCGGCTTAAAATGATCACTTCAAAAGAAATATGAAATACGAACAGTAAGTAAATAGATATAACCGCGGCCAGTGTCCCGACCAAAAGCATGTGGAGTGGCCGTACCCCACTGATCATAAACCCCAGCATATATATAAAACACAACACAATCGCTGACTGATACTTAAGTGCAGGGGTAGCAAAACTCATACTCAGCAGACAGCTTGAAATAATAGTCCAGAGCATTAAACCTAATGCAGCCTGATAAAAGTAAGGCTGAAGCAGTTTACTTCTAGCAAAGCCGTAAAGGGTCAACAGGCTTACTGCGCCATTAAGCATGGCAACAATACACAGCAGAAAATCTGCAGAGAAAAAACGCTGACCAGAAAGCCAGTAATCACCTGGCAACACTAAAGCCGTAAACAAAAGGTAAGCCCACACACCTGCAGCAAAAGATTGTGAGATATTGATCCGGGCCCGTTCAGTATTCTGCTGCCAGAACTCTTGTTCAAGTGCCTGCGGCAACGAACTACTGGTACAATGAGAATGCAGGGCGACCAGAGTTTCAATTTTTTCTTTTTGTTGCTGCAACGTTGTAAGGTAATATTTATATTCCATAACATCGTGCATAGTTTTTATAGTTCTATAAAAATAGCATACCCTTAGGGCAAATTACGAACTTTATTGTGCCTTTTATCCATAATTGCCGTTATCATTTTTAGAGTTTATCGATTATCATCTATTTTATTTTTCTTGCCTGAACACTTTGAATACGATCACTCTTCTCCAACCAGATGACTGGCATGTCCATTTACGTGACGGCCTAGCCCTTAAACGTACCGTGCCTGATCTGGCCAGACAGTTTTCCCGCGCCATTTGCATGCCCAATCTGGTTCCACCAGTAAAAACGGTTGATGAGGCTCTAGCCTATCGTGAACGGATTATGGCTCATGCGCCTGAAGGGGTAAATTTTGATCCGCGTATGGTTCTTTATTTTACTGACTACACTTCACCTGAAGAAGTTAAAAAAATTAAAGATTCAGAATATGTTAATGCCATCAAGCTTTATCCGGCTGGTGCAACTACCAATTCAGACAATGGTGTCAGCGATATCCGTAAAGTATATGCAGTCATAGAGCAGCTTGAAAAATATCAGGTGCCCTTACTGTTACATGGTGAAGTTACTCACAATCATGTAGACATTTTTGACCGCGAAAAGCGTTTTCTGGATGAAGTACTTTCTCCTCTCTTGAAGCAGTTTCCAGCACTTAAAGTTGTGCTTGAGCATATTACTACCAGTGAAGCAGCACATTTTGTGCTGGAACAGGACCGTAATGTTGCAGCTACCATTACTCCACAACACCTGTTATTTAACCGTAATGATATGCTGGTAGGTGGAATCAAGCCGCATTTTTACTGTTTACCAATTCTGAAACGTCAGTCCCACCAGCAGACCCTGCTGGAAGTGGCAACTAGTGGTAACCCGAAATTCTTTCTTGGTACAGACAGTGCGCCCCATTCTAAAAATGCTAAAGAAAATGCATGTGGCTGTGCAGGCTGCTATAGTGCACCTACTGCTATTGAGCTTTATGCACAGGCATTTGATCAGGTAGGACGTATTGAACGGCTTGAAGGTTTTGCCAGCATGTTTGGTGCAGACTTCTATGGCTTACCGCGTAATACTCAAACAATTAGCTTGGTTAAAGAACCGCAGGTGATTCCAGCGAGCCTAGAATATCTGGAAAATGAACAGATTATTCCACTTTATGCCGGTCAAACCATTCAATGGAGAAAAGTGTGACACAAGATTCACGACCTGTGATTGGTCAGCGTTTTCGTGGCTTTCTGCCAGTTGTGGTAGATGTGGAAACTGCGGGCTTTAATGCACAGACTGATGCGTTACTTGAAATTGCCTGTATTCCGATTATCTATGATGAGGAAGGAAAATTTATTCCGGGTCCTGCCTATCATGCACATATTAATCCGTTTGAAGGCGCTAATCTGGATCGCCGCTCGCTAGACTTCATTGGGGTTGACCCTTTTAATCCGATGCGTATGGCGATGGCAGAAGATGAAAAGACTGCATTGAAACGTATCTTCAAGTCTATTCATGATATCCGCCGTGAACAGCTGTGTACTCATGCCATACTGGTTGGCCACAATGCCCATTTTGACCTAGGTTTTTTACAGGCAGCTATTAACCGAAGTGGAACTAAAAACCAGAATCCATTTCATAGCTTTTCAGTGTTTGATACGGTCACGCTCAGTGCCTTAATGTTTGGCCAAACCGTGCTGGCTAAATCCTGTCTACAGGCGGGAATTGAGTTTGACGGGAAAGAAGCACATTCAGCATTATATGACACGCAGAAAACTGCCGAGCTGTTTTGCTATATTTTAAACAAACTCGCACCTCAACTGCTTGACACTCTGGTAGCGGATCAATAAGATACCGCTACCTTCTAAACGTCCCTATCGTCTAGAGGCCTAGGACATCGCCCTTTCACGGCGGTAACCGGGGTTCGAATCCCCGTAGGGACGCCATCTTTTATAAATCTCTTATTTTATTCTGATTGCCTAATTAAACTCTCTGGCCTAGGTATAACTATATCTGCCTATAACCCGAACATAGAAGTTAGCTGATTGATGTAAGGCATTCATTTGGTTAAAAATAATACCAGCTGCCATTTGACACATCCTTAAAATCTCCCTATTATAAGCCCACCTCTGAAACGTCCCTATCGTCTAGAGGCCTAGGACATCGCCCTTTCACGGCGGTAACCGGGGTTCGAATCCCCGTAGGGACGCCAATTCTTCTGCTGTTATTTCTCCTGCTTTTTATTTCGATTGCACATTTACATTTTTTCTCTAAAATAGCCGGCTTCATTACTCTTTTCCGTTTAACTCTATGCCGTCATCTCCTTCTCCGAATGATGCGTTGCATCAGGGCAATTCTGCGCCATTAAAACGCGCTATGAGTACCCGACATCTGGTTATGCTTTCTCTGGGAGGCGCAATTGGTACTGGCCTGTTTTTAGGCTCGGGTGAAGTCATTGCACAAACGGGGCCGGTCGGCGCCATCCTTGCTTATGTGCTGGGTGGCCTTATTGCCTATATGGTGATGCTTTGCCTTGGCGAACTCGCTGTACATATGCCTGTTTCAGGCTCTTTTGGTGCCTATGCCAATAAGTTTATTGGTCCGGGAACAGGATATACCATTACCTGGTTATATTGGCTAACCTGGTCAGTAACCCTTGGTACCGAATTTACTGCTGCTGCACTTCTTATGCAGGAATGGTTTCCAGATAGCTCCATGTGGATGTGGACACTGGTTTTTGGTGCATTCGTATTTACCTTAAATATGATTTCCACACGCTGGTTTGCCGAATCTGAATTTTGGCTTGCACTGGTGAAAGTAATCACTGTTGTCGCATTTATTCTGTTTGGTTTACTGGCAATTTTCGGTGTAATTGGCTACCAAGGTTATGAGTCTGCACCACTCTTTAGTAATCTGACCGCGCAAGGCTGGTTCCCTGAAGGCCTGTTTCCTATTTTCACTACCATGCTAATCGTGAACTTCGCTTTTTCGGGGACCGAGTTGATTGGGGTAGCAGCAGGTGAAACCCAAGACCCCGCCAAAAATGTACCCAAAGCCATCAATGCAGCGATTTTCCGTTTATTGATTTTCTTTGTAGGAACAATTTTAGTAGTAACTGCACTTCTACCTCATCAGGAAGCAGGTCTAGCAGCCGAGGGTGTGAGCAGTAGCCCATTCGTTACGGTATTTCAGCACATTGGTATCCCTTATGCTGAAGATATTATCCGTTTTGTTATTATCACAGCATTGCTGTCAGCAGCCAACTCCGGTTTATTTGCTGCCTCACGTATGATGTGGTCATTGTCTTATAACAAGCAATTACCGGCAGTATTTTCAAAAGTAAATGCACGCGGCATTCCTTATGTTGCAGTAATCGTTACCATGATCGGCGGTATGCCGGGTTTGTTGTCTGAGCAGTTTGCCCCAGAAACTATTTTTACTAACCTGCTCGGAATCGCAGCCTTTACCATGGTAGTAGTCTGGATGAGTATCTGTCTCAGCATGTTCAACTTCCGCCGAGACTGGTATAAGCAGGGAAAAACTGCTAAAGATCTTGCGTTTGCTGCACCGCTGTTTCCTATTGTTCCGATTCTAGGTTTTGTTTTCTGTCTGATTACCTGTATCAGTATGGTTTTTGATCCATCCATGCGAATCAGTTTCTTCGGGTGCCTGTTGTTTATTGCAGCATGCTATACAAGTTATTATGTGTTTTACCATCCTAAGTCTTGATGTTAAGTCTTGATGCCTACCTAAAGCACTTAAGAGCGGCAAATGCCGCTCTTTTTTATACAAAAGCATGAATCAGAATATCTTGCAGCAATTTCAAACAAATTATGGCATTTTGCTTTGTTTTTATACGAATGGTATATTTTTAAGAGAAAGATGCCAGAAAAGTGTTTGACACATCCGGGGATTCACCCTAATATACGCCCACCTCTGAAACGTCCCTATCGTCTAGAGGCCTAGGACATCGCCCTTTCACGGCGGTAACCGGGGTTCGAATCCCCGTAGGGACGCCAATTTCAGAACTATGCCTCACTTAAAGTCCCTATCGTCTAGAGGCCTAGGACATCGCCCTTTCACGGCGGTAACCGGGGTTCGAATCCCCGTAGGGACGCCATATTCAAGATGGCAGCATCTTATAAAAAAGCCCAAGCATTATGACTTGGGCTTTTTTTATTCTTACTTTTAAATCTTGTTTTATTCTGATGCCGTGATGAGAGCTGCAATCAGAGCAAGTTTTTAACAGACAGAAGAAGTTCGATATTTTTACTTATTTCCTGCATTTATACTGAATCAGCCCGTCAGCCTGTTTATTTCATTACATACTGAGAATATAAAACAGGCCTGCCCTCAGGTTTGGAAGACCCTAAAGACAGGACTATTCACCACTAGATGCAATACATTCATCTATATATACAAACTAGGCCGATTTACGCGAATTAATCTGCCCTTTGACCACAGCAGTCAGATTTCCTTTAAGATATTTAAAAAATACTTTTAAGGGAGAAAGTTTTGGATTAGGTTTTTTACCCTCAGCAATTGCTTTAAACTGTGCCGCATACCAGATAATTTCCATAATTGCCATTTTATCAATCATCGGAATGCCAGTTTTAATTTTCTCTACACCATAACGAACGTCTTTCCCGGCAATCAAATGGTTAGACAAGTCAGTTTCTACCGCAAATGGCCGTGCAATACCAATAAAATCACATGCTCCACTCTCCAGGGCATCATTCATACCTTTTACGGTTCTAAAACCGCCTGTTACCATGAGATGACATTTGACTTCCTGACGGATCTTTTCAGAAAAATCAAGGAAATAGGCTTCACGAGCAATTGTACTGGCTTTACGTTTACCTTCCTTGACACCAGCCATAGCTGGTGCTTCATAACTTCCTCCTGAAATTTCAATCAGGTCAATACCAGCCGCATCAATTGCTTTGAATACATAGATAACATCTTCTTCGGTAATACCACCACGCTGAAAGTCTGCCGAGTTTAGTTTTACAGAAATAATAAAGTTCTCTGAAGTCCCTGCTCTTACGGCCTTGTAGATTTCCAGCAGGAAACGCATACGGTTTTCAATTGAACCGCCCCATTGGTCCTGACGTTTGTTGGTCAGTGGCGACAGGAATTGACTAATCAGATAACCATGCGCACCGTGTAGCTGTATACCCTCAAAGCCTGCTTTTTCACAGATTTTGGCAGCATGGGCAAAACGCTGGATAATATCCAGAATTTCTTCTTCACGCAGTTCACGCGGTGTACCAAAAGTAGTTGCCAGAACCGGACTAAATGGCACAGCTGAAGGTGCAACTGTTTCTTTGTTCAGGCCCTTAGGACACTGACGTCCCGGATGAGACAGCTGGACCAGTTGAACCATACCATATTCTTTGCCAATTTCTGCCCAGTGCTTGAGCTGTTCTAGATCACGTTCAGACTCGATTGCTACCACACCTGGCTCATTTTTGGCGCCGATATCAACCATTACATTACCGGTAATGGCACAGCCCAGACCACCTTTAGCCCATGCCTCATATAAGCCATAATGCAGATGATTAGGTTGCCCTGCTGCGTTAGCCAGTGCTTCACTCATTGCGCCCTTAATAATTCTATTTTTAAAGGTTGTATTACGAATTGTGATCGGTTCAGCAATCAAGCTCATGATATTTTTTTCCAATTTACTGAATTAGAGTCCTTACTCTAGTTTAAACGCCTGTCTAGTCAAGGTTTACTCTATTACAATGCATGCCGCAGGAGTCACAGAAAAAGTTCCTGATGACGGTTTTTAATATTGACTTGCAGCTATCAATTGCCGGGTATACTCGGACTGAGGATTTGAAAATAGCTGTTCAGTATCCTGAAATTCGACCAGTTGCGCATGCCGTAGCACCATCACCTGCTGACATAAGGCACGGACTACCTGTAAATCATGACTGATAAACAGATAGCTTAACTGATATTCCTGTTGCAGATTTCGTAATAACTGCACAATTGCCCGCTGGGTGGTACGGTCCAATGCAGAAGTAGGCTCATCTAAAATAATAAGCTTGGGCTTAAGAATCAAAGCCCGTGCCAGTGCTACACGTTGCCGCTGTCCGCCAGAAAGTTCATGTGGATAGCGCTGTTTAAAATGTACAGGCAACTCTACCGTCTGTAGAATCTGGTCAATCTGCTCAGTTACAGCGAGCGGCATATGATGTTTTAAATTCAGCCCTTCACCAATGATTTGCTCGACCGTCATACGAGGATTCAGGCTACTGAACGGATCCTGAAATACAATTTGGAAGTCAGTGCGTAATAACCTTAATTTTTTCTCGGAAAGCAGGTTAAGGTCCTGCTCCATTAAAAAGATTTGGCCTTTACTCTCTATCAACCGGGCAATCGCTAAAGCCAGAGAAGTTTTACCAGAGCCACTTTCCCCAACAATTCCAATGGAGTCACCTTGTCTTAAGACCAGATTTAAAGGCTCAACTGCCACAAAATAATCTTTTACACGGTTAAGCAACCCTTGGCGAATAGGAAAACATACACTGACCTGTTCCAGTCTCAACAGTTCGGAGCCTGCGGAGGATGGCAATGCCTGACCAAAATTATGTGCCAATAAATGCCGGGTATATTCAGCCTTAGGCTGTTTAAAAATTTGTTCGGCACTCCCCTGTTCTTCAACTCTGCCTTGATTCATCACAACCACCTGCTGGGCACAGCGCTTAACTATATTAAGATCGTGGCTAATTAGAATCATGGCCATATTTCGGCGATGTTGCAGGCTTTGTAGCAGTTTGAGAATTTGTGCCTGTAAAGTTACATCCAGAGCGGTAGTAGGTTCATCAGCGATAAGGATATCGGGATCTAAAGCTAACGCCATCGCAATCATTACCCGTTGTCGCTGGCCGCCGGAAAGCTCATGTGGATAACGTTGCAGTTTGTCTTCCGGATGAGTTATTCCGACATCATGGAGTAATTCTACCACTCTCTGCCGAACCTGATCTTTAGACCAGCCTTGTAAATACAGACTTTCTCCAATAATTTTTTCTACCCGATGCAGCGGGTTAAGTGCAGTCATGGGTTCTTGAAAAATCATGGCAATTTTATGGCCACGAATCTGGCGTTTTGCTGTTTCAGACAGATTTAAAAGATTCTGACTATCTAAAATAGCACTCCCCTGAACCTTAAGATTAGCAGGTAACAGTCCAAGCAAAGCCAGGCTGCTGATGGATTTTCCTGAACCACTCTCTCCGACAATAGCTAAGGTCTGTCCGGCATATAGATAGAAATTTAAATTTTCTACCAGAACTTCGCCCTGCTCATTTTGAATATTAAGCTGTTCAACCTGTAGCTTTAGCGCAGCTGACTGGTCACTGGCGTCTTGGGTCAAATGCATCGCGGGTTGCCTCCCCAATATAGATCAATAATGAAAGAACCAGTGCCAGACTAAAAAAACCAGATAAAGCCAGCCAGGGCGCATTAAGATTATTTTTCCCTTGCAGCAGAATTTCCCCTAATGATGCAGCATCAGGTGGTAAACCATAGCCCAGGAAATCCAGTGCAGTCAGGGCAGTAATATTGGCGGTAAGCATAAAAGGGAGCTGGGACAGACTGGAACTCATGGCATTGGGAAGAATATGCCGGAAGATAATGGCATGATCTTTTACCCCCAACGCACGTGCAGCGCGCACATAATCGAAATTTCTTGCACGCAAAAACTCTGCCCGAACCAGACCAACCAGGGCTGGCCAGCCAAACAGTAACATAATCAGAAATAGCCAATAAACATTTGGAGTAAACATACTGACCAGAATCATGACCATAAACAGCATGGGCAGGCCACCCCATACCTCAAGTACACGCTGCCCGAGCAGATCAATCCACCCACCGTAGTAGCCTTGTACTGCACCTATCACGATGCCAATTAAGGCAGCAAAAAATGTCAGGGCAAATCCGAACAGTAAAGAAATACGCAAACCATATAAAACACGTGCCAGTACATCTCTTCCCTGATCATCAGTACCTAACCAGTTTTGTGCTGTTGGTGGCGATGGCACAGGAACAGCCAGTTCAAGATTTGGCGTCTGATAAGAAAATTCAATTAAGGGCCAGATTGCCCAGCCTTTGGCGTTAATAAGCTGCTGTACCACTGGATCTTTATAGTCAGCTTCCGTTTCAAAGACTCCGCCAAAAGCTGTTTCCGGATATTCCTTCAGTACAGGTACATAATAAGAATTTTCATATTTCACCAATAGAGGTTTATCATTGGCAATAAACTCTGCCGCAAGAGAACAAATAAAAATCAGAATAAAAATAATCAGGCAGCCCATACCAAGACGGTTATGGGTAAAACGTTGAAGGCGTGCCCGCATTAATGGAGACATTATTTTGCCCCCCGTGAATCAAAATTGATGCGTGGATCGATAATTTGATACAGCACATCACTGATGAGACGCAAGATCAAACCCAGTAGGGTAAATAAAAACAATGTGCCAAAAATGACTGGATAATCACGCTGTACTATTGCTTCAAAACCCATCAATCCCAGCCCATCCAGATTAAAAATTATCTCGATAAACAGGTTGCCTACAAAGAAAATCCCTATCAGAGCCTCAGGTAAACCGGCAATCACTATCAGCATTGCATTACGAAATACATGGCCGTATAGGACCCGGTTTTCACTTAATCCCTTAGCACGTGCAGCTAATACATACTGCTTGCTTAACTCTTCCATAAAAGAGTACTTTGTCAAGTAGGTTAGTCCAGCAAACCCGCCCAGAATCATGGTGAATAAAGGCAAGGCCATGTGCCAGAAATAATCTTTGATTTTTCCAAGCAGGCTGAGCTCCTGAAAATTTTCCGAGACTAGCCCCTGCAGCGGAAACCACTGAAAATAACTGCCGCCAGCGAAAAATACAATCAGTAAAACACCAAATACAAAGGTCGGTACAGCATAACCAACCGCCAGAAGTAATGAAGTAGACTTATCAAATAGCGTGCCGTGCTGTCTGGCCTTTTTAATCCCCAATGGAATAGACACCAGATAAATCAGTAAAGTACTCCATAACCCCAGAGAAACTGTAACCGGCATTTTCTCCCAGAGCAGCTGGGTAACGGGCTTATCTTTAAAAAAACTGATGCCGAAGTCCAGAGTGAGATATCCCTTGAGCATAATCCAGAAACGTTCAGGTGCCGATTTGTCAAAACCGTATTGTGCTTTGATTTTTTCCACCATTTCATCACTAAGGCCCCGTGCGCCCTGATATTCAGATGAATGGCCTACTGTTTCAGCATGGCTGGTGTTTCCCACTCCCTGGAAATTCTGGGCTTGCTGGATAGCCTGCTCTACCGGCCCTCCTGGTGCTAGCTGGATCACCATAAAGTTAATCAGCAGAATCAAGAATAGAGTTGGAATAATTAACAGAAGTCTTTTTAATATATATGTGCCCATAAAGACGCCATTCCCTTTGACTTCAATTGTTATAAGGTTATTGCCTGCGCAAATAACTGCTCACCTGCTGAGCCTGCTTGCTATCAATCCACCAGTAGTCTAAACCTACAGAAAGTTTTGGTTTTTGTTTTGGCTGATGATACATATTCCAGTATGCCAGCCAGTTTTCCCCCTTGCCATAAGTTGGAATCTGATAGTAGCCCGCACGCAGCAGACGGTCTAATACGCGAGTACGAATAACCAGCTGTTCACGGTCTGGTGCCCGGATGACACTATTAATTACTTGATCAATAACCGGGTTCTTGATACCGGCATAATTATAATTTCCTGCCTGATCAGCTGCAGCACTTCCCCATAACTGTGCCTGTTCATTACCAGGCGTCAGTGACTGCGGCATTACGCTGGTCGTCATGTCAAAATCATAACGGCGCATCCTTTCAAGATACTGAGGTACATCTACCTGACGTAGCATCACTACAATACCGAGTTTTTTCAGATTACGTACAAAAGGCATTAAGGTACGCTGTAAACCGTCCTGATGAATGAGGAATTCGATTTCAACCGGCTGTTCTTTGGAATCATATAGTTTGCCATCATGAATTCGATAATCGGCCTTAATTAAAATCTGACGTGCAATCAGCAGATTGTTACGATTAAATCCGCTGGCATCTGAAACCGGATACTTCCAGTTCTTGAGTACACCTTGACGCATTACAGTATGCAATTTGGGTAATAGCGGCTGAAGGATCTGCATTTCTTTAGGGCCGGGTGGTCCTTTTGCTTCAAGTTCACTATTGGCAAAATAACTTTGCAACCGCTGATACTGACCATAAAACAGGGCCTTATTCAGCCATTCATAGTCATACGCATAAGTTAAAGCGCGGCGGAACTGAATATCATTAAAGGGGCTACGACGTGTGTTAAACACAAAACTCTGGGTTGCCACCGGATTCTGATGCCGAAAGCGATAGGTCTTGACCATCCCAGCTTTTACTGCCGGAAAATTATACTCTGTCACCCATTTACGCGCTGTCATCTCTTCATGCAAAGTATATTGCCCTGACTTAAAACCTTCAAAAGCAATATCCAGATTTCGGTAATAAACATATTTTAACCGGTCAAAATTATAACGGCCCTTATTTACAGGTAAATTCTGCCCCCAGTAATGCGGATTTCGTTTATAGGTAACACTACGCCCTGCATCAATCCGGTCAATCAGATAGGGACCTGAACCAACAATAGGCTGCATAGTAATTCGAGTAAAATCCCGGTTTTTCCAGTCCTGCCTGGAATAGATGGGTAATGTTCCCAAAATTAGTGGCATCTCTGCGTTGTTATCTGACCTGAAAGTAAATTTGACCTGATACCTAGATAGAACTTCAGTTTTTTCCAGATCCGCCAGATACATCTGCAACCCCGGATTGGATTTGGTCTGATAAGCGTCAAAGCTGAACTTCACATCTTCAGCTGTGACAGGGAGGCCATTACTAAAACGTGCTTTAGGATTCAGATAGAAAATAACAAATTTAGTATGTTCTGGATCATAGCTGGCTTTTTCTGCCAATAGCGGATAAAGCACTCCCGGCTCATCCAGAGAACTGCTCATCAGGGAATCAAACAGAAAATTAATCCCATCTACCGAGCTGCCTTTACCATTCATGCTATTTAAGTTATCAAAAGTACCATTACTGGCTGTACTTAATAATCCACCTTTAGGAGCTGCCGGATTAGCATATGGCATGGCATTCAGGCCGCTATACTTGGGCTGGGTGTGAAGCGCGATATAAGGCGTGGTTTGCAATGCAGCAAACCCGCCTTGAGCACATACACTTAATCCAGCCGCAAACCCCAGCTGCTTAGCTTTTGCAAAACTCCAGTGCATACCAGATCCTGTTCAGGTTTTTTTATTATAGATTTGGTACTTTAATCACTTCACCGATACGAAGCTGCGTACTTGGCTGAATATCATTCATTTCTGCCAGTTCACTCGTATTCATACCATATTTGTTTGCCAGACCAATTAATGTATCCCCACGTTTTACCGTATATGAAGTTACTGTTTTTGGAATCAGCAAGTTCTGACCACGTAAAAGACCAGCACGTGACTCCAGATTATTTAACTCTGCCAGCTCTTTAACCGAAATACCGACACGGCTGGCAATGGTATTCAGAGACTCTCCATTTTTTACGGTATAACGCTCAGTATCACGATGACTGCCAGAAGAATTATTTTTACTGTTCTTTGCAGTTACTGTTTCTTTCTCTACAGGTGCAGGTGATACTGGCAGTTCTCCATCAAGCTTGATTTTCTGGCCGACACGCAAGCCTGAATTACGGTTAAGTCCATTTAGGCCTGCCAGAAAATTAACCTGTAAATGATATTTTCCGGCAACTGATGTAAGAGTATCGCCCGGCTGAACAATATATTCATCCGGCATGCTTGCCCCAGCTGGAACTTTTAAAGTCTGGCCAATACGGACTCCACTACCGGTATTGATATTATTAAGCTGTGCCAGCTCGCTTACAGACACTTTAGACTGTGCTGCAATACTGGTGAGAGTATCGCCACGCTGTACCTTATAACTTTCGGTTTTATAATTCGTACTGACTTTGATATTGTCGTTCAAAGTTGTTTTCTTATCTTCTTTAGTTTCGACTTTAGCAGAAACACTGGTCTCCTCTACAGGAACATTGATTCTCTGACCTACCAGCAGGCTGCTGGTTGCAGTCAGGCCAGGTGTTAAATCTGCCAATTCCTGATTAGACAATGCATAACGTTCAGCAATCATTTTCAGATATTCGCCACGTTTAACAGTGTAACTCTTGGTCTTGATCCGCTGTTCTGCGGTTACTCTGGTGTCAGCCACCTTAACAGGTTTTGCCACGGCTGCATTCGGATTATCTTTCAACTGAAGTTTCTGTCCTACAAACAGACCACTAGTTACAGAGAGATTATTCCAGTCGGCCAGTTGTTTTAATGAGAGACCAAACTGGTCAGCAACGCTGGTCAGACTATCATTGGCTTTGACCAGGTAAGTTTCCGGCTTGCTGGCTTTTACAGTTTTTTCTTCAACTTTTTGTGGATTGGCATCGTACAGGTATAAAGAGGTTCCTACATATAAGGTAGCACTTGGGTCAATCTGGTTCCATTTCGCCACATCACGCCAGCTCACCCCATTTTTCATGGCGATTACTGCAAGGGTATCACCTGGCTGAACCGTATAGGTACTGCGCTTGCCCTTTGGTGGTATAACTACGATTTCGCTGTCAGTCTTAATATAGTCTTTGCCCTTGTTGCGCTCTAACTCTTCCGAACTTGCCAAGGTATTTTCTGCCACGGCTTTTGGATAAGAGAATCCACGCTTAACCTCTTTACCCTGCTGTTCAGCTACTGAGAGACTGGTCTGGATAGCTGTCAGTTTAATCTTGCCATCATATGGATCAACAATTTCTGTACCTTGCGGAGCCAGGGCTTTTAGCTCGGCAACTACTTCATCTTTTTCAGCCTGGCTGGCTTGAGGCTGGAGTACCTCTTCAACTGACTTTTTCTCACCTTCAGCCTTAACCAGAGCCAGAATCTGGTCACGTTCAGTTTGTGAAATTGGTGGCTCTACACGTACCGGTGTAATATTTGCCGCTGGTGTCACTGCAACAGGTATACGCGGAGCACTTGGTATGTCTGCTTTTGCTGCAAATGAAGCCAAAGCATCCGAACCTTTAGGTGTTGAGACTTTAGCTGTAGTTGTTTTACTACTATTACTTGCCAACACAGGTGCAGAGCTTGATGAAGATGAAGGAACTGTTGCAGAAGCAGCTGGTGTTACCCTGGTCTGCACACTTACGGATGACGCAGGCTTAGAAGCTACTGGCGGCTGGTTGCTTGCCCATAGCCCTCCTGAACCTGAATTCAGGCTGCGCAGCTTTGTATCAATTGCCGGACTAAGATCAGCTGGAATCAGAATACGCATCGGGCTGGCCGGATCTACATATTCACCGCGATGACCTGGATTCAAGGCATAAAGTTCGGCACGGCTTAGGCCAGTAATAGAAGAAACCTGATTTAACCCGACTCCGCCATTTAAATTAACTTCGCGGAAGTGTGGACGGTTAGCAATTGGCGGTAAAGATACCCCATATGCTGACGGATTTTTAATAATCTGTGCTACTGCCAAGAAACGTGGAACATAATTCATGGTTTCCTGTGGCAGTTTAAGCGACCAGTAATCAGTAGGTAAGCCTGCAGCACGGTTACGGTTAATGGCCTGCTGGATGCGACCCGGCCCGGCATTATAGGCAGCTAGTGCCAATTCCCAGGAACCGAACTGATTATACAGGCTGCCCAAGAACTCATAGGCTGCACGAGTCGATTCAACCACATCTCGACGGCCATCATATAGTGAAGTTTGCTTCAGACCATAAATTTTACCGGTGCTTGGAATAAACTGCCATAAACCTGCTGCTGCTGCACTACTGGTCGCTGCCGGATCATAGGAGCTTTCAATGACTGGTAACAGGGCCAGTTCAGTTGGCAGACCACGACGTTCGGCTTCTTTTACGGTATGGTACAAATAGCGGCTGGCACGTGCACTTAGACGGTCAAGATAAGGCTGACGTGAAATAAACCAGCTACGCTGTGCCTCAATACGTGAGTCCCAGTGATTTAAATCCATCTTGAAGCCTACAGTCATCCGCTTCCACACATCACCGTGCTTGAGAATCAGCAGACGATCGCCTTCAACAGCGCGCATATCAGTCGCAGAAAGCAGATCTTCAAGTGAATCCAGACTGCTGGCATCTAAAAGACCGGACCCAACCTGGTTTGATTTTATTGTTTTTGAATTCGCGGGAGTTGATGAACAGCCTGTCGTCATCCCGAGTGCTGCAATAGCAGAGCCAAGTAGAGTAATTTTAAACAAGATTGACGCAGAAGGCTGCCACACTGCTGTGGTTGGTTTATACATAAAAAATTCCAAACAACTCGCACAAAGTTTATTTTTTAAATAAGCCATTGTAGTGATGACTGCCAATGACACAAGGCAATAATTTAGCGCGATTCCACCTGAAATGTTACAAGAAATTAAAATTTCCCTTTAACAGCAGGTCGTCTTTCAGTTTTTGCGTATACAATAGAAGTCTCAGGTATGTATTTTCCCCTTGTATTTTTTGACAGGTTTCTGATTTATGTCTCAAACAATCACACTCTATGTAGATGGTGCTTGCCGCGGTAATCCCGGCTTAGGTGGATGGGGTGCATATATCATTACCGAGCAGGAAGAATATAAAATCTGTGGCGGTGAAACCCTTACTACCAATAACCGTATGGAATTGACTGCTGCAATTGAAGGCATTTCATTCTGCCCAAAAGATGCCAAGCTTGTCATTTGGACAGACTCTAACTATGTCAAAAAGGGTATTACCGAATGGATTCAAGGCTGGAAAAAGAAAAACTGGAAAGACGTCAAAAATCCTGACTTATGGCAAAAACTGGATGCAACCTGCCAAGGACGCGAAATCGAATGGAATTGGATTAAGGGACATGCTGGCCATGCAGGCAATGAAATGGCAGACCAGCTGGCAAATTTAGGTGCAGATCAAATCATGCAAGGCATCAGTACCCCGGTTCAGGCACAGCTCAATAGTGAGCATACATCAGAAAAAAAGTCTGAAAGCGACTGGTTACTGGATGATCCGTTAGGCTTCGATTTACTTGAATCAGAACCGGAGCATATAGAAGAGTCGACTCTGTTATTGCCAGATCAGGTTGAATTAATGGATGATGAATTAGCTACTGAAATAGAGACGGCTGAGTCAAGCCATCCATATGTAGTCACTACTGAAGCGACCTTGGAGCTACATGGTCCGCGCCAGCTGATTCTTGATACGGAGACTACTGGTTTTTATTTCCAGGATGGAGACCGGATTATTGAAGTCGGTGCCATTGAAATGGTAAATCGTAAACTTACCGGCAGCTCAATCCATATTTATATCAATCCGGAAAAACCGGTGGGTGACTCAGTAGACATTCACGGTATTACTGATGAATTCTTGCAGGATAAGCCACGTTATGCGGAAATTGCAGAGGTTCTTTTTAATTATTTAAAAGGTGCCGAGATTATTGCCCATAATGCCAGCTTCGATATGAACTTCCTTGATATGGAGTTCAAACGCGCAGGATTCCCTGCATTATCTGAAGTGTGTGAAGTAACTGATACCCTGGCACTAGCTAAAAGCAAGCATCCCGGACAGAAGAACTCGCTGGATGCTCTGGTTCGCCGTTATGAAATTCCAGCACGAGACCGTACTTTTCACGGTGCTTTGCTCGATGCCGAGATCTTGTCCGATGTATATCTGGCCATGACAGGTGGACAAGTATCCTTTGATATGGATGCCCTGTCTCAAAGCGAAATAAGTCAGTCACAGGCTTCACGACAAGTAATCAATGTTGATTTGCCCGTAATTGTGCCTTCACCCGAAGAGCTTGCGGCTCATGAAGAGTGGGTTCAACACTATCAGGAAAAGAATGGCGAACCCTGTTTGTTTGCCCGATAAAAAAAACCACATAAAGTGTTATTTTTTGTATATAAACCTTTTCTAGTTAAGTTATATTAATCTCTAGAAGTAAGGCGGTTATTTATACCAGTCCTTACATGAACAGATATAACACTAGGAAAGGTGCAGATCATATGTCTTACCAAACCTCGATTCATTTTGATCCAACTGCATTACTGATAATAAAAAATGAAATCGACAACTCTATAAAACTGGTTGAATCCGCTGTAAGCACCTTGGCAGAGGATCAGAGTTTACCTTTTGGTATTGAGGATACCCTAGCGCAGTTTCAGCAATGCGCACATGTACTTGCACTGATTGATATACCACATCTGGCCCAGATTTCAGCTTACTCTGCAGAACTGATGCGCAAGATTATGAGCGATCCACAACATATTGATCATGACCAGGTGGTAGCGCTCAGTGAGGGTACAACCATGCTCAAACGCTATGTTGAGTTTATTTGCCTGCGTGAAGTCAAAGTTCCCCAATTTCTACTGGATACATTGAATCAACTTGAAAAAGCACTGGATAGGCCTCTAACCCGTGAAGGTCAGCCACTGGTTCCACTGCTCGACTTTATGTCACCTGAGTTTAAACTGCCTGCTGCGCCACATCTGGAACAATCCAGCTATGTACACCAGCTTTATAAAATGTGTTTGAACAGAATATTAAAACAGCAGGAAACCGAGCTCGATTTACAAGGCATTAAACTGGTAGGAGCATATCTGGCATTTCTAGCCAATAACCAGCCTAGTCAACAGTACTGGAATCTGGTGTATATGGCCTTTAACCAGATAGAAGAACTGATTTTAAATGAACCGCGCCTGCGCACCTTAATCCGTATTGAAACCAGTATTGATAAGTTTTTAACACAACCAGACAGCTTTAGCCCATCAATTGAAGATTTGGCTGACATACTGGTACTGTGTATTAGTCAAGAAGATACACTGTCGCAACATGTCCGTGAACAGCTCAATATTGGTGATGAAATCTTGACTGATACCCAGCTTCAGGTACTGAGCCGTCATCTGTTCGGACCGGACTATGAAACCATTCATGCAATTACTGATCTGATCACCACCCAGATGGCCCAGATTCGTCATGATATTGAATACAATTATCAGAATATGTCGCCAGAAAAAAGTCAGGATATTCAGCAGAACCTGCTGATGCTGGCCAATATTTTCAAACTGCTGAACCTGAATGAAGCTTATATAGAGTTAACGCAGCAGGCTCGGGCTTTAAGTCAGCCGAACGTTCTGACAGATGAAAACTATGCTCAACAGCTCATGAACAGTATTTTATCGGCAATGAACTCTATTGGAATACTGGAACGCCATCACACCTCCAGCCGCCTGCAAATTCGTGTAAATAACATGAGTATCTCTCTGGACCGGCTTGATGAAGCTCATGAAATGCTTTTAACAGAGACCAAATCACTCATCGATTTGGCCAGCCAGAGCCTTACCCTTTATCTGCAAGACCCGAACACCTTAAACATTGAAGGGGTATGTAACCAGTTTAAGGAAATTTCTGGTGCCGTTTTATTCTTGGGAATGGAAAAATGTCAACAGGCTTTACTTGAAGGGGCGCGGTTTCTGGAACATTCAAACAAACATGCGCTGGTTATTGAAGCCCAGCATATTGAAGATCTGCTCAATATTCTGGCGAGCGCCGATATGCTGATTGAAAATTTAAAAAACAAACAGCCTGTTTTAGGCTCGATGTTTAATGTAGCATTAGCAAGTAGTCAAAAACTTGTTGCCGCTGCCTAAATGTCTGAACTATCACTTGCTTACATCTTTCATGAACAACAGTTGTTAGTTGATGAAAACTTCCAGCTTCCTGAGGTCGAGAAGCTGGAAGATGATCTTGATTTTATTCCGGGCGATCAGATCATTGCCCGTGATCTTCTTGATATAGATGCTATCCCTGAAGGTCTGCATCTGGTTCCGATCCGGCAATTGATCAGTTTGTGGAGCCGTAGCCAGTTTGAACAGGCCAGCCGTGCTGTGCAGCTATTAGAATGGCGTCGTAATCATAAATTTTGTAGTCACTGTGGACATGAAACAGAGGTCCATCCTCTCGAATACGCCATGATCTGCCCTACTTGCCGTTATCGGCAATATCCACGTGTACAACCTTGCGTGATTACAATTATTACTCGCGGTGAAGATGAAATTCTGCTGGCGCAGTCTGTACGTAATAAAGGCAAAATGTACGGATTGATTGCTGGTTTTGTCGAGGTAGGTGAAACGCTAGAAGATGCAGTACGTCGTGAAACATTAGAAGAGGTAGGCCTGCACCTGAAGAACATCCGGTATCTGGCCAGCCAGCCTTGGCCATTTCCCAGCAATCTGATGCTGGCTTTTCATGCTGAATATGAGTCGGGTGACATCAAGCTTCAGGAAGAAGAAATCAGTGATGCCCGTTTTTTCAAATTTGATGAGTTACCAGAAATTCCGTTCAAAGGCAGTATTGCCCATTCCATGATTATGCACGTACTTCATGGAACGCCAATTATTGAATATTAAAAAAGGCCAGTTAACTGGCCTTGAGTGCTTCATCAAGAAATTTAAGTATGCTTTGCTTGGTTTGAAAGTGCCAACTGAACAGACTCGATAAGCTCCCTAAAACTGTAATATGTCCAGTTTTAGGGATCATCACGATCTGGCTATAATTGCCACACTGTCGTAATTGCTGGTCCAAGTCATCACTATTACTTTTTTTAACGATCTGATCATTCTCAGCTACAACCAGACAGTGCCGGATCGGGTTATGGTCAACAAAGTAATAAGGCATGACCTCATGATAAGGAATGGTTTGATCAAACGCATCCTGAGCAATTGGATCACCCTTATAATCAAAATGATAAGGGCCGGCGATTCCAATTACTGCCTTGATTTTTGAACGGCATTCCAAGGTATAGGGTGTAGGATGATAGATTGCCGACATTACATTAAATGCGCCTGCAGAGTGTCCCATCAGAATCAGCTGTTCAGTTGAAATATGCAAGTCCTGCTGATGCTGGTCCAGATAGTTTAATGCTAGGGTCAGATCATCAATATAGCTCGGAAAAATATGCTGGGGGGCCAGATGATAGTTTAAAACTACTACATCATAGCCTTCGCGTGTAAATGCTTCGCCGATAAACACATAATCCTTTTTATCTCCATGCTGCCAAGCTCCTCCATGTACAAAGACAATTAGCGGACGTTGAGGCAGTGGATGTTTAGTACGATAAATATCAAGAAGCTGTCTAGCTTTTGTGCCATATGCTATATCTTGGTTCAATTCAAAAGACTGTCTAGGCGTCAGATGATTGAGCATATAACTAGCCGCGTCATACAGGCGAAACTCCTGATAACGAAGCTTCGCCTGTGTAGTTAAACGCTGTAAATTTTGAAGAATCTGCATAAGATTTACTGAATAGAGACCGGTTCAGGCTGATCAGGATCAATAGCAACAGGAGTTTCGACTTCCGGTGCTGCATAGTTGTTTGCTACTGGACTTGCGAGAGAAGAACTGGCAACTGGGCCTGAACCCTGCTCGACATTATCAATCAGGGTAACGATTTTGGTAATATTGCCTACCTGCTGTAAAACCTGATTAAGATCATTTATTTCAGCATTATTCAGACGACCCATTACATAAAGTACGCCATCTTCTGTATGCACCAGTACTTTGCTGTCAGAGACCATTTTGGCCTTCATAATCAGTCCGCGCGTATTTGCGGTAACGGCTGCGTCCTGCATGATAGTGTTATAACCGACTTTATCACCCACTGTAATATAGTTATGCACGGTTTTGACATCAGACATGGCACGTACATTGTCTTCTGCTAGCTGTTTCAGATAAACATCAGGTACTTGTCCTGTAAGCAGGACATTGCCATGAAAGCTTTCGACATTAATACGTGACTGTTTAAAGCGGGGATCAAGTTTATAAAGATTAATGTTGGCAGTACGTTCAATTGAAGAATCAATAAAAACTTGTCCCAATGAACGCACACCACTATCAGTACCAACAGGAGTAGCACCAGTACCACTTGAAATAAAGCTTGCGCATCCAGATAAGCTTGCCACACATAGCAAAGCCAAAGTGAAACGATTAAACACTCAGCAAGACTCCCTAATTTTTAGATCTGATCTTTATTGACAGGTTCATTTTCCCAGACTGTATGACAGAGTAAAGAACTCTCAATCTAAAGTAAATGCATTTTCAATCCACTCAAGATCATACGGTAGCTTATAAAAGTCTTGCTGTACCTTTTTTGCAATTTGTGTAGAGAAGTTAAAACAAATCACGTCAAAACGGCAGTAATAATTTTCATAAACAGGATGTTGGCTTATAAAAGACATTGCTGTCTGAATAATCTTTTTTTGTTTACTTCTAGAGATGACTTCTTGGGCACGTCCATAACTTGTCATACTACGGGCTTTGACTTCAACAAATATTAGTTCCTGGTTCCGGCATACAATCAGATCTATTTCTCCGTACCGGGAATGATAATTCTGCTTTAAAAATACAAAGCTCTGCTGCTCTAAAAATATCTTGGCCTGCTGCTCAGCCCACTGCCCTAACTGTTTAGTAAAAGTAATCATTTTTATAATAATCAAAGATTTTATAATGTTATTTGCTGCAACTTACCCTGAACCTGTTGATAACATTGTGGAGTGCGCTTTATCTGCCGGGACTCTACACGGATCTGTCCTGTTCGTCCTTCAAAACTGAAGTCACCTATGGGGATATTTTTGGGCTGCTGTAAGTAATGCTCCGCCAAAGTCCATGTATCTCCACCAAAAGCCAGTAGACGCTGATAAGCCATGTTAACCGGCTGCTGCTGATATGCTATGATCATTTCTGGCCATTTTGCTTCATAAAGTGCCGGAGCATCACAGAATTTCAAGCCCTCCGGAATTTTTGCTCCTTCTTCAATCGCAATCGCATGAGCATAAATACCTGTTTTTGGTAATTTAACTATGCTATTGAGCCAGTCAGTCTTACCCAGCAGTAAAAGTGCCTGCTGTTTCGGCAGTTTTTTAGGCAAAACTTCAATGATCTGAACCGGATAATCCAGTTGTGACATCAGTGCAATTAAAAAGATTTCACTATCTGCTTCTATGCCAGGTTCTCTTAAAACTGACACCTGACGGATATTGTCACGAAGCATAAGCGCGGCCATAGTAGCTGCATCTGCATTTTTAGACAGGCTAAACTGTAATACCTTATTGTGATGCTGCCCAATTTCATTTAAAGCCAGTACCTGTACTTTTGGATTAAGCCTGATGGCCTCTTCTACTTTTTCACGGCTCAATGGCCCTACAACTAGCCGAGTCTTGGGTTTTATATGTTTGGCGAACAGGCTTTTCATGTTTTGTCCGTATGAGTTTACGAATTTAAGCTGTTCTTGACTGCCAGATGCTTCATAAGCACTCATAAACCCCTGCTTTACACTGGAGGCAGCTCGCGCGAGCGGGCCGGTTTCAGGTAGAATAACCAGAACTTCTGCCTGCACTGTCTGCATGAAGCTGAACAAACTGATCAACAGCAAAACTTTTTTATTATTAATCATGGAACCACCCTTATGAGTGCTCAATTATTTGTAGTGGCAACGCCGATTGGGCACCTGGATGATATGACCTATCGAGCAATTGATGTTCTTAAATCCGTAGCTCTGATCGCAGCAGAAGATACACGACAGTCTGCCCAATTATTAAAACATTATAATATAACCACGCCTCTTACTGCATGTCATGATCACAATGAAAATAATAAAATTGATTATTTAATTGAAAAATTACAATCAGGTGAGAATATGGCGCTGATCAGTGATGCAGGTACTCCCCTGATCAGTGACCCTGGCTTTAAACTGGTACGTGCTGCTCAAGAAAAAGGTATTCGAGTGATACCGGTGCCTGGCGCCTGTGCTGCAATTGCAGCCTTAAGTGCAGTTGGCCTGCCTAGTGACCGTTTCAGTTTTGAAGGTTTCTTGCCCTCCAAGTCTTCACAGCGTCTGGCGCAGCTGGAAAAACTGAAAGATGAAACCCAAACTTTAATTTTTTATGAAGCACCTCACCGTATTTTGGACAGCATCAAGGATATGGCAAAGGTATTTGGATTAGAGCGTCCGGTCGGTTTTGCACGGGAAATTACCAAAACTTTTGAAACCATCAAAAAAATGACCCTAGGTGAACTGGTCACTTTTATTGAAGCAGACCATCATCAGCAAAAGGGTGAAATTGTCGTTGTGGTAGGAGGCTCTATCCAGCAAAAAGATATTGACCAAGAGAAACTCGACCAGCTTCTGAGCCGCCTGCTTCAGGATTTATCAGTTAAAGCTGCTTCTCAACTTGCTGCAGACTTGACTGGTATTAAAAAGAAAGTGGCTTACCAGCGTGCCTTGGAATTGCAATCTCAAACCGGATAGGTGATTGAAATTAACATCCTAACTAAAAAAGCATCACGAATGATGCTTTTTTAGATTAACTCTGTTCAATGCGATTAGCTGCGTACACCTTCATCAGGCGGGACTTCAGTAATTTTCCCACCACTTGCCAAAAAGCGTGCTATTTCATCTTCCAAAGCTTGACGTTTCTTCTGCTTTGCAGTGACGGTCAGAGTTTCAGCTTCCGCCAGATCTGTGTCGTTAAGAACCGCTTCTTCGTCAACTGCACCTTTCTCAGCTGCTTTTGCTTCGTCTTCATCGACTGCTACATCTTCTACATCATCATAATCATTCATATCTGTTTTCTCACTCCCCATAAATGCCTATATTCCATGGTGAACCGTGGTAATTTAGGTTGGAATTTAGCAATCTCTAGCGAATTCGCAAAGAGCTAAAAGCAGGAAAAACGTATCTTTTTTAATCAAATTCGTAATCAATTATAAAAGAAATGCACGAAAGTGTTTTTATTCGCCAGTTTTACAATAACGTGTATCTTTTAAGTGAATCAGGCCACTAGCTTGCATCATAAAAAGATCTTTAATTAATGGCTGCTGATTAACCTGCTTTTTACCCAGATTTCGTGCCCATATCACTGGAAACAGCTCTCGGGTTTCAAGCCAGCCTAATACTGACATACCATGCATCATAGCTGCATTCTGTCCTTTACGGCGATGCTCATAACGTAGCAATGTCTGCTCATGTGCCCATACTCCCCGTCTAGCATCATGTAATAATGCATCACAAAGTATGGCAGCATCCAGACAACCAATATTTACTCCCTGACCGGCCAACGGATGGATCACGTGAGCAGCATCTCCTATTAACGCCAGCCCTTTTTTTACATAGCGCTGAGTGGAGCGCGCTTTTAAAGGAAAGCTAGCCCTTGAACGCACTATTTGAACTTCTCCCAGCATATGCTGACTTTCTTTAGTTAAAAGCCGGGCAAATTCTTCATCACTTAGAGCCAAATATTCATCGGCATAACCTTCTGGCAAAGTCCATACAATTGATTGCCAGTAGCCATATTCTTCAGGCTGTATACTGGCCATAGGCAGATAAGCCAGCGGGCCAGTGGGCAAAAAGATCTGGCGTGCTACGTGCTGATGTGGCTGGGCGGTTTTAATGGCACAGCTAACCGCTGATTGTTTGTAGTCCAGCACGTCCAGATCGATCATAGCCTGTTCACGTACAAATGACTGGGCACCGTCTGCCCCGATCAGTAACCGGGTATATACTGCTGAACCATCAGCAAGCTGTAGATGCCATCCATTTATACCCTGTTCAATGTGAGTGACTTTAATTTGGGTACGATAATCCTGTACATTTTCCAGCAATTTTTTCTGAATCGCAAGGTTGAGTATACTCGGCTCGACCATTGAGCCAAGCCACTGATCTTCTGGCGGAAAAGCTTGTAATTCATGGCCAAAAGCTATTTCGCCATAGCCATTTTTATTCCAGACCTGCATACCGGTATAGGGCATATGTCTGGCGATTTCTTTCCATACGCCTACTATTTTTAAAAGATGAATAGTCGCTTGACTCAGTGCCAATACCCTGGGATTTACTACAGGCAATACCTGCGCTTCTGCCAAGACCGGTGCCGCATCCAGTACAGTAGGCTGAACTCCACCTTGCGCCAATAATAATGCTGTTAGACCACCAACCAGACCGCCACCGACAATAACCACATCTAGAATTTCACTCATGCTTTTAGCCCCATTGCATAATTGGCTACTAGAGGTTTTATTCCCGGGACTATATCAAAAGCAATCAGACCGGTATTGCGTAGCAGTTTCAGAACCGGATTCTGATTACTAAAACCTCGTACTACCGAATCACAAAACTTGATGACCCGTTGCTGGTCGGTCAGGCGGGCCTGTTCATAAGCTTTTAGAACTTCTGGCTCACCCAGATCATCAGATACTGTCAGATGACTGCCGAGAAAACGCAACAAGACATCCGCATCACGCAGACACAGATTAAAGCCTTGACCGGCCACAGGATGGAGTGTATGTGCAGCATTGCCCATCAAAACTACCCGGCCAACTGCCTGTTTATGGGCCAGAACCTGTGACAATGGATAACTGAAGCGTTTTCCGGTCTTTTCAAATTTCCCTGCCCGGTCACCATAAGTCTGTTGTAAGGCATTTAAAAAATTCTGATCATTTTCTTCACCCAGCCACTCATGTTCAGTCCCCTTTTTGACTGGCCAGACCACAGAACGTCGATACTCACCCGGAAGTGGCAAGAGCGCCAACGGTCCTAAAGGACTAAAACGCTCAAAACCAACCTGACGGTGCGGTTTGGATGTCTGTACCGCGGTGACAATTGCCACCTGGTCATAATCATGCACATCTACACCAACACCCAAGGCCTGTCGGCAAAAAGAATCGCGGCCATCAGCAGCAATCACCAGTTTTGAAGTAAGTTGCAGTTCTTGACCTTCTCGTTCTGCCTCAATGTAGACCTGTTCTGTATCTTGAGTTAATGCCTTAACCTGTACTCCATCAATTAATTCTATCAAAGGTTGCTGGCGCACTTGAGTTAGAAGTACCCGTCCAAGCCAGGCATTCTCAATCACCTGTCCAAAGCTCTCAACATTTTCCTGCTCCGCTTTCAGACGAGCCTTACCAAAACTTCCCTGTTCTGTAATATGAACTTCCAGAATAGGTGTAGCATGCTGTTGAAGAGCCTCCCACAGCCCTAACTTCTGGTAAATCTGTACACTCCGGCGTGAAAGTGCCGTATTACGTGCATCAAAACTTGAGTGATAGGGAACACTTTCTGTATCGGTGTAGTCAGGGTAGCGAATAGCTTCGAGCAACTTGACTCTGATTTTGGCTTTAGCCAACATTAAAGCAAGACTTAAGCCGACCATCCCCCCACCAACAATAATCACTTGTTGCTGCATAACAGTTTCCTTATTTCTGGCAGATCAATGCTGGGCCTGAGCCATTAAATGTTCAATGTCTGTAACTGTTTTTACGACTTCAGCTGTTAAAATCAGTGGACCATGTTCTGTAGCCACTACATCGTCCTCAATGCGGATTCCAATACCCCGCCATTTTTTGTCTACGGTTTCATCGTCTGGAGCAATGTACAATCCGGGCTCAACAGTAACCACCATACCAGCTTCATAACTGCGCCACTCCCCATCTTTCTTATAAGACCCGACATCATGCACATCCATCCCCAACCAGTGGCCGGTACCATGCATATAGAACTGGCGGTAAGCTTCAGTTTCAATCAGTTCATCTACATTACCTTTTAAAAGTCCAAGTGCTGCCAGACCTTCTGTAAGGATACGAACTGCACGCTCATGCGGTTCACGGTAAGAATTCCCGATGCGTACTGCGTCAATAGCAGCCAGCTGAGCTTTTAATACAATTTCATACAAGACTTTCTGTTCAGGGCTAAATTTACCATTTACCGGAAATGTACGGGTAATATCAGAGGCATAATACTCATATTCACAAGCCGCATCGATCAATACCAGATCACCATCTTTAAGCGGCTGGTTATTTTCTACATAATGCAAAATACAGCCATTGGCTCCACCACCAACAATGCTGTTATAGGACGGTACGCAACCATGCTGGCCAAATACATAATTTAGCTCTGCTTCCAGAGCATACTCCATCATGCCCGGCCGTACCTGATGCATGGCACGAGTATGGGCCTGCGCACTAATTACAGATGCGGCTTGCATGATCTCAATTTCTTTGGCAGATTTGATCAGACGCATTTCATCTAAAATACGGTCCAGCTGTAAAATCTGTGATGGAGAACCATCGCCACGACGCTGCTGGGTATCAGCCTGCTTAATCCATTGACTGACCCGAGCATCAAATTCGGCATTGTGTCCAATACGATAGTACAGACGTGCTTTATTCAGCAACTTTTCAATAATCTTTTCATCAAGCAGATCAATCGCATAAGCTTCATCAGCTTCATAATCTTCAATTGCGCCATCAATACCAGCACGGTATCCATTCCAGATTTCCATTTCCCGGTTACGTTCACGGCAAAACAGGCTGTAAGTATAGTCATCTGCTGTCTCAAAGGTTTCAATGACTGCCACTGCTTCTGGTTCTGCAAACCCGGTCAGATAGTAAAAGCTGCTGTCGGCACGGAATTTATAGTCAGCATCCCGGTTACGGTAGGCGACCGGACTGGTGGCAATAATGGCGATACTGTTTGGCCCCATATGTACAGCCAGACAGTCGCGACGCTGTTGAAAGTCTTCTTGAGTCAGTTTTATCATGCTGGTAATCTTTAATTGTAAAGTATGGGATATAACACGGCTGGTATTAACCAAACACCAGGTCCGAGTTAACTCGGACGGTGCGGCGTAAACATTTCAACTACATTTTGGCTATCAGATAAGGCGGTCTTTTTAGCCTGAGCCTGAACATGTTGCAATAATGAGCTTTCTGAGACTGTAATTTTTTTACGTCCAATCGAAAGGCTAACCGGTATCAGACGTACAAACTCATATAACTCCTGATAGCTTTCCTCACCTTCTTCATCATCATCTGACTCTTCAAATTCAACTGCGGCTACATCCTGTAAGTGCTCAATCAGTTCTTTTTCGTCAGATCGAATATGTCCTGATGCAAGACCAAACCCCAGCACTACACCTGCACACCAGTCTGCCAGTGCCTGTACCCGATCAGCCAGCATATGCTCATCATCAGGCAGTAAAGGTAAATAGTCGAGTTCATCTTCTGACAGCGCATGAAATACATCTTCTGCTTCCTCTGCCAGCATGGCCAGTGCTTCATCACTTAAAGCAGGTACATGAAGAGTTGCGAGAATATTCATCCACTCATCTCGAGTAGGCGCCTCTGTAACACAAACTATACCTGTGAGTAAGCCATGTAACTCACTTGGGCTCGAAATTTCTTCAATTCCATTAAATTGTTGCTGCCAGTCTGTCCAACCTGAAATATCGTCTTGCATTCGCTTTTCCAATCTTTATACTGCTTATATATTACCTTTGATTGCAATTCTGTGCGACCTCGTTATGTTAGAAGAATTACAGCGTCTACAGGCGCATATTGGTGTTTTAAAAACACGGCTTCATCATCTTGAGAGTGAAAATAGTTCGCTCGTTCAAGCCAAAGAAGAGAGTGATCAGCATCATCACGCTCAAGTTGTGCAAAAAAATGGCATCATTACCCAAAAACAAGAAGAAATTGACCAGTTGACAGAAAAACTGGGCAGTGTAGAAAGTCAGTTCAAACAGCTTAATACAGATGCCACTGCTCTGGCAGATCGGTATAGCCGTCTAGAAAAAAGCTGTACTGACCTTAAAAATCGTTTTCAGGAAATTTTAAGCGAACGGAATGAACTCCGTGCGACTAAAGAGCAGTTACAGGCCCAGCAACGTCAGTCCCAGCAGGAAATACATGATCTTCAGCAGGAGCGTGAGCGGCTGCTTCAGAAAAACGAACTGGCTAAACACAAGGTAGAAGCCATTATTCAGCGTCTGGCCATTTTAGGAACCAGTCAGGATCAGCATGCGCAGGAAATCCAGCAGCTTGCCCACCCAAACACGGATATGAGTGAGGAGTCTTCGACATGAGTGAACCGGTAATGGTTGAACTGCGTCTGATTGAACAGACTTTCCGGCTGGCAACTACTGCGGACAAAAAGGAAGAACTGGAGCGTGCCGGGCAATTGTTAAATGAAAAATTTCATGAAATACGCCGTAATGCGCCACGGACTGAACATAACAAACTGGTTATTATGGTAGCGCTTTCCCTAATGCAGGAAGTACTCACTTTAAATAAATCACTTCAGGAATATGCACACTGTGAACGTTTGCTGAGTACTATTATGCAAGATGTCGAGAAAATTGTCTGACATATACATGATTACGTATAAATACTCGTCAATTGAAAATTAACTTTACACTCCTAAAAGTTTATTCAATTGCCATCAGCTTCAGATCAGTTATACTTAACTTGTCTCTGAGATGTTCGCCAGCGAGTCTATTCCCCTGAGCCGATATCATCACTTTAGGATTGCGTTCTGCATATTTAGAGTGTATGCCTGCCCTGAGCAGGAAACCCAGCAAGTATGCGTCGCGTCCACCTTGAACTTTAGGGTTCAAGGGTAACGACATGCAGCGGCATCACCGGAGACACCAATTTCTTATAATAACAACAAGTTACGCCTTTAAAGATAATTTATAAAATAGACTTTTTCTCAATACCTTCAAAAAATAGACTTCTAATAGACCCTAGAAAAATTGCTGTGTATTGTTATATATTGCTCTGTACTGCTAAGGGGTCAACACATGCCACACGAAAAACTCACCAAGACCTTTATTGACTCTATTCCTCTATCACCAGAAAAACAGGTTTTTTACCGGGATACAGTTACGACAGGCTTTGGTATTTGTGTAGGTGGTGTAAAAAGCTACTTTGTTGAAAAGAAAATGCCTAATGGTAAAGCTAAGCGAAAAATAATAGGAAAGCATGGTGTTTATACTTTAGAGCAAGCTCGTACCATAGCTAAAGATTTACTGCTCAACATGGACAAAGGTATAGATCCGGTTGCCCAGAAGAGAAATATCAAGCAGCAGTCTATTTATGAAGAAAGTCTATTTAAGAAAATTCCCACTGTTAGCGAAGCCTTTGAGAATTATAAAAAGAATAAAACTCTGGCCAAAGATTCAATTACTGCATATACGAAGTGTACTAACAGTTATCTTGCAGACTGGAAAGATTTAAAAATTAATGAAATCACTGAAAAGATGATTCATGCAAAACATAAATCGCTTTCAGACTCCAGTGTTGGCCATGCACAAGCGAACCTGGCAATGAAGTTCTTCTCTGCCCTATTCAATTATTCAAAAAAATACTACACCGATGATAAAGGTGAGAAGATCATTAAAGGCAATAATCCAGTCGCTGCACTATATGAGCTGAATGCATGGAATACGATTAAGCGTAGAAAAAATTATATTCGTTCAGATCAACGTGAAGATTGGGCCTATGCTGTTGCAACCACTACATGGGTAGGTCATCAAAATGATGATATGTATGCTTATACAAACCAAGATTTTCTCTTCCTGATCGCTTTAACTGGCTTTCGTCGAAATGAAGCTGAAACGGCTGAATGGTCTAAAGTAGATCTAAAGTATGGAACTATTACCGTTACTGACACTAAAAACGGTGAGGATCTGATGCTGCCAATGGGTGAAACGCTTTGGTATATATTGAAGGAACGTAAAAAACGTTCTAACTCAAAATATATTTTCCCGGGGCGTGGTGAGGATTCCCATTTAACAGATAGACGTGCAGCCAGAGAAAAGGTTATTGAAAATTCAGGTATTCAATTTACCTATCATGATTTACGCAGAACCTTCAGTTCGATAGCAAATAGTCTGGCCATTGGTAGCTACACTATCAAAAGGCTAATTAATCATACTGTAGAGGATAATTCTAATGATGTAACGGATGGCTATGTTCAAGTTTCATTTGAAGATCTACAAAAAGCAATGAATATGATTGAGAACGTTATTCTGTCAGATAAAGTTAAAAAACTTATAAAAAACAGAATATATTTTGAGAAGGGTAAAAGAAGAAATTTTGCTGAAGATTGGGAAAATAATATTAAAAAGTTGAATCAGGATCAAATTATATAAAATTATGGCTAACAAAATATCTTTAATAGCTGCACTGGTGATTACCTATCTTGTTCTTTTAATGATAGGTTTTTTAATCTATACCTTGATCATTACACCAGTCCAAGGTGCAGATATTACTAACGCAATAGTTGGTATTTTAGGCTGGACAGCTACTCTTTATGCTCCAGTCGCTGCTTTATTTTTACTTAATAATTGGAAAGAGCAAGTTAAGCATGATAAAGCTTTAGATTGTCTAACCCAAGCAATGAATATTATTAATTTAATTCATCAAACAATGTATGGATTAAAATCAAAGAATAGATCTGAAGAAATAATTACTAATTTCGAAGTACTTGATGACATTAAATTTAATATTTATATGGATAATCTGATAGATGAATATAAGATTGAAAATCAAAAAATATTTATACTTTATAATCAGCTAAGCTGTTCTCTTAACCAATTTAAGTTAATAACTGCTACTGAAGAAGAAAGTTTTGAATATATATTGAGTAGTTACTTTAAAATAAATTGGTACTTAGACCGTTTTATTAAAGAATTTTTAGACTTTTTTGTTCAAGTACAACAAAAAAAAACTAGTTTAGATGAGTTAAAATTTAATAATATTTATTTAGCGAGAAAGCTTCAAATTGATTTATGTATGGATCCAGATATACAAAAGAATCAAGATGGCTCATATTTATTCATGACTTCTTATGATTTAAAAATAACTAAAGAAGAATCTTTTAAAATACTAAATAAAATAAGAAAAAAATTATAATTTCAAAAATCATTTAACCCTTAGAGTAATGCCAAGAATGAAAACATGGGACCAGTTTTATATTGAAAGTATTTTAAAATACGCTAAACCTTGGAATAAATATCCGTTTTGGGCTCTTGAATATAATCCTCATGTGAAGGCGGAAAAGATTGAAATTAATTAAAGATTTATTCTTAGATATTAGAACTTTGAAAAATACAAAATCTGTAAGAATGCTATTAATAGTTTTTATTATTACATTCATTACGACTATCTTTATTTTTCTATTTTTAAGATTTTTTTATCTTCAAGATCAAGCTTTAGACAAGACATTATCTATTTTCAGTGGAATAACTACACTCTCAGCAGCAGCAATTGCAGCTTTCTTGTTTAATGACTGGAAAATACAATATGACTATACAGAAAAAATTAGAATACTTTCAGAGATGCTAGATGTTACTGATCAAATTCAAAACTCTCTGGATGATGCAAGAACATTTCCTTTTATAAGTGAAATTATTTTTAAAAAAAATATTTCATCAAATTACAGTGAGATTATTGAAAATCAAAAATTAAAAATTAACAAATTATTCTTTTTAATTATCAAATTAGGTAAGCTTGAAGATAAAATATATCTACTTGATAATAAGAATAAATCCCCTATCTTTAAAATCAATGCAAATATTAATCCTCAAATTGAGTTATTGAATATACCAAGACGTCTATTTGAAGATATTAATATTTTAGAAGAAATGATACAGGATAGTTTTTCAGATAATGACAATACTATAAATATTGAATTAAGTGACAACTTAACAATTGAAATTTTCGGTAGACTTGAAAAAAAAGGTCTGTATTATTTGTATCTAAAATCGCATCGTAAGCTTGTAAATAACTTTAGTTATTATAATGATAAATATGATAAATTTTTAAATGAAATTGATGAATTAATTTTACAGTATCGAGATAAAATGGATCATAGATCTTAGAGATACATAAGATTAAAAAAGCCCTCACTTGGAGGGCTTTTTAAAATAACCTTCACATCCCTTCATGAAGGAGCCACTGACTTTAGAAAGTTCTGGGAACTCTGTAGTTGCTATTGAGCATTCCTCTTTAGACTTGAGCTGGTTGTCTCTTGCAAAGGTATAACCTTTATATTCTTCACTACCTTCTTTATACCCATTTAATATTTCAGGTTTGGACGCAATAGCTAGATAACTATAGAAAGCTATACCTACAACCAATATGGCTGAGAGCATTCCCCAGAAACCCTTTGAAATCTTCATTTTTATTCTTCTTTAGTTGAAAGCAGATAATTTACATAAAAGTTGTGATAAGTTTAAGAAAAAAATGACGGATGAATAAAATGAAATTCCTAATGATAGTTTTATTGGGGTTATCTACTACTTCTGCTTTCGCTGTAAAGTGCGCTGACTTTAAAACGCATAAAGAAGCACAAAACTATTTTAATGCTAAGAAACCTGGTTATAAGCGATTAGATCGGGATAAGGATGGTAGTGCTTGTGATTGTTTGCCGGGTGGGAACGGTACTCATTGTCCGAAAAAATGATCAGGTTAAAGCATGAATTTTATAAGTAATGAGTTTTATAGAGTTGTAGTTGTCTTTAGTACTCGCCCAAGTATTTATCTTGTACCTCTATTTTTCATAGTTTTTTGTCTAATCTTAAAAGGTTTTATGATTTCTCAATATACTACCTATTTTGAAACTCACTCTCAGGATATCTTTGCGTCGCTAGTCACTACAATCTATGAAAAACACATAGGTAAGATGGATAAAATTACCTTCTGGGGAACAATAATCCTCCTACTTTCCTTATATAAGAAATATCGAAAAAATATATTTTGATATTTAGCTCAAGTTAGAAAAAGTAAATTTTATAGAAAAAAATATAATATGGATCAATTTTACATTGAATACATGATCAAACGATCAAAACCTTACTATAAGAGTCCGGGCTGGGCACTTGCTTACAATCCTTGGTACTCAGAACAAGAGCAGCTGGAGTTTTATGAGGTTAATAGTATTTGCTAATCATCTAATAAGTTAAATCATTATTTATTAGCTACCTTTTTATAATAATATCGATTTATATTGGTAGAATTAATGAACAACATTTCTGATAAATTTCACTTTAGTATTACCCTTATTGTGATATGAATAAGAAGTAGAACTAGAAAAAATAAAGGATGAGCCACAATTTAAAAGCTTGAGTTGATCTTCAATTTTAATAGTCAACTCTCCTTCTACAATATATAGCATTTCTTTCCAGCCTTCTGCATCAGGTTCCGCTATATAAGAATCACCTGCTGCTAATGACCATAACCACATTTCTGTTTGTGTAATATTTTCTATTGTACCCACTAAGGTTGCATGGCTATCTTCATGGCTTCCTCGCCAAGCCAGAATATTCGTATAAGAATACTCTTCTTCCGCATATAGCGGACTAACTAAAGTACTGAAGCTAACATTTAACGCATTAGCTATAGCATCCAGTTTAGCTAAACTAATATTTACTTGATCTGCTTCTAAAGCAATTATGGTTCTTCTGCTTATACCTGCACGATCTGCAAGTTCTTTTTGGGTAAAGTTTACTTTCTCCCGAAAGAAGCGAATATTTTTTCCTAGAAACTCAAGAACATTATTCATATTAAAAATTCATAAATACTAATGTGCAATATATTGCACCACAAATAACAATAATGCAATAATAGTGCAATATATTGCACATTGGAAATTTTCAATGAATTTTAATCAATCTTTTAAAAATTTTATAGCTCCTGAAATTGTCCTTGTATTTGTTACCATGATCTGGGGAGGAACTTTCTTAGCAGTTCACTATATTCTCAACTACACTACTCCTATGTTTTTTGTAGGGTGCCGTTTTCTTATAGCTGGTTTTATCTTGTTATTTTTTACTTTTAAGCAATTAAAAAATATAAATAAAAATGATCTTATCGCAGGTATTCTAATAGGAGGTGTACTTGCATTTTCTTATGGTCTTCAAACTATAGGTTTAAAAACGATAACAAGTAGTGAGTCTGCATTTTTAACAGCATTATATATTCCTCTTGTTCCTATTTTAATCTGGATCTTTTATCGCAAGCTTCCTAATATTTTTATTTGGATTGGAGTCTTTTCTGCATTCATTGGTTTAATTCTATTAACAGGCAACAGTTTTAATGGTATTAACTTTAATTCAGGGCAAATTTATACTTTATTAAGTGCTATAGGAATAGCTCTAGAAATCATATTGATCAGTAAGTTTGCTGGTAAAGTTAACTTAAAAAGGGTCACTGTCATTCAGTTATTAGGTGCCTCAATTTTTTGTTTTCTTTTTATGCCTTTTGTTGGTGAAACAGAGCTTCCTGATATTTCTTGGCAGTTCATAGTAATAACAGTAGGACTAGGATTCGCTAGTACATTAATTCAGTTTTCTATGAACTGGGCACAGCGTACTGTTGATCCCTCTCGAGCTGCAATTATTTACGCAGGTGAACCTGTCTGGGCTGCAATATTTGGAAGATTAGCAGGAGAGCGTTTGCCGTTTTTAGCTATCATTGGAGGAGTCTTTGTCATTCTAGGGGTATTAATCAGTGAATTAAAACCTAAGACTAGAACAGTGAGAGATTCGATTGGTAATTAATATTATAAGAATATAAAAAGCCCTCACTTAGAGGACCCTTTTTATTCTTCATCAGAAATTCATAATTTTTTATTGAGTTTTATAAAACTCTCTGCGTATCCTATATATACAGTTTATTAAATTCCAAAAACGCCGCGTAGCGTAGGAGTTCACACCATGTCTAAGAAGTTGCCAATCTACTTCTCGGATGATGCCTGGTCATCTCTGCAGAAGATTATGGGCCCTGAGGGGAAACCCAGCCCAACCATTAATGCCATACTCGAACATATCAAACTACTTGATGAGCATGGCTTCAGACCGGTTACCGCCAGAACCAACCTTGATATCCCCATCGCATTAGAATCCATTCCCACGGGCTTCCCTTCACCAGCCCAAGATTACGTCGATAAAAGTATCGACCTTAATGAACACTTAATTTCTAACCCTAATGCCACATTCTTGAACGTGATCCGTACCAGTTCCATGGTGAATGCTGGACTTGAATATGGTGATGTCGTTATTGTTGACCGCAGTAAAGAGCCCAAGCATTGTAGTATTGTCGTTGCGCTAATTGATAATAAAGATCTAACAATAAAAAGATTAATGATTACGGCCAAAATGTCGAAGAGCGAACTGGCTGAACACTTTGGTGAAGATTACGACCCTTCCACTTTGCCTAAAGTCTGGCTTAAAGCTGAGAGTCCAGATTATCCTTGTATTTACCTCACAGATGGCCAGTCTTTTGAAGTGGTGGCTGTGGTTACCTGGAACTTAAAGAAACTTTCTGTCTAAGAAGAATAAGAATGAAAGCCTTAAATAAAGTTTTCGCGTTGGTCGACGTGAATAACTGTTACGTCAGCTGTGAGCGCGTATTTAATCCGAAGCTCAATGATGTACCAGTTATTGTACTGTCGAATAATGACGGATGTGCTGTAGCACGGAGCAATGAAGCGAAAAGCCTCGGCATTAAAATGGGTGTGCCATTATTTCAGATTCGGGACATAGTGCAAAAACACCAGGTGCAAGTACTATCTAGCAACTATGCAATGTATGCAGAAATGAGCCGCAGATTTCATGCGATTCTTGGTGGCTATGTGACTTCTGCAGAGCAAGAAATATATTCAATTGATGAGTGCTTTTTAGAGCTCAGTAGCTATGGCCATAAATTCGATTTAACGGATTACTCACAGAGTATGCGTGGCCGGATCTGGCAGTGGCTAGGTCTACCCGTTTGTGTTGGAATCGGCAGAACTAAAACCGAAGCTAAAATTGCCAATCATATTGCAAAAAAGAATAGCCAGTTTAATGGCGTGTGCAACCTGGTCAGCATGGACCCATGCAATAAAGAAAACTATTTATCTGCAGTAGAAGTTTCTGAAGTTTGGGGGGTTGGGCGGCAGTACGCTAAAAAGCTGCAGTTGATGGGAATTAATTCAGTACTGGATCTGGCGTGTACCGATCCTCACATTATGAAAAGTCTATTCTCAGTCGTTATGGCCAGAACTATAGCGGAGCTGCAAGGCTATTCATGCATTGAGATTGAACACACTCCACCCTCACGAAAACAAATTGTGGCCAGCCGTTCTTTCGGTGCACGTATTACTGAACTGGATGATCTGAAAGAAGCTATAGGCATGTATGCTCAAGATGCCTGTTCGAGACTACGTGAACAGGATCTGCTATGCGGCTGTATCATCGCATTCATTCAGTCGAATCCTTTTGATACTGATGTGCCCTTTTATAACAAGTCTACCTCTTACACGTTTCCTGAGCCTACTGACTCTGCACTGGATCTGGTGAAAGCCTCTACTGTTTTGCTCGGCCATATATTTAAAGCTGGGATTCAATATAAAAAATGCGGAGTAATTTTGACAGCATTAGAGCCAAAGAGCTGTCATACGTATGACCTGCTGACAGACATGGAAGAAATCGAGAGGAAGGAAAGTCTGATGCAAGCCATGGAGGGAGTACATCAAAAATATGGAAAGAAAAAAATTGCTGTTGGCAGTTGCTTCTTACCGAATCGTAATTGGTCAATGAGCAGAGATAAATTAAGTAAAAATCCCTTTCGATGGGATGAGCTGATGAGTATAGAACTTTAATTTTGGAGAATTATCGTGAAAGATAAAATAGATCAGTATTTACGCTTTAAAAGACTTTCTGATGAAGGTTTAACACAGCACCTTATACCTGAGCGTTTCATACCTGAGAAACCACCTGAACTGGAAGGCAAAGATGTTGTATATGTTTTTGACAGTGAAGATTCATTCAATCTCACTTATGATGAGCTGGTTGAGATCGTAAGGCAGGCCCGTTTATATGGTCCTGGATCAATACCAGTATTGGGAACAGTAGGTTAAATAAAGGATTGTATATGGATAAATATGATGTGTGTTTTTATCTTGATAATGAAAAATTGGATTTAGAACATATGGGTAAGTTTTATGCTTCAAGTGAAGAAGAAGCAGTTAAGACAGCCATACAAGAACTCAACCCCACCGAGAAAGGTTTTTTTACAGTAATGCTGTGGGGGAGTCCTGATTAGCTCAAAATTCTACTTAAGTGAAGCCCTCCCATGAGGGCTTATTATTAGAATTCCTCCACCGCTAATAAATTAACGGTTTGGCCTGCTAGTTTATGATGGCAATCAGGCAAAAATTGAATCTTCCCATCAGTAATAAATGAGTGGCATTGGCTAGGATGTCCTTGATTTACCATCAATGAAGGTGTGAATGTTGGAGCACTTAGATTCCCATTAAACCCCCATCGAATCCGGTGTTGTTCGCCAACATGGATAGGATGTAATACTTTACATCCCGGGCACTCAATGAAATAAATACCATTTGATTCCAGTAAAATATTACTTACTTTCTTGAATTCACTCATTGACTAGCCTCGTACTCGATGAGTACATCAGCAACTGCTTTTGCAGCTAACCAGTAACGAGCATTAAAACGGGATATCTCATCCTCATTACTAATAAAGCCTAACTCTACAATTAATCCACCATTGTTAATAAAGCCTAGTTTCCCACGTGCTGACTGACTTTGATCAATCCAGCCTTCATTCCCTCGTAAACGTGAACCTAGAGCTGAAGCTACAGCCTTTGATAAATCCTGAGCAAGCTTCTTGTCTTTCGGTAGCGCAATAGTCTCAACCCCATTCGCCTGACTAGATCCAGCGGCATTTAAGTGAAATTCTACTGCAACAGAAGAACCCTTAATTAACTTGATGGCTGAAGCCAATGGATTATTAGTGGTACCCACACCATCCGTTTTAATACTAATACCGGAGCTCTTTAAGTAATAAGCTACTGCATTACGAAAGTTAGTTACCAGTTCGGCTTCTTTAAATTTGCCACTAACTGCACCCGGATCAACATTGGAATGGCCGGCTGTCACAGTGACAAAACCTAAAGGTTGGTTCTGGTTTAGATTTGGCTGGGCAATCTTACGACCAATCCACGCCAAAGCAGGAATTACGAAGTTAATAATCAGTAGCTGATATTCAACAGGGATAATCTGATAATCCAGGGCCCACTGCAGAATTAAAACTAACAGTGATAAAAAAGCTCCCAGAAGAGGGAGCTTAACAGATAGATATTTTGTGACGTTTTCGGGTATAAATTTCATGGTTGATTCTCGTTTAATAGGTTAGTTTTTTCTGTTGGTCAATTTGATTTCGCATTGCAGCCAGATCTGTATCCATGCGGATCTGTTTAGATTCAGCGATTGCCATTTTTTGATTCAATAGCGCATTATCTTTTTCAAGCGATCTATTGCCTTGAAAGACATATCCACCAAAAGCAACAAGAGCAGCAAGAGCGGTACCTCCAAGTCCTTTTGCAAAGGTAAGGCCACCCTTGGCCTGGTTCATATCTGCCTGAAGTAAATCAATATCACGTCGGTTTGCTACTGCTTGTGACCGATAATATTCATCGCGTTCTGACAAGCGAATCACGTTGTTATTCAGCTCGCCCATTTCTTGCCGGAGTTGATCGAGCTTTTTCTCGACTCTTACTCCATAAGTCTCACTATCAGGCATATAGCCTCCTCATTTCTTAGATATAAAAAAAGCACCCCGTAGGGTGCTTAAACTGTTTTAGCTTTCTTAAATTTCTATCTGTATGACCCTGCCTTCAGGCGCTGGGCGCTTGATCTCGTTGTTAGATACAAATACCCGGGTACCGGTGGAGTATTTGGTACTGCTGGTGCACAGAACCAATCCGCTACCATCGACCACTAAAACCTTATAATTGGGATGATCTGCTGAGGTAATCTGTCCAATAAACTCCGGGGCCTTGGGTAATAAGTCGATTAAACGTTGTAATGGATTACTCACGATTGATGCTCTCCACTTTAATACTCTGGTTAATCACCGCATGATTGAATGATACGTTGACCCCATCAATGATGCCCCACCATTCAGCATTAAATGCGACTAGCTCACCAGGTGCACATTCGCTCACATCCGGACCAATCGGCATCACCAGATTGTGGGTTTCGATCATACCGGCTTTAGCAAGTGCTGACTTGCCATAAGACCCCATGCTCTCAACGGTAAACAGTGGACTGTTCGCTGTTTCCAGCAACGTATCACCTGCAGTGCCGGTACGCTTGATCTGGCCACTTAAGCCAGAGCGGTCATTAGTTAACGTGATACCGTTATAATCAGGATAAGGCTCATAATCGGTAGACTGTTCTGTGACCAAGCTTTCAGGGATCAGCCGGTCATATTCTTCAACCGTGATTGAATCCCAGAATGTTTTTTTGTACTTGGGCTTTATAGTGATGGTATTGCTGCCCTTCTCGCTGTAGACAAAGCCACCTGCAGACTCGGCTATCATTTTGATCACCGCAATGGGGGTCATGTTTGAATAGCTCAAGCTGCCCGCTGGAACAATCCAGCTCAGCTCATCGATCAGCTCCCACTTCAGTGTTGTTGAGCTATTCACCCGATCCAGTTCAGCCTGACAGAGCTGTCTTGCTGTGCGTTCATTCTCCTGGGTAAATGAGCGTGTCGGTGCATAGGGAGCGTCCAGTAAAGCGGACTGGCTGCGGCCATTCAGTGTATAAGTGATTTCGGCAAATCGACGTGAGCGACTACGGTTTTCAAGCAGCATGTGGTGCTCGATACCATTCACCATAACTCTTAAAATCACAGGCTGACCATTAACCGGTTCGAGCTTTGATATTTCAGACGCGGGTACGCTCAGGCTATATGACCAACACCAGCGGCTGCGATCTGTGCTGTAACTGCCATCATAGACCAAAATGTTCTGGCCATTGTCCAGACGGCTTACGGATAATTCATTCACGATATACCACCAGTTTTTTGGCGGCAGTCCTGGAATACAGTCATCCGCGCCAAAGTTTAAAATAAGGTTATGTGGATCTGGCTCACTGCACAAGCAAGTAAAGTTCAGATCAGAACTGCCCACGTATTCAGGAAGCTCAGGCTGTGGCCAGGGTTGAACCGGATGCTTGCGGTAATGAATGGCTTTGGCTTTATCCCAGGCAATGCTACTGGTCGTGATCAGTTCAAGACCTTTATCCCATACAAAGGTAAAATGCTTTTCAAAGACGTGAGCTACTTGATGCGAATAGGTAAAGTTTCGGCGCTTCCGTACCAGCTCCTCCCAATCTGTAATACGGTTGATCCTGAGCTTGTTGCCCTCTTCAAATACCAAGGTTCGAGTTTTAGCTAATCGCTTATTCTCCTGCCAGACGAAATCAGCAGAGCTGACCAGCCCGGTACTTTCTTCATGCTGTAACTGAACCGAACGATACAGCAAGGCAGCCTTTTCAAAGCCAAGTAATGCCTGATTACTCAGGCTTAAACTGTGCTCAAAATAAAAGGCGCTGTGATGCGCCCGTAATACCGGTTTAGCCCAAGGGATTTCAATTACACTTAAACAAGGCAAAGCTCCCTGATAAGTTGCAGTCAAATAAGCCTGAATACCCTGGATAAAGTTGATATCGAAAACTGCTTCAATCCCAGTTTTGAAACTGGTATCCGGAACTGAATCAATAACACATCGATTTTCGCTATAGCCGGTCTGCAGCTCAAAACTAAAACCTGTATCCAGAACAGTATTAAGCTCTGCATCAAGATCAAGATTTTCTTTAAACTCGGCAGCAAGTTCGAGTGTAAATTGTGTTTCCAGCCGGGTATCAATACTGATTGCAACAACATCACTGTCCCAGCCGAAATTTAATTCAGTTGAACCGGTCCATGGCTGGGTGAAGTCCAGCACAATGCCAGGATCGACAGGCTGTTCCGGCTCCTGATCAGCAAAGAGAGTCATTGCTTCAACGATAAAAGCAGTCTCTAAAACTGAATCTACTTTCCCAACCAGATCTGCCTCGGATAAGGCTAGAGCCGTTAGCTCAACATTAATTTCCGTGTCTAATACCGTATCTATAACTACAGTATTACTGCCACTCTCTGCATAGATGGCACCCACTTCAAATGAAAACTCAGTCTCAAGTACCTTATCGATTACTGTCGAAACGTCGTCCCCAAAATTAAGACCGGTGCTCCCATCGGCCTGATGTTCAAAGTTAAGAACAATGTGATGGCTGTCAGTATTGTCCGCTTTAAATTCCAGATTTAAATTGTGGGCATCCGTGGTCCCCAGCTTATTTTTAAAATCCACATGAGCACCTCAGATTACGGTTTTAACTTGATAGATTGAATCGTTAAAGTGCCACCGATGACCAGATTAGTATTGGCCAGGCTAATATCTGTCCCTATAGTCAGATCAGCTGCAGCTTCCCCGGCACCGTTATAGATCCGCGCCCAGCTTGCCGTACCTGCTTTAATGACCGTTGCTGTAACAGAGGGTTGTAGTTCAACATGGGTGGCTGTTACTTCCTTGATACAGGGCTCTGGCAGAGTCACCGTGACCAGCATCTTGGATGTATCGGCAGCAGCAGCCGGACTTTCTGGCTGCTCACCTTCATAAAAAATAATGGTAGCACTCTGGCTACCGTTATCTAAAAAGCTGGCAAAGGCCTGAATCATGGCAAGCTTTGCCTTAACTGATGTTTTACTCATTTTGGCACCACGTTATCTTGAATGACTGCGTTGTATTTAAGGTCAGGGTCCTGTGATGTCACAAAAAACTTATGCTCACCTGATATATTAGTGAATCCATAAAATCCATTAGTATTGCTGAGTGTGCTTGCCACTATTAATCCCGATATTCGTTCATGCAAGTGCACATTCGCGCGAGCAGGGATCCCAATTTTATATATCACCCCTGAGATGGTTTTTGGATTTTTAATAGAAAAACCTAGCGCAATTGGAGCTTTTATTGGTATTAAATTAATAATCATCTTTTCCCCAAGCTAAAGAAAATTTGCGCCTTTGTTGATGCGCCTCTTATATACGCTTCGCGAGCAATAAAAACTTCATCATCCACAACAAATGCTTCTCTGTCTGTAAAATCTGATACTTGTGCAGCATTTTTTAAGATCGGTAAACATCCCCTCAAAACACTATTGCTTTCGAGTACAAAAACAGGGAAAAGCATAAAGCCACCTTGTGAATCTTTATTAGCAATGCTGTTGATTGTTGCTGATATTGTTGAAAACGGGTTTGAATACGTTTTTGCAGTAGATGATAAGGATGGGTTTGATGAACCTCGATGAATCAAAACACTGTTATTTGGGGCTGTTTTCGACAGGCCTGTAAAATCATCTTTAGCTGTACCATCCGTTTCCAATGCTGTTGCATACTGTAAAGTACAAGATAAAAAATTATTAGCATTATCACTATTTAAAAATGATGTAAATGACCCGAATCCGTAAACAAGCCCAGGTACAAGCAAATTAAATGACGGTATGATGTAAAAAAAATCATCATTACCCACCAGCATCCAATTTCGATTGCCTGCTGATGGTATTGTGCTGTCGGGGTATAGTGTGTTTTGTAGTTGAGCACTTGCATAATACCATTTTGCCCAACCATTAATGGCTGTTGTTCCTGAGCCTGTTCCTACCCAATTTTTGTCAGGCGCAGCAGCATCAAATGGTGCCTGAACACCGAGCATCATATCAATGCCCGTCATATCTTCAACAATTCCGACTTTCGCATATTTTGCGTAGGACGTACTGTAAGCAGGATCAGGCTCATCAACGACACGTAAAAACGGACGGCTTGGTAAAAGCGTATTGGTTGAGCGATAAGCAGCCTTACCGCCACCACTTGCATTAATGCTTGAAAATGGTTTCTCCCAACCAAGTGGCGGTAATGATGCTGTGATTGTGCCGGTGGCAGTTGCTACGCTTGGCGCAGCGGCTAGATCGAATGTCACACTCTGTGCATTCGGCACAGTTAAAATTCGATGCTCACCATTAAACTCTGACTGCGTTGCCCCTGTGATTTTAATCACTTGGTATTGCATTAAATTATGTGAAGAGCTGAATAATACAGTGACTGTTGTGCCTAATACTGTAAGGGATGACACTGTACCAATATTGATGCCATTTACCAAACAGGCATCCAGCACATTAATCATTGAGCCATAAGCATTTTGCAATTGTGGTGCATTGTTGTTGGTGTGCACATAAAACTTAATATCTGTACTTGCGACCATTTTTATTTACTCATTAAAAAGACCGCTTAACACGGCCATGTTTGATTTAAGTGTTAAACCATGCGGTCAATGTCACCGCGCAGCATGATTTGAAACTGATCTGACATCACATTCGGTTCGGACTGCTTTACGGTGCGAATCACCCAAACCGGGAAGGTTGCAGCCACTGTGTTAAAGCGCAGTACATTGCCACTCACCCAGCCCTGTCCCCAGCCTTCCTTTTTCACTACAAAATATGGCACTCCAGTGACCGGATTGATCGGTGCAAAGTCCGTATTCACAGTGCCTGTTCCAATCTGTCCCGAATATTCCCCGATACAGCGAAAGTTTATCGCATCAGTAAACACCAGCGCCCAGCGTTCCTGAATTGCCCCTTTGTTGGTGACTCCAATCGGATATAAGGCATCATTATAATTAGCTGAAAGTTTCCCACCGCTTGCTTCATTTGACCAGACACTATTCCATGACTGCTGTACAAATTTACCGGTAGAGCGGGCCTGCATATCACCAATCACTAGTGCTGAGCCAACAATCGTGTTCTCAGCATCGTAGTTATGCGTTAAAGGTTTGGTGAAGGTTAGCTGGCCATTGATCTGCACATCACGGATCAGCAGCATGTCCTGATAGCGATATTTCATCGTCAATGGTGCGGTCAGTGCATTTAACGCAAAGTCACCACCCAGCGTAAACTTGCCATAGTCATAATCCACGCTGTACATATCAAATGGCACTTTTACGCCATCTGCATCTTCAAGCTCGGCCCATGAAATGCGCTGATCCGGTAATTCATAAATCTGGCCAGCCACATGATCCGGTAGCTCAAAGGTTTTACTAGAGCTGACAATAGCAATATCACCGACCCGGTAAATCGGTACCCGGCCATCTAGTGGTAAACGGGTGGCAGATAGTCCCAGAATCTCGGCATCCAGCGGGATGTAGGTATAAGCCACCGCGTTATAACGTACAGTCTCCGGCGCAACCCAGACCGGTATATTGATGTACCTTTTACCGGCTTCCTCATACTCGAGCAGAACGTCATACCAGTCCTGCTCTTCAATTCCTGTACGATTACTTTCAGTAATTTCAGTCTTGGTATAAAAAAACAGATCCACAAAACCGGTATCGTAATTAATCTGGCCATGTGCACGGCTGGTTTCAATGATGCCATCGTCATCAGCACGTAGTGTGAGCTGCCCAAAGTCCAGTGTGGCTACGACGACTGTTAATGATCCGGGACGCAGCGGACTGACTGGCGTTCTAAAGCTGATACGGTTGACCGGCGGCATATCTGTAGTTGTAGTGAGAGACTGTAGTGTCAGGCGGTTATCGGTATTTGGTGTCCAGCTGTCGATTTCAATCTTACCGGTACCATACTGAATACTGCCAGAACTGGTGCCACTGTTATTGGCTGGATTTACATTACGCACTAGAGTACCGGTACGGTCCAGATAGGTATCCGTACCTAGCATAAAACGCACCGCGCCGGAGAGAATCTGCTCATCAAAGCCCCGGGTCAGATCAAAGCGTAGCTTGTCACCGGTAACCTGTTTAACCCCGGCACTTACGCCCGAAGTATCCCTGTAACGGGCTTCAATAGATGTACTGGCATAAGCGCCCAGCTGCACCACTTCTTCCCTGATGTTGGAAGTGGTCGGTAAATAAAATGACATAGCTTACCCCGCTCTATAGATTTCAATGGGTGTATAGGACTTGCTGTAAAGCGTCGTAGTCGCTTCAGGAATAATTTCCACTGCACCTGTTGCGTAAACAATAGTGCCCTGTACTTTACCTTTGCTATCCACCAGATTGCCGACTTCGGCATTTACCGGAATATCCGTCAGCGTGACAGAACCTGCGGTGTTTCCCAACTGACTGGTAAGAGGTATCTTGAGTTCAATACTGTTAGGCTGAATAGCTGCACCGGTACCAATCTTGAAATTAAGTTTCCGGTCCACCGGCATAACGCTATCGATCTGCTGGAATGTAGATGCCCCGTAGCTATAGTTGATGGTGAAGACCGTATTTTTCTGCGGCAGTTTATTCGGTACCAGCCGGCCTTGACCGGTAGCATAGTTAAAGGTACCGGTGGCATCGCCACTAAACTGGCCCAGCGTATTTGTAGTTGCAGTTTTCTGTTCGCCTTCCAGTAACCATTTCACTGTCACGCTTCCCGAGGCTATACCAGCTTGCTGCAAATCAAACTCGAATGCTGCCGGTTCAACCGCAAGACCTGAGCGTATGAACGTAGCCAGCGGTGTACCCCACAGCAACAGGATTGGTGTATTCACATCCGGTAAAGCGCCCGTCGTAATAGACCAGGAACCGGTCTCATAGTTGACCGCACCAGAGCCAAACGAAGTACTTGCACCTTTTAATTGCCCCGAACCATCATCTTTCAGTTCATAAAACTTGCCCTGTGACATATAAGAAACCGACAAGCTACCCGGGGCTGGTGGTGGTACCAGCACACCAGTCCAGTTGGCACTCTGGTTCTGCTGGGTCACTGGCCGGGTTTCCGACTGGAAGTACTGGTTGGGTGCTGAAGCCGGCTTAAAGGTCATGCTTAAGTTTGCAGATCCTGCCCCTGCAGCTTGCGTCCACTGGATCAAGCCACGCTGGTAATCAATTGTTCCAACCTGGGTACCAGAAGTATTTTTAAGTAATCCGCCCTGATCAGTGATCTGCTGTCCAAACAGGTTAAACGAGACACTCGATGGCATGACAGATGAGCCGATATATAGGTTCTGAGCGGTACCAATGGTGGTCGAGTAAGTTGCAGTAATAGCAGCAGTGTTACCCGGTACCAGTACCATACTTTCCCCGGCTGCGTTTACATCCACAATTGGTGTTTCAGTCTGGGCAGATGGAACCAGCTGGGCAAAGATACTTTCCGCATTTACGGTAAACTCACCGACTTTTGCAGCAGACTTGAGATTGCTGGATGCATAATACTTGCCGGTATCGGCTACGATAGTATCCCGTAAAATCGTTTGAGACTTTTCGCCGCTGTACCATTGTCTTGCAGAGAGTCCGACATAATCCTGATCGAGTGGATCATTGATACTGTAGGTGGCAATTTTATATTCAACTTCCTTTCCATCGATGACCATCTTGGCAACACGGGTTTCAACTTTGGTGATGCGAACATATTGCTCATGCTGCAGTGCCTGGCCTTCTTTCGAGACCAATACCAGTGTACTGCCCACCGAGCTTTCGACTTCACTTGGAAACATCGCCACCTGCAAGGTTTTCATGCCTGTGTAATGTGTATCCAGTGGAATGCCGGCTGCCTGCCCACCCTTGGCCAGATAGTTTTCAATCCGGTTCTGGGCGGACTTGCGCTCATCAATCCACGACTTTGTACTAAACAGCAAAGCTGAGACATTCGGGTCTTTCGGGTTTTCCGAGATAAAGACCGTAGCCCCCATAAGCAAATCTGTATCATTCGTTGTCACGGCGGGGAACAGTTTACGCAGTGACACATCACCCATGGTGCGGTCCAGCTCACTCACATCATTAAACAGGTTATTGCTCTGGCCATCTTCAATCATCTGGCCAGAGTACTTGCCACCACCATCTTCTGTATCGCTCAGGCGCTCGGACTTATAGAGCACCAGATTTTTAGTTTCAATTGCCACTGTAAAGTTCCCCCACTTCAATAAAACGTAAAGTCACGTTGTAATAGTCATCCTCAGATACAGATGGAATTCCCTTCACTGGAGCAGCTTCCAAAGCCCCGGCTTCATGGTTAAAAATCACATGAAATTCACGTCTGTCGTGCTGATACTCAAAAGCCAGAATGAATTGTTCAGATAAAGCAGACCAGTCTTGAACCGTGCGTAAATCACGGCGTTTGATCCAGCCCATCGTGTTATCTGCCGGTTGCAGCACAATTGAACGACCTGCTTTTTTACGGCCCTCCTGGATAATTAGAGAACCATCAATAGCCCGACTCTGTTTCTGCTCGATGGGCTTCCATTCAAATTCATCAGACCATAAAAAACCGTCCTCAAGCGGGACGGTTTCTGATGTAGACACTCGTATTAATTTCATTAGCTACTCTTTTTTATCCTTTCCAGTTCAGTCAGGAAATCATTAAAACTGCCCTGATTAGCCTCATCCACAGGGACATTAATTGTGCGGCCATTAATAGAGATCTGGTTGATGACAGTACGTGAAGGCTCAGCAGTTGGAGTGCTGGTTTTAGGATAGCTCACGTCCGGGGCCAGATTGTTTACATTGACTCTGGAACCAGTACTGCCCGACTTGCCTGCATATTCCTCCAGCTTTTCCAGCTGCTCGGCAATGAACATGTAGTTGCCGGTCTGTTTCTGGTTGTCGTATGCAGAGACACCATAACGCGCAGCATATTCATGAGAAGCTGAACGGTAATAACCACCTGGACCCTGTTGAGCCGTCTCGAATAGCTCTTTAGCCTTTTGCCTGGCATTACCGCTATATCCCATTTCAGTCAGCTGCTGCTCAATCTCATCAACTGAATAACCGTTTTTAGCCATGACTCCAGTTTTAGAGGCTTTAAGCTTGCCCTGCATGGCAGTAAGAGCTTCTGACCAGGCTTCAGTAGAGGATTTGGCCTCCTCACGCATGGCTTGTCCTGCTGATCTAGCACCTCCTCTTATGCCGTCAAACCCATCTTTGACCCTATCCAGTGCATTCTCTAAAGGCTTAATGGCTGAAACGGTTGCTTTACCAGTAGCATCTACCTCTATTTTCATATCCAGCATACTTGCTTGCGATAAAATAGTGCTATCAGCTACCCCTTTATTTGCAGCAATTGCTTTCTCTGCATATTGTTTGAAAGCCTCTTGCTGCTGGGATAAAGTAGCTTGGCCACTATTTCGCATAGTATCAAAGGCTGCTTTATATTCTTCAGCAACTACTTTAAGTTGTGCAGGTGTTTTCATACCAAACAAACCAAAAGCTTCTTCAACAGAATTAATGCCTGCTCGAGCTAGATCAGCCTTTTCTTTGAGATCAACTAATTGCTGTTCAGCTTGTCGAAGTAAGCCATCAGCTACCTTGCTACTCAAAATAATGCGCAAATCATTAATTTTAACTTTTAAATCTTCTAGCTCTCTTTGATTAGTAGCAGTATTGATTGCTTTAGAAATACTTACATCCAAAGCCAGCCCTACATCTACTCCTTTACTTTTTAACTGGTCCAGATTCTGAATTAAAGTATTTACGTCGTTCTTAGCCGAGGTAAAAGCCTTGGTAGATTTACCACCAAGTTCTTCATAACTCAGACCTGTACGACGAATAGCTTCATCCAGAATAGCACCTTGAACCATGGCAGCGCTTTTAATCGCATTAGCATACTGAACATTAAGAGCACTAGCTTCAGCTTGAAGTTTCTGAATGTCGGCACGATATTTTTCTGTTGCAGCCTCCCAGTCCTTCATGGCAGCATTCTGGTTTGCTTTTTTCCATTCATCCAGTTCGGCCTGTCTAGCCTTAACCTTGGCATTAACCTCAGCAAGCTGTTTATCAATGTTGACTGGAATCGCGGCAAGCCTTCCTTGAAATGCTCCTAAATCTTCATCTTTTAATATACCGGTCAGTGATTTCCGAATCTCTTCGCCAGTAGCCTTACCTTGTGTCTGTAATGCTAAGAGCGCAGTAATTCCATTATTTATACTGGTAGTACTATCAAAATTAAAAGATTTAGCTACACCATCTAATGCCTCAGATACGGATTTACCTGAGACAATCTGCTTATCAAACTCTGCAACGGTTGCTTTTGACACTTCATTTAAGCCAAGAGAAGCGTTTTTGAGCATTTCTACTTTAGCAGCGTGTTTTTCCTTGGCCGCAGTACTTGCTTCCTGTTTCTTTCGTGATTCCTCCTCAGCTGCTGCCAGATCGCGTTCCTGCTCGGCCAGCGATTTTGTACCTGTTACTCTCGCTATAGCCCAATCGAAGAAATTTGACCCCTGTCGGAGTAGCCATTCATCAGTTGTCTTAAAACCGTCAACCATCAAATCACTAGCGATTACAACACCGGCTGCTGCAGCACCATATGCTCCAAACCTGGATAAAACAGAAACCAATCCTGCCTTAAGTCCATTTGTGGCAGTAGTAACACGACCAAATACTCCTGCAGCTGCTGTATTTGCGGTTGTACTTGCATTGGTTGCAGCAGCCAGTTCGGTTTTAGCTACTGCCGTAAGATGGGTAGCACGTGTATTGGCTGTATTTGCACCGGTATTTGCAGTCAGTGCTACGGTTTCTGTAGCGATAGCAACTTGTGCAGCCTTCGCTGCATTGGCTTTTTCCAGAAATACTGCTGCCATTCCAATAGCTTTATAAGCGATAAATGCCTGAGCTGCAGCAGTAAGGGTTGTAATAAGTGCATCAAGGTTTTGAGAAACAAATTTTAAGGCTTGGGCTACCTTAGCACTTGCTCCACTCGCTGCATCTGCTTCACCGATATAAATTGTCCAGGCTGTTTTCAGGTTCTCAATAGAAGCGCCAATCGTAGCTGGGAATTTATTAAACTCGGCAGTGATCACTTCACTCTGGCTTAAAATAGCTTTGGTCACTACGGCGGTGGTCAACTGTCCCTGATTAGCCATCTCACGTAATTGGCCAGTAGTCACACCCAATCCGTCGGCCATTGCCTGTGTCAGTCGGGGTGACTGTTCAACCATGGAGTTAAACTCATCACCTCGTAGTACACCTGAACCTAACGCCTGATTAAGCTGGGTAATTGCAGCTTCATTCGCTTCTGCACTACCACCACCCACCTGAATGGCGCGGTTAATAGTTTCAGTCAGTGCTAAAGCCTGCTCTTGCGGCCACTTCATCTCCTGACCAATTTTAGTCAGCCGTGCAAACAGATCACCGGTAGCCACAAGATTAGAATTGGTTTTTATGGCTACATTTGCAACATCATCCATTGCCTGTTTTAAGTTGGCATTATCACCAATCGCAATCTGAATACGGCCAGATAGCGTTTTATACTGATCAGATACCTGTGCAATTTCCATTGCACTTGTACCAATACCCACTGCAGCCAAAACACCGGTTAAAGCATTGAAGCTATTTCTTAGGCCTTCAACCTCACTTGCCGCCCGTTGCCCGAAAGTTTCTGTATCCTTAAGCTCATGGTTTGTCTTTTCCAGAGACTGATCCAGATGATCCACCACCGGTACTGCTTGCTGGGTCGCACTCTTAAACTCATTCATTGAGTTTTCAGTCAGGTCCAGAGCCTGCTCCAAGCGTTCAACTTTTTGTTTAGCCTGATTCAGTTCTTCAAGAGAAATATCATGGCTGGCACTTGATAGGGCCTGCCAAGCTAATTTAGCCTCGTTCAGTTCTCTTTCTAAAGCATTAATCGCGTTAGAGCCTAATTCACCAATACGCTGAACTTCACGCGTAGATACTGTTGCACCGCTTCCCATTGACTCGATAGCACGAGTTACAGTCTGCGCTTCACCTATTACACCTGATAGATCTACTGCACTGAACTGCTGTAACTGGTTAATGGTCGATTGGGTGGCATTGTCCACGCCACGCATGGCATTTACAGCAACGTCCTGATAGTAATTAAATGCACTGGATGTTTCTTTAATAGCATCTTCAATACTTAGAACACGATCTTTTGCAATCTCGATATCTTTTAAAGTGCCGTCAGTATTTTGTAGTCGGACTAATTCAGCCTGAGCAGCTTTTAGGGCTGAGTTAAGCTCATTAAGGCCTTGCTCACCAATGCTCGACATTGAGCGTAGTTCACCTGCACTGATAACTGACTTGTCACCAAGAGCTTCAATTTCTTTAGCAGCAGAAAAGAATTTTTCACTTAAACTTTGAGCCTTCTGGATAAGTTCAGATGGCACAACATCTGTGATTGCTTCTTCTGTTACCTCTGCCTGAGTAGCAACAGAACTCAATGCACCATTAGCTACACCCTGAAATCCATCAAATGCTGTTTTGACCTGCTTTACGCCTGTTTCAAGGTTCTTGACTTCTGCCTTGGCTCGCTCAATATCCTCAGGTGTAGCATTCGTTGCAGCTAAATAGTTCAAATGTAGCTTTGCTTGCTGCAAATCATTTTGTAGGCCGGTAAGCGCTTGCTGGCCATAATCGCCAAGTTGCTTAAGGTTATCTGCACTTATGTTTGCGTCACTACCCATTTCCCCTAAAGCTTGGGTGGCACTATGCAATCCTGTAACTAGCTGAGAAACTTTTTGTGTAGATTCAGAAGGAATGATCTCTTCAGGAATAGCTGTGTTTAAAATGATTCCGGCTTGTTTGGCTTCATTCGCTACGGCGCTCAAATCATTTTCAAGACCGTCTACTTTAGCTGCAGCCCGACTTGCCTGATTGCCTAACTCACCAGCAGCCTGAGAGACTTCACTCAACTTTCCTTTGGCTTGATCAGCTTTCTTCTGCAAATCATCAGGAACTATTTTTCCAACTTCCTGAGCAGCTTGTTCAGATGCAGCCTTCAGTTTTTCAGATTCTTGTTTTATTGCGGCGTAAAGGGCCTTGGTAACACTCTCTGAATCCTTAATATTTGATACATAGTTTTTAGTATCAGCTTCCATCACAAGTTTAAAGGTTAATTCTTTACCGGCCATGTTCTTACTCGCAATAAAAAACCCACCGAATGGTGGGTTAGATGAAGATATTAAAAGCTCTAAAAAATGAACCGACTTAATTAGAGATTAAATTTTATTCACACTTTATTTTCCATAAAGCATCCATTAACACTGAGGAAGTACCTGATGGTGTATCACTCTCAATTCTTACTAGTCCATCTTCAGGCATATATATGTATCGGCTGAATCCAACATATCCTCCCATTCGATTTTTAGAATTAACTTCTCCGCAATACCCTTTCTGATTCCTAAATTTTGCAGAATCAGGATCAAGCAAGCTATCTTTTACTTTAGAGGCTGCAAGCTCTATCTGAGCTTTTTGTTTGTCTTGCTGAGCCTTCTGACTTGCTTCATTTTCTTTAATTCTCTGTAACTCATGACGAGCTTTTAATTCTGCAGCATCTTTTTTAGCTTGAATAGCCGCAGCTTCTTCAAGTCTGATTTTCTGTTCATGAGCTACTTTTGCTTGTTCAAGTCTTTCTGCATCAGCCTTATTACTTTGATGCATAAAATAAAAAAGACCACCTACCACCAGAATAACTGCAATAAGTACATATTTTAGATTCACAGAGTAATGCTCCTAAATCCCCCAACTACAACAGATAAAAAAGTCTGTTTCATTTTCTTACCTTATTTTGAGATATTTTTGAGCATCTTAACCGACTGGTCTAAATTATCGCAATGTGAAAAAGCTTCTTTGCTCACGATGAGTCTTTTAAATCTTCTAAGAATTTTTTCAAGTCTTTCGCAGAAGCATGCTGAGCGGATCTCACTACACTGGTCAGTGCTGCAAGCTTATTCCGGTAATCCTTTTGGACTGATTTTAAATACTCACTGTAAGCACCATAAGTCATATTCATGATTTCGGTATGAGTATGGCCAGCACTGATCAGCAACTGGAATGAGTCAAACCAGGTTGAATCATTGTCTTTTGCTACCTGCTTTTTATTACGGCGTTTAGGCTGGTCTTCTTTAAAATAAGCACCGTTGACCTGCAGTACTGCTGATAAAACTTCTTTAAATTGCTGTTCCGAAGCATTGGCCAAATCAATCAGGCTAGCTGCTGGAAGCTTAGTGGCCAGACTGCATATACCCAGCACTTCAATTGAATGAGTCTTAAAAAGCTCGGTTAAAATTTCATCTGAATAATCTTTTTCCTTTAAGAAGCCTTTTACCTTTTCGGCATGTACCGCCCATTGGTCAAAATCTTTTATCTGGATCTGGTGAACTTCAACATCATTCACTGTCATAGAGCGATTAGCTGCTAGAAAAAAATCATTCATGATGGAATCTCATTACTTTTGATAGTTTGAACACTTATATTGAGTGCCGTGATAAATAAAGAACTTGGTGTCACCATCACAATTCATCTTTTTAAAGTTAAAAAAACTAAGTACAGATATGATCATCACAATGATCAGTAAAAAGAAAAATATCGCAGTAGTTTTATTCATGATTAAGCACCATAAAACACAGGCACAAAAAAAGACGCTAATGCGCCCCTGTGCCTGTATTTGGTTGATTAAGTTGCTGCAGGAATTGTCACGATGTGGCCATATAAACCCAATTTTGGATCTATGCCACGTTCTGTATCAGATAAAGCCTGACCCGAAATTTCATACTGACCCAGCTCTTCATGAATCAGAGGGAAAGTGGTTTCCGGTGATTTTTTGGTTCGCCATAAACGAACGGCCATGTGTTTACCAGTTGCCGTATTGATACCCTTAAAGAATAGTTCGTACTCTTCATCAAAATCATCTGCAAGTGAAGTATGAGTTACCGCACCTGTTTTGTAGCTGGCCAGAATCGGCATGGTCAGATCAGCCACATCATGAAAAATCACAGTACCAAATACTTCATCCACTTTATATTTTGATGGATCAACTGTCTTGGCAGCACCACTAGTCGAGTCCTTAAATGAAACTTCTTTCAGGTTATAACCTTCCAGCTGTATTTCTTCACCCGCAACCACTGTTCCAAGGGAATCATCAGTCACCGTATTTGTAGCGACTTCAGTGTTAGTACCTGAAACGATATATTCCAGATTCTCTTTATTTACTTCTTCCAGTGTTCCATTGAAACTTACCGCTGTGGTATTCACCATAGTGAAGTCAGTTGTACGTTTACCTGATGTTGATTCTTGATGCTCGATCACATCAGCATCGATCTCTAGCTCAAAATCGGGCACATTGCCAATATGACGCATCGCACCAGCAATGCCATTCGACAGCTTGGATAAGTAGAACTTACCCTGCAGAGAAATATATTCCTTAGCCATTACTTTTCATCCCCTGTGGTTTTCTTGGCTGAAGCAGCTGGCTTTGGTTCAGGGACTTCCTGAATCACGCCGTCTGCCAGTAATTTTTTGATTTGAGCATCATCCAGTCCACCGACGAACTCACCCTTTTTAAACCGGCCTACAGGTTGTAGTGCCGTATATTGTTTTGCTGCCATGACTGGCTCCTAGATAAATCGTTCTGATTCAAATACTGCTGTGAGATATGCAAAACCTGTACTGAAGGCTTCTTTCACATCAACCAGCATCAATTCTCCACGTGCCGAGGCTGGCTTCCAGCCTGAGAGCAACTGAATAACATCTTCAAGAAGATTACCCGCCTGATCTGTTACCGCTGAACCATCTATAGACTGTGAACGGGCATTCTTACAGGCCACGGTGACCGCCCACTGCTGGCTGATCATGTTCATTTTCCCCTTGCCCGCACTATCCTTAGGGCGAATCCGCACGAAGTTGACGTGAGCTGATGGGGTTACCTGAGACATTTCAGTCACCAGTACAGAGTTCAACGGCGTATAGATCTGCTTGAAATCCGGAATCTCCTTGAGCTTCTCGGCAATTTCTCCACGTACTGCAAAAAAGTCAGACACCTATATGCCTCCCGATAATATTAAGGATCTCTTCATCATCATCCTGATTGATGCCCAGAAAGGTACGAGAAGGGATATTGACCTGTTTCACTTTCCTGAACTGGCCACCCACCGCAAAGATTAAGTACTCCGCCGTTTTAGGCAGAATGGTTGCACCAAAATGAAAGACATGGGCATACATTTTGTTTGAACCCCACTCAACACCATCAGGGCGCAGGTTATAGTGCAATTCATTCATTAATTCACCCGTATCACGGCCTGTTTGACCATTTTGCATCCGGGCTCGCCATGACTGTTTCCATGGATTACCATCTACATCATGCTGACCGATAAACCGGTCTTGAGTGGAATAAACTCCATAGCCACCAATCTCGACAAACATATCCTCCTTTCTGCTGTCGAAATCGGCCATATGCTGCAGTACTGCCATTATGGCAGATTCATTGTCAGGACGAATTGTTATAGCAAAAGCCATACCTCCTCCTTATTTAAATGAAGGCATCTTGTCTAGCGTTTCATCACCAAACACGCCTCCTACATAACTGGTTCCGATGGGCATTGTGGTAGGCCGGCCCTTAGGCTGATCATCTACAATTTCATTGGTTGCGGTCTGGATCTGTAGATGTGCTTTTTCATCTTGTACCCGTTCAAGAAATTTAATCGCATCCTTATAACGGTTACGTACTTCTTCAGTGGGCTGCTGGTAATAAAGCCGGTAACGGGCAATATCACAGGCCATGCGGTTCAGATTGCTGGGCACATTGGGAAGAGGCAGAGGATAACGGCCACCGATATAGCCGTTAATCTCTTCTGCCGCATCCTGAAGCGCTTCATTGATAGAAGCTGCTGCATCTGCATGCATCAGCTTTAACTCTTCAATGTCATTAGCAAACCGCTTCACCATGTCTGCTTCTGTTGCGTACATAGATCACCTTACTTGGCTGCTTCCGCACCCTGTTCAGCTGGCTTGTCACTGGTCTTAGACTTAGATGCTGGCTTGGCCTTTTCAAGCTCAGCCACTTTTGCCTTAAGTTCAGCAATTTCCTGCTCAGCCTTGGCTTTATCAGCAGCAGCGGTCTGATTGGCTTCAGTTAAAGTAGTATTTGCTGCTGTCAGCTCTGTATTAGCCTTTTCAAGCTCAGCCAGACGTGCTGCGGTACTATCTGCTTTAGGCTCTTCCGGCTCCTGATATTCTTCAATAGCCCCAGATGCTAAAAGGGCCTGAATACGTTTTGCTTCAAGCCCTTTGATTTCATCACCTGGCATAAAATGCCCGATGGATTGTTTTGCTGTGTACTTCGGCATTTAAGCCTCCTTATAGAGTAATGAAGCCGGTCCCACCAACTACGCCGTTCTTATTCGATGGAATGACCAGTGGAGCAGATTCGGTCATCAGCATAATGCCGCTTGGATCTTCACAGTACCATTGACGGTCAAAGTACTGCTGAGCCACACCATTGGCCAGCATATTTTTAATCTTACAATGGGCCACCGAGCCATTAGTATCCGAGATCAGACTGAAATAGTCTTTCTCAATGAAACGGTTCACCTTACCCTTATGACGGTAGGTTGCATCGTAAACCCAGAATTCAATTCCATCAAAAGTGCCTTTCAATGTAGCAGTCTCACTTACGCCAAAGCTTGGTGTAACTGGTACAGAGATTCCAGCATAAGGCTTGATGAATTCATCCTTGAATTCTGAATTATTCCATAGAGCTGCCCAAACCGAACCCGACATGATAGCAAGCTTAGCTTCACCACCATCAGCGGCCAGTTGACGCTCTAGCATACGTTTAATGTCATCAACAGGCTTTGCTCCAGCTTCATTCCAAGGTATTGCAGGAGTGAAAAGCAGAGATGCATCACGACGGTAATCCACCAGGTTGTACTCATAATCATCTGAATGCAGCAGGTATTGACCATTTTTTAGAAGATTAATGGCCATCATCAGCACCGAGTTATCAATCGCATCATGGTTGCGTTTCATAACAGCGATTTGAGCAATTACCATTTTCTCCTGGTCAGAGAGCTGCTGGTTACCGGTAGAGATAATGCCAGCTGTACGCAGACGCTCCAGCAAAGCAAGCTCAAAGGTTTCTGCAGGTGTTACCTGATTTTTAGGTTTGTAGTAAGCCGGTTTCACATGGCGTACTTCACCGGATTGATCAGTATCAAAAGGTTTACCAGGTTGCTGTGGCGATACCAGTGGTGCCAAGTCGTGTTCAGCTGTTACTTCAGCTAGTGGTACGTAATCCCGAGCGAATATCGGGCGGTTTGGAAACAGGCGGTCCAGCAGCCATGTATCCATCGGACGGAAGTTGTTATGAATGAGAGCAAGCTCACCCACATCAAGAAGTTCAAGCGGAGTACCGTCAATATTAAAAGACTGTGGCATGTTTATTACACCTTAGAAAGTTCGATTTTGTTTTTGGTTGCTTTGGCGCGGGCAGCATCATATTTCGCCTTGTCCAGCAACGCCCCATTTAAAGACACGGCCTCAACGTTAAATACACCGCCGTAATACACCGGAATTTCAATCCCGTCAGCCGCTTTAATGGTTGCTTCGGCTGCGGTAACGTTCTGGCCACAGATCACATCCCAGGATGATTCATCTGCAGCATGAGTCAGTACATTGTCATCTGATAGCACCAGTAGATCGCCGTACTTATATGCAGTGGCCGTGGTGACCTTGGCATTGGCACGGCGCAGCTTTTCATTGTCTAGCACCAACCGTTGGGAGGTGATGGTTAGCTTTGGAATAGCAATGCTCATGAATTATTTCCCCTTATTTTGTTCAGCGAAGGCTTTTGCACCTGCTGTGAATTGATGCTCCTGATTACCGCCCGATCCGCCTTGTCCTTGCCCACCCTGGCCACCAGTAGCCTGATGATTAAACAGGTAGTTCAGTGCAGGATTTACAGCTGGTGTTTGTGGCTGTTGGCCAGCTGGTGGTGTTTGATTACCTGTCGAGAACTGTTTTAGTGTGCTGGCCATCAGCTCAAATGCATCGTCTGGCATGGCAGCGAACTTAGACTTCTCTTCGGTACTAAATTCTTTGCCTAGGTCTTTTGCCAAAGCATCGATTTCGGCATTACGTTTATCAGCAGCAAACTTTTTAATCTGTTCCTGCAAACCTGTAATGGTCTGCTCCTGCTCCTTGAGTTTTGTTTTTGCTTGTTCTAGGTCCACGTCTGTGTCCTCTGGTTGGTTAAAGTTTTTGGGTGAGTGACTAGCTGCCACGGCGTTGGTATTGTCATCTGCACCTAAAGCACAAAATGACACTTCACGGATACGACCACCCCGAAAGATGGCAACAGGTGCCTGGAATGTCCTGCCATTCACAATGACTGAACCTTCTTTAACCTCTTCCACTGTGGTGGGATAAATCCGTACTGACATTTGCCATGGAAAGTCATCATCAGAGTCCTGGGCGACTTGAGTTCCGAATTCATTTGAAAGTAGATTGCCCTCAATTTTGAGGCCTTCCGTATGGCTCACAGAATATGAGTTGATTGCTCCAGCTCTTTGACTGGTTCGATGCTCTAGCAAAGCGGGGATACGGCCTTTGATCTGAATCGAATCAAGGTCAAACACCACCTTGTCCCAATACCAGTGGTCAGTAATTGCTTCACCACTATAGGCAATACCCGAAAAGGTGCGCTTCTTTTTCCCTTCCTCTGGCTTGTCTACACTGACTTGGCCAAGCTGAAAGCAAAACTGATCTTGCTCCTGCTTAGCTTTTTCATTTGGATCTGGCATTTTTTCATGCTCCATAAAAAAAGCACCCCTATGGGTGCTATTTGTTACTCTCAATAGTTAGTTAACTATCCAATATCAACATAACATTCGAAAAGATCTTTATTTTCAACTCCAAAAGTTAGAGGTGATTTTTCTGAGTGAGGTTGATAATTTATGTCAACAAGATCAACTCGATGCCCTGTTCGGGATTTAAACTCATGACACTTCTGCTCTAAGATTTCATGTAATTCTCTTTTAAAAGCATTCTCTTCATGTTTAAGCATTAACTTATCCATAGGGTAGCTTCCTTGTAGTTTTACTTATTATATCACTGCAATACATAAACGCTCCAAAGCCACCTAAAAGCTGATTTAATTTTCTAAAATTTTCAAAGAGTAAACTATTTGTCTATTCACTATTCCCCTTGAAACCACCTGAAAAGATATGCCTAAGGGGAACAGTACGCCTTGCCCTGCATTTAGCTTTTCCAGATCAATACCTAACCCTTTAGCATTCTCTATCTGAATCACAATATTTGAGCCAGAACCTGCTAACAGTAACGGCGCATCCAGAGTAATGACCTTACCTACCTCCAATGATGCAGCGTAGGTTAGTGAAGCTGATCCGGCCACTGTAGTTGCACTATTTGATGCTACTGCCTGTAGCCTGCTTAAATCCTCCTTCAACCAGCGTTTAAGTACTTCCTCAGCCAGAGTGATAGGTGGTTGCTTTAGCTGCGCCGTAAGAGCTGAATCATTACCCTGTACATAGTCCAAAAAAGTACGAATCGCACTTGGCCGGATATCTGGATCAAGTGGAATCACTGTATTGGCCACCACATCAAATAAGTCCCGAGTTTTATCATCCATCGGAGCAAATAAGCTGGCCAGCTTTTTACTTGCCATCCATTCAGCCTTGATGACCTCTTTCTGCTCCAGCAAAAATGCTTTATCCAGGTCAGAATCAAGGATCTTCTGATCTACCAGACCAGATAGATCGCCATAGGTCATTGGACTGGTACTCCATCCCATTTCCTCAGCCACTTCCGGTAGCTGATCATCTGGGGTAATACCATATTTTTCTGCCTGCTTTTCAGTTAAGGCAATCACTGTACAGCGACACATAAAGGACCACGGCGGGTAATACATGAGCCAGAATGGATCATCGATATGACGAATAATCCGATTTAATGCCAGGTGACTTGGACGGACCCGGCTATCATCGATAGCTGAATACATCAGGTATGGTCGTTTGTCTCTATTGCGTTGCTGCTGTTGCCAGCGTCCATGACTATACGCCGTCTGAATATTGGTCCTAAAAACATTCTTGAGATAAGGCTCACTTAGCTTGATCTCATTTTCAGCGACCACTTTCTTAAAGTCCTCAAATGTCGAGCCATCTGCAATAGCTTTGTTTACGGCGGCTATCACAGTCTGGATCTGTTCTATGCTCGATAAAAAACTGACCGTGGTGGCCAGTTGTCGTGTCTTGAGATCCAGAGAGTAAAACTCATCAGGCAATACGATTTTACGAGACCGGGCAAACTGTAAGGCCTCTAAGAATGTGACTGGCTTCATTTCCCCTCACTTGCTGTCATATACCCCAGCACATCACCTGCATATAAAGCCCGTTCCAGATTCGCCGTGAACTGAGACTGACTGGCATCAGGCATGATCTGCATCAGATGAAAGGCCAGTTCTTCTGGTGTTTCACTCTTCTGCAGAAGCTCGTTTACTTGGGCATTGCTTAAGAGTTCAATATTGCGCTGTGCATCAGTCAGCTCTTCTACTTCCTGCTGTTCAGGTGATAGCTTTCTGGTAGTTGCTGCAAAGCTAAAGGCTTTATGGGGTAGTGCATTGAATTGCTGTATTGGAGTGATATCTGAAGCTACTCCAACTTTGAAATGCTCAGGCTTGATACCGTAGGTTTCAATGATGTACTTGTCATTAAACTGCACACCCAGATCCTTAAGCTTCAAGTCCCGCTCGACCACTTTGACATTAAGGTCCTGTTCACCACCTAGAATGATCGTATGCTTATCAAATCCATTGAGGATACAAAGAGCATCAATCAGTTCTTGGACTGTCGGTGAAATCATGCGTAAGTCAGAATTACGTTTATCCATCCGGACTTCATTGTGCACCACTCCAAGCGCCTTACTGCCACCTCCGTCATTCTCAGATGTCATTGTTTGACCAAGAACAACTTTCTGGACACGGCGGACCATGACCTTATCAAAAGCTTCAAATGCAGAAGCACCTGCACCAGAGAAGTTAGTTCCCACTGTAGTTACTTCATCTTCTGCAGGAATTGATAATATCGATTGTGCATGAGCATTCAGTAAAGCAGAGGTCATCGCATCAATATCTTGCTGCTTACGATTTTGACCTCCCACCTTACCGATTAATAACGGCGAACCAAATCGTTCCAGGAACTTCACCCAAAATTTAGTGGAGCTAGTTTTGAAGTACCAGATCCAATATAGCTTGGTGAGTAATGCTTCCCCATAAGGCTGTTTATAAGATGGTTTACGCCGTGTCAGAAAGAACTTGAGCGGATAAGTTTTAAATACATTTACTTCAGCACTGGACTGTGGCTTACGGAAGATCAGTTCACCATTATTTTTAGGCTCAAACCATTCCAGAGGCTTGACCATAATCTCGGCAAGAGTAAACCGGTTATTCTCATCAATCTTGTAGTTAGCTTCCAAGACTGAGTAACCGTAGGGACACGCTTCCCATGCACCCGATACAATTTCAAAATGCCATTTGGTGAAAAGCTCTTTTAAGAAACGAGTTTGTTCACCATGATCTTCTACGAACCGCCATGGCGCATTTAAAACTGCATCAAGCCGGGTTTCCATTGCCTGTGATATTTCATCATCCGTCATTAGGACCAAAAGACGTTGCCGAGAAAGTCCAGCTTTACGCAATACCTCATCCACATCAGCGGCTCGTCCCATAGCAAAAGCAAGATTCTCTACAGCTACACTGGTCATTAAGCCTGCTGATTTTGGCTTTGTCTCTTTCTGTTTGTTTTTGGATTTTGCCATATTAAAAACCTTGTTTAGAATCTGCGTGTACCACCTCCACCTGGTATTAATCGCGCAGGCGGCCTTATGTCACTAAAGCAAATCATGACACCGTCAGCGCGGTTCGGAGATAGTGCACCATCGGGTTGTTTATTCACTAAAATCTTGCCAGCACCATTCTTGCTATAGGTAGGCTGTGACAGTTCTCGTTTAAGTTGTTCAAGCTCTTGCTTGTTTATGTCTTTGGTTGACAGTGAAATAAGACTATCGGGGTCATACTGCATTCCCTGCAGGGCTCGATAAGTATTCTGAAACCTAAGACGCAATGACCACCACATCTGGGCTTTAAGATTGGCAAAGAAGTCTACGTTTTTACGTGCCTCAACCATTTCCTGTTCCGGATTGTGTACTGCCCCTGATCCCCGAAACGGATTAGCTTCGATTTCTGGAATGCCTTTAGCTTTATTCAGCTCATTAATGACACGTACATCACCACGCACACCAGCACCCAGACCATCCGCATCATAGAAAAACATATTCAGTTTTAAATCTTGGCATGCATCTATGGATTTTTGAGTGCTACCGAAAATATCATCACCAACACCAGACCAAGTATCCAAGTACTGCAGAACAATTCCGTGACGGGCAGCAAATGAGTTTTTATCCTTGCCTTGATCTGCTACATCCAGTGCACCATTACGCTCACCAGAAGGCTCTATACCAAGCTTTATGTGAGCATCAACAGCAGCCTGCACCCATGCAGATGGTATCAATACCCCCTCAACTGAAGCAGCGTAATCAATATCAACCTCTTGGGCTAAAACAATGTCATCCAGTGTGGCCAGTTGTTTTTCATACCATGGATAAATCAGTTTGCCATCAAGTTCGACCTGCCAGTTTTTATCCGGATTATCACGCCAAGCCATAGTGAAAACGGCGTAACGGCCACTGAAACGATCCTGGTGAAACTTGTCACCAATACCATTCGGTGTTGATCCTTTAATATGGACATTGGTGTTTTGTGATATTGCCGCATCTACGGCTTCCTGACGTTCTACAAATGCCCACTCATCCAGAAAGTACATTGTGGTCCGTCCTCCACGGCCAATATTATCCCCTGCTTCACCGGTGACCGTTGCGCCGTTGTCTGGATTAATGATCCGCATGTAATTGTCATGCACTTTTTCAATAAAGCCCTTGGGCTTCATCCAGGTTGGCAGCTTGGAATACATATCCCTGAATTTATGAAGCAGTGTTTTTGGGTCACCCTTCTTGTCAACCAGATCCTCTTTACGGCTCCCCACACCACCTGCAAAGCCTTCTACAAATAACCACCGGTGCAAGTAAAAGCCCAATACAACATAGCTCATACCTTCATCACGGCTTTTTTCAATCAAGCCATGTGTCTGAGTACTTTCACGTTCAATTAACCAATCTACAAGTTCAACCTGACCGGGACGCAAAGCAAAAGGAATATTCGCTGGTAGGCCAAAAGGCATACCTCGTGGATCATAAGTCCATACCCAATGGTTGAACCAGTGTGCCGGATCGTTTTTGCATTTATAGATTTCAGCTTGGATACTTAATTCATTCTGCTCTATCAATAGCCGGTAGTAATAACGACGTGTCATTTCCTCAACAACATCAGGCAAACGTGTATTGATCGTCCACTCTTTAATAAGTGGTGCTATATCTTCAATTGCATAAGTCATAACTTGCCATTAATTGCTAAACGCGAAAGCTCCTGAGCAGACAGTCCAGCGAGCTCATCTGGGGTGAATTGATGTGTTGATTTGGTTTCTTGCTGGATCGGGCCGCCGTCCTTACCGGTGATTTCTATTTTCTTTTCATAATGGCCTTTAACGATCTTTTGAATTTGATCAATTAATTTAATGGCCAGCACCACGTTACTTTTTTTTGCCACCAATAAATCGCTCAAAATTTGTAATTGAACAATGTCATTAGCACCAATGATATTTTGTAGTGGTTGATCTAAATATTCCTGTCGGGCCACTTTAAATAGGTCGACGAACTCCTGAGCCAAGTCAGCTCCAGCTGCTTTAGTAGGGTCGTAATATTCCACCTGTTGAGGTGAAACATCCAGATTAAACTTTTCCTTGATGTCCTTCACTACTTCAGAGGGGGTCATAAACTGTGCAAGTGACCGAACTATAAATACTTTTTCTGCTTTTTTAAGCCTTGCCATAAGTCACCATCCATCAAGGAACATCAAGGAAAGTGGGCAAAAAAATTTAAAACTACCCGATCACACACGTCCCACAACACGCAGCAATATTAGTTTCAGAAACAAACGGCGCATTCTTCGCAATTTCCAGTAAACGCTTAACTGACTCATCAGCTCCCCAGCGTTTAGTCTCACCAAAGAACACCTCAACATCATGGCCAGCCAAGTAATGCTTTGGTAAGCCGGTCATATCGCTATAAATGATTTCGCCGTCCTCATCACGTTCTACACCGATGTGATAAAGCTCATGCTCAATCAAACGGCAGAACTCCCGATCATTAGAATTTTCACAAAAGCTTGCGTCTACTGTAATGAGATAAACAGGTACATAGCCGAACCAGTCCCGCATCTGCTGTTCCTGTCTAGCCTTCTTCCAACCGCCCTGGTTAAACATTACCTTTTCACATTGGCCCAGTACCATACGTTTTTTCGCTACTGCCGCAGATGAAGCCCAAGCAAATGCCAGGAAGGTTTCATCATCATGAAGCAGCTCAGCGATATGATCATGGTCCGGATTGTGCAGCTGGCCACCCAAGGTTAAAAAGTTTTTAAGCACCCATTCTTTTAATTCAACGGCGGGTGCCAACCGAATTGCTTCCTCTTCCTCTGCCTGATCAATCAGATCCGGCGGCGGGAATGGTCTGAACTGTTCCATTGAATGAATGCCTCTTTAAGTGTTTAAGCCATTGGCGAGCATGACTGGATTCTATTTGCAATGGTCCAGCTTCGTTGATCTTGTAACGGCTAGTTGATTCCAAACGTACAACGCTATAACCCATCTCTGCAGCATGATCATAACGATCCATGCTCCAAGCCTTATTGCTTAGTTTTCCTTTACGTCCACCGGACCAAGGCCCACCTGCTATTTCAATCAATATCCTATGCTCAATCAAATGAAAGTCGAAACGCCAGTGCTTGGTGGATTTGAAGTGAAAGCATTTTTCAAATTTGATTTCTAAAATATCCAGAATCCGCTCTAGTTCTTCTTGGGCTTGGAGATATTTTTGAGTTGCCTTGGGTAATGGCTTTGCTCTTGGTACCTTTTTTAATGGCTTTTTTTTGGTTAGAGCTTTGTATTGATCTATATCCATAACTTACACCCATTAAAAAAACCTCCCGGAGGAGGCAGATATAAGTTGTCATTCAGCATTCAATTTTCTTAAAATTGATATAAAGCGTACGCTATGATTTTTTTCTTACATGGTTGAGCTTGTTCCGAGAAATTTATAACTAAATCATAGTTACTATTATCTTCAAATCTATCTACCCAATCTTCACAACAAGATAAACAACGTAATTTTATAAACAAACTATCTATATGTTTGACAATCGACTCAAATTCTTTTTCTTCATTTATTAATTCAGAAAATAAATTTAAGTTTCCCCTTAAATCAAATGCAGTTCTTTTTAGTTCTTCAATTCTATTCAAGCACGTTTTCTTCTCAAAATCACCATTATGCAACATGAGATAACCAAGGACGCTATTAGCTTGATCTTTAAATTTATTTAATTCCAAAATTAAGTTTTTTGCCTCGTTTGCAATAACTTCCTTTCTTTTCTGCGTATGCCAATAAATAATTACAAAAATAGTGATAAGTATTGGTACTAGTGCTTTAAAAATTTCTACGCATAAAGACATAAATACTCTCTAGAAGATTAAATTATATTTATATCAGCTTACAGCCCAGCTTTTAATAATTATTCTGAGATTTTAGTCTTTCCATCTTTTCCAAAGCTAAAAAAAATCGCTCATCAATGTGAGCGATCTCTTCTTTTGTTTTATCTCTGGTATTCACACAACCAAAATGATTAGCTTCATGTTTTGCTTTAGTAATCTGGTCTCTTAGATCCATAGCTCACCTTAATAAGAAAGAAAAACCCCGCCAAGTTAATTCATATCTGGGCGGGGTTTCATGTGCCGAAATCCGGCAAAATTATTAATAATTCATAATAATCAGTTCTTGGCTTTTTTTACTGTTCTTGTCTCTTCCAACAGTATAAGAGATAGAAGCAGTTTCAATATTAAAGTCCTTAAATGTATTACGAATTTCTGGATGGTCATTTAAAGAAACCATAACCTTACCTTGACTATGACACATCTTTTCAGCCATCAACTCGTATTGTTCATAAGGAAATTCGCAGCCGTAGCCAGCCATATCCCAATACGGTGGATCTGCATAGAAAAAAGTATGGGGTCGGTCATAACGGTCAAAGCAGTTATCCCAAGACAGGTTTTCAACAAATACGCCGTTTAAACGTAAATGAGCCATACTTAGGTTTTCTTCAATACGCAAAAGATTAATAGAAGGTTTGGTAGTAGCTGTACCAAAGTTTTGTCCAGAAACTTTAGCTCCAAAAGCATGCTGCTGAAGATAGTAAAATCTTGCAGCTCGTTGAATATCAGTCAAAACCTGTGGCCGTGTTTCTTTCATCCATTCAAACATCTGACGACTTGAAAGACTCCACTTGAATTGCCGCATGAACTCTTCCAGATGATTCTGAACTACTCGATATAGATTGACCAATTCGCCATTTACATCATTTATCACTTCAACTTTCGCCTGCTCCTCTCTTAAGAAGAAAAGTGCAGCTCCACCACAAAACAATTCTGTATAGCAGGTATGTTCTGGGAATCTCGGTAATAAATTTTTTGCCAAACGGCTTTTTCCGCCTTGCCACGGAATGATTGGCTTAGTTTTCATTAAAAATTTCCTGTGCAAAAGCTTTAGTTTTTGATAGCCTTCGCTAATCGTGTGCACGATAGCTGGGCTTGCTTTTGACAGGCACGGACTGTCAGGAGAACGGCACACTGTGACAGCAGTGTGTCGTACCCAGTTTTACTCGATACAAAAAAACCCGGACCATTTAATAATGATCCGGGTTTCTTTTTTCAGGTATTAAAAAAGCCCGCAATTGCGAGCTTTTAAATTCTTACCGGGCGATCAATTTATAAAACGCCCATTTTAGAAATACTTATACTCAAGTGTTAAGTCTGTGTCAAGCAAGTACTTTTCCATCTTCTGTGAATTCAAAATGAAATGAGCGGGTTAGCCTATCTCTAATTTCATTTTCCCATTGAGCAACTATAGACTCTCCTAAACGCTCATATTTTTCATAGCCGTATTTATAACCAGCCTTAGTTAGATTTAATTTAGCAACTTTCATTTTTTCGTTAATTGTATATGGCCGCTTACCTGTACCTTCACATTTTAGACAAAACTTTGAACCTGACGGATAACCTTTACTATTATAAACCTCAAGTTTTCCGATTCCTTGGCATGCTCCGCACATCGCCTTAACGAAAAGATGGCCACGCAGAACTACATCAGCCATTCCTTTTGCTATATTGCTTAAATCACCCTGACAATTATTTGGCTTAAAGTTATTTTTGATCATTTCTTTATGGATCTGGCCAGCCAAAATATTACGTACACGGAAAAAATCAGCAGATCTAATTTCACCCTGTTTAAACTCTACCTTACCTGGTTTGTCAGCGATACGGCGCTCATACTGATAGTTAAAATCATACTTACTATAAAATGTTTCTGTCTGTTCTTCTGGAGGGGTAATAATCGCAATACGTTCAAAGTCTACCTTTTCTACCAGTAATGAAGCCCACATACGTGCATGCGGTTTAAGCAAGGCTATTTCCCCTAACACAATGTCTTTTGAAATTTTTTTGCCATTCCCTGCGCCACTGGCGATAGCAAGGCGTAAAAACTCTAAAAAATCAAATTTCTCAACTAACATAATCGCCTTCCTATACTTCCTGAACGTCAATATTTAAAACTGTTTTCATCAAATGCTTCTTGTTGCGATAGCTCGCGGTTTTACGTGTTATTGCAGACTTCACATCTTCAACTACGAATTCTCCAGCTGCTGTGTAGTAAGTAAAATCTGCAAAGTATCTAAGTGCTGGTTTAGCTCTTTTCTCTCCTGCAATTCTCGTTTTAGGTGCCAGCTCAAAGCACTGGTGATGTTTGAGCTCGCGGATCTCTTTGTGCTGCTGCATAGCTTTAAGCTGTATGTAACGTTTAGCTTCTTTCTTGCTATCAAAATTGAGCCCATCTATTTCCACTTTTACGGCGTTGAACTTGTTCTTTTTGGCTTTAGCAGCAGGCTGACTACCACCTCCATACTTTTCTCTATACTCAGCCGCCGAAATGCTTGTCATTGACACCTCTTAAAAGCAAAGGGGTATAAACACTAAATTCACTATCCTGTAAGGCTTCCTCTACTTCACCAATTAGTCCTAAGGTTTCATCCTCAATCATGAATTTACCGATACATAAGCGATTGTCACTGCATACGCTTAAAGCCTTACTAATCTTCCTGTCAGCCTCAACAGCCTTCTGCAACAACACTGTATTCTCACGACGACAACACTTAAGCTCACTCTGCAGCTGCTCGGCCTCTTTCTTCATTTCGATATAACAAGACTCCATCCGATCCGTAGCAGCTTGAGCTAGTTCAACCTGTTTCTGCAGTTTTACAATTTCCTTGTCTTTGAGAATAAGTAAGGCCTGATTCACCAAGACTCTGGCCAGTAGCCCAACTTCTAAATTTTTGATCATGCTATTTCTCCAAATAGGTCAGGCTGAGTTGAAGTCTGGTTTATTTCTTCAATTAGTTTCTTTAGACGTTCTTGTTGTAATGGCCCATAGAAATTATTTAACTCGCAACCCAAATACTGACGACCATGTTTTAATGCAGCAGCTGCTGTTGTTCCGGATCCCATAAACGGATCAAGTACAAGATCATTGTCTCGAGATCCTGCAAGAACACATGGTTCAATTAAATCTATTGGGAATGTTGCAAAATGAGCGCCTTTATAGGGTTTGGTGGATACTTGCCATACGCTACGTTTATTGCGAGTGAGCAAGTCATATTCACTATCAGCTCGTTCCTTACGATGTACGCCATAGGCTTGATTAGGAATTTTTTGCTCACCTTTGCTATTGGCTCTTTTAAATCCATCTCTTGAAGATCTCGAGCAAACCGCTTTCATTGCGCCGTTTGGCTTATTTAAAACTCTGCTGCTACCCTTTTGCTGATCAACATTTTGGGCCAGCCGTTTTAATGAACTCTCTGCAACCGGTTCTTTAATTGACTCATGATCAAAGTAATATCGGCGTGATTTACTAAATAAAAAAATATATTCATGTGCCTTAGTACAGCGGTCAGTAATGCTTTCAGGCATTGGGTTAGGCTTAGACCAAATAATATCTTGGCGTAAGTACCAGCCATCGGCTTGCAATGCAAAAGCAACTCGCCACGGAATACCGATTAAGTCTTTAGGTTTCAGATTGGACTGGGAAGCATTTTGTTTAGGTAATACCAAATTTTTGGTTTTAGGATTTTTCCCATCATTAAGCCCCGTCCTAGTCATGCCACGTCCAGAACCTGCGTAACTATCACCAAGGTTTAGCCAGAGTGTGCCGTCATCATGCAGCAGCTCACGCACCAGCCGGAATACTTCAACCATATTCTGAACGTATTCATCTACAGTGGCTTCAAGCCCAAGCTGTCCATCTACACCATAATCACGTAAGCCAAAATAAGGAGGCGAAGTAATGCATGTTTGGACCTTAACATTCTGGTTAATCAGGTCAGTCATCAAGTTACGGCAGTCACCAAAGAAAATTTGATTCATGCAAACTTCCTCCCATTCCGATAAATCTGATCAACCTGAGCTTTCAACTCTTCAGGAATTGGAGAGCCTTTACGGTTACGCTCAGAATATGCAAGCTGCTTACGCTTCTGCTGTTCTTCCTGCTTTGGATCGACCCATATCTGTTGTGTTTGGCCTAAAGCTTTAGCTTGCTCAACGTAATCCTCATACACGCCCTTAAATGCAAAATGAGCGGCTTTCTGTCCTTCAACATTCAGAATGTGCCGAACATCCTCTAAAGCCCGTTTGGTAATCACCGTAATCTGTGTTTTTGGATTGTTCATGAACTTGAGTGCCTGTACCCATGCTGTGTCAGCAGTCATCCAGTAACCCATTTCACATAAAGCTCTGAAGCGTGGCAATGTTGGACAGAACTGCTCTGAACGCATACGATCCAAACCGTTTTTGATTTGATCCGGTGTAAGACCTGCTAAAGTTTCAGCTGCTACCATGATCAGTTCATCATCTTGGTATTCAGCATATTTTTTGTTGAACTCAGAACCAAAACGGCGCTGCATAACTTCAAAAACTAGACCACATAATTCCGGATTTTGGCGCTGTGCAGTAATTTCATTTCTGATCTGGGTAATATCGAACATTAGTTTTTCTCCGACATACGTTGAGCTGCAGCCATAAAATCTCTACGTCCACCAGTCTTTGGTTTTGCAGCAGTTGTGGTTTTGCCAGCTTTCTCCTGTACTTTGCTTTGATGGTTTTTCAAGAATGTAAGCCAGGTACTGATCCAGCTTTGTGGAGTTTGGACAGTTTCATTTTTCAAAGCCCATTGACCCAATTCTTTGAGTAAGCCATGAATCTGTTCTGAAGAGAGATTAGGAAAACTTGCAACAGCCTGTTTTGTGAAATCGTTCGCTACTGGATAATTATTAGCGAACTCCTTAATCGAATAGCGTGTTGAGTCTTGCGGATAGTATTCGATGAATTGCAGCATCGATTTATTTTGTGCTACGAACTCACCTTCGCGCTTATTATCATTCTCTCTAATAGATTCTATATAACTATCTATTGTGTGTTCACTAGGGGAACTAGTTACTGGTTCACTAGGGGAACTATTCTGGTTCACTAGGGGAACCGGTTCACTAGGGGAACTAGTTTCATTAGTGAACCGATCTTTAAGAGAAACCTCATTTAAGCGGTAAGATTTTACTCCCTGCTTACCTGTAGAAATTACACTGATTACGCCTAATTCAATAAGCTCCTTTAGACCAGCAGATACGGTTTTTCTACCTAGCTGACGTGCCCCAGGTAGATCACTGCCCTGTAGCTGGGAATAGCTTATAAAATCAGATTCCTTGTTATGTCCATTTATGCGGTTTTCTAGCTCTGCATAAACATTACGTGCCGCATCACTAAGAAACGGCCACACTTCTTTTCGATACAAGCGGCTAGACATAACATAGCCTTGATCGAACTTATCGCTATACATGCTTTTTCCAGCCTCTCGTTGTGGCTGTAACTCCGCTTTTCGAAATTTAATAATCTTGGCAGCAGTCATACTTCACCCGCCTTAGGCTTCACATAGCCTCCAAACGCTTCAACCGTTCCTGATTTCACCAGACTCGCCACCACTTCACTGGCCATCCAGTCATTAATACGGCAACGGCGCGACAGCTGCTCAGCCAGATCCGTTTTTCGTACAGCAGCGTTGTTTACGTCCTGATTTCGGACACGTAGATTGTTTTGATTACGCTTAAACAGCTCATCAAGAATTCTTAAAGCCGGATCATAGAAAGACTGCACTTGCTGCAGGTGTCTATAATCAGCATCAGCGTTATTAAATGCAGAGTTCATAGGGCCTCCTGCTGTAGTGAAGACACGAACAGAGCTACGGGTTCGATAAAACGGCGTTTGGCCTTACGACTTTTAAAAGGAGGCTTAGCCGCTGAACTGCTTTTATCCTGTTTCAGATCAACAGGTTTGCTATTACTAGCGGGTTCTGATAAATTCTTTTTCACAATTCGTTCATGCCTGTATGAATTAGGAAAAGTCTGATTTCGCACATCAGGCTTTTTCATTTTGTGCAGCAGCAATATATTTCTTCATTTGCTTATGGGCTGCCTGATCAACCGCAGTGATGAAATCAATCATCCTTTGAGCAATTTCGTGAATTTCTTGATATTCCTCAGGTGTCACCACTCCATCTTCATAAGCTTCATAAACTTTCTGATTGACCTGACCACTGCAAATGTTGTGCTGCATCATTGCTTCAAAAATAGAAAGCTCACGATGCTTATCTCCATCACAACCTGCCGGAACTAAAGCGAGATTTAAGCTATGCGCCCATACTTGGAGTACTGCCGGGTTTTTGGTGTAGTCTAGTAAAGCTTCAAATTTCTTAAGGCTTGGCAAATAGTCCATATTTGGATTGCCATAATTCAGAACGGTTTTATGAGAGTCGCCCAGTACTTCAGCAATTTGTTTTGCATCAATACCTGGTGTGTGACGGATCATCTTGTACAGTGCAGCTTGTGCTTCTTTGCTAAATTCCATCTGTGAATCCTTCTGTTTATTCACGTTTATAAAAAATGTCTATCAGTTGATAATTTAGTTATGCAGAGAGTGGTTGGCTTCTTAAATAGTTAAAATCCACTTCAGGACATAAGTCATCGCAAGAAATTTCTCCCTTGCTCTCTCTGTCAATATTTATTGCTAAAGCTGCACTACAATTGCGATTGCCGTACATGACCAATTTCAAATAGCCGAGAGACGTACCGCACTTAGCTGCAAAATCTTCTCTATGCTGGTCAGAAGGCATTCTTTTAATGTAGTCAATTAGCGTGGGGATGGGTGTTTTCATTGCTAATCCTAATGATAAACAAATTATCTTTTAATGTTATCTTTTGATAATTTATTTTGCAATAGGCTAATTAGCATTATTTAGGGGCAATTGTTATCATTTGATAATATTGGTTAGCTTATGAATTCTATAGTTATGAATGTGAAAGAAATTCGCAGAAAAAACCTGCGTAACCTTATAAGCAAGCTGATAGCAGATAAAATTTTTGAAAGACAAGATGACTTTGCTGCAGCTGTAAAGATAGATAAAACCTATTTATCACAAATGCTTATGGAACCTGAAAAGAAAGGTTCTAGAGGGGTAAGTGAAGCTAAAGCTCGCCAAATAGAAGAACATCTAAATTTGGAAGATCATTTTCTTGATCGATTAGATGACTCCAGTCCATTCGGTGATAGTAAAGTTCAAAATGGTGTAATCAGACCTATTACTGGTGACGAAGATATAGATTCTCGTTTTGTAATTGTGCCTATGTATGATGTAAAAGCTGCATGTGGAATGGGTTACGAAAATGAAGAAGAACTAATTAAAGGCGGTCTTGTGTTTAAGGAAAGCTTTTTACGTAAGAAAGGGCTTTCATTAGTAATGAATGAAACAGGTATTATCTGCGGTGATGGTAATAGTATGGAACCCACTATTAACCATAATGACGCAGTACTGACGGATCTTAGGGTAAAGACCATTGATGAGGTTATAAGTGGTAAGGTTTATGCCTTTGTTGCTAATAAAGAACTTAGAATTAAAAGAATCTTTAAAAACATCAATGGTAGTTTACGTATCTCAAGTGATAATCCTGACAAGACAACTTACCCAGATGAAATTATTAATAAAGAAGATTTGGACGCTATACAAATTACTGGTTATGTAAGATGGCGTTGTGGGGAAGTCTAATAATTTAAAAAAATTACAAAATTAGCCCGATAAATTATCGGGCTTTTTTATTATCTTTTATATCAATACATTATCAAAATTATCTAAAAAAGATAAATTAATTTATCATTTGCTATTGCTAACAAAATTATCTTTTGATAAATTTATTCTCGTACCCAATAAAAAAAGCCCGCTACTGACTGGAAATCAAACGGGCTTTTCTAACACACGAGGCCATTATGAAACAAAAACCTATTCAGAGTCAAACGACTCAGATTCTCTTTCAAGAACCTACTCAGGAAGAGATGTACGGTAAACCCCGTTCTATCTTCGCTGACCTTTGCACTTTTCTTTTATTGTTAAGCCTGTTCATTGGCTTGGTCGCAATGCTCCGCAGCTGTGCAGATGATGCAGAAACTCAGGCAGTCCAAGCCCATGCCTATAACGCGAAGTTCTCTAAAACTGATTCTGCTTTAGTTCAGGTTGTGGAGGCTCACTAATGACAACTTCTACTCAAACATTTTCTGAATACCTGGGCGGCTTTGAGCAAGGTCACATGACTATGCGTCTTGGCCATACCGTCTACGTTGAACAAGGCAAAGATATTTGCATTGAAGACCGTCAAACCGGTGAGCTAGTAAAAGTCACTCTTGAAGAGCATGTGGCCAAGCCCTGGATTCGTAAAAACTTCGAACGTGAACGCGCATTCCAGCGCCGCAAGGCTTTAGCGATTGGTCTGCAAAAATCACATATTCCTTCATATGACCGCAAAGCATATAAGCGTCGTATGGGCTGGGTTGGATCGAGATAAGGGGAAATATCATGGCGATTAATATTATTCCAGCGGATCAGCCGCTACTGGTACAGGCCATTATTGTTTATTTGTACGCAGATCCGGGCCTAGGTAAAACTTCAATTGGCTTTACAGGCGATAAGGCTATTTCTTTTGACTTTGATAAAGGTTCACACCGTACTGGTGAACTGCGTCGCGGTGCAGTTGTCCAGGTGAATCAGTGGGCTGACGTGGCCAATCTGACTATGCAGGACCTGGAACCTTTTAAGACCATTGTAATTGATACCGTTGGTGCAATGCTTGAAAGCATCAAGACACATCTGATGCTGAATACTACCAACAAACAGAAAGATGGCTCACTGAAACTTAAAGCCCAAGGCTTAGCTAACAATATCTTTAAGCAATATGTAAATACCCTGATTGCCTCAGGTAAAGATGTGGTTTTCATCGCCCATGCATCAGAAGATCAGAATGGAGATCAAGTAATTTACCGGCCAGATCTAGGGGGTAAGAACCGCAACGAGCTATACCGTATTGCAGATGTAATGGGGTATCTCACTACTGTACAAACAGGTGAAGGTAAGCATGAACGGGTAATTAGCTTTAGACCATGCCCTACTCATCATGCCAAAAATGCAGGTGGTTTAGGTGGTGAAACTGGTGAGGTCTGGGTGCCTGATTTGAAAGCAAACCCATCTTTTCTAGCGGATCTGATCAAGCAGGCGAAGGATCATATTAACACCATGACACCTGAACAACTGGCAACGATGAAGGCTCAGGAAGATCTAGACAACTGGATTCAAAGCTGTTCCGAAGCTCAGTATGCCAGCGATTTAAACCAGCTTACTGAGGCTATAGATGATAAGCACCATTATTACAAAAATATGCGTATTGAACTGGTTCGTAGAGCTATGGAACTTAAGTGTAATTTCGATAAACAACGTAATGCCTGGGTAGATCCAGAAGAATTCTTTGGTATTGATGAACAACAACTGGCCGAACTCCAAGACTTCATTGATAAGCGTGGACTGGATGCGAAAACCGTGTGTGAACATCTTGGTATTGATGCACTTAACCAAATAGAAGCCAAACGCCTGTCAGACATTCAAAAAGAAATTGAACAATTAGCAAAGGAAGTACTTGCATGAATATTTTAAATAGCAAAGAAGCGTTTGAAGCAATGATGGCTGGCCGCAAAATTATGTGCCGCGCCGTTGGTGAATTGATAGATTTCGATGATCTGGATCGTTTTCCTGCTACGGTTTTCGCAATGCCAGGCCATGAGTTTTGCATCAAGATTGAAACCATTGATGTGGCTGGTACTACGTTCACCAAGCCTCTAACGCTTGATGATGTTCGTGAAGGACAAGACATTTATGTTATCAACACTTATGGCTCATCAATCTATGCTGTTGAATTTGGAAAAATGACTTGTACCGCACTCATTGATTCTATCAATAGCGGATTTGCACAACGTGATGCTGAAAATGCAAAGCTACATTTACAAGCTTTATCTAAGATTTTAGGCCATGAATTAACTGGTGATGTACGAGTTGTACGACTTGGTGATGAGGAAAAACCTAAAAAGAAACGCTCAACCAAAGTTAAAAATGATGTGGACCAGACCAGCGAGCCTGCTGGTCCAGGTGACACCATACCGAGTATTGAAAAGTCGGTTGAAGCTGAGCCTGTTCAAGTGGCAGAGAAATGGATAGATCCAGAAGAACTGAAAAAGCAGTACTTACTTCGCTTGCATAAGCTCACCACTACTGAAGAAGTAATGCAGCTGCGTTATGAAATAAATCCTGACAATCGCTTAAGCAAAACTCAGATTAATTATTTAAACGTAGCAGCTGAGCAGCAGATTGCAAAAATTGAAAAAGCTGCAGCTGAACAAGCTACTACACCAGCAGAAGAAATTGAAGAAAAGACAATAAGTGTAGATGAGCTCAAGCGTTTACAGAAAGAAGCTGAGGCTTTAATTCAAGAGAAAAAGCAAACTGCTGAGACTACAGAACAGCCTATTCATATCTTCAGCGCCACCAAACGTGACCAGATGATTGAGCACATTTTAAATCTGAACACGACTGAAGCATTAGAAAAGTATGCACCGGCTATCACTGCCGCAAAGCCTTCAATGCATCCTGAGCATCATATTGCTGTACTAAATGCTTACTCAAAACGAAAGGTCACTTTAGATCAGTTGGATCTGCTGTCTACTGATGGAGCACAGGAAGCATGAGATACCAGTATTCCTCTATGACTCGGATTCTAACCGTATACGGCTGCAAGATGGATCACATCTTTACCAATGTCGGCCTGTTTGAAATTGAAGCTCTTATCACTAACGCAAAATTTAAAGAAGCCAACTGGAGAATGTAATGAATTCAGCAGCAGATTTAAGAAGACTTGAAGAACAAAATCATCTTCAGAAAGCTAAACAAAAGGTAGTTGATGCTCTTAACAATGATCCAATGGGGCTATCAATTGCTCAGTTAATGACTGTATGCCGACTGAGCATAAAGACAGTCAAAAATATCTTATCAACTATAGAGGTAACTCAAGAAGATGGGGTGTATTTTTTAAATAATGTACCACGAGTTCAAGTTCAAACTTCGGCCATAGAGAAGCCAGAACCAGAACCAGAACCAGAACTAGAACCAGAACCAGAACCATTGAAAGCCAAACGAAACATACAAGCTGAAATATTGCAGCTATTAAAGAAAAACCAGAATGGTCTGCTTGGAGAAGAGATTATTCAAACTTTAGCTGTAACTGATAAGCAATTTGCCAATGCACTCTGGATGTTAAAAAAGACTTATAGCATTCAACGTACTGGTGTTACTGGATCGTTTCATTACAAGCTTGTTAGTGAAGAAGCACTTTGTAAAATTGAACAGACTTCTACACCGGAAACTGAAATTAAAGCAGAAGAAGTTCAAGAAGAAAAATGGAAAGCTTTTGTTGATATGCCAGTAAATAAAACTGAAGAAAGCCACTCTTTATCAGCTTTAGAAGTTTTTAAGTCAAAAATTAAGACCGTAGTCATTAGCAAAAGTGAATTAACTCTACACCATGAACAGGTTAATAAGCTGCTCACGGATCTATTTGGCTTAGAAAAAATTGAGTGGCTTATCGAAGGTGAGAAGCTGGTCGGCATCCACTTATCCCATGAAAATGTCACTTAAATATTTAGAGCTACTTCTCTACTTAAATAAATAAGTAGAGAAGTTTTGAGACTTAATTTTCTATTTTAATAAAATATTGGTGGTGTGATGGATATTTCAGAAGAAGATTACAAAAAAGCGGTTGCGGTGGTTAGAAAGTGCTTAAGCGGTAGTGTTTCAAACCTTCAGCGAAAACTTTATTGGGGTTATGGACGAGCTGCCTCGGCTATAGATCGTATGCAGGATGAGTTTATTGTGAGCCCAATGTCTGCGTCTGGCCGTCGTGATGTTTACCCCGAAGAAACACATGAGCTATGGAAGGAATTACAAACAGCCAAAGCTCAAGCGGTGCCGAATTGGATTGATTATGAAAAACAATCACCGCACATCAATGGACGTTATCAAATTTTTATCGAAGGTGAGCAAATAGCAGCTGACTGGGAAAATCATTTTGGTTTTTCTTGCCCTATTAGCGGTGAAGCATTAATTCAGGAAAAGATTACTCACTGGTCTGCGCTAGGTGAAGATCCAAAGGAGCCAGCCAATGATTAAAAATTTTGAAGAACAAAAAGTTCGGCTTTATTTGTCGATAGGTTATGCAGCATCAGCTCGCGAAGATAGTGTTTATTTAAAAGATTATATAAATGAGAGTGACTGGAATGCTTTGAATCCTACTGAACAGGAAAATTTCTTGTATGAGGAAATTTTAAAAGATTGGGAGTCAGATCATTTAGATAGTTCAGCAAGTTTAGAGGAGGTACTTTAAATGGCCCGTTTAACAAAGTTAGCTCGAATGAGTGCAGAGGAAAAAGCTGCGGCTAAAAAAGAGTTTGAAGAAGCATCTAGTGAAAGCTATTTTCCGCCTGAAGTAATTGCCTTGGCTTTTGGTGTATCAGAAGCATGGCTGCAAAAGACTAGAAGTAATGGAGATGGCATCCCCTTCTCTAAACCTCGTGGCCTACGGCGAGTCCAGTATCAAAAGAAAGATGCTTTGAGATATTTTGAAAGAAGTAAATTGATAAGTACTTCAGCATGAATCATCATAAGCACCTTCGGGTGCTTTATTTTTACCCAATCAAAAATAGACCATAAATAGACTTTACCAGTAAAAAATAGACTGATTTCTTAAAATAGACCCATAATAAACCCAATAATTATTGCTTGATAAAGTCCTGTATTGCTCTATAGTGTTATAAGCCTAAATATATAATAATCAATAGTAAATTATACTGTTCTATAGAGTCCGGTATTGCTCTGTATGGTCTAAAATCAATCTATTTTTTTAGATAACTCTGAACTTTAGGGTTCAAGGGTAACGACATGCAGCGGCATCACCGGAGACACCAGTTTTCACTAAAATAATTTAAATTTTAATAATTTATAAAAATTATCTTTGACTTCTGACTGGAAAAGACAGAAAAGGTTTTATTTCTTTTAATACAAACATACTTTGCATTTCTTTTATGCCCGGTAAACGCCTGATCACTGACATTGAAAATTCAGCGTAAGTATCCAGATCGGGAGAAACGACCTGTAATAAAAAATCTGCATCCCCACCAATACTATAACAAGCTACTACATGCTCTAAAGCAATTACTTCTTCTTCAAATTTCCTTGCCTCTTTTTCACTATGGCTATCAATAGAAACCCTTATAAAAACCATCACACCCAGACCTATTTTCTTTCGGTCAATAAGCACGCCATAACCTTTAATAACTTGTGCTTCTTCTAGCTGCTTCACTCTTCTCCAGCACGGCGATGTTGACATACCAATATATTCCGATAGTTCAGAATTGGTAATTCGTGAATCTGCCTGTAAACGCTCCAGAATTCTGGCATCTGTCTTATCGATTTGCATATGGGTATAATATTTCCAATAAATATAATAAAAATTAAATTTATACCTTAATTTTTAATTTTAATAGAATAAATAGATCATTTTTTTCTGTGATTTTATAGAAAAATAAAGCCAGTTTTTTATTTGATTCTTTATAGTATGGATATTCTAACCCAGATCTTCACCTACAGTTTAACGCTAGCATTGGCAGCTTTCCTGCCTGGACCAGGCATGACAGGGTTAATGTTTAAGACACTTAGCCAAGGCTACTGGAGTGGCATATTGATGCTTCTAGGTCTGATTACAGGAGATATTATTTTTTTATCTATTTCTATTTTTTTTATTTCTTATATTACTCAATTGAGTTCCAATTTTTCAGCCTATATTGTCATTATCTCATGCTTTTACTTATTATTCATCGCCTATAAATTCTGGATGTTTAATGAAAATCTTGTTCAAGAACAGGCTGTCCTGGATGTAAATAAAACTTTCTCAACCTATAGAGACGGTTTACTGATTACTCTTAGTAATCCTAAAACCATTTCATTTTATCTTGCCTTGGTCCCTGCTATTTTTGGGTTAAACTCGCTTCAACAGTATAGTTTATTACTTATTATTATCACGGTTATTACTCTCTCTATTATTGGCAGTCTCTATATATTTTTCTCATGGAAGATAAAGAAAATTCTTAAAAATATCAAAATACAAAGAATACTGTTGAAAAGCCTTTCTTTAATGATGAGCTTCTTAGCTGTAGTCATGCTTTATAAAGAGGTTATTCTGCTAAAATTAGCGAATTGATTTATAAATAACTTCTAGATCTTCAGGTTAGCTTTCTATAGACATTGTTTTAAGTCGCTATACAAAGCTAACAAAGCGCCTAGGTATATTTGTTGGCCAGATATGGGTACATGATGAACAGATTCCAGCTAGCCGACTGATTTAAGCAGTGATCAATCATAGTGCTATTGCCTGATCCATTTCTGCTATAAAAGGTCTTCCCATATGAAATACCCTAAACTAAAGCCGATCAGTGCATAAAGCGTAATAATAAAAAATACAAAGCTTGCCTTATTTTTCTTTTTAAAAAAATTCATACTGATACCTCAGCCTTTAACCCGATTTGCACCATCTTAACGCATTTTTACAGATTAGCGCGACCATAAAAAGTCCTGTTCAGCATTTAAATTCTCTGGTCACTTTAGATGAAGCTTAATTTTTTTATCTTTAACAGTAGCCACAGACTCAAACTAATCTGTTTTTAATTTCAGATTGTTTTTTAGGCTATTTAAAAAGCTCAAGACCCATTCGCCCAATCAAAAATATAAGAAGAACAAGAAAAAATATACGGATAAAACCACTACCATATCGCAATGCCAAGATAGTTCCGACCAGGGAGCCTAAGACATTGCAGATGCCTACAAAGGTACCAACTTTCCATAATACATGGCCTGCAGGAATAAAAAACAATAATGAGGCAGTAAATGTTCCCAGATTTACAAGCTTTGCAGATGCTGAAGCATTAAGAAAATCGAATGAAAAAATTCTAACAAACAGGAAAATTAAAAAACTACCACTGCCTGGACCAAAAATTCCATCATAAAAGCCAATCAATCCACCAAAAAGTATGCCCAGACCAATTTCTTTTTTACCATACTGTAGCTCAGTATGAGTTTTTCCTAGATCTTTTTTAATAAAAGTATATATTGCAATCAGAATCAACAGACAAAAAACAATATATCTCATTAATTCTTTAGGAATAAGGGAAACAGACATTGCCCCTAGAAAAGCAAAGGTAAAAGCTGAAATCATAGTTGGAAATATCAGCTTCCAAACTATTTTCACTCTTTTTATATAAGTAAAAATAGATGAGAAAGTGCCCGCCAGGACAGCAATCTTGTTAGTTCCAAATACGGTAGCCAAGCTATATTGGGGTAAAGCATGTATTAGTGCCGGTAACTGAACGAGGCCACCGCCGCCCACTGCCGCATCAATTAATCCTCCACAAAAGGCAAACAAGCCTAAAAGAATAAGAGTAATATCCAATACAGCCCTCCTCAAATATTAGTTTTTAACTTTTTATGACCAGCCTTTGGCTTTAGTTATTTATAAATATCTTTCTACTTCCCTATATCAATATCGCCCTAGAAATAAAATTTAATTAAAGTAGGGCATTAAAATATAATAAAAAATCTAAATTTTTATAATCAATATATCTGATTATATTTTTACTTGGTTTATCTCAGAAATCAAAGTATATTAAATATTGCTTTCAAACCACAAAAATTTTCATAACCACATGAATTTAAAAGAAATATTTTACACTATTTTCTCTCTATGGTTCGGGCTTTTTATTGCCTATATTTTCTGGAAAATAATTTTAAAAGATTTATTCTATAAAATAGTTCTCTATAGAAGAGGAGTAGTTACAATTGCTGAGCTCAGCTATGTACTAGATTCTGCTATTTATGTACAGTATCGCCCTCTATTTTACATGAGATTCAAATTTAAAATATCATCCGGTGTAGTAGAAAGTCCAAATATCAAAGTCATTATAAATAAAGAGGACATCCCACTTTATCATGTCGGAAATAAAGTTAAGATTAAATATGATCCTAAAAATTTAAGTAATATTAAAATAGTAGACAATATTCTATAGTTTTATTAAAACAATACTTCTATTTTTCTTAATAAAGATCTTAATTATTTTTAATCACCAGATATTACCTCATAAAAACTATTATTTTTATAAAGCTAAGTCAGTAGCCACTCTTTTATTGTCTTAAAATGAATAATAAATGTCCGCTAATGAATTTTGCTTACAACCTTTTAAAGTCATACTTGAGTTTATCAATAAATAAAATAATTCATGGAATAGATGATGAATGCAATTACTCAAGTAGACAAGATCACAGAGCCCGTTAAATTCACAGATAAAAAACGTAAACTCTGGCTGTTAGGTCTGGTTGTACCCAATATTGCCAATGCTACCTTTTTGGGTTATCAGTTTGGCCCTAAAATTACTAAGAAATTATTTACTTATATGGGTCCTCTGGCATTACATATCATTATTCCAGCCATTGATAAGTATATGGGAGAAGACCCGGAAAATCCGCCTGAAGAAGCTGTAACTGATCTGGAGAATGATTCCTATTATGCACGGGTTGTTAAATTGTTTATTCCTTTACAGATAATTGCCAATCTGTATGGTAATTATCTTGTCAGTCAAAAAGCAGTTTCACTGGAAGAGCGTATTCTTTTTGGCCATATTCTTGGTCTGGTCAATGGTGTAGCAATTAATACTGCACATGAGCTGAGCCATAAGTCAGGCAAACTGGAACATTACCTTTCGCATCTTTGTCTTGCCCCTACAGGATATAACCATTTCCGTATTGAACATCCTTATGGGCATCACCGTCGTGTAGCTACCCCTGAAGATCCGGCTTCTTCGCAGTTAGGTGAAAGTTTCTGGCAGTTTTGGCCAAGAACTGTAACTGGAAGCTTTAAGTCAGCCATAGAAATTGAAACACGACGCTTGGGCCGCAAAGGGAAAACATTTTGGTCTTTAGAGAATGAGCTGTTTCATGGATGGACAATAACTGCTGCCTATCACATGCTCATGCTAAAGCTGTTTGGAGCAGGAATTATTCCAACCCAGCTTACGCAGTCATTTTGTGGTATCACGTTGTTTGAAGTCGTTAATTACATGGAACATTATGGCTTGAAACGTGAAGATTTAGGTAATGGCCGGTATGCCCGTACCCGGCCAGAACACAGCTGGAACAATAACAGCAGGTTCAGTAACGTACTGCTCTATCAGCTACAGCGCCATTCGGATCATCATGCCTATCCGACCCGCAGCTTTCAGTCCCTGCGCCATTACGATAATGTTCCACAGTTACCCGCGGGTTATGCCAGTATGGTTCTCCCCGCTCTAATTCCAAAATGGTGGTTTAAATTAATGGATGAACGTGTGATTAAACACTATGATGGTCATATAGATAAGATTAATTTTTATCCTAAAGCCCGAGAAAAGGTTTTAGGTAAATATGTGCATTTGTTTAAAACCAGAACTGAACAATCTTAAACTGATTAAATAATACAGAAAATAAAGTTACTGCCAGTTCTCCTTATAGTTTTAGAAAATAATAGAGAGAATTGCTTAAGTTTTTATCGGTATGGAGACCAGAGCTGTTTTAAAATGATTAATAAGAATGTTCCACTTATACCTGTACGTTACTATTTGAAACTGGTCGAACTGCTCATAGCCAGAAATATTCCTATACAGGTATTTCTGGAGGAACTGCATATCGATATAGAACAGTATCTGGCTCAACCGGACTTGAAAGTATCTATTTCTCAAGTAGAAAAAATAATTCAGTACTGTTTAAGGTTCCCGGTAAATACTGATCTGGCCTTTGAACTTGGCCGCTCGTTACACTTAAGTTCACATAGCTTGGTAGGTTATGCAATTTTGACCTCTAAGACAGTTGAACATGCTCTTAAGCTGGTGACCAAATACTTCAGTCTGATTATGCCAAGTTTTAAAGCATCAATTTATTTCAATAAAAATCAGCAGGCCGAGTGGCTGATTGAGCCTGAACTGGACATGGATCAATCTGTGTTGAATTTCCACATTGAAGCGATTGCTATCGCCCTGCATAATAATCTTAATGACTTGATCGATTCACCTTTCTTATCCTTTTCTATTTTTTTATCTCTGCCTGAACCACCTCATCTTAAACAAATTAACCAGTTAAAGCAGGTCAGGTTTCATTTTAATGCCCTTAACCGCCCTAGTTTAAAAATCACCCTTAGTCAGGAGTTATTGGCTTATAAACTGCCATTAGCAGATGAAATGACCTTAAAAGCAGTAGAGTTTAAATGTCAGGAACAAATGAAAGAGATTACCCAAAGTCAGGATTTCCCTGAATGGATCAAAATGATTCTCTTAAATACTTATCAAATGCCAACTCTTACCGAATGTGCAGAATTACTGCATGTTTCATCCAAAACCTTACAACGACAGTTACATAGAAAAAATGCTGATTTCAATGGAATAAAAAAACAAGTCATCATATTAAAAGCACAAGAGAGACTGAGTCATTCATCTGCCAGCATTACCCAGATTGCCTATGAACTCGGCTATTCATCTTCTTCTAATTTTTCCCGTGCCTTTAAGGCTTTAGTGGGTCTTACACCAGAAGCTTATCGACAGCAATTTCAATAAAAAATCTCTATCATCCAAAAAAGTAGCCAAAAATAGGGATCAGTATCTCTATTTTCTGATTTCTATAAGAATTTCTATTATTTTTTCACTCTCCAGACAGCCTGAACCTGACCGGCAATTTTTGGATAATCCATCACAAAACGTATATGTGAAACTATTCCTGTTTTTAACAGTTTTATCATCTATCATAAAGTAGGGACTATGGTTAGGGGCTGCCTTGTGCATGTCCTGATCGGTTGGGGTAGCCCCTAGAAATACAAATAAAGCTGGCATAATCTGGCCACAATACGCGAAGTCCTCACTGGCACTTTCATTTTGTTCCAGCACATGAACTTTATTCTCCCCTGCAACTGACTTTAAGCTGGGAGCCATAAGGTGAGTTAAAGTTTTATCATTAAGTGTCATAGGAGCATAAGCAGAAATTTCTATCTTGGCCTGAACATCATTGGCCTTTGCAGTATGGTCAATCATTTCAGGCAAGCTCTTTAAAATATTCTGGCGAATGTATTCATGATTGGAGCGGATAGTTCCGGTCATCGATACCTGTTTCGGTATAATATTGCCACTGGTTCCTCCTTGAATCTGATCTATACTTATAACGCCCATGCCCTTGCTAAGATCAGTACGACGCGATACCAGTGTTTGCATGTTCTGAATAATGTCTGCCGCAGCAACAATCGAGTCTCTTCCTTTCCATGGCATGGAACCATCAACCTGTTAGCCGTTTAAAGTAATCCGGACACCATCAGCACTATTTAAGACAGCACCATCTTTATAATATAAGTGGCCACTTGGCATACCTGCCATAACATGCAATCCAAAAATCACTTCTGGCTTTGAATTACTCAATGCACCATCTGCGATCATTTTTCTTGACCCTATCTGTTCGCCCTGACTAAAATTATCAATATCTGCTCCCCCTTCTTCGGTAGGCTGGAAAACAAATACAACTGTACCTGCAACTTTTTCCCTATGTTCAGCCAAAACTTGCGCAGTACCCAATAACATAGCAGTATGAGCATCATGGCCACATGCGTGGGCAACTGGCGTTATTTTACCCTCATATAACCCTGTAGCCTGACTGGCAAAAGAAACCGGAGCCTTTTCTTGTATAGGTAAAACGTCCATGTCGGCACGTAGTGCAATGACCGGTCCGGGTCTTCCTCCTTTCAGTACACCTATAACACCTGTTTTTGCGAAGCCTTTTTTAACCTCAGCACCATAGGCATTAAGTTTTTTTTGTACCAGTTCAGAGGTTTTAAATTTTAAATTTCCCAACTCGGGATTTGTATGAATATAGTGGCTTAACTGGATAGTATGAGGTTCAACTTTCATAGCGGCTTGGTTAATCCAGTCTGCATATGCTAAATGTTGTATACCTAATATAAGATATATAATCATAAAACTCTTTTTTAAATACACAAAATATTCCTATTTTAATCGTTAAAATTATTCATTTTTCAATATTTAATTAAATTAAATTAAATTAAATTAAATTAATAAAAAATATTTTACAGATTTTTTATAATGAATTATATTTTATTCTTAACTTTTCTTATTAAATTTTATATAAAAACATACTTACAAGGTTCCAAGATGCATAAGATTAACCAAAAAATACAAGTTGTTTTTTAATAAAAAAATTATTATAAATACAATTAAACTATTAATTAAAAATTTTTATAGGAAAATAAAATAGTAGTTTTAAATTTATGTTATAGTATAATTAATAGATTCTAGATCAATAATAATTATTTTATATATTTCAATAAATTTCTCAAGACTTTAGAAAACTAATCCACATATTTATAATCCTTCAGAGCCATAATTATTAGCTAGTTTTACTTTTCTAATTTTTAGTTTACTACTATAATAACTATTATAACATGTGTGACACACAATTAGTTTATTGCAACTTCAAGTTTTATAATATTCAGAATATAACATCATTTTATTTATATAAGATTTACTCTAAAGTGGATATACATATGACTGATAAGAATATAATGAATCAAATTTAATAATAATATTAAATAATCTATTATTACAGTCTATCATTTTTTAATCACTGCCGTAATAGCAGAATTTTTCCGTTGCTCTGTTATAGCTGCGAGCTGATACTAAAATAAGATTGTGATAGTATAAAGTCTGGTTAAGGGTACAGAGACAAATTATCTTATTGGAACAATATAACATGTTAATAATAAGATAGCTGTCTGATCAGTTTATAGATCATCAGTCTTTAAATCGATTTAACTTGGAAAGTAATTGAAATTGTTATGTCCACTTCTCTTCACTCTTTACGGCGATCTCTGCGTTCTCAACGCCGCCAAGTCAGTATTTTTGAGCATCGGCAATCTGAACAAAAAGTGCTGACACATCTTATAAAAATGCCAAGGTTTCAACATGCTAATAAAGTCGGTATTTACCTGAATGCTTTTGGTGAAATCCATACACGTAAAATTATTGAGTACTGTTTTAAAAAAGGTAAGAAAGTTTACTTACCTATGATCTGCAACATGAGTCAAAAACTGGTTTGGGTTTCTATAAGTCGTGATCAGTATCGCAATCAGTGCTTTGCCTATCATCCATTAGGCATGAAGGAGCCCATGGCAGGCCGTGGCTGTAATGTTACTGTATTAGATTTAATTTTAATGCCGTTGCTTGCTTGTGACTCTAGCGGGACACGCATTGGTATGGGCGGAGGCTATTATGATCGTACCTTGGCTCAGGCCGCACAGTATCCGTACCGGTTAGGAGTAGCACATGATTTCCAGTTTATTCCCTCAAGATTAAAGCGAGAAAAATGGGATCAACCTTTAAATGCATTAGTTACACCTACGAAAATACATTATTTTTAATCTTAACTATACGTTTAACTTGTTTAAAACTATGAACTTTTCATATCTCATCTAAAAATAAAACAATTTATCTGCATGGGCCCTTGTATTTTTTAAATTACCCATCACTATAAAAGTCATGGCAACACCGTTGTCACTCATTAGGAGTGCCCATGTCCGAATATCTTATGAATGAACAAACCTTAGAGCCTCAGGTTCCAAGTGTATTACCACTATTAGCGCTACGTGATGTGGTGGTGTATCCACACATGCAAATTGCGTTATTTGTGGGTCGTGAAAAATCGATCAATGCAGTTGATGTGGCTCGTAACAGTGACAATTTAGTATTTGTAGTTGCACAAAGAGATTCGCTTACAGAAGAAATTGATCACGACAACCTTTATCAATACGGTACTGTCGCGAAGATTGTGCAAGTTGTGAATCATGAAAATGATGAAAACTGTATTAAAGTCCTGATTGAAGGCCTGCATCGCTCTAAACTTACCCGTATTATTGACTCAGAAGAATATCTGAGCGCTGAGCATACTCTTAGTCCAATGACTGTAGAGTCTAGCGAGGAAGAGCAAGATGCCCGCCTGCAAGATTTGCGTACCTTGTTTGCCCAGTATGCTGAAGCAAAATTGCGTAATGCGCGTGAGCTGATTGCGGCGGCCAATAAAATTGAAGATCTGCTGCAACTGTTATTCTTTGTTGCGACTCGAGTTCCACTTAATATTGAAGTGAAGCAGAAGTTCCTTGAACATGATGAGTTCGAAATTCATCTGCAAGAACTGATGACTTATCTGCTTCAGCAATCTGAAGAACAACAGCTAGAACAGACCTTGCATGATTCAGTTAAACGCCAGATGGAAAAGAATCAGCGTGAATATTTCCTGAATGAAAAAATGAAGGTTATTCAGCGCGAACTCTCTGACATGAATGGTGGCGCTGAAGATGATGTGGCCGAGATTGAAAAACGTCTCGCAGAAGCTGATCTGCCAGAACATGTACGCAAAAAAGCTGAAGCTGAATTCCGTAAGCTAAAAGCGATGCAACCGGCTTCAAGTGAAGCGGCTGTGGTACGTAACTATCTGGAAGTTATTTTAGATACACCGTGGAACAAGGCTAGCAAAGTTAGTATTAACCTGAATAAAGCTCAGGAAATCCTGGATGCTGACCACTATGGCCTAGATGAAGTAAAACAGCGTATCGTTGAGTATCTTGCAGTACAGTCGCGTGTGAAAAAGCTGCGTGGACCAATCCTCTGTCTGGTTGGCCCCCCAGGTGTAGGTAAAACCTCTCTTGGTGAATCTATTGCTAAAGCTACAGGTCGTGAATTTGTGCGTATGGCTTTAGGTGGCGTGCGTGATGAAGCTGAAATACGTGGACACCGTCGTACTTATATTGGTGCGATGCCAGGTAAAATTGTGCAGTCCCTGACAAAAGTCGGCGTTAAGAATCCGCTGTTTTTGCTTGATGAAATTGACAAGATGGCACAGGATTATCGAGGTGACCCTGCTTCTGCATTACTTGAAGTGCTTGACCCGTCGCAGAACCACAAGTTCAATGACCATTACCTTGATTTGGATCTTGACCTGTCTGAAGTCATGTTTATCTGTACTGCAAACAGTATGGATATTCCGGGCCCATTACTTGACCGTATGGAAGTCATCCGTTTGCCGGGCTATACCGAAGACGAAAAAGTAAATATTGCTGATCGTTATTTGGTACCTAAAGCGATTAAAGATAACGGGTTACGTGCTAAAGAGTTAACAGTACATGAAGAAGCGATTCGTGACATCGTACGTCGTTATACTCGTGAAGCAGGTGTACGTAGTCTTGAGCGTGAAGTTTCCAAAATTGCGCGAAAAGTCGTGAAAGAAGCCGTGAGCAAGAAAGCCAAAAATCTGCATGTTGATGTTACTGCAGAAAACTTGCCAGATTATCTGGGTGTACACAAGTTTGACTTTGGTATGGCGGAAGAAGAAGCTCAAGTTGGCCGTGTAAATGGTCTGGCATGGACTTCAGTCGGTGGTGAATTACTGACTATTGAAGTTGCAGCAGTTAAAGGTAAGGGTAAATTCATTACTACCGGTTCTTTGGGTGATGTTATGAAAGAATCGATTACTGCGGCTATGACAGTAGTGCGTACCCGTGCAGATGAACTTGGAATTGAGGCATCACGTTTTGAAGAAACGGATGTACACGTTCACTTGCCTGAAGGTGCAACACCAAAAGATGGCCCATCTGCCGGTCTTGCTTTAACTACTGCACTTGTTTCAGCATTTACTGGTATTGCAATTCGAGCAGATATTGCAATGACAGGTGAAACCAGTCTGGGTGGTCGTGCAATGCGTATTGGTGGGTTGAAAGAAAAATTGCTTGCTGCCCACCGTGGAGGTATCAAGCTGGTTTTCATTCCACAAGAAAATGTACGTGATCTTGCAGAAATTCCAGAAAATGTGAAGGAAGGGCTAGAAATCAAGGCAGTGAAAAGTATCGATGAGATCTTGCCACTTGCTTTAACCTCTATGCCAAAACCTCTTCCAAAGCAACCTCTGGTAAAACCAGTTGAAGAGTCAAATACAGCCCGCCACTAAGGGTAAATAAGAAAGAGAGAGCTTCGGCTCTCTTTTTTGTGTTAAAAAATGTATATATAGTATGTGTGGCCTTTATTTTAGCTTGAAAAAGCTGAGCAGTTTCCCCATCTTATTCAGTATAGACATACGGTTCTGTGGGCTTTACTTTCTCTCACAACGTACACTAGATGGCCATCTGTATCTCCAGACGGATGGCCTATTTCGCAGTCCTTTTAGCCCCTTTTAAGGACTGCGTTTTTTTGTCTTAAATACTTTAATTTTAGAAGTTAGATTCAAGAATGGTAGAGGCTAAGCCGTTAATTACCTGAGCCATCTTTACAGTATCAAGCTTATCAATACGGTCCTCTTGTGTATGGTAAAACTTGTTGCGGTATTTTCCGGTATCTGTAATCAGAATTGCCGGAATATCAAATTGCCAATAGTTAAAATGGTCAGAAAAGTCAGCCCCTGCCAGAAATGAAGGTGTTACCATACGTTGGCAATCCAGCTGGTTTAACTTCTGCATTGATGCGCAGTAAGCATTCCCGATATCGCTTGACTGTATATTACTTAAGGTTGCAATAAAATTAGCATGACTTGGATATATCCATTTCATGCCTGCCGGATACTGCTGTACATTTTTAATATCATAATAGCCTATCATATCAAGTATGAAAGCTGCCTTAATCTGCTCTTTTTGCTGCTGGACCGATTTGGCATGAATATAACTTCCCATTTGTGCAGTTTTAAAAAATGGCTGCTCTTTTAAGGTATAAAAGACAAATTCGATATTATGCTTTAAAGAAGAGCGCTCTGCTGCCAGAAGGCGTGCTATTTCAAGTACACCAGCGACTCCGGAGGCATTAGCATCTGCTCCAGAAGTTTTTTCAAAAGCATCATAATGTGTACCGATAATTATTTTATCTGAGCGGCCAACATTGATATAGCACAAGACATTTCGATAATTTTTTCCGTATACTTCATAAGTCTGATAGTTACAGGGTATACCGAACAGACGCATCTGCTCTTTTAATCGTGCTGAGATCCGATTAAGTTCCTCTACATTTTTATAATTTCGTGCAACTCCCGGCCGAATAATCTGGTTCATGTAAACTGCTAGATTAGAAGGATCTGCCTGCTTAAAAGATGTGCTTAGATCAGCTGCTGCTACACATGAGAAAAAACCGCTTATAATTAAAATTAAGTATCTGTATATCAACCGATTCCACATTCGCTTATTTTTCCATTTGTTATCATGACAGGCTTGTTGTTCGTATGGGCAACCTGTCCTTCTGGTTATTTTCCAGCTTCATTATGTCTTTTTGTATCAGTACAGATAGCATTTCAACGTTATAATAATGTTACTTTGATACCAAACAGCAGTTATGAAAATCCGTATTTTAACCATAGGTCAAAAAATGCCAGCTTGGGTTTTGACTGGCTTTGAAGATTACTTCAAACGTATTCAACCGTTTGTACAAACTCAGGTCATTGAGTTACCCATGGCTAAACGCGGCAAGAATGACTCAGACGCAGATATATTAAAATATTGCCAGATTGAGGGTGAAAGTATTCTCGCTACGCTTAAACCCAGCGAAATTCTAATTGCACTAGAAGTGGGTGGAAAAGAACTCAGCACGGAGAAGCTGGCTGAGACAATGAAAGGCTGGATGCTTGAAGGACACGATATAGCTCTGGCAATCGGTGGACCGGATGGGCTTTCAGATCAAGTCCGTAAAACAGCAGCTTGGCACTGGTCACTCTCCAAGCTGACCTTACCTCACCCTTTAGTCCGAGTGATGTTGATCGAACAGCTTTATCGGGCAATGAGTATTAATCATAATCATCCTTATCATCGCGCTTGAATGCTCTTAATCCCATAATTGCATTTTTGAAACATACCGTTGAAATAAAGCTTCTTTAATAAGCGGCTTTTTTTCTGCATCATGAAGTTTAATTTAAATTGCTCAGGTCAGGCGCTCATGAATTTACAGACTCTCCCCGGTTTATTTATTTCGCATGGTTCTCCCATGCTCGCTCTTGATCCGGAACAGGTGGGACCTGCCTTAGAACGTTTGAGCATTAACCTGCCTAAACCGGAAGCTATTATTGTAATGTCGGCTCACTGGGAAAGTCAGGCCCTGGAAGTGAGTATAGCAACGCGTCCCGAAACTTGGCATGATTTTCGTGGCTTTCCAGCCGAACTTTATGAAATTCACTATCGTGCTCCGGGTAACCCGGAACTGGCCGAAGAAATTTTGCATCTATTTGCTGAAGCACAGATACAGGCACATGCAAACAATATCCGCCCGCGTGACCATGGTGTCTGGATGCCTTTATTGCACATGTATCCCGAAGCAGAAATTCCGGTAATCGAGATTTCGCTGCCTATGAGCATGAGTGCTGATGAGATTTATCAAATTGGGCAAGTGCTGGCGCCTCTACGTGAACGACAAATTTTATTGATTGGTTCAGGTAGCATCACTCATAATCTGGCCGAGTTAAACTGGCACGGTAATACGTCTGAAGTACCTGAATGGGCTTCGACTTTTCGTAACCATGTGGTGAGTAAACTCAGCCATAGCAGTTATGATGAAGTACTTGACTGGCAATATCTGCCTTATATTGCACGGAATCATCCCACTCTTGAGCATTTAGCTCCCCTTTTCTTTGCTATGGGAACTGGCTCAAGATTCAGTCTGGTTCATAGCAGTTTTTCTATGGGGGCTTTAGGAATGGATATTTACAGGTTTGATTAGTACAAATATTCACTATGCTTAGGAAAACTTCATTTGAAACCCTCATTTGAAGTTACAAAACAATACGTTTTAAAACTAAAAACCTAACCAGTTCGGTTTTTATGAGCTGAACGATGCCTTAAGCTATGCTCTAATTTAGTTGTAACAAAAGATTTAAAATGAAATTGAAATATTTGTTTCTTGCCCTGCTTCCTTTTTCTTTAATGGCTTGCCAATCTATTCAGCCGCATCAAAAGCAGCCACATGTCTCACAACAAACCGATACTGAGCAGCAGCTCTCTGCCTATAGCTGGACTTACCAGAATTCTCAAGCTTCTAAACCTCTAGTCATCAATTTTATAGATAATCATCAATTATCTATACAGACTGGCTGTAACGGACAAGGCGGCAGCTGGAAAATTGAAGAAGGTAAATTGGTAACTTCTCATCTGATTTCAACAATGATGGCCTGCCAGTCAGACTTAATGAAACAGGAACAACTCTCTAGCAGTATCTTCAATGAAGCACGTTCAAATTTTGATATTAGCTTAGCGAATGGTCAGGCCATTTTAACCATTACAGATACAAAGGGGCAAAAGCACGTGTTTAAAGGTAGTAAAATGCTTGAACATAGTGCTTTAACTTCTTATAACTGGACCTATCAACCGGAAGGTTCCAAAGAACCTATCCTGTTGAATTTTTCCAATGACCGGATTGGAATTGATACCGGATGTAACCGTCAGGGTACAAGCTGGAAAATTGAAAATGGTCAGATATTAACTGGTGACTTAGTTTCAACGCAGATGGCATGTGATCCGGTATTAATGAAACAGGAGCAGTTCTCCAGTTCCCTATTTCAAAAACGCAGTATTCCTTTTGAACTCAATCTGGCGAACCCTGAACAGCCAACCCTGATCTTGAAAGATACCCAAGGTCAAAGTTATACATTTAAGGGTAACATGACCCCTGAAGCCCAATATCAGTCTCAAGGTGAAACTATTTTTCTAGAAATAGCACCTGAAACCAAGTCATGTACAGGAGTTGCACCACAAACCTGCCTGCAAGTGCGTGAAATCAAATATGATGATAAAGGTATAAAAATGCAGGTCGATAAAGATTGGACATTATTTTATGATCATATTGAAGGTTTTAAGCATGACCCTAACCAGCGAGTCATCGTACGGGTAAAGCGCTATGAACGTAAAAATGTTGCTGCCGATCAATCAAAATATGCATATGTACATGATATGACTGTAGAACAGGAGACTATTAAAAAGCCTTAAGTTTATATCTAAATAATAAAAAACCGATGCCAATGCATCGGTTTTTTATAAGTAATTTTAGAAAAACTTAGTATACGCCCTGTGCCAGCATGGCATCAGCAACTTTTACGAAACCAGCAATGTTAGCACCATCTACATAATTGACAGTACCATCTTCCTGGGTACCATATTTTACACAGTTGCGGTGAATCTCTTTCATGATCGCATGCAGACGCTCATCCACCTCTTCAAAGCTCCAGCCTAAACGCAGTGCATTCTGAGACATCTCTAAACCTGAGGTAGCCACGCCGCCTGCATTTGATGCCTTGCCTGGTGCATAAAGAATTTTTGCTTTAACAAACTCTTCTACTGCTTCAAGGGTAGAAGGCATGTTGGCACCTTCGGCCACACACATCACTCCATTAGCTAACAGTTGACGTGCATCATCACCATCGAGTTCATTTTGTGTAGCACATGGTAGTGCGATGTCGCATTTAATTCCCCAAGGACGTTTACCTTCAAGATATTCAAATCCATGCTTGGAAGCGAATTCTGACATACGGCCACGCTTCACATTTTTAAGTTCCATGACCTCTGCAAGTAATTCATCAGTAAAGCCATCTTTTACGTAGACAGTACCGTTTGAATCAGACAGGGATACTACTTTAGCACCCAAGAACATAGCCTTGTCTGCAGCATATTGGGCAACATTACCAGAACCCGAGATTGCAACCACTTTACCCTGGAAAACCTCATTACGGGTTTTAAGCATTTCTTCTGCAAAATACACAGTACCGTAACCGGTAGCCTCGGGACGGGCCAGACTGCCACCAAATGACAGGCCTTTACCCGTGAATACAGATGAAGTGTCATTGCTGAGTTTTTTCATCATGCCGGCCATGTAGCCAACTTCGCGACCGCCTACTCCAATATCCCCCGCAGGAATATCGGTATTTGAGCCTAAATGACGATAAAGCTCGATCATTAATGCTTGGCAAAAACGCATGATTTCGCCTTCTGATTTACCTTTAGGGTCAAAATCAGAACCGCCCTTACCACCACCCATTGGTAATGTGGTCAATGCATTTTTAAAAGTTTGCTCGAAACCAAGAAACTTAAGAATAGAAAGGTTTACAGAAGGATGAAAGCGCATTCCACCTTTGAATGGCCCAATTGCCGAATTATATTGTACTCGAAATGCACGGTTAACCTGAGTTTGACCTTGGTCATCTACCCAGGAAACACGAAACTGGATTGCACGTTCTGGTTCGACTAAACGCTCAAGCAGGCCATGTTCTGCATAACTTGGGTTCTTTTCAATAAAAGGCCATAAACTGGTCATCACCTCTTCTACAGCTTGTAAAAACTCTGGTTGATGTGGATCACGTGCTTTGACGTAGTCTAAGAAGTCGTTAAGGCTGTTATATTTCAACGCTTAGTCCTCTGCAGAAAGGTGATTCAAAATTGTGCAAAAATTTACTCAAAGTGATATATTTTGGCGCAAATTATTAAATATCGTTTACACTGCTAGCACAAGACTTTTTTAAAAAAAGTTTAATTAAAATGATAATTAAATTACTTTTTTTTATGAATTATATCACTTTTAATCATAATTCTGATCAGTTAATCACTTGTCAATATTACCCATTTACTGAAACATTACAGTGAAACTCGGCAAATTATAGCGCTGAGATATGTTAAAATACTATTTCTGATCAGGCATTTTTCTGCTTTTCCTGTTTTTTGCTGTGCACTTATGATTTGACCATGAATTCAACCATTTCCATGATTCGCCAAATTGATGCCCTTCTACCACAAACCCAATGCGGACTATGTGGGCATCGTGATGGATGCCTGCCTTATGCGCAGGCTATTGCTGAAGGTGAAGCCGCCAATAAATGCATTCCTGGGGGGCAGCCGGTAGCAGATGCTTTGGCAAAACTGCTCGATCGTGGAGCACTAAAAGCTGAAGAAAGTGTCTGGCCAATTCAGGCGGATGGACGTCCGCAACGCATGAAAGCAGTAATTCGTGAAGATGAATGTATTGGTTGTACCAAATGTATTAGTGCTTGCCCAGTGGATGCCATTATAGGCAGTGGTAAGCTCATGCATACTGTATTGACTGACCTGTGTACTGGCTGTGAATTGTGTATTCCCCCCTGCCCGGTTGACTGTATCGACCTGATTGAAGATGTTCAGCCCTTGCCTACAGAAGATTTACGGATTCAGGAGCAGAACGATTTACGCCGCCGTTATTATGCGCATATCCAACGTGAGGAAACTCGACGGATGTATCGGAAAGGTCCTGTTGTACGTGCGGAGATCGACAGCGAACTGTTTGCACGCTTCTCCCAGCAGACTGATGCAGTTCCAGCGATTGAAGTAAAACAGAAAGATATATCTGTTCAGAACACGGTAAGTGCACAGACAACAATTGAACTCGCCAAAATACGTACACAGATTAAAAAACTGGAAAAACAGCTCTCTGTACGTGAAGATGCACAAAAACAGACACAGCTAATAGAATTAAACCGGCAGTTACAGGCTCTACAGGAATCGTCAAAATGAGTACAGTAACCAGCAAACCTGTAAAAAAAATGAATAAAAAACAGGTTTATACTTTTTTTGAGCGTTTACGCCAGCAGCGCCCTCACCCTACCACCGAACTCAGGTTTTCTAGCCCTTTTGAGCTACTGGTTGCAGTTACACTTTCGGCTCAGGCTACGGATGTAAGTGTAAATAAAGCAACCGACAAACTTTTTCCTGTGGCTAATACGCCGGAGGCCATCTATGCCTTAGGTGTCGAGGGTTTAAAAGCCTATATCAAGACAATTGGCCTTTATAATGCCAAAGCAGAAAATGTGATTAAAGCCTGTAAAATTCTGATTGAACAGCATAATGGCCAAGTTCCAGAAACTCGTGCAGAGCTTGAAGCTTTGCCTGGTGTAGGCCGTAAGACAGCCAATGTAGTACTCAATACCGCATTTGGGCAGCCGACTATGGCTGTAGATACTCATATTTTTCGAGTAGGTAACCGGACTGGCCTCGCACCAGGTAAGAACGTACTAGAAGTCGAGCAGCAGCTATTAAAAGTAATACCGAAAGAATTTATAGTTGATGCACATCACTGGCTGATTTTACACGGTCGTTACACCTGCATAGCACGTAAGCCAAAATGTTTTGAATGTGTGGTGGCCGATGTATGTAACTGGCCGGACCGTTATGCCTTGGGCGCAGAACAGGCCATCACCACATTAATTCCACAACTTTCAGATAAGTAAGATATTTTTATTTCTTCTGCTTTTGCTGTGCCTGAAGTTTAGGATGCAGTCGACGTTTAGGCGCTGGTCTGTTGGCTTTTTCCTGAGCTTCCTGCTTTTCTACAGCACGTAACATTTTTTGACTTTGATAAAGCAAGGCCAGCAAGATAATAAAAAAAACAATGACCAAGATAATCAAGCCAATTTTCAGCATTGATCCATCCTCTGCTCTGCATAAAATAAAAGAGTCCTAATATGGCTTAGGACCCTTTTAAAGTCAAAAGAATCTCGAGCTTACCCGAGTTTTATTTGGTCTGGTCTAAAATAGCAAACAGTTCAGTCTGAACTTCATCAATAGCACGCAAGCCATTTAATTTATTATAAGTTGGTGCATTTTCACCAGAGGCAGCACGGCCCTGATAAAAACCTACCAGCTGCTCAGTTTCAGTATGATATGAACCTAAACGCTTACGAATAGTTTCTTCAAGATCATCCGGACGCTGTACCAGATCTTCACCAGTTTCATCATCCTTACCTTCTACTTTAGGCGGGTTATAGACGATGTGGTATACACGGCCAGAGGCAGGATGCTGACGGCGACCAGAGAGACGTTTTACAATTTCTTCGTCCGGTACATCGATTTCAATGACATGATCGATGGCTATGCCTTCTTTTTCCAGCGCTTCAGCTTGCGGAATGGTACGAGGAAAGCCGTCAAAGATACAACCATTTTCACAATCTGGCTGAGCAATGCGTTCTTTAACCAGTCCGATGATCAGCTCATCAGACACCAGACCACCAGCATCCATCACACTTTTAGCTTTAAGACCTAATTCAGTACCTTCACGAATTGCAGCACGGAGCATATCACCGGTTGAAATTTGTGGGATATTGTAGCGCTTACAGATCAACTGAGCCTGAGTGCCTTTGCCTGCTCCAGGTGGTCCGAGTAAGATAATGCGCATAAAAAAACATCCTCATTTTAACAATGTATTCGACATTTACATAATAACTAGCGTTGTAATTGTCATTTCTTGTGGCGACTCTTTATAAGAAGGAAGCCATCAACAATTATAAAAAGGCGACAAACAAATGTATTAAACCAGCGAAAAATCCGGTTACACCGCCCAATACAATCAGAATCCACTCATCTTCCTGAAACGCAGGGCGTAACAGGTTCTGGAATTCTTTAGGCGTCAATTCGCGAATACGGTCTCTAAACATTTGATAGATCTTCTGTGCACGGCTCGCATTGAATGCCGGGTCACACACAGGCACCATCGTAATTTCAATTGAGCGATCGATCAAGTCTGTCTTGAGTCTTGCGTATTCTTTTGGCCCTAAAGACAGCTGTAACGATGTCCGAACCAGCGGAGTTTCCATAATTTCATTAATATGACGTTTTACAATACGACGGGTTTTCTCTCTACGGGTACCGTACATCATTTCGGTCATAATCGATTTTAAAGTAATGAGGTCTTCAGTCACTACTCTTGCAAATACATCAGAGACCTCATCCTGACGCTTCATAAAAGCGCCTTGCATATTATAACGGCCTATACGCAAGACAGGTACAATCCACGGGAATTTACGGTCTTTAGTTAAACGGAATAACTGTGGATAGCGAATGTAATGTGGCTCTACCGGGTTAAACACCATCCAGATTGCAATCCAGTTGGTCAGGAACCCCCAGATGGATGCCCAGAAAGGAACTGTCCAGTGCCAAGGCACTACAAACCAGACAATCATCTGGAAGATACCAAAAAACATACCAATCAGGGCACTAATATGCCAGATAAAGTTAATCTCTTTCTGGCCAACTTTCAGAAACATGCGAACCATGAGCAAACGGTCACCTTCCATCTGGCGAACCACCATCTCACGCATATTGACTAGAGATTCTACATTGAGGGTAAGCTCAGTGACCAGGTCATGCAGAACAACCGGAAGCTGCTTATGGGCCTGTGCGTAAATACGGCGTTTAATTGAATAAGGCAGATTTTCCCAGAGCACAGCATTACGGTCCAGCATAACCTCATCAATCAGGTGTTCCAGTTCAAAACCAACCTGCTCACCAATAATACGTGCCATATCGGCTGGGTCCATTGCCTCGAGAAACTCTTGAAGCGACCCAAGTTTAGATAAGGTATTGTCAGTGATAATGCCCGAAATACGGCCAGCTTTACGCGGCACAATTCCTTGCCAGCCAATTGGAATAGGACCTAAGTAAAAGCCCCAGAAATTGATTGGATAAAACACCATTTTCAGTGCCATCCAGACATGGGCCCAAGTAACAAAAGCTGTGACAGGAATAATGCTGAGCACGGCCCAAAAATCAGGTCGATTTGAAAAGGTTTGCCACAGTTCACTGACGTACTCTAACATGCATGACTCTCGTATTTATTTCTATTCGCTAAATTATTCACGTTATCAAGTTCGCTATTTTTACTTCAGGCCAAAACTCAGGGTGTAAGAAAATTGTAGTTGAGGTTCAGTATCGGCAGTTACTTCACCCGCCTGGTTCTTAAACTTTTCTGCCGCTCCCAGTCCGACACTTAAAGTACTGATCCGTTCAGGACTGAGCCAGACATATGCTAAATCTATACCAGCACCTAAACGAGACTTGTACTCGTTATTGTTAAATTGACTGTCGAGATGTCCCAGATAGGCACCGATATAGTAACCGTTTTTAGCTTCTCCGGTGAAATAATATGGATAACGGAAGCCAACTTGGGCACCAAACGGATTATCATCGTCCAGAAAAACACCAGCTTTAGTGTAAGCAATACCATATTGATTAACCCATTCAGCATTAAGATGAAGAAGCTCCTGGGTTATCCCTGCGCCTACATTCCAGCTAGCAGCGTCCCCTGCTCCCAGCTTGGCCTGAAGTAAATTTTGGGCATGGGCAGCATTCACCAGCACAAAGAGTGCCAGTAAGGGATAGATTTTTCTCATTATTTTCTCCATTTTCCCTGTAAAAACAACAGCAGTCCAGCTGGCCTAACTCCTGACTTTAACAGAATTAATATGCTTGTTATATACAGCACTTTAGAATTTTGCTGTCTATAAAGTCAAAGAATGGGCAGCTTATTTATTTTTTACTTTATTTAAAAATAACTGATCATTCCAAATGATGATAGGCTAAAATAGCCGGTCATTTGTTCTCCCTGTACGTTTGGTCAAAGTACGCCGTATGAAGCAGCATTTCCCCCTTAAAAATGAACAGCAGGAAAAGCGGATTTATCGTAGCCGCATTTTCATCACAATGGGTATTGTGGCGTTCTTTTTACTTTTACTCGCAGGACATTACGCATATTTGCAGATTGCGCATTATGACGAGTTCAGTACAGCTTCAGATAAAAACCGTATTCGCCTGCAACCGATTGCACCTGCCCGCGGCTATATATATGACCGAAACGGTATTCTTCTGGCTGATAATTATCCGGTATTTTCAGCGACCATGAGCCGTGCAGATATCGAAGATATTGAGGCTACGCTGGCGCGTCTTACTCCAGTTTTAAGTCTGACTCCTGAAGATATTGCCCGTTTTGAAAGCCGAATCAAAGCTTCCAGAAAAACTGAACGTGTGGCAATCAAAATGAATCTGACCGAGACAGATATTGCCAAGTTTAGCGAATTAAAATATCAGTTTCCGGGAGTCAATATTGAAACCCAGATGACTCGTTATTATCCACATGGCGACCTATTTGCCCATGTTATTGGTTATGTGGGCCGGATTAATGATAAAGAACTTAAGAAAATTGATAAAGATCTGTATGCCGGCACCAACTTGATTGGAAAAATTGGCGTTGAAAAGTCCTATGAAGAACTGCTGCATGGTATTCCCGGGAACGAGTCAGTTGAGGCAGATGCACATGGTAATGTGTTACGCAATTTGGGACGTAAAGACCCGGTTCGTGGTAATGACCTTTATCTCTCTATTGATTATGGCCTGCAAATGGTTGCCACAGAACAGCTGGCTGGCCGTCGTGGCGCCATTGTTGCCCTTGATCCTCGTACTGGTGAAATTCTAGCGCTGGTTTCCAGTCCCAGCTTTAATCCGAATTTATTTGTAACTGGTATCAGCCATACAGACTATAGCGGTCTTCGCGATAATCTGGATCAGCCTTTATATAACCGTGCCGTACAGGGAGCTTATCCTCCGGGTTCAACCATCAAACCCATGTTTGGATTAGGTGGTATTCATTATGGTTATGTCGACTGGAATACTGCTATTTCTGATCCGGGTTACTTTACTTTGCCTGGTGACAGCCACCGTTTCCGTGACCATAAAAAAACTGGTCATGGCATGGTAAATTTGCATAAAGCTCAAAATGTATCATGCGACACTTACTTCTATGTGCTCTCTTACCGTATGGGTATTGAGAAAATGAATACCTGGATGCGTCAGTTTGGTTTCGGTGAAAAAACTGGCGTAGATCTGCCTAGCGAAAGCGAAGGTCTGTATCCTAACCCTGAATGGAAAATGCGTACCCGTAAAGCAAAATGGCTTAAAGGTGAAACAATTTCAGTCAGTATTGGTCAGGGTGCATTTACTGCCTCTCCCCTACAACTGGCTCTTGCCACAGCTATTACGGCCAATCAGGGCTCCCGGGTAACGCCTCATGTTTTACGTGAGACCCGCGGGACCAAAACCTATCATGTGCATAACGGCACCAATGGAAAAATCCAGTTTAATGGAACACCTGAAGACTGGATCAAGATGCGTGAGGCCATGGTGGACGTAATTCAAACCGGTACAGGTAAAGGAATCCGTAGTGGCCTGTCTTATCATATTGCAGGAAAAACAGGGACAGCACAGGTTAAAAGTATTGCACAAGGCAAGCGTTATAATGAATCCTTGCTTACTGAACGCCAGCTTGATCATGGCTTATTTGTAGGATTTGCACCTGCTGAAAATCCTGAAATTGCCATTGCGGTAGTTTGGGAAAATGGTCGTCATGGTGGTTCCGCTGCACAGCTCGCCCGCCCCATTTTCGATTACTGGCTGGTCAAAAAAGAGAAAAATCCGATCCGCCCAAGTGCACACCAGATCAGCGGTGGCTTGATGACTGCTGGTATTAAACCGGCAGAGCTACCTAGTGGTACTACAGGTATCCCTGCACCTGAAACAGCATCTGGTTCAAACCAGCCTGTTGTTCAATCCAATATGGCTAGCCGCGTACAAAATGTAGAGAGTGATTAAAGATGAAAAACCAGCTCCGCATTATTGGTGGTGAATGGAAACGGCGTCAGCTGCCATTTGCCAGTATTGAAGGCTTACGGCCCACTCCAGACCGGGTACGTGAAACGCTGTTTAACTGGCTCATGTGGGAAATCCAGAATGCCCATATTCTAGATATCTGTGCAGGATCTGGTGCACTTGCTTTTGAGGCTTTGTCACGTGGCGCCGCTTCAGTTGTTATGATTGAACCCAACACTATACAGGCCAGCTTCCTTCAGCAAAACCGTCAGCTGTTAAAAGCTGAAAACAGCCAGCTCAAGATTGCGACTGCACAACAGGTTTTACCTACACTTCAACAAAGCTTTGATGTAGTGTTTTTAGACCCTCCCTATAGCTTGGACTTGTGGCAGGAACTTGCTGAGCTAGCTGATCCACTCATTAAAGATCAGGCTTATATTTATGTAGAAGCAGATCGGGAGTTACAGTGGCTCCAGTTGCCTGCGAACTGGCAACTGCTTAAGCAAACCAAGGCTGGTACAGTAAGAGCTGGTCTTTACCAGAAACAGAGTAAATAGCGCAGACCTAGTTCTATTGTTATGGCCGTAGGTTACGGTTTCCCTGTAAACGGTTCCCCCGACCAGACTGGATAAGATTAGGTCGTGGCCGGCCATTTTTAACATCTTCAGTCATCGGGCTGTTTCCAGCCTGTAAATTAAAATGGTACACCGGTGAAGAAGATTTTACAGACTGTTCCGGATAATCATTCATATGCGCCGCAACAGCTCCACTGAATACCGCCATGGTTAACCATAGTAAGAACAGCTGTTTCATCTTACCTCCTGAATTACTTATTAATAAAAAATGAGTATGAAAGGGTTTTATGAAGAATCAGCCAATACAATGTTGCCGAATCTTTCAGTCTCTTTAAGCTCTGCAAACTTTCTTCACTTTTTGTTCATTATTTATTTTTATATTAAATTACAGATATTTAAAATATTATTTCCAACTTCTAATTTAAAAGAAGAATTACAATGGCGTATATCAGCCCATTACAGGCCGAATGCGATTTCAACAGGGTTTAAAATAGCTTTCATTTTTATCTTTTACCCATAAATTGCTATTTTAACTAAAAAGTTACAGGACAAAGTTATATGAATATTCAAGAACAGGTAGTACTGGTGACGGGAGGTGCCCGTGGTTTAGGCTTAGCGATCACTCAAGCATTAGTGAGTCAGGGAGCCCGTGTAGTAGTTAACTATATGAGCAGTCATGAAACAGCACGACAGTTACAACAAAATTTTCCAGAACAGATTTTTATTTATCAGGCTGATGTGACCAATTCTTCTCAGGTACAGGCCATGTTTAAAGCTGCTAAACAGCATTTCGGGCAAGCAGTTAACTCGGTCATCAATAATGCCTTGGTTCAATTTCAGTTTAATGGCGATGCGCGTCCCAAAATAGAAGAGCTAAGCTGGCAGACAATGCAAAGCCAGTTTGAAGGTGCAGTGAAGGCCGCACTAAATACTACGCAAGCTGCATTTACTGATATGAAAGCCGAACATTTTGGCCGTATTATCAATATTGGTACTAATCTGGTTCAGAATCCGGTAGTCCCCTATCATGACTATACTACTGCAAAAGCTGCATTATTAGCCTTTACCCGCACTGCTTCACATGATTTAGGGCCATATGGTATTAATGTAAATATGCTTTCTGGCGGCCTGTTACAAGCTACAGACGCCAGCCGAGCCACACCAGATGAAGTCTTTCAACTTATCGCAGCCTCTACACCACTACGAAGGGTGGTTACACCTCAAGAATTTGCAGATGCCATTTTAATGTTTTTGTCCCCATTTGCACGTGCAGTGACGGGCCAGAATCTGATTGTGGATGGTGGATTAGTTAAAGGATAAGACTACTCTGTTTAATAAATTTAGGAATACTGCTGATTTATTCAACAAGCAAACACAAAATCCAGAAAATTTTACCGCTCTCAACAGCAGTATAAACAGGAAGTCGTTACAATACCGCCCTTTTTATGCTGCATGAAAAAGTAATGAAAATTTTAGCATTATTTTCCAGCCTAATCCTTTTGACTGGCTGTTCATTTGACTCATCCGCTGAGCTTAAACGAGCAGAGAAGCTGTTCAGCCAGTTTGAATGTAATAATATTGAAAGTACTCAGATTACTCACAGCGATATTAATACTTATCACCAGCAGTCTCTTGGAGCCACTAAAGCCAAAGTAAGAAGCTATATAGAAAATTATAAGGATGGAGAAGCAGAGCTCGATATGCCTCTTGATGAAGTTGTAGCACAACAATATCAACTTTATAAGGCGGCTTGCGAATCGTTAGGGGGAATTAGTCCAGATGAATAAAGTGGGAGAATTTATAATTAAGGTTTTAAGACTTAATACTACGCCCATATTAAAAAATAACGGATTCTATTATTGTTAAGTTCTCTGCTGCTTATACTTGGCGCTGAAATAACGTAATCACTCTTCGACCTAGTAAACTCTTTTTATTATGCTAGAACAAGCCATTAGGGCTACCATTAAAATATATTTTATAGAAAACAGACTTGAGTCTGTTTTCTATATTCAGGAAATAGTAAACAAAATTAATTTAGATAACGTACATCAACACTGAAATTTTCTGGAAATTTAGGCTCGATATTGGCATAAAACTGCATAATTTCCTGCATGTCCTGCTCATAATTTCCAGTCGGGTAAATGATTTTACCGACTCCTGCCCGTTTCTTTTTATAGTCCATATAAGCAAGAGCAATTGGAACACCGGCAGTCATTGCAATATGATAAAAACCAGTTTTCCAGTTTTCTTGCTTGGCTCGTGTGCCTTCTGGTGTTACCAGCATTACCAGATGAGGATGTTCTTTAAACAGGTCAGCCATCAGCTGCACCATACTTGCCCGGGCTTGCCCTTCTTTTTTTGGACTGCGGTCAATACCAATACCGCCCATAGCACGAACAAACGGTCCTAGAGGAAACTTCATATAACTGTCTTTAATAGTAATACGTACATTAACCCCTAAAACTTTTAAGGCCAGCCGGGCATAAACAGCATCCCAATTACTGGTATGCGGCGCAGCAATCATTACACACTGTTCAAGACCTTGTGGCCATTGGTTATCTGTTTCCCACCCCATCAGGCCCAAGCTATATTCTGCAATTTTTCTTAACACTCAAGCTTACCCACTTTCTAAAAGGAGGCAGATTCTAACAATTTATTCTGTATAAAAGAGAGAGATTCAATCTAAATTTGATCAAAATACATGCAATTAATATATATATGTATAAATTTAATTTTTATCTGATCCAAGACTAATATAAGAATAATTTGCGAAATAAAATAGCGTTATTTTAGACCTAACATTGCTTAACACTTAAATACAGATCTCTACTCGTGACACAGACTTAATACTTCTATATTGAATCTATAAAATAGCCATGTTAGAGGTAATTCTTATGACTACACCAAACGCTGCGAATGATAATCCGCATGTTCAGCATACGGACAATACTCATGAAAAATTCTCTGAAAAAGAAGAACAACAGAAAGAACAACAGCAGAAAGAAATTGATAAAGGAATTCCTCAGAAGCAGAAATAACTTTGTACCAAGCTTCTATCTAGTTGACCAGATCATTCCAACATAACAAAATTAGTTAAAGACAGGCCAGTTTTGGCCTGTAACTATTTTAGTAGCATTTTATTTACAGTGTTGTAGTAATTTCTAATGATGACCTATAAGTCGAAATACTTACTCTATTAAAATATTTATATCAATTTATCTATATAAATTATTTATTCACGAACTGCCAAGAGGGAATAATGAAAAAGACTATCTGTATTTTTACGATCTCATCTATTTTCTTTACGGCCTGTAGTACAAATGAGCAGGCTACTCAACATTCTGAAAAAGATAATGATCGACATGCTACTACTGTAATGACGCCTACTCCATCGACTTCTCGTAAAGCTCAAATGGCGGATAGCGCCCATAATGTTGAAAACTCACTTGACTGGGAGGGTGAATATGAAGGTATATTACCTTGTGCTGACTGCGAAGGCATTAAAACAGAGCTGGAACTGCATGCCGATAAAACTTATGAATTGACAGAAGAATATTTAGGTAAAGGGCCAAATAACAAATTTAAGGTACGTGGGCTGTTCCATTTTGATGCTGCCAACCCTTCTTTAGTTGTACTGGACCAAGCTGGTGATCAGCGTAAATATTTTATTGGTGAAAGCTTTGCTGAATTGCGCGATCGCATTACTGGTGAAAAAATAGATAGCAAGCTGAATTACACCTTGAAGAAAGAGTTTTAAAAAATTTATTTTAGTTTTTTAACGTCGATCAAATAAAAACCCCGCAGAAGCGGGGTTTTTTTGAATCAGCTTAAACCTTAGTGGTTAGCAAACTGGTTCATTGTGTTTTTCGCATCGTCGCCCGCTTTAAGCGCGTTATCACCAGCGAAAATTTCTTTATGATCATCACCGATATCAGAACCCGCCATTGCTTGGTGTTTCACACAAGCGATGCCACCACGGATTTCTTTGCGCTGTACACCAGCAACATAAGCCAACATGCCTTCAGAGCCGAAGTAACCTTGAGCCAGCTCATGAGTAGAGAGCGCAGCTGTATGGTAAGTCGGCAATGTGATCAAGTGATGGAATACACCTGCTTCACGAGAAGCATCTGCCTGGAAGGTACGGATTTTCGCATCAGCTTCGGCAGCCAGTTCAGAATCGTCATACTCAGCGCTCATCAATTTAGCGCGGTCATATGCAGAAACGTCCTTACCTTCAGCAACCCAACGGTCGTAAGCTTGTTGACGGAAGTTTAAAGTCCAGTTGAACGATGGAGAGTTGTTATAAACAAGCTTCGCATTTGGAACAACTTCTTTCACACGGTTAACCATGTATGCAATTTCTTCAACGTTTGGTGTTGCAGTCTCGATCCACAGCAAGTCAGCACCGTTTTGCAGGCTGGTTACACAGTCAAGTACAACGCGGTCGATTTGAGTACCTTCACGGAACTGGTACAGACCAGATGCCAAACGTTTAGGACGGTGTAATTTACCATCACGTTTAATCAGGATTTCATCTTCTTGAGCTTCAGAGATATCAATTTCAGTTGTATCCAAGTAGCTGATGTATTGAGAAGCGATGTCGCCTGGCTCTTTAACCACTGGGATTTTTTGAGTCAGATCAGCGCCTTCAGAGTCAGTACGTGCAACGATGATACCGTCTTCAAGACCCATTTCCAGGAATGCATAACGAAGCGCGTGAATTTTCGCAATAAAGTCTTCATGTGGAACTGTTACTTTACCAGCCTGGTGACCACATTGTTTCGCGTCAGAAACCTGGTTTTCGATTTGAAGTGCACAAGCACCCGCTTCGATCATTTTCTTGGCAAGCAGGTAAGTTGCTTCTTCATTACCAAAACCAGCATCGATGTCAGCAATAATTGGTACAACATGAGTTTCGAAGTTATCAATCTGGCTAGTAATTTCAGCAACTTTTGCAGAATCACCCGCTTCTTTAGCTTTATTTAAAGCACGGAACAGATCATTCAGTTCTTTCGCATCGGCTTGACGCAAGAACGTATAGATTTCTTCGATCAATGCAGGAACAGAAGTTTTTTCGTGCATAGATTGGTCAGGAAGTGGACCGAACTCTGAGCGAAGTGCAGCAACCATCCAACCAGATAGGTAGATATAGCGACGTTCAGTTGTACCGAAGTATTTTTTGTTCGCAATCATTTTTTGTTGTGCGATGAAACCGTGCCAGCAACCCAAAGATTGAGTATATTTGCTAGAGTCAGCATCATAAGCAGCCATATCACGACGCATAATAGCAGCTGTATATTTAGCAATATCTAAACCGGTCTTGAAACGGTTTTGTAGTTGCATACGAGCAGCATCTTCTGGGCTGATATCACGCCAAGTGTCGCCAAATTTAGCTTTTAATTCACGTACTGCATCTATCGCTGTTTGATATGTAGTCATGATATTTTCCTGTATTCATTTTAGGAGTTCATCAATCGAGGCACTAAATCATACTCGGTATAATTTGTTTAGATTTAGAACACTTCGTTACGATGAACACAGCTTAGTGGTGATAAAAAAATTAATCCAATATTCTCCATTGATTTTCAATATTTTTTTAGAAAATACCTAGATCAAAGTCGTATTATAATTATGTTTCAATATATTACACCATTGTTTTTATTAAATTATTTTAAATAAGATTTGACTTTTAATGTTTAATATTTAGCCATTTTTTTGTTTGTTAGACTTAAGTTGAGTGCTTTTATAGTTCCAAGTAGGGCTTACAAATTAAGAGAAAAAATTATCATTCAAGGTTTTTTATAAAAATACATTTGTATATAGATTGAACTTTTAAATTTTTACTCCATTTAAAGTTAAATAATTATTCTAATCAATAAAATTGGATTTTTACTGATCAATACCTTTTAAACTTATTCAGATTATTTATCTGAATTTTTCAGTGCTTTTAGCACAAATATATTTAACTGTGGCATAATTCAATATGATTTAACATTTTTATTTTCGGTATTTATTTTATGAATCTTGAGCGGGTAGACCTGAATCTACTAATTTATCTTGATGTCCTTCTTCGCGAAAAAAATGTAACTCGTGCAGCAGAACAACTCGGGGTAACCCAGCCCGCCATGAGTAATATTTTACGTCGTTTACGTAACCTGTTCAATGATCCACTGCTGATCCGTTCATCTGAGGGTATGACCCCGACTGAACGTGCTTTAGAGTTACAGCCGCGTATTCGTGATGCGCTGGCTGATCTTTCCATGATTCTGGAGCCACGTACCGAATTTCGTCCTTATACGTCTAATCGCGTATTTCGCATTATGACTTCAGATTATGCTGAAGCAACCTTGGTACCACGTCTGGTCAAGGCCTTGCGCTCAGAAGCACCTAATGTTGTGCTGGACTTCTTAACACCAAGCGATGTGTCTTACCGTGATATGGAGCAAGGTAAAGTTGACTTGGCCATTAACCGTTTTAATGAGATTCCACAGAGTTTTCATCAGGTACTGGTGTGGCGTGACAGTTATTCTTGTCTGCTGAATAACAAGCATCCCGCCATGAACAATCTGAACCTGAAAAGTTATCTGGATGCCCAGCATATCTGGGTGTCTAAAACAGGTATGGGCGTTGGTTTTGGGGTGAATCCTGAGAAACAGGCCGGACTGGGCTGGATTGATCAAGCTTTAGAACGTATTGGCCAGAAACGCAAGATTTCAGTTTTTACCCGGCATTACCAGATGCCGGCGCTCTTGGCTGCAAATGTTGATCTGATTGCGACATTACCAACACGTATCGCACGTCTACAGGCGAAAAGCCAAAATCTGATTATTAAAGATCCGCCATTTTATATTCCTGAGTTTGAGCTGAAGATGGCATGGTGCCCGCTTTTGCATCATCACCCTGCCCATCGCTGGTTACGTCAGTTAATTTTATATGTAGCCCGTCAGATGATTGAAGATGAAAACCGAGAATTTCTGATGAATAATTCACAATTATCACCTCATTACTAGAGAGTAAATTTCTTTATTTTCTATTTTTCGGTTTATACTCTAAGGCTTAAGGAGAATTCTTATTCCTTAAGCCTTTTTTGTGTTAAAACAATTTCATAATAACGATGAATCACACAGGTGTCTTGTGAGCCTTTTTCAAAATATTGTCATCATTATTCTCCTGATCATTGGTGCAGGTTTTCTCTCATTAACTGAAATTGCACTGGCTGGCGCTCGTCGGGTCAAGCTCAAGATTCTGGCAGAATCCGGAGACGAGCGGGCAACTAAAGTTTTAATGTTACAAGAGCAGTCGGCAGACTTCTTCGCAGCTTCTCAAATTGGTCTAAATGCGGTAGCAATTTTAGGTGGTATTTTAGGTGAGGCTGCTTTCCGCCCTTATTTTGTAAATCTGATTGACCGTTTTTATGAAGGGCCCTGGACAGAAACGATAGGTTTTGCTCTTTCCTTTACGCTGGTAACTTCACTTTTTATTCTGTTCGCAGATCTTATGCCAAAACGTCTGGCCATGATTGCGCCTGAGAAAATTGCTGTTTCGGTGATTAATCCTATACAGATTTTTATCAAGGTCTGTAAACCTTTGGCTTGGTTCATTAATGCAATTGCCAATACTTTGTTTCGGCTATTTAAAGTAAATACCACCAGGGAAGACAATATTACTTTTGATGATATTTCTGCCGTAATGGATGCAGGTGCACAGGCGGGTGTCTTGCAAAAACAGGAACATCATTTTATTGAAAATGTTTTTGAGCTAGAAGAACGTAACGTACCCTCAAGTATGACCACCCGCGAAAATGTGGTGTACTTTACTTTAAAAGAGTCCGAAGCCAGCATTCGTCAGAAACTGGCAGAATATCCCTATTCAAAATTTCTGGTTTGTAATGAACATATCGATGAAGTAATTGGCTATGTAGACGCCAAAGATATATTGGTACGAATTTTAAATAACCAGTCCCTGCTTCAACTCAATGAAAATACCATACGTACTGTATTGACCATACCAGATTCGCTAACGCTTTCTGAACTGCTTGACCGTTTTCGTTCAACCAAAGAAAAGTTTGCAGTTGTTATTAATGAATATGCTTTGGTGGTCGGGGTAATTACTTTAAGTGACATTATGATTACTGTTATGGGGGATTGGGTGACGCCACTTGAAGAAGAACAGCAAATCATTAAACGGGATAATAATTCCTGGTTAATTGATGGCAGTACCCCCATCGAAGATTTGAAACATGCCCTCGAAATTGATGAAATGCCGGATGAAGACAATTATGAAACCTTAGCTGGTTTTATGATGTACCAGCTCCGCAAGATTCCACGCCCTGCCGATGTAGTAATTTATACCAACTACAAGTTCGAAGTCGTAGATGTTGACCATTTCAAAATAGACCAGCTTTTAGTGACCCGTATGCTGGAACCCAACGCTACGCCTTCTACAGAGCAGGAATAAGAGAGTTGTATAGGAATAAAAATAATAGGAGATTTACCTACCTGTATTTATCTAATTTTTTCTGCCATCTAACGTGTGGCATAAATGATTAGATAAAGAGAAGTTATTTAAGCTTTACGGCTTGCTGGCTCATTTTTCTTGAGCTTCTTTGACATCATATAGTTATAAACTTAAGCAGTTGGCAAATTGGCTTAACCGCCTTAAAGCAATCAACTGGAACTATATGATTTTCAGTTAACTGGCCGATTTAATTATGCAGTTTTTATGAATTATAAATAATTATAAAATCATATTTATAAGGACATTAAAAAAGAGCCAGCTGGCTCTTTTTGCATGAAATGATTTATTGCAGATTCAGCAAAGTATCGAGTACTGCCTCATAATGAATCTGAATATCTTCTGATAAGATTTTATAGGCATTGTCAAACTGTACCATTGGCCAGCCTTCTTTCCAGAATGGAAAGATATTATGCAGGTCATGAGTCACTACTGCTTCTTCGCGGGTAATTGCCTGAGCTACTTGTGCCAATACCTGAGCAGTTTGTGCCCCATCAATTGCCATGTAATCGATTCCGTGTGCTTTAAGAATACGAATACGATCTTTCTTATAGCGAATTTTTTTGGCCTGGGCCTCATTTAGGTTTAGTGCAAGGGTTACCGCTTCAACAAAATTATTTTCAAAAGCCTGATTCAGTGCAATCAGAGCATCCCGATGACTTTCCTGACGTCCAGCCTTGCCACCGGAACGAATGATTTCTTTTGCCTGTGTATCTAAGGCATCATTTTTCATGGCATTTAGAATATCCAGTTTTTCAATATCGCTAAGCTGTTCGGAAGAGTGTTCAGTCATGGAAAGTCCTTGGACAATATACTAAACGCTTATTTTGACATAAAATGACTTCTGAAAATGTGATTTTAGATATGGGACCGTATTTAAATTCATGTTTCTCTCTATTTTAAATCCGATGGAGAGAAAAAACCGCCTAACGGGCGGCTTTTTAATAACAGAAATACAGATTAGAGTATTTCTACTACAACTTTGCCTACATGTTCGCCCGTATCCATTGCTGCATGAGCATCTTGTATCTGATCGAACTTAAAGGTCTGATAAATCATTGGCAAACACTCACCTTTTGCCAATAAAGGCCAGACATGCTGTTTTAGACCTTCAGTAATGGTCTGTTTTTCTGCAGTATTGCGTGCACGCATGGTCGAACCAGTAATAGTCAGACGTTTCATCATAATATGGCCAAGGTTTATTTCTTTGGCTTTACGTCCACCTAAAAAGGCCAGATAAACCAAACGACCATCTTTACGTAGCAAGTTCAAGTTACGTTCAAGATAGGGTGCCCCAACAATATCCAGTATCACGTCTATGCCGCTCTTGTCAGTCTTCTCAGTAATGTAGCTTTCAAAGTCTTGGGTTTTATAATTAATTGCATCTGTCAGATGCGCAATTGCTGCAACTTTTTCATCACTGCCCACTGTGGCGAAAGTTTTAATGCCTAGTGCCTTACATAACATTAAGGCTGTAGTACCAATACCACTGGTGCCACCATGAATCAGTACAGTTTCTCCTGCTTTGGCTTTACCCATCTGAAACAGGTTAGCCCAAACCGTAAAAAATGTTTCTGGAATAGCAGCAGCCTGAACTAGACTGACTCCTTCTGGAACCATCAGGGTCTGGGTTTCAGGTACTACACAATATTCGGCATAGCCGCCGCCATTGGTTAGTCCACAGACCGGATCACCTACTTTAAACTGAGTTACGTCTGTACCTACTGCTTCGACCACGCCAGCCACTTCCAGACCAGGAACCGGAGTAACTCCTGCAGGCATCGGATAAAGCCCCTGACGTTGCAGGATATCTGGCCGGTTAATTCCGAAAGCATGAACCTTGACTAAAACTTCATCAGCTTTTGGTACTGGAATAGCAACACTTTCATAGGCCAGCTTTTCTGGGCCGCCCGGTTCAGTAATAATGACCTGTTGCATGGTGGTTTGCTGTGACATGATCTTTCCCTATCTGTTACTGTTCAAGTTTCTAGCTGCTATTTGAACATATAAATTTGCCACAATGAAGCTTAGCCGGACTTATGTATACATTTAAACAGTAACCGGCAGATTACCGGTTTTCACTCCACTTATTTACATTCCCCGCATAAAACATTAGCTATCAGCATACTTGTGTCTCATCCATATGAAATTAATAAAACTTTAATATGTAAGAATTTTTTAAATAACTGCTGAATCCATCTACTTGTCATTTTAGTGCTCTAGCCTTCTGGCCCGAACTATAACTAAAACTGAGGTTACTCATGAAATTTGCCAAGTTGAGCTTTACTATCTTGCTGGTTCTGGGCCTTGTCGCCTGTAATGATGATCACGACTCAAGTGGAAATAACGGCTCGAATGATACGCCAGTAGTGACTCCTCCAGCTCCAACTCCCACCGACCCAAGTGAAGAAGTACCACAACCCAAAATTTACATTGATGAAACTTTTGACCAGCTGTCCGCACTTCCGGCAGGCTGGATTGCCCCTAAAGCAAATGCGGGAAAAGTTTATATAGAAAATGGCAGCCTATTTATTGATGGCCGGGCTAATGATACCCAGATGACTTCGGTTATCTTGCCTGAAGAATTGCAGAAATTACGCGACTATCGGATCGATATTGAGTTTAGCTACCCCGAAAAAAATAATGCTACCCGCTGGGGCAGTATTATGTATCGTGCAGCTGATGCTTTAAGTGAACCGGCATTTACACCTTATTACCAGTTTGCAATCCGTGCCGAGGCAACTGGAGCAAGTGGTGTAGAACTGGCATTACGACAGCCTACCAATGCATGGAATGTTTTACAAAAAGGGGCCTATAAAGAAAATATTGAAGGTAATAAAACCTATAAAGCCACGGTAGTGGTATCCGGCAACCGGGTACGCCATTATCTGGATAATAATCTGATTCACGATACCACTTTACCTTACAACCTGAACCAGGGCGGAATAGGACTCTCAACTGCGGGTCTCTTGATGCGGGTAGATAGTATCAGGGTTACCCAACAGTTGGATGCCTTGCCTGAATCAAATAAAGTTACGCCTATAGCCGAGCAGAGCTTGCCGGTTTCTATGGCACCCACTTTGATTCAACCCGCCTCAACTCAAGGAGTGATTTCAAATGCTGTAAGCCAAGTCTATTATCAGCTGGACGATCAGTTAAATATTCTTGATACATCCAATAAAAAAATCACTTCTCTAAAAGATTATTTAGGTGATCCTAAACGTAACACCATGCCCCTGTTCAGCATTAAAAACGAGTCAACAATTGAACATTTAAAGGTATTTTCAGATTCAGTTGATATTGCAGACATTACGTTAAGTTCAGACAACGTTGAGCTACTACGTAAAGCCCGTATCAGCCTACCCACAGTACGGACTGCACTGGATTATTCAAAACAGCTAAACCTGACCAATAGCGTAAAAGATATTGTCACTATTACTCATAACACCAATACGGCTTTGGCAAAAATTATAATTTTACCTGAGCAGCTTGTGAATGATATCACTGTTAGCCATTTACAACGGTTATTGCTTACACCGTGGGCTTATAGCACCACTACTGATCCGGTAAAGGCTGCCAGGATTCTTACAAGCGGGGTTCATGGAATTATTGCTACCTCTCCTGATGTATTTCAGAACATCATGAGAAGTATGAAACCAAATACTCTGCTTCGTAAACCGCTTATTACCGGTCATCGTGGTATACCGGCACTTGATGATGAAAATACTCTAGAAGGTGCATTAAAGGCCGTTGAAGTAGGAGCAGATGCAGTTGAAAACGATATCTATCTGACTACTGACGGTCATATTGTCATTATGCATGATGGTTCAGCGAAACGCACAACTGGTGTAGACCGTAATATTGAAGATATGACCTTAGCCGAAGTACGTCAGCTTCGTACTCTAGGCTATAACCGTACTGTACCTACTTTAGAGGAATTTCTGGACGCTTTAAAACCTCATAAGAATGTGATGCATTTTATTGAAATCAAGAGTTCCAAACCAGAAATTGTACCTGCATTAAAAGCTTTGTTAGATAAACATGATGTTTATGATCAAGTCGTGGTGATCAGTTTTAATGGGCCTCAACTTTTAAAGATGAAAAATATTTTACCAGGTGTGTCTACCGGTTTTCTAACCAACACTCCTACCGCAGAAAGCGATATAGTCAATACACGTCGTATCCTAGATGCAACGCAGCAGTATTCCTCTACCTTCAATCCATCCTATAATGGGTTGTCTACCAATTTAATGAACATGGCCAAAGACCGGGGTGTAACATTCTGGCCATGGACTTTCCGTACAAATAAGGCCGATTTCAACCGGATGTATATTGCAGGAACCCATGGTTTAACCACTGACTACGCTCATGATGCATCAGACTTTGTGGTAAAACTCAAAGTCCCTGCTCAGGTTAATGCCAGTATTGGCAAGCCTGTCAGTATTCAGGGTGAAAAGATTACGCAGAAAGGCCAAGTTAGCAATATTACTTTTAGTCAGATGCTGCTATTACCTACTTCCGGAAAATACAGCCAGAATGCGCAAGGGCAACTGAGTTTCTCTGAGAAAGGGACAGCTTACGTTATGCCGAGCTATACCTATAATATTGACACAACCAGTCAATATACAATTTATGCGCCACCTGTACAGGTAAATGTTCAGTAATCTTTTTTTTAAATTAAAAACCAGACTGGTTCGCCGGTTTGGTTTTTCTGATGTATAAGTAAAAGTAATCAAATTAGAAATCCATCGATTAAAATAAAAGTTTTCAACACGGAAATTTAATATTTTTATAAGTATGCTTTTAATAAAAAAACCCGCCATTAAGACGGGTTTTTTTAAAATAGTTGAGTCTTATAGACGAACTAATTCGACAATTTTATCAGCCAGCTCTTCAACCGTATCTAAATTGAGCTTAACATCAGCACCTTCTGTAATATCTGTAATCACTACAATACCTGTTTCACGTAACAGGATTGCCTGCTCTGCCGTTAAGCCAACCTTAGCAAGTGCAACTATGCCCTGCTGCATGAGTAGACTTTCCAGCCCTTGAGCATGTTCAAGTACTTGTGTATTTACACTCACAACCGCAGGTTTTTGACCTAAACGTGCAGCACGGTCTTCTGCAGTAACTGGCTTGGCATTGGCACTCCATTCAACAGCAGATTCAACCATACCTGCGCCAACTGTCACATTGCTCAGACGGTCAATAAAAATAAATGCGCCGGTATAGCGGCTGTCCTGGTAGCAGTCAAAGACTACAGGTGCATCAAATTCAACTATTACATTGGCAATTGCATTAAGTTCAAGCTGTTCCACCTGAGTTTGCTCAAGCGTATTCACATTGACGCGGTAATTAATCTCGGTGACTTTGGCTGGAACAGTTTGTGTGCCTAGCTTAATATTATAAAGCTTGCCTTTTACAAGAGGCTGGTCAGTCATCCATACGACAGTAGCACGTACAGAACGTGAGATTTCTGGCTGGTCACCTGCTTTAACAATCAGGTTACCGCGAGAAATATCAATCTCATCATTCAAGGTTAAAGTGACTGCCTGTCCTGCAACTGCCTGCTCAAGATTACCATCATAGGTCACGATTTCTTTAACCGTTGATCGTTTACCTGATGGTAAGGCAATGATTTCATCACCCACATTTACCGTGCCTAATGCAATCGTACCAGCAAATCCACGAAAATCCAGATTTGGACGGTTTACGTACTGCACTGGAAAACGGAATTCCTGCTTAGCAGAATTACGGTTGATCTCTACATTTTCCAGCGTCGCCATCAGGGTCTGGCCCTTATACCATGGGGTATTGGCTGATGGGTTGACTACATTGTCACCATTTAATGCTGAAATCGGCGTAAAGATAATATTAGCCGGTTTACGGTCGCCCAGCTGATTAACAAAATCATTGTACTCAGCCCGGATCTCGTTAAAACGGGCTTCAGAAAAGTCCACCAGGTCCATCTTGTTAATGGCAACAATAATATTTTTAATACCTAACAGGCTGGCGATATAGCTGTGACGACGGGTTTGGGTCTGTACCCCATAACGCGCATCAATCAGAATAATAGCAAGGTCACAGGTCGAGGCTCCGGTTGCCATATTCCGAGTATACTGCTCATGTCCCGGTGTATCGGCAATAATGAATTTGCGCTTTTCTGTTGAGAAATAACGGTAAGCGACATCAATCGTAATGCCCTGTTCGCGTTCTGCTTGTAGACCGTCAACCAGAAGAGCCAGATCCGGTGCATCCCCTGTAGTGCCGACTTTTTTACTGTCGCGGGTTACTGCCTGTAACTGATCTTCATAGATCAGCTTTGAATCAAATAATAGGCGGCCAATTAAGGTACTTTTACCATCGTCAACATTACCGCACGTCAAAAAGCGTAGAAGGTCTTTTTGCTCGTGCTGTTTAAGGTAAGCCAGAATATCCTGGCTAATCAGTTCAGACTGATGAGACATACATCACGCTCCACAAATTTTTAGAAATAACCTTCTTGCTTTTTCTTTTCCATCGAACCTGCTTCATCATGGTCAATCATACGACCCTGACGTTCGGAGCTGGTGGTTAAAAGCATTTCCTGAATGATATCCGGCAAGGTTGCTGCTGTAGATTCCACAGCCCCTGTAAGCGGATAACAGCCTAATGTACGGAAACGTACAGATTTCATTTGTGGAACTTCGCCCTCTTTTAGGCGCATACGCTCATCATCTACCATAATCAGTGTACCATCACGTTCTACCACTGGACGTACAGCAGAGAAATACAAAGGTACAAGTTCTATATTTTCAAGGAAAATATATTGCCAGATATCAAGCTCGGTCCAGTTTGATAAAGGAAAGACACGAATACTTTCACCTTTATTTACTTTACCGTTATAAATATTCCAGAGTTCTGGTCGCTGGTTTTTTGGGTCCCAGCGGTGTTTAGAATCACGGAATGAATAGACGCGTTCTTTAGCACGTGATTTTTCTTCATCACGACGTGCACCACCAAAAGCTGCATCAAACTGGTATTTGTCCAAAGCTTGCTTTAAACCTTGGGTCTTCATGATATCAGTATATTTTGAGCTGCCTTGGTCAAACGGATTGATTCCGGCATCGCGGCCTTCTTTATTCTGATGAACAATCAGATCCAGACCCAGTTTCTTCGCCATCTCATCACGGAACTTGATCATGGCACGGAATTTCCAGCCGGTATCTACATGCAGTAACGGAAAAGGAAGCTTAGCTGGATAAAATGCTTTCATAGCCAGATGAAGCATTACCGCAGAATCTTTACCAATAGAATACAACATCACCGGATTTTCAAATTCGGCAGCAACTTCACGAATGATGTGAATGCTTTCAGCTTCAAGCTGTTTTAGATGTGTAAGTCTTTCCTCAGTTGGAGGAACGATTGCCATAACAACTCCGGATGTCTATCTTGATTAAAACTTGGATCGATGCTTATTACGCATCTGACGAACTATATTCATTATAGTGATTTGCCAGTCTGGGCTATTGCTTCTTTTGTGATATGTATATTCTTGGTTTTCATATAAGAAGTTATAAATTGTGCATTAAATAAAACCTATACAATGAACTAACTGGGTTCATCAGTTATTTAGAATAGCGAACAATAAAAAAGCCTGCATTTAGCAGGCTTTTCTTTTAGACACAACTAGCGAAATGCTGCCCAAGCACGATCCAACGAAAACTCGATTCCGACTGATACACCGGCATCATTACCATTCGCATCTGAATCACTTAGCCAGCCATTCAGTTTTAAAGGAATATCAGGCTGCATATAATGGGTCCAGGTTAAATCGACTGCCTTAATTTCATCATCCTGTGCAAAAGCTAAATTATTTTTCGCACCTCGTTCAGATTGATTAACTTTTGCAACCAGGGCGCGTCCACTTAAACGGTTCATAATATCAAAGCGAATATCTCCACCAATAGAGACCATTTGAGCATCGCCTCCCAATGCGTGTCCTAAAGGATAGCCATGCTGATAGTAACCATCAGTATAAGTACTATGAGTATAAGAAACACCTCGAACCTCGCCGTTGGTTCGAGTATCTGCCCACTCGGCATAAAGTTGAAATGGCAGGTTTTTATAGACGGATGAGTAGTCTACACCAGCTAAATACATTTTCTTTGATGGCAAGCCTCCAGCTTCATCCTCACCCACATACTGACCGTAAATACCTACCGGTGTATTTAAAAGTGGTATAAGATTCAGACGTGCATCAAATCCTGCAAGTTGGTTAGAAGGATCAGGCTCACCTGTTCCCCCATTATCTTTATTACCAACGAAAGCATCCCAAAGCGAACTTAAACTTTCTGGACGGCCCTCTCCTCCCCACTGGATCATTCGGGATGCCCCCAATTCGAGATAAGGTAAAGGCTGAGCTGTCAGACGCAGTCCAATCAGTTTCGCATCTGGTACTGCAGAGTAATCATCAAGTTGACCTGCGAAAGCCTGATACTGCCAAGGCCCAATCCATGAAAGTAATGGTGTTTCAAAAGAAGCTTGTACTGCACGCTGAGCAGTAACACCAATAACAGGACGACTAGCATCACCACGAATCAGACTGCCATCATGTCCTGGTCCCCACCAGCTTGGGATCTGACCGGCAATTACCCACTGATTCCAGAGTTTACCAGCAATATAGGAACCTTCGACATTAACATCCTGTCCATTGTCAATTTGCGGATCTTTCTCTGCATTCACCCGGACTTTCGCATCCCAGTTTTCTCCTCCTGCATTGAATTCAAGCGCGGCCTGATACTGGGCTTTCTGTTTGTCGCCGAAAGCTTGTGGTAGAACCTTCTGGTCAGTTTCAGCAAATAGCCCGGCTTTTAGCATATTATTGTCAGCTTTTAGAGTATTGAGTACAGAATCAATTACTTTTTGCTGAGTAGTATTTTTGATATTAGCTTGTGCAAGAGCGCGTTGAATTTCATCTCCACTCAGCGGCCAAGTTGAAGTACTGATCTGAATTACACCTTGTTGGTTTAACCAGTTCAGATCAGTACGCAAATCTTGGTTATTGAGGACCAGACCTTGTGCCCAGACAGGAGAAGACAGGACCGATAAAAGGGAAAGGCCCAAAACTTTTTTTAAAAACATTGTAGTGTCATGCTCAGGTGTAATTATTGTTACCAACCTTAAAGATTTCGTTTAGGTTTTTCAACATTGTAAATTCGGCTATTTACATATCTATAACTAAATCTTGGAATATAAAAAAGCCTGCATTCAGCAGGCTTCTCTTTATTTTAGTAATCAGACATCTTTACGACGCATGTGTGGGAATAAAATTACATCACGAATACTTGGCGCATCTGCAAAAATCATTACCAGACGGTCAATACCAATTCCCTCTCCGGCGGTTGGTGGCAGACCATATTCTAAAGCTTCAATGAACTCTGCATCATAGTGCATTGCTTCATCATCACCTGCATCTTTCTCTTCAACCTGAGCCTGAAAACGCTCCGCCTGATCAATCGGGTCATTCAGCTCTGAAAAGCCATTGGCAAGTTCACGACCACCGATAAAAAATTCGAAACGGTCTGTAATATGGGGGTTATCATTATTACGGCGTGCCAATGGAGAGGTTTCTGCCGGGTACTCAGTAATAAAAGTCGGCTGGCGCAGTTTGGTTTCTACTGTTTCTTCAAAAACGATTGTTTGCAGCTTACCTAAACCAAAACCAGCTTTCACCTGTTCTTTAAGTTCTTCCCGAACAAATTTTGCCAAGAATTCCCGGTCATTAACATTTTCTGGTGTAAATTCCGGATTATGCTCAAGAATGGCATCAAACATCGAGATTTTCTTGTATGGCCCTTTGAAGTTAAAAACTTCTCCCTGATAAGGCACATCGGTTGTTCCCAGAATATCGAGCGCCAGTTTTTCCAGCATATTCTCGGTCAGTTGCATCAGGTCTTTATAATCTGCATAAGCCTGATAAAACTCGATCATGGTAAATTCCGGATTATGTCGGGTCGATACCCCTTCATTACGAAAGTTACGGTTAATCTCAAATACTCGTTCAAAGCCGCCCACAACCAAACGTTTTAGGTAAAGCTCAGGCGCAATACGTAGAAAGAGTGGCATATCCAGCGCATTATGGTGAGTTTCAAACGGACGTGCTGAAGCACCACCAGGAATGACATGCATCATCGGCGTCTCAACTTCCATGAAACGTTCACTGTTCAGGTAACTACGGATGCCTGCAACAACTTTGGCACGAATTTCAAATGTTTTACGGGTTTCTTCGTTAACAATTAAATCCAGATAACGTTTACGATACTTAACTTCAGTATCGTTTAAACCATGAAACTTATCAGGCAATGGACGGAGCGATTTGGTGAGTAATTCAAAATGTTCGATATGAACATAAAGATCCCCTTTACCTGAACGCCCAATGTAACCTTTTACAGCAATAATATCACCAAGATCCAAGCCCTTAATGCTTGCAAGAGTCTGTTCATCTAATTCTTTACGTGCAACATAAAGCTGAATACGGCCAGTCATATCCTGAATGACAATGAAGGAGCCACGATTCAGCATCACGCGCCCTGCTACAGACACATAAACTTTTTCACCAGCTTCAATTTCTTCTTTGGTTTTGCCAGCAAAAAGATCCTGTAGATCCTGCGCATAATGTTCACGTTTAAATGTATTTGGCCAAGGACTCTTACCAGTCTCTTCGGCCTGCTCTTTGATCTGTTTTAGTTTGGCATGACGCTGTGCAATTAAATCGTTTTCGGAAATAGTGTGTTCAGAAGTCGATTGAGCGTTATGTTGCGTCATCTCTGCCTCGATTCAAGTATAAAAAGAAGTCACATAGCATAGCAGATTGGTTACATTTTTCGTATGCCTTGCATCACGCTAAAGCAAAATAATTTCATCAATGCATTTTACTTAGACTTTGATCTAATCTAGACCAATAGCTAACAGCCAAGCGACAGGCGCAAAATTAAACTACCTACCGGAAGGGACAAGAAAAGATAACGGATATCTTGGATATTTCTGGATAGCGATTTGAAGTAAATTAAATGAATAAGTGCACATTAAAGATATTATTTATGCATGGGCTAGATTCCTCACGGGAATCTACCAAGTTCCATGCACTTCAGTCAGAAAATAAATGCTGTATTACAGTGGACTATCGTAATCTGAATTATCAGACAGTTGCTCACTTTTATCAGGAAATAATCCAGAAAATTCAGCCTGATGTGCTGGTAGGACATAGCCTGGGTGCGTACTGGGCATTAAAGATGTCGGCCTTATTCAAGCTACCAGCACTGGTTGCCAATCCCAGTTTGAAACCACAATTCCGGACAGATTATCCATCTATTAATGAGACAGATCTGGATTCTGATGCACCCAAAATTGCATATCTTGAACTGGGTGATGAAGAGCTGAATATGCTGGAAGCACAAGAATATCTGGAACAGTTTATGCTAGTTGAAGCAGTAGAAGGCGGTTGTCACCGCCTGTCTAATCCGGATAATTTAAATCAGCTGTTGCATCATCTGGAGAACCATTTTTTGCAACCTATCTGAATTATCCGGCTTTATAAGAATAAATTTTAGGCGACTTGTGCTTCAGGCTGGGTACGTTCATCCAGAACAGACCAGATATTAACCCCTAAATCACTATGTAAATCTGGCAGGTCAAGTAAAATACTTGCTCCAAGAATATGATGCTGACATTTTTCAGCAAGCTGTTTTACAGCTTTTAAAGTACCGCCTGTAGCCAGCACGTCATCAACAATAATAACTTTCTGTGGTACAATACCATCAGCCATTTCCAGACGGTCTACGCCATACTCAAGACTATAACCAACACCCACTACTGGAGGCGGCAATTTGCCAGCTTTACGCACCAGTAATAAACCTTTATTTAAACGCTGGGCTAAAAGACTGGCCAAAACAAAACCACGTGCTTCTACTGCCAGAAAACTGTCGACTTCATTTAGCGCTTCAGCCGGAATGCTAGCAATTAAAGCATCTGTTAAAGCGGCAATATTCTGCATGAATAAAGGTGTCAGGTCGTAAAAACATATACCGGGCTTAGGGAAATCTTGTACCGTGCGGATATGAGTCCACAATGTTGTATGCAAACTGGTCATGGGAGAGGATCTGAAAAAACGAAAAAGAATGCATGAATTTTATGCTTTTATTCAGGTTATAGCCAGTTATCTAATGCAGAATATTCAATAATCAAAAAAATAAAAAATATAAGTGTCTGAATTTAATTAATTTTAATTAAAGGTATTTCTAAATAAAATTTTACCTATCTTTAAAATAAATGAATCATCGCTGCCTAGCTAGTAGACTATGGTCTTATTATCTACGCTTCTGCTTTTTTAGTCTCATGTCTGTTATTAGATATTTTATTAAAAATAATGACTGATCCTATATTTGATAATCTTTAAAACAATTAATATTTTTATATCCTTACAGATTCAGTTATTTAGGAATAGATAGTACAAAATATTGCCTGTTTGCCCCTCCTTTTGACCTACTCTGCCATTACCTCAGTTTTCAAACTGGTTAAACTCCGTTATTTGCTTTACTTTGACTGCTGAACAGCGTAAAAATTTATGGCAAGATGAACATTCCTGAATGTTTATAATTTTAAAGATTTAACAATAGCTGCTTGTTTTTCCTGCCAGGTCTTTTGGCCCAGCAGTTTTGGAGATACAGATGAAGAAGTACCAATGCATCGTTTGTGGTTGGATTTATGACGAAGCTCAAGGTTGGCCACAAGATGGCATCGCACCGGGAACAAAATGGGAAGATATTCCGGATGACTGGACCTGCCCGGATTGTGGGGTATCTAAAGCAGATTTCGAGATGATCGAAGTTTAAAGAATACCAAGACCATGCCCGACATGGTCTTTTTTACATCGAGCATAATTTATTGAACATGGAGAAAAATATGGACCCTATCGTCATTATCGGCTCAGGGATGGCAGGCTATACCCTTGCACGGGAGTTCCGTAAATTAAATACTGAACAGGAACTTGTGATGATTTGTGCCGATGATGCAGTAAATTATGCTAAACCGACTCTTTCAAACGCCTTGGTAGGTAATAAATCACCTGAACAGATTCCATTGGGTGATGCACAGAAAATGGCGACCCAGCTCAATATGCAGATTGAGACCTTTACTTGGGTAAAAGAAATTCATCCTGAGCAGCATGAACTGCTCATTGAAAAAGATCAGCAGTCCCGAAAGCAGAAATATTCCAAGCTGATTCTGGCCGTTGGGGCTAATCCGGTTCGCCTGAATATTGCCGGGAACGCCAGTGAAGATATTCATGTCGTAAATTCATTAATCGACTACCGTACATTCCGTGAAAATCTGTCATCGCGTAAAGATAAGCGTGTTGTGATTTTAGGTGCGGGCCTGATTGGCTGTGAATTTGCCAATGACTTGCAGCATACCGGACACGACGTTACTGTGATTGATCTATCCTCACAACCGCTTGGCCGTTTGTTACCTCAGCATGTGGCTAGTTCATTCCAGCATAAACTGGAACAGGCCGGTATCAAGTTTGTGTTTAATACCACTGTAGAGCAGGTTAATAAAATTGAAAATGATGACTATGTTGTGAGTCTTGCAAACGGAAAAGTATTGGAGGCTGATATCGTGCTTTCTGCAATTGGCTTGCAGCCAAACCTTGAACTGGCGAAAGCAGCACAGATTCAGACTAGTCGCGGTATAGTTACAAATGGCCTGCTGGAAACCAGTCAGCCTGATATTTATGCCGTAGGTGACTGTGCCGAGGTAAATGGTACCCTGCTCCCTTATGTCATGCCGATTATGCAACAAGCACGGGCTCTGGCTAAAACCTTAAATGGCGAGCATACTCACGTCCATTATCCGGCTATGCCCGTTGCAGTAAAAACTCCGGCTGCCCCTCTTACTGTTCTTCCTGCTCCTTTAGATATTGAAGTCTCCTGGGAAAATGAAGAGTTTGAAGATGGTCTGATTGCCAAAGCTGTAGATGCTTCAGGAACATTACGCGGTTTTGTTTTACTTGGTCCAACAGCAGGCAAGCAGCGCTTGAACCTGGCAAAACAGGTCCCTGACTTGATTCCGCCTCAGGTTTAGCGCATAAATAAGCAGAGTGATTTTCAGTCAATACCGCTGTTTCGGGAGATAAGTGGTTTTATGAATAGTAATTTTCAACTTAAAGCTTCACCTTATTCTTCTTTTATGCATGAAACTCGGGTCGATTTAGGCAACGGAATCGAACTTCATGTAGAAATTGGCGGTAAACCTGAACATCCAACTATTCTGTTAATTATGGGACTAGGTGCGCAGCTTTTATATTGGCCGGATTTCTTTTGTAAATCATTAATTGACCAAGGTTATAGGGTAATTCGTTTTGACAATCGCGATATTGGACTTTCATCAAAGATACGTCATAAAGGACCACGTTTAAATACTTTTAAGCTGATGGGACGTTTTGCGCTTGGTCTACAGAATCAGGGAGCACCTTATACCCTCTATGACATGGCTGATGATGTAGCTTTACTGCTTGAAAGAATGGGGCTGGAAAAAACCTATGTTATCGGTGCTTCAATGGGTGGTATGATTGCGCAGATTCTTGCAGCCCGCTATCCGGATAAGGTCGAAAAGTTAGGCTTGATGTTTACCAGCAATAATCAGCCTTTGCTTCCCCCTCCTTTTCCAAAACAGCTGTTTAGCCTGATTGGCAAGCCTGAAAGCAATGATGAAGAAGGAATTATTAGTCATAGTTTGAAGTTATTTGAGATTATAGGATCTCCCGGCTATATTAATCAGGTTGAAGCCATACAAAGTGCACGTAAACTATATCAACGGAGTTATTATCCAGCGGGTGTACTTCAGCAGTTTTTAGCAATATTATGTACAGGTTCATTGCTAAAGCTGGATAAACAGATCCATCAGCCCACATTAGTGATCCATGGATCACGTGATCGTTTACTTCCACCGAGCCACGGCAAAGCTGTTGCGAAAGCAATCCCAGGCGCTAAGTTTGAATTGATTCATGGAATGGGGCATGATATTCCGCCGCATTTTATTCCTAAACTTAGCAGTTTATTTGCTCATCATTTTAATCATACACATTAGGACACTATGGCTGCATTACCCTCTTTAAGACAGCTGTCATATCTTGTAACACTGTCTGAAACGTTGCATTTCACTGAAGCAGCGCGCCGTTCATTCGTAACTCAGTCCACTTTATCGGGCGGAATTATGGAGCTGGAACGTTTGCTTGGTGGGGTTCTGGTAGAACGTGACCGCCAGAATGTACGTTTAACTCCCCTGGGTGAACAGGTGGTCGCACGAGCGCGTGTATTGCTGGCCGATGCTCAGGATTTAATGCGTTTAAGCCGTGAAATGAGCGAGCCGTTGACTGGTGACCTGCATCTGGGCATTATCCCAACCATGGCACCTTTTCTATTGTCACAGCTACTTGAAGAAGTGCATAAACAGTTACCCAAGATTCAGCTACATCTGCATGAAGCTCAAAGCGAGAAAATTGTAGAAAAGCTTGAACATGGTAATCTGGATATGGTTGCTCTGGCTCTACCGTTTGATACTCGTAATTTGAAAGTGGCTGAAATCGCAAAAGAAGATTTGTATCTGGTTTATCATAAGGCTGACCAGAAAGCAGCCAATGCAAACAGTCTGCAAGATCTGGATCTGTCGCGACTGATGCTGCTTGAAGAAGGCCACTGCTTACGTGACCATGCTTTGAGCGCCTGCCCGATTGGTGAGCGTAAAAATGATAGTCGCCTGAAAGCCAGCTCATTACCTACATTGGTAGAAATGGTATCTTCTAACTTGGGCTTTACTCTGCTTCCTGAAATTGCCATTCATAATAATATGATTAAGTGCAATGAAGAGTTGATGGTGAAATCGATTGAGGCGGCGCCAAACCGTACGCTTGCACTGGTTACCCGTAAAAGTACGCCATTACAGAGCGAGTTCGACGTCCTGTTACAGATTTTTCAGAAAATCAGCAGTGAGTTACAAGCTTAGGCTCATGTCTGATCATTTTATTTAGTGTAAAAAGGAGCCTTAAGGCTCCTTTTTTATCATGATTGAAAAATCTCCAGTAGCGTCTGCTGGGCATTGTAAGGTACCTCACCTTCAGCCAGCTGGGCACGATGCCACTGCCCGTTGCCCTGTAATATCCATGCCTGCTGGTTATCTTTAAGATAGGTTGCCAGCCCCTGTTCATAGATACGTTTTTTCAATGCTGGATCTTCGATAGGGAAACAGGCTTCTACCCGATTAAATAAATTGCGGTCCATCCAGTCGGCACTGGAACAGTAAATACGCGGATTGCCATTGTTCGAGAAATAATAAACCCGTGTATGCTCCAGAAAACGACCTACAATAGAACGGACCTGAATATTCTCCGAAAGGCCTGGCAGTCCCGGACGCAGGCAGCAGATAGAGCGAATAATCAGATCGATCTTGACCCCAGCCTGTGAAGCCTCATACAGTTTGTTAATCAGCTGCATTTCAGTTAAGGCATTGACCTTTACGATAATACGGGCTTTTTTCCCGGCTTTGGCATTAGCAATTTCTTCTTCAATATAGTGAATCAACTGCTGATGAAGTGTAAATGGGGCATGCAGCAGCTTTTTCAGCTTGGCCATTTTACCCATTCCAGTTAATTCTTGGAAAATACGGTGTACATCTTCACAAAGCTCTTTGTCAGTGGTCATCAGGCCATAGTCAGTATAAATCCGTGCATTGGCTGCATGGTAGTTACCTGTACCCAGATGTACATAACGCACCAGTTTGTTGTTTTCACGGCGGATAACCAGAATCATTTTGGCATGAGTTTTATAGCCTACAATGCCGTATACCACTACCGCACCTGCCTCCTGCAGGACATTGGCTACCTCAATATTGGACTCTTCATCAAAACGGGCACGCAGCTCGATCACTGCGGTTACTTCTTTGCCATTACGTGCAGCTTCTGCCAGAACCTGTACAATTTCAGAATCCGGTCCAGAACGGTATAGAGTCTGCTTGATGGCCAATACCTGCGGATCTCGCGCTGCTTCACGCAGCAGATTAATTACCGGTGCAAAAGATTCAAATGGATGGTGCAGTAAAATGTCCTGTTTCTGCATGGCAGAGAAAATATTTTCTGATTTTTTTAGGACTTTAGGAATTATCGGGGTATGCGAGTTATAGCGTAGATGAGGACGTTTAAAGTTTGACAGCAGCCGGGCCAGATTGACCGGACCATCCACTTTATATAACTGCTCCTCATCCAGATCAAACTCATTTAGCAGGTACTCATAAATATGTTGTGGACAGTTTTCAGTTACCTCCAGACGTACTGCACGGCCAAACCGTCGCGAGCTTAATTCGCCTTTAAGAGCTTTAGCCAGATCTTCCACATCCTCATTGAGTGCCAGATCGGCATTTCGGGTCACACGGAACTGGTAACAGCCGGTAGCTGTCATACCGGGGAACAGGTCTGAAACGTGTTCGTGAATAATCGCAGACAGCATGACATGATGCTCTTTACCACCAGTCAGTTCATCGGGTAAGCGAACTACACGCGGTAATGAACGGGGGGCAGGAACAACAGCCAGATCAATCTGCCGGCCAAACGCATCTTTACCTTCCAAGGTGACAATAAAATTTAAGCTTTTATTTACCAGTCTTGGGAATGGATGCGCTGGATCTAAACTGATAGGTGTAAGTACTGGAGCAACCTGCTCCTGAAAATACTTTTTGACCCAGGCGGATTGGGCAGGTGTTAAATCACCACGGCGCAGAAAACAGATATCTTCTTCACGCAGCTTGGGTAAAATTTCCTGATTTAATATCCGGTATTGGCGGGCAATGGCCTCATGTGCAGTTTTGGAAATGCTTTCCAGGACCTGTTTGGGAGTTAAACCGTCAGGACTGCGGCTTTCATTTCCCAAGTACAGCTGCTCCATAACTCCAGCAACACGGATTTCAAAAAACTCATCCATATTACGGGAAAAAATCAGCAGAAAATTCATACGCTCCAGCAAGGGATGTATCGGGTCAACAGCCTGTTCCAGTACCCGCAGGTGAAAGTCCAGAATGGACAGTTCACGGTTAATGTAGCGGTCATTATATGTATATTCTGAAGGACTGGCTGGAACTATACTATTCATGCTGCAACCTATACGAATGAGAACTGATATATTTCATTCAAGTATGCGTTAAAATTTTGACAATTTCATAAAAAAAGCCCAAAAAATGGGCTTATCTTTAAAAAATTATTAAGGAATATGGCTATAGCGCATATATTTACTGATCATACGCTTGCGATACTGTAATTTCCGGTCATTCCGGTTTTCATCATAGTATTTCGGATTTGGTAAAAGTGCAGCCAGAAAAGCGGCCTGTTCACGGCTTAGACTATGCGAGCTTTTACCAAAGTAATGCTGGGTCGCAGCTTCTACCCCATAGATATTTTCCCCGAACTCAACCGAATTCATATAAACTTCTAAAATACGCTGTTTGGTCCACATACGCTCCATCATCCAGGTCGCGATAGCCTCCTGACCTTTGCGTAAAAAAGAGCGTTTATTGTATAAAAACAGATTTTTAGCGAGCTGCTGGGAGATAGTCGAACCACCGGCCACCACTTGCCCCTTTTCTCCGTTACGTTCAATAGCGTGCTGGATGCCATCCCAGTCAAATCCATGATGCTGAAGAAATTTGCCATCTTCTGCAGCGACAATTGCATGTTTAAAGTAATCGCTGATCTGGTCATAGTCACGCCACTCATGCTGGATAGGCTGACTTCGATCTGCCCAGTAATCTAGTCGCATAAACATGGTGGTTTCAACCGGATGGGTACGCCACCACACCAGACTGCTAAAAATCCAGAGTTGTACTAAAAGAAACAGGCTGACAAGAATTAACAAAGTGCGAACAATAATAGCTTTCATGTCAGAGAGTTACTCCTGTATTCATTTTTTTTCGTGTTAAGCTGTTTTCGACCATATCGTATCTGTTTTTAAAAAAGCATGTCGAACTATTCACCTTTTCCGGTTCAATCCAATACGCAGCTTTGGTGGTGTACAGCGCTTCTGATTGCAATCAATGTCGGGTTGTTCGCCTGGCAGATTTTCGCTGGTGTTGATATTACCCAGCCTGAGATCATTGATGCAATCCGCTGGGGTGCTGATTATGCACCTTTAACCTATTTAGAGGAACCTCAACGGCTATTCACCAGCATGTTTTTTCATTTTGGTCTGATCCATCTTATGTTAAACATGTGGGCCCTCTATATCTTTGGTAGTGTGGCTGAACAGCTGTTTGGACGGTCCTATTTTATCGGTTTATATGTACTGGCCGGTCTTATGGGAAGTCTGCTCAGCGGCTATATTGATGTTCAAAATACATATAGCCTGCTGAATCAGTTTGACCCCGAGCTATTGCCACGTGTAGGTGCAGGCGCATCGGGCGCAGTCATGGGACTGGGGGCAGCATTGGCTATACTATCTTTATTACCAGTACTGCCCCGACAGCAGTTTATTCTGGACCGCAAATCCTTATTACTGGTTATGGGGCTTAATCTGGGCATGGGTTTTATGATTAGTGGCATCAACAACGCAGCCCATATCGGCGGCATGATGATGGGTATACTGTTAGCACTGCTCTGGTATCTCAGCCAGCGTTTACGTGTCAGCGTTATAGGGGGAATGGCTGGCCTATTGATAGGTGCAGCATGCTGTCTGGCCTTATATCAGTATAATCTGGAGCAGATACAGCAGATTCAGCCCCTCTGGCAGGAAATGTTAAGCCAGATGAAAAACCAGCTTGGCTTTTAAACCAGGCTGGCATTTATCTAAAAACTTTTACTGATTAATCGACCGCAGACTCTCTAATGGTGGAATATCACAGAGATAGCTCAAGCGATATCGGCCAATGATGGCACATACGACTGTCATGACAAGTGGTAGACACAGCCAGATCTCAGCATGTAACTGTATCGGCAACTCCATACGGTAACTGGCAATTGCACTGATCACCTCTGCAAACAGACAAGCGACCGCTCCGGAAATAAAACCGATTAATCCAATTTCCAGACTCAGCATCTGTTTTAATTTATGTTTTGAACTGCCAAAAGAACGTAATAGTGCAACTTCCTGCTTACGTTCGTCCAGCAGCAGGTTTAGACATGCCAGCAGTACCAGAAAACCGGAGATACTCACCAGTACTGCCAGTACAGTAATAATCTGTACCAGAACATTTACCAGCTGTTTAACCTGTTCCAGAATCATACTGACATCAATAAAAACCGTATTCGGAAATTGTTGAATCAGATTAACCAGTTTAGGCCTGTCTTCTTCAGGTACATAAAAACTGCCCAGATAACTGCCCGCATTTTCATCTATTGTGTCTGGTGAAAAAATAAAGAAGAAATTAGGACTGAAACTTTCCCACTCAACGGTTCTCAGATTAATGACCCGGGCTTTTAACAGGCCTTCTGGCAAACTAAAACCCAGCTCGTCCCCGACCCTGATTCCTAACTCTTCTGCTGTTTTTGCTTCAACTGAAACCTGTCCAATCCGGCTAAATGAAGCAGCTCCCTCAATAATCCGGTTATCTGCCGGATATTGCTTTGTCTGGGTAAGATTAAGCTCACGTTGCAAGGAGTTACTTTTCTGAATAAGTTCACTTGAGAAAGGCTGACCATTTTTCTCAGTCAAACGTCCCCGGATATTTGGATAAAGTGCTGTTCCAGCCCAACCATTTTGTCGAACCTGTTGCTGAAATGGTTCAAGGTCAAAAGGAGGCAAGCCATAAACGAACTGGTTCGGTGCATCTACAGGGAGTTGCTGCTGCCAGCGCTCCAGCATATCGGTACGCAATACGGCCAGCACCGTGATCAGGCTTAAACCCAAGGCCAGCGCTGTTATTTGCAAAGCAGTCTGATAGGGTGTACGCACATAAGCTGAAATCCGGCCTTTTGCTGCTTTTAATATTTTCAAAATAAGCCAGACTAAGCCGTAAAGTACTGTACATAACAGGATAATCGCCAGCATTACCCATGCCGTCAGTCGCAGATTTTCTGTGAGTACCACACTAAAGATCACCAGACTTAATAGCCCGGTGGAAAGCATGACCAGAATAGAGACAACTGATTTTTCCTGCTGACGAATCACCCGAATAGGGGGCGTATTCAAGAGTTGCCATAAGCTTGGTCCGATAAAACCCAACAACACAATGGCACTGGTAAACATGGCTACAGGCAACGGGCCCTGTAGCATGGCCAGTGCCGAAAACTGGATGTTCAAATTAGGGATGAGCTGCAGCATCAACTGAAGCAAGCCATAACCAAGTCCAATTCCCAGTATTGCGCCAAAACTGATGGCAATCAGCATGATAATCACCAGCAGTATAAGATAAGCCCATAAAATACTATGTTTGGAAGCACCCAGACAGCGCAGCAGCGCCAGATGGTCCTGGTTTTGCATGACATAGCGTTGGCTAGTGAGCGCGATAGCAATACCGCAGAGTAAAATGGTAAGAATATTTGCCAGTTGCAAAAAGGTATCCAGATTCTCAAGCGGTTTCATCAGACGTGTATTGGCTTCACCCGCATTACGCAACTGCAGGCTGGTAGTTTCCCCTGCCTGTTCTGTATCAATTTTATTTTTCTGCTTTTGTCCGGTGAGCTGTTCAAAACCTTTTTCAAAAGCTTGTACCTGTTGCGGTGATCCGGCCATCAATAAACGGTACTGTACCCGGCTACCCACCTGAATAGCTTCTGTACGTGCGATATCTTGCTGGTGAATAATGACAGTGGGTGAAAATCCCGAAAATCCTAATTCCTGATTGCTGTCTTTAACAATTTTTGCTGCAACGTTAAAACTGCCATCTGCAATCTGGATCTGGTCACCTACTTTTACCTTTAATAGTTCCAAGGCACGTGGGCTAAGCCAGACTTCTCCCGGATTGGGAGTTTGAGCAGCAGAGGTACTCTGCAGTTCTCCTCTCAAAGGAAAGGCCTGATCTATGGCCTTAACATTAACCATAACAAACTGGTCATCCGTATGGACCATTGAGCTAAATACAGTAACCTTTGACTGTGCCAAACCCAGCTGCCGGGCCTGCTGGAACCATTTTTGCTCGAGCGGCGCGGTATCACTTAGCACCAGATCAGCGGCAAGCATTTCCGCTGCCTGTAAGGCAACCGCCTGCTGTACCTGCTGATTACTGAATTTAACTGCGGTTGTGGCACTGATGGCCAGAACCAGTGCAATGATCAACAGATAGATACCACTGCTACGAAAGCTCTGTGTTAATAGCGGTTTAAGCACCGGACTTAACATGGGTATCTCCTGAAGTCTTTTCAATCAGATGGCCATTCACCAGTTCGAAGTGACGCTGGCACTGTCGGGCAAGTTCAGGGTCGTGAGTAACCAGTACCAGTGTAGTGCCCAGTTCATGGTTCAGTTCAAACAGTAACTGCTCAATTTCTTCAGCTGTCTGTCCGTCGAGGTTGCCTGTTGGCTCATCGGCAAAAATGATCGCAGCCTCACTGATGAGTGCCCGTGCAATGGCAACACGCTGCTGCTCGCCGCCCGAAAGTACTTTTGGAGTCTGACCGGCCTGTCGCTCAAGCCCTACCCTTTTCAGAAGTTTTAAAGCCTTTTGCTCAGCTGTCTGGTAATGGAAGTCTGGCTGTAACCTGAGTGGTAACATCACATTCTCGACAGCAGTTAAGGCTGGCAATAACTGAAAAGACTGAAAAATAAAGCCAATGTATTTCAGGCGCACCTGAGCACGCTGCTCTTCATTTAACCGATGAACTTCTTCTTCGCAGATAATCAGTTCACCAGAACTGGCCTGATCCAGTGTTGCCAGAATACCCAGCAATGTCGATTTACCCGAACCAGAGCGACCTGTAATAGCCACCTGCTCTCCCGGCATAATCTGTAAATTAACCTCTTTTAGAATTGTTAAATTTTGATGCGGCAGTTGGATGCTTTGTGTGATCTGCTGGGCAGAAATAATCGGTTGTGGCATGATGGAAGATCGCAAATTGGCCTGAGTCATAAAATTCCTGATATGCAAAATCGAAAATTGTGGTCTTTAATTCTTAAACGTCTGGCTATTGCAGGCTTGGCTGCAGTTCCGCTAATGGCGTCAGCTAAAACTATTATGGTTTTAGGCGATAGTATCAGTGCCGGTTATGGTATGAAACCGGAACAGGGATGGGTTCAATTATTGCAAAAGCGCCTTGACCAACAGTACCCGAAACAGCACAAAGTGGTCAATGCAAGCGTCAGCGGTGAAACCACTAGTGGTGCCCTAGCCCGTTTTCCAAAGCTTTTACAAACCTATAAACCCCATGTAGTCGTGATTGAGCTGGGCGGGAACGATGGTCTGCGTGGACAGCCACCACAGATGATTGAGAAAAATCTTGGACAACTTGTACAGCAGGCAAAAGCTTCAAAAGCCAAAGTGCTGCTATTTGGCATGAAGATACCCCCAAACTATGGCGCGGCTTATAGTCAGAGTTTTGAAAATACTTATAAAAGAGTCAGCCAGCAGTATCAGGTAAAATTGATGCCATTTTTTATGGAAGGAATTGCTGGCAATAAAACCTTGATGCAGGCAGATCTGGTACACCCCAATAGCAAGGCCCAAATGAGACTACTCAACAATGCTTACCCTTATATTAAGGGCGCACTATAAATTAAAGGCCCTGTATGTCATGGCATACAAGGCCTGATTAAATATTTTTCTGTGTTAAAAATCCAAAAATTCTACTTCACCTGTCTCGAGTGAATATTCTGCCCCTACAACAATCATCTTACCTTTAGCAATCAGGCTTTCCAGTACGGCTGAACCATGACGCAACTGGTTAACTGATGCGAACACGTTAGAACGTACTGCATGTTTGGACAGTTTCTTAACATCATTTTTAAGTTCGGTCTGCATCAGGATTTCAACTGAAGGCCGTACACGGTTCACAATTGACATCAGGTTCATGGAAGGTTCCTGATCCGGATTATTCAGAGCATTAATAGTGGCCTGAATTGCACCACAATGACTGTGGCCTAGTACCACAACTACAGCACAGTCATAACGCTCTGCAGCAAATTCGACACTTCCTACCTGCGAAGGTGCAACAATATTACCAGCTACACGAATAACAAACAGGTCACCGAGGCCCTGATCGAATACCATTTCTGCCGGAACACGTGAGTCAGAACAGCCCAGAATAATGGCGAACGGATTCTGGTCTTCTGCCATCTCTGCACGTTCCTGATGTGACAGAAGCTTGGGGTGAGTCGTCTCTCCCTTCACAAAACGTTGATTTCCCTGTTTGAGGCGTTCTAAAGCTTCTTGGGCAGTTAGCATTCTATTTCCCATCTGTTTTAAATGTTAAAAAATATTTTAATCCTGCAATTTTTGAATGTCACTGACAAAAAATAGAGTATCGCGTACTTTTTTATCGAACTTCATAAATGAGACGTTTTTATAATGATTGATTCATATAGTTACGTATCAATACTTTGTCAAAATAAAAGACACTGTATGATCAGACCCGCTATTTTCCTGCTGACGGAATTGACTGCATTTTATCTGATTAGTTGTCAGTCAGATATGCTATCTGTGCCAGAGTCGATAACAATAGCGATTTTTTTATATAATGAGTAACTTTTCAGGGAAGTCCGATAAATGACAGGCTCAAGCATGCAGCGTACTTTTAAATTTTCCTCTACAGCTGCCATGATTTTGCTCGGAAGCTGTTTAAGTATATTAAGTCCAACTGCAATTGCCCAAAATGAAGAATTACAGAAAGAATTTCAGCAGGCCTTACAGGAAGAACGGAGCTGGGCCGGGCTACGCAGCAAAACTCTGAAAGTCGGTGAAGTGACCTGGTCCTACAGTGAAGGCGGACCGGTTGACAAGCCCACACTACTCCTCCTGCACGGTCTTTCCGGAAGCCGTGACAACTGGAACCGGCTGGCTCATTATTTAACGCCGCATTATCATGTGGTCATTCCAGATTTGCCTACAGGAGGTGAAACCCGGACCCCAGCAGATTTTGATATGTCTGTTCCGCACATTACCGAGCAGTTACGCCGTTTTGTCGAGGCAGCTAATATTCCAAACCAGGTGCATCTTGCTGGGCATTCATTGGGTGGTGCAATTGCCATGCTATATGCAGCCCAATACCCTTTTGAAACCCAGAGCCTATTTCTGGTCAGTAGTGGTGGCGTATTTCGAAATGCCAGAACGCCTTATCTGCATAATCCGGCTTACCTTAAACAGCTGGTGGTTTCTAAACCTGGAGATTTTAACTATCTGCTCAAAACTGTAATGCAGAACCCTCCCTTCTTGCCACGCCGTTACAAGCAGGCGCAAGAACAGATCATGATTGCTCAGGCACCACAAACAGCAAAAATGGTAGACCAGCTGGTGGCTTTAAATCGTACCTATACACCGCAGTCTTTTGCACTCTTAGCCCGAACTATTGATGCACCGAGTTTAATTATTTGGGGCAAACAGGACAGAATCATTAATGTTGAGGTTGCCGAAGAGTTAAAAACACTATTAAAACACGCGGAACCGCCCGTAATTCTGGACCAGGTCGGCCATATGCCCATCATGGAGGCAGAACAGCTGGTCATCCAGCACTATCTGCCTTTTCTGGCAAAGACCCGGATCCTGAAAAAACCGTTAAATATTCAGCCCACTCAACCTTAGGCCATAGAAAAACGATTATGACAATAGCCACAAAAACCGAACAGCTGATCGAAGCTCATCTTGATTTTTTACAACATGAATTTAGTTTGCCTGAAACTATTGCGCTGGAATTTAGCAGTTTTTATCAATGGTTCAGAAAGCAGCATTTACAGGATCTCTGGTCTTTTGAAGAGATTAATCATTTATTACAAAAGCAGATTTTGGCCACACCCGCCAGCAGTTTTTTGATTGAACAGATTGCTGAACATATCCGTTTTGCACTGATTCATCCGTGTAACGATTCGACTAGAATAGAAGATGTTATTCCAGTACTGACAGTTGATCGTATTGCCCAATATGTAGCCAGCAAAAGTAAGCATCGTGAACGCCTCATTAAAAGCGTCGTAAATAGTCCGGCTTTTTCTGCCATGATTACTCAGCTCATTCAGCATGCCATTCAGGATTATCTGGATAACTCTATAGTCTCAAAAAAGGTGCCGGGTGTAAGCCGTTTTATGAAAATGGGAAAATCAGTCCTGGAAACTGTTACTGATAGCAGTCTAGATGATACAATCCACCATTATTTGCAAAAAAATATATTGAAACTCAGCCAGATGAGTGAACATGTGCTGAACCAACATTTCGATAATGACAAGCTCTATCATTTTCAGGCCAATCTCTGGCATAAAATTAAAAAACAGCCTTTAAGTGTTTTACGGCAATATATTGAAGTTGAGGACTTACCCAATACTGTGAAGCTGGGGCATGAAATCTGGGACTTTATGCGCCAGAGCGAGTACTTGAAACAGCAGATTCATGATGGTGTACATGCCTGGTACGTCCGCAATCAGGAACGTAATTTTGATCTTTTACTCCGTGATCTGAACATTGATGAGTCACTGATCCAGCATGAGTTACAACAACTGTTACAGCCAGTAATTCAGACAATGTGCAGTTCCGAATATCTGCGTAAGCGGGCTAGAGTATATCTGGAACGGTTTTATGCTTCCGAATCTGCTCAAAATATTTTAAACGGATAAATTGAAAAAGCCGCTTTGAAAGCGGCTCTTTTAGAGATTTTAGAATTCGTACTTCAAGCTTGCATAATATGCACGGCCAGGTTCGTTATAAGTCTGATTTACTGTATTGTCACGCAGTTTTTGCTCATCAAACAGGTTGCTAATACCAATCCGGCCACTGAAATTGTCATTAAATTTATAGCCTGTATTGATACCGGCCAGACCATAACTTTTAACACTCTCAGTAATTATACCCTGTTTATCTTCAAGCGAAGTTTCTTTATATTGGCGCGGTTTTTGACGGCCATACTGGGTATAAACAAAATTTACATCCCATGCATCAGTAATGTCATAATTGAAAATAGAGTTAATTGTATAATTTGGCACCACCGAGAGAGGATTTCCTGTCTTTTTGTTTACCGAGTCAGTCATGTAAGTAAAGTTGTTAGTCCAGGTCACATCCCCCCAGTCCAGACTGATACTTCCTTCAAGACCTTGAATAAGTGCTTTAGGAATATTGGTCCATTGCAATACATTATAGGTTGTATCCCCAATAACTACCTGCTGCGTTACTTCATCTCCAGAAGTAATTTTGTCTTCATAATCATTACGGAACCATGCCAGGCTGGCATTTACAATATCTTTCTGAAATTCGAAACCAATCTCTTTATTGATTGAAGTTTCAGGTTTTAGATTGGCATTTCCTTGCAGTACACACTGACTCAGACCAATCGGACAGCCATTTCCTCTTGTACCCAGCAAATATCCTTCCGCATTTTGATAAAGGTTCGGTGCCTTATAGGCTTTGGCAATACCACCTTTTAAAGTGAAGTAATCACCCAGTTTGTGGCTGAGGTTTAAACTTGGGCTCCAATTGGAACCTGACCGATTATGGTCATCAAAACGTATACCGACCACCATATCTGTAGCATCAGTAATTTTCATATTGTTTTCAAGATATCCAGAAGCTATGCGCGACTTCATCTTGCTACGGTCTCCCGTAGTTAAATTTTCACCGTACGAGCCATCACCCTGCTTGGTATTTTCCTGATCGCTAAAATCATCTTCAACCCATTCAGCACCTATCGTCAGGTTTTGCGGGACATATAGTTCAAGAGGGACGGTGACTTCTCCATTAAAACGCAATGTATCGAGGGTAGAAGTCACCCGGTCTTCCAGACTGTTAATACGGCCTTCACTTGCTCCTGCTGTTCCTTCGGGTAGTCGCTTGTTTTTGGTACGGTCAAATTGAGCAATAAGCTTGCTATCACCCCAACTCCATTCCCCTTCATGAGTCAGAGCATAGTTATCGCGATACAAGGTATTAGTTTCTTTACCAAATAATTGAGACAAGATATCATTAGTAGTCGGGTCAAGATTACTGTTCTGTGAATCACCTGCATACAGGTTACCCTGCCGGCCCGAACCTATATCAAAAAGCAAATGTTGATGATCAGTCATTTTCCAGGCCAAGCGGGCATTAATATCTTTATTTTCTACCCCTTCACGGCCTGCGGCACGATAACCGTTTGACCCCACCACAGGATTGATATCTGGCGCATCATTATCGGTTTTATTATAGTTTCCATAGATCCGATAAGACAGAACATCCTGAATAATCGGTCCACTCAAATTAACACTTACACGATTAGTATCACCTTCTTTACTATTTTCTGGCTGGTTGGTATAAGTTTCAATAGAACCATGTAATTCATTGGACACTTTTTTAGTTTTAATATTGACCACGCCTCCCATAGCGCCAGAACCGTAACGGGCAGCAGCAGGACCTCGCAACACTTCAATTGACTCGATTGCATTGACTGGTACCCAGTTAGAATCACCTCGCGTATCACGTTCACCTCGCCAGCCATAACGTACAGAATTACGTGAATTTACCGGCTTGCCATCGATCAGAATTAAGGTATTTTCAGGCCCCATTCCACGAATATCGATCTGACGGTTATTGCCACGTTGGCCGGTAGCACTGTTACCGGTTAAGTTTACACCTGGCATACGACGTACATATTCCGAAATATCATTGGTCACGGGTAATTTATCTAAATCTTCTTCTGTAATGATAGAAACGCCCAAAGACTGTTTTACCTGCTCTTCTGCGGTAAGAACCATAGTTTCTAATTTGACAGCATCCTGTGGCTGGCTCTCATTTTCCTGCTGCTGAGCCTTGTCTGTTTCAGCTGCATTGGCTACAGATAACATAGCTGAGAGAATCGAAACGGTAAGTACAGACTTCATCATACGGTTAGACATTACTGCCCCCAAATTACGGATTTATGGAGAAAAATGAAATTTAATGTTGCGCAGTGTAACAAAAAACTTTTAAATTAGGAATGATATTGATAACAATTCTCATTATTTATATTTTCTTATGGTTATAAAAAAACCTCCCGAAGGAGGTTTCTAGATAGATATCTGACCTAAAGTAAAACTTACTTAAAGTAAGCACCTTCCGCCTGACTATGGTCAGTCTGGTCGACTACGCGTGACAACTCGGGAATATGCTGTTTCAACGTAGTTTCTACACCCTGTTTTAGGGTTACGTCAATTGCTGAACAGCCCTGGCAGCCTCCACCAAATTTAAGTACAGCTGTTAGGCCATGTTCTTCATCTTCTACCACTTCCACCAAGGCACAGTTACCGCCATGTCCTGCCAGTCCCGGATTAATCTCTGACTGGAGTACATAGGTAATACGCTCTTCGATTGACGCATCTGGACCGACACGTGGTACTTTAGAGTTTGGAGCACGGAATGTCAGCTGCCCGCCGAAACGGTCTTTATTGTAGTCAATAACCGCATCACGTAGATATGGAATAGACGGGGCATCGATAAATGCAGGAAAATCTGGATAATCCTGTTTGTAGTCAGTAGGAATAATCTCTTCCGGAGCACTATACGCCATACAGCATTCAGCACGTGGTGTTCCCGGATTTTCTACAAAAATACGAACACCAATTCCCGGAGTATTCTGCTTTTCTAGCAAATCATGCAAATACTCTTGTGCATTTGGAGTAATTAACAGGTTCGGGATCTCTTCTGCTACTGCAGTGCTGTTGGTCTCAGTCGACATAACAATTATTCCTCAAGCTATTGCAAGTATTTTAACTGAAGATGCGGGGGATTTCGAAAAAATCAACTAAAATTGTCGGAATTATTATGAAACTCCCATCCACGATCTGTTTTAATGGCATGATGACTTTAAACAGATCCAAATGAATACGAGATGTTATGCTAGGTCTACCTTTTAATCATACCGTTACCCTGATTATTATCACAGTGATCGTTTCACTGCTGGCATTTTCCAATCAGGCCCTGATGAATCGCTTGATTTTCTGGCCACCAGCCATGCAGAAAGGTCAGTATGACCGTTTTATTACTCATGGTTTTGTGCATGCAGATGGCGCTCATCTGCTGTTCAATATGATTACCCTGTTTTTCTTTGGCAGTATTATTGAAAGCTTTTATCGACAGTACTTTTATGACCTGGGCTTCGTTCTGTTTTATCTAGGTGGATTAATCATTGCAATTCTGCCAAGTTACCTTAAACATAAAAATGATAGCCGTTGGGCCAGCTTAGGCGCATCCGGCGCAGTTTCTGCTGTTTTGTTTGCATACATCTTGTTTGAGCCGTGGAAACTGATTTTTGTATTTTTTATTCCGGTCCCCGCTATTATTTTTGCAGTTTTATATATAGCGTACAGTATCTGGTCCGGTAAGCGAGGCAACAGTAATATTAACCATAGTGCTCATTTATGGGGTGCTGCTTACGGGGTAATAATGACTGTTATTCTTGAGCCACGTCTGATCCCACACTTTTTGAACAAACTATCACAACTGCCTTCTTTTTAATAATCTGAATGTAGTAATTGATTAAATTTCTTCTTAAAAAAATTGCTTAGTATAGTGACAATTGTTCTAAGCAATTTTCTTACTTACCAAAGCAAAATTTATTCATTTTTCAACGAGTGGCTTTGTTTTAGGCTTGGCAGCAAGCTTATTGCCACTTGATTAGATTATGAAAAAAATTAAACTATTTTTTACCATTACCAGTTTGGCACTCAGTTTTTCTCTGTCTGGCTGTAATGATGATAAAAACGAAGACAATAAACAGAATAAAATACAGCAGCCTAATATATTGTTTATTATGGCAGATGACTTAGGCTATTCAGATCTGGGAGCATTTGGCAGTGAAATACACACGCCTAATCTGGATGCATTGGCGCAAGCGGGTAAAATTCTTACCGATTATCATACAGCCGCAACCTGCTCTCCTACCCGTTCCCAATTGATTTCAGGTACAGATCATCATCTGGCCGGAATTGGTGCAATGGCAGAACTCACTCCTACCCATTTAAAAGGTCAACCAGGTTATGAGGGCTATCTGAACGAGCGGTCTTTATCAATTGCAGAAGTCTTGCGTGATCATGGTTACCGTACTTATATCAGTGGAAAATGGCATTTAGGCTTGACGCCTGAGAGTAATGCTCATGTCAAAGGATTTGACCGCTCTTTTACCTTGCTTCAGGGCTTAGATTTACATTTTAAAGACGCACCTGCTGCATTTAAACGCACAGCGACCTATACAGAAGACGGGAAAATTATTTCTATCGCAGATTTACCTGATGACTTTTTTTCAACAAATTATTTTACTGATAAATTACTGGAATATCTGGAAAGTGGCAAAAATACTGGCAAACCTTTCTTTGCTTATGCAGCTTACACTGCACCGCACTGGCCCATACAGGCGCCTGAAGCTTATAGCAATAAATATAAAGGTATTTATGATGCAGGATATGAGGTCATCCGCGAAAACCGGATTAAACGCCAGAAACAGCTGGGTATCATTCCTCCTGACTTTCAGTCAGCTACACCCTTGGCAACTGATAAATTAGGTTATGGCCAATGGGCTGAACTGAGTCCAGAACAAAGAGCTATAGAAGCCCGTAAAATGGAAGTTTATGCGGGTATGGTAGAAAACCTGGATGCTAATATTGGCAAAATTATCCAGTACTTAAAAGCTAACCGTCTTTATGATAACACCCTTATCTTTTTTGTTTCTGATAATGGTGCAGAAGGTACTATTCGCGGAGCAAGCGATTCGAGTTTCGATGCTTCTCTGAATGCTGTTGGTACAGCACAGTCCTATCATTATATTGGTCCACGTTGGGCAGAGGTCAGTGCCGCTCCTTTTCATCTATGGAAAGAAACTGCTGGTGAAGGTGCAACTATTGCACCTGCAATAATAAAAGTCCCTAATGTATTATCAAATTCGCAAAAATATCATGGGTTTACTTCAGTACTTGATGTACTACCTACTGTACTGGATTTCGCCAGCATTCCTGTACCGCAAAGTGAATATAAGGGAAGAAAAATTAACACACCAAATGGCTATTCATGGAAAGCACTCCTACAAAATAAAGCTGCCTCGGTTCGCCCTGCCGATTTCATATTCGGAGATGAATTACATGGCAATAAATATCTACGTTCAGGTGAATGGAAAATAGCTTTGCAGGCAAAACCTGAACTTGGTACAGGCCAGTGGGAACTTTATAATCTGAAAAATGACCGCGGCGAAAATCAGAATCTTGCCGAGCAGTATCCCGATCAGGTTCAAAAGCTGAGTCAAATTTATCAGCAGTATGCACAGCAGCATGGTGTACTGGAATACCGCAAATGAAATTAGCGTTAAGATTAGGGCTGTGCAGTCTGCTTTTTACAGGCTGCCATAACACCGAACAAAGTAGCCTCCCCACAAATAAAAAAAATTTAAATCTGGGAAATATAACATACTGTCAGTCATATTCTGGACTGCCTTCAGGCTGGTTAGAACAAGCACATGCCGGGATGTTATATATTCCTAAAGGCGAAGTGAAATTAGGATCGGAACTGGCTTATCCAGATGAGATCAATTTTGGGGCTCAAAAAAGGAAAGTGAAAGGATTCTGGATTGATCAGACTGAAGTGACTGTGGCTCAGTTTGCAAGTTTTATAGCAGCTACACACTATATTACCGATGCCGAAAAACAGAATGAAGCTGCCATATTTGAAGCAGATGAGCAGTCACCACAACAGTGGTGGAAGCTTAAATCAGGTTATAACTGGCGCTTGCCTGAAGGGCCAGAGGGTCCACCTGCCCGCGCTAACGAAGCAGTACGGTATATTACCAAAAACGATGCTGAACATTACGCGCTCTGGCTCGGCCATGATTTACCTTCTGAAGTTGAATGGGAATACGCAGCCAAAGGTAATGACGAGACAGATGTGCCCTTAAAACATGAACCGCGTAATCATCAGCACCGGCCTGATGCAAATTACTGGCAAGGTGATTTTCCCTTTCATAATAGCCAAGAAGACCATTTTAAAGGTATAGCCCCTGTGGGCTGTTTCAGCCCGAATGCTTTTGGACTTTACGATATGATTGGTAACGTCTGGGAATGGACCAGTTCTGTATATACCGGTGCTCATGATGAGCATATGGGAAATTATTCAGCGTTAAGAACTTCGCAGCATATTCCACAATCCTTTGTGATTAAGGGAGGCTCCTTTCTTTGTGCCAGTCAATACTGTGCCCGTTATAGAAAAAGTAGCCGTCATCCACAAGAATTTAACCTGGCTACGACTCATACCGGGTTCCGTACTATTGACCGTGGTAAATAACTACCTTCACTAGCTCATTTTACAAAGAAAAAACTGAACAGAGTAAAGACCATATATTGTTTTATAAGCTTTAATTCATTGCTTGAGTCACAAGAGCATAAAGCAACCATCATAGTAAATAGTTAAAAATAAATACTATAAAAACAAAATCCAAGATTGAGTTATAAAAGAAGTTTTATTATTTTTCGGTAAACTGCTGAATAGGTTTAAATAGCTGTAAAGCCCATACTGAACAAGCAAGTATTATGTTTGAACCGGCGTGGCTTTTATTATTATCCAGACGATTTCTACTCATCAAAACAGATCAGGCAGATTCACGGTTGATCTATTTATAGAGAAGAGAAAAGCATTCTACTGTTAGACGGTTTTAATCTCTTTACTCACCAGATCAGTTTTCTTATTTTCTTGCAATTTTGTCACATAATGCCACCCCTTAATCCAATCTGGCATAGATAATGTATACAACTGTATATTAAATCAATGATCCGAAGAGATATTTTGCATGTCTAACCCACTTGAAGGTTTACAATTTCCTGTACAGGAAGGCTCTAACAAGCCAAGTACGACCCGTACCGGTAAAGAAATTATTGCTGAAGCATTATCACTGGTCGATTCCGACAGCTCACAGCAGGCATCTAAAGAAAAAAATTGGCGCAAGACATATCCAAAATATTTTAAAGCGCTGGTATATCAGGGTATCCGGCACGTTAATCATCCGATTACTATTGCCAAGCAGGGTTTACATAAGGCACATCATAGCTTTGTGTTCTACCGTGCAGGTGAATCCTGTTTACTCAAGGATGTGATGCAGCTTCCTGTAGAAAAACAGCTTTATACAGCCAAGTTCCAAGGCAAGAACGATAACACTCCTGAATGGTATGTGCCTTATCACGGCCAGAACCTTCAGGGCCAAAGTTTGCTCAGCCAGATAGAAAAATGGCTGGCGGCAGGCATCATTGAGGCAAGTCATGCTGAAGCTTTGCAGCAGGCTGTGGCACATCCGGAATGGTTTGACCTGTCTGATCGGACACTGGTTTTGCTGGGTGCAGGTTCTGAAGCCGGCCCATTAACCTGGCTGGCCAAATGGAAAGCCAATATTGTTGCTATTGACTTGCCGCGGGCTCAGGTATGGGAAAGAATTTTAAATATTATTGAAGCAGGAAATGCTACGCTTATCGCACCCAGCGATCAGCCTTTTCCCGAACAGGCCAGTATTTCCGAGTTAAAAGAGCATCTGGGAGCCAATCTGTTGACCCAGTTACCGGAGATTGGTCAGTGGCTGGTGACCTTTAAGCAGCAACTGGATTTGGCAGCTATCGCCTATCTGGATGGTGAAAAACATGTACGGGTTTCTATGGCAATGGATGCCATCATGCAATATGTCAGCCAGCATAAACCGGATACCAGCCTGATGTTTATGTGTACTCCGACCGATGTGTATGCGGTGCCGGAAGAAGTTGCTCAAGCTGCATCTGACAAGTTCAAACATCGCTCGCAGTTACAAAAGCTTCTAACCAAGGGTATTTCAACCGCTTCTTTGAAACATTTTTTCCAGAAGAACCAGCAAATGCTTGTAAAATCAGATAATGGCAAACATTACGGCATTACCGACTGTCTGGTCTTGGAACAAGGCCCGAATTATGCACTAGCCAAGCGCCTACAACAATGGCGCGCTGTACTCGCACGCCATCAGGGTCAACAGGTCAGTATTAATATTGCCCCGTCAACCACGACGCATTCTGTCACCAAGAATCCATTACTAAAGGCTGCCTTTACTGGCGCCAGCTTATTTGATGTAGAAGCATTTGCACCTGAAACTACCAATGCCATCATGGCAGCCCTATGGATCCACGATCTGCGCAATCCTGATTCAGCTGCACATCCAGACACTGCACTAGAACATCCTTTAGAGCTGATGATGGAAGGTGCTAACCATGGCGGTCTGTGGCGTGTCGCTTATCTGGCACGAACTGCACTACCTTTTGCTGCCTTATATGGCCTGGCTTCAGATAAACTGCCAGTAGAAAAACTTCTTTCAAAATTCAAAAAGAAAAGCTGAAGCTTTTTCTGAACAAACAATAGCAGATACAAAAAAAAGCTTTGCCGAGGCAAAGCTTTTTTTAATGTCTATTTTAATTAAACAAATAACTTGAGAAACAGCCAATATAAACCGCCAGATAAGCAAATGGTTGCTGGCAGTGTAAATACCCATGCGGACAGAATAGTTTTGACAGTATTAAAGTTCAGGCCAGATTTATTGGCCACCATGGTACCTGCAACTGCACTGTTTAAAACATGTGTAGTCGATACAGGCATACCCAGGCCATCTGCTGCAGCAATTGTAGACATAGCTACCAGCTCGGCAGACATCCCCTGACCATAAGTCATATGATGCTTACCAATACGCTCACCTACTGTCACGACAATTCGCTTCCAGCCCACCATAGTTCCAAGGCCCAGTGCCAGGGCTACCGCCACTTTGACCCAAGTCGGAATATATTGCAGGAATGAATCCAGATTATCGCGATATTCATCTACCAGTTTATTCTGAGCTTCAGGTAACGCAGGTAAGGCCTCTGCCTTATCTAGACGCTTAAATGTAGTGGTACTCAGGTACATGTCATTACGAATTTCGCTGACTACTGCTTCAGGCATGTCTCTTAAATTATCATAGGCTGCTACACGCTCACCCAGATGGTCAGTCAGGCTTGCCAATGCTGGCACTACTTCAGGACTAATTTCCTTGGTCTGGATATAACGGGTCAGTACAGTCCGTGCCTGCTCATCCGGGATATCCTGATAATTAGCATAAATAGCAGAAGCAGTTTGAGTAGATAGCTGTTCAAATGACTGTAAATGTGCCTGATCCAGATTTTTATTCAGAGAGTAAGCTAAAGGTACCAGACCAATCAGAATCAGCATGATTAGGCCCATGCCCTTTTGCCCATCATTTGATCCATGAGCAAAGCTAACACCGGTACAGGTAAAAATCAGGATGGCACGGATCAGTGGCGGAGGCGGCTTGTTTCCTTCTGGCGGCTGAAACAGTTCCATTTGTTTCTTAAAGATCTTTTTAACCAGCAGGAACAAGACCGCAGCAAATGCAAAACCAATTAGTGGTGAAAAAAGTAAGGCCTTACCCACCTTGATGACCTGATCCATATCGATACCACTGGCACCAGTCGCGGCATTTAGAAGATGGTTCATGATACCCACCCCCAAGATTGAACCGATCAGGGTATGCGAACTTGAGGCAGGTATACCAAGAAACCAGGTACCCAGGTTCCAGATGATTGCGGCAATCAGTAAAGCAAATACCATCGCAAAACCGGCACCGCTACTGACATTCATAATCAGCTCAACCGGAAGCAGCGCAATAATACCGTACGCGACTGCCCCACTTGCTACCATTACCCCAAGAAAATTACAAAAGCCTGCCCACATCACAGCCACAGGTGCTGGCAAGGCATTGGTATAGATAACCGTCGCTACAGCATTAGCTGTATCATGAAAACCATTAACAAATTCAAAGCCTAATGCAATCAATAAAGCAGTGGCTAGCAGAATAATAGAATATAAACCAAGCGGCGGAACATGAGCCAGATCAGCATTTACCTGAAAGCCAATGTAAATTAGCGTGGCAACAATTACCGTCAGGAACACCGGCATAAAAAACTTCGGTGTTGGCACGTGTACATTACTGGATGCCACGGGAAGTACTGGATCTGAATCGGGAGGAATATTCGAATTCATCTAGATGGTTTAAGAGGATAATAAAATCCCCTTATTCTTTATTTAAATTGTGACAATTATATGACAAAAGGGTGTCATATAAAGCCAATTTTCATCTAATTGAGCTTATTTAGGTCATCCTTAGAACCCATATCTTTGTCCTCATTCTATTCCTACTATTTTTTATATTTATAAATTCAATAACTTATATTCAAAATAATAAAAAAGAACAAGCTACGGGCTAATAAATTACTTTCATTGAATTATTACAGCTATAAGTCACCAATTGTCTGTTTCATGTTCAGTTAATGACTATGCTGCAAAGATATTGCAATTTCATGAAAAAAATACAGGACCAATCAGGTAAAAGTAGCCGGCTATATCAAGAATAGCCACAATCCTTATAGGAAATGCTTAACATGCAAAGGCATAACTATATAAGTTGAATCTGTTACAATAGCGCCCATTTTACAGTTATCCGCATTGGGGGTCTCTTCATGTCTACGCTTGCCACCCTAAAAGAGCTTCTTGCCAAACGCATCCTGATTATTGACGGTGCGATGGGAACCATGATCCAGCGTCATAGGCTTGAGGAAGCAGATTATCGTGGTGAACGTTTTGCAGACTGGGCCCATGACCTGAAGGGTAATAACGACCTGCTGGTATTGACTCAGCCACAAATTATTCAGGACATACATGAAGCTTACCTGGATGCTGGTGCAGATATTATCGAGACCAACAGTTTTAATGGTACCCGCGTTTCCATGTCAGACTACCATATGGAAGATCTGGTACCAGAAATTAATCGTGAAGCTGCACGGCTGGCCAAAGCAGCTTGTGAAAAATATTCAACCCCTGATAAACCGCGCTTTGTGGCCGGTGTACTTGGCCCTACTTCACGTACTTGTTCTATATCACCGGATGTTAATAACCCGGCGTTTCGTAATATTACTTTTGATGCCCTAAAAGAAAACTATATAGAAGCGACTCATGCCCTCATTGAAGGCGGTGCAGATATTATTCTGATTGAAACCGTGTTCGATACCCTGAACTGTAAGGCAGCTATTTTTGCGGTAAAGGAAGTCTTTAAAGAATTAGGTTATGAATTACCCTTAATGATTTCCGGCACGATCACAGATGCTTCCGGACGTACGCTGACCGGACAAACTGCTGAAGCCTTCTGGAATTCGGTGCGCCACGGCGATCTGCTTTCAATCGGATTTAACTGTGCCTTGGGTGCAGATGCCATGCGCCCACATGTTAAAACAGTGGCTGATGTTGCTGATGTATTTGTTTCTGCCCATCCGAATGCCGGTTTGCCCAATGCTTTTGGCGGTTATGATGAAACACCGGAAGAAACTGCTGCATTTCTGAAAGAGTTTGCAGAAAGTGGCTTAATCAATATTACTGGTGGCTGCTGTGGTACGACTCCGGACCATATACGAGCCATTTATAATGCTGTAAAAGATATCGCTCCCCGCCAGATTCCCCAGATTAAACCAGCCTGCCGACTGAGTGGTCTGGAGCCATTTAATATTTACGATGAATCACTATTTGTAAACGTAGGTGAACGAACCAACGTAACCGGTTCAAAGAAATTTGCACGTCTGATCCGTGAAGAGAATTATGCAGAAGCATTGGATGTTGCCCGTCAACAGGTCGAAGGCGGTGCCCAGATCATCGATATCAATATGGACGAAGGGATGCTTGATTCGCAAAATGCGATGGTGACATTCCTGAACCTGATTGCTTCTGAGCCTGATATTTCCCGTGTACCGATCATGATTGACTCATCAAAATGGGAAATTATCGAGGCAGGACTGAAATGTGTACAAGGTAAAGCCGTAGTAAACTCAATCTCGCTGAAAGAAGGTTATGATGAGTTTGTAGAGAAAGCACGTTTATGCCGTCAGTATGGTGCGGCTGTCATTGTTATGGCTTTTGATGAAAAAGGTCAGGCCGATACGGTTGAGCGCAAGAAAGAAATCTGTAAACGATCTTATGATGTGCTGGTCAATGAAGTTGGCTTTCCTTCTGAAGATATTATTTTTGACCCGAATGTCTTTGCGGTAGCGACAGGTATTGAAGAACACAACAACTATGGTGTGGACTTTATTGAGGCTACTGGGTGGATCAAGCAGAACCTGCCAAATGCCATGATCTCGGGCGGTATTTCTAACGTTTCTTTCTCGTTCCGCGGTAATGAGCCGGTACGTGAAGCAATCCATGCGGTTTTTCTTTATTACGCCATCAAGCAGGGCTTGACCATGGGAATTGTAAATGCCGGGCAGCTGGCAATTTATGATGACATTCCGGCTGAGCTGAAAGACGCGGTTGAAGACGTAGTAATGAACCGCAATCAGGGAGAAAGCGGACAGGAAGCCACTGAAAAGTTACTGAGTATTGCTGAGAAATATCGTGGTCAGGGCGGAACCCAACGTGAAGCTGAAAATCTGGAATGGCGCAACGAACCGGTAGAAAAACGTCTTGAGTATGCGTTAGTGAAAGGTATTACTGCCTTTATTAATGAAGATACCGAAGAAGCACGGCTAAAGTCTGCCCGTCCGCTGGATGTTATTGAAGGCCCGCTTATGGCCGGAATGAATGTCGTAGGCGACCTGTTTGGTTCAGGCAAGATGTTCTTGCCACAGGTTGTAAAATCGGCTCGGGTTATGAAACAGGCTGTAGCCTGGCTTAACCCGTATATTGAAGCTGAAAAAACTGCTGGTGAAGCCAAAGGGAAAATCCTGATGGCAACAGTCAAAGGTGACGTACATGATATTGGCAAGAATATTGTCGGTGTAGTACTTGGCTGTAACGGTTATGACATTGTAGATTTAGGCGTAATGGTGCCGGCAGAGAAAATTCTGCAAACTGCAATTGATGAAAAAGTTGATATTATCGGGCTGTCCGGCCTGATTACGCCAAGTCTGGATGAAATGGTCTTTGTAGCTAAAGAGATGCAGCGTAAAGGCTTTAAAATTCCTTTAATGATTGGCGGGGCAACTACATCAAAAGCCCATACTGCTGTAAAAATTGATCCGCAATATTCAAATGATGCCGTCATTTATGTTGCCGATGCATCACGTGCGGTAGGGGTCGCCACCTCCCTGCTCTCGCCGGAAATGAAGCCTGCTTTTGTACAGGGTCACCGTGATGAATATGTTAAGGTACGCGAGCGCCTGGCGAACAAGCAGCCAAAAGCAGCTAAACTGTCTTATGCCGAGTCGGTTAAGCACGGTTTCAAGATCGCTCCAGACTACGTACCACCACAGCCAAATTTTATCGGTGTTCAAACCATTACCCAGTATCCGCTAGAAACACTGGTTGAGTATTTTGACTGGACTCCATTCTTTATTTCATGGAGCCTGGCAGGCAAATTCCCGAAAATTCTGGAAGATGAAGTAGTCGGTGAAGCAGCAACTGATTTGTATCAGCAGGCACAGATTATGCTTAAAGATATTATTGAGAATAAACGTTTTGATGCCCGGGCCGTATTTGGTTTATACCCTGCTAAACGTACGGCTGCCGATACTGTCACGGTATACGATGAACAAGGTGCTGCGACACATCATTTTGAGCATTTACGCCAGCAGTCAGACAAAGTTACCGGTAAGCCAAATTTATCTCTGGCAGATTTTATTGTCACCGAAGAGAACCAGGCGCAGGACTATCTGGGAGGGTTTACAGTTTCAATTTTTGGTGCTGAAGAACTTGCCAATGAATACAAAGCAAAAGGTGATGACTATAGTGCTATTCTGGTTCAGTCTTTGGGTGACCGTTTTGCCGAAGCTTTTGCCGAGCATCTGCATGAACGTATCCGTAAAGAGTTCTGGGGCTATCAGGCCAGTGAACAGCTAAGCAATGAGGAACTGATTAAAGAGAAATATATCGGTATTCGTCCGGCACCGGGTTACCCGGCCTGTCCTGAGCATTCTGAAAAAGCGGTTCTATTCGACTGGCTGGGTTCTACTGACAAGATTGGTACACAGCTCACTTCCAGCTTTGCAATGTGGCCCCCTTCATCGGTGAGCGGCTTCTATTATGCTCATCCCGAATCTCAGTATTTCAATGTTGGCAAGATTTCTCTGGATCAGTTAGAAGATTATGCAAAACGTAAAGGCTGGACGCTGGATGAGGCCAAACGCTGGCTAGCACCAAATCTGGATGATTCAATTGTCTAAGTAAATATCCGGTTTAAAAAATCCCCTCTATTGAGGGGATTTTTATTTTAAACTCTTTTCTTGTACTAGCTTGCTTTAAACTTTACCAGCAGAGTTATATCATTCAAAATTAAAGATATTTTCAATATAAAACACAAGTACTTTTCATTTTTTCTTTCCGTATTTTAAAATACTTATAGAGTCAGATATTAATCTTCAAATACTTTTGCCTGGTTAATCAGTCTTAAAAATATAGTGCTGTCTTGAATCTGGTTTGCACTGAGTAAAGCCAGCTTGACCAGAAACAGCTCACGTTTTTCTGCATCCAGATGATCAATACTTTCTGCCAGATGGTCATATACCTGTTCTAGGTCTTCAATCCGAATATTACTCATGCTGCTACTCCTTTTGTTAGCTGACAAAACTGCTCAAAAGTTTGGGTAATGGCAGAGTTCCTATAATGCAGCCAGCGGCCATGAATATGATGATCAGGGCGTATCAGGTAAATTGAACCACTTTGTGCAAAAAAATGTTCTGCTGCAAGTTCTGCAGTGATCTTTAAAGTCATCTCTGCGTTATGTACTGTCTGGCCATCCAGCGCAAGTGCAATAATCTGCACAGGAATAGCACAGGCTTGTAATGCTTTAATTTCAGTATAAAGACCGGCAGGAAGTTCGCCCTGCTCTGTGAAAACCAGAACGTTGAACTTACCATCGATCCGGTCATACAAAAATGAACCATCTACAGTTTTAACATTAGGAATCAAGGCACCATTTTCAGTCATTTCCTTCATGCTGGCATTGTCATCATTTTGACTGTTCAAAGGTGAATAGCTATAGGCATGTGGCCGTGATGTACGCCAATGATAGAGTGGACGTACAAATTCGTGTTCTAGCGATAAAGACAGTACTGCGTTACGTAGCAAGCGGTAGCCTTGGGTGGGTGGTGCCATAAAGCGGGTAGATTTCCCGGCCTCAGCAATAATCTCCCGCACTGCTCCAACCCGGTCGAAGGTATAACTTTCTAAAAGCTCGCGGGATGCCCAGCCTTGAATTACACCGGCCAGTTTCCATGACAGATCTTTGGCATCCTGAAAGCCGGTATTGGCACCGCGCACGCCAAAAATTGGTAACAGATGCGCAGCATCACCAACAAATATAATGCGGTTATGCACATAATTGTCGAGTGTTAACGCACGTGCCGAATAGACTGTACTCCAGTCCATTTCCCACTGTAAATGTTCCTGTCCAATCATTTTGAGCTGGTCATTGACAGCCTTGCTCAGATTTTCCGGTTTGAGTGCTTCTTCCGGACTGATACTTGGATCAAGCTGATAGTCAAAACGCCAGATATGATCTGGTTCGCGGTGCATGAGAATGGTATTGCCCGGGTTCCAGTCCGGTGAGAAAAAGGCCAGACGTTCGGTCGGATAGTCCAGCTTGATGCGAATATCCGCAATAACAAAGCGGCCTTCATAACTGGCGCCTTGCATCCGCAGCTTCATCTGTTCGCGTAATGCAGAGCGTCCTCCATCGGCTGCAACCACCCAGCTACTTTCATGCTGATATTCACCTTCTGGGGTATGGATGGTTAAAGTGACTGTTTCATCATTCTGTTCATGTGCAATGACCTTATTACCCCAGCGAATCTCAATATTATCCTGCTCATGTATGGTCTCAAGCAAGTAACTTTCCAGCCAGTTCTGCTGCAGATTATTTAATGGCGCGAACTGATCATGTGGGTCAGATGGTGAAGCCATGCGAAAGACAACCTGTCCTTTATAAATAGAGTTGCCATGTGTCCACGGTAGAGCTTTTTGCATGATACGTTGGGCAGCGCCAGCAGACTGTAAGATTTCCATAGAGCGCTTGGTGTATACCAGTGCCCGGCTGCCTTCAGATAACTGCTGTTCAGCAGACAGCAGAACGACCCGTATACCTTGTCTGGCTAGCAGTAATGCTGTTGCCATACCAATTGGTCCTGCTCCCACAATAGTCACTGTACCTGTTTGGGCCACAGTCTTTTGCGGACGATGAAAGTAGGGATAAACCTGATAAGGATAATAGAGTGACTTTCTTAGCTGCGTTTCGGGGAAATGCATATTTGACTCCTTGTCATGTTTTTTAACGCAGCATTGCTCAAACTGCGTGCTTTCTTCTAATAGTTTCTGCTTTTTATTCCTATAGCATTTTTATGCGATTTATAGCATCTTCAAGAGCTCAATAAATTACGACAAACATAATTAAATTACTTTTACCGTAAAATATAATTTTTAGTATGCTAAGTTTTAGAGTAAAAATCAAGTATTTTAAAAGTCAATCAAGGTTACTATTAAAATCTATAAAAATATATATTTATCATAAATTTAATATATTATTTTTTTAAATTTTAACAATCAAAATCTGTTTTTATTGGTTGATTTTTCATTTATACAAAAGAGCAAATCATATAAGTATTATTTGATGACCGATATAAATAAGTCTTTCAGGTCATATGATTTCCCATAAAAATAGCTGATATTCAGATTCCTTGCTCATTCTCCCGTTAATTTTATATTGAACTGCCCGCCCTCATTTTAATTTCCAAAAATAATATGGCATTTTCAGAACTGAACAATCCAGTTTGTCAGACAGTAAAATTGACCAGGCATAGAGTAGACATCTAGTCCAAAAATTTATGGTTTAGATCAATAAAATATAAAAAGCCTCCCATAGGAGGCTATATAGCTTGCTATTATTTATGCCAGATAAATGGCGACTGATTCTGTTCTGCCTCATGATCTGCACCTAATGGCATGCCGGTACGGTCCTTGAGTAAACAGATGGCTATAAGGGCAAAACTCGCCATCATCATTAAGTAAACAGTTACCAATGTGGTCGAATTCGAAACACTAATGAGCCAGGCTGCAATCAGGGGTGCGAATGCGCCGCCGATGATAGAACCAAGTGCATAAGTAATTGAGATTCCCGAAAAACGAATCGAGGCAGGGAATAATTCGGTATAAACAATTGCATTGATACCATGGGTAAAGCCAACACCCATTGACAGCAAAAACAGGGCAATAGCAATACCAGAGTAGGTTGCTGTATCGACCAGAGGGAATACTACAAAAGCCGCACCCAGCTGTAGTAATGCCCCTAGAATATACATTTTCTTACGCCCAAATCGGTCAGACAGGCTGGCAGAAATCCAAGTAAATGCAGCCCACACAATCGCAGATAACGTTACGAGCGTTAAAATAGTCGAGCGTTCCAGTGCAATCGGTCCGGCCGGGTTCGTTGTATAATTCTGGATGAAGCCCCCAGTCGTCATGTAACCCAGTGCGGTTGTTCCAGCACATAGTAGTGCCGCAAGCAGTACTGAAAGCTTATGATGCTTAAACAGGGTTTTAATCGGATGTGGATTGGCAGACTTACGTTGCTTGATTTCTTCAAATACTGGACTTTCACCAATAGAACGACGTATCCAGTGGCCAATCAGCAGTAGCAACAAGCTAAGCAGAAATGGAATGCGCCAGCCCCACTCAACAAAGGCATCCCCTGGTGAGACCCAAGCTGTCATAATCACTAATACCAGAGAAGCCAGCAATAGCCCGAATGGAATACCTAGCTGCGGAAATGAACCAAAACGCCCGCGCTTATTTTCTGGTGCATGCTCAACAGCCATCAATACCGCTCCGCCCCATTCTCCACCAGCTGAAATTCCTTGTAGAATCCGCAAGATGATCAGGATAATAGGGGCTGCAATACCGATTGAGGCATAGGTAGGCAGCAGACCGATCAATGCTGTAGCGCCACCCATCAATATAAGGGTAATTACCAGCATGGCACGACGCCCGAGTTTATCCCCATAATGGCCGGCAATAAATGCACCTAAAGGACGAAATAAAAAGCTGATTCCAATAGAGGCAAATACCAGCAAATTGGCAACCACTGGTCCGGCAGGTGCAAAGAATAGCTGGTTAAAGACCAGGCCTGCCACTGCGGCATAAATAAAATAGTCATACCACTCGATTGTGGTTCCAATAATAGTGGCATAGGCAACTTTTTTGTCAGCCTGTGTATGAACCTGTTGAGGTATAGCACTGACATCCGTCAGCGCTACAGATTTAATCTGATCCATTTTAGTTTTCCTTTTATCATTTTCCCTGGATTTGTTGTTATTACCATTTAAAGCTTGAGTTTGAGTTTTCCTTTTCCTCGTGAACAGCAACTGATTACCGATTTCATTCCGTCACGCTCGGCTCGGGTCAACACCTTGTCGCGATGATCAATTTCACCTTCTTCAACCGGAAGCTGACAGCTTCCACATAAACCCTCGGTACAGTCAAAGCTGACATCAATTCCTTTGTCCAGCAAACAGTCCAATAAGGTCTGATCCCGGGCTACTGTCAGCGTTAAACCGCTATCCAGCAGTTCAACTTCAAAGTCGGTATCATTTTCATATAAAAAGAGGTTCTTCCCTGAACCAAAATGCTCGACCGTGAGCTGAACCTGTGACAAGTCTTCGGTATAGTTGGTCAAGGTATCAAGTAATGCTTCCGGACCACAGGCACAAACCTGTGTACCGGCAGGCAGCGCTGACAAGAGCTGTTGCAGGTCTATCCGTTTACCTTCAGAAGAAATATAGAGTTCGGCAGCACTACCATGCGCAGCAACTTCCTTAAGTAATGCCATACTAGCCCGCTGGCGTGAAAGATAAATTAGCCGGTAAGGGCGCCCCTGTTCACGTAAGCTGCTGGCCATGCTCAGAATAGGAGTAATACCTATCCCCCCTGCGATCAGCACATACTGGCTCGCCTGTAAATTTAATTTAAAAAAGTTTTTAGGTCCCTTAATGTAGATCTGTTCTCCTGCTTTTAAATACTGATGAATCCATTGTGAACCACCCCGGCTTTCCTGCTCTCTCTTTACAGCAATCGTATAAAATTGATCAGTCGCTAAACCGCATAGAGAGTACTTACGGCTCAGGCCATTAGGCAATACCAGTTCAATATGTGAACCGGCACTCCAGCGTGGTAATTCTTCACCGTGTATAGCAGCCAGCTCAATACGTATAATATCTTCTGCTTCAGGATAAACTGCCTGGACACGTACCGGGCGGGTCATGGCCTTGAGATCAGGCGCTCCAATAGGAAAACTGGTAATTTGTCTGGCAGTTTGTTCTGGCTGGGCATGCCACTCAGCCCACAAGGCCTCTGGTCCTCTGAACGAGGTATTGGCCAGATAGGTAAATTCCTGCTCGCAGAGTTTCAGGTCTGGTATACGGCGTGACAGTTCTTCAATGAAAATACACATTTCCATACGGCCGATATTCTTACCCATACACTGGTGTGCACCATAACCGAATGTCAGATGCTCAATAGCATTATCACGATAAATATCCAGCTCATCGGCATTTTCAAAATGCAATTCATCATGATTAGCAGAAGCCGACACCAAAAACAATTTATCGCCTTTCTTAAACTTGACTCCACTGACTTCACTCTCGGTAGTGACCTGTCTGCGCCAGGCCACTACAGAACCTGAATGCCGTAAACACTCCTCGACTGCACCCGGAATCAGCTGTGGATTATCACAGATTTTTTTCCACACTTTCCGGTCAGCTAAAAGTAGTTTTAATGCATTGGCAGAGGCTAGTGCGGTAGTTTCATGGGCGGCAACCATAATAGCCATCATCATTGAATGCAGATAATTGTCTGTCACCACCTCTGGCATTACACGATTTTTAGCAATCATGTCATACATCCAGCCTTTACCTTCTGGATGATTTTTCATTTTCTCCAGCACACGGCCAGAGTATTCCCAGAATTGTCCTACTCCCTCGGCAACCTCCAACTGCTGTTCTAATGTTGGTCTTCCCCAGGTATTAACGGTATGAGCAACTGCAAATTTACGTAGTTCCTGCATGTCATCTTCAGGTACGCCCAAAAAGTGTAACGCTACCATTAAGGGTATTTCCCATAGCATTTCCTGTACCAGATCTGCCCGCCCCTTATAAATAAATCCGTCGACTTTCTTCCTGACTAGTTCTCTAACGAAATGTTGGTGCTCTTCAAGATTCTGTGGTGTAAAAGCATCCATTAAAGCACGACGCCGTTCCATGTGTACCGGTTCATCTTCATTTACCAGTGTACGATTCATACTATAATTATATTTTTCGAGAATTTTTAATGCTTCAGGGCAAGAGGGTGTCAGTTTCTCGAGTGCATTACATGCAGAAAAGGTAATAGGATCACGAAAAATTGCTTTGACATCTTCATAACGGGTCACAATCCAGTAACCCATCGCTTCAGAGAAAAAAATCGGGAGTTGTGCACGAAACTCCTTCAGAGCCAATGCAGGGTCTTGCTGATATGGCACTGCAAACATGTCAAAGTTTTTACCCTTCTGTTGTAACTCGGCATGAAAAGGGCATTGCCCATGCATAGGTACTTTTACGTTCATCCTGAACTTCCTGTTCTATTATCGTACATTATGTTCTAATATAGTAAAAGAATAAATAATGAGCAGACATGTTGTCAATTGGCTAAAATATCTTTTTGCAATTGTTTACTATTTAAGACAGACCCAAATCCGGGTTGACCAAGCGGAGTAGAAAAAGAATTGGAGACCTTACAGACGCTGGAACGGGGCATTCATGCATTAGAACTGATTGCCAGACATCAAGGCCAGTTGACCGTAGCGCAGCTGGCTGAACTATTAGAGATTAACCGGACTATTGCCTACCGTATTACCCGGACCTTAACTCATTTAGGTTATATTAAAACCAATGAAAATCTGGGGTTGGAGCTCAGCAGCAAGATTCAGGATTTATATCACTGCTATGAAATGACGATTCCATCTAATAGCCAGCAGATTCTGAATAGTCTGTCTAATCGGACTCAAGCCAGTGCATCGCTAGTAATTGCTGAAGGATCAGACTGTGTAGTAGTTAAAACCGCATCGACTGGTTCTTCTTATTTACGTATTAATTATCAGCTGGGTTCACGGCATCCGATTGGTACAGCTGCAGCTGGTATTGCAATTGCTACAACCTATCCGCCTCAACCGGAGGAAAAAGAAGAAATCAGGTTAGCCCGCCAGCTTGGTTATGGTTATTCTGAAGGTCGGCTGCAATCTGGAGCCGTAGGCCTGTTTATGCCAATTCCAGAGCGGCATATGGCTATTGGAATTGTCAGTATTGGAGAAGTTAATAAAGAAGCCGTTTTAGAGGCCTTAAATGATGCGGTACGGGCTTTAAACTAAGCCCCCCTGTTCAAGCATAGTATTATCTTTATTTATTTTACCCAGAAGCTGGCTTAAAGAATATTTTAATAATTTTCGTTAGCAGGCTAAAGTTAAAAATAAAGATGCTATGCTCACAGTGTTCGACTTAATAGAAAAGTAAACTAAAATTACTCTTGGCCCATGGAGCTGGCATATAAAATTTTGTTAACTATGCTTTAAAAAAGATTGATTAATCATCTAATTAACATTTTATTACAATCAGTTAAATTTAATATATTTTATGGAATTCAATGCATGGAAGCACATTCAGGTTTAAGTGCGCAGGATAAACGTACCCTTGGATTATCATCCTTGGGGGGCGCACTCGAATTTTATGATTTTGTCATTTATGTTTTTTACGCCAAAATTATTTCAGAGCTATTCTTTCCAATTGGTCTGAGTCCTTTTTGGGCTATGCTGAATACTTATGGAATTTTTGCAGCCGGTTATTTTTTCAGGCCCTTAGGGGGCGTAGTTATGGCTCATTTTGGCGATCTGGTAGGACGCAAACGTCTCTTTAGTTTATCTATCTTGCTGATGGCATTGCCGACTTTAGTCATTGGCCTGATGCCTACTTTTGAAAGTATTGGCTATGCTGCCCCTTTATTATTACTTCTAATGCGGGTAGTACAAGGTATTGCAATTGGTGGAGAAATACCGGCTGCCTGGACTTTTGTATCAGAACATGTGCCCGAGAAAAAGATTGGCTTTGCTAATGGCCTGTTAACCGCCGGACTTTCACTGGGAATTCTACTTGGTGCCCTGATGTCACTGTTTATTTCCCTTAAATTTAGTGAAACGCAGATTCATGACTGGGCATGGCGCATTCCATTTATTATTGGTGGTGTATTTGGACTGGTTGCTTTATATCTGCGGTCTTACTTGAAAGAGACACCCATTTTTAAAGCCATGCAGGCACGTAAAGAACTGTCTAAAGAGTTACCGATCAAGCAGATACTCGCTCGCCACAAAACAGCAGTTGTTATTGGCATGATGTTTACCTGGTTTTTAACTGGTTGTGTAGTGGTACTGATTTTAGCAATGCCTAACTTGCTTACCGGCGCTTTCGGTATTGAACGCTCAGATGCCTTTACCATGCAGAGTGCTGCTATTGTCATGCAGATGGCAGGCTGTATTCTGGCGGGACTTTTGGCTGACCGTTTTGGTGCCGGAAAAGTTATTCTGATCGGTTCATTCTGCGTCGCTGCGATTGCAGGAATTTTTTATACCAGTCTGGGTCATGTGTCACAGTCAACCATTTTTATATTGTATATGCTGCTCGGGCTGTTCTCAGGTACGGTCGGTATGGTGTCTTACAGCATGGTCAGAATGTTCCCTGCCCAGATTCGTTTTTCGGGAATTTCATTTTCTTATAATGTCGCTTATGCAATTGCGGGTGGTCTGACCCTACCATTGGTACAGTGGCTGAGCCTCTACAGTAAAATTGGTGCAATGTACTATATTTGGGTGGTGTGTCTGGTGGCATTTTTTACTGCCATAATTTACAGATCAAAATTTGAATAAGTCTGTTGTCCCTCATTCTTTTTAAGTTAAATGAATGAGGGACAAGCACCCCTAGGTCTGCAAGTTCTTTCTGAGCTCATCTTCTACAATTTCTATTTCGATATCGCTAAACTTGCGGATTTCACCTTCAGCATGTTTCTCCAGCATTCCACCGATTAATGGCACTTTTACTTTGACCTGCCAGTCTAGTTTTATATGAATCTGCTGGTCATCACCAGTTACACTACGGTCACAACTTGCCTCCAGTGGCAAGTTGGCGCCAAGTGCCACTGTCGAGGTTAGTGCTTCAAGATTGGTAATATCTGTACGTCTCAGGCGAAAAGCATCTTTTAATAATTTTTTGGCAATGTCTGGAATATTGACATCCAGATTATAAGCACGTTTGAGTGTATAAATCCCCTGATCAATCTTGGATTCCAGAATTTCCAGCTTATCCCCCGGAATACGTCTACAGACTTTTTCATGCAGTGAAGTATCGGCACTCAGCCGTTTAAAATCACTCAGAGAAACACCTGGAATAGTGGCATAAACAGTAAAACGATGTGCCATAATTTAATCCTTTCTTTTTTATTGTAGACTCTGTCGCAAAGTGATCCATTCAAATTGCGCTGTTAAACCCTTTTAATTATTAAACAGGGTTAAAATATTATATTAGTTCGATTAAATCCTGATTCTTCAGATCTGTCATTGACTTTAATAATACTGATCTTTCCGACTGATGCCAGAACATACTGTATTTTGTCCGGTACAGGTCATATTTAAAGTATATTGCCGATATTCAATTATGGCATAAAATTCTTCAGCTCCATCGTCAAGCCCGCTTGCAGACCAGACCGTACCTTTAGGAAACTCTACCAGCCATACTGCCTTGTAAAAATCAGAAATTGAATCAAATTGCAGATAACGCTCAGGCTCATTCATGATTTTCTCTGCAACCCGAAAAAATTGCTGTTCCTGAGTTTGAATAAAATCAATCAACATATTACTTCTACTTACGATATTAAATGAATTTGGTACTCATTATATAAACCTTCTTTAAGCTAGACTGCATAATTGTGCTGTTAAAATGATTTAACAGGTGAAGTTTAAAAAGAAGTTATGTAATATTATAACAACTTAATGCCTCTTTCCGGTAAGCCATGAAAAAAGCACTTCTGACCTCTTTTGTTGCAGCAAGTATTTCTTTTGGCTGTTCCAACCAGACGACTGAACCTGAACAAAAGACCTCTGCGGTTAAAACCGACCAAGGCCAGAAAAGCGATCCCAAACTGCAAGCCTGGGTTGGGAAATATGAAGGAATAATCCCCTGCGCTACTTGTATTTCACGTTGTGAAGGCTGTGACAGTATGGGCGTAGACCTTGAACTGCATCCTGATATGAGTTTTAAACTGGTGCGCACCAGCTATAGCACTCAAAGTGCTGCCGAGGTCTACACCGGACATTTTGAATTTTTAGATGGTGATAAACTTAAAATTCAGCTAAATGAAGTAAAAGACCGTAATATTCTGGTATTGGGTGCAGATTATACCGAAATTATAGATACTAAATCCGGCCAGCCCTATGCAGCTTATCCAGATTTTCAGCTGGAAAAGATTAGCAGCTAGACAAGAGTTTAACAGTCAAACAGTACTTAGCTGGCTTGTAGCTGTTTATATTCAATCTGTTTCCATTGCCACCAGCCAAATAAAGCCAGCCCGACAAATCCTGCATATAAACCTGCTGTCAGCAGCAAATCTTTATAGATAAACATTCCAACATAAATAATATCAATCCATACCCAGAGCATCCAGGTAGCAATATATCTACGACTGGTCCAGTATGTAGCAAGCAAACTAAAGGCAGCCAGCTGCGCATCTAGCAATGGAACAGCAGCATCTGTCCAGTATTTTAAAGTCAGTCCGAGTAGCAGCCCTAAAACTGCTGAGAGTAAAAGCTGTAATATTACCAGCTGCCTGGCAATAGATATGATCTTGATTTCATGACTCTGCTGATGATCTGTCCACCAATGGTACAAACCATAAAAATTCATAATTATAAATATTCCCTGTAAAAGGGTTTCTCCGTACAGTTTAAATTCAAAAAACAGGTAAGCATATAAGGTACATGCCACAATATTAAAGCCCCAACAGAGTATATTTCGCTGAATGGTAAGAGCTACTCCTATCACACTCATCAGAACAGCAAAGATTTCTAAGGGGGTCATGGTATTTTTCCTATAGGAAAAGGACTATTTTTATTTAACACGGTAAAATCCGCAAATCATCTGTTTAAGCACAACCAAATAAAAAGCCCGCTACCGGGCTTTTTAAAAGCTCTTAAAGACCGCAGTTATTCATCACGGGTTTTCACATCAAATAATTCAATTTCGAATATCAGGTTCGAATTAGCCGGAATAATTTTGCCCATTTTTCGCTCTCCATAGGCTAAATGTGCGGGAACCAGCAATTTACGTTTTCCACCTACCTTCATACCCATAATACCTTGATCCCAGCCTTTAATGACTCGGCCCGTACCAATCACACATTCAAAGTAATTACCACGATCAATCGATGAGTCAAATTTTGTTCCGTCTTCCAGCCAGCCAGTATAATGGGTGGTAATCAGTGCGCCTTTTACTGCTTCCTTACCAGAGCCCACTTTCAAATCTATAATTTCCAATTCATTGGACATTTAATACACTCTAAATCGTCATATTGCATTTATTATAACTGAAACTTGGTCAGTCTTTTTCCGAGTTCATGATTTTTGAAGACAAGTTGGAATTCAGAATATTTTGAAAGGCTAGAATTTTATCTAGAAACTTAAACGTTTAATCCGCGGGTCCTGACTCAGTTCTTCAACCAATAAATTATGTCGCTGGCGTTTACCACTTATATTCCAGTGCAAAATAATTTCATCGGACTTTAGAACCTGCAATACATGCTTGGCCTTCAAGCCATACTGCTTAAAGAGTTGCTCATAATAATGTGATAATCCCTGCTCATAATGACAAATCATTTTATAGTCACGGATTAAATTGAATTCTTCTACCAGTTTTTCAAGGTAGGTTAACAGGCTTAAGATCACTAGTACCAGTATGGTGCCATACAGGCCTAAAGCAATATAGCCTGCGCCAATTGCCATGCCTAAAGCCGCGACCATCCAGATAGTGGTCGCGGTAGTAATACCCGAAATACGGTTTTCATCTTTAAAAATAACGCCAGCACAGAGAAAACCCAGTCCAGTCAAAATATTTGCAGCAATACGGTCATCACTAACCTCCCCAATTTGCCGAGACAATATGGTAAACAGGCAGGAAGCCATACTGACCATAATCATGGTACGTAGGCCGGCGGTCTTATTTTTATATTCCCGTTCCAGCCCGATGACTGCGCCTATTGCTGCGGCACATAACAAATAATAGAGTTCACTGTCCATAGCGCGAAGAATCTTGCTTTTATATTAAACATGATCTAAACAACAGGTCCTGAATGAGGCAAGCCTTTTTAATAAATTTCCATCATGAATAAAACACTTCTATTACTTGAGTTGTTGCCACTCAATTACAGCTTGTGCATGGTTACCAATTAAGGTCCATTCACCATCCATTACATTGAGCTGTAGTTGCATGGTTCGTTCACACAAGGCTTGTAACGCCTCAGTAGAAGCCTCAGAAATCTGCCATACTTCGACATTATCCAAAGTTTTTATCTTGCTGTTCTTTTTCCACCAGTCCGACACCTGGCTGCCATAGGCTATAATGGCGACCTGCTTGCAGCGTGAACTGGCTTTTTTAACTTTATCTTCATCCGGACAGCCTACCTCAATCCATTTTTCCAATTGCCCCGTTAAGTCCTTTTGCCACAAGGCTGGCTCATTGGTCTCAAACAGGTCTTTGGTAAACTCAAGCTGCTCATCAGCAAACCGAGCAAAAGCAGCAATACGTACCATCAAGCGTTCAATGGTTTCAGATGGATGCAAAGCCAGAGTCAGTTGATGGTCACTGTACTGGTGTGTATCCATATTGGCAATATTCAGGTCTGCCTTATATATTGTTGCTTTTAACGCCATAACGGTATCTTCATCATAAAAGTATAAATGGCGCCAAGCATAGCAAAAAAATAGGTCTATTTATTTTAAGTAATGGCCATCTCAAGGAAAATTTTAAATCTGGCTATTTTCCTCGGCTATATTTAACTGTGCAGCCAAAAGGCTCATCTCAAAATTTTCCCAATTACGATTTTCAGCTGTAATTATCTCTATCCGGTTATCTATCCCTTCTTCACCTGACTTGTAATTCAGCTGTTGCGGATTGAAGTTAAAATAGATCCAGCCCTGATCAGTATTAAAGATCCCTTTGATTCTCAGCCAGTTTTCAGTTGCACAAAACAGATCCAGCAAAGCATAAAAATCAAATTGCCAGCGCTTAGGTAATTTCCAGCCCGCTACACTATAACCTTGTGCAGTTTCTACATAATGATAAGGTAACTTTTTAATTGGTTCTTCACTCAGCAGTGCTGTTTGTAAACGCTGTACTTTAAGCAAAGGCTGTAACTTGCGCTGTATACCCTGATACAGCAAATCAATTTCTGCCAGATCAAGCTGCCCCTGTTCGGCCATTATCCAGTCTTGGCCATAGGCCGCATATTCCTTTTTGAGCTGTTCTAAAGCCTCCCCATCAGCAAAACTCATCAGATCACCATGTGAAACCACTATGATTTGTGCGGCTTTAAGCTGATCCTGATAAAGGTTTTGGCTTACCCACTCCTGTTCGTGTAAACGTGAACCATCCAGCACTGTCACCAGAGCACGAACGGTAAGCGTCTGTTGCCAATGAGGCTCAGTAAGCTGTTCGAGTAACTGGGCCGGATGTCCAAGCCCAGTAGGTTCAATAAATAGCCGGTCTGGCTTGGTTTCAGATAACAGTCTTGAAAGAGCAATCTGCATAGGAAGCTGGCTGCTACAGCATAAACACCCTCCCAGCAGCTCCTTTATTGCGTACCCCTGCTGCTGAGGTAACAGTTGTTGGTCAACTCCGATCTGACCAAATTCGTTCATTAAAATAGCCCAGGTTTCATGCTTTGGTTTCTGCCTCAACAGATGTTGTAACAGTGTGGTTTTTCCTGCACCTAGAAAACCGGAAATAATGTGGGTTGGTATTGCGGCTGGTGTCTGAATCAACTTCACGAAAATTACTCTGCTTAATGAAAATAGTAGACAAGGGATCTCAATTTTATACTGGTGACCTATTCATACCATAGGTTCAGTTTTTACTTGGACTTGCATTGAAATCTGAACATAAACAAATTATTCAGGCTTAATCTTACTCTTATAAAGCTTGCGAAATCTTTTTAATTTAAGTTTTTACTTTTTAACTGCTCTCCGCCATGTATCTATTCAAATAATCCTCTTTCAAATTTATTTTTCTTTACTATATACAGATGGAAAAATAATTTTCAAAAACACCGTACTACTGTTTTAAAATTCTGAACCATTCTATAGCTGTGTTTTGTTGACCAGATTTATGTGATTTTAAGAGTTTTAGGCTCATATTAAATATAAATGATGAACATAATAATTTTTATTTGCTTACATTTAAGATCAATTTTTAATCAATTTAATTTAAATATAGTTTATTTTCTCAAGATATAAGATTTTTACTGGATTTTTATAATAATTTTTAGAAAAATAAAGAAAGAACCTTAAATTAAGCAATTTATTGAATTGTTTAATAAATTTAATTTCTATGATTGTTAAATTTTATTGATTTATAAAAAATATAAGAAATAACCAATCATTGCTATAAAAATATATCACCTCTATTGTGTATTTAGGTTAATTTATTGATCAAATATTAATCTAATTTACATGATTTTATACATTTTAGTATGATTTATTATTTAATTTTTTACATTAAACTTACATTAAATCCTTAATTGTGTTTTGAGTGTAACCGTAAAGTTACGCTTTGTATGAATTATTGCAGGCTCAGAAAAGGGAACATAGCATGACATCCAACCCAGAAGTCCTGAACATATACACTGTTGAGGGATATGTACTGGGTTCTTTATTGTTTACAAATAGAAGGATGCCAATATGAAACTTGTTAAAACATTACTTGCTACTACTCTTGCTCTAACTGCTGCTACCAGCTTTGCTGCAACTGCTAAAGATCAGTCAGCTACTGAAGAAAAAGTGGTTGTTTCAACTCAGGAACAACCAACTGCTGCTGGTACAGAAAGTGCAGCTGCTCAACCTACAACTGCTCAGCCTGCATCTGAAAGTGCTGCTGAAGAAGCTAAAGATTCTGTTGCTCAGCCACAGTAATTTTATGTTTTAGTGACATCATTTTTTTAAAGCTGTATAAAAGTTTTAAAGAAATAGGTCAAGCCTTGCTGCGGCTTGGCCTTTTGCTTTTTAGTACATTATGATTGAAATATATTTATTTAAGTTTAAATAAGAGATATAAAAAATGATCGCCGGAGCGATCATCTGGTAAATATATTGGCTTAACTTGGGGATGTCGTCTTTTTATAAATACTGCAAGAAGGATGATGATGCTCTTGCAGGCGTAGCACCTTACGCTGTTCAGCAGCTTCAAAGCGGCAACGTTTCCAGTCATTGTTCAAATTCAGTGGAGGAACCTGACGTGGTTTACCCTGCTCATCTACGGCAACCATAGTAAAATAACAGCTATTGGTATGGCGCACTGTACGCTTTTGAATATTCTGTGCTTCTACCCGTATGCCAATTTCCATTGAAGTACGGCCTACATGGTTTACGCTGGCCAGAAAAGTCACTAGCTCACCAACATGAATGGGTTCTTTAAAATTTACCTTATCTACAGACAGCGTCACCACATAACTTCCTGAATAGCGGCTGGCACAAGCATATGCCACCTGATCCAGTAGCTTCAGAATCGTTCCTCCGTGGACATTACCTGAAAAGTTAGCCATATCAGGCGTCATCAGGACAGACATTGTAAGTTCAGATTGATCATCTGTAGCAGGAACGACTTGATCTAATGGTGACATTGTCTCTTTGTCTCATCTATAACTGGGATATTTAAGGGACATTATTATATCGCTTTTCACTGAAAAAACATGTTCAAAGCGGCAAATCACCTGTAACAATAAAATAAGTTATTTAAAAACATATTAATAGAAGCTTTAAGGCTTTTAATGAGTACATCCGCCTGAATAGAAAGGCCGGCAGATGCCGGCTTTTGTTTAACTTGCCCGATAAAATGGGGCCTGTGATTTGGGTAAAGATGGCCGGTTACGAATCCGGTCAGCCAGTTTTTCTGCAATCATGATAGTGGTTGCATTCAGATTCCCAGTCATAATTACGGGCATGATAGACGCATCAACTACTCTTAAACCATTTATGCCGTGAACACGGCCCTGACCATCAACTACAGCCATATCATCTTCACCCATTTTACAGCTACAGGAGGGATGATAAGCTGTTTCTGCATGATTACGCACAAATTCATCCAGTTCAGCATCAGATTGTAAGTTTTTACCCGGGCTAATCTCCTCCCCACGATATGCATCTAATGCGGGCTGATGCATAATTTCTCGGGTGATACGGATTGCATCACGAAATTCTCGCCAGTCCTGCTCAGTACTCATGTAATTGAACAGGATACTCGGATGCTCAAATGGGTCTCTGGATTTAAGCTTGATCCGGCCCCGTGAAGGTGAACGCATAGAACCAACATGGGCCTGAAAGCCATGTTCTTTCACCGGATTAGAACCATTATAGTTAATGGCAACCGGCAAGAAATGATACTGGATATTGGGCCATGTAAATTCATCTGAACTGCGAATGAAACCACCTGCCTCAAACTGATTGCTGGCTCCAATACCTTTTCCTAAAAACAGCCACTCGGCACCAATTGCCGGCTGATTATGCCACTTTAACGCAGGATAAAGTGAGACCGGTTTTTTGCATCTGTATTGCAGGTACATTTCCAGATGGTCCTGCAAGTTCTCGCCCACCCCAGGCAAGTCATGTACTACCGGTATATCCATTGACTTCAAAAAAGTACTTTGTCCGATGCCTGAGCGCTGTAAGATTTGCGGTGAAGCAATAGCTCCTGCACACAGTAACACTTCATTTCTAGCATATACCTGATGTAGTTGAGCAGTATTTGCACCTTGAATATATTCAACGCCAATAGCACGTTTGCCCTGAAATAAAATTTTGTTAGTCGTGGCATGAGTCAGGATCGTGAGGTTCGGACGGCCCTTCGCCATATCCAGGTAGCCACGCGCTGTACTGGAACGTCGGCCTTGCGGTGTTACAGTACGATCCATAGGACCAAAACCTTCCTGCTGGTAGCCGTTCAAATCATCAGTACGTGGATAACCAGCCTGTACCCCTGCCTCAACCATAGCATGAAATAACTCATTATTGCCCTGTTTAGGGGTGGCTACAGAAACGGGACCCGAATCTCCATGATAATCATTGCCACCAATATCACGTGTCTCTGCTTTTTTATAGTAGGGCAGACAGTCAGCATAGCTCCAGTCTTCTAAACCTTTAAAGCTGGCCCACTGTTCCAGATCCATGGCATTACCCCGGATATAACACATGCCATTAATAAGTGAAGAGCCACCTAGACCTTTACCGCGGCCACATTCCATACGGCGGTTATTCATATGAGGCTCAGGGTCAGTCTGATAAGCCCAGTTGTAACGACGACCCTGCAAAGGATAAGCCAGAGCAGCCGGCATCTGGGTACGAAAATCCAGACGGTGATCCGGCCCACCTGCCTCTAGCAAAAGGACACTGGTCTGCGCATCTTCAGTTAAGCGTGCTGCCAGTACGTTACCTGCGGAGCCGGCACCGATAATGATGTAGTCATATTCTTTCTGCACAATATCCTCTCCTGATCAGGCTTTGAAAATAGACTGAAATGGTTGCAGTTCTACCTGTACCGATTTGAGCTGGGTATAATTTTGCAGGGTCTGGATACCATTCTCACGCCCTACACCAGACTGTTTGTATCCTCCAACAGGCATTTGTGCAGGCGATTCTCCCCACGTATTGATCCAGCAGATTCCGGCTTCAAGTTGATGAATCATTCGATGTGCCTGTGCCAGATCTGAACTTACTACTCCCGCGGCAAGTCCGTAATGGGTATCGTTAGCGCGCTGAATGACTTCTTCTTCATTCTCATAATTCAAGATACTCATGACCGGCCCGAAAATTTCCTGCTGCACAATCTCCATCTCGTCATGACAGTCAGTAAAAATAGTGGGTGCAACGAAAGCACCCTTGGCCAGTTCATTTGCAGTAAGCCGATGCCCCCCGGTTAATACACGTGCACCCTGCTGCTTACTGCGCTCAATAAAGTCCAAGACTTTTTGCATATGAGGAAAACTGGCAAGCGGACCAAAATTGGTATCAAGTTTTAAGGGATCTCCTATCCGGATATATGGAATCCGCTCCAGAAGCTTTGTTTCAAAAGCTGACTGTAATTTTTTAGGAATAAATACCCGAGTACCATTAGTACACACCTGACCTGAACTGAAAAAGTTTGCCATCATCGCGATATCGGCAGCTAGATTCAAATCGGCATTTTCACAAATAATCAGAGGTGATTTTCCACCCAGTTCCATCGTTACATCTTTTAAAGAAGAAGCTGCTGCTGATGCCATAACTTTCTTGCCGGTTTCCACCCCACCGGTAAACGAGATTTTCTGAATATCGGGATGTTCCGTCAGATACTGCCCGATTTCTCCCCCACCAGTTACAACATTAAAGACACCGGCTGGCACACCAGCCTCGGTATAAATTTCAGCCAGCTTCAGGGTCGTCAGTGGTGTAGTTTCACTGGCCTTGAATACCATTGCATTTCCGGCAGCTAAAGCTGGGGCAGATTTCCATAAGGCAATCTGAATTGGATAATTCCAAGCCCCAATCCCTGCTACCACCCCTAATGGTTCACGGCGGGTGTAGGCAAATGAACCCTCACGTAATGGAATCTGCTGCCCTTCAAGCATCGGTAAAATTCCGGCATAATATTCAAGTACATCGGCTCCAGTCACAATATCGACCGTTGAAGTTTCACTATATGCCTTGCCACTGTCGAGGCTCTCAAGCACTGCAAGCTCATCATTACGTTCACGTAAGATGCTGACTGCTCTTGCCAAAATACGTGAACGTTCAATCAAGCTCATAGCTGCCCAGATTTTCTGACCGTTTTGTGCAGAAATAACTGCCCGGTCAATATCATCTTTGGTACAGACTTGAACCTCTGCCAGAACTTCACCATTGGCCGGGTTAATGGTCTTAAAAACATCAGGAGAAGAACTGTCTGTAAATTGTCCGTGGATGTATGGACGTTGCAGATTGAACTTCGACATGAGAAATCTCCTTTTGTTGTGATTCTTAATATACAAGCTTGTGATCGATGTATTGCTCACAGATCCGGATGGTTTCATCGATCCTGAGCGGTGTCTGGCTTAATGCGCCGCGTAACCAAAAACCATCGATCAGTGCAGCAAGTCCGAGAGCTGCATCTTCGGCCTGTTTTTCATCCAGACACTTGCAAAATTCGTGTTTAAGGCTGGAATACAGCCATTGCTCATTGACTTGCTGTAATTCATGTAAATCCGGTTGATATAAGCTAACCGACCAAAAAGCCAGCCAGGTTTTCATGGCAGCCTGATTTATCTGTGAGGGCGAAAAATTGCCCCGCACAATGGCCATAAGCCGGGCTTTGGGAGAAGCTTCTGTCTGGCTTAATGCCTGTGCCACTGCAGTTTCCAGCTGCGCCAGCAAATACTGCATGGTGGCAAAAATAAGACCATGCTTGTCTTTAAAGTAATGACTGATAATACCGGTCGATACACCTGCTCTTTTGGCAATCTGGGAGATTGAAGCCTCAGCAAGGCCTAACTCGTTAATAGCTTCCAGTGTGGCATCAATCAGTTGTTGGCGACGAATCGGTTGCATTCCAACTTTAGGCATCGGTCTTATCTTCCAAAATACAGAACAAGTGTGAACTGCTACATATTTTATCTTTATTTTTATTGAACGTTCAATTAAAAAAAACTATAGTTTTATAGCAAAGATGTACAGCACACTTTATTTTTGGATCTGTTGTAGCTTTTAAACCAAGCTATTTACTTAAAAAAACTGTTTAAAAAAGAATAAAGTGTACTGTAAATCCGAAATTTATATATTCATTGGAATCTCGAGATTTATGGCGAATAAAACAGTCGAGCAGACGAGGGACAGCCTGAATAAGGTGGTCTTTTACGTTTCTGCTTCACTCATTCTACTGTTCTCTACTATTACTATTTTATTTAATGAACAGGCAAATTATGTCATTACAGCTGTACTAAATTGGGTATCCAGTACATTTAGCTGGTATTACCTCCTCGCAGCTACCCTATATATGGTCTTTGTTATTTTTATTGCCTGTTCACGTTATGGCAATATTAAACTTGGACCCAAGCATTCAAAGCCGGAATTTAGTCTGCTCAGCTGGTCAGCAATGCTGTTCTCCGCCGGAATCGGTATCGATCTGATGTTTTTTTCGGTGGCTGAACCACTGTCACACTATATTAATCCGCCAGTAGGTACGGGCGAAACTTATGCAGCTGCACGGCAGAGTATGGTCTGGACCATGTTTCACTATGGCTTGACTGGCTGGTGTATGTATGCCCTGATCGGTATGTCACTGGCGTATTTCAGCTATCGCTATAATTTGCCTTTAACCATTCGCTCTGCGCTTTATCCCATCTTTGGTAAAAGAATTAATGGTGCCTTGGGTCATACGGTCGATACGGCTGCGGTACTGGGAACAATTTTTGGTATAGCTACCACTTGTGGTATTGGTGTTGTACAGCTTAACTATGGCTTACACGTACTTCTTGGCCTGCCAGAGAATTTATGGGTCCAAACTCTGCTAATTTTAGTGGCTGTAATCATCTGTATTATCTCGGTCACCTCTGGTGTAAATAAAGGTTTGCGGATACTTTCCGAAGTCAATATTTATGTGTCAGTGGGTTTGCTTATTTTTATATTGCTGTTGGGTAATACACAGTTCCTGCTGAATGCCCTGATTCAAAATTTCGGCGATTATCTCAGCCAGTTTCCAAAACTTACTTTAGAGAGTTTTGCCTTTGAACAGCCAACAGAGTGGATGCAGAGCTGGACACTGTTTTTCTGGGCCTGGTGGGTGGCATGGTCTCCTTTTGTGGGTCTATTTCTGGCACGTATTTCCCGAGGGCGCACCATCCGTGAATTCGTCTGTGGCACCCTGATCATTCCTTTGCTGTTTACCATGACATGGCTATCCATCTTTGGTAACAGCGCCCTTCATAGTGTAATTTTTGAAGGCAATATTCAGCTTGCCGAGACAGTAATTGCCAACCCGGCCCATGGTTTTTATGATCTGCTGGCCCAGTATCCGGGCTTTCCATTTATTGCTTCAGTGGCCACTATTACTGGTCTCCTGTTCTATGTGACTTCAGCCGATTCAGGGGCGCTGGTGCTGGGGAACTTTACAACGAAATTTACCCACATTGACCATGATTCACCCCGCTGGCTCAGCATTTTCTGGTCAGTTGCGATTGGCCTGCTTACGCTGGCAATGCTGATGGCAAACGGTATTACAGCCCTACAAAATGCCACTATTATTATGGGACTGCCCTTTAGCTTTGTAATTTTTCTGGTTATGGCTGGTTTATATAAATCATTACGTCTGGAAGATTTCCGGCAAGCCAGTACCAGTATGAACGCCGCTCCTGTGGTGGGCAATGTCGATATTTTTAACTGGAAAAAACGTCTGAACCGGGTTATGCACCATCCGGGAACTACCGAAACCAAGCGTATGCTGGATGAGGTCTGTTTGCCCGCCATGCAGGCTGTAGCAGATGAACTGATGAAACGGGGTGTTGAAGCCAGTGTAGAACAAAAACTGCTTGAAGATGAACTGCCGCTTTATCATCTGGATATTATTATTCATTTAGAACAGGAACAGAATTTTATTTATCAGATCTGGCCGATACGCTACATCACACCCAACTTTAGTGAACGTGGCAAACGTGGTAAACGCCACTATTACCGTCTGGAAAGCTATCTCTATGAAGGTTCCCAAGGAAATGACCTGGTTGGTTACAGTCGCGAACAGGTGATTAACGATATTCTGGATAAATATGAACGTCATATGATGTTCCTGCACATTAACCGGATTAGTCCGGGTACACGGCCACTTTTCCCAGATCCAGATGCTTAAACTCAATACGGATGACTCCAATGAACCCAGATGCAATCCATTCATTTGCCCTGTTCTTTTCACTGCTCAATCCTTTCCTGATGAGCATTTATATGCTGGGAATTATCCGCACTTCTGAGGCAAAAACGTTTAATACAGCGCTGATTACAGGCAGTCTGATCAGTTTCATGGTTTTTCTGCTTTTTGCCTGGGGTGGTGAAACGGTATTTAACCAGTATCTACATGTGCGTTTTGAATCTTTCCAGATTTTTGGTGGCCTGATCTTCTTAGTAATTGGCTATCGGTATGTTTTTGAAGGTGCAGAAACTATTGGCGTTATGCGTGGAGCACCCGAGCATTTGGCCGGCACAATTGCCATGCCCTTTATGATCGGGCCAGGGACTATCAGTGCAGCAGTCATTACCGGTATGAAAATGTCTATACTAGAGACAGCGGCAGTCATTGCATTTACCCTGTTACTCAGTTGTAGCCTGCTGATCCTGATGAAATATGCACATGATCATTTACAGAAACGTTCGACCCGTTATGTAGATATGTACACTGCAATTGTCGGACGGCTAGCTGCCTTACTCATTGGTACAATTGCAATTGATATGGTGATTACTGGTGTAGTAGGAATCTGGACAGACATGGTTTAAATACCAATTATTTTGGCAGGTAATTTTCAGCTAATTTACTGGGCCTTTTAATAGAAAAACCAGAATTTTTAATTGAGTGTATGGAAAGATACAGATCAGCTCTTATCGTTCCAAAAATGCTACGTTTCGTTATAGCTATACGGGTTTATCGCGCCGCTAAAAACAATAAAATAGATAACAGATAGAACAGTTATATAGAGGTGTCAAAATGAATGCTTATTTACACCGCAGTGAAAACCGGGGTCATGTGCAGGCAGGCTGGCTCGACACAAGACACAGCTTTTCCTTTGGTCAGTGGTATGATCCAAAATACATGGGTGTCAGTGCATTACGTGTTATCAATGACGACCGGATTGCGGCCCATAACGGCTTTGGTACGCATTCCCATGACAATATGGAAATTTTAACCTGTGTCCTGTCTGGAACTATTTTTCATCGCGACAGTATGGGTAATGAAGGCCAGATTCATGCCGGTGAATGGCAACTCATGAGTGCAGGCCATGGCGTTCAGCACAGTGAAATTAATAATCATGATGAGCCCGTACATCTGCTCCAGATCTGGATTCATCCTAATATCAAAAATGCTGAGCCAAATTATCAACAGATCAGTCTGGACCCGGGCAAACATCCGGACCAGTGGCATCTGATTGCCGGACCAGAAGCAAATGCACCAATGCACATACGCCAAGATGCAGAGGTTAAAACTGCTGTCTTGCAAAAAGATGCTTCTCTAGAGATTGCTGCAAAGCATAAGATCAACTATGTTCATGTAATTGAAGGCTGTGTGCAAATTGGTGAATATACCGTAAATGCCGGTGATGCTTTAGTTTTCGAAGCTGAAACTGAAGTTAAAGCCCTAGCAGACAGCCGCATGATCTGGTTTGATTTACCTTAACTTTTTAAAGTCATAATTAACAAAAAGGAAGGGCTTGCCCTTCCTTTTTTATAAATATTGCAAGTTCATAAACTTCTATCTATTTAAAAAATCAGTTTCAGACCGAGTCCGTACTGCCAGTCTTTTTCTGACGAGGTTTCTTGCTGCCAAACTGTAGCTTCACGCCCTTTCTCATAGGCATAAGCCACATCAATAAAAGGCATGACTCGCTTATTAATTTCATAACGGGACTGCACACCCAGTTGCAAGCTGGATAAACCTTTTTTACGCGCATACTTTGAATCATCACTTAACACCAGCTCTGACTCAATATAAGGCTGTAAAATCAGCTTTTGCGTTACTAACAGATCACGCTCACTCTTCAAGTTAAAAGAGAGTTGCTGGTCTTTTCCAGCATACAGGTAGGCATCTGTTTCAAAGAAATAGGGCGCCAGACCATGCAATCCAAGCATGGCGTCTATCTGCTCCTGCTGCTCTGGTTGCCGTTCTGTGTAGCGATAACGCACACCGGTCTGCACGTCCCAGAAGTCAGAAATAGCCCGGCTATACAAAGCGGCAATATCATAATCTGCCTGTTCTGACTCAGCCTTATGAATATGACCTTTTATAAACAGCCTGTTCTCATCTGTTCCGATTCGGCTTTCAAGTTCAGTTTTTAATATTCCCTGTCCATCCGGATTCCAGATCCAACGATGCTCAAGTTCAGTACGTTGAAAAATTTGTCCACCATGTTCACGTATATGGTTGGCATGAGCTTGTGCTTCTGACGTTACGGTCATGGTTTTCTGCGTTGTAACAGATTGCTGCTGTAACTTGTCCTGATGGTCATGCAAAGTTTCAGCAAGGCTTATATTGCTTAAAAGCAAAATACCACTACCAATTAGCAGACGATTACATAACTTAGTGATGTGCATGCCTAGCTCCTTGTGACGAGTGACTTGCTGCTGGCGTATGAGTTGCTGATCCAACTTGGGCTACTACCAGTTTATTCATCATACCGGCACTCATGTGATAAAGCAGATGACAATGAACCGCCCATTCACCCAACTCATCGGCGGTGAGTAAAGCCGTGACGGTCTGGCCTGGCGGTACAATCACAGTGTGCTTATTCGGCATATTTGCCAGCGGCTGACCATTTTCCAGCTGCATAAACATGCCATGCAAATGCATCGGATGGGCCATCATGCTGTCATTGATAAATTTTAGCCGGACACGTTCACCATATTTCACCTGTAAAGGCTCAGCCTCAGTAAATTTCTTACCGTTCATAGTCCAGACATAGCGCTCCATATTTCCCCCCAGACGGATGACCAGCTCCTGTTCAGGCTGACGCTGGTCAGATTGAGGATTTAAGGATTTTAAGTCTGCATAAGTGAGTGCTTTATGTCCTGCAGGGGTCGAGGCATTAGCCCAGCCATAGACCGGTGTAGTGGTACTTTGTGATAATCTTTGTTCCGTTATATCCGACATAGTCCGCTGTTCTGCTGCTTCCTGTTTTTTTGATGAAGTCACCATTTTCGAATGATCTATAGCAGCATGGTCTGTGCCCGGTACGGGCATTTGGGAATGTATCTCACCCTGAGCGTCGCTATTGCTCATATGTCCGGCATGCTGATTAGCCATATCATTATTATGGCCGCCATATTGCATCCCCATATCAGCCATGGTCAGCAAGGCACGTGGTCTGGCATCAGGCTGCCGGGTTGCGGGCCGGGCAGAATCCGCCTGATCATGCAATGAGGCAAGTGCAAAGCCGGTACGATCAATTGATTCGGCCTCAATCTGGTAATGACTATCTTTGGGCTCGACAATTGCATCATAGGTTTCGGCTGTACCAATCCGGAACTCATCTACAGGTACTGGCTGAACTGGCTGCCCATCTGCACTCACTACATGCATTTTCAGGCCCGGGATTCGGACATCAAAAAAGGACATGGCTGAGGCATTGATAAAACGTAAGCGGATCTTCTCGCCTGATTTGAACAGACCTGTCCAGTTCTGCTTTGGTGTCTTGCCGTTAACCAGAAAAGTATAACCTGTGACATCCGATAAATCGGTTTTTAGCATGCGCATCCGGTTCCGCATAGAACGGTCTTTCCAGGTAGCTGACCAACCTTCACGTTTTACCTGCTGCCAGACATCACCTAGGGTTTCACGCCGGTTCTGATAATATTCTGCTGACTTCTTCAGGTTATTTAGAATCTGGTCACTCTTGCTCTGGTGAAAGTCGGATAGCATCACTACGTAATCACGCTCTGCCTGTTCATGCTTGGCGATAGACTGGTGATCTTTGGGATAGACTACAAATGCCCCATATAGGCCATCCTGCTCCTGTCCCTTACTGTGTGCATGGTACCAATAAGTTCCATTCTGACGAATTTTGAAGCGGTATTCAAAATGACCACCCGGTTTAATACCCTGAAATCCATTAAAGCCAGGTACACCATCCATTAAAGCCGGCAATAACAATCCATGCCAGTGTAAGGAAGAGTCTTCATTTTTAAGCTTGTTATAAACATGAATTACGGCTTCATCGCCTTCTTCAAACTCGAGTAAAGGAGCTGGAAATTTTCCATTTACAGTAATACGTTTTAGTGGCTTGCCGGTTACATTCACCAGCTGTTCATCAATAGTAAGATGATATTCCTTGACTGCCGCCATTAACCAGGTGGATGAGGACAGACAGGCACCCAGTAACAGGGCTTGACTCAGTTTTATAGACATGATTTGACCTTGATAATTAAAAATAATTTTTAATCGTGAAATTAAGGTCAGGCTTTAGGAGGGCGCAGAATTTCCTGCCAGTATCCCGGCAAGTAACGGGCAAAATAATGGCTGTGGCTTGTTTCGGGTAAAGAAAGATTTGGTAAAGATTCAGGCACGTTATCAGCTGCTGCTAAAACCACTTGCAGTGTATTGCAATGTAGTGAGCTGCAATCGTGACAATGAACCTGCTGCACTGTCTGATGGTTATCACCATTGATACAAGAATGATGCGCAGATTGTGATGCAGCATGAGACACTTCGTGACAGCCTGCATGGCCAACATGCTGGTTCACTTGCTTCGTAGGTTGAGATCCGCCGGAATGACTTAGCAGATGAGCAGACACAGTAGACCATCCTGTTAGAAAAACAAGAAAACAGATAAGCCAAGACTGTTTTAAAAGTCTGCCAAGGCGCACGTTCAGGTCCACAAATCGTATATTAGCTATATCAGCATAACGGATTTTTGCCGGGGTGCAAGCGGATTTCAATAGGCCATTCCATATAAAAACCGAAAAATAATGGCTGAGTATTATTTTAATTTTCACTTATTACGATATTCATAATTAAATTATATATTGTGTAATATATAAAAATAAGTATGATAGAACTAAGATAAAAACAGCTGTCTTAAGCTTTGGAAAATTTGCAGACATTTTAATTTCTGGACATGAACTAACTTTAAGCAAGTACCCTGATTTCCATAGATACATCAGGTCAGATAAAAGCGGCAGGCTGCCTTCATTTGGACAAAAGGAACAGTTAAATGACGACACAACTTAAATCATTCATCGATGTTGCACCAGATTCAGATTTCCCGATTCAGAACCTGCCTTATGGTATTTTTAGTGAAACAGCTGATGGAAAACGTCGCGCCGGTGTTGCACTAGGTGAGTATGTAGTAGATCTGGCACTACTTGAACAGGCTGGCTTACTCACGATTGAAGCAGGCAGAAACTATTTTGATCAGTCAACCTTAAATCAGTTTATTGAGTCTGGACGTGATCAGTGGACTCAAGTTCGCTCTACCCTGCAATTGCTTCTTTCCAGTACAAATCCAGAACTGCGTGATAATAGCGAATTGCGTGAAAAAGCCTTCTTTAAACGCTCAGAAGTAGTGCTACATTTACCAGTCCATATTCCCGGCTATACCGACTTCTATTCTTCAAAAGAGCATGCTACCAATGTTGGCTGTATGTTCCGTGATCCCAAGAATGCCTTGCTTCCTAACTGGTCAGAACTTCCGGTCGGCTATAATGGTCGTGCCAGCTCAGTAGTAGTTAGTGGTACAGATATAGTTCGCCCGTCGGGCCAGGTTAAACTGCCAAGTGAAGAACGCCCTGTATTCACTGCCTGTCGCAAGCTCGACTTTGAACTGGAAACCGGTTTTATTATTGGCAAACCAAACCAGCTGGGCGAACCGATCTCCATTGAAAATGCCTGGGACCATATTTTTGGAATGGTACTGTTTAATGACTGGTCAGCACGTGATATTCAGCAATGGGAATATGTACCACTTGGTCCATTTAATGCCAAAACGTTTGCTTCCTCTATTTCACCGTGGATTGTCACGCTAGACGCCCTGCAACCTTTCAAGACCAACAGTCCGGAACAGGAACCACGTCCATTGGCTTATCTGCGTGAAGACAACAGTGCCAACAGTTACGATATCCAGCTTTCTGTTGAACTTCAGGCAGCCGGACAGGTACAGGCCGATGTGATCTGCCAAACCAACTTTAAATATATGTACTGGTCAATGGCCCAACAGCTGACTCACCATACGATTTCTGGCTGTAACGTTCAGGTCGGTGACTTGATGGGTTCAGGTACCATTTCTGGCCCTACTCCCGATTCTTATGGCTCCCTGCTGGAACTTACCTGGAATACGACCAAGCCACTTACACTCTCAAATGGCGAACAGCGCAGTTTCTTGCAAGATGGCGATACCCTGATCATGAAAGGCTACTGTGAAAAAGATGGTCTGCGTATCGGTTTTGGTGAGGTAAGCGGCAAGGTACTGCCAGCTGTCCAGTTTAATTTTAATACTGATGAATCAGAGGTAGAGCAACGTGAAGCTGTATAGTTACTTCCGTAGTTCCGCGGCTTACCGGGTGCGTATTGCCCTGAATCTTAAAGGACTGCACTACGAACTTGTGCCTGTACATCTGCTGAAAAATGGAGGCGAACAGCGTTCTGAAGCTTACTGCCGCATGAACCCAACTGCACTGGTGCCTACGCTCACAGATGGAGACTTCAATCTGGGCCAGTCCATGAGTATCTTAGAGTATCTTGAAGAAACTCATCCTGAAACGCCCCTCTTACCCAAAGATGCACACTCGCGAGCAAGAATTCGGGCATTTTGTCAGAGTATTGCTTGTGATATTCATCCGGTGAACAATCTGCGGGTATTACAGTATTTAAGTCAAACCCTGCAAATTGGTGAAACAGCAAAATCTGAATGGTACGCCCATTGGGTGACTGAAGGTTTTAAAGCACTTGAAGCTTTATTACACGACTCAAATGGCAGCTACTGTTTTAACGATACTCCTACACTGGCAGACTGCTGCCTGATTCCTCAGGTCTATAACGCCAAGCGTTTTAATATTGACCTGACAGCTTTCCCCAAAATTGAAAGTATTTATACACACTGCTCAACATTGAGCGCATTCCAGAATGCTGCGCCAGAAGCGCAGTCGGATGCCGCATAAAAAATAAGGACATTTGTTCATGACTATTCAAATCGAAAAAATTCACCATGTGGCCTACCGCTGTAAAGATGCTAAAGAAACCGTCGAATGGTATAAGAAAAACCTGAACATGGATTTTATTCTGGCATTTGCCGAAGACCATGTACCTTCTACCAAAGCTTTTGACCCTTATATGCACCTGTTTTTAGATGCCGGGAATGGTAATGTTCTTGCTTTTTTTGAACTGCCAACCCAGCCAGAAATGGGCCGCGACGAAAATACACCAAAATGGGTCCAGCATATTGCATTGAAAGTTAAAGACCGTACAGCTCTTGAAGCCGCCAAAGCACATCTAGAGGCAAATGGTGTAGATGTACTCGGTATTACTAACCACGGCATTTTCCATTCAATTTATTTCTTTGATCCAAACGGTCACCGTCTGGAGCTGGCTTATGATGATGAAAAAGCCCCGCAGAAAATTGCCATGATTACTGAAGAAATGAAATATGAGATGCTAGAAGAATGGAGTAAAACCAAGCGTGCGCCTCATCATACTCATTTTTTGCATGCTGACGAACTGGATCAGACTACCGCTTAAACCATAGGAATTCAACTTATGAATAAAGTCTATGAAAGTGCAACTGCTGCCCTTCAGGATGTAGTCGCAAATGGACAAACTCTGGCAGTCGGTGGTTTTGGCCTGTGTGGTATTCCTGAAGCTCTGATTTCAGCTCTAAAAGAAACCGGAGTAAAAGACCTGACCTGTATTTCTAATAATGCAGGAGTAGATGACTTCGGTTTAGGAAAGTTGCTGGCTACCCGTCAGATCAAGAAAATGATTTCATCCTATGTTGGAGAAAATAAAGAATTTGAGCGTCAATACCTGAGTGGTGAACTTGAAGTTGAACTTACCCCTCAAGGTACGCTGGCCGAAAAACTGCGGGCCGGCGGTGCTGGTATTCCCGCTTTTTTTACCCAGACCGGCGTAGGCACTCTCATTGCTGAAGGGAAGGAAGAGCGAGAGTTCAACGGCAAAACCTATATCATGGAAGAATCACTGACAGCCGATATATCGCTGGTTAAAGCCTATAAAGCCGACAAAGCCGGAAATCTGGTCTTTCGCAAAACTGCACAGAACTTTAATCCGGTCTGTGCCATGGCCGGAAAAATTACCGTGGCTGAAGTTGAACAGATTGTCGAGATTGGTGAGCTGGATCCGGATGCTATTCACCTGCCGGGAATCTATGTTAACCGTATTGTACTCAATGCCACACCTGAAAAACGGATTGAACAGATGACACTGAAAACGGCGGAGGGATAAATATGGCTTGGTCACGTAATGAAATGGCACAGCGTGCCGCACAGGAGCTTGAAGACGGATTTTATGTCAACCTGGGTATTGGATTGCCGACCCTGGTCGCCAACTATATTCCAGAACAGGTCAATGTCTGGCTCCAGTCTGAAAACGGTTTACTGGGGATTGGGGAGTTTCCGACTGAAGAAACGGTGGATGCTGATCTGATCAATGCGGGTAAGCAGACCGTAACAGCCCGGCCCGGCGCTGCATTTTTCTCAAGTGCTGAATCCTTTGCCATGATTCGTGGTGGACACGTCAATATTGCGATTTTAGGGGCAATGGAAGTTTCCGAACAGGGAGATCTGGCCAACTGGATGATTCCGGGCAAGAAAGTTAAGGGCATGGGCGGAGCCATGGATCTGGTTGCAGGTGTACAAAAAGTCGTAGTGCTGATGGAGCACTGTGCGAAAGATGGAACACCAAAAATTGTAAAACAGTGTAGCCTGCCACTTACAGGTAAAGGTGTAGTCCACCGGATTATTACCGACCTTGGTGTGATGGATATTGACGCCGCAGGGATGAAACTGATAGAACTGGCCAAAGAGGTGACGCTAGAGCAGATTCAGGCAGTTACAGGCGTACAGCTAAATGTACAGCTAGAGAATGATGCAGCCTGATCCAATACTATAAAAATTATGTGAATAAAAAAGCAGCTTCGGCTGCTTTGTGTGTCCTAAGTAAATAATAAAACAGGCTATGGGCAGCTAGATACCATATCCAAGAATAAACAGACAAATGGATTTCAAAAACTATGTATAAACATCAAGGATTACTTGAGCGGTTCGCTCTTCGTATCAGTAACTGGTCAGAAAAATGGTTTCCTGACTCTTATATCTTCGCTTTACTGGGAGTCATCATTGTTTCAATTGCCGCGATGACGATCGGTGCTCCGGCCCAAGCTGTAGCTGAAGCTTTTGGTGATGGATTCTGGAGTCTCATTCCATTTACCCTACAAATGACCATGCTGATTATTGTCGGCTATGTGGTTTCGGTTTCCAGACCCGTCGAACTCCTTATTCAGAAAATGGCTCTTATACCCAGTTCCGGTCGTAAAGCAATTGTACTGGTTGCTACCGTCAGTCTGCTGATTTCCCTTGTCAATTGGGCCGTGAGTACTATTTTGACGGCTCTTTTAGTGATTGCACTGGCAAAACGTACTGAACTGCGAATGGACTACCGGGCCGCGGCTGCTGCAGCTATTATTGGTATGGGTGCGACTTGGGCACTGGGTATCAGTTCATCTGCTGCCCAGCTACAAGCCAATAAAGACAGTTTACCTGAATCTATTTATCAGCTTACCGGGGTTATTCCCTTCACTGAAACAATTTTTCTGTGGCAATCCATCGTTATGACTTTGGTACTGATCATTGTCTCAATTGCAATTGCCTACTGGTCTGCCCCCAAAAGTGAAAACGTCAAGACCATGCAGGATTTTAACTTGGACTTTGAAATTGAGAAAAAGCCAGAACTAAAGTCTAGCCGCCCGGGAGACTGGCTAGAAAATTCCCCAATCTTAACCATACTGGTGGTGGCGATTGGTGTGGGCTGGATGATTCTCGAATTTACCCAGCAGAATCCAATTCTGGCTATTTCCAGTTTAAATACCTATAACTTTGTCTTTCTGATGCTGGGTCTGGCTCTGCATGGGACGCCACGTAATTTTCTTAATGCCGTGTCCAAGGCAGTGCCTGCGGTCTCTGGCGTATTAATCCAGTTTCCTTTATACGGCAGTATTGCTTTTATTATGACTCACGCCATGAACAGCAATGATCTTTCTTTATCTCACTATATTGCCGAGTTTTTTGTTTCTATTGCTTCCAAGGAAAGTTTTGCTGTAGTGATGGGAATTTATTCAGCTATTCTTGGCTTTTTTGTACCCTCAGGTGGTGGAAAATGGATCATAGAGGCCCCATATGTTATGCAAGCTGCCAATGACCTGAAAGTACATTTGGGCTGGTCAGTGCAGATTTATAATGCTGCTGAGGCTTTACCGAACCTGATCAATCCATTTTTTATGTTGCCGATGCTGGGTATTTTGAAACTTAAACCTAAAGATGTGATTGGTTTTACCGTAACCCAGCTGATCGTGCATTTTCCGCTGGTTCTTTTTTTATTGTGGATACTGGGACGTACTCTGGCTTATACCCCACCTGTATTTTAATAGTACTGGCTTTTTCAAGAACAAAAGAGCCTTTCATTTTTACCAACACTGTACTGCGTTTTTTCGTTATGGTCTGAATAGGAATTCAAATATGCAACCGATTGTTATTGTTTCTGGTAGCCGTACTGCTATGGGAAGTTTTCAGGGTGGTTTATCCAGTTTAACTGCACCTGAGCTGGGAGCAGCCGTCATCCGGGAATCTCTACAACGCGCTGATGTTCAAGCCGATCAGGTTGATGAAGTGATTATGGGCTGTGTACTCCCTGCCGGGTTAAAACAGGGCCCGGCCCGTCAGGCAATGCGTCTGGCGGGCTTGCCTGACCATGTTGGCGCCACCACTATCAATAAAATCTGTGGTTCAGGCATGAAAGCTGTCATGCAGGCAGCAGATGCAATTAAGGCAGGTAGTGCTGATATTGTAGTGGCAGGCGGGATGGAATCAATGAGTAATGCTCCATATCTGATGCCCAAAGCACGTGCAGGATTTCGCATGGGTCATGGTGAGGTCAAGGACCACATGTTTTTAGAAGGTCTTGAAGACGCAGAAACCGGCCGTTCGATGGGTTCACTGGCACAGGACATGGCTAACCAGAAAGGTTATACCCGCGAACAGATGGATGAGTTTGCGATCCGTTCTTTAACCCGTGCGCAAAAGGCTATTAGCGAAGGCTATCTAAAAGATGAAATTGTGCCAGTAACTGTCAGCAGTCGTAAAGGTGAGGTCATTGTGGCTCAGGATGAGAATCCATTTAATGCTAAAATTGACAAGATCGCTACCTTGCGTCCAGCTTTTGCCAAGGATGGAACAATTACGGCAGCTAATGCTAGCTCAATTAGTGACGGCGCTTCAGCCATGCTGGTCATGACTGAAGAAAATGCACAGCAGCGTGGTCTGACACCACTAGCAAAAATTGTAGCGTATGCTTCACATTCACAACATCCCTCTGAATTCACAATTGCTCCAGTGGGTGCAATTGAAAAAGTTCTGAAGAAAGCCGGCTGGAATGCAGCAGAAGTTGATTTATGGGAAATTAACGAAGCCTTTGCCATGGTAACGATGGCCGCGATTGATGCCTTTGAGCTGGATGTTGAAAAAGTTAATCTACATGGAGGTGCCTGCGCCCTAGGTCATCCATTGGGTTCATCAGGTTCACGTATTATTTTGTCACTGATCTATGCACTTAAACGCACTGGCAAGCGTAAAGGTATTGCAGCACTTTGTATCGGTGGTGGAGAAGCCACTGCAATAGCGATTGAAATCATGGCCTGATCTGAGTATTGTCAATTTTCTGCAGGATATACCATCGAGCGTGGTATATCCTTTTTCATATTCTGACTCTGGAAACAATCATGTCTCAGCAAGATTACGAAAATGGCCTGAAAGTCCGCACTGAAGTTATGGGTGAGGCATTTGTACAGCGTGCCCAAAACAACACCGTTCCATTTACCCAGCCGCTGCAAGACTGGATTAATGAACATGCATGGGGGTCGACCTGGCAACGTGAAGGTATACTGCCACGCAAATACCGTTCTCTGATTACGCTTGCATTTCTGGTTGCCCAGAAGAGCCCTACCGAACTAAAGGGACATGTTCATGGTGCACTCAATAACGGTGCCACAGTTGAAGAGATTCAGGAAGTTTTATTGCACAGCCTACCTTATTGTGGAGCACCAGCAGCCCAAGAAGCTTTCCGGGCTGCGCTTGAAGTGATTAATGACTACCATAATTCGTAAAATTTTATAAAGTGCAGGCCTTTAACCTGCATTTTTTATTTTTATTAATATAAATATTTTATGGTTATTATTTAAACTTTAGTGCTAGAAAAGCATTTTGTTTGCTGGAAGTGTGTTAGCCTTAAGTTGATGGCTTAGCTTTGAAATTAATGGACATCAGTTATATAAATTAAGTTTTCCTCATATATTTAACTGATGGACAGCGTATAATATTAAGACATCTAATAATAAGTATCCTTTTAAGAACTATTCCCCAAGGAGTCAGCACCATGACTTATCAACATATTTTAGTTCCCGTAGATGGTTCACCAACTTCTCTCGCTGCAGTCAAACAGGCAGCTGATATTGCCAAGGCTTTTGGCAGTAAGGTTACAGCAGTTTGTGTACTTTCAGTTGAACCTTTTATTGCTGTTGAATTTGTCGATACCCAGACGCTGGTAGAAGACTATCGTAACAAAGCTAAACAGGAAATACAGAAAACTCTGGATCAGGCCAAAGCCCTTTTTGCCGCAGAAGGAGTAGAAGTAGAAACCCGTCTGACTGAAGGACAGGAAATTTATAAAGAAATTATCAATACCGCAGAAGAGATAAATGCTGACCTGATTATTATGGGTTCACATGGTCGTAAAGGCATCAAGAAAATCTTTCTCGGAAGTGTAGCCCAGAGTGTATTGGCAGCAACGCATTTACCAGTCATGATTATCAAACAATAATTATTTGATCTGTTAATTGCATTTAAATCTCAGGTCAGGAGAGGAAAATCAGCCTAGACAGTTTTAAAGACTATCCAGCTCATTTTCCTCACATGACTTTCTAAGATATCGGTTCTGATGAATACCTTAGATCCCGATCCATCTTCAATCGATTGCACTACTCCCACTATTGCTGTAGGTCACTTAGATAACATTCTTTTTCCTTTAAGTAAAAACTGCCCAGTTCCGGTATACTGATTGTTCAATACGACTTTGCTCACCTTCTTCATGATTCAGAAAAAGCTGTAGCTTAAACTAAACCTGCTGTTATTACTTTGCCTAAAGTAATTCAGGATCATCACTCAACAGGTTATACGAATAGGGAGCGATTTAAATAGCATGAGTATGGCCTTGTACATATAAATAATTATTATTCATTTAGTTTTCTATATTTCATTTTTAGAGGCTACTTATATAGTCAGAAAAACAATACCTGAGATAAAAATCTTGAGTAAAGCTAATTCTTATTTAACCAGAAACTACTGACCCAATATCCAAGCAATAATATTCAGCAGTCTAAATATTTAAGATCTTTTTAAAGCATAAAGAGAACTGCTCACTAGTCATTTTTTATATTCTTACAAAAAATAAATAATCCAACCAGAATCAATTCAGCTCTTCTTGAGCAGGCTCCTCAAAGCGAGTTATCCATTGATCCAGGTTTGCCAAGTCAACCACAGGTATACTGTCGATGCCCAGCTGGTTACGTTTTTTCAGTCGTGACTTCAGCTCATCTATAGATGCCTTCAAATAGCACACTTTGGCTATAACACCGAGCTCCTTGGCTACAGCGCGATAATGATCACGCTCCGTCCTTAACCAGAAGCCATATTCAAGAATGACACTGTGGCCCTGTTTAAGTAATTGCAGGGCAAGCTGCCACTGGAGCTGCTCTACCTTAATTCTTGCCTGATCATCGTAAAAACTTAAACCGAGATCATATAACCACTCATCTGGTGAAAAGCGAATAGCCCCATATTCTTTTTCTAGAATTCTAGCCAATGTAGTCTTTCCTGAGCCTGGTAATCCACACATTAAATAAAGAACTGGAATTATAGTATTTTCAGGCATTTATTATTTTCCCTTTCTTTCATTTCTGACTATAGTCGTAGCAGATTAGGTTTTGACTGATAACTTTCTCTATTTTATATTTTTAATTTAATCAAAAATTAAAGCATTATGTGCGCTTACTCCTGCCAGTGCCCCATCACCTACGGCTAAAGACACTGAACCGCCGGGCCGAGCTGCGTCTCCACAGGCAAACACCCCATCAACTGAAGTTGCTTTTAGGTCATTTGTATAAATGAATTCCCCTGTTTCATCTTCTTCAATTTTACAACCCAAATCCTTAATCCAGCCTTGCTCTAAAAAGGTTTTAGTTTGTATAAACAATCCATCAAAGTGTGTGATGCTCTGATCTGTAAATATTACATCAGCATGAGAATCCATCTGCTTAATTGAACGGTCATCTATGGTCACGCCTCTTTCTTGTAATTGCTGTTTGACTTTCAGATTCAACAGGTCTGGCTGACCATTTAATAAGAGTGTAGTCTTACCCCAGTCTGGAAGCATCATGGCCAGATGGGTAACATGGGCAGAACTGGCTAAAAGTGCAATATTTCCCTGATTGAGTTCATAGCCATGGCAATACGGACAATGAAATACAGATTTCCCCCAACGTTCGTTTAGACCTGAAATATCGGGTAAGCGGTCAGTGACCCCCGAGGCTATAATTATTTTTTTGGCATGAATTGGCTGTTGAGTATCCAGACACAAATAAAAATCCTGATTATTTTTTTCTACCCGGTGGACCGTGCCTTGTTGCCAGTTGACTGTCTTATAGCGCTGTAATTGTTCCCGTGCCTTTTTTATAATTTCCAGCGCCTGAATTCCATCTTGTGCAAGAAAACCATGAGAATTTTCGGCGAATCGATTTCGTCTCTGCCCTGCATCAATTACTATAATATTTCGACGTGCCCTTGCCAAAGGTACTGCTGCAGATAAGCCGGCATAACTTCCGCCAATAATTGCAACGTCATAAATCATTTTGATAACTCCGAAAATCTCATTTTAGGAATTAGCTTAATACTTCTAGCTTATACCAATGTTGATGTCCTTTATGAGAAATGCAACTTTATGATTATTTTGTTTGCTTAACTGAATTTCTTTATCACCTTAAAGTGAAATGGCTATCTCAAGCAGCATTTTTTTAAAATAGAAAATTTAAATCTATAGCAGATCACACCTACCCCAAATATTAATTTTAATTAACCAGTTATTTTTAATGAATATATTTATTATATAGGTACTTTTTTACTTATTATTTTATTCACTTAAATAATATATCAAAATTAATCACTTTATATAAGTTTACTAGCTTAAACCTCCCCCTACACCAGCAGAACTTTCTTTTTGAGTAAATGCACTACTTATGCGCAGGCTAGTATTGTTATCAATAGTACGCTGATAATCTACAACAACTGCCTGTTCAGATCTTTACAGATCGGCACCAGCACGGTTTTTCCTTATAAAACGGCTGTGCTTATTACTACATTTATCACTTGATTTATAATTTAGCACTGCTTCTTCAGGGATAACTCCCTTAAATTGGTCACTAAAAAACCTGCTCTAGCCTGATCATGAGAATAGATAGCATCTTAAGTATCGATCTTCTATTTTTTAATATTTAACCTTCTCTGATACCATATTATTTAGATATTAAAATTCTCAATATTTAAAAAATATTTCTATAAAATAAGATTTTTAAGGCTGACTATAATAGAAATTGTCTTGTTATTTTAGTTTTTATTAAAATCAATAAGTTAAAAATATATTCAATTCAGAAGTTATAAGCCCTAATATATAGCTAAAATAAACTCCCTCTATTTTAACAACCTTAACAATAAAAGAGTATTCTATGCGTCATTCTTATCATGCTGAACAGCACTATATGGAGCGTGCGGGATGGTTACGTGCTGTTGTACTGGGTGCAAACGACGGGATTATCTCTGTTACCAGCCTTGTCATTGGCGTAGCGGCAAGTGGGGCCTCCACTCATACCCTGTTAATTACCTGTATAGCCGGCCTGATTTCTGGCGCTGCCTCAATGGCAGCCGGCGAATATATATCAGTTAAGTCCCAGCAGGATATCGAGCAGAGTGATTTGAATATGGAAGCACGAGAATTAGATCTTCATCCGGCCCATGAATTAAAGGAGCTCCAAGATATCTATATACGTCGCGGTTTAGACTCTGACCTTGCCCGTCAGGTTGCTCAACAGCTGACTGCACATAATGCTCTGGACGCCCATGCAAGAGATGAAATTGGTATTTCAGAACAGACTTCAGCAAATCCTGTTCTTGCAGCAGTCGCATCAGCTCTGGCTTTTTCAGTGGGGTCTTTGTTTCCTGTTGCTGCAATTATTTTTCTTCCTGAATCTATACTCCAATCAGGCATTATTATAATTGGTATATTAAGTCTGGGAGTTCTGGGTGCGCTGGCAAGCTATGCCGGTGGCAATTCTATCTGGAAAGGTGCAATACGTATTATGATATGGGGAATTATTGCAATGCTGTTTAGTGCATGGGTGGGTTCATTATTTAATGTCACAGCTGTTTAGGCAATAAATCATATAAATATATTGTACCCTTATAACTCTTTTAATTTTATTTTAAGCAAGAAAAACCATAATCCAGATAGTATGTTTATGTGATCAGGTTATGGGCTTATTCATATAACACCCATCATGTTAATTTTAGAATTTCTTAAAATCAAATAACCATAACTGATCTATTTAACATACTGCCAAACGACAGGATCAACATAATCTTCATCAATATGGTAGCCCTGTGCCATAACTTCTTTTTCATCAATTTCCCTTGATTTTTTACTTCTTCTCAACTCATTTGTAAATGCTTGTTCTAACTCTTTTGATGTCATTTTATAAGTATCAATATTATTCTCTGAATCATCCATTGAATTTCTTTCATCATAGCGAATTGTATTGAAAGTATAATGAACCATATATTGTTCTTTACCATCTTCAGTTTTTTTAGTTTGTTTTATACTCAGATCCAAAAGGATACCATTGCCATATAAGCGGTAGCCGATCGAGTTTCCTCCAACTGTATTTATTATTTTTTTCCATTCTTCATAATTAAAGATATAAGTCGGATCAATGACATCACCTGATTCCATTAGATATCGAATATTATCTTCTTTTGCTATTCGTGCAGAAAAACGATAGAAATAATTTTTCCACTCGGCCTGATTAATTTTTTTCATTAAATCAACATAAGCTTGATAGGCTTGTTCAGGACGTACAAACTCTTCTTTGTTTAAACCTGCATTGATAGTCATCACCTCAATACCTTCTTCCCCATGAAAAGATGCTCCAAGTACTGAAAAAACATGATTAATGGTCAAGCTACTTGTACTATTCTCGATTTTAATTTGGCCTAAGTTCGGTAGTGAAAAATCTAATTCTCGAAAACTCGCTACTGGGTGATTATCTACCTTCCCTTGATTGTAGTGAGCAAAATCTTTAAAACCTTGTGGACCAAAATGTAGTGAATAAGGTTGCTGATTCATTGTATTGTTCTCTGTATTTTTTGGATGAGGTTGACAGCTTAAAAGGAAGAGTCCGAATATAAAGACAAAGATCAAGTTAAAATAGATCTTAAATTTTTCCATCATTACTGTCCTTACCAACATTAAAATCAGCTTTACTGTTACCCCATCCTGCAATAATTGCGAGTTCCTTTTCTAAAAATGGACGTCCTTTGTTACTCAACATTAAAAGATGATATTTTTCTGCTGCTTTTTGAATCCATTCCATACGGCTATCATAGTTTTGAACTCTAGTATGTGGCAAAGGCTCAATATAGACAGATTCAGGGAGTTGATTAATAACTCCTGCATGACGACCTTTATAGTTTCCATTTTTATCAGGTTTGACCGTATCAACGCCATAATCACTAGATAAGACTAAGGTACTATCAGGGAGCTTGGTATAGCTTTGTAACGTTGCCTGTGCTTGTACTTTCCAATCTTTCCATACCAATTCCTGTAAAATATTTCTTTGCTCTTGTACTGCAATCGCCATCAAATGTTTTAAAAGATTTTTACTAGACAACTTAAATCTAACTTGTCTTGATTCATTCTTTCTTTTAAATACATTTTCAATTTTTGGAAGATACTCAAAAGCCTGTGTAATTTCAGGGGTACTTTGTAAGTGCTTAATTATCGGTAAGCAACTTGACCAAGGAATATTTCTTACTTCTTCTTTTATATGGGTGAATTTTGAGACATCACGTTGAGTTCTACACTGGTTAAAAGATGCAGATGACATACTCCAAGCGTAGTGCCATGGAGCAATATCCATGAATAACCATAAATTTCCTTTTGCAAAAGAATGTACAGGGTCTCGAATCACACTGAGTGGCATCCACTTATATCCCCATGCGGTGAGTCCATGTTTGAACACTGCTGCAACTGTTTTTGAGGCAAATGCGCCTAGACCCATCCAATAATAACGACCTATAAGTTGTTTATCTCCATGATTTTCCTGTTCAAGGTAAATTTTGGCATAGACCGATGCTATTCTTCTAGCTCTTGCTTCATATCCTGGTTCGAGTTTATAGAGATTTTTTCGTACATCCATTAAATTAGATACGTTTTGCAATTTCAAGCGAACCTCTTGCCTCAATCTTCTTAATGATTTGTAGAATCTCAGGAGCCTGAATCTGGTTAATACGCTTATTAGCAAGAGCAATATAAAGCTCATCCAATGAAGCTCGTACATTACTAATGTGTTTGGATGACCAAGTTTCTTTTTGATTATTGAACCAATCCTCTGCGACTTCCTTAAAATAAGGCTGCTCCTGCTCAACCTCAGTTGTATTTTTGAGTTTATATCTCAGATCAAACGCGATCTCCCTTGCACGCTTTAAACTTAGCTCAGGATAGATACCTAATGCTTTAGACTTCCTTTGTCCATTTTCCGTGTATCTGATAGACCAATATTTTTTGCCATTCGGATCGACTCGTAAAGACAGACCATTAATATCAGAAAGGCGGTACTGTTTTTCCTGCGGTAATGCTTTTTTACACAGCACATCGGTAAGCGACATATCTTTGTCCCACATAATTAAACTTATTTAGTGGGTCAAATTGTCCCAATTTTGACCCTCATAAAAGCAAAAATAGGGTCAAACAGCTTAGGACAAGGTCGGACAACACAGCCAATAAAAAAGCCTCTAAACATTAAGTTTAAAGGCTTTTTTAGATCCCGATGGATTACTTCGGAAAGAATTTTGGTGGAGGTGGCGGGAGTCGAACCCGCGTCCGCCAGCACTACACTCGAGAATACTACATGCTTAGATATCGTCTACTTTTTTAACTCTTTGTGACCCGACGAACAGGGTACAAATCGCGATCCTCTTAATTTAGTACAAAACCCCAAGGCTTGGTTTTATACGGACTTGTGTGCGTGCGCTTCAGTCGGACTCCCTAACCACAAGTATTCAGAGAGGCGGACAAGCTGCCCTTAGGCAGCTAGAGCGTATGATTCGTCGTTTGCGACTAAAAAATGCAAATTTGATTTACGAGAGAAAATGCGCTCTCGGCATGCATCTATGAGTTTCATCACCAGCGTCGAAGCCAGAGACACCCCCAAGTTACGTTCCTATCTTAGCATACTTTTACTGATTTACCATGCCGTAATTCATTAAAATCAAGAGCGAGATAGGTTTAATACTATAATTGCGGTAGTATTTTATTTTTCAAGTTCTTCTTATAAAAACATGAGTTATTTATTAGCACTCGATCAGGGAACAACTTCCAGCCGGGCAATTGTTTTTGATGAATCAGGCCGCATTCATGCCACTGCACAGCGTGAAATTCATATACAGACTCCTCATTCCGGTTGGGTGGAACAGGATGCACAGGAAATCTGGACTACACAAATTGCCGTAGTTCAGCAGGCACTCGCCTCAGCACATTTGCTGGCAAAGGATATTAAAGCATTAGGTTTAACCAATCAACGTGAAACTACAGTCGTGTGGGATAAACGTACTGGTCAGGCACTTACTTCTGCCATTGTATGGCAGGACCGTCGTGCATCCGACTGGTGTAATCAGATGATTGAACAGGGCCACATGCAGTTAATCCAGGAAAAAACCGGACTGCGAATTGATCCTTATTTCAGTGCAAGCAAATTGGTCTGGTTACTCGAACATGTCGAGGGACTGCGTACACTGGTTGATCAGGGACATTTAGCGTTTGGAACAATTGACAGCTGGTTAATCTGGAATCTGACACAAGGTGCTGAACATGTCATCGAAGCGAGTAATGCTTCACGAACCATGCTCATGAATCTGCAAACCCAAAGTTGGGATGAAGAGCTTTTAGAACTGTTTAATATTCCATGTTCCGTATTACCTAAAATTATCTCATCTGACTGCTATGTTGCAGATACCGCCAGTGGACTTTTGGGCTCAACCATTCCAATCATGGGAGTTTTAGGTGATCAACAGGCTGCACTATTTGGTCAATCCTGCTTTGAGGCAGGTACAGCCAAGAATACGTATGGTACAGGCTGTTTCATGTTATTTAATACAGGCACTGACGTCCAGTTCAGTCAGAACAAGCTGCTGACTACCTTAGCTTGGCAATGCCAGAATCAAGCCCACTATGCACTCGAAGGGAGTGTCTTTATGGCGGGTGCAATTATGCAGTGGCTACGTGATGGTTTAGGGATCATTCAAAAAAGTAGTGATACTGAAAAACTGGCAGCACAGGTTAAATCCAGTGAGGGTGTAGTTTTAGTGCCTGCTTTTACCGGATTAGGCGCACCGCATTGGGATAGTGAAGCACGGGCCATGATTTGCGGTATGTCACGCGGAACTACAAAAGCACATATTGCACGTGCCTCGCTAGAAGCAATTGCCTTTCAAGTTTCTGATGTATTGTCTGCAATGCAGGCTGATCTGGATCAGCCCTTAAAAGAACTGCGTGTAGATGGTGGAGCCAGTTGCAATGATATGATGATGCAGTTTCAGGCAGATTTACTGAATGTACCAGTGTTACGGCCTAAACTACAGGAATCGACGGCATGGGGCGCCGCAGCCATGGCGGGGCTAAAAGCTGGAGTATTTAATAGTCTGGATGATCTTTCAGCTTCCTGGCAACTGGAGCGAGAATTTATACCGCAAATGTCAGAAGATGAGCGTCAGCAACATTTAGCGCGCTGGAAAGATGCCCTACAGCGGGTACGGTCCGACCTAAACTAATTCAACAAGAGTAAATAATAAAAAACCAGGCCAAGCCTGGTTTTTTCATCAGTGTGTTGGCCCCGTTGCAGCGCCTGTTTTTGGTTTTGGACACAACCAGATAATCAGGCCAGATACAACAAATACCAGTGAAAATAGCAAAAACACATGGTCAGCCGCTAATGTGAGTGCCTCTTTGTTTACCAGATTGGAAATCATCGCTAAAGCACCTTCCGGACTCATACCACTTTGGACTAATACATGTTGTGTCGGTTCAGGGTTCAAGCTCGACACAATTTCACTGCGTGCCAGTTTGGCATGATCATCCCACATCGTGGCAGACATAGAAGCACCTATTGCACCTGCCATCGTTCGCATAAAACTCATCAGACCAGCAGCAGAGGCTATTTCCTGAGGCAATACCGACGCCAGAGCAATATTCGACAGTGGAATGAAGAAAAATGGCACTGCAAAACCTTGTAGAATCTGTGGAATTGCCAATGCCATAAAGTCTGCTTCCGAGGTCCAGAGTGCTCGCATAAAGGTCACTCCACCCAAGACTAATAGACCGAAACAGGCCAAGGCACGCTGATCATAACGGGTAGAAAGCTTGGCAACCACAGGAGACATAGTCAGGCTGCCAAAGCCCATTGTTGCTGTCACATATCCGGCCCAAGTCGCAGTATAGCCAATATTGATCTGTAGCCACTGTGGAATCAGCACAATACTGCCAAAAAACGCACCGAAACCAAACGATAAGGCCAGTACTGAAATCGTGAATCCCCGATGCCTGAAGACCCGTACATTTACGATCGGATTATGTTCGGTAATTTCCCAGATTAAAAATACGATAAATCCGGCAATCGCAACTGCAGCCAGACTGTTGATAAGATTACTGTGAAACCAGTCATGTTCATGACCTAAATCTAGCATCAATTGCAGGGCACCAATCCAGATTACCAGCAGGATAAGTCCGATGTGGTCAATCTTGAGCTTATTTAATGGGGTTTCAGCACTTTTGAGTAGGCTCACTGCTCCTAAAGCGCAAATAATACCGACTGGAATATTAATAAAGAAAATCCAGTGCCAGGAAATATTATCGCTGATTGTACCGCCAAGAATTGGTCCAAGAATCGGTCCAATGACGGTAGTCATCGCCCAGAGACCCATCGCCTGTGCATGTTTTTCCTGTAGGAAAATCCGCATAAGCAGAGTCTGGCTCAGTGGCATGATCGGCCCGCCAAAAAGCCCCTGCCCGATACGGCAAATGACCAATAAGGCCAAGCTGTTTGAAAGGCCGCATAATACTGAAAAGACAGTAAACCCGATGACGCAGGCAACAAAGGTACGGACCACTCCAAAGCGGCCAGCCAGCCAGCCGGTTAATGGTACGCAGATTGCTTCGGCAACAGCATAGGAAGTAATTACCCAGGTGCCTTGTGTACTTGAAACAGCAAGGCTTCCAGTAATATGTGGTAATGAGACATTGGCGATGGTGGTATCAAGGACCACCATAAAGTTAGCCAGTGCCAGCACCAGCGCTGCAATCAGCAGCCGTCCGCCTTTAAGGTCGGCAAAAGGTGTGCTTTGGCTATTCATATTGAATTACCTGGTCAGGTCAACCGTTGCGTTCATGGACAGCCCTACCCTAAGCGGATGCTGTGCCAGCTCTTTCGGGTCAAGTGCAATCCGTACTGGTAGACGTTGAACCACCTTGATCCAGTTTCCTGTGGCATTCTGGGCTGGAATTAAAGCAAAAGCAGCTCCAGTTCCCCCGGAGAAGCCTAAAACCTTGCCATGATAAACCACCTCATCACCATAGAAATCTGATATCAACTCTACAGCCTGACCGGTTCTGACTTTTGCCAGCTGACTTTCTTTAAAATTAGCATCGACATAAAGCTGGGCCACAGGAACCACCACCATCAGTGAGTTTCCCGGTGCTACACGCTGTCCGACCTGCACATTACGGCGGCTGACCACACCATCAAGTGGCGCACGTACTTCTGTCCGTTCCAGATCGAGCATCGCCTGCTCTACCCGTGCCTGGGCAATCAGTACATCGGGAGTAGAGCGTTCAGTGGCACCACGAATCAGTGCTTCGTTGGCGGCCAGTGTGCTTTGTGCTGCTTTACGGTTAGCCTCAGCTTGAGACAGACCCGCTTGTGCTAAGGTCAAGCTAGCTCGTGCGGTATCTAACACGGTTTGCGCACTGCTCATTTCTTCTTTGGAAATTGCGCCTGTTTCTGAGAGCTTGCGACGGCGTTCATAATCAGCCTGAGCCTTGGCAAGATCAGCCTCTGCCTTCTTAACCTGTGCCTGAGCACTGGCAATCTCATCAGCGCGTACCGACACCTGTGAATTTAGTGACTGGCTGTTGGCCGAGGTTTGGTTATATTGTCGTTTGGCTTTGGCCAGTTCTGCCTGTGCCTGCGCCAGAGCAATTTTAGCATCACGCGGATCAATACGTACCAGTACATCTCCCTGTTTGACTTGTTGGGTATCCTTGACCAGCACTTCTGTAACCTGTCCGCTCACCATAGAGGTAATCTGGGCAGTATCGGCCCCTACGTAGGCATTATCTGTAGAAACCGAACGGCTGGCAAAGTACATCCACAATGCATAGATCAGCACCGCGACAATAAAAAGAATCGCTACAATTTTAAGAAGTTTTTTTCTTTTATTGGGAGGAGGGAAATCGCCAGAAGAAGTGACTTGCGCCGGGTCGAGATCATGAGCTTGAGCATCAGTCATAGGCTATTCCTTTTGAATATGGACCAAAGCACTGTATGGGTGAAAAGACCTTGTCTGGAGCCTATCCAACTTTTATTTGGGGCTTGTTTTTCATGCAGGGCTTTGGAGAAGGAGATGGATTTTAATGCAGCTTTAAAATAAATGTCGCAAAAAAAATGTAACTGGCAAGTTCTCTTTATATGAGAAAGCTCTGCCGATTCCCCAAATAGAAACTCCAGTTTTATAGAAGTTTTAGCATTTAACTCCAAAGTCGGTTTTATCTCATCTGCATCAGGCCATCTTGCTTTAACTGTTTTTCTAATAGGCATAAGACGCAATTGCTGTGGCAATCGCCTTGTTTTCATCATTGATCATGGTCATACGCATGGTACAGCCTTTACGTCCTAATCTGAGCGTTTCAGCACGTGCAATAAAATGCTGTCCACGGCCCGGAGCCAGATAATCAACCCGCATATCAACAGTCGCCAGTCGGGAGACTTTTTTAATAGTATCTGCCAGTTGCTCTGCAGGCGCGCGCTTATATAGCTCACCCATGGCAACAATACCACCGATACTGTCCAGCAAAGTTGCAGCCACACCACCATGCAGAATCTGGAAAGCCACATTACCGATCATATAAGGCTGCATTTCAATGTAACCCTCAATTTGCCCTTCAACGACCCGCATAGTCATGCCATTATGCTGAAAATAGGGAGAACTGTTAAAGGCCTTGCATAACTGTTTAAGCACCACATCAATATTGACTTTCGAGCCCAGATGAATATTGCCAGTCCAGCTTTTATTTGTCTCGTTAACCATTTGCCCGAATTACCTTTATTGAATAAATAAATAAATACCGTCGCCCTAAACCCAGATTATGGGTCTACAATAGCGGGTAGTTTAATACTGATGATCGAGATTGTTATGACTTATACGTTCAATCGTCCTGCATTTCCTGCCACCCGCATGCGTCGTATTCGAAAAAATGAAAAAATGAGATCAATGGTCAGGGAAACGCAACTAACAGCTGATCATTTGATTTATCCCGTATTTGTGTTACCTGGACAAAATCAGAGCCAGGATATTCCAAGCATGCCGAATGTACAGCGCCTCTCTGCAGACCTATTACTAAAAAAAGCGGAACGTCTTCTGGAACTCGGAGTTTCCAAGCTGGCATTATTTCCGGTGACGCCTCAAGAAGATAAAAGCCTGACAGCTGAGGCTGCATGGCATGAAGATGGTCTGGTACAAACTACTGTTCGCCTGCTGAAAAAAGAGTTACCTGATATGATACTTATCACGGATGGTGCACTTGACCCGTATACGACTCATGGCCAGGACGGTATTATTGATGCTAGCGGCTATGTACTTAATGATGAGACTGTAGAATGCTTGATCAAGCAGGCATTAAGCCATGCTGAAGCAGGTGCAGATGTGATTGCACCAAGTGACATGATGGATGGACGCATTGGTGCAATCCGTCAGGCGCTTGAAGCCAATGGACATATTTATACCAGTATCATGGCCTATTCAGCAAAATATGCTTCTAGTTTCTATGGCCCTTTTCGTGATGCGGTAGGCTCGGCCAGCAATCTGAAAGGTGGCAATAAATATAATTACCAGATGGACGTAGGTAACCGTGCCGAAGCCCTGCATGAAATTGCCCTAGACCTGCAGGAAGGCGCAGACATGGTGATTGTCAAGCCAGGTATGCCGTATCTCGACATTGTGCGGGAGGTGAAATATACTTTCGGTGTACCTACTTTTATTTATCAGGTAAGTGGCGAATATGCGATGCTGGCAGGCGCGATCCAGAATGGCTGGCTGTCCGACAGTGCCATCCTTGAATCATTACTCTGCTGCCGTCGGGCTGGTGCGGATGGAATCTGGACCTATTTTGCTGAAGAAGCAGCTCTTAAACTTAAAGCGATGCAGTAAAATTCGGACAGGATAATGAAGATTGCCATTATTGGAGCCGGAATCAGTGGACTGCTTACGGCACTTGAGCTTATAGAACAGGACTGTTCAGTTGATATTTTTGATCAGCCCTACAGCGGGAGTGCCTCTTGGGCAGGCGGTGGAATCCTCTCTCCAATGTATCCCTGGCGTTATACACCCGCCGTAAACCAACTGGCTCAATTTGGCAAAGCTTTATACCAGGAATGGAACCAGAAGTTGCAACCGGTTTCAGGAATAGATTTTCAGATTCATGAAACCGGCATGCTGATTTTTGACCAGGAAGATTTTAGGCAGGGCCTGAGTTATAGCCAGCAATTTCAGGAGCCAATGCAAATCTGTGAACTTATACAGCATGAGCAGCTTCGTCAGATTAACCCGCATATTGCATCTGGTTTTAAAGAAGCCCTCTATTTCCCCCAGCTTGCCAATATTCGTAATCCACGGCTATTACAATCCATTCAGAATTATTTAAAAACGCATCCTAACGTGCAGTTTTTCGAAAATACAGCAATTCAACAGCTTGATATTCAACATGGACAGGTTATGGCTGTACGAGACCAGAATCTTTGTAGTTTCCAGGCCGATCAGTTTGTACTGACTACAGGTGCCTGGTCTGAACAGTGGTCTAGACAGTTAAATATCCAGTTACCGGTAAAACCGGTACATGGGCAGATGATTCTGTTCAAGACACCAGAGAACTGGTTACCGACCATGTGCATGAACCGGGTAATGTATCTGATACCACGTTCTGATGGCCATATTGTCTGTGGTTCGAGCATGGCTCATCAGGGTTTTAATACTTCTATAAACCCTCAGACTTCAGAAAGTATTTTAACTGCATCTCTGGAAATGGTGCCTGAACTGGCCCAATTTCCCATTGTGAAACAGTGGGCTGGGCTGCGTCCCGGTTCTCCAGAAGGTATCCCTTACATCGGAAAAATACCAGATATTAATAATTTATGGGCGAATTTCGGGCATTTCCGTAATGGTCTCTGCATGGGGCCTGCATCTGCCCGCCTGCTGCGTCAGCTCATTCTTAAGCAGCCGCCCCTGATTGAGCCTCAAGTTTATTCACCTGAACGCTTAATTCCTCAAAGTTATGATAGGGTTCACTCAACGGCCAGCTAAAAGCAGATGATCATTTCTCATCTAAAAGATCGGTAAGTGCACTATTTAAATCTGGATATTGAAACTCAAAGCCTTGTTCCAATAAAGCTTGAGGCATTACAAACTGCCCATTTAATACCAGTTGTGACTGTTCACCCAGCATTGTTTTCAATACACAGGCTGGCATACTCAACAATGGTTTTTTATGTAATTTAGCAGCAGCTATTTCAGCAAATTTTCTCTGAGTGCCCTGTTCTGGCGCTACCAGGTTATAGACTGCCTTTGCCTCACGCTGCTGTAAAATAAATGTAATGGCACGCACCACATCATTAATATGAATCCAGGTTACCGGCTGAAGGCCATGACCGATCTTGCCGACCAGATTAAAACGGATTGGCATAAGCATCTGTGGCAATATCCCGCCGTTTCTGGCAAAGACTACTCCAAGCCTGATAATACTAACCTGTTGTCCGGGATTGTTTTTTGCCTGATGTTCCCACCGCTGACATAGCTCGGACATAAAGATATCCTGCGGCGGTGAGCTTTCATTACAGTATCCGCTCCACTGTTCTTGTGGATCAATACCATAGTACCCTATCGCAGAACCTGAAATGATGCGATGTGGCTGTATCCTGTTCTGTTGTAGCCATTCAAATACTTGACGTGTTGTCTCAATCCGGCTATTGATCAGTTCAAGTTTGCGCTTTTCTGTCCAGCGTGACTGGCCAATATTCTCACCTGCCAGATTAATTACATAATCAATCGGTTCCTGACTGATCTGTTCCAAACGGTGAATATATCGCAAACCGGCCTGAGAAGAGCTTCTATTTGGATTACGTGTCAGACCAATCACCTGATAACCCTGCTGAATCAGGTAAGCAGCAAGATGTTGGCCAATAAAACCGCTGGCACCGGTGATTAATACCTGTGGTTTCTGCTGCATCATGTAGTCCTCTTATATTTTTTAGTCAGATGAGCCAAATTTATGCTGAGCCATACGCTGGGCTTGTGGTCCATAGAACCAGTATGTCAGTAAATATAAAGGAATGGCCATGAGCAGACACATAATTGCAACCAGACTCAAAAATTGCGGGTGCTGAAGATACAGCATAAAATTCTGCCATATTTCCGGATCTTTTCTTGAAAACCACACTAAACCTAGAACCAGAAAACTCAGGTTATAACCCCAAAATATCAGGGTAAATCCCAAAGTCAGCCTTTTTCTTTCCCGCTGGCTTGGCGCACGGCCCTGTTGATTTAAAAACTTGTATAGGGTAATGATCATCGCGGCCATATAAGGAATAATAGTCAAAATACCGCCCAGACCCGCCGGTAATAATGCAGAGACCACGCCTACCACTAAGGTAAGTCCCAAACACCAAAGGAAAAACTGCAAATAATATCTTGTAAGCGAGGGCATTTGACCAGTCCTAAAACAACAGATTTTTTTCAGTATAAGCCGGATAAAAAGTTTTTTTAATTTTTTTGCATTTCTTTGTCAACCAAATCCGAGGACATTACGTTATATAGGGTACAAGGCCAGCAGCAACCGCAAACGATGCATGGCATCCGCATCTGTTTACGGTGGCCTTTACTTATCAAAGCAATAACTTGAACTTCATGGCGAGTGTATATCCTGGTATCACTCATCGAAGTTTCCTTCCTTGGCCGACGATTTACTCATCACTCGAATCGTCGGCTTTTATTTTGCCTGTATATTTTAGCTTGCTACTTTAAAACCCTTTATTTTTATTGATCCTTATAAGCTTTAAGCTGGCATACAATAGATTATCTGCTGGCAACTAGCCAAGTACAGGCGGAAATGCTTATAGTATAGCCTTGCAGTGGTAGCATTGGGTTTTGGGGCAGGCATGGCGGTACGTTTTTTTCATACTTCAGATTGGCACTTGGGGCAGTTTTTCTATAACCACTCGCGGCAGTATGAACATCAACAGTTTCTGACCTGGCTTATAGAACAGATTAAAGACAAACAGCCACATGCGCTACTAATTGCTGGTGATGTTTTTGATGTGATTAATCCGGCATCTAGTGCTCAAAAGCAGCTCTATCAATTTCTGGCCGATGCGCACTCTGCTGCTCCCCATATGCAAACCCTGATGATTGCCGGCAACCATGACTCTGGTTATCGTCTTGAACAGGTTGAACCTTTACTTGAGAAATACAATGCAAAAACAGTCGGTATCGTGCGCTGGAATACCGAGCATCGTCTTGATTTCGACCGGCTGATTTTACCTATTCATAATGAATATCAAGAAATAGTTGCCTGGTGTATTGCACTGCCCTTTTTACGCCCGGCTGAAATTACCGGTCATGGTGAAGCAACCCAAGACAGCCAGCAGGCAATCGAATACATACATCAGGCACTTATTAAGGAGGCCTTGCAGCGTAAAACTGCAGATCAGGCATTAATTCTTATGTCTCATGCACATATGCAGGGTGCTGATGAATCTAAAGAGTCGGAACGGCCCATCATTATTGGCAACCATGAAGCACTTTCGACTGAACTGTTTAGCCCTGAAATTGATTATGTGGCTTTGGGTCATCTACATAAACCACAGAAAGTCCAGTCTCCACATGTCCGTTATAGTGGCTCTCCGATTCCTCTTTCATTTAGCGAACTCAACTATAAACATCAGGTACTTGAGGTCAATATTGATCCGGATCTATCTGAGAATAGACTCGAGATGAATCCGCTTTATATTCCGCGTACTGTACAGCTACACCGCTTGAGCGGTGAACTCGATGAGGTATTAACGCAGCTTACCTTACTACCTGCAGGAGAAATTTCTGATATCGACCAGCGTGATTATCTTGATATTGAATATTATAGCCTGACTCCGCCTCCACCTGACTTACGCAAAAAAATTGAAGATCTGCTCCCACCCGAGCGCTATCGGCTGGTGCGGATTAGCCGAAAATATTTACAGCAGAGTTCATCTGAAGTTCATGCATCTAAAATTGATCTGGCACCGCCAACCCCTGAACAGCTCTTTGAACAGTTATGGCAAAAAATGGGCTATAGTCAGGATGAACAGGTCAAGCAAGATTTTATGACACTACTGCAAGATGCACAGCAGTCAGAACATAAAATGAAAACGGCGGATAATACATGAAAATTGTACGCCTAAAACTCCAGAATCTGGCTTCTTTAGCAGGTGAACAGGAGATCAATTTTGAGGCTGACCCTCTACAGCATGCTGGTCTGATTGCTATTACTGGCGCCACAGGTGCAGGAAAATCGACCCTGCTGGATGCGATGTGTCTGGCATTATTTAATAAAATTCCCAGATTAAAAACCCATGAAGGTAAGCTCAAGGATGTCAGCGGCCAAGACGTACAGATTGATTCAACCCTCAATATCCTGCGGCGAGGAACAGCCCATGCCTATAGTGAGCTTGAGTTCATCGCCCAGAACCAGAAACGCTATATTGCCCGCTGGGAATTAAAACGTGCACGCGGACATGCCGAAGGTAAATTACAGGCAGTGCAGCGTGCATTGGTCTGTGTCACTGATGGCAACATGCTTACAGACAAGGCTAAAGAGTGTGATAAACAGGTATTGGAGCTGATTGGCCTGAGCTTTGAACAGTTTACCCGGGCCGTACTTCTGGCGCAGTCAGAAGTTGGAGCGTTTTTAAAAGCCAAAGACAATGAGCGGGCTGACCTGCTGGAATACCTGACCAATTCCAATATTTTCAGTCTGGTGGGTAAGGCTGCGTTTGAACGGACCAAAATGGTCCGGGTACAGCGAGAAAAATTAAATGAGCTGATTGGCCATGTAGAGCTGCTCAGTACTGAACAGATGGCGCAACTCGAAGATCAATATAAAGCACGACAACAGCAAGTGCAGCAACTTGAGCAACACCGCCAGATTTTAAGAAATGAGCTGCAATGGCATAAAAGTCACGACCTGCTCTACACTCAGATACAGGCCAAGCAGGAGTTTTATCAGGTCCAGCTGGATGCCAACCAGAAGCTGGGTGAACAGCGCCAGCGTTTACAACAGCTTGAGCAGTTCGCCTCCATTCGTCCAATCCTGCTTCAGCAAAAACGCTGTGAGCAGCAATTGCAGAATCTTGAAAAACAAATTTCTCAACACCAGCAGTTATTCCAGCAGGTTTGTGAGCAGTATCAGGCAGCACAAAAAAGCTGTCAGGCAGCCAGAACTGCAGTAGAAAATGAAAAGCTGCGTCAGAACCAGCTAGCTCCCTATTTGAATCAGGCCAAACAGTTCTTGGACCAGCGGAAGCTAATTGAGAGTCAGTATACGCAGGTACGCAATAAACTTAAGGAAAAAACTGCTGAACAACAGCAGCAACTTGAACAGTTACAGCAGGCACAGCAACAATATCAGCAGCTGGAAAATATACAGCAGCAACTACAGCAGCAACTTGCACAAAGCCAGCAATTGTGCGGTTTTGATAGTGAACCGCAAGCCAGTTTACAGCACCTGAAAGCCTATATAGCTCAGGCTCAACAGGCATCGGAACTGTACACGCAAGATCAAATTATCCATCTTCAAATCCAGCAGGATTCAATTGAACAGCAACTTCATAAACTGGTTCAACATGCAGGTGATGCCAACCAGCTTGAACAAAAACTGCGTGATTTGTATCAGCAGCGTGAGCAACAGCTGGAACGCATCTACCAGTTTGAACAGCTCCAACACCAGCTTGAGCGCTGGCAGATACACTATATTGAACATCAAAGCCTCGACCAGAATATTCATCAATTAAAAAGTGAGATTCAAGAGCTGCACAATGCAATGCTGGAACAGCAATCAGCTTATGAGCATGACAAGAAAGAGCGTGAACTGTTACAGAAGCAATTACAGCAACAGCGTCTACTCTTTTCAGAAAATATTGAGCAGTTACGTGCAGCTCTGCAGCCAGATGAACCGTGTATGGTCTGCGGCAGCCAGCAGCATCCTTATCGTGAACAGCAGCATTTACTTGAGAAATCATTGCTGGCTATACAGGAACAGCAGGAAAAAAATTATCTGCAAAAAGAACAGGAAGCTCAAAATCAGTGGCTGGCTGCCCGGCAGCAGTATCTAAAACAGGAAACCGTCCTGTCACATTTGCAGCAACAGCAGCAGTACTCTCTTGAACAGATACAGCAATTACAACAGCAGCTTCAGCACAAATACAGTTTTTCCGGGCTAGAGCTTCTATGGGAACAGCCCCCCGAACAATTGCTTTTAAAACTAGGAGAGCTACAACAGGTTCAGCTTAAAGTACGTGAACAGCTTGATTTTAATATTACAGAAACTCAAAAGACCCAGTCGCAGTATAATGAATTGGTTCGGCAACTCGAAAAGCTTCGAGCACAATGTATCCGTGCACAGCAATTACAACAGCTCGCTACTCCAATTTTAAAGAAACTGCCTTCAAGTCAACATTCAGACTGGCATGACAATAGCCTTCAAGAAGCACAACATATTTATCAGGTCTTCCAGAATCGCTTGTTACAGCTTGAGCAGCTAAATACTCATAAAGGCTCAGTAGAGCAGCTAAACCTAAAATTACAGCCTCAACAGCTTCAATATCAATATTTAAATACGCAAATTGTTCAATTAGAGCAAGAGCTGGAACAGCTCAAGCAGCAAGGTCTAGATAATGTTACACAGGTTAAAGAATTAACGCTGAAAGTTGCCGGACAAACTTACGAACAGGCCCAACATTGGCTGGATGACCTTACGCAACAGCTTTCTATACTGGAACAATCCTGCTTAGAAAAACAGCAGTATTTTGAAGGACTTCAGCAAAACTATCAGCAGCAGCAATCCAAAATTTCTCAATTTCAGGCGACCCGGCAGCATGTTCAGCAGGAATATACGAATATATATGCCCAAGTTCAACACTGGCTCAATGATCATCCTGACTATTCCCCTGAACTGATTGAGTTTTTAGTATTACAAGATGCGACAGAAGAACAGCGAATACGTCAATTGATTCAGGCGAACGATCGGGGTCTATCTGAGGCAAAAACTGCCTTAAATACCCTACAGGAACAGTTTGAACAGCATCTTGCTACCAAACCGGCCCATGAGTTTGAACAGTTACAGAATTTGCTTGAAAATCTGGAAATACAGCTAGAACATACTTATCAGGAACGTGATCAGCTAAGAACAAAACTGGAAATCCAGCAGCATAATTTGCATAAGCAGCAACAGTTTCAAAAACAGATTGTGCAGGTACAGCAGGAAGAATACCGTTGGAGCCGTATTTCAGAGCTGATTGGCAGTGCAGACGGTGCACGCTTTAAAAAACTTGCTCAGGAACATCACTTGGATATTCTGGTCGAATATGCCAACCAGCAGCTTCAACCATTAGCACCACGCTACCAATTGCAACGAATTGAAGACAGCCTGGGACTGGCTATTATTGATCACCACATGAACGGCGAAGTCCGGCCGGTCCTGTCACTCTCTGGCGGAGAAACCTTTTTGGTTTCACTCGCATTGGCACTGGCAATCGCCAACATGGCTTCAGGTTCCATGAAAATCGAATCTTTATTTATTGATGAGGGTTTCGGTACGCTAGACCCGGCATCTCTACATGTAGTCATGGATGCACTGGACCGTTTACAGGGTCAAGGTCGTAAAGTAACCTTAATTTCACACGTACAGGAAATGCATGAGCGTATTCCTATCCAGATTCAGGTGAAAGCGGTTGGCTCTGGCGCCAGTCGGATTCAAATTGTTGGTTAATATAAGGCAGCTTCATTTTAAACTGCCGGCAGATTTGAAAATAGTTGTTTCGGTGCTGATTATACTTTATCTGAATAATCCCGGGTGCCAAATAGCGCTGTTCCAATCCGCACCATGGTAGAGCCGGCTACCACTGCAGCTTCAAGGTCAGCTGACATTCCCATACTCAAGGTATCCCAAACTTGCGGATGGGCATGAAATGTGCGCACCTGGTTAAATAGTTGCCGGGTATGTTCAAATGCATCAGTATGGCCTGGTGCCGGTATAACCATTAGGCCACGCAGGCATAAGTTTGGAAGCTGACTGATCATCTTGACCAGCTCTGCAACCTGTTCAGGTGTACAGCCATCTTTGCTTTCTTGCCCATCAATATTAACCTGAATGCAAATATTTAAAGCAGCTCGCTGTTCAGGTCGCTGAGCAGACAGCCGCTCTGCAATAATAAGACGGTCTACCCCATGTACCCAGTCAAAATTTTCAGCCAGCAGTTTAGTTTTATTGCGCTGCACGTGTCCGATAAAATGCCATTCAATATCATTTAAATCTTGCAGGCTGTGTATTTTTTCGAGTGCTTCCTGTAGATAGTTTTCACCAAAACTGCGTTGCCCAGCCTGATACATTTCACGTAAGACGCCAGCAGAATGTGTTTTGGAAACTGCCAGTAATTGTACTGTTTCATCTGCACGTCCTGCTTTGTGGCTTGCTTCTCGAATCTGTGCCAGAACCTGATCACGGGCATCTTGAAGTTTATTCATTGACTGAGTTCTCATTTTGCCAAGTTTTTTTAAATTCCCTGTATTCAACTGTTGGTTCAGCTGAGGGAAAGCCGTATTATTCTACAAAATAATCAAGAATTCTTTTACGGTGGCGGGGACATTATGGATATTACAGAACTTTTGGCATTCTCGGTTAAAAATGGTGCCTCAGACTTACATCTTTCAGCAGGAATGCCGCCGATGATCCGGGTCGATGGAGAAGTCCGCCGTATAAATCTGCCGGCACTTGAGCATAAGGATGTACACCGTCTGGTCTATGACATTATGAATGACAAGCAGCGCCGTGACTATGAAGAACTGCTGGAAACCGATTTTTCTTTTGAAGTTCCCGGTGTCGCCCGTTTCCGTGTGAATGCATTTAATCAGAACCGTGGAGCTGGTGCAGTCTTCCGGACCATTCCATCGAAAGTACTGACTATGGAAGATCTAGGCATGGGCCAAATCTTCCGTGATATCTGTGACTACCCACGTGGTATTGTTCTGGTTACTGGCCCGACAGGTTCGGGTAAGTCAACCACGCTGGCAGCAATGCTCGATTATATTAATGAAAACCGTTATGACCATATTTTAACAGTAGAAGATCCGATTGAATTCGTACATCAGTCTAAAAAATGCCTGATTAACCAGCGTGAAGTCCACCGTGACACACATGGCTTTAATGAAGCCCTGCGCTCAGCCTTACGTGAAGATCCGGATATTATCCTGGTAGGTGAGATGCGTGATCTTGAAACTATCCGTCTGGCACTGACTGCGGCAGAAACTGGTCACCTGGTATTTGGTACCCTGCATACCACATCAGCTGCAAAAACAATTGACCGTGTAATTGACGTATTTCCTTCTGAAGAAAAAGATATGGTTCGTGCCATGCTATCTGAGTCACTTCAGGCTGTGATTTCACAAACACTCCTCAAGAAAAATGGTGGTGGTCGTGTAGCCGCCCATGAAATCATGATCGGAATACCGGCCATCCGTAACCTGATACGTGAGAATAAAGTTGCTCAAATGTATTCTGCTATTCAGACCGGCGCCAACCATGGTATGACTACCCTTGACCAAAGCCTGAAAACTTTAGTCTCTAAAGGCGTCATCAGCCCGCAAACTGCCCGTATGGCAGCAAAACAGCCCGAAGCTTTTATGTAATTTGCAATGTAATTAAGTGAGATAGCACATGGACTTTAATGACTTGCTTAACCTGATGATGGAACAAAAAGCATCGGATCTGTTTATTACTGCCGATGTTGAACCGTCAATGAAGATTAATGGCCAGATTGTTCCGGTTTCAAAAAACAAACTGACTGGTGAAATTGTCGGACAGCTAATTCATGCAATTATGACCGATAAACAGCGGCAGGAATTTGCAGATACACGTGAATGCAACTTTGCTATCACTAACCGGGAAAAAACAGCCCGTTTTCGGGTCAGCGCCTTTCAGCAGCGTGATTTACCCGGCATGATTTTACGCCGGATTGAAACACAGATTCCAACAATGGATGACCTGAAACTGCCACAGGTGTTAAAAGAACTGGCTATGACCAAGCGCGGCATTATTATTTTCGTGGGTGCCACCGGTACAGGTAAGTCAACCTCGCTTGCTTCAATGATTGGTTATCGGAACCATAATTCCAAAGGTCACATTATTACCATTGAAGATCCGATTGAATTTGTTCATGAACATGCCGGCTGTATTATTACCCAGCGTGAAGTAGGTATTGATACGGCATCCTTTGAAATTGCGCTAAAAAACACGCTGCGACAAGCACCTGATGTTATTTTAATCGGAGAAATTCGTTCAAGGGAAACGATGGATTATGCGATTGCATTTGCAGAGACTGGTCACCTGGTCCTGGCAACTTTACATGCCAATAATGCCAATCAAGCACTAGATCGTATTGTCCATTTCTTTGAAGCAGACCGGCATAGCCAGCTGTATATGGATTTATCACTGAACTTAAAAGCGGTAATTGCCCAGCAGTTGATCCCTACTCTAGATGGTAATGGCCGGCGTGCTGCAATTGAAGTTCTGATTAATACCCCTCTACTTGCAGATTACATCCGTAAAGGCGAAGTACATGAAATCAAGGACCTGATGAAGCGTTCACGTGAATTGGGTATGCAGACGTTTGACCAAGCACTATATGATTTGTATAAGGCCGGTCAGATTAGTTACAAAGATGCCCTTAAACATGCCGATGCTCCAAATGATTTACGTCTGCAAATCAAACTGTCCGAAGAAGGGGCCAGTCAGTTAATGGCTGCAGGACGTAATATTACTTTTGACGGGCAATAAACGATAACGACAATAAAAAAGGGCCATTCCATGGCCCTTTTAATATGTTGTATTTATGTAGATTTTATTTCTTGCGAAAAGCATCTTGGCATTCAGTATCGCCACAGTAACCATATAAATTGAGCGAGTGACCTGTCAAATGAAAATTATATTGCTCAGCAACCTTATGCTGCTCCTGTTCAATAATATCATTTGTAAATTCAACCACTTTATTACAGTTTAGGCAGACCAGATGGTCATGATGATCTTCCTGCATAATTTCAAAAACTGAATGACTATTTTCAAAATTGTGACGCTGGATAATACCGGCTGTTTCAAACTGGGTTAACACACGATAAACGGTTGCTAAACCTACATCTTCACCCTGTTCGAGTAAAGTTTTATAAATATCTTCCGCACTCAAATGATGTTGTTTTGAATTTTCTAATAATTCCAATATTTTGATTCGTGGAAGGGTAACTTTAAGTCCAGCTTTGCGTAAATCTTGATTTGAAATAGCCATGAAAAAAGGTCTCTCAACAAATTTTAAGTTGGAATATGCAACAGAGTTTAGATGCAGTATGATTTATCCTTGGATCAAATGCATCATAATTAATTGGGATAGTGTAGCAAAATGCAAAAACTTATGCTGACGTTAGTCGTCACTTCACTGCTTGTCGGCTGTTCAACCTTGGGCGTTTATAAAGTTGACATCCCTCAGGGAACGCCATTAACTCAGGCACAAGCTTCAAAAGTCCAGGTGGGTATGTCTCATCAGCAAGTACGTTTTCTGCTTGGAAGCCCAACCGTAACTGATCCATTGAATCCATTACGCTGGGATTACATTTACAACTATATCCCAGGAACCTATGCCAAGAAAGCCAAGATTCCAGCGGCACATGGCCAGCATTTAAAGATTTACTTTAATGAAACAGGTATTGTTACCAAAATTGAAGGGCTGGAAACTATTCCAGAATTCCAACCTGGTCTGCCTGCTTCCAGAGAAGCGATTTTAAATGCGCCCCCACTATAGACGCTTTAAAATAAAAAGAAACCCCTCGATGAGGGGTTTTTCATATCATTTCAATTGTCTGAGGCGATTACTTTTGGCATAACGTCCCACCGGATTTTTTTCTGCCCGCTTACGGCGAGTCTCTTTCGGATTTACGGTTAAAGGCCGATAGATTTCTACCCGGTCCCCTGCCTGTAGTGGCTGGCTCATCTCAGTCACTTTTATGCCAAAGATTCCGGTCTGTAGCACTTCAGGTAAATCAATCTTATTCCGTATACCACTTTGCTCTATTGCATCCCGAACGGTCATTCCTTCAGTAAACTCAACAGCAATCAGAAACTGTGCTTCAGGATGGGCATAAGCGACCCAGACTTGCTGATGCTTCACCATTATATAAACTGCCTGATAATCGCAACCATAGCTAATAAAATAGATAACGGTAAAACAATACGCACTGCAATACGCCACAAGTTGTAAAACAGCTCATTACTAAAGTTCATAGATTTGCGTAAATGGCTAATCTTCATGATCCAGCCAGCAAAAATGGCATAGATCAGGCAAATTATAAGACCCCATAACATTAATACCAGATTTAGCGCTGAATAAATTTCTGGAATCGCCCAAACCAGTAAAGCAATTAGTAAAATCGCCCATTGTAGAACAATCGCAACTTGACGTTGTAATAACTGCTCACGGGCAAATTGAATAAACAATGCCGCTGCTGCTAGTGCAGTAATCACCAATGCAATAACAGGAAGCTCACCATTAGCAACAAAGAACCCAAAAGCAATTACAGCGACTAGCTGTGCAAACCAGATCGGTAGAACGGTGCCTGTTACTGCATTTTGTGTTTGTACCCGAGGCAAACTACTTTGCCAGTATAAGCCCAATCCCAGACCACTGGCCACAAGCGCAAGTACTGTTGCACTTCCCCACTCGCTAAACTCGACTGATGTCCATTGCCAGCTTGCAGCCGGTGTACCTAGGGTATTTGCAGTAATTAGTGAAATAATAACGCCTAAAGCTGTCACAGGAACAAGGAACTGGCGTGGAATAAAAGAGCCAATTAATGCAACCACTGCCATTGCCAGAAAAACAAGATGTGGAGCAAAGTCCGGAATCATTTGCAACTGAATCAGCTGAGCGGCATTAAATAATACGGCACCAGCCAAGAATGGAATAAAGATAACTGCAAGCCAGCCTACTAGACGCCAGCGTGCTGAGGCATCTGCATCGCGGGTCAGCCCAGATAAAGCATTTAATGCGGTAGTTTTGGAACGTTTAGCGAGTGCAATTTCCAGATAAGTAATCGGTAAGGCTAAAAATAGCATCGTTCCTAACCAGAGCAACCAAAAATCAAACTGTCGCTCGAATTGAATCCCCACCACCGGGGCAAGCGTCGCAATAATAATAAAGGTTAAACAAAATGCCATCAGCGGCGATAACCATCGTGACATAGAATTGTCCTGCATGATGCGTTCCTTGAATGAGTCTGCCGATATTTTGCCTTTCTCATGAACGAAAATCAAAGACTCAAATAAAAAATGCAAACCACCCCGAAAGATGATTTGCAGCGCTAATTTTTTATTTACTTATTCCTTGTTATTCTTATGTCAGTTTTCTTATGAAAAGAAACGAGCAAACCAATTTTTTCCCTTTTTCTTTTCTTTCTCTTTCAGGATGCCCATCATATTTTCTTTTACAGCGCCAACATAATCAGCATCATCATGCTGAATATGGTTAATTAACCATTTTGAAAGGATTTCATGTAACTCATGTTCAATAGACGCCCCTTGTTCAAACTGTTGACGGTAAAGTTCAATCTTTTTAATAAACAGATCGTGTACACGTTTATGAGGTACACGATATTTATAACCGGCTTCTTCTTGCAAGCTCTCTTCAAAAGTAAAATGTGACTGGGTGTAATCAATAATATCATCAAGAATCTGTTTCGTATGATGACGATCTGTATTCTGGTCAATCTGGTTAATATAATCCAGAATCCGCTTGTGTTGATCGTCAATTACATCGATACCAGTATTATACTCTGGACTCCATTTCATTTTCATTACGTCCGCCCCAGCTATAATCAATTAAGTACTGAGAGAATCATATCGGTAAAAAAACAAAATAAAAATGAAGTAATTTGGTTGGTTTTAATATAATTTCCATATTTATTATTCAAACTATTATTTTTGATATAAAAAATATTTTAACCAGACCAAAAGAGTAAGTTATTTTTTAACCAATTTATATTATATTTAGTTTTCAATATTTTATTAATACAAGCTTTTCTATATTTTATATATTAAGGGGTATATAATAAATCTATTATTTTATAATAACTTATATTTTAATATTGATCAGCTTTAGTGACTCGCTTTAATTCAGGATTTTTAGCTTCCCGAATGAGTCGTTCAATATGTGTAAAAGCATATTTAACCGGTTTTCCATGCTGAAATAAAATCATTTCACCTGGTTGATATGCTGTCCAGATCTCATTATGAGTCAAAGGTTCTGTAGTAATAACTGCAACCCGGTCTTCTGGTGTAGTCACATGACTAAAATCGACTTCAACATCTAAATCGATTAATTGTGCAGGCTGAAACGGATATTCACGTACCAGCCAGTGCAGCTTAGTGGTGGCATAGCTAAATAATGCCTGGCCATTTGAAAGACAATAATTGAACGTACCGTACTCTGCAATTTTAGGTGCAACATCCTCTAGTACAGCAAAAATCTCTTCTATTGCAGGCTCATTATAGCCAAAATGCTCAACCAACTGATCAAGCAAATAACAGAATGCATATTCACTGTCAGTATTTCCTACCGGCGTAAAGCGGCCAGTCAATGGAGGATTAAACTCATGCAAGTCACCATTATGGGCAAAAATCCAGTGGCGCCCCCATAATTCACGTATAAATGGATGTGAATTTTCTAAAGTAATTTTACCCTGTGTTGCTTTACGGATATGGGCAATTACATTTCGAGATTTGATAGGATAATTACGGATAAGCTCAGCAATCGGCGATTCTACTGCCGACTGATTATCTACAAATAGCCGGCAGGCCTTATCTTCAAAAAAAGCGATACCAAAACCGTCTGAATGGTCAGAAGTTACTCCAGCCCGCTGTGAAAAGCCGCGGAAAGAAAACGTTATATCTGTCGGAGTTGCACAATTCATTCCCAAAAGCTGACACATAATCTTTAATCAGGGTCTTAATAAAATCTTGAAGTTATTGTGCATGAGTCATCTTAAACTTGTAAATCTTAATCTTGGTATATGTCTGTTTTATTTCTTGCAAACAGAAAAAAGTCACCGAAGTGACTCTTTAAACTGTCCAGTTATGACCTGCTTGCACCAAAATGGGCACGGTTAGTAATCAAAGTTCCAACTCCATGATCAGTAAAGACTTCCAGTAGGGTTGCATGAGGTACGCGACCATCAACAATGTGGGCACTAACTACACCTGCCTTGACTGCATCAAGTGCACAGCCAACTTTGGGAATCATGCCACCATAGATCACGCCTGTTTCAATCAGATGATCAACTTCCTGTGTGGTAAGGCCTGTTAGCAATTTTTTATTTTCATCCAGTACACCGGCAATATTGGTTAACAGTACTAGTTTTTCAGCACCTAGAGCTTCAGCCACCTTCCCTGCAACCAGATCAGCATTGATATTGTAGGTATTACCTTCCTCGTCTACACCCAGTGGTGCAATCACCGGAATAAAGTCACTCTGGGTAAACATTTCGATGACATCGGTTTTTACTTCAACGACTTCCCCTACCAGTCCCAGATCAATCTGGTGAATGCTGCCATCTTCTGCCTGTTTTTCCATCAGAAGTTTGCGAGCTTTAAGCAAATTACCGTCTTTGCCGGTCAAACCAATTGCACGGCCACCATGCTGGTTAATCAGATTGACAATAGACTTGTTAACACTGCCACCTAATACCATCTCGACTACTTCCATAGTCGCAGGATCTGTTACGCGCATCCCATCTATACGCTCAGACTCGCGGCCTAACTGTTTTAGAAAGGAATCGACCTGCGGGCCTCCACCATGTACGACGACCGGGTTTAAACCGACTGTTTTTAACAGAACAATGTCACGGGCAAAGGAGCTTTCCAGTGCCGGATCAGTCATGGCATTACCACCATATTTTACCACCAGCGTTTTACCGGCAAAATGTTGAATATACGGCAACGCTTCGGTCAGAATTTCAGCCTTGTTGATGCCAGCACTAGTTTGCTGATGTGGCATTCACCTCTCCTTATTGAGCATCCAGGATATCTTGTGCAATTTCAGGATATCGTTCACTTAACATTGAAACAAATTTATATCGGATTTTATCCAGCGTCAGGCGGTCGTCCGCATCAAAACGTACGGTAAAGTACTCGCCAGTATTGGAAGCTCGAATAATGCCAAAACCATCTTTAAAATCAAGGCGTATTCCATCAATCTTACTCAGTTGAGCACCAAAACGGTGACTCAGGATTTCGATATCCTCCAATACGGTTTTAGGATTGGTCTGATGTGTACTGATATAAGTATCTTCGGTACAGCAGCGCTCAGGATAGACCGCCAACAACTCTGATAACTTTTTGTCTGGGAAATGTCCCATATATTCAATGACACGTAACGCTGCATATAAGCCATCATCATAGCCAAAACCACGACCATCATTAAATACATAGTGGCCAGCGTACTCTCCACCAAAAACAGCATAGCCCCCAGATTGTGATAAATATTTTCTGAGAAAGCTGCTTCCTGTACGGATCATATGTGGATGTCCACCCAAGTTTCGAACCGTATTACGAACCATGCTGGAACATTTAACATCGAATACCACTGCGTGACCGGGATGGTTTTCCAGACACATCTGGCTAAATAAAGAAAGTAGACGGTCTGCAGTAATAATATTTGCCTGTTCATCGACCAGTACTACCCGGTCCCCATCACCGTCCAGTGCGATACCAATATGGGCCTGCTGTTCAATCACATTTGCCTGTAACTGTTTTAAATGAACAGCTTGAGATGGGTCCGGGGCATGATCTGGAAAATTACCATCAGGCTTACAGCGCAAAGCGATCACTTCACAGCCGAGTTTCTTCAAAATGGTTTCTGCACACTCTCCTGCTGAACCATTCAACGCATCCAGTACAACCTTGAGCGGTTGTTTTAAGTGAATATCTTTTAAAATTGCCTGCTGGTAAAGGCTACAGAACTCGGCCTTATGCTGATGTGGCAAGGTTAAAATAGAATCAGATATAGAAGGCTGATAATAATTTTCTGCTGTACTTGCGATGGATTGGATCATATCTGGACACGGCGGTTCACCCTGAATAATCCATTTAATTCCGTTATCGGTTTTTGGATTATGGCTAGCGGTCACCATTATACCGTTTCCACTATAGTTGCGCGCTAAATAGTACATTTGCGGACTGGAACAGCAACCAATTTCAGTAACACTCAGCCCCTCTTCACCACATACTTGAGTCAGAATTTGTGCATAGAAAGGACTACTTAATCGCGCATCATAACCAATCACCAGTTCAGACTGGCCAGCATCTTTAAACTGTTTTGCCAAGGCGTGTGCAGTTGCCCGGACCACAGCCGGAGTAAAACAAGCAAGTTTTCCACGGATATCATATGCGCGAAAAATAGCTTTTGGAAAAGGAGAATGATTTAATTCCATACTATATTCTTTTATTCAAGGCGCCTACCTTGGAAATAAAAACTAAAAATTCAGAATAAAAAAGTAGGCGGGTTATTATCAGAATGCATAAGGTATACCTAAAAAAAGAATATTTTTTAATATAGATTCAGTAATGTTTCAACAAGAAATGTTAAGAAATTGTTTTTAAAAGTTTTATTAGCTTATAAACAGGCTATTCTCTGTTTATAAGCTGTTATTTTACTTCTGCCCGGTATGGCCAAAACCGCCAGTTCCCCGCTCGGATGCAGTAAATTCATTCACTTGTTCAAATTGTGCCTGGACTACGGGAACCAGTACATATTGAGCCAGGCGCTCACCAGGTTCCAGTGTAAAAACTGTCTGACTACGGTTCCAGACAGATACCATAAGCTCGCCCTGATAGTCTGAATCAATCAGGCCCACCAGATTACCAAGTACAATCCCATGCTTATGACCCAGTCCAGAACGCGGCAAAATTAGACCCGCAAAATTTGGGTCTTCAATATAAATCGCCATTCCAGTCTTAACCAGAATAGTTTCACCAGGTTTAATTTGCACCGCCTCATCCAGACAGGCACGTAAATCCAGTCCGGCAGAACCAGAAGTCGCATAAGTTGGCAAAGGCCATTCATTACCCAGACGCGTGTCGAGTACTTTAATTTGAACTTTCATAAGTATTCCTATTTCTATGTCGAGTACAGACCAGCTGACTTAACGTTTCAATAAAGCTTTGAGATTCTGTAAATATTGCTGTGCCTGTTCTTTCGGGTCTACATTAGCAACCAGTTTTTTCTTGCGGCCTAACCATTCAACTTCATCTTGAGGCAACTCATCCAGAAAGCGGCTTGGCGTCATCTGTTTCATTTGTCCCCCATTCTTGCGCTGCTCTGCCAGAGTTAGAGTTAGAGCCTGACGGGCACGGGTAATACCCACATACATCAGGCGACGCTCTTCCTCAATAGTTTCACTGGCAATCGAATTTTTATGGGGCAATAATTCTTCTTCCAGTCCAATCATGTAGACATACGGAAATTCCAGCCCTTTAGCAGCGTGAAGAGTTAGCAAGTTTACTTTATCAATATCTTCCTCTTCCTGTTGCTGCTCCAGCATATCGAGCAGAACCATTTTACGAATGACACTCTCAATATTTTTATCATCCACATCTTCTGCCCGGTTAATCAGACTTTGAATACTACTGTAGAGACTTTCAATATTATCTAACTTGCTTTTTTCTTGAGCAGGTGTAGCTGCCTGTTCTCGGATATAGTCGATATAACCTGCTTCATTCATCATCTGGCGAATTTTAGGAACTGGTTCGTCATCATCCAGCAATTCACGGGTAAAATTTCCAATAAAATCAGCAAACTCATGCAACTGTGTTACAGCTTTTTTAGGAATGACCATCGTGAGCCGCTGATCTCCGGCTGCAGATAATAAAGACAGATGGTTATCTTGGGCAAATAGTCCAAGTTTTTCTAAGGTTACCGGTCCAATTGCACGCTTGGGTGTATTAATAATACGCAAGAAGGCACTATCATCTTCTGGATTAATAATAAGGCGCAGATAACTCATGACATCCTTGATCTCTGCACGGGCAAAGAAAGACTGGCCACCCGACAGTTTATAGGGAATTTGCATCTGGCGAAGCTGGGTTTCTAAAACGCGTGCCTGAAAGTTACCACGGTACAGCACTGCATAATCTTTCCAGCTGCGGGCATTCATCAGTTTATGCGTTAAAATATCCTTTACAACACGTTCTGCCTCATCATCGTCATTACGACAGGTAATGACCCGGATCACATCGCCGTGGCCTTTATCACTCCAGAGCTGTTTATCAAAGATATGAGGATTATTGGCAATTACCGCATTGGCAGACTTCAGGATCCGGCTGGTCGAACGATAGTTCTGCTCAAGCTTGATTACTTTTAGGTTAGGAAAATCCTGCTGTAATAATGCCATATTTTCAGGTTTAGCTCCTCGCCAGGCGTAAATTGACTGGTCATCATCACCTACAGCTGTAAACTGGCCCATCACGCCTACCAGCAGCTTAACCAGAATATACTGTGCGGTGTTGGTATCTTGATACTCATCGACCAACAGATAACGTACCCGATTTTGCCATTTATCACGTACTTCCGCATTTTCCTGCAACAAGCGGGTCGGCATCACAATTAAGTCATCAAAATCAACAGCATTGTAGGCACGAAGGTTGCGCTCATATAACTGGTAGAGATGTGCCATCTGTACATCTTCTGGAGTTTCACAAGTACTATGTGCCTGTTCCGGTAAAATCAGATCATTTTTCCAGTCAGAGATTTTTTTCATTGCCTTCGCAATGAGTTCTTTACTTTCTGCACCCGATAGATTGTCACGATGCATCAGATCCATCAGTATGCGTTTACAATCATCTGCATCTAAAATAGAAAAGTTGTTTTTAAGAGGCGTATTTTTCAGCTCAAGGCGCAACATGTTTAAGCCAAAAGTGTGAAAGGTCGAAACTGAAAGTCCTTTAATTTCCTCACGTGACAACAATTTACCGACACGCTCTTTCATTTCTCGTGCAGCTTTGTTAGTAAAGGTCATTGCTGTAATCCGGTGCGCCGGTATTCGGCACTGCTGGATTAAATAAGCAATTTTACGGGTAATTACCGAAGTTTTACCTGAACCTGCCCCTGCAAGTACTAACAAGGGTCCTTGAGTGTATTTCATAGCTTCAAGTTGCTTGTTATTTAACTGACTTGCCGACGACATAATACTACCTCTCCTGATCCGAGCATGATTATAGACAGGTCTGTTTCAGATGCCTAATGTTAATTGGGTACCAAATAGCCATAAAAAAACCACCCGAAGGTGGTTTTTATACAACTTCAATTAAATTATTGGGTTGCATAAATACTAATTTCTACACGGCGGTTTTGTTCACGGCCTTCAGCAGTTGCATTTGATGCAATCGGGTTAGAAGCACCTAGACCCTGAGCATTAATACGGGTACGTGGAACGCCCTGGCCAGCCAGATAGTTGGCTACAGCCTGAGCACGCGCCTGAGATAGCGGGATATTGATTGAATCATTACCAGTGCTGTCAGTATAACCAGTTACCAAAATGGCACTCTTGTTATCTTCTGTCAGGGTTTGAGCTACTTTATTAAGCGTTGTATAGAAGTTTGGCTTGATCGTAGACTTGTTGGTATCAAATGTAATGTTGCCTGGCATAATCAGACCAACAGAACCATCCGGGTTACGGTTAACTTCTACCCCAGTACCTGCCATTTGTTGACGAAGTTTTTTCTCTTTATTGTCAAGATACACGCCTGTAGCTGCACCGACCACCGCACCAATTGCTGCTGCACGGTTATTCTGTGCACTTGAATTTGCATTTGACTTAGAAATACCATAACCCGCAAGTGCACCCAGACCGGTACCAATTGCTGCTTTATCATATTCCATGTTTTGGCAACCCGAAAGTGCCATTGCCCCTACTACAGTTGAAATCATTAGTGCACGCATTGCATGCCTCCTTGTCCTTGTTGTCTAAAAGGATAATGAAATAAAAAAAAATTTTATAACATTGATTTTTTGTTAAAAAATAATGGATTATTTACATTTTGTAATACTTTTAGATCTTTTTCGGAAGTCATAGCCCATAATTTCTTCATACTCGCTTTTTGATGAGTTTTTTTGATGAAATACTTCATTTCATGAATTGCTTCATTTAGGATGACAGGGTTCAGGTAACAGGACCTTTCTATGTCATCCCAAAACAAGAAACAAGCTTTACTAAAAAAAATTACACGTGGACTGACCGTAGGCTCGGTAATTACAGGAAGTACTTTCCTGCACGGACCACCTGTGCTGGCGCTCGGGTTAACAAAGCTGATCAAAAACTCGCGTAAAATTGATGAAACGAATATTGAGATTACGAACCGCTGGTTAGCAGTCAATAACTGGTTAATTGAGCATGTACTTTCTGATTTAAAATGGGATATTACCATTGATGAAAATCTCGATTTAAGCATGCAAGGTCGTTATCTAATGACCTGCAACCATCAGAGCTGGGTAGACACTACAGTGAATCAGTACTTTGGTCTGACCCGTATGCCTCTAACCCGTTTTTTTACCAAATGGGAACTGATCTTTATTCCTTTTGTCGGCCAGGCTTTTAAAATTTTAGGTTTTCCGATGATGAAGCGGCACAGCAAAGAGCAGATCGCAAAGAATCCTGATTTAAAAACCCGTGATTTGGAAGAAGCACGCAAGGCCTGCCAGCAACTGGTAAGTCAGCCTTATACCCTGCTCAATTATCTGGAAGGGACACGTTTTACCCAAGAAAAACATGACCAGCAGAAATCACCTTATAAGCATTTGCTTAAACCTAAGGCTGGTGGACTGGCATTAGCATTGAATATTTTAGAAGATAATATTGATGCGCTGGTGGATATGACTATTGTTTATCCGGATGGTGTCCCAGGCTATGGAGATTTCTGGTTAGGTGACGTAAGCCGGATTGCAGTAAACCTGCGTAAAATTGAAATACCTGCTTGGGTTAAAGGTGGCAATTACGAAGAAGATGAAGAATACCGTAAACGCTTTCAAGCCTGGGTACATCAGATCTGGACTGAAAAAGATCAGTTAATTGAATCCATACAGCAAAAATATGCCTAGTTTTTCTATACTCTGAACAATCATTAAGGACCTGTATGCAAGAAGAGCCCGTCAAAGCGAGAACCAGTTTTATTCCAGTGCGACATGATACGTTAGCCTGGAAATTGTTTCTGGTTTATGACGTATTCATGATGGTACTGATTGTCATTAATCTGGTCTGTTTAAGTGGTAATGCCATTTTAATGAGTGACTTCGGAGAATGGCTGTTTGAGTTTATCCGTGTGCCTGAAGCCCTTCAGTTTTATAAGACTGAATTGCGTCCTTGGGTGATTAAAACAGAAGGCTGGTTTACCAGCTTCCTGGTGGTAGAGCTTCTGGTACGCTGGCTGATTGCCATTATTTATAAACATCACCCACGCTGGTTCTTTTTTCCTTTTATACACTGGTATGAATTACTTGCCATCATTCCACAATTACGTTTTTTAAGATTACTGCGCGCCGGGGTAATTGCTTACCGTTTAAATGAACTGGGTTATCAGGTTATTCCTGAAAGCATTTATAAGCGTGCGCTGTTCTATTATCACGTGGTAATGGAAGAACTTTCCAGTCGTGTAGTCTTAACCATATTAGATGGTGTACATCGTGAACTGGTCACCAGTACTACCCATAAAAAGCTGATCCATGATCTGGTCGATCACCACCGGGACCTTTTTGCGGCAGCTCTGGCTCAGGTATTACAGGAATCATTAGCTCTGGCCTTAAAAGAACATCAGAATCAGCTCTCAAAAGAGGTTGGCCTGATTGTTAACCGGGCCATCGAAGAAACGCCGGAGCTCACCCAACTGCTACGCCTGATACCGATTGTAGGCAGCCGTATTGAACAGCAGATACAGAGTATCGGCCAACGCTTGGGTGAAAATATTACTTATGGTTTAATTGATCCGCTGGTAGATGGAACACTGGATCAGCCAAACTCGACCTATATGCTGATCGCACAAAGAGCCAGCCAGTTAAATATAAATAATCAGGCACTTGAGCAATTGGTTGAATCAGCAGTATTTGAAAGTTTAGAATCCATCCGTAAACAAGTAAAAATTAAACAATGGCAACAGATTCTGGCCGAGAGCAAAGTAGCCAAAGAATAAACATCTCGGTCAAAATATTTGTACTTCGGCTAGAGAATTCATGCATTTTAGTCTAGGATTTGCTCTATTTAATAACATGACTTTGGCAAACTTTAAGTTAAAAGCCTCTAAGGAATAATTATGGCTGATATACGGGTTACAGGCAGAATGGTTAACTTTACCCGGTTAACCTTTGACACCAATGATCATGATGCTATCCGCCAGCAACTGAACACTCTAGTCGATGAAAATGCTTATCAGGGTGCCCTGGTTATTCTTGACAGTACCGTCGAGCAGGAACTGATTGCACTGATCCAGCTGCTCGTCAGCCTAGATTTGCAGCCTATGGCTGTAATTGACGGCATCCTAGGTGATCAGGCACGCGCCATTCAGTTCCCGGTACTCGCCTCTGACCGCCCGTTACAGCGCATCAAGCCTACCAAAGAACAGGTAGTTGAAGCGCCAGTATCTCAACAGGCCGAGGCTGAAAAAACAGGCAGTATTCGTTATATTACCTCTTATCACGATGAGATTTTACGTACTGGGCAGTGTCTGGTCCAAGACCATGGCGATATTATTCTAAAAGCCGGAATCAACAGCGGCTCTGAAGTGATTGCTTCAGGAAATATACATATTTATGGCAGTGTTCGTGGTAGAGTCATTGCCGGCGTAGGAGGCAATACCTCTGCAAGAATTTTCTGTCATTCCCTTGAGGCAGAACTGGTATCTATTGCAGGCACATACTGTGTAGCAGACGACATCCCGCAGCATGTCGCCAAAAAACCTGTACATATTTACTTGAATGATGACCAAGAGCTTGAATTTGAAGCCTTGGAATTTTAAGGTATAAATTATCACCAAAAGCCCCATTTAAGGGGATGGACCATAACAGGAGTGGATTCGGTGGCCAAAATTGTTGTCGTAACATCAGGCAAAGGTGGAGTGGGTAAAACTACAACAAGCGCATCTTTTGCAACAGGTTTAGCCCTACGTGGTCACAAAACCGTCGTTATTGATTTTGACGTAGGCTTACGTAACCTGGATTTGATCATGGGTTGTGAACGCCGCGTGGTTTATGACTTTGTCAATGTTTTAAATAATGAAGCCCGTTTACAACAAGCTTTGATCCGTGATAAAGATATTGAAAATCTTTATATTTTACCGGCATCACAGACCCGTGATAAGGATGCATTAACAGATGAGGGTGTTGCCCGGATTATAGATGAGCTCTCACAAGAGTTTGACTATATTATATGTGATTCACCAGCCGGTATTGAACGTGGTGCTATCTTGGCCATGTATCATGCTGATGAAGCAATTATCGTAACCAACCCTGAAATCTCTTCTGTGCGAGACTCAGATCGCATTATTGGCATGCTGGACAGCAAGACCAAAAAAGTAGAACAAAATGAAGGCCGTGTACGCAAGCATTTGTGTATCACTCGTTTTAACCCAGAACGTGCAGACCGTCAGGAAATGTTATCAATTGATGATATTTCAAAAGATATTTTACGTGTCCCGACTTTAGGGGTGATTCCAGAATGTCCAACTGTACTTCAGGCATCAAACGAAGGTAAACCGGTTATTCTATATACTGAAACCAGTGCTGGACAGGCTTATGATGACCTGGTTGCGCGCTTCCTTGGTGAAGAACGTCCTTATCGTCACATTACTGTGAAACCGAAGGGCTGGTTAGCACGACTATTTGGAGCATAATTATGGCAGGATTCTGGAGTAAGCTTTTTAGTGGTGATGAAAAACCATCAAGTGCTAAAACAGCTAAAGACCGACTGAAAGTCATCGTGGCCTCTGAACAGGGTTTAGGTAGACGTCTAAGCCAAGACAAAATAGACCAGATGAAAAAAGAAATTATGCAGGTGGTCAACCGTTATGTACGCGGTGTAGATGAGCAGCATATTCAGATGTCTGTTCGTTCTGAAGCGAACATCGAAATGCTGGAAATGAATATCAATTTGCCTGAAGAACGTTAATCTCATTACTGATTAGGCAACCGAATTAAATCAAGGCAGAATATGCAGCAGCGCATGGAAAGTATCACTTTCTCCTGCTGCAAGTATTTTGCTTTTTTAATTTTGTTTTGAATACTGAGGAGATCGTGATGGCATTGTCACAGCCAGCAACATTCAATGAAGAATGGTCAGATGAACGTGTGTTTGGCTATTTGAATCAGCTTCCTCCTGAAGGCATAAATGCTGACTTTCATGTTCTCTATCATGCATTCAAGCATATGCGTCCAAGTGATTATGAACGTTTGCTGAACAAGTTTATTGCTGATGGCCGAGATCTAAATGCTACTAATCCTCAGGGACAACGTATTCATGAAGTGATTGCTGAATTTCCGCGCCAAAGTGCTCCATTTCTAGAAGTTCTGGCTAAATTTGCTTAAAAACAGCTTTATAACCGAAATAATAAAAAACCTGCTTGAAGCAGGTTTTTTATTTAAAGACCTTTTATACTAAAATTTCACGCTTACCATTTGCACCCATCGCACTTACAATACCATTTTCTTCCATCTGATCAATAATGCGCGCAGCACGGTTGTAACCCAAGCTAAATTTACGCTGGAGAGAAGAGGTAGAAGCTTTACGGGTTTCCAGTACAAATGCGACACACTGGTCGTAAAGCATATCCCGGTCGGAACCGCCTTCTCCACCATCCTCGAAACCACGTGAGCTTGGTTCTTCATCAAACGGTGTCAATATCTCGTCAATGTAATCAGGATCACCACGTTCGCGCCATGCATCACAAATACGGTTAACTTCATCATCAGAAATGAAGGCGCCATGTACACGTTCGGGTTCAATTTTACCTGGCCCCAAGAACAACATATCACCGTGCCCTAACAAGTCCTCTGCCCCACCTGCATCTAAAATAGTACGGGAGTCAATTTTGCTGTTAACACGTAATGCCACACGGGTTGGAATATTGGCTTTAATCAGGCCGGTAATGACATCCACAGAAGGGCGCTGAGTTGCAAGCAATAAATGAATACCAGCAGCACGTGATTTTTGCGCGAGACGAGTAATCATTTCTTCTGCTTTTTTACCCACCTGCATAATCATATCTGCAAATTCATCAGCCACGATCACAATCATAGGTAAAGGAGTTAAGCGTGGAGCACGCTCTTGAGTTGCCGAATCACCGGGTTTCCATGTCGGATCAATCAGATCCTCACCGTTCGCAATTGCTTCTTCGACCTTACGGTTATAATCAGTAATCTTGCGGATTTTCATGAAGGACATCAGCTTGTAACGACGTTCCATTTCATTAACACACCAGTTCAGTGCACTGACCGCATCTTTCATATCAGTCACTACGGGCGTTAAAAGGTGGGGAATATCATTATAGTTAGCCAGTTCTAATTGCTTTGGATCAATCAGAATTAAACGCAACTGATCGGGGGTATATTTGAGCAGCATGGAAAGAATCATGGCATTTACAGCGACTGACTTACCCGAACCGGTAGTCCCTGCCACCAGCATGTGGGGTGCCTTGGCAAGATCAGTCAAAACCGGATTACCTGAAATATCCTTACCCATAGCCATTGAGATAAGGCCATTCGGGTCGCGATATGCCGGTGTTTCCAGTAGCTCGGTTAAACGTACCATTTCACGGCTACTGTTCGGTACTTCGATTCCAATATAAGGTTTGCCTGGTATAACTTCCACTACACGCACCGAAGCCATGGACATTGAGCGAGCCAAGTCACGGGAGATGTTGGTTACTTTAGAAGCTTTTACCCCAGGCGCCAGATCCAGTTCAAAACGGGTGACTACCGGTCCTGGCTGGGCCTCAACCACCTTGGCTTTAACATTAAACTCCTGCAACTTGATTTCCAGAAGTTCTGACAGGCGTGCCAACTGCTCAGCAGTAAAGTTTACTTTCTTGTTCGGGTCTACCGGATCTAGCATGTCAACTGGAGGCAAAGTTGACAGATCACGACGCTTGTGTACCACTTGCATGGCACGTGACATCGGCCGCCCAGCCCGGTCAGTTAATGGCGCATCAAGATCAAATTCTTCTTCAATTTCTTGAGGTTTACCAGCCGTTTCATGCCAAGCCTCAATAAAGGCTTCTTTATCTTTGGCAAGAATTTCACGCTCATCTAGATGCTGCTCAGTCTCTGTTTCACGCTCTAGTGCATTAAACTGAGTTTTAATCTCTGCTTTTACAAAGGGCGTAGACTGAGCATAACTGCTTGTTGTTCTCACAGGCTGATCTTTAAAGTGGTCTTCATCTTCCACCAGAAAATCAACCAGCTCCTCAAGCTCAGCAACATCACTGCCGTTATTCTGCATGGACTGTCTCATCAGTGCAGATTGAACTCCCGTGGCGCTTGCTGCCCCAGAAACACTGGCCGTCACACTGGATACAGTAGCTGATGCGGCAGATGAGCCCTGTCCATTCGATATATTTTTGCTGTTAAAAGGTGTATGTACATCTGTTGCCGTTTTAGTTGGCGGTACAGCAGCTAACAGCTCATCAAAAATCTGGTCATCATTCCAGTCCAATATCTCATCATTATGTGGTGTTTGAGGCTGATACGCAGGAGAACGGGATTCAGGCTGTCTTTCTTCCTGAGCCACTACCACTTGTTGCAGATGATCATGTGGTGTAACCGGTTTATCATCTTCGGCAGCTTTTAACAGGGCATCAATATCACGGTCATGATTATCATCATGTTGTAAAGCACGCCATACTTCACCGGTGGCGACCACACGCTGGCTGTCCTGCTGTAACTGATGGGCTTTTTCTAAAGTACGTTCAAACTCTGCTTCATCTTCAGGATCAAGTGAAGGCATCTGATGTTGTATCTGCTCTTTTGCCAACATATCGTTAAATAGACGCTCTGCTTGCAGGTCTGCTGCTGAAGGTTGAGAGGCTATCTTAGCTGGCTGCTTTATTTCTGAAGCTAAAACCTGCTCTTGTGCAGGTTCTCTGGTTCTGATCGCGACCGGCTTTTTTATTGGTTGCTGTTCAGTGCGGTCAAAGTCTGATTCACTGGAAGGTACATTACGGTAAAACAGATCTTGCAGATATGCAGGGGTTGCCTTAAGCGTAACCCAGGTTTTATTCCATTGAATACCAAATGCCAGAGTCAGTAAAATTAGACAAAATACAATCAGAAAGAAAGTAGCACCATAAATTGTTAACACCTGTACCAGACTACTTCCCAGTTCATAACCGATAATGCCACCAGAGGCATTTTCCAGAGTATCTGCAGGTAAATTCCAGTGTAGATATAAAAGGCTGGACGTGGTCAGGATTAAAAAAAACTGGGCAGCATAACGAAACGGACGGTTCAGGAAACTGCGTGGCCACCAGAGCTGGATAGCTTCAATAAAAAGGTAGATGGGAATAAGCAAACTTGCCCATCCTACAAAGCCAAAAAGCAAATCTGCAATCCAGGCACCCGCTACGCCGCTGGCATTAGAGACTTGCTGGGTATCACTGGAAATATGCATCCACCCGGGGTCAAACGGTGTATATGTTACTGTTGCCAGAAACAGATAAATCCCGAATGAAACCAAGAATAATGTCATTAATAAGCGCTGTGCATAAACATTTGACACCGCAGTCATATACTGTCCCGTAACCATTTATCAATTGATGTTCTTATATAGAAGCCGTCAGGCTTTCTTCAAAGAAGAAAACTTTATATTATGCACCGGTTCCCATTAAAATGATGCATCATTATTTATTTGTGTTGTTAACATATTTTATATAGCTCAAACCGATTTCCATCATCAAGATTATCCACATGGATTGAACACAACTTTGCTGATGTTTCACGTATACTTTTAACAATTCTACATAAAAAAGGATAGCTTTAATGAGCATTCGTCACTCACGGTTAATTATTTTGGGCTCGGGCCCCGCCGGTTACAGCGCAGCAGTGTATGCAGCACGTGCAAACCTAAAACCCACACTCATTGCAGGCATGCAGATGGGTGGCCAGCTTACGACCACTACTGAAGTAGACAACTGGCCAGGTGACCCTGAGGGTCTTACTGGTCCAGCTTTAATGGAACGTATGCATGCTCATGCAGAGCGGTTTGGTACTGAGATGATTTATGACCATATTAATGAAGTGGACTTAAATGTTCGTCCCTTTGTTTTGAAGGGTGATATGGAAGAGTACACCTGTGATGCCCTGATTGTGGCAACAGGCGCAACCGCCCAGTATCTTGGTCTGGAATCCGAAGCCAAATTTATGGGCCAGGGTGTAAGTGCCTGCGCAACCTGTGATGGTTTCTTCTACAAAAACCAGAAAGTTATGGTAGTAGGTGGAGGTAATACTGCGGTTGAAGAAGCATTGTATTTATCAAATATCGCTTCACATGTTACGCTTGTACACCGTCGTGACAAACTGCGTTCAGAAAAGATTTTACAAGATCACCTGTTTGAAAAAGAGAAAGAAGGCAAAATTTCGATTCTCTGGAACCATCAGGTTGAAGAAGTCCTGGGCGACAATACTGGAGTAACCGGTGTAAGACTCAAATCTGTTCAGGATGACACACTACGTGATGTTGATGTTCAAGGTTTATTTGTTGCCATTGGCCACAAACCAAATACCTCAATGTTTGAGGGCCAGCTTGAATTACGTAATGGCTATATTCAGGTACAAAGTGGCACAGCAGGTAATGCGACTGCAACGTCAATCCCAGGCGTATTTGCAGCAGGTGATGTAGCAGATGATGTTTATCGCCAGGCCATTACCTCTGCGGGTTCAGGCTGTATGGCTGCACTTGATGCAGAGAAATACCTGGATGGTTTAACACCAGAAAGTTAAGAGAGTTTAGTTATTTTCTTAATAGCCGCCTCAGTGCGGCTATTCTTATTTTCAGTTTTACAGTTATGCTTGTATGCCTGTTTGAAATTACTTACCATAAATTAAAGTGATTTTTTCAGACTGAATCATGACCATGCTTCCCCCCTCTCAATATATTTTTCCTGATCCTATAGAAGCTGATACTGAAGGCGAAGGCCTTATATGTATTGGGGCTGACCTCTCTCCGTCTACTTTATTAGAAGCTTACACACATGGGTTATTTCCCTGGTTTAATGCGGGTGAACCTATTTGCTGGTGGTCACCAGAACCACGCTGTGTAATTTATCCAGAATGTTATAAACCGAGCAAATCTTTACTACGGAGTATGAAAAAGTACAACTATCACATCACGGTAAATCAGGCTTTTGAACAGGTTATTTCTTCATGTGCCTTACCGCGTAGCTATAGTGAAGAGACGTGGATTTCCAAACAAATTATCCAAGGCTACTGCGACCTGTTCAATGCAGGTTTTGGCTATAGTATTGAAGTCTGGGACGATACAAAGTTGGTAGGAGGCCTATATGGGGTCACCATTGGCAAAGGCTGTTTCGGTGAATCGATGTTCAGTACCCGCACTGATGTTTCAAAAATGGCTTTTTATAGTCTCATGTTAATTGCAAAGGAGAATAATTTACCCTGGGTCGACTGCCAGCTGGTAAATGAACATCTGCTTAGCTTGGGTGCCTGTACAGTTTCTCGGCAGGATTATCTTAAATCGTTACAAGATGTAATTATTCAACCTACTATCGATTGGAAAAAGTATCAGGAGCGTGTATTTTCAAGTGAAACAGTTGCACTTAATAGCTGCCTGAGCGAATGATAATAATGAGGGACCATGTATGAAATCTTATCACCCTAAGTCCCTGTTAAATGACTTGCAGTACTATATTACACCACCACATGACTGTAGTTATCTAGAAAAGAAATCTGCACGCATGGTCTTTCTGGACCCTGTTCACCGTATTGACGTAGAAACATTGTCTGAGCTTTCTCGGCTAGGCTTCCGACGTAGTGGCGACTTTATCTATCGTCCAGAATGCCATTTATGCCGGCAATGCCTTTCCTGTCGGGTCCCTGTAAATGCTTTTCAAATGAACAGCAGCCAGAAAAAAGCATGGAAGCGTAACCAGGATTTACGCATGAATATTATTTCAACTCGTGATGCAACCTGGCAGCATTATGCACTGTATGAGCGCTATATTTTGGCACGTCATGCTGATGGAGACATGTATCCACCCAGTCAAGACCAGTTTGAAAAATTCTTGGTACATAGCTGTACAGAAAGCTTCTTTCTTGAGCTGTGGAAGGATGAACAGCTCATCAGCGTTTCTACATGTGATCCGCTGGATGATGGTATTTCAGCGGTTTATACTTTTTTTGATCCTGATGAAAACCGCCGCTCCTTAGGGGTATTTGCAATTTTAAAGCAGATTGAATATGTAAAAATGCTAAGTTTAGATTACATCTACCTCGGTTACTGGGTACCACATTCAGCTAAAATGAACTATAAATCCCAATATACCCCATTAGAAATTTTACTAGATGGACAGTGGCGGCATCTGAACCGTTCCTTAAACGCTGAAGAGATTCATGCGCTGGGTGATTCACTCCTCACCACCCTTCCTTCGGGCTGGAATCAGCTGATTGTTAAATAAATCAGTTTGACTTAGCGAAATAACTGGCTGAAATCCTCACTACAAGACTTGACCATGATAATGGCATGTTCACGTCCTCCATTCGGTCCAGGATAATAATTACGTCGCTGATCAATTTGATGAAAGCCGCTTTTTTCATAAAGTGCGATGGCAGCTGTGTTGCTTTCACGTACTTCCAGAAAAATTTGTACAGGCATATTTTCTAAAAGTGAAATTGATTGCTCAAGTAGGGTATAACCTAGTCCTTTACCTTGCCAGGAAGGATGAATACCCATTAATAACAGGTTAGCTTCATCTAGAATAGGCTGTAGAATACAGAAGCCGATAACCTGATCTTGCAGCTCGTATACAGTACACAGATAACTTTGTAATGCCTCTTCAAATAATCGAAAAGACCACGGGTGAGTCTGAACCTGTTTTTCAATCTCAGTCACCTGAGGCAGGTCAGATTTTTGCATTAAGCGGATCATATACAACAGGGCTTTTATAGCTATCCAACTTGCATTATAAGAATTGTTTATGAAAAATCGAGAATAAAAAAGGACAATTTAAATTGTCCCTTTTCTTATATACTTTTAGAAACCTAGTTTATTACGCCATTTTTCTAAAAGAGCTGTGGTATCTGTATCATTTGGATGAAATTTTGGTCTTAAAAAGTCTGCCAGTTCAGGAATTTGTCGAGTTATAAAACCCTTACGGCCATACATAAATTTCAGCATATATCTGGTATTTTTCCAGGTTAGTTTTTTATCTGCGCTTAAGAGACGCACAGTAAAATATGACTGTGTAAAGAAAATCAGCGTTAAGGCAATGATTAGCGCCGAAGAGCGCATAAAATAAGCCTTGGGCCCTTGCCCATACATTGCTGTATAAACATCAAAGGCTACAGCTTTATGCTCATTTTCCTCTATGGCATGCCACATCCAGAGTTTATACATGGTCTCATCATTAAATAAGGCCTGCACATCTGCATTCTGCAACAGCTCAGCCGCAATAGTGGCAGTAAAATGTTCAAGAGCACATGTACCTGTTAAATCAACCATTTCCTTGGTGTAACCGAACGGTTTCATCAGACGGTATACAACTTCCGTACCTACTTTAAGTACTTGCCCTGTCTGCTCTTCCATTTTACGTACATCATAACCATAAGCCTGAGCAGAAGCATTAAAGGCAAGATGCTCCTTAGAATGCATAGCTTCTTGCCCGATAAAAGCACTAATCTCTTTTTGAAGTGCTGGATCTGAGAGTTTAGGGTTTTGACGCACCGCACGGGTACTATCTACAAAAAATTTTTCACCCTCTGGAAACAGTGCAGATAAAGCTGTCATAAAATGGGTTATACCGGCATCGCCGCTCGCCCAGTAACGTGGAACCTGATTAAATTCAAAGTCCATACGACGTACAGGAAAGCTAGCACCGGCACGATTTGAAATATTTACTTTAGCATTCATTAGGGTTACTCCTCGCAAGTGAGCAATTCGCTAGCTTGCTTTTATTTTTTGATTTCTTATTTCTTATCATACGTCTTTTTTATTGTGCTATAAGGGCAGATAAGGACATAGAATTATCAGTTAAGGACAGCTGATATTTATTTTTGTCTGACAATTTTATAAAGTTATTTAGATATATATTTATATAAATAAAAAAAGCGCCCTAAAAGGACGCTTTTTTTGACACAGTAAAGTGATTATGCAGTTACTTTCGCAACAACACCAGCACCTACTGTACGACCACCTTCACGAATCGCAAAACGCAGACCAGCGTCCATCGCGATCGGGTGGATCAGCTCAACTGACATCTCAACGTTGTCACCTGGCATAACCATTTCAACGCCTTCTTTCAGCTGGATCGCACCAGTTACGTCAGTTGTACGGAAGTAGAACTGTGGACGGTAACCATTCAGGAATGGAGTGTGACGACCACCTTCTTCTTTAGAAAGTACATATACTTCTGCATCGAATTTAGTGTGCGGCTTGATTGTACCTGGTTTAGCCAGTACCTGACCACGCTGAACGTCTTCACGTTTAGTACCACGTAGCAGAACACCACAGTTCTCGCCTGCACGACCTTCGTCAAGCAGTTTACGGAACATTTCTACACCCGTTACAGTCGTTTTAACTGTATCTTTGATACCAACGATTTCAACTTCTTCGCCGACTTTAACGATACCAGACTCAACACGGCCAGTAACTACTGTACCACGACCTGAAATTGAGAATACGTCTTCGATTGGCATTAGGAATGCTTTGTCGATTGCACGTTCTGGTTCTGGAATGTAAGTGTCAAGCGCTTCAACCAGAGCAAGAACTGCAGACTCGCCATACTGACCGTCGTTGCCGTTCAGTGCTTGAAGAGCTGAACCACGGATGATTGGAGTGTCATCACCTGGGAAGTCATAAGTAGACAGGAGTTCACGAACTTCCATTTCTACCAGTTCAAGTAACTCTTCGTCATCAACAAGGTCACATTTGTTCAGGAACACGATGATGTAAGGTACACCAACCTGACGAGAAAGCAGGATGTGTTCACGAGTCTGTGGCATTGGGCCATCAGTTGCTGCACATACAAGGATCGCGCCGTCCATCTGAGCAGCACCAGTGATCATGTTTTTAACATAGTCAGCGTGGCCCGGGCAGTCTACGTGAGCGTAGTGACGAGTTGGAGAGTCATATTCTACGTGTGAAGTATTAATGGTAATACCACGCGCTTTTTCTTCTGGTGCAGAGTCAATTGCTGCGTAATCTTTCGCTTCACCGCCGTAAGTTTTTGCACAGATTGTTGCAATCGCAGCGGTTAAAGTTGTTTTACCATGGTCAACGTGACCGATTGTGCCCACGTTTACGTGTGGCTTATTACGTTCAAACTTGGCTTTAGCCATGATGATCTTCCTTTATTAACTACTCATGGAGGGTCACCCCATGAGCACTTGGTTTTTAACTAAGAATTAGTTTGGGCTTATAGTAATCGAAAGATTACTCGTCGTCACCTTTTTTACCGCCAGATTGGAATTTGCTGATGATGCCTTCAGCCACGTTACGTGGAGTTTCAGCATATTTAGCGAATTCCATTGAGTATGTTGCACGGCCTTGAGACATAGAACGCATTTGAGTCGCGTAACCAAACATCTCAGCCAGTGGAACTTCTGCACGGATAGCTTTAGTACCGCCAGGTAAGTCGTCCATACCCTGAACCATACCACGACGACGGTTCAAGTCGCCCATGATGTCGCCCATGTAGTCTTCTGGAGTTTCTACTTCAACTTTCATGATAGGTTCAAGAAGAACAGGATCTGCTTTCATGAAACCGTCACGGAAGGCATAAGAACCTGCCATTTTGAACGATAATTCGTCAGAGTCGACATCGTGGTAAGAACCATCAAATAGTGTCGCTTTAATACCCACAACAGGGTAACCAGCCAGTACACCATTCTTCATACGTTCTTGAATACCTTTGTCAACTGCACCGAAGAATTCTTTAGGTACTACACCACCAACAACTTCTTCAGCGAATTCGTATTCTTTACCAGTTTCGTCAACATCAATAGGCTCAAGACGGACATATACATGACCGAATTTACCTTTACCACCTGTTTGACGTACGAATTTACCTTCTTGCTCAACAGTCTTTTTGATTGTTTCGCGGTAAGCAACCATTGGTTTACCAATATTCGCTTCAACACCGAATTCACGCTTCATACGGTCAACGATGATGTCAAGGTGAAGCTCACCCATACCAGCAATAATGGTCTGACCTGATTCTTCATCGGTACGAACACGGAACGATGGATCTTCTTTCGCCAGACGACCTAAAGCAATTGACATTTTTTCTTGGTCAGCTTTAGTTTTTGGCTCAACAGCCAGTGAAATTACTGGCTCTGGGAATTCCATACGCTCAAGCGTAATGATGTTTTTCTCATCACACAGAGTATCACCTGTAGTTACGTCTTTCAGGCCTACACATGCTGCGATATCACCTGCACGGATCTCATCAAGATCCTGACGCTCATTGGCATGCATCTGCACGATACGGCCAATACGTTCACGCTTAGATTTAACCGGGTTGTATACAGGATCGCCCTGTTTTAATACACCAGAATAAACACGAACGAACGTCAGGTTACCTACGAATTTGTCATTCATGATTTTGAATGCAAGAGCAGAGAACGGAGCTTCATCAGATGCTTCACGAGTCGCTTCTGTTTCAGCTTTATCGTCAAGAATACCCTTGATCGCTTCAACGTCAGTAGGAGCAGGCAAGAACTCAATTACTGCATCCAACATACGTTGAACACCTTTGTTCTTGAATGCAGAACCGCAAAGCATAGGTTGAATTTCAGATGCTAATGTACGGGCACGTAGACCTTTCTTGATGTCTTCTTTAGAAAGATCACCTTCTTCCAGGTATTTGTCCATTAACTCTTCTGAAGCTTCAGCAGCGGCTTCAACCATGTTTACACGCCATTCTTCAGCCAGATCTTGAAGATCAGCTGGAATTTCGCCGTATTCAAACTGCATGCCTTGAGACGCTTCATCCCAGATAATTGACTTCATTTCGATCAAGTCAACAACACCGGTGAAAGTATCTTCAGCACCAACAGGGATTACTACAGGTACTGGATTTGCACCCAGACGTGATTTCATTTGTTCAACAACACGGAAGAAGTTGGCGCCAGTACGGTCCATCTTGTTCACGAATGCCAAACGAGGTACTTTATATTTGTTTGCCTGACGCCATACTGTTTCAGACTGAGGCTGTACACCACCTACCGCACAGTACACCATGCATGCACCATCAAGTACACGCATAGAACGTTCAACTTCGATTGTGAAGTCAACGTGTCCCGGGGTATCAATTACGTTGATACGGTGTTGCGGGAATTGGTTACCCATACCAGACCAGAAACAAGTAGTTGCAGCAGAAGTAATGGTAATACCACGTTCTTGCTCTTGTTCCATCCAGTCCATAGTCGCGGCACCGTCGTGTACCTCACCGATTTTGTGAGAAACACCTGTGTAAAACAAAATACGTTCAGACGTAGTTGTTTTACCTGCGTCAATGTGCGCAGAGATACCAATATTACGGTAACGAGAAATTGGGGTTTGACGAGCCATGATTTCTTGCATTCCTAAATTTTGTTGTTAAAACAGGACGCTTTAAGTTACTTTTGCAACTTAAAGCGAATTGATGACAGATCAATGAAAAACATGCCTATCATCTTCCTGATTAGGGCCTGTTTTAACCGCTTAGAAGCGGTAGTGAGAGAAGGCTTTGTTAGCTTCAGCCATACGGTGCACATCTTCACGTTTTTTGATCGCTGCGCCTTTACCTTCAGCTGCATCTAGCAACTCACCAGCAAGACGTAAAGCCATAGTTTTTTCAGAACGCTTAGCAGCAGCATCTACTAACCAACGCATTGCTAGGGCAGTACGACGGGATGGGCGCACTTCCATAGGTACTTGATAAGTAGCACCACCAACACGGCGTGCTTTTACTTCGACCATAGGGCGAACTTTTTCAAGAGTAGTCTCGAAAAATTCAACCGGATCTACTTTGTTTTTTTCTTGAACGCGGTCTAAAGCACCGTAAACGATGCTTTCAGCAATAGATTTTTTACCATCTTGCATTACGTGGTTCATGAATTTAGCGATGGTTTGGCTGCTGAATTTTGGATCCGGAAGGATTTCACGAGCAGCGACTACGCGACGTCTTGGCATTTTAAACTACCTATAAATATGACACTTCAGGTTAATCCAGCAGTAGCACAAAGTGTCGTGTGCATTCGCTGGCCTTACTACACGTCGCTTGAATTTCACAAAAATAAATGCAGAAATCAGACAAGCGAGACGATAAAGGTTTGTGGCTCTATATCCTTAAGAAATTATTTCTTAGGACGTTTAGCACCATATTTAGAACGTGACTGGTTACGATCTTTAACGCCAGCGCAGTCTAAAGAACCACGAACGGTATGGTAACGTACACCTGGTAAGTCTTTAACACGACCACCACGGATCAGAACAACACTGTGCTCTTGCAGGTTATGGCCTTCACCACCGATATAGCTTGATACTTCAAAGCCTGAAGTTAAGCGAACACGGCAAACTTTACGCATTGCTGAGTTAGGTTTTTTAGGTGTAGTTGTATAAACACGTGTACAAACACCACGACGTTGTGGACAAGCCTTCAACGCAGGAACTTTGGATTTCTCAACCAAAGTCGTACGACCCTTGCGGATCAACTGATTTGTTGTTGCCATATGGCAATTCTCCCGTAAATAAAAAACCTCAAAAAAATACCACTTTTTGAGGGCATGCAATTGTAAGCCAAGACACAAAAATGGTCAACATTTGATGCCATAACAAATGTTGACCAAGTACCTGACAAAGCTTATTTATCAAGCTTTTATGTTTTTAGCCTATTTTTTCGAAGAAGAGTTTTTTGTAACTGCTTCTTTAGCTTCTGTAGAAGAGTTTGTAATGTCACCAGTTTCAACTTTAACCTAATCAACAGGCTTATCTATTGCTTCTTCGGCTGCAAGTTTAGCCTGATTGCCAGCAACCAGTTCTTCCTCATCAACTACCGGGTTATCTTCATCTAATGGCACAGCAGTCTTTTGAGGCTCTACTGCTTCATGAGGCTCCACCATATCTTCCGCCAAGCTTTCGATATCTTGCTGAACTTCCTGCTCAATATCAGCTTCTGTCTTTTTCTCTTCTTCAGAAGGTTTTTTCTGAACTTTCACCTTGGCAATCGTGTCATGGTCTTTAAGCTCAACTTCTTTTATCTTGTCAAGATTGACCTGTTCTGGCTGTTCAATTTTTTCCGGTTTGGCAGAAACCGCAGGACTTGCCTGCTCCAAGGCTTTCTCTGAACGGTTAAATGCTTCCAGAGGTGAAAGTGAAGAGTCATTATGCTGCTCTAGATAAGATCGTGCTTCAGCAAATGCTGTCTGTGCCTTTTGGCTGGCCTCTTCAACCAGTTTCCAGCTATAGATTGCGCCAACTGTTGCACCAACCAAAGGAGTAAGTTTAGTCAATATAGATAGCTTAGAAAAAACAGTAGGATTATCTTGTTGCTGACCATCCTGCCCGATCCATTTTTTAAGCATTTCAAAATCATTACTCGACCCTAACAGCTGCTGTAACTGTGAAACATCATTATTTTGCAGCATACCGCTCACAGCTTTAAGGCCCATCAGTATTGCCTGTTTTTCAGCAATCAAACCCATGTCAATCTGTCGCAGCACATGTTGTACAATTTCCTGATCTTCTTTCAAATCGAAGCCATGCGCCCGTCCGGTCTGGTAAATGGTTCTAAGAGCTAACGCTAGAGATGCTGGTACATCAACCGCGGCCCCTACAATACCGGTTGCACCGCTGACTGCGCCTTGGACTGATGCAATCCATTTATTCTGCTCTGCCAGAGCCTGACTTAAACGTTTTGAACGTTTAGGATCTTTTTCGAGCTCTTCAAGTTTACTGGCACCTGCCTCGCTTAAAATGGCTTCCACCGAACTGAGTTGTGAACTGAGTTCACTCAGACATTCAAACATATAATCAGAGATTTTATTACTGACTTCAGGAGGAATAAAATTAGCAACACCATTAAAACGGTTGTAATGACGACCTAATAGTTGACGTGACATTTTGGGCACATAATCACGTAAAATATGCTGTGGATGATCATCAGGACTAGCTTCCATTGGACTTTTTACACGAGCAGAGCCTTCAATAACCTGATTCTGATCTGTCTGTCCATTCTGCTTAGTGGCACCACCAGGCGTTGCTTGATTCAGCATATCCAAACCTGTAGAACTGAGCTTTTTAGCCACTTTCACAGCACTGGAAATAAAACCTGCTGACTGATTATTATTAGTATTCGTCATCAATCTCCCCTCTTCATTCAGTTAGTTATTTGATAGTAAATACTAGGTGTAGTGAAGATTTAACACAATTCTAAAGTGTTTCTTTTAGTTATAAGCAGGTAACTCAAAGCATGCTATGTGCAACTCGTGTATAGCTTGCAATACGCATAGGATTTGCCATAAGAAAACAAAAACCTTTCTGTTATTATGAGTTCAATTTGAAAGATGAGTAGCGTAGCGCATCCGGCATAACCCCGCTCCTGCCAGAGTGTCCAAGCCAAGCTCATAACCTCACCATAAAGGGAACTGTAGATGAAACGTGTTGTAATCACTGGTATGGGTATTAACTCATGCATTGGTAATACTTTAGAAGATGTTACTCACTCTTTACAAAACGGCATTTCAGGAACACGTTTTAATCCAACTTATGCTGAACTTAATTTCAAAAGCCATGTAAGTGCAGCTGCAGAACAGAACTTTGACAATATTGACCGTAAACTGAAACGTTTTATGGGCGTATGCGCCATGTATGCTTATAACTCGGCTGTGGCTGCAGTAGAAAATGCGGGCCTTCAGGTAGAAGATCTCGCTGGTAATCCACGCTACGGCATTGCAGGTGGCTCTGGCGGTAACTCAACAGCTTCTGTAGTTGAAATGACCAAGTTACTAGAAGAAAAAGGCGCACGTAAAATCGGACCTTTTTTTGTGCCACGCAATATGAGTAATACCATTACTGCTAACGTAGGTGTTGCATTCAAACTTCAAGGTATGGCGCACTCTATTACCAGCGCCTGTGCTACTTCTGCTGATGCAATTGGGTATGCCTATAATCTGATTCAGCTAGGCAAACAGGACCTAATGCTGGCAGGTGGCGGTGAAGAAGATCACTGGTCTCAAAGCCTGTTATTTGATGCTATGGGCGCATTGTCTTCAAAATATAATGACACACCAGAAAAAGCTTCACGCCCATATTCAGCTGATCGTGATGGCTTTGTCATTGCAGGTGGCGGTGGTTTTGTTGTTTTAGAATCTCTTGAGCACGCTCAGGCTCGTGGTGCCAAAATTCTTGCTGAAGTGGTTGCATATGCAGCCAATTCTGATGGTGCGGACATGGTAGCGCCAAGTGGTGAAGGTGCAACCCGCTGTATTTTAATGGCGCTTGAAGAAGCCAAGCAGCATGGTATAGAAAGCATCGATTATGTGAATACTCATGGGACATCAACACCTGCCGGCGATGTAACCGAGCTTAAAGCAATGGAACGCGCTTTTGGCGAAGGCCATGTACCAGCAGTCAGTTCAACCAAGTCCATGACTGGTCACAGTCTGGGGGCAGCAGGAGTACATGAGGCAATCTATTCTGTTTTAATGATGCAGAATGACTTCATTGCTCCCAACATTAACGTGACCGAACTGGATGAAGGCGCTAAACCATTTGATATTGTGCTTGAAAAACGTGATGCGAAACTAAATACTGTAATGAGTAACAGTTTTGGTTTTGGCGGCGTCAATGCCTGCCTGATTTTCAAGAAATGGGATAATTGATGAATGCACCTTCTGATGCTTTCTTTTGGATAAAGGCTTTACATATTATTGCCGTGGTATGCTGGTTTGCTGCTCTGTTCTATCTACCGCGTCTTTATGTTTATCATGCCATGAGTGATGATACAGTCAGTCATCAGCGCTTTGAAGTAATGGAGCGTAAGTTGTACCGGGGAATTATGTGGCCTGCAATGATAGCTACCCTGATTACAGCACACTTTCTGGTGGACTGGGGAGATCAGTTTTATCATTACCATGAAGCTTTATGGTTTTATCTAAAAGTAGCATTAGTCGGTTTACTGGTCATTTACCATTTTGTTTGTGGCTATTACCGTAAAAAACTGATCGGAAATGCACATTACAAGACACATAAGTTCTGGCGTTTTTTTAATGAAATGCCGACCCTTTTACTGTTTGCTATTGTCATTCTGGTAGTGGTCAAGCCCTTTTAATTATCAATAGTCGAAAAAGCCCCAGATTCGGGGCTTTTTTATTTGTCTCAGCTTTTTAAATTTATTTTTTATAAAAGCTTTAAATTACATAAATAAAAAATTAAAAACTGATTTCCATATTTTTTAGCTCAGCCTACTTAAAATTGCCGGTAATGTATCAAAACTTTTTATCATATATTGAGGCTGTGCCTGCATGAGCTCTTCTGCAGAACCGTAACCATACTCGACCGCAATTGTATTTATGCCATTATGACGCGCCCCTAAAATATCATACTCACGGTCTCCAATCATTAAACACTCCTGTGGCCTAAGTTGCTCCTGCTGCAAAATGAAAGCAATTAATTCTGCTTTGTTTGTACGCTCACCGCTCAACTCGCTTCCATAAATTTGAGTAAAATAATCTGCGAGCTGAAAATGTTCCAAAATTTGTCTGGCATAGATAGCAGGTTTTGCTGTGGCAAGAAATAATTGATACCCCTGCTCTTGGAGATATCTGAGAGTTTCTGGCACAGCCGGATAAACTTTATTTTCAAAAAGTCCGACTACAGAAAAACGCTCCCGATACCCCAGCAAAGCCTGCTCAGCAAGTTGTTCATCTCCATTATCAAGCAGCTTAACAAAAGATGCTTTTAAAGGCGGCCCAATGGTCCAGTCAATATCCAGATCGGGCTTTAGGGGATAACCTAGTTTTTCCATAGCATAACGGATACAAGTATGTATTCCCACCTTGGGATCAGTCAGGGTACCATCAAGGTCAATCAGCAGATTCTTTATAGTCATGTTGGACAGTTATTCAGTAGGTTTAACACGGGATTAAGGTCGAGAGATGAAGTAAACTATTCTATACTAGCGTAATTTGCATTAAATAAGGATACGGCAGTGCGTCCTACAGTTCTTTGTTTTTCCGGACTTGATCCTTCAGGCGGCGCAGGTCTGCAGGCTGATATTGAAGCAATTGGGCAAAGTGGTGCACATGCTGCAATTGCCTGTACTGCTCTAACCATACAGAACTCTCAACAAGTATTTGGTTTTGAGGCAAGTTCACGAGAATTATTACTAGCGCAGGCCAATGCAGTAGTTGGCGACCTCCCTATCCGATGTGTAAAATCTGGCATGTTGGGTACTACAGAAAATATTAGCGCGCTGGCTGAATTTTTAAGAGCTCACCCAGATTATCAATATGTGCTTGATCCGGTACTGGTTGCCAATAGTGGCGGTTCACTTGGTAATCAGGAAACTTTAGTTAAAGCATTTATAGAGCTTATTCCTCTGGCCAGCATTCTAACCCCTAACACAGTCGAACTGCGGGCTTTAACTGGTTTTGACGACCTGGAAACTGCCACTCAAAAGCTGTTTGAAATGGGTGCAAAAGCCGTTCTGGTTAAAGGTGGGCATGAGAATACCCCAGACTATATTCGTAATGCACTTTATATTCAGGGTGAAATGGTGGCAGAAAGCCACTGTCCACGATTACAAGGTGAATATCATGGTTCTGGCTGTTCACTGGCAAGCTTTATCGCAGGACGCTTAGCATTAGGAGATGAGCTGGTTCAGGCAGTCCAACATGCAGAAACCTGGCTATTTGGTGTCTTAAAAAATGCAGAAACTCCAGTGCCTGATGGGCAGAAAATACCAAAACGTTTTTAAAATAAAAAGCCCGCTTAATATAGCGGGCTTTTTATTATTGCTTTATCGAGCATACAAACAACAATTTTTGCTTACTCACCCTGTCTATTGGGGAATACGTAAAACCTGACCTGGATAAATATCATCAGCATTTTTTAACAAAGGACGGTTAGCTTCAAAAATTTTATTATATTGATTAGCATCACCATAAAATTCTTTAGAGATTTTAGAGAGAGAATCCCCAGACTTTACAGTATAGAATTTGCTTTGCGGTTCAGGTGTAGCAACTGTCATCTGATCATCTACTTGAGCCACATGATCAATATTACCGACGGCCAGAATAATTTTCTCACGGTCTGCCTGACTTTTCACTTGGCCTTTGATTGTAGCCAAATCAGTATTACTGTTATAACTGACTGACAGACCTTCTACACCAAGCCCCAGACTCTTTACATGAGCCAGTAACTGATTCGCGATCTGTTGTGCTGAAGGTTCTGCAGCCTTAGGTGGAGCCTGTGGAGCCGCTTGAGGAGCAGAATTAGCAGGCGTAGCAGCTTGATGCTGTTCTACCTTTGCTTCATTCTTTTTACCAATACCTTTTACAAAGTCAAAAAGTCCCATCGTTCTACTCCATGTTAGTGGATGAATATTGTGTATTGCTATCTTATTTTTATACCGAATAATTTAAGGTACTTAAGTTTTATTTCGGCTGTAAACAGTAAACTTATGTAAGACTTGCTACGCTCTACTTACTACCTATTAGTCTTTTGTTTCAATTAAGGATGAAATAAAAAAAGCCACCCTTAAGGTGGCTTTTTATCAGCACATGCTAAAAGACAACTTACTGAGCAAGTTTCTTGGTAACATAATCAATTGCTGATTGAACAGTAGTGATTTCGTTAGAATCTTCATCAGGAATAGTAATGTCGAAATCATTTTCAAAAGACATCACAAGTTCAACCAGGTCCAGAGAATCTGCACCCAAGTCATCCATGAAAGATGCTTCATTTTTAATTTCTTCAGCACGCATACCGAGTTGTTCTGCTACAGCCTGTTTTACGCGTTGTTCGATATCGCTCACAGGAATTCTCCTCATTGCTTGTGGCGTTTTTAATTGCCGTTAGTTTAATTGAATATCAATTATTTTAAAAGTTTATCCAACAGCCTTAAGCCATGTATAAACCACCATTTACGTGTAAAACTGTACCAGTAATGTAACTTGCTTTTTCACTAGCCAAGAAACTTACTGCATTAGCGATATCTTGTGGCTCACCTAAACGTTGCAGTGCCACTTGATCACTCATTTTCTTACGTATTTCTTCGCTCAACTGCTCTGTCATTTCCGTTGCTATAAAGCCAGGCGCCACACAGTTTACTGTAATCTGGCGGCTACCCATTTCTTTTGCCAGCGAGCGGCTAAATGCCTCAATACCAGCTTTTGCAGCAGAATAGTTGGCCTGCCCCGGATTCGCAAAATGAGCTACCACTGAACTGATATTGATGACGCGACCAAAACGGGCACGTGTCATGCCTTTTAATACACGTTTAGATAGACGATAAACAGCTTTTAAATGAATATTTAAGATGTCATCCCAGTCATCTTCTGACATACGCAGTAATAAATTATCTTTAGTAATACCGGCATTATTGACCAGAATCAGAACTGGACCATATTTCTGCTCAATTTCAGTTACCAGAGTATCAATTGCCTCGGCATTACGTACATCCAGCACCGCTCCAGCGCCTTGTTCTGCAAAGTCTTGGGTCAGCTTTTGAGCACCTGCTTCCGAAGTTGCAGTGCCCACAACAAAATAACCGTCTTGAATAAGCTGTTGAGCAATGGCCGCACCAATGCCCCGGCTTGCACCTGTAACCAGAGCAACCTTACGTTCTTGTGTCATGCGATTTTCCCTTCTGCCACTAAAACGGCATTTAATGCATCTTCCATACGACCTTTAGTGTCGAGTGGAAATGCTTTTTCAATATTCGGTAAACGCTTTGCCAGATTTGCCAGTACATTACCCGGACCACATTCTACAATGTACTGGATACCATGATCTTGCAGGTATTGCATAGTTTTGGTCCACTGAACTGACTGGTAAAGTTGTGCAGTTAAAGCTTGACGCAACTGGCCAACATCTGTCGCGATTTCTGCGCTGACATTTTGTATTACAGGTAGCACAGGTAGCTCAATGGCAGTTTGTTCCAATGCTTCTGCAAATTTCTCTGCGGCAGGCTTCATTAATGAACAGTGTGATGGTACAGATACCGGAAGTGCAATTGCCTTGCCTGACTTTTCTTTGGCTTGGGCCATGACGTTACTTACCAGTGCAGCAGTTCCTGCAATGACTACCTGACCTTGTGCATTATAGTTTGCCGCCTCAACCGAACCTTGGCCACCCTGTGAAGCAGTCTGACACAATTCAACCACCTGCTCATCTGCAAGGCCCAGAATTGCTGCCATGGCACCCTCACCTTGAGGTACGGAAGACTGCATCAGTTTTCCGCGCAAATGTACCAGTTTCACCGCATCTGCCAGAGACATCGCTTCTGCAGCCACCAGCGCACTGTATTCTCCCAAAGAGTGACCAGTTAAATACTTCGGTGTTAAGCCACCAAGTTCTAGCCATACACGCCACAAGGCGATACTTGCCGTTAACAGCACCGGTTGAGTATTTTCTGTCTGGTCCAGGCCTTCACCACTTTGTGCAATGTGCCAAAGATCAAAACCCACAGCCTCTGAAGCTTCCGCAAAAGTATCAATCACACCACTAAACTGTTCTGCAAGTTCAGCGAGCATGCCGACTTTTTGTGAGCCCTGACCAGGAAACACAAATGCAGTTTTTGTTGCCTGAGCCACTTGCTCGAGTCGTTTAGCAGACATATAAAAATCCTTTATTTCGTCTTCACTCATTTCCGGTGCAGAAATTTAACATTTAATTCATCATTTTTTAATTGCGAAATACAACAAAAAAAGGGAGCATACGCTCCCATTTTTTCTATACTTAAGCATGATGCTTAATGCATATTATTGCTCATTATTCAGCATCAGCTGCTTTAGCGAACAATTGACGACCACGGTAGAAACCGTCTTTAGTCACGTGGTGACGACGATGAGTTTCACCAGTAGCTTGGTCTACAGTTAATGCATTCTCGGTTAAAGCGTCATGTGAACGGCGCATGTCACGGCGAGAGCGACTTTTACGGTTTTGCTGAACGGCCATGATGGCTCCTTACAAAGATCGAAAAAATGGATCAGAACAAAAATTCAGTTGTCTTAACCTGTAAGTATAGCACTTATGAGTTAAGTTTGCCTTTCAAACTTGCCAAAACATCAAACGGATTTTCACGCTTTTCTTCGGCATGCTCTTCGGCAGGTCGATGCTTATGTTCACAAGCGTCATGCTTAGGTGAAAGTGGCACCAACAATAACAGCTCATCCTCAAGCAGAGTGACCAAATCAATCAGGGCAGGTGCATCAGGATCACCTTTGATCAAAGCTTCACTCTCAGCTAGAACGATGTAATCAGCATCCTCATCCAAGCGCTCTATCAGTGACTCATCATCCAGTAACGCGATATGAAAGTCTGAAACAAGTGAAATTTCCACCGGTTCCAGACAACGCTGGCATTCCATTGGAACTTTCGTTTCAACATGACCATCAAACCACGCGACACGATGATACGCATCCATTGATAGCTTACAGTCTATAGAGACCAGTTGATGATCAATTGGTCCAACAGCTTCACGAGCAATACGAACAAAGCGAGACAATGGCAGGGTACCTGACCATGTAAAGCCTTGTTCAGCCCATTTAAACGGCTCAATCTGTGCCGGAAAGGTATTTGCTGACATAATTAAGGCGGCAATTCTACAAATTCATCAGTACTCTGTCAAAGATTAAGATACAATTTTGTACTTATTTAGACAGATCATTTGGGTTTATTCAGTCATGGATCAGTTGCAGCCGCAACCTGAAGTCATAACTTCGTCTCTTGTTCGCATCAACTCCACTTCTGGGCAGATATCGGCTCTGGCGGCACTGCAACTCTTGCCTTGGAACGCACTGCATACAGAAGAACAGCAAGTTGATTGGCTTATCTTACACTTTAATTATTGGTTTTCCCACCATAATGTCATGCTGGTACGAGGAGAATTTGAACCAGAATATTTCCCGGCCACCGATACCTCTCCTGCCCGCATCCAGTTTGCCCATGGTTTTTTTAACAGCGCCCTGCATGAAATCAGCCATTGGACGATTGCCGGTAAAGAGCGTCGCCTGCTGGCTGATCTGGGATACTGGTATGCTCCAGATGGACGGACAAGAGAGCAGCAAGCCCTGTTCGAACAGGTTGAAGTTAAACCGCAGGCAATTGAATGGCTTTTTGCCACAGCTTTTGGCCGCAAGTTTCGGGTCTCTTTAGATAACCTTACTGGTGAAAGTGGTAATGGCAATACCTTTAAAGACAATGTCTATGCCCAAGTGTGCCGCTATATGAATGCAGAAGCCTGTCTGCCAAAAGACGCCTGGTATCTGATTTCCTGTATTTGTACCTGCATACGTGGTGGCGAAATGTTACAGGCCAGCGAATTTAAAAGAGAAATGCTTGATTAATTTACATAAATCAACCGATCTAAACTTGTAACCCAATTCTCTGGGCACTGATAATTTAGAAAGTTACTGTCCGTGAACTTTGAGGAACAATAAGATGCTTCATTTAAGAGTACATCCTGAGAATCCACAGCCACGGCTCATCACTCAGGCAGTCGAACGGATCCGTGCGGGCGATGTAGTGGTCTACCCTACCGATGCTGCTTATGCAATTGGTTGCCAGATCGGAAATAAAAATGCCATGGAACGTATTGCGCAAATCCGCGGTTTAGGGCCTAAACATCAATACGCCATTATGTGCAGTGACCTCTCCGATATTGCAACCTATGCCAAGGTCGATAATGCCATGTATCGGCTATTAAAGGCCAATACCCCTGCAATTACTACATTTATTCTTCCCGCCACCAGTGAAGTACCACGGCGTTTAATGCATCCGAAAAGGAAAACTATTGGTTTACGTATTCCAAGTAATCCAATTTGCCAGATGTTACTCCAGGAATTGGGAGAACCGTTACTCACCAGTACCCTGATTTTACCTGGACAGGAAGACCCGCTGGATGATCCTTACGAAATCGAGCAGCAACTTGGTAAACGTATTGATGTTTTCATTGATGGGGGCTTTGGCATGCTAAGCACCACCAGTATCGTAGACCTTTCTGGAGAAAATCCGGAAATTATCCGCTATGGCGAAGGTGATGTCAGTGCTTTTGAGTAGGTTTGACACTTTCTCGGACAATTGTAAAATCATATGCACCCAACATCTGATAAGTTGATGCTGAGGCAATTGGTATGAACCTTTTTAAAGTCCTTCTTGATTTAGAGAATTTTCCAGAAGATCACACTATTTATGCCGAGCTTCCTTGGACACTTGAATCTGAAACAATTGTCGTCTCAGAACCAGACTCCGGGAGCGTAACCCTAAACATTAAAGATATTAGCTATAGCTATTTTCTAGAAGTATATATAGCTGAAGAGCTGTTGATTAGTCTGACCAAAACAAACCTTTGTTTACGGGAGAGCTGTCAGAAAGTGATCGAATACGCCATAAATGATGCCTGACCTTTGAAAAGGCTCTTTACCAATTTCTATAGCTCACCCCATTCTTTCCTGCCTATCACGCAGGTTTATCAGTTTTTTTACATTTTTATGGTTTTTATAATTTATTCAGCTTGGCTTTTCCATTAGAATACGTTCACCTTATTTTTTACTTTTTAGTGATCTCGCTTTCTTGCGCGCAGGATCCTAGAAGTTCTCCAGCTTTCATGCCTTTGAAAATTCGCGTGGCCTATAACCGAAATGAATCAAGCGACCCATAGTTCTATGGAACAGTTGCCTTATATCCGCGTAATGGATGAATGGCAACACAGTATTCCAGATGATCTTTACATTCCGCCTGCTGCATTCGAAATTTTACTTGAACATTTCGAAGGCCCCCTCGACTTTTTAATTTACCTGATCCAGAAAAATGGCTTTGATTTACTGCAGTTAGATATTGCACCAATTGCCAGCCAATATCTGTCCTACATGGATAGCATGAAATCTCTCAACATTGAACTGACTGCGGACTATATGGTCATGGCAGCTTTGCTTGCAGACTTGAAGTCCCGACTGCTATTACCTAAACCTGCTGCTATAACTCTGGAAAAAGATCCCAAGCAGCAGCTGATTGACCGGCTCGAAAATTATTTGCGCATTAAACAGGCAGCTGAACGTTTAGGACAAATGCCAGTCTTGGAACGTGATACATTCAATGTGAATGTAAGTTTAGGAACAGTAAATAGTATTTATGAAGGCTATGATGCTGCAAATCTGCGAGACGCGCTATATTGCATCTTTAACCGCCCTGAGCCTGTCGTTCATCAGATTCAGCAGGAACCAGTTTTACTTGAAGAGCGGATTGCCTATATTGAAGTATTGATCGAATCAGGCAAAAGCTTAAGTTTTGACGAGCTGCTCAAACCAAGCCAAGGTAAAATGGGTATGGTGGTAACATTCATGGCGGTTTTGGAGCTCACCCGCCAGCAGAGAATCCATATTATTCATAGCGGAATAGAAGTCCCCCTGACTATTCAGGGAGCAGTAGCATGACCATCGACCAAAGTGCAGCATTCTCAGTTGATGAGCTGCATCATGAAGTTCTGATGCAGCTTGAAGCCATTATTTTTGCCAGTGAAGCACCGGTCAGTCTTTTGAGGCTTAAAGAAGCTTTCCAGAACCAGTATAATAAACAGCAGTTGCGACAGTTTTTACAGCAGCTGGCTGTTTTACAACATGGCCGTTCAATTGAGCTGGTCGAAAGTGCTCAGGGCTTTCGTTTTCAGGTTCGTGCCAGATACAAACAGATTATTGCCCAGACTTGGCCGGAGCGGCCAACCCGGCTTTCCCCATCTTTGCTCGAAACAGTAGCTGTCATTGCTTATCATCAGCCTGTTACACGTGCAGATATTGAACAGATTCGCGGAGTTTCGAATAATAGCCAGATTTTGAAAACATTATTTGACTGGAACTGGATTAAAGAATCCGGTTTCCGAGAGATTCCGGGACGCCCCGCGTTGTTAGTGACGACGTCTCAATTTTTAAATGCTTTTGGCCTGGCTTCATTAGGTCAATTGCCTCCCCTGCAGGATGCCAAGGAAGCTTTCATGACGCTTGATGCTAATGCAGCACTGTCATGAATAGGTGGACTGTTGATAATTATTTCTAAGGTTATGCTGTCATGAGTGAAAAATTGCAAAAAGTCCTAGCACGTATCGGGCTAGGTTCTCGCCGTTATATGGAAGAGGTCATTGCTGCTGGTCGCGTAAGTGTCAATGGTCGTGTTGCTCAGGTCGGTGAGCGTATAGAACCAGGCGATGAATTGCGTATTGATGGCCGTAAGGTGCAATTTCAGATTGAAGATGAGATTCGTCGTCGCGTTCTGATTTACTATAAGCCAGAAGGTGAAATCTGCTCACGCAATGACCCAGAGTCACGTCCGACTGTATTTGATCATTTGCCTACAATCGCCAATGACCGTTGGGTTATGGTAGGCCGTCTGGACATTAACTCTACCGGCCTTTTACTGTTTACCAATGACGGTGAGCTTGCAAATCGTCTGATGCATCCTTCAAATGAGATCGAACGTGAATACGCAGTCCGTGTTATGGGCGAAGTTACCCCGCAGATCCGTCAGAATATGCTAAATGGCGTCGTGCTAGATGATGGCCCAGCCAAGTTTGAATCTTTTTCTGAAATTGGTGGTGATGGTATTAACCGCTGGTACCAGGTCGTGGTTAAAGAAGGACGGAACCGTGAAGTTCGCCGTATTTTCGAATCACAGGGTTTAAAAGTAAGTCGTCTTTTACGTACTCGCTATGGTACAGTTATTCTGCCGCGTGAGCTGCGCACTGGGCGCTGGATTGAGCTGGATAAAGCAGATATCGATAACCTGACCAAGTCGGTTGAGCTTAAACCGCGTCAAGGTACTGGCCTGTATGGCATGGCGAAACGTCGTACTGAACGTATGGCTGAAAAACCTATGGCAGCTCGCCGCGGTGGTTATTTGCGTCAACAGCGCCGCGAGAATGAAGGAACAGAACAAACTGCTGCACCACGCAAGCCTTATAGTCCGAAGAAGTTTTAAAACGGTCTTTTACTGCTTTAAACAAAAAAGTCGCCTTGGCGACTTTTTTTAACGGATCACCGGGATTTCAATCCATTCTGCTTCCGGGAAATGCTTTGTCATGTAAGCCCGTAGATAGTTTGATGTATCACAGGCGATTAACGGGTCTTGAGAATCATCCATTCCATTATAGGCCACAGCAAACAGCTCTACCCCTCGGCTTTTCAGCAGCTCCAGACTCAGTAAAGTATGATTAATACTTCCCAGACGCCCAGAGGTAACCAGAATAACAGGGAACTGATGAGCCGCTATATGATCAATAGTAAGCACATCATCTGTTAAAGGAACCATAAGCCCGCCGGCACCTTCTAGCAGCACTGCATCATAACGTCTAGCCAGTTCTTGAGTCGCAGCATGAATTTTATCCAGATCAATTTCACGCCCATCAATTTTTGTTGCAAGATGCGGCGAAGCTGGATAAGACAGAATTTCTGGCATCGTAAGCTTTTCTTCGTCTTCGGCAAACCAGCCCATGCCCATAATAGTCCGGTGCTGTTCGATATCCTCCGAAATGTTGATATTTCCGGTTTGTACCAGTTTCTGTGTAATAGTACGGGTACCATGTTCATTCCAGATTTTGGCCAGATAACCAGTGGCAAAGGTCTTTCCTATACCAGTATCAATTCCGCTCACGAAATAAATTGAGCCTGTCATCGAACTCTCCGAGCTATACAATAAATTGGGTGGTAAGTTAATGGATATTGCTGTATTCCCTCATAAGCTGGACTTTTTACAAACTGCTGATACTGATCATAAAACTTGTACAGTGACTGCTTAGTCCAGCGATGCTGACTACTGGTTGCCGTTACGCCGGTCAGTTTTAAATGCTGGAGAACCTGTTTTGGATGCTCAAAATATAAGGTTTCCTGCTCTTCCTGTATTTCCAGAACTTCAAACCCTGATTTGCACATTTTTTCTTTTAGCTCTTCCAGACTGAGGTAATTTAACCCCTGACCCGTTAAAGTTTTAATCTCACGCAAGTTTTCTGAACCAAAGCTTGAAAAACAGAACCAGCCCTGCGGTTTTAATGCCTCGCTGCATTTGTTAAATACCTGCTCCAGGTCATGCATCCATTGCAAGACTGAACTGGACATAATAGCGTCAAGTTGTTCCGGAAAATCAAGTCGTTCAATATCTCCAATACACCAGTCCAGCTGTTCAGCAGCAGAAAAATGCTGTCTGACCTCAGGATACAGATCATTGAGTATGAGCTGTTCAATCTGAAAGTTCTGTTGCAGTAATATTGTTAAGTGACCTGAGCCACAGCCCAGTTCCAGTACTCGAGGAATTTGTATGGCTATATGCCGGCGCATCATTTCAATTAATCGCTGGCAAATTATCTTTTGCGCGACTGCATGTTCAGAATAACTGGAGGCGGCTTTAGCAAAGCGCTGGGCAATCAGCCCGGTATCTATATGAAAATTTTGACTCACAGTAATGCTACCAATTGTTCAATTTCTTCTGGCTGAATTTGTGATGTCAGTGAGATTCTCAGTCGCGCACTATTGGCCGGTACAGTAGGTGGGCGTACTGGCATGATATAAAAACCTTGTGCCTGTAAATAGTTGGCTTTGTCTACCGCCGGCTGACTATCTCCGATAATAACTGGAACAATATGACTACTTGAGGGACAACAAAAACCAAGACTCTGAACTTTATGCTGTAAATGATGGCTTAAATTTACCAAGTGATCGCGCTGCTTCTGCATTTTTTGCATATGCTCGAAAACAAACCGAGTCCAAGCTATCGAAAGCGGAGGTAATGCGGTACTGAAAATAAGTGGACGCATGCTGTTAATCAGATATTCACGAATTACAGGTTCACAGACCAGATATCCTCCCACTGAAGCAAGTGCCTTACCAAAGGTGCCTACCAGAAAATCAATCTGGTTAATTACTGCATATTGCTCCGCACAGCCTAATCCCCGCGCTCCGCGGACACCAATAGCGTGAGCTTCATCGACATATAACATAACTTTTGCAAACTGCCGTTTTAGCGACACCAGCTGGTTCAGGTCTGTTTCATCGCCATCCATACTAAAAATAGATTCGGTGACCACAATGATGCGTTCATAAGTGTCATCTGCATGATACTTTTGCAAGAGTTGCTGTAAATGGTTTAAATCATTGTGACGGTACCGCAGGTATTTGGCTGAGGACAGACGAATTCCATCAATCATGCTGGCATGAACCAGTTTATCGGCCAGAATCAGAGTCTTACCATCACTTAATGCCGGTAAAATCCCTATATTCATATGGTAGCCACTATTGAACAGCAGCACTGCACGCCCGTCAAAAGCCTGGCTCATACAGGCTTCCAGCTGTTCATATTCCGGAAAATTACCAGTAAGCAGACGTGATGAAGAGGAACTGAGCCAGCGCTGTTCCAGAGGGCACTGATCAAAAAAGACCTGTCTTAATTCGAGATCAGCAGCCAGCCCCAGGTAATCATTAGAAGACAGATTCAGCATATGCTGGCCTGCAATTTCAATGATCCGTCCTTGTTGCCGGTTGGCCGTAAACTGGCGAAAATTCCCCTGCTGTCTTAACTGCTCCAGCTGCTTGGTATAATGCTCAAGCAGTTTCATGCTGAAGCTCCTGTAGCTGTTGCACTACTTCTACCAACTGCTGAAGTAAATAATCCAGTTCATTACAAGTGATGATATAAGGAGGCATCACATATACCAGTCTTCCAAACGGACGTACCCAAATTCCACGACGGACAAATTCCTGTTGTAGAATTTGCATATTTACCGGCACAGTTAGTTCAACAACACCGATAGCACCTAATATTCGAACATCCTCAACATACTCCAGTTGAGATAGCGCAGGTAAGTACTGTTTGAGTTGCTGTTCAATACGGCGGATGTTGGCTTGCCAGTCTTGAGCCAGTAATAACTGTGTACTTTTAAGGGCAACTGCACAGGCAAGTGGATTGGCCATAAAAGTAGGCCCATGCATAAATACCCCTGCCTCTCCCTGACTGATTTTTTCAGCAATCGCTTTACTGGTTAAAGTTGCTGACAAAGTCATGTATCCGCCAGTTAAGGCTTTTCCTATACACATGATATCCGGCTCAACGCCCGCGTATTCCCAAGCAAACAGTTTACCAGTGCGTCCAAAACCGGTAGCAATCTCATCAAATATAAGCAGGATCTGATACTTTTCACAAAGTAGCTTGGCTTGACGCAAGTATTCAGGATGATAAAAACGCATACCTCCTGCACCCTGTACAATGGGTTCCAGAATCAGCGCGGCAATACAGGTATGATGCTGTACTAAAGTTTGCTCTAGCTCTGCAATATCTTGCGGATTCCACTTTTCATCAAAAGCAGTTTGTGGAGCCGGAACAAAAAAACGGTTGGGCAGACTGCTACCAAAAATCTGGTGCATGCCGGTTACTGGATCACATACCGACATTGCATTCCAGGTATCACCATGATACCCGGAGCGAGGCGTAACAAAATTAGTCTTCTTCAGCTGGCCCTGCGCGCTCCAATACTGCACTGCCATTTTTAAAGCGACTTCAACTGCAACCGAACCGGAATCAGCATAGAAAATCTTATCGAGACCTGGTGGCGTAATATTCAGAAGAAGCTTGCCCAGCTCAATCGCAGGATTATGGGTCAGTCCACCAAACATGACATGTGCCATATCTTGTAACTGATCTTGAACCGCCTGATTTAATTCAGGATGATTATAACCATGAATAGTACACCACCAAGATGACATACCATCAACAAGCTTGTGACCATTCTCCAGTTCGATAGTTGAGCCATAGGCCCGTTTTACCTTAAAAGCTGGTAAAGGCTGAGTCATAGAAGTATAAGGATGCCAAAGATGCTCAAGATCAAATAAGTCAGCCATCTAACACCCATCCTTCACATTAAAACTATTATTTATATAACTCATGCATCTTAATAGCGTAAAGCAATAAAATAAATTGCGAGAAACAACAAAGTTTATATTTCCCTAAGTCATATTTAAAAAACTACAAATTTTTTTGCTAGTTAATATAATTTCACTATAAGGGAAACCATGTCCGACATTAGGCAACAGTTCAGTTGTAAGTAAATTTGCCTTTAAAAAATGAAAATCAGTGATAATCTGGCAAGGTATGAGCTGATCCTGTTCAGAGACGAGATGATACTGTCGACCTGGATATTTTTGTAAGATTGAAACTAAATTTAATTGCTCAAGTTGCTGTAAACCAGAAATCAGATTTATAGGATCATCAGTTTTAATAAAACTTTGTAGAGATCTTATATCGTTACGAGCCATAACTCCGCCTGTACCGATCAGATGACAAAAACGCTTCAGAGTAGATTCCCTATCATTTAGAAAAGCACCTTTAAATGCCTCAAAAGTTACACGAGACATTGCATTTGGCCATTCTTCCGTAGCAACAAAGCACGGATTGGAAGCTAATGTAACCAGAATTTTAGCCTGACCGGTCTGTTCAAAAATCTTCTGAGCCAGAATAGTGGCAAGCTGACCTCCTAACGACCAGCCCATTAAAATATCAGCTTTAACCGCTTTTTGAAGCACCCCCTCCAAAACTGCCGGTTTAAAACTGTCGAATATATCAATCAGTTCAACCTGAAAATACAGGTTTTCAAGAGCAGTTTTAAGTCCGGCTAAAGGCTGAAGGCCCAAGCCCCAGCCACTAATAAGTAAAATCTTTCGCATGCTTAATCTGATTTAATTGATCGGTTCTACTATAAAATACTGCTCAATAGAATACAGTCATTAAAAAGCCCAATCTTCTGACTGGGCTTGCTTGAATCATACAAATTTTAAATTTGAGACTGGATATAATTTTGCAGGCCAATCAATTCAATCAAACCTAACTGTTTTTCCAGCCAATATGTATGATCTTCTTCAGTATCAGACAACTGCTGGCGTAACATGTCACGGCTGATGTAATCCCCTTTTTCTTCACATAACTGGATACCACGGGCCAGTTTTTCACGCACATGATATTCAAGTGCAAGATCAGCTTTTAAGCAGGTGCAAACATCTGAACCAACATCAATACTGTCACGTTCCATATTAGGTGTACCGCCTAAAAACAGGACACGACGGATAATTGCATCAGCATGAGCTGCTTCTTCCTGCATTTCATGGTCAATTCTTTCGTAGATTTTACTCAGGCCCCAATCTTCATACATGCGAGAATGAATCAGGTATTGATCGCGAGCTGCCAGTTCGCCACCAATCAACATATTTAAGTAGTCTATGACTTCTGGATTGCCGCGCATATTCTTACTCCTCATCATTTTAAAGTTATTATGGGTGATTGGTATTTAGAATGCAAAATTAAAATTATGTAAGTTTATGATTTATATAAATTAAAAATGAGAAGCATACGCATTTGCATTTTATATCATCAGTTAATTGGTTGTTTTCATAATAGATTTTTCTTATTTTGAGATTGGCGATTTTTTAAAGTCATTTAATTTATTTACAAAAAATTAAAAAAGTAATCTTATTAACTGCTGAGCTATAACTAAATACCTCTCAAAAACGGGTTTTAATATTATTTGAGTGAACTATATAAAGCAGCTGGATCCTACTTTTTATAAGTAATATAGAAAAAGCCAGGTCTTTCAATTTTTTAGACAGCACTCACGCAACATATCAAATTGGCTTATTTTTACTATATTGTTAATGTGAATAAAGTATGTAAAGGTTGTTAACCTTATGTAGGTTTAATAATAAATTCCGGCCAAAAGTCAACTTTTAATGATAAATAAGATAGACCATTTATCAGAATAATCAGGCTATTTGAGCAATGAACGAATCTGCATTTTCCTCTGCCACAGTACAGTTCTCTGCTGTTTCATTACAGAAGATGATTGCAGATGGTCATAAGGAAAATACTCATTATTGTTTGTTTCTCGATATTGACGGCACACTTTCTGATTTTCAGGATGATCCCGAAGATAGTTTTATTCCTGAAAATACATTAAATATTCTTCAGACCATTTTAAAGCTTGATGTGCCTGTTATTGCGGTAACCGGCCGACATGTACAGGTCGCCCAGTCTCTTTTTGCCCCCTTATGCATTCCGGTTGCTGGACTGCATGGGCTAGATATCCAAATTGATGCTCATACGCATTTCAAACCTGATCTGAGTCAGATTGATTTTGTCCGCTTGAGGCAGGATTTAGAAGCAGCTTGTGCACCTTATCCCCAGCTGTTAATTGAGGATAAACAGTACTCGGTTGCTTTGCATTACCGGCAGTGTCCTGAACTGGCAGACACAGCAAAGCAAATCATGCAGGTACTGCATCGATCTCATACGGCACTTAAAATCAATGAAGGTAAATGTGTTATTGAGTTACTTCCTCGACAAGCCGATAAAGGAGAAGCAATAAACACCATATTAAAGCATTTGGAACTTACTCAAGTTTTACCGATTTTTATAGGTGATGATAAAACCGATGAATCTGGTTTTAGAACAATAAACAACCATAACGGTATAAGTATAAAAGTCGGCCCAGGAGAAACCCAGGCTCATTATCGGCTCAAAGATATTAAAACGGTAGCTGATTTTCTTGCACTATTTTCAGAATTCTTAAAAACGCGTGTTTTGACACAGAATCAAACACCAAATGGAGAAAAAGCATGTCTAAACTAATCGTATTATCGAACCGTGTTAGTCTGCCAAATCCCGACAAGCCCGCTGCGGGAGGCTTGGCAGTGGCGTTACAGGATGCACTTGATGAAACCGGCGGGATATGGTTAGGCTGGAATGGCGAACAAATCAATAATGATCAACAAGCCGAGTTTGGTCGCATTAATAATAAAAATGTAGAATATCTGACCTGTCCATTGACTCACCAGCAATATGAGCAGTACTACTGCGGTTTTGCCAATAATACCCTATGGCCTGCAATGCATGAGCGCGCAGACCTGATTGAATGTAATGCGGAAGAATATGAAACCTATCAGCAGGTAAACCGCTTATTTGCTGAAAAACTAAAAGATATTGCCCAGCCAGATGATGTGATTTGGGTTCATGACTATCATTTTTTTAGCGTAGCACGCTATTGCCGTGAATTAGGCATGCAAAACAAAATCGGCTTCTTCTTGCATATTCCATTTGCACGTTTAGTCATATGGCGCCAGATACCTATGGCAAACCGCCTCATTCAAGACCTATGTCAGTATGATGTAGTGGGTTTACAAACTGAACATGATCAGAACCTGTGTATGCAGGCCTGCACCACCCTACTTCAGGCACAAAAGATTCAGCAATACCTGCTTAGTTACCAGAAACGCATTACCACTATTAAATGTTATCCGATTGGGGTCAATCCGGATCATATTCAGAAAGTAGCCCGTCAGTATGCCGATGACTCACAGTCTGTTTTTGACTTTGATGCCTTAGGTAAACAGCAGACCATTATTGGGGTGGACCGAATTGATTATTCCAAAGGATTACTTGAACGTTTTAATGCATATTCCGACTTTTTAGCTACTTATCCGGAATATCACCGTCAAGTAACAGATTTACAGATTGCCTGCCCATGCCGTCTGGATATTGTGGCTTACCAGGAATTATTTAAACGTCTAAAAGAGAAGGTTAAAACTATTAATGCACAATTTGCTCAAGATGACTGGCTGCCAATTGAATGCAGTCATGATGTCGTCGCTCATGAGGCATTAATGGGCATCTACCGCAAATCAAGTATCTGCTGGATCAGTTCAATCCGTGATGGTATGAACCTGGTAGCAAAAGAATACATTGCAGCTCAGGACCCTGCAAATCCTGGTGTATTGATCCTTTCAAAATATACAGGGGCTGCTGAGCAGATGCCAGAAGCTATTATTGTTGATCCAGAAGATCCTAAAGCAATGGTTCAGGCATTAAAACTTGCGCTAGATATGCCTCAAGAGGAACGTATCCGCCGTTATCAAAAACTGATTGCGGGGCTTAAAGCTTTTGATATTAATGACTGGCGTAATGCATTTCTGGTTGATCTGCGTCAAAATAATGAATTGCAGAACTTTAAACGGCCTGGCCGTGATACAGCCAATCCAGTTTATCAATTGCTGTAGTGCCCTCAGTTTATATAGAAGTATTGTCTATAAAAAAACCGGTAAACTTCCAGCTTACCGGTTTTTATGTAGTGGCGTTTAAATAAGCTGACTTTAGGCGGGGCCTACTCGAGTAAACCGGTTTAAAATAGCTACAGTAGCCAATAATACTGCCACACTCGCAAACATGATGGTTAAGCCGGTCATCTCACCAATTACACCGATCAATGCCGGGCCAGACAGAGATCCTGTATAAGCCATAGTCGATACACAAGATAGGGCTGCCGCTTTAGGCATAAAGTTCTGACGTCCAACACGTGAAAACATGACAGGTACGATATTTGAACAACCTAGACCAACCAGTGCATAACCTAACAATACAATAAACCAATGTGGAGCCAGTACCACTACTGCTAAACCTGTAGCAGCACAGATAGCACTATAAGTTACAATATTTTTTTCACCCAGTATTTTCAACAGGTAACGCCCCGAGAAACGGCCCAATGTCATGGCAATCGCAAAGAAAGTGTAAGCCAGCCCTGCAAAGGCTGGATTAACACCATATTTGCTGGTCAGGTAAATGCCACTCCAGTCCATGGCCGCACCTTCCGATAAAAATGCGATAAAGCACATTAGTCCAATTAGCAAGATAATAGGCGCAGGCAGTTTTTTATGACTTTTTTTATGCTCTGCCGTGTCTGCTTCAATCTGTTCATCGCGTTCAATTTCACTTAATGAAGCTGGAACCGCAATAATGCTAATGACGAATAGCATAATACTTACTGCCAGCGCACTAATCAGTGGCGATACGCCAGCCGCTAAAAGCGCCGTTACAGTCATTACACCAGCCAAGCCACCTAAGCTGCACATACCATGAAAACTCGACATCATGGCACGCAGACTGTTCTTCTCTACAATAACTGCCTGTAAATTGAGGGCGACACCAAAACTTCCTGCAGCTGTACCGAACAGGAACAGAGAAACCGCCATCATTACTGATGTATTCCAGACAGCAAGCCCCGGCAATACTAACAGTATCAACAGCGCCGCAAAGCCAATAATTGCACGGCAACCGATTCGTTGTACCAGAGCCCCAGTCGCAGGCATAGCAATCATTGACCCCACACCCATACAGAGCAATAACAGGCCAAAATCAGCATGATTTAAATTTAGACGCTGCTGTGCAAATGGAATCAAGGGCGCCCAGGCCGCCGTTCCAAAGCCCAAGCTAAAAAAGTTCAAACGTGTAGATAGACGTTGTGCACTCAGTTGAGCTGCGCTATCTAAAACTGCTGTTCTGGAGAAAAGTATCACAGTGTGCCACCACCATTAAAAAAGACCTCGGTATTCCATTCCAGAGAATTCCAATAGAAAAACCCCTACCGGTTTGTAGATATATCTACTTATTGGCAAGGGCTTTTGATGGCGAAATTATACACACTTACAAGAACAATACATCCATTTCAAAATATTTTTTCAGTCTTTTTTGTAACTGTAAAAGCCTTGCTACGTAAGGCTTTGAAAACATTTTCAATGCACTAAAAAACAGCATGAATATGGATAAACCATGTAATTTAATTTACATTAAATTACTTGACCATAGGTTTCCATTAGCTCAATAAACTGCTTTTCATTTAGTGTCTGAATATTAAGCTTTTGTGCCTTTTCCAGTTTTGACCCAGCCTTTTCCCCGGCAACCACACATTTAGTTTTGGCAGATACACTGCCACTTACACGTGCGCCTAAAGCTTGTAACATCTGGGTAGCCTGTTCGCGTGTAAGGTGCTCAAGTGTGCCTGTTAAAACCCAGCTTTCACCATTCAATGGCTGGCGCGTTGAGGCAATTGGTGCATCCCAATGGATGCCTGCGGCCAGCAATCGATCAATTACTTCCAGATTATGTTCTGCACGGAAAAAGTCATAAATCCATTCGGCTGTTATATCGCCTACATCAGGCACTTTTTTCAAGCTATCTACATCTGCCTGTTGCAAGGCTTCTAGGGTTTGAAAGCTGTTGGCCAGCATCCGTGCCGTTGTTTCACCGACACCTCGTATCCCCAAGGCATAAATAAAACGGGCCAGTGTAGTTTTTTTACTTTGTTCAATTGCATTGATCAGGTTCTGAACTGATTTTTCACCCATTTTTTCAATGCCAAGCAACGTATTCCGATGCTGGTGCAGATGATAAATGTCTGAGACATCTTTCAACAGTTCAAGATGCAGCAGTGACTCTACCCAGCGGTCCCCCAGACCTTCAATATCCATAGCCTTGCGGGACACAAAATGGCGAATTGATTCAATTCGCTGTGCTGCACAATATAACTCTCCCGAACAGCGGGCCAAAGCCTCACCTTCCGGCATCACTACAGGTGAGGCACACACAGGACAGGTTTCCGGTAGATTTATGACTTCGGCAGTGTCCGGACGAAACTCAGGCCAGACTTTTTCCACTTTAGGAATCACGTCTCCGGTTCGGTAAACGCTCACTGTATCGCCAATTCTTACATCCAGACGGTGAATCTCGCCAATATTATGTAGTGTTACATTGGATACTGTTACACCTCCGACAAATACCGGATTTAACCGGGCAACAGGCGTCAGGATACCTGTTCGTCCTACCTGCCAGTCTATATTCTCTACTGTAGTGAGGGCTGCGATTGCAGGGAACTTATAGGCAGTTGCCCAGCGCGGTTCCCGGCTTAGAAAGCCCAGCTGTTTTTGCTGTTTAAGGCTATCTACCTTAACCACCATGCCATCAATTTCCACACCCAGGTCAGCGCGCTCTTCCATAATTTTTTCATAGCGGCGCTGTACTTCTTCAATCGAATCACATAAAAATTGCCGTTCGGCAATTTCAAAACCCAGATCACGTAACCAGTGCAGACTTTCGGTCATGGAGTTTAAGTGATGTTCTGGTTCACACTGGGCAATTCCATAAGCATAAAAGGCCAATGGACGCGCAGCGGCAATACCCGGATCTAACTGGCGAAGGCTTCCAGCAGCAGCATTGCGCGGATTGGCAAATATTTTTTCACCTTTGGCTTCATTTTCAGCATTTAATTTTAAAAAACCGGTTTTAGGAATTAGAACTTCCCCTCGCACTTCCAGCAATTTAGGTATAGCAGCCTGATCAGAATAAAGGTACTTTGGCAAATTACGGATAGTTTTAACATTCTGGGTAATATCTTCTCCAGTTTCTCCATCACCCCGCGTTACCCCACGTACCAGCTCACCATTTTCGTACCAGAGTGAAATAGCCAGCCCATCGAGTTTTAACTCAACCTCATACTTGACCTGTTGCCCCGGAAGACGCTCCTCTACCCGACGGGCAAACGCGAACAGGTCTTCCTTATTAAACACGTTTCCGAGCGACAGCATCGGCACTGCATGTCTGACTGACATAAACTTGCTCAGAGCTTGTCCACCTACACGACGAGTCGGCGTATCATTTTGAACAAGATCCGGATACTGCTCTTCGAGTGCTTTTAACTGATGAAACAGGGAATCATATTCATTATCGGAAATACTGGGCTGATCCATTACATAATAAGCGTGATTATGCTGTGCGATCAGCTGTATAAGTTGACGCATCTGCGTCACAATGCCTGCTGTAGATTCCATAAGATTCACCATATAAAAGGGCGGATACTCCCGCCCTGATGCTGCTTTTAATCTGTTTTTTAATTAAATGCCGGATCAGACACTGACATGATCCGGCCGGTAATCAATCACCTGATGACGCCAGTGCTCTTTAAGCTGTGGCGTAAACTCAAGATTCTGTTCATCATATACTTTACCATCAATTTCCCGCGCAATCAGGCCGGCAATACTGGTCATCATATCAAAACCGGTAATAGCATTCGGATTTGGCAATGCCAGAAAGAAAGCCAAACCCTGTACTTGCTCGGTAGACAGACTTTCAAGGTCAAAACCTGCTGGACCTTCATCAGTAATACGCAGTACAGAGAACATCAGTGGACTTTGTTCTTCTGTTTTTTCATAGCGGTGGAAGCAGGACATCTCACCATAACGCAGACCATATTTTAACAATACCTTCAGGGCCTTATCACCTGATAGAGCACGGCGCGGATTTGGATAAACATTCAGTGCAATAATCTGCTGCGCAGTTGCTAGAGCACTTTCATCATCACAGCGCTGCTGTTCATGTAAATGTACATCAAGGATATTGCTTTCACCATCAAACTCGGCAATTTCGGCAGTTTCAATAGTGGGATTCAAGCTAAATTCCGGCTCTTTTGGCTCAGACCCATCAGCCACTTCAGTTGATTCTGAAGTTGTCTTTTCTACTTTCTTTACTTGCGCCTGAGTTTCACTCAAAGCAATAGCTTCTGCAGGTGCTTCTGGCTGAGCCCGAGTTTCAGCCTTATCTGTAGAGACAGACTGAGAAGCAGATACTTCAGGTTCTGAAGCTTGTTTAGAATGTTGTCCGGCTGTTGGTACAGACTGTTGAGTGGCCGAGCTCTGATCAAGCTGTGGTTCTTTGCGCACTGTTGGTGTAACCGCACTCTCGCTGGCCTGTAGCTGGTCACGGACATGACGGGGAATCACCGGCTTGTTGCTTTGCGGGTCTATATAAAGTTCAGATTCGAGTGAGGGTGCCGTATTTGGCTTTTTCAGCATCATACGCAGCCCGACCAGAATAATAATAACAGCAACAATAATCCCTATCAGGGTAGTGACTTCCATACTTATGCCTCCGCGACTAAACCGTATTCTTTTGCTTGTTCTAAATTGACTGTGACTAATTTTGATGTTCCTGGCTCAGGCATGGTTACACCGAGTAAGTCTGTTGCCATGGTCATTGCAATTTTATTATGTGTAATGTAAATGAATTGTACCTGTTCAGAAAGTTCTTTTACCAAATTACAAAACCGCTGAACATTGGCATCATCTAAAGGTGCATCAACTTCATCCAGTACACAAAACGGAGCCGGATTTAGCCTGAAAATTGCAAATACCAAGGCCAGTGCAGTCAGTGCTTTCTCTCCACCTGACAATAAAGCCAGAGAACTGTTACGTTTCCCAGGTGGCCGTGCCATTAATTTAATACCAGATTGCCAGTCATCTTCCAAGCTCAGACTGGCCTCACCGCCATTAAAGACTTTAGGAAATAGTACCTGTAGCTCGGCATTTACCTGATCAAAAGTACTCATAAACAGCTTACGGGTTTCCTGATCGATACTCTTCATGGCATTTTTTAGCTGCTCTACAGTATTTTCCAAGTCCCGCATCTGATGACTCAGCTCTTCAAAACGCTGGCTTACCTCATCATATTCCTGCGAAGCAGCCAGATTTACTGCACCAATTTTTTCAAATTTTTGCTGTATTTTTTCGAGCTGTTGCTGATGACCAGACAAATCAATCTTTAGCCCTAGAACCGGCTCGCTATTTAATTCTTTAAGCTGTTCAGTATAATGCAAAAAGTCTGATTTGGCCGCCTGCCAGGCTAGACGCTTTTCTTCCAGCTCGGTACGCAAAGACTCATCCTGCTGCTGAAAACGATAACGCTGTTCCGTCAGTTGCTGTTGTTTTTCCTGAACCTGATTCAGTTCAACTTGCCATTTATGCCAGCTTTTTTCTAAATTTTCAGTAAGTTGCTGCTGCTGTGAAAATTGCGACTCCAGATTAGGTAACTCCAGCTGAATAGGGTCAACAAATTTTTTAGACTGCTCTATTTGCGTTATAATCTGCTGATACTGGACTTTTAAAAATGAAGCATCTTTTTCCAGCAATTCAATCTGTTGCTTGGTTTGCATTGCCTGCCGGCGTATTAAATCCAGCTCCTGTTGGGCATGTTGCAGATTTTGCTGCATACTTTCCAGCTGCTCAGTCAGTTCTTCAAATTGGAACTGCTGGGCTTTATAGTTTGGCAGTATCTGCTCGAGCTTTAAATCTAGGGCATGCAGATCAATTTCCAGATCATCCTTTTGCATGGCATCTTCTTGCAGCTGAAGATCAAACTGTTGCAGCTGGATATGTAATTGCTGCTGCTGTAATTTCAGTGCCTGTGCGGTACTTTGTATTTTAGCAATGCTGATATCAAGCTGCTGTAATACTGTTTGCTGCTGCTTAAGCAGATCAAGCTGTAATTGCTGTTGATGCTGCTCAGTCTGGACTTGCTGCTTGACCGTTAACAGCTGAGCTTCTTGCTGTTCCAGCTGCTCACCAGACTGCATTAATAATGCTTCGATTTCTTCCAGACGGATACGGTGGCTTAACATACCTTGTCCGGCTTGGCTGTCATCATCATAATAAAGTGCAATGGCCCAATCTGCACCTACATGATAACCATCGAGTGTCAGGATGGACTGACCAGTATGCAGTTTATCCTTTAAATATAGCGCTTCAGATAAAGTTGTAGCGACCGCAACCTGAGTCCATAAAGAATAATGTGGTGTTTCAATCCAGTTGGCTAAACAGGGTAAGTGGTCCAGTTGAATGAGTTCATCTGAATGGCCTTTAAGTTGTCTTGAAATGTTCTCGCTGAAGCTTTGCCCGGTCTCTAGCACATGTGCAGTCAGCCATTTAGACAGAAACTTTTCAATGAGGCTTGCATATGGTTTGGCCTGCTTGTTCAGTTTAAGTATTTGTACTAACTGTACCTGGTCTTTCTGGATTACCGGGCCATATTGAGTCATCAACTGTTTCAGGTTTTTCTGTTCAGAATATAGTATCTGAATTGATGATTTCAGCTCTCCCAGTTTACTGCTCTTTTGTGTATAGACTGATTCAAGCCCGATAATTTTCTGCTTTCTTGTATTAATCTGCAGTTCTAAAACTTCAATCTGCTGTTGCAACTGCTGTTTTTCAGTATGTCGCTGTTCAAGCTCATCTGATTCATACTGCTGTTGAAGCTGGGCAATCTGGGTATGTAAGGTTTCACGTTGCTGTTCAATCCGACCAATATTTTTTAAGAGCTGCTCGGTCTGCGCCAACATCTGCATTTTCTGCTGTTGCTGTTTTTCGACCTGTTGTTTGAGCTGCTCAAACTGTTGCCCTACCTGTTGCTGCTGGGCTTTTAAAAGTTGTATATCCTGAGTCCGACCTTGGTGCTGCTGTTCCTGTTGCTGTGTCTGCTCATCCAGCTGTTCCTGTTGCTGATACAGATTTTCCAGCTGAAGCTCAATCAACTTCAGCCGTTCTTTAGTCTGAACTTTCTGCTGCTCAAGCTGGTTAAGCATCGTGGTGTTTTGCTGAAATAGTGACTGCTTCTGTTCCAGCGTCATTTTGAGTTCAGCCATTTTTTTTTCAGCTTGCTGCCACTCACTCTGTAAAGGGGCAGATTGCTGCAATAACCGCTGAAACAGCTCGCTGGTCGAGGTCAGATTATGCTCTAGAGTATGTAGCTCAGAACGCACCAGTTTAAAAGACTCTCCCAGTTCATTCATCTGCAAGGTATATTCCTGCTGCAAATGCTGGCTTCGTTCACATTGCACAGAGAGAATTTCGATTTTAAGGGTACGAATCCGGTTTTCCAGTTCCTTGTACTGAACTGCAGTTTCGGCCTGTTTTTTTAAACTTTTTAGCTGACTTTTAAGCTCTAGCGCAATATCTTCCAGACGGGATAGGTTTTGAGTGGTATGTTCAAGATGTAGCAGCGTTTCTCGGCGACGGGCCTGATAACGTGAAATACCGGCGGCCTCCTCAATGAAAACCCGCATTTCATCAGGTTTGGCATCTACCAGCCGGTTAATCATGCCCTGTTCAATAATGGCATAGGAACGTGGGCCCAAACCGGTTCCCAAAAAGATATCGGTTATATCGCGGCGGCGGCAGCGCGTACCATTAAGAAAATATTCAGACTTACCTTCACGGTTAACCTGTCGACGTACAGCCAGTTCGTTATATGCATTGTAGGCGCCGCCCAGTTTTCCATAGGTATTGTCAAAGCGGAGTTCGACACTGGCCATACCCACAGGTTTTCGTTTTGCTGTACCGGTAAAAATAACATCCTGCATGCTGCCACCTCTCAGCTGACGAGCACTAGACTCGCCCATTACCCAGCGAATAGCGTCAATCACATTAGATTTGCCACAGCCATTTGGGCCTACCACTGCACTGCGGCTATCTCTGAAATTCAAGGTGGTTGAATCGGCAAACGATTTGAAGCCGGAAAGTTTTAAACTGCTTAAACGCATAGTGTCCTGATTAGCGACGCGAGCGACGGGCCCAAGCTAATTCGATCTGTTTCATTCGTGTCAGCGATTCCAACACAAGGTTGCGCAAGTGTCGACAAAAATCTTCCATAAATAAAGTGGCTTGTTGTGAATTTCGGTTCAAAATAGCATCAATCACTAATTTAAACAGTTCAAATGACTCCTGCAGCTCACGACGTGAAGTATTTAAGGTCAGAAAATAACTGCGTCTCAAAGAAGGTAACAGCTCATTCAGAAATTTCATCAAATAGAGATTGACAACTAATCCTTGCTGCTCCATCAGATATTCGAAAATCTGATCATAAAATTTTTCTGTATGGCCATGTTTTACCTGCTCCTGCAAATAAACCAGAAGTTGCTGTAGAATTTGGGCATCTGTACCACGCCAGCCCTGACTGATTTGCTGGACCACCTGCCCGAGCAGCAAGCAACTGGTATCAAATAGCGCTCGAACCTGTTGAGGCGACATTTCAGCTACAATTGCCCCCCGACGCGGATAAATCTCAATTAGATGAGTACGCTCTAATAAAAGCAGTGCTTCACGGACTGACCCACGGCTGACATCCAGCTCCTTGGCAATTCTCAATTCCTGTATCCGTTCACCCTCAACCAGTTCTCCGCTGATAATCTGTTCAGCAATGCTTTTAGCAATTTGTTCAGAGAGACTGTCTGTTGCTTTAACTGTCATGACTCACCTACTTTTATTTATATAAACTGCACTGAATGCAGTTTTTTATTGGTAAATGAATTGTTGACAGCTTTAAACTTTAAAACTATGTCATTGTCGGACAATTTTCAGGTATTTTAGGTCAATTCTCACATCATGAAAGAGAAAGCTTTAGAAATAAATACTGACTGCCTGATAAATAAAATATACACCTACGACACTCAACAGTCCGGCAAAGCACTTTTTGAGCATAACGGGAGAAAGCATATGGGCGACTCTGGCACCCAGCTTGGCAGTAATGAAACTCATTGTACTGATACCAATAAATGCATAGATATGAACATAGCCAATCGCATTTGGCACTTCTACATTTGCCTGGTGTCCAAACCAGATAAAGCCCAAGGCACCTGCAATGGCAATTGGTAAGCCACAGGCCGCAGAGGTAGCTACAGCCTTTTGCATGATCACACCATGCCGGTTTAAATAAGGCACTGTCAGACTGCCTCCACCAATGCCAAAAATGGCAGAAGCTATACCAATACCTCCTCCGGCCAGCATTTGTACCGGTGCAGAAGGTAATGTGCGGTCCGGATTTACCTGAACATGTGCGCCCCTGAACATCTTGTATGCAACCCATATGGCAAACAGCCCAATAGCCAGCTGCAGATGCTGTCCAGACAGCAGATCTGCCACACCCGCTCCCAGAAAAGAACCAAGAACCAAGCCAGGAGCCAAGTTTTTAAACACTGCCCATAATACGGCACCGCGTTTATGATGTGCCATTACCGAACTGATTGAAGTAACAATGATGGTGGCTAAAGAAGTACCAACCGCCATATGCATCAGCACATTCGGATCATAATTTAACTGGGTAAAAACGATATAAAGAATAGGTACAATAATCAGGCCGCCGCCTACTCCAAACAGACCGGCAGCAAAACCTGCAATTGCACCAATCAGCAAATATATGATTAACTCCATCATTAATTTCTCATTTCTCTTTATTTCAATATGGATTTAGATTCCCGCCGGCTCCAGCAACTACTGGCGCAAACACACCATTGCCCTGAGGCAGTAGTACTTAAAGCAGAGACCACCTCAACCAATGATGATGTCCGTGAAATTGCACAGAAAGGAATAAAGTCTGCACTGGTCTGTAGTGCCAGACAAACTCAAGGGCGTGGCCAGCATCAGAGGCCTTGGGTATCGCCTGAAGGAAACATTTATTTAAGCACATTGTTGCAGACAGGAACAGCAATAGACGGCCGGCTGGCTCTTGAAATAGCCCTGAATATCTTGCAATGCCCTTCTTTACAACCCCTTAAACTTCAGGTCAAGTGGCCAAACGACCTTTACAGCCATCAGGGGAAATGGGGCGGCATTCTGGTGGAACCAATTACTGCACAGCAAGCTATTATTGGCGTAGGGATCAACATTTACCAGATACATGATGTACTCGACCAGTCGGTAACTTCGTTGACACAACTGGGTTTGGCTCAAATAGATTTAATGCAACTTATCGCTGAACTTTATCATGCCATCCAGCAGGCAGGAGAATGGTTTAGTCATGGTAGCCATCAGCTGGCAAACCGCTTTAATCATCATGCCGCTTTTTTAAACGATATGGTTTACTTCGAGCATCATCAAGGTATTGCTGAAGGAAAATTCATCGGAATTCAAAATGATGGCGCAGTTACGTTACAAATCGCTGATGAAAGCCATACTTTTTATCAGGGCCGCTTACGCCGTCAGCAGTAAAAAATCAGGGTTGTGCTATGAGAGAGTTATGGTTAGATATTGGCAATACACGCCTGAAATACTGGATTACTGAAGATCAACAGGTGATTGAACATGCAGCCGAGTTGCATTTACAGTCACCGTCTGACTTGCTGTTAGGTCTGATTCAGCACTTTAAAAGTTTAGATTTATCCCGGGTTGGCGTATCTTCGGTTCAGGATAAAAAAAATAATGATCGTATTTATAAAATTTTAAGGTTCCTGAATATTCCTGTAACTTTTGCCAAAGTTCATGCTGAATATGCTGGCCTTGAATGTGCCTATGATGTCACGCAGCTCGGTATTGACCGCTGGCTGCAGGTTCTTGCCGTAGCCCGGCCAAAACAGGACTTATGTATCATCAGCTGTGGAACAGCACTGACTATTGATCTGACACACGGTCATCAGCATTTAGGTGGATATATTTTGCCGAACCTCTATCTGCAACGTGATGCATTGATTCAGCACACTAAAGGAATTCGTATTCCTGAAGCAGCTTTTGATGACTTGAGCCCTGGCCGTAATACACTCGATGCAGTACACCATGGAATATTATTAGGCCTCCTCAGTACTATCAAGCATGTCTTGCTACAGTCCCCCCGTCAGTTAATTCTGACTGGAGGCGATGCACCACTGTTTGCCCGCTTCCTTGAGCAGTATCAACCTGAAGTTGAAACTGATTTACTGCTCAAGGGGCTACAACGTTATATTCATTATTATTCAGTCAGCACATAAGGTTCAATCGCCTGCCACACCTCCGGCAGCTCGGTACAGCCTTCAGAGTCAATAAAGTGCCCTTGATGCTTAGCCTGGATAACTTCAGCATCCAGGCTTTTAGCCTGTTCCAAGCTAAATTTTGGTGGTACACGGTCATCACCCTCTGAATAGATCACAACCCGATGTTCTATCTGCTGCTTTAACAGTTCCAGGTCAATTTTGCAGGCATCAATAAAAGGGTCAACCTCTTCAAGACGCCCTAAACGTCCGTTAAAGCCTGCTACTAGTACCAATTGTTTGATCTTCTGGTTCTTTAATTGATGTGATAAGTAATGCAAGGTGGCAATACAGCCCAGACTGTGACCAATAAAGATACTGTTTTCATTAATCTCTTTAATTTGCTCAGCCATTTGCTGATCCCAGTCTTCCAGTTTAGGAGTTGTTGAAGGGTCCAGACGTAGTACCTGCAAACTGACATTTTGCTGTTTGGCATATTGTTGAATCCAGGGAAACCAGTTCTGTTCAGGGCCAGCGGTATAACCATGAACTACAATAACCTGTGTCATTTTTCTTCTCACTTTTGACGATGAATGCCTTGAGTGTGCCGTAAACTATGACTGATTCGGGTAAGCAAATGTTGGGTTTTCTTAACTTTAAAATATATAAATTCTTAAGCTTGAAAATAAAAAAGAGCGCTTAGTGCGCTCTGTTTTTAAATACGATTAAGGCTTTTTCTGCGGGTCGTTTCCGCCAAAAAGCGGGCCTGCGCCACCACCGCCACCAAACTGTTTTTGCAGATTGCCAAGTGAACGCATCATCTTGCTCATACCTGCGGGATTGGAGAACTTTTTCATCATTTTTGCCATCTGAGCATGCTGTTTAATCAGTTTATTGACTTCGGCAACATCCATACCACAACCAGCAGCAATACGTTTTTTACGGCTCGGATTAATCAGATCAGGATTACGGCGCTCTTTTACAGTCATAGACTGAATGATAGCTTCCATTTTCTTGACCTGCTTTTCAGGATTAGCCTGCTCTAGCGCCTGCTGAATTCCTGAGTTGCTCATACCTGGCAACTTGTCCAGAAAACCCATCATGCCGCCCATTTTGCTCATCTGTTCGAATTGCATCAGCATATCTTCAAAGTTAAAACTGCCACCTTTCTGCAGTTTCTTCGCCATTTTTTCGGCTTTTTCTTTGTCGATCTTACGTTCAACTTCTTCGACCAATGACAGAACATCACCCATACCCAGAATACGCTGTGCAACACGTTCCGGATGGAAAGGTTCCAGGGCATCAAGTTTCTCACCCATCCCCAGAAATTTGATTGGCTTACCGGTAATAGCACGCACTGACAATGCCGCACCACCCCGCGCATCACCATCAGTTTTGGTCAGGATCACGCCAGTCAAAGGCAAGGCATCATTAAACGCCTTGGCAGTATTTGCAGCATCCTGACCAGTCATGGCATCTACCACGAACAGGGTTTCAGTTGGCTGAATGGCGGCATGGAGTGCTTTAATTTCGCCCATCATGTCATCATCAATATGCAGACGGCCTGCAGTATCGACAATCAGCACATCAGCAAACTTGATCTTGGCCTGTTCTATGGCACGATTCGCAATAACAATCGGATCTTCATCAGCACTTGACTCAATAAATTCTGCGCCGACTTCATTCGCAACGGTCTGAAGCTGTTTAATCGCTGCCGGGCGGTAAATATCGGCAGAAACCATTGCTACTTTTTTCTTTTGACGTTCTTTTAAAAAGCGAGCCAGTTTTGCAGCAGTTGTCGTTTTACCAGCGCCCTGCAAACCTGCAAGTAGTACTATAACCGGAGGCTTTGCAGCTAAGTCAAGACTTTCATTAGCCTCTCCCATCATTTTGGTCAGTTCGTCATAGACGATCTTGACAAAAGCCTGCCCAGGAGAAAGTTGGCTCATAACCTCCTGACCCAATGCCTGTTCCTTAACTTTCGCAATAAATTCACGAGTTACAGGTAACGCAACATCGGCTTCAAGAAGCGCCATACGTACTTCGCGTAACGTATCTTTAATATTGTCTTCGGTCAGTTGCCCTGAGCCAGTAACATTTCTTAAACTCTGCGTGAGTCGTTCTGTTAAGGTATCAAACATTGCAAAATCCGCTTAAAATGGCCAGTTGCAAAAAATCTTTCCTAAAAATAGAAAATTTATGCATAGAATGCTATAGGATACTGTAGTTCGCGTAGAATTTATATCTTATAACTTCAATATTCATAGTCCGAGAAAAGGTTTGACATGCTCAGTCTCCCCTTGGTTTTTACGATCTTAGCATTAATCGCTTATACCACATCATTCTGGTATTTGTTTGTTAATTTAATGTCTAAACATCAACCAAACCATGGGCTCATCGGCGTTATGCTGGGCTTAGGACTTTTTCTGCATGCAGCAGTATTGTATAGCGATATGCTTACACCAGCGGGCATTAATTATGATGTTTTCAACCTGATGTCTTTCACCTCAGGACTGATGCTGCTGTTGAGCCTGCTTTTTAGTACTTACCGGCCGGTATTGGCCTTAAACCTGTTAGGCATACCTGTAGCGGCAACCGGTCTGGTCATGGGATTCGCTTTTAGCCGTCCAACCCAGATTATTGAGCAGCGGGATTTAGGTTTAGACCTGCACATTATCTTATCATTATCTGCATACGCGGTTCTGCTGATGGCAACTATTCATGCGGTGCTGCTCTGGTTCCAAAACCGTGAACTTAAAAACAAACAGAAACGCCGGATTTGGGTGAATTTATTGCCTTCTGTTCAGGCAATGGAATCCCTGCTATTTGACCTGATTATTACCGGCTTTATTTTACTTACGATTGCCTTGGGTCTGGGTTTCTTTACTGTTGATAACTTCTTCGCCCAGCATCTGGCTCATAAAACGGCTTTTAGTATCATTTCCTGGTTTATTTATGGTGCCCTTTTACTTGGGCATTACAAATTCGGCTGGCGTGGTCAAAAGGCGATTCGCTTTACATTAGTCGGTTTTCTTTTGCTGGCCATTGGCTTCATTGGTAGCAAATTTATTTTAGAAATGATATTAGGCCGTTAAATAAAATTGAGTTTTTCTTGAATCTCAGTTTTACGCCAGCTTCTTATTTTAATACTGGATGTACACGACCAATACGCAAGGCTAATGGCCATTTAACCAGTCTGGTCTGTTGAGGATTGCCCCACATTGCCACTAATTCGGCTCGAAGTGACTTTAAGGGATCAATACCCAAGCTCTGTCTGGCCTGTTTTAATGCAGACCACGTACTGATATACCCGAGAAGCTGTTCCAGATTCCACATCATGTGCATGTTCAGAGCAGGTGTTTCAACTGGTTGAAATGGAAAAGCCAAGTTCTGGTATTCATCTTCTACATGGCGCCGTTCGGGAGGCCAATAAGGCATGATGGTGTCGTAGTAAAAATGTTGAATAGGTGCATTTACCTCTCCGTCTACATGTAACACACCATAACTTATCAGAGCGATTATGGCATCTGGACGTGCAACCCGTCTCACCTCTTCATAAAAACTTTTCAGCTTAAACCAGTGCGCGGCTTGCGCGACCGTGATCAGATCTACACTTTCTCCGGGTAGTCCACTATTATCTGCCAAGGCAGTTTTATAGTTTATCCGTTGATGTGGCTGAGCCTTGGCAATCTGCTCTGTACTGGCATCTGTCGCGACTACCTCATCAAAATACTCGGCAAGCAAGATCGAAAGTTGGCCTGTACCGCAGCCACAATCCAGTGCACGCGCACAAGATGGAGTAAGCTCGGCCAGCATTTTGGCTAATATATGGGGGTAGTTCGGCCGGTACAATGCATACTGTTTCGAGTCTTTCGAAAAATGGTCCTTAAACTGTCGGTTTTCCATGGGAACCCATCCTGCCTGAGTTTGAATAAAACTTTGTACAATGCAAAGCCTATCCTGTTGCTATCTATTAAAATAGTTAAAATACAAAGTAGCTTAGTTGATTAATTAATCCTCATAACTTAGTGTAATTCTATTAAAGCTTATTTTATCTCGATTCTGGACATCCCACTTAAAAATGCGTATAACGCTGTTTTTTCATTGTCCAGGTAAGACACTGTGAAACTTGTTCTTGCGCCTATGGAAGGCTTAACTGATCCGATTATGCGGGATGTACTCACACATGTGGGGAGCTTTGACTGGTGTGTGACCGAGTTTATTCGTGTTACGGACTCTGTTCTGCCCGATCATATCTATTACAGTTATTGTCCTGAATTAAAAACTGAAGGTAAAACAGCCGCAGGTACTCCGGTTCATGTCCAGTTTTTAGGCAATAATCCTGAAATGCTGGCGGCAAATGCAGTACGCGCTGCTATACTGGGTGCTCCCGCAATCGATATGAATTTTGGCTGCCCGGCAAAAACTGTAAACCGCCATCGTGGTGGTTCTGTACTCCTAGATGAACCAGAGGTTGTATATGAGCTGGTAAAAGCTGTACGTGATGCAGTCCCGGCCCATATTCCAGTTTCGGCTAAAATGCGCTTAGGCTATATGGATCGTAACTTTATGCTGGACAATGCGCATGCTATTGAAGACGCAGGCGCATCTTGGGTGACAGTTCATGCCCGTACCAAAGCTGATGGTTATACTCCGCCTGCGTTCTGGGACCAGCTGCAACCCATTCGTGAGGCCCTGAAGATTAATGTAATTGCCAATGGCGAAATCTGGAACAACACTGATGCACGTCAATGCCAGCTAGAATCTGGCTGTGAAGACTTAATGATTGGACGTGGTGCCGTTACCACCCCTGATTTAACCCAATGCATCCGCAATAACTCAGATGAACCCCTACTTTGCTGGCAAGATCTGTTAGATTTACAGAGACGCTTTATCAATGGCCCATCCAAAACTGAAATCGGTATGGTTGGCCGTTATAAACAGTGGTTAGGCATGATGTCAAAACATTATCCAGAAGCAAAAATGCTGTGGAATGAAATCAAACGTCTGAAAAAAATTGACGAAATTAATGAAAAGATCACAATACAGCTGGCCAGTCCGTAAAATTAAAATATGACAGACTGGCCATACCACTTACTTAACTTGTGAAACAAAAGTAGGTAACTGCCAGGCTCCACCTGCAAAACCTTTGCATTGACCAGTGGTTGCATTGTAACTTTCTACAAAACCGTTACTGGTCCAGACCCACTCCTGCCGGCTCCAGCAGTCCCCCAAGCCACGTCCTTTATGATGGGCAAAAATTTCACCCTCACTAAAACTTGAACCCTGTGTAGTTGCCAGATGCTTGACCTGTTTAAGTTGAGGGTCCATCACCCAGTAACCTGAACCGGCATTATAGGCACCACGCCAGCACGGACTTTCAACTACAACATTCTGCCTGTCTAATGGATAGACCGTTATCTGGTCATGATCAAGATAATTTGCTTCAAATAAAATTGGACAGCCTTCCCGGTCTGCTGTTTTTTTAAATTTAGTAATTAGTGCTTTGGCTTGCGGGCTATTTAAGGCGAAATATCGTGCTGTGCCCGGCCGGTAGGTTTTAGTAAGTACTGGCATAGACTGGGCCTTGATTACTTTATCTTGGCTAACATTTCCAGAACGAATCAGAGCAGATGCAGTATCTACCCGGTTCTGAAAGGCATCCATTTTAAGTAATACTGCGGTTGCACCCTGATCAGATAGTTGCCACTGCTCCTTACCCAAACTGAAGACAATCTGGCTACTGCCCTTCAAGGCAGTTAAAAGATGCTGAGTCTGCTGTTTAGAGAGCGTACCACGCGCATTGTCTCTTTTTAGTATAATACTGCCTAGGGGGCGACTATTAATATATAAACTAAGATGAGGAGTACCTTTAATCTGTTCCAGAAATTTCTCGTCTTCATGACTAATCTGGACCTGAGCCAGCACTGCGGTATCTGGCCCAGCCTTACGTGTCAACAAAACTGATACCGGATGAGAGATGTTTTCTTCAGTCTGATAACCGGCAGCACGACAGGTACCTGTATTTTCACAGGCGAGTGACCAGTCTTTATATTCAAAGGCCAAACTGGCAGAGGCACCAGCCAGACATAATGTGGGCCACATTAAAATAGCGCCGAGACCAAATACTGTTTTCATATTGGCTTCCTGTACTTATTTTATTGTCCCTGATATTGAATTGCATCTGCCCAGATGCCTAGTTTGAAATTGTAAATAAAAAGAAATAATTATAGTTTTTTAAATTTTTTTATTTACTGAGGCAGTTCAATGGCCGTAATTTTCCAGCTCCACCCACTACGACTCAAGATAAAGCTGGTATACCTATTAGCTGTAGGTACCTGAACTCTAAACCTGTTCATGCTCAAATACCCAGCCTTGTAATTTAAAGCTGTTTGTGAAGAAGATGCTGAAGCAACAGATGCCCCAGATAAGAATGAGGCAGCAGCTTTTTTAGGTTCAGGCAGATGATAAACAACTGAAGAGCCTTCATACCGGGTGAGCCGGATTGCTTCTGAGAACTCCTTCCCTTGTAGTAACAGTGCGACACCATATGGATTAACCAAAGTTTCTACCAGGTAGTTAGTCAAGTCTGTTGTAAGCTGCGCACCAAATTGCTCAAACGGATTAGAGCGTTGCTCAAAACCCATTTTTTGCTCTAAGTATTGGCTTAGCTGACTTTTTAAGCTTTGCCGCACAGCCGGATAATCGATATAAGATGAAAGCTTGCCAGGCTGATTCTCCTCAACTGCCTGCTTAACCTGATAAAGTACCCAATAAGGTGATGCAAACCACCAACCGGCAATCAATAATACCAATAATCCACTGAATACTTTCAGAATTTTCATATAACCTTTATACCATTTCATCTAAACTGGTGATGTTTATTTATTGCATCATTGGTTTCAGTTTTAGTCTTCTTTCAGCTATTCAGTTTTTATCTTAAAATCTCTGTGCCTTAGTTAATTCTTACTTTTTATTGAGCATACATTATAGTAGCAAAGGCATCACGCACATGCTGATTAATATAAGCTGTGAGTCCTTTACCACTGACTGCAAGCTGCTTCATCTTTTCGACATGATGTTCGCCCGCACTAATATAGGTATAGACATATTGTTTGGCTGATCCTTTAAACTGCACCATGATATAGTCCGAACCAATATAATAAAATTCAATATGGGATTTACCGCTAACGTCTTTATATGCTTCCAAGATCAGGCCCACCTGTCTCTTAACACAGTCGCCCTATTCTATCCTGCAAGGCGAGCAACTGATTTTTTAATTTACGTTGTATTAGTTTAATCTTTCAGCCCTACCGCTTTGTATAATTTTGATCAACGGGCAAACGCTGAAAAGCAACCTGAATACTTCATGTATTTAAATAATGGCTAATAAGTTCAGCTGCCATAAAATTAGGCTTCCCATGATAAAAGATACTTATAATTATTTTTCAGGCTCACATTGTACCGGCATTGCGAAACCCTCACCCTGAATAAATCCAGTCTGGTTATTTTCATTTATTGCCAGAATAAAATTGGCTGCAATATCTTTTTGTCCATCCATTGCCAATTCATTCGCTGAGGCTAAAAGATGCTGCCGGTCATATAAAATTTTTGCTTGTCCTGACCAACAAGCGCTATAGGCACAAACCTTTAACTCACCAGCTTGCTGCAGCTGGATATACATCGGCGTAAAATTTTCCTGATTTATTTCACAGCCACGCGCACCACAATAGATTTCGAAATCATGATTTTTGCAGCTCCAGTTGGCTGCATAAGTCAAAGGGCTAGCCAACAGCAGGCTTAAAAATAAAGTACGAATCATGACCGATTAAATCTAGAAAATTTATCGGCCAAAATAGCGTACTTAATATCAGAAACAAAATACTTTTATTTACAATCTTGAGGTCAGATCAAAATTTTATCAGGATGAAATATTAGGACTTTCTTCTTCATCTTCATAGATATAAGACATGCAGCCCCAACCATCATATTCGCCGTCAAATTCTCCAGCAATTTTAGTAAACCATTCTTCTAGGTCCACAATATCTTCATGTTCAGGAATCATATTAATATGAATATTTACTATCCATAAGTTTGCCCCGTCAGTCTGCTCGTCTTCCTGAAACATGGAAACTTTTTGTTCCTGCTGCAGTAAATGTAGCGCGCACTTTTCTGCCAGTTCCTGAGTTTTAAAAACAATAGAAAATTCGACCTCATGCAGGTCGCTCAAGTCATTGCCATCTTCATACATTTGCCAAAGTACATCGCCATTTTCATCGTCAGGAAATTGCTGATAGTCACGAGTCATGAGATTATCCTTGTTATGCTTGTGGTCATTATAAATAAATCATCATTATTCAATATCAGCACAAAGATTAATCTATTTTAATTTCACATAACCAGCTTAATTCTGTTTCTAATTAATTCATGATGATTTTAAATATAAAGTTTATAACCATAGACCTGGTTTAAGAACCACCTGTTTTATATTTAAATTAATTTATACAGCCAATATACCAGTCTAAAGATCACCTGTGATTAAAACGGGATAGCCATATTAATTTCAATCAAATCTTTGCTTAGCGGTTGCTGAAAAGCCAGGTAACTGGCATGCAATGCCATTCGCTTTAAGTAAAAACCACCAGGTTCAGGATGATATAACTTGTCTCCCATAATAGGATGTCCAATATATTGCATATGTACTCTTAACTGGTGCGAACGACCAGTTATAGGTGTCAGCAATACTCGGGTCATGTCATGCTCCTCATGATATTGAAGTACCTGAAATAAGGTTTTAGCCGATTTTCCCAGTTCAAAATGTACGATTTGCCGCGGACGGTTTTCCCAATCGGTAATTAATGGCACATCAATACTGCCCTGTTCGTTAAGCTGGCCCTGTATCAGCGCAACATAGCGCTTGGTTACGGTACGTGCCTGAAACATTTTGCTGATCGCGACTTCTGCATCACGATGTTTGGCAAACATCAGGATACCTGAAGTTGCCATATCCAGCCGATGGGTGATCTTAGCATGTGGATATTTTTCTAATAGACGTAGATATGCGCTGTCCTGATGCTCAGGCAGACGTCCGGGTACAGAAAGTAATCCTGCTGGTTTATCTATAATAATTAAATCATCATCTTCATATATAATAGATAATGGCTGTTGCGGCGGTGCATAGATAAAGGGTTGATTCAAAGCCATGCGGTTATATGAAGAATGAATTAGCCCGAAAAATAACAAGGGATTATACAGCTGTCAATTCTTGATTTATAACAGGTTAATCAGTTGATTTTCTGGTCTGGAATTCAACCTGAAGAAACAGCTTTATATTTTTGAAAGTATTATTTTGATAGTTCTACTATCTAAAGATTTATTGTAATAACAGAATATTTCAGGTGTCAGGGAAAACTTTACGGTTTACTTCAACTATCATAACTTTGTAAGTGATGATCTTATAGCCTATAAACTTCTGGTTTATAGCGTCCTAAGCCGAATCGAGACCTTTTGGGTAAGTACTGCACTCGCGTTTTGCGCCGCTCACAGCATGCTACTCTTTTCGATCCCTACTACACCTTGAGATCTACTTTAACTAAAGCTGGACGGAATTAATTTTCGAAGTTCAGTTAATTTTTATATTTTTTAGAAAAATTTTCTACTAAAAGTAAAATTTTAAGGATTTTTTCTTTTATCTCTCATTTTTTAATATTTTTATTGCAGTAAAGTTTATTTTTACAGAATTATTTTCTTTTAAAATCAGAAAACTTCTAACTCTATATTTATCTCGTCATTAAATAATTTTATTACTTTAAGTTTCTTTTGTTGAGCTCAGTTAAAAGATCTAGCTGAATTTCCTGAATTTTAGCTAATCGGTCCCACTGGTGCATCAGCAGATGATCAAGCTTTTCATGTAAATGCCGGATTTCAAGTTCTGCTTTCAGGTTGACCTGATAATCATTTTGCGAACGTAACCGGTCTTTGGCTTCCTGACGGTTCTGGCTCATCATGATAATAGGCGCCTGCACTGCAGCCAGACATGATAAAATCAGGTTTAGCAAGATAAATGGATAAGGATCTGCCGGACGGTTTATCATTATAACGGTATTGACTAATATCCAGCCTGCCAGAAAAAGTGTAAAACAGATCAGAAATGCCCAGCTACCACCAAAAGTTGCTATTTTATCGGCCAGCCGTTCACCCAGTGTCCAGTTCTGGTCAAATTCTGTTTCTGTGTCTTTTGTAATAAGCTCATGTTCTTGCAAGCTTTGAATAACTTCATACTGAAGACTAGAAACTTCCCCCTGTTCAGACTTTAATAACCCTTGTACGTACTGCATACGATAATGGGTTAAATCAACCTGACAAATGTAATCATGAATAGACCATGCTGGAAAATCCTTTGCTATTTCCTGTGTAATATCTTGCCGTACCGTATCTAAAGGAATCAGACTCTTTTCATTAAAATTTTTTTTACAAACCAGACATTTATGTAATTCGTTTTTATCATTCACCCTTATGTCCTTTTTTGTAGTTCAGTCTGCTTATTTTAATTAATTTAAACGATCAAAATCTTTAATTTTAGATAAATAAACTGGTGCCTGATTCATCTTATACCAAGTTTCTTTAAATTTTGGTATATCGTCATCCCGGTTCTTATTTATATTTTCTCTTACTAATTTACGCTGAGTTAAGTAGTTAATACTTGTTTGACTATTAATATAAGGACCGAAATTATCTGAATTGTCATAGCCTACCAATTGCAGATCATGTTCTTTTAGTTGAAAGCGATAGCGCCAGTAACCATAACGGCCATGGGCATAATGCACATTCAGCAACCCTTGTTCGACAGATAATAGTAATTCCGGCGCATAATATACGCCCCCATCTTCATACTCCGACGAGAAGCATGACAGATTCTGTATGATCTTTTTATATTGACCATTTTCATTTACAAGCACAATTATGCCACGACGATTTCGGTCTAGCTTTCCCTGATACTCATCATTTACCCATTTTGCAGGATCAGTTGCCTTAACTATCAGCACCACATCTGTTTTCCGGTCTTTATTCAAATCTCCTGTTATAACTTCAGTAAGTCTATAACTTCTCGGAATATAAGATTTGTAGCGACTACTGTCTTCTTTCAGCCGGATTTCTTCAGGACTTTTATTTTCAGCCCATATTAATGTTGGAAACGTAACAACCATGAAGAATATAAAAATATAAGGAATCATCAGAATGATACTTCCAAGGTAATAGCTTTTTACAGTATGAACTCGACTGTCTGTAAAATACAGGAGTGTTTAAAAAGCAAAAAGCCCTATAGAGTAATAGGGCTTTTCTAAAAAACAGGGGTATCTGTTTTATTTATTGCTTAAGCCACCTTATCGTTATATTGGGTGCCGTAGCATTTGGTACACGGGGGTAAACGGTCTGTACCAATTTCTAAGTAAACGCGATGTCCGCATTGAACACAAAAATAGAAACCTGTTCCCGGTTTTGAGCCAGCTGTTACCATCTTTGTTCTCCATGAGTGTTTAGAAAATGGTCTAAGCAGTATAACCCTGTTGTGATGAATGTCTATTGTCCATTTTTGTAAATGATGATGGCAGATGGGCGAAGTAGTATTTCTAAAATGTATTCGCAAAATTAGACTCTAATTTAGGCACTTCAATACTATTTACTGTGAACAGATTTAAAATATCATCTCTGTCCATAAAAATGATCTGACTTCTACGATTAGCGTCTAATTTGTTACCTAACCAATTTCTTGCTGCTTTAGTAATTTCGCCACCAGCAATTATATAAGCATGATCAACCAAGACTCTTTTATTAGTCTCAGGATCAAAGATCTCATGTCCTAACATCATTGTGGTTTGGTTATAAATTTCAGCAATATTATGGTTACCTGATTTAGAAACTCCAGATGAATCTAGCTTCCCTTTTTTAACTTGTATTCCAAAATAAATTATATGTTGCGTAGGTAAAGTATATTTCATCCATATGTCTTTACCGTACTCCAAAGCTTTATCCTTATGACCTGCAACAGTGATCCGTTGGAATCCTATAGTTCTAAATAAGGGGAGTAAAATATTTTCAATAAGCTGGTCTTCGGAACATTTATTTAAGTAATCTGCTAGGTGCTCTCTTTTTTTTATTTCTGCTTCTGAAAATACTCTATTTGGATTTTCATTAGGTTTTATTGTTTGATTCGTAATTATATTTTTAATATAAAGATTATTATCTTCTCCATAATAAGCTTCATAACCTTCTCGACTTAAAGGCTTATTAAGTTCAATCAATGCATTAATCCTATATGGATCATCTTCTGTAGCCTCAGATTTATGCATTAATACCCTTAAAACATTTATAAATTTTTCAGGTAAGCAGTTTTGCAGGCATGGTTCTTGTAATAGCTCATTCAATCGTTCAGCTGTCCAATACCATCGAGTAGAACCATCATGCTTAAATGGTAAATCACATTCCTCAAAAAATTCAGTAATAAACATACTACTCTTGTATTTAAAATAGTTTTTATCACCAATAATACATTCAGCTAGTGCGCGTAAATTTCGATCCTTGAATTTCATAAAACTTAGTTTTTAAATTATTTAACGACAATTTAGATTATTATTTAACCAATTTCAATAAAATAAAATCTCCCCTAACCCCTCTTTAAAAAGAGGGGAACTCTCTCCTTTTTCAAAGGAGGGTTGGGGAGGATTTTAAATTAAGCCACATTCCCTTCCAAAAAATCCTGTGCAAAGCGCTGTAACACCCCACCCGCTTCATACACATGTACTTCTTCTTCGGTATCCAGACGGCAGGTCACAGGCACTTCAATCGTCTGTTCTTTACCATCATCTGTGGCACGTTCAATCACAAGCATCAAAGTCGAACGTGGTGCAATATTCCCAATCACACTATACAGCTCAGTACCATCCAGTTTTAATGTTTTACGATCTGTACCCGGCTTAAATTCAAGCGGCAACACGCCCATACCAACCAGATTGGTCCGGTGAATACGCTCAAAACCTTCAGCCACAATTGCTTCAACTCCCGCCAGACGTACACCTTTGGCAGCCCAGTCACGACTTGAACCCTGGCCATAATCCTTACCGGCAATAATGATCAGCGGCTGCTTGCGATTCATGTAGGTTTCAATCGCCTCCCACATGCGCATCACCTCACCTTCAGGCTCCACACGCGCTTTTGAACCCTGCTTAATGGTACCGTCAGAACGTACCACCATTTCGTTATACAGTTTCGGATTCGCCAGGGTGGCACGCTGTGCAGTCAGGTGATCCCCACGATGCGTCGCGTAAGAGTTAAAGTCTTCCTCGGGCACACCCATTTTTGCTAAGTATTCACCCGCTGCCGAATCACGTACAATCGCATTTGATGGAGATAAATGATCGGTAGTGATGTTATCGCCAAGGATTGCTAAAGGACGCATATTTGCAAGGGTACGCGGTGCAGCCAACGCTCCTTCCCAATATGGTGGACGGCGAATATAGGTACTTTGCGGCCGCCAGTTATATAGCGGGCTTATTGCCTGCTCGGATCGGTCCAGATTGAACATAGGGATATAAACCTGCTGAAACTGCTCCGGTTTTACACTACGTGCCACCAGTTCATCAATTTCCTCATCAGAAGGCCAGATATCTTTCAGATAAATCAGGTTTCCTGCCTGATCATGACCCAGCACATCATTTTCAATATCAAAGCGGATAGTCCCAGCAATTGCATAGGCAATGACTAATGGCGGTGAAGCCAGAAATGCCTGTTTAGCATAAGGATGAATCCGGCCATCGAAGTTACGATTACCAGAAAGTACAGCTGTGGCATACAGGTCACGGTCAATAATTTCCTGCTGGATAGCCGGATCTAACGCGCCTGACATACCGTTACAGGTGGTACAGGCATAAGCTACGATACCAAAACCGAGTTTTTCCAGATCTTCAAGCACCCCTGCTTCTTCAAGATATAATGCTGCCGCCTTTGAGCCGGGGGCAAATGAAGATTTCACCCAAGGCTTACGGGTTAGACCTAACTCATTGGCTTTACGTGCCAGCAAACCAGCAGCTACTGTATTTCGTGGGTTCGACGTGTTGGTGCATGAGGTAATGGCAGCAATAATAACTGCCCCATCCGGCATTAAACCGTCATCACGCTGTTCAACTACCCCGGCAATTCCTTTTGCTTTTAAGTCACTGGTAGAAACACGCGCATGCGGATTAGATGGACCGGCGATGTTACGGGTTACCTGAGACAGATCAAAACGTAATACTTTTGGATAAACCGCTTCTTTCATCTGCTCGGCCCAGAGCCCGATCTGTTTGGCATACTGCTCAACCAGTTGTACCTGCTCCGGTTCACGACCTGTGAGGCGCAAATAGTCGATAGTATTCTGGTCAATATAGAACATTGCTGCAGTGGCGCCATATTCCGGTGTCATATTGGAAATCGTGGCACGGTCACCGACTGACATGCTATCAGCACCTTCCCCAAAAAACTCCAGATAGGCACCTACTACACGCTCCTTACGTAGAAATTCAGTTAAAGCCAGCACAATATCAGTCGCAGTAATGCCAGGCTGACGCTGTCCAACCAGCTCTACACCAATGATATCCGGCAGACGCATCCATGAGGCACGGCCAAGCATCACGTTTTCAGCTTCCAAGCCACCCACCCCAATCGAAATTACGCCCAGCGCATCGGTATGGGGGGTATGCGAATCTGTTCCGACGCAGGTATCTGGAAATGCAACACCATCTCTGACCTGAACCACTGGTGACATTTTTTCAAGGTTAATCTGGTGCATAATGCCGTTTCCAGCAGGAATGACATCAACATTTTTAAATGCAGTTTTAGTCCAGTTAATAAAATGAAACCGGTCTTCATTACGGCGGTCTTCAATAGCGCGATTTTTTTCAAAAGCATCCGGGTCAAAACCGCCATATTCTACAGCCAGCGAATGATCAACAATCAGCTGGGTCGGTACCACCGGATTAACTTTGGCCGGATCACCGCCCTGTTCAGCAATTGCATCACGCAGGCCTGCCAGATCAACCAAGGCAGTCTGGCCTAAAATGTCATGACAAACCACACGTGCCGGATACCATGGAAAGTCACGAGTCTGGAGGCGCTCAATCAGTTGCTGTAAAGATTCGGTTAATATTTCTGGTTCACAGCGGCGCACCAGTTGTTCAGCAAGTACTTTGGAAGTATAGGGAAGCTGGTCATAAGCGCCTGGCTGAATATCTTCGACGGCCTGACGCACATCAAAGTATTCAAGCTGGGTATCTGGCAACGTTTTGCGGTATTGGTTATTCATACGTACTTGCCTCTGCATCTTTTTGCTTTATTTCATCTTTTTGTGTTGATTTCACTTTCCGTGCATTGGCATTGTACGCTGTTCAAAACCCATTTCCCAAATCTTATATATTTCAAATACCTATATATAAAAATACTGGTTTTTGAAATATTTAGTTACCTTTAAATAGGCTTTTCTAGCAAAAAGCTGCTTTTTTATTAAAAATCAGGGAAAATACAACTCATTCTTTAGTATTAAATTGCAAGATTGAGACTGATAACATGACTAGTTTGGCTTTTCTCTGTTTTAGCTTAAAAGGTGTTGATGCACAAAAATTCTTGCAGGGCCAAGTCACGGCAGATGTAGAGCGGCTGGACAGTAACTACCGTTATACTGCTATTTGTGACTTAAAAGGCCGTATTCATTTTGGCTTATGGTTAAGTCGGCAGGATGCTGAAAATTTCAGTATTGTGGTGACTCAGGACCAGTCTGAAGAATTTGCCAAGCATATCCGCAAATATGGTGCATTCTCTAAAATGACATTTGAAGATATTGGTGCCGTTTTTCCAAGCATGGATAATGCTCTCACCAGATTTAGTAGTGAAGATACGGATTTAAATGCCTGGCAATTACAGGCAATTGAACAGGGCCAGGCCTGGATCACCAGTTTAACCGAGCATGAATTCCAGCCTCAGGAACTACGTCTGCATCAGCGTGGTGGTGTGCATTATGACAAGGGGTGTTATCTGGGTCAGGAAATCGTCGCTCGGCTATGGTTCAAGGCAAAACCGAAGCACTGGCTACATTTAGTACAAGGCTCAGGTACTGCCCCTGCTCCGGCGACTCTACTGCATGATGATGTAGAAGTGGTTAATAGTATCGCTGTTGAAAATGGCTATAAGGCATTAGTAGTCGCTAAACCGGTAGCACTTGATACGCTTGGATTAACCTTATTGGAATTGCCAGAATCGCTTAGAGGCGATGTGGCACGGCCAAAATAAAGCTGTGTTTGAAATTATGGGTCGTAAATATGACCTCCAGTAAATCTGGAGGTTTTTTATCAATCAGTCTATATTTTTTAAAACTCATTCTTTCAACCCTATTGTTCTGGAAAAAACCAGGTTTAACCAAATTTTTAATATAAAAATCAAACAACTATAAATATTTTTTATCTCTGAAGCAGGTTAAGATATAAAAACTATTTCAATAGTTTTAGAGCTTTCATTAAAAATTATTACCTAATACATTCTTTTATTTTTTAATCAGAATTTAAAGAAAGACCGGCATAGTCATAGCTGTAGCCTGATTAATCTTGCAAGATTTTTGGTGTCCCATATTTACATTCATATAATTCAGCTTATGATTTATGTTGAATGAATCACAGTTATTCCACATAAATGGAATTATGTGCAGAAAGAAGAGGAAAAAAATGAAAAAAATTCTGCTCGCCAGCCTGATTGCAGTCACCAGCACGTTTAGCATGGCTGCACCAAGTAGTGATAAAAATCCGGCTTTTGAACAAATTGAACAGCTAATTAAAGCAAATGATTACACCACCGCTTATCAACAGTTGCAAAAGCTGGCTCAAGAAGGTAATCCGCAGGCGTTGTATAATCTGGGTTACCTGACCCAGGTGGGAAAAGGCGTAACTAAAAATGAGCAGCAGGCCTTAAAATACTACCAGCAGGCCTCAGAGAAAGGCTATGTAGTGGCCGATTATGTACTTGCCAATAACTACGTGACTGGTGGACTGGGCCTGCCTAAAGATGAGAAGAAAGCCAGAGAGTATCTGGAAAAAGCCTCAAATGCGGGCTTTGATGATGCAACTGTCCAGCTTGCAGTGGCGCTATTTTCAGAAAATAAGCCAGCATCTGACCAACAGGCATTAAAGCGACTTGATCCGCTTATCAAGAAAAACAGTATGCCGGCAATTCATACCAAGGCACTCTATGACATTAGTACGGGGATCAAGAACAAGCAGGAAACCAAGGTTAATCAGGGGCTCCAAAGTATTCAGAATCTGGCCAAAAAAGGTTATATACCAGCCTTGATGGCAGTGGGTAATATGCTTGCCAATGGAACCATTGTGCAGCAGAATCTGCCTGAGGCACAGAAAATTTTTAGTGCACTGGCCCAGCAGAATGTTCCACGCGCTAAAGAATCACTGGATACCGTTAATAAAATGATGACTGATCAGAATAAAGCCAAAAAAAGCTAAAGATTGAATATAAAACCCCGCCAGATGACGGGGTTTTTTATAATTTATTTTTCTGCTTTAAAAGGATGGAACAACTCTTTTAAACCATGCGGTTGACTCCGTAGATACTGCGGTGCGATCGAAATATTTTCACCAAGTTTTGCAGCTGCATGCCAAGGCCAGCGTGGGTCATATAGCATAGCACGGGCTAAACCAATTGCATCTGCCTGACCTTTTTGGAGGATTTCTTCGGCCTGTTCGGGCTCGGTAATCAGTCCGACTGCGATAACAGGAATGCTTACACGCTGTTTAATTTTCTCTGCGAAAGGCACCTGATAATTTGGCCCGACTTCAATACGCTGCATTTCATGCAGTCCGCCTGATGAAACATGGATGTAAACCGCTCCCAGCATCTGTAGGGCTTTTGATAGGCCGGCACTACATTCTACATTCCAGCCTCCCTGCTCATCCATCCAGTCAGTAGCTGAAAGACGTACCCCGACCGGGAAGCCTGCTGGTACTGCATCACGAATCGCCTGAAATACTTCCAGTACCATCCGCATACGGTTTTCAAGTGAGCCGCCATATTCATCTGTACGCTGATTGGATAAGGGCGATAAAAACTGATGCAACAGATATCCATGGGCTGCATGGAGTTCAATCAGGTCAAAACCTGCTTCGACTGCACGACGCGCAGCTGCCGCAAAATCTGCCTGTACCTGATGAATCTGATCAAGTGTTAAGGCATGTGGTTTCAGGTCAGCTGCGGCAAAACTTAATTCACTGGGTGCCACCGTATTCCAGCCATATTCATGATCTGGTGCAATCTGGCCTTTGCCTAGCCATGGCTTATCGGTTGATGCCTTACGCCCGGCATGAGCTAACTGAATCGCAAAAGGCATGGGAGATATCTGGCGGACTTTACTGAGCAAAGCCCACATCTGATCGCGTTGCTGATCATTCCATAAGCCCAGATCAGCATAGCTGATTCGACCTTCAGCCTGTACCGCCGTTGCCTCTACAATGCATAAACCGGCACCAGACAGAGCATAATTGGCCCACTGCTGTTCATGCCAGTAAGTCACCTCACCCTGATCAGTGGCTGAATATTGGCACATAGGTGCAATAATAATGCGGTTGGCAAGTTCAAGGCTACCAAAATTAACTTTCTCAAACAGCTTGGCCATATATTTCTCCGGTTTTATTATTAAGTGGGCAGAGTGCCTAGACGCTCACTAGCCTACACTGAACCAGCTTTATTTTTATAGTCCAGCCTAAAAAAACCATACAAAATCATGAGCAAGACAGCCTTTAATACAACATACTCTGTACAGGAGTTAATATGAACCAAACCTTAACGGCTCAAACTCGGATGTGCTTTCCAGCAGTAACGCTCCAGCCAGTCTTTGGCCTCTTCAGCATAGTCGATCCCAATACGCGGTGTCTGTACAATTTCAGGCTGCTGAGTTTTCTGTTCTATCCATAGCCCACTTTCCAGTCCGACTTTTTGTCCTTTAAAAGTACGATTAATTCCCATATGCCGGGTCAGTTTCCCTGGACCAGCCATTAACTTGAATTCCTGCCGTGTCTCGGCATCCTCAAAATAGCCGGCCCGCAACATCACACCTTCTGGCACACCTTCAGTCTGGGTAATAATATTAAGCATTTCATACATACCATAGATCAGGTATACATAAATAGTTCCACCTGCTTGGTACATAACTTCGGTACGTGGTGTTTTACGGTTATTATAGGTATGACAGGCTTTATCCTGACAGCCCAGATAAGCTTCTGTTTCTGTAATGATACAGCGCCTGATTTCTCCACTATCTTGGCGCACACATAACCTACACCCAACCAGATCATGCGCAACGTCTGAAGTATCGCGCTGAAACCAGGTTAAAGGTAGAATCTCTGCCATGTGTTCCCTCCTTTTCATATCAATGCCAGCTTGTAAATTATTCATGCAACCCGATATTATTGCTATTGCATAAGAATGAGTCGATCAATGCCTGAATTACCCGAAGTTGAAACCACCAAAAAGAGCCTCGAACCCTTATTACAGCAAAAAGTTATGTCTGTTGAGGTCCGTGAGCCGCGGCTTCGCTGGGCCATTCCTCAAGATATTCAAAAGCTACAAGGCCAGAAGCTCATCAGGTTAAATCGCCGCTCTAAATATATTCTTGCGCAGTTTGAACACGATACCATGTTATGGCACTTAGGCATGTCAGGTTCGTTTCGCTTGTGTGAGCCTGCGACCGAATTACGTAAACATGATCACTTGATTATTAGTTTCGAAAATATACAGCTGCGTTATCATGATCCGCGTCGTTTCGGCTGTATTTTATGGCTGAACCATGAAACACAAAATAAATTAATTGACCCATTAGGACCAGAGCCACTATCTGAGGCATTTAATACTGAATACCTGGTAAATAAACTCAAAAACAAGCAGGTCGGCATAAAAGTTGCACTCATGGATAATCATGTAGTGGTCGGTGTCGGCAATATTTATGCAACCGAGAGCCTCTTCAATACCAGAATCCATCCAGCTCAACCTGCTTCAAGCTTAAGCTATGAACAAATTGATCAGCTGGTGATTGAAATTAAAAGGATTTTAAAATTTGCAATTGAACTGGGGGGTTCGACCTTGCGTGATTACAGTAATGCCGCAGGAGAAAATGGCTATTTTCAGCAGACTCTGCTGGCATATGGCCGTGAAGGCGAAATGTGCATTAATTGTGAAACGCCTTTGCAGAATATCCGTTTAGGGCAGCGTGCAAGTGTTTTTTGCCCTGAATGCCAGCCGCTACGAACAGTAAAATAAACCGGTTCAGTTGCAGGAGAAATTATATGAAAACAGCAATCGTCCGTCATATTCTGGTTAAAGAAAAAACACTGGCTGAACAGTTGAAAAAGAAGCTTCAGAGTGGTGCAGACTTTAATAAACTTGCACAGCAATACTCGACCTGTAACTCAGCTAGACGCGGAGGTGAACTGGGTGAAGTCAAAAAAGGTCAACTGGTGCCGGTAATCGATAAACTGGTTTTTAGTGGTGCTGAACGTGTAATCCATGGTCCGGTAAAAAGCCAGTTTGGCTTCCACTTGCTGGAAATCAAGTTCCGTATGAATTTCTAGCGGTTTTATTCAGCTTTATTTTTTTAAAACTTAAAGTGACGCGTTCGGTCAAAATAAAAAACGGCATTTGTTGTGCCGTTTTTCCATTTATATTTTAAGGTGCGGGGCGATTTTTAAGCACATCACGGATTTCGCGCAGTAACTGGATATCTTCTGGTGTAGGTGCTGCCTCTTCTTTAGATGGTGCTTCCTCGTGTTTACGGCGTAAACGGTTAATCATTTTAACCATTAAAAAGACAACCCAAGCCAGCAACAGAAAATTAATCAAGATAGTGAGAAAATTGCCATAGGCAAAGACATTCAAACCTGCTTCCTTGGCCGCTGCAAGATTACTAACATTATTTGGATTATCGCCTAGCACCAGAAACCAGTTAGAATAATCAACTTCTCCACCCAGAATAAAAGAAATCAGGGGCATAAAAATATCTTTAACCAGAGAGTCAATAATTTTATTAAACGCCCCACCAATAATGACACCAATTGCAAGATCAATCATATTGCCTTTAATGGCAAATTCTTTAAATTCTTGAATAATACTCATTCTATCTCCAGACTCAATTTACCGATGCCCTAATTTTTTTCACATTCTTAATCCTATTTAAAGGGCATTAACCTTTAGGATAATTTAGCGATTTCTTTAAAGATTCCAATTTCTTTTTGTTATTTATATAAAAAACCGCCAGATTACTGGCGGTTTTTTCAACTTAAACGAAAATTAACTGCGTGAAGCACGTTTACGTTCGTTTTCTGTCAGGAATTTTTTACGAATACGGATTGATTTAGGTGTAACTTCAACCAGTTCATCATCTTCAATAAATTCAAGCGCCTGTTCCAGCGTAAATTTAATAGCTGGAGTCAGTGTTAATGCTTCATCTGTACCAGATGCGCGCATGTTAGTTAACTGTTTTGCTTTAGTCGGGTTGACTACCATGTCGTCTGAACGTGAGTTCATACCAACAATCATGCCTTCATAAACTTCAAGCTGTGGTTCAGCAAAAAGACGGCCGCGGTCTTGCAGTGAGAACAAAGCAAATGCCAGACAGGTACCATTTACCATAGAGATCAGCACACCGTTTTGGCGTTTAGCTACAGCACCTGCTTTGGCTGGGCCATAGTGTGAGAAGCTAGAAGTCATGATACCTGTACCAGAAGTGATGGTCAGGAATTCAGAACGGAAGCCGATCAGACCACGTGAAGGTACAGTTGCTTCAATACGGATACGGCCTTTACCGTCAACTTCCATATTGGTCAGCTCACCCTTACGGTTACCCATCTGTTCCATGATTGAACCCTGATGCTGTTCTTCAACATCAAAGGTCACATTTTCATACGGTTCCTGCATTTGACCGTCAACTTCTTTCATGATCACTTGAGGACGGGATACACCCATCTCGAAGCCTTCACGACGCATGTTTTCAATCAGTACAGACAGATGAAGTTCGCCACGACCTGAAACTTTGAAACGGTCCGGGCTGTCTGTATCTTCAACACGTAAAGCAACGTTATGGATCAATTCGCGGTCCAGACGTTCACGGATATTACGTGAAGTCACGAACTTGCCTTCACGGCCAGCAAATGGTGAGTTATTTACCTGGAAAGTCATAGATACGGTTGGTTCATCTACAGACAGTGGCGGTAATGCTTCAACATTTTTCGGATCACAAATAGTGTCAGAGATGTTTAGTGCATCAATACCGGTAATACATACAATGTCACCTGCATTTGCAGAATCAACATCGATACGCTCGAGGCCATGGTAACCCATGATTTTCAGAATACGACCATTACGGGTCTTGCCTTCTTTATCAATCACAGTTACTGGTGTATTGGTTTTAACTGAACCGCGCTGAATACGGCCAACACCGATTACACCAACAAAACTGTTATAGTCAAGTGATGAAATCTGCATTTGGAATGGGCCATCAACATCAACTGCTGGTGGTTCAACGATGTCAACAATAGTTTCAAACAGCGGTGTCATGTCTTCAGCCAGTTCTTCTGGTGAAGGACCAGCAACACCGCGTAAGCCTGAAGCATATACAATCGGGAAGTCTAACTGTTCATCAGTTGCACCCAAGTTGTCGAACAAGTCAAATACTTGGTCGATAACCCAGTCTGGACGGGCACTTGGCTTGTCTACTTTGTTAATAATGACGATTGGTTTCAAACCACGTGCAAACGCTTTTTGTGTTACAAAACGGGTTTGTGGCATTGGGCCTTCTTGAGAGTCAACCAGAAGAAGTACACAGTCTACCATCGACATAACACGTTCAACTTCACCACCAAAGTCTGCGTGTCCCGGAGTATCTACGATGTTGATACGGTAAGTGGTATCAGTACGCTTATCTAACCATGTAATCGCTGTATTTTTAGCGAGAATGGTAATACCACGCTCTGATTCAAGCGCATTCGAGTCCATGACACGCTCAATCTCGCCGGCACGATCACCGAGTGCACCTGATTGTTGAAGAAGTTTATCGACAAGAGTGGTTTTCCCGTGGTCAACGTGCGCAATAATTGCGATGTTGCGGAGAGTTTTGATATCTGACATGAAATTCGATACGCCTACAATTTTGAGGGCAAATTATACAAAAAAATGCTACGCATTAGTAGTGACAGTTGATTGACAACTACAATATATTTTGACAAGCGGTGTACTTTAAGGTTTTTAAAGTGTAACAACTCGATTAGAATAGCGCCACCTTGCCACTCCCCTGTTTGTCTCATGTCTGACTTAAACACTTCATCTGATCAAAATGAGCGTCTAGATCTAGTCTACGGCCTTAATGACCGGCCTCGTCCATTAATTGCATTTCTGGCTGCATTACAGCATTTGCTCGCCATCATTGTACCTATTGTTACTCCAGGCCTGCTGATCTGTCTGGCGCTGGGGGTGTCTCGTGAAGATACCAACATGATTTTATCAATGTCTCTGGTCATTTCAGGTATCGCAACATTCTTGCAGTGTAAGAAAGTCGGACCATTTGGTGCTGGACTATTGATTGTACAGGGCACCAGTTTTAATTTTATTGGCCCTATCATTGGGATTGGCTCAGCCATGGTAGCGTCAGGCACGCCGGTAGAAGCGGTTATGGCTGCTATTTTCGGTGTAGTGATTGCAGGCTCATTCATTGAAATGGGGGTATCCCGTATTTTACCTTGGGTAAAAAAACTGATTACGCCTTTAGTAACTGGTATTGTTGTACTGCTCATCGGGTTAACCTTAATTAAAGAAGGTCTGATCTCTATGGGCGGTGGTTATCAGGCAATGGAAAGTAAAACTTTTGCCAGCGCCGATAACCTGATTATGTCTTGTACTGTCCTGGCAATTATTATTTTGCTAAACCGTATGCGAGCAGTCTGGATCAAAAGCTCTGCCATTTTAATTGCTTTAGTTGCCGGTTATATTCTGGCCGGATTTATGGGTTATTTAGACTTCTCTACGCTTGAAGAGGCGCCTTTAATCCAGATACCGACACCAATGCACTTTGGATTAAGCTTTTCATGGAGTTTATTTATTCCGATGGCGTTCATCTATCTGGTTACCTCATTAGAAGCAATTGGTGATATTACCGCAACCAGTAAACTGTCAAATCAGCCAGTAGATGGTGATAGCTGGATGCAGCGTATTAAAGGTGGTGTTCTGGTAAATGGTGCCAACTCTTTGCTGGCAGGTTTATTTAATACTTTCCCGAGTTCAGTCTTTGCACAAAATAATGGTGTCATTCAGCTGACTGGTGTGGCTAGCCGTTATGTAGGTTTGTGGATTGCAATTATGCTGATTATCCTGGGTCTGTTCCCTGCCGTTGCCGGGATTATTCAGGCAGTACCACAAGCGGTACTCGGTGGTGCAGTGATGGTGATGTTCGGGGCAGTTGCTGCATCCGGGGTAAATATCCTGTCAGGTATTCAGCTTGACCGTCGTGCCCTGCTGATTATTGCAATTTCTCTGGCACTGGGCTTAGGTGTGGCGCAGGTGCCTCAAATTCTGGAACATTTGCCTGAATTATTTAAAAATATTTTTAGTTCTGGTGTAGCAACAGGTGGTATTGCAGCATTAATTCTTAATATCGTATTACCTGAAACCAGGAAATAATACTTGTTATAGTGATATTGCCCAGCCCAGCCTGGGCATTGTTTTTGATGAGAAATGCCATGGATCCAAGAAGTGAAGTTGTGCTGCGGCAGATTGACCAGCTCTCTGGGCAGGTGCTTTTTATTCATGCACCTAATGATCAGCTATTAAACCAGTTGGGACCGCGGATAGATGCTTCTATCTGGACCTGGAATTTTAGTGATTATCAGGGGTTTCAGGCAGCAGGTTTTAAAACACATTTTGGTGTAGATTTTCCGCAACAACAGTTTAATCAGGTGGTCATATTTGTTCCCAAGTCCAAGGAATTGCTTAACTATGTACTACATAATATTGTCAGCCATTTAGAAATCGGTCAGTCTGTGTTTTTGGTCGGAGAGAAAAAAGGAGGTGTTGAACGTGCAGCCAAGCAGTTACATACTTTTGGGCATCCGGTCAAGCTCGACAGTGCACGTCATTGCCAGTTCTGGCAATTAAAACTGGAACATATAGAACAGCAAAAACCACTAGAGAGCTGGTTAAAAACCTATACTGTCCAGTTAAAAGACCAGCAAATCGAGATTTGTGCCCTTCCGGGCGTTTTTAGCCAGAGTCATCTGGACGTTGGCACCGCTGTATTAATTCCTTATCTGGACCAAGTAAAATCAGGTACACTTGCCGACTTTGGATGCGGGGCTGGTGTTATTGCCTGCTATTTGGCAAAATCCAATCCGGCAAATACTGTATATGCTCTTGATGTCGATGCTTTTGCTTTACGTTCAACAGAACTTACTTTTCAGCGTAATCAGGTTCCAGCATCCCAATTGCGTCTGCAACCTGTGAGCAGTATTGCAGATGCACCTTTTGAGCTTGATGCAATTGTCAGTAATCCGCCTTTTCATCAGGGTATTCATACCCATTATGAGGCCAGCGAAGAACTCTGTAAGACTGCGCCTCAGCATTTAAAGAATGGTGGCGAGCTATGGATTGTTGCAAACCGTTTTTTAAATTATCCCCATTTGATTGAACAGCGTTTTGGTCAATGCACTCTTAAGGCTGATCAACAAGGCTTTAAAGTTTTGTATGCCTGTGCGCGTTAATGTAATAAAGGAATCTCGATGAGCGAAATAAATCAGCCCGCGAAACTCAAGCGCAAGCTGGGAGCTCGCCACTTAAATATGATTGCGATCGGTGGTTCTATTGGCACAGGACTGTTCCTTGCGTCAGGATCAACTATTGCCAATGCCGGTCCTGGTGGTGCGCTGCTGGCTTATGGCCTAATCGGTATCATGATCTATTTTCTGATGACCAGCCTTGGTGAACTGGCCACCCATAATCCAACCTCTGGTGCTTTTTTTACCTATGGCAGCAAATATGTAGAAGATGGGTTTGGTTTTGCCTTGGGCTGGAACTACTGGTACAACTGGGCTATTACTGTCGCATTTGAACTGGTGGCAGTTCAGTTCATTATGAAATTCTGGTTTCCAGATATTCCTGGTTTTTACTGGAGTGCAATCTTTCTGGCCATCATTTTCGGCATCAATGCACTGACCGTTAAAGGATTTGGAGAAAGCGAATTCTGGTTTTCCATGGTCAAAGTAGTAGCCATTATTGCCTTTATCATTATTGGTATCGCCATGATTATAAAAATCATGTTAACGCCGGGAATGATTACTTTTAGCAACTGGACCAAAGGCGAAGCACCATTCGTTGGTGGCTTACAGGCAATGATCGGTGTAGCCATGATTGCTGGTTTTTCATTTCAGGGCACTGAGATGGTCGGAGTAGCTGCAGGGGAATCCAAAGATCCAAAACGCACTATTCCGCTTGCTATTAAACAGATTTTCTGGCGTATCCTGCTGTTTTATATCGTATGTATTTTTATCATTGGCACGTTAGTGAGCTATGATGATCCAAGATTGCTACAAGCAGCTGCCAGTGAAGATATAGCACTTTCACCCTTTACTTTACTTTATGAACAGGCCGGCTTTGCCTTTGCTGCCAGCCTGATGAATGCTGTAATTTTGACTGCCATTCTATCGGCGGGTAACTCGGGTATGTATTCGTCCACTCGTATGTTATTTGATATGGCACGTGAAGGCCGGGCGCCAAAAATATTTTCTAAGCTGGATTTACGTGGCGTTCCAATGAACGCATTATACGCCACCACTGCGATTGCCGCGCTGTGCTTCTTGACGACATTTGTCGGTGAGCAGGAAGTCTTTAACTGGTTACTGAATATGTCGGGCATGTGCGGTTTCATTGTCTGGTTGGGTATTGCGATCTCACATTATCGTTTCCGTAAAGGTTATATCGCGCAAGGCTACAAGCTTGAAGACCTGGCTTATCGAGCAAAATTCTTTCCTTTCGCTCCATGGTTCGCATTTATTTTATGTTCCATTATTATTCTTGGGCAAAATTATGAAGCTGTGACAGGAGGAAAAATTGATTGGATTGGACTGCTATCAACCTATATCAGTATTCCCTTGTTTTTAGTCATCTGGTTTGGTTATAAGCTTAAACATAAAACCAAGTTAGTTTCTTACAAAGAAATGGATGTTAAACCGGGAAACCTTGACTAGTCCCTACCTTCAAGAACTTAACCCTCTTTCTAAATATGAATATACCCAGCTCACTCTATATATGATTGTGCTGGGTATTTTTATTTCTATATTTCTTTATACTTGTAGCGCTCTTGGTTATTTTCATATGACATAAGATGTAACTATGAAAAGCAATTATTGCCTTCTAAATTAGGAAATAAAAATTATTCTACTATATCGCGCCTGCTCTTCTTAAAAAATTCAGATAAATAAGTAGCCTATAAGTTAAGAATAAAAATTAAGGTAAAAATTTTGAACTGACCAGAGATAAACAGTGAGTAATTAAAAGTAAAGATAGATACTGAAAGATGGCTTATTAGAATAAAATTAGTATAAAAAAAAGCAGTTCCGAAGAACTGCTTTTTTTAGTTAAACTCAGATTATTGAGCTTGACCTGGTTGAGCAACAACAGTACGGCTACCAGTAATTGTCGCGAATACACGACGGTTCATAGCACGACCTTCTTTAGTGCTGTTGTCAGCAATTGGTTGATCCCAGGCAAAACCTTGAGCAGTCAAGCGAGATGGATCAATATTGTACTCGTTCACCAGTGAAGATTTCACAGAGTTAGCACGAGCCAGTGACAGACGTTCGTTCAGAGCACGTGGACCAGTGTTATCAGTGTGACCATCGATGCGAGCAGTAGCATTTGGATATTCTACTAACTTCTCAGCAACTTTAGCGATTTCTGGCTTGTACTGATCTTTGATATTTGATTTGTTAGTATCAAAGAACACACGAAGTTCCATATTCAGATCTTCAGTCAGTTCTTGTGGTTGTGGCTCAACAATTGGTGTTGGCTCAACAGGAACAACTTCTACTACAGGAGCAGCAGGTTTCAGGTGACCACCTAAAACAACGTTCAGACCAGCTAAAGCTGTATAGTTCCAGAACTGCTCGTCAAAATGGTAAGTACCACGTGCTTCTGTACGTAGAGACAGGGCATCATTAATACGCCAGAATGCACCAAGACCTGCGTTACCTAGAGTACCTTCTTCATCTAAGCCACGACCAGCACGACCAGCATCAGTGTCAAACTCATATTTATAGTGACCAGCACCTAACAATGCATAAGGCTTGATTTTACTGTCATAGTTTTTAGTGAACAGGTCAGAAGTAACATAGAAGTTACCAGCGATATTTTCGCCTTTATATTCATTACCTGCAACGCTGGTATCACCTTTGATCTGGCTATATTCAGCTTCAAAACCTAACCATGGAGTAAGTTCAACACCAAGTGCTGCACCAACAAACAGGTCATCATCAAGTTCTACGCTATCAGTCAGGTCGCCATCGTTACCGCCATTGTTGTGCTGGGTATCAAACATTGTGTAACCAAGCATTAATGGGGTAATAGTTACGCCAGCATTTGCAGCAGCAAGAGGAGCAGCAACAAGCATAGCAAGTGCAATACGACTCAATTTCATGGATTATCCTCCAGAGATAACATTGTTGTTCAAGCTCAGCCTAAAACTAACTTTTTGGCTCCTGAGATAAGCTTATATATACCCCAGTATTATTTTTAAGCTACTCACTTTGAATCATACAAACACTTTGTTTTTTTTCCAAGTGCTTGATAATTTTAATCAAGTAAATTATTGACAAAATTACTTACAATTTCCGTTGTAATTCGGTAAATTTTCACTCAATTTATTCTAATGAATAGCTTATCTTTTTCGCTTCTGTTTATTTTAACAGTATTCAAAAGCTAAGCTAATGATCATTTGTTCTGGTTTTGAATGCAATAACTACACACTAATTTACTGTTAAAAAAACAAAAAACTATAATAAACAGGTAATTTTTTAACCATGAAGAAAAATAACAATGGAGTTTCTTTACTGGAACTCGTAGTTTGTATAGCGATTGTGGCAATTTTAGCTTCTTTTGCTATTCCTGCTTACCAAGAGTACCGAGCACAGCAGGAAGCCAAATCACTTCCACACTTATTAAACATGCAGATTATTCAAGCTAAAAATTATGCATTAACTTATCGTAATCAAATAGTTATCTGTTCAAGCCAAAACCTAGAACAGTGTGAAGATGAGCAATGGAATAAAGGTTTGCTCATCTTTGTAGATACCAATAATGATAAGGAGCTTAATTCTGATGAAAAAATACTGTCTAAAATAATGCTTGATCTTGAGTATGGTCGACTAGATTGGCGAGGGGCTCTTAATAAACCGCGTTTGTTTTTTAAAGCAGATACCGGGCTACCGCGTGGTTCGAATGGTAGTTTTTTCTATTGTGCCAGCTCATCTACTAACCTAAATAAACGTTTAGTACTTAGTCCTATGGGCCACTTACGAGTAGAATCGTTAGCAAGTACTTGCTAAGAACTGTTCAGTCTAATGTTCACTAGTGTTTATTCTTTATTCATTAATTTTTTCTAAATATACTGCTCAAGATCAGTTATTTTTATAATGAAATAGTGGAGATTAGAACAATGGTAAACATCGTGATTCTTAACGGTGCGCGTACTGCGATGGGTGGTTTCCAAGGTTCACTCGCTACAAAGACTGCACCAGAATTGGGTGCAGCAGTAATTAAAGAAGCAGTTTCCCGTGCTGGGCTGCAGGCACATGACGTTGAAGAAGTCATTATGGGCTGCGTGCTTCCAGCAGGCTTAAAACAGGGTCCTGCTCGCCAGGCAATGCGTTTGGCTGGCATTCCAGATAGTACAGGCGCTGTTACTATTAATAAACTCTGTGGGTCAGGCATGAAAGCTGTAATGCAGGCCGCAGATATGATCAAAGCCGGTTCAGCAGACATTGTAGTTGCAGGCGGTATGGAGTCCATGACAAATGCGCCTTACCTTCTGCCAAAAGCCCGTGGAGGTTTTCGCATGGGTCATGGCGAAATCAAAGACCACATGTTTCTTGACGGCCTGGAAGATGCAGAAACTGGACGCCTGATGGGATCTTTTGCCCAGGATATGGCCAATGAGCGCGGTTATACACGTGAACAAATGGATGATTTTGCCATCCGCTCTTTAAAACGTGCTCAAACCGCAATTACTGAAGGTTATTTTAAAGATGAAATCGTCCCTGTAACTGTATCTAGCCGTAAAGGTGAGGCAGTAGTAGATCAGGATGAGCAGCCATTTAATGCCAATATTGATAAAATCCCGTCTTTGCGTCCGGCTTTTGCAAAAGATGGAACAATTACAGCAGCCAATGCCAGCTCAATTTCGGACGGAGCATCTGCGCTTGTTCTCTGCTCAGATGAAACTGCTAAGCAACGTGGTTTACAACCTTTAGCAAAGATTATTGCGAGCGCTTCAAACTCCCAGCACCCTTCTGAATTTACCATTGCGCCGGTAGGTGCAGTAAAAAAAGTTCTAGACAAGGCAGGCTGGACCGCGGCTGATGTCGATTTATGGGAAATTAATGAGGCATTCGCAATGGTTACCATGTGCCCAATCGATGAGTTTGGCCTTGATCCAGAAAAAGTAAATATTCATGGTGGTGCATGTGCTCTTGGTCATCCTGTAGGTTCTACCGGCTCACGTATTATTCTGACACTTATTCATGCCCTGAAACGTACAGGTGGACATAAAGGCATAGCTGCGTTATGTATTGGTGGCGGTGAGGCTACAGCTGTGGCAATTGAAATTCTTTAAAAATAATCAAATAAAAAATCCCGCTATTGCGGGATTTTTTATTTAGAAAAATAAACTTTTAATGAAGACGAATACTTCGAGGAGCAGGTAATTGCATTTCTCTAAATACTTCGGGTTGCTGTAAATACAGCTGATATAAATAGTTTTTAAGATCAAGTAAAAATTTTTCTGGTCGAACCAGAATATTTTGTCCCTCTGGTGTCAGATCTAAAGACAGATGTGTGTCATTTACCCTCAGATAAGGCAGAACTTTTCCAATCAAATCTTTTAATGTAATTTCATGAATCTTATAGTTTTCCCACTGATCTTTTATTAACAATCTTGCCAGACTTCTACTTTGCCAGGCGGGAAATGCCTGCTGACCTGAAGGCGTTGCGCAGAGTGCCCATCCTTCATGATAAAGCGCAATAATCATACGTTGCGCGATAATATTTTGAATAAATTGCTGATAGTTCTCGAGCACCGAATAAGTTTTCTGCTGATTTTTTGATACAGTTTTACGCTGATAAGGGTTTTTCATAATTATTAGTTATATTAAGAATATTTTTAGACAATCTTAGGGGAACAAATAATGTTTTGCAACTGAAGAGGATATATGGTGGGCGCTGACGGGATCGAACCGCCGACATTCTGCTTGTAAGGCAGACGCTCTACCAACTGAGCTAAGCGCCCTGAGAAATAGCATAGCTATTAGAGATAGTAGCATAAGCAGTTATGCTTATACACTAATTAATATCTTAATCTCAGGAAATTAGGATACCAAATTTTATGAAATGGCGCAGCGGACGGGGCTCGAACCCGCGACCCCCGGCGTGACAGGCCGGTATTCTAACCAACTGAACTACCGCTGCATCACATTACATTATTTAAAATAATGTAAAAGTCACTAAGTTATGGTGGGCGCTGACGGGATCGAACCGCCGACATTCTGCTTGTAAGGCAGACGCTCTACCAACTGAGCTAAGCGCCCTCAATAGGATTTGCATAAATGGCGCAGCGGACGGGGCTCGAACCCGCGACCCCCGGCGTGACAGGCCGGTATTCTAACCAACTGAACTACCGCTGCATTTGCACAATGTCGCTATTGTGGTACAAACTCTGAAATCTTAAGTGGCGCAGCGGACGGGGCTCGAACCCGCGACCCCCGGCGTGACAGGCCGGTATTCTAACCAACTGAACTACCGCTGCACGAAAGATCACAACATAAAGGCTTGGTGGGCGCTGACGGGATCGAACCGCCGACATTCTGCTTGTAAGGCAGACGCTCTACCAACTGAGCTAAGCGCCCTTTAGGTCTTCATCGTTTGTGAGGTGCATTATAGAGAATCCTCATCTGGTGTCAAACGCTTTTCTATCTGTTTTCATAAAAATACTTTCGAATGATTAAAAAATAGGTAAATTAAAGGAAAAACAATGTTTTTTGTATTTTATTTAAACATTTCTCTAAAAAATTAGAGGTGTTTATACAGACTATTTTTATTTATATCTGATAAACATAATGTGACTTATGTATTGTTTAAATCAATTCAAGCGGTGTTTCTGAGAGAAAAACTAAAGCCTGCTCGGGGATTAAATCAAAAAGCTCAATGATTTCTTCATTACGCATACGAATACAGCCATGTGACATCGGAATACCCATCGGCTCAGTATCTGGTGTACCATGAATATAAATATAGCGCTGGAAGGTATCTCGCCCTTCTCCCTGATTAAAACCAGGCTCAAGCCCATGTAACCAGAGTATGCGTGTTAGAATCCAGTCTCTTTGTGGGAACTGAGCAGCCAGTTCAGGACTATAAATCTCATCAGTAAACTGACGTGCAATAAACACTGAATTTTTAGGATGTTCCGCCCCAATTTTTTTTTCTATACGATGCCAACCTCGTGGAGTCTGGCCTGTATTTTCCTGCTCACCTACTCCATTTTTACCAGAAGAAATGGCATAACACTTTTTTAGTTTAGGAAGATGAAGCTTCTGCTGTGCCAGATCAATTAACAGATCTGTCTGATCCAAGGTATAGCTAAACATTTTTTACTCAATTTCTCCCGGTACTTTTTTTTCGATGGACTGTAAAGGTCGATCTTGAGGCTCAGGACGCATCCATAACCAGATGGCCACAACCAGCATGATGCCATCTGTAAAGATTTTGACAAGCAGTGGTGCATTAGTAAATAGCATCATAATACCGCTTATTAACATCATGATACTGGCCAACCATTTCGCTTTACGCGGAACAGTGCCATTAGCTCTCCAAGCCCTGAGCGTTGGCCCATATTTTGGATGATTCAGTAACCAGTTATCCATTTGTGGCCAGCCTTTAGATGCAGCCCATGCAGCAAGTATTAAAAACACTGTCGTTGGCATGCCGGGTAAAATTGCCCCTATCAGTCCAAGTACAATAAAAATCAGTACCAGACTTCGCCAAAACAATGTTCTCATATCTCTTTCCTAATCCCGCAATTGCGCTAGTATAAAGTGTTTTATATGCGCACTATATTTTTATTCTGCGCGTTTTCTTATGATATTTATGGGCGGACTATGTATATGTTTGGTGATCAGCAGGCTTATTTTGAACCATGGTTACAATTTAAGCATCCTGCCATACGTCAGCTGGCTTTTAGTCTAGCCAGTCCGAATATTCTTAAAAGCCTGCCACAAGAACTCATAATTAAGCATCATTTTAATTTACATCGTGACCATATCTGGCAAAAATATTTCCAAGCCTATTTGCCCCGTTTAAAACAGCTTGACCAGCAACCTGAACCACTTGAGCACTTCCTTGGACAGCTTAAAAGTACGCGCCTAGGACTACGTTTTGAAATGCTGATCTGGTTCTGGCTACTTGATCATGCATATCATCCATATCGTTTACTTGGACATAGCATCCAGATTATTGATGGACCAAAAACAATTGGTGAGCTGGATTTTTTAATTCTAAATACCGAAACGGGAAAAACAGAACATTGGGAAGTGGCTTTAAAATATTATCTGGCTGAAAGAGAACCTTCTTTGGCATCGTGGTTTGGTCTTAACCGTAGTGATACCTTATTACGCAAACTAAATCACTTTACGCAGAAACAGTTCCAGTTTGAAAAGGTATCAGGACATCTTATTCAAGAGCGCTACGCTATTCTCAAGGGACAACTTTACTTCCCCTTAAAAAACTGGCCTGACTCTTCTGAGCCCTTTTCAACCTGGATTAATTTCTCTCGTAGATTTGGAGGATGGGCCGATTATATTCCCCAGCAAGACTACTATCGTCTACAGCGACAGGAGTGGTTATGCCCGGATCAGGTGCAAAGTTCGAACAGGGCTTTATGGTGGACTCAAGGTTTATATTATTCTGATCATGCATCTCCACAGTTCTTTATGTACCGTCTATCTCCCTTACTCAAAACCTCTAATAATGTTTAAAAAATGCAATATAAATAAGTCATTTATCTTTTTCTGAAACATTTAATAACGTTTCTACTATCAAAACATAATGTTATTTAGTAAGCAGATTTTTTAGCCTGAGTGAACATCAAAATAAATCTAACTTGGAGATGATGATGAAAAAAATTTTAGCTGCTTCAATGTTTTTGGCAATAGTACTGACTGGTTGTAACACAGTAAAAGGCTTGGGCGAGGATGTTTCTAGTGCAGGAAGTGCTGTATCAAATACTGCAGAAGATACTAAACAAAAACTTTAATTTTGCTATCAGTTTTTCAAAAAACCTTATCTACGGATAGGGTTTCCTAATTTTATACAGACTAGCTTTGCTTTAATTAAACTCCCTTTCAATTACATATTCCCCTATTATATCGGCAAGTTTTAAAGATATTGACTCTCCGGTATGACTTCATCATCAGACACTCTCGACCTTAGCCTGCAACTTTTGCGCCAGCCCTCAGTTACTCCTGTAGACCATAACTGCCAGAATATTATGGCTGAACGTTTATCAAAGGTCGGTTTTCATATAGAAAACATGCGCTTTGAAGACGTAGATAATTTATGGGCCCGTCGTGGTACTAAAGACCCAGTTTTCTGTTTTGCAGGACATACTGATGTGGTGCCCACTGGAAACCTGGATGCCTGGAATTCTGATCCGTTTATTCCTGAAATACGTGATGGTAAGCTATATGGTCGTGGTAGTGCCGATATGAAAACAGCTCTGGCAGCAATGGTAATCGCTTCAGAACGTTTTGTTGCCAAGCATCCTGACCATAAAGGCTCAATTGCTTTTTTAATTACTTCTGATGAAGAAGGTCCTTCAATAAATGGGACCGTAAAGGTAGTAGAAACACTTGAGTCCCGTAATGAGAAAATGACCTGGTGTCTGGTGGGCGAGCCATCTAGTACTCATCAGCTCGGTGATATCATTAAGAATGGTCGTAGGGGCTCTCTAAATGGTGTTTTAACTGTTAAGGGTAAACAGGGACATGTAGCATATCCACATCTGGCGATTAACCCGATTCATACAGCTTCTGCAGCGCTTGCAGAGCTATGTGAGACTGTATGGGACAGCGGGAATGAGTATTTTCCAGCAACCTCTTTCCAGATTTCCAATATCCAAGCTGGTACTGGTGCAACCAATGTAGTGCCTGGCACAATGACAGTTACATTTAATTTTCGTTATTCTACTGAAGTGACCGCGGATGAGCTTAAAGCACGAGTAATTACTATTTTACAGCGCCATCAGGTTGATTTTGATATTAAGTGGACCTTGTCTGGCTTACCTTTCCTGACACCCGTGGGGGAGCTCGTAAACGCTGCTGTACAAGCGATACATGAGGTTAATGGTGTAGAGGCCAAGCTTTCAACCAGCGGTGGTACTTCAGACGGACGTTTTATTGCTCCAACTGGTGCACAGGTACTAGAGCTTGGGGTATTGAATGCCAGTATCCACCAAATTGATGAACACGTAAATGTAGACGATCTGGAACCGCTAGCAGAGATTTATGAAAAAATCCTGATACAGCTCCTGAGCTGATGAATATAAGATAAACAAAAAAGGAACCCTGTCGGTTCCTTTTTTGTTTCAAATGAATTTTTAGAATGTCTTATGACTTAACTGGTTTTGAATCTCGTTCAGATTGGGAACCTGAAAAATCTGGTCTCCCATACGTACATACTGATAAATATTTGAATCATCAAAGGGCTGTTCTTCATCGACCACCTCTGAAATCCGCAGTCTGATAGTCTGAGGCATTTCATCACAGATCAAGGCAAAGCGCTGATCTACCTGCTCTCCTTCTATTACCAGTGCAACTGCTGTTTTAGCCGTAGGGCTATTTACCTTATAGACCGGAAGCTTAAAATCATGCCAATCAATATGATCGACGTTAATCGAACTATCAAGAGCGGACAATACAATATTCTGGGGTAGCAACATCGGTACCTGAGCATAGCATTGAATAATATAAGCATCGATAAAACCGGTCGATACTGTAATCAGGTGCTGTAACTCCTGTTGATCAATCTTTGCTAGAGTTGAATTCGCATTGGTTTGACTCATCTTTTTTCTCCCGCGTTAGACCATAACCTCAAGTAACGCTTCAATATTGGCCAACAGGTCTGCTTCCTGGAAAGGTTTGCCCATATATTGCGTTGCTCCGAGTGCAAAAGCGCGCTCACGATGTTTCTCACCTGTACGTGAAGTAATCATAATAATTGGCATATTACGATGTACATCATGATGACGTACCAGATTAGTTACTTCAAAACCATCCATACGCGGCATTTCAATATCGAGCAGCATTAAATCAGGCTTAATACTTTCCAGCTGTTCAATCGCTTCAACACCATCTTTAGCGGTCACTACATCATAACCTTGACGCTCAAGCAATCGGCTGGTGACTTTGCGTACAGTGACTGAGTCATCAACGATCATAATCAGACGTCGTTCATCATTAAAGCGATGCAACTCACGAGACTCTTTTACTTCCTTGACACGTAATGAAGACTGAACCTGACGAGCAATATACTGCCCATCCAGAATGAGACAAACCTGTCCATCACCTAAAATTGTTGCACCAGCTACTGCACCTACGCTGGCCAGCTGTTGACCCACTGGTTTTACCACAATTTGTGCACGAGATCCGACCAACTGGTCAACCAGTAACGCTACTGTCTGGCCACTACTCCCTTTAATCAGCAGTACCGGCAGAGAGTGGACTATACCGGTAAGACGAGGCAGAGACTGATTTGCTACAAACTCTGAAAGATAACGTAGCTTATAATACATATTGTCGATACGGAAAGTATCTTCTTTGCCAGCAAAATAGTCTTCCAGCATAGAAGGAGAGATACGCACAATACGTTCAATCTGCGCCAATGGTACAGCGTATTGCTGGTCACCTGCTTTAACCATCAGGGCATCACTGATTGCTACTGTAGTTGGTACACGAATCGTAAATGTTGTACCCTGCCCCTGTACAGACTCGACCGTCACATGACCACCCATCGCCTTGATACTGCTCTGTACCACATCCAGCCCTACACCACGACCAGAAATCTGGGTAATTTCTACTGCAGTGCTTAAACCTGGATGAAAGATCAACTGGGCCAGCTCTTCAGCTTCCAGTTTTTGTTCCGCTCCAATCAGACCTCGCTCTAGTGCTTTATTTTTCAGCTTTTCAAGATTAATACCTTGGCCATCATCTGTAAAAGTAATGATGACATCTGTACCTTGGCGATTAATATTCAGCTCAATACGGCCACTTTCAGGTTTCCCTTGCTTGAGACGCTGCTCAATGGTTTCAATACCATGATCAATTGCATTTCGCAGCATATGTTCAAGCGGGGTGACCAGTCGCTCTAAAATATTGCGGTCCAGCTCTCCTTCAGTGTTTTGAACAACGAGTTCTGCAGGACGGTTTAGTGCTGAAGAGGTCTGCCGTGCTATGCGCTGTAAACGCGGTAATAATCGAGAAAAGGGTACCAGACGGGTCCGCATCAGGTTTTCCTGAATCTCTGCCTGAATCCTTGACTGCTGTAATAGCAGACCTTCAGTATCACGTATTTTTTCAGATAATGTGGTTTTAAAGTCAAGTAAGTCAGATGCTGACTCAGCCAGTGATTTGGATAACTGATTTAGCGAAGAATACTGATCCATTTCTAAAGGATCAAAATCGCTGTAACGTGAATTCTCAGTACCATGCTTGGCAATAATCTGACTCTCAAGCTCACCCTCCATACGGCGTAACTGGTCAGCCAGTCGTTGAATAGCCAGTTCCATGTCGGAAAGAATAGAGCCGACCTGTCCCACATCCATTTCAACACGGGAACGGTTGATGGAATTTTCACCTGCAAGGTCAATCATTTTCTCAACCAGATCGGCTGAAATCCGGATCATTTCATTATTTTCAGTCCGCTCTGTATTGTCCCATTCACCCATCATGGAAGGTGGTTCAGTACCATCACCATGCACGAATTCAAACAGACTGCTATCAGCTACGATATTATCTGCAGGAATCTGATTAATGAGCTGAGCAGGAATTTCAGTAAACTGGATTGAGTCCAAGCTGTGCTTCAAACTGTCAAAGTTTTCATACTGCTCTTTGAAGATAGCATTTTCCAACCAGCGTAAAGCAGTATGTAAAAGCGGGTCATAAACACTGGTGGTAAGATTGTGCAGACCAAATTGTTCAAAAGTATTTTCCAGCGCATAAGCAATCACGGCTACCGGCTCAAGCTCGGCCATCCGTGCGCCGCCCTTAAGACTATGAGCATTCCGTTGCAGCTGTAGCAATAGACTCCGGTTACTGCGCTCTTCTACCCATTGATCTAACAAGTTATGAGCGGTCTGTAACAGCTCTTCGGCTTCCTCGAGAAAAACTTCTTCAACAATTGATCTTACCTGTTCATCTGTTTGTAACTCTTCGGAATGCTCAGCGATTTCCGCATCCGCAAGTGTACAATCAGCTATATCTGATTCAATATTTTGGCTCGACTCGGACAGCTTCTCTTCTGCTACTTTTGGCTCAGCCGTAGTCACTAATACACCAGTGCTGATCGACTCAATATTTTTGAGGATTTCAATAGTTGCTGGCGCCGGGTAGTCAATCTGCTGTTCACGTAGTATCTGGATGCGTTCTGCCAGCTCATCCTGTACCAGCCGGATAATACTCATCAGTACAGTAGAGACCTGAACCTGCCCGTTAATAATTCTCTGATAAATGCTTTCCAGCTCATGTGCAATTAATCCCATATGGGTGGCCTGCACCATGTTTGCACCACCTTTTAAGGTATGCAAATAACGCATTAGATTGTTCAGAGCAGTAACTTGGCCTGATTCTTTTGTCCAACTGTTCAGGTCACTATCCATACCAGCCAGTAATTCTTCGGCCTCTTCCAAGAAGATATCGCGCAGATCAGCATCAGCAACCTGATTACTATGTTCAGAATGCATCAGCGCTTTATCAGCCGCTATACGTGCTGAAAGCTCTCCCAGGTTGAAAGTATGTTCCAAAACTGCTACGTCAACCGGAGCTTTAAAAGGCTCAGTAACAGTGGACAACTCTTCTACCTGTTCTATTTCTTGCTGTACAAATGCAGATAATTCTTCAAGCAGACTTTGATGAGCCGGGCTCAGGCTGACACGCTGTCCCGCTGCAAGCGTATCAAACAGATAAATCAGCTGCTGATGAGCTTGAGTATACAGTTCATATGCATAATCAAGATTTAATAGCTGCGGTTTTGCCAAGAGCTGCTGATAGCTCTGAAGTAGTTCTAACGTAAAATCATATACGCCTTGAGAGGCACGGTTTCGTGTATGTTCAACCAGTTCCTGTGCCTGCTGTACCAAAAGCTGTAAATATTCTGGATATTCGGTACGGACCCGCTGATCAAACTCGAACTCGGCATCTAGTAACTGGTTGATTTCAAGCTCGAGGAGCCGTGAAACCAGACCTTGGGGGTTCACGAGATCATCCACAGGTTCTTGATGGAATCCGTAGTTTTCCCAAGCATGATTAAAAGTCTGATAAACCTGTTCCAACTGTTCTATATTACATTCCTGTTTTAGAATGTAGAGATAATCCCTTACAAATTCAGCATAATGAGTAAGTAAAGCGGTTTCATTTGAAGTAGATACCAGCTCATCTTGCAGCATGGTTTTAAACAGGTTTTCAACTTTACTACTTGCTTCAAATATGTGTTCTACCTGAGCCATGGCCGAGCTGCCACGCAAAGTATGTAAAGCGCGGATCAGAGCATTATAATTACTGCCCTGTTCATTATTATTCAAGAACTCATCAATAGTTGCCAGATGTTCTTCCGACTCTTCAAGAAAGATCGCCAGTGTCTCGGCAGTTAATGAATCAAATTCCTCGTGAATTTCAAGCTTCTCTACACCTAGTGGTGGTAGAGTCTCTGCTGTATGTTCCACCAGCTCAAGCCCGGTGACTGTCTCAGGCGAACATAAGGTCCAGCTAAGCTCCAGTAATTCCTCAAGTGCCGGTTCAAGACTGCCCTGCTGTTGCAGTTGTTGCCCGATCAATACGAGGGGACGCAAATCAATCGCATGAGGCTGACTATTTTGAAAGTTATAAAATAACTTGTATTTGTAAATCTTAAAGACTAATTCTACATAACGACTGATCGCCGGGGTAAAAGCCTGTGTTTTAGCAATTATTCGATTCAAGAGATCTTCAACCGTCCAAGCTAACTCACCGGAACTTTTAGCTCCTACCATCCGGCCGGAGCCTTTTAAGGTATGAAAATAACGGCGAATACTGGTCAGCTTGTCCTGCTGCTCAGGCTGCTGTATCCACTGCTGGATCAAAACATCCAAATCAGTAAAGATTTCTTCTAGTTCTTCAACAAAAATTTCAAGAATCTCTGCATCTTGGTCAAGATAGCTATCTTCAGGAAGAGTCGTTGTTCCAATCAGGTCTTTTAGTATTTGTTTCATAGCTAAAACTTCTTCGTTTCTTCTACCAAGACCGGCAGAAAACTATTTTGTAACCATCATGCAAGACGTTACTTTCGAACACGAATTCATCTTGTCGATGCGCTTAGTGCCTGTGACAGCAGCCTGCTTCAGGGACTGCTGTCTGGTTTTCTATTTTTATTGAGATTATTCAGGCAGTTTAAAGTCAGTTACAGATTCACGTAGTGACTCTGCCATACTGGCCAGCTCTGATACTGAACGTGCAGTATCGAAAGTAGCGCTGGTGGTCTGCGAGGTAATTTCCTGTACGATACTCATGGTACTGGAAATATGACCTGCTGAAGCAGCCTGTAACTTTGCAGCATCAGAAATGCTCGCAATCAGTTTTGCCAGATCGCCTGATACTTTCTGAATTTCATCCAGTGCAATACCCGCATCTTTTGCCAGATTGGCACCGCGTACTACCTCGGCTGTGGTTTGCTCCATCGAGATTACTGCTTCATTGGTATCGGCCTGAATAGTTTTTACCAGTGTCTCGATCTGTTTCGTTGCAGAGGTTGAGCGCTCTGCAAGACGCTGTACTTCATCTGCAACCACAGCAAAGCCACGGCCTGCTTCACCAGCCATCGATGCCTGAATAGCCGCATTCAATGCCAGAATGTTTGTCTGGTCTGCAATATCATTGATGAGGGAAACGATATTACCAATTTCCTGAGAAGACTCACCCAGACGCTTAATACGCTTTGATGTTTCCTGAATCTGTTCACGGATGGTATCCATCCCTTCAATAGAACGGTTTACAACATCTGCACCATTAGAAGCAATCTGTACTGAGCGCTGTGCAACCTCGGCAGATTCAGAAGCATTGGCAGATACCTGGTCAATTGAGGTTGCCATTTCACTGATTGCACTGGAAGCGCCGGCAATTTCCTGAGCCTGATGTTCTGAAGCCTCAGCCAGCTGGTTAGTAATATTTTGCGTATTTTGGGTATAACGTGATACTTCTTGCGAGGTTTCATTGATACGTGATACCAGATCACGTAACTGGTCGATCGCAAAGTTAATCGAGTCCGCAATCGCACCAGTAAAGTCTTCAGATACGGTTGCATAAGAACGCAAGTCACCATCTGCAAGATCTGCAATTTCATCCAGCAAACGTAAAATTGCATTCTGGTTACGGTCGTATTCGTCCTGTAGGCGGGTCACACGCTGTTTATCCGTTGCCCCCCGTAGTGCCAGAAGTTTAATTACAGAGAAAATCAAGGCAGCAATTGAAGCCAGCAGCAGAATTGCAAGAGCCACTTCTGCCCAGTTACTACTTGCCGACTCAGTCAGTTTGTTTAGAGCTGCCAGCAATTCGTCAGATTGAGAGAAAATTTGTGCTGATGCCTGACGGACCTGAACAATCTGGTTGGAGTTATTTAGAACTGTCGCTGCAGCAGATTTTAAGACCGCATTATACTCATCTTGAATATTGGTTAGAGATTCACGTAATGCAGGGTCATTAATACGCTCTACACCTAGCTCACTACTGCCGTTCAGCTGTGCATTGAGATAAGTACCGAAAGTTTCAGTATCAGCATTGAAGTCGTCTGCAGATTCACGTGAGCTGTCATTACCTACAAGTACGGAACTGATCGAACGCAAGATACGTTCTGCAATAAATACCTGGTTTTTAGCAATAACTACCTGGCTACTACTCATATTTTGTCGTGCCATCTGGTCGACTAGCAGGTTATATTCTGCCTGAATACCTGGAATGGTTTCAGAAATAGCAATATTGGTATCGTAGAGTTTGTTAATAATTTTTTGCTGGCTGGTAATCTGGTCAATATTTCGAGATACCGCATTCCAGGTCTGTTCAACCTGCCGAACCTCGGCATCAGTTGAGCCATGAATATCCTGTACAGTTTCTAGGTTTTCAGCAAAGCGCGCCTGTGACTGTGACAGGGTTTTAATGGACTCAGGCGTTCCAGAAGCAGTCGCCTCGGTTGCTTGACGGGAAATAGTTTGCGACAGTAGACGCAATTCCCCCAAACTACGAGTTAACTCATTATGACGAGGTACGCTATAGAATAAAAACAGTAAAAGAATAACGGATAGAATTAAAGATAATGCTGCCCCATAAATAAACGGTTTAGATTTGGAACTATCTCCAAATAACCGTGCAAAGTCTTCGACTTGTGTTTGTATTTTGGTTAAAAACGCATTACTGCTGTGAGCAGCACCGCTTTCTCCCGTATTTTTCTTTTTGAGTTTAAAGCCCATACAGCCTCTCCCCTGAAAACGCTTTTATTGAGTAGGCGCGTCAAATTAGTTTATAAATTTTGTAGATGCGTTCATGTACTGTGAGTCTTTCAATAAACGGCTGAATAAAAACACATGCCAATGCTGGTTATGCTGATAAAAATAACCCTGACAATATGGATTTAACTGATCCTCTAGCCCGTCATTCTTTGAAAAAAAACTTTGTTTGTTAAAATGCTGAATCCCCAAAACCCGATCGACCACCACACCCACATATTGTTCATTATGACTAATGCAGAGTACTTTTTGAGTAGGTGAGAAATTGCTGCGTTGTCCAGATATAAACTGTGCCAAGTCAGCCACACAAAGTAGTCTTCCCCGAATATTAGCCAGTCCACGTACCCAAGGCTGAGTATTAGGAACTGCGGTATACTTTGGAGGATAAATAACCTCAGAAACCTCCCCAAGTGGAGCAACAAAATATTGCCCCAGCATTTCAAAAGCAATACCTGACCACCGGTTTACTTCATTATTGCTGGCAGCATAGCTACGGTTGCCACGCTTTGCCAGCCGAAGTAATTCGATAAATCCATTTGCTGCCATAGCACTATCCTGCGTTGAGGTATTGTTGGATTACTTCGATTAGTTTATTTTCATCAACAGGTTTGGTTAGATAGTCACGGGCGCCTTGACGCTTGCCCCAAACCCGGTCAGTTGCCTGGTCTTTTGTACTGACAATGACCACCGGGATATCTTTAGTTGTTTCACCACGAGCAATCTGACGAGTTGCCTGAAAACCGTTAACACCCGGCATCACCACATCCATCAATACCAGGTCCGGTAATTCTGCCTGGGCAATAGTTACCCCATCTGCGCCATTAGTCGCTTCAAGAACCTCATAACCATGCTTGGTCAAGATCTCTTTAAAACGGAAAGTTTCGGTAGGTGAGTCATCAACAATCAAGATACGAGCCATTTTCTTCCCCAAGTTCTTTTTCTAGACACTGACATGATTACGTATTGCATTGAGCAATTCGTCTTTACTAAACGGTTTGGTCAGATATTCATCCGAACCCACTACACGACCTTTAGCCTGATCAAATAGCCCATCTTTACTAGACAGCATAATGACCGGTATATTCTGATAATTTTGTGAGTTTTTAATTAGTGCACAGGTCTGGTAACCATCTAGACGCGGCATCATGATATCGACAAAGACAATATCAGGATTGGCTTCGGCAATCTTGGACAATGCTTCAAAACCATCAACTGCGGTAATTACCTCACAGCCCTCACGTTGCAGCAAAGTTTCTGCTGTACGGCGAATAGTTTTTGAATCATCGATTACCATAACCTTAAGGTTTTGAAATTTGTCTTCCATCTAATCGGCCTTCCCGCTTATTCAACATAATATTTGACGGATTAATTTTTACAGTTATTCAACTTTTTTAACATAAATTTACTTGTATTTCCAATGAACATTTTAAGTATAGCTTTACAGGGTGTCATTTAAATCAATAAGATAATTTATGTTTTTATCAGAAACTGGTTTTTTTTTGCCTATACCGTATTTTTAACTGCAAAAATCAGCTCTAATATAACAATTTTATTACTGAAAGATAAGTGCTTCGGTCCAGTGTGTTGGGGAATTTTATGGTGTTACATGCTATAGCTAAAAGTTGCTGGATACGAACGAAAAATATAACCCGTGAGTTTTTGATGGTTTGCAGCCTGAGCTGCCTGACTATTCCAGTTATTGCAAATGTCACTGAAACACCTAAAGCGGTGTGGTACCGTTATTATGATAATAATGGTATTGCCAATATTAGTACCTCGGTGACACCGGCCCATATTCGTTATGGATATGAAGCACTAGATCAGAATATGCAGGTTATTCAACGCAGTCGGCCCTACAATGTAGATAAAGACATAAAGCAGGCTCCACAGCGCGCTGTTCAGGCCCGAGAGCGTGAACAGGACCTAAAACTTAAAAGAGCATATACCAACAGCCGAGTAGCTCAGGCTAAACGTGATGAACATTTAGCTAACCTCAAAAAACAGCTTAGTTTTCAACAAGACCAGCTTCGACAATTACAGAGTGACCGGATCTATTTTAAACGGCAGGAAATGGATTATTTAAGGAAAGGCCAACCTGTACCTGCTGTCTTGAAAAATAGTCTGAACAGCAATTATCAGAATCTTGTTCTCATTAAAAATAATATTACTTCTTTACAAACGAACTATCGCAATACCCAAGCCCAATACGACAGAATTATCTCACGTTTAAAAGCCATTGAATAATGTAAGCTTTTTAGAGAAAAATAATTTAAAAGCATTATGCTGAACATAAGGATGAATATGCATGCGAGTAGCAACGCGTATATTGACTCTGCCTACTCTTGACCTTATTCCCAGAATAAGCCTGTTATGTCTCTGTCTGGCCTTAATAGCCTGTGACAGGTCAGAACCTGTTGCAACACCGACCGAAGCCACTAAAATTGAACTGATTCCTCAAGATCTGATTCCGGTTAAAAGTGGTACTTTATTTAATAGAACGGCTTTTACCGGAACAATTAAAGCTGTAAATCAAAGCTCAATTCAGGCACAAATTACAGCAACTGCCACTCAAGTGAATGCATCCGTAGGTCAGTCTGTTCATAAAGGCCAAGTGCTAGTGCGGCTTAATAATCAGGATAATGCTGCCAGACTGGCTCAAGCACAAGCTAATTTAGCCTCTACCCGTGCTCAGGCTGAACAGAGCCGTTTAATGGTAGAACGTAAACGTCGCCTTTTTAATCAAGGATTTATCTCCAAGGTAGAGTATGAAGAAGCCCAGGTTGACTATAGAGGCCAGCAGGAAAACGTCAGAAGCTCAACAGGCGAATGTAGATATTGCACAAAAAGCTGACCGAGACGGTATTTTACGCAGTCCGATTTCAGGTGTAATTACTGCACGCCAAGTGGAGCCGGGCCAGACAGTGAGCGCCGGTCAGACCTTATTTGAAATTGTTGATCCTAGCCAGCTGGAAATACAGGCATCCTTACCAGCTGATCAGCAGCAGGCCTTGAAAGTCGGCCAGAAAATCGAATACCAGATTCAGGGTAACTCGGCGCAGCTCACTGCAACCTTAAGCCGGATTTCACCAATTGCTAATCAGGTCAGCCGCCAGATTGAGTTCTTTGCAAGACCAAATGAAGCCATTCAGTCCCTAAGTATTGGTGCTTTTGTTGAAGGTTATATCATTAGCAGTGACCAGCTTCAGGGTCAGCTTATACCTCTAGATGTGATTCAGAGCATAGACCAGAGCCCATATGTCTGGGCTATCCGCAATAATCGTATTACCAAGGTTCCCCTTACTCTTCTGCGTCAAGACTTCAGCAATAATACGGCTGTGGTAAAAGGACTGCAAAATACGGATGTGGTCAGCCGGGTCCAGTTTTCCAATGATCAGGTTAACCAGCCGGTCAGTATCAGCAAGCCTGCATCATAAGGATCTAGACATATGTGGTTTACGCGGATCAGTGTGAAGTACCCGGTCTTTACTATCATGATGATGTTATGTTTGATGGTGCTGGGACTTGCCTCATGGCAACGAATGGGTGTAGAAGAATATCCCGACGTAGATTTTCCCTTTGTAGTGGTGTATACCAGTTACCCAGGCGCATCCCCGGAAACGGTTGAGTCTGAAATTACAAAAAAAATGGAAGATCAGATTAACACCATTTCAGGCCTGAAAAAGCTTACCTCGACCTCAAGCGAAGGGCTTTCAACCATTGTGGCAGAATTTGACTTGGATATTTCATCCTCTGTAGCCGCACAAGACGTTCGCGATAAAATTGCATCAGTAACAGCACAGTTCAGGGATGAAATTGAAGATCCGGTAGTAGAGCGGTATGATCCGACCTCAAGTGCCATCATGTCGCTGGTATTCGAATCTAATAACATGTCATTAAAAGACCTGAGCTCTTATCTGGATCAGCGGATTTTACCGCAGTTAAGGACTGTAGAAGGAGTCGGTAACGTTAATCTGCTCGGCGATGCACAGCGACAAATCCGCATTGCAGTCGATCCCAAAAAGCTCCGAAGCTTTGGAGTCGGTATTGACCAGGTAATTAATACTTTAAAAAATGAAAATGTACAGATTCCAGGTGGAGCGTTGCAGCAACCTGACTCGGAACTGGTGGTTGAAATTCAGGCCAAGGTTCTCAATCCGTATCAGTTCGGCGAGCTTATTATAGCCAATAAACAAGGTACTCCAGTTTACCTAAAACAGGTTGCCACGATTACCGACTCTCAGGCTGAAATGGAAACCGCGGCCTATTTAAATGGCAAGTCAGCAGTTGCCATTGATATTTTACGTAGTGCGGACGCCAATATTGTAGATGTGGTCAAAAATGCCTATCAAGTCATTGACCGGATCGAGCAACAGTTACCGGCAGGTACTACGCTAAAAGTAGTAGTTGATAACTCAGAATCAATTCAATCCACCATTAAGGACGTTGCCCGTACCATTGTAGAGGGGGCGGTACTGGCAATTATTATTGTACTGTTGTTTTTAGGTTCTTTCCGCTCTACTGTCATTACCGGTTTAACTCTGCCGATTGCCTTGCTTGGAACACTAACCTTTATCTGGGCATTTGGTTTTACTATCAATATGATGACTCTACTGGCACTCTCTTTAAGTATCGGCTTACTAATTGATGATGCGATTGTAGTTCGGGAAAATATTGTCCGGCACAGTGATATGGGTAAAGATCATGTGACCGCAGCACTTGATGGTACTAAAGAAATTGGACTGGCAGTGCTGGCAACTACCCTTACCATTGTGGCTGTATTTTTGCCTGTTGCTTTCATGGGTGGCATTATTGGCCGTTTCTTCTATCAGTTTGGCGTTACTGTAAGTACCGCTGTCCTGATCTCCATGTTTGTCAGCTTTACTCTTGACCCGATGCTCTCTGCACACTGGGCTGAACGCAAAGATAGACCTAAAAAACAGAATACTTTAACTCGTTTTTTTGCATGGACTTCTAAAAAGCTGGATGACCTGACAGCAGTTTATGAAAAGTTGCTCAGGTTAGCCTTACGCTTTCGCCTGTTAACAGTATTGATTGCTGTGCTTTCTTTATTTGGGGCATTTGCCTTGTCAAAACTGATCGGTACTGAATTTGTACCTACACCTGACAAAGGTTCTATTCGGGTAAAGTTTGAAACTCCGGTTGATGCCTCTTTGCAATATACCCAGGCAAAACTGCAACAGGTCGAAAATATTATTCGGCAGCACCCGGAAGTACAGACCACATATGGCGTAATTAACGGTATGACTGACCGCGGAAAAAACCACGGCAGCATCCGGGTGACTGTTACGCCAAGACACGAACGTGAACAAACCTTAAATGATCTGAACAATGACCTGCGTAACCGGTTACAACAGGTCGGTGGTATTACTATTACTTCAGTGGCATCGGCAGATGAGGTCGTTTCTGGTGGACGCAAACCTATCCAGATTTCAATCAAAGGACCCGATCTGGATGAACTTCAGAGAATATCCGACCGTTTTATGGCAGAAATGAAAAAAATTAATGGTGTAGTTGATCTTGAAACTTCTCTTAAAGAGCCAAAACCCACACTCTCTGTCAGTATTAATCGTGTCTTGGCGAGTGATTTAGGACTATCAGTGAACCAGATTGCAAATGTCGTACGTCCACTAATTGCAGGTGATAACGTCACAACCTGGGAAGATGAACGTGGTGAGAACTATGACGTCAATCTACGCCTGAGTGAAAATGCGCGCACTCTGCCAAGTGATATCCAGAATATGTATATTACTTCAGAAAAACTGGATAATAACAACCAGAATATTCTAGTTCCGCTAGCAACGGTCGCAAGCTTCAAGGAAACTTCAGGTGCGTCCCAGATTAACCGCCGTGAACTGTCCCGTGAAGTGTTGATTGAAGCGAATACTTCAGGACGCCCTGCTGGCGATATTGGCGGGGATATTGATGCCATGCAAGCCCAGTTCAAGCTGCCGCCTGGCTATAGTTTCGACACAGAAGGTGCTAATGCAGATATGGCTGAATCTTTAGGATATGCAATCACTGCAATTACCTTATCTATTGTATTTATCTATATTGTTTTAGGTTCACAGTTTAATAGCTTTATTCATCCGGCTGCTATTATGGCTTCTCTCCCCCTTTCACTGATTGGGGTATTCTTGGCCCTCTATTTATTTAACTCGACCATGAACCTGTTCTCGATTATCGGTATCATCATGTTAATGGGTCTGGTGACTAAAAATGCCATTTTGCTGATTGATTTTATTAAAAAAGGAATTGAAAGTGGAATGGACCGCTACGATGCCATTGTTGCTGCGGGTACAACACGCTTGAGACCCATTCTGATGACAACTAGCGCTATGGTCATGGGGATGGTACCGCTGGCACTGGGCTTAGGTGAAAGTGGTGAACAGAGTTCGCCCATGGCTCATGCTGTAATTGGTGGCGTGATTACCTCTACGTTGTTGACACTGGTCGTGGTTCCAATCATTTTTACTTATCTGGATGATCTAAAGAACTTGATGATACGTCAATTCCGTAAATTAATGTCATAATCAGGCCATGAAAAAAATGAGATGAAATATTCATCTCATCTTTTGTCGTATAATCTTATTTTTACAATGCTCACTTTTAGGACTGTTTTCATGCGCGCAAGCCGCTTTCTATTTGCAACGTTAAGAGAAACCCCAAATGATGCAGAAGTTATTTCGCATCAGCTCATGTTAAGAGCTGGGATGATTCGTAAATTGGCTTCAGGGCTGTATACCTGGTTGCCGATGGGCGTACGTGTGCTGAATAAAGTAGAGGCGATTGTACGTGAAGAAATGAACAGGGCTGGTGCTCTGGAAACTTTTATGCCCGTGACCCAGCCCGCCAGTCTCTGGGAAGAATCTGGCCGTTATGTACAATATGGTCCGGAATTACTGCGCTTCAATGACCGTCATACTAACCCGTTTGTACTCGGTCCGACTCATGAAGAAGTAATCACTGACCTGGCGCGTAATGAGCTTAAAAGCTACAAGCAGTTGCCAATCAATTTTTACCAGATCCAGACCAAGTTTCGTGACGAAGTTCGACCGCGCTTTGGCGTTATGCGCTCACGTGAATTTATCATGAAAGATGCCTATTCTTTTCATGTTGACCAGGCATCCCTACAAGAAACCTATGATGTGATGTATGAAACTTACTGCAGGATCTTCAGTCGATTAGGACTCGATTTCCGTCCGGTACAAGCAGATACAGGTTCTATTGGTGGCTCAGGTTCACATGAGTTTCATGTGCTGGCTTCAAGTGGTGAAGATGATATCGCTTTCTCGACAGAGTCGGACTATGCAGCCAATATTGAAATGGCAGAGGCTATTTTAGTGGGAGAACGTGCAGCGCCTACTCAAGCACTCGAAATTGTAGACACGCCAAATCAAAAAACCATTGCAGATGTTTCAACTTTCTTGAACACTGATCCTGCCCATTCTGTTAAGGCACTCCTCGTGCAGGGTATCGCCGATGAAAAAGGTCACTCACCTGTAATTGCATTATTTTTGCGTGGTGACCATGAGCTTAATGAAATTAAAGCAGAGAAGCATCCACTGATTGCTGCACCGCTCACTTTCGCGACTGAAGAACAAATTGCCGCACTGGGCTTGACTGCTGGCTTCATTGGTCCCCAAGGGCTGGTCGAGAAAGGGCTTACCGTAATTGTTGACCGTGCTGCTTCAGTACTTTCAGATTTTGTTGCTGGAGCGAATGAAGCTGACAAACATGCAACTGGAGTGAACTGGGAACGTGATGCATCATTTACTGAAGTTTATGATTTGCGTAATGTGGTCGAGGGCGATCCATCTCCAGATGGCAAAGGTACTTTACAAATTAAGCGTGGTATTGAAGTCGGACATATTTTCCAGCTTGGTAAAAAATATTCTGAAGCGCTAGGCTGTAAAGTTTTGGGAGAAGATGGCAAGCCACTTACCGTTACTATGGGTTGTTATGGTATTGGGGTAACTCGTGTAATTGCTTCAGCAATTGAACAAAACTATGATGAAAAAGGTATCATTTGGCCTGCTGCCATTGCTCCTTTTGAAGTAGCGATTGTACCAATGAATGCCCATAAGTCGCCACGCACTCTGGAGGCCGCTGAAGCACTGTACATCGAACTACAAGCTCAAGGTTTTGATGTACTGCTAGATGACCGTAATGAGCGCCCAGGCGTTAAGTTCTCTGACCTGGAGCTCACTGGTATTCCACATCGAATTGTGATTGGTGAAAAAGGCTTGGATGCGGGTACTTTTGAATATAAAGGCCGTACTGATATAGAATCAGTTAACATTAACAAAGATGAATTACTGGCAAAACTTGCTAAATAGGTTTCCATAAAAAATCCCGCTCAATGCGGGATTTTTTTATTAGCAGAATTTAAGGCCACCGTAACAGTTGGAAATAGGCAGCTGACCTAAGTCCATAGGATCAATATTAACTGTTGCTCCTAATAAACCTCCAACCGCACTTGAAATAGGAAGTTTAACATTTGATCCGTCCATATTTAAATTTGCAAACTGCGTATCAGGAATAGACATCCACCAGCCTTTTTGAGCTGCATTTGCTTTCCAAGAGTTATCAGTTACATTTTGCCAAAAAATATCCTTATTCTGTAATGAGAGAGAAGCATTACTTGTTGCCCCCCCATTGCTATCTGCAATTACTAAGCGATGGACGGTACTAAATGGAATATCTTTCATATTGGTATCTAAATGAAGATTCTTTAATAATGGATAGCCTGCAATATTTAAAGTACTATTCGCGTCCATACCTAATAGATCAAATGTAGAGGAACGATTTACCACTAGAGTAGTAGCATAATCTGTAACTTTCGCATCTGCCGTCGATATTGGTAGTCCCAATAGGGTGACTTGGATGCCTTTAATATTAGCATTTGTAACTCTCACTCCAATATCACCACTTAAACTATTAATCCCCTTATCATCATTAAGTTTACTTAAATCTGAATTTCCACCTATACTCATCATACCTAAAGCTGAAAGTGCACCCAGACGGAAACCAGCCACTTGACGTGTGGCTGCTGAATTAGGATTATCAATAGCAAATTCAATGAAAGGATTATTTAAGACAAAATCTGAGTTTACATATGAACCATCTACAGGATTTATTCCAGTCAGAGCAATATTATCAATATCAATATCACAGCCTGCTCCCTTACTTCCCCCGCATCCTAACTGTAATTTCTTAATATTGGCATTCAGAGATAATTCAGCAGCCAGTCCTAAACGATAAAATCCCATATTGCTTTGCTGCATAGAGCCAGAGTTTATGCCTTGATTATATGTTAAATTTAATAAAGCCTGCCCTTCAACTTGTGAGAGGGCATTGTCATCTAACTCTGTCATCGCATATAGGGTTGAACTGCTTAATATAGAGACAAACAAAATACCTAAACCAGTCTTTTTCATTATCTTTCCTTATCTGTTCTTTTTATAATCTAGCGTGGTGTAATACCTAAAGTACTACGCATGGTGCCACCCGTAATTGCAAGGTCTGCAATCTTTTGCATGCTACCTGAAGGGGACATCGCCATCTCTGCTTTAAAAATCTTACCTGCATTCAATGTATTAACTTGTCCAGGGCTCATTAATGTAGAAGGGCGGTTAAACTGTATTTGACTGTCTACCTTCACGGTATCCTGCTTTACATAGACTCTAGATTCAAGACCGACACTACCCTGCATTTTATTGATATTTATGCTTGAAGTTTTAGACGTGCCATCTGACCTTATGTCTTCATTAATCAGACTTACATAGCTTCCTAGCACTGAAGGCTCTTGCTTTTGTGAAGTATTTAACTCGCTAAAATCGAAATTTGCCTTTAGAGTTAAAAAATTGCTATCCAGATTCCCTTCAGTCGGGTTAATACCCGGAATAATAAACAACTCACCATTACCATCCAGTTTAAATGCCAACGAGGTTAAAACATCATTTTTGCGAGCAAAGTTATCAATGGGTACTACCTTTTTATCACAGCTTGTTACCCCAGCCGGACAATTATATAAAGAGCCAGGTAACTGGCCAATTGCGACTTCTGCTTTAGCAGCGAGTAACAAGTGGTCAGCCTTAATGTAGATTCCCTCATCTTCAAATCCGATGACACCATCAGATTTTAAATACGCATCTATATTTCTGAAACCTGCATAATAATTTACTTCTTCACCATGCGAACCTCTTGCGCCATCAACAATAATAAGCGAGGTAGTACTAGGCGTATTGGTTTTCTGGTCAATGCCATAACCTTCTGTAGACAAAGCCAGGTTATAGCCTAACCCGGCTTTGCTGCTTCCGTGGTAACTATAATTCTTAGAAAATAGGGCAAGATTGGTATTTAAGTTAAAAATAGGAATACCAATACCCCATTCCGCACTTTGATTGGTTAATGCTGCCATAGAATTATCAGAAATGAATCTTGCTTTACGGGAAATCGCCTGAAAGTCCATACCACGCATAGCCAGTAAGGCAATATTTTGTGTAGTACCGGATGGCACTATGTTATAGACCAGTTCAACTGCTGTTTCACCCAATACCTTTCTCATATTTTCATTAATGATAAAACTTAATGTAGGTGTCTGGGCAGCATTAATATAGATATCACCCAAGTCTATATAAGCATTTTGGGTGTTATAAGCAGTTATACTATTTGCATTGCGAATGGCCAAGGGAGACAAGTTAGAAAATTCGATCGCATAACTGCCTTTACCCGTATGACCTAACTCAAGAGTTGTAGCCTGATGATTAGCAGTAAGTAATGGATTTCCCTGACGGGTAAACTCTGCTGCCAACCCTAAGTGTAATCCACCTTTGGTATCATACCCTTGTGCTTTACGTGTTGTTTCTTTCAAATCTGTAGCATTAACTGTATTAAAATTTGCCAGTCCTGTCTGGTCAGCATTTAGAAAAATCTTGCCATTGGTTAAAGCACCTGATGCTCCCATACGGATCAGGTTTTTCTGGTTAGCGGGGTCAGAACCGTAACGTAAATCTAGGTTTACTCCAGGGTTAGTAGCATCACTCCGGCTTGAATGAACATCAGTTAGATCAGAAACCCGGCCCAGTTCAATTACATGATCTGTGGCTCCATTTTTACTTTTTGTGGCCAGTACAATTCCTTCTGTCGGGTCGATATACATATATCCATCCGCTGAAATATTAAAATTTAAATCTTTCAAGGTCAGATTATGGCCATTCAAGCCATAACCAATACTGGCATTTTGTAGTCTGAAATCCAGATGAGCTTTCTCGTCACGGTTAAACAAGCCCGCTGTTGTTTCCAGATTAAAAATAAGTGGCGAGATAGTCGCGAGGCTCAAGGAACCCAGGTTTTGTTGAGCCACGGTGTTCGTGCAACTAGTATCACAGATCAGCATCAGTTTTTCGACAGTCGCCTGAAAAGGTGAAATACTGCCCTGTATTTTTATTCCTACGCCCCGCTCAGTTTTCCCGACATCAATATCTAAAGTACTTTTGATATTCTGCTGATGGGTTCCCTCTACTCTGACATTATGTAAACCTAGTTTCATTTTTCCAGTGTTGGAATAATCTACCCAGTTTGCTTGATCAATAACCACTTTAGATACTTCATGAGTAATAGAAATACCATCCTGACCGGTGACTGTACTTAATGACGTATCAGAAAGTTGCTGCAATGCATAAGAATGCTGTGCCATAAATATACAGACACTGAGCCACTTTAATTTTGTTATTTTTCTCATTTCAACATCCTTATTGATGAGCTCTCTTTTCTTTTAACAGCGACTTGTCGTTGTGCCCGCACAGTTATAACTGAAAATCTTCAGATTACCTGACATATGCAGGTTCCCATGCATGTTCACTCCCATAAAGCCTTGATCCCCTCCTTGATCAAATCTCGGGACCAGCTTGCCGCCATCGTAAGTTGTATACTTTTTATCATTTAAATACCCTTCACTTCCGCTTTCTACCGCAAGACTTTTAAAGCCCAAATTACGGACTTTTAACGGATGATCATCATAAAAAGTAAGTTGCAGTGCGGTTTGCGGTTCACCCTCCCGGTTTAGAATTGTAGAACCATCTAAAGAGAATTTATCTATTTGAAGAGTACCCTGTAACTGTTTAAATACCAGCCATTTTTGACTGCCATTTTCGGTATGGTTATTGGGTGAAAAAGCAAATCGACATAAAATATCTGAAACACATTGATAAGAATAAAAAGCCTGAGTTACAGTTCCCTGTGGATCATATTCAGAAATATTTTTAAGACTCATATTATTGGCATACTGATGGTTTAACGACAGTGTCCAGCTTAAATCAGCTCCCCCCTGACCTGTAATGTTCAACAATGCCTCATTATCGAGATTTATAAGTTCTGCTTGGGCTGTAGATGAAAGGACTAAAGCACATAATAAATTAAATTTATTTAACATATACTTCTCCTATAGTCCGGTCGTCTTGAATTTAAGATGCTGTATCATGACCCCGTCAATCACCGCAGAGCCTAAATTAGTCATCGTATTGGATGGTCCTCTAAATACCACACCTGTAGCATTACTATCAGTATTTGCTTTAAGTAAATTTGTAGTTGGATCACGTGTTACGCTACCAATCGAGATACTGCTATGAGTAGCATTTGCGCCCTGATATTTAATAGTTGAGGTACCAGCTTTGACATCAGATAAATTCGAACCGCAATAAGCCACATTACAGGTTGAGCCCTTAAAAGAAGCTGCGGTTAAAGCACCCTCAAGCTTGGTATCTTTATCTGTATCATTATAAAAAGTATAAATCTGGCTATAGATTTCCGGCACATTCGGAATGCGGGTGACCTCAAGAATAATATTATTTCCTTCAGAACCTAGGACAAAAGGCTGGTACATATTACCCAAGACCAGATTAAGGTTTGGACTGTACAGGTATAAACCTTCCTGATCATTAAAAATTGGTGCGAAAGATTTATCCAAAGCTGGTGTAGCTACCGTACCCTCCTGAATAGCTGCTGTACTCAAACGTATAGCTTTAGCATTACGGCTGGTTTCCGAGTCACTTATCTTGAGAGTGGATGGGTTATCATTGGTATTCAACCGGATAATATTAGCCATACCAAGTGACTGGTTATGCTGGGTATTGTCTGAAGCTTGAGTCTGAAATAAACGGACTTGAGATCCATTTAGGCTCAGGCCATTTGCTACGAATTGCATCCGCAGTCTTTGATTTCTATCAAGATCCTGATCATTTCCATCAGAAGTTGGCTTGGGAATCGGTGCTCCCGTAATGGGATTTAATGTATTAGAGGAATCCCAAGAGCGTGAAAAAGCATCCAGCCAGAAACCCAGCTTGATATTATTATCTGATTCATCGGCATTAACTTTAACCAGGGGAGCTTCTAGAGCCAGATAGCTGATATCACCAGAAGGATTTTTTGCAGCGAACTGTTTAATATTGGTCGCTGTTCCGGCACGGAATAACCATGGATTTGCAGCATCTCCCCAGTTAAACCCCTGATTACTGAACCTCTCGTTCAAGTCTGAATTGGATTTTGATAAGGCCAGACCGTAGATAAAAATGTCTGCTTTATTATGCATTGCTGCGGCTTGTGCGGCGGTTAGTTTAAGTTGTTCATAGTTCTCACCCGTCGGAATAATTCGGATGAAACCTGTATCATATTTAGCTGCATCGGTAATATTTGAACGGTTATAACTTGAAGTTGCCGACTGATCATTGGGTCCCTGAAAGACCATTTTAAAATTCTCGGGAAGAAGTGCTATTCCCTCTCCTGTTGTTTCAGCTAAACGGTCATCAGACAAGGATTCAAGTGCATAACCAGTTTGGGTCAAGCATAAGCCGGCCATAGCGGCCAAACAGGACATACGAAATCCTGTAGTCTTCCAATGATGAATCATCTCGGTCTTCCTTTTTATCTGATGCTCCGCATCATTTATTTTTATTCCTCGATATCTTGGTATTTCTAGCTTTATTCAGTTATTGCTATAGCAGTACTTATACCTAGATCTTTTAAAGTTAATTATGCTGAATATAAATGTAATTGCAAAAAAAATAGCCTTGAAAGACATGGTTTCCGATGAATGAATTGTAAAAAAATAGGCGGATTCAAATGATCCGCCTACTTATAAATGAAACCTGAATTATGCTTTTGGCAAAGTCACACCTCGTTGCCCCTGATATTTCCCGCCACGATCCTTATAAGAAGTTTCACACACTTCATCACTTTCAAAAAACAGCATCTGAGCAACACCCTCACCCGCATAAATACGCGCTGGCAAATTGGTAGTATTTGAAAATTCTAACGTAACATGGCCTTCCCACTCTGGCTCAAGTGGTGTGACATTAACAATAATACCGCAGCGTGCATAGGTGGATTTACCCAGACAAATTGTTAGTACATTGCGTGGAATACGGAAATACTCTACCGTACGAGCCAAAGCAAACGAGTTAGGGGGAATAATACAGACATCTGATTCAATATCGATGAAACTTTTATCATCAAAATTTTTTGGATCAACAATTGCAGAATGGACATTTGTAAAAACTTTAAACTCACGTGCACAGCGAACATCATAGCCATAGCTGGACACACCATAAGAAATCAGTTTTTGACCATTTTCATCGAGGCGGACCTGGTTTTCTGCATACGGTTCAATCATGCCGTGTTTTTCGCTCATTTCGCGAATCCAACGATCAGACTTAATAGCCATCTTGTTTCTATCCAAAAATACTGAAAATCAATTATTGCGCTGTACTTTAACTTAAATCTGTCCCAATGAAAACAAGATCAGCTACAAGCCTTGATACGTATGCATGTTGAATATTATTACAGACTCAGTAAAGCCGAGTAGCTTAGTGGAATAGAAAAGCTGACCAGAATCAAGGAAGCCGTTCGCTGTAGATTACGCTGATTTAACCACCGGACTTTTGGGGTATTCAAACTTGAACCAATAAAAGTCCAGAATAATGCAATCGGCACAATAAGAGCCAGAAAAACTCCCATATGCACAGCATAGATAGACCAGTTGACCCATGCAGCAACCGGAAAAATAGCTGAAGCAAACAATAAAGCTTTAGGATTGAGTAGAGTCGCTACAAATAGCTCACGAGGACGAATCGCAGGCTGGTTCAGATCAAGCTGTACATTTGCAGTTTTCCATAGTTTAACTGCCAGAAAAATAATATAAAACGCACTTAAAAGCTTTAATAAAGTTGGCAGGATCGGCAGGGTAGCTGATACTGTATCAATCAAGGTGCCCCAGACAGTAATGGCAATAATATAACCTAAAACTTCTGCTGGAATTAAACGTGCAGAACGTCGCACCCCAAGCCGGATTCCAGAAGAGGCTAGTAGAGTATTTGTCGGTCCTGGTGTAAGCAGCACGCTTGCCACTAGGCCAATAAAAAGCCATGAAATCATAGAGTCACCTCACTATTGAGTGAGCGAAGATTAAAGGAGTTTATAAACTCTCGCAAAATATAATTTTAGGAGCCTTTATAAAATAGAATTTACCACCGAGTGTTATTTATATAAATATTTTAAATACAATAATTTGTAAGAAAAAATACAAATAGAACGCTTGAGTCACTTCTTCTGTTCGAAAGACTATAAATAAAAAAGGATCAGCTCTGATCCTTTTTTATTTATAACTAGGTAGTTGAAATATTAAGCAGCTGCTTCTGTAGTAATTCCTGCATTTTGTACCTCAGCTGCCTGAACAGGCACAGTTTTTTTCGAAGCAGGAAATGAAGGAGTATAAACTACTGTAGCAGAACTTATTATAGGAGCAGCCGCGACTAGTATACCTAAAGAGAGAGGTAAAACTTTCAGGAGAGTTTTCATAAGATTAGCTCTAAAAATAAAAGTTAAAAAAACAGCTGAGAGCTTAGCGGGGAGCTAGTAAAGAAAAAATGATAAAAACGGCGAAAATTTCCAAATTGACTTGGCAGTCACTCTAGAGTAAATACTTAATTAATTTTAGTTATTTTAAAATATTAAGCAACAAAACCTTCTTGAACTTCACCCTGCCGTATCAAGAAGGCTTTGCTTTCAGTATATCGAAATTAGAAGATGCGCTTCTCATCTCGACTATGTTGAGGCAGTTTTTCAGCAATTTTTCTGGCAATTTCAATATAACTTTCAGCTGCCTCATCCTCTGCAATTACAGAAGGTTTACCGGCATCGGCATTTTCACGGATCTGAACATTGAGTGGAAGACGCCCAAGCAGCGGGATCTGGTACTGATCTGCCAACTGGTCACCTCCACCTGTACCGAAAATCTGTTCCTCATGACCACAATTTGAGCAGATATGTGTAGACATATTTTCGATTACACCTAATACCGGAATTTGTACCTTATTGAACAGTTCGATTCCCTTAGTGGCATCCATTAATGCTACATTCTGAGGTGTAGTTACAATTACAGCACCTGTTACTGGAATACGCTGAGCCAATGTAAGCTGTATATCCCCTGTTCCGGGTGGCATATCAATTACTAGAACATCCAGTTCAGGCCATAAAGTCTGGTTAAATAGCTGCATCAGTGCGCCTGTAGCTTTGGGACCACGCCACGCTACAGGTGTATTATGATCTCCGGTTAAATGGCCGATTGAAAGTACGGCCATGCCATAGGCTTCAAGAGGAACAAAATTTTCTGCTTCAATAAGAGGCGTATGTCCAGCATTGCCAAGCATAGTCGGAATACTCGGCCCATAAATATCGGCGTCCAATACTCCAACTTTTAAGCCCAGTTTCTGTAATGCTAACGCCAGATTAACAGTTGTTGTAGACTTGCCTACCCCACCTTTTCCAGAAGAGACCAGAATAATATTCTGAATACGTAAATGTTTTGGTACATCGCGTTGCTGGGGCGCAGCTTTTTCAATAGGTAGATTATTCGGGTCATTGTCAGGCGCAGTATTAGGACTGACTTGAGCTGAAGCATCCACTACCGGCGGTAAAGAACTTTTCTCACTCTGGTTGTCTTGAGCAGGGGTCGCAGCTGCGAGATTATTTTTTTGTTGAATTACATGCAGGTTCAGTTCTTGCAATCCGCATTTTTCTAACTGGTCAGCCAGTTCATCATGTAATTGCTGTAGATAAGGCTTTTCTTCAGGATATGTTTTAATGGTCAGTTGCAGGGTTGCCTCATGCAATTGCAACTGGGTAATACGGTCCTGCAAACGGTTATTAGAATGCGGCAGCACATAATTTTGCAGTACCTGCTGGATTTCTTCTTCCTTCACCCCTTTAGCTGGTGAAAACACTGATTTTAATGAAGAAAACCATGACATAACTTTGACTCCAAACCGGACCATTTCTGCTGAATAGGGTTAGTTTACCTGTAAGTGTCGTGAAGGTTAATAGCTGTTCTGTGCCAGACAGACAAAAGCCTCTAATTTCCAAGTAATTTAGTCAGCTTTATAGCTGCTGGTTTCTAATTTTTTTCTAAATCTAGTTCTATTCAATTCTTTTTAATTATCTCTGCCTTTATTCATCAAATAAAGATTTGGTCTTATTTTCTTTGAAAACTCATTTTTCTTTCTTTAATTAACTACAGCGTGAGACTTACTGTTAAATAAAGCCTTGCTTTGTTTTCCTTCGCTCATCAGGTAAAATTGACCGTCTTAAATAATGAATACGAATGAGAGAGTCAATCTGTGCGTAATATCTTAGTCACTAACGCCCTTCCCTACGCTAATGGCCCCATCCATATGGGACACTTACTTGGTTATATCCAGGCGGATATCTGGGTTCGTGCTATGCGTGCAATGGGCCATGACGTGACTTATGTCTGCGCAGATGATGCTCACGGTACAGCAATTATGTTACGTGCCGAGGCAAATGGTATTACACCGGAAGAACAGATTGCCAATGTGCAAAAAGAACACATTCGTGACTTTAATGGCTTTGGGGTTCACTTTGATCATTATGACTCTACCAATAGCGACACGAATAAAGCACGCTCTCAAGAAATCTATATTAAAAACCGTGAAGCTGGAAATATTGCGGTTCGCCCGGTTACTCAGCTATTTGACCCTGAAAAAGGCATGTTCCTCTCAGACCGTTTCATTAAAGGTACCTGCCCAAAATGTAAAACGGAAGACCAATACGGTGACTCGTGTGAAGCATGTGGAACGACCTATAATGCAACTGAGCTGATTAATCCAAAATCAACTTTAAGCGGCGCGACACCAGTAGAGAAATCTTCAGATCACTACTTTTTTAAATTACCTAACTTTTCAGAATATCTGCAGACATGGACTCGTGATTCAGGACGTTTACCGGTTTCAATTGCCAACAAGTTAGATGAATGGTTTGATGCAGGGCTTTCAGACTGGGATATTTCCCGTGATGCGCCTTATTTTGGTTTCGAAATTCCAGATGCACCGGATAAATACTTCTACGTTTGGGTAGATGCACCGATTGGCTATATGTCGAGTTTTGAAAACTATATTCAGACCAAACGCCCAGATTTAAATTTTGATGATTTCTGGAAAAAAGATTCTGAAAATGAGGTATATCACTTCATTGGAAAAGATATCGTTTATTTCCATGCCCTGTTTTGGCCTGCCATGCTTGAAGGTGCTAACTATCGTACCCCTACAGGTTTATTTGTAAACGGCTTTCTGACTGTCAATGGGCAGAAAATGTCAAAATCTCGTGGGACCTTTATTAAAGCAGAAACGTATCTGGAACATTTAAATCCTGAATACCTGCGGTATTATTTTGCTTCAAAGCTTTCAGACAAAGTAGAAGATTCCGACCTTAACCTGGACGATTTTATTCAGAAGGTAAATTCTGACCTAGTTGGAAAAGTGGTTAATATTGCCAGCCGCTGTGCCAAGTTTATTAATACTAAATTTGATCATAAACTATCTGCTGAATGTGCTGAACCTGAGCTGGTACAGAGTTTTATTGAAGCTGGCGATTCGATTGCGAAGGCTTATGAAGCCCGTGAATTCTCGACTGCTATTCGTGAAATCATGGCCTTGGCTGACCGTGCAAATCAGTATATTGATGAGAAAAAACCTTGGGCGCTTGCGAAAATTGAAGGTGAAGAGCTTCAAGTTCATAATGTATGTTCTGTTGGTATTAACCTGTTCCGCCAACTGGCAATTTACTTGGCGCCCGTACTTCCAGTATTAGCTCAACAGGTTCAAGACTTTTTGAAGCTTGACAGTTTTAACTTTGAATCCCGTAAGCAGATACTGGTAAATCATGAAATTGAATTATTCCAGCCGCTGATGCAACGCGTTGATCCAAAAGCAGTTACAGCAATGGTTGATGCATCTAAAGAGTCATTAGGAGCACCTGTGGCAGAGCCTGCTAAAGTAGAGAAGAAAAAAGAAAAAGCCAAAGAGAAAAAAGCTGAAGCTCAAGTCGGTGAAGCAGACATTATTGGTATTGAAGACTTTATAAAAGTTGACCTGCGTGTAGCAGAAGTTTTAGAAGCTGCGCATGTAGAAGGGTCTGATAAGCTTCTTCAACTTACCTTAAATGTTGGCGAGACTGAACCGCGAAATGTATTTAGTGGAATTCGTGAGTTTTACCAACCTGAAGATCTTAAAGGTAAATTAGTTGTTATGGTGGCAAACCTGGCCCCACGTAAAATGCGTTTTGGTGTTTCTAACGGGATGGTTCTGGCGGCAGGTAATGGCGAAGGTGTGTGGGTAATTTCACCTGAGAATGGTGCTAAACCGGGTGATAAAGTGTCTTAACACTCAACACTTAAACTGCATAAGGTCTTTATAGCAACTATAGAGGCCTTTTTATTTAAAATTATAATTAATTTATTGAAATTTATTCTAAATTATTAAAAAATACCTGCGCTTTTTTATTTATTACAATTATTCGGGGAATATATGAAAAATCTATTAGTAATTGCACTAGCTGCATCAACTATTGCAATTACAGGTTGTACGATGCGTATTGCAGATATGACGGTTGCTTCAACCAAAAACTATAACTTAAACTCTAATCAGTTTATTAAAGGTGAACGCGTTACAGGTGAAGATAAAGTACCTGTTGTATTATTTCCACTAGGCATACCAAACTTTAAAACTGCTATTGATCGTGCCATTGAAAAAAATCCGTGCTCTGTAGCGCTTTCTGATGTAGTTATTACTCAATTAAATCAGGCTTTTCTTGTTGGTCAAATTGGTTACCGTGTAGAAGGCTCTCAAGTGATTGACCTTTCTCAACCGAACTGTAGAAAATAAGATAAAAGTCCCTCAAGTGAGGGGCTTTTTAAAAAGGTCTTATTATTTTATAAAAAAAGAAAGTATTACTTCATCCCAAAAATTAATTTAAGACCTAATAATGTCATCACACCACCAGCAATCCGGTCAAAAATAGCCTTAAACTTTAAATAAACCTGACGTGGCTTCTCGGCAGATAATGCAACAGCTACCAGAGAATACCAGCCAGCATCAATAAAGAAACACAGCAGAGGTAAAACCACATAAAAATAGGCAGGTATTTCTTTAGGTAAGAGCGCAGTAAAAATACTGGCTAAAATAATAGAAATTTTAGGATTACTTAACTGTGTAATCAGGCCTAAACGATAAGCTTGGGCATAGCTCATCGGTTGAACTGATCCATAGGTGCTACCCATTGGTTCTTTAGCATGCTTAATAATTTTATAAGCCAGCCAAAGCAAATATAAACCACCACAGACTTTCAAAATAAAATAGGCCGAAGGCACAGCCAGCAATATGGCTTGTAACCCCATGACAGCAAGAAAACCGAACAATGCTGCGCCAGTCCCTGTGCCCAGTGCAGTAAACAGGCCATGCTTACGTGAAATCGCAATTGAATTTTTTGCCACATAAATAAATGTTGGGCCCGGACTTATTGCGCCCAGCATCAGAGCTAGTGCAATTGAACCTATAATAAATAACGATTCCACAAGCGTGTCCTCAAATCATTAGAGAGAAATCTTTAATTGTGGTCTTTATAGCGAAGTGCATAGAGTTAGTCTATCAATTTATTAGAAAACATACAGCAGCCAAGATACAAACTGAAATTGTATGGTATTAAATAAAGACTCAGAATATTTTTATATTAAGAAAATAGCAGAGTATAACTTTATCTCATGAAACTTGCTGAAGCGTTGATACTGCGAAGTGACTTACAAACCAAGCTTGCATCTTTGCAGCAACGTATTAATAACAATGTACTGATACAAGAAGGCGACCAGCCCAGTGAAGACCCCGAGAAATTGCTAAAAGAAGCATTTGTAGTCAACACCGAGCTGCATGATTTGATTAAACGGATTCACATGACTAATGCCCAGGCCCAAACCGTTCAGGGTAAAGCTTTACTGGATGTTTTAAATGAACGGGATTTCCTGATTAGTCAGCATCGTATTCTTCAACAGGCAATTGACAGTACACGGCGCGAATCTGCACGATACAGTTCCAGTGAAATTCGCTGGATAAAAGTAGTCTCTGTCAGCGATCTACAAAAACAGGCCGACCAGATCAGTCAGAAATTACGTCAGAACAATCTGGAAATTCAAGCATCAAACTGGCAAGTAGATCTCATTTGATTATTTTATTGATCTGTTTTTAAAAACAGGACAATATTCAAAGTTCGGGCATATTGGGCGAGTACAAGACCTTTTTATCCGGTTTGTAAGGTTTTAAATAAGACAAACCCTTGCATAGAGGTAAGACGTCTACTTCAATACTTCATTAGTCTGACGTAGCACTTTTCATCTTTTATCTCTTACTCTTTAGTTGGCACTACCGTGTACTGACAATATGCCCACCTTCCTTTCTTTTTCAGCTAAGTCTCTTGTAAGGATATAATTTGTCTTATGGCCTAGCTGTTTGTGTATCTGTCAAACGGTAATGCTGCTCATATACAGGCGTACCTGCAATACTGAGCGGTGTCTGAGTTACCGGTTTATTCAACTGATCTTGACCGCATCCGCTCAGCAGCATTAATACAAATAGATAAAAAATTGGGGACTGCTTTTCCATACTGGCACTCCTTTTTTGTTGTTGTTATTGTTTCATACTGAAAATAATACAACAGTCATCGCTCAGCAAACAGCCTGAATAAGTAAACTTTTATATAAAACTTATATTTACTTTAGCCTTCCTTGAACTTGCAGAAAACCATAGGGAGCATGCTCAAAACTGCACCTTTGAAAAGTATAAATGCAGTTTTCTTTTTATACTATGGTGTCTTATATTTAACTAAAGCTTTAAAGTTTCAACAAAAAACTTACTTACATATCAGTATATAGCTTTCAATATATGCCTATTCGAACTCTCCATCATTTTTAATACTTAAAAATTCAATTAGCGAGAAAGCTATGACTTGTAATAAGCTCACTCTTTGTTTGAAGCTTTATTTATAGAGTTGGCGGTCGCTTTAATATAGGGAAATATGAGTGGAACTTAAGGTTTATAACCTTGGGTTCTAAAACTGGGAAGCTGTATGGATAAAACACCACGTTTTATAGAAACTCCACCGGACTGGACACCGGATGAACGCCCGACCTTACCTGGTTCTCCAGCAGCAATCGCCCACTCACGCCCAAAGCGTTTTCTTTATCTGTTTATTGGATTATTTGTAGCCATTGCGGCCAGCTTGAGTAATGGCTTTATCACTGCCAATCTACCTATCATTCAGGGAGAATATGGTTTAACCGTATCAGAAGCGGCATGGCTACCAGCAGCCTATGTTATGGCTAATGTCAGCTCAAACCTGATTTTATTTAAAGCCCGACAACAATATGGTTTACGTCTGTTTTCAGAAGTCGGGCTGATTGCTTTTATTGCAGTTCTGATTCTGCATATTTTAGTACATACCTATGAAATGGCTCTCTTTGCCCGTTTTATTGCCGGTCTGGCTGCCGCGCCGCTCAGTTCTCTGGGTATGTATTATGTTATGCAAGCTTTCAAGAAAGAAGATATGGCCAAAGGTATTTATATTGCTTTTGGTTTTCAGCAGCTTGGCTTGCCTCTAGCCTGGATTATTTCACCTTACCTGGTCGATACTCATAGCTGGATGGTACTTTACACTTTTGAACTAGGGTTAGCCATCTGCTGTCTGGCAATGGTAGTTTCATTAAAATTACCACGCAGTTTAAGAATTTATGTTTTTGAAAAACAGGACTTTTTCACCTTTTTATTACTTGCTCTAGGTTTTGCCTGCCTGTGTATAGTACTTACTCAGGGACCAATCTTGTGGTGGTTTAATAGTGAATGGCTGGCATATGTGCTTATTGCTGGTCTTACCCTGTTAGTCGCCGGATTACTTTATGAACACTACCGGGTCAACCCGCTTATTATGACGCGCTGGTTGAGTACAGGGGCAATTTTACATTTTATTCTGGGCGCTTTTGCCATTCGTCTGCTCATGTCGGAACAAAGTTATGCCGCTGTCAGTTTTTTAAAAACGGTAGGTATGGGGCCAGACCAGTTTGTGCCACTGTATATCGTTATTGGAGTAGGTATTTTGTTCGGTACACTTTTTAGCGCTCTAACCTTTTCCAGAGAGCGAATTATTATACATCTGGTACTGGCTGAGTTTTTAATCCTGGTAGCATGTGGTCTCGATTATCATCTGACCAGTGAGGTACGGCCTTCCAATTTCTTTACCAGTCAGTTTCTGGTTGGATTTGCAGGCGGTGTTTTTATTGGCCCCCTGCTACTGGCCGGTTTTGCCAAAACATTAGCACAAGGGCCATCGCATGTCGTTACCTTCATTGTGCTGTTCTCTGCAACTCAGACTTTTGGTGGACTGGTCGGTTCTTCATTTTTCAATACCTACCAACAGCATCGTACCCAAAATTACAAAGCTGAAATTACTTTAGAAATGGACAGAACCGATCCACTGATTAGTCAGCGTTTACATCAATACCAAGCCGCCACAGCTGCCCAGTCACCTGATACGGTACTCGCACAAACTCAAGCATTACGAAACTTGAATCAAGTTGTAACCCGCGAAGCACAAGTCCGGGCCTATAATGATGTTATTGCCCTGAACGGGCTGTTTGCTGTAGTACTGTTAATCTGGGGACTGTTTATTATTGTCCGGATGAAGATTGTTGCAAGACGCATGCAGACATAGACACAATCTGCAAGTTAAATGAAAATTTGATATAAAAACAGAATTTGAGTTATATCCATGCCAGAAGACCAAAATAAAACTGATCAACAGACAGAACCAGTAGCACAATCTGAACAGGTTGAGCATGAAAAGACTGAAGCTCCTGCTACACCTCAACCTTCCAGCAAGCTGATTCCAACCAGACATTCCACTTTATTCTGGATGCTGCTTGTTTTAATTATTGGTATTACAATTATCTTATGGGCCTGGCGTTTAGGTCCGTTTCATACAGCAATCGAACGTACTGATAACAGCTATGTTAAAGGGCAAACAACTATTTTGTCTTCTCAAATTAATGGCTATATTCAGCAGGTTATGGTCAAAGACTTTGACTATGTCAAAAAAGGGCAACCTTTACTGAGAATTGATGCGAAAACTTATGGGGAACAAGTTGTCCAGGCAGAAGCTGCGGTAGAACAGGCAGAAAACAATCTGGCTAACCAAGAACAGGCAATTGCCCAGCACCGCGCCGATATTGCAGCAGCTCAGGCGCAGGTAGAACAGGTCAAAGCACAGTATGAACTAGCGCGTAGCCAGCTACAGCGCTATCAGCAGCTTGGTAATAGTGGTGCTGCCTCTAAAACAGAACAGGATAGAGCCGCAGCTGATGTAAAAAATGCACAAGCACAGCTTAGACAGGCTGAGGCAAATGTTGAGGTCGCACGTGAAGCATTGAAAACTGCTCAAGTGGCCCAGATTGGTCTGAAAGCACAGGTCAAAAATGCACAGGCACAACAAGCACAGGCTCAGACCACCCAAAATTATAGTCTGATCAGTGCTCCAATGGACGGCCAGCTTGGGGAGGTAAACCCGCGTGTGGGGCAATACGTTGCTGCAGGTTCACAGCTGTTATTTCTGATTCCAAAACAGACTTGGGTTATTGCCAACTTTAAAGAAACCCAGATTGCCAATATGAAAGTTGGTCAGAAAGCAAGTTTTACAGTAGATGCTTTGAATGATCGTCAGTTTACTGGTCGCGTAGAACGGATCGCTCCAGCAGCCGGTTCAGAATTTAGTGTAATTAAGGCTGATAATGCTACAGGCAATTTTACCAAGGTGGTACAGCGTATATCGGTACGGATTGCAATTGATCCAAATCAGCCAGGAATTAAGGATTTGCGTCCGGGTATGTCCGTAATCAGTTCAGTTGATACCAGCTCATAATGAGCTGTTTAAATAACTACCATGTAACAGCAGTGAACTGCCTTTTTAGCTACAACAGTTTATGATTGTTTTATCTTAGTCTAGTCTATATTGCCAGTTTTTATGCTTGACCTTTTAGCTCAGCCTGTACCTTACCAGACTATTATTCAGCACGCTCAACTGAGCTTAACTGTCAAGCGGCTAGATCTGGTTCATCCAGAAATTTCTGGCAATAAATTTTATAAACTTAAAAACAATATCCATTTTGCTCTGGCAGAAGGATTCAAACAACTTCTGACTTTTGGAGGCGCTTTTTCGAATCATATTGCTGCTACCGCCGCCGCAGGCAAACTTGCCGGTTTATCTACTATAGGTATTATCCGGGGAGAAGAACTGGCTCAGCGTCCGTTTAATCCAACCCTTATGCAGGCCCAAGCAAATGGCATGCAGCTCTATTTTATAAGTCGTCATGAATACAAATACCGGGCTGATCAGGCCTACCTGCAGACGTTACAGCAACGTTTTCCTCAGGCTTATATCATTCCAGAAGGCGGTACCAATTCACTCGCTGTAACTGGGTGCAAGGAAATCCTTTCTTCACAAGATCTGGAAAACTATGATGTTTTCTGCTGTGCGGTGGGTACTGGCGGAACTATGAGTGGCTTGATTGAAGCCAGTTCAGAACAGCATCAGGTCTTAGGTTTTCCAGTGCTAAAGGGAAATTTTTTACAAGCAGAAATTACTCAATGGACTAACAAAACCCACTGGCAGCTGCTACAGGATTATCACTTTGGTGGTTATGCTAAAACTACGCCTGCGCTGCTCGACTTTATACAACACTTTAAGAAAGCTTATAGTATTCCTCTTGAACCAATCTATACGGCAAAAATGCTATTTGGACTAATAGATCTGATTCAAAAAAATTATTTTCAACCTCATACCCGTATTCTCGCCATTCACAGTGGAGGATTACAAGGTTTCCCTCTACATCCTGAATCTTTTTCTGAAAATCGACTATAATGCCGAGCTTTTTTATGACTGGGAATTACTGATGGCTGCAGCATATTATGATGTGATTGTTATAGGTGCCGGCGCATCTGGACTAATGCTCGCAGCTTTGGCTGCCAGACGGGGGCGTAAGGTTCTGGTTGTAGAGAAAGCCAATAAAGTCGGCAAGAAAATTCTTATGTCTGGTGGCGGTAAATGTAACTTTACCAATTTATATGTCGAGCCTGAACACTACATTTCCCATAATCCGCATTTTGTTATCTCTGCTCTATCCCGCTATAGCAACTGGGATTTTATTGGACTGGTGTGTGATTATGGTATTGAGTATGAAGAGCGCAAGCATGGACAGCTCTTTACCTTAAACGGCGCCAAAGATATTTTAAATATGCTGCTCAGTGAATGTAAAAAAACAGGAAATGTTGAAATTCAAAGCAGCTGTGAAGTCAAAGCGGTAAATCCACTTTATGAAAACAGCTTCGAAGTTATCACAGCACAAGGTCAGTTTAACTGTGAATCTGTTGTTGTAGCTTCTGGTGGTTTGTCTATTCCTACACTGGGTGGTTCAGGTTTCGGCTATGAACTGGCAAAACAGTTCGGTCATTATGTTTACCCTACCCGTGCAGGCTTAGTTCCTTTCACCTTTAGTGATCAGTTCAAGGAAGTGACTACCCGTTTAAGTGGTAATGCACTGGAGGCAACTCTAAGTAATTCCTTAAATACTTTTACTGAGGCCCTGTTATTTACCCATCGCGGTCTAAGTGGCCCAAGTGCCCTACAGCTGTCTAATTATTGGTGTAATGGTGAAAGCTTTCAGATTAATTTTCTGCCGGGAACAGATATAGCGATATGGTTAAAACAAAAAAAGCAGTCGCAGCCTAAAGTTCTGCTCCGTACATTACTTAATGAATATATGGCTAAAAGTATTGTAGTAGAGCTACAGAACTTGATTTGGCCTGAAGAATCTGAAATTGGAATTGGTAATTTAAGTGACCAGAGACTAGAAGAAATCGGTGAGAATCTGCAAAATTTTAATGTTAAGCCTTCTGGCACAGAAGGTTACCGTACCGCTGAAGTGACTTTGGGTGGGATAGACACGACTGAAGTTTCATCCAAAACTATGGAAAGCAAAAAACAGAAAGGGATTTATTTTATTGGTGAAGTATTGGATGTCACTGGCCACTTAGGAGGATACAACTTTCAATGGGCATGGGCTTCTGCCCATGCTGCCAGTCAATATGTATAAGTTATTCGAGATAATCTGTACGTAATAAAATGATCTGGCGCGTCTGCTGTAAACGGTTAATGGTTGCCTCCATCTTGTTTACAGCAAGCCTCATTGAACTTGGTTTTTCTGTTTTAAACATTGTATCTAAAAGATTTTTAATTAACATAACAGTTCCTTGTTTAGATTTTTATTGAATAGCTAAGTACTATTTTTCTTTAAGTCTTCATCATATATAAACTGTTTCCTCAGCACAATTGAGGCCCTGCAAAATTTACCATATTTTCATGACAATGTTTGGTTTTAAACATTTTTCAGAACTCCTCATGCTTCTGTTCTGGACATTTTATCTTTGAATTATGTTCGGACTTATTTTCGGTTACATTCTGTTTATGACTTAACTCAGAATTTTTCTTAAAGATAAACTTATACGCCGCACTTAAAAAACCTGTAGTAATACCGGCAATAATTAATGGTGCAAGAACCTTGTTGGGTGGACGTCGCTCCGGATAGTTTTGCATTATTTTTATACTTCTCCTGTTATGAACTTAAAAAGAAAGGCCACGCTCAGGTGACCCATCTTTTATTCAGATCAAAGCTTATTTTTGATCATCTTTCTTTTCTGGATTTTTGTTAGCATCTACATTCGGCTCAGCTTCACCTGTAGAGCCAAATGGATTATTAGTAGGCGGATTTACTGGATTAACCCCTACTGAATCAGGCGTAACCTGATCAATGCCAGAGGCTTCATCATCACCATATGGTGCAGTCGTTAATGTCGCCGGAGTAGTATTTGACAAATCTGTACGCATTGGCGCATTGGTATCATTATCGGTATCTGGCATAAAAGTTCCATTCTCCGCAGTTTTAGTTGTGCTGTCAGTTACCTGAGACGAAGCCCCATCCATAGATAATTCAGATGATTTAGCAGCTGAAGTATCTGTACCTTGAGATGAAGTCATTGACGGGCTAGTTGCAGGGGTGTGAGCAGCTGTAAATGAACCAGTGGTTGAAGTCATTGTTGAACTGGTAGTACCGGAGTCATTATTTCGTAAAGGATTTGGATGGTTCGCCTCACGTTTCGCTTTATCAATCAAGTCAGTCAAAACACGTTCAGCCGGTTGGCGTCCACCTAAACCAAAGGCTAGAGCAAATGCTACTGCCACCGCACCCAGAGTTAGACCAAAAGCAAGGTTTACAATAGAGTCGGCAATGCCCATTGCACGTAGACCCATAGCAATTACCAGACCCATGATTAATACACGAACCAGGCAACCTAACCAACGTGAACTATTGTATTCACCACGTTCAACAACATTCGCTACTATATTGGCCAGCCAGAAACCTACTACCAAAATTACTGCACCTAGTAGAATATTGGCACCAAAGTAAATGAACATGGCAATCAGCGCGCTGACTTGCTCAAAACCAAGACGGTTTGCTGCTTCAGACAGAGCAAACAGCATAGTGAAGAATACAATTAGGTAACCAACAATACTGGATACTTTGGCATTACCCATGAAACGCTGAACACCAACCTTAGCTGGTAGTTCATCTGCACCTGTACCGGCAATCAGTTCAGCAACCAGACGGCCAACAAAGCGTGACACGATGTATGCCAGAATCAGAATCAGGCCCGCAGCAATAATATGCGGAATTGCATTCATGATTTCATAGAGCATCGCAGTTGCAGGTTGAGAAATACTTTGTATACCTAGTGCTTCAAAAGCTACAATCAGTGCTGTAATCATAATGATTGCAAACACGAATGAACCAAGGAATCCAGGTAAATTAGAATTTTTAAATAAACCTACTTTTTGTACCTGAGTCTGCAAGTCAAGGCTGTTAACCAGACCTTCTACAATACCACGAACAATTTTGGCCAGAATGTAGCCTGCAAATAGGATGATAGCTGCCATGAATATATTAGGAATATATAGCGCAGCTTTATTAACCAGGTTTTGAACTGGCACCAAGAGGCCATCCAGTCCCAGAATAGAAAGGACAATTGGCAGGAACAGTAAAAGGATTAACCAGTAAATGATATCAGCAATATTTTTACTGATAGGACTTACACCAACGTCATTACTCAACTTTTCATCAAGTTGTGTACGGGCCAGTACCTTGGTTAAACCGGTACGCACCAGACGTGCTACCAGCCAGCCAATAAAGCCTACCGCGATTGCTGCGATCAGATTAGGAATAAATACCAGCACCTGACTGATCATATTACTAAACGGACCGCTGACGCTATTGATATTCAGAACATTTAAAGCAGCAATAATGGCAATAATTAAAATAAACCAGAATACAATACGTGAGAAAAGTCCCTCATAATTCGGAGACGTTCCTGTAGTTGTAGTGTGGCCTGCTGCATTAGATAATTTATGATTAGTATTCATTTTTTGCAGAAGCTTTTTAACTCCGGCAGCAATGACCAATGCAATAATCCAGCCCAGAATTAATATCACAACCGCCGCAATAATGGGATGGAATTGATCCCAATAGTACATTGCATCAAAACCCGGACCACGGGCTCCTCCAGCATAGTAATCATTCATTTTGTTATGCCCTCTTGTTATGCTTCAATTTGCTTGTTTTAAAGCGTTTTAAGTTGTTAAGAATGTTTAGAAAGCTAGGCTTATATTCCTTTTCAACATATTTTGTGGACAATGTTTATTCAACTACAGTGAGCATAAATACAACAAATCGTCAGTAAAAGATTGCAAAAAAGCCCTAATGTATACACATTAAGGCTATAGGCTGAGGTGACTTAAGTGGATAGCAATATTTAAACGGCCGCCACTATAGTCTGATCCTCGTCTAGCTAGCCTTATTGACCATGGGCAGAGCCAGTACCGGTATCATGAGCTGCTGCTGTACCGCCAGTATCTGTTGCCGTTGCCGTACTGTTGTCTACTGCCGTCGCTTCGGTATTACCGGCTACTGCTGGGGTTGTATTGTTCATGGAAGGTTGTTCCATTTCTGCATTAGGATGCTGTGGCGGAGCCTCAGAAGAATCCGGATCACGGTCGCCAATCATATAAACCACTAAAGCCGCCAGAAAAATACCTACCGCAATAAGAATATAAATAGGTAAACGGTTTTTTTTTGCCGTATCCTGTGGGCCATTAGTATGAGGCGGTTTATTAAAATCGTGTTGCATAGTCATTCTCTTATTCTTATGGCTTGGATTTTCATCATAACAAGCACTTATGTTGTATTGTGTGAAAAAGCATAGTGGGAACGTGTGCAATGTTTCTAAGTTGTAGTTAAAAATGCGCTATACTATTGGGCCAAGTTTTATGCATTCTGTTTATTTATGGCATATCGTCTACAGCGTACCTCACTGGATTTAGACACAGATGTTACGCATCAGTGCTATTTACATCATACGCGTGACCTGCACCTGATCGGGATTATTGAGTTTAGCAAGCCTAGCTATGTATTAAAGTGGGGCGATCTAGAATACTTCCGGCGTCGTACTGAAGAATTTTCAGTAATGCCGTTTCCCGATTGTGTAAATGCGATGATCATTGATATTCGTAATATCAGTGCATTTCTGGATCAGGAAGTGCCTATCATTCCTTGGCGCCTGCTTGAAGAAGACTGTCCAATCCGGCTGGTGGTCCCACAAGACCGTATTGAACATTATTCAGGGATATTTGAACCGACTTGGCTCAGTTCAGATGTTGACAGTGCAATTCAGGAGATCCGCGAGTTCGTAGATATGTTTGTGCATTAAACATATCTATATATACTTATTATCCCTTACCAGTAATTTTCCACCGCAATATTTCCCTCACCCCGACGATTCATACTGAGCCCACGCCGTTTCAGTGCCTCTTTGGTATCTTCTACCATTTGCGGATTACCACAAAGCATTACATGACTGGTCTCAGGGTTAAATTGCAGCCCTACCGCAGCTTCCAGTGCACCATTTTCAATAAGTACGGGCAAACGTTCATGTAATCGTGCATTTGGGTCACGGGTGATAACTGGTATAAAATGAAAGCCTTGATGCCCTTCCCCAAATATTTTGGCCATTTCCTGAATGCGGTCTATATAAGCCAGCTCAGCCGCTGTACGCACACTGTAGACCAGCTGAATTGACTGATATTTAGTCCAAGTTTCAAAATCCTGTAGCATTGATAGAAACGGTGCCAGACCGGTTCCTGTGGCAAGCAGCCATAGATCTTTAGGCAGTGGCAACTGATAACGTGCCAAAGTCAGATACCCATAAGGAATCTTTTCCAGATACAGCCCGTCATTTACTTTCAGGTACTGTAGCTGAGAAGTAAAAGCACCGTCAGGCACAACAATCGAGAAAAATTCCAGGGTTTCATCAAAAGGTGAAGAAACAATTGAATAAGCACGTACGATCAGCTCATCTCCAACTTTTAAGCCTATACGCGCAAACTGGCCGGCAGTAAACTTGAAATGTGCAGGTCGTGTCAGCGTAAAACTGAACAGGTTAGAGGTCCAGCGCTGTACTGATAAAACTTTTTCCTGAGTAAATTTTTCAATTGACATGATTTCTACATGGCATGAGAGACTGTGCTCATGGTAGCATGACCATCTATTTATTTTATATTTTTTAAACGTTAAGGCTTCATTCATGCGTATGACATTACGCCAGCTGGCGGTTTTTGTAGCAGTTGCTCAAGAGGGTACCGTCACTCGGGCAAGCGATGCCGTAAAACTGACTCAAAGTGCAGCCAGTATGGCACTGGCAGATCTGGAAGATGGTTTGGGTGCCCCCCTGTTTGACCGCTTAGGTAAACGTCTGCAACTGAATGATCTGGGACGTTTCTTGCTTCCGCAAGCTTTAGAAATACTAGGTCGTTGTGAGTCTTTTGAACAGGCTGCCAAAGGTGAACTACAAAGTATTGATTTGCGTCTGGGTGCGACCTTAACGATCAGTGATTATTTAATGCCTGATCTGATGGCTGGTTTTTTGCAGCTTCAGCCCCAAGCTCATCTACAGCTTCAGGTAGGTAATACCCGCCAGATGATTGAAGCTGTAAATCAGTTTCAGCTGGATTTGGCACTCATTGAAGGCTCATGCCATTTACCCCAACTGCAATGTATCCATTGGCGTGATGATGAGCTTGCTGTCTGCTGTGCACCTGATCATCCATTGGCACAGCTTAAACAACCGCTGAGTCAGAAAGATTTTTTAAATGCTGAGTGGATTTTGCGTGAAGAAGGCTCAGGTACACGTGAAGTATTTGATAATAGTATTTTGCAGGATCTACCTGATGCAAACATCCGTTTAACGCTTGGGCATAATGAAGCCATTTTAAAAATTGTCGCTGGCGGTATGGGCATTTCCTGTATTTCCAGACTAGCTATTGAGCCTCTTCGTGAAAAAGGTCAGTTAGTCATACTAGACACACCCTTCTGGCAGTTAACGCGCCCTCTTTTTATGCTGGTTCACCGCCAGAAATATCAGGGTCCGGGTTTAAAAGCATTTATGCGATTTTGTGAAGAGAAATAAAAAAAGCGCCTTAAGGCGCTTTTTTTGATCAGTCTACATCATTTTCATTGGCTATATTCTTACTGTCTTTCTTATTTTGGAGCAATTTTTGAAAAAATCTCATTTTTTAGCAGGAATTCATCTGGCTAATATCACGCTCATTTCAGCCAGATTAAGCGGGTACAGGTCTCTGCTATAATGTTATGCTCTTAACCTTAACAGCATAATTTGCAGTATTTCAAATTTAAAATATTCTAATAAAAAAAAGAGGCTTTTGCCTCTTTCTTGCCTCGACAGCAAATATTTTAGTCTTTTTGTACTGAACCAAAAATCTTGTCGCCTGCGTCCCCTAGACCCGGCACAATGTACCCCTGTGCATTTAGTCCTTCATCAATTGAAGCAGTAAAAATACGCACATCTGGATGAGCATCTTCTACTTTCTTGATTCCTTCAGGCGCTGCAACCAGGACCATCACCCGGATATCCTTACAGCCACTGGCTTTAAGGACATCAATTGCGGCCACTAGCGAAGCACCTGTGGCCAGCATTGGATCAATAATCATGGCAATACGATTTTGTACATCTGGAACCAGTTTCTTATAGTAAGTCCGCGCTTCTAATGTTTCTTCATCACGTTCAAGCCCCAATACAGAAACTTTGGCGCTCGGAATCAGGTTTAAAAAACCGTCCAGCATACCAATGCCGGCACGTAAAATTGGTACTACGGTAATTTTTTTACCGGCAATACGTTGAGTTGTAACTGGTCCTGCCCATCCTGCGATTTCATGGTCAACTACTGGCAGATCCTGTGTTGCTTCATAAGTCAGCAGCATAGTAACTTCCTGAGCCAGTTCACGGAAATTCTTGGTGCTAATATCGGCACGACGCAAAAGGCCAATTTTATGACGGATTAATGGATGTCGGATTTCTTGAATGGGCACGGGAGAACACCTAAAGAATAAGTTTTAGTTGGGGACATTATAAATGTTTTTTATATCTGAAATAAGCAAAGCCCCCAATGTCTGGGGGCTTTTTTTGTTAAATCCAATAATTTTTAAGGATTATTGCTGACTTAACATGAAGTGGATTGGAGACAAAATCTCGGCTTGGAGCGCAAGCTTGATCATCGGATCTGGATAGATACCCAGGAACAATACCAGCACAGCTGCACCAAGAACCATTAAACCGCCGACTTTCTGGCCCCAGTGCTTATCTGCATCGATACGTGGTGTCTCAGGCGGCGTCATATACATAACCACCATTACACGCAGGTAGTAATATAGACCAATACCCGAACCTACAATCACCATTGCAGCCAAGAACCAGTGCTGGGTAGTAACTGCTGCCATAACTACAAGAAACTTACCAATAAAGCCTGCAGTCAACGGAATACCGGCTAAAGACAGCATCATGACAGTTAAGGTTGCAGTCAGAACCGGACGGCGCCAGAACAGACCTCGGTAATCTGCCAGTAATTCAGCTTCATCCAGATTATTATATGGACTCGACATCAGGGCAACAGCACCGAAAGCGCCGATCGTAGTTAATACATAAGTAATCACATAAACGCTTACACTGCCCAGACTTACATAGGTCATGCTGACCAGTGCAATCAGCAGATAACCGAAATGCGAAATCGATGAATAACCTAGAATGCGCTTTAAGTTTACTTGACGAACTGCCAGCAGATTACCGACCAGAATCGATAAAACTGCAATAATGGTAATAATAGTCACTAATGACTCAATCAGGATCGCACCTGAAGTGAGTATATAGCGCACAAACAGGCCAATAGTCGCTACTTTTGCTGCGGTAGCAAGGAAGGTTGCCATCGGTGCTGGTGCACCTGCATAAACATCAGGCGTCCATTTATGAAATGGCGCCAGCGATAGTTTAAATGCAATAGCAAAGATAATCAGTCCCAGACCAATAATTACCATTGGTTGCTGGATTGCCTGCATGAGTGCCTGTACAGAGTCATAGAATGACAGTGAGCCAGTATAAGCATAGATATATGCCATACCCATCAGCAGCATAGCTGAAGCAGTAGCTGACAGCACCAGGTACTTCACACCAGATTCAAGAGAACGGGCGCGCTGATGTGTATAGGCCAGCAAACCGTAAACCGGAATTGACATCAGTTCGAGGCTGATAAAGAAAGATGCATAGTGACTGCTTGAAACCATCAGCATTGCACCAACCACTGAAGTCAGTAGCAGAATATACAGCTCTTCACGGTTACTCTTATAGGTCTCGATATAAGCATGAGACAGTGTTGAACAGGCCAGCGCAGCGATCAAGATCAGTAACTGGTACAGCATGGTAAATGGATCAACCATAAACATGCCCATAACATTCGCCGGTACAAAATGACCACCGAACATTTCCATCAGGATATAGATGACGGACAGGTTTAAACCCACTACTGTGGCAGTAGCAATCAAGTTATGGTTACGTTTGATGGCCGTGAGGATCATTACCACGATCGCAGTTAAGGCCACGATCATCACAGGAGCTAATGGCATAAGCTCGGAAAATGACATTGTGAAGTTCATGGCTTATTGGATCTCCACATTTTCGAGTTGAGTCGACACCTGCTGGGTGACATCAACGACTTCTTGAACAGGAATGTAGCTATTTGCTAACCACGCCATACTTGAGTTGGACACATCAAGGAAAGTTTGTGGATAGAGACCAAGCCAGACTAGACCTAGCGCACAGATCAGCAGAATTACCATTTCACGAGCATTCAGATCTTTTAATGGATGTGAATAATGCTGCTTTTGTTCTTCATTTGGCACACCAAATAAAGCTTTGTGAATCAGGATTAAACCATACAGACCGGCAAATACCAGACTGACTGCTGCAAGAATTGTAAATACTGGGAATTTTGCATAAGAACCCATCAGGATCAGGAACTCACCAATGAAGTTACCCAAACCAGGAATACCGACTAACGCTGCCACAAAGAACATCAGGAAGAATGGCAGATACTGGAACTGACCGCGAATACCGCCCATCAGACGCATATCACGTGTATGCAGACGCTCATAAATCTGGCCACACATAATAAACAATGCAGCAGACGACAAACCATGAGCCAGCATCATGATCATCAGACCCTGGAAGGTCAGGATATTACCGGCATATAGCGCCAATAACACAAAACCCATGTGCGAAATGGAAGTGTAAGCCAGCAGACGCTTCATGTCTGTTTGCTGGAAAGCACACCATGCGCCGTAAAAAATACCGATCAAACCAAAGATAATAGCGATATTGGCAAAATCTGCAGATGCTGCCGGGAAGAACGGAATAACAAAACGGAGCAAACCATAAGCAGCAGTCTTAATCAGGATCCCTGCAAGGTCAACCGAACCTGCTGTAGGCGCCTGAGCATGGGCATCTGGTAACCAGCCATGTAACGGGAATACTGGCAACTTGACCGCAAACCCGATAAACATACAGATCATAAATGCGTATGCAACTGAAGGCAGCTGAGTGTCCAGTGCATTGGCAACGCCCAGCAGATAGTTATAGCTGAAGTTGATGGTACCGGTCATCATATAACCGTAAATCACCAGCCCCAGAATACCGATCAGCATGATCAGGCCTGCAACCTGCGTATAAATAAAGAACTTGGTTGCCGCATAAACACGCGAACGTCCATTTGAACCTTTATGTCCCCAAAGTGCGATCAGGAAGTAGATCGGCACCAGCATCATCTCCCAGAAGAAGAAGAACAGGAACATGTCGATAGCCAGAAATACCCCGATGACTCCACCTAGAGACCATAATAAGTTCAGGTGGAAGAAACCAACATTTTTCTGGATTTCACCCCATGAACAGCCTACTGCCAGCACACCAAGAAGTGCTGTCAGGCCGACCATGAGTAAAGAAAGTCCATCTACTGCCAAATGAATATTGATACCCAGGGTTTGAATCCAAGGTAGTGCAAACTCTGCAGACCAGGTTGGAACCTTCTGGCCCAAGCTATAGTCATAAGTACCAGTCTGCCAAAGAGCAATGGTCAGGCCCAAAGTAACGAGCATGCCAATTAAAGCAATCCAGCGTGGTAGATGTTGGTCGAGCTTGTCGACCAGCCAGCAAATAAAACCTGCAATGAACGGAACAAGGATCAGCGCGGGTAAAATTAAATTGTTTTCCATTTTATTTCCCCACTACCTGAATCACGATCAGGATCATCAGCAACACCACTACCCCGAGTGACATGCTAGATGCGTATTCACGTAGCAAACCGGTTTGACGAGAACTTGTAAAGCTGTTGCCGCTTTTAACTAGCGCAGGCAGAACCAGCCACAGACTGTCAATCGGATCACGACCCATGATCTTCGCGATGAGCAAATATGGTTTTACAAAAACAAGATGATAAAGGGCATCGAAGCCAAAAGCATTACGCCAGATATTGGCAATACCTGTACCAAACGATGTATTGGCAATGCTTTTTACGACATTGTAAGCAAAAGCAAACAGGATAATTCCCACGATCAGACCAGCAATTGCAACACCGCTTGCTAGATGCTCGGCATGTGCAACCGCATCTTCCAGCGTTTCAGGAATACTAAATGCAGGAATAGCTGTAGCCAGAAGCTTATTTACTGGACCTTGCAAGAAGTAACCCAAACCAGTTGACAACGCTGCAAGGATTGCCAGCGGACCCCAATAGGTTACTCCCTTAATTTCATGCGCATGAGTCTTCTCTTCACCAAAGAATACTACCCAGATCAGGCGGAATGTATAAATTGAAGTGAGGAAAGCACCCCCTACCCCTACCCAGTACAATGTATTATAAAGTGGCAGGTTGGACATGGCTGACTGTGCATAAACTGCACCAAGGATCGCATCTTTAGAGAAGAAGCCCACGGTCACGATTGGTAACGCTGCCAGTGCACCACCACCAATAACAAAGCACCAGAACACAAATGGAATTTTCTTGCGTAAGCCACCCATTTTGAAAATATTCTGTTCATGATGACAAGCCAGAATCACTGCACCTGAAGACAGGAACAGTAATGCTTTAAAGAAAGCATGTGCCAGCATGTGGAACAGCCCTGCTTGATAAGCTTCTGCACCAACCGCCATAAACATGTAACCCAGCTGACTCATGGTTGAGTAAGCCAGAATACGTTTGATATCGGTCTGTACCAAGGCAGCAAAACCAGCAACCAGCAAAGTAACCGCACCAGTAATAGAGATAAACTGCATCACTTCTGGCGCCATTTCCATTACAGCAAACATACGGCAGGTCAGGTAGACACCTGCAGTTACCATAGTAGCGGCATGGATCAGTGCAGAAACAGGTGTTGGACCTGCCATTGCATCTGCAAGCCAAGTTTGCAGTGGTATCTGTGCAGATTTACCGGCTGCTCCAAGGAATAACATTAAAGCAGTCCAGATAGATAGTGACGAGCTTAGAGTCATGACCTGAGCTGCATTTGCCACGATATACTGGATATTTAATGTTCCGAACTGTTGATAAAGCAGGAATAATGCAATCAGCAGGAATACATCACCTACACGAGTCACGGTAAAGGCTTTAATTGCCGCCCAGCCATTAGCAGGATTCGAATAATAAAAACCGATCAGCAGATATGAACACAGGCCCACGCCTTCCCAGCCCAAGAATAAAAGTGCTAGGTTATCGCCAAGTACTAACAACAACATGCTTGCTACAAACAGGTTGAAGTAAGAGAAAAAGCGTGCATAACCTTCTTCACCACGCATATACCACGAAGCAAAGATATGGATCAGAAAACCTACCCCAGTAATCATACCGGTCATCAACAAAGATAGACCATCCAGATGCAGACTAATGCCAGGAGCAAATGTACCAACACTGAACCAAGTCCACAAATGCTGAACCTGAGCCACTGAACCATTACCGACAAATTCCATACCGGCAATCAGTGCGATCAGAGCAGATAGGCCTACTGAGCCTGCACCGATTACTGCAGAGATATTTTCAGAAAGCTTATCGCGTCCTGCCGCCAACAAGAGAAAACCGATCAGCGGGAATAATACTGTTAAATATAAATAGCTCATCCGCGCATCTCACTAGCAGCATCCACATCCAGATGATGGAAGCGATGATAAAACTGAAGGACGATCGCGAGACCGATACAAGCCTCTGCTGCTGCCAAGGTCAGAATCAGGATAAACATAATCTGTCCATCCGGCTGTGCCCAGGCACTACCCGCCAATACAAATGCCAATGCTGCTGCATTCATCATGACTTCAAGGCTCATTAACATAAACAAAAGGTTACGTCGTACCATTACACCATAAAAGCCCAGTGCAAAAAGAATGGTCGCGACAATCAAACCATGTTCTAGAGGGATGTTACCCATTATTGTTTTCCTCTTCTGCACCCGGTTCACGTCGACCAATATGGAATGCAGCAACCAGCGAAGCCAGAAGCAGCATTGCGGCAACCTCAACCAATAATAAATAATGTGTAAAGAGTGACTGACCTACAGCCTTGGGTCCGATAATTTCACGGCCGAGCGTAGCACCTGCAGTAGTGTATTCACCACCGAGCATCCACACTAAAATCAGTCCCATCAGGAATGACATCAGTGCCGGGTAGGCCCAGGCAGATGAGTTTAACCATTTACGCTCCTGCTCCATGGTTTGCTGCCCCAGATTCAGCATCATAACCACGAACACGAACAGCACCATAATAGCGCCTGCATAAACGATCACTTCAAGTGCACCAGCAAACGGCGCACCTACGATCAGAAAAATACCTGCTACTGCCAGAAGTGAAACAATCAGGCTGAGTAAAGCATGTACCGGATTGGTGTTGGTTACCACACGAATCGTCGAGATAATGGCCACAAGAGCCATTAGATAGAATGGCCACATCATGGTAATAGACTCCGTACATCAATAGGTGCACTTTCTTTTTGTGCCTGACCTTTGTCTTTGCCTTCGATTGCCATACCTGCTACACGATAGAAATTGTAGTCAGGATATTTGCCAGGACCAGAAATTAGCAGATGTTCTTTTTCATAGACCAGATCCTGACGAACATATTCACCAAGTTCAAAGTCAGGTGTCAGCTGAATGGCTGTGGTTGGGCATGCTTCTTCACACATACCGCAGAAGATACAACGTGAAAAGTTGATACGGAAAAATTCCGGATACCAGCGGCCATCTTCTTTCTCTGCCTTTTGCAGTGAAATACAGCCTACCGGACAGGCGACAGCACACAGGTTGCAGGCAACACAACGCTCTTCACCATCCGGGTCACGTGTCAGAATAATCCGTCCACGATAACGTGGCGGTACGATCTGCTCAGCAGGTACTTCCGGATATAAAATGGTGTCACGTTTACGTCCGACATGGGTGAAGACCATCCATAGCGTACGAACAATTGACCCAACTCCAGCTAGAATTTTATACATTTTTAACTCCCTGCTGTCCTAGGCCGCATTCATCAGAATAACAGCGCCAGTTACCAATAGGTTTACTAACGCCAATGGCAGACACACTTTCCAGCCGAAATTCATCACTTGGTCATATCGTGGACGCATAAGTGAACCACGAGCCAACACAAACATCATTACAAAGAAAGCAGTTTTAATAATGAACCAGAATGCTGGTGGCAAGAACGGAATTTCAAGATTGAATGGTGCAAGCCATCCACCAAAGAACAGAGTCACAATCAGGGCAGAAATCAGGATGATGTTGACGTATTCAGCAACGAAGAACATCCCCCATTTCATACCACCATATTCAACATGGTAACCTTCTGCAAGTTCCTGTTCGGCTTCCGGTTGGTCAAATGGATGACGGTGAGTCACCGCTACGCCTGCGACCACGAAGATCATAAAACCAAGGAACTGGGGAATGATAAACCACATATCACGCTGGGCTTCTACAATTTCACGCAGGTTGAAAGAACCTGCAATTGCAACTACACCCATCAGTGAAATACCCAGGAAGACTTCATAAGAAATCGTTTGGGCTGCAGAACGCAGGCCACCCAGTAATGCGTACTTGTTGTTTGAAGACCAGCCGCCAAATAATACGGCATAAACTGCAATACCAGCCATTGCCATAAAGAACAGCAGGCCGATACTCATATCGGCTACGCCCAGAGTTGGTGATACAGGTATCACCATAAATGAGAGTACTGCAGTTGCCATCGCAACCGCAGGTGCCAGACGGAATGTCAGTTTGTCAGAGAATTTTGGTGTCCAGTCTTCCTTGAACATGATTTTAAGCATGTCGGCTACGATCTGGAACATACCGCCTGGACCTACACGGTTCGGACCATAACGGTCCTGCCAGACAGCCAGCAGGCGACGCTCAATAAAAGACATCAGCGCTGCCATTAATACCACCACCAGCAGTACGATAATGGCCTGTACTACCATAAAGGTAGTTTCCCAGCCGGCTGCCCATTGCGGTAGTACGCGTAAGGTTTCGTTCATGATTACACTCCTACCGCAACTGATACAGGCTCAGCCAAGGAAACCGTAGGTGCCAGTCCTACCGGATAACCGATGTAACCTGTCGGTAAATATTCAATCACTTGTACAGGAAGGCTGATGGTGGTATCCCCTGTTTTAACAGTAATACGCTGACCATCTTGTACATTGAGGCGGCTGGCATCCTGTTCACCTACAGCAAACATCGCTTCAGGAATACGGGTTTCCATCGCTGGTGTTTTAACAGTGAACTCACCAGAAGCAAAGATGTGATGCATTGGAACCAGACGGAAGCTTTCTGCATTTGCCAGAACTGCCGCAGGTGCAATATAGCTACGTGCCGGGCGTTTAGCCAGACGGTCAAACAGACGCACGCCGGAGTCTCCACCTTTTAAATGGCCACCAACTTCATCTTGATATTTATTCCAGGCTTGTGGCGAGTTCCAACCCGCAGCCCAGGCAAATGGTACCAGAGATGATGCTTTTTGCGGACCCACATAACCTTCCATAGAAAAGGTTAATGCAGAGTCAATATCTGTTGGCTGTTTTGGCTCATGTACAGAAAGCGGCGCACGCATTGCAGTACGACCAGAATAGCGACGTGGTTCACGCGCAATTTTCAGACCATGGATACGATAGCCTGCGTCTGGAGCAACATCTTGGATCGCTTCAAGTACAGGTACATTTTTGGCGACACTTTCAATGACATCATCCAGTACAGTCCAGCTAATGTTCTTGTCTTCAAGACCGGTCTGTAAAGCATGCAGCCAGCGCCAAGACTCCTTGATCGCATAAGCAGGGTTATAGTATGACGGATCATAAACCTGATAGTAACGCTGTGCGCGACCTTCCTGACTAACTACCGTACCATCTCCTTCAGCAAAGCTTGCAGCAGACAATACAATCGATGCTTGAGCAACAGTCGCTGTATCAGAATGATCCAATACAATAACCTCAGCCGCTTTAGCCAGTGCGGCATCAATACGGGTAGCTGGCAGACGACGATACAAATCGTTTTCAACCACAATTACTGCATCATAATCCTGTGCAAACGCCTGTTCGAGACTTAAGCCACCAAGCAGAGCCAGCCCCATTGAATTCACTTCAGGAACAGTCAGACTTAAACCGGCATGAGCACCCAGATTTTGTGCGACCTGTGCAGCAGCTTCCATGATGGCAGCATCTTGCAAGCTGGTGCCTGAAATGATCAAAGGTTTTTTCGCAGCTTTCAGTGTATCAGCAATAGTCTGTGCAAATGCAGATGCACTGTCATCCAGACCAGTAATGGTTTCACCCGCTACTGCTTGTGCGACCGCAAAGCCTAAACGCGCGATATCGTTTGGAGAAGCAACCACTTCACCTGTAGCGACATCTGCCAGTCGGGTCTGGGTTGCAGCCAAGATATAAATCGGAGATTTTGCATCTTGAGCAATACGCTTGACCGGTTCAGCCAGCCATTCTTGAGTACGGCGCTCTGCAGCCATTTCTTTGGCTTTATTTTTTGCAGCCTGACGTACAGACAAGGCCATACGTGGTGCGGTCTGGGTCAGATCTTCACCTAAAATCAGAACGGCATCATAGCTTTCAATTTCACGCATGCTCGGGTTATAAATTCCCTCAGTCTGCATGATAGCTGCGGCTAGCTCGACCAGTGACTGCTCTTTCTGGTTCATACCTGTTGAGTAGTTTTCCTGCCCAACCAGTTCGCGTAGTGCAAAGTTAGATTCAAGGCTGGCACGTGGCGAACCAATTCCCAGAACTTTTTTACCTTTTAACTTGGCAATAGTTTGATCCAGCGCTTCATCTACAGTTGCGGTAGTCACTGTAGTACCTGAACGGAACTGCGGTTGACGTGGACGGTCGGCACGGTTGACATAACCGGTACCAAAACGACCCTTGTCACACAGGAAGTACTGGTTTACTTCTCCGTTAAACCGGTTTTCAACACGGCGCAGCTCACCATAACGCTCGCCCGGAGAGATATTACAACCTGAAGAACAGCCTTGGCATACGCTCGGCGCATACTGCATGTCCCATTTACGGTTATAACGCTCTGAGTGGGTTTTATCAGTGAACACACCAGTTGGACAAATTTCTGTCAGATTTCCAGAGAATTCAGATTCCAAGGCACCTGATTCTGGACGACCGAAATACACACGTGACGCGTTGCCATATACGCCCAGGTCAGTACCGCCGGCATAGTCATTGTAATAACGTACACAGCGGTAACATGCGATACAGCGGTTCATTTCATGCGCAATAAATGAACCCAGTTCCTGATTGTAATGCGTCCGCTTGGTAAAGCGGTAACGACGGCGGTCATGACCGGTCATCACAGTCATATCCTGCAAGTGACAGTGGCCGCCCTCTTCGCATACCGGACAGTCATGCGGGTGGTTTGTCATCAAGAATTCAATGACAGACTCACGAAAATCTACCGCTTCCTTATCTTCAATCGAAATATAGGTATTGTCAGCCGCGGGGGTCATACATGACATAACCAGACGACCGCGCGTATCCTCAGGATTTGCATACTGGGTTACTGCACATTGACGGCAGGAACCTACAGAGCCTAAGGATGGATGCCAACAAAAATACGGAATATCGATACCCAGTGACAGACAGGCCTGTAGCAGGTTTTCTGAGCCGTCAACTTCGTATGATTTTCCATCGACATGAATTGTAGCCATAGTCGAATTCCTTAAGCTTGTTCTGCTTCACGAGCTGGAGCATGATCTTTGATCTTCGCTTCGAACTCATGACGCCAATATTTTAATGCGCTCTGTAGCGGTTCCATCGCACCTGGTGCGTGGGCACAGAATGTTTTGCCAATCCACAATTTCTTGGTGAGTTCCTGAAGATGCTGGATATCCTCCATCTTGCCTTCACCATTTTCAATTGAACGCAGTGCTTTCACACTCCATGGCAAACCATCACGGCACGGTGTACACCAGCCACAAGATTCACGCGCAAAGAATTCTTCTAAATTACGGGTCGCTGAAACCATGCACTGGTTCTCATCAAAAACCATTAGCAAGCAGGTTCCCAGACGAGAGCCAGCTTTCATGATACTGTCAGAGTCCATTGGCAGATCAATATGATCGGCGGTCAGAAAGTCTGTTGATGCACCACCTGGCAGCCAGGCTTTCAGTTTCAGTCCATCACGCATACCACCGGCATGCTCTTCAATGACTTCACGTGCCGTAGTACCAAATGGCAGCTCCCATAGCCCCGGAAATTTTACCTTGCCTGATGCACCATAAATTTTGGTACCAGGATCTTTAGACTTGCCTGCAGACAGACCGATATACCATTCCGGACCACGCAGCATAATCGCTGGCAGATTGTTGTAAGTCTCTACGTTGTTGACAATTGTAGGACGTCCCCAAGCACCTGCGACCTGTGGAAATGGCGGTTTGGTACGCGGATTGGCACGGCGGCCTTCTAGCGAGTTGATCAGTGCAGTTTCTTCGCCACAGATATAACGTCCTGCACCAGTGTGCACGTACATTTCAAAGTTCCAGCCAGTATCCAGGATATTTTCACCCAAATAACCTTTGGCACGGATCTGTTCCAAAGCTTCATTTAAATACTGTGCAGCTTCGATATACTCGCCACGGATGAAGATATAACCATGAGTCGCTTCCAGGGTATAACCTGCAATCAGCATACCTTCGATCAGCTGATGCGGTAAACGCTCCATCAGCAAACGGTCTTTGAACGTACCTGGCTCCATCTCATCGGCGTTACAGATTAGGTAACGTGGTCCTGAATTATCATTTGGCGCCATCAGCGACCATTTGATACCTGCCGGAAAGCCTGCACCACCACGTCCTTTAACGGTTGCAGCTTTGACAATTTCCAGTACATCTTTTGGCGGCATACCTAGCGCTTTTTTAAAGCCTTCATAACCTTCAAGCGTTTCATAGTCATCAGCACTACGTACATGCTCTTGTTTACTTAGACGCCAAGTTAATGGATGAGTTTCCGGGTTACCGTCGCCGTAAATTGGTTTTGGTTCGGTATTCATACATACTTCTCCAATAACTGTTGGATAGAGGTCACTTCAACCAGACCGTGAGTATCTCCATCAATCATTAACGTTGGGCCTTTGTCACAGTTGCCCAGGCAGCAAATTGGTAGCAAGGTAAAACGGCCATCAGCAGTCGTTTGACCAAACTGGATGCCAAGTTCACGCTGAAATGCTTCTGCCAAAGTTTCTGCACCCATCAGAAAGCATGCAATCGAATCACACAACAGGATCACATGACGCCCTACAGGCTGGCGATAAATACGGTTGTAAAACGTTGCAACACCTTCCAGATCAGCAGTACTGATTGAAAGCAGCTGGGCAATCGCATTAAGCTGGGCATCATCTACCCAGCCGTTACGGCGCTGCACACATTTTAGTGCGTCCAGTGAAGCCGCACGTGCATAGGGATAATGACCAATGTGATGCTGAATTTCATGGATTTCTTCAGAAGTCAAAATCCCTTCGACATTCACACGTGGTTTTTTGTCAGTCAAAATCATCATAATGCGTTACCCCTTAGCGATCCACGTCTGCCATTACGACATCAATAGTCGCTAAATAAATGATCAAGTCAGACACAAGGCTGCCATTAATCACAGAAGGAATTTGCTGCAAGTGCGTGAAGGTCGGTGTACGGATACGGGTACGATAGCTCATCGTTGACTTGTCTGAAGTCAAATAATAAGTTGACGCGCCTTTAACCACCTCTGCCATCACTGCGGATTCACCTGCTGGCATCACAGGTCCCCAAGACACACTCAAGAAGTGGGTAATCAGGGTTTCAATATCTTTTAAAGTTTTATCTTTTGGTGGTGGTACAGCCAGTGGATGGTCTGCCTTATAAGCACCAGAAGGCATATTATCCAAACATTGCTTGATAATTTTCAGTGCTTCGTTAATTTCATGGAAGTGAACCATGACACGCGCGTAAGCATCACCTTCATACTCTACTGGCACTTCAAAGTCGTAGTTTTCATAACCGCTATATGGACGGTATTTACGCACATCAAAATCAATACCCGTCGCACGCAAACCTGTACCCGTCACGCCCCAAGCCAATGCTGCTTTAGCATCATACTGTGCTACGTTTTTGGTACGGCCCATAAACACCGAGTTGCGAAGTGCAGCCGTATAGTATTCATTCATCCGTTTCGGCATCCACTCAAGGATTTCACGGATAAGTTTCTGCCAGTTATTTGGCAGATCATGTGCAGTACCACCAATACGGAACCAGGCCGGATGCATACGAAAACCAGTAATTGCTTCAATTGCATCATAAATTTTCTGGCGGTCGGCAAACATATAGAACACCGGAGTCATACCGCCGGCATCCTGAATCGCAGTACCGATATATAACAGATGGTTATTGATGCGAAACAGCTCTGACATCATGACACGAATACACTGTGCACGATCTGGCACAGTAATACCAGCCAACTGTTCAATCGACATCAGATAAGGCATGTTCTGAGAACAGCCGCCCAGATAGTCTACGCGGTCAGTATAAGGAATGTATGAATGCCAAGTCTGGCGTTCACCCATCTTTTCGGCACCACGATGGTGATAACCAATGTCCGGTACACAGTCCTTAATCTCTTCACCATCTAGCTGCAAGATGACACGGAATGCACCATGCGCAGATGGGTGGTTAGGACCCAGGTTCAGGAACATAAAGTCTTCATCGGCATTGCCGCGTTTTAGCCCCCAGTCTTCTGGTACAAAACGCAGATGCTCCTGTTCATAGTCCTGCTTGGCCTTGTCCTGCATATATGGCGTATATTCAGTTGCACGCGCAGAGTACTCTTTACGAAGCGGATGACCTTCCCAGTAAGTTGGCAAGAGAATACGACGAAGCATCGGATGACCTTCGAAGTTAATCCCGAACATGTCATAAGCTTCGCGTTCATACCAGTTGGCATTTGGCCAGATATTGGTAATGGTACCTAGGTTCAGGTCATGCTCATTCAGCGCCACTTTAATCCGGATATCGGTATTGCGCTCAAGCGATAACAAATGATAGAACACAGTAAAGTCTGATGCAGGCAAACCATCACGATGCTGGCGTAAACGCTCATCCATCGCAGACAAGTCAAATAGCATCACATACGGCTTACTTACCGTACGCAAGAACATCAGCACTTCTTGTACACGTGCGCGTTCGACCCAGACCGTCGGAAAATTTTCACAAGTCGGTTGCACGTAGAAGTTCTCACCAAACTTGGTTTTGAGTTCTTCTACAATTGCAAATGCTGGGCGTGAATCAACTGGCGTTGATTCTGGCATAGCAATGTCAGTTTCAGCCATTGGCTTGGCTTCCTATTCAATACAAATTTGGTCAACCCTAACGACAATTACACCCATACGGGTGCATTTAAAAATTCAGTCGCTAAAATTATTCAATTTCATCCATAGAGCGCAAATTAGTCACAGCAATACGCTGAGCCTGTTTACGGTCCCGTTCCGGCATCATCTTTGGCTTATATACTGGCTGAAGATCATCACCGATTATTGTAGAAAGCGGACGGCGCTCTAATTGAATCTGGTCTTGTAACAGCATCAATGCCTGGAGCAGAGCTTCAGGACGCGGCGGACAGCCTGGTACATATACATCTACAGGAATAATTTTATCTACACCCTGGACTACAGAGTAAATGTCATACATACCGCCCGAGTTGGCGCAGGCACCCATGGAAATAACCCATTTTGGCTCAAGCATCTGTTCATACAGACGCTGAATTACCGGTGCCATTTTGGTAAAACAGGTTCCGGCAACGATCATCAGGTCAGCCTGACGCGGTGAAGCACGGATAACCTCGGCACCAAAGCGTGACATATCATGAACGCCTGTTAAGGTCGTTGCATACTCTACATAACAGCAAGATGTACCAAAGTTAAAAGGCCAGATAGAATTTTTACGGCCCCAGTTTACAGCTGTGTGCAGCACGTCCTCTAAACGGGTCATGAACACATTTTTATTCACTTCACTCTCAAGCGGATCAGTTACGATTTGACGCTCTTGAAGCGGATATTGCTCAGCATCTGGATTCGCACGGGTTAAGGTATATTTCATCCCGAGTTACTCCTGTTCAGATGTCAAAACAGTCGATGTTTTTTGTTTCATACGACCTGAGGATTGAGCTGGAATCTGACCCGTTGGGTCCATCACCAGCTCGTCGATAGAGTTGAAGCGGGTAATTTCTGCAAGATCCATATTAGGTGAGCCTACTTTAGGTTTAATCCCTGCTGCTTTACGCTTGTCTGAAGGTGCCCAGTTCAGTGCACCTGTCGACATTTCGTAAATCAAACCAACGAGTAAAACTAAAATAAATACAGCGGCTGTTGCAAAACCGATCCAGCCCACTTCGCGCACAGAAGATGCCCATGCATAAAGATAGAGAGCTTCAAGGTCAAATACCACGAAGAAAATAGCAACAAGATAGAACTTTGCAGACAAGCGAATACGTGCACCACCGGCACTCACTACACCTGATTCAAACTGTTCCTGCTTGGCACGCCCCCATGATTTACCCCCAAGGAGTAAGGGAACTGTCAGCATAAAAACACAAAGAAATGTAACGCCGATCACGAAAGCAATAATTGCCCAATCGTATGGAGTAATGGCACTCATGCGGGGATAACTCCTGGCAGGCCTATATTAACAAAGAATGTATGTATTGGCCGTTTAAATATACCAAACATAAAATTAATCCCGCCAATTGTACCTGATTTATGATTTGACTTGCTAGTTAAAGGCACTTAGTCTTTTGGATGATTTTTTATTCGTTTTTAAACCTATATAGACAAGTCTTGTACTTTTACAGCCATAAAATCGGTTAAAAAAATAATATTCTCAAGCTCTATTGTTTTTTCATATTAATATTCTTTTCTAACATCCTTATTCTTTCAGTTTACATTTTTCTTGATCTTGCTTTAAAACATGACTGTATTTATAAATATTACTCAACTATGATCAACATTTAAACAACAATGCTTTATTAACTTTTTATGAGACTGTAATTATATATCTTGCAAGGCTTAGCTCATGCCCTATTTTCAAGGAAGAATACTAAAGGTTCAGGCATGGCAATACTTCTTCATCTTCGCAATAATGATTTTCGCTTGCTGCATGTGGGGTATTGCAACCCGTCCTTTTAATCATCTGGCAGCTTTCTGGCCAGCTAACTCCATTCTCTTGGGTTGCTTGGCACGCTTTCCGGCTACCCGAAATGCCTATACTTTAGCAGGTGCTTTTACTGGTTATGTAGTTTCAGACCTTCTGTCATTTCACTCATGGAGTATTGCCCTTGGTTTCACTACTGCCAATTTGCTCTATGTAATTATTGCCTTTGCCTTTTATATAAAATTTCGCCCTTATTTTCGTCTACTGCACCAAGGCTATTTTTATTTGTTTCTGCTTTTATTCTGCTGCATAGGCAGTTTGGTTAGCTCACTCTTTATTGCCAGTCTATTTCCTCAATTAGATACCAAACTTATTCACGGCTCATTCTGGACTATTTTTGGTTACTGGTTTAGTGCCGAGTTACAGAATGCGATTTTAATTTTGCCTCTTATTTTAAACTTGCCTTATCAAAAAGGAATTCATCAGATCTTTCGCCCAGCAGATGGACCATATAGCTTTCTGCATATCTTACCCATTTTTGTACTGTTATTTTCGTTATCACTCAGTTACTACGATTCAGGCCCAGGCGCCATTCTTTATCCGATTGCAGCATTAATCTGGTGTGCCCTGAATTACCGGCATTTTACTGTGGCACTGATTACATCAATTAGCTGCTTCTATATTGCTTTTTTCATGTCAGATAAATACCTGACACTTTATCCTGAACAGTACTATCTGGAAATGATTTCACTCCGCTTTGGTATTATTACCATGGCAATTGCCCCCTTAACTGTTTCAAGTATTAACCGCATCCGTTCCCAACTGATCCGGGAACTTCAACATCATGTAGCACATGATGAGCTGACTGCCAGCTTAACCCGGCGCCAATTTATGCGTTCTGCCCATTTACTTCTTAGACAGCGCACTCAGGAAAGTCAGTCACTTGCAGTACTTATGCTTGATATTGATCATTTTAAACTGATCAATGACAAATATGGGCATCAGGCTGGAGATGAGGCATTAAGGGCCTGTGCTGCAGTTATTCGGCGCAGCTTGCGCGGCTATGATCTTTTTGGCCGGTTAGGTGGTGAAGAGTTTGCTATAGTGTTGCTTGATGTTGGTCCTGCTGAGGCATTTGAAATTGCTGAAAGGATAAGAGAAACTTTAAAAACACATATCATCCAGCTAGATGCAGAGACTCAATTTTCTATCCGGATCAGTATTGGCCTGACTTTATTTAATCCGGCAGTCCCACACAATATAGAAGCACTACTGCATAAAGCTGATTTAGCTCTCTACGAAGCTAAACGCTCAGGACGGGACCGTGTTGTGATCACTCAATAATTTTTTGATAATTCAGTTACATGCTTTAATGAACTTAATACACTGCTAATTTTCACTACAGGTTATGCTTAAAATCAAAGAATAAGGAGCAATAACATGAGTTTAAAATTTACCCATAAACCTAATTATTTTTTATATGCAGATTTACTGATTAAATATATACAGGGGTATGTACGTAAATATCCAGAAGTTAATAATGCCATTTTTGACTTAAACGATATTTATAAGCTTTTCACTGAAGATTATGCTTCTACTACCGTTAATCTGGCTGGCATTTTAAATATTGCGGACGAATATACAGTTGAAACTATCAATGGGGACTGTAAAGTAATTCTTAACCATCGTATCGATGTCGAAAATCATAAACTTCTGGTTGATTTTAATCAGGCAGCTTTAGAAGGTTTACGCCAAGGTAATCCACTGATTGCACCTGACCCCACCATCCAGCAATAAGACTAATATAAAAAAAGCACCTGTCAGGTGCTTTTTTTATCGATACGATTTTTTCTGGCTTCATGTTTAAAACGCTGAGCAGGCCAAGTCATAATGAAACGTGCCCCTCCCAAGTCCGGGCTCTGATCAACCTGTATGGTTCCACCAAACCAGTATGCAATACGACTGACAATAGAAAGGCCCAGTCCATAACCACCTGAAGCACGGGTTCTGCTGTCATCTAGACGAGCAAAGGCTTCAAAAATACGGGCACGGTCTATTTCTGGAATACCTGCTCCATCATCTTCAACACTGACAAAAGCTTTCCCATCTTTATCGATACCACCCGAAATTCGCACATTATGGTCACAATAACGAACTGCATTACCCACCAGATTTTGTACTACACGATGAAGGTAGCGGCGTTCAGCATCTACCCGGAGATCAGGGGCTGGTGCTAACAACTCAATTTCCTTTTGGGTCTTTAAAGCTTCTGTTTCGGTTGCTACCTGACTCAGCACTTCTACCAGCGGAAGTTCTTCAAACTCAAGCGAAGGTGTCCCCTGTTCCAGTTTGGCATAAGTCATAATTTCATCAATCAGGGTATTCAGTGCTTCAATATCCTTATCGATCATTTCAATCTGTTGCAGACGATATTCATAATCATCTTCTTCTGCCAGCATTTCCATACCGAAGCGAATCCGGGCCACTGGTGTTCTTAGCTCATGTGAAACGGCGCGCATCAACTCACGTTGTGCTTCAATAAGGCGCTGGATATGATCTGACATATTGTTGTAACTGGCTGCCAGATTAGCCATTTCATCATTACCTTCAATCGGTACACGTAATGACAGATCACCAGATTTCATACGGTTTAAAGCATAACGTACCTGACGGATCTTGCGCTCTAGCGGTACAATTAAACCGTAAACTCCCAAGCTCAATAAAAATAGGCTCAGCAAGGTAATGCCACCAGCCAGCTGGAATGGCATCCAGTTAAAGACCGGCACAGGACCAATCACCAGCACTTCAGACGGATTGCTTGGCATTGGTGAAATAATCGTAATATTGGTACCACGCATGGTCGCGCTGTCTTTATAGAGCATAATGCTCTGATCCTGACGCAGCTGACCGATCTGTTCAGAATCGAGCTGGAGCTCATGCAGGTTTTGAATAGAAATTGGATAAGTAAAGTATTTTTGAATCTTGGCCAGATATTCGCGCTCCTGACCCGGATAGTAAATCAGATAATCTAAAATAAAAATTGGCAAGGCCTTCATTTGACGCTCGCCAATCTTGTCTACTTTGACATAGAGATAATGTTTAGGATCATCTTTTAGCCCAAGAATAATATACGCAGTTGTATTCTTGGCATCATAACGTACTACTGCCTGCAAATTATTGATTCGTTTGCGTTCCGCACGTGACAGCTCTACTTTACTGGCATCAACATAATAGATTGAAAGTTCCAGAAGATCAGAGGCATCCGCAATCCAGTCCAGCTTTTGCTGTTCACTTGGCTGCCGGGAAACCCCCTCACTGATCACATAAGAAATACCATCTGTGAGTGATTCCCGATATTCCTGCGCCCGTTGATAGTTAATGATTTGGACCAGCAGGTAACCAAATACAGCAACTAAAGCAACCAGAACTACAAGTCCTGCGTATATACGCAGGAATATACTGTGTTTGAACACTCGACCAACCTTGTAAGGAGATGAATTTGTTTAGAAGCAAAAAAACCGCTATATCTTATAGACCATTGGTTTCTTTGACAAACAGATATCCCTTGCTTCGTACAGTTTTAATACGTTTTGGATTTTCTGGATCATCACCGATTTTTGGACGAATACGTGAGATACGTACATCGATTGAACGGTCCTGACCATCATATTCAATACCGCGCAGACGCTCAAAGATATCTTCACGTGATAAGATACGGCCCGCGTTCGAAGCCAGTAACCACAGCAAATCATACTCAGCACTGGTGAAATCAACCAGCTCACCATTGAGAGTGACCGAGCGACCGCCATTGTCAATAACCAGATCATCAAACTCAATACGCTGTGCTACTTCATCTTCTACAGTTTTATCTGTACGACGCAGCAGTGCACGGATACGCGCCAATAGTACTCGTGGCTGAACTGGTTTCGGCACGTAATCATCAGCGCCCATTTCCAGACCCAGTACCTGATCCATGTCTTCAGTACGTGCTGTAAGCATCAGAATCGGTTGATGGTAATGTGGACGCACTTCACGACAAACGGTTAATCCGTCTGCTCCTGGCAACATTACATCAAGTACGACCATATCTGGCTGTTCACTGATGATACGGCGGATTGCACGGTTACCATCCGTTTCCACCCCCACTTCCAACCCGTTACGGATTAAGTATTCCTGGGTCAGACGAGCAAGACGCTCATCATCTTCAACGATTAAAATTTTTGGTAACTTTTCTTCTTGGCTCATGAAATATGCCTCTATGTATATGTTTGTTGGTATCTTTAATGAATCGAAACTCAGTGATACGTCATTAATAATTCGCAATATACACACGTTTACATTGTAAACAAGTAGCTGTTCACCAAACTGATACATGTCAGCATTGTTTTGTAATATTCTTTTAATGCTTGATATCACTAGGCTTTTATATAAATTCTAGTATTTGTCCTGGATTTTAGCTTTTTTTTAACCGATAAAATGTATTTTTATATACAAAAGATTGCATTGTTCAGAAACTGAGTAATTGATTCGTCGCTTTTTTAGTTATCCACATAGTTATCTATAAGCATGCTGAACCAGCTTTGTTATGCTATGCCTTAGCCAATAAGGCTTATAGCTGAATGACAGAAAATGGGAAAATTTGCTGCGAAGCAAAGGCCTTTTCCAAGAAAAATTTTTACTAAAATGTCAATATTGATATACCCTAAAAATTCCCGTATCTTGTGTCCAATTCAAATATAAACCACTAAGTCTTGTGTTTATCCTGATCAGCTGTCCTGTTTTGCAAACAGATGAATCAGGCTTATTAAACATAACAATAGATGACAATGGAGAGCGACTGAGATGAGCGCAATCACTTCAACCCCAGGTCAACTTCAGGTGATTAAACGCACCGGTGAGGTTGCCGCTTTCGATGCAGAAAAAATCTCTGTTGCGATTGGTAAAGCATTTTTGGCGGTAGAAGGCCAGCAAAGTGCTGACTCTAGTCGCGTCCATGACCGGATTACCCAATTAACTGAAATGGTCATGAATACCTTCAAGCGTCGCTTGCCTTCTGGCGGGACGATTCATATTGAAGAAATTCAGGATCAGGTTGAACTGGCACTTATGCGCACTGGCGAGCAGAAAGTTGCCCGTGCTTATGTTATTTATCGTGAACAGCGTAACCAAGCTCGCCAGCAAACTGGCGCTCATCACCATCCAACACTACAGATTACTGACAGTAAAGGACAGCTTCAGCCACTGGACATGAGCAAACTTCAAACCACACTGGAAAAAGCTAGTGAAGGTCTGGAAGGTATTGATGTACAGGCAATTATTGATGAAACTGTAAAAAACCTCTACAACGGCGTTAAAGCATCTGATATTGCCACCACCATGATGATGGCAACACGTACCCGTATCGAACAGGAGCCTAACTATACTTATGTTACGGCCCGTCTGTTACGTGATGAACTGGTGGCAACCGGTCTGGCATTTTTGGGATTGTCTGAGGATACACCGGAAAGTGAAGCGCTTGAAGCTTTCTTGAAAAAAGGGGTCGAGCTTGAACTGCTTGATGCCGAGTTGCTGAAGTTTGACCTGAAAAAGCTGGCAGCAGCAATTCAGCCAGAACGTTCAAACCAATTTACCTATTTAGGCCTGCAAACCTTATTTGACCGTTATTTCATCCATTCTAATGGGATACGTTTCGAACTGCCGCAACTATTCTTTATGCGCGTTTCTATGGGACTTGCTGTTCAGGAAGATGATCGAGAAGCCCGTGCAATCGAATTTTATAATCTGCTGTCCAGTTTTGACTATATGGCATCTACGCCAACACTATTTAATTCAGGCACCCTGCGTCCACAGCTTTCCAGCTGCTACCTGACCACCATTTCAGACGATCTTTACAATATCTATGGCGCAATGCGTGATAATGCCATGCTGTCAAAATGGGCTGGTGGCCTGGGCAATGACTGGACCCCGGTCCGTGCGCTGAACTCATATATCAAAGGGACTAATGGCAAATCTCAAGGTGTAGTTCCATTCCTTAAAGTTGCAAATGACACTGCAGTTGCGGTTAACCAGGGTGGCAAGCGTAAAGGTGCAGTATGTGCCTATCTTGAAACCTGGCATCTTGATATTGAAGAGTTTCTGGAACTACGTAAAAATACAGGTGATGACCGTCGTCGTACCCATGACATGAACACGGCCAACTGGGTACCTGACCTGTTTATGCAGCGTGTCTTCGAAGATGGTGAATGGACCCTGTTTACTCCTTCTGAAACGCCTGATCTGCATGACCTGACAGGTTCAGCATTTGCGGAGCGTTATGCTTATTATGAGTCTGTTGCCAAAGAACAGAACATGTTGCACAAGAAAATCCGTGCAAAAGACTTATGGCGTAAAATGCTGTCTATGCTGTTTGAAACAGGTCATCCTTGGATTACTTTCAAAGATGTATGTAACCTGCGCTCACCTCAGCAGCATGTGGGTGTGGTTCACTCTTCCAACCTGTGTACTGAAATTACCCTGAATACCAATCAGGATGAAATTGCAGTATGTAACCTCGGTTCTATTAACCTGGTACAGCATGTACAAGGCGGCAAGCTTGACCGCGAGAAACTGGCACGTACCGTAAAAACAGCTGTACGTATGCTCGATAACGTTATCGATATTAACTACTATGCTGTACCACAAGCCAAAAACTCTAACCTGAAACACCGTCCGGTTGGTATGGGTATCATGGGCTTCCAGGATGCACTGTATGAACTTGGCATGGCTTACGGTTCAGATGCAGCAGTTGAATTTGCTGATGAATCTATGGAAGTGATCAGTTACTACGCCATTCAGACTTCAAGTGATCTTGCAGTTGAGCGTGGTGCTTATTCAACCTTCAAAGGGTCGCTATGGGATCAAGGAATCTTACCAATTGACTCTCTGGAAATTGTAGCAAAATCCCGCCCGGACCGTATGTTTGAAGTGGACCGTACCCAACGTCTGGACTGGAATACTTTACGTGCCAAAGTCCAGAAAGACGGTATGCGCAACTCGAATGTAATGGCCATTGCACCGACTGCAACCATTTCTAATATTTGTGGTGTTTCGCAATCAATTGAGCCAACCTTCCAGAACCTGTATGTAAAATCAAACCTGTCTGGTGAGTTTACAGTGATTAACCCGTATCTGGTACGTGCCCTGAAAGAACGCGGCCTGTGGGATTCGGTAATGGTAAATGACCTGAAACACTTTGAAGGTTCTGTACAGAAGATTGCCCGTATTCCAGATGAGTTAAAAGCTATTTTTGCCACTGCATTTGAAGTTGAGCCACGCTGGATTGTAGATGCTGCTTCACGACGCCAGAAATGGATCGATCAGGCCCAGTCTCTGAACCTGTATATTGCAGGTGCCAATGGCAAAAAACTTGATCTAACCTATAAAATGGCATGGTTGCGTGGCCTGAAAACAACCTATTATCTGCGAGCGCTTGGTGCTACTTCAGCCGAGAAATCAACTATTAACACCGGTGCATTAAATGCTGTTAAAGCCACAGCAGCGGCCCCAGTAGCTGCAGCTCCTGTGGTAGAAACCAAACCGGAAACTGTAGCTGAAGAAGACGGTTTTGCTCAAGCTGCGCCGGTGCCTATGGCATGTTCGATTGATAATCCTGACTGTGAAGCTTGTCAGTAATTGATGAGCTAAGGCCTTTGTCCTTATCCTGGAAGTAATAATATGTTTAAGGATAAGGATGGAGAGCCAAAAATAAATTTGTAAAGTAAAGGAAATGATCATGCCTCATATGACTCATAACTATGTGTTAGGACTCACGGTTCTGGTTTTTTCCTTTATTTTTTTCTACGTACCGATGGTATATGCCTTTATTAAAATCCGGGCACAACAGCGTAACCAAAATAAGTAATTTTCTTTAGATGAATTACTTATTTTGATTATGTAGAAATACAAAATCAAATCTAAATTAAAGATTACGAAAACTAAAAGTAATTGGAGATTTAGAAAAGATTTGAGAAAAATGTTGGGGATATTGCAGTATCCCCTCCATAAATCTCAGATAACCGAAAACACGGTTGACTCAGATACTTTCCATAAAGAAAGTAACGAAATCTTCGTTCACTTTGAGTTTGGAGTCAACCGTTAATTCTTACATTTAGTCTAAAACTATGTTTTTAGGAGTTTTAAAAATGAAAGTTAATTTTCAGTTGTTTTTCACTCAAGTACTAGGAGATTTTTATGCACTACATGTGTTTAAGTTACGATCTACACAATAAACCACGCTCAAATTATTCCAAGATTTATCAAACTCTTGGCAAGTATAAACATGAGAGATTACAGAAGTCGATATGGCTATTGGATACAGCCAAAACGACTGATGAGATCATGAACGATTTTAGGCATTGTGTTGATTTGAATGACCATCTAGTTGTCTTTCCAATTGACCAAAATTTGTTAAACATTTTAAAGGAATAGGAACCCCCAGCCATTTTAATATTCATATTAAATGGTTTTGAAATAGAGACAGGTTTATAATCTTGACTCTATTTCAAATGGGGTTCACCTTTTTATACTTAAGGAGAATCCCATGTCTATCCTAAGTTGGGACGATTTCGAAGATGATTCGCAAAAACCGGCTGCTCCAGCACAGCAGCCTGCGCCCGTCGAACCGCAAAAAGCGGCTCATACGCAAGTGGTATCTGATGCAAAGCCATCACCGCAGAATGCGGCTTATGGACAATCCGCTGGAACCGGTCAGCTGCGACCAGCAGATTCAACCGATACGCTGGCTCGAGCATCTGAATCCTTAAATCATTTGGATGTTGCGCCCGGGCTTGAAGAGCTGGAAATGGGTGCGCAGCGTGTACAGGTTGATGATAAAGCCATGATCAACTGTCGTGCTGATTTAAACCAGCTTGTTCCATTCAAATATGAGTGGGCATGGCAAAAGTATCTGGATGGTTGTGCCAACCACTGGATGCCGCAAGAAGTTAACATGAATCATGATATTGCGCTCTGGAAGTCTGAAAACGGCTTGACTGAAGATGAGCGTACTATTGTCATGCGTTCACTCGGTTTCTTCTCGACTGCCGATTCACTGGTCGCAAATAACCTGGTACTGGCAATTTACCGTCATATTACCAACCCGGAATGCCGTCAATATATTCTGCGACAGGCATTTGAAGAAGCAATTCATACCCATGCTTACCAGTATTGTATCGAGTCGTTGGGCATGGATGAAGGCGAAGTCTTCAATATGTACCGTGAAGTACCGTCAGTAGCACGTAAGGCAGCGTGGGGACTGAAGTATACCCAGTCTTTAAGTGATCCGACTTTTAAAACGGGCACCCCTGAAAATGACCAGATTCTACTACGTAACCTGATTGCCTTTTATTGTGTTCTTGAAGGTATTTTCTTTTACTGTGGCTTTACCCAGATTTTATCAATGGGCCGCCGTAATAAAATGAATGGTGTAGCTGAACAGTTCCAGTACATCTTGCGTGATGAGTCAATGCATTTGAATTTCGGGATCGATATGATCAACCAGATCAAAATCGAAAACCCGCACCTATGGACTGCGGAGTTCCAGCAAGAAATCATTCAGATGATTTTAGAAGGCACCATGCTTGAGATTGAGTATGCACGGGATACCATGCCACGTGGAGTACTTGGTATGAATGCAGCAATGATGGAAGAGTATCTCAAATTTATTTGTAATCGTCGTTTAAACCAGTTGGGCTTGCCTGAGCAGTTTGCTGGTGTAAATAATCCATTCCAGTGGATGTCTGAGATGATGGACTTGCGTAAAGAAAAGAACTTCTTTGAAACACGCGTAACTGATTATCAGACGGGTGGCGCATTAAGCTGGTAAAAGTAGCTTAATATAAAACAACATATCAGATGTTATTTTCATTATATATATTTTAATAGTAAAGATAGAGCTTTAGGGCTCTATCTTTATATCAATTCTATCAAATTAGTAATAAAAATTTATTTAATATTTTAAAGATTATTTATATTTGAAAAATTAATATCTAACTTAGCTTAAGTATTAAAAGCAACCAGCTTATAAATAAAAATTATATTTTATAAAAGTTATTAAATTAGTTTAAAACCTTATTTTTTAAATATTTCTAATATTTAATATAAACTTTATTTATCAATTTTCAGATGATCTAAAATCCGAAATATAAGAATCCTGAATAGCTTCTATACAGTTTTTAATAATAAGATCATTCCCCTTTTTCCAAATTAATTTAACTTCAGATTGATTATTCTTATCATTTATAGAAAGCAACTTTACATTCTGTGGAAGAACGCTAGCAAACTCCTCAGGGACAATACAAATCCCAAAATCCTTTGCAACTAAATCCAGTTGGGACAACTTTCGTGAAGTTATTCTTGATTTTTTTTGAGAAAAACCATTGCTTAAGCAAAGATTAGAAGCTAAGTAGCTCAGTCCTCCTCGTTCAGAATGGGGGGTAGAAACAAATTCTAATTCCTTTAAATCCCTGATATAAACACTAGTTTTGTCTCTAAAATTCTGATTAGAAGCAGAAACTGCTACATATAAAGGGGCTTCATATAAACTTATAGAAGCTATTTCATCTAAATTGTGATGAACAGGCGGTCGAATAAAACCGATATCAATATTACCGCTAAGAATTGCTTCAATTTGATCCTCAGATGAAATAGTATTAATTTCTATATTAATTTTATATTTTCCGCATAACTCATCTAAAATCTGCAACTTTTTTTGATCAAAGATAATGCTGCTAGAGTGGCTGATTTTTATACTTCTGTCTTCTCCCTCGCTAATTCTCTTTGCCATTTCAATTGAATTATTAAAATTCTCAAGATGATTCTTTAAACTTTTATAAAGAACTAATCCAGCAGGGGTCAATTTAATTTTTTTTTCGGATCTATCAAAAACACAAAAACCTATTTCATCCTCCAGATTTTTTATTTGTCTGCTTAAAGCTGACTGAGCAATAAAAAGTTTTTCGGAAGCAGCATTAAAGCTGCCTTCTTCAACAATACTGATCAGATAATTACATTGTTTAAAAGTTAACATATCTCGAAAATAGATAGATGAGTAATATTTCTATATTAGATTAGATCAATAAATTAATATATCTTTTCTTTAACAGAATTGAATAGGGTTAAATTTAACATGATTATTAATAAAAAAATTATTTTATTTATGACTATAATAGCTATATGTCTAGCAGCCCAATCTTATGATAACTACACTAAAAATATTTCCAAATCAGCATTAGAGACTATAGATTTATTAACCGATTAATCTTTATTTTATATAATATTAATAAATTATTTTATTTAACAATCCTTCAAATTTTAATATTTAATTCAATACTGAATTATATTTAAATTAAACTTAATTTTATTAAAATCTTACTTTTGTCTAATTATTAAAAACCAAATTAAAACCTTTACATCAGGATAAAACCTTATTTATTCTATTATTTTTTTAAAATATCTCTAAACTATAATTTAAAATTAATAAAAATTTAAATATAGTTAGTTCTTCTAATATTTCACTTTAAAAGAAAATTCTTATTTATGAGTATTAAATATATATCTATTATATATACAATAAAAAAGGGCTGATTGCCCCCTTTTACTTGTCTTTTGAATATTTTTAATCTTCAGACAAAAGTCTGGTTAGAATTTATAACGCAAGCTTAGTGTTGCGTTACGTGGCGCACCATAATTCATACTGCTCTCGCCGATCCCTTCATAATAAACTTTATCAAATAAGTTATCGACATTGAGCTGAACCTTGATATTCGGGTCAACCTGATAACCCAGCATAAGACTTGCCAACCAGATATTACCTTGGTCAATTCGCCAGTTATCCTTTTTTGTTAATGAATAAGTTTTACTCCGATAATCCACTCCTGCTCCAGCACTCCATTTATCTTGGCTATATTTAACAAACAGATTTGAGGTAGTACGGGAATTATTGGGATTTACCTTCTCACCTTTAGCATCTCGTGCTTCAAAGTTGGCGATACCAAAGTTAAGACTCCATTGATCATTAATTTCGCCATCAACCTCTAGCTCTACCCCTTTACTGACGACTCCATCAATACTTCGGTAAGCCTGTTCAGAGGTCTTAACGCCATCAACAATTACATATCCATCCGTAATTTTCTCGGCAAAGTTATCTTGCTCTATTCTAAAGACAGATAAAGCTGTATTTAAACGGCCATCAAAAAATTCACTTTTAATACCCGTTTCATAGTTTTTACCAACAGCCGGGTCTAAATAACCACCATCTATATCACGACGGTTTTCCGATTTAAAAATATCGGTATAACTGGCATACCAGGAATGATCTGCTGCAAAGTCATATATGACTCCGACATAAGGAGTAACCTGATTGTCGAATTTACGCGTTCCCTTGCCATCACTTGATTCAAATTCCCAGTTTGACAGCCGTACCCCTGTCACAACTTTAAGAGGGTCAAGCACATGAAATTTACCAGCAATATAAACACCGCTTTGAGTAGTCTTGTTTAATGCCAGTCTTTTCGGGTTAGTAATCGGAGTCAGCAACTCCGTATTCATATTGGAAAAATCCAGCTCATTAGGGGTATTGATGTCCAGATCATTTGTACTTTCTTTTTTTCCCTGAATCGTTCCATATTTATTGGTAAGAAGCTCATTCTGGTTCCATGAAGCACCAGTTACAATTTCCTGCTGGCGTCCAGCCCAAGTAAAGGGCGCAGTAATATAAATATCGACATTATTTTCATCATTTCTCTGTTCAGAGGAATAAACAGAAATAGCCCCCAAACTTTTATGAGTATTTTTATCTACATTACCATCGACATAAAGCAGAGCTGTATCTTTGTCATCCCGACGATAAGAATAACCTATATGTAAATCAACATCATTAAACAGGTTATGTTGGAGTGAGGTAAATATGGCCTTTGAGTCAACATCCCAATAGGTCCAGTCTGAACTGACGGTTAGGGAGCGGTTAAATTTGGTTCGGGTACCATCATTATAAAAGGCGGGTAACCCTCCCCAGCGAATTCCATCACGTTCTAATTGCTGGTACATGGCAGCAAACGATAAACTGGTCCGATCGGACAGGTCGTAGTCTAGTGCTCCATAAGCAATATTGCGCTCTTTGGAATAAAAATCCATAAAGGAATTTTCTTGTAAATGTTTCACAAAGACCCGACCGCGTAATGAACCGTCTTCATTTAAAGCATTTGAAAAATCTGCCGAGCTAGAGTAGCTATTCCATGAACCGGCTGATGCAGTCAGGTTACCTGTCAGTTCTTTTGCATTAGCATGTTTGCGGATCAGATTAAGGCCGATTGCCGGATTTCCAGCTCCCGTCATTAAACCATTTGCCCCTTTAACTACCTCTACCCGGTCATAAATACTTAAATCCGGATCACCTTCAGCCAGTGTTAAGGTACTTGGCAAGCCATCGACCAGATAATAATCGACCTGGAAACCACGTGCATAATAACTCTGGCGTTCATCGGTACGTGAAGCTGTTACTCCCGTAATATGGCTCATGAGCTCCTGAAAAGACTCAATATTCCGGTCATCCAGATAGGCCCGTGTATAGACCTTAACTGTCTGTGGCGTGTCTCGTAAAGATAGATCTAGCTTGGTCGCTGTACTTGCACTTTTAACCGTATAGCTTCCGGAGTTTTCTGTGTCTGCCTGTGGCTGCTCTGCTGTTAAAGTAATGGTTTGAAGCTGCTGTACATTATCAGAATGACTTGTTTCATTTTTCTGATCCGCTTCTGCTGCAAAGGTAGTTTGTATCAGTAAGGCAGTGGAAGCAAACAGAATAGTCCGTACTGCCAAAAATAAAGATTTCGGCGTAGAGTTTAATGGTCTAGACATACGAGTTAAGCCAAAAATAGTTGTCGTCAATAATTCCCTTAATGAATTGATATAGTCTCCCTCATCTTTTTATTAAGGTTAGACTTTTATAGGGCACTGGCTGCAACTCGCCTTAGCCTTGCATAGTACGGTTCTTCTTTCAAAGTCCACTAAAGTCAATTTTTTAAAGCAAGGTATATCAATTCAATCGCGGCAGAATCTTAACATGAAGTATAACTAAATGATACTAATTATCATTTTTATCATCATTATCTTATTTTTGGATTTTGAATATAATTGTTCAGATATTAAAATCATTTCTAAAAATTTAATTTAAACAAATTATTAGCTTCTCTTTTTCCTATTAGAAAGCGGTATAAATTTATAAAAGATTCATCAGATTTTAATTTCTATAATTTTACTCAATTCAGTGTTTGACTATTTTTATCAGTTATTTATTTTTGCACAGGTTCAGTTCTGCTCTTCCTGTTTTTGCTTAAGATTTTCGATATGTAGCCGGTCAGTTTTCCAGCCCTTTTCTAGTATTTCTTTTTCTAGACGATATTTAATGCGTTTGAGTTTCATTGCCGGAATCACAGTCTGCTGGAATTGTTTGACGTAATCTGTCCATGCTTTTCCCTGTAATACATTAGCTGGCATGGGCGTCTTGAAAGTACTCTGGGGGGTAAAAACTATAATTGAATGCAAATACTCAGGCTCAACTACATCTTTAAGCACTGACTCCAATACCTTAATGTGTTTGTAGTTCTGATATAACGGATTTTGAAACTTAAAAGATTTTTTATATATTTTCTGTGTCCAGTGTTTCTGGCGTTCTCCGCCAAAGATCCATCCTTGATAATTTTTAGTTTCTATAATAAATATACCATAGGGACTTAACAGAATATGATCAATTTGAGTAGTACCAGTCTGTTCATCAGGTAGCGTGCAATCATTTAGCATAATATACTCTTCACTCAAGTATTTTTTAGCATGTACCTTCACTGTGAATTCGCCCAGTTTGCCTTTAAATTTAGGAGAAGAAACCCAAGCAATCAGGCCGATTACAGCCACTATGATTATAAAATTAAATAACATTTTCCTTACCCCAGTTGTTTAGCTATAAATATGTTATGAAGTAGAATTCAAGGTTCTATCAAGCTTTTCAAACTCATTCAGCGCTATTATGATTTAATATGCATGTTCAAGGAAATAAATTATATTGGCTCAGAGATCAGAACTTTATATTTCAGTCGACATTGAAGCGTCTGGCCCTATACCTGGTATTTATAGCCTGCTTTCCATTGGCGCATGTAATATTGATCATCCTGAACAGAACTTTCAATGTGAAATCAAGCCATTAAATAGTAATGCAATACCGGAAGCATTAAATGTCTGTGGACTTTCATTAGAGAGCTTACAGCAAACCGGTCTGGAACCAGTTCAGGCTATGCAAATGTTTAGTCAGTGGCTTAGCTCACTTGTAATAGATCAACGGCTGGTCTTTGTAGGTTTAAATGCCGGTTTTGACTGGTCGTTTATTAACTATTATTTCTGGGCATTTTTAGGGCATAACCCGTTTGGAATCAGCGCACTGGATATTAAGTCTTATTTTATGGCTGCCCAGCACTGTAAATGGTCAGAAACCAGTTCACGGCATATGGACCGGCTATTACATCCAAAGTTAAGTAAAAATCACAATGCTCTAGATGATGCTTTATATCAGGCAGAGCTTTTTAGGTTAATACGGGGTCAGCAGTTAAAGATGAACCGTCCGCTTGGCTAACTCAGCAAATCAACGCCTTAAAGCTGGATATTCTTTTCCAGGTTCAGCAGAATTGTTTTATTATCCAGTCCACCCGCAAAACCAGTTAATGCACCACTAGCTCCTATTACCCGATGACAAGGTGCAATTATTGAAATCGGATTACGACCATTTGCAGCACCTACGGCGCGCATCGCCTTAGGTCGACCAATCGCTTGAGCAATCTGCCCATAACTACGAGTCTGTCCATAAGGAATTTTTAACAGTTCGGTCCAGACCAGTTTCTGAAACTCTGTTCCGGCAAAGTCTAGCGGTATGTCAAATCGCTGCCGGTTTCCCTCAAAGTATTCTTCAAGCTGCTGGCGTACCTGAAGCAAAACCGGATGCTCCGGCTCAACCACCAGTTCTGCCAGCTGAATACGTTTAGGTTGCTCATTTTCCCAAAGAACGGCTACCAGTGCTTTCTCGTTTGCGATCAGCCTTAAACGGCCCACTGGAGAATCCATATACTGCATTGCAAGTTTCATATTTTTTTACCTGCCTCTAATTGCTTGAAGATAATTTCATGAGAACCAATCCAGATACAATCAGTACTGCTGCCAGCATTCGCATTGCTCCTGCCGGTTCATTTAAAATAAAAATCCCCAGTAAAAAAGAACCAATTGCGCCTATTCCTGTCCAGACAGTATAAGCTGTACCTAGAGGTAAAGTCCGCATCGAAATAGAGAGCAGCACTACACTCAGTATCATAAAAACAATCGTAATTACGCTTGGGCCTAAGCGAGTAAAGCCTTCTGAAAGCTTCATTGAGTAAGCCCAAACTACTTCAAAAAGACCTGCTAAGAGTAATAGTAACCATGCCATCCGGTCTTTTCCTTTCTCGTCAGGCCGTCCTGACAATTTTTCCACTATGGGGAGGCCGTTCCTCCTGAAACTTTGATTATTTTAACTGAGCTTGTCCAGATAAACAGTAGCTCAATACGAAGGTATCTTTTGCTCAGATTCCATTCATTTAAATTTAAAATCTCTTGAGCTCTAAGTAAACCCTAAAAATAGTGTTACCGCAAATGGGGGAAAAATTTATAAAGTTATGCACAAAAGCCAAGCTTCACTTCCAGATAAGTATATAGCTTTAAAAAAACCTTGTTCTGCAGGCTGTAGCTATAAATTAGTCAGTTCAAATTTTAGACACTGGCTAATAAAAATACTTGCTTTTGGAGTGATTAAGTCAATAAAAAAGGATTCAGTTGAATCCTTTTTATACTTTTTTTGTCTAATTAATAAGCAATTGATAGTTAATTGTTTATAGTTTACCCAAGTTATCCCTAGCGTTATCAACAAGGATATCCATAGAGTTATAAACAAAGTTATCCACAGACCTTATCGAGTTATTTAAAATAGCTTAAACTTCTACACTGCCTACTTTATTCAGTTCAGCCCGCATCTCATCAATGACATTTTTATAATCTGGTTTTCCAAAAATGGCTGAACCTGCTACAAACATATCTGCACCTGCTTCAGCAATTTCACGAATATTGGCAGGTCCTACGCCACCATCTACCTCTAAACGGATATCACGGCCACTTGCGTCAATAATCTTGCGTACCTGACGTAGTTTTTCTAAAGTCATTGGAATAAATTTCTGGCCGCCGAACCCCGGGTTTACACTCATCAACAGAATCTGGTCTACCTTATCCAGTACATAGTCCAGATAATGCAATGGAGTTGCCGGGTTAAACACCAGCCCAGCTTGCGCTCCGCCAGATTTGATCAGTTGTAAAGAGCGGTCAATATGGTCAGATGCTTCTGGATGAAAGGTAATAATGTCCGCCCCTGCGTCCAGAAAGTCACCAATTATGCGATCAACTGGTGAAACCATCAGATGTACATCAATGGGTGCCTGAATACCATATTTTTTGAGCGCCTTGCATACACCCGCCCCAAAAGTAAGATTAGGCACATAATGATTATCCATTACATCGAAATGAACTACATCAGCACCGGCTGCTAATACTTTTTCCACATTTTCACCGAGACGGGCAAAATCTGCAGATAAAATTGAAGGTGCAATTAGATAGGGCTTGGACATCGGAGGACCTGGCTTGAGAAATTGACTATTGTATTATTATAGCAAAAAGCTCCTGATTACTGGGCACTAAAGCATAAATGCAATCCCTGTTGAAACAGGTTTTAAAATTTTGAGAAAGTACTTTGAGTAAAACTCTGCTACAGTATGTTTTTTATTGAGAATGAGAAGCAACATGAATAGTCGCACAGAAATTGATACTCAAGATGCTGGTCGTATAGCTAAACGTCTGGTAAATCACTGGAAACACAAGTTTGAAATTGAAGAGCATGGCACAGCTTTTACAATTGTTATGCCAGATGCAAAAGTCATTTTAACGCCTGAAACTGAACAGTTAGCTGTTCAGGTAGAAAGTCAACGTGCCGAAGATGAGCATCAACGCCTGGAAAAAGTCGTTATTGATCACCTGAATCGTATGGCACAACAGGAATTTCAGGCACAATGGCGAGCATACTAGAAGTATGCTCTGTATCATTCAAGCTTATTTCTCTTCCAGCTGGATGGCATGAAACTGTAAGTGATCATCCACAAAGCTTTGAATAAAGTAGTAACCATGATCATAGCCAGTATGCTGGCGCAAGCGTAGTGGCTGGCTTGCCTGTTTGCAGGCTTGTGCAAACAGTTCAGGATGGAGCTGGTCATAGAATTGGTCATCCAGCCCCTGATCAATCAGGATTTCAGGAAATAAGGTACCTTTTTGTGTCATCAACTGTACAGCGTCGTGTTTAGTCCACTGCTGGCGGTCTTCACCCAAGTAATGTCGAAATGCTTTTTCTCCCCACGGACACTGACTCGGTGCGCAGATTGGTGCAAATGCGGATACCGATTTAAACTTTTCCGGATATTTCAATGCTAGCGTCAAGGCACCATGGCCACCCATAGAATGTCCGAATATCCCGACTTTATCGGTCTGCACTGGAAAGTTTTTCAGAATTGCCGGATAAAGCTCATCTGTCACATAACTTTCCATCTGGTAATGTTCAGACCATGGCTCTGCACAGGCATTAATATAAAAGCCAGCGCCTTGGCCTAAGTCCCAACTGTCTCCCTGGGCAACATTTTCCCCTCTTGGCGAAGTATCAGGAGAGACCAGAATTAGTCCGAGCTGGGCAGCAAGTCGTTGGGCGTGGGCTTTAATTGCAAAGGTTTCTTCGGTACAGGTTAAGCCTGCCAGATAAAATAAAGTGGTGCAGGGTTCATCCAGCAGCGCCTGAGGTGGCAAAAAAATACTAAAACGGCTCTCACCCTTCAGATATTTTGAAGTCCACTGATAAATACGCTGTTCACCATCAAAGCAACGATTAGTCTGCAATAGTTCCATATTCTTATTCCTTTTATTTTCCTGCCCTTTCGAGCTGAGCAGACTGGGATACAGCTAATGATAAATTAGGCTGATTTGCTGTGGTAGCCGGGAACAGGCGCTGTTCCAGTTGAGGCAACATCAGTTCCATATTTTTGCCGATGACCCACTGAGGCTCAGAAGGATCAAAACCTTGAGCATTCTCCCAAGTCGCTACCGTACTGCGTGCCTGTTCAAACGCCGTTTTTAAGGAAGACTGTTCACGCATAGCCTGATCAAAGAAAGCCCGCCCAAAATAAGTATAGTCAGCTTCATTGGAGCAGCCAAATGAAGCACGGTCAGCAGCAGAAGCTGTGATAATTAAAGTGTTGGCAGACTGCAAGGCCGGTATAAAACTGCCAGAATAGCAGGCAGAAATTACAATTACACGCCAGCGGATACCGGAACGGTCCAATGCTTCACGTAGCCATTTTGGATCAACCTGATCCAGCTCTAAAGGCGCATTTTCAATTTCAAACTGATTTTGCAGCCCGTGTGAAGTCATATATAAAAATAGCACATCACTTTCACGGTTCATTTGCTGCCCGATACGGCGTAGCGCCAGATTAATGCTGGTTCTAGAAGCAATAGGTATTTCAGTACGGGTTTGTGGGTTATTAATTAGCATTACCGAACGGCCGAATGTTCCGAAACGGGTATCAAACTGTTCCCTAATCCGTTTTACTTCAGATTTAAAAACATCCTGATAGCTAGCACCAGCGACACCCAAGAAATACCAGTGCGTTTGAGCAAACTCACCATACTCCACATCTTCCAGAGTACGATTCAGTATTTGACTCTGCTTATAGAAAGCCTCTTCAGAAAATGATGGCGGGACACTTTCTACTTTCCAGATTGGCTGGTCTTTAACTGACATCTGCCATACGACCAATGTAATAAATGTCGCCAGCATGATCAGGGCAAATTCCCACCACGGCCATTTTAGTTCACGACCAAATACCCAGACCACAGCCATACTCTGCCAGACAAACAGCACCATAAACAGGATGGGCAAATAGTCATAAATTGCATAAGGTAAATAATCAAGTTGTCCCAGATACTGAATCAGGCTTTGCAATAGCGCAATATGCGTATCCAGAATCAGCCATAAGATAGTTGGCACCAGCATTAATCGTGGATTATTGGTACGCTGTGACAGGAATATGCCGACAATTAAGGCCAGAAAAGGCCATAAGGCATAACTCACCAGTCCTTGCGAATTAAACTCGCCAGTTTCACCAGCAGTCAGCCAGCTAAATAAAGTATTGGCCAGCCCTCCCAGTATGCCCCAGACAATAAACTGAAGGATTGAAGGCCGCACAGCAGCCAGTGCACGACGAGAACCTAAAAATAACCACATCCCGGCAATCTGATTGCTTTGAAAATCATGCCAAAAATTAATCGATGGTTTGAGGTTAATCATAGGATGTCTGGGAAAATGATATTTTTTTAAAGGCCTAAACAGTTTAGGCCTGAGATAGAATTTAGCAATGCCACTTTCTAACTATATAACAAAACTTTGCTTAATATTGAAGCTGTTACCAAATAGTTTTAATCAGGCAGATAAAAGTAGGCATCGAAGCGGCAGGCGTCGCCTAACCATTGATGATCAGGTGTTTGTTCGGCTAGAAATCCTGCATGACGTGGCCGTTTTACTATGACCCGTTTTGCAACTGCTTGTGCAAGAGATAAAAGTCTATCTCCCAAATCCATCTCTCCCTGTTCAGGCAACAGCATATGTAAAAGCTGCATCTGTTTTTTAACTTGGGCCTGTTTTTTATGGTCCTGCTGATTCTGGTCACGCTGTGGAAACATCGGATCAAGATAAACAACGTCTATCCTGTGCTGTCGAGCTGTTTGCTGACGCAAATAATCAGCAGAGTCGGCAAAAACCAGTTTAATCCTTGCTGCGGCTGAGTTCAGGAATGCATCAGTTTGTGCCTGGGCCAGACTTTCTTCCAGCAGCGTAAATAGAATGGGATGACGCTCGACTAAAGTGACTTCTGCACCCAAATGGGCCATCAGCAAGCTGTCATGCCCCAAACCGGCAGTGGCATCAATCAGTTGCGGCTTTTCTCCCAGTTGGCAGGCGCGGGCAAGCATTTCCGACTTTAAACTGGCACGCTTTAAACGTGGAATTTCAGCTTTCCAGTCTGGTTGCATTTTCATGCCATTTGCACATAGCCATAAACCCTGCGCGTTTGTACATAAAGCAAGTTCCGGATTCAGGCGTAAAAAACGGCTATTGATTTTCTCAACTGTCTCTATATCCAGATTTATATCTCGTGAACCAAGCACAGCAGCGTAGTGCTGTGCTTGATCCTCATATTCAGCTTCACAAAATAAGCGCATGGCTTACCATAATCTCCAGCCAGTAAAGGCAAATAGCAGGATCAGTAATCCGGATGCGATCCGGTACCAGGCAAAGATCATGAAATCGCGCTTGGCCACATAAGCGACTAAAACACGAATCAAGAACAATGCTGAAATAAAGGAAACTAGAATTCCCCAGCCGATTACCAACCAGTCAAAATTACTTTCCAGTACATCATAACTTTGATACAGATCTAAAAGACCGGCTCCGATAATGACAGGAATACCGAGAAAGAAAGAGAATTCGGTTGCCGATTTACGTGACAGACCCAACATCATGCCGCCAATAATTGTTGCGCCTGAGCGCGAGGTACCCGGAATCAGTGACAAGACCTGAATCAGGCCAATCCAGATTGCCTGTTTGATACTGATATTCTCAACTTCAGGTGCATTGACTTTAGGTGGATTCTTTTCTACCCATATAATAATCAGGCCACCAACAATCAAACCAATTGCTACTGCCACATCATTAAATAGAAGCTCTTTAACCTGCTGACCAAACGTCAGACCCACCAGTACAATTGGAATAGAGGCCAGAATCAGCCCAAAGCCCAGACGGCGACCTTTTTCCTCGCCCGTGATCATACCTGTGGCAGCGCCCCATAGACGCGACCAGTATTCATAAATCACTGCCGCGATTGCCCCCATCTGGATGGCAATTACAAAGACTGCACTTTTTTCTTTAGTCCAGAAATCCATTAACTCTGAGGCCAGAATCAAATGTCCAGTACTTGAAATCGGAAGGAATTCAGTGATTCCCTCAACAATACCCATGATGGCTGCTTTAAATAGCAGTAAAAGATCCATACCGTATTCCTAATTATGCTTTACCTTGTTCTGGTATTTTTTTCCACGCATTGTCACGCAAGTAGACTGGTAAAGCCTGCTCGGCACTTAACCACTCGGCTTTTAATGCCTGTACTCGTGCGATCGCTGCAATATCTTGGGCTGTTGCCGTAATCTGCTGGTAGTTTACCTGTGCCGTATCAACCAAGGCTGAACCAGAACCCACCAGTGGAAACTGGACAACTTGTCTGGCAGTCTCATAATCAAGTAGCTGTTCCTCAGCAACTGGCCGCATAATATGCTGTTCATCTAACTGAAAACTGCCTATATAAACTTCCTGCATCCGTGCATCCAGTACGGCACTCACTTCTTTGAGGCCCGTCAGACGATAGGCTGCCTGAGCCAGTGCCTGTAAGGTTGATACGGGAATGACTGGCAAATCGTTGGCCCAAGCCAGTGCCTGGGTGACTGCAGCATTAATGCGTACGCCGCTGAATGAACCTGGTCCACGGCTAAACGCTATTGCGGATAACTGCTCCAATTGCAGTGAAGTTTGCTGCAATCCCTTTTCAATCATAGGTAGTATCATTTGTGTCTGTGCTTTAGTACGCTCATCCAGCTGAAAGAACAGCTCCTGAGCGTCATCTACTATGGATACGGAACACTGCTCGTTGGCAGTTTCCAATGCCAGCAATTTCATGCACAACCTTAAATAAAATCAGTTAAAAATTGTTGGCTATCATACTCCACTCATGTTTCAGTGGCGAGGATTTCACAGAGCAAATACAAAAAAGCCAAGTCTATACTTGGCTAAATTTTCGTCTTTCAGATTCCGTTAAAGTTTAACTTCTTCTAGGTGTGTAAACCGCTTAAAATGTTCTGCATAATGTAGTGCGCTGAAACGGATATGCGCTGCAACCTGCTCATCCACCTGTTTCACGACTTTTCCAGGTGACCCCATAACAACTGAATTATCTGGAATAATTTTACCTTCTGGAATCAATGCATTAGCACCAATAATACAGTTTTTACCAATCACTGCATTATTTAGAATTACAGAATTAATTCCAATTAATGTATTGTCTCCAATGGTGCAGCCATGCAGCATGGCTTGATGACCAATCGTAACATATTGCCCGACATTCATCTCGATGCCGGCATCAGTATGTAATACTGCATTTTCCTGCACATTGGTATAATCACCAAGGTGAATTTTAGAATTATCTGCACGGATCACCGCTCCAAACCAGATGCTGACCTGCTGCCCCATTTCAACCTGACCAATCACTGTGGCGTTGTCTGCTACCCATCCATCCCAAGGCTGCTGTAAAGCTTTAGGCGCGTGCCCTTCAAATTTATATAACATGTTTCTATTCCCTGTTTTTTTAGTCAGTATTTTCTAGCCTGAAAAGTAGGCGAGTTCAACAAGAATGGCCATTCTTTTTTATAATTTAAGCCATATTTAAACAGCGCAATTAACATTCGGGCAGTTAGGCCCCAAATAATTTCATTATTAATCCGCATACTGGGAAAATATAATGACTGATGCGCATAGTGAACCTCATAAGGTACAGGAGGTGCATGCATCAGTTCGTCTAATGAAACATAAAAAATCCGGTCGATTTCAGAAGGCTGCGGATTGAGTTCCAACCCGGCCGGAATAAGTCCAACTACCGGTTTAACCAACATACCATTACGCGCACGATGCATAGGTAAATCGCCTATCAGCTCTACTTCAAAGGGGTTAAGGCCAGTTTCTTCCTGAGCTTCCCGTAGTGCAATCACAATATTGCTGGTATCTGTCGCATCTCGTTTCCCGCCTGGAAACGAGACTTCACCTGCATGACTGTTCAGATAGGCAGAACGGCGTGTTAGCAGCACTTTTGGATCAGGCTCATTGGTAATAGCAATCAGGACTGCGGCATGAGCAGGCTGTATACGTCTTGAAAACCGCAAGCGTTGTTGCAGAAGTTGTATGAGTGAATGATCATCCATGCCATTACCTTATCTTCGCTCTTTTATTCTATTTTCATCATAGCTGAAATTGTCGGGCTTGACATACAAATGATGCGAAAGCATAAAATTTCGGTTATGCTGAATGCCACCTCTCCTGGCGTTAATGTATATGAATTTCTGCATCATTTGTGGGCATGAGACAACTGAAAAAATTCCTTTAGGCGATCATCAAATTCGTCGTGTCTGTGTTCAATGTGGAAATATACATTATGAGAATCCGAAGGTAATTTGTGGAGCTTTAGCACTTTGGGAAGATAAAGTCCTGCTTTGTCGCCGTGCTATTGAACCGCGTTACGGACTCTGGACACTGCCAGCTGGCTATATGGAATTATTTGAAACCATGGAACAGGGTGCAGCACGTGAAACCCGTGAAGAAGCTGAAGCCGAAATTCATATTGAACAGTTATACTGTATGTATAATATTCCACGAATCGGGCAGATCTATGTGCTGTTTAAAGCTAACTTAATTGATGGTACATTTGGAGCGGGTGAAGAAAGTATTGAATGTCGTCTCTTTGATGAACATGAAATTCCCTGGACTGAATTAGCTTTTCCGAGTGTTGAGCGGACTTTGCGTCATTATTTTGAAGACCGGAAAAATAATTCTTTTATTACCCATCTTGAAACTATTGGTACGCGTATAGATCACACCGGCTAATATAAAATATAATAAAAAGACCAGAACAAATTAATATTACTCTGGTCTTTTATAGAACTTGATTCATATAAATACAAATCATTTGATGTCAGAATTTTATTTAGTTTTAACCTGATAACAGTCTGGCAAAGTCATTTCTATTTTTCCGCCCGCCAGCTTTGCCAGATTTAAATCAGCCTGTGTGACTTCTTTTTTAGTTGGATCATTTTCAGTCTTTTTCTGGTTTGCATTATTAAAGGTATTCTGGAAGCTTGCTAATGTATTGGCCCATTGTACAGCTTCTCCTGCAGAGTCCGTAAAGCGAATTGACCTGTTACCGTTTAATAGTCCACCAAGCTGTATCCTCGCTCCCCCAACAGAAAGTATTTCACCATTTTCTGCGAGCTGCAATTTGACATTCATTCCCACTAATGCACCATTGATATTATTAAAAGTATCATTGGCTAAAATCATGCGTACAGAAATAGAATTATCATTAGTAAATACGCGCGCCGTGGTTCCTAAACGATACTGTTGCACTCCATAATTATCTATTAATTCCGGACTGATACTATCTGAATTACATAAAGCCGTAGACATATCTGATGCAGTTGCATTTGGCCTGATATTAGTTCGAATATCTCCATTGGCATCTACTACAATGCCGATTTTAATATTATTGACCGAAGTATCATTAAACTTGAAGGTCAGGTCAGCATAAAGTGGAAAAATATAATTTTCGCCTACGCGGCTATTATTAATAGACTTGAAGACTTTTTTATCCAGATAAGTAATATGGTAGATTTTGTACAGGTCCATAGGTCCTTGAAATAACTCACCGGCTACCTCCTGCTGCCAGTGACCTAAATCATTTTTATCTGCTTCTGTGATCGTTGTTTTTCTGGTAATTTTTTTATAGAACTTTTCTTGCCCGGCCATAATACTGTTATTAAGTAGTTTACCTTGAGTAATCAGTAAATCCTGAGAGTTCTGTTCACTGACTTTAAATGTAAAAGGCTGATCTATTCTCTTAGTAAGTGGATTAATCCAGTGATCCTGTGATTCCGCAGTGATTCTCACTGGCCTGGTAGAGGTAATAAGTTCCAGATTAGCACCGATAACTGCAGATGTAGCTTTAGTAACACTTCCTTTCCATTGAATGCCACTCCCAAGAGTGTAGCCCTGCCGGTCAGTAATCAACATAAAATGACCTAAAGCACGTTTAATAGAAATATCATTTAAGTCACAAACTGGTTTATTACACCCTACCATGCCTTCTGAGCCGGCATTACTTGCTATTTGATCAATTAAATTTGTTGGAAAGACAGCAAATTCAGGTTGGTAAACTGCAGAATTAGCAATATTGACTAATTTATTTAGTGTAATAAAAGCATCTTGATCTGTAATTTGTGAAACATCCAGCCATGGGCGAATCAATTCAACATATCTTTTACTGACAATATCTTCGGCAGTCACTGAGGTAGAAATTTTTTCCAGATTTTGTCTTACTGCATCTGTAATATAAAGTGCCTGGATATCCGTAGGCACTTCAATTCTTTGTTCTTTGAGTGCCAATGCCTGAATAATTTTAACCAGTTCTAAGGCAACTTTCACGGTAGGATCACTCTGCTGAAGCATTTTAGCATCTTGCCCGGTTATTCCAGCAGCAAGATCAAGCAAGGTCAAACGAGGAACCGTACCAATTGTATCGGATGAGCTAATTTTATTGAGGTCTACTTCACCCAGACTAATTTTTCTGTCATCACTGCCCATCATAAAGAATTTTGCCTTATCGCCTGTACGGCAAGTTCCTGTAACTACAGAGTTAGCAAAATCCATTAAAGTTATAAACGTATTATTGGCGTCACTACTACAGGTAAAATTCAGACCATCAACGGGATAATCTAAAATAAATTCAGTACACCCTTTATCATTTGCTTTACATGTTCCATTGACATACGTCATCGTATCTTTTTCGGGGATAATATTTGCACTTTCACCACCGCAGCCACTCAATGCAGCCATTAATGCAGTCATCGTAAATGGTAGTAGATATTTATTTTTCATTCTTCATGCTCTTTTTTTCGGTTTAACGTAGTGCAATTAGTTTTAACTGTCCCTGATTACTCAGTACATAATTCGGCGTATCTGGGGCTGAAAGTAAGGGAGTCATTAGTAAGTACTGAGTATGGACTGGTATACGGATCACACCTTCAAGTTTTTTAAAATGAATCATCGAGGCATCAGTATCATGGTTTTTAAAGCCTCCAGCCCCCTCAATGACACAACCTTTTGCATCCAGAAATATGACTAAAGGCCAATAAAAAGTCGGTCTGTTTTGCTGGGAGGCGTACGAGTTAATCTGGACATGCTGTATCTGGTCAGATAGTTCAACCACTTCAAAATCGAACTGATCCTTTAAAGGAGCGCGCGGCCAGATATTAATTTCTTGCTCTGCATTCATCCTTTTAGCTTTCTTAATCTTTTTATCTTTAAAACACTGTTGTCCTAAACTTTCTACTGCTTTAGCCTGAGATATACGATAGTAAGTAGGAGCTAAAACAATTACCTGATTTGCCTGTATCGAACTCTTTTTGAACAGATGATCTAAAGTGGACTTGCCTACCCCTTTCTCTCTTTCAATAACCTGTAAACGCGTGGAGCCATTACGTGTATCAATAATCCCTTCTGGCATAGTATAGAAACGTTTTTTTCCATCTATATTAAATTCTTTATCTTCCAGATATTCACTTTTAATATATTGTTCACCGTCAATTACTGTTAAAGCCTGTTGCTGTGCGGTGAGGGTTGTTGTATTATTTTTTTGCTCTTTTTGATGGGTTGCTTGCGTCTCTGGAATAATAATGTTTTTTTGTGGCGTCACAACTCGTTTTGGCTGCTTTATAGAAGAACTATGTTCTGGCAACTTTTCTACTGGTTTAACTATCGATGTAACAGGCTGTATTTCTTTAGGGGCGAAAATTAATGGCTGATTATCTGCATTAATTATATCTTGAGCTGTTTTCTTCTCCATCCCATTTGAAGAAGATGGAACATTTTTTGATGACATAATCACAACATCTCTCTGACTTTTGTCATCCCTAGATGTTTTTAGTTTATGAGTAAAATTGGTAGTTTCAGCCTCAGGCTGAACCAGTTTTTCAGGTCTTTTATCTGGGCGTTGTACTACCATAGGCCGCCCATCAGGACCAATAATAGTATGAAACTCTCCAGCTGATACAAACGATACTGGCATTAAACTTAATGCGAATATCATTTTAATGACGATGTCCCTTTTCATTTTCTTTTCAAAGCCTACCACTTTGTTCTATAACTTAGACCCAAGATTGTAATTTTAGTATCCGTTTTCATATTTAAACCCGCAAACGGGTTCAGCAAGATATTATTTACCCCAGGCAAATTCCCTAAATTACTGGCACCTGCTGGAATTTTATCGCGGCTTTGTAAGAAACCAATTGATAAATCCAGATCTGTATCTGCATCAAAACGATAGCCTAATCCAAGACCAAATAGTTGTGCGTTATTGATTGGAACCATGGTATTACGTTTATGATCAGGAATAGCGCTGGTCCGTGGTTCATAGCCTGCCCGTAGCTTTAAACGGTCTGTAGCTGAATATTCGAGGCCAATTCCAAAATTCCATGGCGAAGTAAATTCTAGAGGTAAGGCCAGATTGGCATCCCCAATATTTTCAGATAAAAGTTTTGCAATTTTTAGCGCAGAAATTTCCCGGTCGAACTCAAATTTAAATTTGTCCCAAGCCCTATAGTCTGTCCAGCCTATATCGAAGTTAAGCTGTAAATCAGGTAAAATTTTATATTTTATTCCTGCCTGAAAGTGTGCTGGGTATTCAAAATCCATAGCCACCAGCCCTGACTCACTTCCTGGAATAGAACGGGGAAAGCCTAAAATAGCAGCCAGAATCTGCCCAGTCGGTGAGGACATGAGACCATTGATGAGTTCTTGTGGAGCTTTGGCATTATCAATATGGTATTTACCTTTTAACCGCATTTTTGCAGAACTTTGATATACCATGCCTAAGCTAAAGTCATCCGTTGGCTCCCACAGCACACCCAAGTTATAACTTGGACTCAGAGATTGTTCTAAAGCAACCTGCATCTGTCCAAAACGGCTAAAAGGGTTCATACCTTCTTCAGCATTACAAATACCTAATAGTAAGATATCAGTAATAATGTCCTGGTTTTCCTTGAAAGGTGTACAGACTACCTCATCAATCATACGTAACATTCCAATCAATTCATTGGGAAAACGTAAATCTGTTTTCAGACCAATGGCTTGATAAGACATGCCAATAGATGCGCCAATTGATAATTCATCATTCACTTCATAAGCAAAAGATGGCGATAGATAGGTAATCCTCTCCAAGGCAACCTGTTGCCCCATAAAATTACCAGGATTTCCATTTTCAGCACCGAAACCGGCTACCAGAGGTGCATACATAGCGGTAGCAAATGTAGTTTTAGATCCAGGCGGATTATATGCAATCCCCGCTGTTGGTGCGACCATTGGCATCCCTTCGCCCAAATCGACCATTTTTTTTAAAATCGGGACATACAGGCTGACATACTCTACATCACCCCTGACCGGACCTTTAAAATCAGTACACAAGTCCGAATCAACTTCTGGCCCGTCATTACATACTAATGGGTCATCAGAATAACCAAATACATTGTAGCCAGCAGGTACGGTAAATTCACGTTTGATATCAAAATTCGCCACAATTCCTTGCAGGTCGGTCTGTAAGCCTTCAATTTTGGTCAATGCTGCCGGGTTAAAATGGATTGCACTAATCCCGGGAGGGTCTGCTGTTACAGCATTTCCCATAGTTAATGACCGAATATCAACAGATAAATTTTGCCCTAATTGAGCAAATGCAACACTGGAACAGCCCGATAATAAAATTGCAGACACTAGCGGGCGAAGTCGATTAATTTTCATACGACCAGCCTCTTAGCGTAATTTTTTACCAAAACCCAAAATATCCAGTGGGAAAGAAAGACCTAAAGAGACATCAGGTGCATCTTCTGTCAGCCCTATACCCAGTGTACCGTTTACAATAGTCTCTGGTGATACCCGTACGCCTAGAGATATTGCAAAGGTTGAACTGGTTTGATCTGCAACCGAATAACTCTCTCCACTTGTATATGTGAATTCAGCATCAGTATTGAAACTTTGCTGATAAGACATGGTCATCGAAACATCATAGTTAAATGAATAGGCAAAACCAAAAGCGAATCCACCACTTATACCTGGATTAAACTCATCAATGATTCGTGACCCACGGCGCTGATTCAGTCCAGTTTCTTTAAAACCGTAGTTGGCTGATACTGAGGCGAAGAGTACAACAGGATCAATATATTTACGGGTACTCGCCCCTATACCTGCCGAATAATATCCTTTACCGGTAGAAAGGTCTGTTGTTGGATTAATCTCATAAGGACTATCGCCAGTTTTACTGGAAAGATTACCAAATAAAATCAGCGGTAAGCGTCCAGCTTTTAAGGGAAAAGGCTCCCAACGCGCCCCTACTGAAATATCCCCCAGACCCGCAGTAGAAGCATCTTTGAGCAGATCTGTTTTTGCAACCAAAGGTAATGAAGCAGTGAACGTTAAATTATCCAGCACGCCATATTGAGCAGTAAAGGTATTGGTTAGGGTATGACTGGCATTTTCCTGCACCCGTAATTGGTATAGCTGCCCTTGAGCCATTTCTAAATCTAGCTGTGTATCTCTGTAATAAGTATAGTCGACATCATAATATGCAGAGATATCACCCTTTTTGATTAAAGAATACTGACGCTCATTGGATGTAAACACTTCCTGTAAATTGGTTTCTTTAGTCGCATCACCTGCCTGTTGTTGCAGAGCCATTGAAGCGTCTTGCTGCTCTGACACTGTTTCTGATGTAATAGCCTGTTCAGGAGATGCGGCTTCAACGTCCTGCCGATTTGCTGTTTTCTCCTTCTCTGGGGCTACCGGCTGTTCTGCCGCATAAGCTATCCCAAATAACATCTGAATACTTAAAGCCAAGACTGTTCTATTCATCCACTTACGGTCCATTTTCCATCCCACCTTTTTATTTTTTTAATTTCAAACAATTGCTGTGCTGCTATTTATTTTTGTAATAGAGCCTCAGATAGTTATAGGTAGGTTGCCCATAACTTTCTGATTCCTTATTCAAATTTCGATCTAGACGTATAGTTGAGGCTTTATCGGCAATTTTTTCCATATAGAATTGCGGGTATTGAATATCTACGAAGGCATAACGGTTTACTGTGGCATCTTCTACATGACGCATATCGGCATCTTGCAAAGCCAACAGATTTTTTCTTTGTTCAGGCGCTACGTTAATCAAGAACAGTGTATTATTTTCCCAAATTTCCTTAAAACGCTGCTCGTCAAAACTTATATTCCCCAAAGCCGGGTCAGCGACGTAAACGCGCCCATTCTTATAGGCTTTATAAACCACAAAATGCTTAAAACCGGCGTAACTGATTGGTACAATTGCAGGCTGACCCTGCTTGACCAAATCTGAAAATTCTCCTTTATACCCTCCACTTTCTAAACCTAAAGCTTCTACAAAACGCTTCATGTCCAACAGGGAAAAACTGCGTCGCTCAATAATACGTTCTGTTTCACCAAACTTTAAAAGTCCATTCATGGTCTGCTGTTCTGATAAATCAGTGCCAACATACCCATTTAAAAGTGTAGTAAGTGCGGCTGAACCACAACTATAATCGTAAGCCTGACGGACAATACCTCGGAACTGGTCTTCTAATGCGGGTTTAATAAGTACAGGTTCTCTATGCATTCGGACAAAAGAGTTATTTCGAGAATCTAAAGTTTCTGTATAATAAACTGCTTCTTCCGGTTTCTTTTTTATTTCAAAGGCTTCCGTGGCAAAGTAATACATTAATGCCGAGCCTAAAGCGATCTCTAACATATCTTTAACTTTTTAGTTTTCAGTAATTATACTGATATTCGTTATTTTTCTAGAGTATAAACTCTACTTCCTTGTACCACTCAAGATACCTTTTTTTTTAAAAAATAACAGCTTTTTTTAGGATTTTTGAAAAAAATTATATTTTATTGTAAAAAAAAGCGCGTGAAGTCACGCGCTTTTAAATAGAAATTTATTATCGACCAGAAATGGTAATCACAGAACCTTGGTTGTATTGACCCATTGCAGGACTGTAATAAGTTTGTAGTCCCTGAATTTCTACATCCCCAATTGAAGCAGCATCGCGGCTACCTAAATGAACACCCTTAACATAGTTATCAATTGGACCTGAGTTACTTACCATACGAATATAGCCATTATTAGTACCTTCTTTACCGATCACACTAATTTTTTGATCAATTGATAGATCACGAGCATTAGCATCAGCTACTTTAATACTATCGACAAAAATTTCACCAGCAGCACGTGTAGCTGTTTTAGTTGAGTTATCTAGAATACCCAGGTTCTTGATCTCAAGACCGCCCAGCATTTTTGCATCTAGCTTAATCATGGCGCCCTGTGGAGCTGCACCTAATTGAATATTTGCTGACATTGGACCTGTTTTTAATGAAAGGCCAGAGAGAATAGCATTATAGTTTGTATCATCCCCCCCACGACGAATACTCGTTGCAGTTGCAGGATCTGCTACAGCATTAGAACCGGTTACCCCAATCTCGCCAATATTGATATCTAGACCCGATACATCAGCAGCAATATTAATAAATGCACCACCAGCTGCTTTGTCGCCTGCATCAGAGTCAATACGCAGGTCAGCAAGATTACGAGTCGCTAGCAGATATTTGCCTGCATCATCATAATTGGCTTTGACTACTACACCCAGCTTTTCGTTAATATCGCCTGTTTTACCGTTGCCTTTAATGACGATGGCACCAGCCTTTCCAGCAGTGCTTCCACCTGTTAGGCCATCATTATCATGAATAAATAATTTTTCAATTTCAACCTTTGAAATACCAATCCCGATATTAATACCATCTTGGCCAGTGGTTGCACTTAATGAAGCATCATCCATCGCTTGCATTGCCATTGCATTTGCACTAATTGCCATAGAAGAAACTAAAGCAATTTTAGTAAACATTTTCATTCCATACTCTCCTAAGAGTTTTTATTTTTTTGATTGTCTAGCTACTCTTAATTTCTACTGTTTTTTTATTTTCTGCAGTAGAAACATCCTGTCCTTGAGTAGCTACTTTAGATTAGCAAGCTTAAGTTAGCCTGAGAGGATTAATTGATCAACTGCTGCCCATCATAATCAAAGCAAAACCGATAAACGGTATCTGGATTTAGGTCATAGTTAATTATGTAGTAATATGTGCCACTGTTTTATCAGATGCACTTATAGACTATGCCAAAGCTGAGAAAAAAGCTTGATTTTTATCACAATGATCCTGCTTCTATTTTAAATAAATTGAGGGATTTTTTTGGTTTAGTTTATTTAGAAGATAATCATCGGCCTATTATTGCATTTCTGCCAGATCAATATATTGAATACCAGTCCGGCTTATTTTCAGCTTATAAAAAAAATACTGATCATTCTTATTCAATTACTCATCATAAGATAGATTTACTTGATTTTATTTCTTTAGATCCTGAATTTAAGGGTTCTTCTCAAGCAGGATTTAACGGTGGATATATTGGATTTATTAGCTACGATTTTGCTGCCCAACAACATCTTAAAATTCATATAGAATATAAAAAACAGCCAAGTTTATATTTAGGCAAATATCATCATTATTTAAAGTATGAAGCAGAAGAGTGGATATTTTATAGTGAAGGTCAAGATGCATTCATCATTTATCAAAATATTTATGATGCTCTTCATTTAGATCATGATTCAGATACTCAGGTGTTTCAGCTGGTTCAGACCTGTCAGCCACGCTGGACTAAACAGCAATATATTTCAGCCTTTAAGCAAGTGCAAGAATATATTACAGCAGGTGACTGTTACCAAATTAATTTAACTCAAGAGTTTAAAGCTCAAGGTGATGGTCATTTACTAGACTGTGCAGCGAAATTTTGGGCTATAACAAATGCACCTTATGCGGGCTACCTAAAAATAGATAATCTTGAAATTTTAAGTTGCTCTCCTGAGCTTTTTATTGATTTTAAAGAACAACAGCAAATTATAACACGCCCGATTAAAGGCACCATGCCGCGTTATGCAGATCCGATACTTGACCAGAAAGCAAAAAACACTTTAATTAATTCCAAAAAAGATCAGGCAGAAAATGTTATGATCGTTGATTTACTGCGTAATGACTTCAGTCTCTATGCCCAAAAGGGTTCAGTTAAAACACTAAAATTATTTGAAATTGAAAGTTTTAATCAAGTCCATCATATGGTCAGTGAAGTACAAGCTATATTAAACAAAAATATTTCACCGTTTCAGGTCTTGTTATCTGCTTTGCCGGGCGGCTCAATTACGGGTGCGCCTAAAATACGTGCCATGGAAATTATTGCAGAACTTGAAGAAGCTGCTCGGGGTACTTATTGCGGTTCATTAGGTTATTTTAATTTTGATGGAACAGGCTGCTGGAATATCCTGATCCGGACCATCCAGAAATATGATCATGATATTTCTATCTGGGCAGGCGGCGGTATTACTATTGCTTCAGAACAGGAGGCAGAATATCAGGAATGTTTCGATAAAATATCTGCCATGCTGGACTTACTCAATACATGGCAGAGAACAGGTGAATCATAATCAGACTAGAATCTGATTTCTCAATGTATCAATAAGTCTTTGATTTTGTTCATCCGTACCGACAGTAATACGTAAATACTGATTAATACGGGGTTTGTTAAAATAACGTACAATAATGCCATGTTGACGCAGCTCGGCAGCCAAGTCAGCAGCATTTTTATGAGCTAAAGAAACAAAAATAAAATTAGCTTTAGAAGGTAATACCTTGAAATCTAAAGCTTCTAGCCCATTTACAAGCTGCTCACGGCTATCAATTACTTTCTGGCACATAGCCTGAAAATAGTCTTGATCCTGAAATGAAGCTACCGCAGCAGCAATAGCTAAACGGTCCATTGGATAGGAATTAAAACTGTTTTTAACAGTCTCAAGTGCAGCAATTAAATGTGGCTGGGCAATTGCAAAACCAACGCGTAAACCTGCGAGTGAACGTGATTTGGAGGTCGTCTGGCATACCACCAGATTCTCATACTTACTTACCAAACTTACTGCAGATTCTGCACCAAAATCTACGTAGGCTTCATCTATAACCACTACAGAGTCAGGATTATTCTGAAGAATTTCTTCAATTGACAGCAGATCTAATGCAATGCTGGTTGGCGCATTTGGATTAGTAATAATAATACCGCCATTGGGTTGCCTATAATCAGCAATGTCAATTTCGAAGTCAGCGTTTAGTGGCAGTATTTTAGTTTTAACTCCAAAAAACTGGCTATATACCGGATAAAAGCTGTAGGTTATATCTGGATATAAAATTGGATGCTCTTGAATAAAAAATGCTTTGAAAATATGTGCAAGTACCTCATCAGACCCGTTGCCTACAAATACCTGACTGGCTGTAATACACTGCTGCTGGGCAATTGCTTCTTTTAATGCAGTTGCATCGGGGTCCGGATAAAGACGTAATACATCAGCCTGATTAGCCAGCACAGCCTGTATTGCATCAACAACATAAGGTGATGGCGGATAAGGATTTTCGTTAGTATTTAATTTTAACAGATTTTGAAGTTTAGGCTGTTCACCAGGAATATACGGTTCAAGTTTACGTACTTCAGGACTCCAAAAACGCATTTGTTCGGTAGTTAGTTCCATGTTTAAGATTCTCAAATTCATTTTCCAAAAAGGGCTGTTCCTGACAGCCCCTGAATTCTTTATAAAAGCCTCTCAATAGCGATAGCGGGCTGAGCGAGCATGAGCATCCAGATTTTCTTGCTGTGCCAGAATATCTGCAGTGCGTGCCAGTGGTTGTACGCCCTGTTCAGAACACATGATGAGACTGGTCCGCTTCTGAAAATCATATACACCAAGCGGAGAAGAAAAACGCGCTGTGCCTGATGTCGGCAAGACATGGTTCGGACCTGCACAATAATCACCAATTGCCTCTGGTGTATAACGGCCCATAAAAATAGCTCCTGCATGACGAATCAAGGTAGCCATCTCTTTAGCTTCATCAAGACATAATTCTAAATGCTCTGGAGCAACCTGATTAATCAGCTCTATTGCCTCTTTACGGCTATTTACCAGAACTAAAGCACCACGATTGGCAATTGAAGTACAGGCAATCTCGGCTTTGGGTAGCTGACTTAAATGTTTTTCAATCGCCTCTTCCACAGCCTGTAATAGCTGCTCATCTGGCGTAATAAAAATAGCTTGAGCCACAGTATCATGTTCTGCCTGAGACAGCACATCCATGGCTAGCCAGTCAGCATTATTTAATCCCTCAGCATAAACCAGAATCTCTGAAGGACCTGCAATCATATCAATACCCACCTGCCCAAATACGGCACGCTTGGCTGCTGCAACAAAACGGTTACCCGGTCCGGTAATCTTGTCAACACGCGGAACAGTTTCTGTACCATAAGCAAGTGCAGCTACTGCCTGTGCTCCACCAATAGTAAATACCCGGCTTACCCCAGCAAGGAATGCAGCGGCAAGTACCAGAGGATTTAATTCACCATCTGGTGCCGGTACTACCATAATTATTTCGGATACTCCTGCTACATGTGCAGGAATCGCATTCATCAGAACAGAGGAAGGATAAGAGGCCAAGCCACCCGGAACATAAATACCGACCCGATCTAGTGGAGTCACTTTCTGGCCTAAGGTATTGCCCAATTCATCTATATAAGACCAGCCATCCTGTTTCTGTGCCTGATGAAAAGCACGAATCCGATCCGCTGCCATCTCTAAAGCATCACGTACCTGCGGCTCTAAATTTTCAAATGCTGTTTTTAACTGTGCTTGAGTCAGTTCAAGTTCAGAAAACTGATGCGCTGGATGTCGATCGAACTGTTGAGTGAGTTTAAGAACGTGAGCATCACCATGTTGACGCACATCAGCAATGATCTGGTCTACAGTTTTTAAAAGTTCAGGGTCACTAACTGTCTCAAAAGCTAACAAGTCTGCAAAAGCTTGCTTGAAGTTTTGATCTTGAGTCGATAAACGTCGCATCAATTTACCCACAAGGTCTATGTAAAACTTTAGTTTACCTGTTTTCTACGAACTTGTGGGTAGGAATCGCTCTTGTATTCAAGGACTTTTATTGAAAATAACTTTTGCTAAGATTGATGAAGTTTCAAATCTGCGGTAAAACCAATTAAGGTATAAAAAACCGTCCTTGCGGACGGTCTTAGATAACAAATATTTTATGGGCTCATTTGCTGGCGTGCTTCTACTGCTTTTTCCAGCTGCGCAATAATTGGATTGAGCAAGGCCTGCTTACGTTTAAAGCTAGCTTTATTGACAATGAGTCGTGAAGACACTTTACAGATTTCTTCGAGTGGTTCCAAACCATTAGCTCGCAAGGTATTGCCGGTATCTACGACATCAACAATATAGTCCCCCAAGCCGACCAAGGGAGCAAGCTCCATTGAACCATAAAGTTTAATTACATCTACCTGTTCCCCCAGACTTGCATAGTACTGGCGAGTCAGGTTGACATATTTAGTGGCAATTTTTAAACGTCCTTGTGGACGTTTCATACCGACTTTGCCTGCTGTCATTAACTTGCAGTTAGCAATTTTTAGATCAAGTGGCTCATAAACATGCTGAGCCCCATGTTCCATCAACACATCTTTACCAGCAACGCCCAGATCTGCTGCACCATTTTCAACATAGGTAGGTACATCTGAAGCACGTAAAATTAGAATACGTACCTGCTTATGGGTAGTTGGAAAAATTAGCTTGCGAGACTTTTCCGGATCTTCCAGCAGATTAATACCTGCTGTTTCAAGTAAAGGTAATGTTTCTTTTAAAATACGTCCCTTACTCAAAGCCAAGGTTAAACCATGATCAAAATTACCCATTACATCAAAATTTGGATCATCGTTTCTTACTTCACTCATGCACTTACTCGCTTAATCTGGGCACCTAAACTCTGAAGTTTAGCCTCAACATTCTCATAGCCCCGGTCAATATGATAAATACGGTCAACGATGGACTCCCCTTCAGCTGCCAGCGCGGCCAGTACCAGAGAGAATGAAGCTCTCAGATCTGTAGCCATGACCGGAGCTGCTGATAATTTTTCAACTCCTGTCACGACGGCATCGTTACCTTCCACCTGTATATTGGCTCCCATGCGTGAAAGCTCAGGCACATGCATAAAACGATTTTCAAAAATTGTTTCACTAATAGTTGCAAAACCATGTCCAATCGCATTAACAGCCATAAGCTGTGCTTGCATATCTGTCGGGAAGTCAGGATGAGGTAATGTACGGAAACTTACTGCTTTAGGACGTTTATCCTGCATATCCAGTTCGATCCAGTCATCTCCGCGTGTAACTTCTGCACCCATTTCCTCGAACTTATCTAGCACTGCCTCAAGTAATGTCGGGTCTGTATGGGTCGTCTTAACCTTACCCCCAGTAATCGCGGCAGCAGCCAGATATGAACCGGTTTCAATACGGTCAGCTACTACAGCATATTCACAGCCTTGCAAAGATTCTACGCCTGTAATCACCAGCGTATCTGTATCTACACCTTCAATCTTGGCTCCCATTTTAATGAGCATATTAGCCAAATCTGTAATTTCTGGCTCACAAGCAGCATTACGGAGTGTAGTCACACCTTCTGCCAGTACTGCTGCCATTAAAATATTTTCTGTACCGCCTACTGTGACCATATCAAAGGTAATATCTGCACCTTTTAAACGGCCATCTACTTTGGCATTAACATAGCCATTTTCAACTTCAATATGTGCGCCCAATGCTTCGAGTGCCTTGAGATGCTGGTCAACCGGACGCGATCCGATTGCACAGCCACCCGGCAGGGAAACCTGAGCACTGCCATAACGGGCTACCAATGGCCCAAGCACTAAAATAGAGGCGCGCATCGTTTTAACCAGCTCATAAGGTGCAAACTGATTATTTAAGGTAGAGGTATCTGCCTTGACTGTATCACCACTGTAGCTGATGCTAATTCCTAGACCGGCAATCAGTTCTACCAGCGTATTTACATCTTTTAAGTTAGGAACATTGGTCAGTGTAATAGGTGTTTCGGCAAGAATAGTGGCGGCAAGTAAAGGTAAAGCTGCATTCTTTGCACCCGAAATACGTACTTCACCCTGGAGCTTGATACCGCCATTAATTACAAATTTATCCATTTAAGTCTTAAGCTCCAAACAGGCTTGCTTTGCGCCACTCTTCTTTGGTCATTGCGCGAATAGTGACCGCGTGCACTTCTCCGCTCGCGATATAGGAATTTAGAGGAGCATATACTGCCTGCTGACGAGCAATTGTACGTTTACCTTCAAACTGATCATCAACAATACGAAGATCAAATTTTCCCGCCTGTCCGCTCACAGCAACTTCTGCCTCTGGAAAAGCAGCTTGTAGAATCTCAGTGAGCTGTTCACTATTCATTGTAAAAACCTCTTGTAAGACTGACGGTGTAAAAACCAGATATATTACTATAACTCTAAAGGAATAATGCAGTTGGCCTGTAAAATTTACACATGAAAAAAAGAGGTATTAAACCTCTTTTTTAAACTGTTTCGTTAAATTGCTAAAGGTTGATAACTACATTGCAACTTTCTATGTTTATAAAGCTGTCTTTTTATTTTTTCTGATAATTTTTTAATAGAAGTATACATATCATCTGCACAAGCCTGTGCAAATAGCTCAATTCCAGGTAAACGGATAATCGCTTCAGCCTTATGGTTAGCACTACCTTTTTTTGAACGCTTGGTAACTTCATGATCTTTACTAAGCTTGACCTGCATACTATTTACCTGGTCAAGATGCTGAGTCAGCTGATTAAACTTGAAACGGATATCCTGCTCTATTGCAGGGGTAATCGTTAAATGGTGGCCACGAATGGTAATTTGCATAATTCTATTCCTCACCTCGTTTCAGGCTTTAAAGTCAGAACAGGGATAGTCTAATGACAGAAAATAGAATTCTGTTAAATTATATCAAACCATTCCTGCCGCTCCTCTAAATCAAAATGAAAGTTTCACTATGCTGTCATAATGAACTATTAGAATAGCTCGACTAAAAACTAGATCAAGACCTTTCGGTCAGAAGACGACGGAATATTTAAAGATTCACGATATTTTGCTACTGTCCTACGTGCTACATCAATCCCTTCTTCTTTAAGTAAATTCGTAATGGAATTATCAGACAAGGGTTTACGGGGATTCTCATTTGAGACTAGTTTTTTAATCATGGCACGAATTGCAGTTGAAGAAGCCTCGCCCCCTGAGGTGGTGCCTACGTGACTTGAAAAGAAATACTTAAGCTCAAACAGGCCACGTGGAGTCAGCATATATTTGTTACTTGTGACCCGGGATACAGTTGACTCATGCAGCTGTACTTCTTCAGCGACCTCTCTCAAAATGAGGGGTTTCATGCCCTCTGCCCCAATTTCAAAAAAAGTCCGCTGATGTTCAACAATACAGCTGGCTACTTTTAATAAAGTTTTATGCCGCTCATCAATACTTTTAATAAAATTTTTTGCCTCATATAACTGATCTTTTAAATAATTATTATCGGTACTTTGATCAGCGCGCCGAATCATACCAGCATAAAAAGAATTAATACGCAGTTTAGGTAAAATATCGGTATTTAGCTGAACATGCCAAATCTGGTCCTTCTTAGATACAATTACATCAGGAATCTGATAATTAGATGATTCATCCTCAAATTCTATACCGGGATAAGCTTTTAAAGTTTTAAGCATATTAATTGCTGACTTTAAACGTTCAGTATTCAACCCTGTCTGTTTTAATAGCTTGCCAAGATCATTAGCAATCAGTAAATGATAATGCTCCAGCAATATCAAAGCATCCTGAATAACTGGCACAGAGGATAAAGCTTCAAGCTGAATCCTAAGACATTCTGCCAGATTACGTGAGCCTGCACCCAAAGGATCAAGCCGCTGAATATGCTTGAGTACCACATAAACCTCATCATCCTCTACTTCTTCTTCATGACCCATTTCTGCAAGTAAATTCTGAACAGAAGCAGTAATTTCTTCAATTTCAGCTTCAAGAAAGCCTCGTTGGTCTAAAGAATCAACTAAACAATAGGCAATTAACTGATCAATCTGGGAAAAATGTAAAAGGTTAATTTGCTCAAGCAAATGCTGTTTTAAACTTAAAGATTTATGATTATTGTCCTCTTGTTCCTGAAACTCAGGAATCTCAAGCGCGGTAGACTGGTGAATATAAACTTCATCCCAATGAGTATCTACTGGTAGCTCTTCAGGTAAATGATCTGCATTTAGACTCTGATCAAGCTCATGAATATCTGTATTATTAGAATTTGATAGGGTAGAAATTGAATTTTCATCATCTATTTGTTCAAGTAAAGGATTACTTTCTAACTGAAGCTGGATTTCTTGTTCGAGTTCCAAACTAGATAACTGAAGTAAACGGATGGCTTGTTGTAATTGGGGAGTAAGGGATAAACTATTTGCAACTTTAAGCCCAACCGACAACTTCATAATATCCCATCCTTACTTTATCATATAAAATTAATGCAATTTTTATGCCTCTTTTAATTTTTATAGCATATTTTTATTATAAAACATACAATTTATTTTTTAGGATAGCCAGCTAATTAAAAAATTTTAAACTCTTAAGCAGCTTAAATAGATCAGCTATTGCCAGCACTGCTATGGCTAACTCTCTTTCTTTTTTAAATCCCACGCATAAAAAAAGCCCCCTCACATGAGGGGGCTTTTTGGAATAATGAGCTGGCGATGACTTACTCTCACATGGGTAACCCCACACTACCATCAGCGCTAAGAGGTTTCACTTCTGAGTTCGGGAAGGGATCAGGTGGTTCACTCTTGCTATGGTCGCCAGCACAACTGTTGATGGACTTGTTCGGGTCTGATTTAACTGCGGTGCAGTATATGCCGTACTTTAGTCCAAATGAGTTATTAACAGAGGGCAGATCTGGGTCTGAATTGTATGTTCCAGCATCAGGCTGAATCAAGGGATATTGCATATTTATGAATCGATTGATGCTTTGTATACAACTGTTTGGGTGTTGTATAGTCAAGCCTCACGAGCAATTAGTATTGGTCAGCTTCACATATCACTATGCTTCCACATCCAACCTATCAACGTCCTGGTCTTGAACGGCTCTTTAGGTGACATAAAGTCACAGGGAAATCTTATCTTGAGGTAGGCTTCCCGCTTAGATGCTTTCAGCGGTTATCCCTTCCGAACATAGCTACCCGGCGATGCGACTGGCGTCACAACCGGTACACCAGAGGTTCGTCCACTCTGGTCCTCTCGTACTAGGAGCAGATCCTCTCAAATTTCCAGCGCCCACGGTAGATAGGGACCGAACTGTCTCACGACGTTCTAAACCCAGCTCGCGTACCTCTTTAAATGGCGAACAGCCATACCCTTGGGACCTGCTTCAGCCCCAGGATGAGATGAGCCGACATCGAGGTGCCAAACACCGCCGTCGATATGAACTCTTGGGCGGTATCAGCCTGTTATCCCCAGAGTACCTTTTATCCGTTGAGCGATGGCCCTTCCATACAGAACCACCGGATCACTAAGACCTACTTTCGTACCTGCTCGACTTGTGGGTCTCGCAGTTAAGCGCGCTTTTGCCTTTATACTCTACGCGTGATTTCCGACCACGCTGAGCGCACCTTCGTACTCCTCCGTTACTCTTTAGGAGGAGACCGCCCCAGTCAAACTACCCACCAGACACGGTCCTCGACCCAGATTATGGGTCAGAGTTAGAACCTCAACATTACCAGGGTGGTATTTCAAGGATGGCTCCATAGGAACTGGCGTCCCTACTTCAAAGCCTCCCACCTATCCTACACAAGTAAGGTCAAAGTTCAGTGTCAAGCTGCAGTAAAGGTTCACGGGGTCTTTCCGTCTAGCCGCGGGTACACTGCATCTTCACAGCGATTTCGATTTCACTGAGCCTCTGCTGGAGACAGCGCCGCCATCATTATGCCATTCGTGCAGGTCGGAACTTACCCGACAAGGAATTTCGCTACCTTAGGACCGTTATAGTTACGGCCGCCGTTTACTGGGGCTTCGATCAAGAGCTTCGCTTACGCTAACCCCATCAATTAACCTTCCAGCACCGGGCAGGCATCACACCCTATACGTCCACTTTCGTGTTTGCAGAGTGCTATGTTTTTAATAAACAGTTGCAGCGGCCTGGTTTCTGCGGCTGCCGACAGCTCAAGGAGCAAGTCCTATCACCATCAGCAGCGTACCTTCTCCCGAAGTTACGGTACCATTTTGCCTAGTTCCTTCAGCAGAGTTCTCTCAAGCGCCTTGGTCTACTCGACCTGACCACCTGTGTCGGTTTCGGGTACGATTCCTGTGTAACTGAAGCTTAGAGACTTTTCTTGGAAGTATGGTATCGGCCACTTCGCCAGTAAACTGGCTTGCTATCGACTCTCAGCATAGAGCACCCCGGATTTGCCTAAGATGCATGCCTACTGTCTTCCACCTGGACAACCAACGCCAGGCTGACCTAACCTTCTCCGTCCTCTCATCGCATTACACAGAAGTATTGGAATATTAACCAATTTCCCATCGACTACGCCTTTCGGCCTCGCCTTAGGGGTCGACTCACCCAGCCCCGATTAACGTTGGACTGGAACCCTTGGTCTTTCGGCGAACGGGTTTTTCACCCGTTTTGTCGTTACTCACGTCAGCATTCGCACTTCTGATACCTCCAGCAGACTTCTCAATCCACCTTCATCGGCTTACAGAACGCTCCCCTACCACGCACATAAATGTGCATCCGCAGCTTCGGCACATAGTTTTAGCCCCGTTACATCTTCCGCGCAGGCCGACTCGACTAGTGAGCTATTACGCTTTCTTTAAAGGGTGGCTGCTTCTAAGCCAACCTCCTAGCTGTCTATGCCTTCCCACATCGTTTCCCACTTAACTATGATTTTGGGGCCTTAGCTGGCGGTCTGGATTGTTTTCCTCTTGACTACGGACGTTAGCACCCGCAGTCTGTCTCCCGGATAGTACTCATTGGTATTCGGAGTTTGCATCGGTTTGGTAAGTCGGGATGACCCCCTAGCCGAAACAGTGCTCTACCCCCAATGGTATTCGTCCGAGGCGCTACCTAAATAGCTTTCGGGGAGAACCAGCTATCACCGAGTTTGATTAGCCTTTCACCCCTATCCACAAGTCATCCCCCGGCTTTTCAACGACGGTG
>NZ_CM149689.1:2555000-3030399 GCF_056173745.1 Acinetobacter sp. QJM3NY_42
CCCATCCCAGAGCAACATATTTGCACCGGTTTTCTTCTGGATATAACGACCAAGATGCTGATCAGGTGCCCAGATGATTTTCTCACCCAAGCTATCTAGATGCTCAATAATTTCAACTGCACAGCTTGAAGTCACTACCCAGTCAGCACGTGCTTTGACCGCAGCTGAAGTGTTGGCATATACCACAACAGTATGGTCAGGGTGTTCATCGCAAAACCGCGTAAACGCATCTTCAGGGCAACCTAGATCCAGTGAACAGGTAGCTTCCAGTGTAGGCATGAGCACAGTTTTTTCTGGTGAAAGAATTTTAGCTGTCTCACCCATAAATTTTACACCGGCTACTACCAAGGTAGAAGCAGCATGATCACGACCAAAACGTGCCATTTCTAGTGAATCGGATACGCAGCCGCCTGTCAGTTCAGCCAGTTCTTGAACTTCAGGATCGCAATAGTAATGTGCAACCAATACAGCATCACGCTTGTTCAGTTCGGCCCTGATCTGTTCAAATTTTTCCTGTTTCACTTGTTCAGTCAGGGAAGTACTTTTGGGTTCCCCTAAACGGTCCAAATGCGCCTGCACAATATTTTTTGCTTCATTGGCAATTAATGTCGCATCAGTCATAACCATGCCTTCTCTGTTTTTACTGCTAGCCTTTTCGCTGGCATTTGATCCATCATCTCAACCGTATTAAACATACAGTTGATAAAAACCTTTATTTTAGAAAAAAGCCCCCACATGGAGGGCTTTTTTTATTCATGATATTAAGAACGATAATCTGCATTAATCTTGACATAATCATAAGACAGATCGCAGGTATAAACCGTATCTTTCGCCTCGCCACGGCCTAAATCAACACGAATTGTAATTTCCTGTTGCGCCATCACTTCTGCTCCGGCTTCTTCGGTATAGTCAGCAGCAGCTCCGCCATCCTTACAAATCTGGATATCATCCAGCCAGACCTGAATTTTTTCTACATCCAGGTTTTTAACACCTGCATAGCCAATCGCGGCCAGAATCCGTCCCCAGTTCGGATCAGATGCGAAGAAAGCCGTTTTTACCAAAGGTGAATGAGCGATACTATAGGCAACGTCACAACATTCTTGGGTATCTGCCCCGCCTTCGACCGCCACAGTCATAAACTTGGTTGCCCCTTCTCCATCACGAATGATGAGTTGGGCCAGCCGTTTCATGATGCGGGTTAAGACCTCAAGTACAGTTTGATAGCGCTCATCTTCCAGACTGGTAATTTCTGCTCCGCCAGCCTGACCGGTAGTCACCAAAATACATGAATCATTGGTTGATGTATCGCCATCAATAGTAATGCGGTTGAAGGACTGTTCCACAGTAGTTTTCAACAGATGCTGTACCAGCTCACAACTAATAGGTACATCAGTGGCAATGAACCCCAGCATAGTCGCCATGTTGGGCCGGATCATACCTGCACCTTTAGAAATACCAGTCATGCTGTAGGTAATACCATCAAGTTCGAACTGTTCCGATGCACCTTTAGGTGTAGTATCGGTGGTCATTATTCCACTTGCTGCATCCAGCCACGCATCTGCTTTCAAACTATCAAGTGCAGGCTGCAAGCCTGTAAGTAAACGCTGCATTGGTAACTGCTCACCAATGACGCCTGTAGAAAAGGGCAGCACTTCAGATGTCTGAACACCAGCTAATTCGGCAAGCTTGTTACAGGTCTCTAGCGCATTTTGCATCCCCAGCTTACCAGTACCGGCATTGGCATTACCTGTATTAATCACCAGGTAACGGGCATTACTTTTTAAAAGATGCGCTTTAGAGATATGCACTGGCGCAGCACAAAAAGCATTTTGGGTAAATACACCCGCAACATTTGACCCTTCTGCAAATTCAAAAATAACCAGATCTCGTCGGTTCGGATAACGTATATATGCTTCAGTTGAACCAATTTTTACGCCTTGCACCACATGCATTTGTGGCATTGATACGTCACCCACAGTCATTTTTGAATTTCCAGTGATATGGTTATTGAAAACACAACAGCTTAGTGCAAATTTTTCTAAAAATCGAGAGACTCTAAATGAAATGGTGATTTTTATATTAAGCTTTATTAAATACATACAAAAAAGCCGAATAGAATCCGGCTTTTAATATGTGAATCATAAAATTAATTTGAAGCAAGAGCTGTTTCTGTACCTAGAAGTGACTGTTTGGCCTGTTCCTGACTGGCAGCCGATAATGCAGGATTTGACGCTACAATGCGGTTCACTGTAACGTTATTTACTGCTGCAATAGCCGCTGTTCTCAAAATAATCGGGCGTTCAGTAGCTTTCATGGTATAGCGAATACCTGTACGAGGACTGATCAGGGTAATGGTATCATTTTTTAATTCAGCCTGAGCCGTAGCTGTTCCTTGGGCAGTTTGTACTTGCGCAAGCGTAGCTTGACTTGAGTGACCCGTTTCGGCAAAAGCTAGAGTAGGTAAAGCGAGCGTAGCAGTCACTAAAAGGTTGAGTACTTTTTTCATATTTTTCCAGTTTTTCAACTCATCATAAGCAAGTAAATAACATTTAAATGCAGCATCTGCAATCGAATACATAATATGTAACACCTTGTAAAAAGCAGAACCGAAGTTCTGCTTTAAGATTAGCGTACTAATGTTTAGATTTTACCATGACACTGTTTATACTTCAGGCCTGAACCACACGGACAAGGAGCATTACGACTTGCTGGCGGAGTAATATTCCCCTGAGCTGGACGTGAACGCTCTGGTACAGATGAAGTCTCTTCATGAGTTACTTCACCTGTTAGGCCATCTACTTCATCATGAGCAAAGTTTAACTGCATAGATTCCGCTTGTGCCTGTTGCTGTGCTTCCATTTCTGCCAGCTCTTCAGCAGTCGGCACATGTACACGTGACAGATCTGTTACCACGTCAGCTTTAATGGTACCCAACATATTTACAAACAGGTTAAAGGCTTCTTTCTTATATTCCTGTTCAGGGTTTTTCTGGGCATAGCCACGTAAGTGAATACCTTGTCGCAGATAATCCATTGCCGCAAGATGCTCTTTCCAGTGACGGTCTAGTGAACTGAGCAGGAAATGACGTTCTAGCATTGCTGCCGACTCAGTACCCATCTGTTCACGGCGGGCCCGGTAACGGTTAATGACTTCATCCGTAATTCGTGCAACCAAACCTTCTTCATCCAGTCGGCGGTCTTCTTCCAGCCATTGCTGAATTGGCAGATCAATTCCTAAATCTGTACGCAATGCATTTTCCAGACCATCAATATCCCACTGATCATGAATCGATTCAGGGGGTACAAAATTACCGATCAGTCCCTGCATGACATCGCGATGCATCTCTTCAATATAATCTTGCAGACTATTTTCTGCGAGAATATCGTCACGCTGAGAATAAATAATCTTACGCTGCTCATTGTTAACATCATCATATTTGAGCAGGTTTTTACGAATATCAAAGTTACGTGCTTCTACCTTGCGCTGCGCATTTTCAATAGAGCGCGATACCATTTTATGCTCGATTGCTTCATCTTCTTGCAATCCCATAGCACGCATCATTGCCACTACACGGTCACCTGCAAAGATACGCATCAGATCATCTTCTAGTGACAGATAAAAACGTGACACGCCCGGGTCACCCTGACGTCCGGCACGACCACGCAGCTGGTTATCAATACGGCGTGATTCGTGACGCTCGGAACCAATAATATGCAGACCGCCGGCATTTAGTACCATTTCATGGTACTGGTCCCACTCTGCTTTGAGCCGTATTTCATCTTCTGCTGTCGGGTTTTCAAGTTTTGCCAGTTTGGCTTTCCAGTTACCACCAAGCAAAATGTCTGTACCACGGCCTGCCATATTGGTAGCAATGGTAACAGCATTTGGTGAACCCGCCTGCGCAATGATATCCGCTTCACGCTCATGCTGCTTAGCGTTTAGAACTTCGTGATGAATACCTGCCTGCGTTAATTTCTCAGACAGAATTTCACTGGCTTCAATGGTAGCGGTACCAATCAGAATTGGTGCTACACCAGCTTCACGAATATTTCGGATCTCTCCGATAATGGCATTATATTTACCATTACGATTCAGATAGATTAAATCATTGAGATCTTTACGGATCATTGGGCGGTGAGTTGGAATAATCACCACATCCAGACCATAAATTTCTTTCATCTCCGCAGCTTCAGTATCAGCTGTACCGGTCATACCGGAAAGTTTTTGATACAGACGGAAATAGTTCTGGAAAGTCGTGGTTGCCAGTGTCTGGTTTTCCGGCTGAATCTCCAAGCCTTCTTTAGCTTCTACTGCCTGATGCAGGCCTTCTGACCAGCGGCGTCCCGGCATGGTACGGCCAGTATTCTCATCAACAATAATTACTTCACCATCATTGATGATGTAATGTACATTTCGCTGATACAGGTAATGTGCACGGATCGCAGCAGTAATATGATGTACCAGGTTCAGGTTTGCTGCGGAGTAAAGGCTTTCACCTTCTGCCAGCAAGCCCATCTGGATTAGTTCCTGCTCTACCGTTTCATAACCAATTTCAGTCATCTCTACTGAGCGCTGTTTTTCATCGATCCAAAAATGACCGCCATCGGCCACTTTTTCTTCTTTTTGTGGACGCAGTTTTGGTGGAATCGTATTAATTGCTGCATAAAGCTGTGACGAGTCTTCACTCTGACCAGAAATAATCAGTGGTGTACGTGCTTCATCAATCAGAATTGAGTCAACTTCATCGATAATGGCATACACCAGACCACGCTGTTTTTTCTCTTGCAGCGAGAACACCATGTTGTCACGCAGATAGTCAAAGCCAAACTCGTTGTTGGTTCCGTAAGTAATATCAGCTTTATAAGCTTCAGATTTCTCTACCGGATTCTGCATCGAATAGATGACACCAATCGACAAGCCGAGAAACTCGAATAAAGGACGGTTTAACTCAGCATCACGCTGCGCCAGATAGTCATTGACAGTAATAACATGCACGCCCTGACTGCTGATGGCATTAAGATAACATGCCAGTGTTCCCATCAGGGTCTTACCCTCACCAGTACGCATCTCGGCAATCTTGCCTTCATGCAGGGTAATACCACCGATCAGCTGCACATCATAATGACGCATGCCCATTACACGCTTTGCAGCTTCACGACAGACAGCAAAAGCCTCTGGCAGAAGGTTATCTAACGTTTCACCCTTATTATAACGTTGTTTGAATTCTTGGGTTTTTGCAGATAAGTCTGCATCATTTAAGGTAGATATGGTCGGCTCGAGCGCATTGATCTTCTCGACAATTTTCTGCATCCGCTTGAGTTCGCGCTCATTTTTTGTACCGAAGATACCTCCGATCAGACTTGCCAACATGTAATAGACTCTCTAAATCTTGCTTGTCAAATGGTAATTTTTTCTCAGTCGTTATTATGATGCCAGAATTTACAAGTACAAGGGCTTTGCACAAAACCTGTAAAAAAAATTGTTGAATGGCTTTCATATCGCTGCACGAAAATGCTGCTAATTTAGCAAACTTACAACAGTTTCACCTAGCACAGAAAAGAGTTTTCCATCAGAATTACTGATGAAAATTAAAATATTCATATACAAAATTTTCATAATAAAATATGTAAACAGTGGTTCTCAATACTAAAGATCTGTTCCATATTATATAAAGATTATACTTACCAATCAGAATTAGAGGCAATAATCATGACATTACGCCTAGGCGATACCGCACCGAATTTCCAGCAGCAGTCTAGTGAAGGAATTATTGATTTTTATGAATTTCTTGGAGATAGCTGGGGGATTCTGTTTTCACATCCTGCCGACTATACTCCGGTCTGTACCACTGAACTGGGCTATACTGCAAAGCTTAAAGACGAGTTTGAACGCCGCGGAGTAAAAGCGATTGCTTTATCTGTAGATGATGTGGAATCACATAAAGGCTGGATCAATGACATTAATGAGACCCAGAACACTACAGTAAATTTTCCGATTATTGCAGATCAGGATCGCAAGGTTTCCGAACTTTATGGTTTCCTGCATCCGAATGCCAGTGAAACTACAACTGTCCGCTCTCTGGTCATTATCGATCCGAATAAAAAAGTACGTTTGATTATTACCTATCCTGCATCTACTGGTCGTAATTTTAATGAAATCCTGCGCGTTGTAGATTCATTACAACTTACCGACAATCACAAAGTCGCTACTCCAGCAAACTGGCAACAAGGTGAAGATGTTGTGATTGTTCCATCTCTTCAGGATGAAACCGAACTGAAAGAACGTTTCCCAAAGGGTTATAAGGCGGTTAAACCTTATCTACGCTTAACTCCACAACCTGATAAAGACTAAATTTAATCTGTTTATATTCTCTTAGGCCTATCTCTTGCAGATAGGCTTTTTTGTTATAAATGGCTACTTAATTTAAAGAAGAGCAGGATGATGATAGAAAATAGATACATTCTCACAGGTCTATACAGCAGCGTGTTGATAGTCAATGGATGCATGACTGCTCCTGCCCTCCCTGCCCGACCATCAGCGGCCTGAGCACTGGGGCAACCAGCTTTCAGCAGCACATAATTTTTATCGGGTCAGTTCATGGGTTTACCGTAGCGAACAGCCCAGTTCCGGTTTATTGCCTTTATTAAAACAGAAAAATATCAAGACTGTAATTAATCTGCGTACACACGATCGGGATAGCAGTATTTTAGAGGGAGAGAATATTCAAGTCATACATCTGCCCATTCGCACCTGGGCAATGAACCGTGAACACTTGTTGGGAATCATGCAATATCTAAAGCAAGCTCAACACTCTGGACAAAAGGTACTGATTCATTGCTATCACGGCTCAGACCGTACTGGTGCCAGTATTGCAATGTACCGTATTGTATTTGAAAACTGGAGCACAGAGCAGGCTTTACTTGAAATGAAGCATGGGGGTTATGGTTACCATGTTATCTGGAAGAATATAGAGCGACTCTTTAGTACAGAAAATATTCAATGGACCCGGCAACAGCTGCAGAGTCCAGAACAAAAATAATGATAGGATTAGCGTTTATCGAGTGGTACCCAGTCAATAACCCAAGCAGATTTCATATTCAGGCTGGCATCATTAACAATTTTTTTACGTGCTTCATCTGCCGTGTCCCGGTCTTTAGCTGGTCCGACCATAATCCGGATTCCTTTAGAAGTTGGGCTACGGGTAACTTTATAGCCTTTAGCACGTAATTTGGAGACAATGGCGTCTGCATTAGCTTCATTAGCTGCCAGAGCCACCTGGACCATCCACTGCCGGTCATCATCTCCTTCCTCCAGTAATTTACGAGCTTTTTCAGCTTCGGCTTTTTTCTTGGCCTCTTCCTGAGATTTTTTCCTTTCAGCTTCAGCTTTTAAGTTTTTTTCCTCGGCAGCTTTTTTCTCTGCTGCTTTACGTTTTTGCTCTTCTTGGGCCTTTTTCTCTGCCGCCGCTTTGCGTTCTGCCTCAGCTTTTTGTTTGGCCTCTAGCTCACTGCGCTTTTTTTCAACCACCTGACGCTCAGCTTCCTGCTTGCGCTGAGCTTCCTTCTTCTGAGCTTCTGACTGCTGTGCGTTCAGAGTATTCTGTGGTTTATTTTGTGTATTAGGTGCTGATTTAGCTTTCTCATCAACCAGTTCAGGTGGAATATTATCTGAACTTTCCTGATTTCCATTACGCAAGGCATTTAACGTTGCATATTCCTCAGCAGCTTTTCTTGCAGCCTCTGCTTCGGCCTGTTGTTGCATTTGTAAAAATTCTGCAGCACGTGCTTCCTGTTCGGCAACTGCTCTCTCACGCGCACGACGTTGCTCCTCAAGCAGACGCTTTTCAGTTTCGACATCTACAGCTAAAGGTTGTAGCTGAACCAGATCTTGGTTAGCAGGATTTTTACGTTGTTGTTGTACTTGTTCAGTTGGGGGAACCTGAACATGTTTTTGGTCAATTTCTTCTTTACCCTTTAAGAGTAATGCTGCCAATAAAACACCACCACCTAATAAAACAACGCCTCCCATCCAGCGCTGTTTGCTATTCATTGACATTCTTCCAGATACTCCCAAACCGCTTCTAAGGTATGAAACGAACCGCAAACCAAAATCAGCTGGTGCTGTTGAGCTTCGGCCACTGCCGAGTGAAATGCTTCTTGCACACTGCTGAACTGTTTAACTGTCTCTTCCTGTAATGCAAAGCCAAGCTGCTCCAAAGAAGCTGCACGCGGTACGGTTAACGGGGCAATATTCCAACTTAAAACAGCAGGTTTGAGTATATCCACCACGGTTTCAATATCTTTATCTGCCAACATTGAAAAGACAGTTATAATTTCCGTGTATTGTTTATTGTATTCCAGAAATTTTCGCAATTGCTTTAACAAAAATTCTACACCATGAGGATTATGTCCTGCATCTAAAATTATAGTGCGATCCTGCAATTTACGTATTTCAAAACGCCCCGACAGGCGAGCTTTTTGAATTCCCTGAGCAATAGCAGTTTGAGTAACATCAAGGCCACTCAGCAGAACTGCCGCAACAGCCAGCGCAATATTTTCCAGTGCCAGTGAGCCGACTGGCAATTTCACGGTCAGGCCCGATGAAGCAAAAAACCAGTACTGTCCATCTTCACTATATTTAAAGAAATAATCCCGATTAGCGGTATATAGCGTTGCCTGCGAACTTTCGGCTTTTGTCTGGATGGCTTGAGGCAGAGTCTGTAAACCACCAAATACTACAGGAATACCGGGACGGATAATCCCGGCCTTTTCATAGGCAATTTTTTCAATAGTATCACCTAACCAGTCAGTATGATCGAGTCCAATATTGGTAATGACAGCAATATCCGGATCAACCACATTAACCACATCGAGGCGTCCACCCAACCCGACTTCTAGTACCCAGACATCACATTGCTGCTGCTTAAAGATGACAAAAGCGGCCAGTGTAGTGGCTTCAAAAAAAGACAGGCTCAGTCCACATTCACGGCGGGCCTGATCTACAGCTACAAACGCATTGATCAGGGTCTGGTCATCAACTTCCTGACCAGCCAGTTTGACCCGTTCATTAAAACGGTAAATATGAGGAGATTGATATAAACCCACCTTATAACCCTGCGCGTTGAGAATTGCGGCCAGAGTGGTGGTGGTTGATCCCTTGCCATTGGTACCAGCGACAGTAAATACCTTGGCAATAGGTTGGGTGACTTCCAGTTTTTCAGCAACAGGGATGACCCGTTCAAGACCTAAATCAATCCCTGTAACGTGAACATGGCTCCAATAATCGAGCCATGTGTTTAATGTATCGGTTGCATATGGAGCATTGTTCAAGGCAAGTTCATCAGTTTAGCTACAATGCGATATACAGTATCACGTAATGCATGACGGTGGACAATCTGATCGACTACACCATGATCAAGCAAGTATTCAGCACGTTGGAACGGCTCTTCAAGCTTTTCTCGAACAGTTTGCTCAATAACGCGTTTACCGGCAAAACCAATCATGGCTTTAGGCTCAGCAATATGTACATCGCCCAGCATAGCTAGAGATGCAGTAACACCACCATATACTGGATGAGTCAAGACCACAACATAAGGTAAACCGGCATCCTTAAGTCGCTGGATCGCTGCAGAAGTACGAGCCATCTGCATAAGAGACAACATCCCTTCTTGCATACGGGCACCACCTGAAGCTGCAAAACAGATCAGCGGCTGACGTTGTGCGATTGCTCGCTCAGCGGCCTGCACAAAGCGGTCGCCCACAACCGTACCCATGGAACCGCCCATAAAATCAAACTCAAAAGCACAAGCCACTAGCGGAAGATTTTTAAGCGTACCCTGCATGACAATCAGAGCTTCACTTTCACCGGTCTTATCCTGTGCTTCACGCATACGCTCCGGATAAGGACGACTGTCGACGAAATGTAATGGATCTTTAGCAGTAAATTCCTGGCCAAGTTCAGCTGTGACCTGATCCAGGAACCAAGTCAGGCGTTCGCGGGCTTTCATACGCAAATGTTCATCACATTGTGGACAAACATACGCATTAAAAGACATAGCCGTACGTGTAACCAGGGCATGACATTCCGGGCACTCAATAGTTGGCTCGGTAAAGGTGGCTTTTAAAGCCTGCTGTTCGTCAGGTACCTCAATACCCGGAACTGAACGTTCCGTCCATGGTGTTGGTGTACTAAGGATTTTCCCTGGTTTCACTTCTTGATTCATACTGATTCATCGAGCGCTGCTCGAAGCTCCTTGACTTTATTGACCGTTTGCTCAACGGCTTGTTCTGGGGCCAAAGTTGCAAAAGTTTTTACAAAAGCGCTTCCCACAATTACTGCATCTGCCACACTGCCCATTGCTTTTGCAGAAGCCGCATCGCTAATTCCAAAGCCTACTCCGACTGGAACATCGGTGGCTTTTTTGATTTTTTCGATACGTTCTGCAGCTGCAGCAACATCCAGACTGGCAGCTCCAGTTACACCTTTGAGCGACACATAATAAATAAAGCCACTAGCCTGTTTTACTACGTGCTGAATACGCTGGTCGGTTGAGGTCGGAGCAAGTAGGAAGATCTGATCCATCTCATGCTGTTTCAGGATCGTCACCAGACGATCAGATTCTTCAGGCGGCAAGTCGACTAGCAATATGCCATCTACACCACAAGCTTTGGCTGTTGAAACAAACTGCTCATAGCCAATTACTTCGACCGGATTCAGATAACCCATAAGTACGACCGGTGTTTCCTGATCTGTCTCACGGAATTCTTTTACCATATTCAGTGCATCTAGCGTATTGGTTCCGCCTGCCAGTGCCCGCTCTGCAGCCAAAGCAATGACTGGACCATCTGCCATTGGATCTGAAAATGGCAACCCGAGTTCAATTACGTCTACCCCTGCTTCCACCATGCGATGTAACAGCGGGACTGTTACATGCGGTACTGGATCACCAGCCATCACATAAGAAACCAAAGCTTTACGCTGTTGTGATTTAAGCTGCTCAAAACGGGTGGCTAAACGTGACATAGGGTTGTGCATTCCTTGAATCATTGAAAACTGAGAATTTGGTTTTGTAGAAATACAAGACGCTGCATTGTAACGCTATTTTTTACTCAATAGATAGAGCAAGCAAGCAGCGCATTGTGGCGATCTATTCCAGAACAACCCGAGGTCTACATTTATCAATATTTTCGTTTTTTTCTCAATGATCAAAGCTTCCTATTTTTGGGCTGTCTGAAATGAACTTAAATGAGTTAGACCTAATTTTTACAGCCTTTATTTTTTATATTTTGCAGTTTTCCTGCACGGTTGTTTAAATTTACTGAAATATTGAAACCTGCCTTATACTATAAGGGTTTTCTTATTCTCTCTTATACTTTATGACCTCCGATCTTTCTAGCAAGGTGCAGGCTCGCGTGCTTGCACTGCTTCCGCTTATTGTATTTTTGGCCATCTTTTTAGGCAGTGGTATTTACCATTCAATTATCGGAACCGAATTTGCCTTTTATCAAGTTAAAGCTCCTGTTGCAGCCCTCCCAGCGATTATTCTTGCATTGCTGATCTATCGCGGCCAGATTAATGAAGCTATTGAAGAATTTCTAAAAGGTGCCAGTCATCCGAACCTGATTCTCATGTTCATGGTGTTTATGTTTGCAGGAGCTTTTGCCAGTGTTTCCAGTACTATTGGCAGCGTAGATGCAACCGTACAGCTCGGACTTTCTATTATTCCGCCTTCTTTTGTTTTACCCATGCTGTTTATTATTTCAGCTTTTATCGCTACGGCGATGGGCACCTCAATGGGAACAATTGCTGCCTGTGCACCCATTGCTTTTGGATTTGCCCAAGTTACCGATATTGAAGTGGTTTACGCCATTGGTGCAGTGGTAGGTGGCGCAATGTTCGGTGATAACCTTTCAATGATTTCAGATACTACGATTGCCGCTACCCGTAGTCAGAATGTTGAATTGCGCGATAAGTTCCGGGTGAATGTCTGGATTGCCGTCCCCGCTTCGGTAATTACTTTGATAATCTATATTCTAACCACGCATGACTCCCAGACCATTGAGCATACTTCTTATAATTTATGGCTCATTTTACCGTATCTGGCTGTTTTCATGCTGGCTTTCAGCCGTTTGCATGTTTTGGTTACTTTAGGTACAGGAATTTTGCTTTCAGGTCTTATCGGTTTGTTTGTACAGCCTGAATTTAATCTGTTGAAGCTAAACACTGCAATATATAACGGTTTTGTCGGCATGTTTGAAGTTGCCTTGCTGTCTATGTTTTTAGGCGGTTTGTCTGCAATCATGCAAAAGGAAGGTGGACTGCAATGGCTGATTGAGCGGATCTATAGCGTTACGCGTCTATTCAGGGTTAGCCGTGAACGGGCCGGTGAACTGGGGGTCAGTTTTCTGGTAGTTTTCTCCAATCTGTTTGTGGCAAATAATACCGTAGCAATTATCCTTTCAGGTGACATGGCACGTGAAGTCAGCAAAGAATATGGACTTGATCCAAAACGTGTGGCTGCTCTAATGGATATTTTTTCTTGTGTTGTTCAGGGTCTGATTCCTTATGGAGCTCAATTGCTATTGGCCTGCTCCATTGCCAAACTGTCGCCTGTTGAGCTGCTTGGCCATATTTATTACTGCTGGGTCTTGGCAATTTTTGCCATCCTGTCCATTCTGTTCCATTATCCACGCCTGAAAACAGTCTGAATCAGCCTATATTGTAAACAGTTATTATTATATAGATGGCCTCATTGCTGTGCTCTACGAAATGCCAGCAGTGTAGAGCCTCTCACCCGTTTATAGGCACGTACTAATGCTGACTGGTCTGAATAGCCCAGTTGCTCAGCAATCCGGTTTAGACTTTCATTTTGTACCAGTAATAGCTCACAGCGCTTCATCGTCTGTAGATCTACAATTTCCTTAAAGGAAGTATTCTGCTTTTTTAAGGCACGCTGCAGACTTCGCACAGACAGATGCAACTCGTCTGCAATCCATTCCAGTAAAGGTGCCCGTTGCTGCTGTTTCAGATATTCACCTACAATCCAGTGAATTTGCTGGGTAAGATCCTGCGCTGTCGCTTTAGAGGCCAGCGCTTCTTCTGCCTGCCTGACCAGCAACTGTATAAGGGTAGAATCTGCCTGATATGGCCGGCTGTTTAAACTTTCCCGTGCAAAGGTAATAGCATAATAAGGCTGCTGAAACTTTAGCGTACACTGAAAAAACTTCTGGTAATTCAGTAAGGAAACTTTTGGAAAATGGACAAACTCCACAGCCTGTAAAAAAAGCTGCTGTTCAGGGATGATCTGACGGGCCAAATGTACCATTGCAGCCAGAGTCAGTTCGCATAATACCGTCATCTGCTCATCAACCAAAGGCCAATAGAGGCGGATTTTGTTTTTATATTCGGTAATATGCAGAGGTAATGCCTGCTCACTGTCAATCACTAAACGATGAAACCGCATCACGTATTGAATTGCCTGTGCCAAGGTAGCGCTGTTGGAAGCCATATAGCCTAGTACACCGAAATTTGCCGGGCTAATACAGTAAGCCATATCGAGTACCAGATTCGGAAGCGACCACTGTTGCCGGCTTACCTCAATCAAATCAAGAAAAAACTGCATGTCTGACTGGGTATCAATCGGCAGACTTAAAATATGCTCAAGCTGTTGCTGCTGTTCAGCAGATAAGTCCAGCTGGCGCCAGTTCAGGCTTTTGCTCTGCAAGCAGGTTTTCCATAAATGGAAATAACCATTTGATATTTTGAATACTGACATGTGCAGCTTAATCCATTAACTGTCCTGCTGTCGTAAAAAGTATAAAAATTGGCAAGAACTGTCAAAACAAAAGCGATAAAGCCCGACATACTGAACAGTATAAATGGCTATATGAAGTAAAATAATATGAATGCAGTAGTCCAGTATCAAGCCCGTCCGGTGGTGCGCTCTCACCTGAATTTCAAACTGAATGAAATACCACGTTTCTGGTTTGGCGGTGATCCGTTTATTACCCGTATGTTTGATGCATTAAGTCTGACCTTCCCTGATGGTGAGCGTTATTTTATTCAGAGTGTACGCCTGTTCCGTGATCAGATTACTGACCCTGAGCTGAAGAACCGGGTGGCTGATTTTATCCGTCAGGAAGCACAGCATGGAATTGCCCATGATCAGATGAACCAGCTCATGAAAGCACAGGGTATGCCCGTAGATCAGTTTATTCAGCGTTTAACCAGAATTTTCAAATTTGAACTCGAGCAGCGTTCTCCTGAATATAATATTGCCATGACTGCTGCTGCCGAGCATCTCACCGCGTTAATGGCCGAGACTTTTTTTGCATACAAATCAACTTTAAAAGATGCGCATCCCTATGTCCGTGCTCTGTTTGCCTGGCATGCTATTGAAGAAATGGAACATCGTGATGTTGCATTTGATGTCATGCATGACATCGCCAATGTGCCAGAAATGACCCGTAAATTTACTTTAGCGTGGACTACTGGCCTGATGTTTGGTTTTACTCTTTATCGTGCCAACGTCATGTTAAGGCATGACGGCTTTTCTGCCTGGCAACGCTTGCAGATGAATGTTCGGGGTTTACCCTGGTTTTTTGGCCGTCACGGTACATTAACACGTATGGGCAAACAGTACCGGGACTGGTTTAAAAAAGACTTTCATCCCAGTCAGCATCCTATTATTGCGCAATATGATGTATGGATAAAAACACTAGAAGAAACGGGTGATCCGGTTCTGGCAGGAGAGGCTTTCTGGCAGGCAGCGCAAGACTGAAGCTATATATAAAAAATGGAAAGGCTGAGTCATCTTGGCCTTTTCATTTTTGAGTCACTATAAATAAGCGAACATTACCATTTTGCATAGTGCTGTTCTAATAAGCCATGTTCAAATAGAAGTTCTATAGTTTCATTCTCTTCAGTCCGAATTGTTCCACTTATTTTTGCCTGCCATTGGCTAAACTGGCTTCCTACCATTCGTAAATTAATACTTTCATAGCGACGCCAGCTGGTCTGGACCACCAGATTTAAACGCTGATCTAATGCGCGGATACTCCAGCTTTTGTCATCAATCGGTTCAAATAATACATCACTTAAAGCAAAAAGCTCACCATTAATCCAGAGCGAGTTTTCATTACCAAAGCTTTCATTCACCCCAGAGGCTAGATTCAATCCAATTCGCCGTTTTTTAGCATCCCAGAAATTGCATGACAGCCAGTACCAGGCAGTTTCCGGCCTTAGAAAACCACAGGTGTCATCCAGGGAAGCAAAACTGGTTTCATTAAACTGAATGGTCTGTTTCTGTTTATTAACAAAATAACCTTCTACGGCCAAGGTGGTCAGTTTCTGGGTATAAGTCCACCCATTGATTCCATTTGGACTACACAAACTCAAGGGCTGGGTACCGGCACAAAACATTCGTGCACTTAATTTAACTTCGCCATGTCTGGTTATACGGATATAACGCACCCCATTGGCATGCTGGATTTCAATTGCGAAGGGTGATTTGTAGAAATGACTCTGATTATAAAGTGGTTGCTCGTCCAGATGGGTTCTATAGCCAAAAGGCTGGATTGCATTCCACTGCTGCACCTGCTCATTTGCATGATCATAAATATAGAAAAAAGCATGGCCGGCCCAGCCAATATCAACAATTGCCAGACCAATTGAATAATGTTCATGCTGAATACTACAGAATTTAAACTTTTTATATTTTAGCTTTTTACGCCAGCCTTGAAGGACCTCCCCATAGGGTGTTTTATACTCGTACTGGTCAAGGCTGATACTACTCGGCAATTGAGAAAATCGCCCATAACGCGGCTGTCCATTTGCCTGAATCAAATCCATTTTATTTCCCCTGCTCCCAAACCTAAGCTATATCAGCTTATTCAAGCTTTTAAAAATTATAATCTGCCTACCAAGATCATTTTACTCTCTATATTTCCCTTTATTTTTTTTGCTCATTTAAACAGCTTAAGGAGGCTCTTCCATAAATTTCAAAACAATATAGAAAAAACACTGTTCAAGTATTAAACAGTTGGGTTTAACAGTCAATTATGCTTTTCCAGAAAATATCCAGAACTTCTTTTACCAATTTTTTGATTAAATGGTTAGATAGGTATTTTCCCAACAATTACCAAAAAAATTACCTTCTATCAATTGTATGTAACGGCCATAAACCTGATCAATGGCAATACAGTCATCAATATCTAATACGCGGTCTGTATGCTGTTTTTTCCAATGGCTGGCAAAATACTGCTTCCCCCGCTGTTTGGCTATCATATGGTTCTGTGCTACGACCAGTACATAACGATGAAGTTCCCCAAATTCCTGCGCATCGTAACCGCCAAGGTTAATTAAATAGAGTTTCTGTTCAGAAGCCTGAGGCTGAGCTTGGGTAAAATGGATCTGATAATTCTTTTCTTCAAACGTTATACCATTGATTTTAGCCCATGCATCTATGTGCAGGCCTTTCTGTTCTCCAAACCACGACTGCTTAAGTTGGGGGTAAACTTCTTCAAGTGTATCCCCGACTGCCAGCACCACATCATGTACTTCAGTATTGGCACGTGCATGTCGTCCGCCAAGCATAACAATAAATAGACTAGGCATTGATACTCCTGTCAAAATATCTATAGATGAGCTGTATTGGCCATAATTTTATCCTGTCTTGATAAAATCGGACCAACCAGAAAAAGATCTTATATTTTTAGCAATCAATCATTGAAATACCAAGTTATATTAATAGCCATTCTACTTATAAATATTTTTAATATTCTAAAATTGATAAAAGCATTAATTGATCTGATAAATAAAAAAAATCGTGCTGGAGTTTAATCCAGCACGAGCTATTTTAGGTGTAAGAAAAAAAAGAGAATTACATCTCAACCATTTCTACACCGTCAATACGGGCAACAGTCATCAGGTCTTTGTCACCACGTCCTGATACGGTTGCAATGATAATCTGGTCTTTTGACATGGTCGGTGCCAGCTTGGAAACGTAAGCCATGGCATGTGAGCTTTCCAGTGCAGGAATGATTCCTTCAATCTGGGTCAGATCACGAAAACCTTGCAAGGCTTCTGTATCATTGATGGGCACATAATTCACACGTTTCATGTCTTTTAGAAAACTGTGTTCCGGCCCTACTCCCGGATAATCCAGACCTGCCGAAATAGAATGGGTTTCAATAATCTGGCCCTGTGCATCTGACATCAAATAAGTACGGTTACCATGCAATACACCAACATGACCAGCATTCAATGGCGCTGAATGTTTGCCTGTCTCGATACCGTGTCCTGCGGCCTCTACACCATACATCTGGACATTTTCATCATTTAAAAACGGATAAAATAGTCCCATAGCATTAGAGCCGCCTCCTACACAGGCAACCAGTGCATCGGGTAAACGTCCGGCCTGCTCCTGAATTTGACGACGGGCTTCACGGCCAATAATCGACTGAAAGTCACGAACCAGTTGTGGATATGGATGCGGACCCGCTACTGTACCAATTACATAATAAGTAGAATCGACATTGGTAACCCAGTCACGCATGGCTTCATTCATGGCATCTTTGAGTGTCTTAGAGCCACTTTCTACCGGTACTACAGTCGCGCCCAGCAAACGCATACGGTACACGTTCATGGCCTGTCGTTTAACGTCTTCTGCGCCCATATAAACGATACATTCCATTCCCAGACGTGCTGCAATTGTAGCGGTAGCTACTCCATGCTGACCGGCGCCAGTTTCTGCAATAATCCGTCTTTTACCAGAAAGCTTAGCAAGCAGAGCCTGTCCGATCGTGTTATTCACCTTATGAGAGCCGGTATGATTCAAGTCTTCACGTTTCAGATAAATCTGTGCACCGCCTAATTCTTTTGACCATCGCTCAGCATAATATAAAGGACTAGGACGACCTACATAGTAGGCAAGATCACGGTCGAATTCTGCCAGAAACTGCTCATCATTTTTCATGCGGTTATATAGATTTTCTAAATCTTCTAAAGCCGCCATCAGCGTTTCTGACACAAAACGTCCGCCATGGATACCAAAATGCCCACGGGCATCTGGGTACCGGGTGTAGTCAATCACATTATTTTGCTGATCCACGTTGGACTCCTTGCATAAATCGTTCAATGAGTTGCTGGTCTTTAATACCTTTTGCGGACTCTACGCCTCCGCTGACATCTACCGCAAATGCTCCAGTAGTCTGAATAGCTTCTTCAATATTTTCAGGCGTTAAACCGCCTGCCAAGATTAAAGGTACATCGATTTTAGGAAATTTTGACCAGTCAAACTGGTGTCCTGTACCACCTTTAAGTACAGGATGCCAGGCATCCAGTAATACAGCACTTGCACCTGCCTGCTGATAATGACTGATCTGGGCCAATATATCCAGATCAGGTTTGACCTGAATTGCTTTATACCAGCGCCGTTTAGCCTGCTCTGCAATATTCTGACACTGTTCAGGCGTTTCATCACCATGAAACTGAAGCACATCTAATGGAATGTCATACAGTACCTGACAGACTTCACTTGCAGTAGCATTAACAAATAATCCAACAATCTGGACATAAGCAGGTATATGTTTTATCAGATTTTTAGCCTGTACGATATTGACATATCGGGGGCTTGGTGCATAAAACACCAGCCCGATAGCATCTGCACCCGCATCTACAGCGGCCTGAATATCAGAAGTTCGGGTAATTCCACAAATTTTAGCACGGGTACGCATACAATTCTGGCTCTTAGACTGCCTGGTTTATAGTTCATCTATAAATATGACGGGCCGTTCATTGTAATGCAATTTTTTTGGCTTGCGTAAAGTTCATCCTGAATATTCTTGATATGGATTGTTTAATTGACAGGCAAACTTTATACTGCGCGCGATTGCAACAAGTCTAGCTTAGAGCTTTAGGGAAGTTGGTGCAAATCCAACACTGCCCCCGCAACGGTAAAATGAACCGCATATTATTTAAGTTTTAACTTACGCCACTGCATAAAGTGTGGGAAGGCGAATATGCCAATATTGCAAAGCAATATTTATATTTGAGTCCGGAGACCTGCTTGTTGCGCCTGTCAACTCAATCATTCACGGGGGGTGAATGTATGGAGCATAAAGTCATGTCTATTTTATTTCAACCTACCCGTCTGGTAGGGGCTATCGCTATTGCGATGGGGTGTTCTCCTGCCATTTTTGCTGAAGATACAACGATATCGGCTCAACTTGACCCAATTGTAGTAACTGCGTCAAAAAGTGCTGAAAAAGCAAGTGAAGTACCTGCTCGAATTACGATTATTGAACCTGAGGTTCTTGAACAGTCACCCATTGCATCTCTACCACAATTATTACAGACAGATGCTGCTATCAATATGGTACAAAGCGGAGGTTATGGACAAATAGCTTCAATTTTCTTACGTGGCGGCAAATCAGATCAAGCTCTTATATTAAGAGACGGAGTTCGTCTAAATTCAGCAACTTCTGGCACGGCATCACTCGCATTTATTGACACAACAGATATTCAGCAGATTGAAGTACTAAAAGGACCAGCCTCTGTTTTATACGGTACTGATGCAATTTCTGGTGTTGTACAACTAATTTCAAAAACACCTGAAAAAACCTCAGCTTTTATTACGGGTGAAATTGGTGAAGATAAAACATATAAGTCTGTTATTGGTGCTGATCTAGTAGAGAATGATTTTTATGCACAAATTCGTGGCCAACGTCTAGAAACTGATGGGACACCTATAAAAGATATAAAAAATGCTCCTAATGCCTCATTTGATCAAAAAGGTTATAGTGCAAAGATAGGGGTTGATAAAGAAAATTATGCTGCTTCTGTTGATTATAGCGAAAATGAAGGCTATAGCGATTATGACAATTATGGGAACCTAATTTCTCAAGATTTTAAAAATGAAATTATTAATGTTAAAGGTCGTATAAATATTCTTGAGAATCTAGCGTTAAACGCACGTATCTCTCAATTTAAAGATGATATTGATCAAAATAGTTCTTCAGATTATGTACATAGCAAAACCCAAGAAGCTGAAATTTATAGCCAATGGGGCTTCACACCAAATCAAAAATTATTGCTGGGTGTAACACATCGAAACATTGATGGGGATGTCATTTCATATGGCACGCCATATCAGGAAGATGTTAATTCGACAGGCTATTATATTCAACATAAATATGATCAGGCAGGATTAAATACACAGGTTGGCCTTCGTGTTGAAGACAATGAGAAATTCGGCACACACACTGTTGCTCAAGGTTCTGTTCGTTACCAAGTTCTACCATTAACCAGTGTTTATGGAAATATTGGTTCAGCCTTTAAAGCGCCTACACTTAATGACATGTATGCTTATGGTGGAAATCCTGACTTAAAACCAGAAGAAAGCCTTTCATATGAAATCGGTCTAGATCAGAAACTAGCTTATAATATTTCAACTGGTTTATCTCTCTATATCACCCAGGTTGATAATCTTATTGACTTTGATGGTATTCTCAATCAGATGAGAAACCTTGATAAAGCGAAAATGGAAGGTAGTGAGCTTTATGTGAAATGGCAAGGTAAAAACTTATTTACAAATTTAAGCTACAATTATGTCCGTGCCAAGAATAAGAACAATGATGAAGATTTAAGCCGTCGTCCGCGTCAAAATATTGCTTTAACAGCAGGCTGGAGGGATGAACATTACATCTTCTCAACTACGATGCTTGCAAATGGACATTATGATAATAGTGCCTTTGACGATGTCCAAATCCCGGGCCATTTCCGTGTAGATATTCATGGACAATATCAAATCAATAACCATATAAATATTTTTACTAACATTCAAAACGTTAGTGATTCAAAATATCGTACAGCATATGGCAGTGGGAGTTATTATATTAATGGCGGCCGCCTAGCATCAGCTGGTGTTACATTCCGTTATTAATATTTGAACTCTAAAAAATATATTTAAAACAGCGCACTTTATGGATAATGTTCTGACCGGCATTATCCTTTTTTATTGCTTACAGTTTAAGGAAAACTTATGGGCCACCGTTTAAGTAAAATTTATACCCGTACAGGCGACTCAGGTACTACCGGCCTTGGAGATGGCTCACGCGTCGCCAAGGATGATCTGCGTATAGACGCTTTAGGGGATGTGGATGAATTGAATGCATGTATAGGCGTCTTACGTGCACAAATTGCAGTGAGTACAATCAAAGACAAAAGCTGCTGGGATAAATCTCTGAGTTTAATTCAACACTGGCTGTTCGACTTAGGGGGTGAAGTCTGTATTCCAAATTTCAACCTGCTACAACCAGTTTCAGTCGAATTTCTTGAAAAGGAAATTGACCGGATGAATGAAGATCTACCGATGTTAAAGGACTTTATCTTACCGGCAGGCACTTTAGCCTGTAGTTATGCCCATCAGGCACGTGCTGTTTGCCGTCGTGCCGAGCGCAGCCTGATGTCTGTACATAGCCGTGACCAGAATATCCAACCAACGTCCTTACAACTTCTGAACCGTTTATCGGACTGGTTGTTCGTGGCTTCACGTGCCTTGCAACGGGCTGAGGGTGGCAATGAGGTTCTGTGGCAAAAAAATATAAATGACACAATTTAGGTTTATAATATTCAGTTAAGTTCAAAACTCGTTCGAGTTGTTTCATGAAAATTATTGGCCATCGTGGTGCCCGTGGTGAAGCTCCTGAAAATACACTAGGGGGCTTCCAGTATTTACGTGATTTGGGAGTCCGTGCTGTCGAGTTTGATGTACGGCAGCTCAAGGATAACTGTCTTACTGTTATTCATGATGATAACTTTCTGAGAACCGCAGGCTTACCTCACCCCCTGTATGAATGTGTTGAAAGTGATCTGGTACGTTATGACCACCGGCATCAGTGGGCCAACTGGCCTAAAACGGAAAACACGCCAAAATTACAGCAGGTGCTTAGTCTGGTAAATGACTTTGAGCATATTGAAGTTGAGATTAAACCGGTTACTACACTTCCAGAAGCAGAAAAACTGACACTGAGCCTAGAACAACAGCTACAGGGTCTGGAGCAACAGGTTACTATCACCAGCTTTGATGAAAAAGTCTTAAGTAGCTTGCAGCAGCAACGCAGCAGATTTAAACGCGGCCTTCTGGTAGAAGATGATATTAAAAGCAAGGCAATCGAAAAAGCCCATCATTTAGGCTGCTCGCATATTGGCTGGATGGACCAGTTGGCTACTCCTGAAATGATTCAACTGTCTCATTTAGCTCAACTGAATATTAGTGTTTGGACAGTCAACAGTATTGAGCGGGCAAAAGCCCTGCGTGATGCAGGTGTACAAGGTCTTATTACCGACATTCCCAAAACCATGCAGAGCCAGCTTTAAACCAGTCGACTAGTTTTTCTCGGCCTGAATCAGAATCTGGCCAGCCCGGTCCTGCAAATACAGCTGCTTATTATTCAGCTGGAAACGGCTGATCCGCTCTAAAGCATCAGCCAGATCAGCTTCCTGTGCCAGTGCCTGATCACAACTCTGATGTCCTACCTTAGCAGTCAAGTTCAGGGTTTTCTGGGTTGTATTAATGTCATAATGCCCAAAGACAGTATTACACCCTGTATGTCCGGTCACGGTTCTTGATACAGAGTTTAAACGGATAAAAGGTATTTGATTGAAAAATTTAGCTGGCTGGCTTTTAATTCTGACAATACGCCAATTTACATCCTGAACACCGTCACGGCTGAGCTGCTTAGATGACGCTTGAGTCACTACTTTTTGTTTTGAGACTGGGCGGGTTTCTAGAGAAGTGGAAGGTTGTGATGACTGGCAGCCTGCAAGCCCAATCAAGAATATTAAACTGCCTGTAAGAACGCTAAGCCTTAGATTCAAAAAGTTATATTTTTTAAACGCTTTATCAGTATATTTCTTCATATTGTACTCTCCTGCTTACGCGTGAAAAACAAACATTCATTCTGTTACGGTTTAAGGTGTACAAGCGTACAATAATACTAGTGAACAGCTGTACTCACATGTTAAGATGCGGGTCTTATGGCTATTTTTGACAAAAAATAGCTGCGCTGTTTCGTTTTTGCCTTTGTTGCAAAGGCTTGTAGGAGCGTTACTGGAGATGAATAATCCTCCCCTAACCAAAGCCCCAATTAACTGGACCGCCAGTATTACTCTACTTGGGACTCCCATTGCTGCCGCTGTTCTGATTCCGCTTTATGCGTATCATCATGATTTTAGCTTAAGTGCATGGCTCAGCTTATTTTTCTTGTTAGCATTTAGTAGCTTAAGTATTACTGCAGGTTACCATCGGTTATGGGCGCACCGTGCCTATGAAGCCTCCCTGCCTTTAAAAATCCTCCTGATGATTGGTGGAACGTTTGCAGTACAAAATAGTATTTTATACTGGGCTTCTGGCCACCGTACCCATCATCGTCATGTTGATGATGTAGAAGAAGATCCATATTCCATCAATAATGGTTTCTGGTATGCCCACTTGGGCTGGATGATTCGTGACTATCCGGCTGCAGCACCTAACTATAAAAATGCACCAGACCTCTTAAATGACAAACTGGTTATGTTTCAGCACAAGTACTATGTACCGCTGGTAATTGCTGTACATGTTGCAATTCTGGGCGGGATTGGCTGGGCAGTAGGTGATATCTGGGGAGTAGTTCTACTGGGTGGGTTATTACGTCTGGTTCTAAGTCATCATGTGACTTTCTTTATTAACTCTCTCTGTCATATGTGGGGCAAACGTCCCTATACAGATGAAAATACAGCACGTGATAACTTCTGGCTGGCAATTGCTACCTGGGGTGAGGGTTATCATAACTATCACCACATTTTCCAGTACGACTATCGTAATGGTGTAAAGTGGTGGCAATACGACCCTACCAAGTGGCTCATCTGGAGCTGTTCAAAACTGGGACTTGCTAAAAATCTGCGCCGTATACCAAGCTTTAATATCAAGAAAGCTGAACTGGCAATGAAGTTTAAATATGCTGAACAAGATCTTGCTATCTACGGTCATGATGTGAATACAGATATCAGTACTGTTAAACAGCGGCTTGCTCAGGAATACGAAGCTTTTACTCATACCTTAAATGACTGGGCTAAACTCAAGGAACAGGAGCTTCATGCCAAGAAAGCTGCTGTAGCAGAAAAAATCCACCAGATGGATAACCGCCTAAAAGGTGAATTCCAGCAGGTAGAGGAGCGTCTGGCTCATCACCGTAAATCGTTAGAAGAAGTTATGCGTGGCCTGAAAAAACAGACCACCTGATTTTTAAAACTTTAAAAAAGGCTAAAACCGGAAATGGGTTTTAGCCTTTTTTCTTTTAAAGCAGTTATGTTTTTAAGGTATTTGTATCCAATTCTTATCACGCCTTAACTAGTGCTAGGCAGGAACAGTAAATTTGTTATAGTAAATCTATATTTTTATTTGTCTGGTACCTTATGCAGTTTAATCCAAGATATTCTTCCCTCGACTCCCGACTTTATCATCAGCAACAGCCTGTACCATTACGAGGTGCCAAGCCGGGTCACTTTAACTTGCATCTGGCGGAAGAGTTGCAATGGACTGAAGAAGAAAAACAAAACTGGGTTGAAATTTGCAGCGGACAAAGAACGTTTCAGGAATGTGCGCCCTTAGCCATGGTTTATGCAGGCCATCAGTTTGGGCAGTGGGCCGGACAACTTGGAGATGGCCGCGGCCTGCTGATTGCACAGGTACTTGACCGACAAGGCCAGACGATTGACCTTCACCTTAAGGGTGCAGGACCTACCCCCTATTCACGCATGGGTGACGGCCGGGCGGTATTGCGTTCGGTAATCCGTGAATACCTGGCTGGTCATGCACTTAATGCCTTAGGTGTGCCATCTAGCAATGCCCTAGGTTTCACCAGTTCCACCCAGAATATACAGCGTGAGACATTGGAACCAGGTGCCATGCTATTGCGAACTGCTGATAGCCATATCCGCTTCGGACATTTTGAGTGGATTAACCAGTATGCTCCAGAGTTACTTAGAGATTTCACATATAAATGTATCGAATGGCATTATCCGGATTGTCTGAAAACACAATTACCTGTACTGGCGTTTGCTGAAGAAGTGATTAAAAGAACTGCCAGCATGATTGCCAAGTGGCAATTGGTTGGTTTTGCCCATGGGGTGATGAATACCGATAATCTTAATATTACTGGCTCAACTCTTGATTTTGGTCCTTATGGCTTTATGGAGCGTTTCCGCCCGGGCTGGATCAATAACCACTCGGATTATCAGGGGCGCTATAGTTACCAGAACCAGCCAAGTATTGCTCACTGGAACTTATGGATCTGGTTAAATAACCTTATTCCTTTGGCTGAAGAAACCGACAAGGAACAATTCAAGGAAGAACTTGCCAAATGTCTGGAACAGTTTGAACCGACCTTTTTGGAACAGTATCAATTTGGTTTATGTCAGAAAATGGGCTTACCCGAATTCCATAAAGACAGTATGGAATGTGGTATGGTCTTCTTAAGAATTCTGCAAAGTGAACAGTTGGACTACACTCACAGTTTTATCCGCTTACAGCAAAAGGAATATAAGGCTCTTCGTGATGACTGTCTCGATATCCGGCAGTTTGATACCTTCTTGACCCTGTATCAGCAAATCCGTGAGCATCAGGATACAGATAAGCTGGATCAGGCCATGCAACAGGTTAATCCTCGCTATATTCTGCGTAATCATATGGCACAAAAAGCGATTGAACTGGCAGAACAGGATGACTTTTCTGAAGTAGACCGTTTATTCACCTTACTCAGTCAGCCGTTTATTTTTCAGCCAGAGACCGAGAAACCGGAAGACCTGGCGCCTCTACCAAGTGATATACCCGAAATTATGGTTAGCTGCTCTTCATAGCTGAAACTGTAAATGTGTGGATAAGATACATTTTATCCACACATCTAATCCGGTTAGAGCCAACTAATTAGAAAAAATACAGGAAATTATAAGTATTTTTTCAGCAACTACTTCTCTAAAAACAATTTATCTAATGTGTTTTATAAGAAATAGAGTATTTGTGGTATAAAGACAAGAGAATAATATATGGCTAGCAGACTTATCATATTCTGCACCGCACTGATCATCAGACAGCTTCCAGACCTCAGCATCCATAGCCTCTAACCAGAGCTAATCAATAAAAAAGCGGATCATGTGCTGTCCGCTTTTTAGTGAGAAAGTTAAAGCTTTGCTATTTACTCATCTGGATATTCAAAACGATAGCCTACCCCGTAAACTGCCTGAATCCACTCATGGCGGTTGCCAGTATTAGCTGCATCAGTGATTTTACGGCGCAGATTTTTAATGTGGCTATCAATCACACGGTCGGCTACATCAAAACTGTCAGGGTTAATATGATCTAACAGCTGGGCACGTGAATATACCTGTCCCACGTGTTCTAAAAACAGCTCTAACAGGCGGAACTCTGTGGGTGTCAGATTCAAGGATTTCTGCTGATACCAGATACGCTGTTGCGCCTTATCGATTCTGAAAAGACTATTTTGCTCAGGTTCAGCCTTACGGTCCAGACGGCGCAGTACCGCCTGTACACGTGCTACCAGCTCTTTAGGACTAAACGGTTTACAAATGTAATCATCAGCCCCCATATTTAAGCCAAGCACACGATCAATTTCTTCAGTCCGGGCAGTGACCATAATAATAGGAATATCTGACTGTTCACGTACTTTACGGCAAATAGTCAACCCGTCCATGCGCGGTACCATTAGATCCAGAATCATGAGACTTGGTTTGCGCTGAAGGAAATGGTCATAGGCTTCTTGCCCATCATGAAAGACGCTCACTTCAAAACCGCCAGCCTCAAGATAATCGCGTACCAGTCCAGCAAGTTCAACTTCATCTTCTACCAGCATGACATGCTTCATGAGTGTGCTTCCTTATATAGTGGTTAATTTGGAAAAAGTCAGCTTGCAACGCAAACCGCCGAGTGGTGAATGATGGAATGTTAATTCTCCGCCCATGGTTTGGGCAATTTTACAGGACAGGGCCAGACCTAATCCGGTTCCGCCGGTACTGCGCGTACGCGAATCATCTACTCGGTAAAAGCGCTCACCCAGACGTGACAGCTGCTCATCGCTGAGCCCAAACGGACTGTCATCCACATACAGACTCCAATGCGTATCAGACTGTTCAGTATGAATACGGATTTCTCCACCACTTTCTGTATAGCGAATACTGTTTCCAAGCAAGTTGACCACAATTTGTTTGAATCGGTCTACATCCAATTGTAATTCAGCTCCTGTTCCCTCTGAGTGTACTGAGAGTCCTGCCTGTTCAAAGTTCGGCCGGAAGTTTTCAATTTCCTGCTGTACCACAGACCACGGATCAACATTAGAGAAATAGCACTTGAGCTGCTGGGCCTCGGCCTGGGCCAGATCCGCCAGATCTTTAGTAAGTTTTTTCAGACTGCTGACCTGACGCATCATGGCAGCAAGATGCTCAGGGGTAGCTTTTCGGATACCGTCCTGCATGGCCTCAATCTGGGCCTGTAGTACCGCTAACGGTGTTTTCAACTCATGTGAAGTATCTGCAACCCATTGCCGGCGTGACTGCTCATGCTGGTCAAGAATAATTGCTAACTGGTTAATCTCATTGGCCAAATCACCCAACTCATCATTACGGCGAATTTTGACCTGATGCAGATAATTACCTCGAGTTAATTCCTGTGTGGCACGCAGCAGGCGTTGAATCGGCTTTTTAAAATAGGTTGCCATTAATATAGCGGCAATCAAACTGGCCAAAATGGTTAATGCATATACTAAAAGCAGGTAACGCTTCTGGTTACTGAAGAAATTAATACTTAAAGCATCATCCTGATCCAGTACAGGTTTTAAGCCCAGATAGCCGACTACCTGATTACCTACCACTATAGGACGATAAGATACTTCCTGATCAGAGGGCTCACCGACTACAAACTGTCGCTGGGCATCATACAGTGATAACCGCGAACTCAGCCCCAGACGGTCTGGCATAAAAATGAACCGTTTTTTACCAGCTTGAGCTTCTACGCTTTGAAGCGTAGAGGGATTGGTTTTCTTTTCCGGATTATGGGTCATGCTCTGGTTAGCACTTAACGGAAAACGCAGTCCTTCAAAAGGCTGATATTCGGAAGGTAAATTTTCTTCAATAAACCGCAGTTCTTCAGTATCCACCATTTTTTGCCGTAACTGTTCATTGGCCGGAAACTGGGGAGAGACATTCATCATGGAATGTTCTTGAAAATAACGCTGCTGCAAGGCAATATCGTATTGACGGCGCAGCCACCACCGCGAAAGACGGTCATAGTCGTCTGGTGCAGCCTCACCTTCAATCTGTAAAATCTGCGCCTGAATAGCATTACCCCAGTCCTGATATAAACCGTATACACCAGCCAGATTACTGATCAGAAGATCCAGCTTCTGCATTTCTACATCTGCCACATACTTGGCAAAGTTTTTCTGCATGGTCCAGTGCAATACCCCCAAGCTGAGCGTCGTAATGAATAACGTCGTAAACAGTACGGTCAGAAACAGGCGTAAGGCAATAGGAACTCGGCGGATCTTCAAAACAATTTCTCAATTTATTCTTCTGATTCATCATTGTAACTAAGCTCTGGCAAAAATACTCTTCATTGTTTCTACATCTTTATTATTTAATCTTAAGCTATTGGTAAATATAGTTGGCTCAGGAGTAATAATAATGAAATCTTTAATCAAGGCCGGATTATTGGGTACAGCGTTGACTGCTGTTATGGGCCTGACTGCCTGTCAATCCTCTACAGCTCCACAAGATAAACCACATCACCCAATGATGCACAAAGATGGTGATAGAGGTCATCATATGAAACGTCATCATCGGAATATGACACCGGAACAGCGTGCAGAGTGGGATAAGCGCCGTACTGAACGGCAGATGCATTATCAGCAGCTCCAGCAGGCCTGCGCAGGTAAGCCTGCCGGACAAACCGTTCAGCTCAAGATGGCCGACAAAACCATTGAAGGCACCTGTGAAATGCGCTTTAAGCCTAAACGGACAGCAACAGTGGCGCCCCAGCCTTCAACTGCTCAGCCATTAACACCGCAGCCTGCTGCTAAACCGGTAGCATGAAAGTAAAACTATTAAAGACACCTTTGGGTGTCTTTTTTATTTAATTTCTTGCTCATACCATACATATTCCCTTACGATTTTGACTATTTGTGTCAGCTTAAAATAATAAAAACTGTTTACACTCAAACAGGTTAGATTTTTCAAGAGCCTTTTCTTTGACTTTACAGTCACCAACAATACCCCTTCGACGCTTGTGTGGTGGTGCAACTTATTGCACGATGTAAGCATACAAATATATGTGTCGCTGCTGGCACGTAAATCGTTTATTAGGATTATAAATCTGGTTTAACCAGTATTGAGGAACCCGATATGCCACAATACAAAGCGCCCTTACGTGATATGCAATTTGTTCTGCATGAACTGTTAAATGCTGAAGAACATTATGCAAAATTACCGGCTTTTCAGGAAAATGTAAGCCGTGATTTAGTAGATCAGTATCTTGAAGCGGCTGCAGACTTTTGTGAAAACGAACTCTCTCCGTTAAACCAGATTGGTGATCGTGAAGGCTGTAGCTGGAATGATGGTGTAGTGACTACACCAACCGGCTTTAAAGAAGCTTATCAAAAATATATCGAACTCGGCTTCCCATCTCTTTCTGCTGAAGAGCAGTACGGCGGTCAGGGCCTGCCAAACTCGCTGGGCATTGCTATTTCTGAGATGGTAGGTAGTTCTAACTGGGCTTGGGGCATGTACCCGGGTCTGTCTCATGGTGCAGTGCGTACTCTTGAGCATCATGGTTCTGATGAACAAAAAGAGACCTATCTGCCGAAACTGGTATCAGGTGAATGGACGGGCACCATGTGCCTGACCGAGTCACATGCAGGTTCTGATCTGGGTATTATTCGTACCAAAGCTGAACCAAATGCTGATGGCAGCTATGCAATCTCTGGCGAAAAAATCTTTATTTCTGCCGGCGAACACGACATGGCAGAAAATATTATTCATATTGTTCTTGCCCGCTTGCCTGGCGCGCCTAAAGGTACCAAAGGTATTTCCCTGTTTATTGTGCCAAAATTCAACGTAAATGCTGATGGTTCAGTTGGCGAGCGTAATGCCGTGCGTTGTGGTTCAATTGAACATAAAATGGGAATTCATGGTAATGCCACCTGCGTTATCAATTTTGATCGCGCAACCGGTTACCTGATCGGTCCTGAAAACCGCGGCCTGAATTGTATGTTCACATTCATGAACACGGCACGTATTGGCACAGCAGTACAAGGTCTGGCTGCATCTGAGTCAGCGTTCCAAGGGTCTATTGTATATGCAAAAGACCGTCTGGCGATGCGTTCGCTTTCTGGCCCTAAAGCCCCAGAAAAAGAAGCTGATCCAATTATTGTTCACCCGGCAGTACGTAACATGCTGATGACTCAGAAAGCATTTGCTGAAGGTGGCCGTGCACTGGTTTATCTGCTGGCCCAGCATGCTGATGTTGTTGAAAAAGGCGCAACTGAAGAAGAGCGTAAATTCTCTGACAATATCCTGTCACTTCTTACCCCAATCGCCAAGGCATTCCTGACTGAAACCGGTCTGGAAGCTGCGAATAAAGGTATTCAGGTGTATGGCGGTCATGGTTTCATTTCTGAACATGGTATGGAACAGATTGTACGTGATACCCGTATTGCCTGCCTGTACGAAGGAACTACTGAAATTCAGGCTCTTGACCTGCTAGGCCGTAAAGTGCTGGGCACTCAAGGCGCCATGCTGAAAGATTTTACCAAGATCATTCATAAATTTGCCGAAGCCAACAAAGACAATGCAGAACTTGCCGAGTTCATCGAGCCACTTGCCAAACTCAATAAAGAGTGGGGTGAGCTGACTATGCAAATTGGTATGAAAGCAATGCAAAATCCGGATGAAGTAGGTGCAGCAGCAGTTGACTACATGTACTTCTCGGGCTATGTAACACTGGCTTACCTGTGGGCACGTATGGCGCTTCTGGCTCAGCAGCAGCTGGCAGCTGGCAGTACAGAAGTTGATTTCTACAATGCCAAAATTACCACTGCACGATTCTACTTCAAGAAAATCCTACCACGTGTACGCTCACATGTTGACGTAATCGCAAGCGGCCTTGATTCACTCATGGCACTTGATGCTGAACATTTCGTCTTCTAAAAAAACGTTGTTATAGCAAGTTTTCATGGGAAAGGACTGCACAGCATTATTCTGGACAGTCCTTTTCTTTTATCAAATACTCAAAATCTGGTACGTAATCGGTTAAGGTATAACGGCACTTTACTTAACTTGATTAAAATCTACTGATTCGAACAATAAACAGGTGAACTATGCCAATTTATAATGCACCTCTTGCAGATATGCGCTTTATTCTGAATGATGTCTTTCAGGCAGAACAATTCTGGCAAGCCAATGAAAACCTAAACCATGTAGATGCAGCAACTGCTGAAGCAATTCTTGAAGAAATGGCCAAGTTTGCACAGAACGTGACTCTGCCATTAAACCGCAGTGGTGATGAAGAAGGTGCACAATATAATAATGGTGCAGTCACTACTCCTGCGGGCTATAAGGAAGCTTTTCGCCAATATGCAGAAGGTGGCTGGATTGGCTTGGGCGCCGATGAAGAATGGGGCGGTCAGGCAATGCCAAAAATGCTGACTGTATTGGCAGATGAAATGCTGTTTGCGACCAATCCGGCCTTCATGCTCTATCCCCTACTTTCTGTAGGTGCAGGTATGGCACTTAACAGTTATGCTTCGCAGGAGCAAAAAGAAACCTATCTGCCAAAGATCTATTCAGGTGAATGGTCAGGAACCATGTGTCTGACTGAGCCGCATGCAGGCACTGACTTGGGTATTATTAAAACCAAAGCAGAACGGAATGAAGATGGCAGTTACAGCATTACCGGTACCAAAATTTTCATTACCGGTGGCGACCATGACCTGAGTGATAATATTATTCATCTGGTATTGGCAAAAACTCCGGATGCCCCTGCTGGTTCACGCGGTATTTCGCTCTTTATTGTTCCAAAATTTCTGGTCAATGAAGATGGCAGTCTAGGTGAACGTAACCCTGTCGGACCAGGCTCTATTGAACATAAGATGGGTATTAAAGCCTCCGCTACCTGTGTAATGAATTTTGATGGCGCTAAAGGCTTTATTGTTGGTAAAGAGAATGAAGGCTTGGCAGCCATGTTCGTTATGATGAACTATGAACGTTTGTCAATGGGCATTCAAGGTATTGGAGCTTCCGAGTTCGCCTACCAGAATGCAGCTCAGTATGCTACTGACCGTATTCAAGGTCGTAACGCCTCAGGTATAAAATCACCAAACAAGGTTGCCGACAGTATTCTGGTTCATGGTGATGTACGCCGTATGCTGCTTAATGTTCGTGCTAACAATGAAGCATCACGTGCATTTGCGGTGTATGTAGGTCAGCAACTGGATATTACCAAGTTCTCTACTGACCCGGAAGCTGTGAAAAAAGCCAATGATCGCGTGGCCCTGCTCACTCCAATTGCTAAAGCATATTTAACGGATACGGCATTCCAGGCAACTCTGGATGCACAAATGGTTTTCGGCGGGCACGGTTATATTCGCGAATGGGGTATGGAACAATGTGTTCGTGATCTGCGTATTGCCCAGATCTATGAAGGCACCAATGGTGTACAGTCACAAGATCTGATTGGCCGTAAGCTGATAAAAAATAATGGTGCTTTCCTGGAAGAGTACATTGCAGAGATCCGTGATTTTGCCAACAATATGGATACTCATCTCAACTTCATTAAAGATGCAACACTAGACGCGGCAACTGATATTGAAGCGGTAAGTCGTTTTATCATTGAACAGGCATCAGAAAAACCGGATTTCTCTAACTCTGTTGCAGTTGACTTCCTGCATGCAGTTGGCCTGCTCAGCTTCAGTTATATGTTTGCACGTATTGCAGCGGCAGCAAAATATAAATCTGGTGAGTTTTACCAGAACAAACTGACCTTGGCACATTACTTTGTACAGCGCATTTTACCTGAACTGTCTATGCGTATTGCCAAGATTAATGCTGGCTCTGACCTGGTGATGGAATTTAGTGAAGAGTTCTTTACATCACAATCCTGATTCAATATCTAAAAAAACGCCTGTAAATTCAGGCGTTTTTTTATGACTGATATTTCAATTCAGCAGCATATTTGAGTCTAAAAATATCTTAATGCTGGTTATCATGTGTAATAAAGAAATACTCGCGATAATATTTCAATTCACGGATTGAGTCACGAATGTCATCCATTGCCAGATGTGATGCCTGCTTTTTAAGGCCACTCATAATTTCTGGCCGCCAGCGTTTCGCCAGTTCCTTGACTGAAGAAACATCCAGATTACGGTAATGAAAGAATTGTTCCAGTTCTGGCATTAACCGGTGCAGAAAACGGCGATCCTGACAGATCGAGTTACCACACATTGGTGAAGTTTTCGGGTTAACCCATTTTTTTAGAAAATCTATCGTCTGCTGTTCTGCTTCAAGAGCAGTTAAAGTACTACGACGTACACGCTGAATCAGACCCGATTGTCCATGCTGGCGAGTATTCCACTCATCCATTGCATTTAAGACCTGATCAGACTGGTGAATAGCCAGTACCGGACCTTCAGCCAGAATATTTAAATGATCATCTGTAATAATTGTTGCAATTTCAATAATCTGATCGTTATCGGTATCTAAACCGGTCATTTCCAGGTCAATCCAAATTAACCGTGTATCTGGGGTACTACTCATGAAAGACCATCTTAATGTACTTGGAAAGTAATAATAGTAGCAAATTTCTTGTATCTTGGCTGTAACTTCAACCCCGCTTCATGCTATTTTTGCCATCCTTAACAGGTGGTTTTTCTCAGGATATGAATGGCATTAATTCGTAAACGTCGCTTGACTGAACAACAGCAACGCCGGATTCAGAAACAGCAAAAAACACGTCAGGAAGAAATCGATACTCCAAATGACCTTGAAGGTCTGGTGGTACAGCATTATGGCCGCCAGCTTGAAGTGGAAGCCTTGTCTGTTCCTGTTGAACATCCGCCACAACCTGTGACCCAGCCAGGTGAACCGGAGCCATTCTGGAAACCGGTGGAACTGGGCAGTATCTGGCGCTGCCATACCCGTACCAATCTAGAATTACTGGTTACAGGAGACCGGGTCAAATGGCAAGCCGACCCCAATACCGGTTTAGGTATTATCACAGCGATTCATCCGCGGTCTTCCTTACTCACCCGTCCGGATCGCTATCATAAGGTCAAACCGGTTGCAGCTAATATTTCTCTGATCGTAGTCGTTTTTGCTGTCTTGCCAGAACCGGCCCCGATGCTAATTGACCGCTATTTAGTTGCATGTGCAGATGCCGAGATACCTGCGCTTCTAGTACTCAACAAAACTGATCTGCTCAGCCAGAATGATCCTATTTTACAGCTAGTGTCCGAATATGAAGCACTGGGTTATGAAGTCATGCAAACACAGTCTAAAGGTGATCTGTCTGCTTTGGCAAAACGCTTGGATGGTGAAACTGTCGCATTTGTAGGCCAGTCTGGTGTAGGAAAGAGTTCCCTGATCAATGCAATTGTTCCTGATGCCTCTCAGAAAACCAATATAATTTCCGAGAATTCTGCTTTAGGTCAGCACACGACTACTTCTACGCGTTTAATCCGTTTTGGAACTAGCGGCGCATTGATTGATTCGCCTGGAATTCGTGAATTTGGCCTGTGGCATCTGGATGCAGATAAGGTTCAGCGCGGTTTTCCTGAAATTGAAAATCTATTGGGGCACTGTCAGTTCCGTAACTGTACTCACACCCATGAAAAACATTGTGCGCTCAGAGAGGCGGCCAAGAATGGAGAAATTCTGCCCCGTCGTCTGGAAAGCTATTTACGCTTGCAGGATGAGATTGCTGAAGCTCAGCAAAAAAATTAGTTTTATTACGGTTTTCTAAAGCCCATCCCTTGAAGGGATGATTTTGATCACCATATATATACGATATACTCTAGATCAGTTTTGATTTGAATTAGGTGACTTGTGGAACGTTGGCTTGAATTTATGGGGAATCACCCCTTTTTGTTTGGTACGTTAGGGGTTTTGCTGGTGTTGTTTTTCATTTTTGAAGGGCAGCGAAATGGCCGCAAAATTTCACCGCAGTCACTTGGAATTCTGGTCAAGGCAAAAAATGCCATGCTGATCGATTTGCGTGATGCTAAAGATTTTCGTGAAGGCCATATTAGTGGTAGTCGAAATATCCCTTATAGCCAGATCGCCAATCATGTTGATGAATTAAAAGCGACAGAACGTCCTTTAGTTTTTATCTGTAATCTGGGTCAGGTTGCAGGTAGTGCGCTACAGAAAGTTGGACATAATGACAGTTACCGTCTCGACGGTGGCATTAGCAACTGGAAAGCCCAAGGTTTACCCTTGGTAAAAGGTAATAAAACCACCAAAGCTTAAGGAGATATTTTATGGCTGCTGAAGTAACAATTTACTCAACCACCTTCTGCCCGTACTGTGTACGTGCTAAACAGCTTCTTGAGCGTAAAGGTGTAGCATACAAAGAAATTAACTTATCAAATGAAGCACCTGAAGTACGTGTGGAGTTGATGCAGCGCACTAATCATCGTACTGTTCCACAAATTTTTATTAAAGATCAGTTTATCGGTGGTTTTGATCAGCTCTATGCTCTTGAGCGCGAAGGTAAACTCGATAGTCTTTTAGCTTAACCCGTTTCCATATCAAGGATATAAAGAATGAGTGAAGAACAACAAACTCAACCACAACTTGCCTTAGAGCGTATTTATACTAAGGATATTTCTTTTGAAGTACCAGGGGCACAAGTATTTACCAAAGAATGGCAGCCTGAACTGAATATCAATTTATCCTCTTCCGCAGAGAAAATTGATCCGACTCATTTTGAGGTTTCACTCAAAGTAGTAGTTCAAGCGAACAATGCCGGCGATACTGCGTTTATTGTCGATGTAACCCAGTCAGGCATTTTTTTGGTAGATAATGTTGAGGAAGAGCGTCTTCCTTACATTCTGGGTGCTTATTGCCCGAATATCCTATTTCCGTTCCTGCGTGAAGCTGTAAATGATATGGTTACTAAAGGTAGCTTCCCGCAATTGCTTTTAACTCCAATCAACTTTGATGCCGAGTTTGAAGCTAATATGCAACGGGCTGCCGATGCTGAAGGTCAGGCTTAATTACCAGCCTGTAAAAAAAGACCGCAATCTGCGGTCTTTTTTATTAACTGTTTTTTATACATCAGGATACAGTGGCATTTTGATGCAGTGCATCAGCGACAGCCTCAACCAGCTGCTGGGCAATTTCCTGCTTAGACGCCTTTTCCAGCTCACGTTTTTGCAGATGATACTGCTCGGCAAAAAATACAATCATGGCATTTTCATCGGAAGCAAAACCGATGTCATTCCGTGATACATCATTACAAGCGATCATATCCAGCTTTTTCGCAATCAGCTTCCCAGCTGCATACTCTTCTACATTACGGGTTTCTGCTGCAAAACCGACCATAAATGGGCGCTTTTGCTGCTGGGCAATGGTTGCCACAATATCAGGATTCTTAATCAGGGAAACATTCAGCTCATTGCCAGCTTTCTTGATTTTATGCTCAGCAACTTCTGCGACACGATAATCGGCAACAGCTGCGGTGGCGATAAAAATATCACAGCCTTCTTCCAGCATCTGCATACTGTGTTCTAACATCTGAACTGCTGAAGATACATTAATGCGTCTTACCCCATTAGGCGTATCCAGACTTACCGGGCCAGCAATTAAGGTAACTCTAGCTCCCGCTGCATAGCAGGCTGCGGCCAGAGCAAAACCCATCTTTCCGGTACTATGGTTAGAAATATAACGTACCGGGTCAATCGCTTCGCGGGTCGGACCTGCTGTAATGACCACATGTTTGCTGGCCAGCAGACCAAATTTTTCAGCAATAGCACGCTGGGCTTTATGAAAATAGTCTTTAACCTGACGGGCCAGATCTTCTGGTTCCGGCATGCGACCAAGTCCGACATCACCACAAGCCTGAGCACCTGCTTCTGGCATAACCACATGAACACCATCTTCAACCAGTGTCGCCAGATTTCGTTGTGTAGCTTTTGCTGCCCACATTTGCTGGTTCATTGCTGGCGCTACCCAGACTGGAGCTTTAGTCGCCAGATATAAGGTACTCAGCAAATCATCGGCAAGACCGGCAGCGAACTTTGCCAGTGTATCGCAGCTGGTGGGTGCAACTAGAACCAGATCTGCCCAGCGTGCCAGTTCAATATGTCCCATTCCTGCTTCAGCTTCAGGGTCTAAAAGTTCAGTATGTACCGGATTACCTGAGAGGGCCTGGAAAGTCAGCGGTGTGATAAAAGCCTGGGCACCATGCGTCATCACTACTCTGACATTAAAACCATAGTCTTTTAGCCGGCGGACCAGAATAGCAGATTTATAGGCGGCGATTCCGCCCGTGACAGCGACAATAATATTTTTATTTGAAATTACACTTAAATCAAAGCTCACGAACAGTAATCCTCTGTTGCAGTGCCGCTCACAATAGCATTAAATATCTGCTGACCCAAGCCTCTCGGCTGGAAATATAAAAACGAAAATAAACAAGAAAAGTGAACTATTATGCAAAATTCAATCAAGCATTGGCCGGAACAGGAACGGCCCAGAGAGCGGCTATTACAGCAAGGAGCACAAAGTCTTTCCGATGCAGAACTTCTGGCCATTTTCCTGCGTTCCGGTTCTAGGCAACATTCAGCAGTGGAGCTGGCACGACAGATGATTCAGCATTTTGGTGGCCTGAGTCCAGTATTTGATGCCGAACTGAGTGACCTAAGCCAGTTCCATGGCATGGGACCTAGTAAATATTCACAGCTCATGGCAGTTAAAGAGTTAGGACGGCGTTACCTCCAGCAATATTTCCACCAGCCCCAGCTCGAGCTTAACTCTTCAGCTCAGGTGCTAGACTATTTACGTTACGAACTGCTGGGAGAACGGCAGGAAGTTTTTGCAGTGCTCTGTCTGGATAATGACCTGCGCAAGCTCAGTTTCAAGAAATTATTTTTTGGTTCACTGAATCATTGTGCCGTATCTATTAACCAGATTTTGCGCTATGCCTTAAAACAGCATGCTTGTCATCTGGTTATTGCACATAACCATCCTTTTGGACAGGCACAACCTTCACCGGCTGATCTGGAACTTACACGGCAATTATCTCAGGCCTGTAAGTTAGTAGAAATTGTCCTGCTTGATCATTTTATTATCTCTCCAGAATGCAGTTTTTCCTTTGCTGAGCAGGGCTTATTCAATACTTCAGAACAGGTCGAGAATAAGGTTGACAAAGCTGGTTGAAGCCGTAAAGATCAGCTTAAACCCAGTGACGTTTTAGCAGATATGATTGTCCGCGAGCAACCCGATGTTTTAAAGTTATTATTTTCTTGGCGCGGTACAATTCTACCTAAAATTCTGCCGCCGCTTGGGATTGTTATGCTCATCTCAGCCATTGTAGGCGGAATTGAATATATTGATCTGTATCGCTTTCCGGAAGTTCCTTTAGCCGGTTTTACTTTAATTGGAGTAGTACTTTCGATCTTTCTGGGTTTCAAAAATACCGCCTGTTATGACCGTTGGTGGGAAGCCCGGCGTCTCTGGGGTATTCTGATTGCCAATGCCCGCCATTTTGACCGTGACTGCCGTGTACTGCCACAGGCACGTCGTGAACGTATTATTCAGCACGTCATTGTATTTGCCAATGTATTACGTGACCGTTTGCGTCATCAGACTGCTAATCCTACTGAACTTTTGCAGACCAGCGGTATGTCACAGCAGGCACTGACCCAGCTTTATCAGCACCATAATGCGCCGCAGTATACTTTGAGCCTGATTCAGTGGGAACTGTTGCTGGCTTTAAAAGAAGGCGAAATTTCCGACATCATCTATACACAGATGAATCAAAATGTAGCAGCACTGAGTGAGGTCCAGACTGGTTGCGACCGGATTGCCAATACGCCTCTTCCGTTTGCCTATTCGGTTTTGCTTAACCGTACTGTTTATTGTTTCTGTTTCTTGCTGCCTTTTAGTCTGGGCCAGACTTTAGGTTTGCTTACCCCATTTCTGGTCGGGCTGCTGGCCTATACATTCCTGGGGCTTGATGCACTGAGTACAGAACTTGAAGAACCGTTTGGCACCCAAAGTAATGACTTACCGCTAGACTCCATGGTACGACTGATTGAAATTGAACTGCTCGGCACTTTAGGTAAGCCTACGCCTCCCCCAATTCAGGCACAGGACGATAATCTTCTCTAAACAGGTTTATAGCGAAAAACTTTCCCAAATCCCAATCTGGTCTGGGCGGAGTGAAGGTACATTGCCCAGTTTGAGCCAAGGCATGTTTTCACCATGATAATCACTACCAATTGAAACCTTCAGTGCATACTGCTGAATCAGCCGGTCAATCATCTGGCGAGTAGAAGTCGGGTCACTGGCCGGTGGCAATTCGATGGCATCCCCGCCAGACTCTGCAAATAACTCGACCAGGTAACGGATATTGGTGGCCGACAAGGTATAACGAGTTGGATGAGCCAAAACTGCAAAACCACGACTGGCATGTATAACTTGAATGGTTTCGGCCAGGCCTAGACCTTCAAAATTTACAAAAGCTTTTTTCCCCTCTTTTAAATAACGGTCGAAAGCCTGCTGTGGCCGGGATACAATCTGTTGCTGTACCAGCGCTTTGGCAATATGTGTTCGGGTAATCCGGTCAGGTTCACCTTCAACCAGCGCCAAAACCTGCTCATAAATATCTACCTGAATAATATCGGTAAGCAGATGACAAATGTGTCTGGCACGTGCTGCACGTATACGTTTTTGCTGCTCAAGCATTTGCAGTAATGGGGCCGGATTTTGCATGCCCAGTGCAACTACATGTACACCATAACTCTTTTTGGTGGCAGGGCGTGACCACTGGCTTGAAATCTCTGCACCAGGAATAATCCTGAGTGAGTAAGGAGCCTCAAGTGTCTGGCTACAAGCTTTAGCCCGCTGGATGCCGTCCATATTGTCATGATCTGTAAGGGCCAAGGTATGAACACCTGCTGCAACAGCAGCATGCACCAGCGCCTCTGGAGACAAAGTTCCATCAGAAATATTGCTGTGTGTATGTAAATCTATGCCGTGCATCTCTTATACTATGCTATTTATTTAAACAGAACTGATACTCTAACATGAAAGCGCTTCTGGACTTTGTTCCACTGATTATTTTCTTTTATCTGTACAAGACGGTTGAACCAGATGATACCCAACATCCACTTTTACAACTGATCGGCTCTGCGGGCGGTGTAGATAACAATAATATTCTGGTGGCGACCACAGGACTCATCATTTCCATGTTAGTGGTGTATGGTGCTTTATTTGTCATGCAAAAATTCCGTCTGGATAAACAGCAGTGGATTGTGCTGTTTATGACCGTAATTTTTGGTGGTATCACTTTAATGCTTAGCGATGATTTTTATATCCGTCTGAAGGCAGCCATTTTGAATCTGGTCTTTGCCGGAGCTTTTCTTTTGTCGCCATTTTTCGGTAAAGAACGTAAACCGCTGATCCAGCGTTTATTTGGTCCTATTTTCAACCTGACCGAAAAGGGCTGGAAGAATCTGAACTTTGCCTGGGCTGCCATGTTTGTAGTGATGGCCTGCCTGCATATTTTCTTTGCCTTTATCTGGATGAATGGAAAATATTGGGGAGAATTTACGGCATTTGGTGACATGATTGTTATGTTTTCCTTTATCATTATCCAGTTCATAGTCTTACGTAAACACTTTAAGTCGCCCGAAGCTTAAAGTGTGTCATACAGGTCAAAAATTTCATGCCTTTATTTGTATTAAGCTGTACCGATCACGAGGGTACAGTTGAAAAGCGTCTCGCCACACGTCCTCAACACATTGAACGGTTACAAAAGCTAAATGACGAAGGCCGCCTGATCGTAGCAGGTGCGATGCCTAAAGACCCTGCTGATCCTCAGGCAGGTTTTTATGGCAGTACTATGATTGTTGAGTTTGATAGCCGTGAAGCACTGGATGTCTGGCTTAAAGAAGAGCCTTTCCTAAAAGCTGGTGTTTATGCGCATATCGATATTAAGCCTTTCAATAAAGCCTTTCCTCAAGGATAAATTCATGCGTGTTGTAGTCCAAAGCTGTCTGGGCATTCTATTTTTTTGTTCTACCGCCTGGGCTGTTGAAGCAGTCAGTGAACCTGTAGCAGCTGCACCTGTAACAGCCCCACTAAATGCTAATACGGCTAACCGACCAGCCGCTATGGCTGTCGCTGCAACAGTTGCCCCTACAGGCCAACCTCAGGAAGTCCGGCCTTTAACAGCTGAACAACTCGCCAAAAATAAGGCCTTGCAAGATGCCAAGATTAAAACACTGATCAAAGATCAAGGTATACGCCTGCAACAACTGGAAAAAGCCAATCTGGACGCACTGGCACAAAATCAGGAACTGCAATTAAAAAATGATAGCCTTGCTGTACAGGTTCAGGTTTTACAGAGTGAACGTAGTGCCCAGATGTTTCTCTACGGCGCAGCAACTTTAGCTGTAGGCGTATTGATGGGTTTTCTTATTGCAAGTTATGTATACACCAAGCGCCGGCGTCAGTGGTAATTTCCACTTTTTCTCTGCATAAATAAAGGGTTTTATGGTTTGTCCTATCCGATTCAAACAGCTGCTTTAGACTGGCAACTTATCGATAATATTGAGGTACCGGTATCCCGACAGTTTGGAGATGTCTATTTCTCCAAAGATAACGGTCTGCTGGAAACACGCCATGTTTTTTTAAATGGCAATGACTTGACTGAACGCCTCGCTACCTTAAACGACTTTGAATATTTCTGTGTAGGTGAAACCGGTTTTGGTACTGGACTGAATATTCTAGCGCTATGGCAACTTTGGCAACAGGTCAGACCTGATAATCATAGCCATCTGCATGCAATCAGTGTAGAGAAGTTTCCGCTTGGCAAACCTGATCTGATCCGTGCATTAAAAGCCTGGCCAGAGCTTGCTCCTTTAGCCGAGCAGCTGCTCCAGCAGTATCCCTTACTGATTGCAGGCTGCCACCGGCTGTCATTTCCTGAAGAACGCTTTAGCCTTGACCTGTGGCTGGGAGATGCACATGATATGTTCCCCCTTATGGAAAAGACAGCATCTGTAAATGCCTGGTTTCTGGATGGCTTTGCGCCTTCTTGTAATCCGGATATGTGGGAAGAACAGGTTTTAAATCATATTGTCCGTTTATCTGACCATGGTACTACATTTGCTTCATTCAGCGTCGCCGGTGTTCTCAAGCGGGGGTTACGTAGTCACGGCATTCAGGTTACACGTCCACGTGGTTTTGGTCATAAGCGTGAAATGTTAAAAGCGATCTGGCAGCCGTCCGTTGCCGATGCTGCAACTGAAAAGCAGGAAAAACCAGAGAGTCTGTCTTCAGGGCAACTCCTCCCCCGAATAGCTGTTAAAACAACTCATCGGCAAAAACAGATCGCTGTGATTGGTGCAGGTATTGCCGGACTAAGCGTAGCCTGGTCTTTTGCCCAGCGTGGCCATCAGGTTAAACTGTTTGACCGCAATGCGCCTTTAGCTGGTGCCTCTGGAAATCCACTTGCCCTGTTAAATCCGAAGCTCAGCCAGATCGAAAAAAGTCATATCCATTTAATGACAATTACTTGGCAATATGCACTTAATCATTATCAGCAATTTAGAGCTTTCCGGCCATTACAGATTCATCAGATGGCTTTAAAAGAGAGCGAGCAGCTCTTGAGTCTGGCAGAACAATATCCGCATGAATTACTTACAATACAAACTGCTCAATGTCACCCGCTTTCTACACAGTTTGAAAGTCTACGGCTTAATCGAGCTGGCGGTGTCTCTCCACATCTGTTACGTGACCAGATTTTAGAACATTCACTGATCCAGTTTGCGCAGGCAGCCGTGGAACATATTATTCCGGAAGCTCAAGACACCGTCTTATATGACGCCAACGGTAAATCTCTGGGTAAATTTGACCATGTGGTGGTGTGCTGTGCTCGGCAGAGTCAATCACTGCTCAGCAATTGCCCAACCCTACGGCCAATTCGAGGGCAAGTAAGCTGGGTCAATAATACGGTACAACCTCTGAATATGCAGGAAGCCATCAGTTATGGCGGTTATTGTCTGCAATTTGATCCTGAAAATCTGCTTCTTGGCGCTTCGTTCTTACCAGGTCGTGAAGATGATGAAGTCCTGGCTGAGGATCATCAGCATAATGCAGAACTTCTTGCAAAAGTATTTCCAGAATATGCAGCCACTTTACCACCTATAGAAGCTTGGCAGGGTCGTGCCTCTATTCGTGCCCAAACTATGGATTACTTTCCCCTGCTCGGCAAAATGGGGTCTGATACAGAAATTTATACTTTTTCCGGCTTAGGCTCTAAAGGTTTTCTGTATGCACCCTTATGCAGTGAAATACTGGCCGCATTGGTATTTAAAGAAGCCTGCCCTGTACCGGCCAGTGTAGTACAGAAGCTCAACCCTCAACGGTTTCAAAAACGTTTAAAACAGCAAAGAAATTCTTGAATCAACCAGCCTGTGCGAAGCTGGACAGTACAGTACTCATAGCCTGAAAAAAAGCGCCCTCTCTGGGGCGCTTTTTTCTATCCTTCTTGTTCCAAAGGCAATCCTGCATCACGTGCTGCTCGGGTCCCCCCCATCAATACCACGTATTCACGCGAGTCATCTATGCTTTCAAGCATTTCAGCCGCACGCGGGGCTTTACTGCCACCACCGCACAGGATATAAATCGGTTGATCCGCTGCTACCTGAGACAAGCTTTCTGCGCTCAGATCATTGATAGGCTGATTGATCGCACCTCGAATATGACCTTCTGCATATGCACCTGTGTCACGGACATCCCAGATAACAGCATTTTCTGGGAACTCAAATGTAGTAATTTCTTGTTTACGGATCATTGCGCACTCCTTTGATGTAAACAATACTTGGCAAATGAAGAAAACATCCCTAGCATCTCAGATATTCTTTCCCTTTGTAAAGGTCTAAACCATGCCATCTTTCGATATTGTATCTGAATTAGAGTTATTTGAAGTTAATCACGCTGTTCAAAATACCCAAAAGGAAATTGCAACCCGGTTTGACTTCCGCGGCCAGGATGTTTCCATCGAACTAAATGAAAAGAATAAAGAAATTAAAATTAGCACAGAAAGTGATTTCCAATGTGAACAAGTGTATAGCATGTTGGAGAATCACTTTTATAAACGTAAAATTGATGTACAGGCACTCGATCCCCAAAAAGCGACTGCTTCAGGAAAAAATGTAGTCCAGGTGATCAAACTTAAAGATGGTCTTGACTCAGATACGGCAAAAAAAATTAATAAAGCCATTAAAGAAAGTGGGATTAAAGTGCAATCATCGATTCAGGGTGACAAAATCCGTGTAACAGACAAAAAGCGCGATACCCTGCAGCAGGTAATGAACTTTCTGCGTGAGCAGCAGTTTGGCTTGCCACTACAATTTAATAACTTCAAAGATTAAGACACTATTGCTTGCAAGAGAAACCTCATGGCCCATAATAATCGCTTGTCCAGACTGATCAAGACCACCTCAAAGCTTCCTAAAGGCCTGCGCAGTACTTTGTGGAGTAGAGCATTTGGTCGGGTAGTGCCAATGGTAGGTACAGCAAAGATTCGTTATCTTGAAATAACCGCATCCAAAGTGGTAGTCAGTATGGCGAATCATCATGTCATGCAGAACCATATTGGTCAGATTCATGCCTGTGCCATGACACTTCTTGTCGAAACTGCTACTGGTTTTGTAACTGCAATGAATGTTCCTCAAAATGCTATTGTACTGATTAAAAGTTTTAAAATTGACTTTAAACGGCCCACTCAAGGAGCGATGACCGCTGTAGCAACTTTGTCTGCTGAACAGCAGCAGATGATGCAAACCTCGGAGAAAGGCGAAACGCTCGTTACAGTCTCAGTGGTAGACGAGTCTGGTGAAGAGCCCATTCAGTGTGAAATGCTGTGGGCTTGGGTCGCTAAAGATCGGCTTAAACCGTCTTAATGACAATATAAAAAATCCCAGATTATGTCTGGGATTTTTATTTTAAACCTGTTGTGGCTCTAAAAACTTCTGCTTAACCTCTTCTGGAATTATGCGTTTATTACCTTTCACATCTACAGCGACAAAAGTAAAAACTCCTTCTGTAACACGTTTAGCTGGTCGTGATGAATCATGGCTATCCCAGACTTCAATCTGCATCTGGATTGAAGTATTTCCAACTTTTAAAATCTTGGTATAACAGCTAATTACATCGCCCACTTTAACCGGTACCAAAAAAGTCATCTGGTTAATCGAAATAGTGGCGCATCGTCCTTTACTAAAACGTTCAGCATGAATTGCACCAGCCAAATCCATCTGTGAAACGATCCAACCGCCGAATACGTCTCCGCTCCAGTTGGTATCAGCAGGCATAGCAATTGTTTGAAGAGACAATACCCCTTCAGGTTTTAGATTAGTATCTGACACATTAACTCCGGACTTTAAGTTGCTGATCCAGCCATTGTTGTAACTCGGCAGATCGAAGGGCGCCACTTATTCTAGCAACTTCTGTGGTTTTATTCATCAGTACCAAGGTCGGGATACTTCTGACATTAAATGCAGCACTTAAGCGTGGAGAAGTCTCGGTATTAATCTTGGCAAAAATAACATGCGGGTTATGTTTGGCAGCCTCAGCAAAATGCGGCGCCATCATTTTGCATGGCCCACACCAGTCGGCCCATAGATCAATCAGTACAGGCAGGTCACTATGACTCATGAAATTACTAAAATTCTGCTCAGTTAACTCAATTGGTGCTCGTGGAAGCAAGGCAGCATGACATTGTCCACAATTCGGAGCTGCATCAAGCTTTTCCTCTGGTACACGATTTTTTGCACTGCAGCTTGGACATACAAGAATCATTCATTTTCATCCAGTCAATGTATATGAAAATTTTAATGCGAGTATGCCCGACTTTTCAAATAGTATTATTTTATAAGAACAGAAACTCTAAATCTGCCCCTCAACCCATATATGATTAAAAAACCTTCCAATCAAAAATATTCATCAGATCCATTAATATTTTGTTGGGAAAAATTTATTAATTTTCTACCGATTTCGACGCATAATCTTGCTTAATGCTATCATGTCTGCATAAATTCCTTATGAGTCTATGGAGTAAAAAAATGAGCGAGAATGTAGGTTTTGCAGGCCAGATTGGCCCTGATCATGTGTCACAAGTAGTTGAAAAAGGTTTCAGATCGATCATCAATAACCGTCCAGATATGGAAGGCGGTGCTGAACAGCCTACCAGTGCGCAGATTGAAGAGGCCGCTCGAGCTGCGGGCCTAGATTATGTCTATCAGCCTGTTGTTGCTGGCCAGATCAGTGAACTTGATGTGCGCACATTTGCAAATCACTATAATGAACTGCCAAAACCTATTTTAATGTTCTGCCGTACTGGCAATCGCTCAAATAACCTCTATCAATTAGCAAAACAGATGGACCTGCTGGATGACTAAATACATATGCGCCCTTCTGCTCAGTCTGGGCTGGTGTGGAAGTGCCATCTCTTCAGTCAATGCTGCTGTTACTGACCAGGCCATCAGCAAACCTTTAAATGAAGAGGTTAGCGTAGCCGGACAGATGGATTTGGTAAAGTTTCAGCAGTTACTCAAGCAGGGTTTTAAATCAGTCATTGTTAACCGGCCCGACGGTGAGCTCGGCAATCCTGTAACCGTAAATCAGCTCCGGACTGTTGCAGAAAAGTCTCATGTCAGTCTGATTTACCAGCCTGTTGAAAGTGTAAAAGTTTCACAGCCGGATATTGTTGAGTTTGCTCGTTATTATAATAGCCTGCCCAAACCGATTCTGCTGGTCTGTCGTAGTGGGGGGCGCTCGACTGCTCTATTTAATCAGGCCAAGCAACAGGGATTATTACGTGAATAAAATTTTACTCGTTCTTTTATGTTCACTTACCTTGATGGGCTGCAGTTCTATGAATGTACGCCCAACTGTTGGGGTAAGTGTGGGAACCTCACTTTAATTTTCAGATACGGACATTCATAAAAAAACAGCGCCTAGGCGCTGTTTTTTAGCTTCTTTCATCTATTAAGGACAAGAAAAATTCGTACCATACGGGCTTGTTAAATTAGGACCATAAGAACCATCTGTACTATAATCAGATTTAAGTGAAGCTAAACCAAGATTATAAGTTGTACGGGCAGGCAAAGTGGCTACAGTAGAAGCCGCCCCAATTTGAACAGTTAACCATTGTGCATATATTTTCGGGTATCGAATCGTAAAATCAAATTTTCCTTGCGCATCTGTTGTATATGTTGCAACTGTACTTTCTGATCCCAAGAATGTAGGTACCTTCACAGGAATATTAATTACTTGCCCATTTGTTACAGCAGTACCATTAGGATCAGCAAGACATCCTGCTGTTGGATGTATAACCCAATCTTCTTTTTGGTTACCTAATGCATCTGTTACAAGTTCCCATTTATATTGGCCTTTAGTATACAGAATCGGGGTAATATCCATTTTAACCTCCTGTTTTGACAGAGGTTTACCATCAAAGTCTACTACACTAACTGAAAGATTACGTGTGTAATACACCCCATCTGTAGATGAAGTAACTTCGGTAGGATTTACGCCAATTACAATTGAAGCTACTGGATTCTGTATTAGTGATTGAACTATATTCACTTGAGTTGTTTGTGTAGCTTCTAGGTAACCATCTTCTTTAAATTTTGCAGTCAGTTTTAGATCATCTGCTGCAAAGGAGGCGGCATCATAACCCACAGCCCGCGCAAATTCATCAATCTGAACCTTAAATGTAGCTTGACCATTTATATTGGTAGTTAATCCTGAAGGGCCAACAATAATTGCTCCATTACGATTAAAATCTTCAATAGCTAACTCAATATATTTATCAGAAATTCCACCACCATTTGCATCGACTAAAGTAACTGTGACATCAGTTAAATCATTACGTACATTTAAACTTGGCTTTGTGGCTTGTATACGTACATTATAACGAGCTGGCTGTGGGTCAACTGATACAGGTCTAAAAGGTGCTAAGCGATGAATTTGTGTAATAGTACCTGCTTCATTAGTATGACTAGCAGTTAATTCAATCCCACTGGCAACTAATAAGCCACCATCAACTGTTTTACTATCAATTTCTACTGAGAAGAATGCATTACCATTTGAATCTGTTATTACAGTTTGTGGTTCACTGGTATTAGTAGGATGACCTGCTCCAGGAGTACCGATAATTAATGTTGCTGAATTATTTGCTGATAATTTAACTGCCTGATTACGAACAGGTTGGTTATTCTGATCTAACAATGTGGCTGTGATAATTGCTCTGTCACCATTGACACTTAAATTTGTTTTTGAACTTTGCAAGATTAAATGGTTGGTATTAATCACTTCAGAAACTGTGAAATTTAGAACAGTCTCAAGTTTTTCACCCTTAGGATTGGTAATAAAGCCATAAACCTTAATGCCTGATGTTAACAATGCCTGCTTAGTAATCTCCGGTATATTTTTCGGAAGAGTAATTGAAACAGGAACACTAGTATTTGCAGAAGTCATTACAGAATCCGCACTGAGTCTAACTCCTGCTGTAACTGCTTCACTATTTAAAGTTAAATTGACCGGATAAGCTGTATTAGCACCTAATTCATCTTTTACTGCAACTTGAATCTGGTAAGCTTTACCCAACTCAAGATTATCCTGTTCCGAGGTTAAACGCAGATTAACTGAATCTCTCGGTATTGCCACTTGAATAGTTCCAGTCTGCTGGATACGATCACCATTATTTAAATTAGTCCCTACAACTGCAAAAGTAATTCCATTTTTAATCAAATTAGCATCATATGTACCTTCAGCGACCTTAACTGAAAACTCAGCTTCACCTTTACTATTTGTAGAAAGAGCTGAATCTGATAAAGAAACTCTTGAGCCGGCTAGACCAGACAATGCAAGAGCCAACGGGGTATTCGGAATGATATTCCCTGCACTATCTTTTGCGATAACTTTAACTCGGACTTCTCCACCTAATACTGATACAGTCTGCATATCATAAGAAATTGCTAGACCTGCTAAATTTGGTAAAATTACAGGTGGTTGACTAATATCAATTTTACGTGTCAGTAGGTAGCTAGAGCCATCCTTACGGTAGCCTTTTACAGAAATCGTAATGCCATTTGCTATCAGATTTGTTAGTTCGGTGACGCTGTTAGCTTTAACCTTTAAACTGAAAACAGCCTGCCCACTTGAATTAGTAATTAAAGATGAAGCTGTTGCAAGGCTGACGCCATTACTTAGAGCTGCTTCATTTAAACCTATGCCAATTTTCTGACTTGCATAGGCTGTTCCATTCGTACCTGTAGCTTTAACTGCCACTTGAATTGTCTGTTCTATCCCTGGTTTCAATACCAGATTCCCGGGCATATCTACAGTCAAGTAATCTAAATCTATTTCATTTTGTTCAGTAGGTGCTTTAAAATTTAAAATAATAGACTGCTGAGCATTATCAGAAGCTGATGTAGCTGTAATACGTATACCTCCTCCAACCAGCTCTCTCTGTCGCTCACTATTATTTGCTTTATATTGATAACGGAATGTGGCATATCCTGTTTCATCAGTATTAGTTGAAGATTGGCCCATTAAACTTAGACCTAAAGCTTGTAAGTCTGAAGTAACTAAAGCAGGTAGGCTAATGTTGATTGTTTCACCTTTTAATGCGCTTCCTTTAACGCCCACTGCTTTTACTCTTAATTCAACAGTCTGATCTTTTGTATAATCAAAAGCATTATTAATGGGATCAATTGTCAGATAACCTACAGCCTCCTCAGACTTTGCTTCATCCTCTACAGCAATTTTAATAGTATTAGTTAAATTATTGTCTGTTTTAAACGTTGCAGTAATGCCGGCTTGAACTAAATCTGCTACTGCTGCCTCTGTCTTAGCATTGGTTTTTAAAATATAAGTGACATAACCTGTTCTGAATTCCTGTTCTGCACTACCTTCAAAAGTTACCCCATTCGCGAGAGCTTCCGAGTTTAAACTCAAAGTTACTTTACCTTTAGTAGCAGCTTCTCCTTTATTATTAATACCTTTTACAGTAATACTAACAGAGTCATTTTTCGCGTTAATTTTATAAGATGATGCTATTTCTAAACGCTGTAAAGCTAGCTGGTCAGTAGCACCAGTATTTGTAGTAATTACAGAAACCGTATCTTGGGCAAAAACTTCTGCATTATCTGTATAGAGAGCTTTTAAATTAATACCTTGCTGAGAAAGTGCAATTGGGTATGAGGAATTAGTACGTACTATAAATTCTGCATATCCGGCAGCATTGGTCGTTACTTCGGTTTGATCCAGGCTCACGCCGTAAGCATCGCTCTTATCTGTAAAAATTAGCTTTACTTTCTTATTTGCTAAAGGTATATCATTACTATTTTTAGCTCGGACTTTAATAATAGTAGAACCGCCTTGTGCAACAATAGGGGTATCTTCTTTAATAATTTCAAGCTTTTGTACTATTTGAGATATGTCTTTAAAGGTAATTGCAGCTTTAACAATACGTTGTGCTTGATACTCATCAATAAGCTTGAATTCTAGACTCTGTGAAGTTCCAATAAAGTTTTGAATTTCTTCAGCACTTAAATCAGAATTTGAAGTAATTGTGAAAGAAACATTACCTTTATTATCTGTAGTCAATGAGGAGCCAGAAGAGATAGAAAATTTTTCCTGCATTTCTTTTGGAAGGGCTAAGATAACATTTTGTCCTGTTTTAACTCCTCCATTCTGGTCAGTTACTTGTGCATTAATTGTGACTGAACCTTTTGGTATATTAAGGACAACTCCCTGTTGGACATTTAAATTATAGTTACTCTGAACTGTTGATGTCTTAGCAATATTCAAAGTATAAATCTGCTTGATAGTTGTTCCATCTAAAGTAGCTGTAATTTGCACCTTTCCAGATTGAGTATTTAATCGAGGTATATTGACCTCAAATACAGCAATACCATTTTCTGCTGTAGTGACTAAAGAACTTTTACTAGTTATACCCAGATTTTCACTATCGTTTATAGAGAGACGTACATTTTTGTTTGAAATTCCACCTTTATCAGCATTGAGTACTTGTACAGTAATCTGTACATTAGAATTATCAATAGCTTGAATCAAGCTTTCACCAGAACTATCACGCAAATTGATATTTAAGCTTTCAGCAACTTGAGAGGAATCTGGAGTTGACTCATTACCTCCAGAATTATTACCAGGAGAAGAGCCGCTGCCCTCATTATTAAAGTATCCTTCGCTTCCTCCACCTCCACAAGCTACTAACGATATAGAGGTAGCAAGAAGAGTAAAATTTACCCCAAGTTTTTTCAACTTGATTAAATAGTTAGACATTTATAGATCCTATATTTCTTGTAAAATTCAAATCATTTAAAAATTGATTAGTTATAAGTGAAATTTACTTAAAATAACATTTTTTATCAATCTGATTCTTTATTAATACCTTTCTTTAATTAGTTTTAACAAAAGATACAAACCAAAAATTACAACACTATATGATGAATCCTTGACTATAAAAAATCTTTTAAAATAGGTAGATAAATGTACGATCTTATTATTGTTGGGGCAGGCACAGCCGGCATCGGTGCCTATAAGGAGGCAATTAAACATACACAAAATATTTTAATTATCAATGATGGCTCTTGGGATACTACATGTGCCCGTGTAGGTTGTATGCCAAGTAAAGTTCTGATTTCTTCAGCTAACCGGATGCATGATATACATCATGCAGATGAAGTTGGCTTAGAAGCTAAAAGCAAGATTAATACAGCTCACGTCATGCCACATGTACGACGGCTCAGAGATCAATTTGTAAAAGCTACTCTGATGGATGTAAAAAGCTGGAATGAAGCTCATAAAATCTCTGGACAGGCACATTTTATTGATGCCAACACCATAGAAGTGAATAGCCAGCATTATCAGGCTAAAAGCTTTATTGTTGCAGTTGGCTCAACTCCAAGCTTCGATATTAAATGGAAAAAAGAACTTCAGGATCGTTTAATTACATCAGATGATATTTTTGAGCTCGAGACTCTACCCAATTCACTGGCCGTAGTGGGTAGCGGTGTAATTGCCCTTGAACTCGCACAAGCCATGCAACGTTTAAATGTAAAAACAACCATATTTGCACGTAGTCAGCGGATAGGTAATTTAAGTAGTCCAGAACTTCAGAAAATCGCCCAGCAGGAATTTGCTAAAGAGTTATCTATTTTATATAACACCTTACCTGAACAGGTAGTAAAAACAGAGTATGGGGTAAAGTTAAGTTATCAGCAGAATGGAAAATTTAAAGACTTAGAAGTTGATTATTTGTTAGTAGCTACCGGAAGGAAAAGTCTTCTAAATATATTAAAACTTGACCAGATTCATTCTGATTTTAAAGATATTAAAAATCTTCCTGTTCATCCAGAAACTAAACAGCTTGCTGAGTACCCTATCTTTATAGTAGGCGATGCATATACAGATACTCCCATTCAGCATGAGGCAGCACAAGAAGGCAAGCTTGCTGTACATAACTGTTTAAGTTACCCCCATATTCAACCTATAAAATTATTTACGCCCCTATCTATTGTATTTAGCCAACCAGAAATGGCTATAATTGGAAAAAGTTATCAACAACTGGTTAAAGCAGGCTCTCAATTTGTGACTGGAGAAGTTTTTTATGAGAAACAGGGAAGAGCCATCGTATTAGGAAAGAATGTGGGCAAAGTTGAGGTATACGTAGATAAACAGACTAAACAATTACTGGGTGCAGAATTGTTAGTAAACAAGGCTGAACATTTTGCTCATCTGCTAAACTGGATGATGGCCGAAAATATAACTATTGATCACTTACTTGCAAAACCATTTTATCACCCAACTATGGAAGAAGGATTAAGAACAGCATTAAAGCACGCACGCAGACAATTAAATGTCCTAAATTAAATAAAGCCATGAATAAGAATTCATGGCTTTACTCTAGTCTTATATAAAACTATTTATTTTTCTGCTCTGAAATATCCATAATGAGCCGAGTAGCCATATATAAACGTGGAACAATACTTTCTACCAGAATATATTCGGCCTGATTGGAATGGGCTCCATATCCTGAAACTCCCATTCCTTCGATGACTGCTGCTTTGGAATCCAGCGCAGCAAAGGCAGCATCTGTCCCTCCACCTGTTGCCTCAGTTAGAATATTTAATGGCTGTTTGAATTCTTGCAAATAAATTTGTTGGGCCTGCTTGGCAATTGATCGAGCTTGCTCACTTGCAGATAAAGGAGGCCGGCGCAATTCAAATTTAACTGCCACTTGGCTGTCTTTTAATTTTTTATTTTTTATCCGCTCAGCCAATATTCTTTCAACTTTCTTAAAATCGGCATTGTCTAAGGCACGTACATCTGCCTGGGCTTGAGCCTCTTCTGGTATTGCATTACGGGTTTTGCCAGCTGTAGCAACTGTCCAGTTTAATTTTAAACCTGTTTTAGCATCAGACAGATCCTGCAGCTGTAATATCTGGTGAGAAAGCTCAGTTAATGCATTTACCCCATCTTCAGGCTTGACGCCCGCATGAGAGGCCTTACCTTTAACCTCTAAATAGGCAGCGCCAATACCGCTGGTAGCCAAGCGTAAACTTCCATCTGTTCCCCCACCCTCAAATGAAAATATGACATCCTGCTGTTGAGCAATTTTACTAATCAGTTTACGGGAACCTGGCGAACTGATTTCTTCATCTGAATTCATCAATACTGTTATGGTGCCGTAGTCCTGATAGTTTAATTTTTTAAGTATAGACAGAATATGAATAATCGATGCAACTCCCTGCTTGTCATCAATGATTCCCAAGCCATATGCTTTATCACCTTCAATACGAAATGGCTGTTTTGCTAACGAGCCTTTTGGATAAACTGTATCCATATGCGCAATTAGCATAATATTAGTTTGCCCCTTACCTTTAAGGGTTGCTTTCACAACTGGTCCCACTTGCTCGGGCGTATCATCCATACGATAAATATCGTGATTAGTAATAATTTCTACTTGAGCACCCGTATTTTTAAGTTGTTGGGCTACCTGCTTTGCAATTATATTCAGCCCTTCTATATCGCGACTACTGGACTCAATATTTACTAAGTCTTTTAAAGTATTTAAAAAATGCTGCTTTTGTGACTCAGCTACTTTTATTAATTCTTGAGCTGAGGCGGCATGACTGATTGAAGTACAAATAAAAAGTGATACACCTATACCTATGCCATATTTTAATTGTCTTTTCATTTAATAATAATCCCTATCAATTTATCTGCTTTATAAATACAGCTCACAAGCTGAAGTTTAAATAAGTGAAAAATCAATATAATAATTTATTTATTAAAAGTAATTATTATTTTATATAAAACCCTCCGCATAAAAAAAAGCCCCCTCATATGAGGGGGCTTTTTAGAATAATGAGCTGGCAATGACTTACTCTCACATGGGTAACCCCACACTACCATCAGCGCTAAGAGGTTTCACTTCTGAGTTCGGGAAGGGATCAGGTGGTTCACTCTTGCTATGGTCGCCAGCACAACTGTTGATGGACTTGTTCGGGTCTGATTTAACTGCGGTGCAGTATATGCCGTACTTTAGTCCAAATGAGTTATTAACAGAGGGCAGATCTGGGTCTGAATTGTATGTTCCAGCATCAGGCTGAATCAAGGGATATTGCATATTTATGAATCGATTGATGCTTTGTATACAACTGTTTGGGTGTTGTATAGTCAAGCCTCACGAGCAATTAGTATTGGTCAGCTTCACATATCACTATGCTTCCACATCCAACCTATCAACGTCCTGGTCTTGAACGGCTCTTTAGGTGACATAAAGTCACGGGGAAATCTTATCTTGAGGTAGGCTTCCCGCTTAGATGCTTTCAGCGGTTATCCCTTCCGAACATAGCTACCCGGCGATGCGACTGGCGTCACAACCGGTACACCAGAGGTTCGTCCACTCTGGTCCTCTCGTACTAGGAGCAGATCCTCTCAAATTTCCAGCGCCCACGGTAGATAGGGACCGAACTGTCTCACGACGTTCTAAACCCAGCTCGCGTACCTCTTTAAATGGCGAACAGCCATACCCTTGGGACCTGCTTCAGCCCCAGGATGAGATGAGCCGACATCGAGGTGCCAAACACCGCCGTCGATATGAACTCTTGGGCGGTATCAGCCTGTTATCCCCAGAGTACCTTTTATCCGTTGAGCGATGGCCCTTCCATACAGAACCACCGGATCACTAAGACCTACTTTCGTACCTGCTCGACTTGTGGGTCTCGCAGTTAAGCGCGCTTTTGCCTTTATACTCTACGCGTGATTTCCGACCACGCTGAGCGCACCTTCGTACTCCTCCGTTACTCTTTAGGAGGAGACCGCCCCAGTCAAACTACCCACCAGACACGGTCCTCGACCCAGATTATGGGTCAGAGTTAGAACCTCAACATTACCAGGGTGGTATTTCAAGGATGGCTCCATAGGAACTGGCGTCCCTACTTCAAAGCCTCCCACCTATCCTACACAAGTAAGGTCAAAGTTCAGTGTCAAGCTGCAGTAAAGGTTCACGGGGTCTTTCCGTCTAGCCGCGGGTACACTGCATCTTCACAGCGATTTCGATTTCACTGAGCCTCTGCTGGAGACAGCGCCGCCATCATTATGCCATTCGTGCAGGTCGGAACTTACCCGACAAGGAATTTCGCTACCTTAGGACCGTTATAGTTACGGCCGCCGTTTACTGGGGCTTCGATCAAGAGCTTCGCTTACGCTAACCCCATCAATTAACCTTCCAGCACCGGGCAGGCATCACACCCTATACGTCCACTTTCGTGTTTGCAGAGTGCTATGTTTTTAATAAACAGTTGCAGCGGCCTGGTTTCTGCGGCTGCCGACAGCTCAAGGAGCAAGTCCTATCACCATCAGCAGCGTACCTTCTCCCGAAGTTACGGTACCATTTTGCCTAGTTCCTTCAGCAGAGTTCTCTCAAGCGCCTTGGTCTACTCGACCTGACCACCTGTGTCGGTTTCGGGTACGATTCCTGTGTAACTGAAGCTTAGAGACTTTTCTTGGAAGTATGGTATCGGCCACTTCGCCAGTAAACTGGCTTGCTATCGACTCTCAGCATAGAGCACCCCGGATTTGCCTAAGATGCATGCCTACTGTCTTCCACCTGGACAACCAACGCCAGGCTGACCTAACCTTCTCCGTCCTCTCATCGCATTACACAGAAGTATTGGAATATTAACCAATTTCCCATCGACTACGCCTTTCGGCCTCGCCTTAGGGGTCGACTCACCCAGCCCCGATTAACGTTGGACTGGAACCCTTGGTCTTTCGGCGAACGGGTTTTTCACCCGTTTTGTCGTTACTCACGTCAGCATTCGCACTTCTGATACCTCCAGCAGACTTCTCAATCCACCTTCATCGGCTTACAGAACGCTCCCCTACCACGCACATAAATGTGCATCCGCAGCTTCGGCACATAGTTTTAGCCCCGTTACATCTTCCGCGCAGGCCGACTCGACTAGTGAGCTATTACGCTTTCTTTAAAGGGTGGCTGCTTCTAAGCCAACCTCCTAGCTGTCTATGCCTTCCCACATCGTTTCCCACTTAACTATGATTTTGGGGCCTTAGCTGGCGGTCTGGATTGTTTTCCTCTTGACTACGGACGTTAGCACCCGCAGTCTGTCTCCCGGATAGTACTCATTGGTATTCGGAGTTTGCATCGGTTTGGTAAGTCGGGATGACCCCCTAGCCGAAACAGTGCTCTACCCCCAATGGTATTCGTCCGAGGCGCTACCTAAATAGCTTTCGGGGAGAACCAGCTATCACCGAGTTTGATTAGCCTTTCACCCCTATCCACAAGTCATCCCCCGGCTTTTCAACGACGGTGGGTTCGGTCCTCCAGTTAGTGTTACCCAACCTTCAACCTGCTCATGGATAGATCACCCGGTTTCGGGTCTATACCCAGCGACTAGACGCCCTATTAAGACTCGATTTCTCTACGGCTCCCCTATTCGGTTAACCTCGCCACTGAATATAAGTCGCTGACCCATTATACAAAAGGTACGCAGTCACACCACGAAGGTGCTCCCACTGCTTGTATGCATGCGGTTTCAGGATCTATTTCACTCCCCTCACAGGGGTTCTTTTCGCCTTTCCCTCACGGTACTGGTTCACTATCGGTCAGTCAGGAGTATTTAGCCTTGGAGGATGGTCCCCCCATATTCAGACAAGGTTTCACGTGCCTCGCCCTACTCGTCATCATTATGTGTGCCCTTTCGTGTACGGGACTATCACCCTCTACGGTTGCACTTCCCAGAGCATTCCGCTAAAACACACATAACTTAATGGGCTGATCCCCGTTCGCTCGCCGCTACTGAGGGAATCTCAATTGATTTCTTTTCCTGAGGGTACTGAGATGTTTCACTTCCCCTCGTTCGCCTTGCATGACTATGTATTCATCATGCAATACCTACCTTATGGTAAGTGGGTTTCCCCATTCAGACATCTCCGGATCACAGGATATTTGCCGCCTCCCCGAAGCTTTTCGCAGGCTATCACGTCTTTCATCGCCTCTGACTGCCAAGGCATCCACCACATGCACTTAATTACTTGACTATACAACCCCAAACAGTCGACGTTACCTACAAGGAGCAACTTCAACATTACAGTTTAGAGTACTGTGCATTTAAGCACTGTACAGCTTCAATCTAAATTCATATACCAAAACGCTTGATTCAGTTAATTTGCTAGTTCTCAGTTCAATCTACGTTAGTTAACAGGTTACCCTGTAACGTCTATTGAATGAGTTGAACAATTTATTTCAGACTCAAATTTGCCAATCTGTTAATGATTCACTGCATCCTCGTCGGACTGCAGTCAACTGTGATAAATCACAGAAGTTAATAAACCAGGATTCTTGAACCTTCCATTTACTAAATTCTGTAATCTTTAGCTTCGAATCAAATCATGTTTGATTCGTGGTGGAGACTAGGAGAGTCGAACTCCTGACCTCCTGCGTGCAAAGCAGGCGCTCTACCAACTAAGCTAAGTCCCCAGCTTATCAATAAGTCAACATATCTGTTTTTCTGCATTACTGCTTTCGTCAGTAGTGGTGGGTCTGACAAGACTTGAACTTGTGACCCCACGCTTATCAAGCGTGTGCTCTAACCAACTGAGCTACAGACCCTCAGATACATCGTCATGAAGAACAACTTGTTGTGGATTCTTACCAATCGTCAATCTTTCGTTAAGGAGGTGATCCAGCCGCAGGTTCCCCTACGGCTACCTTGTTACGACTTCACCCCAGTCATCGGCCACACCGTGGTAAGCGTCCTCCTTGCGGTTAGACTACCTACTTCTGGTGCAACAAACTCCCATGGTGTGACGGGCGGTGTGTACAAGGCCCGGGAACGTATTCACCGCGGCATTCTGATCCGCGATTACTAGCGATTCCGACTTCATGGAGTCGAGTTGCAGACTCCAATCCGGACTACGATCGGCTTTTTGAGATTAGCATCACATCGCTGTGTAGCAACCCTTTGTACCGACCATTGTAGCACGTGTGTAGCCCTGGCCGTAAGGGCCATGATGACTTGACGTCGTCCCCGCCTTCCTCCAGTTTGTCACTGGCAGTATCCTTAAAGTTCCCACCCGAAGTGCTGGCAAATAAGGAAAAGGGTTGCGCTCGTTGCGGGACTTAACCCAACATCTCACGACACGAGCTGACGACAGCCATGCAGCACCTGTATCAGAGTTCCCGAAGGCACCAATCCATCTCTGGAAAGTTCTCTGTATGTCAAGGCCAGGTAAGGTTCTTCGCGTTGCATCGAATTAAACCACATGCTCCACCGCTTGTGCGGGCCCCCGTCAATTCATTTGAGTTTTAGTCTTGCGACCGTACTCCCCAGGCGGTCTACTTATCGCGTTAGCTGCGCCACTAAAGCCTCAAGGGCCCCAACGGCTAGTAGACATCGTTTACGGCATGGACTACCAGGGTATCTAATCCTGTTTGCTCCCCATGCTTTCGTACCTCAGCGTCAGTATTAGGCCAGATGGCTGCCTTCGCCATCGGTATTCCTCCAGATCTCTACGCATTTCACCGCTACACCTGGAATTCTACCATCCTCTCCCATACTCTAGCCAACCAGTATCGAATGCAATTCCCAAGTTAAGCTCGGGGATTTCACATTTGACTTAATTGGCCGCCTACGCACGCTTTACGCCCAGTAAATCCGATTAACGCTCGCACCCTCTGTATTACCGCGGCTGCTGGCACAGAGTTAGCCGGTGCTTATTCTGCGAGTAACGTCCACTATCCTAAAGTATTAATCTAGGTAGCCTCCTCCTCGCTTAAAGTGCTTTACAACCAAAAGGCCTTCTTCACACACGCGGCATGGCTGGATCAGGGTTCCCCCCATTGTCCAATATTCCCCACTGCTGCCTCCCGTAGGAGTCTGGGCCGTGTCTCAGTCCCAGTGTGGCGGATCATCCTCTCAGACCCGCTACAGATCGTCGCCTTGGTAGGCCTTTACCCTACCAACTAGCTAATCCGACTTAGGCTCATCTATTAGCGCAAGGCCCAAAGGTCCCCTGCTTTCTCCCGTAGGACGTATGCGGTATTAGCGCTCCTTTCGGAACGTTGTCCCCCACTAATAGGCAGATTCCTAAGCATTACTCACCCGTCCGCCGCTGAATCCGGTAGCAAGCTACCTTCATCCGCTCGACTTGCATGTGTTAAGCCTGCCGCCAGCGTTCAATCTGAGCCATGATCAAACTCTTCAGTTAAAATCATTTGTACCTTATTTATAGACAAGGTACCAATTCTGGCTCATTAATCTTCTGACTAAAAATTTACTCAAATAAACTTCGAGAAATTTCTACCATTCAATCAATGAAAATTATTTCGATCGATCAATCAGTAAAAATCCACACAAGTTGTTCTTCATATTCTCTTAATGATCTTCTTACTGCTTCGTCAGCAGCAAGCTAGGTCGGCTATATTACGCTTTCTTTTCAGAAAGTCAACTGGTAATTCAGATTATTTTAAATCTGTCTAACAAAACCCGACTTAACTATATTTAACTAAGTTACTGTTTTATCAGAAGTTTTAATCTTCATCACCGCCGATGGATGTGCATTATAGGCCATTTATTCCCTAACGCAAGGGGTATTTTATAAAAAAGTGATCGGCTGGTTATTTATCCGGCAAATACCCGGATTTTTTCTATTTCTTAAGTATACACGGCTCAGCCACACTTAACTGATCCAGTATTTTATCCTGTTCATTTTTTTCCTGCCAACGCAAAGGTCGGCAGTCAATATATTCAATATAACCGCTCTCGCCTTCATAGCTTTCGCCCTCCCAATGAGCCTGATAACGAAAGCTTCCGACATAGCCTGCCGCTAAACCAAATTTGAAGTCCCCTCGGCTTTGTGCATGCAATTCAAATAATATTTGTCCTTCATGTTCTACGCACCAAGAAAATTCTCTAGGCAAGTACATCTCTTTACCATTAGGGGTAGTCACCTTAGGATAAACACGGTCTACTTTGAATATTACATTTTTATCATGGAGCTTCATGTCTCCAGCTATATCACGCACATAAAGATGTGATTGAACAAGTTGATTAAAATTATTACGGATTTGCAGAAGCAGAACTTGTAAGGACGAACTTAGATTAATGACCTGATAGGTAAAAAAGCACCAGGTAATTACAGGTATATTGGCAGCACGGGCATATTCAAAGCTACCGGTTCCTTCAATTAAATAACGCTGTTCTTGGTAGTAAACTTCGCCTTTACACTGGCAAAGCAAAGACCAGTGCTCGAATAAGCCCCATTTTATTTTTATAAATTGAGAAAGAACAGGCAGAGTCACCACATTTAAATCTATAGAAAACTCGGGTGACTGGCGTCTGATTCGTAATACAGGTAATTCACCAGATACTTGATCAATATCTGCAAAGGAGAAATCATCAGAATTAAAAAGGCACTGTTCTTTTATAGAGTAACTTTTAAGTTGCCCCACCATATGTGGACTGGAGCTGACTAAAACTGTTGCAGTATCGAGCGCCTGCTCAAGAATGGCACTTTGATTAAAAAATACGGGTATTCGGGGCTGCCCGATAATACTTATAAAATTAAGATAATGAAGTGGAGCAGGCAGATTGGGTAGAATCAGACCCTGATGGATAATTTTAAAACGGCCTTTAGGCGGATGATAAGCCAAGTTCAGTTTAGAAAATGATTTAGGGTTCAGCTGCTGTGATTGATTCAAGGACGTAATCAATTTAACCATACTGAACCCCCTGATTTGGTTAGGTTATAATACGACTTTGATGTCTTCGGGCCAAAAATGTTGTAATGAAACCTGAGAATGCATAAATAATAGAAACAGTCAGTATTCCAACAGGTATATTGTACGTAATTGCTGCAAGAATCAAAACAACAGGAAGCATAACTGCAAAAGGTACACGTTTGCGATCCATCTGTTTAAATGAGTAATACTTGATATTAGAAATCATCAGGATTCCGATAATCAGCATCAGGACAGCATTGGTGGCTTGAATTCCCCGGTCCTGCAGATCAAAAATCGCTGGAAAATCTATTCCTACCCAGATTAATGAAACCACAATGATTGCAGCCAACGGACTTGCAATCCCGATGAAATAACGCTTATCGACTACTCCGATCTGCACATTGAAACGGGCTAACCGGAAGGCGGCACAAGCGGTATAGACAAAACAGCAAGCTAAACCAATACGACCAAGATCATTAAGACTCCAGCTATACATGAGCATTGCAGGCGCTACACCAAAAGCCAGCAAGTCAGACAATGAGTCAAATTGTTCACCAAAAGCACTTTGTGCACCAATGGCACGTGCTACCCGTCCATCCAGACCATCTAAAAGCGCAGCAATAAAAATCGCATAAATGGCCTGACTATAGACTCCATTCATGCTCGCGACTATTGAATAGAATCCTGCAAGTAAAGCTGCGGTTGTAATTAGGTTCGGCCATAGATAAATTCCACGACGCCTTATTTTCTGCCCTTCATGAGTATGCTCTTCTTCGACTACTTCAAAGGTAATTCCATCAAATGAGTCGTGAGAATTATCATCCCGTTCAGGCTTAGGTATATTTGTCATTCTTATACGTCCTAACTATGACCTTATCCAATTTACGGTAAAGCACAGACTATTCACCAACTAGCCAGCGTACTGCCGCATGTCCGCCAATTTCTTGCATGCGCAGATGTGGAAACAACCATTGTAGTGCCTCATCGGCATCTTCAGAAAACTTCCAAGGCGGATTAATGACCAGTAAACCACAACCATTTAAACCGACTGGCGTGTCATCCGGCCATACACAGATTTCACAGATGAGCTGCCGGCGAATACCGGTCTTCATCATTTTCTTTTCAAAACGCTCAATCATGGCGCGATCCTTAATCGGATACCACACGGCAAATATGCCCGTCGGCCATTTTTTATAGGCATTCTGTAAAAGCTCTACCAATTGCGGAAAATCTTTACGTTCTAATTCATAAGGCGGATCAATCATGACCAGACCGCGTTTTTCTTTCGGTGGAATAACGGCCAGTAGTCCCTCATAAGCATCACGTTTATGCAGACCAGCACGTGAATCACGAATATTGTCACGTAACTGCTGAAATACATCCCGTTGCATTTCAAACACTGTGGCTTTATCAATATCACGCATTCCCTGTAATGCAAACCATGGTGAGCCAGGATAAGCCCCTTGACCCTGCTGGCTACGCATACTTTCAACCAGTTTCAGGTATTGCTGTACGCCTTCTGGTGCATTACGCTTGACTGAGTCATCCAGCTTGACCAAACGGTGAATACCTGTCAGAAATTCACCAGACTTTTGTGCAGGTGCAGACGACAGATCATATTGACCCGCGCCACCATGCGTATCGATATAACGATAAGGCTTGTCTTTACTATTCAGGCGTGTCAACAATTGCAGCAACAGTACATGTTTCATAACATCGGCAAAGTTGCCTGCATGGAAATGGTGACGGTAATTCATTTTTGCATTAATTCCTTAGTTCAATAGGCATTTTAGCATGAAAAAATGTTTCTTTAAGGAACTTCTCTTATTCTAAAATAATCCCTTACTTTTTATCCTTATTTTTTCGAGGTGATATGGAAGACGTTTTTCTACCGCAATCCTGGGCTCTTGACCAAGTGATCAGTGATTTACATCAACATGGTTTTGCAGTTATTGATCGGGCCTATGAGCAAGCTTATTTGCATGATTTAGTAGAAGAATGTACTGAAAATATTAATCGTTTTCGGGAAGCTGCTGTTCAAAACGGAGTGGTTACGCAAATCCGCAGTGACCATATTTTATGGATCAATGAGAATTTGCCTATTGCACAGCAACATATAAACACCTTGCAACAACTGGCTATCACACTTAACCGGGCATTCTTTACCAGTATTCGTGAAGTTGAAGCTCACTTCGCCTGTTATAATGCTGGCGAGTTTTATACTTTACACCGTGATAATCCCCAACAAAAAAATGATCGGGTTTTTTCTGCCGTTTACTACTTACATGAACAATGGCAGAGTCACTGGGGTGGGCAGTTGCGCTTACAGGATGTACATCAGGATTGGCATATTATTGAACCCGCACCCAATCGATTAGTGATTTTTCAAAGCGATCTTTTGCATGAAGTCTTAAAGGCACAACAACAGCGCCTGTCTATTACTGCATGGTTACGTAGTGGACTGGTGTTATGGTAAAGGCCGGGCCGGTCGCTTTAAATCTGTAAAACCAGCCTCATATATAAACTTAATATTTATAAGAGTAATGGCGAATGCTAGAAGATACCAAGCAACTGATAGCCCGCATTGGTGAAACAGATCAATTGTTCTTGTCATGCAGTACGCCTGAACTGGCGCTTGAGCGTGGGCAGTTACGTATGGAACTGGTAAACCGCAGCAATCATCGTCAGGAACAGATTCATTTCTTGCAGGAAGCTATTGTCATTCTTGAACAAGGCCGCCTGGAATATGAAGAAATGCCGTTAAGGGTTTACCTTGACCTCTCGATTCAGCTAGCTAAAGCTTATATGGTTTTCTTTGAATTGAATCGTGAAGTGCATTTTGCTTTAATTGCCCAGCAGATTTTAAAACCATTGGCACATTATGAGCATGGTGAAATTTTTCTGATTTTAGGCTATGCATCTGTTGCTAAAAATGAATTGGCTCTTACCCGGCACTGGCTGAGCAAATATACCAAGACTCAAGAGTTTGATCGGGAAACGTTACGACAACATTTTGCCTTTCAGGCTATGCGTAATGAGGACTGGTTTATGAAACTGCTTCAGTCGCGTGTTCATTGATTAAAATCAAAGGCTCTTCACAGAAGAGCCTTTTTTCTTATTCAGGATGCTTAGGATTTTTATCGTCTTCAACGTGCAGCATCTGGTTCAGCTTGTCAATAATCACAATCCATTCATCATCCTGATGCCAGTGTTCACGCAGGAAAGAACTCTGCCCCTGTGTCCAGAAATCTGCTTCTGGTAAAATTACATCAGAAGGAAGCTGATGATCTTTTGCAAACTGGTCTATAGAAGCTTCATCTGAAGGTAAGCCTAATTGCTCAAATAATAATTCTAAAGTGGGTTGTTGTTCGAGTACCATAACTTGACTCCTATTTGTTATTTCATCAATCTATAAACTAACAAATACGCAGAAAATTAGGGCTACAGGCCGATGTATTCTTGTTATCTTTTGTGATAAATCTAAAGATGACTATAAAAAAAAGCGCCTATGACAGGCGCTTTTTATCAATCTAAAAAATAGATTATTTAAGCATATCAGCAACTGCTGCGCGCTCTTCTTCAAGTTCGTTCAGAGTTACGTTAATGCGCTCACGGCTGAATTCGTCGATTTCAAGACCTTGAACGATTTTGTATTCACCGTTTTCAGTGGTTACAGGGAAACCAAACATTACGCCTTCAGGAATGCCGTAAGATCCGTCAGAAGGAATACCCATTGTTACCCATTTGCCGTTTGTACCAAGTGCCCAGTCGCGCATATGGTCGATAGCAGCATTTGCAGCAGAAGCAGCAGAAGACAGGCCACGCGCTTCGATAATCGCAGCGCCACGTTTACCAACAGTTGGAAGGAATACGTCTTTGTTCCATTCAGCATCGTTGATTTTGTCTTTCAAGCTTTCACCGTTCACAGTTGCGAAACGATAGTCAGCATACATGGTTGGAGAGTGGTTACCCCAAACAGTCATGTTTTCGATGTCAGAAACTGCAACACCTGCTTTTTGAGCAAGCTGAGTCAAGGCACGGTTGTGGTCAAGACGTAACATTGCGGTAAAGTTTTTCGCTGGAAGATCTGAGGCAGATTTCATTGCGATGTAAGCATTGGTGTTTGCAGGGTTACCTACAACCAATACTTTAACATCACGACTAGCCACTTCGTTAAGCGCCTGACCTTGACCGATGAAGATTTCACCGTTCACTTTAAGCAGGTCAGCACGTTCCATACCAGGACCACGTGGGCGTGAACCCACAAGAAGTGCGTAGTCAGCATCTTTGAATGCTACTTTAGGATCATCAGTACCGATCATGCCCGCCAACAATGGGAAAGCACAGTCGTCTAGTTCCATCATTACGCCTTTCAGCGCTTGTTGAGCTTTCTCAACAGGAATTTCTAATAATTGAAGAATAACTGGTTGGTCTTTACCCAGCATTTCGCCGCTTGCGATACGGAATAACAGGCTGTAACCAATTTGACCAGCAGCGCCAGTAACGGCAACGCGAACAGGTTGCTTCATGTAATTATCTCCAATTGAGGATCGTCATAATGATTAAATAGCTGTTCTATCTAATCTTAATAAACATAAACGGCAAAGATTGTACTCCAATCGTCTGACAGATGCATGTAAAAGAGAATGGATTTCCCCTAAAGTCTGATAGGAAATATAAATGAAATCCCGTTCATACTTTCAGATTATCTTTAAGCATCAAATAATTGTTTAATATGCCCCTTTTACGGTAAAGCTACCTGGACAACTGGAGACAACTTCACTTGAGCACTGTTTATACTGCCCATTAACCCGGTAACATACCTGAACCTCTGTCAAGACAGGTGCGCCTCTTAAACTTTCACAACTAAAGCGTATTCCATTATTTGGCAAAGCAGGGTTCAGTTTTAAAAACTGCTGTTTAAATGAATTATTTTGTATTTGACGACTGACTGAGCCGGTCAGATCGGCAGGTATTTTTAAGCGCTCGGCATAATTAATAATGGTACGGAAATACTGGCTGGCATTCATCGGCAAACACCCTCCTACGCTATGCCATAACTGAGCACGGCTATTTTCACCCGGCATAATACGCGACACAACGTTTGCCTGAATGGGTGACAGATTTGCAGAAGAACTGGTTGTACAGTCTTCTTCTGTTGTTTCAGGCAGCAAACCGGCAATCGTCAATGAATACCCTTCCAGACACTGGCGGGTTTTCTGTCTGGATGAGTCCAATGCACATACTGCCGGTGTCATTTGCACACGCATCACATACCCCTGCAAAGCTGGTGCAGCAAAGGCCGGAGAACTACACAACCCGATCACAGCAGTTACACATCCGGCAGCTGCAAAAGAAGAGGTTGCCTTTAGACTTATTTTCTTCATTGAAAAACTAGCTATAAATTGCAGTAACACATTAATTCACCGGACCCTTATGGTGTATTCCTGACCGGTATTACTTTCATCCGGTTCTGAATAGATTGTGGTCCTTGCCCCAATAGCACCCCATAATGAGTTGCATTTGCCATGACATTTTTAACGTAGTCACGGGTTTCAAGTAACGGAATGGCTTCCGTATATTGATCAGCAGTCAGACTCTGAAATTCAGGCTGCCAGCGCTTAGCCCTGTTCGGACCGGCATTATAGCCAGCCGTCGCCAATACAGGGTTATTACTGAGCTGATTTTGTATCATGGACAGATAATAAGTACCGTAGCGGATATTGGTATTCATATCAGTCAGGGCAGCCGGGTTATAACTCTCGCCCATTTGCCGGGCGACCAGTCGTGCTGTATCCGGCATGATCTGCATCAATCCGCCAGCTCCAACATGTGAGCGTGCAGAAGATACAAAACGGCTTTCCTGACGCATAAGTCCATAAGCCCAAGCTGGATCTACTCCCACATTGCGGCTATGACTCACCACTGTACCCTGATGTGGAGTAGCATAACGGTAACTGTAATTATGCTGTCTCACTGTACGTTCTGCGGCATAGATTGCCCGATCATACCATCCCATATCATGAGCACGTTTCGCCGCAGCGAGTAATAAACCATCATCCTGCTTCAGGTATGCCTGACGTACTGCCCAGTTCCACTCACGATTAATATAGCTATCTGGTGCATTAATACGGCGCAAGGTAAACGCACGGTTAAAATGAATATTCTGGTTCAGCCGCTGCATGTCTTGGCTAGAAGGTTGCTGATTACCCGGCACACTGCTGTACCTTTGGCCCAACTGATCCTTTGCTAACAGATTATGATAATCATCGCCTGCCTGGGCCAATTTACTATAGATAGCTCGTGCTGTCTGGCGTGAACCACTGTCATTTCGTTTTTCCACGCTACGGGCCAGCCAGTATTGCCAGCGGTCTTCCTGTTTCTGGGTGACTGTCATACTATCAATAGCACGGATTACACTCTCCCACGCTCCAAAGCGAATCGCCTGTCGCGCATAGATTTCTGCTTCTTCAGGGGTAAATGGATAACCATAGCTGGTATCTAAAGCATTCAGGACTTCCCGATTAAAATTATTCTTCATGACAGTAGTACCGCCAATATAACCTACTGTGCGATACAAATAGCGTTGTACATCGGCAGGCGTACCCTCAGCCGCGCGTTTTACCGAAGATAACGCTGTTTCCAGTTCGTTATTGGCCAAACGTCCCAGGGCAAAAATCAGATAAGCATGATCAGTTGGAGTCGCTTTTGGTGCAGACCATAAATAATTAAGCGGATTAGCCTGAATCTGGTTCAGCTGGGCCAATGATAAAGGTAGCCCAATAGTTTGTGCCGTTGCCAGCGCCTGACCCGACTGTCCTGCCCGTAGTTGTCCCCATAAACGCTGCTGGCGATCTTGGGCAGTCATTAATGGACTGGCTAGCATCATACGCCCCAAACCGGTACACGAATCAGGCTGGGATTCAGTAGTAAACCATATATCCTTATACTCAGCAAAGACCAGAGGGTCGCCAGTCTTAGCCCGCACCTGGGCAACCGCACAGCTCTCTGCACGGTCAGGATTGGTTACATAAGCCAAAACTGGCTGGGCATTGGCATAATCAGCCTGTTTTACTTTTTCTTCTACATAGTCAGCGGCAAGTTTCTCAGTCATGGCAGCCTGTGGATACCGCTGGGCAAAGCTGATAATTGCTGAAGGCGACTGAAAACCCAGATTGGTATTTAATTTCCAGTATTCCGGATAATAGCCAAGCACATCATTTTGCATAGCAGCCTGATACTGATCTAACAGCGCAACATTACCCGCGTTGGCAGCCCTTAAGGCATCATTAAACTGCTCGTCAGCAGCCTGGCTACAATGTATACCGAATACACTCATCAAGCTTCCAAGCAAGATGCGCTGAAAACTTTTGTTTTTTAATCCATATTTACTTAATGAATTATTTTTCTTGAGATGCATACCCGCCCTTTTCCAGCTGCAAAACCCAGTTCCGGACCGATAGTTTAATTATTCTTTATGATCACTACTGTTGTGTTATGTAACCTCATGATTCACCTCTCATTAATTCAAAAGTAATTTTGTCTGTAAAATCAACGCAAACTGAACTGAATTTATTTTTAGGGCTTTCGTTAAAAATACTGTTAAAATGTGCGACCTTAAAAATCCCTTTACCGGTCGATCTATGTATATTCAGGCCGGTTATCTGATCATTATCCTTTAGGAGCCTACATGACGGTTCAAACCTTCATTCCAAATGGTGCCAAAGCTGCCTCAGAAAACACTGTTACCCAGCCACAGCACACCCCTGCCGACAATATGCCAGTTAAAAAACTGTATATTGAAACGCAAGGGTGTCAGATGAATGAGTATGACAGTCACCGTATGGCAGACCTTTTAGGCGACTCACATGGCTATATCCTGACCAGCAATCCGGCTGATGCCGATATCCTGCTGATGAACACATGTTCAATCCGTGAAAAAGCACAGGAAAAAGTGTTTAGTGAGCTGGGCCGCTGGCGTAAGCTAAAAGACCAGAATCCTGACCTGGTGATTGGTGTGGGTGGCTGTGTGGCCTCACAAGAAGGCGATAATATTCAAAAGCGTGCGCCTTATGTCGATATGGTATTTGGCCCGCAAACCCTGCACCGTTTACCGCAAATGCTGGACCAGCATATAGACCAGCTTGAGAAGCCAAAGAAAGAGAAGATCAAGCTGGTCGATATTTCCTTTCCGGATATTGAAAAATTTGACTTTTTGCCCGAACCACGCGTAGAAGGCTATAAAGCTTTTGTTTCAATCATGGAAGGCTGTTCAAAATACTGTTCGTTTTGTGTAGTTCCTTATACCCGTGGTGAAGAAGTTTCACGTCCGCTGGATGATGTACTGGCCGAGATTGCTGGTCTGGCAGAAAAAGGCGTTCGCGAAATCAATCTGCTTGGCCAGAACGTAAATGGCTATCGTGGAGAGACTTTCGAAGGCACTATCTGTACCTTTGCTGACCTGCTGCGTCTGGTGGCCGAAATTCCGGGTATTGGTCGGGTTCGTTATACCACTTCACACCCGTTAGAATTTAATGATGATCTGATTCAGTGTTACCGCGACTTGCCACAAATGGTCTCACACCTACATTTGCCGGTACAAAGTGGTTCAAATGACGTACTTCAGGCAATGAAGCGTAACCATACTATTGATGTTTATATTGAAAAAATAGCCAAGCTTCGCAAAGTCCGTCCCGATATGCACTTATCAAGTGATTTTATTATTGGATTTCCAGGCGAGACTGATCAGAATTTTGAAGAAACTTATCAGTTTATTCAGGAAATGGACTTTGACCACTCTTATAGCTTTATTTATTCCAAACGTCCTGGTACACCAGCCTCAGAGCTGGCTGATGATACACCGGAAGAAGTGAAAAAAGAGCGTTTAGCACGTGTTCAGCAATGGATCAAGCAATCCAGTATTGCAAAAACAAATGCCATGCAAGGAACGATTCAACGTGTTCTGATTGAAAATATTTCAGAAAGGGATCCGAACCTGCTAGTCGGTACGGCCGATAATACCCGTCTGGTTACCTTTATCGGAGACCCGGCCTGGGTGGGACGTTTTGCCGAGATTGAAATTACCGAAATTAAAACTTTAAATTTAGTTTACGGAGAACTCTTGAATCTTGAGCCTGACGTGGCGTAATGTAAGGGGAACGACAAAAATTACCTAAAGGATTTCTCTTGACTGCAGCGATTCGACGTACAGTAAGTTTCCCTGGCATTTCTATGGAACGCCTTAAGAGCATGTTAGGTGCTTATAACGGACATATGAAACAGATTGAACAGCGTCTGGATGTCAAAGTTACCCATCGCGGTGATAGCTTCTTTGTAGATGGTGAAATCGATGCAGTTGAACGGGCAGAAAGCCTGTTACAGCGACTGCATGAAGAAGCCGAGGTTTCGCAGCAGATCAGTGCCGATGTACTGCATATGATGATTCAAGGCAGTCAGACCGAGCGCGAGCTGATGGATGATACCGAGCAGGAACATACCGGCCTCGACAGTGTCTGGTTACAGACCCGAAAAGGCCGGATCAATCCACGCGGTGCCAACCAGAAACGTTATGTGCAGCGCATTTTACAAAGTGATATCTCTTTTGGTATCGGTCCTGCTGGTACAGGTAAGACCTATCTGGCGGTTGCTGCTGCAGTCGACATGCTGGAACGTAATGAAATCCAGAGAATTCTTTTGGTCCGTCCGGCGGTAGAAGCAGGTGAAAAGCTGGGCTTCCTGCCGGGTGATTTAAGCCAGAAAATTGATCCTTACCTTCGCCCTCTTTATGATGCACTGTATGAAATGCTCGGTTTCGAGAAGGTTGCCAAACTCATCGAACGGCAGGTCATTGAGGTTGCCCCACTTGCTTATATGCGTGGTCGAACCCTGAACCATTCTTTTGTCATTCTGGATGAAGCACAGAACACCACGCCAGAACAGATGAAAATGTTCCTGACCCGTCTGGGTTTTGGTTCGCGTGCAGTAATTACCGGAGACATTACTCAGGTAGATTTACCACGTGGACAGCAATCAGGACTAGCCCATGCTTTGCGGGTACTGGAACCGATTAAGGAAATTCATATTACCCGCTTTCATTCACGTGATGTAGTACGCCACCAGTTGGTACAAAAAATTGTAGAAGCATATGAAGGCTGGGACAGTGAACAGTCCCGGCTGAGTGCTGAAGCACGTGCTGAGCGCAAGGCACGTCAAGAAGCACTTGTAAATGAAAATGATACTGCTGCAGATGCACAGCATCAATCAGAAACACCAGACAACATTTAAGGTTTATTTTGAAACTTAGTCTCTCTTTGCAACAAACGTTTGTAGCGCCTGAACTGGTGCTCAAACGTGCTTATCTTAAAAAAGTGATTGAAACCACTCTTCGTCATCTTGACGTTAAACAGGACTGCGAAATTGGAATTGCCTGTGTTGACCTTGATCAAAGTCAACAGCTGAATCTGGAATACCGCCGGAAAGACAAACCTACCAATGTCTTATCTTTCCCGAGTGAAATTCCGGAAGAAATTTTACCCATGCTGGCAGCCCGGCCTTTGGGTGATCTGGTGATTTGTATTCCGGTCGTATTACAAGAAGCTGCCGAGCAGCAGAAAGTACCCGTAGAGCATTTCACACATATGCTGGTCCATGGCACCTTACATTTGTTAGGTTATGACCACGAAATCAGTGATGAAGATGCCGATGAAATGGAAGCACTGGAAATTGAAATTCTGGCCAAGCTTGGCCTGAATAATCCTTATCAGGAAGAATAAATTAAAGTAAGCTATTTTAATAATTACAAACCTGGCAGGAATAATAACTATGAAACTTCTCATGCAAATTACTGCTCTGTTGACCAGTACAATATTTATGCCTGTAGTTTTTGCAGAACAACCTGTTACTGTGCAAAGCAGTTGTCCGCAGTCTGAGTTTCAGTCTAAAGATAAAACATGGAGTGGCCATTATTATCTCAGCGGCGTCATGGAAGTTGGCTCTGAATTGCTACTGGAAGAAAATGGTCATTTTAAATGGATGCTGGCAGTCGGTAGCCTGGACCAATATGCAGAAGGTATCTGGTGGAAAACCGGAGAATGTATCGGTCTCAAACCTGAAGCCAAATTCTTAAAACAGCTTCAGATTTTCCCAAGTTCTCTTTATCTTGCTGATGAAAAACTCAAAGCTGTCTGGGCAGATGGCCGTGAGCAGGGAACTTATTACCGGCCGAAACTGAGCTCTAATCCTTAACACAAAACCTTTAATTTATTTTACTTCGAATTCAGCCTCGGCCGGGTCGAATCGCCATGTCCGTACAATGCGTAGTTCAGAAATATCTTTCATACCTGCATCAAACCGCCCAAATGGCGCACCTTTACGTACAGAAACCTTGGCTGCCTCATCTAGAATGGTATGTCCTGAACTTTCCAATAACCGGATTGCACGTATCCCGCCTTGAGCATTCAAGATGACCATAAGCTGCACTTCTCCTGTTAGGCGCTCAGCCTTAGCCTGCTGCGGATAATAGCGGTTACCATAGAGTTCAACTTTTTCACGGAACTTGTCCAGATAGGCAGCTGCTGCATCCTGCTTGGCCTGTATTCCATCCACCGTTTTGATACGCTGCTGACGGCTGAAATCCTGCTGACGCTGTAAATACTGGGCTTCCAGACTGGCAGCCATTGCTGCCTTAGCCTGAAACTGGCTCTGTAATTCTTCTAAAGCTTTTTTACGCTGGTTCTGCTCCGCTTCTTTGCGCCAGCTCATGATTGTCATCAGGACTTTGTCTTCAAACTGTATTTGAGGCTGTTGGTGCATCTGCTGTAAAGTCTCCTGCTGCTGCTCACCCGCACTTTGTTGTTGTGAACTGGCCGGTAGCTGGCTTGAGATACGGTGAGCCTCTCGGAAGCGGCCTGAACCCTGCTGGTCTGCCTGTGCCAGATAGTCGGCATCTTTGACCTGCTCAGAACTCGGACGAATGCTGACAGCGATTTCCTTACTGGCAGCAGCCTCTGGATCTGGCATTGCAAAATGCAGAGTTAAAATCGCCAAATGTAAAATGACAGCCAGCAACAGAGCACCCATAAAAATCGGATCCTGCCACCAAGCCAGACCTGTCCCACCAGGTAAAATTATTTTTTTCAACATATGACTTTTTACCAGCCAGACTCTTTTGGTTTGAAGTCGGTTTAGAAAGAAGTAGAAAATAACATCAATACAAAGTTATTATTAAACTTATGGACTTGTCACCCCAGTCACCAATCTTCATACTCAACATTAAAAATGACGCGATTAAATTCAGCTAACTGCAGGATTCAAGCTTGAAATTTTCTTACGTCCCGTCAAGATTGCAACTGAACGAAAAAGAACTCTCCATCTGGAATCATTTTTATGCCTAGAACGCTAATTTCCAATATTTCTAAACGTATACGTCAAGTATATCAAAAAGCAGAGGGATTTATTGAAGAAGAGCGTGAGTTTGCCTTGTCTCAAGTTTTTTTGAATGCCACTTTTGAACGTTATGTCACCAATAATGTTAAACTTTTGCAGGATTTGCATGCTGATGTGCATGATGACTGGCTCAGACTGTACGCCACTTTGGAAGTAAAGGGTTTATATACCACCCTGTCTGTTGACTTAAAACTGCTACAGATGGAACTCAATAAAAATACCCAGCTTCTGATTTTTGAGCAGATCAGTGACACGCAGGTGATTGAGGCCAAATTTAAAAATGTATTTATAAAAATCGGATTTAATACCGCTCTCTTCTTTTACCAGAAAATTTTAAGAAAAGACCCTTTAGGTTCTATCTTAGAGCGTTTTAATATTGTGCAAGTTAAAGATGACCTGTTATATCTGGATTTGAATCAGTGGTTGGGCAAAAGCCGTTCGGTTCTGGAAACACTGGATAAAATCAATGTAAATCAGGGGCTGTTACGTGAAGCAGAACTGGTTCTGGTTGGGAATGTTAATATGCGGGCTATTCTGCATAAATCTATGCGCGATGCCCAAATGCAGAAAATAGAAAATGATATTGAAGCTACCCATGTGACGCCACTTCAACAAAAATAGACTTTAAAATATCTTATATTTAAGCTGGTCTGTGAAAAACCTACATACTGATACAGTTAAGTAGCCTATTTCTATTACTTCTTCATTATTGAAGAGCATAATACTAGATGAAAAATAAGTTATATTTCTTTGATGTAACCTGTTTCTGTAAAAGGATCCCCACACTTATGGCAACTACCCTGTTTAAAACCCTGACCTTAGCGACTGGTATGACCACAGCGCTGTTATTTTCCGGTTTTTCAAGTCATGCTCTCGCCATGAGTCCCTTTCAAGCCAGTTATCAGTTTTCTTATAATGGTAAGAATATGGGTACAGCGACCCGGACTTTAAGTAAGAACGGTAACCAGTGGGTGTACACCTTTGCCGCAAAGGCGGGCGCTATTGCATCAGCCACCGAAACCAGCCGTTTTAGTTTTAACAATAACAAGATTATCTCTGACAGCTTTAACCGGACCAGCAAAATTTTAGTACATAATGACAAAATGAGTATCCAGTTTAATCCGGGCACTAAACTTATCAAAACGCAAAAAGATGATAAGTCCCGTTCTTTTGCCTGGCAATCTGGGGTACTCGATGAGCTAAATGCCGAATTACAGATTCGGGAAGATTTAAAAGGCTCAGGTTTAAAGTCAACCTATCCAATTGCTGATGCCAAAGAAGTGGAAAACCGTAAGTTTGTTAGGCAAGGTACTGAACAGGTGAAAACCTCTTATGGTACATTCAGCACCATTAAAGTACGGATGCAACACGACAAGGCCGAGCGAAATACAGTTTTCTGGCTAGCCCCAAAATTAGATTACTTACCGGTTAAAGTTACCCATCAAGATGGTAAAACGTCCTATGGCCTGTTATTAACAGGTTATAAAGGACCAACAAATTAAGTAATTTGATCAATTTCAGCTTGCATTTTTGCGGATGCTTTTTAAAATACGCTTTTGCTTGAAAAAGCATCCGCCCCTAGAGGAATTCTCCCGTGCATGCACTAGAACAGAAAATCTTAAGTGAAGGTATCGTTCTATCTGATCAAGTCTTAAAAGTGGACGCGTTCTTAAATCACCAAATTGATCCTGTATTGATGCAGCAGATTGGTAAAGAGTTTGCTGCCCGCTTTAAAGATGCAGGCATCACCAAAATTATCACGATTGAAGCATCTGGTATCGCTCCCGCAGTCATGGCAGGTTTAGAACTGGGTGTTCCTGTAATTTTTGCCCGTAAATATCAGTCATTGACTTTAAAAGATGACTTATACCGCTCTAAAGTTTTTTCATTTACCAAGCAGACTGAAAGTACAATTGCGATTTCAAACAAGCATCTGAACTCAAGTGACCGCGCACTGGTCATTGATGACTTTCTGGCGAATGGTCAGGCGGCTTTGGGTCTGATTGACCTGATTCATCAAGCCAATGCCGAAGTTGTTGGGGTCGGGATTGTAATTGAAAAGTCTTTTCAGCCTGGCCGCGATGTCTTACTTGAAAAAGGATATCGTGTCGAGTCACTAGCCCGTGTAGAGTCACTAGCAGATGGCAAAATAGTTTTTGTTCAGGAATAAGCTTCTTTGACAATAAAAGAGCGCATTAGCGCTCTTTTTTATGGCTGCAGTTTAAGAGCAATCTCTCCAAGCCTTTTACCTTGGGCGAAGCACAAATCTTTTTCTTCCTGAGTCAGCCCTTGGTCATGGCGTGGTCCACTCACATGTGTGGCACCATAAGGCGTGCCCCCAGATTTAGTATTTGAGAGCGCCGGATGGTCATTACTAAGCCCTATAATCATCATACCATGATGGAAAAGTGGAGGCAGCATGCTCAGTAAAGTGCTTTCCTGCCCACCATGCATAGAACCACTCGAGCTAAATACACAGGCAGGTTTGTTATGCAATGCTCCGCTCAGCCATAAACTGGTTGTTTGGTCCCAGAAATATTTCATCTCACTGGCCATATTACCAAAGCGGGTAGGTGAACCAAGAGCCAGACCGCTACAGTTAGCCAGCTCATCTAGCGTACAATAGATATCGCCTTCTGCAGGAATACTCGGTGCAGCTTCTGTGACTACTGTCGCCAATTGTGGGACCGTACGGATCTTTACATTCATACCGGTGGCTTCGATACCATTTGCAATTAAATGTGCCATATCTCGGGTAGAACCATATTTACTGTAATAAAGAACAAGAATATAAGCTTGCATACACTTTTAGAGTTTAGCTAAAAAGAAAACTATACGGTATTTCTTTAAGTTTTTGCTAAGCTGGAACAACGAATTACATAAAGATCATGAAAAAAATCGAGATTTTATTTTTATGTTGAATTTTTTGAAGAAGCTTCCGTTCTATGACAAAACCTGGTTCAAGTTTATCCTGTTTGTCATTCGCCGTTTTGAAGCAGACCGTTGTCGAGAGCTGGCAGGTTCTTTAACCTATACCACGCTCTTTGCGATTGTGCCCATGCTGACCGTATTTCTGGTCATCATTTCCTCTATTCAGGCCTTGGAACCAGCGCGTCAGCAGTTGCAGCAGCTTATTTATAGCAATTTTCTGCCTAAAAGCACGATTGCATTTGACAAGATGCTCAATGCTTTTACCGAGAAGTCTAGTAATCTGACTGTCATCGGGGTGCTGTTCCTCTTTGTCACAACCATCATGATGTTAAGTACCATTGAAACCGCGTTTAACCGGATCTGGCGTGTTAAAGAAACACGCGGAGGTATTGTCGGGTTTATGCGTTATTGGACAATTATCTCTTTAGGGCCCATTGTGCTTGGCAGTGCTTTTGTCATCTCATCTGCGCTGGCTTCTTTAAGTATTTTAAGCAATAACTTTGCTGGCTATGAGATGGATGGTGCGTTTCTCCTGTCATTGCTTTCTATTGCATTGACGATTGCTGGTTTCTTTATTATTTACTGGACTATACCCAACCGCAATGTACCTATGATTGCTGCTGCACTGGCCGGCGTATTCAGTGCAATTGTTTTTGAAATGCTCAAGAACTTGTTTGGCACCATTATGTCCAATTTCACCAGTTATGAAATTGTCTATGGTGCCTTTGCCGCAATTCCTATTTTCCTGTTATGGATTTACCTGTCTTGGAATATTGTACTTTTAGGGGTTGAGGTCAGTTTTGCGATTACTGCGTTTCATTCTCGCTATGGCCAGACACGTCATCCGGTGTTGATGCTGCTGGATGTTCTGGATCTGTTTTATCGAAAACAGAAACTCGGGGAAACGGTTACTGAAAAAGAAGCTATGAACATCTTGGGCCGTGGGGAAATAGGCCGTTGGCCGGCTTATGTCGCTATGCTGGAAGAGCAGAATCTGGTCAAGCGTACAGAAAATAATGATTATGTACTGGTACGTAATCTAAGTCAGGTTGACTTCTGGAGCTTCTATAAAGCACTTCCGTATCCACTGCCACGACGTAATGATGTAGGCAATATTCATCCAGATGATGAATGGATGCAAAAGCTTGGTCCCGTACTCATTGAAAGTGATGACTATCTTTCTGTCAAACTTTCTGTTCCTCTTTCAACGATTTTTGAGAGAAAATAAAATTTAAAATTACCTGTATGCTTAAAAAAGGCCATATGAAATGGCCTTTTTTAACACTTAAAACCATCTGCTTATTGAACAAATGTATTCCATGTAAAATCTTGGGAAACACCTTTTAATGTCATGATCAGACGGTCTCCAGATTTTAATGCAGCTACTCCAGCTGGTGTACCGGTCATGACGACATCACCGGGTTCAAGTGTAAATACCTGACTGATATCTGCAAGCAGATAACCAATATCAAAAATCAGTAATGAAGTGTCACCTTCCTGACGTAATGCCTCATTTACCTGTAAGCTATAATGAATATTTTTCCAGTCGTTTATTTCTTCCAGACTTACCCAGTCTGCCAAGATACAGGAACCATCAAAAGCTTTGGCCCGCTCCCAAGGCTGGCCCTTGCCTTTAAGTTCGGTTTGTAACTCTCGTAAGGTGAGGTCCAAACCCAGAGTTACTGCTCCAACAGCTTTCAAAGCTTCTTGCGGATCAGTTTCATTATGTAATGGCTGGTCTATACGTAAACTGAGTTCACATTCATGATGACAGTCGCCCCATGCCGGATTCCAGCTAATTCCCTGTTCAAGTCCAACCAAGCTGCTTGGCGGCTTGATAAATAGTACCGGACGGTCAGGTACGGCGTTCCCCAACTCTTTGGCATGATCCGCATAACTGCGGCCTACACAGACAATTTTTGATGGACGCGTAGCCATGCTTTTCCCTTCCTTTTCTATTTCAGTTCAATAAAATTTATTTCTTGAATGTATTTTCAAATACAGCCTGTTGCTGGGCATTCAGAAAAGCCCGTTTCGGTATAATAATGACAGTCCGGTTCTTGAACTCAAGCATATAAGTAAGCTTGCCTATAGCAAAGTGCTGTACTTCTGCATACTGGAAAGTTTGCTTACGACCATTTGCATAGAGTTCAATATAGTCCTGAAACAGCTCAATCCCCTGCTCACTTTTACCAAACTGATACTTGATAAACTGACGTTTGAACATCATCGGTAAAAACCAGTAACGCATGATGAGTTGTAATATCAGGAAGAATACGCCAAGTGCCACATAATAACGGCCAACGCCAGTAGGTCCTAAATAAATACCCCATATCACAATAGCGGTGCTGACAAGAGGCGTGATAAAACGGGTCAGCTGTTTTTTGCCAAATGTCGCCAAAGAGAAGCCATCTTGGGATTCTTCCAGATTTAGGCTATAGCGCACAGATACAGCAGGCTGAACTTCAGACATAAGCACATCATCAAAACTTTCAAATTGTTTTAAATCTTACACCAGAATACGTTATTTCCTCATCTTTTTAGTGTCCGAAGTTATAGTAGATAACAGCCCTTTTTCCTTAATATTCTTTCCTTTATCCCATAAAAAATAGATAAACAGGATTGGCATGTTCTATAGCAACAGATATTTTTATCTCATTGTATGGTTTTGGCTATCTGCCAGTACTGTAGTATCAGCCCAAATTATAACTTGGACCGAACAGATACCCAGCAGTCTTTCACCATTTCAAGGTAACATCCAAACGCTTGCAGGCCTCACAGGCGACCGTATTTTTATTTATGCTCACCCTAAACAAAATATTCAACTGCCTACATTTCAAGCCCAGCAGAAAATACAAGGAAAATATTATAGTGGTGCAGTAATTGTTCCAACCTCTAGCCAGAATATTGCCAAACTGCTGACTCACTATCGTAATTATGCCGGTTTATTTCCCACGCTTAAATCTGCGAAGATCCAAGCTCAACAAGGCAATATTACTCAGGTCAAATATCAGATTCATATTCCCACGCCTATTCCGGTACTCAATTTCAAAGAACAGGTATTAATGCAGCATCAATACAGCAATAATAGTATTGCCACCTTAGTAATTGATGCTCCTGTTCCTTACGGTGCGGGAAAAATTGAATGGTTTGATATAGGCACCCAGAGAACTTTAGTTACGATTACCCAATGGGGTGATCTTAACCAGCCTAAAGGTTTTTTATTCGGTAAAATCCTGAATGCCATTCCAGAAGCCAAACTTGGTATTCCAGGCGCTACCAATGCCTTTTTACTAGAAGCATTGCAACGTCGCTATAAAATATCAACAACCCAGAACCTAAAAGCAGGCACATTACCAGAGTTCCAGCTCAGTACTGCTCAGCGTCAGAAAATTGTCCAGTTAAGCCAGCAGTCTCAAGAACCTGTATCTTTTATTCTTTCGGACTATCAAGTGCCCTATCAGCAGGGTACAGAAGCTATGCGTTTTAGTACCAGCTATCAGTATTTTGCACAGAGCCCGGAGCAACTTAAACCTTGGCTACAGGCACCTAACTTTAAATTGCTCTTTCCACGTCAGATTAAAAATGTACAGACCAAGCAGCTTAATCCACAAAAACTTGATGCTAATTATCAGGTTTCTGTTGGTTTAGGGGTAATCAGTATTCCTTTCGATTTTAAACTGCGCTTTGACTACCCGAATTCACTACAAAATGTTTTTCATGCGGTGGGTGGGGACTTAAAGTATATACAAGGCGGTATGCAGCTTGATGCGTATGGTCAGGGTACTGTATTAAAGCTTACCAGTGCGGTAAAAATTCATGACCAGGCACCTTTCCTGCTGCGGGCCATGCGTAGTCTGCCCTATCACGATATGTTACCTGCCATAGGTGGAAATACGATATTAGCCTTAAAAATTAAACAGCGAGTGAAATAATTATTAAATATTTTATCGTTATTTTAGATACAAAAAAACCGCAACAAATGTGCGGTTTCTTCTATTGTTTATCAAGTTGGTGCGCTCAGAGAGATTCGAACTCCCGACCCCTTAGTTCGTAGCCAAGTGCTCTATCCAGCTGAGCTATGAGCGCGTACTTGATGCTGCGCATTATACGTGTTTTTCAGACTTTTATAAGTCTTTTTTAACAACTTTTATCTGAATGCCTAGTTAGTAAGCGTTTTGAAGAAAATCAGATAACTCTTGATCAAAAATTTTTATAAGCAGTTTTCATATTTTCAAAGTAGCTAAAGGCCAATTTATTAAAGTAGTAATCTATTATTTTCAGGCACAAAAAAACCGCTATAAAGCGGTTTAATGTTCAAGTTGGTGCGCTCAGAGAGATTCGAACTCCCGACCCCTTAGTTCGTAGCCAAGTGCTCTATCCAGCTGAGCTATGAGCGCGTACTTGTGTGCCCTTAACGGCAAGTCGTTACAATCAATTACTTCAAATATTTATAGGAATTAAACCGATAAATTGGTGCGCTCAGAGAGATTCGAACTCCCGACCCCTTAGTTCGTAGCCAAGTGCTCTATCCAGCTGAGCTATGAGCGCATTGAGGTAATCGTTGGCGGTGAGAGAGGGATTCGAACCCTCGATACAGTTGCCCGTATGCGTCCTTAGCAGGGACGTGGTTTCAGCCACTCACCCATCTCACCGTAACGAGCCGCCATAATACAAACTTAATTCCCAATCATCAAGCCATGACTGAAAAAATTTCTGCCTTTTTTGTTCAATTAAATATTTTTTAAGCAATTTATCGGGTTTTACAGAGTTTTCTGATCTTTAAATGCTCACTCTATAATTTTTGAGGTACTTAGTTTCCGATTATTCTCAAGATAAAACACATTATTGCAATCATTTACGTGCAGTCCGGGCCGGCATGACTTATGCTAAAGGTATCTTCTGATGTCAAGCCAAACGAAATTATGAAAAATTGGGTCGATCCTGAAGCTAAAGCAGAAGCTGAACGTTATGACAATCCTATTCCAAGTCGTATTTTGATTCAAAAAACGATTGAACAGTTACAGGCGCCGCAATCCCATGCCGACCTGGTTGAGCATTTTGAAATCCAGGACCAAAAAAGTATTGACGCGCTTAATCACCGCCTGATTGCAATGGTACGTGATGGACAACTGGTCAAGGATGGATTCAAGTTTCAGCTGGTTGCTGACTTGCCTACTTATGAAGCTACAGTGTATATCAATACAAAAGGTATGGGCATCGCACAGATTGATGGCCAGGATAATTTGTATTTACCAGAACGTGAACTGCGTCTGGTCTTTAATGGTGACCGGGTACGGGTACGTCAGACCAGTACTGACCGCAAGGGTAAAGCTTGGGGCTTTATTACTGAAGTAATCCAGCGCCGGGTCAAGCAGATTATTGGGCAGCTGAAAATGTATGAAGGTGAATATTTTATTCAGCCTTCCATGCCAAACCAGCATCAACCGATTACCCTGGAAAAAGAACTGATCGATCACGCCAAAATTAACTTGGGTGATATGGTGCGTGTTGCCATTGATGATTATCCGACTCGGGAAGAGTTTTCTACCGGTCATATTGTGCAATCAATGGCAGATAAAGCCGATACTGAAATTATCATTCCACAAACCATCTTGGAATATGGGCTGCCTTATGAGTTTCCTGAAGAGGTTTTAAAGGAAGCAGCCAGTTTTAAAGAGCCGGATGAACAGGACCGTCAGGGCCGGGTAGATTTACGTGATCTGGCTCTGGTCACAATTGACGGTGAAGATGCACGCGATTTTGATGATGCCGTATACGCAGAAAAACGTCCGGGCGGTGGTTATCGAGTGGTGGTCGCAATCGCTGATGTCAGTCACTATGTACGTTTGGGCACAGCACTGAATGAAGAAGCTGAAGAACGCGGGACCTCTGTGTATTTTCCGCATTTTGTCCTGCCGATGTTGCCAGAAGCGCTCTCTAATGGTCTCTGTTCACTGAATCCGCATCTGGACCGCTTGTGCATGGTCTGTGATTTAAATGTTTCACGTGCCGGCCGTGTTACCCAGTATGAATTTTATCCGGCAGTCATGCACTCTAAAGCACGTCTGACCTATACCCAGGTTGCTGCCTATCTGGACGGTGACAGCCAAGCTGTCCCTGAAGATCGTACTGTTCGCAAATCACTTAATACCCTGTTCCAACTTTATCAGGTCCTGAAAGAATTACGTGCAAAACGTCATGCGATGGAATTTGAAACTGTCGAAACATATATGACATTTGATGAGCTGGGCGGTATTAAGGAAATTTTGCCACGTAGCCGTAATGAAGCACATAAACTGATTGAAGAATGTATGCTGCTGGCTAACGTTGCAGCTGCTGAATATTCATTGAAAAATGAAATTCCAATGTTATATCGGGTCCATGATGCACCAGAGTTTTCGCGTACCCAGAAAGTACGGGATTATGTGAAACTCCTGGGGTTAAATTTCCCGGAGCAGCCAACTCAGGCTGATTACCAGGCCGTCATTGAAGCAACAAAAGACCGGATTGATGCACCAAGTATTCATGCCGTGTTATTACGTTCTATGATGCAGGCTTATTATGGACCAGAAAATATCGGTCATTACGGTCTGGCTTATGAAGCTTATACTCATTTTACCTCGCCAATCCGCCGCTATCCGGACTTACTGTTACACCGCGCAATTAAAGCACATTTGAAACATAAACAGTTTGCCCTGTCAGGCAACCAGCTGGCTGAGGCAGGTGAGCATTATTCTCAGACAGAACGCCGTGCCGATGAAGCCTCCCGTAGTGTAACAATGTGGCTAAAATGCCATTATATGCAGCAGCATCTAGGTGAAGAATTCGACGGTATAATCAGTGCTGTAACTGAATTCGGGCTGTTCGTTACCCTGAAAGATCTGTACGTTGATGGCATGCTGCATGTCAGCCAGCTTGGAGATGACTTTTTTGTCTATGACCAGCCGAGTCAGAGTCTGATTGGCCAGTCTCGTGGCCAGGTTTTTGGCTTGGGAGATGAAGTCAGAATTAAGGTTGCAGGTGTTCAGCTTGAAGAACGGAAAATTGACTTTGAGCTGGTTCGGCAACTTACTCATGCTGGACGAGCAGTGCGTAGCCGTGCCCCTCGCGTTGCACAGGTGCGGGAAGAAAATCACGGCGCACGCAACAAGGATGACTCTGGTGAGCAACCTGTCCGTAAAAAACGCAATAAAAGCAGTAAACCTAGCTCTTATACCAAGAAGTCAGGAAAAAAATCTGCTGAAAAGGCTTCTGTAAGCAAAGAAGCTCCCAAGAAAAAATCAAAGGATAAGAAGCGCAGGTCCAATGCCAAATCACGGCAGGATTAAATCTTCTTTATTTTGGTGAATGGCAAGAGCTAATCTCTTGCCTTTTCATTTTTAGCCTTATTAAAAATTTTATTGCAATCATGTTTTTTAAAAGGCAAGTTTAATGCTCAGCCACAAGATTCCCACGCTTATTTTCCTGCCAAGTCTTGATTTCCCTTTATACAAGACTTACATCTAGTAGCAAGTATTTTGAAAATCAGGCGTATAACGATGACTTTGGAAAAAGCAACTTTACCTTTGCCACAATTTGACCAGATCAAACTTGAGCATTTAAAGCAGCAGATTGAACAGCAGATTGAATATGGTCAGGCTTCTTTAAAGCAGTTACAGCAAGTCCCAGAAAATCACCAGCAACAGCTTCACATACTGGAACAGGTAGATACGCTTGAGAATAATATGAGCGAGTCTTGGGGCATACTCTCGCATTTAAATGCCGTGATGAATAATAGCGAAACACGCGAGATTTTTCAGGCCTTACTTCCTGCCTTAAGTGAATATTATACTGAGCTTGGTCAGCATAGTGTCTTGTATCAGACTTATCAGGCTCTACATGACAGCCCTGACTTTTCCCTGTTGCCAGAAGCTCAGCAAAGCGCCATTCGACTGGCCTTACGTGACTTTAAACTTTCAGGTGTTGCTCTAGAAGGTGAAGAAAAGAAACGCTATGCAGAGATTTCTGCACGTTTATCACAACTCTCTTCAGATTTTTCCAATCACGTGCTAGATGCTACGCAGGCCTATTTTAAACCGCTTGAACAGGAGCAGCTCAGGGGCTTACCACAAAGCAGTATCGAGCTGCTAAAACAGTATGGACAGCAGCGTGAACTGGAACAGCCTGTAGCAACACTGGACCTGCCTGCATATCTGGCAATGATGACTTATGCCGATGACCGCGAGTTACGTGAAGAACTGTATAAGGCCTATACTACACGCGCTTCAGAGCAGTCTGACCATCTTGAATATGATAATAGCCAGATTATGGAAGAAATTCTGAGTCTGCGTCAGGAAATGGCAAAACTGCTAGGTTTTAACAACTATGCTGAGTACTCCTTGGCTAGCAAGATGGCGCCCGATGTAGACAGTGTGAATAAATTTCTGGTTGAACTGGCTGAACATGCCCGTAAGCCCGCTCTGAAAGAAATTGCTGAACTTAAAGCAATAGCCGGCTCAGATGGAGTGAATGAGCTTAAACCTTGGGATACAGCTTACTACTCAGAAAAACTTAAACAACAACAGTTCAATCTGTCTCAGGAAGATCTAAAGCCTTACTTTCCTGCTCCTAAAGTCATTCGTGGTTTATTCCAGATCGTAGAACGTTTATATGGTATTCAGATTGTAGAGCGGGAAGCAGCCACATGGCATCCCGATGTACATTATTTTGAGCTTGAAGACCAAGGCGAAGTTCTGGGCGGTTTCTATTTTGATTTGTATGCGCGTAGCGGTAAACGCGGCGGAGCCTGGATGAGCGGATTCCGTTCACGCATGCAGCAATCCGAACACCTGCAAAAGCCCGTATGTTACATGGTCTGTAACTTTACTCCCCCGGTCGGAACACAACCTGCCCTGCTCACTCATGATGAAGTCAATACGCTATTCCATGAATTTGGTCATGGTCTGCATCACATGCTCACCGAAGTCGATAATATTTCAGTAGCAGGTACACATGGTGTGGAATGGGATGCAGTCGAGCTACCTAGTCAGTTTATGGAATTCTGGACTTGGGATCAGCAGAGCCTGAACCTGTTAAGTGAACATATTGAAACTAAAGATGCCTTACCAGAGCAGTTACTACAGGCACTGCTGGCAGCACGTTTTTTCCAGTCTGGCATGCAGACTTTACGTCAGGTCGAGTTTGCACTATTTGACCTTACTATTCATAAAATGACGCCAGCATTAAATAGCCCGCAGATTCAGCAGGCTCTGGATGATATTCGCGAACAATATGCAGTGGTGCCAGCTGTACCCTATAATCGCTTCCAGCACAGTTTTAGTCATATCTTTACCGGCGGTTATGCTGCTGGTTATTATTCTTATAAGTGGGCTGAAGTACTGGCAAGTGATGCATTTGACCGCTTTGAAAATGAAGGTATTTTCAATACTGAAACCGGCAAGGCTTTCCGTTCAGCCATACTGGCCGCAGGCGGTAAAGATAAGGCACTAGATGCTTTTGTCAACTTCCGTGGACGTGAACCTAAAATTGACGCGCTATTACGTCATCAAGGTTGGACGGATCACCCTAAAACCGCTTAAACTAGTCCTTTATTTAATCAATGTGTGGTTAGGATAATGAATATTAAACGTCGTTTTATCGCAGGAGTAAGATGTCCAAAATGCGAAGCGCTGGATAAAATTATTATGCTGACCACCGAAGATGATGAATGGATTGAATGCATTGAATGTGGTTATTCAGATCGGCGTCCTACTCATATAGAGCAGCCACAGGAGGTTGCTCTTCCTGATGATGTAGGGGTAATCCAGTTCAAGCCTCGTCAGAAACAGTAGGCTGTAAAGATGTCTGTTACAGTGCAAAAAAATAATTCAAACTTATTATGGTTTATTGCCGGCGTTATTACGGCAATCATCGTCATGATCGCGCTGTATTTCTGGTTGCTACAAGACCAGTCCCCTGCTGTCTCACAGCCGGTAGAAGTTAAGCAAAGTACATCAAAGCCTATAAATGCTGTCCCTTCAGACCAGTCCGAACCTCAGCAAGCCAAACAAGGTCCTCCCTTGGTCGATGATCAGCTCCTAAATGAACCTGTTCATCCGGCTCCAGCACTGGCTAAAGAAGAAATTGCCAAACTGGATGATATCCAGGACCAGTTAAAGCAGCAGCAGGCTCTTCTTCAAGAACAGCATGCCAGTGCAGATAAACTGATTCAGCTTAAAGAAGAACAGCTTAAATTACTCGAAGCCCAGCTGGCACAACAACCTTCGAGCTAATCTGTTGCCTAAAGATATTCACAAAAAAAGCACTCGAGAGTGCTTTTTTATTAATGTTTCAATATTTTACTGATACCAGCCGAATAGCTTAAAAATATAAGGTGCGAAAGTAATAATTAGCATCGCAGGAAACATTACAATAACTGGTAATATCCACCGCTCATAACGATAGTAAAATGATTTATGGCGTACTTCTGCATCCGCATCTGCTACCTCTTCATCACCAATAGATTGACGGGCAAGGAGATGGTTTAAGGCAACAGGTGGCGTGACATAGCCCAGTTCAAAACCAATTAAAGCAATCATCCAGAAATGTACAGGATGGATACCATATTGATAAGCCACGGGCGCAATTGTAGCTGAGATTAGAATGACTGCCCCAAATGGGTCCATAATCATGCCAACAAATACCATGACAGCAACAATCATTGCCAGCACTAAAAAGGTATTGCTGATATCGGTTGGGAAAGCACTCATAATCTCAATGCGTTCCAGAAACCCACCCACACTGACTGACAGTGCCATGAGAATTACTAAGGCACCAATATGGCCCACTGTTTCACTGGTAGATAAATGCAAAGCACGCTTAAAACCTACTTGGGGTTCTTTTACCAGACCTGATCTTGCTACGCTATGATCAGCAGACATTCCTTGTGTTGCGTTAGCTGTAACCACCTGATGGTATTCAGTCGGAGGTATAGCGGTGTTCACTGTAGTCAGCGTAGCAGGATCTCCCATTGTTACTGCATAACGGTCTACAGCAGGATTGTAGCCTACCGTAGTAACAACTTCCGGGCTTTGCCTTAACTTATCAAACAGAACAATCATAAGCAGAATTACGGGCATCATAACTGGCGCTGTAAATTCATTAAGATCGGTTGCCAGGATATATTTGTAAAATAGCCAGATCAATACAAAGATCAGTACATAAGGTAGTACCGGGCCTATAGCACGAAATGACTTTGGAAAAGCGACACTTGGGGCAGCAATCCGAAATTTCCGTTCGGCAAAGAAGAGTGAAATAACGAGAAACAGAGTCGAAGTCAATAAAAATACATATAAACCATAGTGATAAAGCAAGTCAGTCGTTACTTCCTTGTTCAGTGAAGCGACCACTACAATCAACAGACATGGACGTAATACTACACCAAGTGAGCCAGACATGGCGCTTGCGGCCAGTGCGAACTGTCGGCGCCCACCTGAAAGCCAAACCTCTTTATATATAATCGCGCCGGCTGCAATAACAAAAATTCCCGATGCACCGGTATAAGCTGTAGGCAAAGCAGCAGCCAGTAAAATTAACCAGGTCAAAGTTTCTGGAGCCAAGTTCCATGGACGTAAAATATTCAGGAACATATCTACAATCTGGGTCTGTTTTAACAGCATCCCTGCCCAGATAAATAAAGCCAGATTTAGGAAGATACTGGAGAACTCGACCAATTGTCCGAGATAAATTCCCTGACCCATCGGATAGTCCATGAAGAAAGTAAAGGCCACCCCAGTAATTACTGCCATATAGACATATAAAGGCACACTTAGAAATGCCAGACCAAAGCTGCCGCCTTCACGTGACGGTTTAGGAGGCTTAAACAGATAAAACAAGCTGATCAGGCTTAATATACCAAACAGGGTAATCCACAGCCCATAAATAATCTGGATTTCCCGGCCAATTTCAACTCCGGCATTCATCATTGAATGATATTGGCTTAAAGCAGATGAAGTGAGTAACAGATTCGCCGCCAGCATGAAGACCGAATATACTTTATAGTCAATTCGGGTAGCAGGACTCCGCAAACCAATATGATGGGTTTTTAAAGTCGCGCTGATGGCAGCAAATACCACCATAATAACTAGAATTAGCGCACGGTTTTCGGTTCCAAATTGAAAAACTCCGAAAAATGAAGTTTCGACAGCCCGGTATGTTCTGAGGGTACTGTGGTCATCAATATAGGTAACTGCCCGATCATGGAACTGATATTTTTCTTCACAGAGCTGCTGCCCTGCCAAGATCGAAGCCCTAACATCAGCCTCTGAAGCGGTACCGAAAATATCAGCGAACTCATCTGCTGCATTGGCTTGCATCTGTTTTTGTACCTGTGCATCAATATCAGGATGACGTTCACAGGTTGGCTTTTCTGGTTCAGCCCGTAAAAACGAATATTGCATTCCACTTGCAGGATCGCCATACAGACGTTCTCCCATCCGTAGTAGTTGGCCATGAATCATTTCACCGGTCCCAATCACCAGTGTAAGCAGTAACAAAACAAGAATAACAAAAGTGGAAATCCACTCTGTCCAGATATAGCTTAGGCGACCCAAGCCAGTTTGTTTTTGTGTTGGTTGCATGTTCTTTCCACTTTTATCCTGTGTTTATGCTTCAGCAATGCTTGGGCATAAAATTCTTTTTTTATTTCTTTAATGTGGATATATCCTTATCCACACTACGGTTACGCTATTTATGATGAAACTGTAAAAGGTAATTAAATACGATCCTTGCTCTTTTTCTAAATTGCCGTGCCTATTTTAATTTTCCCCCTGCGGTATACCAGAGCAATTAAGGCCAATATAGTGCCCCAGAATACGCCTAGCAGATGAGCTTCAACCAGTACGGGACTGCCAATTAGCTCTGCTGTTCCCTGCTGACCTATTGTATTTTCCCAAAGTAGTTTGGCCAGTATCAGACTGAACACTAATAATGCAAATTTACGCTCTCTTTTATACTGGCTATAGATGACTGCGCCTGCTACATATAAACCATGCAAGACACCGGATAGACCTGCATAGGCTTCAACTGAGGGTAAAATATAATAAACACTCAGGCTGATGAGTGGAGCCAAAACAATCAGCAAGAAAAAGAAATTGCGAATACGAATATGGGGAAAAATAAAAGGCAGACAAGAGAATGCCAGCATGTTCAGTAAATAGTGTATCCAGCCTACATGAACCCAGTGGGCAGACCATAAACGCCAAGGCTCTCTAAATACAAGATCACGCCAATAAATAAAATAATCCGCATATACCTGTAAACAGGCTGAAATTGAGGCACAGCTTGCTATAAAAACTAGCTTCTTAATTAAATTCCAGTCGTTTATAGTCATATGCCCTTATACTCGCCATGTTCAAATATAGGTAAATCCAGATTATGCTAGCATCATGTTCTGCCCTTTCTGAACTTTTAATTGCCCTGTTTAGTTTCGTTTGGGGTATCTGATGCTTCGGCTTCTATATCGCTGGAGTCCTCCACGCCATTTGTATCTCCTCCTTCAAACAGGTCCTCTAGTTCATTGCCAGATTGCTGCTCATCCCAGAAACTGCTCATCCCGCCTTCAGCAGTACGTACTCCGGTATTCTCAGTCCAGTAACGATCAGAAATGCCGCGAACCATCATTCCTGCCATTGTATCGATTAAACGGTAATCCGGATTGACCGGTTTGTCTTCAGCAAGTGAGGCATGATAGGTACGTAATGCATCACGGATTTTATTATCATCACCTGATGCCTGTGCTGCGACTGCATATAATGCATGTGACATGCGCACGCCTTTTTGCTCTCCAATTTGCACCGATTGTTTTAAGGTTTGATACGGGTCGGGTTTACCATCACCTGAACCAGGCAACAGAGTCCAGATCACGGCGCGGGTCGCCTGCGGAGCGCCCCAGAACTTGTTATTATCCAGACAAGTCATGCCGCGCTCTACAATTGCAGCGATATCTTTAGGTACATTGGCTTCACCCCCCGAATTAATATCATTAGTCATGGCTTGCAAGCCGCTGATCATTCCCAGCAAATACACAGTCTGGTCTAGGTCACTACGCATGGTCGGACATGAGTCACCGAGAGTAGCTTTATGTTTTGCTTCCCAGCGCTCTGCAAATAGTTGATACGCTGTATACTGGCGCTGTGCAGCAGTTGCAGCCCAGCGTTTTTGCTCAATCCGGGCATCCTGTGCTTCGGTCACGTTACCACTTTTTGATGCACGCAAATAACGCAACTCGGCTTCAAGTGCCTGATTTTCCGCACACATGCCAGAAGCCGTGTAGAGCAACACAGCTATGCGGGTAGGATCTCCCCCCATATCTTTAGTCGCCATAATTGCAGGTGTTAAAGCATTACCAGAATTACAGACCATATCCGAATCATTCATAGCCAGTATTGGGGGCACAATGTGCCGCTCACTAAAGCCCAAGGCCAGATTTGTCCCAGACTTTACTGCATAAGAACATCCGGTAAATAAAGAACTTGCCATTACTGCGAGTGCCATGCCTTGGCCAATTTTTTGGACGTTTAACATTCTTCCTGTCCTCTTTTTAATTTTGTTATATCCATGAGTTAGCTCAACATATCAGATGCAAAATCTGAAGAGAAGAGTAATTACTCTAATTTTCACTGCAACTGTGCCAGTAAAAAGTACGATTAAATATGACCTGAATCAGGAAATTTAAAAAATTTAGGCAAAAAAAAGTAGCATTGCGACGGTTCAGCACATGCTACTTATTAACTGGACATATTCAGTGCAAACCCTACATTCAAATTCATTTGTAATTTTTTAAATTTGATGCAGCGTTTTAATCTAGTGTTATCTAAAAATTAAAGATATTAAAAACTACTTGTGAATCAATTTAACCTATATTTAACAACTAGACATGAAGAATTGTCAGACAAGTTAAAATTTTTATAATTTATTCGATAAACAGCAACTCACCTAATAATGGGATTAATAAATAATTTACATAAACAAAAAAGTAAATTAAAACAATATCTTAATATTATTAATGCAGCTTGGCTAATATTTTTAATTTTTTCCAGTATACAAGAGACAATTGATCACTCCAGATTACCAAGGGTTTAACCTGATTTTTCTGAAAATAAATTACAATATAAAGTTGATGATCAATTATCTTTCGAATCACAACACGATCTAAGTGTTTGGCTTTACAGAACTGAAGAGTCCATTCTTCAGCATCTAGATATTCAAAGCGTACAGGACGCGGCGTTTTTAAAAATAAGCTATAACTTATCAAACCAATGACAGAACAGAGTAGCCATAGTCCCAACGGTAGTAGTGAATAGAACAAAATCAGCAAACCGAGTAGTAAAGAAAGCTGAACCATAATAGCCATGCGGCTAGGTTTCAGCTTAAAACACTGCTTAACCATGGACATAATGTTTAAGTTTAATAATTAGCTGTTTCATCTCCGGACGTGGGGGTTCAGAAACCTCCATAAACCAGTCTAGAAGATCAGGGTCTTCCTGTGCGACGAGCTCGGCGAAGGTGGCCTTTTCTTCCGCATCAGCTTGTAAATAATATTGTTTTACATAAGGGTCAAAATATACATCAATTTCTTTTAGTCCCCGGCGTGCACGGTAAATTACTTTACGTTCTTCCAAAGTCATTTCTTCAGACATTTTCTATCCCCAAGTGAATAATTTCAGAATAGTTTAACTGATCCACTCTTAAAATTTGCAGCTTTTCCATAAAATGGCGAAAACCATCAATTTTTTGATGGTGATTGAGCATTTGGCCTATTGTACAAAAAAGCCGGGCTGTTTAGGTTTAAAAGAAAATATCACACAAGGATAAAACAAAAAATGCAATCTGCTGCTATTCGTCCGCTTGCACCCATGTTACCTAGAAATCTGTTTAATTCTGATCATGATGCATTTCGTGAGACTGTACGTAAATTTTATGAAAAGGAAGTCATCCCTTATACAGAACGATACGAGCAACAGCAGCATGTAGATCGTGATTTATGGAATAAAGCTGGAGCTCTGGGTCTGCTTTGCCCGACCATGCCAGAAGAATATGGCGGCGCTGGTGTAGACCGGCTTTATAGTATGATTTTGATTGAAGAACAGGCCTATGCGGGTGACTCAGCGACCGGTTTTTCTCTGCATTCTGATATTGTAGCGAATTATATTAATAATTTTGGTAATGAAAAACAGAAACAGTACTGGCTGCCACAAATGGCTACCGGCGAAGTAGTAACTGCTATTGCCATGACTGAACCGGGTACTGGTTCTGATCTTCAGGCAGTACGTACCTCGGCGATACTGGATGGGGATGAATATGTCATCAATGGTTCGAAAATATTCATTACCAATGGTTATCTTTGCGATATGGCAATTGTAGTCTGTAAAACCGGGAACAGTGATAAAGGTTCAGCAAACCTGTCTCTGATTATGGTAGAGGCTGGCCGTCCAGGTTTTAGCAAAGGTAAACCGCTCAATAAGATTGGTATGAAAGGCCAAGATACTTGTGAGCTATTTTTTGATAATGTCCGGGTACCTAAAGAAAATCTGCTGGGCATGGAAGGTATGGGCTTTATGATGCTCATGAAAGAGCTGGCATGGGAACGTATGCTAGTAGCAATCATTTGCCAAGCTGGTGCTGAAGCTGCATTTGCGCATACGGTACAATATACAAAAGAACGCAAAGCTTTCAGTAAACCGATAGCAACTTTCCAAAATACACGATTTAAGCTCGCTGAACTGCGTACAGAAATTGACATCGGCCGTACCTACCTGGACCGCTGTATGCAATTGCAGCTTGAGGCACAATTAGGTATTGATGCAGCAGCAGCAGCTAAATACAAGCTTTCTGATATGTATTCAAAAGTCGTGGATGAATGTTTACAGCTGCATGGTGGTTATGGCTATATGCTGGAGTATCCAATCGCACGTGCCTATATTGATCACCGCGCTAACCGAATTTATGCCGGTACCAATGAAATCATGAAAGAGTTAATTTCCAGAACATTATAAAATCTAAATTCTAATACTAAAAAAGGAGCTTTAAAGCTCCTTTTTAATTGGGATTATGAAACCAGTTTAGGTTTACGTTCTAGCTGTTTATCACGCTTAGTAAATTGCAAGATTCCATCTTCAAAGCTAGCCTGTTTCAGGGCTTTACGATCAGCCAGATAGTTATTAGTCACTTGCCAGGGTGCATGTTTCCCCTGCTTTGGAATTACGTCGGCAGCGCGACGGATATATCCTGCGGACAGGCTACCCATCACAGTATCCTGTTCAATCTCACTATGATCGGTAGGCGCTATCACTTCATCATAATGATGCTTATCCATATAATTAAGTAGTCGACAGATATACTCTGCTGCAACATCGACTTTTAATGTCCAAGAAGCATTAATATAACCAATAATCATTGCCATATTAGGTACGTCACTGATCAGAATACCGTTGTATAGCATATGTTCTGAGGTATCTATCGGTTGACCATCTACAGTTCCATGTATTCCACCCATAATCTGGATCTGCAAACCAGTTGCAGAGATAATAATATCTGCTTCCAGATGCTTGCCTGACTTTAACTGGATTCCTGTTTCAGTAAATTTTTCAATATGGTCGGTCTCGACACTGGCATGACCTTCACGCAAAGCTTTAAACAGGTCACCATCGGGCACGACACAAAGGCGTTGATCCCATGGGTTATAGCTTGGAGTAAAGTGTTTCATATCCACTTTACCTTTAAGCTGCAATTCGATCGATTTTAAAAGGAGCTTACGTACCAGTTTAGGTTGTTTCTGTGAGAGTGCATAGACTGCACGCTGCATACCAATATTACGTGCACGCGTCAGTTTATAAGCCATCTCTTCCGAAAGAGAACCACGCATTTTTTGATAAACAAAATCAATAGAAGGAATTGAAGCAATATAGGTAGGCGAACGCTGTAGCATAGTTACATGAGCCGCCCCCCCTTTCACCATAGAGGGTACGAGAGTAATAGCTGTTGCACCGCTACCTATCACAATGACTCGCTTGCCAGTATAGTCCAGCTTTTCTGGCCAATGCTGAGGATGCACCAAAGTACCTTTAAACTGGTCTTGTCCAGGGTACTCAGGCATAAAGCCTTCATCATAATTATAGTAACCGGTACAGCCGAGTAGAAAATTAGCGTACCAAGTCTGGTTCTGACCTTGCTGGTCTTCGATTTCCACTATCCAGAGTTTAAGGGCCGTATCATAATTCGCAGAAATTACCCGGTGTTTAAAATGAATTTTTCTGTCTAGGTGAAATTCATCCACAACCTCATGTAAATACTGGCATATTGAGGCACCATCTGCCAGAATTTTGGCCTTACGCCATGGTTTGAAATTATAACCAAAAGTCGACATATCCGAATCGGAGCGGATACCTGGATAGCGGAATAAATCCCAAGTTCCCCCGATTCCTTCACGTCTTTCTACAATTTCAAATGAGCGCTGGGGGCAGTTTTTAGAAAGATGCGCAGCCAGGCCCAAGCCTGAAATACCAGCTCCTACAATTAGAACATCAATGTGTTTATCCATTTTATTGTTATAACCTTGTTGAACACGATTATTTTATTAAAACACAAAATTGACAATAGGCAATGTCAAGTTTATGCAATTTATCTATTTTTCTTATCAGTTGAGGACAATTTTACATTTGGTCAGACAATCAATAAAAAAAGGCCGGTTAAAAACCGGCCCTTTTTTGAATAATAAAAATTATTCTGCAGAAGCTTGAACTTCGCGATCTACAAGCTCTACATAAGCCATCGGTGCAGCATCACCTGCACGGAAACCAGCTTTAAGAACACGTAGATAACCGCCGTTACGTTCTTTGTAACGAGGGCCAAGAACGGTAAATAACTTACCAACAGTTGCTGCTGAACGAGTACGAGCAAACGCTAAACGACGGTTTGCTACAGTATCGTTTTTAGCTAAAGTGATTAAAGGCTCAGCAACACGACGTAACTCTTTTGCTTTAGGCACAGTTGTTTTAATCAACTCGTGTTCGAACAAAGAATTAGCCAAGTTTTGGAACATCGCTTTACGATGACTGCTTGTACGGCCTAATTTCACACCACTATTACGATGACGCATGGTGATAGTCCTACTTAATTAACGGCTACGATAGGCAAAACGATCGTCCATACGCAGACTAGCCGGTGGCCAGTTCTCTAAACGCATGCCGAGTTGTAAACCTTTCGATGCCAAAACATCTTTAATCTCAGTCAACGATTTTTTACCTAGGTTTGGAGTTTTAAGTAACTCAACCTCAGTACGTTGAACAAGATCACCAATGTAGTAAATATTTTCTGCCTTCAAACAGTTAGCAGAACGAACAGTTAGCTCTAGATCATCCACTGGACGAAGCAAAATTGGGTCAACTTCTTCGCGAGGTTCTTGAGCCACAGGTGCCTGATCTTTCTGAAGATCAACAAAAATTGCAATTTGCTGTTGCAAGATTGTTGCCGCTTTGCGGATTGCTTCTTCAGGATCAACAGTACCGTTGGTTTCAAGATCAATGATTAGCTTGTCAAGGTCAGTACGTTGTTCTACACGAGCGTTTTCCACTGTGTAAGACACACGTTGAATCGGGCTATAAGAAGCATCTAACTGTAAACGACCGACTGGACGGGTTTCACCTTCCGGGAAACGTGAGTCAGAAGTCTCATAACCACGACCTTGAGCAACCTTCAAGCGCATTTTAATTGAGCCTGAAGCACTTAGTGTACCAATCAAATGCTCTGGGTTAACCACCTCAACATTATGAGGTAAACGCAGGTCAGCAGCAGTAATATCGCCTGGACCTTGTTTTTCTAATGTTAAGTAAGCTTCGTTTTGATCGAACAGCTTAATAGACAATCCTTTTAGGTTCAGCAAGAGCTCGACGATGTCCTGCTGCAAGCCTTCTAAAGTACTGTACTCGTGCTCGACACCTTCTATCTCTACTTCAACCACAGCAGCGCCAGGCAAAGAAGACAATAGAATGCGACGTAAAGCATTACCTAGAGTATGACCAAAGCCACGCTCTAAAGGTTCCAGAATCACTTTTGCCGAGGTCCCGCTTACCGCTTCGACCTTGATCGCTTGCGGAGTTAGAAACTCGTTTGCAGTACGCGTCATTATTGCTACCTCAAGGATTATTTAGAATACAATTCTACAATCAAGCTTTCGTTGATTTCAGCAGGTAAATCAGAACGATCCGGCGCAGCTTTAAACGTACCTTCAAACTTAGAATGATCAACTTCAATCCAAGCTGGAATTCCACGTTGAGCAGCTAATTCAATTGCGCTTTTAATACGTAATTGTTGTTTAGCACCTTCATGAACCGCAATAACATCACCAGCTTTTACTTGAATAGAAGCAATGTTTACACGACGGCCATTTAAAGTAATGCTACGGTGACTTACAAGCTGACGAGCTTCTGCACGTGTAGAACCAAAACCCATGCGATAAACAACGTTATCAAGGCGGCTTTCAAGCAGCTTCAACAGGTTCTCACCAGTTGCACCCTTAACACGAGCAGCTTCTTTATAGTAATTACTAAATTGACGCTCTAACACACCGTACATACGACGTACTTTTTGTTTTTCACGTAATTGTAGTGAGTACTCAGATTGCTTAGCGCGAGATTGCCCATGTTGGCCAGGCGCTTTAGCATGTTTTTTAGTTTTGACGTCAAAAGGTTTAACGCCAGATTTAAGTTGCAGGTCTGTCCCTTCGCGGCGAGAGAGTTTGCATTTTGGACCAATATAACGAGCCATGAATGTTTCTCCTTACACGCGACGTTTTTTAGGTGGGCGACAACCGTTGTGAGGGATTGGCGTCACATCGGTAATGCTATTAATCTTATAACCCACTGCACCTAATGCACGAACCGCAGACTCACGACCAGGACCAGGACCTTTTACAAGGACGTCCAGGTTTTTCAAACCGTAATCCAAAGCTGCTTTACCAGCAACTTCAGCAGCTACCTGAGCAGCAAACGGAGTTGATTTACGTGATCCACGGAAGCCTTGTCCACCTGAAGTGGCCCAAGCCAGTGCATTACCTTGACGATCGGTAATAGTCACAATGGTGTTATTAAAAGACGCGTGAATGTGTGCAACACCTTCAGAGACGGTACGAGTGACCTTCTTGCGTGTGCGAGTATCTTTAGCCATCTTTTAGCTTCCAGAAATCTTACTTTTTAATCGGTTTGCGCGGACCTTTACGGGTACGTGCGTTAGTTTTGGTGCGTTGACCGCGGACAGGCAAGCTACGACGATGACGAAGACCACGGTAGCAGCCTAAATCCATTAAACGTTTAATGTTCATGGAAATTTCGCGACGTAAATCACCTTCGGTTGGAACCTTGGCAACTTCTGCACGAATCGCATCAAGCTGAGCATCATCCAATTCACGGATCTTGACAGTCGGTGTGATGCCTGCAGCAGCTAAGATATTCTTAGCAGTGTGGCGACCGATACCAAAGATATACGTGAGGGAGATAACAGCATGCTTGTTATCCGGAATGTTTACACCGGCAATACGAGCCATTCACTTTCTCCAAAAAGGCAGTAGAGATAATCAACCGCCCCACAAAAATCTTGAGGGGCGGATATTAACCTAATTAGCCTACTGAAATCAACAGGTCTTGATCAGATTAACCTTGACGCTGCTTATGACGAGGTTCAGCGCTGCAAATCACGCGGATAACCCCATTACGACGGATAACTTTACAGCTACCACAAATTTTCTTTACAGAAGCTTGTACTTTCATGATGAAACCTCTAAGTGCGCTTATCCTTTAGGATGAGCAGTCGTTTTTCTCATTAAACTCTGGTTGTCATACTGATGCGAAGTCAGATGAGCCTGAAGCTGGGCCATAAAGTCCATAACAACCACTACCACGATGAGCAGGGAGGTTCCGCCTAAATAAAACGGAATACCAAATGAACTTTGCAATACCATCGGCATCAAGCAGATCACTGTAATATACATCGCACCGATGAAGGTCAGACGATTGAGAATATGATCTAAATAACGAGCAGTTTGCTCACCTGGGCGAATACCAGGCACGTAAGCTCCGCTGCGTTTTAAGTTTTCTGATACTTCTTTTGGACTAAAAACAAGTGCCGTATAAAAATAGCAGAAAAAGATAATTAACGCACCAAAGAGCACCAAATACAAAGGCTGTCCAGGCGATAATACAAGAGCCAAGTCTTGAAGACCACGTTTGATCATCCCTGCATTTGGATCAGCACTCCCTACCCACTGGCCCAAGCTTGCTGGAAACAGCAGCAAAGAGCTGGCAAAAATTGCCGGAATAACGCCTGCCATATTAATTTTTAATGGCAAGTGGGTTTGCTGAGCAGTAAATACACGACGGCCCTGCTGTTTTTGTGCATAGTTTACTGATATGCGGCGTTGGGCCTTTTCGATAAATACAATTGCGGCCAGCACCCCAAGTGATAACAAGCCAAAAATGACCAAGCCAATCAGGCTGGTCTGGCCGCTATCTACAGATGAAAGCGATTGCATAATCAGATTAGGTAAACCTGCTACAATACCTGCAAAAATAATCATGGAAATACCATTACCAACACCACGTTCGGTAATCTGTTCTCCAAGCCACATCAAAAACATGGTCCCTGCAACCAGAGAGGTTACAGCCGGTACATAAAAAGCCAAACCTGAAGTTAGGGTAATCCCCTGCCCAATCAAGCCGGCACACATGCCGGTTGCTTGCACTAAAGCCAGCAACAGTGTACCTTGCCGTGTGTACTGATTAATCTTACGCTTACCTTGCTCGCCTTCTTTTTTCAAGGCTTCAAGACTTGGAATCACGGTTGACATCAACTGCACAATAATCGAAGCAGAAATGTAGGGCATGATTCCAAGCGCAAGGATAGACATTCGCTCTAATGCCCCACCTGAAAACATATTAAACAAACCAAGGATCGTACCTTGGTTTGCATTAAATAGGTTTTCGAGCGCAGCATTATTAATGCCTGGTACTGGAATATGCGCTCCTAGCCGAAAGACCAACAATGCGCCGATCAGAAACATCATTCGACGAATAATTTCACGGTATTTCACATGAAAAGGTTGACCTTTCATCATGTTAACATGACTTGAAGAACCAGGAGACATAGACACTAGCGATTACTCCTCGACTTTGCCACCAGCAGCTTCAATAGCTGCTTTAGCGCCGGCAGTCAATGCAACACCTTGTACAGTGAAAGCACGAGTAATTTCACCAGAAAGTACGACACGAGCACGCAACATATCTTTACGTACTACATTCGCTGCTTTTAAAGTTTCAAGTGAAACAATATCACCTTCAACTTTAGCAAGTTCAGACAAACGTACTTCAGCAGTTTTTAAAGCGATTTGGCTAGTGAAGCCGAATTTAGGCAAACGACGGTAAAGTGCAGTTTGACCACCTTCGAAACCTGGACGTACACCACCGCTCTTACGTGATTTTTGACCCTTGACACCACGGCCACCGGTCTTACCAACGCCAGAACCGATACCACGGCCCAGACGACGGTTTTCACGTTTAGCACCTTCTGCAGGTGCAAGTTCATTTAAACGCAGAGTCATGGCTTATTCCTCTACACTAACCATATAGTAGACTTGGTTGATCATACCACGGTTAGAAGGCGTATCTTGCACTTCTACAGTATGACCAATACGACGCAGACCTAAACCTTTCAGGCTCAGCTTGTGATTTTTCAAGCGGTGCGATGAAGATTTAGTCTGGGTAACTTTAATCGTTTTCATGACTGATTACCCTTGAATTTGTTCTACTGATAGACCACGTTTCGCAGCAACTTTCTCAGGAGTAGTCATGTCACGCAAACCGTTAAAGGTTGCATTTACGACGTTTGCAGCGTTAGTAGAACCATAGCATTTCGTCAATACATTACGCACGCCTGCTGCTTCAAGAACAGCACGCATAGAACCACCAGCAATTACGCCAGTACCTTCTGATGCAGGTTGCATAAATACACGGCTTGCGCCATGACGAGCACGAACTGGGTGTTGCAGAGTACCATCGTTAAGTTCGATAGTGATCATGTTGCGACGAGCAGCTTCAAGTGCTTTAGAGATAGCAGCTGGAACTTCACGTGCTTTACCACGACCAAAACCTACACGACCATTACCATCACCCACAACAGTTAATGCTGTGAAAGAGAAGATACGACCACCCTTAACAACCTTGGCTACACGATCAACGGCAACCAGCTTTTCAACGAGACCTTCGTTTTGTTCAACTTTCGCCATGATTAGAACTCCAAGCCGCCTTCACGGGCAGCATCAGCCAAGGCTTTGATACGACCATGATATTTAAAACCAGAACGGTCAAATGCAACTTTAGTAACGCCAGCTGCTTTAGCTCGTTCCGCGATTAAAGCACCCACTTTAGTAGCTGCTTCAACATTACCGGTAGTACCACTACGCAGAGAGGCATCTAAAGTAGAAGCTTGCGCTAAAACTTTGCCACCATCTGCTGAGATAACTTGAGCATAGATGTGACGCGGAGTGCGGTTTACACACAAACGAGTCGCACCCAATGCACGAATGTGCAAGCGTGTGCTTTTCGCACGACGCAAACGGGATTGTTTCTTTTCGTTCATCAGAACCTCGCGCCTTATTTCTTCTTAGCTTCTTTACGAAGTACAACTTCATCCGAATAACGAACACCTTTACCTTTATACGGCTCAGGTTGACGATATGAACGGATGTCAGCAGCTACCTGACCTAACAACTGTTTATTCGCAGATTTAAGTACGATTTCAGTTGCAGTAGGAGTTTCTGCAGTTACGCCTTCAGGAAGGGAATAATCGATTGGGTGAGAATAACCAAGGTTCAGGTTGACAACGTCACCTTTAACCGCAGCTTTATAACCAACACCGATCAGTTGCAACTTGCGTTCGAAGCCTTCGTTAACACCTTTTACAAGGTTATTTAACACAGCGCGAGCAGTACCAGCTTGCATCCAAGCGTCTTTCGACTCTTTAACTGGAGCAATATGAAGCTGACCTTCTTCCTGTTTTAGCTCGACCAGCGCATGCAGGTTGAAAGACAAGTTACCTTTTGTGCCTTTCACTTCGACCTGCCGGCCGTTCTGAGTAACTGTAACACCGTTAGGTACAGTTACTGGGGCTTTAGCCACACGAGACATGAGGAATCACCTATTAAGAAACAAAAGCAATAACTTCACCACCGATACCTGCAGCACGTGCAGCGCGATCAGTCATGAGGCCTTTGCTTGTAGAAACAATTGCAATACCCAAACCTTGCTTAACGCTTGGAAGTTTATCTTTACCGCGATACTGGCGAAGACCTGGACGGCTTACGCGTTTCACAGTTTCGATAACTGGCTTGCCTTCAAAATACTTTAAAGTGATAGTCAAAGTAGGTTTGCCTTCAACATCAGCAACTTCCACATTTGAAATATAACCTTCTTGTTGAAGTACGTTAGCAATCGCAACTTTCAACTTAGAATTCGGCATAGAAACGGTTTGTTTCTTAGCCATTTGTGCGTTACGAACACGTGTTAGCATGTCGGCAACGGTATCTTGCATACTCATTATAGTCGCTCCTTACCAGCTTGCCTTAACAACGCCTGGTACATCACCTTGCATTACTGTATCACGTAGTTTATTACGGCCCAGGCCAAACTTACGGAAGTAACCATGAGGACGACCAGTTAAACCACAACGGTTACGAAGACGGATTGGAGATGCATTACGCGGCAATGCTTGTAATTTCATCATCGCTTCAAAACGCTCTTCGTCGCTTGCATTTACGTTTGCAATCGTAGCTTTTAATTCAGCACGTTTTGCAGCGTATTTAGCAACGGTTTTCTCGCGCTTTAATTCGCGATTAATCATACTTTTCTTAGCCATATCGACCTCTTATTTGAACGGGAAGCCGAATGCACGCATAAGCGCACGGCCTTCGTCATCGGTGCGAGCAGTCGTAGTGATGGTAATGTCCATACCACGAATACGATCAATCTTGTCAAAATCGATTTCAGGGAAAACGATTTGTTCTTTCAAGCCCATAGAATAGTTACCACGACCATCGAAAGATTTCGCTGAGAAACCACGGAAGTCACGGATACGAGGGATTGCGATTGAGATCAGACGGTCCAAGAATTCGTACATTTGGTCGCCACGTAAAGTTACTTTACAACCGATCGGCCAACCATCACGGATTTTGAAACCAGCGATTGATTTACGTGCAAGTGTTACCACTGGTTTTTGACCAGCAATTGCTTGCATATCAGATACAGCGCCATCTAATAATTTCTTATCAGTTGCAGCTGCACCTACACCCATGTTCAGGGTAATTTTAGTAATGCGAGGAGTTTCCATCACATTAGCAAGACCAAGTTCTTCTTTCAACTTAGTCTTGATTTCTTCATTGTAACGCGCTTTAAGTCTGGCCATTGCCCATTCAACCTATTACTTCGCTACCGCCACTGATTCACCGTTAGATTTATAAACGCGAGTTTTCACACCGTTTTCATCTACGCGGTAACCAACACGGTCAGCCTTTTGGGTTGTAGCATTAAAAACTGCCACGTTTGAGATATGAAGCGAAGCTTCCTGAGTAACAATACCGCCTTCAGCGCCAGTTACACGGTTTGGCTTTTGATGCTTCTTCACCAAGTTAAGGCCTTCAACCTTAACACGGTCACCAGAAACAGACAGAACAGTACCCTGTTTGCCTTTTTCTTTACCTGCGATCACGATTACCTGATCGCCTTTTTTAATCTTAGCCATGATTGCCTCTTATAGAACTTCAGGAGCCAGTGAAATAATTTTCATGAACTGTTCAGTACGAAGTTCACGAGTCACTGGTCCGAAAATACGAGTGGCAATCGGAGCTTTATTGTTGTTTAACAATACAGCAGCATTGTCATCAAAACGGATCAAAGAACCATCCGGACGACGGATACCGAACTTAGTACGTACCACAACTGCATTCATTACGTCGCCTTTTTTAACACGGCCACGTGGAATTGCTTCTTTTACAGTAACTTTAATAATGTCGCCAACAGAAGCATAACGACGATGTGAGCCACCAAGTACTTTAATACATTGTACGCGGCGTGCACCACTGTTGTCTGCTACGTCGAGCATCGTTTCGGTTTGAATCATTGCCCTACTCCAAAACCGAGCATCACCGGTCACAATTTCGAAAGGCTCAAAGAGTACTTGAAATTGTCCGATGATGCAACAAGAACGTCTAATTACTCAGCAGCTGCTTCAACAACTTCAACCAATGTCCATGACTTGGTTTTAGAAATTGGGCGGCTTTCTTTAATGGTCACAAGGTCGCCAAGTTTAGCAACGTTGTTCTCATCATGAGCGTGTAATTTAGTTGAACGGCGAATAAGTTTGCCATACAACGGGTGTTGAACGCGGCGTTCAATAAGCACAACAATAGACTTGTCCATTTTGTCACTTACGACTTTGCCGGTTAACGTGCGGACTGTATTTTCACTCATTGTCCGTTCCCCTGTTTTTCGGTAAGGAGTGTCTTGATGCGAGCAATCGCCTTGCGAGCAAGTTGCACTTCGTGCGATTTACCCAACTGACCAGTTGCTTTCGCCATACGAAGACGGAATTGGTTAAGCTGCTGCTCATCAAGCAAAGCTTTCAATTCTTCTACCGATTTTTCACGTAGATCTTTAGTTTTCATTACATTACCGTCCGAGTCACGATAGTGGTTTTAAACGGAAGCTTAGCAGCAGCAAGCGTAAATGCTTCACGTGCCAGTTCTTCGTTCACACCTTCCATTTCGTACAGGATCTTACCTGGTTTGATTTCGCAAACCCAATATTCCACGTTACCTTTACCGTTACCCATACGAACTTCTAATGGCTTTTCAGTAATTGGTTTGTCCGGGAATACACGGATAAAGATTTTACCACCACGTTTAACACGACGGCTAATGGTACGACGCGCAGCTTCGATTTGACGCGCAGTCATACGACCACGGCCAGTAGCTTTGAGTGCGATAGAACCAAATGATACTGTACTTCCACGATGTGCTAGACCAGTGTTACGGCCTTTTTGCACTTTACGGAATTTGGTACGTTTAGGTTGCAACATGGATTATTCTCCCTTGTCTGCAGCACGGTCCGAACGACGACCACGACGCTCTTGACCTTCACCACGCCCACGACCGCGTTTAGCTGGACGCTCTTCAGCTGGAGCAGGGTTCATGACTTGTTTCATGCCACCCAAGATCTCACCACGGAAGATCCAAACTTTAACACCGATTGTACCGTAAGTTGTTTCAGCACGCATGGTAGCGTAGTCGATGTCAGCACGAAGTGTATGTAAAGGTACACGACCTTCACGATACCACTCAGTACGAGCGATCTCTGCACCACCTAAACGGCCAGAAACTTCAACTTTGATACCTTTAGCACCAGCACGCATCGTATTTTGTACCGCACGCTTCATAGCACGACGGAACATAACGCGTTTTTCCAGTTGAGAAGCAATCGCTTCAGCAACTAAACGAGCATCCAAGTCTGGACGATCAATTTCATTGATGCTTACTTGCGCTGGAACACCCATGATGTTGGTAAGTTCGCGCTGTAATTTCTCAATATCTTCGCCTTTTTTACCGATTACGATACCTGGACGAGCAGTGCTAATAGTTACTTTAGCAGCGCCTGTAGGACGTTCGATAAGAATATTGCTGATCATCGCGCTTTTAAGTTTTTTAGTTAAAAACTCACGTACTTGAAGATCTTTAAGCAAATATTCAGCGTATTGTTTCGGATTCGCATACCAGTTAGCGTTATGACGTTTCACAACACCTAGGCGGATACCGATTGGATGAACCTTCTGACCCATATCAAACCCCTACCTTAACGGTGATGTGACAAGTACGCTTAGTAATACGATCTGCACGGCCTTTAGCACGTGGCATAATGCGTTTCAGGCTCATGCCCTCATCCACATAAATCGTAGAAACTTTAAGGTCGTCTACATCTAAACTGTTATTGTGTTCAGCGTTTGCAATTGCAGATTCCAAAGCTTTTTTTACCAGTACCGCAGCTTTTTTATTGCTGAAGTTCAAGATATTAAGCGCGTGAGCAACAGATTTGCCACGAATAAGGTCCGCAACCAAACGAGCTTTTTGTGCCGAGATAGCGGCACCGCGTAATTTAGCAGTAACTTCCATCATAGCACCTTAACGTTTAGACTTCTTGTCAACACCGTGACCACGATAGGTACGAGTTGGCGCGAATTCACCGAGTTTATGACCAACCATATGTTCAGTAATAATTACTGGAACATGGTTACGACCATTATGAACAGAAATTGTTAGACCAACAAAGTCTGGGAGGATCATCGAACGACGCGACCAAGTTTTGATCGGCTTACGGTTATTAGCCGCAACAGCCGCTTCAACCTTAGCGAACAAGTGCGCATCGACGAATGGGCCTTTTTTCAGAGAACGAGGCATTAGTCAGATTCCTTTACTTGTTACTTAACGCGACGGTCGCGAATAATCATCTTAGTCGTACGCTTGTTGGTACGTGTCTTGTACCCTTTAGCTTTTTGACCCCATGGGCTTACAGGTTGAATACCTTTGTTACGCCCTTCACCACCACCATGCGGGTGATCAACTGGGTTCATCGCCATACCACGTACGGTAGGACGAACACCACGCCAGCGTGCAGCACCAGCTTTACCTAGTGAGCGAAGGTTGCTTTCTTGGTTAGAAACTTCACCAATTACAGCACGGCATTCAACGTGAATTTTACGCATTTCGCCTGAACGCAGACGAACAATTGCGTAAGAACCGTCACGACCCAACAACTGAACAGAAGTACCAGCAGAACGTGCTAACTGCGCGCCTTTACCAATTTTCAGTTCGATGTTATGTAGTGTAGAACCAAGTGGCATATTGCGAAGTGGCAAGCAGTTACCGGTACGAATTGGAGCATCGTTACCAGACTGTACTTTATCGCCAGCACGCAGACCTTTAGGCGCGATGATATAACGACGTTCACCGTCAGCATACTTCAGCAATGCGATGTGTGCGGTACGGTTCGGATCGTATTCAATACGCTCTACAGTCGCAGGAATACCATCTTTGTTACGTTTGAAGTCTACGATACGATAGTGCTGTTTATGACCACCACCAACGTGACGAGTTGTAATGTGACCATTGTTGTTACGACCACCAGTACGTTTCTTAGCTTCAACCAACGGAGCATAAGGAGCGCCTTTGTGAAGATGGTCGTGAACGACTTTCTCTACAAAGCGACGTCCTGGAGACGTTGGCTTACATTTTTGAATCGGCATAATTTTCGTCCTTATTCCGCTGCGCTTTCAGCGGTATCGCCCAAGTCAGCCATTTCAACATCTTGGCCAGCTTTCAGGGTGACGTATGCTTTTTTAACATCAGAACGACGTCCCAATGTTTTACCAAAGCGTTTAGACTTACCTTTAGTAATAGTCGTGTTTACTTTAACCACTTCTACACCAAAGAGTTGTTCAACTGCTTTTTTGATTTCAAGCTTGTTTGCATCAATCGCAACCTTGAATACTTGAACACCAGCAGTTTCACCTAAAACTTGTGCTTTTTCTGAGAAGACTGGTCCTTTCAGAATCTGATAGATACGTTCGTTGTTCATCCGAGTTCTACCTCAATTTTCTTAGCAGCAGCTACAGACATTACAACTTTATCGAACGCGATCAGGCTTACAGGATCGATTGCAGTTGCATCTACCACATCAACGTGTGGAAGGTTGCGTGCTGCAAGATATAAGTTCTCATCTACCGCATCAGTAACGATCAATGCGCGAGGTGCGTTCAAGTCGTTCAGTTTTGCAAGCAATTCTTTAGTTTTAGGAGCAGAAACCTGAAGCTCTTCAACCAAAACCAAGCGATCTTGGCGAACAAGTTCAGCCAGGATACATTGCATTGCACCGCGGTACATTTTGCGGTTAACTTTTTGAGACCAGTCTTGTGGACGAGCAGCAAAAGTTTTACCGCCGCCAACCCAGATTGGGCTACGAATAGAACCAGCACGAGCGCGGCCAGTACCTTTTTGACGGAATGGTTTTTTACCACCGCCAGATACGTCAGCACGTGACTTTTGAGCTTTTGAGCCTTGACGACCACCAGCTAAGTAAGCTGTAACAACTTGGTGTACAAGTGCTTCGTTAAACTCACGTCCGAAGGCAACTTCAGACAACTCAACAGCAGAGCCGGAAACAGTATTTAAATTCACGTTATTTCCCCTCAGGCCTTGATGGTAGGACGAACGATCACGTCGCCACCAGTTGCACCAGGAATAGCACCCTTAACAACTAAAACAGAACGTTCAGCGTCAATAGATACAATTTCAAGACCTTGTACTGTTACGCGTTCATCACCTAGGTGACCGGCCATTTTTTTGCCTTTGAACACGCGACCAGGAGTCTGGTTTTGACCTGTAGAACCTAAAACACGGTGAGAAACAGAGTTACCGTGAGTAGCATCTTGCGTACGGAAGTTCCAACGCTTCACACCACCTTGGAAACCTTTACCTTTTGATTGACCAGTTACGTCAACGATCTGACCTACTGCGAACAAATCAACACCGATAGAAGCACCAACTTCACGACCTTCAAGCTCTGCTTCAGTAACACGAAACTCTTTAACCAGACGACCAGCTGCCACGCCTGCTTTCGCAAAGTGACCTTTTTGACCGTTAGTAACGCGAGATTCGCGACGTTCACCAGTAGTTACTTGAATTGCTTGATAACCATCAGTTTCAAGCGTTTTGATTTGCGTGATGCGGTTTGGATCAACTTCGATCACTGTAACTGGCACAGAGACGCCGGCTTCTGTGAAGATACGGGTCATACCGCACTTGCGACCGACTAAACCAATAGCCATGTGTGTAAACCTCTAAAAAAGCGGCTTAATTAACTTAGGAGCTAATTAACCGAAAGCCTTAACCCAATGCGATCTGAACGTCAACACCAGCCGCAAGATCCAATTTCATCAGCGCATCAACAGTTTTGTCTGTTGGCTGAACGATATCGATCAGACGTTTATAGGTGCGGATTTCGTACTGATCACGCGCATCTTTGTTTACATGCGGTGAAGTAAGAACGTTGAAGCGTTCGATGCGAGTAGGCATCGGAATTGGACCACACACTTGTGCGCCAGTACGCTTAGCGGTTTCTACGATCTCTTGAGCAGATTGATCAATCAGACGATGATCAAAAGACTTAAGACGGATACGGATTCTCTGGTTAGACATACCAGTAAACTCCAAGCCAAAATATATAAAGAATCACCCTTGACGCACCTCACCTATTGGTAAGTGTCAAAGGCAGTGAAAATCACTAAGGTCATGATCGATGCCACGACTGTCACGATCCTAACGACTTTATTCGCCGTTAGTGCCCCAAATTTAGGGGTTGCTCATTATAACGATTGTTTAACTCTTACGCAATTCTCTTTTTCAATTTTCCTGATTTTATCTGGGTTATTTGATATTTAAGGAGCACTGGCATGTTAACTACGTAATACGTATTGAATCGCTTCATTCAAAATGGAATTCCCCACGACAAACTGTTCGGAAACCGATTTTTTTAAGTGTATGGCGGATTGTATGTAATCACCATTGAATATGGATAACTCTTCATCATCATCCAGAAAAAGCCTCAAGGTATTTGGAGTGATTTCTGGATGGAACTGGAAACCAAGTACATTTTTTCCGATCTGGTACATCTGGTTGGCACACGCAGGATTTTCTGCTAACTGGATAGCGCCGTGAGGAATTTCAAATGTTTCCCGATGCCACTGCATTACTTCAAACTGGGCAGGTAGAGCAAAACAGTCTTTGGGAACAGTTCGGCTACGGTAAACTGTAGTCCAGCCAAGCTCCTGATGATTAGGCTTAACTTTTGCACCCAGCGCATTGGCAATCAACTGTCCGCCCAGACACAGACCAATTGCCGGTTTTCCAGCTGAAATATAACGGCGAATCCACTGCTTTTCTACTTTTAGCCATGGATAGAGTGCTTCATCATTTACACTCATCTTTCCACCCATGACAATTAGCAAGTCGACATCATCAATATCAGGCAGAGCCTCAAGATCTACGGGAAGGTTAAAAGGCAAGGCAAAAAATTCTGTTGCACTAATCTGGGCTTGATGCTGACGTAAAAAATCGTAACAACTTCCAAAACCCTCACCGGCAATGTGTTGAAAATAATGGACCTTTAAATTTTTTTTCATAGTATTTATTGACCAATCATTAATGTATTAGCCAAATATTTGCAAAAATGACGCCAATTTTGGATAAGTGAAAAATTGATTACGCATTTTCACAAATTCATTTGCAAAATCTGGAAAAATCACTTTATCTGTCATTTTAATCCACATTAGCGTTACCAGTTTATTATGTCTAAAATTCAGAATAAACAGACGTGTCTAGTTCACGCACCACGTAAAGCTCCACAATATATTGAAACAGTGCAGCCTCCCCTCTTTCGTGCATCCACTATCATTTTTAAAAACACCGATGCCCTGTTTAACCGGCACTGGACTGATGCATATGATTATAGTTATGGCACACACGGTACACCGACAACTTTTACCCTAGCAGATAATATTGCCCAGATTGAGGGTGGACAGCACAGTCTGCTTACCCCTAGCGGGCTATCAGCAATTAATCTGGTCAATTCCTGTTTCTTAAGTCACGGGGATGAGGTGTGGGTTCCAGACAATATTTATGGTCCAAACATGGAGCATTTGCGCAATCTGCATCAACGTTATGGTATTGAGGTTAAAATTTATAATGCGCTGGAGCATGAAAGTTTTCAGCCTACTTCAAAAACCAAACTTTTATGGCTGGAAGCAGCAGGATCAGTCAGTCTGGAGTTTCCAGATTTAAAGAGACTGGTTAGAAAAGCCCGGCAGTCAGGAATACTTACTGCACTAGATAATACCTGGGGAGCCGGTCTTGCTTTTAATGCTTTTGATTTTTCTGATGAGCATTTGAGTGTAGATCTGACAGTCCATGCCCTGACCAAATACCCAAGTGGCGGTGCTGACATTCTAATGGGAAGTGTAGTTACACGTGACCGGAAACTATATCAACAACTGTTTCGCATGCATGCCATTCAGGGAATCTCGATTTCTGGAGATGATGCAGCCCAAATACAACGCAGTCTGGCTCATATGCAACTTCGCTATCAGCAGCAGTCCACCAATACCATCGTGCTCTTGAACTGGTTGAAGCAGCAGCCTGAGTTTGTACAGGTATTACATCCCGCAGATGAAAATTCACCCGGTCATCAATATTGGAAAGAAACCTGTATAGATAAACAAAGTGCCGGACTAGTCAGCGTTATTTTTAAACCTGAATATGATCTTGAGTCAGTACGAAAATTTTGTGACCAGCTCAGACTCTTTAAGCTAGGCTTTAGCTGGGGTGGACCGGTCAGTTTAGTTATGCTGTATCAGCTCAAAGAGATGCGTACGCTTGAATGTACCCACCTAAAAGAGGGTGTTTTAGTCCGTTTTTGTATTGGCCTTGAAGCTGTAGATGACCTGATAACCGATATTCAGCAAGCTTTACAGGTTCTAAGATAGTTTTAATTAAGGAGATCTTACTCTCCTCTTTTTTTATTCATGTTATAAAAATTATATTCTTAATGGGCTGATTAAATTTAATTAACAGTAGATTATTCAATATAACTACAATTTTTCGCTTTTATTTATGATTATTTCATATTTAATTAGAACCACTTATCTTAAACCATAAAAAAAATATGGTTTTTGTATGAGCAATCTATTGCATAACAATTTTTAAAAATGTATTTTAAATATATCTTTTTAGATACCTTGAGATTCTCAACATGAATTCACAACAAATCGAACTGGTCCAATCTACTGTTCCTGTACTGCGTGAAAATGGTGTGGCACTAACCAGCTATTTCTACAAACGCATGCTAAACAACCATCCAGAATTAAAAAATGTCTTCAATCTGGACCATCAAAGTACAGGACGCCAGCCACGCGCACTGGCTGCTGCGGTACTAGCTTATGCAGAGCACATTGAGAATCCTGCTGTTTTAGCTAAGGCCGTTGAACGCATCACTACCAAACATGTCAGCCTCGACATTCAACCTGATCAATATGCAATCGTGGGTGATAATTTATTGCATTCGATTAGTGAAGTACTGGATGTACCATTTGAATCGGAATTGATCGAAGCATGGAAACAGGCTTATTTACAATTGGCAGATATTTTAATTGGGGTGGAAAAACAGAAATACAGCAATCTGGCAGAGCATCAAGGTGGTTGGGCTGGCTGGCGTCCTTTCAAGATTACACAGGTTGAAGATGTAGAAGGTGGTAAACGCTTTACCATAGAATCAGCAGATGGCCAGCCAATTTCTCCGGCTGATGCGGGCGCGTTTATTTCAGTCCGTGTCCATGTTCCTGGTCAGGAACTGTTACAACCATTACAGTTCAGTTTTCAGGAAGCTCAAGAAAATAGTTATACATTTGTGGTCAAGCCTGACCCAACCCCGACGGAATACTCTGTAGAAGACATTCTGCTTAATCACTATAAAGCAGGCGACCAGGTAGATGTGACTGCGCCGGTAAGTTTTTGATCTTATGAATATAAAGATTTATATAATGTACTGAAAGTTTCTTTCGGGAAGCTTTCAGGCTAAGATAGTGTCCTATTTTCCTGTTTCCAAAGCTGGCTGGTCATGCAATTAAATAAATTCACTGATTATGCTTTGCGTAGCTTGATGTATATTTCACGTCCAAGAAATACGCCATATACCATTGCAGAAATTGCAGTAGATCTACAGATTTCCCATAATCATCTGGTCAAGATTGTACATTTTATGGGTAAACAGGGCTGGCTGATTACATTACGTGGCAAAGGGGGCGGTATTCAGCTGAATCCGCAGGCACTTGATTCACGTGTAGGCGATATTGTTCGGATACTGCAAGGTGACCAGCCAATTGTAGAATGTAATTCACCGCCTTGTGTGCTCCGTTCGGATTGTGGCCTTAAAGGTATTTTAGATACAGCAGTTGAACAGTTCTATCAGAGTCTGAACCAATATACATTAGGCCAGGTTCTAAATATTCAGCCTGTTCAACCACATCTCTCTACTCATTCAGCAATTGCTTTACTTAATCTTTCCTGAATTTTTGCTAATCTGTATAACTTGATAGTACAAGATTCGCGAGAATCCTTTACTTCCTTTATACTAGGCGCTGTAATCTCAGTAACGCAAGTGAAGTGCTATGCATCGCAGCAGTGGTAAATCTAAAAACAGTAAAACGGCGCAGGCGCCTAGGCAGAAAATCAGCTATGAAAAAGCGCTGGACCCTGCTATTACCGAATACTCTGTACGGGCACTAAACTGGTTACGTAAAGCCGAGTTCCTGATGAGTGCACCCAAGCTTTCGCTTTGTGTTGAAGATACCGGTTACGAAATTGCATTTGCAGGTCGTTCAAATGCTGGAAAATCCAGTGCCATTAATGCATTAACCAACCAAAAACAACTAGCACGTGCCTCTAAAAAGCCTGGCCGTACCCAGATGATCAACTTTTTTAGTCTGGGTAACCCTGACCAGCGTCTGGTAGATTTACCTGGTTATGGTTATGCGGCCGTTCCAGAGACCATGAAAATTGTCTGGCAAAAAGAACTGGAAAATTATCTGATTCACCGTGAAAGCCTGCAAGGTTTAGTACTACTCATGGATATCCGTCATCCGTTACAGCATTTCGATACCATGATGCTGGAATGGGCACATTCCCGGAAACTGTTTGTACATATCCTGTTGACGAAAGCAGACAAGTTAAACCGCGGTCCGGCTAATAAAACTTTGCTTGAGGTCAAGCAGGAATTGAAGAAGATGAAGCTCAATTTCTCGATCCAGCTATTTTCTTCATTGAACAAACAGGGGTTAGAAGAGCTGGCCAGTGTTATGGCGGGTCGTCTGAACTTTACGCTAGAACAGTCTACACAGTTTGATCTGGACAGTATTCCAGAAGCAGTTGAAGAAGATGAAGCGGATACTGTAGAAGAGCTGGAAGACTTTTTACCAGAACAGCACGCTGAACAAAAACCAGAATAACCCGGTAAAGATACAGAAATTATCCTACCGGAATATATTATTTCTCCGGTAGGAATACTTTGCAGTCCATGTTAAGGAAATACAGAACACAGTTCTTTTAAACTTCGGACTGAAGATCTTTAGCCGGCTGGCTATAACGGTCTACCACTACACTAATCATCATATCACCCTGCACATTCACTACAGTACGCACTGTATCAAGTAAACGGTCAATCGGCAGTAAAATAGCAATTGCTTCGGCAGGCAACCCTACTGACTGTAATACCATAATCATGGTAACCATTCCTGCACTTGGAATTCCCGGGGCCCCTAATGAAGCAATCATGGCGGTCAGGCAGACAATCACCTGTTGTCCCAAGCTTAAGTCCAGCCCGATCAGATTCGCAATAAACAAAGCCGCCGCAGCTTCATAAAGAGCCGTCCCATCCATATTAAGCTGTGTGCCCAAAGGAATTACAAAACCGGCAATATGAGGTCGTACTCCCAGATTCTCCTGTGCAGCCTTCAGGCTCAAAGGCATGACTGCTGAACTCGAACTGGTTGCAAAAGCTGTTACCAAGGGAATACGTGCACCACGGAAAAAGCGTATCGGTGACATCCGGCCAAAAATCCAGAGCAGTAGCGGCAAGACTACCAGTCCATGAAAAATTGTTGTGCCGGTTACTACTGCAGCAAATTCAGCCAGTCGACTCAAAATAGAAATATCTTCAGTCGCGACCAGTTTTGCCAGGAGTGCCAAAATACCCAAGGGAGCCAGTTTCATGACCCAGCCGACCAACATCATCATCAGATCAAAAAACTGCTGACTCAGTCCGCGAATCGAATTAAACCTCTCCCCGCCTTTCACCAGTGCAACCCCAAGAAACAATGCAAACACTACTACAGCCAGCACATTACCATCGCTAAAAGCTTTAAACGGGTTAATAAGAGTATTTTGAATAAAATTGGTAAAAAAAGCAGACGGCGTCATTGTATCTGGGGTCTGATGTGACTGCATGGCTTCTTGGAATAAATTAATATTCATCCCTTTACCCACTTCAAACAGATGGGCACAACCAATACCTAAAATTAGTGCCAGGGTTGTAGTGGTCACACAGCAAATTAAAGTGGTTTTCCAGACCCGGCCCAATTGCCCACCAGACTGTAGGTTAGAAACACCAACCACAATCGAGCTGAAAATGAGTGGAATGAGCAACATCTTGAGCAAACCAATAAATATACTGCTGGCAATGCCGAGCAGATAAATACTGCTGTCAAAAAAACTGAGGTCAGGGTTATATTTTAAGAAAAAACCGAAAGCCAGCCCGATAATGGCAGCAAATAGAATCTGTGTATTTAGGCTCATTAGAGTAAGTAGTAGTCAAGTAGTCCCTTTCAGGCACTATGCCATGAGCTTCCACAAGAATCGAGGCTATTTATAGGGACTTTTATTAATATTTAAAAGCCACTCCCTGAGGAGGGCTTTTAGAATGTACATTTTAGCAGATATTACTGGGTTTCAATTTCACGTAAACGCATCAGGCCTTCTTGTACAGTACTGCACACTAGCTGGCCATTTTGCCACATGCGGCCAAAGTTTAAACCGCGTGAGCTGGCACTGACTGTTGCCTCCATGTCATATAACATCCATTCATCCGCGCGCAAAGGGCGATGGAAATAAATTGCATGATCCAGACTGGCACATTGCAGACTTGGTGAAAGATAGCTTAAGCCATGTGGACGTAGCGCTGTGGTCATCAAGGTGAAATCAGAATAGAACGCTACAATGGCCTGATGCAGGGAAATTTCATCGACTTCGGTTGCAATCTGGTCATGGGTCCGTAAATAGTGGGCATAATAAGGCGCTTCAGGTTGGGGCTGAAACGGGTTATCTATATTTACCGGACGGATTTCAATATGACGATTCCGCATAAAGCTGGCACGTACATTTTCAGGGATAAAGCTGATTAAACCTTCTTTTAACTCCTGCTCGGCTTTTAGTGTTTCAGGTGCAGGATAACTTGGTTCCTGATGCTGGTAGTTCAAACCTTCTTCCGGTTCTGCAAAAGACACCATCGCAGAAAAAATGGTACGTCCATGCTGAATGGCTCGCACCTGACGACTGATAAAGCTTTTTCCGTCACGCAGACGTTCAACCTCATAAATGATAGGCGCATTAACATCGCCACCAAACAGGAAATAAGCATGCATGGAGTGTGCGGGACGGTCCGCAGTATAAGATGCTGCACGTAAGGCCTGTCCGAGTACTTGGCCTCCAAACACCCGTTTACCGACCAGGTTGCGGCTTATTCCCCTATAGATATTATCTTCTAGCTTTTCCAGGGTTAAAAGCTCAACAAGTTCTTGAGTTAAAGTATTCATAAGATACCTTTAATGAATGGAAGACCGAAACAGCCCCATGAAATGATGAACGAAAACAAGACAGATAAACTATTTTGCCATATTTTCTGAGTAAAACGCTAAACTTTCCTGAGAGCTGCTGCCATATTTACTTTTGGGTTATAATCCCTAAAAATACGATTTTTAACGATAAAAGCTAGCAATTCTCTTCTGTTTTAGCAGAAAATGGCAGACCCGTTTTTCTGTTTGATTTAATACAAAATCAGTCGATGACCGGATACCGGTTTCAGTCGTCTAGCTAGGAGTTTTTATGTCCAAGAGTGGATTTGGTCAGTTGTATCGGCGGCTTTCAAGCAAGCTGCTTGACCTTGTCGTAACCCCCCATGTTATTGGCGAAGTTCCAGGCAAGTCACCGGCTGAAGAGCAGGAATTGGCTGAAGTTAATAAAAAAATTACCTGTTATGTCCTGCAAAACTATTCTCGCAGTAACGCCTTAATTGTAGATGCAGAAACCCGACGTTTACAGCTTGCTCCGGCATTGGACCCGCTGGTCATTGCCGAGCATAAAGAAAAAGCTTCGGTTCTTTTTCTGCAACATCATGATGAAAAAAATCTTTTAAATCCGCCAGCTCATAATTTTCCACCCCGTTTACTTCGTCTGATTGAGCTTCTCGACCAGTATCCACAGTACGATATTGAACTGGTGCCAGTTACTGTGCTTTGGGGCCGCTCGCCAGATAAAGAAGATTCCTGGTTTAAACTTTTATTTACAGATACCTGGGCGACGCCGGGTAAAGTCAAACAGCTGGTTAATATTGGTTTACATGGCCGTGAAACGTATCTGGAATTTCATGAAGGCCAGTCTTTACGTACACTGGTTGAATACGCCAAAGAAAATTATCCGAACCTCTCAGCAGCGACTTATATTATTAGTACCTTAAATGACTATCTGGATTGCCAGCGCGAAGTCGTACTCGGACCAGATTTATCTGACCGTCGCAATGTGATGCAGTCTTTGATCAAATCGCGTGATGTTCAAGAAGCCATTCGCCGTGAAAGCATTCGTGGCAAAATTAGCATGCTGGAAGCTGAACGCCGTGCAATTGGTTACTTGAATGAGATCGTATCAGATTATTCAGCTTCAGCAGTACGGTTTGCCGATATGGCTCTGACCCGCCTCTGGACACAGCTCTATGATGGTGTAGAAGTACATAACTTTAATACTGTTCGTGAACTGGCAAAAGACTATGAAATTATCTATACACCATGTCACCGTAGTCATATCGACTACCTGCTGCTTTCTTATGTGATCTATAAGCGTGGTTTGATGGTTCCGTATATTGCGGCAGGCGACAACCTGAATATGCCATTCGTGGGCCAGCTGTTACGTGGTGGGGGCGCATTTTTTATTCGCCGCTCTTTTCGTGGCAACGCACTGTATACTTCGGTATTTAAAGAATATCTATATAGCATTCTCTCACGTAATACACCGCTTGAGTACTTTATTGAAGGTGGCCGTTCACGTACCGGCCGTCTGCTGCCACCTAAAACCGGCATGCTGGCAATGACTGTGCATAGCCATCTACGTGGACGTGCTAAACCTATTGCTTTTGTACCCACCTACATTGGCTATGAACGTCTTATGGAAGGCGCAACGTATGTAGGTGAAATGCAGGGCAAACCAAAAGAAGCTGAGTCTATTTTTGGAATCTTGCAGACGCTGCGTAAAATCGAACGGATTTTTGGTAAGGTCCACGTAAATTTCGGTGAACCTGTGTTTCTAGATGACTTGCTGAAACAGCACGGCGCCGAAAATATAGTCATCGAGAAAAATGATGATCCGGTTCCTGCAGCAGTTTCAGAAGCAATTAATAGCTCGGCTGTTGCTATTTTAGAAAATATCAACCGTGCGGTGGTAATTAATCCAGTATCGTTATTATCACTCATCTTACTGGCCACTCCGAAACATACACTTGATGAAGAAGTATGTATTAAACAGCTTGATGCTTACCGACGTCTGGCCTCTGCACTGCCTTATGATGAACGTACTCAGGTTACGCCTTTATCTGGTAAAGAAATAATTGCCTATGGCTTGAAACTAAAACTGATCAAACGGGTTCAGCATGTACTGGGGGATATTATTGCAATTGAAGATAATCAGGCAGTCTTACTGACCTATTTCCGCAATAATATTTTGCATTCGTTTGTTTTGCCTTCTCTGGTTGCATCACTGGTTGAGCACAATGGTAAAATCAGCCGCGGCGATCTGATCAGTGTTATCCGTACTTTGTATCCATTCCTGAAGGCCGAGTTATTCCTGAAATGGAATACTGACGAATTAAAAGAGCAGATTTGCCAAAATGCAGATGCTCTGATTCAAGGTGGCCTGATGAGCCAGGATGAAGAAGGTAATCTGATCAGTTCTGCCCCAAATACTGAAGAACATAATCAGCTGGTTGTATTAGCCGCCCCCGTAAAGCAGAGCCTAGAGCGTTATTACATGACCTTGGCCCTAATTACGCAACGGGGTTCTGGCACTATTTCTGCAAAACAGGTTGAAGATTTAAGCCATCTGCTGGGTCAGCGCCTGTCTGTACTTTATGAATTTAACTCACCAGAATTCTTTGATAAGGCCCTGTTCCAGAGCTTTATTAAAGTCTTAACCCAACAAGAATATATCCGTACCAATGAGAATGGCTTAATTGAATTCGATGCCGGTTTTAGCAATATGGCCGAAGGCGCTAAACTGGTACTGGATGAAGTGACCTTGCAAATGTTGCATCACATTACTGACTTTAGTGATGAAGAACTGCAGGAAGCTTTAAATGCAGTGGCTGCACAACAAGCCAAACGCCGCTTGATGCGCAAGAGAAAGTAATTTAAAAAAAGCCGCTAACAGCGGCTTTTTTTAGACTGGTTAAGCTGACTGACTTAACAGGTCAGCATAGACCTGAAAACAGTCAGGATAATTAAGCTGGAAACCACTGTCCAGCATACGGCTGGCATATACCTGTTTACCACTGGCTTGCTGAGACTCAAGGGCCAGTATAGGTAATCCTAGCTGCTGCTGAAACCACTGAATAATACCAGGCAAAGGCAAAGGCCGGTTATCCGTTACGATATAACTCGGCTGCGGAGTTTCAATACAGATTAGAAGTGCCAAAAAACCTACCAGGTCATCAATATGAATGCGGTTGCTATAATGCAGGTCTGGATAAGTCTTTCGGCTCTGGGCCAACTTTTGCATTCGTGCAACCGATGTACCATAGATTCCGGTCGGCCTCACAACTACCACTTGTTCAGGGCAGGCTGCCTGCCATTTCAGCTCCATTAATTGTAATAGAAAGCCCTGTTCATCACATGGATAAACTGTAGTTTCATCATTAATTTCCTGTCCTGCCTGTTCACCATAGACCCGGGTAGATGACACTACTACAATACGTTTTACCGGATGGCCATTTAAAGCAGCTGCTAACGATTCAATTGGAGATACATAGGTCTGTTGATATGCCTCAGCTGTACTTTGGTCTGGACTTAGTAAAATATACACCCAATCAACAGGGGGAATCTGGCTGAAGTCAGCCTGCTGTACATCCTGAATCAGATGAGTGGCATAAGGATCAAATTTCGGACTTCGGCTGATTGTGGTAATTTGGTGGCCTTGCTCAAATAACTGTTTTGCAAGTCTTTGAGATGTTTTACCATAACCAATAAATAGAATATGCATGGTATGACCTAAGTTAGGGGGACATGGCTACAGTCCATCAATTACAGGGTGTCGGTACAGCGTCAGCTGCATTACTCGAGAAACTGAATATTTTTACTACTGATGATCTGCTATTTCATCTTCCGCGTGATTATGAAGATCGTAGCACTATTATTCCCATGAACCAACTTGTCGTGGGCCGTAGCTATTTGCTTGAAGGAACGGTAAGTTCTATCGATTTTCCGCCCGGCAAACGCAAATCTATGGCGGTATTGCTCGAAGATGATTTTGGTAAGGTTACATTGCGCTTTTATCATATCTACAAGGCCCTGACTGATAAAATGCGTAGTGGCAACCGGCTGCGAGTATTCGGTGAAGTTAGAGTAGGCGCACGCGGACTGGAACTTTACCATCCGGAAATTCAGCAAATCAGTGCACAAACTGCTCTGCCTAAAACCCGCTTAACTGCCATTTATCCTTCTACCGAGGGCCTAACTCAAGCCAAGCTACGTGAATACGTACGCCAAGCTCTCGAGCAGCACAGCGAAAATCTTCCTGAACTTTTACCAGAAAAATTCACCAACGGTTACGCCTTAAAAGAAGCGCTTGAATACATTCATGAGCCACCCATTGATGCCAATATGCAACAGTTAATGCAAGGTTCACATCCCGCACAGCAAAGACTTATTTTTGAAGAACTGGTCGCTCATCAGATCAGCCTGTTAACTCGGCGCGCTTATATCCGTGAAATTGAAGCACCCGCTTTTGAACCCAGCACAATACTGGCTAAAAAATTATTGGCTAATCTGCCTTTTAATATGACGGGCGCTCAAAGAAGAGTATCTAAAGAGATCATGATTGATCTCAAGCAGCATCAACCCATGTTACGGCTGGTCCAAGGTGATGTAGGTGCAGGTAAAACGCTAGTTGCAGCAGTGGCCGCCTGTCATGCCCTAGAAGCCGGCTGGCAGGTCGCACTCATGGCACCTACAGAAATTTTGGCTGAACAGCATTATTTAAATTTCAAACGCTGGTTCGAACCACTGGGCATTCAGGTGGCTTGGCTATCAGGCAAACAAAAAGGTAAAGCCCGGACACAGGCAGAAGCAATTATACGGGGTGGACTAGCTCAATTGGTTGTAGGCACTCATGCCCTGTTTCAGGAAAATGTCGAGTTTGCCCGTTTAGGTCTAGTTATTATCGATGAGCAACACCGCTTTGGTGTCGATCAGCGGTTGGCTTTACGTAACAAAGGGGCTGAACAGATGACTCCACACCAGCTGGTGATGACAGCTACACCAATTCCACGTACTCTAGCCATGAGTGCCTACGGTGACCTCGACACTTCGGTGATTGATGAGCTTCCTCCCGGACGTACACCGATTCAGACTGTGACTATACCACTTGACCGCCGTGAAGAAGTTTTGCAGCGAATTGCTACCAACTGTCAGGAGGGCAAACAGGCTTATTGGGTCTGCACCTTGGTAGAACAGTCCGAAACACTGGATGCCCAGGCTGCTGAAGCGACTTATGCAGAAATTAAGGAACGCTTTCCTAGCCTGAATATTGGACTGGTACACGGCAAAATGAAAGCTGATGAAAAGCAGTCAGTCATGCAAAAATTTAAAAACAATGAACTACAACTTCTGATTGCGACTACAGTAATTGAAGTCGGGGTCGATGTACCTAATGCCTCAATTATGGTGATAGAAAATGCCGAGCGCCTTGGGCTGTCACAACTGCATCAGTTACGAGGCCGAGTTGGGCGGGGAGCAAAAGCCAGCTTTTGTGCCCTACTTTATAAAACTCCTCTTTCACAAAATGGACAGGAGCGGCTTTCTATTTTAAGGGAAAGTAATGATGGCTTTGTGATTGCCGAAAAAGATCTAGAACTGCGGGGTCCGGGGGAACTACTTGGAACCAAGCAGACGGGCGATATGGGCTTTCGCGTGGCTAAACTGGAGCGGGACGATCATTTGCTGACTGAGGCACACTATGTAGCCGAACAAGTCCTCAAGGATTATCCTGTAAATGCAGAAGCTTTACTTAAGCGCTGGTTACCTGAGGCACCACGTTATGCCTATGTTTAACCCATCCTCTTTACTCAGACCTATCTCACGGCTGCTACCCTGCCCGCTTTGTAGCAGCAGTTTACAAATGCAGCATGGAGTTTGTCATGATTGCTGGGAACAGCTGCCTTGGTATCGGCAGACTGTAGAACGACAAGAATTAAACATTCATGTTGCCTGTGGCTATCAGTATCCAATAGATCGCATCATCCAGCAGTTTAAATATGAGCAGCAGTTAAACTATCAGCAGCTACTGACTGCATCGATACTAACCCTCAGGTTACCTAAAGTTCAGGCCATTGTGCCTATGCCCATATCAACCGAACGTTTAATTGAACGCGGCTATAATCAGTCACTGGTCATTGCAAAAATTCTAGCCCGTGAGCTGAATGTTCCGGTCTGGCAACCTGTAATTCGGCTGGCTCAGCATTCGCAAAAAGGCTTATCGCGACTCGAACGTCTGAACCAGATTGAAATGCAATTTCAGCCGATCCTCACCGAACGCCGGCGTTACCGCCGGGTATTAATGCTAGACGATGTAGTGACTACAGGCAGCTCACTTTCGGCCTTGGCTCAAGCCCTGACCCAGCTGGGCTGCCAGCATATTTTTGCTGCGTGTATTGCAGCCGCAGAAACAGCCTAGTTTTTTTCCAGCAATTGCTGCTCGCACCAAGGTATAACAATCTCACGAGTCAGCGGAGCAAGCAAAGTGGTCTGATCATCCAGTCTGACCCACTTCATTTCAGCAATTTCTGCGGCAATCCGGGGTGACTGGGCTATAGCAACCAGATATAGGTAACTGATCAGCTCATGGTCAGGCTCATTAGCTGCCTGTGTTTCAAAACGGCCAATAAACTGCTCTACTTGTGCCTCGCAACCAATTTCTTCCTGAATCTCGCGGATAATTGTCTGCTCTGGTGGCTCATCTATTTCCAGCTTGCCACCAACTTGCATAAAATATTGAGTATTTTGCTTACGTACTACCAGTAATTCATACTCTTTATTTAGAATTACGGCAGCTGCCACAGTAATTTTTTTCATCAATTTGCCTTATGGATTTACGCCAGAAGTTCCCCACTTCGGTGCAGGCGGCTGATACTGGTCAAACTGCTGCAAGATTTGTTCGATATTGTCCGAGGCAATTAATTTTTCAACAAACCGGCTATGGGTAAAACCTTTATCGACTGTAAACTGAATCATTTTAAGCAGATCATTATAAAAGCCATCCAAGTTTAAAAAAGCACAAGGCTTCTGGTGAATCCCTAACTGAGCCCATGTCCATTGTTCAAATATTTCTTCCAAGGTTCCAGCACCACCCGGCAGTGCAATAAAACCGTCTGAAAGTTCTGACATTTTAGTTTTTCGCTCATGCATATTCTGAACGACATGCAATTCAGTCAGGTCTGGATGTGCCAATTCACGGTCAACTAGAGCATGGGGAATCACGCCAATCACTGCTCCCCCTGCCTGTAGGGCGCTATCTGCAATAACACCCATTAAGCCGGAACGTCCTCCACCATAAACCAAAGTCTGCCCACGCTGGGCAATTGCCTGTCCGACTGCTTGGGCCGTTTCTAAAAAAACAGGCTCCGTTCCAATGGCAGAACCACAAAAAACACCAATAGCTTTCATAATATGTTGACCATGTTGTAAATTTTTCATATTTTTCAAGTAAGCTTAAAGCAGAATTGCAAAGGAGACTAAAAAAATCTCTGTTGGGGTGTGTTTTTCCGGCAATCCTTGTCTAAAATACTCACCCATCTTGAACGCCAATACTGCGCAAGGGAGCCAAAGATATGCTTGAAGCCTTTTACGCCACAGAGCGCGGTAGTTTGGAAGATGCCACTATTAATGGTGGCTTTGATTTACATCCAGAACTTGTATGGATTGACCTAATTGCGCCCTCACAGGAGGAACAGCAATGGGTCGTAGATGCCTATAACCAAAATTTACCGACTTTAAAGTCTCTAGAAGACATTTCTTCATCAGCACGATTCTACCGCGATGACGATGGAATTTTGCATATCAGTACCTACTTTTTAACGAAAAATAAAAATTACCAAGTCGATAATGAGACTGAAGATGGAATGAGCCGACTGGCTACCGTACAGACTGTGGCTTTTATTTTACATAAAAATCATCTATTCACATTACGTGGCGAAAAACTGGTGGCATTTCGGGCATTCCGGGCACGTGCGCGCCGTAATGACTATGAAATGGATTATAAAGATCCGACTTGGATTTTATTAGGGTTATTAGAAGCCAAACTGGATGAACTTGCGGATATATTAGAAGATATCCACAGGGATCTGGAAAAATACTCTACTGAGGTCTTAAATAATCATCATCGCGAGCAGATTCTGGATCTGGACGACATGATTACGCGGCTAGCCCAGCAAGAAGATACTCTGGGTAAAGCCCAGCTCTGCCTGATTGACCTGCGTCGAGTACTAACTTTTTTATCGCGTCCGCGTGCTCTGAGCAGTCATATTTATGATGCAGATATTCGTGAATTAAGTGAAGATGTACGTTCTTTGGTTGAACATGATGCCTTCCTCTTTCAAAAGGTTCGCTTCCTGCTGGATACAACTTCAGGATTTATTAATACTGAACAGAGCGATACGATCCGTCGCTTCTCGATTTTGCCTAGTATGCTGGCGCCACCGATGCTGATTGCCAGTGTTTATGGTATGAATACTGATGTGCTTCCATTTGCTAAAGGCACTACTAGTTTCATGGTAGTCATCAGTATATTGATTGCCTTTTTTGTAGGCCCCTTAATTTACTTCCGTTGGAAAAAATGGATATAAAAAAAGCACCTTATGGTGCTTTTCTAATTTCAGTTTAGCTGAGCAGTTGCAAGTCATTTTCCAGATGGCAAGCCTGAATGATTTTCATCATCTTGTCTGGCACACTCTTAAATTGCAAACCCTGAGCCTGTGGAGTTTGCCTTAACCAGCGGATCAGCACCGCTAAGGCCAGCGTACTCCCATGCTCTAGTCCAGCCAAGTTAACTATAAGTGGGTAATGCTGCTGAGACTGAATAAGCTTGAGGCCCTGCTGATAATATTGTTCCGCATTAGCGTAATCAATTTTCCCAGTAACCTTAAGCTCATGCCCAATTAATTCAACCACTCTGCACCTGCCCTAACTAAACCTTATTTTTTTGCCTGACTGACTGCAGCATCTGCATCCGGCTGGAAGTTTGCAATCGCTTTATCCAGATTACCACCATTACGTTTTACCGTAGCTGCAAACTGATTACGGAACTGCAAGCCCAAGTCGATACCAGAGACGTTAATATTACGGATTTTCCATTGCGTACCTTTATCTACCAACTGGAAAGAAACCGGAATTTTCTCGCCCTTATTGTTAAAGTCGACAGTAACTACAGGATTTTTGCTGTTAGTGGCTTTATAAGGACGAATGCTGTAAGACTGGTTACTATATTTTGCAAAAGCACTGCCATAATTTTCAATCAGAGTTTCACGGAAATTTTTCTCAAATTGAGCACGCTGGGCAGCTGAACTGTATTGATTGGTTGCGTAAGTACCCATCACAATACGTGTAAATGCCTGGGAATCAATGTAAGGGTCCAGATTTTCACGTACAATCGTTTTAACTGCAGCCGGATTAGTTTGCAGCTTGTTATGGTCAGCTTTTAAACGGCCAATCAACCCATCTGCTACACGTTTAATGAAAGCCGGAGGAGCTTCAGAAGGTGCAGCAAATGCTGTACCTGCCAATAAGCTGGTTAATACACTTGCTGTCAGGGTTTGTTTAAATAAAGTTTTCACTCAATCACTCCTCTACATTACTCGACAAATGAAGTCTGAGCATTATTTGCTTCAGCCGTTTCAGTTGTCGAACTTTCTGATGATTTACCCGCACCACCTGTAATAAATTTACTGATTAAATCTTCCAGATCCATAGTGCCCTGCGTATTGGCAATTGTTTCACCACGTTTGACATAGTTCAGTCCACCGCCTGGAACAACTTTCAGATATTTCTCGCCTAACAATCCATTGGTAGCCACCATAATATAAGCATCTTCATCAATACTGGTGATGGATTTCATGTTACTGATCAGTTGCTGTTCCATAGCTTTTTGTTGTGCCGGTGCTGAAGCAGCATATTCACTACTGTAGCGTAATTCCTCTATTGCATTTTGCTGTACAGTTTTTAACTGCTCAGGATTAAAACCTGTGAGTTTACCATCGAGCTCAAAATCCACCTTGGCCAGACGCGACACTGGATCTAGTGTAATATCGGTTACACGTCCAATTGTGACGCCACTCATGGTAACCTTAGCTCTGGGTTTCAGTCCGTTTACGTTGTCGAACTGAGCACTCATTTCATAGCTGTCACGCAAGTTGGTACCCGCCAGACCACTGACTTTCATGGCAAGAAAAAATAGAGCGATGCCGAAAAGAATAACGAAAATACCTACGGCCAGCTCACTAATACGTGATTTCATCAAACCCCTCCGAACATGACCGCAGTCAACACAAAATCAAAACCTAAAACACATAATGAAGAAAAAACTACTGTGCGGGTGGTTGAAGTAGCGATGCCTTCTGAAGTCGGTTCACAGGCATAGCCCTGATAAACTGCAATCCAAGTACAGATTAATGCAAATACAGTACTTTTGATGATGCCATTCACTACATCATGCCCGAACTGTACACTGCTTTGCATTCCACTCCAGAAAGAGCCTTCATCTACACCCAGGAAATCTACGCCGACCAGTTTGCCACCCAGTATGCCTACTGCACCAAAAATTACGGTAAGCATGGGAAGACTTACTATACCTGCCCATAAACGTGGTGAAACGATCCGTTTAAGCGGATCTACTCCAATCATTTCCATACTGGAAAGCTGTTCAGTGGCTTTCATGAGACCAATTTCTGCTGTCAGTGCAGAACCAGCCCGACCAGCGAATAGTAGCGCCGCCACCACTGGAGCCAGTTCGCGCAGTAAGGTTAAGGCAACCATGGTACCCAGCATGGCTTCACTACCCACATTTACCAGAATTGAATAGCCCTGCAGTCCTAATACCAGTCCAATAAAGAGTCCAGAGACCGTAATAATCAATAGCGACATCACCCCAACCCGGTACATCTGGTAAATAAATAGTTTTACCCCAAGCCAGGTCGGCAATGAAAATATAATCTGCAGCAACATCAAGGTTGCTACACCAATACCACGCACCCGTTCAATAACAAGTCGGCCCAACCAGGCAACGGCATTCATGAACCAACCTCATTTTTCAGATAAGCCTGATGGCTAAATTGGTAATCCACAGGCCCCTCCACAGCACCAGTTAAAAACTGGCGAACAAAGGGTGAAGCATCAGCCTGTAACTGTTCAGGTGTACCCTCACCCTGAACCTTGCCCTCTGCAATCACATAGATATAATCAGCAATTGAAAGAGTCTCAGCAACGTCATGTGAAACCACAATTGTCGTCAGATCTAGTGCTTCACGTAAAGAACGGATCAGCCGGGTAAGTACCCCCATGACAATCGGGTCCTGTCCTGCAAATGGCTCATCATACATAATCAGTTCAGGATCAAGAGCAATCGCACGCGCCAGTGCAACACGACGGTTCATGCCACCTGAGAGTTCAGAAGGCATCATTTGTTCGGCACCACGCAAACCGACTGACTCGAGTTTAAGTGCAACAAGTTCAGTAATCAGGTGCTCGGGCAACTGCGTGTGAGCACGCAATGGAAATGCGACATTTTCATATACAGTCATATCTGTAAACAATGCACCGCTTTGAAACAGCATCCCCATACGAGCACGGGCTGCAAACAGCTCTGAACGCGACATTTTGGCAATGTTATGGCCATCAAGCAATATCTCGCCCTGATCAGGTGTAAGTTGACCACCAATCAGGCGTAGTAAGGTAGTTTTACCTGTACCGGAAGGACCCATGATTGCAGTAATCTGGCCACGACGGATGCTTAAACTAACATTGTCATAAATGATACGTTCCCCACGTTTAAAACTCAGGTTCCTGATTTCAATCAGGGGCCGAGTATCAAGAGAACTTGGGTAATTCATAACTGAGAATTTCCTGCCTTTTTCAGCCCGCCTACTATAGCATCGAACCATTAAAACTTGGTTGTATTTTAACAATTTGTCTTATGAGAGTGCCAAAGGATTAAGAAAAAATGCCAAGATCATTCTATTTGATTCAAATAGCGAGATTTGAAAAGACTTTAAACTTGAAAGCTATAACTTGATATTCAAGAAGTTTAAAATGACATATACAAAATGAATCGTTTGATACCGCTTCTTTTTATTGGTTCATTATTTTATAAAAATAAGATGTTGGCCCATTAAACTTAATTAAATTAAAAGTATAAAAAAAGCCAGTTCAGGAACTGGCTTTTTTATTTTATTACAGCTTAGTCTTGAAATTTACGGCGACGCTCACCGCCAAAGTCTCGACGTGGACGATCTTCACCACCAAAGCTACGCTCGCCACGCGGTTTGTCATCAAAACTGCGGCGTGGACGGTCTCCACCAGCTGGACGCTCACTACGGTCGCCCGCAGCACGGAATCCACCATTACGTGGTTTATAATCTACGCGGTTTCCACGGTTGTCATCATTTGAGTCAAAGCGTGGTTTGTCATTAAAACCGCCTTCACGACGTGGACGATCGCCACCAAAATTACGCTCGCCACGTGGCTTGTCATCAAAGCTACGACGTGGACGGTCTTCACCACCAAAACTGCGTGATTGCGGACGATCACCAAAGCTACGTTGTGGACGGTCTGAATTAAATTCACGACGTGGGCGTTCAGCACCACCAAAGCTACGCTCACCACGTGGCTTATCATCAAAGCTGCGTTGTGGACGGTCACCAAAATCACGGCGGGCTGGACGGTCACCAAAATCACGTTTAGGACGGTCATCACCAAATGGACGTTCGCCACGCGGTCTATCATCAAAACTGCGACGTGGACGATCATCACGACCGCCTTCACGACGTTTGAAGTTTGATTCACCTTCAAAGCGGCGACCACCACCAAAACCACCACGGCCGCCCGGGCGTTTACCGCCACCACCTTCACGACGCGGACGAGCCGGCGGTGGAGATGGCTCTAGGCCTTCAATTTCTGAAACATTCAGACGAGTTTCCAGGTAATCTTCCAGAGCACGGATCTTGCCACGTTCACGGTAAGTTGCCAGTGTAATGGCTTTACCGGTACGGCCAGCACGACCAGTACGACCAATACGGTGTACATAATCTTCATGCTTCATCGGTAAACCGAAATTGATTACGTGTGAAATGGTTGGTACATCCAGACCACGTGCAGCTACATCAGTTGCCACTAGAATTTTAGCTCGGCCTTCACGAATACTGCGCAGACGACGGTTACGCACGGTTTGTGGCATCGCACCATGTAATGCAACAACAGAGTGACCCGCTTCAGCCAGTTCTTCAGCCAGCATGTCGGTATCTTCTTGAGTGCTTGCAAATACAACAGCCTGATCCAGAGTTTCGTCTTCTAACCAGTGAGTCAGCAGTTTTTTCTTGTGCTCAAAACCATCAGTCCAGTGTAATGTCTGGGTGATGTCAGTATTGGTTGAATGACCTGTTTCAATAGCAATACGCATTGGATCTTTCATCATGCATTCAGCAAGACGAATAATACGATCAGCAAAAGTTGCAGAGAACATTAAAGTCTGCTTGCGGTTTAGAGCAAGTTCGCTGATCGCTTCCAGGTCTTCAGAGAAGCCCAAGTCAAGCATACGGTCAGCTTCATCTACAATTAACGCATCAACTTTATCCAGTTTAATCTGGCGACGGTTTACCAAGTCAAGCAGACGGCCTGGAGTGGCCACTACAACCTGCGCACCTTTTAACTGCTGGATTTGTTTACCAAAAGGCATACCGCCCATGATCGCAGCAATACGTACACCTTTCATGTGACGTACCAGCGCGATTGCATCTTGACAAACCTGCTGGGCTAATTCACGAGTAGGCGAAATCACCAGAATATTTGGTTGAGTCACTGCACGCATACGTTCTTTAAACGGCAGGAAAGTATCTTGATCAGCAAGAGCATTTAATGTTGGCAGTAAGAATGCCGCAGTTTTACCAGAGCCAGTTTGGCTTGAAACAAGAAGGTCTTTACCTTCTAAGGCAGCAGGAATCGCCTGTTCTTGTACAGCAGTTGGCGCTGTAAAGCCCAAGTCTGTCAGTGCTTGGGTAAGAGATTCATGTAAAGAAAATTCAGCAAAAGTTTTGCTCATAGAGAGTGTTCACCCTATTTTGGGTGCTCCATTTAATAAATACAAATATGGACATCGGCACAAAGCGGCACAGCGACTAGAAGCTGAAAAAATATAGAATTCAGCAGCGATCCGAATAACGACGATGTGGATTAAACGCACGCATGATTACGGCCGCAACCTGAAAGAATCGCTTAAGCGATTGGGGCGCGAGGAATAGTCCTCTCTATGGACAGTACGCGCATACACAATGATTAGAAGAGAATGTTCAGGCAATGAACGGAAATTTAAGTGCGTGACAGCATGATACCAGAAACATTTTAAAAAGTAATCATTTTTTTCGATTAAATCTAAAATAAAGAGCGGTTTTAGCAGTAATTGACTCATTTTTAACTTAATTTTGATTAATTTTTATACAATTAATTTTTAAAAAACCTTAATTCAGCATTTGTGGAAACTTGTATAGAGAAACAAACCTTAATATATACATCGTACCAGTAAGTAAAAAGCCCTCAATTGAGGACTTTTTAAACGTTATTGCAGAGTTTATTTAGCTGCATCGCCCCAAGCAGGAACTACAGTTTGCATCAACGGTTTTAACATTTTCATTGAAGATGCCAAGACCTGTCCATTTGACATGGATTCAGAACCACCACGCGCATCCACTACAGTACCACCCGCCTCTTTAACCAAGAGCTCACCTGCTGCAATGTCCCACGGCTTCAGACCAACTTCAAAAAAGCCATCAAAGCGGCCAGCAGCCACATAAGCCAAGTCCAGTGCAGCAGAACCGCCACGGCGAATTTGTGCACCAGCTTTAGTCACAGCCAGCAAAGAAGCAAAATGCTGCTCGGCATAAGATACTACTTCACCAGCACGCTGAGTACGGTAAGGATGACCTACTGCCAGGAAGGTATTGTCCAGGCTGTCCTTAACATTTACACGAATGCGGCGCTGGTTCATCATTGCTCCGCGGCCACGGCTGGCAGAGAATAACTCATCTTTTACCGGATCGTAGATTACGCCATGCTGGGTAATCCCTTTATGCTGAACAGCAAGAGAAATACAGAAATGCGGAAAACCATGAATAAAGTTTAAAGTTCCATCCAGCGGATCAATCACCCAGCACCAGTCGGCATCGTGACCTTTTCCTTCCTGAAGACCAAACTCTTCACCCAAGAAACTATGATTTTTGTAGCTTTTACGAAGTGTATCGATAGTTAACTGTTCCAGATAACGGTCTACACGCGTTACTGGACCATCAATTCCTTTTTCTTCCACTTGTAGATCGAGCTTATGACGATTTTGATGCGCTTTTAAAAGCTCTTGACCAACTGTTTGAGCCGCACGCGCAGCCATCACCACCATAGGTTCCATTGAACACCCACTACAGAATAGAAAAATTTTGACAAAGAATAGTGCATAAAAGCGTATTCATTTTATCAAATGAATGCGCTTTTAGGGAGAAAATGTTGTTAAATTTTAGAGCCTGTTTTACGGATGTAAAGTCAGCTTGGCCCAGCACTGCGCAATCGAGCGCTGAATACCGAGTGCATCGAGGCCGCTTTCCTCTAACATTTGCGCATGAGAAGCCTGTGGCATAAAGCTGTCTGCCAGCCCCAGATTTAACACTGGCTTCACAAGAAGGGCCTTGGCCAGGAACTCATTAACAGCACTACCTGCGCCGCCCATCACTGCATGTTCTTCTACAGTTACAAATAATGTGGTCTGTCCGGCCAGCTGTTGAATAATTTCTTCATCTAGCGGTTTGACGAAACGCATATTGACTACACGAACACCAAGTTTGTGCGCAGCGGCCAGTTCCTGTCCTGCTTCGAGTGCAGCCTGTACCCGGCTTCCAAACGCCAGAATACTGATCTGCTGCTCATGATGCGGATTAAACTCAGCCAGTAATTCAGCACGGCCAAGCTCCAGCAAGCTCATTTCCTGCTGAACATCTACCCCTAAGCCTGAACCCCGTGGATAACGTACCGCAGCAGGTCCTGGATAGACATAGGCTGTATGTAGCATCTGACGGCATTCATTCTCGTCTTTAGGTGCCATAATGATCATGTTTGGAATAGTCCGCATATAAGCATAGTCATAAGCCCCTGCATGGGTTGGACCATCTTCACCTACCAGACCGGCCCGGTCAATTCCAAAAGTAACATCCAGATTCTGTAATGCGACATCGTGAATCAGCTGATCATAACCGCGTTGCAGAAAAGTAGAATAAATGGCCACGACAGGCTTGAGGCCTTCACAAGCCATACCGGCAGCCAGCGTAACGGCATGCTGCTCTGCAATTGCCACATCAAAGAAGCGTTCTGGATAGTCCCGAGCAAAATCAACCATACCCGAACCTTCACACATGGCAGGCGTGATTGCCATGAGACGCTTATCTTGCGCTGCCTGATCGTATAACCACTGCCCAAAAATCTCTGAATATTTAGGTGGGGCCTTTTTAGTCGCCAAGGTTGGCTGGGCAGGCAACTTGCTAATAGCATGATAAGTAATCGGATCAGCTTCGGCAGGTATAAACCCTTTTCCTTTCTTGGTATATATGTGAACCAGACGTGGACCTTTGCGTTTTTTCAGGGCATTAAACACCTGAACCAGCTGGTCGATATTATGACCATCAAAAGGACCAAAATAGTCGAATCCGATAGCTTTGAACAGGTTATCAGCTGCACTGGTCGCTGATTGATGCAGACGTGAATTATAAATCCACTGTGGGTGCGGCTGTACATAAGCCTCACCATTTTCATCAACATTGACAAATTGTCCTTTTTCCCAGATTGCAGCTAGATGTTTGGCAAAACCGCCGGTACTTTGCGAGATTGACATGTCATTGTCATTGAGCACTACGATCAGATCAGCATCATGAGCCACTGCGTCATTCATGGCTTCAAAAGCCATGCCCGCAGTCATGGCACCGTCGCCCACCACACATACCACTTCACACGGATTGTTTTGATAACGACGTGCAAGTGCCATACCCAGGCCGGCAGAAATTGCTGTGGATGAATGTCCCACACCAAAAGTATCGAATTCAGATTCATCTCGTGCAGGAAAGGCTGCCAGACCATCTTTGGCACGAATTGTAGTAATTTGTTCGCGCCGGCCAGTCAGTACTTTATGCGGATAGGCCTGATGACCTACATCCCAGATCAAGCGGTCATCTGGTGTATTAAAGCAGTAATGCAGGGCGACGGTCAGTTCAATTACACCTAGGTTTGCACCAAAGTGCCCGCCACTTTGTCCGGCCGCATATAAAATATATTGACGCAACTCATCTACAACCTGAGCCAGTTGTTCTTGGCGAAGCTCACGTAATTGTTGTGGATGATCAATACCCTCTAACAAGGAGATTACGGGGCGTTGAGTGGGAATTTCGGTATACAGCATATGTGGCAAAGCCTTCTAAAGCCGGGCAAATCTAAGCTAGGTAAACGGGTTAAATCGATAAATTATCGAAAGAAATCACCTTCCATCAGCCACATTTCTAGCGACGTAATTTCGAGCATTATCTCATAGGGCGTTGTTTAGTGCACAGGATTATCCTGAATAATCTTACTATTTATCAACTATTATTGTGTGCTTTCTACAAAAAAGAAAATCTTATCAATAATTTCAGTATCGCAATTCTACCAATAGCCGAGCATTAGGCTATACTTTAGCGATTTTCTATGACAAAGACGAGCTGAGCTGTGCCGATTGAATTTGTTGCCACATCCAAATTACCCACCAAGTTTGGTGAGTTCAAGATCAGTGTATTTCAGGATCCGGAGACCGGTGAGGAACATGTGGCACTTTCCAAAGGGCTGGAAACTCCGCCAGATGGCCCGGTGCTGGTCCGTATTCACTCTGAATGTCTTACTGGAGATGCCTTTGCATCACTTAAATGCGATTGCGGTCCACAATTACAGGCGACCCAGCAGTTAATCAATGAAGCAGGTCAAGGTGTGATCTTGTATTTGCGTCAGGAAGGACGCGGGATTGGCCTGACTAACAAGATCCGTGCCTATGCCCTGCAGGATCAGGGTCATGATACTGTCGATGCCAATTTAATGCTAAATCTTCCCGCAGATGCGCGTCATTATGATATGTGTCCAATTATGCTTAATCATCTTGGAGTTAAACAGGTACGTCTGATCACCAATAATCCATTAAAGATTAAATCGCTGCAGGATCAGGGTATAAACGTGGTAGACCGTATTCCATTAACTGTGGGCTTAAATCCATTTAATGAAGAATATTTAAAAACTAAACATAAGCGCATGTCACATCTTTATAAAAAAGATGACTTCTGATTCACTTTCTTTAAACCAGATAAAATAAAAACTTAAGGGATTTTTTCAATATTATTAGAAAAAATCCCTTACTTTTTCTATGTCTTTATGCTTTGATGTGATTAACCTTTTTTATTTCTCCCTCGAGGGTCATCATGCAGAATCCAACTTCAGCTGATATTCAACGTGTTCGTGAATTTCTTCTTGATCTGCAGGCACGTATCTGTGCCGGGTTAGAGCAGCGGGAACAGGCCGGCGGCGGAACGGCGCAATTTGTAATTGATGACTGGGAGCGTCCTGAAGGTGGTGGTGGGCGCTCGCGCGTATTGCAAAATGGCGAAGTGATTGAAAAAGGTGGAGTGATGTTCTCTCACATCAATATCTCCAGACTTCCAGCATCAGCTACCGAACGTCATCCTCAAATTGCAGGTGCCAAAGCACAGGCTCTAGGCGTATCACTGGTCATTCATCCTAAAAATCCGAATGTCCCAACCTCCCATGCAAATGTCCGTCTGTTTATTGCTGAACCAGAAGGCCAAGATCCGGTTTGGTGGTTTGGTGGAGGATTTGACCTTACTCCTTTTTATCCAGATGATGAAGATGTACGGGCTTGGCACCAGAAAGCCTATGATCTCTGCCAGCCTTTTGGTGAAGAGGTATACACCGAACATAAACAATGGTGCGATGACTACTTTTACCTGAAGCACCGTGACGAACAACGCGGAATAGGAGGTCTGTTTTTTGATGACTTAAACCAGTGGGATTTTGAAACCTGCTTTAAATATATACAAGCTGTAGGTAACGGTTACCTTGAGGCAATTTTACCAATTTTCCAAAAAAACCAAGAAAAACCTTATACTGAAGCACAGCGTGAATTCCAGCTGTACCGTCGTGGCCGCTATGTTGAATATAATCTGGTCTATGACCGTGGCACCCTGTTTGGCCTGCAAACCGGCGGACGAATTGAATCCATTCTGGTCAGTTTGCCAAATCTGGCCGCTTGGTCATATCGCCCTGAATGGGAACAGGATTCGCCAGAAAAACGCCTGACTGATTATTATTTAAAACCTCATAACTGGCTGAATGAACTGCAATAATATTCAGCATTTAAATTATGGGAGCTGCTTTATTTGAAGCAGCTTTTTTATGCAATTTTAAATTACATCTTTGCACTTTGTTAAACAGCTTCACATAGTGTTTCATTCATTAGCATTTAAATACTTATAAATTAAAAAATATCAGGTACACTTTATGTACTTGGTCAGGCTATTGATCCTGATTATAGATCAGTTCTCTTGGTGCATATTTGCATGTTTATGAAGAGAATACATTAGCCTATTTCTTTAGGCCCGGTTGTCGCTCTTACCTATGAAAAGGTAATGATATGTCTGCCGAGTTATACTGCTACTATTAAACAGGTTATCTTGAGCAAAATAATGTTAAGAAAATCAAATAATCATACTGTGATTTTATCATGGTGTATTTTCTCTATTCTTCTATGTTCCATCGCTGTAACAATTGTCTCTGATAATACGATCTCAGATGGCGTATCCATAACAGTCAGTGTGATTGCTGGTATTGCACTGGCTTTAAGTCTGGTTACAGTCCTTATTGATGTTATCCGCTCGATTTGTGATCCTTGAGTCAGCTTAAGGATTTTATTCATTTTCAGCTTTCAGTTTTGATTGAAACCGTTTTTAACTTCAGTGGGCAAAAATTACTGATTGACGTATATTGTCTGCATTTCATTTAATGGATACTGTGAGATGAATCAGCAGTTTGCCGTCATTGGTAATCCGATTGAGCAGTCCCGCTCTCCTGAGCTCCACCAGACTTTTGCCCAGAAAACCGGCATTCACCTAAATTATGTCAAACGACTGGCAGCACCTGATGCATTTAAAACTTCGGTTGAAGCTTTTTTTGCACAAGGCGGCCGAGGCATGAATGTGACGGTTCCTTTTAAGGAAGAAGCATTTGCCTTATGTGATGTACTGACTGAACGTGCCAAGATTGCCAAAGCAGTCAATACGTTATGGCGGGAAAATGATCAGCTATATGGAGACAATACCGATGGGCAGGGCTTAGTGGCCGCCATGACTGCTTTGGGCTGGCCATTAAAAAATAGTCAAATTCTGATTATTGGGGCAGGTGGCGCTACTCGCGGTGTAATATATCCTCTGGCTCAGGCAGGTGCCAGAAAGATTGTTATAGCTAACCGTACCTTAAGTCGTGCTGAACAGCTGGTTCAGGATTTGCAGCAAGCCGTACCACAAACCACGTTGCAGGCCATGGCATTAAACGAACTGAGTGGAAACTTTGACTTAGTGATTAATGCAACTTCAGCCAGTTTAACTGGTGAAGCGCTGGTTCTACCTGAAAGTCTGAGCTTTCACTATGCCTATGAGATGGCTTATGGCAAAGCTTCAAGCTTTCTGGACCAAGCCAAAGCACGCGGAGTAAAGTATGCCGATGGGTATGGCATGCTAGTTGGACAAGCAATTGAATCATTTTCAATCTGGCACGGTGTTAAACCGGAATTGCAGGATTTTCTAGATTAAATATAAAAAGAACCTCAACTGAGGTTCTTTTTAGAATAGAGAATTAAACTGCCTTATTTAACATGCTGCTTTAATTTTTGATAAGTCTCTTGGTATAAATCGAAGTCAATATAATCGGCTTGATCTAAAGTCAGCTGCTGAATACTTTTTACTGAAAGATTATTCTGGGTAGTGTCTTTATATGCACGCGCCAGTACTGTTGCGGCTGCTTTCAGAAAGGGACGGCTAGCTGGCTCAACTTCATATTCCTCATCAAAACGCTGTATATAATATTGAATAAAGAGAGCTTGGGACTGTTTGTACTGGCTTGCCAGCTTGTTCCAGTTTTGACGGTCTTCAGCACCTGCAATCACTTCCGAGACCATTTTGTCTACGCTGTTACCCAAAACCTCATCAAACTGGATACTTTCCTTGAGCTGATGTTTTTCCTGCAAGATTTTAATTTTTGCCAGTTCTTGTGTATCTGGTGTATTTTGGTCAGCGCCCTGATAACGATACGCATAAACCTGAGAAATTTCTTGTAATGCCTGCGGACTGTAATTCTTCAGCAGTTCTGGCTGTTGAACTGCCAGTTCCATCAGGAAAACAGTCTGATAAGTTTGCTGGTAAGAGTGAGTACGTGCGTAAGTCTTTTCTGCCAGCTTATGTACCTGCTGCTCAAAATCAGGTATTTCATTATGAGTATTGGTTCTGGATGACTCGTCTTCACCCATAGTGCGCCCCAGTCCTTTAATCAGGTTTTCAAACATTGAGCCTTTACTGACTTCTTCAATCGACTTGGCATTACGCAACTGGGCACGGTCAATTTTGGTAGCATTACCATAATTTAAAATATCCATGTCAGCTTTTATATTCAGTACACCATATTTTTGTGTTGTGTACTGCAAGCCATATTTAATCTGTACTACCCGGCCCTGCTGGTCTAGTCCAACATCCACCTGTAATGGTGTCTGCCGATGAAGCCCCTTCATTGCCTGCTGTATATTGGATTGGTGATTCTTCCATAAACCGGTAAATTCCTCAGCTGTAGTCAACTGCTGTTTTTCATAAGGGGTAAATACCTTCTGTAAATTCAGCAAAGCTTCATTGAGACTATAAAGTGTTCCCTTATCTTTTACATTTTTTTGAAAAGCATCTAAACCATACTCATTTCGGCAAGCATTCAGCTGCCCCATAGCAACCTGCTGAGGCTGTTGAAGCAATGTTTGACATTCCTCTTTAGTTAGGTAACTGCTTGCTTCCTCTTCAGTCGCTGTATACGTCTGCTCTTTAGCAGTATCTAAACGTCCAGAATCTTCTGCCAGTTGGGCTGCATCTCTACAGTCCTTATGGCTGTCTGCTATGCAACTGGTTTCAACAGCACTGTCTGTTGCCATATCAGGATGTTGTAACTGGTTCAAGTGCTCAGTAACCAACTGGGTTAATAATACACGTGACTGGTAAGCTTCTGTTTCGGCACTACCACCTGTTTCAGAAGATAAAATATCCAGTTCTACCTTGTGTGAAAAGTCATCCTTTTCTCTAGCAGTATCGGTTGCTATTTGATTGTCTTTAGACTGTACTGGCATACCTAAGACGGTATGAGATAAGTACTCTTTGTTGAGCTGACTAAACAGACTTGATTGTAAAGAAATAGCTTCAAGAGTGGTATCTAACCGGACTTTCTCAACCAGGCCTTGTTGACGGTCTTGAGCCGTTAGAGCGAGCGAATGTATCTGTTGCGGCTCTGCTAGCAAGTAAGCGACTGCATTCATCTGCTTAATGTACTCAGCCAGTTCTTGCAGGTTTACTTTATTGATATCACTTTTATATTTGGAAAAGTCAATATAGGCAAAGCTGCTCTGACTGTCTTGATTGACCAGATAAGGCATAAGCGCAAAATAATTGCTATAGAACTTATAATCTTTAAAGTCCACGACCATTGGAATTTTGGCTTGTACCAGCAGAGTCGGTTTTTTATAGGTTGCCGTTAGATTAAGAGACGCCAGTTTCTGGCGATAATGTACCGAACCAGCATAATCAAACTGAATATTACTCAGCAGATTTAACGCCCAAACATCAAACTGGCGCCCGGAAGCTGTACTCGCTGCTCTATAACGATCAGCTTCCTTGTACATTGCCTGATAAAGTTGCTGCTTTTGTTGTGTTGTAAGAGAAATATGCTGTTTCTTTAAAAACTGGTCAATCTGCTTTTGCAATGTGTGGTCGAACCGATCCGATTTCTTCTGTTCCTCCTGAGTGTTAGTTATATCTTGTAACGCAGATGCTTTTACTAAGAACTGGCCACGATAATCATAGCTCGAGGTTTCAAGCATGGAATTAAGACCATGTATCGCGCGCTGTCCAGCACTTTTAGCAGCATCCGGACTGGTTTTAATGACATGCTGTGTACACGCCCCCAGACTTAAACCTAACAGACACAAGGTTAAATATTGTAATTTCATGAGGTTTTTCTAAACACCTTATTTATTTATAATTTAAACTAAAAAAACTGCAAATTAATCTGTACAGATAATCCGGCTTATTTTAACAAGCTCGAGTTCCTTTAAGATTGGCAATTGTGCTTAGATTAGCTTTTCTGACATTTTAATTTTGCTGTCATATCAATGTATTTTTATAGAATTTATGAATAATTGAATACATACACCAGATAATCCAAAACAATTTCTAGATTAGGATTAAGACCCATGCCAGCATATAAAGCTCCCCTTCGTGATACACGCTTCTTGATGAACGAAGTTTTTGATTATCCAGCCCATTATCAGACTTTATCCAATGGTGAACTGGCTGATAGTGATACCGTCGACATGATTCTAGAAGGTGCAGCAGATTACTGTGAAAACGTAATTTCCCCCCTGTATCAAACCGGCGATGATGAAGGCTGTCACTGGAACAACGGTGAAGTCACTACCCCTAAAGGCTATAAAGAAGCATATGACCAGTTTGTACAAAGCGGCTGGCAGGGATTGTCTTATCCGGAGCAGTATGGTGGACAGGGTCTCCCTATGTCACTCAACCTGATCAAGTCGGAAATGATGGGCACGGCCAACTGGGCGTTTACCATGTATCCGGGCTTAAGCATGGGTTGCATGAATACTATTTTGCAATTCGGGACTGAAGAGCAGAAAGATATTTACATGCCACCTCTGGTTGCAGGTACCTGGTCAGGGACCATGTGTTTGACTGAGCCCCAGTGCGGTACAGATCTGGGTCAATTAAAGACTAAAGCTGAACCTCAGGCTGATAGTACCTATAAAATAACCGGTACCAAAATCTTTATTTCTGCGGGTGAGCATGACCTGACTGAAAATATTGTACACATCGTGCTTGCTCGTCTGCCAGATGCACCTGCGGGTACAAAAGGTATTTCACTGTTCATCGTACCGAAGTTCCTCCCAACTGCTGAAGGAAGTGTCGGTGAGCGCAATGCAGTGAACTGCGGTTCAATTGAGCACAAGATGGGTATCAAGGCCTCTGCAACAGCAGTACTCAACTTTGATAATGCTACCGGTTATCTGATTGGTGAACAAAATAAAGGGCTACATGCCATGTTTACCTTTATGAATACTGCCCGGATCGGGACAGCAGTTCAGGGTATTGCACATGCTGAACTTTCATTCCAAGGCGCACTGCCTTATGCCAAAGAACGGATGTCAATGCGTGCCCTGTCCGGTAAAAAAGATCCGGAAAAAGTTGCTGATGCGATTATTCATCATGCTGATGTACGCCGTATGCTACTAACACAAAAAGCTATTGCCGAAGGTGGCCGTGCCATGATTTATCATGCTGCACAGCTTGCCGATAAAATGACAGATGCACTGGCCCGCGGTGACAATGCTGAATATGAAGAATATGATGATAAACTCGGTTTTTATACGCCTATTTTAAAAGGCTTTCTGACCGAACTTGGTCTTGAAGCAGCTAACCACGGTATGCAGGTTTTTGGTGGTCATGGTTATATCAAAGAATGGGGCATGGAGCAGATCGTTCGTGATGCACGGATTGCCACCTTGTATGAAGGTACAACCGGTGTGCAGGCACTGGATTTGATTGGCCGTAAAGTTTTGCTGTCTTCTAAAGGTAAAGTCGTTCGTGATTATACCGCTGAAATTTTAAAATTCAGTGGACGTCATGCACGCAACAAATATATGCGCCGTTTTGCCTGGGACCTGACTAAAATCTGTGCTCAGTGGAATGCTCTTACTGTACGTATCATGCTGGCTGCACGTAAAGACCGGGATATTGTTTCAAGTGCCTCTTTTGATTATCTCATGTTCTCTGGATACGCCATGATGGCTTATTTCTGGGCCCAGCAGGCTGCAGTGGCTTCAGAAAAACTTGAATCGGGTGAAGGTAAAGAAACTCCTGAATTCTATAAAGCTAAAATCAAGGTTGCAGACTTCTATTTCGAACGTATGCTGCCACGTGCACAAGGCCATGCTGAAGCCATGGTGAATCCTTCACGTACTATGACTTCTCTGGCAGCTGAACATTTCAGCTTTGACTACTAAGCTCATCATTTCAACATAAGATATTCTTTAAAAAGAGCGCTTAGGCGCTCTTTTTAACTTCAGACTATTATTGATTCTAAATTATTCCAAGTCTTAAAACTCTACTGCATCTTTGACCAGTTTATAGGGCTGTTCAGGTAATGGATGCTGCTGTATAAAAGTCTGTATTATCCGCTGATCATTAGCATGCAAGGTCTTATAGAGATTCATGACCAGATTCTGCTTGGGATCAACACGATAATAAAAATTAACCCCCTCAGCGAGGTGCACAATAATTTCATTCTTAGCCTGATCAACAGACCAATGATCTCTGCGATAAAAACGGCGTTGCGCTGTATCAGGCCTGTCCACGCCAGGTTGCACCCGACCAAATGTAGCAATCATACGGTGGGCACTGCCGTCAGGCAGTAAATTTAAAATATATTCTGCCCTTCCTTTGCCACAATTTACAAAAGCATCCTGACAGGGAACCTGCGTATAGTAACGTCCTGCATACTGTAAATTTGTACTGCGTACTTCTTCATTCTGCTCATTTTGCAGTACTGGCAAAGACGCACGGCCTGCAACCTCAGTCAGTTTTCGGCCTGTCACCAAACTTTCATCAGTATAATTTATATTATTCAAAGAAGGGAGCTGACCCTGACTTAGAGGTGAGCTTTCCCGTGTTTCTGACTGTGAGAGATCACAGCCACCCATCAATGCGCCTAATAACACAATGGTACAGACTCTGGCTAGAACAGGCATTTTTCTATTCATCACTCACTTGTTGGTCCGACGACATTCGGCTTATGCAGGCCAATAAATGTATTTTCAATACACTTTTATCATTAAAATCAGGCGTTTCAATACCATTGTCGCTCAAGTTAAATTAAATACTCAAAAGAGTAGAGAAGGCATACCAATAAAAATAAAGTCGACTTCCTGAGTTGGAAATAACTTTAAGGGTATTTTAGTGGTCAAATTATAGAAATTTGAACTCCTGCTTACATAACTTAACTAAGTTACTGAACATACGTCTTTAAAAGGTATTCACTCATCACTATATAAATATCGAGGGTAATGATTTTTTCGTTATCAGATTTATTTTTTACAGCGAGGAGACTTCGATGTCAGATTCTGGCTTATATCGTTCTAACCGACAAAACATGATTGCCGGCGTAATGGGCGGTATTGCAGAACGTTTTGGCTGGAATGCCAATCTGCTGCGCATCATTTTTGTCTTGATCTCGATTATGAGTGCAGCTTTTCCTGGAATTCTGGTTTATCTGATTTTATGGCTATTGATGCCTAAACGTGATTATCGTCTGGATGCACCGCCACGAAATTATCAGCAGCCAGTACGTACTGTTTATGATGAACATAAGGTGAAACGCTAAATCGCTCTCCTCTCTAACCGGTTTGGTCGCTACGGTTGTGCCCCTAGACAGCCGTAGCCTTTTTATCTATCTATAAATTATGGTTTCTGGCGCAAATGCAGAATTTCTTGCTGCATGGCTGCAATCATATCTGCCCGGCTAATGATTCCAATTAGCTGTTCTGCTTCAACTACAGGTATATAGTTAAAAGATTTTTCTACAAAATAGGGCGCCAAATCTTGAATTGGCTGTTCAGGGTGAACTGTCACCACCTTACGGTTCATAATCTGTTTTACCAGATACTCCCATGATGCCCGGTAATCTGCACCGCGCTTAAACCACTCGACCACATCATATAACGCAAGTGTACCCACCAAATGCTCTGAGGCATTCACTACGGGCAGACTCATTAAATTGACCTGCTTGAACTTGTCTAAGGCTTTATGAATATCATCGTTTTCATGCAGCACAATGACGTCACGGCTCATAATATCACGACAGTGATAGTGTAAAACTATACGTTCATTTGCCCGTTCTTGGGCTTCTAGAATAATTTTTTCCAAGTCATACTGACTGATATCAAGAAGCTCGGTCTGATGCTCAAGTGCCTGCTGGATATCCTGTGGCTGAATGGTCACCTTCTGGGTAGGCGTCGGGTCTTTGGAACGCTCATTTACCTGCCGTGGATAAGGATAATGCCGCCCTAGCAGACGATTAAAAAAAATAGCAAAACCCAGCAATAAAACCGAATTTAGTAATACGGGATAAAATAAAAATTGATAACCCAGATGATGTACACCCTCGCCACCCAAAACTGCCGTAATTGCTACAGCTCCGCTAGGCGGATGTAATGAATCTGTAGTCATCATCAAGAAAATAGACAGACCAACGGCCAAGCTAAACGCAGAAGTAAGATCAGGAATCCATAAAGCACAACTGACACCAATTAATCCGGCAATGGTATTGCCCACCACCATGTTCCAGGGCTGCGCCAGTGGACTGGCCGGCACTGCAAATAATAAAACCGAGGAAGCACCCATGGGTGCAATATACCAAGCATTGATTCCGCCCAGTGTATACCAGCTAATAATTGATGAAATCGCCAGTCCCAGCAGAGCGCCACAACCACAGAGTAAGCGCTCTTTTAAAGGCAGCGTTTTAAAATTAGGTTTAAGGGTGTCTAGCCAAAACTGTGAATTACTCACTGCACAACCTGTTCTTGTTAGATAAAAAACACGGCGAGTATACGCCTAAGCCTTATTAAGGTGCATTGATTTTATATCTTTACAATATTGGTTTTTTTGTAAAGCAGTCACAACGCTTCTTAGCGTTACTTAACTTTTCTCGGCTTTATACTTACTTGGCTCTGTTATTTACTCATAATTGATCAGGGATTAATCAAGACTGGATGATATGAACAATAAAATCTATAGCAATACAGCTTTAATACGCTCTTTGCTTCTGGCACCGATACCAAGCCTGCTGGTGATTTTAATTTTCTCGGCAGCCGCCAATGGTGCAGGCCAGTTATCCTCTGTAGTCAGTATTCTGTTTGTAGCTGTTATGATTTATGCAGTTTACTGTATTTTAGCATTACCGTTTGCTTACGGCTTATCTCAGCTTATACAGCTCAAATTTCATCTAAATCTGGGAATTATTTTAGTCGGCTCTATAAGTGTATGGTTAATTATGCTGACTTTGTTGCAGCTCATACTCAATCATAATATTTCAATGGGCTGGGAACTTTATTTGAGTGGTGGCTATTATATGATGGCTTTATTGACCGGATTCTTTTACTGGTTGCTGCTTAAATATTTTGATTCACAACCTGCCCCAGCAATTGCACATTTTAACAAGTTAAAAACCTACTGATGAATAGTTGAAGGACAGGAATTTCGCTATAGCTGAATCAGGTTTTATGCTGGTTTATTTTCTAGAATCCAGGTTTAAATACCTGTTTGGTGGAATTTTATCTGTATAAAAAAGCTGAACTGATTTTAATAATAAGCCTGGTCTGGCTTGAAAATTCTGCTTTAACTCATGATTCGCACTCTTAAATAGAATTCTTTGCCACTCCCCTGCAAATTCCCTATACTTAGGGACAATTTTTTCTCATATTCTAGTGGATGCTACATGAGTCGCGCCATATCACATATTGATACATTTCAAGGCTTAATTCTTGCCTTACAAAATTACTGGGCCGAGCAAGGCTGCGTCGTATTACAACCTTACGACATGGAAATGGGTGCAGGTACTTTCCACACTGCGACTTTTCTGCGGGCATTAGGCCCTGAAACCTGGAATGCAGCTTATGTCCAGCCATCACGCCGTCCTAAAGATGGACGTTACGGTGAGAATCCAAACCGTTTACAGCATTATTACCAATTCCAGGTAGTGCTAAAGCCTAATCCGGATAATATCCAGCAGCTTTATCTGGATTCATTAAAGGCTATTGGTATTGATACGCTAACCCATGATATCCGTTTTGTAGAAGACAACTGGGAATCTCCAACACTGGGCGCTTGGGGCTTGGGCTGGGAAGTCTGGCTGAACGGTATGGAAGTAACACAGTTTACCTATTTCCAGCAGGTTGGTGGCGTAGAGTGCTATCCGGTTACAGGTGAAATTACTTATGGTCTTGAGCGTCTGGCCATGTACCTGCAAGGTGTAGACTCGGTTTATGATCTGGTCTGGACCAAAGGCCAGTTTGGTACGGTCACTTACGGCGATGTGTTTCACCAGAATGAAGTAGAACAGTCCACTTATAACTTCGAATATGCGCCAGTTGAAAAACTATTTGAACTATTTGATTTTTATGAAACTGAAGCCAGCCGTTTAATGGAAGCAGAACTTCCACTGCCGGCATACGAACAGGTGATCAAAGCTTCACATAGCTTTAACCTGCTTGATGCACGTGGTGCGATTTCTGTGACTGAACGTCAGCGCTATATTTTGCGTGTACGTACACTGGCCCGTGCCATTGCACAGAGTTATGTACAGGCCCGTGCCAAACTAGGCTTCCCGATGGCCGAACCTCATCTGCGTGATGAAGTCTTGGCCCAGCTTAAAGCTCAAGCGGAAAATGATGCTGCTCAGGCAGAAAAATCAGCGGAGAACAAATAATGTCTAAACATACAGTTTTATTTGAACTTGGCTGTGAAGAACTTCCTCCCAAAAGCCTGAAAACACTACGAGATGCCTTACAGGCAGAAACAGTGAAAGGTTTAAAAGATGCTGGTCTGGCCTTTGATTCAATCGAAGCTTATGCTGCCCCACGTCGTTTAGCCCTTAAAATTGTGAATGTCGATGGTGCGCAAGCAGATACACAGAAGCGTTTTGATGGTCCTGCGGTTCAAGCGGCTTATGATGCTGAAGGTAAACCAACCAAAGCTTTAGAAGGCTTTATGCGTGGTCAGGGTATCAGTATTGATCAAGTATCAACATTCCAGGCAGGTAAAGTTGAAAAGGTCTGCTACTTAAAAGATGTAAAAGGTCAGAGTCTGGATGTATTACTGCCACAAATCCTGCAAACTGCTTTAGATCATCTGCCTGTGGCAAAACGTATGCGCTCAGCAGCCAGCCGTACTGAATTTGTACGGCCAGTGAAATGGGTAGTATTACTAAAAGATGATCAGGTCATTGAGGCTACTATTCAAGACCATACAGCCGCTAATGTAACTTATGGTCACCGATTCCATGCACCAGACGCAATTACACTTGCAAATGCTGATGCCTACCTAGATGCACTGCGTGCAGCTAAAGTCGTAGCTTCATTTGAAGAACGTCAAGCCATTATTGACCAGCAGGTAAAAGCTCTCGCTGATGAAGTTAATGCAATTGCCATTGTACCGGCTGACTTGCGTGATGAAGTAACTTCACTGGTAGAATGGCCGGTGGCTCTGCGTGCCAGCTTTGAAGAGCGTTTTCTTGCCGTTCCACAAGAAGCACTAATCACGACCATGCAGGATAACCAGAAATACTTCTGTCTGGTCAACAGCGACCACAAGCTTCAGCCTTATTTTATTACCGTATCGAATATTGAGTCAAAAGCCCCGAAGCAGATTATTGAAGGTAATGAAAAAGTTGTTCGCCCACGTCTGTCAGATGCCGAGTTCTTCTTTTTGCAGGATCAGAAACAGCCGCTGGCTTCACGTTCAGAAAAACTGGCTAACATGGTATTTCAGGCACAGCTTGGCACCTTATGGGACAAGACTGTACGTATCGCAATGCTGGCTGTGGAACTGACCAAGTTTACAGGTGCACAGGTTGCCGATGCTGAAAGAGCCGCCATGCTGTCTAAATGCGACCTGACTTCCGAGCTGGTAGGTGAATTCCCTGAGCTTCAAGGAATTGCAGGGACATACTATGCCCGACTTGAGGGTGAAAATGATGAAGTCGCTGAAGCGCTTGGCGAGCAGTATCTGCCAAAATTTGCAGGTGATGTTTTACCAAAAACCAAAACAGGCACTACGATTGCACTGGCCGACCGTCTGGATACGCTGGTAGGTATTTTTGGAATTGGGCAGGCTCCTACAGGTTCAAAGGACCCGTTTGCACTTCGCCGTTCGGCAATTGGTATCTTGCGCCTGATTATTGAAAATAATCTCAATGTAACGATTGAAGCACTGGTGAACTCTGCCCTGCATGCCTATGGCGCGCTGATTACTGATCCGAATAAAACCCGTAGTGTTGCAGTTGCCTTCCTTGAAGGCCGTTACCGGGCCAAATATGAAGACCAAGGTGTTCAGGTAGATGTCATTCAGGCAGTCCAGGCGATGTCACCTGCTTCTCCGCTTGACTTTGACAAGCGGGTTAATGCCGTTAACCATTTCCGCAATTTGCCTGAAGCTGCTGCATTGGCTGCTGCAAACAAGCGTGTTGCAAATATTCTGGCGAAAGAAGCTGCACCTGAAGGTTCAGTGGTTGAAGCAAACTTGGTTGAAGATGCTGAAAAAGCATTATTTGCTGAACTTGCGAAAATTACGCCTGTGGTTGAGCCATTATTTGCTGCCAAAGACTACACTGCTGCGTTGTCTGCACTTGCTGCTCTTCGTGTGCCAGTGGACGCGTTCTTTGACGGTGTTATGGTGATGGCAGATGATGCTGAGCTGAAAGCAAACCGTTTACGTATGCTTGCACAGCTTCGTGATTTGTTTACCAAAGTAGCTGATATTTCGGTGTTGCAGCACTAAGCTTTAATTAGTTGAAAAGTCTATAGAACCCCGCTATAAGTTAGTGGGGTTTTTATTTTTTTAAATATAATGAAATTATCACAATCGCAAAAAGTTGTAGAATTTTTAAAATCTTACCCAAATCAAAAATTTACATCACGTGAAATAGCTGAGGCTATTATTCAGCTTTTTCCTGAAGACTAGAACAAAAAAGATTAAACCATCGATTTGAATCAAATTCAGATTTTGTACAACAAATTGTTCGTGAAATTAGTAGTAATGCAAAAACTAGTATTTTAAAGGTATCGCCGCATATTCATATACGTGATCAACCTCGTCCAAGACAATTCTGGTTTGATCCTAATTCAACATATGAATTAACACGGGAAATTAATACTATTTTTAATTCTGAAAATATTGATGCTGAAGTTCACTTACCTATTATTAAATTAGATCATTTATCTGAACATGATCTTTATCCAATTCTTATTGAGTTTTTAAATTCTGAATTTAATCTAAACTGCCTTAGAATTGATGAGAAACGTTCAAAAAATTCCCGTGGTCAGAATGGAAATCAATGGCTACATCCTGACGTTGTTGCTATGCAAGTATTAGATAACCGTTGGAATGAATTAATTAGAACCTGTGTAAAACATAGCTCTGGTCAAAATGTTCGTCTATGGTCTTTTGAAGTCAAGAAGGAACTAAATAGCAGTAATATTCGTAGTAGTTTTTTTCAGGCTGTGAGTAATTCAAGTTGGGCTAATGAAGGATATTTAGTCGCAACATCAATATCTACGAGTGAGGTTGAAGAAGAGCTTCGGATGCTTTCTGCCCTCCACGGTATCGGGGTAATACTTCTAATTCCTGAAAATCCAAGTGAAAGTGAAATTTTATTACCTGCTCGTCGTAGACCAGAGGTTGATTGGCAATCCATTAATCGAATATTAAATGAAAATTCTGATTTTAGAAATTTTATAGAACTTGTTTCTATTTACTATCAAACAGGCCGTATTCGTCCTCAAGACTGGAATAGATAATGTATGACTATAGGCATTTCACTATATATTTCATATACTCAAACTAACAACACTCAACAAGAAAGAATCATATGAAATTTAAAACTCTTATTTTGACGGGTCTTGCGAGTATCGCAGTTACAGCCTGTAGCTCAGCCCCAAAAATTCCTCAGCTTGATCTTGGCGTCTTACAGGAAGTACAAAATCTTGAAGTTGTTCCTGCAACTACCAACAATAAGGCAAAACTGACCAAATTCCTTGATAAATGTGTGATTGAATTTACAGGTGATATTGGTGAAAACCGTGTTGTGGAGCAGTGGTCATTTAAAGGTATGGGATTAATGAATGCCGGTTCGGCCACATTCCAGCGTGATGGCACCAGCAAAGCAGAAAAATTTAACCTGCATGATGCGAATGTTCAAAAGAACTTTGTTACCCTGCGCGATCATTTTGCCAAAGAAGCGCTAGATCAATGTAACTAGCAAACTCGCCCTGTTTTTATAAAAGATAGGGCGTCCTCTATGACGTTGCTGCATAAATCGCTGTATAACCCTCTATATCTTTTTTAAATTAAAATAATTATAAGATACTGCAATATTCTTCTTTAGCGATTCTTCACAGGATATTCATTGTTTTTAAAACATCATCCGCTACACTAAAACATTCAGACCGCTCTTTAACAAATTCGAGGTCGATTCTTAATGAATATTAAAACTCCAATACTTTTGCTCATCGCTCTTATGGGCGCTGTACCACTCCTCGCCCAGGCGAATTCTACTCAGACCTCTTCACAGATTACTAAACCGGTCACACCTTATGGTGAGAACCCAAATCTGCTGCATGTATTTGCCTATAAAGCACAAGAAGGCGTAATCAATACTGCGGAGAAAGTGGGAAAGGTGACTGAAAAAGGCATCGCCAGAATTAAACCAGATGTCGACCGCGCCTGGAACAACACCAAATCTGTTGCCTCAGATACTATTCAAAAGGTGGATCAGGGAACACAGCAGGCAGCTCAACAAGCTAACCAGAGAATCCAGAGCTCCCGAGAAGCATGGGGTGGCACACCGCAACAACCGGCGCCTATTATTCAGCAACCTCTAAGCCAATCATCGACAGCTACCCAAACTACAGCGCCCTCACAACCCCATTCAGGCGCTACCAGCTATGCAATCACAGAACTTTAAACTTACATGGAGTTAAATAAATATATTGAGCTAACACTTTTCTTTAAATGCTTAACAGGCTTACACAATATTTGAGCAAAAATATTAAAAGAAATTAGCAGTATGCAGCGCCCATACTTTGGAATGAGCTGGCTGGTTAAAACTCTTTACTAATTGACCTGCCGGATAGGCTGGCCTCGTTTAAAGGCTTCAGTATTTTCAGCAAGCTGCTCTAGCATACGCTGTCGCGCCTGAACACTTCCCCAAGCAGAATGCGGTGTAATAATCAGATTTGGAATATCCTCATTCAGTAAAATATTGCCCTGTTTAGGTGGCTCAACGGTGAGTACATCGCTGGCAGCTCCGGCGATTTCACCATTTTTTAAGGCTTGGACCAATGCTGTCTCATTCACCAGTCCACCACGTGCACAGTTAATGAGAAAGGCGGTAGGTTTCATCTGTTGCAGCTCTGCTGCTCCAATCAGGTTTTGGGTCTGTTCGGTCAAAGGACAATGCAGACTCAGAAAATCAACTTGCGGCAGCAGCTCCTTTAATGGAATCCGATCAGTTCCCCCCGGACGACACGGTAAAGAGGCAATCTTGACCTGCATGCCAAATGCCTCTGCCAGCCGGGCTACAGCCTGTCCAAGTTCGCCATACCCTACAATTCCTAAAGTCTTTCCAGCCAGTTCAACAATCGGGAAGTCGAGCAAACAGAACTGCTCGGCCTTGTTCCATGCACCGGTCCGTACCGCACGGTCATATTTTAAAAAGGAGGTTGCCAGACTCAGCATAAGCAATAAGGTATGCTGAGCAACAGCCGGTGTGCCATAGCCCTGACAGTTACAGACCACGATGTTATGCTCACGGGCCGCACTCAGATCTACATTATTGGTGCCGGTAGCAGAAATCAGAATCAGTTTTAACTTGGGAAGCTGACGAATCAGTTCGGCATTTACTCTGACTTTATTGGTAATAATGACATCGGCATTCTGTACACGCTCCAGAATTTCATCTGGTGCAGTAACTGCATGTAAAATCAGCTGGTCAAACTGCTGTTGAAGACGACTGATCTCCAGATCATTTTGGTTCAGTGAATTAAAGTCTAGAAATACGGCTTTCATTGGATTCATCTCCTGCGACTCTACTCCATTTAAACAGCTCGTCCATGTTTATTCCAGAGCAGTGCAAGAGATGATCCTTAGCCTACAGTTTTAGTGTTAAATTTCAGGTGACAGCAATTTGCGTTTTTTAATCACTGGTTTGTGCTGATGGCTTTTATAAAATTGCCAGGCCTCTTTTAAGACATACAGCGCGAAAGTCAGCACTACCATGACTCCCAGACCAAAAACCAGATGCGGTGTATGTACTGCACCCGCATGAGCGAAGCCAGGGAATAAAAATATTAAGCTAAACAGCAAAGATGGATAAACATTCACATCTACACTCCTTATCTTTTTTCTTTAAATTTAGGTATTTACAAAAAACCTATTACTGAATCCCGACTATAGCCCACATACAGAATAAAGCAAGTTTGTAAGATCAGGTAACTTTCATATTTAAATTCCAGCTATTTACAGACCTAAAAAAGCCGGGCTAAACCATGAAGGCTTAGCCCGGCTAACAGATTAAGCTGGCCTTTAGATCACCACAAATTTCTCTGTATTTTGAACGTGTTCTACAGAAAAATGGCAATTGCCATATTCATCACAGCTCAGGTTCAGGTTTTTATAACTGAGTACATAAAAATCCGGATATTTTTTTAGAACAATCGGACTCATGTCTGGAGAAAGTGCATCTTGCTCTTTTACCAGCCGCATAATACGGCGGTCATTCATTACCACCATATAGCGCTCATTATTCAGATCAACACTGAGCAGACCAGTTTCTTTCGCCTGTAGAGAGATCAGATACTTGTTATTGAGACTAATTGCATCCTGACTATAGCTTTCCAGCTTCTGTGTAATTAAATTAAATACCAGATAGGCCTGATGGCAGTCCTGCAACAGGCTGCGCTGCTCCTGATCATGGGGCATGTTGACTTTAATACCCAGCTTCAACAGATCCTGCTCATTTACCTGCTTGTTGGTCAGCAAGGTTCGGGTAATCAGCTGCTTTAATTGAGCATCCAGATATTGCCCGTCGAGCTGGAATTCACCATTTTTCAGGATTTTTCCAAGTTTGGCGCTGTGTTTTGGCAGGAACCTGGCAATAACATTACGGTAATAGAATTTACTGTTCTTTTTAACCTCACGTACCTGTTTATAAAAATATTGCTGGTCCCATTCATGTGAAATAAAGTCATTTAGTAGGGTCGAGCTGGCCAGTACAGCCAAGGCATCATGGCCGGTAAACGGTAGATGAATAGTATGCAGTTTCGGAATTAGGGGCTGAATTTTTGAATAATGTTCATGATCAGCTTCAAAATACGGGTCATAAACCAGAATATACTCACTATCTGGCGCAATATCAGAGCGTTCAATCCGCATATTGGCATTCAGTTCAGCATCAAAGAACTCGCTATAACGGCGGTCATTGACTTCATCTGGATTAATGGAGTATTGCGGAACAAAAGCAATGACCCGGTTCATGCCAAGCAAGCGAGAATATTTTATCGCAGCATAACCACCCATTGAGCCGCCATATCCAGCTACATAGTCGAACTGCGCTAAAATAGGCTGTATCTGTTCCAGCATGGCCTGCATACTGGCTGCTGGAAACCATGATTTCCGCTTGGGCATGACACCAATAACGTTGTAGTCATATCTAGAAAGAGATTTCTCGGCATTAATTGACATACCATTAGCTTTGGTAATTAAATCACCAAAGGAAAAAACCAGTTCACGAGAATGTCCTTTTAGAAAAATTACCCGGATATCGTCGTCTTCAAAAACTATCTGCTTGTCCATTCGCCTATGAGGCACCGTAGCGCCTACACTTCTCCTATAAAAATGAAAACAATAAGGCCTTTGCCTGAGCCAATTTGCTCAGTATCTTATTTTATCGAGGTCACTCAAATTAAAAAGCGCAAAATATGACACATTCACTACATCCTGCCGCACAAAAAGGCTTTAGTCAGGCTGCCCGACTTTATCAGGAGGTACGGCCCAGCTATCCTAAACAGGTAATTGATTGGCTAAGGAATGACCTGAATTTAAGTCAATCGTCGTATGTCGTCGATCTGGGCGCAGGTACAGGCAAATTTTTACCATATTTACAGGCTTTAACTTCTCATATTACTGCGGTTGAACCTGTTGCAGACATGCTCGCAGAACTGGAAAAACGTTATCCGGATGTTGTCGCATTACCGGGCACCGCACAGCATTTACCTTTAGGGAATGAGAGTCAGGATGCCGTACTTTGTGCACAATCTTTTCACTGGTTTGCTGATATTCAGAGTCTGAATGAAATTTATGAGGTGCTTAAACCGGCAGGTTATCTGGGACTGGTCTGGAACCAGCGTGATATTGAAATTGAATGGGTGCGTGCGTTGGCTGAGCTGATTGCGCCATTTGAAGGAACTACCCCACGCTATCATAGTGGTCACTGGAAAGAAGTTTTTGATAACCAGTTTCTGTTTCAGCTGGAAAAGGTCAAGGTTCTATCACAAGTACAAAAAGGTACGGTAGAACAGGTGGTATCCAAACGTTTACTATCGACCAGCTTTATTGCAGCCATGCCAGAGTCTCAACAGCGGGCCCTGAAACAGCAGTTTGAAGAAACCGTCCGGCACTATACTAACAAACAACCTCAGGATGAAATTGAATTTCCATATGTAACTTATGCTTATAGCTTTAAAAAAGTCAGTTATAAATAACTGAAAAAATCATGTTTAAAATGAGGGAGTACATATGAATAAAACAGCCCGTCTCGCTTTACCTCTGATGTTCTGTTCAGGCCTCTTACTGGGCGGCTGCCAAAAGGAAAACCCGGAAACTGGTGATCTTTCGCAGCAACAGCAGGAAGATGCAGAAGTTATGAAACAGCTGGAAACGCCTCCAGTTAAACAATTTCCGGCTACTCCGAATGATGCTCACGATATTCAGCTACTGGAAGACTATGAAAGCCGTTTTTTAGCCATGAGTGATGAACTGGAGGAAGAACTTGGTAAAATGCGTCAGGAAGGCTCGCTCACTGAAGAATTTGAGCAGCAGCGCAAACGCGAGCATATTCAGTCAGCACGTAATATGTTGCGTGAACTGGACTTAAAAACTGAGCAGGGTCGCTATATTCAGGGGCTACATGCAGAATACTGGGATAACCAGGCCAAATTACTTGAACAGCAACCTGAACAGAAAGGTAATAACAATCAGGTACAGGGCTTAGGCGATTATTTACATGCGCAAGAGCAGTTGAAGCACTGGAAAAACCAGCAGCAAACTGCCAGCAAACAATCACAGCCACCATTTTCTGAACCTGCAAAACAGCAGTAAATGGCAGAGCTAAAATATATAATTCTTGGTAATTATACCTCTGAAGCCCGAAAACATATACCCGGCTGCATTATTGTGAAGTCGGGTATAGGTTATCTGGATTAAACTTCCTTTATTTAATTTCGTAACAACTTTAAATTTAACTTCTGACTTTCTCGATCCATTGAATCGAGTTTACCCGAAATAATTCACAAGCCCCTTCTCCCAAATCAGTTGGAGTAAGTGATGAGGTCCAGACCAAATCTTTATCCTTTACTTCAACCAACTCGCCATGTAAACGGACCAGATCACCCCGTTTCACTTTCTTAATTTCCTAGGCAATTTTAGGATTGGCTGGAATAATATGCATATTTGATACCATTTGCATGGCCTGTTTCGGTGGTACCGGCAGCTTGTCTATTTTCCAGTTCAGGAAACGGTCATACTGGTTCACACTGATACGCCGGGCAATTTCCGGCTCGGCAAACATTCCCCAACTGACTGCATAATCAATGGGGGAAAATTTGGCTTGTTCATCATGAGTATAAATTTTTGAACCTAATATACGGAAATCACCAGCGAAAGGTTTAAGTACTGCAATAGACTGATCTTTTACAGCAGGTGCCAATCCTTTAGCAATATTATATTCAGCAGAGGTCGATGCACTGGCCTGTCCTACCCATAAGCCCAGTAATACACTACATATTAAGCGTTTTGACATCAATTTCCCCCTGTAATTAGCATGTTTCTTAACTCTATATTAGAAGAAGAAAATATGAAAAGAGTATCAAATTTTAGTAACAATCAGCATGGTTTAGGTTTGATTTTGTCTTGACTTTATTTGGTTAAACGCGGGTCTAAGCGCTATACTTCATCAAAATCAATACGCACGGTCTCAAAACGTACCCGCCCGTCACGGATTGCCTGAGCAATTGCCTGCTGGCCTTTGGTTAAGCGTGCATTTCCACTTTTAATATCAATCAGCACTACTTCAATTTCATCTGCTCGGCCTTCGCCATCACGAAAGTCGGTATAGCCATCAAATACTACATAATCCACCGGGTCCCCTAAAAATTTGGCATCGCTCGGCAAATACTGGAACTCAGGCAGGATTGGAGCCAGCTGTTCGGCCATTTTGCCCTTAAGGACTGCACGGCTAGTGTTTACACTGCGCCTTTGTGCATGAGTCAGTGCCTTCTGGTGTTCACGTTCTAGCTCGGCAATATACTGTTCATATTCCGCCTTGATCCGTCCATTACGTGTATTTGACAAAATGAAAGTGGCAAGTACCACACCGATGCAGGCACCAATCAGCATGGCCATCCAGATTGACATATATATTCCTCATATTTCATGTGCATAGTAATGTATAGAGTCCTACAACTTTTGTCATGTGTCACATTTCTCACATAAAAAGCTGCTAAGCTAGGGTAGAGATAGATCATTGTACTAAAGTGAATGAAAACAATATTGATTGCCAACCAGAAAGGGGGCTGTGGAAAAACCATTGCAGCAATCACTTTAGCCACGGCACTCTCCCAAAAAGGTTATCGGGTCGGGCTGGCAGATGCAGATCACCAGAAGTCAGCCTTACAATGGTTGAAGCTACGACCTGGAACAGCCACGCCAATTATTGCTCTAGACTGGCGAAAAGAAAAACAGATCGGTGAAGCTCCCGCAGACCTGGACTATTTAATTATTGATGCGCCCGGTGCATTACGTGGAGAACATGCTGAACAGCTGATCCGTGAAAGCCAGCATATTATTGTTCCGCTTCAACCTTCTTTTTTTGATATTGACAGTACCCGGCGTTTTTTAAAACATCTCCAAGAGATCAGGCGGATACAAAAAGGCAAGGTAAAAATTCTGCTGCTGGCAAACCGGATCAAGTCACCAAAAAGTAATCAGCAGGATATGCAGAGCTTTTTTCAAAAAGTTGGACAGGAACCTGTAGCCTGGATCGCAGAACGTTCAGCTTATGCCCAACAGGCCATGCAGGGGTTGGCTATATTTGATAAATATCAGAAAAATCTGCTGGTTTTACAAGCTCAGTGGCAACCGGTTCTGGATAGTATTATTGAAGATCCAACCGAGTGGTTCTGATTTTTGAGCTGCTATCCGCTCTTTTTATATCGTGTAATTTATTCACGGGCCTAAACCCGGCATTCATTTCCCCGGTGAGTATTTTCGGTTAATATGATTAATCGGCTATCAAAGATCAGAGAAATCAGTGCAACAATATGCTCCAACCCTACAGCGGGTTTTGTTATTTGGACTGTTTTTTATATTGGTATTTTTGGGCTTCCATGTGCTCAAATACTTTATTGTACCGGTCCTTTGGGCAGCAATTATCGCCTATATGACCTGGCCACTTTATCTGTCTATCCAGCGGATGTGCGGCCAGCGTTCAAGTATCAGTGCGTCTGTCATGATTGTTCTGATTATTTTGGTCATTGGTATTCCCCTGACCTTTGCTATTTTCATTTTGCAGCATGAAGGCCGTAACCTGTATTACGAGCTGCAACGCCAGATTTTTTCCGGACATGTTTCTGTACCTGATTTTATCCGCGAGTTACCTATCATTGGCAAAGAAGTTACCCGGACCTTAAAAGAGCTAAATACTGACCCGCAGTCCATTACCCAAAATGTAGCTGCCTGGATCCAAGGTCATTTAGGTTATGGCCGTTTCGTCCTGAATGAAATTAGCAAAAATATTATTAAACTCTGTTTTGCGATCATGTCCTTATTCTTTTTTTACCGTGACGGACAGACTATTCTAAGACAGGTCAGTACAGCCATGGAAAAAGTGATTGGGCCACGTATCCATCATTATATGGACACTATTTCAGAAACTACCCGTGCCGTAGTTTATGGTGTAGGTCTAACTGCAATTGCTCAGGCAATCCTGGCTGGCTTAAGTTATGTAGTGGCCGGGGTGCCTAATCCAATGGTCCTGACTATTGCAACTTTCTTGCTGGCATTAATTCCATTTGGTACACCGGTCGCCTATGGCTCGGTTGCTCTCTGGCTATTTTCACAGGGGCAGACGGTAGAAGCCATTGGTGTATTTGCATGGGGTGTCTGTATTGTCAGTACATCAGATAATGTTATTCGGCCACTGGTAATCTCTGGTGCGACTCAAATCCCTTTCCTGCTTATCATGTTTGGGGTTCTAGGTGGAGTCGCCAGTTTTGGCCTGGTTGGTCTATTCATTGGTCCGGTAATCTTAGCCGTAATACTGGCAATCTGGCGTGAATGGCTGCATGAAACCACTGAACCCGAACCTGTGCCGGATGCTTCTTTGGCCTATGAAATTTTAAATGATGAAGAGCCGCCGAAATCACCGTAAATGATTAAAGTTAATAAACTTATACAAGACCATACTTAATGCTGATTGTGTATTGAACAGTGCTTTGCTTGAATTGGACTGCACAATAATCACAATCAGGATGCACTGTATGTTTTCCTCCCTATTTAAAGTTAGCGCGCTTTGTGCACTGACTGCGGCGGTATCGGTAGGTTGTACTACCATGGATCATCACAATTCAGCCAAACAGCAGACCGTTACTGTGCATGCTGTTTCTCCCGAAGGTGTGGGTAGTAAAATCGGTACAGTTACCTTCCATGACAGTCCTCAGGGGCTTATAGTCATGACCAACCTGTCTAGTCTGCCTTCAGGTCAGCATGGCTTCCATATCCATGAACGTGGCTCATGCGAACCAGCAATGAAAGACGGAAAAATGACTGCCGCCCAAGCTGCTGGCGGACATTTTAACCCCACAGGTACAGGTCATGGTACTCCAACCACTGGTCATCTGGGGGACCTGCCCGCTCTTACGGTAGATTCCAACGGGAAAGCTAACCAGACCTTGCTAGCACCGCGTCTGACCCTGAGCCAGATCCAGGGACTTTCGGTGATGGTACATGCAGGTGGTGATAACTATTCAGATCATCCTAAACCGCTTGGTGGTGGTGGTGAGCGTATTGCCTGTGGTGTAATTAAATAGAATATAGCTCCTATAAAAAATATGGACATCTCAACAGATGTCCATATTTTTTATTGCCTACTTAATGGGTATTTAATTCAGATCCTGCTGCTGACGCTGCTGCATTACTTTATTTAAAAGCATCCGTGGAAATGTAAACCAGAGCGCAATCAGTACAAGACATGCCAGACTGTATCCCAATAAATGAAACTGCTCGTAAAGCATACGAACCAGCTCAATAATAATGAAGAAGCTGAACATCAATAGCATTGATACTGCGGCTGCAACTGTTCCCTTAGAAACCTGTGATGACATCAGGGCAAACCGGTAAAGGACAGAAAAGCTGAGTCCCTCTCCAAAGCTGATCAAGGTCATTCCAATGATCAGACTCCACAAAAAATATGCTGGCCAGAACACGCCCAGAAGCAGGATAAAAGTACCGAATAGCATAATAGGCAGACCTATAAGTACTGTTTTTCCTAACGCCAGCTTGTCGATCACTTTAATCAGTACAATATTGCCCAGGATCAGACCGCCAAGTACCGGAAACTGTGCCATGCCATATTGCAGACTGCTGAGTCCAAGTTCTTCGACCAGCATGACTGGAGAGAGTGCAATCCATACCATCAGCGGCATGCTGACCATCGGTAAAGCGAGTGTTAAGCCTAAAAAATGCTTATCCTGATAAACCTTTTTGAAATCATAAAGAATATAGCTGATCGGCTGTTTAGGAATACTCTGCTTATACTCCGGCATTTTAGCTTTCAGACCAAACCAGCTTAAAAATCCCAGCAGGGCAATACCGATAAAACCCCAGTGCCAAGAAACATGGTCAATTAAAAAAGCACCCAAAATAGGGCCAAGCAAAGGTGCCAGCAAGGAGATATTGGCCATGAGTGCCATGACCTTAATCGCATCACGCTCTTCAAAAGTTTCTTGAATGGCAGCATAGCCTACTGCGGTAATTACCGTCAGGCCAATGCCCTGTAAAAAACGCAGGGCCAGAAAAGTTTCAATACGTTGCGTCAATAAAATCAGCAGGCAGCACACTACAAAGAATAATACTCCAGAGAGCAGAACTTTTTTGCGGCCAAGACGGTCTGAAAGTGGTCCTAAAAGCCATGCAACACAGGCGCCACCCAATAGATAAAATGACATTGAAGAAGGTGCCCAGCTACTGCTGACTCCGAAGTCTCTAGTAATAGCAAGCATTGCCGGCTGGACCAGATCATTGCCGATATACACTGAAAATTCGAACAGGACCAAAGCCAATGGGAACATGAGCGTAGCGCGGCTCAATGTGGTGGTTTGAATATTTTGCATTGTTATCTACATATCTTTATCGGCTTGTAAGGCTGAGTATCATTTTTAGGGAGATAAACGTCAGCCCAATGACAAGCACTAAGTATTCAAAAATTAAGTTTTAGAAAATGCGCTTGAGAGCAGCGACTTAGAACACTGTATTCACAAAGTGTCTAGCAAGATAAAAATAATGATGTGAGATTTTATGACTTCACCAAGTACACCCACTTGGTCAAGTCAGTATAGTCTAACAGAGAATAATCTTAAATACTGTGAATTTTACAGTCGCAAAATTTATGTGTAGCAGTCTTCTTTTAAGAAAAAAAAATAATTATATTTTTTACAGTGATCCACCCATTCCAGAAAATAAGGCTATATCGAGCAGATCCACTTTTAGCCGAATTATCCCTATACATCAGTTATATATTTTCAGGGACACTGAGCAGCCTGAAAAGACTTGGTATTTTTACCACGCATGCACTGGTATGAGCGTTGGGTATTTACCAGTTCCCAGTTATTTTCAATATGTTTGAAACTATAAATAGTGCGAACTGAACGGACCGAATCATCTTTTAAGCCGGTTTCAGTAACCTTTACCTGAGCTGCTGTCGGACGCTCAATATTATTAAAAAACTGGCGTATTTCTACTGTAGCAAGATCTTTGAGCAGCTCGGGACGCTCCTGTAAAACTTGCTGTATAGGTGTATCAGACTTAAAGTTCATGAGCTTGCTAGTTGTAGCGCAGCCACTCATCACGCCCAGTAACAGCGAAGATAAAATAAAAACTCTTAACATTGCATGTTCCCCTTCAGCAAAAAAAGCGTAGCCATTGTGCTACGCTTTTTTTGTTTACACTATTAAAGCTATGTAGTCTTAAAGATCAAACAGTTTGCCCGGATTCATAATACCATTCGGATCAAATACTTTTTTAAGGGCCTTCATATATTCAATCTCTTCAGCAGAACGGCTATAGTCGAGATAAGGCTTTTTGGTCATTCCAACCCCATGCTCGGCAGAAATTGAACCATCATATTTTTTTACGGTCTCAAATACATATTTGTTAACGACTTGGCATTTGGCAAAGAACTCGTCTTTACTCAGATTTTCAGGTTTTAAAATATTCAGGTGCAGATTGCCATCGCCAATATGCCCAAACCAGCAGATTTCAAAATCTGGATAATTGGCCTGAACAATTGCATCAATTTCCTTAATAAACGCCGGTACATGCGTGATCAATACTGAAATATCATTTTTATAGGGAGTAAATGGGGCAATTGACTCGGAAATATCTTCACGCAGACGCCATAGATTTTGTGCCTGGTCCAGAGTCTGACTCATCACACCATCAAGTACCCAGCCCTGCTCCATGCAATGTTCAAAGATTTCCATTGCCTTATCCATGATTGGCTCATAAGGTGCTTCAAACTCAAGCAGAACATAAAATGGGCACTGGCTTTCAAATGGACGCTGTACATGACCATGGGCTAGCACTTTCTGCATTGCCAGTTCACCAAAGAACTCAAATGCTGTCAGATCGATCTTGCTCTGAAACGCATGCAGAATAGGCATGATCGCGTCAAAATCTGGCACACCCAGTACCATGACCTGTAAGTCTTGTGGTTGACGTTCCAGCTTGATTTCAGCTTCAGTTACCAGCCCCAGTGTACCTTCTCCACCAATAAACAGATGTTGCAAGGCATACCCGGTTGCATTTTTAATCATACCTTTGTTCAGGCGTAAAATATCACCTTTACCAGTTACTACAGTCAGGCCCAACACCCAGTTACGAGTCATGCCATATTTAATAACCTTAATACCGCCTGCATTGGTACCGATATTGCCGCCAATTTGAGATGAACCTGAAGAAGCAAAATCAACCGGATAGTACATCCCCTGTTCTTCTGCATAAGACTGCAACTGCTCGGTTACAATACCCGCCTGTACCCGTACCATCCGGTCTGCCGGAAAAAATTCCAGTACCTGGTTCATTTTATCCAGGCTCACCACGATTTCACCATTGGCTGCTACTGCTCCAGCAGAGAGCCCGGTACGCCCCCCTGAAGGGGTAATCGCAATATTAAACTGGTTGGCCAGCTTGACGACTTGCTGAATCTGCTCTGTACTGGATGGAAAAACGATGACTGACGGGTTAGGTTCAAAATGCTTGGTATAGTCCCTGCCCCAGGCATCCAGACTGGCAGCATCGGTTTTAATACGGTTGTCCCCAACAATTGCAGAAAGTTGGTTCAATAATTCAGGTGCTAAAGTAACTGGAGCATTCATCGTTTTGCGGACCTAGCAAGAAATAGATTAGAAGTGCGGCACTATAGAAGCTTCATTTTCAATAGAATTTAAAGAAAACCAATCTGATCATGAAATAGAAGCACTGCTTTGGACAAGATGAAAAAACCGTGAAATTTTTTCATTCCGGTATTAAAAGCGCTTACATTTTACCCCTAAGTCAGGTTGGGATAAAGCATGCTAAAAATATACTGTCACAACACCATATATATAAATACGGCAGGTTTTCAGGTTATGTTTGGCATGCTGGCGTTTTATAAAACCAGCCTAGCGACCACAAAGCAGGAAAATATCCACTGAGGCAGTCATAAAGCAAATGTCTATAGGGCGACCAATATGTTATCATACTGCCACTAAATTTGGCCTTTGTAGCGGAGCGGTAATGAGCCAACACCTTTCACTTCCTAAAGATAAAATTCGTTTCTTGTTGCTAGAAGGCGTTCACCAAAACGCGATCGACACTTTAAATGCTGCAGGTTATACCAACATTGACTATCGCAAGACTGCGCTTGAAGGCGAAGCGCTCAAGGAAGCGATCAGAGATGCCCACTTCATCGGTATACGTTCTCGCACGCAGTTGACCGAAGAGATTTTCGAAGCAGCCAACAAGCTTATCGCGGTTGGCTGTTTTTGTATCGGTACCAACCAGGTTGACCTAAAAGCAGCAATGGAACGTGGTATTCCGGTATTTAATGCACCTTATTCAAATACCCGTTCTGTAGCAGAGCTGGTACTGGCAGAAACCATTCTGCTACTTCGTGGTGTGCCTGAGAAATCTACTTCCTGTCATCGTGGTGGCTGGAATAAATCTGCCAACGGTTCATTTGAAACACGTGGCAAAACTTTAGGTATTGTGGGTTACGGCTCAATTGGTTCACAGCTGTCTGTCTTGGCTGAAAGCCTGGGCATGCAAGTTATTTATTATGATGTAGTAACTAAACTGCCTATGGGTAATGCCCGTCAGATAGGCTCTTTAGATGAGTTGCTTGCAACTGCTGATGTAGTGTCTCTACATGTACCAGATGTTCCATCTACCCGTAATTTCTTTACAAAAGAACAGTTTGCAAAAATGAAGCCGGGTTCAATCTTTTTAAATGCAGCACGCGGCACCTGTGTGGTGATTGAAGATCTGGCCGATGCTATTAAATCTGGCCATATTGCTGGCGCTGCTGTGGACGTATTCCCGAAAGAGCCAAAAGCAAATGGGGAAGAGTTCGTCTCTCCACTGCGTGGTCTTGATAATGTGATCCTGACACCACATGTTGGTGGCTCTACCATGGAAGCACAGGCAAATATCGGTTTGGAAGTAGCTGAAAAATTTGTGGCCTATTCTGATAAAGGTATGACACTTTCTGCAGTTAATTTCCCGGAAATTGCCTTACCGCTGACCGAAGGCAAACACCGTCTACTACACATTCACAAAAACATGCCTGGCGTACTTTCAAAAATCAATACTTTGTTTGCCGAGCATAATATTAATATCTCGGGCCAGTCATTAATGACTAAAGGTGACGTAGGTTATCTGGTGATGGATGTAGATGCTTCTGCATCTCAAGAAGCACTCGATACTCTGCATCAAGTAGAAGGCACAATCCGCGTTCGTGTACTGTTCTGATCCGTACAAATACTGACAAAGCCACAACCGTGAGGTTGTGGCTTTTTCTTTGTGCCAGTCCTATAGTGAACCTGATATTATCCTTTTGATTACTCCAGTCTTTTTTTCATGCTTAATATAAAACAGGCACCGCATTTACAAGCTCTGTTGCTTCTTATACTGGCGATGCTTTCAGTACAGGGTAGCGGATCATTTGCCAAAGTACTGATCAGTGAGTTTCCGGTCATTACTGTGGCAGCACTGCGTTTAATGTTTAGTGCACTCATTCTGGCTGCAGTGTTTCAAATCTGGAAAATTAATCTCAGGAATATCCGCTGGAAAGCCATCTTGAGTTATGGACTGGCACTAGCTGGCATGAACTTGCTGTTTTATTTATCTATAGCCCGGTTACCATTAGGAATTGCAGTCGCTTTTGAGTTTATTGGCCCTTTGAGTGTAGCTCTGTTTTTTGCCCGTCAGCGCTATGATTTTATCTGGATCGGCCTTGCGGTATTAGGCCTTTTATTACTTCTACCCTTAGATGAAACGCAGCAGTCACTTGATCTGTTAGGTATAGCTTATGCATTAGGGGCCGGCGCCTGTTGGGCTGTCTATATTATTGCAGGGCAAAAACCTTCGGGTATTTCAGGGAATCATACGGTCTGCCTGGGCATGATGGTCGGCACATGCTGTTTGCTTCCAGCCGCTTTACTGTTTACACCCGCCACTCTTAGTGCATTTGAATTACCTCATATAGGTTCTTTTATTGTCCTTGCCATACTGGCCAGTGCCTTGCCTTTTTCTCTAGAAATGATTGCACTACGTAATCTGACTGCACTTAGCTTTGGTACTTTAATGAGTCTGGAACCTGCGATTGCTGCATTTTCAGGTTTTTTATTTCTGGGTGAACAGCTACTCTGGAGCCAGTGGCTCGCATTAGCAACTATTATTGCTGCTTCAATTGGCTGTACAGTAACAACTCAACGCGCGCGCCTGCGCGCCCAAGCTAAAGAGTCCTCGGCTTCTTCAAACTAGGTATTTTTTCCCAGCTCTATTTATCCGGGCTTTGGTTATAATAGACTCTATCTCTTTCTTTACGATCTGGGTAAATGCTCTGATCACGCGCGCCTATGTCAAACTCATCTTTGCTTGCTGTGCTATTCATGGTTTTATCCATGATTTCCTATCAGATCAGTGCATCCTTTGCTAAACAGCTTTTTTCAGTTCTGGATCCGCTGACTGTAACTATTTTAAGGCTGTGCTTTGCCGCTGTGCTCGTAACTCTCATGTTTCGTTCTTGGCGTATCATTTCAAGATTGCCTTATTTACGGTGGCGTGATCTGCTCTGCTATAGCGCATCACTTGGCCTGATGAATATTCTGTTTTATCTGTCACTAGATAAACTTCCTCAAGGTATTGCAGTTGGGCTGGAGTTTGCCGGGCCGCTAGGCTTGGCTTTATTGTCGGTCAAATACCGTAGCGACTACATCTGGGTATTACTGGCTATTATTGGAATTGTACTGATGGTACCTTGGGGCAGTGCCAATGCCGAGAATTTTTCAGTATTTGGAGCTGCCTGTGCACTGGGGGCCGGCTTCTGCTGGGCAATTTATATTTATTTTGGTCAAAAAGTAGTACAGCAAAATATTGGAATGCATGCATTGACGATTGCCATTATTATCTCGGCACTGGCACTCCTGCCTATCGGATTATATCAGGATGCTCCTGCACTAGTGCAAACCCAGCATTGGGGTAAAGTACTTATGGTTGCCTTATTGGCTACCGCTATACCTTATGCACTGGATCTGCTGGCACTGAAAAGCCTGAGTAAACTTAGCTATGGTACCCTCTCCAGTCTCTCACCTGCACTGGCTGCGCTGGCTGGCATGGTCCTGTTAAAAGAACAGATTAATACCTGGCAGTGGATTGCGCTTGGCTGCATTATGCTTGCCTCAGTTGGTGTAACGGTAGGAACCAGCAAACGTTCACGCCAACCGGTCACTGATTTCTAAAAGCCCAATAAACCAAAAAGATGGCTTTGGCCATCTTCTTCTGATACTACAGCATGGTTTTACTGATTTCCTTATAGTGTTCATATTCGTTCAGATATTGTTTGGCCAATACAGTTTTTTGCTGCTCATCCAGAATTTTGCCAGCCTGCTGAAAAAAACGGTGTTCTTCTTCAGTCAGATGGTGATGAACCGTCTCAGTCAGTTTTTTTGCCAGTGCCAGCCAGCCTGTATTACTCATATCCAGCTCGGTGAGTTCTTCAACCATTTCATCCATTTCATGATGTTCAGCCAAAGCATGGCGAGTAATACCCAGACCGGAATCAGTCATCATTAAGGGAATATAAAAAAAGCGGTCTTCAGCCACTTCATGAGCGAACAGCTCGTTTTTAAGTGCTTGAAATACACTACGGCGCTCTGGAGAGTCTCCATGGGTTTTTAAAAGCTGGTCAGCAAGATCGCGCTGGCGTTCATGGCTCTCGCGCAATGCTTCAAATATATTCATACTACTCCCCTTTCACTAAAATATTCATTGGCTAAGGTGATGATGCAACCCGTACAAAATATTTCCAGTTGGATATAATTTTATTAGAGTCTTATCTTTAATGTTTGTTTATATTAGCTTTTTTACAGGCTTCACTTTGTCTTTAAAAAACCGTGTTTTTGTATCAGCTTGTATTCACTATGCTTTTTTATTTTACATGAAGCCTACTGTTACCATCTGATAGGTCAAGCGTATAATCAGAATGCTCACCAGAATTAAAAATAAAATCCGGATAAGGCCACTTCCATACTTTAAAGCCAACCGAACCCCCATTAGAGACCCGAAAATATTGGCCAATGCCATACCTAAACCAATACCAAACAGAACATGACCAGTTGGAATAAAAAAACTTAAAGCTGCCAGATTGGTCATTAAATTACCAATTTTAGACAGTGCAGAAGCATGTAAAAAATCAACGCTTAAAAACCGGATGAAGAAGAAGATAAAGAAGCTACCCGTACCAGGGCCAAAAATACCATCATAGAATCCGATTAAAATACTGCCGAGTGCCGCCATTAACAAGAAACTGGAGTTAACCGGACGTTCAGTATGCACCTGGCCGAACTGCTTTTTCATGAAAGTATATACCGCCATGATGATCAGCATAAGTAGTACCAGTGGACGTAATACAGAAACCGGAATCATCGATACACAGGCGGCCCCGATAAAACTGCTGACAAATGCACAGCTGGCAATGACCACCAGTAACTTCCAGACAAAACGCACCCGTCTGGCGTAGGAAAATGCAGCTGAAGCAGTACCTGCGATTGACGCCAGCTTGTTAGTCCCGAAAATTGTTGCTGGGGGCAAATGCGGGAAAGTTCCCATCAGTGCTGGAATCTGGATCAGGCCACCGCCCCCAACAGCAGCATCAATCAGGCCAGCACAAAAGGCAAAAAAAACCAGACTGATAATAATTTCGATATCCATATCCAGATCTATCCTTAATGTTTAATATTGCAGTAAATCAGAGATTCAGCACCCTTTTTGGTACCAGCCGTTTCTTATCAGTAATTTCTGCCAGACCCAGACATTTTTCACCGTCAAATACCAGCACTTGGGTCTCTGCTATATGCTCGATATTACTTTCCATACCCCGGCTAAAATACTCGCTTCGTCCTTCTGGTACCTGTATTTTAGGAAAATGGTCAACCGGCGCATAAACTGGTAATAATAGTGCCTCACGTTCAGCTTCATTCAGGCTTTCCAAATATTCGATGGTATAGCTGGGAATCAGGTCGAAAGGCCCTGTTTTTATACGGTGCAGATAAGTCAGATGGCCATAACTCCCGAGCGCCTGAGCAACATCTTCCCCCAGGACACGAATATAAGTTCCTTTAGAGCAGGTTATATCCAGCGTAATACTCTGCGCCGTAAATGACAGTAATTCAATCGCATAAATACTCACTGGCCGTGCTTCACGTTCAATTTCAATACCTTTACGTGCCAGCTCATATAAGGGACGACCCTCTTTTTTTAAAGCCGAATACATCGGCGGCACCTGTTCGATATTACCCTTAAACTGGGCCAGTACCTGCCGGATTCTCTCTTCGTCCAGTTCGGGTATCTCGGCCTGTAAAAGTATTTCACCTTCGACATCACCAGTAGTCGTGCTGTGCCCAAGCTGTATAGTGGCCTGATAACGTTTGGTTGAATCAAGCAGGTAATGCGAAAACTTGGTGGCTTCACCCAGACAAATGGGTAACAGGCCTGAAGCCAAAGGGTCGAGTGCCCCAGTGTGCCCGGCTTTTTCAGCACGATACAGCCAACGTACCTTTTGCAATGCTGCATTTGAACTGATCCCCAGCGGTTTATTCAATAAAAAAACCCCGTTAACCGGGCGGCGCTGAATCTTGGATGAGGATCGTTTCATGAGAAAAATCAGATTAGAGTAAGTGCCGTCATGTTATCAATCTGTTCCCACCTTTTACAACTTTTCTATAGGTTCCAGAAAATTTTATGGCATATTGAATCCGATTCTAAAAATTAAAATAAATAGAACAGCATTACAGGTGCATAGGAATGCAGAAATATAAAATATGGATGGTTTTATCTATTGTTATCATTTGTGTAGCAGGCCTGATTCTCTGGCTTATGCCTCAGGATAAAAACATAAAACAGCCAGTTGGACCAGCAGCGGCTTCCGGGCTGTTACCACAACAAACCGCACTAACTCAGGCGCAGGTTAAAGCAGGTATTCCCTACCTGAGTCCAAGCCAAAAGGATACTGAAATAAACTGCCAGCTCCGGCTAGATTCTTCTAATCGCCTCATTATTAATGAACAGACCCGTAACTGTTTTGAATATTTTATTACACAATATGGTGAGAAAAATATTGAGCAGATCAAACTCGATTTTAAGTCCTATATTCAGACAGTTCATAAAGACCCCGCACAGTCACAGATTCTGGACCTGTGGAACCGCTATATTGACTACCGTATTGCTCTAGGTGACTTGCAGGCTTCAAGTACTGACAGAGACAGCACACAATACTATCGCGCTATTTTTAACAAGATGAAAAATTTACGTCAGCAGTTTTTCTCGGCTTATGAAATAGAAGGCCTGTTTGGAACCGAAAATATTTATCATCAATATACACTGGACCGCATGGATATTCTGGATGATAAAAACCTGTCTGAAAGTGAGAAAGCACAGAAACTTAAAGAACTGTTCAAACAGCTTCCACAAGACTGGCAGGATAATCTTGAGCAGCTTAATAAACTCGAAGATTTAAGAAAACTTACCGCAGACATTCAGGCACGCGGTGGTTCAAATGATGAGATACGCCAGATGCGGCTAAATCTGGTGGGACCAGAGGCAACCCAACGTCTGGAAAGACTGGACACTGAACGTGACGACTGGAAAAGCCGGGTGAACCAGTATCTGAGTGCACGCGATCATATTAAGACAGGCAGGATGAGCGAGGCAGCGAAAGACCAGGCAATACAGCAGCTACGCCAGCAATATTTTAATAATGCACAAGAGCAGTTACGGGTTGAAACCTTTGAAACTGTACATGACCAGGGTGGCAAGCTGCCTTTTGCCAACTAATCTAATGTATGGATTACTCATCTATCAGTATAGCTCAACAACAGTTCTGCTTGATGAACAAGGTAAACAGTGAGTTGAGCAATTTAGTCCAGCATTTTATAAACAGGAAAATTTTTATGCGCAACAGGCCAAATACAATGTTCAGGCATAAATATCAGAGTACAAAAATTAACCAAAACTTTTATCCTAAAATTCCAGAAAATGTATATTAATTCAACAGCCATTTAAAGAAGATCAGTAATTACTCGGCACTTTAAATACTCTGCTTATTTGCATGAGATAACTGAAAAATAGAAAAACCAGTTCATCAGGGAGGTAGATAGCTATATCTAAATTGGACTTTATTATTTCATCACATCAGGGAGGAAAAACTAAAACAGGTGTTGCTAAGTCATAAATAAAAAAAGAAACAAAATTAAGGATAGATTATGGATTATACGAGTAAAAAAATAAAAATACTCAGTGCTGCTACGCTATTAACCAGCCTCACGTTCCTGGCCACAATAGCGCATACCAAACCTGCGGTATTGCAAATTCAGGAAAAAGCATTATCAGATTATGCCAAGACCAGATATCCAATTGTGATGACTCATGGCTGGCTAGGCTGGTCTAGAATTGGCAACTCAAGCTTTAATATTGATTACTGGTATCAGATTCTGCCAGATATGGCGCGTAATGGCTCAACTGTATTTGCCGCTCAACTCTCGCCGGCCAACACTACTGAAATACGTGGCGAACAGCTGCTGAGTCAGGTCGAAGACGTATTGGCCATTACTGGCCAGCATAAAGTCAATCTGATTGGTCACTCGCATGGCGGACCTACGGCACGTTATGTAGCCGCCATCAAACCACAATATGTTGCCTCGGTTACTGGCGTAGGTGGAACATTTCGTGGTTCAAAGGTAGCAGATGATATCCAGAATAATACAGCAACCCGGACCGTATTTAATATTGTCGGTGACTATCTAATCGCGCCTCTGATTTCATTGGCACAGTTGCAGTTTGACTTGCCCATTGATTTTGATGGCTCCATGAAATCCCTTACTGAAACAGGATCGGCCGATTTTAACCGGCGCTTCCCAACCTCTGCCTTGGCCTCTGACTGTAACCGGCAAGGTACTAAAGTAGATCGCGGGATTCATTACTATTCCTGGACCGGTACAGCTCAAACAACTAATTTACTGGATATTGACAGCATCCTGATGCAATTAGGACCACTGTCCTATGGCAACAAAGACAATGATGGCATGGTTGCACGCTGTAGCACCCATATTGGCCTTGTAGTTCGGGATAACTACAATCTGAATCATACAGACCTTGCCAATATGATGTTTGGCTTAACAGGCCGCTTTGCTCCTGACCCTGTAGCGCTGTTTCGTCAACATGCCAATCGCTTAAAACTTGAGGGCTTATAAAAGCTGACTGAACAGCACTTTCTCTCTGGTCAGTTACATCATCAGATGGATGACCCATTAAGAATCAAATCAGTATCAAAATAAAAAAATTGAGGATTATTATGAAATACGAACAATTCATTCTTGCTATATTTTTTGCCTCAGTAGCTTTAACAGCAAAAGCGGCAACCAGCGCTGAACAGGCTACGACCAGACTGATCGTTTCAAATTATGCTAAAACTAAATATCCAATCGTATTCAATCATGGTATGGCAGGTTTTATCAGTATTGGTACAGACCAGTTCGGTCTCGACTATTTTTATCAGATTTTGCCAGATCTGGCACGTAATGGAGCAAATACGTGGGCAACCCGGGTGTCACCTTTAAACTCTACTGAAGTACGGGGAGAGCAGCTTACGCAGCAGGTCGAAGAAATTCTGGCTCTGACAGGCGCACAAAAGGTGAATTTGGTCGGACACTCTCATGGTGGTCCTACCATCCGTTATGTTGCCGGAGTTTTACCTGAACGTGTGGCTTCATTGACAGCAGTCGGGGCACCTAATAAAGGTTCACCGGTAGCTGACCTGATTTTAAAGGCTGAAGGTACAGTCGTAGAGGCACCCTTGGTGGGCGTAGTCAATCTGGTTTCAAAAATGATTACCTGGGCTCAAGGACTTGATCCAAATAGTTATCCACATGATGCCTTGGCAGGTGGCAACAGCTTAAGCCTGAAAGGCTCAGCTCAATTTAACAGCAAATTTCCACTTGGTATGCCTACCACGAGTTGTGGTGAAGGTCCGTATCAGCAACAAGGAATCTATTTTTATTCATTTACCGGCGTAGGAGCTATTACCAATGCCCTTGATCCAGACTCGGCATTAAAGGCCACCAGTCTACTGATTGACCAGGGTAAAGATAATGATGGGCTGGTTTCACGCTGTAGCGCCCGCTTTGGTAAAACAATTCGTGATAACTATCACTGGAATCATTTAGATGAAGTGAATCAGGTTTTAGGTTTAAGAGATGTATTTGCACCTGACCCGGTAGATGTTTACCGGCAGCATGCCAATCGCCTAAAACTTCAGGGATTATAATATATTATTAATTATAAAAAATGCGCCAAAAGGCGCATTTTTTAGCTGTATAAAACTGATTAAGCTTCAGTTTTACGAGCTGGAAGTTTTTCACGGATACGTGCAGCTTTACCAGACAGATCGCGCAGGTAGTAAAGTTTAGCACGACGTACAGCACCGCGACGTTTCACATCAATACGAGCAACGACTGGAGAGTGAGTTTGGAATACACGCTCAACACCAACACCGCTAGAAATTTTACGTACTGTGAACGCAGAGTTCAGACCACGGTTTTTCTTAGCAATTACTACGCCTTCGAATGCCTGTAGACGTTCACGGTCGCCCTCTTTTACTTTTACCTGGACAACTACTGTGTCACCTGGTGCAAAAGCCGGGATGTCTTGTTTAAGCTGAGCATTTTCTACAGCTTGTACTAAAGGATGCTTACCGCTCATGGGGTATCTCCAGTATGCGCGAGTCAGAAGAGGTCTGATCATCGCTGGGTATAGAGGCTAAAACGCATAGACCCGATTGACTTTCCCTTTATGCTTGACCGCTTCAATGCATAAAGAGCCTATTGAAATACTTCAGGCAAACTGCCTGTAGCATATATGCTTGGACAATACCTGTTATTTGGTCTGTCTTTGCGAATCTTGTAGCCATTTCTTTTGCTGCTTGGTCAATTCAACTTTTTCTACCAGCTCGGGCCGGCGTTCTAAAGTCCGTTGATAGCGCTGCAAAAACCGCCATTTTTCAATATTGGCATGATGTCCCGATTTTAAAATCTCTGGAACATGCATTCCCTCAAAATGGTCTGGCTTGGTATATTGCGGGCAGTCTAACAGACCATCCACAAAAGAGTCTTGCACATGAGATTGCTCATCAGACATCGCACCCGGAAGCCTCCGGATAATACTGTCTAATAAAACCATCGCCGGCAGTTCACCACCCGATAACACGTAATCACCAATTGACCATTCCTGATCAACATATTTCTGGATCAGACGTTCGTCAACCCCCTCATAACGGCCACACAGTAAAATCAGTCCGTCATATTGAACGAAGTTCTGTACCGCAGCCTCATTTAGGGTTTTTCCCTGTGGCGACATATATACCACAGGAACATGAACTGCACCTGCCTGCACAGCAAGCTCTTTGGCATGATGAATTGCTTTTGCCAGAGGCTCAGCCATCATCACCATACCGGGACCTCCACCAAATGGACGTTCATCCACCCGTTTGTAATTCCCTTCAGCAAATTCGCGTGGATTAATACAATGAATTTGCATTAAATCACGTTTTGCTGCGCGCCCGCTAATCCCAAAACTTGTAATCGCTTCAAACATTTCAGGAAAAAGCGTAATGACTGCAAAAAACATCACAGACTCCTCTATTTTCCTGCTGCGTTAATCCTAAACAGAATTAAAAATCTACGCCCCAATTCACGTAGATACGACCAGTTTCGAGATCAACCTGCTGTACCACATCTTTATGCCATGGAATCATTCGCTCTTCGCCGTCAACACTGTCAGTGGTCGCGCGTACCACCATCACGTCATTGGCACCTGTTTCAAACAGTTCATGAATTTGTCCGAGATTAACTTCCTGCTCTTCTTCATCCAGACCCAGCACAGTGAGTCCTTTTAAATCTGACCAGTAGTACTCATCCACACCTGGTTGTGGCAGTTGCGATTTTGAGATCCAGATATTTGCGCCAACCAGATTGTCTGCTGCAGTACGATCACTCACACCTTTCAAGCTTACAACCAGGCCTTTACCATGTGGTTTCCAACGTTTTACATCAACAATTTGCCAACCTGCTTTGGTTTCAATGTACCAAGGCAGATAGTCAAATATATTACTCATGGGTTCTGTATTGGAATAGACCCAGAGCCACCCATTTAATCCATATGCTGAACGTAACTGTCCAATCTGAATACGATCTTCGGGAACATTCTGTGTTGGTGTCATGGGCTAACTACTACCTGAAATTAAGCAGCAGTTGCAGCTTTTTTAGCTTGAGCAGCCAAAGAAGCAACACGTTCAGAAGGTTGAGCACCTTGAGAAACCCAGTGAGCAAAACGGTCAGCATCTAAACGAAGTTTTTCTGCTTTACCTTGAGCTGTAGGGTTGAAGAAACCGATACGTTCGATGAAACGACCGTCACGTGCATTACGGCTATCAGTCACAATGATTTGATAGAACGGACGTTTTTTAGCACCACCGCGTGCAAGACGAATAACAACCATGATAGAACCTTATAGTTTTTACGGATTATCCCTGTACCGACCATCGATACGTTTCAAACCCCTTTCATAGAGGGCAATATTTTACGCGAAGTTTACCCTGAATGAAAGATTAAAAAGTATTTATCCGCAATTTTGAATTTAAGTTAGCGGCCGTCCCAGTTAGAGGTATTAGATAAAGCACAGGCACTGGCACCTTTGACCCAGAATTTTTGGCCTTGGTGATTCAGACAAATAACCCCATCATTAGCCTGAGATGTGCTGCTAATTGGTGTCGCTATTAATGTCCATTCATTTGCTGTGGTCGGGGAGGGACTAAAAGTTAAGTTATAAAGCGCTGTTCCCTGTTTCGGGATCACGCTGCCTCCATAAACTGTATTTATTGTAGCACCAGCGAACGTATTATTAGCTGCTCTATAGGTTTGCATACGCTGTGCAACTTGCAACATTTCACTTTGTGCATCTGTACGTTTGGTTCTTATAATATATTGGCTATAAGAAGGATAGGCAATCGCTGCTAAAATTCCAATAATAGCTACTACAATCATAACTTCTATAAGCGTAAAACCATTATATTTACCAACTTTCATAACCACTAGCCCCACAATTGGCATAACCAGCAATAGTATTTTTAGTCATACATCGTAGTCCTGCACTATTTAGTAAAATATTATAATTTTGAACCTGTGTACCTGCTGTGCTCTTGGTTGCTTTAATAACCCAACTCTGACCTAGTGCATCACTTGCAGTTAATAGCTTTGGAGAACTTTGACTAATATCTTTAATTTCAATTGTATAATCCACATTAGGGCCACCTAATGGCAATGATAAACTCTGGTCACTGTTCAGATAATTACTAGAAGTACCATTAGCAATATAGTTATATAGATAACTAGCATCAAATCCTTTATAACTAAAGTTTCTACCTTTATATCTTTCTAGCTGCTCAGCAAGTTTAAGCATTTCTTGCTGAGCATTAGAAAGCGCATTTTTACGCTTATATTGCTGATAACTTGGCAATGCAATTGCAGCTAAGATTGCAATAATCATTACTACAACCATCAGCTCTACCAAAGTGTAAGCATGCTGATATTTTTTATAAGCGATAAACCTCTTATCTCTTATATTAACTTGCTTTCGCATACTTTTCATACCAACGCTGAGATACAAGCTTTAGCTTACCTGGATAGTTAGGCAAGACCTTCCCTACGGGTTTAGATACGTTTAGAATTAAGGTCCGGTCTGGAGAAGGTGTCCCTGTCGATCCACCAAAAGCAATACCAATATTACCTTTTCCCAGAGGCACATCTTTTAATCTCGTTCCTATAACTTCTGAACCATTTTTTATTTCAGAGCATTGTCCATACGGTAGGCAAAATTGCTCTACATTACTTTCCCCCCGTACGCCCCCACTGCAACTTAAAGCATCCAGATCCTTTGAAGAATCAAAAACACTTACATATAAATCACCAGCAATAGCGACGGTATCATTTAAAACTCTAAGTTTATTTGCTAGAGGATAGTACCAGCCTGCCCGAGCAAGAGTAGTTTTAGTATTACCATCGGTATTGACTGCTAATGTATTGCCAGAACTACCTATAACTATATTTCGTGTAATTAACTGGTTATCTGTTAACTGATACAAATTGGCTTTAGTAACATCTTTATCAAAAATTACATAGATATTATCTTTACCGCTAGAACTTTCAGCAGACATAGGAGAACTCAAGTCTCCCGACCCTAAAGAAATCGTAGCAAATAAACCAGAAGCTCCGCCATTATGTATGGTAAAACTAGGGGTCGTATAAAAACGTGGGCTACTACCGTTAGTTTTATTTAAATTTAAAATTTTTACTGCTCTCTTGGCGAAAGCATCAGTAAGAGTTTTAGTATTATTTAAGTCAACACGCCAAACCTGCCCCCCTAAATCTCCAAAATATAAATGATCGACTAATCCATCATTATTACGGTCTACCGTTTTGATCTGGCTGACCACACTATATTTCATATCATCTACTTTCAATGCATTAGGAGAATTTTCAGAATTTACATCTGCTGCCAAATTACTACTGGCCCACCATAATAAATCGCCATTGTCAGCATCAAACATGTACACACCAGCCCCAACTCCATTGACCTGATTATATACATCAGCTTCGTACCCCATGTCATAACCGCCTCCGACAAACATAACTAATTTACGTTTGCCTTTCCAGTTTACCCAAGTAATATTAGGCTTAGACCAGCTTTGACCCATATAACTTAAAGGTCCACTACTTGTGGCAGAAGGATTTATACGAAATTTTAATTTTGGTACCGAATTATTATCAGTTGAAGAGATATCCGTTAAGTCTAGTGCGTAATAGCTTCTCCCTCCCATACGTAAACCCCCATATACCCACTGTTTCCCCCCCTTTACAGTAACTACAGGTTCATCCGTTGAATTAGAACCCTTTTGAGTAACGTATTCTGTATATGCTGTCCATTGACCATCTATTCCATATTGTAGTGTACCTGACTGAGATTCCTGATTTAGAAAGGCTTCAGCCTGATTTTCGATCATTTCATTAGGAACAAAAGTAAATAATTCTTTTCCTGCCTCAGTATCTGTTGCAGTTTTCCCAGCTTTTACAATATGTAATAAACCTTGTGTTGTACCAAATAAAATTAAATCATCTCGATCATCATAAGACAGTACCTCATTCTCATATTTCGTAGTCCCTTGCTGGGTTAACAAAATAGGACGAGAATGCATGACCGCCCCCATCTGCCTTAATAATGCAGAGTTAGAAGAAACTAGTCTTTCAAGTTGAGTCTGGTTTGTATCATTTTTAGGTAAGCTGTTAATACTGCTCGCCAGCTCTCTACTTACGTTATATCCTAATAACGATAAAATATATCCTCTTTTTGGATCTTCTTTAAATTGATTAACACTAGAAGAAATAAAATCATTCCTTCCTATTTTTTTAAGGTTACCTGAACTAATACTGCCTATTTGGTTTGTAGTAGAGTCAGTAGAGCTAACTTGAATAGTTCTGTCTGTAAATATACGTCGTTCTATAGGGGTATTATTTGCATTATATCCTACAGGCAATTGACTTAGAGCTCCTCCTACTTTGACCTTAAAGGAAATTTTATTGCCATTTACCTCCTTAGTAATAGTCTTTGTAACAGAAGTATCCGCCCAATAATCATTTAAATCATCTTTTAGCAATCCATTATTATCAGTAATAATTTCATTACCACGATCTAATAAATTATTATTAAGAGTTTTATATTTTTTAACATTACCAATCCAAGTTAATGCACCTGTGCTGCTATTGGTTGGTTTAGGGTCAAACTGGGGAAAATAGGCCCAAGGCTGTACATTCTGTGTATCTAAAGCATCGACTGGTATAGTAGCAGAACCTACAGTAACACCAGGAATATAACGATCTAGCTTATTAATAAAGTCACTTACACTGTCGACAATAGACTGTGCATTATTTCCTTTATAGAAGCCACCTTCTCCAAGCTCTCCCCAAGCTTTAGCATCTGCAATATCATTAGCAACAGATGAAGATGGGCGATCAGCTGACATATCGCTACCAAAACCCACTACAGCTGTAAGGATACTTGTACCTGTTGGATTTAAATCTTTATTTAATATTGCTTTCGTATATTCACCTATACAAGTCCAGTTATTCGTATTATTTGATGAGTTGTAATAAGGAGTTCTCCAGCCTAATGAGTCAGCCTTACAAGAAAAATCACTTCCCGAGGTCCCTAAACTTGTTCTCATAATATCTAGAGATGAATTAGATCTCCCGTACTCAGGTACACCATCTGTTAAGAAATAGATCCCTTGACCATTACAGGTTTTGCTACTATCAATTTGCTCTGGTTTAATATAATTATTAGTATTTCTAATTGCGCCTTCACTAGAGGCAGTAAATCCGCTATTAACAACATTTTTAGTTGTTTGCCCCATCAAATAGGCTGCCACTTCAGCATAGGCAAATGCAGTAGGTGTACCCCCACCTGCTGTCAAAGCATTTACCGCATTAATCATTCTTTCACGATGAGTTATAGTATTTGCCCCACTATAAGTCACTGTTGATGTATAGCTGGCTGTAGCATTCTGAGGTGTTGTTTTAATTTCTGTAGTTGACTGTGTTCTTGACTGTGTTCTTGAACAGTTTGAGCCACTACAACTAGGATTACTATTGGTAATACCACTAGTAACCGGTGAGGATGAACTTATTGGACTTTCACTTCCACTACGAATATTTGAATAACTAAAAGATGTATTAGAAGTAACACTTGTACTCGTATTAAAACTTGATAAGGGTGTACTGGTATTTATCCATAATGTACAGGAAGTATTGTTTGTTGCCCATGCCCTACACTCTTGATTAGTAGTAGCTGTAGCACTAGGGTTACCTGATAATGACCAAGAAGGATTGTCACTGGTCCAAGTGCCAGAACTGGATGACTGGTTAACCCAACCAGTGTTAGAACTATCAGATGGTGTCCAGTTACCTGGTTCATCCCAAGAGCAGAAAATAAACCAGCAGCTTTGTGTACGTGTACCATACTGTGTTCTATTCTGAGAAAAACTTGTAATACGCGAGCTGGTAACAGTACGGTTAGCGTTCTGCTCTATAGTCTGTATAGTCCTATAAACCTCTTTGGCACCACCTATAGAAATTTTCTCTCCTAAAGAACGCGCTTCAAGCTTGATGCGCCCTGTAGTTCCACTAAATTCTGACAGGCCAGTAACCAGATCATCTGGTAATGGCTGTGTGCCATCACTTGAATCACCTTGTAAAAGTTTAAGCATACCGTTTTTTAAACTTTGTAGCCGATTCTCACCATAACTATTGCCACTAGGACTCATACTACCTGACACATCCAGCATAAACATAAGTGTCAATTCTTTATTTTGAGGCGGACGATATAATTCGGTATCACTTGCATAACTTGAAACAGACTGAGTTATACAAATTAAAATTGTCACTATGCCAGATACAGATGCCACTTTTATTTTTTTAATGAGTTTATCCATTATATACACTCCATCTTCTAATCAACTTTTAGTGGCATAGTTGATAACTGCATAATCCATAACCTGTCGATTATAAGGAACACCTAATTTTGCAAAGCAGTCTGCTACTGTGTCATTTGTAGGATAAGCCTCTACATTATCATTGGTATAATTCTTGAAACAATTTTCTACGGCACTGTCGAAATTGCTTACGCCATTTGGTAAATTAGTAGAGACTGCTGCACCAGGAATAACCGAAGTTACAATAATTCTCACAGGCTGAACTTCCTGTAATTGTACTGTTGTATTATCAGTGCCTATAGGAAAAAATTTAAATGGTGTGTCAGAATCTAAACTTCCTTTTTTCACAGCCACTTGTGTAATTACGGCTGCTCTACCACTACTATAATCACTATTTTGTATTTTACAAAAACCACTAATACCGAGCTCGGTATTATTAATTGAGCTTTGACTATTCCAATATACTATGCTGGAGTCGCGTAAATTAAAAAGATTACTTCTATTTTTAGGTCGATAACAAAATACGAGCTCTTTATTAATATATGAATCAGGCTTAACCACACCAAATAAGCCTAATGCACTTATATTTTTCTGTAAATTTGCTAAAACAGCGTTATCACGTTCTATTGTAAAAAATATACTGTCTGCTGTTTGCATTAATAAGGTCTGAGCTTGACTATTGGTAGCGATTGCTAAACTTGTAATACTTTGGCGAATCGCAAGAGTACCAACGATAGTTATAATGACCAATAGGATCAATACAACAATTAATGTAGCGCCTTTCTGTCTTATATAACTCATTATAACTCCTCCGTTAAACCGTAGCCGTTACGAAGAGCTATAGTCTGAGTGATAATCTGACGGAGATATTTACCAGAATTCTGGGCAGCAGGCGTTAAATTTAACTTTTGATCTAACAAATTATATTCTTGGATATTAGTAACCAGACTATCATTCATATTTTCACTACCCCTTACTAATAACCCTATTTGAAGTGACATAATACGCGGTCTAGGCAGTATATTAGTAAGGGTGAGATCATTAGAGTTATTACCCATATATTCGCTTATAGAAACATAACGAAAATCGTCAGTATTATTTTCTTTTATACCCAGTAAAAGATGAAAATGATCTACACGGCGCATGATAATCTCTCCTGCCCCACCGTAACCACTAATTGATGTAGGTAAAGTGGCAACCTTTGTTTTATATCGCCCTGCGTCACAAGCAAGAGCCAAATTATTACTGTCGCTACCATCTCTTCTTAAAAAGTAGCGCTGTACTATATAAGTTCCATCAGTAATATCATTTTGATTTATTATATTACCTTCACAGTCAGTGGTATTTGGTTCTACTGCCTTATATTGAATTACTAACTGATCACTTGCCGATACAATACTACTATCACCTGCTGAACCGATTGCATTACTAGCGCCTGTCCACTGATTACCACTTCCTGTAGACTGACCAGCACCTCGTGTCATTAAGGTTTTAGGAATATTAGCAGAGCTTAAAGTATATGGGAGATTAGCTGTTATTATCTCCTGTTCAGCCGGCGTCAGACTAGCTGGATAGCTCGCCAAACCAGTCAGAACTATACCTCCATATAAATTACGATCATTAATAACGGCCTGAGCCGCGTCAAGATTAGCTTTTCTAATATCCTGAATAAGATAATTGAGCCCAAAATTACCATTATCTTGTATTTCAGCCATTGCCCGCTGTAGATTTAAACTTGTTTGCCCTGTTATAAAAAGCTGAGAGGCTGCAGCTACAATTAATAATCCTAAAACTATAGAGACCATCAGTTCAACTAATGTAAACCCTAACTGATTATTTTTAATATTCATTTAATAGGCCTCTAATACCACACACTGTGAAGTCATCGTATAACTTCCATTGTTAGTACAACTTGTAGAACTACTCCCATCAGTTGGCTGCGAATCTCCCCAAGCTACATAAATGCAGCTTCTTTCGCCTTTTAAAGCACCAGCACAATCACTTAACCCTACTTTCATCCCAATCAAAAAAGCCTTATATAGAATTTGATTAGCATCCTGATTTGCCAACTCTGTACTGCTGCATCTTTTACTTTGATAACAGTTTTGTCCGCTCCAACTATAAGACTCCACATATTGTTTTGAAGCGAAGGCATTCATATAGGCACTAATTTTTTGGTTAGTATCCTTGCCTGTGCTATCTTTTACGACAATACTCTTAGACAATCCAACTTGGTTGGCTCTGATTCTCTCTGCCAGATCACGTGCTAAATTCATTGCCTGGATACGATTATTTGCCTCTGCTGTAGCATCTACTGCCCTTAACTGAAGAGCAGTAAAACCTAAAACCCCTATAGCCAGTAAAGTCAGCGCTACTAATACTTCCACCATACCAACGCCTTGATTCTTTTTTCTATAATTCATGTACATGTTCCTTCTGGCTTTATGTACTGAGTTCCTATCTTAGTTAAAGTAATTGTCTTTGTAGTTTTTGTTTTGGAGTTACACACTATGAAATCAATATCACCCGATGAATTTTTAACTGTTCCGTCCGGATTAAAGGTAATATTACTTGTAGAAGAAATGAGACGATTATAGTCCACCGGATTCCAATAAAAAGTATTCGCAGTATTAGAGTTATCAGTATTCAGAATCACTGTCACCTCTATTCTTAAAAGTGCAGCTTGACTGCGTGCTTTACCTAGAGTATTTGAAAGCTCTCTAATTGCTGAATTAAGTCTTTGCTTTGCTATTAAATTATTCATAGAAGGTGCAGCGATAGTAGCAAGAATTACTATTACCGCAATAGTGACCATCAATTCAACCAACGTAAAACCGCGCTTGAGTTGCATGATCGCCTCCTGTCAAAATTTTGACGTCTTTTAAATAATACAGTTTACATTAACAGAACATATACAGAACAGATAAAGGGTATAAAAAAACAGATAACCGTTATTTAACAACTATCTGTTTTAAAACTTTAAAAGCTAATAAAAATTTATATTTAAGCCTGCGTTACAGGAATTCTTAATTCTTTAGGCAGGCTAAAAGTAATATTTTCTTCACAGCCTGAAAGTTCCTGCGGTGCTTGGGCTCCCCAATCCTGCAGGCGCTGAATTACCTGTTTGATTAAAATTTCTGGCGCAGATGCTCCAGCGGTTACACCAATTTTGGTAGTTTGTCTAAACCAGCCATGTTCCAGCTGATCAGCATTATCTACCAAATAGGCTGTCTTACCCATACGTTCTGCCAATTCACGTAATCGGTTAGAATTAGAAGAATTGGGGGAACCCACTACTAGTACAACATCACATTGCTTCGAGAGATCACGCACTGCATCTTGGCGGTTCTGTGTGGCATAACAAATATCATCTTTGCGTGGTCCCTGAATATGAGGAAATTTCTTACGCAATGCATCAATTACTTTAGCCGTATCATCAATAGATAAGGTCGTCTGGGTAACAAAAGCAACTTTTTCAGGATTACGCACAATTAAGGCCTCAACATCCTGTTCATCTTCAACCAGATAAATATCGCCACCTTGGCTTTTATCGTACTGCCCCATGGTTCCCTCAACTTCCGGATGACCTTGATGCCCGATCAGAATTGCTTCTATACCTTCACGTGCATACTTGGTTACCTCAATATGAACTTTAGTCACCAAGGGGCAAGTTGCATCAAATACTTTCAGACCACGACGTTCAGCTTCTAGCTGGACTGCCTTGGAAACTCCATGAGCACTAAAAATAACAATATTATCGTCTGGTACTTCATCCAGTTCATCAACAAAGATGGCGCCACGCTGCCGCAGATCATCTACTACAAATTTGTTATGTACCACCTCGTGACGAACATAAATGGGCGGGTTAAAGCATTCAAGTGCACGGTTGACGATCGCAATGGCTCGGTCTACACCTGCACAGAACCCGCGTGGATTGGCCAATACAATTTCCATAAGATCCTCAATGTTCACTTAAACGGCTGAATATTTTTGTCAGAACCCGCCAACTATTTCAGCTCAACTATTTAGTTTAGGCGCGCTCTGCTCTAAAATAGAGAAGATATTTTATCATATCAGGAAAAATATCATGTCGGGTCTATTGTTTGTCGTTTCTGCTGCGTCAGGAACAGGCAAAACATCTCTTGTTAAAGCCCTTCTTGAACGTGTCAGCAATTTGCATGTATCTGTTTCCCATACGACTCGTGGTCAGCGTCCCGGCGAGCTGAACGGTGTACACTATCATTTTACCAGTAAAGAAGAATTTCTGGCCCAAGTTGAAGAGGGCGGTTTTGTAGAATATGCAGAAGTTTTTGGTAATTATTATGGGACATCACAGGCCACTGTAAAAGAACAGCTGGCTAAAGGACATGATGTTTTACTTGAGATTGACTGGCAAGGTGCCGAGCAGGTTCGCAAGATTTTTCCTGATTCCAGACAGATTTTTATTCTACCGCCAAGTCAGTTTGACTTGCGTCAGCGTTTATCTAATCGCGGTACTGACAGCGTTGAGGTAATTGAACACCGCCTGAGCTGTGCGGTTGAAGACATGCAGCAGTATGTCAATTTTGATTATTTAATCATTAATGATGATTTCAATAAAGCCTTGCACGATCTTGAGTCTGTAATCAATGCTAACCGCCTTACCATGGTCCAGCAAGCTAATCGTCATCAAGGCCTGATCGAAAAACTCATCAGCCCGGTAAGTGAATAAACTTGAGTCAAGCCTAAAAGCATTTTATACTGTGCAGTCTAGCCCAGATTTTATATTGAAATAAACGAGAACTCTTATGGCACGCGTAACCGTTGAAGATTGTTTAGACCATGTAGACAACCGCTTTGAGCTTGTACTAGTGGCAAGCAAGCGCGCGCGTCAACTTGCACGACAAGGCATTGAGCCTACTGTTGAATGGGACAATGACAAACCGACTGTAGTTGCTTTACGTGAAATTGCAGCTGGTCACGTTTCTAAAGACATCCTGAAACAGCGTGATCAGGATTATCAGACTTCTAGCCTTGATTTGGCCCTGTCTGCGAATAATCTGAATCTTGAAGGTTTCTCTTTTCAATAAGACCAAGCTTCTCTAAAAAGGCCTAGTTCAATACTAGGCCTTTTTATTCCAAGGGAATTGAATGTTTTAAAAATCGGCAAAAACAATAGGTCTGATTGAAAAAAATTGCTATTTTTTGCCTGTAAAAAATTGACAAGTGAAGCAATATGATTTTCATTAGAAGATTGTTAAATTTAACTGAAAACTATCAGTAAAGGGTGATTTATGCCAGGCGAAGAGGTCAGCCAAGCCAGATTACAGCTCAAAATGATTATCGATGCGTATTTAAGTCCAGACGACGTCGAGCGTGTACTTGCGGCCTGTGATTTTGCTGATCTTGCACACACCGGCATTACCCGTAAAAGTGGCGAGCCCTATATACTGCATCCGATTGCTGTGACCTGTATTCTGGCGCATATGCGTCTTGACAGTGAAACACTGATGGCTGCCTTGATGCACGACGTGGTAGAAGATACCGATTTTTCGAAAGAAGATATTAAAGAAAAATTTGGTCCTGTAGTTGCCGAGCTGGTAGATGGTGTTACCAAGCTAACGCATTCCAGTGACAAACAATATAATAAGGCTGCGTCCTTCCGCAAAATTTTGCAGGCCACTTTACAAGATCCGCGTGTCATTATTATTAAACTGGCTGACCGCTACCATAATATGACTACACTGGATGCCTTACGCCCTGACAAGCGTGCGCGTATTGCCCAAGAAACCTTTGATATTTTTGTACCTATGGCGCGTATTGTGGGTATGAACGAGATGGCTGATAACCTCGAGCATTTGTGTTATCAGAATCTTGACCTTGATATGTTTGATAATGTTCAGGAAGCACTCAAACAGACCAAGCCAAAACGTTGCCAGTTTCAGGCAATATGGGAACAGAAGCTTGGAGAGCTGTTAAAAGCTTATCATCTTGAAGGGCGAATTAAGAAGAAAGATAACAATATTGAACTATTACGACATTTTGTTAAAAATGAGATGAATCTGCAAGAGCTAACCCATAGCCATGCATTCGAGATTATTTTGCAAAGTATTGCTGACTGTGATCGCCTGGTTGAGGCTTTAGAGCAGAATTTTCAGGTTTTACAGTTTGAAGACCATATCCGTCGTCCCCTGCCCGGTGGTAATCAATCGCTTCTGATGAAACTTAAGGGCGAACAGACTACCTTGTCTTTAACCATTCAGACTGAACTGATGCGTAAGGCCGCGCGCTTTGGTGTGGTATTAGGTGAAAGTGCACCACAAGCTTGCCGCTCGGCTATTCAGGCTTCTATGCAAAATCTGAATACGCTGATTGATGGCGAATGTGCTAAAACCACTTTTAATGATTTGCTGGATTATCTGCATCAGGAAAAAATCTGGGTTTATACTCCACACGGTCATCTGCATGAACTTCCTCAAGGTGCTACCGTGGTTGATTTTGCCTATGCAGCCAGTCTGTTTTTAGGTAACCATGCCGTTGGTGCCAAAATTAATGGAGAAATACGACCGCTTTCTACGCCTCTGGTCAGTGGACAGGTGGTTGAGATTATTACAGATGTATTGGCAACTCCAAATCCAGACTGGCTCAGCTTTATCAACACACAAAAAGCACGTCGTGCCTTACAGAATATTTTAAAAGATCAGGATATTGATGAGCAGCGTTTAGTAGGTCAGCAAGCTTTGAATCGGGCATTGAAGATGTTCAATCGCTCAATAAAAGATTTGTCTGATGCTGATTGGGTTGATCTTTTGCAATGGCGCCATATTGAACATAAAGAAAGTCTGTTTGAACAAATCGCAGTAGGTGACCTGCTGCCGCAACTGGTTGCTAATCACCTTTATGCTCAGGAACAGGCTGATGAAGAATATAATTCACAACGCCTAATACAAGGCACAGATGGCGTAGATGTGAAATATGCGCACTGTTGCAACCCGGTCTTGGGCGACCCGATTCAGGGCCATCTGTCACGCCGTGGCTTAATTGTACATCGGGCCCGTTGTAATAATTTAATGCATGAACAGCATCTGCATCCGGAAACGATCATGCCGCTACACTGGAATTCAGAAAGTGAGGAAGAAGTCAGTTTCACTGCTTATCTGTGTATCGACATGGCAATGGATGACGAGCAGATTTCTGACTTGATCTATCAATGTCGTAAAGCCAAGACCGGAGTGGAAATGGTTCAATCGCAGGATGACCGGACTTATGTCAACATCGTAGTCAATAACCGTCGTCAGATTGCCCAAATCATTCGCGATTTACGCATGCATTTTGGTTTTCCACGTATTAGCCGTTTGTCTATGCCAGTTGCTTTGGTCCAGAATGCCAGTTAAATCAAGTTGATCAGTTATATCGATTAGTACTTTTGTCACTGCCTGGCATGGTTTATGATCAGACAGGTCAAAAATCAAGGAGAAATCGATGTCCCGCCAAGTGATTCATACTGAAAACGCTCCAGCTGCTATTGGTACCTACTCTCAAGCTATTTTGGTTGGTGAAACACTTTACCTGTCTGGTCAGATTGGTTTAGACCCTTACAGTATGGAGCTGGTCGATGGCATCGAAGCACAGGTTCGCCGCGTCTTTGATAATTTAAAAGCTGTGTGTGAAGCTGCTGGCGGCACATTGGCTGATATTGCCAAACTCAATATTTACCTGACTGATCTTTCCCATTTCCAGCTGGTTAACCAGATTATGGGTGAATATTTTGCTCAGCCCTATCCGGCGCGTGCTGCTTTAGGCGTAGCAAGCCTACCTAAAGGAGCTCTGGTTGAGATGGACGGTATCGTTATTATTAATCAATAACTTATAAAATTCATCAGCACTTTAATCTTAAATAATCAAATCTAAATCATGAATCACTTTGTGCGGCAATCTATGTAATACCCAGATTTCCGCTCAGGTGATATTTTTTATTCAAAAAGCCAATTAAAAAAATAGCCTTTTTAAATGAATTTCATTGACAAACGATAATAATTATCAATAATATCACTTATCCCGTTTATATTACTGTGGTTAGCGCCGATATGTACGTTTGCCTGTGCCGTGGAATTACTGATCAAGATATCAAAGATGCTGTTGCCAATGGTGCAGAAAGCTATCGTGAAATTCGTGATTTACTTGACCTAGGAACCTGCTGTGGTCGTTGTGCCCCAGAAGCACGTAGTATTATCAGTGATGAACTGTCCGAAATTGCAGCACGTATTTCTGTAGCGGCTTAAGCCCCAAAATATAATGACAATAAAGATTCTTCTTGCATAAATTAAGGTTCAGCTTCAAGTTTCTTGTGAAGAGAATTAAAAGATTTATGCAAGAACTCTCTCATGATCAATCGATCATCTTCTCCTCCCCGCTTGTGACTCTAGGCGGGTTTTTATTCTCCACCATAAAAGCTGCTGTGTTTCTGATTGCGATTTTCATTTGCTGTTCTATAAATTACTCGCCATTCATGGATGGGTTCGCTAAGATAACTCTATAGATTGCCTTATATCTTTCATAAGGCAGAAATTGTTTATGGAGAACTTACAATGAAAGGCAATCGTGATGTAATCAATCAGCTCAACCAAGTGCTTTATCATCAACTGACCGCTATTAACCAGTACTTTTTACATTCCCGTATGTTCAATGATTGGGGGATTGGAAAGCTGGGTTCAGCCGAGTACAAAGAGTCTATTCACCAGATGAAGCACGCCGATAAAATTATTGAACGGATTTTATTTTTAGAAGGACTACCGAATTTGCAGCACCTTGGTAAGCTGTATATTGGCCAGCATACTGAAGAGGTTCTCTCTTGTGATGTGCGTAAGGTAAAAGAGAATATTGAAGCCTTACAAAAAGCTGTGTTGTTATCTGAACAGCTTATGGATTATGTAACCCGTGATATGGTACAAGAAATTCTAGAATCTGAAGAAGAGTATTGGGACTGGTTAGAAACCCAGCAGGATTTAATTCAAAGTGTGGGAATTGAGAACTATATTCAGAGTCATATATAAATTTTTATTTTTTATATTATAAAAAAATAGCCTTATTGCAAGGCTATTTTTTATTTTAATTAAATTAATCAGTTGTAGCTGTAGTACGGCAGTTTGCTGGTAAATATTTATTTGGCATTGTTCCAGTACAACCCCATTCGATTGCACCTGTAGGTACAGTACTTGCTGTAGCAGTGCCTGATAAAGCTGTTTGTGTTGTTGCAGTTGGGGTCGCTTTATAAGTCGGCGTTAATACAATAGTATTTTTTCCAGTAGTGGCGCCAGCAGCAGCTGTATAAGTTATAGTAATTGCACCAGTATCTTGTGCAATTTCAATACTGTCTACATTAGCTGTTTTAGCACCGTCATATCCTCGGCCTAAAGGTTGAGCGTTAGATGCATTTTCAGCAACAATAGCTTTTGCCGGGCTGGCTAAGTTTAAACCTTCTGTAACTTTTGCACGTACTGTATAATCTTGATAAGCCGGAATCGCAATTGCTGCCAAAATACCAATGATCGCAACCACGATCATGAGTTCGATTAAGGTAAAACCTTTTTGTGTATTCATAACATTCTCCACCACATGTGTTTTTTATATAGCTGTACAGCTAATTTATATATAGCACTAACTGTGCCAAGGCATATTATAATTATTTTTGCTAAAAGAACAGACACTTATATAAATAAATTTTTTCACTTTAATCTACCTCTAATTTAATTGTCATAAATTGACAAAAATTGTCACTATCAGTCTAAAAATACATCTCATTAATTTAATATAATAGGACGGTTTTCTATTTCATTGTTATCATCAATGACTTGGTTCACATAAAAACTGTTTAAAACCTGTCCAATACTTAATATACCTTCTACCACTGCCTCACGGTACTGCTGCTGTTTTAAACCGGCAGTAATCTGCTGACAGATTTCATTCCAGGTATGCTGCTCAGTAGCCTGCTTTATGCCACGATCAATTACGATCTCAACAGTACGTTCACACAGGTTCAGATATAAAAGAACCCCACTATTATATTCGGTATCCCAGACGCCTAACTCTGCAAAAAGCTGCCGGGCGCGCAAACAGGTATCTTGACTATAAGCCTGTTGACAGGGAATGTGACCTTCAACCACTACCTGAATTTCACCAACATGTCCCTGTTCAGCCTGTTGTACTGCTTGGGCAATCGCATTCTGGTCTTCACGAGTGAAATACCGCTTGCTGGCTGGCATATAAAAGAAGTGTTTAAACCAGCGTTTTAAACTATGAGAAGTTTTCTCTTCTAATTTTGGCTGTGTGACAATCTCTGTCGTATCTGTTTTAGTTACCATGAGCCTGATGCTCCTCCCCCGCCAAAGCCACCGCCTCCACCACTAAAGCCACCTCCACCAAATCCGCCTCTGCCACCACCGCCTCCACCACGTGAAGCAATAAAAAGATGTAGTATGGTCTGGGCAATTGAAGTAATTAGTAAAAAGAAAATCCCAAAACCGAGTAATAAACTGGTAATTATACCTGCACCATTTACCAGACCTGCAGCAACTGCAGCTACACCAGCAGTGGAAGCACTTAAACGATTACCGACAATAAATGAACCGAAAATACCGGCAATTAAAATAAACAGCCCCATGTTAAAGGTGCGCTCTTTGGCTTGCTGCTCATGCAGTGCCTGTTCTTGTTGTAATTTCAACTGCTCGGCCGCCCGCTGTGCAATTTCGGGATCAAGATTTAAAATACGCTCAATCTCATTTAAACCGGCATTAATTCCCTGTACATACTGCCCCTGTTTAAAAAAGGGTGTAATCTGATTACGGATAATCCTACTTAGCACAATATCAGGTAATACGCCCTCAAGGCCATATCCTGAAAGAATTTGAATGCGATGGTCATTTACTGCGATAGCCATTAACAGTCCATTATCCTGTTCGGCTGAACCCAGTTTCCACTGGTTTGCGGCACGCATAGCAAAGTCAAAAATATCTTCTTGTCCTGTAGTGGGTACAATAATTATTCCAACCTGTGCCTTGCCCTGCTGATAGAGATTTAAAATTTTCTGATCAATTGCCTGCTTTTCAGCAGCAGTAAGAAGTCCCGCCTGATCTACTACTGGTTGATTTAAAGTCGGTAACCCACGAATAGACTCACCTTCCGCCATATCATTATTAACTTCAGGTGTTTTAGTTCGTGCAGACGTAGACACGGGGTCTGTCGCGGTATGGCTGGCCTGTTGCTGGTTTTGTAAAACCTTACCTAACACCACAGCTTCAGTTGTGTCATTTTCTACAGGTTCACTCCAAACCGCTTGACCGCTTAGCAGGACTATACTGAGCAAACACAGCCGTATAATACAAAAAGGGATGGTCGCTTGAGCTGCAAATTTATTCTGCATTATCATCCCCCTTTTTTAAGTTTATTCAAAAGATACGGTTGGAGCTTTTTGTGCACCAGCTTCAGCAGTAAAGTTTGGTTTAGGTTCCATACCAATGACTTTTGCTGTCATAACCTGCGGGAACTGACGGGCATAAGAGTTAAAGTCCTGCACGCTGCTAATGTAGCGGTTACGTGCTACAGCAATACGGTTCTCGGTACCTTCAAGCTGGACCTGTAAATCACGAAACTGTTCATTTGCTTTCAGGTCAGGGTAGTTTTCTGAAACTGCAATCAGGCGTGATAATGCACCGGTCAACTGGCTTTGTGCCTGCTGATAGCGTTGAAATAATTCAGGATCTTCCAGTACTTCACGATCTACTTTTAGCCCGGCCACATTGGCACGCGCTTGAGTTACTTCAGTGAGTACCTGTTCTTCGTGTTTGGCATAGCCTTTAACAACATTGACCAGATTCGGTACAAGATCAGCGCGGCGCTGGTACTGGTTTTGTACTTCGGACCAAGCAGCAGTTACTGCCTCATCTTTCACCTGTAAAGTGTTATAACCACAGCCTGAAAGGCTTAATGTACTGGCCAGAATGAGAGCGATTAGGCTTTTACTCAGCATTTTCATGCAGCTATCCTCTAATATTTATTTGTATTTGTTCATTTAAAGTCATTGTAAATATAATTTAAGCTATTTGTGTTGCTTTATTTTAAAGATGAGCAAGGAAATTCAAGGAAGGAACAGGCTGGGAAAGCCTGAAAAAGCTTTAATTTATTAAAATTATTAGTAAAAATTTATAAGAGACGATAGATAAAACCCTACTATTCTTTCAATATTAAACTGAGAGTTAATACTGAAAGTCGGTCATCTGATAATCTTGTGCCAGATGCTTTTTCCAGTATTCGAGTTCAATAGAATAATCATTCTGTTCAGGATGAAAGTCTTTTTTATAATATGACAAATATTCTGGAAACAGCTGAACCAGCATTTTAACCAGCAGATAAGCACCAAATAGATTACCCTTAATTTGAGGGAGGCTTTTCCATTTATCCTGCATGAATAAACGTCCGGTTGAGTAGACTGCGAGACTAAAAAACCCGCCAGTTACCCGTTTCATCACGCGACGACGCAAGCGCTGGTCAGCATATAACTGCTGATAAACATCAAATGCAACAGAGCGGTGTTCAATCTCTTCAATGGCATGCCATACCCAAAGCTTCATGGCATCCTCATCCAGTGTACTTAATACCTCAGGATGTTTGAGGATATATCCACCAAGTAAAGCTGTAAAATGCTCAAAAGCACTGGTAATCGCGAGCTGTACCTTGGGCGGTAAATTGCGCACATGTTTATTCTGGCGTTCCAGCCATGCCTGAAAATTATCCAGCTGATAGTCATCTTTACGCCAAGCCTGATTAAATTCAGTATGGGCCTTGGAGTGCATAGCCTCCTGTCCAATAAAAGCAGCAATCTGTGTTTGTAAAACCGGATCTGTAATCTGATCCCGTACATTCCGGACACTATGTACAAAAAACTGTTCACCTACCGGAAAGGTAGAAGACAACGCTGTGAGAAAATGTGACATCAAAGGTGAGCGAGCAAAATAATAACGCGAAATTTTTTCTGGATTGAAGTCTAACTTACGTACAGTAATTCCTGTTGCCTTTGGCCGATTCCGGTACAGTGGATTTGCTGTCATTAAATCATTCATCACAATGGCTGCCTAACGGAGATACCATTAGTATGAGTTTAGAAAACTATAACGCACATGGCTAAACTGCTTGCTTTAGTTAGCCAAAACTATCAAATTGATAAATTAAATAGATGGCATACAAGACCTTTTATGCATTGAAAAGAATATTTATAATGAAAATATGTAGTACCTATGACTCATAACATAGCGGGCTTGAAAAATTATTAAGACAGTTACCTTAAGACCAAATATTTATTTTAATTATTTAAATACAAATACTTATAATATGATTTATTATAAATATTTCTTCTAGTTTTCCGATTAATCAAAAAACCAGACATATAAAAATCACCCCAAGACTGGCCCGAGGTGATACATTAAAATAATAACTTAAACGTCCAGGTAGTCCAGAATACCCTCAGCAGCTTGGCGGCCTTCCCAGATTGCAGTGACTACCAGATCAGAGCCACGAACCATATCACCACCTGCAAAGATTTTCGGGTTCGATGTCTGGAATTTGTATGTTTGAAGTTCTGGAGCAACTACACGACCTGAACCATCCAGTCCAATATTGACATCCTTAAACCAGTCAGCAGGGCTAGCACGGAAACCAAAAGCAAGCAACACGGCATCTGCGGGTAATATCTCTTCCGAACCCGGTATTGGCTCTGGGCTACGACGACCGCGACTATCAGGTTCACCCAGTTGAGTCGTCACCACTTTAACACCTGTCACCTTACCATTTTCACCTACAATCTCGACAGGCTGGCGGTTAAACAGGAAGTTCACCCCTTCTTCACGGGCATTTTGTACTTCACGACGTGAACCTGGCATGTTGGCTTCATCACGGCGATAAGCACAGGTTACTTCTGCTGCGCCCTGCCGGATTGATGTACGGTTACAGTCCATGGCAGTATCACCACCACCTAGGACAATCACCTTTTTTCCTTCCATACTAATGTATTCAGATGGATCTTTTTCCCAGCCCTGACAACGGTTAACATTGGCGATCAGGAAATCAAGAGCATCATATACACCTTCATATTCCTCACCTGCAAAGCCACCTTTCATGTAGGTATAAGTCCCCATTCCCATGAACACTGCATCAAAATCATTCAGTAGCTGATCGATCGTGATATCTGTACCAATTTCAGTGTTCAAACGGAATTCAATCCCCATACCGGTGAAGATTTCACGGCGGCGTTTCATGACATCTTTTTCCATCTTAAATTCAGGAATACCAAATGTCAGCAGGCCACCGATTTCCGGGCGTTTATCAAAAACTACCGGTTTTACCCCATTACGGACCAGAATATCTGCACAGCCAAGACCCGCCGGCCCAGCACCGATAATGGCAACTTTTTTGCTGGTCCACTGGACATTAGACATATCTGGACGCCAGCCCAGTGCAAAGGCGGTATCATTAATATATTTTTCAGCATTACCAATAGTTACGGCACCAAATCCGTCATTTAGGGTACATGCACCTTCACATAAACGGTCTTGCGGACAAACACGCCCACAGACTTCTGGCAGGGTATTGGTCTGATGGCACAGTTCCGCCGCCTGGAATACGCGACCTTCAGCGATCAGTTTTAACCAGTTTGGAATATAGTTATGTACTGGGCACTTCCATTCACAGTATGGATTACCACAGCCTAAACAGCGATGAGTCTGGTTAGATGCAACATCCTGACTAAACGGTTTATAAATCTCCACAAACTCTGCTTTGCGGACAGCAATATCTTTTTTTTCTGGATCCTGACGTGCTACATCCAGAAATTGAAAGTCATTATTGAGGCGTTCTGCCATGTCTCTCTCCGTAGGTGGGCACAGCTCCGTGTTCAGGAGTCTGTACCTGCCTGTTTATTTGCAGTCGTGGAATTATTGAGGATCAGCCTGAGTCGTTTTTAACAACGTCAACAGATTCGCCGCTTTTGGTTTCACCAGCCAGAATTTACGGCTGTAGTAATCAAACTCATTGCGGATCTTGTAGGCCCAGGCACTACCTGTCTCGGCAATGTGCTCATCAATAATTCGCAGCAGAAACTCTTTATGATCTTCCATCGCTTCAGTCGAAATACGGTTTAGATCAATTAACTCATGGTTATAGTGGTCAACAAAATCATTGTCGAGGTCAAGCACATAAGCAAAACCACCGGTCATGCCCGCGCCAAAGTTATGTCCAACTTTACCCAGGACAGTGACCACGCCACCAGTCATATATTCACAGCAGTGATCACCTGCGCCTTCAATTACTGCAAAGGCACCAGAGTTACGTACCGCAAAACGCTCGCCAGCTGTACCAGCCGCGAACAGTTTACCACCAGTTGCACCATATAGGCAGGTGTTACCAATAATTGCGGTATTCTGAGTCTGGAACGGCGAACCTTTTGGCGGGAAGATCGAAATCCGGCCACCCGCCATGCCTTTACCAACGTAGTCATTGGCATCACCTTCAAGGCGAATATGCAGACCACCCGCATTCCACACCCCTAGTGACTGACCTGCTGTACCATTCAGGTTCATGACTACTGGATGGGCTTCCATACTGAGGTTTCCATAGCGACGGGCAATCTCACCAGAGATACGTGCTCCAATCGAACGGTCACAGTTCACTACTTTATAGTTAAAGGTCCCTGTAGTTCCTGCTTCAATTGCTGGTAGCATCTCTTCAACCATACGTTCAGCCAGCAGACCTTTATCAAATGGCTCATTGCCCTGCACCTCACAGTACTGCGCCTTGCCTTCTGCTGCCGGATGTGAAGTCAGTAATGCACTTAAATCCAGATGGGCATGTTTGTCAGTTTCACCAGGCAATACTTCAAGTAGGTCTACACGGCCAATCAGATCTTTGAGTGAAGCGACCCCAAGCGCAGCCAGCCATTCACGAGTTTCTTCCGCAATAAAATGGAAGAAATTAATTAGCATTTCTGGCTCACCAATGTAGTGCTCATGACGCAGATGGTCCTGCTGAGTTGCAACACCGGTTGCACAGTTATTCAAGTGGCAGATCCGCAGATATTTACAGCCTAATGCAATCATTGGTGTAGAACCAAAACCGAAACTTTCCGCACCCAGAATTGCAGCTTTAATAACATCCAGACCGGTCTTCAGGCCACCATCAGTCTGTACTCGCACCTTGCCACGCAAATCATTTACACGCAGGGCCTGATGCGCTTCTGCCAAGCCCAGCTCCCATGGAGAGCCGGCATGATGAATTGATGATAATGGTGAGGCCGCTGTACCACCATCATATCCAGAGATGGTAATAAAGTCCGCATATGCTTTGGCTACACCTGCTGCAATAGTTCCTACCCCTGGCTCAGACACCAGTTTGACTGAAACCATAGCCTGCGGATTAACCTGTTTCAAATCAAAAATCAGCTGAGACAAATCTTCAATTGAATAAATATCATGATGCGGTGGAGGAGAAATCAGGGTAACGCCTGGTACCGAGTAACGTAAGCGTGCAATCAGACTATTGACCTTACCACCTGGTAGCTGTCCGCCTTCACCCGGTTTCGCCCCTTGAGCTACCTTAATCTGCAAAACTTCTGCCGAGGTCAGATAAGCAGGCGTTACACCAAAACGTCCAGAAGCAATCTGCTTGATTTTTGAGTTACGAATGGTCCCGTAACGTGCCGGATCTTCACCACCTTCACCAGAGTTTGAACGACCACCAATGGTATTCATTGCTACAGCAATCGCTTCATGCGCTTCTGGAGATAACGCACCCAATGACATCCCCGCAGAATCAAAACGTGGAAGAATCGACTCTACAGACTCAACCTGATCCAGTGCGATCGGATTATCTGTTTTCAGCTTAAATAGATCACGAATAGTGGCAATTGGACGCTGATTAACCAGCTGTGCATATTCTTTAAAATCCTGATACTGGCCAGAGCGCACAGCTTTATGCAACGCATTAATCACATCCGGATTAAAGGCATGATATTCCTTACCGAATACGAATTTTAGCATACCACCCTGATCAATCGGCTTACGCGCTTTCCAGGCTAAGTCAGCCAGTTTCTTCTGATCATTTTCAAGGTCAACAAAAGTTGCGCCCTGAATACGGCTTGGTACACCAACAAAGCAGGTATCTACCACTTCACTTGATAAACCCACAGCTTCAAACAGCTGACCGCCACGATAAGATGCAACGGTAGAAATGCCCATTTTTGAGAGGACTTTCAGCAGGCCTTTTTCAATACCTTTACGGAAGTTTGCTTGCGCATGAATCGGATCACCCAGCAGTTCGCCTTTGGCAATCAGATCATTGATGACATCATAAGCAAGATAAGGGTAGATAGCTGTTGCACCAAAACCTAACAGTACTGCAAATTGATGTGGATCACGTGCAAAGCCGCTCTCGACCACAATATTGGCATCGGTACGCAAGCCAGCCTGAATCAGGTAATGATGGACAGCACCTGTCACCATGACCGCATTTGCCGGCAGATAGCCTTCACGAATCTTTTTGTCCGATAAGACCAGAATAGTTTTACCATCACGAATGGCCTGAGCAGACTCGGCACAGATCCGCGCGATTGCAGCCTGTAAACCCTCTTCTGCGACATAGTTCAGGTCAATCTCGGCAATCTCATAACCTGTGCGACCCAATGTACGGATCTGATGCATTTTTGAGTTAGACAATACTGGACTTGAAATGATCAGACGGTCTGCATGTTCTGGTCCCTGCTCAAATACATTCTGTTCACGACCCAGACAGGTTTCCAGTGACATCACGATTGATTCACGCAAAGGATCAATTGGCGGATTGGTCACCTGCGCAAACTGCTGACGGAAATAATCAGATACATGACGAACCTGGTGTGACAAGACGGCCATAGGAGTATCATCACCCATTGAACCGACAGCTTCCTGTCCACTTTCAGCAATCGGACGCAATAGCTGGTCCCGCTCTTCAAAGCTGACCATGAACATTTTTTGTGCAGCTTTTAACTGCTCATTTTTCAGACCTTTTTCACACAGGTGCTCTTCAAGCTCCGGACTGCCTTGCAACCGGATAGCATGGTCACGCAACCAGGCACGATAAGGACGCATATTTTTCAAGTGCTTGTTGACATCCTGAGTGTCTAGCAACTTACCGGTCAGGGTATCGATCACGAGGATCTGTCCAGGACCAACACGACCTTTAGAAATTACATCTTCTGGCTCATAACCCCACACCCCAATTTCTGATGCCAAGGTAATATAGCCATTTTTGGTAATTACCCAACGAGCCGGACGCAGTCCGTTACGGTCTAGCATACAGATCGCATGGCGGCCATCCTGAATAACCAGACCTGCAGGACCATCCCAAGCTTCCATATGCTTAGAATTAAATTCATAAAATGCGCGCAAGTCTGCATCGAGTGTTTCCACATTTTGCCATGCTGGTGGAACCAGCATACGCAAAGCACGGAACAGATCCATACCACCACCCACCAGAATTTCTAGCATATTATCTAAACTTGATGAATCTGAACCGGTACGGTTCACAATTGGCGTCATCTCAGTCAAGCCGGGTAATAGCGGATTTTCAAATTTTGGTGTGCGCGCCATTGCCCAGTTACGGTTAGCTGTAATGGTATTAATTTCACCATTATGTGCGAGATAGCGGAATGGCTGAGCCAGTGGCCAACGCGGCAGCGTATTAGTCGAGAAACGCTGATGGAACACCACGATATGTGAATGTAGGCGCTCATCGGCCAGATCCGTATAAAAATCTGCAATCGCTTCTGGCATCATCAGACCTTTATAGCTAATGACAGTAGTAGCCAGCGTGGTAACATAGAACAGTGGATCATTGACCTGCTGTTCGGCACGACGACGTGCCAAGAAAAGCTTGCGGTTAAATTCGACTTCAGTAACTCCCATCGGGCAGTTCACTAAAATCTGTTCAAAAGCAGGTAGAGAACGCAAAGCAATTTCACCCAACACTTCAGTTTTTGTTGGGACTACGCGCCAAGTTGCAACTTTTAAGCCTTCTGCTTCTATTTCTTTATTTAAAATCTGTTTAGCATGGTGAGCTAAGGCTGGATCAGTATTTAGAAATACGGTTCCGGCAGCAAATATTTCAGTCAGGTTTACGCCAAGTTTTTGTGCTTCTTCACGGAAAAACTGTTTAGGCATCGCCAGTAACAAGCCACAACCATCACCGGTTTTACCATCTGCAGCAATACCGCCACGGTGAGTCATGCAACTTAAACTATGAATTGCAGTCTCGACCAAATGATGGCTGGCTTCACCCTGCATGTGGGCGATCAGGCCAAAACCACAGTTATCTTTAAACTCATCGGGTTGATATAAACCTTGAGCGGGAGCTACAGTATTAGGCGATGGCATGTGCATAGCGTACCCTTCTTAACATGGCCCCTAATGGGCATCGAACAATTTTTCTCTCTATAATTTGCAATTTGCTCTCTTAACCAGCAGCAGATGTAAAAAGCTCAGTCACCGGCCTAAATATACGCTTACTCTGTAAGAAAGGTATATGGTTATGGCTTCTGTTTTTCTTTCTACGAACTCTTTTAAAGCATGCAAGAGAAGTATCTAGCAGTTTAACTGAGCAGTTTTGGTGTCAACCGGATAAATCAGATTCAAATAGCCTTTTAATAAAGCAAAAAAGATGCCAACTTTTAAAAATATTACTAATTACTTAAAAAACATAAATCTAAGCTACTTAAAAGCATAGTAAGTTTATTTTTAAGACCAATTTACGACCCAATATGGTGCAAAATTATTTTAAATATAAAAAATATGCTCTATTTTGCATCATTGCGAAGAGTTTTATACAGGTCCTGAATTTTAATATTAATTAAAAGGATCACTAATTTCATTTTCAACAGGTCTAGAGGCATCAGCTGAGGTACCAGCACGTGATGGCTGCGAAACAGGAATATTAGATTGTGAACGCTGTACATCAACTACATTACCCTCTTGATCTCTTCTGGTAATTGTCGTTTTTACAGTGGAAGGCGCATTATTGGTTTGCGCTGTATTAGCTGCCGGGTTTGGTCGGCTAAGTAAGCTCTCATCAATTTTAGGTAAGGCAGCCGGTTTCAAGACAATTTCACGTACTTTTGCACTTCCGCTCATCTCCTCTGAACCTAAATCATTTACAAAAGCTGCATAATCTTCAAACTTTTGTGTATGTGGCTTAAGCGAAGGTGGGAGTACAAGATTTAATTGATCCAACGCCTGCTCAGCTTCCTGAGCTGTCTTATACTTGCCATAAGCCAGCACATACTGTTCTGTCTGCTCTTCGCCACTGAGTCGGAAATAAATAAAATTATTACGTTGAGGCTGTTTCTTCAGAAAGCTTTTAATAATATCTTCTTCAGAAGAGCGAAATAGTTCATTGGTCCAGAGTTTCTTATTCTCCAGCATAAATTTAGTACCACGGAACTCAGGCTCATGAATGCCTGAAGCCACTATTCGAGTAGTCAGTTCAAGTGGCCGAACTTCTTCCAACAATGCACCAAGATGGGTCATTGATCCAACCTTCTCAGGCTGAATCTGAGTTTGGGCTTCACTCTCAGGCGTTTTTTTCACTTCAACCAATTGCTCTTTATCTGTCATCAGCCAAAAGATAAAAGCAAGTAACAGGCATAGCAATCCGCTCATCAGCCAGATATACCGCTGAATATTGTCCCGTTGCATACGAACTGCTGCCATATTTTGCCTATGCTCCTTGTTGATTTGCAAGAATTGCCTGCTTCATCAGCTTTAAGTCAAATTCTCTGGTAATTATAGCTTGTCCCAACTGTTTCAGCAGGACCAGACGCAGTTGGCCATTCAGAACTTTTTTATCATGTGCCATATATTCCAGAAACTGCTCAAGCGGAATGTGCGGACATACTATCGGTAAATTTGCACGTTGAATAATATTTTTTGTACGTTGCAAGTCGTCTGCTGAAATCCAGCCCATACGTTGAGACAAATCTGCTGCCATGACCATACCGGTGGCAACTGCCTCTCCATGCAACCACACTCCATAGCCCAGATAAGATTCAATCGCATGGCCAAAAGTATGGCCAAGATTTAATAACGCACGGTCGCCGTGCTCTTTTTCATCACGCGCCACAATACGGGCTTTATGCGCACAGGAGCGATACACTGCTTCGGCCAGAAGCTCAGGATCACGAGCAACCAGCTGATCCATATGCTGCTCTAGCCATTCCAGAAAATCACGGTCTCCCAGTAAGGCATATTTGATTACTTCAGCAAGGCCAGCCGATAATTCACGGTCAGGTAAAGTCTTTAACTGTGACATGTCTGCCATAACTACCTGTGGCTGCTGGAAAGCACCAATCATATTTTTACCCAGCGGGTGATTAATTCCTGTTTTCCCCCCGACACTGGAATCCACTTGCGAAAGCAAGGTCGTTGGCACCTGAATAAAATAAACTCCACGCTGAAAGCTGGCAGATGCAAATCCGGCCATATCTCCAATTACACCACCTCCGAGCGCCAGAACGGTACAGTCCCGGTTAAAGCCAGCTTGCAGAAGTGCATCGAAAATCAGATTAAGATGCTGAATATTTTTATACTGTTCACCGTCGGGCAATACACACGTAGCGACTACTTTATCCAGAGATTTAACCGCACTTACATAATGGTTCAAGTAAAGTTTTTCGAGAGTGGTATTGGTTACAATCATAACCTGCTTGCCCAGAATATAAGGTTCAAGCAAAGTCTGAGGACTCAGATCACTACCAATAAAAATAGGATAACGGCGATCGCCTAATTCAACATATAAGGTTTGCATACAGTCTGGAACCCGTAATCATGGTGCGGAGTGTAACTCTTCAGAGCTAATAATCTTCAAGATTTTTTGGGCTAGATCTCGTGCTGCCCCTTGATTGGTCTCGATAATATAATGTGCCACTTCCCGGTAGAGCGGGTCACGGGCAGCCAACAGGTCTCGAAGCTTCTGTTCCGGGTTTTCTACTTGTAATAATGGCCGGTTTTTATCACGATAGGTACGTTGAAGCTGAATTTCTACTGGTGTATAGAGATATACTACGATGCCGCGCTGCTTGAGGAATTCACGGTTAGGCACCTGCGTTACAGCCCCACCACCTGTAGCTAGCACCAGCTTTTGCCGAAGTGTTAGCTGGTCAATAACGGCGGTCTCCCGACTCCGGAAACCAGCTTCTCCCTCTTTTTCAAAAATCCAGGGGATATTTGCTCCTGTTTTACGCTCCAGTTCATGATCACTGTCCAGAAATTCCCGGCCCAGTAACTCTGCCAGATGTCGCCCCACAGTGGTTTTTCCAGCTCCCATCGGCCCTACCAAATAGATATTTGGCAGGGTGTCAAACTCTTTGCTTGGCAAGGAGTCACCTATTGAATTACTTGAATTAAAAATATATTAATGATTTCCAGTCGCACTGTCATTAACAATTCGTGGTGTGACAAAAATCAGTAACTCACGCTTGTTATCACTTTTAGCATCACGGCGGAATAAACGGCCTACACCCGGCAGGTCTCCGAGAACAGGTACTTTCGTTTGCGTATTCCTGGTTTCCTGTTCAAAAATACCGCCAAGGACTACAGTTTCACCATTGTTAACCAGCACATTAGTATTAATTTCATTCTTGTTAATCGCGATCTGGCCAGTTGGTGTCGGGTTCCCCGGAGTATCGCTGGTAATGTTCAGTAACATCTGGATTTTACCATCAGGAGTAATACTTGGTGTTACATTCAGACTTAAAGTAGCATCCACAAATTCAGTGGTAGAAACTGCATTGGCGCCACCGCCCTCTGAAGACTGGTAGGGAATTTGAGTACCAGAAGCAACTCGAGCCTGCTGTTTGTCAGCTGTTAGTACTTTCGGCGTAGAAATGACTTCACCATAACCATCAGCCTGCAAGGCTGACAATTCGAGATCAAGCATAAAATCAGAAAGACTAATTAAACCGAAGGCAATACGGCTTGCACCCGGAGCTGTAACGCCTAAATCCACATTCAGGTTTTGTGGACGCTCTATGGTGTATTTGCCTTCATCATCAGGATCACGCAGATTCCATAAGGTGGTTTCACTGCCGCCGACCAGCAGGCTGTTATTACGGGTAATACCCTGTGAAAGAATTCCCCACTTCACGCCCATTTCTTTGGTGAAGTCAGTACTAGCCCTGACAATACGGGCCTCAACCATTACCTGTTTTACCGCTACATCCAGAAGATCAATCATACGGCGGATCTGGTCAAGTTTCTGAGCCGTATCATTAATGATTAAGGTATTGGTACGTGGGTCTATTGAAATGGTTCCTCTTGGACTTAGCAGGCTTCCCACACTATCACCCAGTGCTTCCGTATTGTTTGAAGCACCGTTAGCACTACCATTACCACTATTTCTGCCTTGGGTAATCAGTTTTTCGATATCGACAGCTTTTGCATAATTCAGCTGGATATATTCAGTTTGTAAAGGCATAAGTCTGGTACTTTGCGCAATTGCCTTAGCCTCTTCCTCTTCTGCTTTAATCAGCTCTGCAACCGGAGCAATCCAGATTACATCACCATTACGACGTTTATCCAGGTTTTTGGTTTTTAAAATAATGTCTAAAGCCTGGTCCCATGGTACATCTTTCAGGCGCAACGTAATATTTCCCTGAACAGAGTCGGCTGCAACCAGGTTGATACCAGTGAAATCTGCTAACAACTGTAATACCCGACGAACCTCAATATCCTGAAAGTCGAGTGAAACCTTTTTACCGCTATAATTAGGTGCAGAACGGGTTTTGACCGTACTCTTTTCTTCCGGGCGCTTTAAACTGACTGTTAAGCGGTTCTCAGTCTGATACGCCATATACTCATAACTGCCAGTTGATTGAATAGTAATAATGCCATTACCGCCTTCATTATAGGCATCAACAGTCGAGACCGGCGTGGCAAAATCATTCATATTCAAACGGCGGATTAGATGGGAAGGGATTTTATTTCCCAGCATCCTGACTATGACTTTACTTCCCTGCTGCTGTACATCAGCAGGAGTATTCGGGTTCAGAAAATCAATTAAAACCTGTCCCTCGCCCTGACTTCCACGCTGGAAACCAATGTTCGAGATACCCTGAGCAGGCTGCTGTGCTACAGCAACTGGCTGTGGCAATACTGTAGGCGCGCCTGTTACCGGATTAATCTTTAAAATAAAAGTATTGCCTTCTACACGGGTAGTAAAGGCACCTGCATCTTTTAAACTTACAATAATTCGGGAACGTTGTTCATCAGAGGCCACATGAATTGCGCTTGCTTCATTGGTAGCAACCGGAATACTAGGCTGTTTAAGATTTTGTTTGGCCTGATCAAAGTCTAAGATCAGTCGCGAAGGCTGTTCAAGCTGATAAGCCTGGGGCTGGGGCGGCAATCCATTAAACATGACTCGAATTTCTGTCCCTTGTCCCGGAATCTGCATAGGTACAATATTGGTAATATTGACCGCTGCACTTGCTACCTGCATCATTGCTACAGCAACTGCTCCCATCGCAAATTGACGATATAAATGAATCATGCTGTTGCCATCCCCCATCAAAAATTCTTGAAAACTCTTTTTCATTTTTATTCCTTTCATCCTTAAGGCTGTGGCCCAATCAGTACTAGACTGCGGGGACGTTCCACATAGCCTTCGCGCCCATCCGGGATGATCTCAACCAGATCAATCTGGGTAGGTGTAATCTGAACAATACGCCCATGATGCATACCCATATAGTTCCCGCGCTGCACTTGTTCAATCTGGCCATCGGGCGTCTGGATTAGTGCAATAATCTGCCCTCTTGAATTACGCATACTGCCTTTCATATTTAAAGATTCAAGGGCATAGCTCTCAAGAGGTTGGGGTTGGCGTGAAAAATTCGGATAAACCCGCTTCCCGGCCATAACTTTTAACTCAGCTGCAAGCGAGCTAGGTAAAAATGGACTTCTGAACTGATGTGCTGCATAAGCAAATGTAGGTACAGGACTGAACACAGGTGCCGGTTCAATCGGTAGAGGTGGTTGGTTACGAATGACTGCCATCTCTTCATTTACTGCATCTATACGTGAATCACAGCCTACCAGAATCATGCCGCAGCACAGGCCTAAAATGATCTTATTCCAAGTCATTGTGGCTGCCCTCCTGCTGGGGTATCCGTAGTATTTGGCTGCTCATTATTACCGACATATCGGTATGTTTTAGCTTTCACCGCATAATTTACTTCTGGAATATCTGAGTTCTGCGCCTGTGTACTGGTAATTTCAAAGTCATGCAGGGTTACAATTCGTGGAAGCGCCGCAATAGTGCTCACAAAAGAACCAAAGGCATGATAATCACCTGTTGCCTGAATATCAATTGGCTGTTCAATAAAGAACTCCTGCCGAATTTCACTTTCTAGACGAATATTTTTAAATTTCAGGCCAGAACTTACTCCTGCAACGTTAATATCTTCAACCAGTCCAGGAATCTCGGTTTCTTTAGGCAACTGTTCCAGTTGCTCATTAAAATTCGCTTCCATTTCCTGTAGTTGTGCTTGGTATTGCTGTAAGTTACGCAGTTTAGAGTCCTTTTCACGAAACTCGTTTAACAGATTCTGTTCTTGTGCCTGCGCATTAGAAATAGCTTCAAGTTTGGGGCGAATTGCTAAAAAATAGCCAATTGCACAAACCAGCAGAAACAGAAATATCCAGCAGGTCAGTTTGACTGAAAAAGGCCAGCTGCCGTAATTATGTGTATCCAGCGTATTAAACTGTTGCAGGAAGGCTTCTAGCGTCATTTTTCTTTTAGCAGGTTTAGCATCTTCCTGGTTTAAATCATCGAATTCTTCACGACTCATTGTGCTGCTCCCGCTGCAGGACCCGTTGCTGCTGTATTGGTTGGTGCATTGGGATCAGCCGATGGCGGACTATCAGCAGCAATCTCACCTGCATCTACAGTTACAACAAAACTGCCATAGTTTTCTTCTGGTCGAGGTATCAGCGAAGTTGGGGTCTGCTCTTTCTTTTCTTCCGCGGCAAGGAATGAGTTCATAAAGGCATTACGATACCAAGGTGAAGCTTCTAGACCACGCAAAAGCTCAGCTACAGTGTTCGGGCTTTCTGCCTTCCCTTCGAGAGTGAATTTATCACCAGTCCGTGCAAATTTGGTCAGATACATATTGGCTGGGATTACACGTGCCAGCTCATCCACCAAACGAACAGTAACCGGACGTTTACCCTGTAAGCCCTGAATCAGGTTCATGCGCTCAATAATGGCATCACGCTGTTCTTGCAGGCCATCTAGAGATTTAAGCTGTATATCCAGGTTCTGGTTAGTACTGATAATCAGTTGATTAGCTTGTTCCTGATCATCCAGCTTGCGGTCATAGTACATCCAAGTCAGTACCACTCCGGCTAAACCTAGTAATGCCACCCCAATACAAATAATAATAAATTGCTTTTTCCGTTGTTCCCTTAGCTCATCACGCCAAGGGAGCAGGTTAATTGTTGTCATTAATCAAAACTCCTCAGCGCTAAACCACAAGCCACCATGAGTGAAGATGCATCTTTTTCAACTTTTTGTACATCAACCTGCGGCGCAAAACCCATCTGTAAAAATGGATTGGCAATTGTTACCCGGTAGCCCAGCTTTTGTTGGAGTAGTTTGGCCAGTCCCGGTATATTGGCATTTCCACCCGCCAATAAAATATGATCAATCTCATTAAACTGTGAAGACGAGAAAAAAAACTGCAAAGAACGAGCAGCCTGTTGCACTAAGGCCTCTAAGAAAGGCTCGAGTATTTCAATATCATAATCATCTGGCAAATTACGCTCTTTTTTGGCCCGGCCAGCTTCTTCATAGGAAAGGCCATAACGATTCTGGATGTCCTGAGTCAGCTGCTTTCCACCAAAAACCTGCTCGCGAGTATAGATAATCTTGCCATGCTGCATGACAGACAAAGTTGTCATGGTGTGGCCGATATCTAGAATACCTACGGTATTCACCCCTATAGGCAATGTATCAGCGAACACTTTAAACGCACGTTCTAGCGCATAACTTTCTACATCAGCAATTTTCGCGGTTAGACCTGCCATTTCCAGCACTTCGACACGTGCATCTACATTTTCAGTACGGGTGGCCACCAGCAGTACATTTACTCGATCAGGATTTGCCAATATATCTGGCAACACTTCGAAATCAAGACTGACTTCGTCTAAAGGAAAAGGAATATATTGCTCTGCATCCATACGGATCTGAACTTCACGTTCATCATCGTTCATGTCTGCATCCATTTCGATGACTTTATTGATCACCGCCGAAGTAGGTACTGCAAAAGCCGCATTAGCCGCCTGAGGGTTAGCAATGTCAATTACGCGCTCTAAAGCATCGGCAACCGCTTCAGGATTCAGAATATTTTTTTCAACGACACTTCCATCGGAAAGCGGATAAAGCCCGTAACTTTCAACCCAGTATCTGCCACCTTTTACAGAGAGCTCTAATAATTTAACCGAAGTAGAACTTACATCTATTCCGACTAATCCTTTATTTGGTTTACGATATAACCTGAGCACAATGCTTTCCTATTATTTTTTTATCCCCAAAAAAAATAACGAACTAATAGTCAGCGTATAATTTTGCACGGATACAATATCTAATCTAACAATCCGTTTATCTAACGGCTATACTGACCATCAATTAGTTTGCCATTAGCTCTTATTAAAACTTACTTGTTATGAAAAAGCTATCCAGTTCAGGCCGTGTTCACCCCTTTTTTTCTATTTTAATTATCATTCTAGTCTCAATACCAATGGGGTTTTATGGTATTTATCTTTATATTGCCCCTTCACTGCCTGAGATGAGTTCGCTCAAAAAAGCACCTTTACTTAAGCCGTTACAGGTCTATACTGCCGATAACGAGCTGGTGGCTGAGTACGGTGGAAAATTGTCTGTACCGGTTGAATATAAACAGATTCCGCCAGCCTTTATTCATGCTTTTCTTGCCGCAGAAGACTCCTCATTTTTTGAGCATAGTGGCATCAGCTTTAAAGGCTTGGGGCGTGCTGTTACAGAGAGTGTTACCGGATCTGACGTGCAGACTGGCGGTTCAACTATTACTATGCAGGTGGCCAAGAACTATTATTTAAGCCCAGAGCGCACCTTAAAACGTAAATTGACAGAGATTTTTCTGGCACGAAAAATCGAGCAAAACCTGAGTAAAGAAGAAATTCTGACCTTATATGTCAATAAGATTTTCTTGGGTAAAAATGCCTATGGTATCGCCGCAGCTGCCAAAATTTATTATAATAAAAGTCTGGATGAGCTAAGTCTAGCACAAATGGCAATGCTGGCCGGCCTGCCTAAAGCTCCATCAAAATATAATCCGGTTGCTAACCCTGAACGGGCATTGGAACGTCGCAACTGGATTCTGGGCCGTATGTTACAGCTTGGATATATCAGCCAGTCACAATATCAGGCTGCCGTGGCTGAGCCGATCAACTTGGACATGCCTGATCGTGGAATCAGTAACCGCTTTCCCTATGTAGGTGAGATGGTTCGCTCTGAACTGGTAGAACGCTTTGGTGATCTGGCCATTGATTCAGGCTATAAAGTGTACACCACCATTGACAGTAAACGTCAGGCCTATGCTGAACAGGCAGTCCAGAATGGTCTGGAAGATTATGACCGTCGCCATGGCTGGCGCGGGGCCGAGGCACATGATGAGCCTTTAAACAAATTTCGGGCATTTGCAAATACTTACCCTGCACAGGTAGTCAAGGTCAATTCCAACTCATTTGAAGCACTGATGCAGGATGGTTCTACAGTGACAGTACCATGGTCTGGCATGTCTTGGGCAAGGCCTTACCGCAATGCTAACAGTGTAGGGGGAGCGCCAAGTCGTGCCTCTCAGATTGTGAAAGTTAAAGATATTATCCGGTTGCGCCCGAATGAAAGTAAAACTTCATGGGCACTGGTCCAGTTACCAAAAGTACAGGGCCAGCTGATCGCAATTAATCCAAATAATGGAGCGATTGAAGCAGTTGTAGGGGGCTACAGTTTTTATCAGTCCAAGTTTAACCGGGCCTTACAAGGCTGGCGTCAACCTGGCTCCACAATTAAACCTTTTATTTATGCTCTGGCTTTAGAGCGTGGAATGACCCCCTATACGATGGTAAATGACAGTCCGATTACGATCGGCAAATGGACACCCAGAAACTCGGATGGTCGATATCTGGGAATGATTCCTTTACGCCGTGCACTCTATTTATCACGTAATACGGTCTCTGTACGTTTACTACAAAATGTAGGAATTGAGCGTGCGCGACAGTTACTTATGGACTTTGGTTTACGTGATGACCAGATTCCACGTAACTATACGATTGCTTTAGGAACACCACAGGTTCTACCTGTACAGATGGCAACCGGTTATGCCACCTTTGCTAATGGGGGCTACCGAATCCAGCCTCATTTTATTAGTCGAATTGAAGATGCCTATGGCAAAGTGATTTTTGAGGCTGACCCGGAATATGCTTGTATTCCTTGCATTAATGCCAAAGATGATACTGAAGAAGACACTCCACAGACGCCTGATGATGAAGTCATTGAAGTGACTAATCAGTCTTTAGAGCAATCAAAGAATAATATTAGCGAGCAGAAAGAACCGGAATCAGATTATCGTCAGGCGCAGCGCATTTTAAAATCGAGCTCAGCTTATGATATGGCCAATATTCTTCGGGATGTGATCCAGCATGGTACAGGACGCGCTGCTTTAAAAATTGGCCGTGGTGATATTGGAGGCAAAACCGGTACTACAAATGATGCTAAAGATGCGTGGTTTGCGGGTTTTAACGGCAAACTAGTGACTGTGGCCTGGGTTGGCTTTGACCAGCCAACAACTTTGGGCCGTCGTGAATATGGCGGGGTAGCAGCTTTACCGATTTGGATTAACTTCATGGGTAATGCGCTCAAGGGTACTCCAGCATCCTGGGTACAGCTAGACAAAAATGCCAAAGCTCCCCGACTACAAGAAACAGCCGGCCAAGTAGAACCTAAGGTTGATCGTGCTTCCCCTCCTCTGGCACGTCCTTTATATCGTCCGGCCCCTCCTCCGGCTGCTGTCACTAATGACTTTGCCGATTTGCCCGGTGAAGAAATCCTGATTCCTTCACGCTCAGCTCCACCTCAAGTTAATACACCGGATCAACCTGCCCGAACACAGCAACCACGTACTGAACCTCAGCAACGTGATGCACTGGAGAATCTGATTCAAGAGGTTCAATGATTTAAATAAAGAAGCCACCATAAAGGTGGCTTCTTTATTCTTAAAGTCAGTCTTTTTTCTTGAACAGATAAACCTGAAAACTGCCTTGAGTCTCAAAATTTTCCAGTGCTTCTAATCTTTGGCGGCGCTCTGGTTTTGCCTTATAAGCATAAGGGGTCATGGCAACCAGATTTTTGAGTTGCGCTTGGTTGAGCAGTAGCCGGGTTTCAATCAGTGGCTGTTCAACCAGCTCAAAATGTTCTGCCAGCTGCTCAACAAACTTGGCCGGTTCATGAGCATTTACTTCTTCAAATAATACTTCACGCATACTGTAGAGATGCTCAGGCCCTGGCGTAACTACCATAAGATAAGCCCCTGGCTTTAAGACCCTCAAGATCTCCTGCTGGGGAATGGGACTAAATAAACTGGTACATAAATCTATTGAATGGTCAATTACAGGTAAAACTGCACCTGTACCAACCACCCAAGTTACCTGCCGATTGGTCTTTGCAGCAACCTGTACCGCATTTTTAGCGATATCAACTCCTACACATTGCAAGACTTCAGACTGCATGGCCTGTGTGTAGTATCCTTCACCACAACCAATGTCCAGCAGGTTTTCAATACGAAGACTGGAAATTATCTTGACCACTGCCTGCTGTAACGGTGCATAAAAACCATCAGCCAAGAATGCTCGTCTTGCCTGAACCGACTCAGGCGTATCACCCGGATTTTTACTGTGTTTATGTTGTACCACATGCAGATTGACATACCCCTGTTTGGCTACATCATAACTGTGGTGATTTACGCAGCGCCATGTCCTGTCTATCAATTTGAGTTGTTCCCGACATACAGGGCACATGAGCAGGTTCATTATTTTCTCCAGAATAAAAAAAGCCGGCAGTTATTAGCAAATGCCGGCTTTTATAAAAAGATTTGCTTAACGTAATTTTAAGGTCATTAGTCCCAAAACCACTAGCATAATTGTAATAATCCAGAAGCGGATTACTACCTGGGTTTCTTTCCAGCCCTGCTTTTCATAATGATGATGCAATGGTGCCATCAGAAAAACTCGTTTGTTACGCATACGTAGCGAGCCAATTTGCAGGAAGACAGAAATTGCTTCCATGACAAATACACCGCCCATAATTGCAAAAACAATCTCCTGACGAACCATGACCGCAATTGTACCGAGCATTGCTCCGAGTGCCAGAGCACCCACATCTCCCATAAACACCTGAGCAGGATGAGCGTTGTACCAGAGGAAAGCCAGACCGGCACCAATCATGGCCGAACAGATAACTACCAGTTCAGAAGAATATTTTACATAAGGAATATGCAGATAATCAGCAAAGCGTACATCACCTGCCAGATAGGCAAATACACCTAGTCCTGCAGCAACCAGTACAATAGGCATAATTGCCAAACCATCCAGACCATCAGTCAGATTAACCGCATTTGAAGCACCATTAATAACCAGATAGGTAAAGACAATAAAGGCGATACCGAATGGGATAACGGATAATGGAATCGTCAGATTTTTAAAAAATGGAATAAGCAGATCCAGCATGTTAGCTGTCTGTACGGCACTAGGTTGCTGGGTTGCAATATAATACAGTGCAATACCGGCGCCTAAAGAGGCAATAGATGTCCAGAAGAATTTCTTGCGCGCAGGTAGTCCGGCATTATCTTTATAACGGATTTTGATCCAGTCATCTGCCCAGCCTACTGCACCAAAAATTACCATCACGCCCAGTACAATCCAGACATAAGGATTAGATAAATCTGCCCAGAGTAGTGTTGAAATACCAATCGATAATAGAATCAATACCCCACCCATAGTAGGTGTACCCATTTTTTTCGCATGATTTTCAGGAGCAAAAGAGCTGACTGCTTGACCATATTTAAGCGCCTGTAACTTGCGAATCATGACTGGTCCCAGAATGAGACCAATACTGAGGGCCGTCAGGACACTCAATAGAGAGCGAAATGTTAAATAACGAACCACCTGAAACGAACTATGATAGCCCGCAAGCTGTTCAAACAACCATAACAGCATTAAATTTTCTCCATCAAATCAGCCATCAACGTCTCCATATGGGTATAACGAGAACCTTTAAACAGGAAACTCATAGACTGTGGTTGATGTGTTTCGACTAGACTCATTAGAAAAGGAAGCGCTTGGGCCTGAGTCAGAAAGGCCTGCATTTTTTTCCCGTATTGGGTGCTACGGGCACCTTCAAGTGCAGCGGGTGCAAACTCGCCAACTGCTATTACAAAATTGATATCCTGGCTCACCAGATCACGCCCCAGACGGTAATGCTCAACAGCTGCAGCGTCACCCAGCTCGCCAATATCGCCAGTGACCATTACTTTGATACCGGATTGCTGTGCCAGAACTTCTCCGGCCGCCCGCATCGATGTAGGATTGGCATTATAAGTATCATCAATAAACAAATGCTGTTTATGGCTAATAAAATTTAATCGCCCTTTAGCCCCTTGCGCCAGCTCGAGACCGACAACTATATCGTCCAGAGAAATACCAATCGCAAGCGCGAAAGCTGTAGCTGCAGTTGCATTCTGTACATTATGTAAACCCGCAAAAGGTAGATTAACTTCACGCACGCCCTGTGGTGTATGTAGCATGAATTGGGCAGACTGAGCCAACAGCGTCATTTCTGTTGCATATATATCGCCGCCTTCACCAAAACTCAGGACTTGCGTTGTCTGAACAGCATGACGGATAGCGTCAGTAAAATCATCAGCCGCCGGAATAACTGAGGTTCCATCTTTTGCTATATGAGCATAGATTTCCGTTTTAGCCCGACAAATGCCTTCACGGCCTCCAAATTCACCTAAATGTGCAGTACCAACATTAATGATACCTGCCACCTGTGGCTGGACCAGCTGTGAAGTATAATCAATTTCACCCTGATGACTGGCGCCCAGTTCCATTACTGCATATTGATGTTCAGCTGTAAGCTCGAGCAACATCATAGGCACGCCCAAGTCGTTGTTCAGATTGCCTCGTGTGACCAAGGTAGGTGCAAGACGGGACAGAATACTGCCCAGCATTTCTTTAGTAGTCGTTTTACCACTACTCCCCGTCAGCGCAATTACTTTAAGCTGTGGATTCTGCTGACGACGATAGGCTCCAAGCCTTCCTAGTGCCTGCCGTGTATCTGTAACAACCAGCTGCATCATGTCAAGGTCAAGAGGACGCTCAACAATTGCAACCTGGCAGCCCTTATTTAAAACTTGAGCCACAAAATTATGTGCATCGAAACGCTCACCTTTTAAGGCAAGAAAAGCATCTCCAGCTTCTGCCTGCCGTGAATCCGTCAGAATCCGCTTGATTGGCTGCTCAGGGCAACGTTCCTGATACCAGTAGCCTTGTGTTGCTTCCATTAATTGTTGGGCTGTCCAAGGCTCCAAAGACCCGGTACTTGTTGTAGAGGTATGCATAAGTTTTCCTAGTCAGCAGAATAGGCTTGAGATAAATTGCAGTGTTGGACTTCAAGTGCGGACTGCACTTCGACCACGTCATCAAACCAGTGACGAACGCCATCAATTTCCTGATAGTTTTCATGACCCTTTCCGGCAATGACTACAATATCGCCAGCTTGTGCCTGTTGCACTGCATATTTGATTGCTTCACGCCGGTCGCGAATTTCCTGCACATGATGGTTACCAAAATCAACCCCATTCTTCATATCAGCAAAAATCTGTTCAGGACTTTCTGTTCGCGGGTTATCTGAGGTGAGAATCACCGGGTCAGCATCATTAAGAGCTGCCTGAGTCATCAACGGACGTTTGCCACGGTCGCGATCACCACCACAACCGAATATGGCCCAAAGCTGATTCTGGACATGGCGTTTCAAGGTAACCAGAACCTGTGTTAAAGCATCAGGTGTATGAGCATAATCCACTACAAATAAACGCTCTACATCACGGATCACCTGCATGCGGCCTGGAGCTCCCTTGAGCTGAGGTACAGTTGCTAAAATATCACTCAGTTTAAAACCGGCCTGCTCTACTGCAATCAGACTAGCCACCAGGTTTTCAATATTAAATTGACCTAAAAGCGGGCTCTGTACCACATATTCACCTGTTGGGGCGATCAGCTTAAACTTCGCTCCTTCCAGACTGTAGTGAATATCAGATACGCGATAATCTGCTTCTGGATGTTGTAATGAGTAGGTCAAAATCTTTGGTCGGGCCGGATTGGCTTGTGCTGTTTCCAGCATCACTGGTGCATAATCATCATCCAGATTGATTACGGCACTACGCAGCGTAGCAAATTTGAACAGCAAAGCCTTGGCATCTGCATAAGCTGCCAAGGTTCCATGATAATCCAGATGGTCTCGACTCAGGTTACTATAAATAGCAATTTCAATCTCGCAGCCATCCAGACGGCCCTGCTCCAGGCCATGTGAGCTGGCTTCGAGAGCAACAAAATTCGCACCCTGAGAGGAAAAATCATGCAGGGCATTTTGTAGCTGTAACGCATCTAGTGTGGTATGTGTTGAAGCGACCAGATGCGGTAAAATACCATTACCAGTTGTTCCCATTACAGCACAGGGCTGCTTCTGGAAGCTGATCAGTTCTGCTATCAGCCGGGAAATAGTGGTTTTACCATTAGTCCCTGTGACAGCTAGAATTCGGGCAGAATTTACCGGCTGGGTAGCCTGTAAATACTGTTTTTGCCACCCACCCATCCATTGTCTGACCTGGGGACAAACCCATGCTGTGGTCACCCCGAGATCAGATTCGGAAATAATACCAAGAGCACCTTGGCTTAATGCATTTTCCGCAAAAATACGAGTTTTATTAGAATGACTTAAGCTATCTAAAGCAATAAAGATCTGTCCTGCCTGTACTTTACGGCTATCCAGACAAAAACCGCTAAATGGCTGATTCGCCCACTCTACGTTGGCGTTACCTGGATATATTTCATTAAATGTAATTGTCATGCATCACCTGATTTACGGTTCCTGTGGAACATCGAGCGGCTTATCTAATGGCACATTCATCAAACGGAGTGATTCCTGCATTACCCTGGCAAATACTGGCGCAGCCACCAGACCGCCATAATATTTTCCTTTCGGATTTTCTACGACCACAAAAATAGCCAGTCGTGGATCACTTACTGGTGCTACACCAGAAAACAGAGCGCGGTACTCATTACTCGAATAACCCTTACGGTCAGCTCGCAGTTTATGGGCCGTACCTGTTTTACCTGCAACACGGTAACCGGGAATATTAGCCTGACGTGCAGTTCCTCCAGGTAATGTTACCTGTTCCATCATCAGGAGTACCTGATCAGCGATTTTAGGTTCAAGAAGCTGCTCACCTTTAGGCGGTTCATCCAGCTTATAAAGGCTAAGAGGCATTTTTACACCATGATTTGCCAGCATGGCATAGGCCTGTACCATTTGTAGTACAGTGGCATTAATACCGTAACCATAAGACATAGTGGCTACTTCTGAAACATTCCATTTACTTGGTGGTAAAATCAGGCCTGTACTCTCACCCGGGAACTTCACAGCTGAACGTTGTCCGAAACCAATTCGCTTAAAAAATGTCGGAAGAGTTGAATAGGGCAAAGATAAAGCCATCTTCGCCACACCAACGTTTGATGACTTGATAATTACACCAGTTACACTAAGCTGGCCATAACTATGCGTATCACGAATAGTATGGTTACCGACCCGCATTGAGCCTGAGCCTAAATTAATAATGGTATTTGGTGTATATTTACCACTTTCTAGCGCCGCAGCCACACTTAATGGCTTCATGGTAGAACCCGGTTCAAACATATCGATTGCACCGCGGTTTCGCATGGCATCTTTATTGGCCAGTCCATTTTTATCATTCGGGTTATAAGAGGGCCAACTGGTCATGGCCAGAATCTCACCGGTTTTAACATCTACTGCAATAGCGCTGGCCGAGCGGGCATTGTTGGCGATGCCTGCAGCTGTAAGTTCACGATAAAGAATATATTGCAAACGTGAGTCAATACTCAGTGTAATATTTTCACCCGGTTCAACTTCTTTAATAACCTCGGTTACCTTCAACCGGTTACCGCGTTTATCACGGATAACTTTCTGCTCACCATCGACACCAGCCAGCCGTTTGTTAAGCTGCATTTCCAGGCCTTCAATACCGGTCCCTTCACTATTGGTCAAACCAATAATCTGAGCATTTGGCTGTGGCTGCGGATAATAGCGTTTATAGTTTTTCTCGGCATATACCCCCTGAAAATCTCGCTTGACGATCAGGTCTGCCTGCTGTGGTGGTACTTCTTTTTTCAGAACCAGATAACGTGATCTTGGCCGCTCCTTTAATTTTCTTTTTAATTCGGCCCGATCGATACCGACTGCATCGGCCAACTCATCCAGATTAAGATTTTTATCAGGTAACTGACGCTTGAGTTTGCGGTTATTCGGATCTTTTTTTAACTCGGCTGTAATCTCGTCGTAGAGCTTTTTATTATCAAAATAATCACGCGGGTCAATTACAATTTTCATAATTGGCGTGCTGATCGCCAGAGGTACACCATGACGATCGCTGATGACTCCACGCATGGCTTTTAAAGACTCAGTTCTTAAAATATTGGCATTGGCCTTGTTTTGCAGAAAGTCCTTATTAATAATTTGTACGTAAAATGCACGCGCAATCAATATGACAAAACACAGTAACACCACGCCCCACATTAAATAGAAGCGCCACATATCAAAGGCAAGAGTAGGTTTTTCCGAAATCGACTGCTGTTTTCTTCGTGTTTGCTTAATTCGCTTGTCTACCATACAGCATGCCTTATTTTTTTTGCTCAGAAGTCATAGGTAAGGAAATCACCACAGTTTGTGAAGCCGGCGGAGAATACATACGCAACTGGGTTACTGCCCGGGTTCCAATCTGGGCAGTGGCACCAAAAGTCTGTTGTTCAATCAGCAGGCGTCCCCATTCTGCGTTCAGGTCATCCCTTTCACGCATATAGGAACTCAGATCTCGGTAATCATGACGATATTGAAAAACCTGAAAAACCACCATGACCGCACTCATAAAAACCAGCAGTACCAGAACTGTGTAAACCACAATTTTCTTGAGAGCCGGTTTCTGCAAGAGAGGTTGTTCAGCTTTTTCTTCAACAACTTTTTTTTTCATTGTGCGCCTTACTATGCTAAGCGTTCTGCTACTCTTAACCAAGCACTACGTGAGCGTGGGTTTTCTTTAACTTCGGCATCACTGGCTTTAATACGTGAAATTTTCTTCAAACGGCGAGTGTCCTGCTGTATTTGCGGCATTCCCCAGCCTGAATCTTCGGCCAAACTTGATTCTTTTTGTATAAACTGTTTGATCAGACGGTCTTCCAGTGAATGGAAACTGATTACCGCCAAGCGTCCATGTGGTTTAAGAATATCGACTGCCTGTGGTAGAAACAGCTCAATATCCTCTAATTCTTTATTGATGGCAATACGAATAGCCTGAAAGGTACGCGTAGCAGGATGCTTGTGTTTTTCCCATTTTGGATGGGCAGCTTTCACGAGTTCAGCCAGCTGGCCAGTGGTTGCAATGTAACCTGCCTGTTTAATTGCGCGGGCTAGGCGGCGACTGTAACGCTCTTCCCCATACTGATAAATAATATTGGCTAATGCCTCTTCTTCAATATTGACCAGCCACTCTGCTGCGGTTTGGCCTTGGGAATTATCCATACGCATATCTAAGGGTCCGTCTTGCATAAAGCTAAAACCGCGTTCAGCCTGGTCAAGTTGTGGCGATGAAACCCCTAAATCTGCCATGATCCCATCGACTTCAGTTATACCAATTTTTTCAAGCTCCTGTTTAAGATCAGCAAAACTGGCATGAATAATTTTAAAGCGAGCGTCCTGCTGCTCGAGCTCGGCAGCAACAGCCAAAGCCTGAGGATCTTTATCGAAGGCATAAACCTGAGCATCTGTATTGAGCTGAGCCAGTAATTCACGGCTATGGCCACCTCGGCCGAAGGTTGCGTCTACATAAATTCCTGTATTGCGCTCTGCCAGTACGGCAGCAACAGTTTCATGGAGTAATACAGAAATATGCGACATAAGATCGGTTCAGACAGCTAAAAATTTAACTGCACATTATTACCCTGTTTTTATAAAGCTCCAAATGGCTTTTTGTAGGGAAATATTATTTTCTATAGAGAAAACCGTTTTGCCGATCTTTTTTAAAGCATCATTAAAAGACCCTGACAGAATTATTCTGCTACAGGGCTTTTCCAGAGGAATTACTTGAACGACGAATGGTTAGCGACGATCATTATAAATCTGGTCAAATGTTGCCCCATTTACAAAATGGGTTTGCTGTGCCTTGCTCCATCCCCCGAATACTTCATCAATGGTGAAAGTTTTCAGCTTGGGAAATTGAGCAGCATATTTCGCCATAACTTTCTGGTTACGTGGCCGATAATAGTATTTTGCTGCCATTTCCTGGCCCAAAGGAGAATACAGATAATTAATATAGCCGGTAGCCAGCCATTTATTACCATTTTTTTCAACTGTCTTGTCAACAATTGCAACCGATGGTTCCGTTAAAATTGAAATTGATGGATAAACAATATCATATTTATCACGGCCTAAAGTTTTAAGCGTGACTAGAGCTTCATTTTCCCAGGTTAGCAGTACATCACCCATGCCACGTTCGGCAAATGTCGTCATAGAGGCACGTGCAGCAGAGTCCATCACCTTGACATTCTTATACATGCTTTTAACAAACTCTCGTGCCTTAGCATCATTACCGCCCGGCTGTTTCAGCGCATAGCCCCAGGCTGACAGATAGATCCAGCGTGGCAAGCCGCCTGTTTTAGGGTTAGGTGTAATAATCTGCACACCCGGTCTGGTTAGATCTTTCCAGTCCTGAATTTTTTTCGGATTACCTTTACGTACCATAAAAACAATGGTTGAAGTATAGGGTGCAGAATTATAAGGAAATTCTTTTTGCCAGCCTGCTTTAATCTGGCCAGATTTTACGATCTCATTAATGTCATTTGCCAAGGCTAAAGTCACTACATCACCTTTTAAACCATCAACTACTGAGCGTGCCTGTTTACCTGAACCGCCATGTGACTGTTTAAATTCAACTGTTTGTCCAGTACGGCTTTTCCAGTAAGCACCATATGACTTATTGAACTCATCATAAAATTCACGTGTCGCATCATATGAGACATTCAAAAATTGACGGTCAGCAGCTTGTGTAACTGAACCACATAGTATTAAGGTGGCTAACATGCCACCTTTTAAACCCCATTGGAAATGCTTTCTCATTTACTTCTCTAGGTCACTTGATAAACAATTTGCAATATACTGAAAATTTTTATAAAACAACAACTCATTATACAGTTGAGTATTGCATTCCCTTCAATTGATTAAGTTCTACAGTCCTTGATTTTTCTATAACGTTGTTTTAGGCACAGTTATCAGGTTTTCTCTAACTGAAACTATCATCTTTTATTGAGCTTCTAGTACAGTCAAAAAATCCAAGTATCTTGAGCACTCTTAAGTTTCCTATTTTCTCTTCACCTTCTCTACACATTTATCTGTTAAAACTACACTTCCAATACAGCTTAGGGTTTATTGTAATTTTTTAACTAGAGTTAGTTTAAAATTTTGTAATGAATTGTGAGTCTATACTATAACTGTTAAGACAAAGCTGTTTTAATTCATGCGATTTTCGGCAAACTTTATAAAAATTAGCCGATTTATAGGGGAACTCTTCTTACATGAACATGAATTTATTTAAGATTTTTTACTTAAGTTTGAGTATGCTTACACTCAGTCAGATGGGGCATAGCGCAGTTATTGTACAAGGCAACAGTCTTAAAAATCAGGATTTATCTAAAATACCTGGTTCTACCCATGCTCCTGCTAAAACAGGCTCTCTTATTGAAAAAGCTTTAAACCAGCGCCAATCTGAGAAAACTACGCCTTCAGTTGACAGATCCGAGCTGGATTTAAAAATGTTGACTTCTATGCGTGCTGCTCCTACCCAGAATTTTCTGGCGGCACAGAACCAGCGCTTCAGCCGTCTGGTACAGATTATTTTTCCACAGCAAACCTCTTAATTTTATAATTTTCATAGTCTTTTCTAGCCTGACCTGCCTGCGGTGAATTAACCCTTAAGCTGTCAGGCTTTTTCGTTATAATAGTCTTAATCTGTTATTGAAAATTAAGAGTTATGAACGTCCGCACCCGTATTGCTCCTTCTCCAACTGGCTTTCCCCATGTTGGTACTGCTTATATCGCCCTGTTCAATATGTGCTTTGCCAAGCAGCATGGAGGCGAATTTATATTGCGTATTGAAGATACCGATCAGCTGCGTTCAACCCCTGAATCAGAAAAAATGATTCTGGACTCATTAAAATGGTTGGGACTGAACTGGTCAGAAGGACCAGATATCGGTGGCCCACATGCACCATATCGCCAGTCCGAGCGTATGCATATCTATAAACAGTATGCATTAGAACTGGTTGAAAAAGGTCATGCTTTTTATTGCTTTGCAACTCCAGAAGAACTCGACCAGATGCGTGCCGAACAGCAGGCCCGTGGTGAAAGTCCACGCTATGACGGCCGGGGTCTGCAGCTCTCTCATGAAGAAGTTGAATGCCGTCTGGCAGCTGGTGAACCTCATGTTATTCGCATGAAAGTGCCTGCTGAAGGCGTATGTAAATTTAATGACATGCTGCGTGGTGAAGTTGAGATTCCCTGGGCTCAGGTAGACATGCAGATTCTGCTAAAAACTGACGGATTGCCTACTTATCATCTGGCCAACGTGGTTGATGACCATCTTATGCAAATTACGCATGTCATCCGTGGCGAAGAATGGATACCATCAGCACCAAAACACCAGTTGCTGTACTCCTACTTTGGCTGGGATATGCCGACAATCTGTCATATGCCACTACTACGTAATCCGGATAAGTCCAAATTATCTAAACGGAAGAACCCAACATCAATCAATTATTACCGTGATATTGGTGTATTGCCAGAGGCCCTACTAAACTATCTGGGTCGTATGGGTTGGTCTATGCCAGATGAAAGTGAAAAGTTTACGCTGGCAGAAATGATCGAACACTTTGACATTAAACGTGTATCACTAGGCGGCCCGATTTTTGATGTTGAAAAGCTTAACTGGTTAAATGGTCAGTGGATTAAGGCATTGTCTCCTGCAGAATTGTTAAATACCCTGCTCAACTGGAAGGCAGACCGTAATAAACTTGAAGAGATTGCTGCAGCCATCCAGCCGCGAATCAACCTGCTTTCTGAGGCAGTAAACTGGGCGGGCTTTTACTTCAATCAGTTCCCGAATATTTCCAAAGAACAGTTTGAAAGTAAAAAACTGACTGAGGAGCAGGTTCGTCAAAGCCTGCAATTTGCCATCTGGCGGCTGGAAAGTCTATTTACCTGGAATAATGATACGGTCAGCCAGACTCTAATGGATCTGTCTAACCAAATGGGCATCAAGCTACGTGATTTCATGCCTGCTTTTTTTATTGCGATTGCCGGTTCAACCTCATCCACGCCTGTCATGCAATCTATGGTGACTTTAGGTCCCGACTTGACCTTTGCCCGTTTGCGTCGTGCACTAGAAATTGTAGGTGGTCCGAGCAAAAAAGAGTTAAAAGCCTGGGAAAAACTTAATGAAAGTCTGAAATTGCCGAAAAATGAAGCAGATGATCAAGGCGAGTAAATATTTGTGTTGACGTATGAGCGCAATGCCCCTAATATTGCGCTCACACAAACGCTGGGGTCATAGCTCAGTTGGTAGAGCGCTACAATGGCATTGTAGAGGTCAGCGGTTCGATCCCGCTTGACTCCACCAGAAGCTGTTCTACTTTGTGTAACTGCCTCATAAGTCCCTATCGTCTAGAGGCCTAGGACATCGCCCTTTCACGGCGGTAACCGGGGTTCGAATCCCCGTAGGGACGCCAAATTCTAAAAGCCACTGACCTATTCAGTGGCTTTTTTTATGCTTACACTTTCGGCTTACCTACACTATTCGGTAAAATAGACCGCAAAAGAGTTTAGGAGTTTTTCATGCAATATCGCTGCCCACAATGCCAGAGTCCCAAGATCATACCAGTCAGTCAAGGAACCAATACCACCCGTCCTGTGGTTCCCAAAAGTCTGGTGTTCCTGATTCCGGCTATTTTTATTCTATTACTACTGGTGGTAATCAGTATCGGCATGTGGATCTTTGGTGATGGTGCCGGCAGTACATTGCAAATGGCGACTATAGCTGTATTTATTATCTGCCTTATAGCCGGATTCCTGTTCTGGCGCGATTTGCCAGACTTTAAACTGTCCATGCAGGCATTTATGCAATCCCAGAAACAATGGAAGTGTCGTGAATGTGGCCATGAGTGGCAGATCTAAACCCTAAAATAACTTAGTGACTGTGTTCATGATCATTCTGATGGTCATGAGCAAGTGTCTGACATGGGTCCTCCTCAATCTGTAACGTCACCTCGGTAATACCATGCTCATGGGTCAACATTTCGAGAGCATTTTGATAAAGTTGGTTCCGGTTTGCATGTGGTGCATACAAATGCACAGTTAGATGCACATTTTTAGAAGTAATAGCCCAGACTTTAAGCTGATGAATGCTCTCGACACCATCGAGTTCCAAGAGGTCATTACGCAGCTTTTCAATATCGATCTCTTCAGGTACACCTTCAAGTAGAATATTGATACTCTGTTTCAGTAATATCCAAGTCCGTGGTAATACCCAGAAACCAATTAGCACTGCGATTAGGGTATCTACCCACATCCAGCCAGTAAAATAAATAATTAAGGCGCCAACAATAACACCAACTGAACCCAAGGCATCACTCAGAACCTCAAGATAAGCCCCTTTCACATTCAGGCTGTCTTTCGAACTCGAAAACAGAATGCGCATGGAGATCAGATTGATCACTAGACCAATAATTGCCACGGAGAGCATGCCAAGGCTCTGAATCTCGGGGGGCTGGCTAAGACGCTGGTAGGCTTCATATAAAATATAGATAGCCACCACAAACAACATACAGGCGTTGAAAAGTGCTGCCAGAATTTCAAAGCGTTGATAGCCAAAGGTACGCTTATCATCAGCGGGACGTTTAGCAATTTTAATGGCAACCAATGCAATAGCTAACGCTGCGGCATCGGTAAACATATGCGCAGCATCTGATAACAGAGCCAAACTTTGGGTTATAAAGCCGGCAACTATTTCAATAATTAAAAAGATCGTGGTTAGTGCCAAAGCAAAACCAAGCTTTTTGGCATTACCTTCAGTGACGACTGCATGACTGTGATCGTGCCCATGATGCGCGCCCATTGACAGTCTCCTTGATTCTTAGTGAATTACTTTACAGCTCTTATCCTCTAAGGTAACAGTATGCTACTGGGATATCCAGTTCACTTCTGACAGTAGAACAATGTTTAATTTACCAATTTGAGAATTCAGTTAACCAATTGTTACTATGGATTTTTCTATTGGTATGGTCTGAGATGCCAAAATCCTAAAAACAAAAAAACCAGCCCTCAGGCTGGTTTTTCAGTTGTGGCTATTATCCACTGATTTTTTTATATTTGGCGCGTTTGGTTACAGCTGCATCGCCTAGGCGTGACTGACGATATGCTTCATATTCAGCATAGTTACCCGTGTAAAATTCAGGCTGCTCATTTTCAAACGACAAAATATGCGTTGCAATACGGTCCAGGAACCAGCGGTCATGCGATACCACCATAACTGTACCCGGAAAGACCAAAATTGCATCTTCAAGTGCACGCAAAGTTTCAATATCAAGATCGTTTGAAGGTTCATCAAGCAGTATTACATTAGCACCCTGCTGTAAGATTTTTGCCAGCTGCAAGCGGTTTCGCTCACCACCAGAAAGTTCACCTACACGTTTCTGCTGGTCTTGGCCTTTAAAGTTAAAACGGCCAATATAAGCGCGAGACGCAATTTCGTAATCACCTACTTTCAAGATGTCCAGACCGCCAGAAACCTCTTCCCATACGGTTTTGTTGTTATCCAAGGTGTCACGAATCTGGCCAACATAGGCCACTTTAACTGAATCACCCAGAGTAACTGTTCCGGTATCTGGCTGCTGTTCCCCAGTCATCATACGGAATAGTGTGGTTTTACCCGCACCGTTTGGACCGACAATACCAACAATTGCTGTTGGTGGTACAGAGAAGGTCAGGTTTTCATAAAGCAGACGTCCATCAAAGGATTTACTGATGCCTTCAACTTCTACTACCTTATTACCTAAACGTGGACCAGGTGGAATATAAATTTCAGAAGTTTCATTGCGCTGCTGGAATTCTTTAGAGTTTAACTCTTCAAAACGCTCCATACGAGCCTTGTTCTTTTTCTGCTGGCCTTTGGCATTTGAACGAACCCATTCCAGTTCTTTTTTCAAGGCTTTAGCAAAAGACTCTTCCTGTTTCTGTTCCTGTTCTAGACGGGCATTTTTCTGTTCCAGCCAAGACGTGTAATTGCCCTGGTAAGGAATACCATGTCCGCGGTCAAGCTCCAGAATCCACTCAGCAACGTTATCAAGGAAATAACGGTCGTGCGTAATAGCAACAATGGTACCAGGAAAGTCTTTTAGGAAACGTTCTAACCAAGACACAGATTCTGCATCCAGGTGGTTAGTCGGTTCGTCAAGAAGGAGCATGTCCGGTTTAGATAGAAGCAGACGGCAAAGTGCAACACGGCGGCGTTCACCCCCTGAAAGCAGAGTCACGTCAGCATCCCAAGCCGGCAAGTTTAATGCAGCAGCAGCCTGTTCCATCTGGTTATTCAGATTATGTGCATCCCAAGTCTGGATGATGGCTTCAAGTTTCTCTTGTTCTTTTGCAAGTGCGTCAAAGTCAGCATCTTCTGCTGCATATTCTGCAAACACTTCATCCAGACGGGCTAATGCATCTAACGGTTCACGCAGACCATCTTCAACATTTCCACGTACATCTTTGTTCGGATCTAGGGGTGGTTCCTGTTCCAGATAGCCGATTTTAATACCTGGTTGCGCACGTGCTTCCCCAGAGAAATCTTTATCTACGCCCGCCATGATACGGAGCAGAGTTGATTTACCTGCACCGTTAAGACCGAGCACACCAATTTTTGCACCCGGAAAAAATGACAAAGAGATGTCTTTCAGGATTTCACGCTTAGGCGGAACCATCTTCGACACACGGTTCATCGTGTAAATATATTGGGCCACGCAGGACTCCTCAATTGAAAATCAGAATATCGCAAACTGCGAAAAAATAACCAGCGTATTATACGATGAATACCATGAAAACATAAGGCGTACTCTGGGTATTCTGCGGGTTATCTCCCAACCTTTTGTGACTAAAAATTAAACTCACACCAAGATTTTGAGTTTGCTTAAACTCATCACTATACTTATGAAATAAATAGATATAGACAAAGAATAGGAAAGCTTTATTTCATATTAAAAAATGCTAGACTCGATCAGGTTTTAACCCACATCGAAGAAATAATATGACATATAAAGATGAAACTTTGGCAATTCATGCCGGTTATAGCCCTGAAGCGACGACGAAAGCTGTAGCGGTACCTATTTACCAGACCACGTCCTACTCTTTCGATAATACTCAACATGGGGCCGACCTGTTCGATTTAAAAGTCCAGGGCAATATTTATACCCGTATTATGAACCCTACAACGGCGGTTCTTGAACAGCGTATCGCAGCTCTAGAGGGTGGAATAGGTGCACTGGCACTTGCTTCGGGCATGGCAGCAATTACCTATGCGATTCAGACTATTGCCGAAGCAGGTGATAATATTGCTTCTGTTTCCACCCTATATGGTGGTACATATAATCTGTTTGCCCATACCTTGCCCAAACAGGGAATTGAAGTGCGCTTCTTCGATTATCAGGATCCAGAAGCATTACACTCTCTGATTGATAATAAAACCAAACTGGTATTTGTCGAGTCAATTGGTAATCCGCTTGGCAATATCATTGATCTGGAAGCCATCAGTAAAATCGCCCATGAATATGGTGTACCGGTGGTAGTTGACAATACGGTAGCGACACCGGTTTTGCTCAAGCCTTTTGAATTTGGTGCTGATATCGTGGTGCACTCGCTAACCAAATATATTGGAGGTCACGGTAACAGTATTGGTGGTGCGATTGTCGATAGCGGTAAATTCCCTTGGGGTAAATATCCGGACCGCTTTAAAGTGTTAAATACGCCCGACCCAAGTTATCATGGAGTTAACTATGTTGAGGCGCTTGGTGAAGCTGCTTATATTGCCCGTGCACGTGTTGTACCTTTACGTAATACTGGCGCCGCCATTAGCCCGATGAATGCTTTCCTGATTTTGCAAGGACTGGAAACCTTAAGCCTGCGCATGGAGTGCCATACCGAAAATGCTCTAAAAATTGCCGAGTATTTGAAAGCCCATCCAAAAGTCAAATGGGTAAATTATGCAGGCCTGACAGACCACCCACAGCATGCACTGGCACAAAAATATGTTCAAGGTAAACCTTCGGCTATCTTATCCTTTGGGGTACAGGATGGACTTGCTGGTGGTACCCGTTTTATTGATGCACTGCAGCTCTTTACCCGCCTGGTCAATATTGGCGATGCGAAAAGTTTGGCTTGTCATCCGGCAACCACTACCCATCGTCAGCTCAATGAACAGGAGTTGAAATCTGCAGGGGTTAGCGAGGATATGGTGCGTTTATCTATCGGCATTGAACATGCTGATGACCTGATTGCCGATCTGGAACAGGCACTTGCCGCAGTTTAAGTTATACACAAGCAGGGTCAACATACATGGCCCTGTTTATATTCCCTCAAATACCAGACAGTGTGACTAAAAAGCTTGAACTCGAATGTTTCTGATAATTAGCCCTACCTGATAGCTTTATTTTAATCTGGCATATGTTTTTACTTTCCATTTATGAACTGCTTTTTCAAAGCTTTATCTTTTCAACTATTTTAACTTGTGTTAAAACACAGTATAAACACATACTTAAATTAGAGTAATTGCTCTAAATATTATTTTTAGATTCAACCACTTAACTCTGGATTTTTCCCGTCATTTCGTTAAGATAAAAACCGACTGAGCCCCTTGGCCTATCGCAGGTCATGGCTATAACATATTTAAAAAAATTATATTTATTTTGCCTCAGCAAATTTTCAGCCAGGAAGATCTACGTGAACAACAAATTAGAGAAACTTTTCAAAGACAAGGTAAATGGCAAAGTAGCACTCATCACCGGTGCTTCCAGTGGAATTGGCCTAACTACAGCCAAGAAACTTGCTCAAGCGGGTGCACATGTGCTGCTGGTTGCCCGTACTGAGTCTACCTTGCAAGAAGTTCAGGCTGAAATTGAAGCAGAGGGTGGAAAAGCAACTATTTTCCCATGTGATTTAAATGATCTGGATGCTATTGATGCATGTTCCCAGAAAATTCTGGCGTCTGTAGACCATATTGATATCCTGATTAATAATGCTGGACGTTCTATTCGCCGTGCCGTCCATGAATCAATTGACCGTTTTCATGACTTTGAGCGTACCATGCAGCTGAATTATTTCGGTGCGATCCGTTTGATTCTGAATATATTGCCGCAAATGATGCAGCGTCGTGACGGACAGATCATTAATATCAGTTCAATTGGTGTGCTGGCCAATGCAACCCGTTTTTCTGCTTATGTGGCCTCTAAAGCCGCACTAGATGCTTTTAGCCGCTGTCTGTCAGCAGAAGTGCATTCACACAAGATTGCAATCACTTCAATTTATATGCCTCTGGTGCGCACTCCCATGATTGCACCAACCAAAATTTATCGTTATGTCCCTACGCTGTCGCCTGAGCAGGCAGCTGATCTGATTGCCTATGCCATTATCAAGCGTCCGAAACGCTTGGCTACGCATCTTGGCCGTTTGGCATCTATTACTTATTCGATTGCTCCTGAAATCAACAATATGTTTATGTCAATTGGCTTTAATCTGTTTCCAAGTTCCAGCGCATCAGTGGGTAAACAGGAAAAACTTAACTGGGTTCAACGCGCTTATGCCCGTATTTTTCCAGGTGAACACTGGTAAATATAATTACTTTATCAATAAAAATGCCTCCTATTCTGGAGGCATTTTGCTAGTTTCTTTTATTCCAGAAAATTGACCCGACCGGTCTGCACATCATAAATTGCTCCCACAATGGCTATTTCTCCACGTTCAAGCATCTCTTTTAAGACAGAGCTGTGGTTAACAATATACTGGATATTGTAATGAACATTCAGGGTAGTTACCTGATCAATAAAAGGCCGGTTCAGCTCACGCGGCTGCATAATATCGTAAGCGCTCTGAACCGAATGCATTAGCGGCCCCAAGATATACTGAATATACGGCATTTCTTTAATGTCAGAAATACTTTTATGCTGTAACCGCAGCTGGCAGGCACTAGTTACTGCTCCGCAGTCAGTATGGCCCAGCACCACAACTACTTTTGAACCCTTAGCCTGACAGGCAAACTCAAGAGAGCCTATGACTTTCTGTCCGGCCACATTTCCTGCAATACGCAGGCTGAATAAATCCCCAATTCCGACATCGAACAGCATCTCTGTAGGAGCTCTTGAGTCCATACAGCCGAGTACGGCAGCAATCGGATGTTGACCCTGATCAGCAGTTACTCGGATCTGCCGGTAAATATCACGTTGTAAACGTTCATTTTTCACAAAACGCTCATTTCCTTCCTTAAGCAAGTTCAGTACTTGGGCAGGTGTCAGTTGCTGCTGCAAATCGCGAGTACTGATATCAATATCTAGTACTGCGTCATCCAGTTCATGGTAATGCTGTTTGAATCCGATTAGTTTTAAATCAATCTTGCGTTTAATGGCAGTTTCATTCTGATACTCCTGAATAACTTGATAAATATCTGGATCGATTGAATCGGACTGAGTCGCATCCAGAATTAACCGCTCACCTTTATGAACATGTTCGAGAGCCGAAATGAGTGCTGAACGGTTTAAAAAAGTAACCTGTGAAGGCAGTTCAATCCGTGTAACAATACCGTGTAAATGCTTTTCCTTATATACACGTACGCCCTTATTCAAATTACCGTATAGGATAAAAGCACTACTGACCAATAATCCAATTAGAATTCCAGTGAGCAGATCTGTGAGTAAAATCGCAACTAATGTAATAATAAAAGGCAGAAACTGTTTCCAGCCCTGCTGATAAAGCTTTTTAAAGAGTTTTGGATGGGTAAGTTTAAAGCCCGTTAAAATTAAAATCGCAGCTAGAGCTGATAAAGGAATCATATTCATCAATGGCACAAAAAACATCACTGCCAGTAGCAGGAAAATGCCATGAATAATGGTCGAACATTTACTGCGTGCGCCAGAATTGGCATTGACGGAGCTACGTACAATTACCGACGTAATTGGCATACCTCCCATTAAACCGGAAACAATATTGCCTGTGCCTTGTGCCCATAACTCGCGGTTCGGTGGTGATGAACGTTTTTGTGGATCAAGTTTGTCTGCTGCTTCGAGATTCAGAAGTGTTTCTAGAGAAGCCACTACCGCAAGGGTAATAGCTCCGGTGTAAATCAGTGGTTCTGCTAAATAGCTAAAATCCGGGAAAATCAGTACATCTCTTGGAGCTTCCAGTAAATTAGGTAACTGAATCAAGTTATGATTCTGAACTGCCAAAGGAGACCCCATCGACATTAAAATAAAATTTAATAGCGCGGCGGCAACCACAGCTAGCAGTGCCGATGGCAAAACCAGTTTTTTAAGAGGACTACTGTCCCAAGTCAGAATCAAAAATAAACTGAGCAGACCAATCAGTGCTGCACCTTTATCAAGGGAGCTAAAATTTGAAAAAAATGTTCCAGACCAAACTGCTGACCATGAGAAATCATTGATACCCAATAAATAAGGTAATTGAGTTGCAATCAGAATTACGCCAATTGCTGCGAGCAGCCCTAAAATAACGTTATTGGGAATAAAATTAGCAAAAAAACCTAGCTTGAATAGACCAAAGCCAATTTGAAGTAAACCGGCAAAAATAATACACAATAAAAAAGCGGCATAATTGCCGCTTAATTGATCCAGTTGTACCAGAATGACTGCCGTGAGCCCGGCTGCCGGGCCTGCCACACTGATGTGTGAGCCACTCAACACCCCGACAACAATTCCGCCTACAATCCCCGCAATAATACCGGAAATAATGGGTGCACCTGAGGCTAAAGCTATGCCTAAACACAAGGGCAATGCGACCAGAAAAACGACAAGTCCAGAGAGTATATCTTTTAAATAAAAGGGTTTTCTCAAATTTAAAACTGACATAAAACAACCGTTTGGAATAAAAATTAGAATCGACTTCGAGGTCAGATGTAACACTAACATCGATGTTTTTATAAAAAGCGAGTTGATATTGTCTGACAATCTTTCTGAATTAAAGCCTGATTATGCTACTATAATGTGTGATTTTTACACTATTTTATTTAACTTTTATCTAACTCTGCCTTATGCTTGCTAGAGTTGGATTTTTTTCATCTTACTTTTTCATTTTAAGGTTTCGAAACCGCAATCCATTAAAAATTGATAAGTAGAATTATAATATTTCGCTGGCCGGGTCCAGTCGGCCTGCTCTATTTCAGGCACATAAATTACCATGCCTTGTCGCGCGCGAGTCAATAAAACCCGATATGCATTTAGCAAGTATTTTTGCTTGACTTCATTTTTAATTTTCTGCCATGTACTACCCTTGAAAGCCTGATACTTCCACTCCTGATCAAAATAAAAATTAATATCCCAAGCAATACAGGTATAGTCAATTTCCAGACCCTGTATATCAAATTCGGTAGCGACCTCTTCTAGGTAATATGAAGAGCGTACATCTGTATCTAGATTCAGAAACCAATGTCCAGGAGTAATTTTACTTTTAATATCTATTCCATCTGCTCTTAAACGCTTTGCTCCAGAGCTTGCTACAATGCCGTAACGCTCCGATCCTTTTGCCCTGGTTTTTAACCATTGTTTAGCTTACTTCAAATTTCTGCTCAATACGACAGGATAATCAGAACTGATCTCTGAATAGAGCTGTTGAGCAGCCTGAGAATTCCCATCTAAAATATATTGAATTAATTGTGATACCCGCTCACTTCTAAATGAACGTACAGAGACAGCTAAATGTAAATCCTGTTCATTAATGCCTGTAGTTTGTAGCCAGTTCCTATGTTCTGTAGAGTCCAAATAAACGCTGTCTTCTAATATCTTTTCGGAATAATAAATTTGCCAATCAGAAAACTTCTGTTTCAAGGCTTCTAACCATTCAGTAACGCCAGCTTCTCCTGTATTAATTTCTTGACCACCACCGATTAAACAGACTACAACACACCAATCTATATGCCGATTCATCACATTGATCAAAAACTCGGGTTCAGACATAGTAAAATTATCAATCCCCTTTTTGAGTTTCATAAAATTAGAAACCTGTTCTTTTTGCCAGGCCCGCTGCGCCTCATCAAAAACCACTACCTGCTCAACAGGTATTTCTGTAGAGCGTAAATAATAATCTCGGAAATGATGAATATTCTGTACAAACGCTTTTGCTGAACGCTCTGCCGCTAGACGACTTTTTGACAGGCCCTGCAATTTAAAATTTTTTACTGTATCGCGCACCAATGCTTCACGTAATACATCGACCAATGGCCCATTACCTGAAAGAAAAACAGCATGCTCTGTCTGGTCCTTTTTCAAGCGCTGATTCGCAATATTTAGACCAGCAAGCGTTTTGCCTGCACCAGGTACCCCGGTTAAAAAGCAGATCGACTTTATTTTATTTTGCTTGGAGTATTCAATGATTTCCTCAATCTTATTAGAGGTAATTTCAAGATTAATCATACCTGCATCACTACGAGAAATTTCTTGGACTTGATGGCCTTTATATAAAGCTTGTGCTGCTTCAATAATTGTCGGTGTCGGTTTGTAGGGAGCTTCCAGCCAAGATTGGGTATTAATGACTGAATTATGAGAAAATTGCTGAATAATTTCAGAAAGTATCTCTCCAAAATTTTCTGCATTACAGCATGCTGCCTCATTTAATGAGGCTATTTCCTCCCAATTCTGCCTAGTTTCTGCTGCCTGTGTAGCCACCAAAACTGGAATTACTTTCTGATTATGACTACCTGCATGAAAATTAAGTAAGTCCAAACAGTAATCAATTACTTGTATTTGTGCTGAGTGACTGTATTGCGTATCTCCTACTTTGAATTCAATGACTAAAATCAAATCTTGAATGATCAAAATATTATCTACACGTTTCCCCATACGTGGAATATGAAATTCAAAAAAGATCTCGCCTTGATCAAGTATACAAAGAGCTCTCTTTAAAATCGTAATTTGCTTAAGCCATGCACTTTTTTGTAATTCATCAAGACTGAACTCATGCTGATAAGCCAGTGAACCTAATATAGCCTCTTCATTTTCATTCCTGAATTCTAAAAAATTATTCTGGTAGTAACTTTGTGCAAGACCCATTCTTTTTAGCCAAACTTTCTTCAATTTATTTTAGATGAAAAAGAAAACCTCCCACTTGGGAGGTTTCCGTTTACTTCGCAGAGATTATTTAGATCCTTTAATACCTGCTTGCAATAATAAAGCGCCTAATCCGCCAATTTTCTGTTCCTGCGGTTTAGCTGCCTGTGGTTTCTTCCCTTGTGGGCGTTCACCTTGCGGACGGGCATGTTGAGGACGTTTACCTTGTGGCTTACGCTCCGGACGCTGCTCCTGATTTTGTTCACGACGCGGACGTGGTGATGTTTTTACCGGCGCAGCAGCACCCTCAGGTCGCATAGAAAGATTAACGCGATTACGCTCTGCATCGACCTGAATCACACGTACCTGTACGATTTGTCCCGGCTTTACAATCTTGTGCGGATCTGAAACAAATTCGTTTGCCAATTCTGAAATATGTACCAGTCCATCTTGGTGGACGCCAATATCAACAAAAGCGCCAAAGTTAGTAACATTGGTTACCACGCCTTCCAGTTGCATACCTTCAGTCAGCTGTTTTACATCAGTAATATCATCACGGAACTTGGCAGTACGGAATTCAGGGCGCGGATCACGACCCGGTTTTTCCAGTTCGGCCAATACATCCTGGATAGTAGGCAGACCAAACTTGTCATCAATAAACTGGTTAGGGTCTACCTGACGAATAATTTCACTATTTCCAATAATATCTTTTACAGTAGTGGCTTTGGCTTCAACAATTTTCTCAACCAGACCATAACTTTCCGGATGAACAGAAGATGCATCTAATGGCTGATTACCTTCTTGAATACGCAAGAAACCAGCTGCCTGTTCAAATGTACGATCGCCCAAACGGGGAACTTTTTTCAAGTCCTGACGGTTGTCAAAACGACCGTTCTCTTTACGGTATTCTACAATTTGTTGGGCAATTGCTTTATTTAAACCAGCAATATAACCTAAAATTGCAGAAGAGGCGGTATTAACGTCTACGCCCACCGCATTTACACAATCTTCAACTACCGCATCTAACGTTTTTGCAAGACCGGCCTGATTTACATCATGCTGATACTGCCCCACGCCGATTGATTTCGGATCAATTTTAACCAGCTCAGCCAGTGGGTCCTGTAATCGACGGGCAATAGATACTGCTCCACGAATAGACACATCCAGTTCAGGCAATTCCTGAGAAGCCAGCTCACTCGCTGAATAGACTGATGCACCAGCTTCACTTACAGTCACACGGGTCAGTTTTAGATCCGGGTTGGCTGCCATCATTTCAGCCACTACAGCTTCAGTCTCACGGCTGGCTGTACCATTACCAATTGCAATCAGTTCAATATTAAATTCACGGCACAAACGCGCAAGTTCGGCCACTGAACCTTCTTTATCTTCTTTTGGAGCAAACGGATAAATCGTACTATGGGCGAGTACATCACCTGACTCATTCACTACTGCCAGTTTTACGCCAGTACGTATACCCGGGTCTACGCCCAATGTACGTCGGCTACCTGCCGGTGCAGACAAGAGTAAATGACGCAGGTTTTCTGCAAAGACCTGCATAGCTTCATTTTCAGCAGCTAAACGCTTTTCGGTCAGTAATGAATGCTCAACCTGTGGACGTACTTTACCCATCCAGAACAGTTTTGCAGTCTGCTTGAGAAAATCCTGACGTGTCTGTGGCTGAATTTGATCCAGCTGATATTCAACCTCAATACGCTGAATCGCCGGATCATTTTCACCATCAACTTTAAGGCCCAGCACATTTTCCTGACGCCCGCGTAACATGGCCAGTAAACGATGCGAAGGGACTTTATTCAAATTTTCTGAAAATTCAAAATAGTCACGGAATTTTTTACCAACTTCTTTCTTCTCTTCACTTGCTACTGCACTTTTCAAAACGGCAGTTTTTGCAAAGTTGGCTTTAAGCTCAGCCGTCAGCGCAATATTCTGTGCCCACTCATCAATAATAATATGCTGAATGGCATCCAGCTGGCTTTCCAGGTCTGGGTACTCTTCATGCGAGAACCCTGCAAGTGCTTCACTCGGGTCAACCTGTTCAGCCAATATTTTCTCAGCAACCGGCCCTAACCCAGCTTCTCTTGCCTTGAAAGATTTGCTGGTCCGTTTTGGACGATAAGGTGCATAAATTTCTTCAAGAGCATTTTTGGTTTCGACGGCCTCGACCCGGGCCAGCAAGTCATCGCTTAATTTATTCTGTTCTTTCAGCGATTCGATGACTTTAGCGCGTCGCTCATTTAAATCACGTAAATAGGATAAACGCGTATCAAGCTGACGTAGCTGCGTATCGTCTAAGCCTTGTGTCACTTCTTTACGGTAACGGGCAATAAAAGGAACACTGGCACCTTCATCTATAAGCTTGATGGCAGCTTCAACCTGATCTGGACGTACGGCAAGCTCGCTTGCCAGCTGCTGAACTAAGTCAGTCATCGTGTTTGATTCCACAAGGATAAATACTAAAAGCTGTGATTATAAAGACCAAGGCCATAAAATCTACTATTGTTTTATCTAAATTACACATCAGCAATAATGCTAATTTAGTGAAGTTCCATGGTTTTTATGCAATTTTACGACAAAATTCCCGTAAATTACCAAGATCTGGCTGTTCCTGTTTATTTTTTACCTGTATATATTTGGTATCTATGTCTTGATTTTTACTGCAATATTTGGTGCTTTAGAGCATAGTAAAACTCATTGTAAGCATCGTATACTCAATACTGTATATGGGTCTGATCACGATGACAATAAACAATAAAGGAGCACATCATGAGTCTAGTTGTACCTGCTGAACATACAGATGCTGTACAAGCCGATACAGATCGCGTTGAACGTATCCTCGTGGTCGATGATGATGTGCGTTTGCGTACTCTGTTACAACGTTTTTTGGAAGATAAAGGCTTCGTTGTTAAAACTGCACATGATGCTACCCAGATGGATCGTCTGCTACAACGTGAACTGTTTTCACTGATTGTACTCGACTTTATGTTGCCGGTTGAAGATGGCTTGAGTATTTGCCGCCGTTTACGACAGTCCAATATTGATATTCCTATTATTATGCTGACCGCGCGTGGCAGTGATTCTGACCGCATTGCCGGTCTTGAAGCAGGTGCAGATGATTATCTGCCTAAACCATTTAATCCAAACGAACTTCTTGCCCGTATCCGGGCAGTTCTGCGTCGCCAGGTCCGTGAAGTACCTGGTGCTCCTAGTCAGCAGGTAGAGGTCGTAAGTTTCGGACCATGGTCTCTAGATTTATCGACCCGTACGCTGACACGTGAAGGTCAGGTGGTCACTTTAACAACTGGTGAGTTTGCCGTGCTCAAGGCATTGGTTCAGCATCCACGTGAGCCCCTAACACGTGATAAGCTGATGAATCTGGCGCGTGGTCGTGAATGGGGTGCCATGGAACGTTCAATTGATGTTCAGGTATCTCGCCTGCGTCGTCTGATTGAAGAAAATCCGGCACGTGCGCGTTATATTCAGACAGTTTGGGGCGTAGGTTACGTTTTTGTGCCAGATGGCGCTGAATAACCCGTTTATTTTATGATCGGAATTATCCTAATGATTTGTACATGCCATTCACTACTGGGAGATTTTATATCTGCCAATAAAGTGAATGGCTAATTCGTATAAGAATGCTTAAAAAATCGCATTGCCTATGGCCTTTGAGCCAAGACAAGCTGCTAAAATTCTGTCATAAAATTACAGTCTGACTATAAAATACACTTATAGGAATCTGGAGTGAAACTCGACCCTATTGATCCACAAGAATTTACTGACTATGTGGCTTATTCAGAGAAAAAACGCACCCGTGGGGAACGTTTCCTGGACAAGATCAAGCCACGCTCCGCAGCAATGCGTACTACAGTTCTGGTCGGTTTTGTGGTGCTGTTCAGTCTGGTCATGTCACTCTGGTTTTTCTGGCGTACTTTATATTTACCTGAAATTCAGCAACATGCCCGTTATCTGGCTGTTGAGCTTGAAATTATCAATAACCCCAAACTGCGTATCTTCCATGACAATGTTGAAATGGATATAGATACCTGGCTCAAAAATCGGGTCGGAATTGAATATGTCACTGACCCTAAAGAGTATCCCAATGTTCGAGAAAAGGTGATCGCCGAATTCTTTACTAACCATATTGAGGAAAAGCTGGCTAGAGAGTTAAAAGTCGATAATGTTACGGTGTATTTCCAGTTTAAGCCAAGCCCAAGAATCTGGATACAGACCCCCGAAATGCACGGAAACTGGGTCCGTGAACCATTAAAAACTTATGCCAACTATAGCCCTGAACTGATTTTTGGTTGGCTGCTCGGTGTTCCGATTATTGCATCTATTATTATTTTGACATTGGTCCGGCAGTTAAATCGCCCCTTACGTCGGCTGCAAAATGCGGCAAACCAGTACAGTAAAACTGGGAAGGCACCTTATCTGGAAACCAATCATGGTCCACTAGAAATCCGTCAGGTAAATCAGGCCTTTAATCATATGGTTTATACGCTAGAGCAGACAGAGCGCGAGCGGATGATCATGCTAGCAGGTATTTCACATGATTTACGTACACCGTTGACCCGAATTCGTCTGACTGCTGAAATGTTACCGGATGAATTCCTGCGTGAAGGGCTGATTTATGACGTTGATGATATGGATGCAATTTTGAATCAGTTCATCTCCTATATGCGTGATGGCTCTGACGAAGAATTGAAAGACACCAATATCAACATCTTGCTACAGGAATTGATTGTTCAGTTCAAACCGCTAGATATTCGTTTTGAAGCACAGGATGTTCCTATCATTCCAGCACGTAGCCTGTCATTGAAACGCCTGATTGGCAACCTGATCAATAATGCCAAGCGTTATGGTGCTGAACCAATCGAACTGTCTGCCTATACAGAAAATGACCGGATTATCATCAAGGTAGCAGATCATGGCGAGGGAATTCCAGAAGACCAGATTCAGGATCTGATGCAACCTTTTGTGCGTGGAGACTCCGCCCGTACCGTGCAAGGTAGTGGTTTGGGCTTAGCAATTGTCAAACGTATTGTTGATATCCATCAAGGCGAACTTAAAATCCATAATCGTCCTGAAGGCGGGTTAGAAGCTATTATCTCACTGCTGATACCTAAAGAGAAAACTGAAGAAAATAGTAGTCATAATCCGCTAGAAAAGATTAAGCAAAGTCTAAGTGACCGTTTTTAATCATGATTAAATTTTGGACATTTGAATTTTACAATTATCTTAGCCTTTAAAAATATTTATTTAAAAAATAGTAGCTTAAAAATCATCAAAAATATTTATACCTTCATTTTCTGAAAAAATTAGACCTTAGCCTAACAGGCATGCACAATTTGTTTTTTGGGCGGTACAATCCGTCTAGTTTCGAGCATATTGAGAGTAAACCATGTCTTTAGATCGTATTCGATTAGCCTCCCTTCATGACAAAGTAATCAGTGCAGATCAAGCTGCCGAGTTCATCCAAGATGGCATGACTATCGGTATGAGTGGCTTTACTCGTGCAGGTGAAGCCAAAGCAATTCCTCAGGCACTGGTAAAACGTGCCAAGCAGCATCCTTTAAAAATCTCCCTAATTACCGGTGCAAGCTTGGGTAACGATCTGGACAAACAGATGACTGAAGCTGGCGTGCTGGCTCGTCGCATGCCATTTCAGGTAGATAACACACTGCGCCGTGCGATCAACAATGGCGAAGTAATGTTTATTGACCAGCATTTGTCTGAAACTGTAGAACAGATGCGTAACCTGCAGCTTAAACGCCCGGATATTGCAGTTATTGAAGCAGTTGCAATTACTGAAGATGGCCATATTGTGCCAACAACTTCTGTAGGTAACTCTGCAAGCTTTGCTATTTTTGCAGAAAAAGTCATTATTGAAATTAACACTTCAGTAAGTGAAGAATTTGAAGGTCTGCATGACATCTATATTCCGACTTACCGCCCAACCCGTACACCAGTACCTTTAACTCAGGTAGATGACCGTATCGGTTCAACTGCGATTCCAATTGATCCTGCAAAAATCGTTGGTATTGTATTTAATGAAACACCAGATTCTCCATCTACAGTAACACCACCAGATGTGGAAACTCAGGCAATTGCCAATCATTTGATTAATTTCTTTGAAAAAGAGGTTGCTGATGGCCGTTTACCGAAAAATTTGGGCCCTTTGCAAGCAGGTATCGGCTCAATTGCCAATGCTGTACTGACCGGCTTTAAAGATTCAAACTTTGAAGATCTGGTGATGTATTCAGAAGTATTACAAGACTGTACTTTTGAGCTAATCGATGCCGGTAAAATGAAATTTGCTTCTGGCTGTTCAATGACATTGTCTACCCAGTGTGGTGAGCGTGTTTTCGGCAACCTGGAAGCATATAAAGACAAGTTTGTATTACGTCCACAAGAAATTTCAAACCACCCTGAGCTGGTACGCCGTTTAGGTATTATTGGTATTAACACTGCGCTTGAGTTTGATATTTACGGTAATGTGAATTCTACCCATGTTTGCGGCACCAAGATGATGAATGGTATTGGTGGTTCAGGTGACTTTGCCCGCAATGCACACTTGGCAATTTTTGTAACTAAATCGATTGCAAAAGGGGGCGATATTTCTTCAATCGTTCCAATGGTATCTCATGTTGACCATACCGAACACGATGTTGATATTCTGGTTACAGAACAGGGTCTAGCTGACCTTCGTGGACTGGCTCCACGTGAGCGTGCCCGTGTAATTATCGAGAACTGTGTACACCCACTTTATAAAGATGCCTTGAACGACTATTTTGACCGTTCAACTGCTAAAGGTGGCCATACACCACATCTGCTTCGTGAAGCGCTGCAATGGCATATTAACTTTGAAGAAAATGGACATATGCTGGCTGTTGAGCCTGCAGTAAAAACTGCTTAATATCAGTTTGTTAAAAAACGCCCATCTGGGCGTTTTTTCTTGTCTGAATTATTGCAATAGCAAGAACTGGATTAATTTATACGAAGACGGGGTATAGTGGTAACTGGCTGACTAAAGTCTATGTCTCTAAGGGCCTGAGTCTCTAGTGTACCTAGCGAAACCTTACCCAAATCCCACTGAATCTGTCCTGATTCATTACGAAATGGCTGTAACATGATCTCCAGCCCACGCATCGGGTTATCTGACTGTAAACCTGCTGCTATTGCCAGTAAATGCTGTTGTAAGGCTAAGGGCAGATGATCCATATTAACCTCTGGCCTGCCCTCACTCGCTTCAATATTCCGCACCGGATGGGCATTAACAGTGATATTCTGCAAGTCATCCTCAATCTGCATCATCCGATGCTGTAAAGCACGCTGCTCGCTTTTCCTCTCCTGATAGGGAATAAACCCAGTTTCCTGGCGCATCTCAGGCTCAGCCATGACTTTTAATACTGGCAGTTCGACACTTTGTGCAAAAACTGCTATCGAAGCATTCATGCTAAAAACTATCAGAATAATGTATTTAAAGAAGTGCATAGCAATGTCACTCCAGAGCTGGTATCAATTCAATATATAAGTCACTTGTTTTATTTTGTATAATAATTAACCATTAATTCTGTTACGCTCAGTTAAATCAGTATCTAAATATTAATAAAGACTCCTGATTTTGCCCTTTAGCTATATTCATTATTTTTAATCAGCATAAAAAAAGCCCCATACAGTATATGGGGCTTTTCAAATATGGTGGCGTGAGGCAGGATCGAACTGCCGACACACGGATTTTCAATCCGTTGCTCTACCGACTGAGCTATCGCGCCGATGAGGTGTATTAAGCCGTATCTGCTGGCAAGAGTCAACAAAAATCAGTTTTTTTTAGTTTAAATGCATATATTTTAAGCAAAAAAAATCCCTGATGGGATCAGGGACTGAAAACACAAATATGGTGGCGTGAGGCAGGATCGAACTGCCGACACACGGATTTTCAATCCGTTGCTCTACCGACTGAGCTATCGCGCCGATGTGGGGCGTATTAAACAATCTAATTAACTGATCGTCAAGTCTTTCCTTTATAAAAATATTTAAAAGATTATTTTTCATGCAAAATTAAAAAGATTGAACAAGCAGTAATAGCGAGACTGATAAACTTAATATCCTCTTAAGCTATATTTGCCTAGTTATATCTTTACAGTTTGCCTAGATGTGCCAAGCAACGATGGATAGCCCCACAGCCTGGCTCAAACCTTTTGACTTCTTTTGCCTCTTCATAGCGGCAGACTTCACTGACCAGACGTTCAGCAACTCCACGACCACGATTTGCTGGATGTACTACGATATATTCCAGAGTTTTGCTCTCCCCTTGTCCCGTACACCAGATTGCACCTATAATTTTGGTATTAAACTCTGCTGTATACAACGTTGTATACTGGGCCAGATGCTGTTCAAGTTGCTCGACCGCATCCTGCCCGTCTCCGAATTCCGGACTGGTGTCATACAATCGCTCAAGCTGACTGCGGACTTCTGCATTTTCTAGAGAAGTATGAGCATGTACGGTAATAGGCATTGATTAACCCTCCTGAGCAATCTAATATGCTGTGGCTTTGACCTTGATCAACACAGCGCAAGTTTTCACATCAAACATTTTTGACGTTTTTGAGGAATGTGTCCATGACGCAACGTATCAGTGAAGTGGTAAGAAATACTAACGAAACCAAGATTCGAGTTCGTCTCAACCTTGATGGTACGGGTCAGGGCACCTTAAATACTGGCATTCCCTTTTTAGATCATATGATTGATCAAATCAAGCGTCATGGTCTTTTTGATATTGATATTCATTGTGATGGTGATCTGGAAATTGATGACCACCATACAGTAGAAGATTGTGGTATTACGTTAGGTCAGGCTTTTGCCCAGGCACTGGGTGATAAAAAGGGATTGCGCCGCTATGGACACTTTTATGCGCCACTGGATGAATCACTGTCACGTGTTGTAGTCGATCTCTCTGGCCGTCCGGGTCTGTTTATGGATATTCCATTTACCCGTGCCCGTATTGGCAGTTTTGATGTAGACCTGTTTTCTGAATTCTTCCAGGGCTTTGTCAATCATTCGTTAATGACCTTACATATCGACAATCTGAAAGGGAAAAATTCACACCACCAGATCGAAAGTGTATTCAAAGCCTTTGCACGTGCCCTGCGTATAGCATGTGAAGTCGATCCACGTGCAGAAAATACTGTGGCTTCAACTAAAGGTAGCCTGTAATGACCCGTATTGCTTTACTTGACTATGGCATGGGCAATCTGCACTCGGCCGCGAAAGCACTAGAGTATGTGGGTGCTACTGTTGATGTCACCAATGACCCTAAACTCATTGCTCAGGCAGATAAAATTGTGTTCCCCGGTGTTGGGGCAATGCGTGACTGTATGCAAGGTATGCATGAAGCCGGAATTGATGATGTTGTTAAAAATGCAGTATTCAATAAACCGGTTCTGGCTATATGTGTCGGCATGCAGGCATTAATGCAATATTCTGAGGAAAATGGTGGCGCCGATGCCTTGGGTATTTTTGCAGGCGCAGTGAAGCGTTTTCCTGAGATTGAAGGTTTAAAAGTTCCCCACATGGGCTGGAACCGGGTTAAGCAGGCTGAACCAAGTCATCCAATGTGGAAAAATATTGCTCAGGATAGCCGTTTTTATTTTGTGCATAGTTTTTATGTCGAACCACAGAACCCTGAACTGGTTGCGGCAACCTGCCATTATGGACTGGACTTCTGTACAGCTATCCAAAAAGATAATCTATTCGCCACCCAATTTCATCCAGAAAAAAGTCATACTGCCGGTCTACAGTTACTTAAAAACTTTGTGGACTGGAAGATTTAAACAGGTCTAAAACCTTTTACCATAGCTCATCATCAGGTGGGCTTTTTTATTGTAATTCAGCTTTAAACCTATAGTTTAGAAGTTTTCACTTTTCCTTTTGTTCAAGCTTGTTTATGATGCCTACTGCTTTAAACAAAAACTTAATAAAAACATTAAGGATTATAAAAAATGACTTCCAGTTTCAGTTCAACTACAGATTCACCTTTAAAAGCACATGGCCGTTTTGGACGCCTGTCCTTTTTAGGATGGAACATGCTGATGAGTTTCGGCGTTATCCTGCTTGTTTTCTTAATAGGACTTTTTGCACCGGGTTTATTTAATACTGCTGAGGGTGCAGAGAACATCTCTATACCTGGTCTGATCATGATGGGGATCTTGTATATTGTCCTGATATACTTTAGCTTTATTTTTACCATTCGGCGTCTGCATGACCGCAATCATACCGGCTGGTTATCACTGCTGATGCTAGTACCGCTGGTGAATCTGTTTTTAATATTATATCTGTTCTTTGCCCGTGGTGATGAAGGCATAAATAACTATGGGCTGCCGCGTGCAACCGCAACTTGGGAAAAGGTGCTAGGCTGGTTATATATACTGATTGTTCCACTCGGAATTTTAACAGCTATTGCTGTTCCAGCTTATCAGGACTATGTACAAAAAGCACAATATAGCCAGCTTGAAATACAGCAACGGGCTGAATAGCAGGCCTATACTCAAGCCATGTATCGGCTGGAGTATTATAAATAACTGATACTTTTACTCGGGAGCTTTTGTTATGCCTGAAAGCACTGAACTTTCTCTGCTCCCGAATAAAGAAGAAATCAATAAGCTTCCTCTCTTTAAAAATTTAGATGCTTCACATATCTATGTGCTTAGCAGTCTGAAAGACTGTCTACCTCTGCAATATGAGTTAGTTACGGCTACTGTACTGGGTTTTGATTCAGAATCTAAACCGACTTTTAGACGTGGCGAGATTTCAACAGGGCCTCATCTTATCCAACTGGCCACTGCAGAAAAGGTGTTCCTGTTTCAGCTTAACCCAGACATCCTCAATTTTCTCAAGCCAATATTGGCAAATCAGAAACAGGTGAAGGTCGGTTTTGGTTTAAAAAATGATGTTCACCTGTTCCGGAAAAAAGGTATAGAACTGCAAAGTACAGTAGAACTCTCAAAATGCTTTTCTGCATTTGGCTTTAAGCAGCCTATAGGTTTAAAAAATGCTGTGGCCCTGCTATTCCAGCAAAATTTTCCCAAATTTAAAAAAATCAGTATATCTGACTGGTCTAATATGCGTTTAAGCTCAACACAAATCGGCTATGCAGCAGCAGATGTTTATGCAGCACTGCTGGTATTTCAGGAACTCAGAAAACGTAGCCTATTGCCTGAGCATACTTTACGGCTGCTTGAACAGGTGAACTGTTTAGACCAGTGACCGCGTAATGGTTATCCAGATTTTCTGTTTTATAAATGATGTGCCTGATCTTATGTAAAGATAGCTACATCTATGAATAGAATTTTAATTGATCAGCAGCGAATCAGATAAGTGATTTGATATTCCCTTTAATTGCGGGACATAGTTACTAGTTCAGACTGATAATAGCAGCTCAATTACCGCACCTTATCATTTGGATACTTAGCCTGAAGTTAATTGCTGAATTCACTTAATAACATGTTTGTTTTTATATAGAATGCCATACTGAATAATACAAAAACATAACTCTAAGCTGACAATATCTAGCCTAATTTAAGTCAGTCTTATTTTATTGATAGATCAAAATATAGCATTTAGAAAATTCAAGTTTATTGTTAAGATTAGACCAATAAAATTCAACAGGTTAAGCAAGGAGCGAAAGCATGCTGATCATCCCGGCAATTGATCTAAAAGATGGTAAATGTGTCCGTTTAAAACAGGGCCGTATGGAAGACGATACGGTGTTTTCTGATGATCCGGTAGCAACTGCACAGCATTGGGTCAATGAAGGGGCACGTCGTTTGCATCTGGTCGATCTGAACGGTGCTTTTGCAGGTACACCCATTCATAAACCTGTAGTTGAAGCTATTGTACGGGCACAACCAGAACTGCCTGTGCAGATTGGTGGCGGAATCCGCTCTCTGGAAACGATTGAACATTATCTTGAAGCCGGGGTGTCTTTCGTTATTATTGGAACTAAAGCAGTTCAAAATCCTGAATTTGTTGAAGAAGCCTGTAAAAAATTTGCTGGACGCATTATTGTGGGTATCGATGCCAAAGATGGTATGGTCGCTACTGATGGCTGGGCTAACGTTACTGATGTTAAAGCGACAGAACTAGCCAAACGATTTGCAGATGCGGGTGTATCCAGTATTGTATATACTGATATTGCACGTGACGGGATGATGCAAGGTGTAAATATTGAGCAGACTGTAGCCTTGGCCCAGTACTCGGGGTTACCTGTTATTGCTTCTGGTGGCGTAACCAATATGGAAGATATCCGTATGCTGAAAGACCAGCCAGGCATCTTGGGTGCAATCACCGGTCGTGCAATCTATGAAGGTACGCTCAGCCTGCGTGAAGCACAATTGCTTCTTGACGAGCAATCGCCTGTAGTGCTGTAAATATATAGCCAGATTTAAAGAGGCCATCTGGCCTCTTTTTTATATTAACTGAAACCTCTTTTTATAGTGTATTGCCGCTTTATAAATGAGCAGCAAGTAAAACAAAGTAAAAATATAATAACTGCTTATGAATAGGGTTTAACTGAAAACTAGCAAAGGTTGTATCTAGTGCAAGCTTGTCGCAATATAGGCGGGCCTTAAAACCAAGCCAGATGTAATGAATACTGCAAATTTATCCAAACTCGCTTCCTCTTCGCTGCTGCCACAATTTGCCCTGATTCTGATAACAGTGATCTGGGGTGGAACTTTCCTGACAGTCCAGTTTGCTCTGAATTATAGTTCACCAATGTTTTTTGTAGGCTGCCGGTTTGCAGCCGCAGCTCTGGCGGTGCTGCTGCTATCCTGGAGAATCATGCGTGGCCTCAATCTGCGAGAGTTGTTAGCAGGCTTTCTAATTGGCTGCACCATTGCGATTGGATATGGCACGCAGACTATTGGTTTACAGACCATCAGTAGCAGTGAGTCAGCATTTCTTACGGCAGTCTATGTTCCGCTTGTTCCATTTTTACTCTGGATTATCTTCCGTAAAATACCACATATCATGACCTGGATAGGTGTCATTCTGGCCTTTAGCGGATTGGTACTCTTGACTGGTAATGGTTTTACACAGATCTCTTTTAGTTTTGGACAGGCGCTCACATTATTTGGTGCTATCGCCATTGCACTGGAAATTATCCTGATCGGCTATTTTGCAGGAAAGGTAGATTTGCGGCGGGTAACAGTTATTCAGCTGGTTTTTACTTCGGTGTTAAGTTTTATGAGCATGCCATTTCTGGGAGAGCACAGTATTCCGGTATTTTCCTGGCAGCTTGCAGTAGCAGCATTTGGTTTAGGAATAAGCAGTGCAATTATTCAACTGGTCATGAACTGGGCACAGCGTTATGTAGAGTCATCCCGTGCGGCAATTATCTATGCAGGAGAACCCATCTGGGCCAGCCTGTTTGGCCGGCTTGCAGGTGAGCGTCTGGCGCCATTAGCTTTAATAGGGGGTGCTCTGGTCGTTCTGAGCATTATGATAAGTGAATGGCGACCTAAATTTTTAGGTTCAAAAGATATAGAGCCTGTTACTGAAGATTTAAATACTTTAAATAATAAAAAAGCCTGATGTTTCAGGCTTTTGAAATTAATTTAAAATTATTCATACATGGCTTTATTTTCATTTAAACGCAATAAACCTTTAATAGCACGGTATACAATCCATAGCCATGCCAACCCGATTACTCCTACACAAAAACCTGAGGCAAGTAGCAGAACTGAGGCAAAAGCATCGGCATTATTATCTGTAAACAGCAAAAAGATAAAAGGTATAAAAGCCACAATATTCCAGATCAGATACCACCAGAATGTCCGAATCTGCCAAGTGAAATGACTTTCATAAATACTGCCGCGCATCTGGTCCTGTTTAATATAATTGATCACCAGCGCCACTACAGCCAGCAAACCAGCTGTGAAAATCGCCAGAATATAAAGAATATACAGACTGAAAGTCAGACTGCGTCTTGAGTCATTCATGACAGAACCAGAATTCATTTATTTTTCCTTTTTTAAATATGAATTTGAATCAATAGGGATTCAAAGGAGAAATCAGCCATAAAACCAACAGGATATTTAGAACTATAGTAATCCAATATATTTTTCGAAAAGGTTGTTTTTGTGTTTTATGTCGCAGTTTCTGTTGGGCTAACCAGGCAGCAGGCCACCCTCCCAGAAAGGATAATATATGTAGAGTCTGCTCAGATATACGGCGCCGTCCGGCCTGTGCTGCTTCTTTATCCTGAGCATAAAACCAGTAAGTTGCTACATTCATGAGCATAGTAAATAATAAAAGCAGTCCATTTATAAGACCACTCGCAGTCACTATACCCAACATTATAAAATAGACTGCGATCAGAAGCTGAAAGGGCTGCAAAGCTTTTTTAGATTGTGAACGTGTCTGCTGCCGGGCTGGTTTTTTACGGGCCTGTGCAGCTGTGAGATAGGTTACCTGCTGAGCACGATAGCGGCCCTGTGCATCTAGAATAACCAGGTATTCCAGTGCACAACCAATAATTGGCCGGGGTCCAGGTCGGGCAAAATCCTTTATATGTAAAAATACCCGTCCTTTATCAGGCTCATTGGGTTGAATAAATCCATAGCCTTTTTCATCAAACCACTCTACCAGTCGCCCCTGATCGCGCATCATTTGCCTTACTTCCCGATAAGTGCCAGACGATTTTGTAGCATATTACGCATTTCTAGTGGGTCTTTTTGCAAGATATCCTCTCCACCTCGCTGTTCCTGCGCATTCTTCTGTGCTACTTGCAGACGCATTAACCAGAAACGGCAGGCTGCCATGGCCAGATAAACCGGCAGACAGGCTCTTTCATCTTCTGTCAGCATACGCACAGTTTGATAGTTTTCCAGATAGGCTTGTACCCGTGTCTGATCAAGTTTCACCGCCGGATAATCGCTACAGAAATCATTAATCGTAATAGCAATATCAAACAGCAATTCATCATGGTTTAGTTCATAAAAGTCTAGAATTCCCTTTAAAGTGTCACCCTCGAATAAGGTATTGTCACGAAACAGATCGGAATGAATGAAGCCAAGCGGGTGCTGCGGGTATTTGGCCTGAAATACTTCAAACTGCTGAAATACACTATCCAGTAAAAGCTGGTCTTGTACATCCATGTCGGGTCTTAGTTCAGCAGCAACCTGACTCCAGTAACTATGATTACGGTAGCTCTGGCGCTCAAAATCAAAATCCTGTAAAGCGACATGCAATTTTGCCTGTGCTCTGGCAACCTCAGCTGTCTGGGCAGTATTGGCCGGTATAGGGTGCTCTCCTACCAGCCGTGGTGCAATCTGGGCAGGCTTTCCGGCAATCTGGCCAATTGCAGCTTCAGTCTGTTTTAAGGGCACCGCAACTGGCAAATGTGCATTGCCCAGATGCTCAAGTACTGGCACCAGTTCACCTGCCTGTGCCGCATTCATCTCTTCAAATACTGTAAGTACAAACTGCGAACCATCCTCGTTCACTAAAAAATAGTTTGTATTCTGAATACCGCCTTGAATTGGAATCAGTTCCTGAACCTTTAGTCCATAAGGTGCTGCGAAGGACTGAACTTCCTTTAAACTCAACGGCGTATAAACCGACATAGAAAACCTGCAAAAAAACATATCGAATTTGATAGAATACCTTCTCCCTCTATCAAGGTGTAGCATCTGCGGAGGTGAGTTTCATAATCGGCTGTTATAATTGGAAAAATTTATGCTCGCAAAACGTATTATCCCCTGCCTGGACGTTGATAATGGCCGAGTGGTAAAAGGCGTACAGTTTCTTGATATCCGCGATGCCGGTGATCCGGTTGAAGTCGCCCGCCGTTATAATGAACAGGGCGCCGATGAAATTACCTTCCTTGATATTACTGCAACCCATCATGGGCGGGATACGACTTATCGTACAGTCGAACGTATGGCCGAAAGTGTATTTGTTCCCCTTACTGTTGGCGGCGGTGTGCGCAAAGTCGAAGATATCCGTTTATTGCTTAATGCCGGTGCAGACAAGGTCAGTATTAATTCTGCTGCCGTATTTAATCCTGAATTTGTTCAGGAAGCATCCCAGCGTTTTGGTGCACAATGTATTGTCGTTGCAATTGATGCCAAAAAAACCGGTGAAAATAAATGGGAAATTTTTACCCATGGAGGCCGTAAACCGACAGGTATTGATGCCATTGAATGGTCTGTCAAAATGGCAGAATACGGCGCAGGCGAGTTATTAATTACCAGTATGGATGCCGATGGGACTAAAGCCGGTTATGACCTGCAACTGATGCGTGCTATTAATAACCGGGTAAATGTACCAACTATCGCATCTGGTGGTGTGGGTAATCTTCAGCATCTGGCGGATGGTATTTTAAAAGGTGGAGCTGATGCAGTACTGGCCGCAAGTATTTTTCATTTTGGCCAGCACACTATTCCTGAAGCAAAACAGTATCTGGCAGAGCAAGGTATTGAAATGCGCCTTTAACCGGCAAAATAAAGAATTTAAAAAAAGAGTGTATCCCCCACACTCTTTTTACTTCGGAAAAAAATCTACTTTCAGGACAGCTTTCTTTTAAGCTCCCTGCTCTGTTTCAGTTAAATATATACTCTTATTTTCAGATTCAGCTATTCCTGCTTGAATATATTGTGCAGGAAAATAACGCCCTGCTATTTTTTGTAATGACTTTGACAAAGGTTCAGGCAATGCTATACCCAAAGGGTTTTTTTCCTGTAGATCCTGAGCAGAAATAATCCGGGTTCCCATAATATAGTCAAACCAGGGTTTGGTTACACACCAGTTAGCATCCTGATTGGCATTCATATGGTGGTCATAATGCCAAGGAATAACCTTTATCGCCCATTCCGGTTCCAGATGAGCCTTGCGGTGTGTATAAAAATAATTGATAGCACTATACCAGGCTGCCAGCGCCATACCCTTAGAAATGGGATAAAACATCAGACTGGTTGCAGTTGCCACTGCTCCTAGTGAAATCAGTTCATTACGGGTTCGCCAGTTTTTCATCCCTTCTATATAACCCTGATCAAAAAATTCAGTTTTACGAACAATTTTATGATGTTCCCAATGTGATTTCATGCTATCTGGCACGGGAGAGTAACGTGGCTTTCCAGCACGGTGTGTACCATGCAAAATATATTTATGCGCTACCCATTCAAATGCATTGGCGACGATCAGACCCGCAACAAAACCTTTCCACATAACTCTTCCTCCCTTTTACTTGAATATAAAAAGCTTTCCATGCTAAATATTGACTTGGCTCAGTCAATTTATTGACAAAATACGACAGGAAGTTTATTTCAATGCAGGGATATAGTGGTTCAGTCTTTGGTGGACTGGCGCAATTACTGCTAGATTACTATCAGGCGCAGGCCCTAACCGTACCGGAACAATTACAGCATATACAGCAACAAGAGCGGTTCGAATACCGCATCTGGCGGGAGCTTTTATTAGGGCTAGAACAACAATTACAAAAACCGGCACTAGGTTTAGATATTGCAGCTTATGTCCAGCCACGACATTTAGGCATTATTGCCTATCTGGCACTGTCCTGTGAAAGTCTGGGAGAGGCATTGCAACGCTACCATGACTTTCACCGCCTGATTTATGACGGCAGCCCCTTATGTGTTACTTCAGATATTAAATATGTTTCCGTGAGCTGGGAAGAACCAGAAGCACAGCCCTGCCAGATTACCGATGAGATTGCTATCGCTTTAATGGTCGAGTTTCTTAAACACTTTATGGTACTGGACCAGATTCATTTATATGAAGTGCATTTCTCCTGTCCGGCTCCAAGAAATATTGCATTATATGAACAGTATTTTCATTGTAAGGTCCGGTTTTCCCAGCCGTTAACCCGACTTTTACTCCCATTTAGTGAACTTTCTAAGCCTATAAAGCATAGTGATCAAACTCTGCAGCATCTCCTGATGCAGCAGGCTCAAGCTCTTTTAGAAAAACTGCCACACAGCACCCAGCTGGATCAACGTCTGCAGCAGGTCATACTCAAGGGTTTACAACGTGACGAGTATCAGATTGAACAGGTAGCAGTAAAACTGGAAATGTCTGTACGTCAGTTACAACGTCATTTACAGCAGCAAGGTAGTACTTATCAGGAGCGTGTGCAACATATCAGGTTCATGCTGGCAAGACAGTATTTAAAAGACCCGTATCTCAGCTTAAAAGAAATCGCTTTGCTATTGGGCTATTCAGAACAAAGTGCTTTTCAACGGGCGTTCAAGCACTGGACTGGACAAACGCCGCGACAATGGCGTCTGTATGAGCAAGATATAAAAACTTGAAGTTAAAGGAAGGGATTTTCAATTTCATGTTCAGGCTGTCGTTCAATCTGCTCGGGTAAAGGCTGAGCCTGTTCAAGCGCCTGAACCAGATCATTCATAAATGCCTGCAATTTTTTGGCTGCCTGCAATCCCTGCTGGTCTTTGGTAATCTGTAAATTACCGTAAATATTGACACAATCTAGCTGGTTTTCCAGGGTCAGGTCATAAATCGCAGAGGATTCTGTGCCATTTTCAAAAGGTTTAAACATCTGCACGCTCCTTATTCTCGATTTTATATCTAATATTTAGGTTACCAAATCAGGAAGTTTTGTTTAGCTCTTTATGACAACTTATTTGAAGAGTTGCAAAATAAATTGGAGCAAGGCAGAAAGCAACTGCTGTATGCCTGAATTAGTTGCTGCACTGCTGACATTACTTATACTGGTGCCTGACTTTTGCTGCTTGAATTCCTGCTGTGCAGTTTCAATCTGCTCCCGGTTTGCATCTACGGCACACTGGCTTTCTGCATCCCAGTGTGAATACTCAAGCGGTTTATTTGCTTTAACTGCCGTACTGGTCAATGGCAGCTTATAGGTATTACGTTTTTGCTCTTCAGTAAGCTGTGGAAACAGATTAATCCCAAGCTGCTCTTCCAGATAGCAGACACTTACAATTTTGACCTGTAAAGAATTATTATTGGGCGCGTAATAAGCTCCTATTGCACCAGTTTTCGGGAGATACACTGCTTTATATACGGCTGTCGGTACAATTACACCCCGGCCAATAGTTTTCAGTTTTTTCCCTGTAAATAACGGACCGGTAACTACGTAAACATTTTGCTTTTGCTTGGTGACAATAGCGCGCGTGGCTTCTTCCAGTTCACGCCAGACTTGCTGATTATTTTTAGGCGCCTGCGGTACCATATTGGCCAGAGAAAAACTGTCATACTGGGAGGAGCTATTGCTCATATCCCCATTAGGCGCCATATGTCCACGGTCATAACCTGAACCTCGATAATCAGAGAGCAAGGCCCGGTGGCGCTCTGCTACGCGACTCTCTTCATGAAAATTGTCTTCACGCTTGATTTTGGTACTGAGGCGCTGTGGATTTAAATATTCTGCAACCCAGAGTGGTGTTTTCGATACTCCTGAATACATGACATTAAACCCGTTAAAACAAAGCGGATAACTATCTTTCTTCAGACTTTCCTTTACCAGATAGGGCGGCACTTCACGATAGAACTGGTTTAGGCAGGCCGCATTTGATGTCCCGGCTGTAAACAGCTGACCGATTTTTTCTTCACCGAAGGCTATGGCAAAACTTCCGGCCGCAAGCACACCTAACAACCCTTTAGACAGGCGGCTATTTAAAAATGGGGTCTTCGATCTACTCTTACTACGTGTCTTACGGGTGGCCATATCTTTGTATCAAAACAACGGTTTCCGGCAGCTTAACAAGCCCTCTATATGAAGTATATTGCATATACCTTTATTTGATTAAAGCATCATCAAAATTGTATGAAAAAGTCCGTAAAAAACGTAACATTTTGTTCGTTTTATTAAAGGGTTTCTGAATACTCTTTTAAGTATTACGTATGTTTGATTGAAAAGAAAAAGTGCTTTATGAGAAGGTAATGATCTCCCGATTAAAACAAACACAAGTGTTCATGAGGAGTTTAATATGCGTTCTAAACTAATCGGCCTAGGCTTCATTACCGGAATGTGTAGTATGACAGCTTTCGCAGAACCTCCAGTACAACCTGGAGATACTCTGGAAAGCCTATCGAAAGTCCGGATTAATACTACAGTGAATGGACAGCCAGGTTCACTCAGTGAAATGATGGGTAATGGTCAATACCGTTCTTCATCCCAGTCTGCTATCTCGGACAGCAATACACTGGCACGTGATTCGTCCAGCACTCGCAGCATGGGTAGCACTGGCAGTACTACAGGTATTAATACTGATAGCCGTACCACTGGTGTTGGTACTACAGGCGGAATGAGTGGCTCGATGGGTATAAACAGCATGGGCACTTATGGCGGCACTCCGAGCACAGGCACCTACAGTGGAACCAGCTCAGGTACTTCTTCCGGTACCACTACCGGCACCAGCTCGGGTTATAGCAACTCAGCTGGCACGAGCTCAGGCTATAGCGGTACAGGTGCGACCAGCAGTACGACCAGTAACGGTACTACAGGTACAAGCCGTATGGGAAGTGCAACTGGCAACAGCAGCATGAGCGGTACAGGCAGTATAGGCGGATCAACTGGTACGGGCAGTGGCACAGGTAGTTCAGGCTCAACCGGTAGTGGCAGTGGCGCAGGTCGTTAAGCCTTGTCTAGTCGTTCTATAAGATACATATTCAAGCTCAAGATTTTAACTACTCCTCCAGAGTAAAAAACCAAGGCCTATGTGCCTTGGTTTTTTTATTATTACTGTTTTATTTAAGAAACTCAGATTTCAATCTGGCTGCCCAGTTCTACTACACGGTTAGTAGGTATTTTATAGAAGTCACTCACCGGGCTAGTATTACGCTGCATGGAAATAAACAGCTTTTCACGCCAAGGTGCCATACCGTCTCCAACTGTACTGATAATCCGTTCACGTGAGACAAAAAAACTAATCTGCATCAGGTTATATTCAAGCTCAAGTGCCTCATAGACTGCTTCCAAGGCATGAGGAATATTCATCTCATCCTTAAAACCATAGTACAGCTCAATCCGATAAAAATGCTGATTTAGTACCTCTACATGAAAGCGCTGTTGGTCAGGCATATAAGGTACATCCTGTATCTTGACTGTCAGAATAATATTTTTCTGATGCAAAACCTTATTATGCTTCATGTTATGCAGCATCGCATGTGGAACTACAGTAGGTGTGCCGGTCAGGAAAACTGCTTCTCCTTCTACCCAGTTAGCCTGATCACCGATACTCTCGACAAATAGCTCCAGAGGCAAAGTATCCTGCTGTAATTTTGCAAAGGTCAGCTCGCGACCCTGTTTCCAGGTAATCAGCAGAAGAAAAGCAACTCCACCGATCAATAATGGCACCCACCCGCCCGAGAATACCTTTAGTGAGGTAGCACTGACCAGTACCAAGTCCAGTATCAGAAATGGAATGATCAGCAGCATCAGCTTTGGCATTTTCCATTTCCAGCTGTAACGGATAAATGCAGCAATCAGCAAAGTGTCACACAGCATGGTTAAAGTTACAGCCAGGCCATAGGCATTAGCGAGGCGCGAGCTGGTCTGGAAAATCAGGATTAAGACAATGATGGAAGCAAGCAGTACCCAATTGAGCAATGGTACATAAATCTGGCCCTGTTCTGAATCCGAGGTATGCTTAACAGTAAGGCGTGGTAAATAACCCAGCTGGATAGCCTGACGCGCCAATGAAAATACGCCTGAAATCACCGCCTGAGAAGCAATTACTGCAGCCATAGTGGCCAGAAAAATCATTGGATACAGCGCCCATTCCGGCACTAGCAGATAAAATGGATTTTCAATAGCACTCGGATTTCTCAGTAATAATGCGCCCTGCCCTGCATAATTAAGCACCAGACATGGCAAGACTACAAAAAACCAGGCCAGACGGATGGGTACTGGCCCAAAGTGTCCCATATCGGCATAGAGTGCCTCACCACCTGTCACAGTAAGTACTACCGCTCCCATAATAAAAAAAGTCATGAGCGGATGGCTTACAATAAACTGAAATGCCCAGTGCGGGCTGAACATTCCTAGTACCACAGGTGTCTGAATAATACTGGAAATACCCAATAAGCCGAGCGAGAAAAACCAGAGCAGGGTTAACGGACCAAAAAATTTGCCAACAAAAGCAGTACCATACTTTTGCATGATGAACAGGGTCGTCACGATGGTAATGGCGATTGGAACAATATACGGATCCAGAGCATCTGTTGCGATAGATAGACCCTCTACGGCAGATAATACTGAAATCGCAGGCGTAATAATGCCATCACCAAAGAATAGTGAAGCACCAATAAAACCAATAGCAATTAACAGTAATTTTTTGCGGTCACTGAAACGGGTATTACGTAAATTCAATGCAAGAAGCGCCATGATGCCGCCCTCACCATTGTTGTCTGCACGCATTACAATAGCGATATATTTAATGGTAATGACCAGCGTCATTGTCCAGAAGATAATCGACAAAATACCTAATACATTAGCTGTACTGATCCCTAAACCATGAGCTGCATGGAATGATTCCTTAAGTGCATAAAGCGGACTGGTCCCAATATCCCCAAATACCACCCCTAATGCTGCCAAGGTAATCGCAGGCAATGCGGCTTTTTTTGCAGAACTTTGCATATTTTGTCTTCATAACAGATGCCATTTTTGCGCCATATTATCACCGAGTTATTTATTTTTCTTCAAATCAATTGTTTCAACTTGGCAGGCGCGGTTTTTTTAGTTATTATCGCACGCCTTGGTGAGGTGTCCGAGTGGCTGAAGGAGCACGCCTGGAAAGTGTGTATACGTTTACGCGTATCGAGGGTTCGAATCCCTCTCTCACCGCCATATTTTATTCTCATGATGATTCATGAGGTCTTAAAAAGCTTAAATCTAAAAGGTTTAGGCTTTTTTTATGTCTAATACAATCCACTTTATCTGTTGCAAGCTTGATATAGTTGGGGGTATAATGATTAATTTATAAATCTAAAGAAGCTTAAATCAGTCAATAAAAAAATTTCTTATCATTGAGCTCAATGCCAAAAATTTATAAATTAAGAATAAAATAATCTCAAGCTTATCTAGTAATTCTTAAATATCATTTAAACCTCCTTAAACTTCTTTTAAAACTGAATTTATATCTCAACGTTCTATTTAAATATCGAAATCCTCATCACTGAATATTTATTAATCTAAAAACAGTATTTTAAATTTATATGACTAAAGTCTGCTGCTTTGTATTAACTTATAAATGGTACAAAAAATACTTGGAATGTATATAAATCTTAAAAGGAAAAATGATGAAAAAAACACTCTCCGCTCTGACTTTAAGCTTGGGCTTACTCTTGCCCTTTTCTGCTTTTGCCAAAAATAATGTTGTGGTTGTAGCAACTGGAGGAACCATTGCCGGTGCTGGTGCCAGCTCCACCAATAGTGCTACCTATACAGCGGCTAAGGTACCCGTTGATGACCTATTAAACGCAGTACCACAAATCCAGAATCTGGCTAATGTTACTGGAGTACAGGCTCTTCAGGTAGCTTCCGAGAGTATTACTGATAAAGAATTACTGACAATTGCCCGTAAAGTTAATGAGCTGGTTAAAAGACCTGATGTTAACGGTGTAGTGATTACGCATGGAACAGATACTCTGGAAGAAACTGCCTACTTTCTAAGCCTGACCGTGCATACTAATAAACCGATTGTAGTGGTAGGTTCTATGCGTCCACCTTCAGCGCTGTCCGCTGATGGGCCTTTAAACCTGTATAGTGCTGTTGCTCTGGCAGCCGCAGACAATGCAAAAAATAAAGGCGTATTCGTGCTCATGAATGATAATATTTTTGCAGCACGTGATGTCAGCAAGACAATTAATATCCATACCGATGCCTTTGCCAGTCAATGGGGACCGTTAGGTACACTGGTTGAAGGGAAACCTTACTGGTTTAGAAGCGTAGCCAAACGATTTAACAATACGTCTGAATTTAATATCGAGAATATTAAGGGCGATGCTCTGCCGCTGGTCCAGATTGTTTACGGTTCTGGCAATATGTTGCCCGATGCCTATACAGCATATGCCCAAGCAGGCGCAAAGGCAATTATTCATGCGGGGACAGGCAATGGCTCGGTAGCCAAAAATATTGTACCTACCCTGACTGAGCTCCAGCAGCGTGGTATACAGATTATTCGTTCATCTCGTGTACCCCAAGGTTTTGTATTAAGAAATGCCGAACAGCCAGATGATAAATATAACTGGGTGGTTGCACATGATTTAAATCCGCAAAAAGCCAAATTGCTGACTGCACTTGCACTCACTCAGACCAGAGATGCTAAAGAAATTCAGCGTATGTTCTGGGAATATTAATTTTTAAATATTAATTAAGGAAGGTATCTTCCGATACCTTCTTGATGCTCGGAAAGCATTAAACTTAGACACAATTCATTTGTTCATTTTTTCGCTTGTGAAAATCAGGTGTTTTTCGGTAGAATCTACGCCACAGTGCCGGCATAGCTCAGTTGGTAGAGCAACTGACTTGTAATCAGTAGGTCCACAGTTCGAATCCGTGTGCCGGCACCATTTCTCTTCTACTTTTCTTTTCTCGATTTATTCAGCTTTTATTGCACTAATCTGTACATAGCGAATTAATCCATCAGCGTAAAGCTGGGCGCAAAGTTTGGCTGTCATCTGGATTTTATAATAATCTGTATTTTTTATGGTGGATTGTCCAGAGTTACGTAGTTTTGCCACGTATTTGGAAAAGCCCTGCAAAACTTCTGAAGATATATCTTGGATCATTATTTGTTCATAACCATAATTTTCTAGCAGATTTACCATTTCAGTTTGAGTTTTTAAGTCTTCAAGTTTGAGATCAGCTGCTTTGACTAATAGCTGGTATTTAATTTTTTGCCAGAGGCTTGCCTGTTGCCAGTCATCTGACAACATCAAATAATGGAGTCCTAGATGACCGTGCTGCTTTAAATGACCAGTTACACTATTCAGAAAATGGCTTAGTGCATGATGGTAAGCAGCATCAATACAAAGAACCACATCAAACTGCTGAGTAAATTGTATTGGTTTTAAGGCAAGAAAAGACTGGTTATAAATCGCTTTTAAAGCTGGCAGATGATATTGACCAATCTTTTTGACACAGTTTTGCTGTAACTCTACAGCTTCTATATATTGAACCTGGTACTGATTTTGCCAATGCAGCAGACTCGCTCCCTGGCCGCAGCCCAGATCTAATACAGCATCCTGAGCCTTAAGCTGTACTGCCTGCGCTAACCTGTCAGCCAGCTGCTGGCAGGCCTGAGGATAATTTTCCTCAGCTTGCCAGTAACCCAGGTTGGTCCAGGCCAACTCTGCCGAGTCACCCAACTGTGCTGCATCAATAGCATATTTATGCTGGGGTAAGTACTGGCAGAGAATCTGGGCCCATTTCATGAGATTTTAATAACCAAGTTGCGGCGCGATCTCCACTTTAGGTTCTAAACCTAAAAATGGCAAAGGTGCATCAAAGATCTTGGCAATATGAATAGCCGAAGTGACAGCAGACTCCAATATCGGCAGACCATCACATGACCATGAACCACAGTAGAATACCTTACGGTTCGGTTGTAAATGCTGTTGCTGGACTTCTTTGTTTAATGCCACAGTTTTGGAATCAACTACTGCCCGAGTCAACGTTACACTAGAAATCACTTTTTTCGGATCAATTTCAGTAACCGGACGCCATGTCTGAAATACCGGAGACTTACCGACCAAACTTGGCTCAACTGCATTAAGCCAGACAGTAAACTGTTGTCGGGTAAAATGACGGTCCATCATATAACTCAGTACACACCAGTCTTTACGGCGCGGCGGCATTACTGAGCTATCTGTATGTATAACCAGTTCTCCCTGTTCAAACTTAAACTGTTTGAGAAGTTCAATATCATCCGCAAATTGTTGCGGGTTCATGAACTCTTCAAGTTTAGTGGTCGGTGTTGCAACTACTACCCGGTCAAAGACCGACTGCTCACCATCCTGTTTTTCCAGCAGAACTTTTTCACCCTGTTCTTCCACCTTACAGATTGGAGAACTACTTTGAATACGAATGCCCTCGATCAATTTATCTACCAAGGCAGGTGTTCCGCCTTGCATACGGATCAGGGCATCTCCATCAGTCAATTGACGCAGAAAAATTAGTAACGGTTTGGCAGGCCAGTCTCCGATTGTTTTCGGATTACAGGTACAGATGGTATAGAGTACCGGCATTACTGCACCATGCCAGAATACTTCTTCAATATCATGCTGGTTAATGAACTCAGCCAGTGTAATGTCCTGATTTTTAGACTTGAAGAACTGATGAATTGCTGTTTTTAGCTGTAGCATACCTTTAACCAGACGCCAGCCATACTGCTTGATGCCCTTGCGGTTATTAATAATAGGAATATTACCAATGCGGGTACGTGAAGTTGTGAGCCAGGTTTCAGTACGATCTTCAAATAGCCAGCTACAGGCCATATAGGTACGTACCGGAAAAGTTTTAATGCCCAGGTAACTGGCCAGACTCAGTGTATTCTTCCATAAATAGGGATTCATAACCCGTAGTGGGGCATCAATCAGCCCCCCCTCAAACTCCAGACTATGACTGTCCATACCTCGGCCCGGGAGTGCCTCGAAAATAGTAATTTCATGTCCTGCATCTTTCAGAATTCTTGCGGTAGCAAGCCCAGCCATGCCACTACCGATTACTGCAATATCCAAAGTTATTATCCGTCAGTTAACCGTTTTCCAGATTATGTACCAACGCTCTCAGAAACGCCGTATTAAAAAATGCCAGAATTCTAAATTGTCTATCTCAAGTATCAGGCAGACTGGAGGGTAAATTCATCTAGCTAAACAATTCCACCCAATAACCATGAAAAATATAACCCTTTAATAAATAAAATTTTTATAAAAAGATTGTGTACTAAAATAGAAGAAATAAGCTTAAAAAATTTCTCTCAGGATTAAAAAAATTAAGTACAAATTTCTGTATATATAATGTTAATTTCAGTATTTACATAAAGGTCAACTGGCTCGATGGTCAGATCTTGCTATAGTTCATTTTCACAAAATAATTCGGGTATAGAATTGCGCTATACCCGATCATGTAAGAACTTTATATCAAGAAAATTCCTGCCTAACTGAACTTAAACAAAAGAAGCTTTCAGAGCTGGAAACAGTGATCGTGTAAACTGATCCGTACTCCATAGCCCTACCGGGGTATGATGCATATGAGGTGCCAGATAAGGAAGTAACATATTCATACGCTTCTGGAAATCAGTTTCAGCCTGATAGGACTTCTTCAAAAAAGTCAGTTCGAAATCGACCATATCTTCTGGACGGTCCTGACTCTGGTTCTTCTGCTCATGCTTTCTTGCCCAACCACGCAAGCTGGTAGTTGAAGTACTTTGTGGACCCTGAATCCAGTCGTAAATCATCTGTTTTTCAGGATAGCTAAATACACCAAACATTTTACCGCGGTCATCATCAATCAATTTCCAGAAACGGCTTTCCTGTACATCTTCCCCCGGCTTGATCCAGTTTTTACGGATCAGGGCATCCAAGAAGGCCACTGTACTCTCATCATCCTGTAACCAGTCATTAATCTGCCGGTTTTCTATACGGCATTTATCACCATGAATAAAACGACCCACTTTGGCTTTCTTGATCAGAATTTTTTCTACATTACTGCGCAGATCAAGATTTTTAACTACCGCAGTGGAACCTATACCTACATCATTCAAGTAATAGCCAATTTTTACACGGCGCAAAAATTCTTCTTTATCTTGATAGCGCTGGGCAACTTTAAGTACACCTTCTAGGGCTTTCTGGGCATGGCCATTATCAAAGTTATCAATCGTGATATGCAGATTAAAATAATGTGAGTCAATACCAAGTTCTTTTAACTCATAATTACTGATGAGTAAATGTAAGGGAAGCTGCTCATATCCCATGTTAAATCCTAACACTTCTGGAATATATTCAGCAGGTGCATAGGCTAAAGCCAGTTGCACCGCAGCCTGGATATAATGTTCATCACTCAAAAGATTTTCAAAATCGTTAAGCTCAAGCTGATCCAGTAATTGCTGATAGAGGCAGACATGGTTGAGTGAAGAAGATCCACCTCCCAGTTCATCCAGGTAAATCGAGATCGCTTCATTGTAAACAGGATTTTGCCAGTATTTGCACAAGCTATAGAGCCAAGAACCATCAACCATTTTGGTCGGGCCAATCTTGACCAGAAATTCTAGAGCTTCACCGACGTTTTTAAAATATTCACGGGCACCATTTTGCCTCCTTCGTTCCAGATAGCTCTGAAAAGATTCACATGCCTGAATATTTTTATTGTTGAGCCATGCCCCTAAATCTTCTAAATTTTGTGGAAACTCCTTTTCTTCAAGTGTAATTGTATCAATAAAACGCTCTAAACAAATTTCGGCGAATTTTTCCTTTTCAGCCGTATCCCGCTCAGGTTCAGAAAAAAATTTTACTGTTTCTTTATGAGATAAGGCCGGGCTTTTCTTCTGGGTCAGCTTTCTCACTGGCTGCGTTGTTGTGGTAACCATATTTCATTATCTCTTTTTTTAATCCACTCCTGTTAGGAAATAGCATTCCCCTCTTCTTTTAAATAAAGTTTGTGTTATCTCTGGTTAAGAACACGTAAAAATAAAGTTGTGTTTTAATAAATTTCTTTTATTTTCAAAAAACTAAAGACTATAAACTCTACTTTTATTTACATTTTAATATTTTGAAACACCTAGAATATTATTGTAGAAGTTTTTATTAAATTTATTAATTCTAATATTCTTAAAAACAAAAAATAAACCCAATATATATATTAATTTATTGATTTATTTAATAAATTTTGGATAAAGAAATTTTATTTCTCTTAATCATTCATGATTATATTTTTAAAGGAATGCCACCTTAAGTTTTAACTTTTGATTTCATGTGTAAGGATTGTGCATGTTGGATATATTTTTATACAACTGTTTATATAGCAATATGTAAACATTATAGAAATACAGAGAAACAATTATACTTAAGTCGTTATTTTTATTTATTTTATATTAAAAACCCCTATTTAACTTTTATATTCAAAAAGTATTAAGTATGTAAGTTGCTAATTCAATTTTGCCCATTTTCTGTTTTTATCTACCGACATCGCAATAAATTTAAAAAGCATTGCTCTAGAACTAAACCTAATAAGACAAGGGAGCTTCTAAATGTTTTATGTCTGTTGCAAGCACTTGGCAGATCTAGGCTTAAAAGTTGCGTTCATCGAAAGTGCAACAGCAGGTTATCTGGCTTATCAGTTTTCACTTAACCCGCATTCGGGTGAGGTTTTAATTGGCAGTTTGGTCTGTTATGACTTAAAAGTTAAAGAAAAAATCTTAAATATTCCTAAAGATCTGATTGAAGAGTATACGCCTGAGTCTCAGGAAGTCACTCATTATCTGGCTGAGCATGGTCATCATTTCTTTGATGCCGACATTATTGTGGCCTGTACAGGTCTGGTGAAACCTGGTGGTTCGGAAACACCGGAAAAACCTGTCGGGACCTTTTTCTATTCTATTTACTATAACGGCAAAGTTCATGATTTCAGATTTTATGCAGAGGGTGCGCCTGAAGAAAAGTTGCATAAAGTCCTGAATCAGGCTTGCCGTGAATTAAATCAGCTGATTCAACCTGAATGAGGGTTGTCTTTGAAGTTTGTAGTACACACACCTAAAACAATAGAGGCATGGTATGACGAATCAACATTATTCTAAAAGTGAGCTGGCAGGCGCCGACACACCAGATAAAGAAAACGATAACCTCAAGACTTTTGACTTAAATAGTGCACGAAGTGATGCTACGGGTCATGCACTGACGACCAATCAGGGTTTAAAAATTGCAGATAACCAGAATACGCTCAGAGCAGGTTCGCGTGGCTCTGCCCTGCTTGAAGATTTTATCATGCGGGAAAAAATTACCCACTTTGACCATGAGCGTATTCCGGAGCGGATTGTACATGCCCGTGGTTTTGGTGCACATGGCGTATTTCAGGCTTATGAAGGGAATGAACGGTTTACCAAGGCCGCCTTCCTGACTAATACGCAAATTACCACACCTATGTTTGTACGCTTCTCGACTGTACAGGGCTCACGCGGTTCACCAGATATTCCACGTGATGTTCGCGGTTTTGCCATGAAATTTTATACCACTGAGGGAAATTACGACCTGGTGGGTAACAATATGCCGGTCTTCTTCATTCAAGACGGGATAAAGTTTCCAGATGTCGTACATGCCGTTAAACCCGAACCACACAATGATATCCCTCAAGCAGCTTCAGCACATGATACTTTCTGGGATTTTGTTTCACTTACACCAGAGACAGCGCATCATGTAATCTGGCTAATGTCTGATCGTGCAATTCCACGAAGTTTCCGCGGCATTCAGGGTTTCGGGGTGAACACTTTCCGCCTGATCAATGCTGAAGGTAAATCTCACTTTGTGAAATTCCACTGGACCCCGATGCAAGGTGTGTTCTCGGTACTCTGGGATGAAGCACAAAAAATCAATGGTAAAGACCTTGATTTTAACCGCCGTGAACTATGGGATGCTATTGAAAGCGGTTTATATCCGGAATGGGAACTCGGTGTTCAGCTCATTCCTGAAGAGGATGAGCATAAGTTTGATTTTGATATTCTGGATGCCACCAAATTAATACCAGAAGAGCTGGTACCTGTAACTCCAATTGGTAAAATTACACTAAACCGTAATGTAGATAATTTCTTTGCAGAAACTGAACAGGTAGCTTTCTGTCCGGCACATGTTGTACCGGGTATTGATTTTAGTAATGACCCGTTACTACAGGCACGACTGTTCTCTTATACAGATACCCAGTTAATACGCCTTGGGGGTCCAAACTTCCATCAGATTCCAATTAACCGTGCCGTTTGTCCTTTCCATAATAATCAGCGTGATGGTTATCATCAGCGGATTGTGCATCAAGGTCAGGCAAACTATGAACCTAATTCGATTGATAACAACTGGCCACGTGAAACTCCACCTGCACCAAGTGGCGGTGGTTTTGAAAGCTACTATGAACGTGTAGATGCACATAAGGTACGTGAGCGCAGTGAGTCTTTTAATGATCACTTTAGTCAGGCACGTCTATTTTATGTTAGCCAGACTCCACATGAGCAACAGCATATTAAAGATGCTTATGTATTTGAGCTTACCAAAGTTAAACGTGCTTATATCCGTGAACGTATCGTCAATGAAATGCTCAGCTATATCGACGATGACTTGGCGAGCTATGTTGCACAGAAGCTTTCACTTCCTATGCCACCAAAACGCGAGCTAGCAACTGTTACTCCGTCAAAACGCCTGAGTCAGGAGGCCTTCCCGCCACTTGATATTCGTGCACGCCGTCTGGCCCTGCTGGTACAAGATGGCTTCAGCATGCAGGAATTTGAAACTATTCAGGACTGGGCAATCAAGGAAGGCGTTATCCTTGAATGTATCAGTGATCATAGCGGTTTCGTGACTTCTGATACAAACGCGACTTTACCGCTCAAAGGAAACTATCAGTCAGAACCTTCGATTTTCTATGATGCAACTGTAGTACTTGGTGGTACCAAGGAAGTTGTACCAGATCAGGAAGGCTATCTGATGCATTATATTATGGAAACCTATAAGCATCTGAAACCACTGGTCTTCCTGAACGGGAATGAAAGATTAATTACTACCATGCCTCTTATTGAACCTGATGAAGGTGTAATTACTATGCCGAACTTTACAGCTGTTCAGGAACAGCTGAAAACTGCACTGCTCAAACATCGCGTCTGGGATCGTGAAATGCAGGCCAAAAAGATTCCGGCATAATTTTCTAAACTGTAATAATAAATAATAATAGGAAAAGCACTAAAGTGCTTTTCCTATTTTTTTTAATAAAGCAAAACTCATCTAGATAATCTTTAAATCTTATTTATATGTAACCAATGTAATATTAAATTAATTTAAAATTAACCTAAAACATAACAACTTCCTATTTTAATTACCTAATTCTATATTCTTATTTATTTTAAATAATTCATTTTAATTATTCAGTAACATGCTTAAACACTTCATAACCTAATTCTATGTTTTAATTATTTTCATGTGATGTATAGATTATTTTAAACACAAGAGGTGAGACATGAATAATATGAACAATCAAAATCAGGAAAATCAACAACATTTGCAAAACCAGCAAGGACAGACTGGCGAACAGAAACAACAGGAAAATAATACCCAGAGCAAACAGGATCAGGGTATTCACCACCAGAACCAACAACTTGGTGTCGGGCAGGACGGCCAGCAGAGTGTTGAGCAACAGCAGCAAAGCCAGCAACATACCCAGCAGTCAGACCAGAAGGGTCAAGGTTTAGGACAGCCAGATCAGCAGAATTATAACCCGCAGGGTCAACAGAATCAGTATAACCAACAAAGCCAGCAAGGTTCATCGCAGAGCCAGCAGGGTCAAAATATGGGCCAGCAGGGTATGAGCCAACAAGGCCAAAGTCTGAACCAGCAAGGTGGTGTTAATAATAACCAGCAAGGAACTAATCGTGGTCAGGAAGGCCAAGGTCTGACAGGTACAGGCATGGGTGCTACCAGTCAGCATAATCAGCAAAGTCATGGCGGCCAGCCACAGCAAGTTAGCCCTGAACAGCAACAGCAGCAACGCACCACTCAGTATGAACAGGGTCAGCAGCATCAGCAAAATAGTAATAATGCAATGCAGCATGAAACTGATGATCAATATCGCTCTCGTCAGGAAGGTCAAAATGAAGATTATTAATCCTAGAAAATTAAGATTATTTTCATCTTTGGCTATTTGTTAATATAGATAGATTTAAATATATTACTTCTTTCTTAAAAATAAAAAATTTAATATCGGATATTTATATAATATCCGATTTTTTATATTTAATTTATTAAATAATATTTCAATGTAAAATTAAAAAACATAAAGCAGCAATCCCTCTATGTTTTAATATATTTTCCCAACATCTTTTTTAGTAAATAGCTTTTATATTTTAACTATAGATTTTTAATATAAAGCAGGAGATGTACAATGGTTGACGTAAATGAAAACCTAACGGATACGACCAGCACTTATAAAGACGATACACATCGTCAATCTCAGGAATATTGGAAGGAGAATTATAATAAGACTCCATATTATAAAGATGCATTAACACACTATCCTGACTTGGAATATGATCGTGATTATTCAGGTGCTTATAACTTGGGTTATACCAGCCGCCGAGAAAATGAAGGCCGTCACTTTGATGAGATGGAAGGCAACTTGCAGCAGAAATGGGAAGAAACTAAACGTGAATCACGTTTAAAGTGGGAACAGGCTAAACATGCCATTAAAGATGCCTGGGACCGTATGTAAGTATTTTAAGTCAAGGATTCAGAATTTCTCTGAATCCTTTTTATTTATTTTTTTATAACAATCATCCGGAGATCTTATGAATCAGTACCCAGCTACACCACCTGCACAGATTCAAACCCATCAACCGGGTAAACAGACCAAAATGAATCCCGAGCCTGAAATTATCAAGGCTTCCCATAAAGGTAGTGATAAATTAAAAGATAAAGTTGCATTGATTACTGGTGGTGACAGTGGAATCGGCCGCTCAGTTGCGGTGTTATTTGCACGTGAAGGTGCAGATATTGTGATTGCTTATCTAGAAGAAAGTCAGGATGCTGAAGATACCAAAGCAATGGTTGAACAGGAAGGCCGGCGTTGCCTTCTGGTAAAATGTGATATCCAGAAAAAAGAAGACGTTGATCAGCTAGTTGAAAAAGCTCTAAATGAATTCCAGAAAATTAATATTCTGGTGAATAATGCCGGGGTACAGTACCCACAGAAATATCTGACTGATATTCCGCAGCAGCAATTATTCAAGACTTTTGAAACCAATATTTTTTCAATCTTCTACCTGACCCAAGCAGTACTGCCTTATTTAAAAGAAGGTGACAGTATTATTAATACGACCAGCATCACCAGTTATCACGGACATGAGCAGCTGATTGATTACTCCAGCACTAAAGGCGCCATTACCTCCTTTACACGTAGTTTATCGACCAATCTCCTTAAAAATAAAACAGGAATTCGTGTAAATGGTGTTGCGCCCGGACCGATCTGGACCCCGCTTATTCCAAGCAGCTTTGATGAAGAACAGGTCAAAGATTTTGGTAAGGAAACGCCAATGGAACGCATGGGCCAACCAAGCGAAGTGGCGCCTGCCTATCTATTTCTGGCTTCCGATGATGCCAGCTATATTTCAGGCCAGGTTATTCATGTAAATGGCGGTTCAATCGTTAATGGCTAATTAAAAATAGATTTGCAGTATTTTTACTTTTGATAGAACTTGCTCAACAACGACTCAGCTCTTTTTTTGAGTCGTTCTTTTTTATTTAAAAAATGAATATAAAAAAGCAGACCCACGGGTCTGCTTTTTGTTTTATTAATACCAGTTAGAATGGCAGATCATCATCCAGGTCAGCCGGAACTTGAGAGGCTGGAGCTGACTGAGGAGCTTTAGGTGCGAAACCGCCCGGGTTATTATTGCCATAACCGCCACCTTGGTTGCTGTTATTATTAAAACCGCTACCCTGCTGGTTGCCGTTACCATAACCGCCCTGGCTACCCTGATTATTGTTAAAACGTGGTTGACCATAGCCTTGATCACCACCAAAACCTGCACCTGCCTGATCGCCCTGCTGTCGGCCTGAGTCTAGCATCTGCATCTGTTCACCACGAATCTCGGTAGTATAACGTTCCTGACCGTTCTGGTCGGTCCATTGACGGGTACGCAATGAACCTTCAATATAAACTTTTGAACCTTTACGTAAATATTGCTGGGCAATTTCACCTAGACGGTTGTGTAGCACAATACGGTGCCATTCTGTCTGTTCTTTACGTTCACCTGTGCTTTTATCTGTCCACGATTCACTCGTTGCGATAGAAAACTGTGTTAAAGAGCCGCCATTTGGGAAAGTTTTTGTCTCTGGATCGCGCCCTAAAGTCCCTACTAAAATAACCTTATTTACACCACGCATCAGCTGTTCTCTTCCTATTCATTTCTATGTTTTACTTTATAAGAGTTATGCTTAAATGGCTACCTCTTTACCCAACAACTGCGTCAAATTATGTCGAGCAGCTGCATCCACCTGCTGTTTATCGACTTTAATATAGGCCAGTTGCTGTTCAGGCATCACCACGACCTCTTCAATACCACGAATCGCCAATAACTTAGAAGTCCATTCATCTGTTTCCTGCATTTCTGGCAAGCTTAAAACCAGTGAAGTTAAATAGCGTGGCTGAGCCAGACCAAAACTGATGAATAACCAGATTATGGCAATTGCTGTCAGGATACTCCAGCCTAGAGAAGTATTATGCAAAGTCAGCAGGAAACCGCCCAGTGTTCCTCCGAAAAAGGCACCCAGAAACTGGCCACTGGCATTGACACCCATGGCGGTAGCCTTAGACTGCAAAGGTGCAGATTTGGACAGCCAGGACGGCAATAATGCTTCCATCACATTAAAAGCAATAAAGAAAAACCCAAGGCCGGTCAGCAGGATATATTTAGACTCAAAGCCAAAAATCATGATCAGCAGGCCTAATATAACTCCAGTAATTGCCGTCAAAAAGATTCCACGCATTTTGCGATATTTTTCCGCCAGGATAATACTGGGAAAAGCAAAAAACAGACTAACTACCAAAAGCGGTAAATAGACCATGCCATGACTGGCAAGCGGAATATGGGCAAATTCAATCAGCTGTGAAGGTATATATACAAACATTGCGGTAAGCAGCAAATGCAGGCTGAATACTGAAAAATGCAGACGGTTCAGATCACCCATTTTCAGGACCTGCTTAAGCTGTTGCAAATAGCCTTGGGAAAAATTCTTATGATGACGAGTGACCTTAGGCACCATGAATAACATTAGAATCGCCAGAAGGCCCATGACTGTGGTTACCCAGAACAGGCCGGAAATACCGACAATTCCTGTAAGCCAAGGACCCAGACTAAAAGCTACTACGAACGACAGGCCGATACTCATGCCCATCACAGCCATTGCTTTAGTACGCTGCTCTTCACGGGTTACATCGGCGAGTAAAGCCATCACTACTGCTGAAACTGCACCACCCCCAGCAATAGCACGGCCAATAATCACGCCATAGATAGTCTCTGACATGGCAGCAATTGCACCGCCCAGAGCAAACAACAACAAGCCAATCACTATAAGAGGTTTACGGCTGAATCGATCTGCCAGCAAGCTGAATGGAATTTGAAGAATCGCTTGGCTCAGACCATAAACACCCACAGCCAGGCCCAACAATGCTGGTGTCGCATACTGATATGACTGCCCTGCTACAGAGAATACAGGAATAATCATGAACAGGCCCAACATGCGTAAAGCAAAGATACTGCTTAAGGCAAAAGTTGAACGGCGTTCTAAGGCATTCATCATAGCAACAGGCTTATTAGAAAATAAGATGAATTATAAGATAAAGCAGCTCAAAGCGCGTAGCTCTGTTATTCGAAATAACGATATTAATGACAATAAAAAAGGGTATATGACTATACCCTTCAACTTATTCTGAGTTTAAAAATATATCCTAACCAAGACGTTCTGTCCGTTTACGATACTGGATTGAAGCCAGTACTGCCCAGACAATAAATGCCACCCCGATCAGGCCGGTTACCACTTCAGGAATATGTACGCCTGTGCCACTTGCCAGCATGATGATGGCCAGTGCGCCAATTGCATAATGCGCACCATGTTCAAGATAGATGTAAGCATCCAGTGTGCCTTTTTCGACCAGATAAATAGTCATAGAGCGGACGAAAATTGCACCAATTGCCAAGCCTAGCATAATAATAACTACATCACTGGTAATTGCGAAAGCTCCAATTACACCGTCAAAGCTAAAAGATGCATCCAGCACTTCAAGATACAGGAAACCGCCGAAACCTGCTTTTACTACACCGGTTGCTGCGCCCGTGCTGTCATGTGTAACAGCGTTGCCTTCTTCATCAATTTCCGGTTCACCGCCTAGCAGATGACTAAGTACCTGTACCCCGATATAAATTACAATTCCCCAGATACCAGCCATAGTTACGACCAGACGTTTTGTCTCGTCTACATTGGCAGCCACTACCAGCAAAGCAATCAGTGCAATAAATACAGACATGGCCGGTACGCTGGCCAAACTGGTTAAGCGTCGCTCCAGCCAGCGAAACCAGTGAGTATCTTTACCTTCATCCAGGAAGAAATTCAGAAAAACCAGAAGCAAGAAAGCTCCACCAAAAGCAGCAATTTCAGCATGATGGTCCATCAACCGCTGCGAATAGGCCGTTGGATCATTAAGTGCCAGTCTTACCACTTCCATTAATCCCATATCAGCAGTGACTGCAACAATCACCACAGGGAAAATCAGACGCATACCGAAAACCGCAATTAAGATACCAACTGTCAGAAAGATCATTTTCCAGAAGTGGTCCCAGTTACGTAGTACTGAGGCATTGACTACAGCATTGTCAAATGACAGGGACACCTCCATTACTGCCAGGATGGCCGTGATGGTCAGAGCCTTGAACATGGTTTCTATGCCTGCTTGAGGCCCATGGGTATAGCCCCAATAAGCTGACAGTGCAAGACACACCACCGTAAAAAAAATGGAAAATCGGAAATGCTTCATGGATAAACCTATTCACAATGAATGTTTTAAAACCTGTTTGAACCGGAGAAGTCTACGGCATCTTGTTCCAGTAATTATGACCTGTTTTTTTTGAAGCCGGTAAAAACTTTTTGATCAGTGAGCAACCTGATGTATTAAGAAGTTTAAGTTATATTCAAGAGCTCATGGTCTTATAGATAACATCCTATAGTGTTGGGATATTTTAAGTATTTTTTAACGCTTACCTTCAGGAGTATAAAATTGCATTTTTCACAATTACTGTGGCGGGATAATCTGGGTTTATATGAACGAATCCTCAAGATGCCTTTCAACCAGGAACTGATGCAGGGAACCTTATGCAAAAAAATCTTCACTCATTATATTATTCAGGATGCACATTATCTGCTTGCCTACGGCCGTGCCCTGGCAGTTTGTGCAGCCAAAGCTGCAAATGCCGAGGAAGTGATTCAGTTTTCTGAAGCTGCACGGGTAGCAATTGTATTTGAACGTAGCCTGCATAAGGATTTCATGCAGAAATTCGGTATTAGCCCAGCCCAATTTGCAGCTACACCATTGACTCAAGCCTGCCATCATTACACATCATTCCTGAGTGCAACTGCCTGGTCAGAAAGCTATCCGGTGGTTCTGGCTGCCCTGTTACCCTGTTTCTGGATATATGCTGAAGTCGGCAGATATATTGTTGAGCATTCAGCGCCCGACAATCCCTATCAGGCCTGGATTGATACCTATGCGGGTGAAGAGTTTCATCATGCGGTAAGGGAAGTGATCATGACATTGGACCAGGTGGCTCAGCAGTGTGATCACGAGACATTAAATAAAATGCAGCAAGTTTATAAACGTGGTGCTGAGCTGGAGTGGATTTTTTGGGACAGTGCCTACCGGCAGCGGGACTGGCCTGAAGGTTTAAGTGAATAGTAAAACAATGTGACATAAACTGACGCTTTAAAATCATAAAAACTACGCTTGAACATTTTTAAAGCGCTACCATATATAGAGTTTTAAACGCTTACTTAGGACGATTCATGAGTCAAAGTCATATCCGTATTCGAGGCGCACGTACCCATAACCTCAAAAATGTGTCACTCGATATTCCACGGGACAAGTTCGTGGTAATTACGGGACTTTCGGGCTCAGGTAAATCTTCTCTTGCTTTTGATACCCTGTATGCCGAAGGTCAGCGCCGTTATGTCGAGTCATTGTCGGCCTATGCGCGTCAGTTTTTATCCCAGATGGAAAAACCGGAAGTTGATGCAATTGAAGGCCTGTCTCCTGCAATCGCAATTGAACAGAAGTCAACCAGTCATAATCCACGTTCTACAGTGGGAACTATTACAGAAATTTATGACTATTTGCGACTACTCTACGCCCGTGTAGGTACACCGTACTGCCCGGAACATGACTTGCCAATGGTGGCGCAGACTGTGTCAGAAATGGTAGATGCTGTAAAAGCCTTGCCCGAAGGAACGGCCTTGATGCTGCTGGCACCGGTAGTACGTGAACGTAAAGGTGAATACTCTACCCTCTTTGAACAGTTGCAAAGTCAGGGTTTTGTCCGTGCACGTGTAGATGGCGAAATTATTGAAATTGATACGCCACCCGAACTGGACAAGAAAAAGAAACATACTATTGAAGTAATTGTGGACCGTTTCAAAGTACGTGATGACCTGGGTAATCGTATCGCTGAATCTTTTGAAACTGCACTACGGCTCGGCGGAGATCTGGCAGTTTTATCCTGGATGAAAGATGAACATCCAGACCGGGTATTTTCGGCCAAACATTCATGTCCGGACTGTGACCGTGCGGTAGGTGATCTGGAACCACGGTTATTTTCATTTAATAATCCGTTTGGTGCCTGTCCAGCTTGTGATGGTCTGGGTACCCGTAGCCACTTCAGTGCCGATAAACTGATCCATAACCCGGAGCTGAGTATTAGCCAAGGTGCAATCCGTGGCTGGGACCGTCAGCGCCCTTATTATTATTCAATGCTACAAAAAGTAGCTGCCCATTATGATTATTCTCTGGAAACCCCGTGGAAAGACTTGGGTAAAGATATTCAGAAGAAGTTTTTATATGGTACAGGGCGTGAGAAAATTGATCTCAGCTATGTGGACGAACGTGGCCGCCGTCATAACCGGGTTATGCCTTTTGAGGGTGTATTGCCACATCTAGAACGGCGCTACCGTGAGACTGAAAGTAATTATGTACGAGATGACCTGTCACAATACTTGTCGAATGCTGCTTGTGATGTTTGCGACGGTTCTCGGCTGAATGAGATTTCACGTAATGTAAAAATTCTGGACCATACCATCAGCCAGATTACCCGCATGTCGATCGGTGATGCCGCACATTATTATGAGCATCTGCATCTGGAAGGTGCCAAAGGTGAAATTGGTGACAAAATCTTCAAGGAGATTCGTGAGCGTCTTCACTTTCTGGTCAGTGTCGGGCTGAATTATCTGAGTCTTGCGCGTTCAGCAGAAACCTTATCTGGTGGTGAAGCACAGCGTATTCGTCTGGCTTCACAAATTGGTGCCGGTCTGATGGGCGTGATGTATGTACTGGATGAGCCTTCGATTGGCTTGCACCAGCGTGATAACGACCGCCTACTGCAAACCCTGATTCGTCTGCGTGATCTGGGCAATACTGTACTGGTGGTTGAACATGATGAAGATGCCATTCGTGCTGCTGACCATATTATTGATATTGGTCCAGGTGCAGGTGTGCATGGCGGTTATGTAATTGCTGAGGGTACAGCCGATGAACTTTGCCAGCACAAAGATTCACTGACTGGCAAATATCTTTCTGGTGAGTTAAAAATCGCGGTACCACAACAGCGTGTTCAGCCGCCAAAACCGGAAAAACAAATTAAGCTGTTAGGGGCATCAGGACATAACCTGAAAAATGTTGATCTTACCATTCCCCTAGGTGTAATGACCTGTGTTACTGGCGTGTCTGGTTCTGGAAAATCCACCCTGATTAACCGGACCTTGTTACCTCTGGCAGCTACTCAGCTCAATGGAGCAACAACCTTAACACCAGAGAAATTTGACAGTATAGATGGTCTGCAATTTCTAGATAAAGTTGTAGATATTGACCAGAGTCCGATTGGACGTACCCCACGCTCCAACCCGGCAACCTACACAGGCGTATTTACACCTATCCGGGAACTGTTTGCCCAAACACAAGAAGCTAAAGCACGCGGCTATAGTGCTGGCCGGTTCTCCTTTAATGTAAAAGGTGGCCGCTGTGAGGCCTGTGAAGGTGACGGCATGATTAAGGTAGCAATGCACTTCCTGCCGGATATGTATGTACCCTGTGATGCCTGTCATGGCAAACGATATAATCGTGAGACTCTGGAAGTTGGCTATAAAGGTAAAAATATTTCCGATGTACTGGAAATGACGGTAGAAGATGCAGCTGCATTCTTCGAGGCTATTCCGGTAATTCATCGCCGTCTGGAAACACTGACTCAGGTAGGTCTCGGTTATATCCGTCTGGGCCAGTCGGCAACCACGCTGTCGGGAGGTGAAGCTCAACGGGTAAAACTGGCCCGTGAATTAGCTAAACGTGATACCGGGAAAACTCTGTATGTACTGGACGAACCTACCACAGGCCTGCATTTCCATGATATTGCCAAGTTATTAGATATCCTGCATGAGCTACGCAACAAGGGTAATACCATTGTAGTGATTGAGCACAATCTGGATGTTATTAAGACTGCAGACTGGGTGGTCGATCTTGGACCGGAAGGAGGCTCTGGTGGTGGCCAGATTATTGCTACCGGCACACCAGAGGAGGTTGCTGAAGTAGCTATTTCACATACAGGCCGTTTCTTGAAACCTTTATTGAAATAGACTCCTCAGCTGTTAAAGCCCTATTGAAAACGGTGATATATTCACCGTTTTTTTATTTTTAAACTTCATAATTTTTTACTGAGACGTTTTATGCAGTCAGATAGTTATAAAGGTTTTTTTAGCAATACCCTGTTGTTTCTATCAATAGCTTTAACAGCCGCTTTATTTATAAAAATATTCATCGAAATACAATAAGAAAAAAATTCCTAGGTTAGCGTATTCTAAAAATTTGGGAATTTAAATCTCCTACTACGCAACACTATTTCGTCCCGCTGCCTTTGCCCGGAATAACGCCTGATCCGCCTTTTCCAGCAGTTCTAACCAGTTTTCTGCGCCTGTCGCGACGCCTATACTCACTGAAACAGAAATTGAGTTACCATTTTCAAGCTTAAGATGGGCCTGCTGGACTTCAGCACGAATTTTTTCTACCACTTTCAAAACTGCACCGAACTCGACATATTCCAAGAATATGATAAATTCGTCTCCGCCATAACGAATAATCAGATCCGAAGAACGTACACTTTTTTTAAGCTGACTGGCAACAAGCTGAATAACTTGATCACCAATAATGTGTCCGTACTGATCATTTACCTGTTTAAAATAATCAATATCTACCAGAATCAGGCAAGTCTGGCTTAATTGTTTAACATGCTTTTCCAGATACTGTATGTGCTCATCCAATGCTAGGCGATTCGATACTCCGGTTAAAATATCGGTATTGGCAATATTACGCAGTTGTAATTCAAGTACATCACGCTCGGCCAGCTGTGCCTGTAGTTTTTGTATGGCTTCAAATAGCGAGAGTGGATAAAGAATATCTGAGGACTGGATACGAGCATTTTGATGACCGGCAAGCTTTAAAATCAGATTGCGTGCCCGGATTAAGGGGGTAAATACTTTATAGCGTGCATAAACCATAGTAAAAATGGCGGTAAACACAGAAATAACAGAAACAGAAAGAGTCAGGATAAATTTTTTCCATGCCTTACTGCGTACCTCTTCAGCTGTTTTAATGCTATGATCCAGCAGAAAATCCTGTAAATTAACCACTGTCAAAAATTTATCAACGATTTGTTCAGTTAACTGGGTTCCTGTCATAGAGTACGGCTGATTTTTTATACTTTCATTGATCAGCGTTTTTACCATTGGAATCGCTTTTTCCAGAAACTCTGTTTTAACTTCACCATGTAGTCTTAAATATTGGGGTGTTCTATATTTATCCTGTTGAATAGAATTAATCAGATCCCATAAGTAATAAGCCTGATACTGGGTCTGCAAAGAGCGTGCAAGATTTTCCTCTGGAATTTTCTCCTGAAAAGTGACCGCTGCAATAATATTGGAGGCCAAACGTCCAGCCTGATCACGCAGGTCAGTCAAAATTAAAATCAGGGTATAATAATCAGAGATAACGGTATTTTTCCCCACTGAATGTGAAATGACATTTTTTAAGACCTGATGAGCGCTATCCCAAGCAGCAAACATTTTCTGAATCGACCGATCAAACTGTATAGAGGTTCTTTTAGAGCGAGGAATAGCAATATAGCCATCTATAGCCTGTCTACCCTGCTCTAGCGAATGCACCACATTCTTAGATACATTTTCAGCATCTGCCGACAAGCCGGCCTTGTTTAAAATATCTACTGTTTCAGCAATATGTTTATCTACTGATTTTCGAAACTCAATTAGTTCCCTGAGATTCTGTGCAAACTCTTCTGTGGTACTCGACATGACTTTATTTGATGGGCCACGTTCTCGTGAAATCATATTTGTCAGCTCGGCCATATTACGTAGTGCAGAAATTTCTGTCAGAGCGAGGTCTGTTTTCTTGTAAGTACGATAACTGTCTATAGTCAGAGGAATACAAATAAAAAGAAGTGAAAAAATAATAACCAACATGGACCAGAATAAACGCCGGGTAATATATTCTGAACGTAGCTGGTTCTTCATCAAACATATCCCATTACAAATTCTAGTATTCAAAAATATATTTTATAAAAACTTAAGATCATAAAAGTTTCGGGCAGAGATGGCTTCTTTAGAATACTTAAACTTTACTGATGTTTTTTTAATAGAAAGTTATTAATAACCTGTTCCCCAAGAGGGGCTATTTTACCTTTTACTCTATTTTTTTCAATAGTTTAAAAATTTATCACTCTAGTTTTAAAGTCTAAGAGCTCTACAGAATACATAGAACTGTGAGTAAAAATATGAATATTTTTAAATACACTATATTTTTCTTTAAACAAAATTTATAAAATTTTATTAAAAAATCAGAACCATAATTTTAATAACTTTTCTGAAAGATAAAAGATAAATATTTTCTGCAACTATCTAATGTTTCATTTAGCTTAAATCCCTTTTCAAGTTAAAGATTAATATTTTTTCTAACTCTATAATTTTTCTATTAATTGGTTTTACCGTTTTTTAAAATATTAATTATCAATTTAACACATTTAAAAAACTGTTGCATACTACATTTAAGAACAATAAGTGAGATTTTCATCACACTTATTTGAATTCCTCAGGATGTATCTCCCAAATATTATGCATCCTTTCTGGCCCAGTTATCTCTTTTAAGCTGGGCCTTTTTTTACTTAAAATTTACTTATTTTTAGTTAAAACTTTTTTAAAATTACGCAAGTCATTTTTTGGTTTTGCATGTACAGCTCAAATTTCTTATTTTAACTGTAATTTAAAATAGCACACTGTCTAAGTATAAAACTCAGGTTAAAAAAAAGCCCAACCTTGGGGAAAGCTGGGCGGATAAACCAGAAATACGGTTTTAAAAATTCTGTGGTGCAGATATAAGTTGTATATATCTGATATAAATATTATGTGATTTTTCATGTATAAAGTAAAGTTGATTAATTTAATAAGGATTAGAAAATCTATCGCTTTTTACAATTTTGTAGAGCTAAGTCTTATCTTAATCTAACTACTAAGATAAATTCTAATTTAAAGTTTTTAGCTTATAGGGTGCTTAAAAAAGCATCTAACCTACCAAAAATTAAATGTAAAATACTTCAATTTGATTCTTCTCTTATTTCTAGAATTATTGATTAATTCTTCTATATTAATCAGTTAAAACAATCATAAAATTCTTATTCAAGACTTATTTTTTCCCAAAATTTATTCATTAATTAAGTATTACTTAACTGTTATATCGAAACTTTTTAAAAGGTTGACAGACTTTATTTCAAATGAGTAAAAAATGTTCTTTATCATATTTAGTATAATTACTCTATAAAATAATATCTTTTTACTTCATTGACTTAATAAATTGTTACAATACAATGCAGGGGTTTAATCCATTTTTAATAAACTGGTAAATATCATGAAAAAACTCGGTTTAGCCACTGCTTTACTATTAGCCATGACCGGTGCGCAAGCATATCAATTTGAGGTTCAGGGACAGTCTGAATATATCGATGCCACACTCAATGATAAAGATTTTACTGGTTCAGTAGCCGGAACTTACTACTATAAAAATGTAGATTCAAGCAAAGGGCCATTAGCTGAAGCCGCATTTTTAAACCAAGCTTCTAACATTTCTCTTGCTTACACCTATGGTAATCTTGACTTGGGTGCAGATCGTACCTTGAGCCTGGATACTGAAGCACACACTTATGGCGTAAAAGGTGAAGCATATATTCCGACTCCAGTTATTCCGTTATATACCAGTGCAGCTTATAGCCACACTAAAACAGATACAGATATATCTGAGTTTGGTACAAAATTAGGTTCTATTGAAAATAATGGCGATCGTTATGCATTAGAGCTTGGTGCACTTCTGGCACCTAATTTCCTGGTAGCAGTAGGCTATGCAAATATTGCTGATCCTTTTGCTCTAGACGCCAACAATATTATGTCTAATGGTATTCTAAAAACTGTAGGTGAAGCTGCAACTGCCGGTTTTACTAATCAGCGTCTTTCTCAAGATATCGTAACTGCCCGCACTAAATATGTAGGCCCAGTTGATGGTACAAATGCATCAGTTGGTTTTGAAGCCGCCATGATGCATGCAGACAGCAACAATGCATATCAGTTAAAAACTGATGTCTACTTTACACCAAAATTTAGTGTAGGCGCTTCTTATGCTGAATCTAATTTTACTGATGTAATGGATTCAGCTTGGGGAGCAAACATTAACTACTTTATTACTCCAGCAGTTGCAGTAGGCGCAAGCTATGTTAATGCAAACGCAGTAGGTATAGATGCAGATACTCAAACTTTAGGAGTTAACGCCAAATTCCGTTTCTAATCTGTTAACAGATTAAGGAACTAAAAAAGGACTCCATTGGAGTCCTTTTTATTATTGCATTTAACTGCGTATGACGTTCAGGAAGTAAAGATGACGTTCATACTGGTCCAGAATATCCTGAAGCAGATCTTCTTGCGTCCATTCCATAACATCATAATTTTGTCCTCCCTCTCTTAAAAACACCTCAGCCTGATAATATTCATGGTCGGTAGCTGATCGGGCTTCAGTCATAAAGCTCGGAGGTGTAGTTTCACGTGAAACCACTTTATAGATAAAATTAATCTCATTCCGATGATCCACCCTTAATAGCAATCCGTCCTCAAGAGTTTCTATGCTCACCTCAAGATTACGACGTTTAAACTCATGCTGAATATGCTGAAATGCCTGAGCAACTGTAGACTTTATATAATGCTCTACTTCATCACGACTATGTGGATAATGCATAATTAGGCCCAGACGCTGTTGCCAGCTGCGCGGGTTATGAATAGCACGCGGTGTAATACGTGCCTCCTGAATAGCCTGCATTTTCAAACTGTCTAATCTTAATGCCTTGAGCAACCCCCAGCAGATGAGCAACATAATAAAGGTAAATGGCAAAGCACTCATAATAGTGGCGGATTGTAATGCACCTAAACCACCAGCCATCAGCAGAATAATAGCCAGCAACGCCATAAGTACTGTCCAGAACAGCCGCTGCCAGGCAGGAGACTGATCCGTTTTAGAGGTGAGATAATCAGTAACCAGGGCGCCTGAATCGGCAGAGGTCACAAAAAACAGCATGACCAGAACAGTTGCTAAAATACTACTTACTCCAGACCAGGGTAACTGGGTCAAGAATTCAAACAGCGCTACAGAAGAATCAGTTTTTACAGCTTCTAGCAGACTGCTATTTCCTTCAAACATCACATTATATAGCGCTGCATTACCTATGAATCCCATCCAGATAATTGTAAAACCTGTAGGGATCAGCAATACGCCTGCAATAAACTCACGAACAGTACGTCCCCTTGAAACTCGGGCAATAAACATACCCACAAATGGTGACCACGAAATCCACCAAGCCCAGTACATGATAGTCCAGCCACCAATCCAGCCATTAGGCTGATAGGCATATAAGTTAAAAGTCATGCTGAACAGGTTAGATACATATTGTCCTGCTGTCTGGATGGTGGTCTGCAATAAATAAATGCTGGCGCCAGTTAAAAATATGAAAGCCAGCAGTAGCAATGCCAGAATGAGGTTGAGTTCAGATAAACGCTTAACGCCCTTATCCAGACCTAAAAAGACCGAGAGTGAAGCAATACTGCTTACCACAACAATTAAAATAATCTGAGTCAGAATACTCTGCTCCCAGCCAAACAGATAATTCAATCCCGAGTTAATCTGTGTTACACCAAAACCCAGAGAAGTGGCAACCCCGAATATGGTCCCAATTGTGGCGAAAGTATCGACTCCATCACCAATTGGTCCATAAATACGCTTACCAATTAAAGGATATAAGGCTGAGCGGACTTTTAATGGAAGCTGATGACGGTATGCAAAATAAGCCAGTGACAACCCAACAACTGCATAAATAGCCCAGGCATGTAAACCCCAATGGAAGAAAGTAACACGCATAGCCTGTTGTGCTGCCAGTACGGTCTCCGGCTGGCCACTTGGCGGACTGACATAATGCATGATGGGCTCAGCAACACCAAAGAACATTAAGCCAATCCCCATACCTGCAGTAAACAGCATGGCAAACCAGGAAGGATAGGTATAATCAGGTTGACTATGATCTGGCCCAAGTTTGATCCGGCCCATGGAAGACACAGCAATACCTGTTAGCAGGATTAAAAATAAGGCAACCGATAAAACATAAAACCAGCTGAAAGAATCAGTAATCCACTGATTTAATTTTTTGGTCAGAAGTTCAAATGCATCGGGAGCAAAAATAACAATAGCTAAAAAGATCAGGATAATCACAACCGTGCTAATAAACACATTAGGATTAACATTGGAAAACCAAGCTTTGGACTTGGAAGACATAGGTGATTTACCCCCATATATTTTTTTAATAAAATGACAGATTCTGCGGTCAACATGCATTCCGCTAAGACATTGTAAAGACAAAGAATACTGAACCAGTATTCAGAGTGATATATTAAATTAACTTACAAATGAAAGCCGTTAACTTCCTGTAAAGGAGAATTTTCAAGATTTGTCTTTATTCGTACGGGGTGAATGTGAAATATATTGCAGCACAATAAGTCTTGAAACGATAAGTGCCAGATACATTACTCCACCAAACATCTGTAACATTGCCAGAACACGTGCCGCCGGACTGACTGGCATCAGATCTGCAAGACCCGTAGCTGACTGGAGGCTAAAGCTTAAAAATAGAAGATCCAGCCAAGTTTGCAATGGCCCTGTCCGATTTGGATTGTGAAAGCTATAAGGAACTACCAGTTGGCAGATGTTATAAAGAAAGGCAAAACCCCAAGCGATCAAGGTAAAGACTGCGGCCGCTGCAAAAAGCTCATCCTTAGTAAGATAACGGTCAGCAAACATATAGCGGATCAGTCCATAAGCCGCACAGAAATAGGCACTTGCTTCAAAAGCATGGGTAGTAATGATCAGACCCACATGTTCATAACCAAAAAGTATGGGCACAGAAAAAATAAAAGCACCACCGACAAAAATGAGACCGAGTGCGGTGTAGGCTGGAGTCTGGCGTATCATTTTTGCCACTAGTAATAGTGCAATCACGCCCAGTAACCAGGTGACAGAACGAGACGGTGTGCTATCATTGCTGAGCAAAGATAAAATCAGTATAAAAAATTGTAATAAAACTAACTGGGCGGAAGGTAATAAACGAAAACCTTTCCAGAATCTAAGAAGTACACGCAAGCTTGCTTTTAACCCAGCCATTTTATGATGTAGCCATTATTATTTATTAATTAAATGGAGTGTGGCGAGACCTTATAAAAAGAAAGTATAAATTTATAAAATCTTATATTAAGAAATGTAACACTAACTCTGTGCCTGTAAACTCTACGTCTACAGCTTTTCTTTCAATTAATCTTTTAAAAACAACAATTTTAAAATTTTATCTAAAAAATATCTCTGAAGCCTATGTCTATTCAATTTTTACAAAACAATGACATTAAAAAGACCCATATCCAGAATTTTAGAGTAAAAATTCTAATTCGTTTTTAAGTCTAAAAAAACAAATAAAATTAAGGAAGTACATTTTATGAAAAAGCAGATTAGCTTACTTGGCTTGGCTTTAAGCTCAACTTTACTGGTAGCCTGTGGAGGAGGCGGAAGTTCCGATGACGCTACTATCAGTACACCACCAAATGTGCCTAATGAAACAATTTCGCCAGAATTATCAGAAGAATTCGTGCCTTTTGAAGACCAGAGTATTCTGGACAAGGTTCGCGATAAAATCACTGGTGATCGCAGCAATGAGACAGACTATAACGTTGCATTAGGCCACATGGTTGGAGAGGTTTTTGCAGACTATCCTTATGGCCGGACTGGCAGACTGGTACAGATTTATAATCTGGGTCTAAATAGCATCAAGTTTCCAAACCGACTTTGTGCAGAAGTAATTACGAATGGCTCAGTAAAGACTTTAAGCCTAAAACAGGATAAGGAAAACTGTATTATTCTCGATAAAACTTATCGTCAGGGCTCAAGTATTACCCAAACCGTAAATGGTGATACCACTACTTTGAAATTTACCAATGTGCGCTATGGTTCAAATGTAGATTTTAGCCTGAAAGATGATTACCTGATTTCAGGCAGTATTTCCTATCGGGAAACAACAACTACAGCAGGTAAAGAAAAGGCTTATCAGGTTGATCAGTTGGAATTTCAGCGGGTCAGCAAGGATGCTAATGCACCAGCTGGCGGAACAAACTATAATGAAACCAGTAAAGAGTACCTGCAAGTCAGAAACTATAACTACCGTTTAGCCGATGAATATGGCAGCGGAAGTAATGGAATACGCACTCTTACCACCAGCGGGACAATTATTGGCCAGCCTTACCAGGCAGATTTCCGTTATAGCTTTAATTTTGAGACCACTACACCCTTTAAAATGGCTGAAACCATATCTAACAATTATAAGCATTTACCTACTGAGGGTAATTTAAAAATACGTGACACCTACAACCAGATGATTGATGTGCGCCAGAACCAGCCTGAATCATTAAAAGCTACTGTTTATTTTAATGGTAGTGAAATTGCTGACCTGTACTGGTCAACTATTATTGGTGACAAGAAATAATGAATTAATAAAAAGCCCCGCAATTGCGGGGCTCTTTATTTGAATTAATTAGTGATCTTGAGCACCGGAAGCTCCGATACCAGTCATAGAACGTACAAACTGGGCATCGAATTCTTTACGTTCACGCTGTGCACGCGCTGATTTATCAGTTACAGAGAACAACCAGCAGCAGAAGAATGAAAGTGGCATAGCAAAGATTGCAGGGCCATTAAAAGGGTTAATTGGCGTATCAGAAATACCGAGTGTATCCACCCAGACTGCTTTAGACAGTACAATCAGAATTACAGCAAGTGACAGACCCACAACACCACCGGCTACTGCACCACGTGTCGTCAGCCCTTTCCAGAACATAGACAGAACAAGTACCGGGAAGTTAGCACACGCAGCAACCGAGAATGCCAGACCTACCATGAAGGCCACGTTCTGCTTCTCAAACAGGATACCTAAAATCATTGCAAAGATCGCAAGGCCCAGAGTGGCAATTTTAGACATGCGAAGTTCAGATTCAGGCGTAGTCTGCCCTTTTTTAAATACGTTTGCATACAGGTCATGCGAGATTGCAGAAGCACCTGACAGGGTTAAACCAGCCACTACGGCAAGAATTGTGGCAAATGCTACCGCTGAAATGAAGCCCATGAACAGGTCGCCACCCACAGCATCAGCCAGATGGACCGCAGCCATATTGTTACCGCCTACAAGCTCTAACTTGCCTGTAACCGCCATTTTCGCTACATCAATGAATTGTGGATTATTCGATACATACAAGATTGCACCGAAACCAATGATGAAGGTCAGCAGATAGAAGTAACCAATGAAACCTGTTGCTACAACCACTGATTTACGTGCTTCTTTTGCATCTTTTACTGTAAAGAAACGCATGAGGATATGTGGAAGACCAGCAGTACCAAACATCAATGCAAGTCCGAGGGAAATCGCATCAATTGGGTTCTCTGCCAGTTTGCCTGGTCCCATGATTTTGCCTGCTTCTGCCAGTGTAATATCATGGACTTTAGCGAAAATCTGGATAGATTGGTCAAACATTGCGGTAAAGCTGAAGCCAACACCTTTCATTACCATAAATGCCATGAAAGTTGCGCCAGAAAGCAGCATTACAGCCTTGATGATCTGTACCCAAGTGGTAGCCAACATGCCGCCGAACATTACGTAAGCCATCATCAGCAGGCCAACAATTACAACCGCAATATTATAGTTCAAGCCAAATAGCAGTTTGATCAGCTGTCCCGCACCGACCATCTGTGCAATGAGGTAAAACGCGACCACGACCAGTGAGCTGATTGCTGCCAAGGTACGAACCGGTTTTTCTTCCAGACGGAATGACACCACGTCTGACAGGTTATATTTACCCAAGTTACGTAGACGCTCTGCAATCAGGAACAGAACAATTGGCCAACCAACCATGAAGCCTAACGAGTACAGCAGACCATCGAATCCTGAACTGAACACCATGGCAGAAATACCCAGGAACGATGCAGCAGACATGAAGTCACCGGCAATCGCCAAACCGTTCTGGAAACCCGAAATACCACCACCTGCAGTGTAGAAGTCTTGAGTTGACTGAGTCTGTTTGGCTGCCCATTTGGTAATGAACAATGTAAGGCCAACAAAAATCACGAACATGATAATTGCATGCCAATTCGTAGCCTGCTGCTCAGCCGCACCCAGATCAGGGCCAGCCATAGCCAGACCAGAAGTTAAAAATGTGGACGCAGCAAATACTTTTGCTTTACATGAATTCCATTTCATATTAGTGCATTCCTTTAGTAGTCGTAGACTCTTGCGCGATTGCCTCGACTTCTTTCAAAGCTTCTCTGTTAAGTTCATCAAGTGTGTTATTGGCGATATATGAATACACTGCACATAATACAAATGACAGGACAATAATGCCGAGGCCTAAAGGAATTCCCCAAGTTGTTACCCCGCCACTAAAAGAACTCATCAGGAATTCTTTGTTATAACCTACCAACAGCATGAAACCAACATAGACAAACAGCATAATTGCAGTTAATGTCCAGCTGAGATTTCTTTTCTTGGCCACCATCTCTTTAAATTTTGGATTTTGTAGAATTCGTTCTACCTTAAGCTCATCCATAACCTTGCTCCTTAATCAGCGGCCAAGCTATTGGTCGCTTTTGTCCAATCTTTAATCTTTTTTTTACGTATACAAAATTAACAATATTGTAGGGTTCCCGTAACTTAGACTTTGGTCTTTAAATACTGATCAGGCATCTGTTTATCCTGCGCTTGAGGTATCATAGAAGCAGCAATAAAGACCGTGAGCAATATGAACAGCTGGCTGATCATCGGGGTACTGGCCCTTTATATTTTTATACTTTTTGTCTGTGCATTTTTTGGTGAAAAGCATGCCAGCCGTTTAAGTACTCGTGGCCGTATGTTGTTATTCAGCCTGACGCTCGGAGTATATTGTTCATCCTGGACATTTTATGGCGCAACTGGTGCTGCAGTACGTGAAGGTATTATTTTTCTGCCGATCTATCTGGGGCCATTGCTATTCGTCGGATTAGGCTATGATATCTGGCGGCGTCTGGGTCGGGTACGCCAGCATCATGCTATTTCTTCTATTGCTGACTTTGTAGCTGCCCGCTATGGTAAAAGCGGTAGTCTTGCCTCTTTAGTGACTATTTTGGCTGTTATTGCCATCATTCCTTACTTGGCTTTACAACTCAGGGCCATTGCACTGAGTGCGTCGGTCATACTAACGCAGAATGAATCCTTACATACCACTACCAACAGTGTGCTTTTACTTACCGGTGTTCTGGCTATACTCGCAATGATGTTCGGTACACGGCAGATCGCCAATACTGAGCAACATGGTGGTCTGATGCTGGCTGTCGCTTTTGAGTCTTTTGTTAAGCTGTTTGCCCTACTTTGTGTAGCACTCTTTTTTCTTTTTGATGCTCCTGAAAATATTGTGCAGGTCTCTGGTGATGTTGCCAAGACATTTTATGAAGTACAGCTATTTGGTGTGCCGGAAACTTTCTGGGTACAGACCTTGCTGGCTGCACTGGCAATCATCTGCCTGCCACGACAGTTCCATGTGGCCGTGGTTGAGCTGCGCGACGAAAAACATATTCGCGGGGCACGTCGCTGGTTTGCCGCTTATCTGATTTTAACGACACTGGCAATTATTCCTATTGCCAGCTGGGCATTGCATGCTGCACCAAACTTTCTTACCGTACCTGATGTGGCAGTGCTTTCCCTTCCACTTAGTTATAATCAGGAATGGCTGACTTTATTAGCATTTTTAGGAGGCTTTTCTGCCTCGACCGGTATGCTATTGGTCTCATCGGTTGCACTTTCCATTATGCTCAGTAATGATCTGATCATGCCAGCATTATGGCGTTTTAATATTATTTCCCGGCATGACAAACGCTTACCGCAAGTTCTTAAATTTACCCGGCGGGTCTGCATTTTGGGTGTCATGCTCCTGGGCTTCCTGTTCTTTCATTTTTTTAACGATATTGACCAGTTATCTGTATTTGGCCTGCTGGCCTTTAGTGCAGTAGCCCAGTTCTCCCCTGCCCTGATTGGTGGACTCTATTGGCGGGGTGGTAGCCGTCAGGGGGTGTATGCCGGACTGATTGTTGGTTTCTTTATGTGGACCTATACCCTGCTGCTACCTACCATCTTGCGCAGTCTGCCAGAAAGCTATACTGAATTTGCCCAACAGTTCCTTACGGCTGGACCACTCGGCCTGCACTGGTTACGCCCGGAGGCCCTGTTAGGCTTTGAATCCTTTGCGCCATTAACGCATGGCGTCATCTGGGCATTAGGTCTCAATATTATTTTATATATCTGGGTATCACGAATTTACCGCCCAAGTATTGCTGAGCAGATTCAGGCTGAAAGTTTCTTTTATTATGAAACTAAACCCTTACCAGCACACAGTGCTTCTACTGACATGAGTTATTTGCACCAGGATGCGGTCCGTTTAAAAGTAGGTGACCTCATGACTCTGGCGCGGCGTATTACTGGAGAAGGGCCAGCGACGCATGCCTTTCAGCAATTTTGTGCCCAGAACAATCTGGTTCTTAATGAAAATAGTGTTGCTAACGGTATGTGGTGGCGCTTTACCGAGCAGTATCTGGCCGGTACTATTGGTGCCGCTTCAGCCCGTACCCTGCTTACTACGGCCATGGTTAATAATGGCCTGGCATTAGGCCAGGTGGCCAATATTCTGGACCAAGCTTCGCAATGGCAGCGTTTCAACCAGAATCTGCTGATGACCATGATTGACCACATGACCCAAGGTGTAAGTGTAGTCGATGAAAATATGTGTCTGGTGGCGTGGAACAACCAATACCTGAAGCTGTTTGACTATCCTAAAGATCTGGTTTATGTCGGCTGTCCGATTTCTGATCTGATCCGTTATAATGCCGAGCGTGGCGAATGTGGTCCCGGGTCTATTGAAGAACATGTCCGTAAGCGGATTCACTGGATGCAGGTCGGCAGCGCACATGAGTTTGAGCGTATCCGTAAGGATGGTAGAGTGATCCAGATGCGCGGCAACCCAATTGAAGGAGGCGGTTTCGTGACTACCTTTGCCGACATTACTGCATTTCGGGAAAATGAAGCCATACTGGAAGCACGCGTTATTGACCGCACCCGCCAGCTGGCAGATGCCCTAGCAGAGCAGCAACTTGCCCGCGAACAGGCAGATAAGGCGAACATGTCGAAAAGCCGTTTTATTGCAGCTGCCAGTCATGATCTATTACAGCCAATGCATGCTGCCCGGCTGTTTAGTACCGCTTTGGAGCAGAGCGTTAACAATGATGAAGATCGTACTACTTTGCAGCAACTGGACCGGGCCCTGCATGGGGCTGAAAGTATGCTTTCAGCTCTTCTGGATATTGCCCGACTAGAAGGGGGCAATATGCAGCCAAACCGGCAGTCTTATCCTCTACATGACCTGCTACGCGATCTGGAGTTGCAGTTCAAGTCGATTGCTTCACAGCGCAATATTCAGTTTCACGTCCACGATGCACCCTTCTGGATAGACACAGATCCGCAGTGGATACGCCGGATTGTACAGAATTTTGTCAGTAATGCCTTACGTTATACCGCTAAAGGCCGGGTGCTTTTAGGTGTATTACGTTCCAGTGAACGACCGGGCCATATCCGAATTGGCGTCTGGGATACCGGGCCCGGGATTGCTGAAGAACAGCGTATTAAACTTTTTCAGGAATTTGAACGGTGTGGGCATACCTCGCCTTGGGGTGAGCAAGGTCTGGGCCTAGGTCTGGCCATTGTTCAGCGGATGACCAGCCTGCTAGATTATCCGGTTCATGTATACTCTACCCAAGGTAAGGGCTCCTGCTTTATTCTGGAAGTTCCAATTGTAGCGCCACCCAAAACAGTAACTGCCCCAGTACAGGTGGCACCACTGAAAACCAAGGCTTATCGCATTCTTTGTCTGGACAATGACGAAACTATCCTTGAAGGTATGTCAACCTTACTAACAAAATGGGGGTATCAGGTCTTTAAAGCCCGTGAACCTCAACAGGCAATTGCTCTTATCGAACAGGAAAATATTCAGGTCTGGCTGATTGACCAACATCTAAATCAGGGACAATTAGGATTAGACTTTATTCTTGAGCATCGTCATCATCCTGTACCCGTAGCGTTGATTACCGCAGATTCAGATCCTGAATTACCTCACCGTTTAAAACAGCACAATATTGTCTTATTGAAAAAACCATTAAAACCAGCAGCATTACGCGCTTGGTTATCGGGTTTAAAAATCATAGGTGATCAGTCTTGATCTATAAATAATTGAACAGTCTCTTTTGCCAGTATAAAGCTGGTGAAAAAGACTGTGAAAAACTATTTTCAGCGTTAACTGACAAAATATAAGGGCAAGACAGGCAGAATAAATCAAAAAACAGCTAATTTAATGATGAAAAACTGGCCAAAAATTTCAACTGTGAATTTTCTATGGCAAAGCTGCTCAATTTTAAAGTGAACACTTGTATACTTAGTTACAATTAAACAAGTTATTGATTTTATAAAAATAAAAAACCCATTTTTAATCTTATACAACTTTAGTCTTATTTCTATTTACCCCCCTCCACCCTCATAAAATAGATATATACATCAGGTTTTCTCATTGTCTGCATTATGAAAAAACCGGTCAGAGAAAAAACCTAAGGATTCTATTATGAATATGTCAGAAATTGTCGGACACGGTGCCCAGCCTTCACAACAGTTTTATCGGGATTATAGTGCCAATGCGCTATTACCTGAAATCCAGTGGCAGCAATTGTTTAAACATAGCAAGCTTGCCCAACCCCAATTACAGGCTCTCGATACCCTTTACCACAGCGCAGTTCCTCTGGCACTTCAGGTATTTGAAGCATTAAGATTTGATGTTTTTGCTCCCGCTGCCTATCAGCCCCAAGGTCTGGGTTTATTTGACAAGCTAGCCCAGCAGGAAGAAAAGCTGATTCAGGTCCTACAGTCAGAATCTGAGTGTCTAGATGATGCTGCACGTCATCAGCTTTGGAGTATGCTGCTGCGTGGTGGAGCGGTACTGGTCTTTAAGGCATGGCTGGGTAAGGTAAAAACCGGACAGGACCAATTGGATATGACCCAGTTTGATGAATTATCCGATCTGCTCTTTATTAAGACTTCACCTTATGATTTGGCCGAGTATTTAAAGGTAGACCCTCAGGCTGATTCGGATCATATTTTCTTAATGTATGAAGGTGATATTTTTCTGGACCGTTTTAACAGTCTGGAAACTGCGGCTTTATTTGTCGAGCTTGGTGTATATGATGCAGCATTCTTGAGCCTGCGTGATGATCGTGTAGCAAATTATTTAAAGGAAAAAGGACAAGTATCACAAGATCAGATTGATGATTTAGAATTTGCCTTGAATCCGCTGTTTTGCACTGATCTGATGGCCAAACAGGACTGCCTGGCTTAAAACATTCGGTACAAAAAATAAGGCCTTATTTATGGGCCTTATTTTTATAGCTATTTTAAATTAGACTCTCTTTTCATCAATATTAAGTGCCTTGATAGCCAATACTGCCTGAGTACGGTTTTGTACTCCCAGCTTACGGAAAATAGCTGTTACATGTGCCTTGATGGTAGCCTCTGAAACATCCAGTTCATAAGCAATCTGCTTGTTGAGCAGACCTTCAGCAACCATCATCAGTACACGGAACTGCTGTGGTGTAAGTGACTGAATTCGCTCTGCAAGTTCGGTCTCATCAGTTGCTCTCGGATCAAAGCTCACGTTGGTAGGCAAATTCGGTGGTAACCAGATTTCCCCTTCTAATACCTGACGAATTGCCTCGCCAATATGACTTGGATGGGCAGATTTAGGAATATAGCCCATTGCTCCGTGTGCAATTGCACGCTGAATAATTGACAGCTCTTCATGAGCAGAGACTACAATAATCGGAATAGAAGGATATTGGGCCCGGACATGAACCAGTGCTGAAAAACCTGAAGCACCGGGCAAGTTTAAATCCAGTAAGACCAAATCTGGTTCTGAACCCTTTTCCAGACGTTCATAAAATTCATTTACTGCAGCTGTTTCAGAGATTTGTGCCTGTGGCAGGCTATAACGCACGGCTTGAATCAGGGCATGCCGGAACAGTGGATGATCATCAACGATTAATATGTTCATAAGCGAAACAGGAGATCTCTTTGCACAGTACAGCTTTATTCTAACTGCACTCATGACATTAAGGATATGCAATTCTTCACTAATTTAGTGTGCAAGCTAGCAAGAACTGATCAATAATAAAGCGCTCTTAATGTATTTGATATTTTTATTCAATTCAAATCAGAATTTCATATAAATTACTATTTTTAGAGCTGCCTAAATCTCAGTTTATATTAAATTTTTATAAAACAATAACTTAAATTTTAATTTTTTTTGATCTAAAAGATATCTTGAAAAACGATAACTTATTTTAATTTCCTTATTTTACAGGCTGGCTGCTTCTGACCGTTAATAAATAGTAACTAGCGAGCTATTTAGGTTTATTTACATGACACATCATTTTTCATCTTCTGTTCAGCCTCTTAATATTGTTGCAGTTTCAGGTGGTCTCAATACACCGTCTAAAACTGAAGCTCTGGTTCAGGCGGTATTAAATGAACTCGGCGAGGCAACACCTATTAATATCCACTTTATTAAATTTAGTGAAATTGGGCCTTTACTGGGAGGCGCAATTTACCGTAACCAGCTTCCACAGCGCGTACAGGATGATCTGGCTGCTGTGGAAGCAGCAGACGCTTTAATTGTCGGGACCCCGGTCTACCGTGCCTCTTTTACTGGCCTATTCAAGCATTTTTTTGACTTTGTCGAACAGACAGCGCTAGTGGATGTACCTGTATTATTGGCTGCCTCTGGTGGTAGCGACCGCCATGCATTGGTATTGGAACACCAATTACGCCCATTGTTTAGCTTTTTTCAGGCACAGACTTTACCAATTGGTGTTTATGCCACAGATCGTGATTTTACTCCAGAATATACTATTCAGAGTCAACAGCTGACAGATCGTATTACACTGGCTGTTGCCCGCGCACTTCCAATTCTAGAGTGGGCGCCAGCCAAAGGGCAACGCGCAGAATTGGTTAAAGTCAAAACTGAGCAGGCTAACCAGAATTTGGGGATCAATAAACAGATTGAGCAGGAAGAGGTCTTGCCATCTGTCGCTGTACCCAGTCTAGATGCAGCAGAGTCGCGTTTGCATCCAAAAAACCTGAAGACTCATGTGGCCTAACAGTTTTTAAGGAAATCACTATGAAGGATGATCAAGCACAGCAGCTGAAGTTTGCTTACTGGGTTCCAAATGTCAGTGGCAGCTTAGTGGTGAGTAAAATTGAGCAGCGTACCGACTGGAGTTATGAATATAACGTCCGTTTAGAGCAGACTGCCGAGCAAAACGGCTTTGAATATGCATTAACCCAGATTCGTTTTACAATAGGCTATGGCGCCGAAAACCAGCATGAGTCTGTCAGCTTTAGCCATGCTCTTCTCGCAAAAACTGAAAAGCTGAAAGTCATTGCTGCCATTTTACCAGGTCCCTGGAAACCGGCTCTGGCTGCCAAACAGCTGGCTACTATTGATCATCTGACTCAAGGTCGTATAGCAGTTAATATTGTAAGTGGATGGTTTCGTGGAGAATTTGATGCCATTGGAGAGATCTGGCCTGAACATGATGAACGTTATGTACGCTCTGAAGAATTTATTCGAGCTTTAAAAGAGATCTGGACTACGGATCAGTATAGTTTTAAAGGTAAATATTATCAGTTTGAGAATTATACCCTTAAACCCAAACCTCTACAGCAGCCTCATATTGAGGTATTTCAGGGTGGAAGTTCCCGAGCCGCACGTGATATGGCTGCACGTGTGTCTGATTGGTATTTTACCAACGGTAATAGCGTTAACGAACTGGTCAAACAGATTAGTGATTTGCGTACCAAAGCAGCTTTAAATGGTCATCAAATTAAGGTCGGGGTAAATGCCTTTATTATTGCCCGTGATACAGAAGAAGAAGCGCAGGCAGTATTACAAGAGATTATCGAGCAGGCCGACATTCAGACAGTACAGGCTTTTGGGAAGGCTACTCGTGAGGGAGGAGCTGCCAGTCGTGAAGGCGAAGGAAACTGGGCAAAATCCACTTTTGAGGATCTGGTGCAATATAATGATGGTTTTAAGACCAATCTGATTGGTACTCCCCAACAAATTGCTGAACGGATTATTGAGCTTAAAAATGCCGGGGTTGATTTGATCCTCTCAGGCTTTTTACATTTTATAGAAGAAATAGAGTATTTCGGCGAAAAAGTTTTGCCATTGGTTCGTGAGTTAGAAGTAGAGCAGCAGCATGTTGTATCTGCCAAGTCTGCCTGATTAATCAGCTAAACCTGGTTGCTCATGAATCAAATAATAATAAGACCCCATGGCAGTTCTCCTCCCTCAAGACTCGGCTTGAGGGTTTTTTATAGCCTGCTCTTTTTCTATAAGCTGTCTCTGAAGATAGTTGTATATTAAATTCTGGACATAAAGATTGAACTGAAAATTATTTCTCTCATACCCGTTCAAGAATAAAAGCTGGGTTCAGGTAGTTTACCGGTTAATATCCATTCCCCAATTTCCTGATATTTATAGTCAACCGGATCATGCAGGGTTTGGGTTCGAACATTGCGCCAGAAGCGGTCCAGATTCAGTTTGGCAGCTGTGGCACGTGCCCCCATGACCTGAAATATATTTTGCGTGATATAAAGTGAGGTATTGGTCGCAGCAATCTTAGCAGTTGCGATTGCAATAGAAACCTCCCCGCGTTGCACTGAACTTAAGTGTTCACCCTGTAACCATGCTGCCTGCAGTTTCTTCACAGCGTCTGCTGCAAGTAGCCTTACCCCTTCAAGCTGCACATAAAACTCGGCAAAATGTTTCTGGATATAAGGGTCATCTACAGCTTGTTCAGCCAGAGACTTTGACCAGGCTTTTTGGCCCTGTACAACAGCTTTAGCAGCCTCAAATGCTCCTTCTGCTACACCTAAAAATAAATGGACAAAAATCAGCTGTGCAATAAGCGGACGAAGACTCGAATAGGGCGTACTCAGTGGGCCGGGGTTAAGTAATAGCTCTTTTTTATAGACATGCACCTGTTCAAAATGGCTGGTGCCACTGTCGGTCTGGCGCTGACCCATATTGTCCCAGTCCCCTAAAAAACTAACGCCGTTGCGCTGCGATGGAATCACACCTATCAGCAATTTGCCCTGTTCATCATAGCCCGAGCACAGCAGCAGGTCTGAGTCTATTGAACCGGAGCAGAAGCTTTTATCCCCCTGAAAAACATATTCATGATCTGTAATTCGGGTTACTGTAGTACGACGGTCGAGGGGGTTGAGCGCATTGCCCCAAAACAGGTTATCTTGAGCAGTCTGCTTGAACCAGCTGGCGTATTGTTGTGGTTGTGCAAACAGTTGTACCGTGGCAATCAACAAGTGATGAAATCCGTAGACATGCGCCAGTGAACTGTCTGCCTGCGCTATAATTCGAATAGTTTCAAAAATTGTCGTCCAGTTTGCTCCTGAACCGCCATATTCAGTAGGAATTGACAGTTTAAGTAGCCCACTTTCCCGAATCAGGTCACGTTCTTTTTTAGGGTTACCGCCCTGCTTATCACGTAAGGCAGCGGTATGTGAAAATAGCCGGGTGAGTTGTTGTGCTGTCTGTATCGCCTGCTCGGCAGAGTAAGAATTTTCTGTTGTATTCATTAAGCTTTTATCTAGGATACTCATTAAAATTTTATGGCTTGTACAGCTGTGTGTATTCTTCAGTTTATTCTTATAGTTAAAAATACCGCCTTAAAGCAAGGCGGTATTCAGAAATATTTTACTTGTGGCCCGGATAGACCGTAACAATCAATTGCTCGACTACAGCTGGTTCTGCCAAGGTCGAAGTATCTCCCAGACTGTCCAGTTCATTGGCAGCAATTTTTCTTAAAATACGGCGCATAATTTTACCGGAACGTGTCTTGGGCAGTGCGGGTGCCCAGTGCAGCGCATCTGGTGTTGCCACTGGGCCAAGTTGCTTGCGTACCCAGCTGACCAGTTCCTGCCTTAACTCTTCAGACTCATTAACGCCTGCCTGTAAGGTTACAAAAGTACAGATCCCCTGTCCTTTAATCTCATGAGGCATTCCCACTACAGCGGCTTCAGCAACATGGTCATGTGCCACCAAGGCACTTTCAATTTCTGCAGTTCCCAGCCGGTGACCTGAAACATTTAACACATCATCAACACGACCTGTGATCCAGTAGTAACCGTCCTCATCACGACGAGCACCGTCACCAGTAAAATAGTTACCCGGGAATGTCGAGAAATAGGCCTCAATAAAACGCTGTGGATCTCCCCATATGGTTCGCATCTGGCCCGGCCAGGAATCTTTAATAATCAGGTTACCCTCTGCTGCACCGTCCAGCTCCTTACCCTCACCATCGACAATAGCAGGTTGCACTCCAAAATAAGGCCGCGTAGCCGAACCGGGTTTAAGGTCAGTCGCACCGGGGAGTGGTGAAATCAGTATGCCGCCCGTTTCAGTCTGCCACCAGGTATCGACAATTGGACAGCGCCCTTCTCCAACTACGTTGTAGTACCATGACCAGGCTTCAGGGTTAATCGGTTCACCAACAGAGCCCAGCAAACGCAGGCTACTGCGGTCACTTTCACGCACGTAAGCATCACCTTCACGCATCATGGCCCGAATTGCAGTGGGTGCAGTATATAAGATGGTTATATTATGTTTGTCGACAATATGGCCTACACGCGCCCAACTTGGATATTGCGGCACACCTTCAAACATTACCGTCGTGGTACCATTAGATAATGGCCCATAAATAATATAGCTGTGACCAGTAATCCAGCCCACATCGGCAGTACACCAGTATATGTCGTCCTGTTTTATATCAAATACTTCTCGAAAGGTGCTGTTGACATAAACCAGATATCCGCCAGTAGTATGCAGTACGCCTTTAGGTTTACCGGTAGAGCCAGAGGTATAAAGAATAAAAAGTGGATCTTCAGCATTCATCGGCTCCGGCGGGCAGATTTCATTCACTTCAGTTATTACTTCGTGATACCACAGATCGCGCTCTGGTTTCATTTCTACCGGATTACCGGTACGGTGTACTACTACTACATGTTCAACTGAGTCTGTTTCTGCATGCTCTAAGGCCTGATTGACACTTTCTTTAAGAGGAATCAGCTTGCCGCCCCGCATACCGGCATCAGCGGTAATTACCATTTTTGCCTGGCTGTCTTCAATACGGCTGGCCAGCGAATCAGGAGAGAATCCCCCAAAGACTACACAATGCACTGCTCCAATACGGGCACATGCCAGCATGGCAATGGCAGCTTCACTGACCATTGGCATGTATAGGACTACCCGGTCGCCTTTAACAATCCCGTATTTTTTCAGGGCATTGGCAAAACGGCATACTTCATCATGCAGTTCTTTAAAAGAAATAATCTTGTGACGTGAAGGATGGTCTCCCTCCCAGATAATTGCAGGCTTGTGCGGATGCTCTTTTAAATGTCGGTCCAGACAGTTGGCACTGACATTAAGCTGGCCATCAGCAAACCATTCGATCTTGAAATTATCAGCAGCAAAACTGCTATTTTTAACTTGTATAAATGGCTTGATCCAGTCAATCCTTTTTGCCTCTTCAGCCCAGAACTCTTCAGGTTGCTCAATCGAATGCTGGTAACGTTTCAGATAATCTTCTTCGACAGTGCGGGCAGTTTTTTTAAATTCTTCAGGTACAGGATAGATCTCACTCATAGTATCACTTCCTTGATATTTTACGTCTCCTCACGAGACTTTTAGCACGGGGTATTATTTATTTTATTGATTGCCTTTTAACCAGTAATAGGACTGTTCAGTACAACTGACAATCATGCTTTGGTCGTAGATAAAACGCTTAACTTTTATTCAACAGAATAACTGCTTTTTAACAAATATGATTGATTTATCACAAACTAATTTAATCTTTATCTTATAATTTTAAACCGGTAAAACTTTAATAATTGCATAAAAGCAACATTTTCTTACCCAATCCAGCCATTAACTGATGAGCGATCATGACTGCTGAATATAATTTTTACCCCACTGAAACCGATCATCCTCTTTCGATGAGAGGGCGCTTTAGCCGTTTAAGCTATATTGGCTGGAATGGCCTTTTAAATTGTATCGCTTTCTTCATACTGGTTATATTCAGTCTGCTCATGGGCAGCTTTAATATGCAAAGCACTCCTCAGAGCTATAGTATTACAGGGATGTGGGATCAGCTGGCCAGTATAGGTTTATTAATACTTACCTTGCTTTATGCCTATTTTAACCTGGTCCTGATAGTACGACGTTTGCATGACCGTAATCATAGCGGCTGGTGGGCACTGCTGCTGTTCTTACCTCTGGTTAATTTCCTGTTCATGATTTACCTGCTTTTTGCCGCGGGTGATGCAGGAATTAACCGTTTTGGGCATCCACGTCGAACCTTGCTCTGGGAAAAAACTGTAGCTTGGCTGTTAATTGCTTTAGTCATTTTAAGCTTCTTTATTAGCCGCAGTACCTGGATTTACCTGAGTGAAAGTCAGCCTATTGAAATACCACGGGAAGTCTTGCAAAAAGCGACGCCGTATTTTTAACTCAGGTACAGCCTATGTATAATTTTGGCAAGTAGCCGATTAAATTCAATATGGTTTTCAGGCAGAATATGGTCTTTGTTTAAGGTGCGGATGAAGCTGTGGCTGAAGAAGCAAAGAAATTGAGTGATGTAACTGAGGGAACTACTCAGTTACTGCACGAAGCAGGTGAAAAAACTGCACAAAAGGTGATTGAACACACCAGCAAATATAATGATGCCTATAGTACCATTGATAAGATCATTGAAGGTTTCTGGGAACGTGTGCCCTACTTCTGTATTGCTCTAGCAGTTTTCCTGATTTTCTGGCTCTTATCAGCCCTGTTTAAATTTTTTATTCGTAAGACCCTGCATAATAAAACCTATACCCGACAGAATTTGGTTCTGGTACTAAACCGGGTAGGAAGTACCTTCATTGTATCTTTTGGTTTGCTGATTGCATTGGTAATCTCAGTGCCCGGCTTTACACCGGGACAACTGATGAGCGCGTTAGGAATCGGCTCGGTCGCAATCGGTTTTGCATTTAAGGATATTTTTCAGAACCTGCTTTCAGGTATCCTGATTTTACTGAGTGAACCTTTCCGGATTGGTGACGATATTATTGTAAATGGACTGGAAGGTACGGTCGAAGATATCCAGATTCGGGCAACTTATTTACGCTCGCCGGATGGTCGCCGTATTCTGATCCCAAATGCGACAGTCTATACCAGCTCAATAACTGTCAACACTGCCTACCCGCGCCGCCGCTGTAACTTTGATGTCGGGATCAGCTATGAAGATGATGCACAAAAAGCCAAAGAACTGATTCTGAATATACTTAATAACCAGCGTACAATTTTAAGCCAGCCGGCTTTTAGTGTGAATGTTTCTGCTTTATCTGACTTTTCTGTCAGGCTCAGCGTGTTCTGGTGGATTGATACAAAAGAAACCAATATTGGTGCTTCAGTCAGTGAAGTTCAGGAACAGGTGATCAAAGCCTTTGATGAGCATGGCATCTCTATTCCTTATCCGGTACAGGAAGTTAAAGTTTACCGCGGCGACAACAGTCTAGTACAGGAAGATAAACCATCAGATGCCACTAAACAGCCGACCTAACACATATGGAATCACGGTTTCAGTACGGATAATACGTTGGCCTAGATGCACGGCCTGACAGCCATTTTGAGTGAGCAATTCTATTTCATAAGGAATAAAGCCACCTTCTGGTCCAATAATTACAGTGCAGGGATGCACTATACTGGACGGCATAGCCTGCTCGCTATAGGGATGTGCCACATAAGCAGGTTGCTGCGCTGAGATTAACCCGGGCAATATATCTTCAACAAAAGGCTTAAAACGCTTATGGATTTCTACAGCTGGTGCAATTGTATCTCCTGCCTGCTCCAGCCCCAGCGTTACATAACTTTCAATCTGTTGTAAAAATGGGGTTTGCCAGTAGCTTTTATCGACCCGGTAGCTGTGCAATAAAATAATCTTTTCAACACCGAGTGTTACACTGTCCATAATCAGGCGGCGTAATACTTTTGGCCGTGGCATAGCCACAATGAGGGTGACAGGAAGTTTATCTGGTAGCTGTTCCTGTTTTAATGGCCGTACCTGTACTGTATTGTCATTCAGAGCAACGATTTCTGTCAGGTAACGCTCACCATTACGGATACCCACTTTTAAAGTATCACCTGTCTTTATATTCAGATGCTGATGTAAATGCTGGACTTGACGTCTGGAACAGATAGTCCATGTTTCGGGCGCTGCTGCCTGCGGCTCAAGTAAAACAATATTCATTTTTATGCTGACTTATAAATACTGATCAATAGCATGGATGTGCCGATTTAAAGAACCCTGATTTTTTTGGAGAATATTATAGGCTTGCTGGCTTAAATGACCTGCGGCCTCCGGGTCATCTATACAGGCCAGCAGCTGGTTTACAGCCTCGTTTGCATCATGTGCAATCAGAATTCCTTGAGCTTCTACGAACTCATCAACAATACTCTGGAAATTAAAGTATCGCATACCGATAACCGTGGGAACATGAAGTGCAATCGGTTCAAGAATATTATGTCCGCCCCCTGGCTCATTTAAAGAGCCACCAACGAAACAGGCTTGACTCAAGGCATACCATAACCATAATTCACCCATACTATCGGCCAGATAGACTTGTGTATCTGGCTGAATCGTCTGGTCAAGGCTACGGCGTCGGGTAAGCAGTGCCAGTTTCTGGCACTGCTCAAATACTTCATTAAAACGCTCCGGATGTCGTGGTACCACAATGCATAAGAGTTCTGGCTGCTTTTGTAAAAAGGGCCGAAGAGCAGTTAACAGCTCTAGTTCTTCAGGCGCATGAGTACTGGCCAGTAGAATAATCTTGCGTGGCTCTAACTGCCAGTCTCTCTTTAATTGGACAGCCCGTTCAGTAAATTTAGGCGGTGCAGAAATATCAAACTTGATATTTCCTACAACCTGAACAGCTTCAGGTGGCATACCCAATTCGATATAACGCTGTCTGGTGGGCTGATCCTGAGCTAGCATTAAATCTAGGCATTCCACCATGGAACGGCTAAGGCCTTTTACTCTGGCATAACCTTTGGCGGACTTTTCAGATAAGCGTGCATTTAACAATAAGATAGGAATATGCCGAAATCGGGTTATCTGCAACAGGTTCGGCCAGAGTTCAGTTTCAACCAGTGCCAACAGTTTGGGCTGGTATTTGTTCAGAAACTCTTCAATTAAGTAACGTTGGTCTACCGGCAGAAATACTGCCTGAAACAGTGCCGGATAACGCTGTGCGAATAAGGATTTGGCACGTGCCTGTCCAGTACGGGTCGTATTGGTCAATAGTACCGGCTGACCTAAACTTAAATAATGTTCAATCAGAGGCTGTGCTGCATTGGTTTCACCGACAGAAACAGCATGGAACCAGAGCGCTTGCATATGTAAAGGAGGCTGAAAAGGCCCAAAGCGTTCCAGCAGCTCATCCTGAAAATCAAGCAAGTGTCCCGAACGTTTATATAAACGCTTCCGATAAAGCGGCTTTATTAACGCCAGTAAGGCGTTGTACCAAAATGGTGTTCCCAAGCAGAACTCTCAGTCAAGAAACAATCGGCAAATATAGCATGACCCAGTCCTCTGGATCATGCCTCTTAAGAATTTTAACCCTGGTGTTTATATAGCCATTGTCGGGTAGTCAGTATAGCCTTCCGGTCCAAAACCATACATGGTAGTGGTATTAAGCTCATTAAGTGGCGCATTGCTCATCAGGCGTTGATATAAGTCCGGATTGGCAATATAAGCCTTGCCAAACGATACGGCGTCTGCCTTACCACTGGCCAGCAGCTCTTTAGCTGTTTCCGCATCTAGGCGCATGTTCGCAATATAGGGTATGCCTGAACGTTCTTTCAGGTAGGCACTAATACTGTCTTCTGCAAGATATTCACGGGTAAATATAAAGGCAATCTGACGTTTACCCAGCTCTTCAGCCACATAGCCAAAGGTTTCTTTCGGGTTATCATCGCCCATATCATGTTCATCACCACGTGGTGCCAGATGGACGCCAACACGTCCTGCTCCCCATACCTCAATCAGAACATCGACAACTTCAAGTAAGAAGCGGGCACGATTTTCAACAGAACCACCATATTCATCTTCACGCTGATTCGTACTGCTTTGCAGGAACTGGTCCAGCAGATAGCCATTTGCAGCATGAACTTCTACCCCATCAAAACCGGCAGCTTTGGCATAGATGGCTGCCTGCTTATACTGCGCTACAATGGCTTTAATTTCAGAAATTTCGAGCGGGCGCGGGGTCACATATTCACGTTTTGGTCGTAGCAGACTAACGGTACCTTTCGGTTTGATGGCACTTGATGAAACTGGTGTTTCACCCTTGAGTAAATCTGGATGTGAAATACGGCCTACATGCCACAGTTGTGAAACAATCAGGCTTCTCTCAGCATGCACTGCATCTGTAATCTTTTTCCATGCAGCGACCTGTTCATCATTATATAAACCTGGGCTACGTTCATATCCGTTTGCTTCTTCTGCAATCACAGTTGCTTCCGCAATAATTAGGCCAGCATTGGCACGTTGCGTATAGTATTCCACCATCAGATCAGTGGGTATACGGTCTTCCGTAGCACGGGTTCGAGTTAATGGGGCCATAACCAGACGGTTCTTGAGCTGAAGTTCGCCAAACTGTGCGGGAGTAGACAGATCAGTCATATTTCATATCCTTGGGAGATCTTTTCTTCACCTGAAAAAGATTTAGAGAGATTGTTGTAGAGTATCTACAAATTCCTGGATCAGTGCTTCATTGCGCGAAAAATAAGACCATTGACCATATTTAGTTGCCTGGATCAGTCCTGCCTGTTGCAACACTGACAGATGGTTGGACATAGTCGACTGAGAGACATTGGCAATTTTTTCAATCTGCCCTGCACAGACTCCCCGGCTAAAATCATATTCACACTCATTTAGCTTAGGAATAAACTGCTCAGGATCTTTCAGGCACTGTAAAATCTGCCTGCGGATCGGATTTGCCAAAGCTTTATAAATCGCTTCTGTGTCCATCACTTTTTCTCGCACTGATGTAAAACACGTCACCCTTGAAATACATTATATCGTTTTTTATCGATATTAATATCGAATTTTTACGATATTTGTTATTCAATTTAGAAATAAACGTGATCTGTTGAACGGGGGATTTTATTTTAACACTCTCAGAAGACTTTCCCCATAACCTTCACTGTACTCATTGATGAGTCAATATTAAAACTCTCTATTTCAAAAAGTTTTATAAAAATAGTGTAGCAGTACTGGTTTGCTGCATTAAAATCAGGCTAATTCATTTATATCGATATGCTACAGGAGCAAGTTTTGTCTTTATTCCAGATTAGACATGGCAGCTGGAACGAACTCCAGTCAGCAGCAAAGTTTATTCGTACTGAAGTATTTATTCAGGAGCAAAAGATTGCAGCAGAAGATGAATGGGATCAGGACGATAAACATGCTGTTCATTTTATTCTATATGATCAGACACGTGCCATTGCAACTGCACGTTTGCTGCCAAACCACTGGATTGGCCGGGTGGCCGTTCTTAAAACTGATCGTGGACGTGGTTTAGGTAAAGCTCTAATGCAGGCTATCATTGAATATGCACAGGAGCAGCAGCTTGATCAGCTGTGTTTATCTTCTCAAGTCCATGCAACATCATTTTATCAGGAACTCGGTTTTGCATGTTTTGGGGAAGTATATGAAGATTGCGGTATACCCCATATTAATATGCATTTAACCCTTTCCTCAACTATGTCTTAAATTCTATTCAGAGCACTTATAAAGCTACTGATCAGACCAGAAAAGCAGTTTTATCGATAAACACCTGAGGTTTACTTTAAGCTAAACCGGGTTATACTGCTGTCAGTTTTGAGAATGAATGAAAGTCATAAATTTTATATCATATTGAATATATTAATTTTTTATTTATATGTTGAAATATGAATTTCTGACTGTGACCAGATCAGGCCAAAGCTGAATGAGTATAACGTTGTATACAGCCTGCTGTATGGAAGTGCCTGTAACTTCTCGTTTTCTATATAAACACGACAAATGGGTAGACGGAATTGATTGATTTTTTGCTTGGTTTCGAACAGCATTTGCCCGGCTTTATTGAAGCCTATGGTATGTGGGTATATGCGCTCCTGTTTATGATTATTTTTGCTGAAACTGCATTTATTGCCATGTTTTTTCTGCCAGGAGACAGCTTGCTCCTGAGTGTAGGAGCATTATGTGCTTCAGTAGATTTTATGCACCTTGACTTTATGATCATGCTACTTTTTGCAGCGGCCACTCTAGGTTATATTGTTAACTATCATACTGGTAAATTCTTTGGGCCACAGATTACCAGTGTAAAATCACGTTTTATCAAACCGGAACATTTAGCCCGTACAAATCGTTATTTTGTGCGTCATGGTGGTAAAACTATCCTGATGGCTCGTTTTATTCCTTTTGTACGTTCAGTGGCTCCATTTGCTGCAGGTGCCAATCAGATGAATTATCCGATGTTTCTGCTTTATAACCTGCTAGGCGGCCTGTTCTGGATTGGGCTATTGCTGGGCTTGGGATATTTTGCTGGCAGTACGATTTTTTTAATTAATGAAATTACCTAATTAATTATTTTATTAATAAAATTAAAAAAAACAGGAGGTCAGCTCCTGTTTTTATATGAGCTATAAATAAAATTAAAGCCCTTGTTTCAAACTTGCTTCAATAAACTTGTCCAGATCGCCATCAAGTACTGCTCCGGTATTTGAATTTTCAACGCCAGTACGCAAATCTTTAATCCGTGAGTCATCAAGTACGTAAGAGCGAATCTGGCTACCCCAGCCAATATCCGACTTGGAATCTTCCAAAGCTTGTGCAGCTTCATTACGCTTACTCATTTCAAGTTCATAAAGCTTGGCACGTAGCTGTTTCCAGGCATGATCACGGTTGGCATGCTGTGATCGTTGATTCTGGCATGCAACCACGATACCTGTTGGCATATGGGTCAAACGTACTGCAGAGTCAGTTTTATTAATATGCTGTCCACCCGCGCCTGATGCACGGTAAGTATCTGTACGTACATCAGATGGATTGATATCGATTTCGATATTATCATCTACTTCAGGTGAAACAAATACAGCAGAAAATGACGTATGACGACGGTTACCCGAGTCGAATGGCGACTTACGTACTAAACGGTGTACACCGGATTCTGTCCGTAGCCAGCCATATGCATACTCGCCTTCTACCCGGATAGTGGCTGATTTGATTCCCGCGACATCACCATCAGACTCTTCCATCAACTCAGCTTTAAAGCCATGACGTTCAATCCAGCGCATATACATCCGCAGTAACATAGAGGCCCAATCTTGTGCCTCTGTACCGCCCGAACCAGCCTGAATTTCGACATAGCAGGGATTTGGATCCATGGGGTTACTGAACATGCGGCGGAACTCAAGTTTTGCCAATGCTTCTTCCGCAGAGCTCAGTTCAGCCTGTACATCCGCAAGCAGGCTTTCATCATCCGCTTCGACTGCAAGGTCTAGCATTGCCTGTGCATCTTCCAGCTGGGTACTTAAACCTTCCAGCACATTAATAACATTTTCAAGCTCACCTTTTTCCTTAGCCATCGCCTGAGCACGACTCTGGTCATTCCAGATACTCGGATCTTCTAACTCACGTAAAACTTCTTCTAACCGTTCTTTTTTAAGATCGTAGTCAAAGATACCCCCGTAGAGTCTGACTACGTTCACTTAAATCTTTTAACTGGTTTAGATACGGATTAATTTCCACGTGATTTACTCTCAAAAAAACCTTTTAATCCTTAAATTGTAGCATAGAGCATCTGTCTCGTTGGGATCATTTCAAATAACAGTAGCGTGATAAAAAATTTGAAAACTGATGTTGGCAGGGATCATTTATGAGTTTATTAAAATTAAATATTTATATTGAAAATGAAATAAATGAGAGTGAATTACAAGTTGTCTGAATGTATGCAACAGATCAACATCATATTTCAAAGCTAACAAAATATGTAAATTCAGCTTGAAAATAAAAAGATAAAAATGAGTAAATTTCGCTCACATTTAAATAAGTTGTAATCAAAATTGAATAATCTATAATCAAACACCTGTACTATTCACAAAATCTCCATGCTTTTAATAAAACTAAACATTTAAGTTTTAATATCATATATCAGATACTTATATCAAAAAAATTACATATTATTACGCGAACAACATTCTCGTTACTTTCCTGTGATTGACCCGAATTTAAAAACACATAAACTGAAGTTGTAACAAAACATTATGTATGCAACTTAGCTAACAAGATTTTAAGAGGGGTGAATAACCATGAAAAAACTAGCAATTGCGTCAGCGCTTTTATCAGCTCTAGCAGTAACGGGCACAGCCAATGCTTATCAAGCCGAAGTAGGTGCATCTGCAAGTTATGTAGACCCCGACAATGGCGATTCAGGTAGTGCTTTTGGTGTAAACGGTACTTATTATTTTAATCCGGTTCAAACACGTAATGCACCGCTTGCAGAAGCTGCTTTCCTTGATCGTGCCAGTAATGTAAGTGCATTCGCAACTTTCGCTGACCGTGGTGATGTTGATGATAACCGTTATGGTGTCGGTGCAGAATACTTTGTACCTAACTCAGATTTTTACTTAAGTGGTAATGTTAGTCGTCAAGATATAGAACGTGATACACCAATTGGTACTGTTGATTATGATACAACTTACTATGGTGCAGAAGTTGGTTACTTACCAGCTCCAGGTCTCTTAATTGCAGCCGGTCTAAAAGGTTATGACAATGACAATGACGACGGTGTAGACCCAACACTTCGTGCTAAATATGTTACGACTCTTAGCAATGGTAAAGATATCAACCTTGAAGCGGGTGCAGCGTTCGGTGATCTTGATGAATACAATCTGGCGGCAGATTACTTCATTGACAAAACTTTCAGTATCGGTGCCGACTATTACAACAATGATTTAACAGACTCTAATGAATTTGGCGTAAATGCCCGTAAGTTCATTAACCAGCAAGTAAGTCTGGAAGGTCGTGTAGGCTTCGGTGAAGCAGGTAATAACGACTACAACAGCTTTGGTGTAGCTGCAAAATACCGCTTCTAATCTGAAGTAATATTTAGACTAATAAAAAACCCATCTCCGGATGGGTTTTTTATTATATTTTACAAGTCATAAAGCAATATATCTATTACGGTCAGTACCCATCCATTCGATCTACTATACTTAAACTGGTTCAAGCGGCCTATTATAAAATTTTCTGCTTAAGATGGATGATACGCAATTGCAGGCCTGTGTTACCATTGAACTCGTTACGTTCCAGTTCATAGACCAGATCGACTTGATCGTTTTCCGGATCATACTCAAATCTGTCTTTTGCGTTAAAGGCAATTGCATCTACTACTTGACCGTTATTTAATGCCAGACGTAATTTGAGATGAGTCTCTTTAAGCCATCTGAAGTCTACAACCTTAAAAATTCCTTCAAATACAGGTGACGGAAATTTTTGTCCCCATGGTCCTAACTTTTCAATCAGATCCACTGTGTCAAGAACCAATGCTTCTACAGGCAGCTCCCCATCTGTCCAAAGTGTAGCAGAGAGCAGCGTTTCATCCATGCCTGCAATTAGCTGGATAAAAACCTGTTTAAATTCTAAAAAATGCTCTTTACGGATCGTGAGTCCGGCAGCGGCAGCGTGACCGCCAAAATAACGTACCAGATGGGGATACTGTTCAGCAATCTGCTCAATACAATCACGAATATGAATTCCCTCAACCGAACGGGCCGATCCCTTAATATGAATACCGTCTTCATCTGCTGCGAATACAATGCTTGGCCGGTGAAACTGCTCTTTTAAGCGTCCAGCGACAATTCCAATCACGCCCTGATGCCAGTGTTCTTCAAACATAATCAGCGCGGGAGGTATATTTTCTTTTGATAACTGTAATTGCTCTAGATAGCGCAAGGCTTCCTGCTTCATCTGTGCTTCAATCTGACGGCGTTCAATATTTAGCTGATTAAGTTGCCGGGCCAGAGGATAAGCATTTTCCAGATCAGGGGCTAACAGACACTCAATTCCGATTTCCATAGTTTCCATACGGCCTGCTGCATTAATACGCGGCCCAAGTACGAAACCTAAATCTTGTGCTTTAAGAGCTGCCGGTTCGCGTCCGGCAATATCAAGTAATGCCAGAATTCCTGGACGGCACTGCTGTTGCTGTATGCGTTTCAAACCGGCATCGACCAGAATACGGTTATTGTAATCAAGGCTCGCAACATCGGCGTAGGTACCTAAGGCAACCAGGTCCAGATATTGGGTTATATTGCTGACAGATTGGTCTGCCCTTTTGCGAAAACTGCACAGATTGGCAAGTACATAAAAGGCAACCCCTACTCCAGCCAAGGCTTTACTCGGAAAATTACAGCCCAGTTGGTTCGGATTAACTACTGCCTCAGCGGCTGGTGTTTCTTTAGTGGTCAGATGGTGATCTGTAATAATAACCTGCATACCATGGTCTTGCGCCTGTTTTACCCCTTCATGACTAGAAATACCATTATCTACAGTAATCAAAAGGTCGGGAGTAAAACGGGTAAAAGCCAGATCTGCAATTGCAGGCGTAAGTCCATAACCATATTTAAACCGGTCAGGAACCAGATAGGCTACATCTGCGCCCATATCTCTTAAAGCAAGAATCATCAGAGCAGTGCTGGTTGCACCATCTGCATCATAATCTCCGACAATAACAATTTTTTTCTGCTGGTCAATGGCCTGATTTATAATCTCAACTGCCTGTTCCAGTCCTTTAAGGCAAGGAGAAAGCAGATATTTTAATCTGAGTTCAAGTTCTTGTTCAGAAGCGACTCCACGTCTGGCCAGAATATGGGCAAGAAAGGGTGACACGTGTTGAAAACTTTCTACACGTGTCAGTAAAGGGCGTTGCTTAACTTGAATATTCGGCATCTATGGCATTAATCGTTGTAATTTCCAATGACCATCGATTCTTTCATAACTGAGGCGGTCGTGTAAACGGTTAGGCCGTCCCTGCCAGAATTCATAATATTCAGGGTGTAGACGATAGCCTCCCCAGAATACAGGTTTTTCAAGAGGCTGGTTCTCTACTTGCTGTTGTAGAGTCTGAAAGCGCTGCTGTAATTCTTCACGGCTAGAAATTACGCCACTCTGTGGCTGACTGATATGGGCAGCAACCTGACTGTCATGTGGCCGCTTATGATAATACTCCGTTGACTCCTGTTCTGAAATTTTCTCAACCCGCCCATGGACACGGATCTGCCGTTCCAATACAGGCCAGTAAAATAGCAGCTCGGCATAAGGATTAACTGCCAGATCCAAGCCTTTTTGACTGTCATAATTGGTATAGAAGTCATAACCTGTTTCAGTGGCGCCGCGCAGCAACACGGTACGCACATGTGGTCGCCCCTGAGCATTTGCGGTAGCTAAGGACATGGCATAAGGTTCATGCAATCCTGCTTGAAGAGCATAATTAAACCAGCTCAAGAACTGCTCATGTGGCTGGGTATCTACTTCTGCTTCATGCAGCTCACCTTTCTGATAAGTCAGGCGTAACTCACTTAAATCTTTAATCACATCACTCATGCTTTAGCCCTCCACAAGTACATCTGCCTGATTTTTTACGGCATTGGCCAGATGTTGAGCCAGTGCTTTTACTTCCTGCTCATTTTCACCCTCTACCATGACACGGATGACTGGTTCAGTACCTGATTTTCTTATTAAAAGCCGTCCTCTCCCTTCAAGCTGTGCTTCAGCTTTTTCAAATTCAGCAACCAATGCAGGAATCGAATAAGGATCAATCATTTTTTCTAAACGAATATTAATAAGCTCTTGTGGAAAAAGCTCAAAGTCTGCAACCAGTTCATCCAGAGCCTTACCCTGCTCAACCATGACAGTTAATACCTGAAGTGCAGCAATAATAGCGTCTCCTGTTGTACTCTTGTCCAAGGTGAGAATATGTCCAGAAGGTTCACCGCCAGTCATCCAGCCATTCTCTTCCAGTGCCTGCAATACATAGCGGTCACCGACTTTGGCCCGAACAAAATCGACACCGGCTTTTTTTAATGCCAGTTCCAGTGACAGGTTACTCATCAGGGTACCGGCAATACCCGCAGGTTTCTGGCTGGTTTGTGTCGCAAGAATATACAGAATATGGTTACCATCAATCAGGTTACCAGCTTTATCTACCATAACGACCCGATCAGCATCGCCATCAAATGCAATACCAAGGTCGGCATGTGACTGTATTACTGCTTTTTGCAGGTTTTCCGGATGAGTTGAACCACATTGCTCGTTAATGTTTAGGCCGTCTGGTTCATTATATAGAGCAATAACTTTTGCCCCTAATTCGCGAAAAACAGCAGGACCTACGTTATAGGCTGCTCCATTGGCACAATCTACTACAATTTTCAGGCCACGGAGATCATGATGGTAAGGAAAGGTGGATTTACAGAATTCAATATAACGGCCAGCTGCATCTTTTACCCGGACACTCTTACCCAGATTAGCTGTATCCTCAATACGAATTTCTTTTTCCAGTTCCGCATTAATTGCTTCTTGAAGCTCGTCTGGCAATTTTTTACCCTGACTGGAAAAGAATTTAATACCATTATCAAAATAAGGATTATGCGAAGCAGAAATGACAATCCCGGCATGGGCATGTAAAGCACGCGTCAAATGGGCAATTGCGGGAGTCGGTAAAGGCCCAAGTAAATGTACATAAACGCCAGCAGCGTTAAGACCAGCCTGTAAGGCTGACTCTAAAATATACCCGGACAAACGGGTATCTTTACCTAGTACGACTAATGTTTTATCAGAAGGATTGATTCTTTTGAGTACCTTACCTGCAGCGAAACCAAGTTTTAAGGCAAATTCAGGGGTGATTGGGAGTTCACCAAATTTACCACGGATACCATCGGTTCCAAAATAGCTCATATTTTACTCACTTCTTATAGTTTATGGTTATTTAACCAAGCTGTTGCAAATTGGATTTACTTTACACCAAAACAAAAAAGCCGTCATAAAACTGACGGCTTTTTCTATAAGGATCAGGTCAAAAATAGCCCAATCATGATTTAACCCACACGGTAGTTAGGTGCTTCTTTAGTAATCGTGACATCATGTACATGAGACTCAGACATACCCGCTGCCGTAATTTTTACAAATTTAGCATTTTGGCGAAGATCATCAATTGTCGCAGATCCGGTATAACCCATGGATGAACGTAAACCACCCATCATCTGGTGCACAATATTACCCATCGGGCCTTTATATGGTACACGGCCTTCAATACCTTCTGGAACCAATTTCTCGGCACCCGCTTTAGAGTCCTGGAAGTAGCGGTCTGCAGACCCGGTCGCTCCAGCCATTGCTCCTAATGAACCCATGCCACGATAGGCCTTATAATAACGTCCCTGAAAGAATTCAACCTCACCTGGTGCTTCTTCAGTTCCTGCTAGCAATGAACCGACCATAATCGTACTGGCACCTGCACCAATTGCTTTGGCCATGTCACCCGAGAAACGGATACCGCCATCTGCAATCAGTGGTATCTGTTCTTTAAGTGCACTGGCCACACTGTCAATTGCAGAGATCTGCGGCATACCAATACCGGCAACAATACGGGTGGTACAGATTGAACCTGGTCCAATACCTACCTTAACTGCATCTGCACCGGCATCAAGTAACGCCAACGCAGCATCCCCTGTGGCAATATTTCCACCAATGACTTGAACCTGCGGGTAGTTATTCTTGACCCAGCGGACACGTTCAATTACACCGGCTGAGTGACCATGAGCAGTATCGACCACAATGACATCTACACCTGCCTCAACCAAGGCTTCAACACGGCTTGGTGTTTCGGCACCAGTTCCTACTGCTGCACCAACACGCAATCGGCCAAGGTCATCTTTACAGCTATTTGGATAAAGTTCAGCTTTACGGAAATCCGTTACCGTAATCAGTCCCTTAAGCGCATGCTGCTCGTCCACGACCAGTACTTTTTCAATACGGTGCTGTTGCAGTAAGGCCTGAATATTTTCTTTGGACTCACCTTCCCGCACAGTCACCAAGCGCTCTTGTGGCGTCATAATATTGCTGACAGGCTGTTCAAGATTAGTTTCAAAACGGGTATCACGGCCAGTAACAATGCCGACCACCTGGCCATCTTTAACCACAGGTACACCACTGATATTATTGGCTTGCGTAATCGCAATCAGTTCACGTACAGTGGTTTCAGGGGTAACTGTAATCGGGTCTTTAACCATACCGGCTTCAAATTTTTTGACACGGCGGACTTCTGCAGCCTGAAGTGCAATATCCATATTCTTATGCAGAATACCGATACCACCGTTCTGAGCCATGGCAATTGCCATACGTGACTCGGTTACAGTATCCATAGCTGCTGAAACAAGAGGAATATTAAGTTGAATACCGCGGGTCAAACGTGTCTTTAAGGAGACATCTTTTGGGAGAACAGTAGAGTAGGCAGGGAGTAACAAGACATCATCGAAGGTTAACGCTTCTTGAACGATGGTCAGCATAACAGTCTCACTGGTAATTTCCGTGAGCTATTATAAACAAATTTCTCCTCAAATTTCATTTTTCTCCCAGAGAATTTTTATTTCAGCGATTTCAGACCAGAGAAATTAGTATCTTCGCAGAAGCATTTTTGCCCATAGTTTTATCTACCTACTCGTTTTATTTTTATTTATGCTTAGCTAACCTGATCGTAGCTTTCATCATTGATTACCTGAGGTTCAATATTAATCAGCGGAATCATCCCATGCGCGCTTCGCGCTTTATTACACTGACTGTCACCAGCCTGAACTTCCTGGCAGCTTGAACTTCGCATACTGTAAATACTACAGCTGACCTGTTCTCCTGGCGTTCCTTCTAGTGCCTGACAACGTGGCTGGGTCTGGTTAGTCCCTTTCATGCATGAGTAAACTGGCGTAATTGACTCTACCAGATGTTCAGGAATCTGCTCGCCTTCTGCCCAATAAAATGATACCCGGTAATAGGCACAGCAGGCACCACAGCTTAAACAGGCATTTTCATAAGTTACTTGAGACAACATTTTCTTATATTCTCGTTAGTCTAGATATTGGCTATTTCCAATAGCAGAATCTTAGAAAATGTTGTTTTTCTACTCAAGTATTTTTTAATATTTTAAACCGGGCAGTGAAAAATACGCTCATCCATCAAATCAACGCCACACTGGAGTGTCTCAATCCAGTCCAGAAACTGTTTCACTTTTTCCTTGCCAATAAATGCACTGCCATGCTGTGGCACAATCATTTCAATATCCATTTTACGAACCATATTCACCCATAAACGGATAACCTTATTCGCACACATATAGCGCTGGTGAAAAGCTTTCATTTTAGGAATATGAGCTTCAAAGTCTTCAAGTGGCTGACTGGCATTCTCTACCATAGAAGCACCCATATCACCTGAAAATAAAATTTTAGAAACCGGATCGTAGAACTGGAAATTACCCACTGAATGTAAAAAGTGAGCCGGAATAGCCAGTATCGCAGCATGTCCCAGCGCAATACTCTGCCCCTGATCTGGGAGCTCAACCAGACGGTCCAGCCAGTTACCTTTCATGCGGTCACTCATGAAGGCAGAGTTCAGATGGGGTAAGAAGCGTGCCCAGAGTTTTGATGCAACCACCTTGGCATCGGTATAAACCAGCCAGCGTGGCATGGAAGTAATAATATCCGGATCTTGGTGTGAGGCCATCACATAATCAAGATTGGCCAGCCGGGTGTAGCGATTTAACTCCATGGTCAGGGGAATATATGTTAAGTCACCACCAGGGTCGAGAACCGCCGCCCGCTCATGATCAATAATCAGAAACTGATTGGCCTGTACACCTTCACCTTTAACCAGACTGGTAAAACTGATGCATTTATGTGTGCCGTTATCAAACAACACCTGTGATGTGGTGCGATCTAAACTCATCCCCTACCCCAAATTGACTTAACAAGTTAAATTTTTAATTCCTTATTAAAATAATGGGATTCATTAAAACTTACAATAAAATAAAAAATTTAGTTTGTACTGCTCAGGCAGATTTTTAAGCAGGCTCAAAATATAGAATACAGCCCGAACGTTATCTGCCGAGCTGTCATAAAGTTGGCCTAGAAAAAGTAGTGCTGCACAATAGTAAAGATACCAATTGCCAAGAAGATAAAGGCACTGATCTTGTGAATTAGAGCTATGGGCAGCTTGTGTGCCAGCTTATCGCCAATAAACACTGCAGGTACATTAGCCAGCAGCATACCTAACGTGGTGCCAGCTGTTACCCAGAAAATACTGTCAAAACGAGCTGCCAAGGCGACTGTAGCGATCTGGGTTTTATCACCAATTTCTGCCAGGAAGAATAATACAAATGTGGCACCAAATACCCCGTAGCGCTGCCATTTATTAATATTTTCAGTTTCATCATCCAGCTCGTCAGGAATCAGCATCCAGATTGCCATGCCAATAAAACCTGCTGCCAAAATCCAAATCATTACAGTCGGGTCAACCATACGGGTAATAAATTGCCCTAATACTGCGGAAAGCCCGTGATTAATCAGCGTAGCAGCGAGAATGGCCAAAATAATAGGTAAAGGCTTACGGAAACGCGCAGCCAACAAAAGGGCCAAAAGCTGAGTTTTATCGCCCATTTCAGCCAAAGCAACAATCGCTGTTGATACAGAAAAAGCCGCCATACTAGTTGGCATATTAGAGATTAAGGAGGTGAAAAAATCTGGCATGATTATTCTCTGGCTAGCGTAGTCCCATGACTTATCTCTCCCGCCAGCCATAATCAAGCAGAAAGATAAATCAAAGGTCTTGCCAACAAAAGAATTAAAGCTCGGGTTCTTTGGCTATGATGACCATGTTCTGTTGAACAATTATGTTGATCATCACCTATTTACTGGAACGTAAATAGCGGCTACTCCCCAATGAAGTAGGCCTAGTGTAAAACGAGCCAGCCAAATTTTCAAACCCCTTTTATTTTAAACCCGGGTTTATACATTAATATTTTTTAATCGGGCTGATAAAAAGCCCCGCAATCGCAGGGCTTTTATCAAGATAAAGAGATTACAGCAATAAACTGCGAATATCCTTTAACAGTTTGGTCAGCTTATTGGTAAAACGTGCTGCATCAGCACCATTGATCACCCGATGATCATAAGACAATGATAATGGCAACATTAGGCGCGGATCAAAAGACTCACCATTCCACACTGGTTGCATGGTTGCCGGAGAAATTCCCAGAATTGCCACTTGTGGCCAGTTAACCAGCGGCGTAAATGCCGTACCACCGATTGAACCCAGACTGGTAATGGTAAAGTTGGCACCTTGCAGGTCTTTTGGAGACAGCTTTTTATCACGCGCCTTCTGGCTCAGCTCCCCCAGCTCCTGTGCAATCTGACGGATAGATTTCTGATCAGGATTACGTAGTACCGGTACAGTCAACCCATCTGGCGTAGCTACTGCAATACCCATATGAATTTCATGACGCAGCATTACTGCTTTCTGGTCATCAGCCAGATGACCTGCAAAATAAGGCTCTTCTTTTAACAGGTGAGCAACCGCCTTGGCGATAAAGGCCAAGATAGTCAGACTGATGCCTTCTTTTTTAAAGTTAGCTTTCAATTCACCACGCCATGCCTCAAGTTCGGTAATATCAGCCAGATCAAACTGGGTTACCTGAGGAATATAATTGTTGAGTGAAAGCTGTGGAACAGACACCTGCTGCAAACGTGTCATGGTTTTCAGTTCACCACCACCAAAAGCAGTAAAATCTGGCAAAGCTGGCAAACCTGAAACCACAGGTGCTGGAGTTGAGCTTGCAGGTTTTTGCACTTCAGTCAGACGAGTTTTGACATATGCAAAAACGTCTTCCTTCATTACACGTTCATGCGGTCCCGATGCCTTAACCTGTGCTAATACTACGCCCAGTTCACGAGCCAGCTTCCGTACTGCAGGCCCAGCATAAACCTTAGCATTTTCAAGTTGCTGTTCTTTACTTAACTTATCAGTGCCCTGCTGTGGAGCTGACAAAGTACCAGTATCATTTTGCGGCTTAGCTACAGTCTGTTGTGTTGCAGCATCCTGCTCTTTAACCACTGCAGCCTGTTTAGTTTTAACCGGTTCAGATGATTTCTCTGTCTCTACTACAGCCAGTAATAGTCCCTGTTTAACGACCTGGTTTAACTCTACATGTAACGCCTTAATGATGCCGGCAGCAGAACTTGGAATCTCAACTGAAGCTTTGTCTGACTCAACCACACACAAGCTTTGCTGAGCCTCTACACGGTCACCGACTTTAACTAAAATTTCAGTGACTGTGGCTTTATCTACCCCAAGGTCCGGTACAGTGACTTCAATTTCTGTACTTTCAGCACTACTACTATTTTCAACTGATGTAGCAGCCTGCTGTTGAGATGCAGATTTTTCTGTAGCAGACTGGACGGAAGGCTTCTCTGATACAGGCTCGGCCGAACCTTCAGCGGTCCGTACAGTAATCAGCACCACACCTTCTTTAACGCTATCACCTTCTTTGACGGTAATACTTTGTACTTTGCCTGCTACAGTACTTGGTACTTCTACGGTGGCTTTGTCTGACTCAACTACTGCAATACTCTGGTCAACCTGAATATCATCACCTACCTGAACCAGCAGCTCACCCACCAGTGCTTTCTCTACCCCAATATCAGGCAATTTAACTTCAACTATAGAAGCTGAAGATGAGCCAGATTCAGACGGTTGAGCAGCCTGGGTCGGAGAATTTGGCTGATGGGATGAAATTTCCTGCTGAATTTCCTGGTCAGGTAATTCAGTTGGAGTATTTTCTGAAGTTTTCTGTGCTGCATCGGCTTCTTGAGCTTCAGTAACGCCGCCAGATGTACCTTCTGCTTCAAGTTCAATCAATGCTGTGCCTTCAGTCACGTCATCGCCCTGATTGACCAGGATACTTTTAACTACTCCGGCTGAAGTGGCAGGCACTTCAACCGTTGCTTTATCGGATTCCAACACGACAATGCTGTCATCTACTTCAATACGGTCGCCTACTTTGACCAGAACTTCTGCAACATTCGCTTGGTCTACGCCGATATCAGGTGTCTTGATTTGCATAGGGCTTAGTTCTCCTCACCTGATACTGGTTCTTGATATTCTGCAACTATCTGGACTTCCGGATGAGCTTGAGGTGCCCAGGCTACCGGACGGTCTGTTTCCAGCTCAAAACTGGAAATAGCATCTTTAACCAGACGGTTTTCAACTTCACCTTCATCTGCCAGTTTTTTCAGAGTGGCAACCACGATATGAGCTGCATCTACACCAAAATAACTGCGAAGATTGGCGCGGGTATCAGAACGGCCGTAGCCATCTGTACCTAATGTAACGTAAGGCCGGTTATCTGGCAGATAAGCGCGGATCTGTTCACTATAAGTACGCATGTGATCCGTTGCTGCAACCACGATACCATCTGTACCACGCAGCTGCTGAGAAACCCAAGATTCTCGGGTTTGTTCATTTAACGGATGCAGGCGGTTATATTCTTCACATGCCATTCCATCACGTGCCAGTTCATTGAAGCTGGTGACGCTCCAGACATTGGCATGAACCTGATATTCCTCACGCAGAATTTTAGCAGCCTTGATCACTTCACGCAGAATGACGCCTGAACCCAGTAACTGGACAGTGGCTTTATCATCTTCTTCAAGCAGGTACATCCCGCGTTTGATGCCCTCTTCTACACCCTGTGGCATTGGTGGATGTTCATAGTTTTCATTCATGAGTGTCAGGTAATAGAACACACGTTCCTGATTTACATACATGCGTTGCAAACCATCATGTACCACAACAGCCAGCTCATAACCAAAGCAAGGGTCATATGAAACACAGTTTGGAATGGTACTGGCCAGAATATGTGAATGACCATCCTGATGCTGCAAACCTTCACCATTCAGGGTAGTGCGGCCTGCAGTTGCACCCAGCAAGAAACCTTGAGCCTGCGCATCTCCTGCAGCCCAGGCAATATCACCGATACGCTGGAAACCGAACATGGAGTAATACATGTACATCGGAATCATCGGCAAATTATTAGTTGAATAGCTACTTCCCAGTGCAGCCCAGGCACTCATGGCTCCAGCTTCGTTGATACCTTCCTGAAGCATATGCCCATCTTTAGCTTCACGGTAATTCATGAGCTGTTCATTATCTTCTGGCGTATACTGTTGACCATGCGCCGCATAGATACCTAGCTGCCGGAACATACCTTCCAGGCCAAAAGTACGTGCCTCATCCGGTACGATCGGAACAACATGATCCTTAATGGCTTTTTCTTTAAGCAATGCTGAGATCAGGCGTACCATTACCATGGTGGTAGATTGCTGTTTACCATTACTGCCACGTAGAACGCTATCAAAAACTGACAGTTCTGGAATATCCAGAGCATAGCTTTCTTTGCGTCGTGCCGGTAGATAACCCCCTAGAGCTTCGCGCCGTGCCTTAAGATATTTTAGCTCGGGAGAATTTTCGCTCGGACGATAGAATGGCAATTCTTCAAGCTGTTCATCATTAAATGGTAGATTGAAGCGGTTACGAACATATTTCAGTGACTCAAGCTGCATTTTCTTGATCTGATGCGTCTTGTTTACCGCTTCAATTTCTTCAGACAGTCCATAACCTTTTACCGTTTTAGCTAAAATAACTGTCGGCTGACCTTTGGCTTTGGTGGCCTCAGCATAGGCAGCAAAGACCTTGTACGGGTCATGACCGCCACGATTCAGATTATCAATATCTTCATCGCTTAAATTCTTTACCAGCTCTTCAGCTTCCGGGTACTTACCGAAGAAGTGAGCACGCGTATAGGCTCCACCTTTAACCTGATAGCGCTGATAGTCACCATCTACTGCTTCTTCCATTGCAGCTTTTAATGCACCAGAGGTATCTTTGGCCAGTAACGGATCCCAGTGGCGACCCCACACTACCTTAATTACTCGCCAGCCTGCCCCACGGAACAGTGATTCTAATTCTTGGATAATTTTACCATTACCACGCACCGGGCCATCCAGACGCTGCAGGTTACAGTTCACCACCCAAATCAGGTTATCGAGCTTTTCGCGACCTGCCAATGAAATCGCACCCAGACTCTCTGGCTCGTCCATCTCGCCATCACCCAAGTACGCCCAGATTTTCCGGTCTTCTTCTTTAATCAGGCCACGGTTCATCAGATATTTCTGAATATGGGCCTGATAAATTGACATGATTGGTCCCAAGCCCATAGATACTGTCGGGAATTGCCAGTAATCTGGCATCAGATAAGGATGTGGATAGCTTGGTAAACCATTTCCGCCTACTTCACGGCGAAAATTGCCGAGCTGCTCTTCAGTGAGTCGGCCTTCCAGAAATGAACGTGCGTAAATGCCCGGTGCACAATGACCTTGATAATAGATCATATCACCGCCGAAATTATCACTAGCAGCACGGAAAAAATGGTTAAAACCTACATCATACAGGGTGGCACTAGATGCAAAACTTGCCAAGTGACCACCAAGATCATCACCAGTCTTGTTAGCACGTAACACCATTGCTAAGGCATTCCAGCGAATCAGAGCGCGAATTCTTCGCTCCATATCCTGATCACCCGGCATAGCAGGCTGTTCATCTACTGAGATTGTATTGAGATATGGCGTATTGAGACGCTGAATAGGAACATGTTTAGCTATCGCCCGCTGATACAATTTTTCAAGCAGAAATGCTGCCCGCTCTGTACCCATATGCTGTAGTACTGAATCAAAAGCATCTTGCCATTCTTGTGTTTCCTGTGCGTCGGTATCACCGTAAAACGCCATAACTCACCTTTCTCTTAATCTTCCTGTCTTATCTCCTATATGTATCATGTTTTCGTGTAGAGCAGGTATCGCCGCAGGTGAATGCCATCATGGAGAATTATTCATAAGATAAATACCAAGTGACGTTTTATTACTCAGAATAACAAAAAATCGCCAATATAGGCGATTTTCCATACAATTCATATTAAAAGCGGTGATACTATAATTTTAATTTTATGGCAGCATAGCAAGGTAAGTTGAAGGATTCTTACGCTGGCCATCTTTGACTACTTCATAATGAAGGTGCGGGCCGGTACAGCGGCCGGTACAGCCAACATTTGCAATATGTTCACCTGCTTCAACACGGTCACCTACACGGGCGACCAAACGTGAAGCATGGGCATAGCGAGTTAAGTAACCATTACCATGATTAATTTCTACATACTGGCCATAGCCTGTACCCCAGCCTGATTTGGTCACAATACCTGGGCCAGTTGCATAGATTGGAGTACCACTAGGTGCAGATAGATCCAGACCTGAATGATTTTCAGCCCGGCCACCCATAACACGGCCACCATAGTTAGAACTGACACGTTTCATATCAGGTAGGGGATGGCTGACTAGCCACGAATAAGGATTACTGGAGTTATAAGATGGGGTCGCTTTAGTTCCGTACTTCTTTGCTAAAGATTCATTATTCAATTCAACAGTCTTCTCACGAAGAGTAATGCTGACGTTCGTGTTTGCTGGAATATTAATATCATCCGGCTGAGAATATGAACCTTGAGCCAAAGTGCGGGTAAGTTCTTCAAGACGATCTGGTGATGATGTGGTACCGTTTAATTCAACCAGATCTGCAAATGCAACTGATGCAGCTGATGCGGCGAGTGAAAACGCTAGTAAAATACGACGCGTGTGCATAAAGACCTCATTTAACTGTTCTTACTCAAGGTTCCTTGTGATCTCTTCCTTGATATCAGCTGAAACAAGCGCATAAGATTAAGACATTACTATGTGGAAAATATGTATGTCAGAACCTTTCAACGTCTTTCAACAGACAAGAAAACACCTAAAAACAGGAAACTTAACGTTTCTTAAAGCGCAAGTTGCTGAATGGCAGAAACTTACGAAACTAATTCAACCGCTATTACCCCAACCGGAACAATGGCAAGTCGTGTGTTATGAATACGGCATTTTGACGGTAACTGGTGAAAATCAAGCCTTGATTAGTCAGCTCGGCTACCTGCAAAAGCAATATATTTCTAAGTTAGCTCAACATGCTGAACTGAAAGATCTGAAACAGATCCGGCCTTATCTCAGGTCTAGACAACCTGATACTCCTGTCAGAACCGCATCTTCTCAATCACTTGCACCAGAAACACAGGAAATGTTACGAAATGCTGCTGGCTTTGTGAGCGACCCCAAGCTTAGCCAAGCCTTGCTACGTTTGGCAAGCAATAAAAAGTAACATGGCAGCAATATACAATTACTTTAGAGAAGATATTTAGAGAATTATTTCACATTTTTACATGTTACGTTATAACATAACCATATAAAGACAATGACTTATGAAAGACTTACATAAGAAATTGGGCAGTCCTCAATGTCATTAAATGTTACAATTTCATAATTACTGGGATCACTCTGCACATTGCGTAGCAGCTGATTATTTAAAGCATGGCCAGACTTATAGCCATCGAATTTGGCAATGATCTGGTGTCCGAGCAGATATAGGTCACCTACTGCATCCAAGATTTTATGGCGTACAAACTCATCTGAAAAACGTAGCCCCTCTTCGTTCACTACGCCGGTATCATCTACACCAATTGCATTTTCAAGACTGGCTCCTAGTGCCAGATTATTTGCTTTCAGATAATCCAGATCTTTCATAAATCCAAAAGTCCGGGCTTCACTAACTTCATATACGAAAGTTTCAGTAGAGAAGTCAATCGTGGCAGATTGGTATTCTTTAGCAAATGCAGGATGATCAAAATCAATTGTAAAATTTAACTGAAAGCCATGATGGGGGGTAAAAATAGCCTGTTTGTCATCAATCAGGGCTTCAACCGGCTTTAAAATTTTAATAAATTTCTTGGGTGCATTTTGTTCAACCAGCTCACCTTGCATGAGTAAATAAATAAATGGACCTGCACTACCATCCATAATCGGCACTTCAGAGGCTGAAACCTCCACAATCAGGTTATCAATTCCCAAGCCGGCAATTGCACTCATGACGTGCTCAATGGTTCCAACCTTGGCATTTTCCTGTACCAGGTTAGAACACATAAATGCTTCCTGGATGAGTAAGGCATCAGCAGGAATATCAACAGGAGGGTTTAGGTCAATACGACGAAATATGATGCCGCCATCAACTGTATGCGGAACAAAGTTAATCATGACTTTCTGACCGCTATGCAGTCCAATGCCACTCGCTTTGACCATACGTCTGAGGGTACGCTGTTTCAACATTCGCTTTTTGTCTTCCACCTAAAAAACCGCTATACGTTAGCATATTTAGCCATTGATAAAAAACAAAAAGGTAGTGTTTGACCACTACCTTTTGTAAAGACATCAGCTTTTGTTCAAACTAGCTGCATTTTTACTTGCGTTGCTGGTTTTTCAGGTAATCCTGAATACTCATTGGTGAGGAACGTGGCGTAGAACTTGGTGTAGAGGCTGCTGGAGCTTCTACAGCCTGACGCTTGCTAATAGCAGGCACATCATCTTCTTCAACAGAAACATGGGTGGTAGCCTGAGTACGTGCTTGAGCTGACTGGGCCTGGCGCTTTGGCTCAACGGCATCAGCAGCATTACGGGTCAAACCGGTAGCAATGACTGTAACACGAATTTCATCACGCGCATCTGGATCAAATACCGTACCAAAGAATACCTCACCATCATCCAGATCCACGATCTGGTTAACGACATCTGTAATAATCTCAGTTTCACGTAAAGTTACGTCAGCACCACCTGTAATATTAATTAGAACACCTTTGGCATTCATGATATTAACATTATCAAGTAACGGACTACGAATAGCCAGACGGGCTGCGTTCTCGGCACGATCCTGTCCACTGCTACGCCCTTCACCCATCATGGCATAGCCACGGGTACTCATTGCAGTTTTCAAGTCAGCAAAGTCAAGGTTAATGTGCCCTGGACGTACAACCAGATCAAAGATTGAACGTACTGCATTAAGCAGTACATCGTCTGCTTTTTTGTATGCATCCTGCATGGAAATATCACCAAACACACTGAGCAGGCGCTGGTTTGGAATGATAATCAGGGAATCGACATGAGCTTCAAGCGCATCAATACCCTTTTCTGCAGAACGCTGACGACGACGGCCTTCAAAGTTAAAAGGCGTGGTCACTACACCGACGGTTAAAATCCCCATCTCTTTAGCAATTTCAGCAACCACAGGTGCGGCACCTGTACCTGTTCCCCCGCCCATTCCAGCAGTCACAAAAACCATATCAGCACCTTCAAGATGCTGACGGATTACTTCGCGACTTTCTTCAGCGGCAATCTGTCCTACTTCCGGATTAGCACCTGCGCCAAGACCACGTGTACTTTGTTCGCCAAGCTGGATTTTAAATGGAGCGTTCATCCGGTCGAGAGCTTGTTTGTCGGTATTAGCACAGACAAACTTTACACCTTTGATATCGGACTGCACCATATGCTGTACAGCATTACCGCCACCACCGCCTACACCAAATACAGTGAAACGGGCCTGACCGTTGCTATCGCTTGGTTCATCTTCTATTAGTTCAAATGAGGACAACATGACCTTTAGATTTCCTAATTAAATTGTGGCAGTCACTTTAGCCCGTATACTGCCTTGATCTGTAAAAAATATTTTTTAGAATGCTGTGCAATGCTCACCTTGTCAAGTACACGGCTTTTCACTTACAACTTCCTAACAATATTCCCAAAAAACCCATACATCCTAGAAGATCGATTTTAGTTTGCTATTCAGGTTAGTCCATCCATTGGCAACCCGACTCCAGAATGGGCGTTTCTCTGTTTCTTCCGGCTCATCAACGGTTGCCTGCATTTCACTTTGGCTAAAAAGTAGCAAGCCTGAAGCAGTGGCATACATGGAGCGACGCAAAGAAGCCTGATGCTGTTCTTCTGCATACACCTGTAAAGGCGGATTACCTAAATGGGCGGATACACCTAGCATACGGCGCGCCAGATTTACCATGCCTTCGATCTGGCATGCGTCCCCTGTAAGCACGACACCGTGATACAAGCCATGAATTGCACCACTTCGTTCTAGTTCTTCTCGAATTTTAGAAAAAATTTCTTCATAGCGTGCAATAATAATTTCTGCAAGTTCAATGCGACTAATCGTTTGCGGACCATCAATCCCTTGTACCTGAATCATATGATCAGGCTTTACTGCATGCAAATCAACACAACCATGTAATATTTTAATACGCTCGGCTTCTTCAGTCGTTGTTTGCAGCACAGCAGCAATATCCCGGGTAACATGCTCCCCTCCTCGCTGCAAGGTATGAACCAGTGCTAAATGACCGTCAAGATAGACCGCCAGATTGGTGGTACCTGCGCCTATATCGACCAGACAGACACCATATTCTTTTTCATCTTTCAACAGGCTGCCTTCCGATGTTGCCAAAGAAGATACCACCATCTTCTCGACCCCAATATTTGCACCTTTCATGGCCCGGTCAAGATTTTGCATAGTGCTGATTGGCATCATCATTAGCTGATAATGTCCGGTCATACTCTGTGCTGACATGTTAATCGGATTTTGTACCCATTCTGGCGTGTCATCCAGTTCAAAACCTAATGGTACAGCACTGGCCAGATAGTAGTCTGCTGTTACATGGCTTGCCTTGGCTAGTTCCAGCGCACGCACCACTTCATTGGTGCTGATAATACGTTCCGGATTGGTAACAGGGGTACGGCCAGCAGCATAGAAACTTTTTAATTCTGTACTCGGTATAGACACCCAGGCCGAGTGGATACGGCATTCCGCCATATTTTCTGCTTCTGCGACAGCATTTTTTATTGCGGCAATGACTTTATCGAGACTGACAATTTTTCCTTTATTCATACCCCGGTTGCGAGCACTCGCCATACCAATGACCTGAATATTATCCGGAGCATGGACCTTACCAATTAAAACTGAAACTTTGTGCGTCCCAATATCAATCGCAACAACCGAGGGAACAGCTTCACTCATTACTCACTACCATTTTATGTTCGTTGTTTATATTTGGCCCAATGCCTCAATCTTATAAAGCCACGTATTATGGCTTTGCCCTTATTCCGCCTGCAATGCTTGTGTCATCAATCGTTACAACAAACTGACTATTTATAATTTTAGGTGGTGCTGCACTTTTCCACTGAATAGCCAGGCCATTACGATAACGCAGGTCTATTGCCGAGATTTTGTTCCACACTGGTTTTAAGTCAGTTTGTGCCAGATGACTCAAACGTTGCAGTTTACTCATAGTCTGATCTTGGTCCACGATGATACGAAGTCCAGAATCAAATTGCATAAACCAAGTCATGCGTTCTGTTAAATAAAGTTCTTTTAAACGCAAATTGACTGGTCGAAATAATTGATTGATCTCATTGTAACGGCGCATCATCACTTTGGACTGACTGGCCGGACCATGGAGTAAGGGCAATTGCTGATGACTGCTATACACCGCCTCAGTAAAAATATCACCACTGTCACTAAGCAGTCGTCCTGTTCCCCAACGGGCAATTGCATGACGTGGCATAACACGTACCCGGATGGCATTTGGCCATGCGCGTGATACGACGACTCTATCTACCCAAGATATTTCCAAGGCTTCGTCCCGGATCTGTTCCAGATCAGAGGTAAAATAGTTAGCCTGAATTACCGGGTCCAGATGTTTGACCAGCTGCTGCTGTTCGGCGTCAGAGCGTGCTCCAACTACCTGAAGTTCAGCCACAGTAGCATCTGTCATAACCCTGTATAAACCATAAACTCCTATAACCAGCATCAAGCAGGCAATTACCAGCATCAGCCACCCACCCAGATTAGTAAGCTTTTCCTTCCGGGTTGGTGGTTTTTCATGAATAGAAGTAATTGCTGCCCGTGGTTTACGGCGCATAGAAGTCGGAAGCTGAGCCATGGCTTACTGATCTACTCCATGATCTTGCAGTGTTTGCTCCAAAATCGTGACACAAAGCTGGTCAAAATCATAACCCACAGCCTTGGCTGCTTTAGGAACCAGTGAATGGCTGGTCATGCCCGGTACAGTATTGACTTCAAGCAGCCAGAAATTACCCTGTTCATCCTGCATGGCATCAATACGGCCCCAGCCTTTACAGCCCACTGCCTGAAATGCACGCAAGGCCAGCTCCTGAAGCATCTTCTCTTCAGCTTCACTTAAGCCGCAAGGAATACCATATTGCACATCATTACGATTATATTTAGCTTCATAATCATAAAACGCGACATCTTTTGGCGGCTCCAGACGGATAACTGGCAGGGCCTGGCCATTTAGCAATACGATCGTGAACTCACGGCCATTAATCCATTTTTCTGCCATGACTACAGCATCATGTTCAGTGGCCTTGGCCAAAGCTTCAGGAAAGTCTTCAGGTTTTTCTACCTTACTCATGCCAATACTTGAACCTTCATGTACCGGTTTAATGATGAATGGCAAACCAAGACTGGCAATTACCTCATCAGCATCGGCATCTTTGCTCACAATACGGTGTGGGGCTGTCGGCAGTTCACTGCCCTGCCAGACCTGCTTGGTTTTGATCTTGTCCATACCAATCGCAGAACCTTGTACCCCTGTGCCGGTATATGGAATATTTAACCACTCCAGTACACCCTGAATCTGTCCATCTTCACCGCCACGACCATGCAATACAATAAAAGCGCGGTCATAATTCACCAGTTCAGTGACACAACGTTCTTGTGGATCAAAGGCCTCGGCTTCCACCCCTGAACGTATCAATGCTTCAAGCACAGCACGACCACTATCTAACGAAACTTCTCGCTCTGCTGATTTCCCGCCAAGCAATACTGCAACTTTGCCGAATTTTAAAGCATTTGACACGTTGATATCCTTAAAGTTTTATCACTAATATTTTTTAAATGACCCAAAAGTCCTATTTCAGATAGAGCTGGTGATGAGCGAGTTCAAGTGAAATAGCCCCCACGTTACCTGCACCTTGGGTTAATAACAAGTCATTCGGTTGTAACACTTTTTGTATAACATTCTGCAGATTACCTTCGACCGGATCGATCAGGATTGGTTCAACCTCGCCACGCAGACGGATGCTGCGTGCTAGCGATCGGCTGTCCGCACCCACTATCGGCTTTTCACCAGCAGGGTAAACTTCAAGTAACAGTAACTGGTCAACCTGTGAAAGTACATCGACAAAGTCATCAAAACAGTCTCGGGTACGACTGAAGCGGTGAGGCTGGAACATCATGACCAGTCGACGGTCAGGGTGGCTCTGCCGTGCAGCCTTGATGGTAGCTTCTACCTCTTTCGGATGATGGCCATAGTCATCGACCAGCTTGACTGTACCCTGTTCCAGCCCAAACTCACCCTGAACCTGGAAACGGCGTCCCACGCCACTGAAACCTTCTAGTGCACGGCCAATTGCGGCATCGGATACACCTTCATCTGTTGCAACACCAATAGCTGCCAGTGCATTTAATACATTATGCAGGCCGGGCTGGTTAATCGTCAGGCGTAATGGCTCACGATCTTTACGTAATACCGTAAAGTGACTGCGCATGCCATCCTGTTCAACATCGACAGCGCGAATGTCATTATCTGGATTGAAGCCATAAGTTAATAATGGACGCGCGATCCGCGGCATGATTTCACGAATATTGGCATCATCACCGCATACAACTGCCAAGCCGTAAAATGGCAGCTTGTGAAGGAACTGGATAAAGGTATCTTTCAGTACATCAAAACTACCGCCATAAGTATCCATATGGTCAGCATCGATATTGGTCACAATGGCTGCCATTGGCTCAAGATGTAAAAAGGATGCATCTGACTCATCGGCTTCAGCTACGATATAACGACTTGCTCCTAATGCAGCATTTACACCAGTACGGTTCAGCAAGCCGCCAATAACATAAGTAGGATCCATACCTTCTTCTGCCAGCATACAGGTCAGGAGACTGGTAGTTGTGGTTTTACCATGAGTCCCTGCTACTGCAATTCCATGACGGTAACGCATCAGCTCGCCCAGCATCTCGGCACGGCGTACCACTGGAATACGCTGTTCGATCGCGGCTTTGACTTCCGGGTTCTCAGGATCAATTGCGGTAGACACTACCAGTACACTAGCACCTTTAATATTATCAGCCGCATGGCCAATAAATACTTCAATACCATTTTCTTCGAGCTGAGCTGTGGTCTTCGAGGCCTTAATATCTGAGCCTGAAACGCAGTAACCCTGATTTTTAAGTACTTCGGCAATACCACACATACCTGCCCCACCAATTCCGACAAAATGAATTTGCTTGATACGGCGCATTTCAGGAATTTTAATTAATTCTTTAACTTGTTCAGCAGGAATAGAAGGAGACATAATAAACTCTATATTACAATTTTTTAATTAAATCAACCACGTGCTGAGTTGCATTCGGTTGTGCCTGTTGCCGCGCTTTGACTGCCATTTCAGTCAGTAACTGGCGGTTAAGTAAGGGCGTTAAAAGTTCTTTTAAATATTCAGGGCTCATGACGGCTTGCTGACAGATTTTGGCAGCACCCAAATCTGCTAGAAACCGGGCATTGGCAGTCTGATGATCATCTACAGCGATAGGTAAAGGTATAAATATGGCAGCCACCCCAGCAGTTGCGACTTCAGTAACAGTAAGTGCGCCAGCACGACAAATAATTAAGTCAGCATCACTATAAGCTTTGGCCATATCGGTAATGAATGGCTGTACTTCAACTTGTAAACTCGCTGGTGCTCCCTGATAGGCAGACTGGGTAAGTTCCAGCTGTTTTTGTCCACACTGATGAAATACCTTTAAAGGCATATCAAACTGTTTTAATACGGCAGGGACTCGCTCATTTAATGCTTGTGCACCTAGTGAGCCTCCCACAATTAAAATATTTAGCGGTGCCTGTGCAGCTGCACGCTGATCATAGCGCCATTTTGGATTTAGAATTTCAGCAATTTCTTTACGAACCGGATTACCGGTTGTGACCACTTTGGACTGTGGCGGAAAAGTTTCTGGAAATGCCTGACAGACTATTTTTGCAATACGAGAAAGCTGTATATTGGTAAAACCGGCTACGGCATTCTGTTCATGAATAATGACAGGTATACCCAATAAACGAGCAGCCAAGCCACCAGGTCCTGCAACATATCCACCAAAACCAGCCACCGCATCAATTTTTAGCTGCTTCATATAACGCATAGCACTAAAAGTTGCCTTTAAAATTTTAAAGGGGGCCATGAGTTTACGAAGTATGCCATTACCACGTATACCCTGAATATCAATCTGGTAAATTGGAATTTTCTGATCTTGAAGCAGGCGGTTCTCCATACCCTGAGGAGTTGCCAACCATGAAACCTGAGCACCTTCTGATTGTAATTGTTTGGCAACAGCAAGCGCAGGAAAAACATGGCCGCCTGTGCCGGCAGCCATAATCATGACATGTTTGGAAATACGTTGTTGTGAGTCAGACACGGCTTAATTCTTCAATACTAAAATAATTCGACTGGGAACCAGTTTTTTGACCGCTAATTGTAATCACAAAGTTTAAGCTTCGAAAAGTTTATTTACTTTTTTTCACCAAGCATGTCATCGTTTTTTTCTTGGAATTTTAAAGTTTAAACTAGTTTTATTATTAACCCTATATAAATTCGTATAATTATCGAGAGTTTAATTTAATTAAAGATAAAAATGTCCCTTCTCGTTCTTTATTATGATTATTCTCTTGAGTAAAGTTTTGTATAAGAGCTTTATTGATTCCAATACAAGATTAATAAAAATTAAAATTATCATATTATGCAAAAATTCTAATTTTTTTATAAAATCTCATTATAAACTATAAAAAAATTCTCTTAATATTCAAAAAAATCCCAATATTTTCATGGATGAAAAACGTGGCTCCAGCTTCTTTAAAGACTAATTTTTGCATCATTTTCGCAGGTTACCTAGCCGCTATTCACGTAGGTAAACTATCTGCGGGTTTACCCATTCTACAGCAGGAAATTGGCCTGAGTTTAACTCAGGCAGGTTTAGCACTTTCACTGGTACAAGCAGCTGGTATGTGTTTTGCTCTAAGCTTGGGCGGGCTTTCACAATATTTTGGTTTAAAAAGATGTCTTATATTGGGTTTAGTCATTCTAGGCTGTGCCAGTATGGGCAGTTTATGGATTAACGATCTTTATAGCCTGTTTATTTTCCGTTTTATTGAAGGTGTTGGCTTCCTTTTTATCACTTTATGTGCTTCAACTTTGCTTAAACAGCTGAGTACGCCTGAATCACTTAACCTGAAAATGGGGCTATGGGGATCCTATATGGGATTAGGTGTGGGTCTCGCCCTGCTGTTTATACCATTCCTGTTAGAGTTCTGGAGCTGGCAGCAGATCTGGAATATGCTTGGCTTATCTTGCCTGCTGCTGGCGGCTGTCGTGTACCTACAGTTACCGCCTATCAACAAAATACAAAATAGCTCCTTCCCTTTATTCATTAAGCTTTTGAGAACAACCTTAAGTCATCCGCCTGTACTGATCTTGGCTCTTATTTTTGCCTGCTATACCAGTCAATAGCTGACAGTAATTGGCTTTTTACCGACATTGTATCTTGATGAGCAAATTAATCTAAAAGTTGCCGGAACACTGACTGCTCTTGTTTCAGTCTCTAATATTTTAGGTACGTTTGCTTCCGGTTTTTTATTACATCGTGGTCTGGCACCTGTACGGCTCATTAGCACAGGTTTTATACTTATGGTCATGATGTGCTGGCTGGCTTTCTCTACTTATTTTAATTTGTCTTTTGGTCTGAAATATCTAGCTATCATGGTATTTTCAATATTGGGAGGTTTTATTCCCACTACTATTTTTGCCATTAGTCTGCATTATGCACCACAGCCAAATGCCACAGCAGCCAGTATCGGGTTAGTCCTGCAAGTCTCTGCTTTTGCACAACTTACTGTTCCCCCACTGACTGCAGCCTTAATTTCTTATACTCAGCTCTGGAGCATGATTGCTTGGGTCAGTACGATTCTCTCTGTGCTTGGTCTGATCTTGACCATACAATTATTTCAGCGCTATCCCTATAGAATATAAAGAAGCCCAGATCTGGGCTTCTTTATATTTCCAGTTTTAAGCTGAGGGGCTATTTTCCAGAACTTCAAACAGATCATCCGCAATTGAAGTACCAAACTGGTTATCAATTTCGCGAATACAGGTTGGACTGGTAACGTTAATTTCAGTCACATAATTACCAATAACATCAAGGCCTACAAAGATCAGGCCCTTCTCCCTCAGGTAAGGTCCAACTTTAGCTGCAATTACTTTATCATTTTCAGTTAAGGGACGGGCCTCGCCCAAACCGCCTGCTGCCAGATTACCGCGTACTTCACCATTTTGTGGAATACGCGCCAAGCAGTATGGTACAGGCTCTCCATTGATCATTAAAATACGTTTATCACCATCAACAATTTCCGGAATATAACGCTGTGCCATAATTGGCTGTTGTCCGAGTTGAGTCAGCATTTCTAGTGTGGAACCAATATTGGCTCCTGTCGCACTTAAGCGGAAAATTCCAGCGCCGCCCATACCATCAAGTGGTTTGACAATCACATCCTGATGTTCTGCAATAAATTCACGAATCAGCTGTTGCTGTGAGGTCACCAGGGTTGGCACCTGCAATTCTGGAAACTGAGTTGCAAACAGTTTTTCGTTACAGTCGCGCAGACTCTGCGGTTTATTGACAATACGTGCACCTTCCTGCTCTGCCTGCTCCAAAATATAAGTTGTATAGACGAAGTTCATGTCAAATGGCGGATCTTTACGCATCAATACCACATCATAGGCTGCGATTGATTCTTTTTGTTTTTCGCCTAACTCGTAGTAATGATTATAGTCTTCAAATACCTTTAAAGGAGAAATCAGGCCCCAGGCTTTACCCTGATCAATGTATAAGTCTTGCTGTAATGCATAACCGAGTTCATGGCCACGACGGCTGGCTGCCCATAGCATAGCCATGGTTGAGTCCTTTTTCAGATTTACATTTTCAATAGGATCCATCACAACAAGTACGCGCATCTGTCTTTGCTCTATCAATTTTTAATCCAGAAAAGTATAGCGGAGATTAACTGTGCTTTTTTCTCAATTTTAGTAAAGCTTTTATTTCATGTTAAATATCTTTATAAAAAGGGTCAGTATATAAAACCCTGTCAGACCTTAATATTATTAATTATTTTTAGTTCCTCTATATGGGCTAATTTTTCCAGGTGATCAAAACGGAATAAAGAACTCAAACTGGTCAGGAGTTATAACTTTATTTGATTGAATAGAAGAATAAAGCCCTATTATAAATAGGGCTTTAAAAAGCTTAAACTTTTCGACTGAATATCAGATCCCATATTTCATTCGATAGGCTTCCATTTTTGAAAGTGCCACCTTATCGCCCTTCGTTTCTAGATAATTCATCAAGTCTTTCATCGTAATCAATACATGTACAGGAATCTCCAGCTCCTTCTGCACTTCCTGAATTGCAGAGAGTTCACCCTGACCTTTTTCTTGGCGATCAAGAGCAACCAGTACGCCGGCAATTGATGCACCCGCATTTTTAAGGATAGTTACTACTTCACGGATGGCTGTGCCAGCAGTAATCACGTCATCAATAATCCAGACTTTTTTTCCTTGTACTGAAGCACCTACCAGTACTCCACCTTCGCCATGATCCTTGGCTTCTTTACGGTTAAAGCCCCATGGCACACTTACACCATGATTTTGTGACAAAGCCACAGCTGTAGCGGCCACAAATGGAATCCCTTTATAGGCTGGCCCGAAAATTACTTCTACCTGATTGTATTCTGTCAGCTTGTCAGCATAACCTGCTGCCAGTAATGACAATGCTTCGCCATCATTAAGTAAACCTGCGTTAAAAAAATAAGGACTCACACGGCCTGATTTTAAAGTAAACTCACCAAATTTAAGCACACCACGTGATAAGGCAAGTTCGATGAAAGCTTGCGGGTTAAATTGCACAGGCGTTGTCATGAGGTGCTCCAAATTTTTAGATTGAGGTAAGACTTGCGCATGATACCAAAGAGTAGCTATCCAGGTGATCAAAAAATTCTACGTGTGGTTTCAATTAACGTAAACGGTTTACGTTCCTCAGTGACTAAAGGCCTGCTGGAATGGTTGGAACAGTCTGATGCTGATGTAATTTGCATGCAGGAGAGCCGGATTACCCATGCGCAGTGGACCGATAAATTTAAACCAGAAGGCTGGTACACGCATCTGTTTCCAGCTGAGCGTCCAGGCTATGCTGGAACTGCGATCTATAGCCGCCTGCCTTTTATTTCAGTTAAAGATGGCCTAGGTTTTGAACTGGCTGACAGCCAAGGCCGCTTTGTTACAGCTGAATTTGATTTAGGATTCGGCTATCCGGTTTATATCTGTTCACTTTACTTACCATCAGGTTCATCTGGTGATGAAGCACAGGCACGTAAAGATTACTTTTTAGAAGAGTATCAAAAAATCCTTAAGCAGTGGCGAGAGGAAGGCAAATCTATCATTATCTGTGGGGATTATAATATCGTACATAAACGTATTGATATTAAAAACTGGTCAGGTAACCAGAAGTCCTCCGGATGTTTACCTCATGAACGGGCCTGGCTGGACCATATCTATGATGAACTGGGTTATGTAGATACATTCCGTGAAGTTCGTCCAGAAGCAGAACTTTATTCGTGGTGGTCCAACCGTGGTCAGGCCCGTGCTAAAAATGTAGGTTGGCGAATTGATTACCAAGCTTGTTCACCAGACTGGAAAAACCGTACAGTCAATGCCTGGGTATATAAAGAACAATGGTTTAGTGATCATGCACCAGTCATAATCGACTATAAAATAAACTAAATTAGTGTACACATGTAAACTCAATGTGAGTTTTTGTCCTACATGATTTGTAGTTATTGTTTCTTTTTATTACAGCTGCTTAAGCGCATTATACCGCTACGGCACAAGGATGGGTCAGGATGACACGAAAAGGATCGGAAGCCGTAGGATGAAGAAAATAATCTAAATGATTTAGCTTATTTTTTAAGGACATGACAATGGACGTTAGCTTGAGACCCGCATGATCAGGATGATTAAATGTGGGTTTTCTCTATTTTAGGACCCTCATTTTATAAAACTCTCTTGATCCATATATTTTTAAATCTTACTTCTTTATTAAATTATTTTAAGTCTTTCATGTGACAGTCCTGTGTCACTTTCATAAAACTTTAATTTTAATCGAATAGCCAATACTAGTAATTTTAGCTAACCTTTAGTCTTGTCGAAAAGGTTAAAAAAGATAGTAATATGCTGAAAATTTATGGAATTAAAAATTGCAGTTCAATGAAAAAAGCGTTTGATCTGCTCAATGAACTAAACTTGCCCTATGAATTTCATGATTATAAAAAACAGGGAATAGATAAAGAGACTCTCAAGGAATGGCTGGAGCAGATGGGAGCTGATGTAATTCTTAATAAAAAAGGAACCACTTGGCGAAAACTTTCGGAAACAGAGCAGCAGAAAGCCCTAGAGAGTGAAGAGCAGCTGCTTCAAACCTTAATCACCCATACCAGCTTGGTCAAACGTCCGGTATTAAAAACACCACAAGGCTATGTGGTAGGTTTTGATGAATTTTCTTATCGAACGCTTGCTGAGAGAAGCTAAGTTTAAAATATAAAACTCCCGGTAATTTGCCGGGAGTTTTATGGAATTTGACTTCAATTCAAGCTTAGTTAGCGCGAACCCAAGTCTGGTTACGGCCTAGAGCTGATACACCGATATAACCACGCAATTTCAGTTTTTTACCACCTTCAGCCAGCTCACCTTTCAGTTTATAGGTTTTACCTGACTGCGGATCAAGAATGGTACCGCCATCATATTTATTGGTACCTACACTTTTCAGGTTATGAACAATGGTTAAACCTTTAAGTGACTTGTTTTTGTATGGACCTTCACATTTCGTACAGGCATTTTCCTCACCTTTGGTGAGTACATTCTGAATAGATGCTGTCAGAGTTCCATTTTTCTGTTCAGTAAACTTGACTAAGGCTTTCGCTTGATTAGTCTGGTCGTCTATCGTTTTCCATACTGTACCATTAAGCGGATCAGCTGCATTTGCCAAAGCAGTCACGCTGAACAGTCCTAACACAATTGCGATTTTTTTCATTTTTCTAGCTTCCCTTGTCCTGCACTAGTCGACCACCCTAGTATTAAAGAAGTCACAACAAGAATTCAACTTTTGAATGTGACCGTTTAGTGTACGCTTGTAAAAACTGTCGGTAAATACACTTCAATAAAAATAGTAAATCACCATAATGGAAAAAGTATGAAGATTGACCCAATTTTTAAACAATTTTTAGCCGAGTCACTGCTGAAATCGCTGGTACGTAAACCCAGCCAATTTGCTCTTCCTCTTCCTGTACTGCGTACTGCGTTTAATCAGTTGGGCCGAGTCTTTCCCAAAAATCCTGAAGTCGAGATCCGGGCACTCCGGTTAGCCGGTGTTCGCGCAGAAGAAATCAAGCCTCAACCTAATGCTACCCAGATGATTCTACATATTCATGGTGGTGCTTTCTTTTTAGGAGGTTTGGCTACTCACCGGTCTTTTATGACTGAGCTTGCTGCCCGAACCCAGATGCAGGTCGTTCATATTGACTATCCTTTGGCACCAGAGCATCCATACCCCGAAGCTCTGGAAGCTGTATATGATATTTACCAGACTCTACTCGACCAAGATATTCAGCCCAAAGATATTATTTTGTCAGGTGATTCTTGTGGAGCTAATCTTGCATTAGCACTGATTTTACGACTCAAGCAGAATGAACAACCATTGCCGAGTGCACTGGTACTTATGTCACCATTTCTGGATCTGACCTTGACCAGTGAATCCTTACGCTACAACCGTAAACTTGATGCATTATTATCAGTCGAATTACTAGAACGGGGTATTGAATACTATGTACCGCCTTCAATAGATACAGCAGATCCACAGGTTTCACCCTTATTTGGTGACTTCAGCGGTTTACCCCCAACTCTGGTTCAAGTCGGTTCTAAAGAAATTCTGCTAGATGATGCACAGCGTTTTAAGGAAAAGGCCGAAGCTGCTGGAGTTGAGGTAGATTTTAAAATTTATACGGGTATGTGGCATAACTTTTCAATGTTCAGCGCCTGGTTTGATGAAAGTAAACAGGCACTCGCTGACCTATCTGAATTTGCACATCGAATTGATCGCAGCTGATTTTTAATAAAATCAGAAAGATAGTGTCATTTTATTATTCAATAGGACAGTCAATATAGTTTTATATTCTGTTTATTAATAATAACTAATATCAAATATCAGCAGAAGCCGGCATTTAAATAAATGCCGGCTTTTCACTAATCTTATCTGTATTACTTCCTAAAACAGGTAAGAAATACCTAAACCACCCTGATAATCCGGTGTGTCTCCTGCAAGGCCGACCCCGACGCTAGCATCCAGCTGGGTACGATTATTAACTTGATACATCAGGCCTGAAGCCAGAGAGGTTTCATCTGACCGGCTTTCTGCCTTACGGTAAACGAATTCAGAAAAACCGGACAACTTGCCAGCAATCTGATATTCAAATGTAGGTACCGCAGTAACTGCCCAGTTACCATCTTGTACTTCATAACGCATTGTGATTGAAGTATTAACCAGATCATTATAAACATAGGCAACAGCAGAACTCAGACTATAAATATCATCTTCATTACTAAAACCACTATTACCGGTTGCCAGAACAGCTTCTGCCAGAATTGCCATCGATAGACGCTCATCACCTAAGTCTATGGCTTTTTTTACACCAATACTGATATCACCCAAACCGTCATCTTCTGTTGTTTTGCCATTATATTTAGTCTGGGTCCAGGCTGGTCCTTGCCAGCCTAGTTGTAATTCCAGGTCAGGCATTAAACCGGTCCGTAAAAGTGTATCGGCATTTAAATTTAATACTCTCTGTTTTTCGCCAGCCTGATAACTTTTATCATAACTTACTGTCGGTAATCCCTGTTCCCATGCAAGCTGGCCTACTGGTGTAATACTGGTACCAAAACCTGTACTTGGGCGGTCAAAAGAAAAATCGGCAGCCATCGTATGTACGGCTACAGTAGAAAGCATAACAAAAGATAAAGTTTTAGATAAATTCATAAGATTACTCAAAATCAGATTAATTCTTTCGACATTTTTGCGCCATTTTGACGTAGCAGTTCCAATGCATTTTTTTCTTCAGGTAGTGACTGTGTCCAGTCTATTTTATCAAAATCGCAGTCAAAGAATAATTCGCTGATCGATGTGAGAATAGTTTGACCTTCCTCATCACGAGTATTTGGATCTACTTTATGGTCAAGTAAACGTTGTATAGCAGGAGTACAGGCAGCACTTGCAGCATCCCAGAGTGGACCATAAAACTCTTCGGCATCCCATAGGTGTAAATTGGCTTTAGCTTCAATTAAAGCATCAAGTATCGCCAAATGTGGTTGTAATTTTTGCTGTTTTTCCTGCTCTGTCAAAGGTTGATCAGAAGCATAAGCTTCTGAAACGTCTTCCCACCATTGAAACAGGCCATCGCATACTACTGAAATAGGAGGACCTTTTTCAGGATCAATAAAATTCGGGTCGAGCCCCTCATTTAAAAGACGCTGTACCTGCTCCAGATCTAATTCTTCTATGGCCTGGATCAAGGCTTGTTGTGGGGCAGTTAACATATCTTGGCACTCTACAGGAAATTTTCTCCTATTATGCCGAAGAATTATTTATTTGTTGAAAGGAAATTGTTGAATAAAAATAATAAGCCATAAAAAAGCCCCTAAGGGGCTTTTTTTCTTACTCAGGTAATTCATCTGGTATTTCGAGAGTACCACCACGCTGAGGTTCATTTTTTTCAATTAAATGCTCGAGACTACGTTTCAATTTGTCTATAGCTCCATGAATGGCTAAATCGACACTCGGTGCTTTATGCTTGACTGCAACAGGTTTTAATCCGGAAGGACGGGCTTCGATCATACAACGGATATCGTCATCTCCACCTTTTAAGCCGTTCTCATCGGTGATATGAACTGAAAAATGAGTAATTCGCTCATTGTGGCGTTCGAATTCTTGGTTTAGTTCTGCACGCACATAGCTAATCAGACGTTCACTGTTTTGAATATTTTTATCTGTACGGATTTCAATGTTCATAATCTCATCCTCTTCTTTCTGGTCGAATCTTACCTGTGCAAAACTTGTTGGAATTGACACATTATTACGGGTGACTTAAACACAATACTTAATGATTTGCCGAGCAGTTTTTTGTGCCTATCCTCCTGTTTTAGCTCAATTCTCGCTAAAATTTTATTCATGCTGTTATCTTCAATATCGGGCTAAGTTTAAAAATATGCAAGTGAATTCTGTAAAAATTTCTAAAGCATACACAACGGTAACAACACATCACGCTTTTCCCTACAAACCTATTTAGATATATGCATAAATCCTGCTTTAATAAGCCATAGTGGTTTTTGAAGAACCTTCTGCTATATTTTCGAACCGGTTAGACATGCTCCCTTTATAAGAAGATTCGTTTTGAGTTCATAGAATACAGAGATTAAGGTTGCAACTTGTTTTATAATCGGTATGATCTAAATATATAATTTTTCAGACCTATTCCAGATAACTAGAGAAGGGCCAGTTTTTTAACCAGAGAGTTTAAGGAAAATTTCAAGAGTTCCGCTTAAAATTCTTGATGCATTCAGTTTCAGCTTTAATTCCTGGTTTATCTTATATTTGTTTTAGCGCGTCCACTTCGGTGGACTTTTTTTCTTTACTGCTTAAATTTTGTCTTTATTTTTAAACAATAGTGTGTATTCTTTATGCCGTCTACGGGGGAGAGACTGACATGAAATTTACACATATCGCACTGGCATGTGCTCTAGCAGCAACTGCGTCCATGGCTCAAGCCAAACCAGTCTGGCAGGATTTTAGTATTACCGGACTGTACGGTGAAAACTATGAACTTACTACAGAGCCGGAACAAACTACTGTAACCTTTGAATATGCAGCCAAATTACAATATGGTGATGTATTTGCTTTTGCAGACCGTACTGAAAGCGGCGGTGATAAAGGTACCTATTTTGAATTTTCTCCACGCTTAAGCCTGGGCGAAGTTTCGGGTAAAAAACTGTCTGCCGGCCCAGTTAAAGATGTACTGATTTCAACCACTTGGGAAGGCAATAGCGGTGATGGAATTGAGAGTTTTAATAACTATCTCTACGGTATCGGTTTTGATTTAGCTATTCCTTATACTCAATATGCCAGCATCAACTTTTATCGCGCAAATAATGAAATCCAGAAAGATGACTGGCAGATGACACTCACTTATGGAGTACCGTTTAAATTAGGCAGCCAAGACTTCCTGTTTGACGGATTTTTAGACTGGTCAACTGCAGAAGATGACGAAGTAGCTCATGCAAGTGAACTGAACTGGACCAGCCAGCTTAAATGGAATGCCGGTAAATATATTTCACCTGAAACCCGTCTTTACCTAGGTATTGAATATTCTCTCTGGAACAATAAATACGGTGTACCAGATGTACGCGAAAATAACGTAAGTGCGTTAGTAAAATACCATTTTTAAACAATGATTAAATGTTTAAAGCAGAGCCAAGGCTCTGCTTTTTAATACTTTGATTTTTTAACTTATATCAAAGTTCTACATTGGACAGATTTTTCTTGGCCTACACTACAATATCAGCCAGATTCCCTTTTTGTTCGAGCCAGTGCTTGCGGTCACTAGAACGCTTCTTGGCCAGTAATTTGTCGAGCAAACCCGCTGTCAGTTGAATATCGTCCAGATCAAGTTGTACCAGACGACGGGTATTTGGATCCATGGTGGTTTCACGAAGCTGGCTGGCATTCATTTCACCCAGACCTTTAAAACGGGTAATCTGTGGAGTCTTGGTTTTGGTCTTTTTCAGGATGGCTTCAAGTTCATCCTCATCCAGAGCGTAATGCACATCCTTACCATCATCAATCCTGAATAAAGGTGGCATTGCTACAAATAAGTGACCCTCTTCAACCAGTGCTGGAAAGTGTTTAACAAATAAGGCACAAAGCAAAGTGGCAATATGCAGGCCATCCGAGTCAGCATCAGCCAAAATACAGACTTTCCCATAACGCAATTCGGACAGATCATCACTGCCTGGATCGACCCCGATAGCAATTGCGATATCATGGACTTCCTGAGAGCCAAGCACTTCATCGGAAGATACTTCCCAGGTGTTCAGAATTTTTCCCCGAATCGGCATGATTGCCTGGAAATTTTTGTCTCGCGCCTGTTTGGCACTACCGCCAGCTGAGTCCCCTTCTACAATAAATAGCTCACTATCTTCACGGGTCAAGCCGGCACAGTCGGCCAGTTTTCCAGGTAAAGCCGGACCCGAAACAATTTTTTTCCGCTCGACTTTTTTAGCCGCCTTCAGGCGCCGGCCAGCTTTAGAGATTGCCATTTCTGCCAGTTGCATGGCAATTTCAGAATTCTGGTTCAACCATAGGGTAAAAGCATCTTTAGCAATATTTTGCACAATCGATGATGCTTCACGGCTTGATAAACGTTCTTTGGTCTGACCAGAGAACTGCGGTTCCTGAAATTTTAAAGACAGGATATAATTTACCCCATCCCATACGTCTTCAGCCGAAAGCTTGAGATTACGGGGCAATAGATTACGCAGCTCACAGAATTCCCGTAATGCATCGGTAATGCCTGAACGCAAGCCATTTACATGCGTTCCTCCCTGAGCTGTTGGAATCAGGTTGACATAACTTTCCTGAATCTGTTCACCACCTTCGGTATTCCAGCAGATTGCAAATTCAGCACTGGCTCGTTCTGCCTCACCTGTTGCTACAAAAGCAGGCTGTGGAACAATCTCCCGCTCCTGCAGTTCATCCATAAGGTAATCGACCAGACCGTTTTCAAACTGCCATTCTATTTTTTCATTATTAATTTCATCAATATAATTAATTTTCAGACCAGCTGCCAATACTGCCTTGGCCTTCAAATTATGTTTGAGCGCCTTCAAGGCAAATTTTGGGCTGTCAAAATATCTGGTTTCTGGCCAAAACCGAACTGTGGTTCCACTGGCGCGCTTAGGTGCTTTACCTTCTAGAACTTCTAAGGGTGCAACCGGCTCTCCATGTTCAAAAGCCATTTTGTAAAGATTGCCCTGCCGTTGTACTTCAACCTCTACCCGGGTTGAAAGAGCATTCACTACAGAAATACCTACACCATGCAGACCACCCGAAAACTGGTAGTTATCGGTACTAAACTTACCTCCGGCATGCAGTTTGGTCAGAATAATTTCAATACCACTCTGACCGTATTCCGGATGAATATCAACCGGCATTCCACGCCCATTGTCCTCAACCGACAATGAACCATCCTTATAGACCTTAACCGCAATCTGGTTAGCATGTCCTGCCAGTGCTTCGTCTACAGCATTATCAATCACTTCCTGTGCCAGATGGTTAGGACGTGTGGTATCGGTATACATCCCTGGACGGCGACGGACCGGATCCAGACCAGAGAGAACTTCAAGTGATTGAGCCGTATATTGAGACACGTTGTACAATTTCCTTTATTTTATGGAATACGATAAAAATTCAAGCACCATGGGAAGTTTTTCTGCAAAATTGTCCATCCCATGGCTGCCATGCGCTTCAGTCATAATTAATGATGAATGTGCAGGCGCACTATAATAACGCTGGGCCTCTCGATAATCCAAAACTTCATCACCTTGTTGCAGTAATACCAAAACTTTTTCGGCATGCCGGGCAAAAGGAATTGCAAGCTGTTCAAGCTGCTGTAACTGGGCATTATCAAGCGTCCAGTGTTCGGTCACTGGATAGGGAACGGATTCTACAGCAAATAGTTTCCGAAAGAGTAACCATGGTCGCATAGCCGGATTAATCAGTACAGCTGGAATATTATGCTTAGCGACCAGTTGTGTCGCATAAAAGCCCCCCAGACTGCTTCCTACCAAAGCCACATCTTCTAAAGCCTCAATCAGCTCAGACATTTGTTTTAATGCCTCGACAGGCGGCATATTCAAGTCAGGCAGATGGATCTTCATGTCTGGTAAATGCTCTGCACAGTACTGTTTAAGCAGCCGCCCTTTAATAGAGTCCGAATTACTTTTAAAGCCATGTAAATAAATGATATTCATTAAAATATTTATTATCTCTTAATGTGTCCGAAATTTTAGACCCGAGTGTCTTCCTAAAAATTGATCATTACAGGAAAAAGCAGATTGTTGGACAAAAAAATGCAGCTCATCTCTCTATTCACAGTATGTTTAGTTCATCAGGGATGCGTAGTTTTTATACTCTTAAATATTTAAAAAATAAAGAGCCGGCTACATGTAACCAACAGGCTATCAGGACTATAAATATGCCAAGTTTGACGCCACTGCATGAAACCTATTGTAGATGGGACCGCACGCCACCCAGTCAGGCAGATCTCTTAGAGGGACTGGCACAGCTGGCATCCACCAGTTTAAGCGGTATACATGAACTGGTGCAGATGATTCACCGTGAATTATTATTAAACACATTAGGCATGAGCGAACAGCAGTCCAGATATTTTCAGGCCCTGCCCCGTGTAGAAAAGATTTACCAGTTTTCTTACCGGGCCCTGCAACGCTATGGCCATTATTTTCTTGCGCCCGGTTTACGTCAAGTTATTGAGCACTTTCCCGGCCTGCATCGCAAAGACCTGACACCGCAATTACATTCTCTAATTGGTATATTGAACGGTGTATTAGGTGATTATCTTTTAGCACAGCAAAATCCGCTCGCACTTCCTATGGTTCTGTATGAACACCATGGTCGGGTACAACAGGGCCGGCTTAAAGGTAAAGTGGTTATTTTTGTACATGGACTCTGCATGAACCACCTGACCTGGGCCAATTCAAATTTTACAGGTATTGGTGCGCATCTGCTGACACAACCGCATCCCGGTACTATGCTTTATTTAAACTATAATACGGGACGGCGAATTTCTGCCAATGGGCGCAGTTTTGCCAATTTACTGAATGACTTGATCCAGCGTAACCCTGACATTAGCCAGATTGACCTGATTGGTCATAGTATGGGAGGATTAGTGTCTCGTAGTGCCTTATTTTATGGCAAGCAAAATATGCAGGGCTGGTTGAGTAAAGTAGGGAATCTGGTTTGTCTGGGGTCGCCGCATCATGGCGCGGTTCTAGAGCGTTTTGGTTTTACCTTGCAGGAAAAGCTCGGACGTTTCCCCCTGATTAATATGATTGGTAACCTGGTAAATATTCGTAGTAATGGAATTATTGACTTGCGCCATGGCAGTGTTCGTGATGACGACTGGGAATATTTAGATGCGCGTATTGGAACAATGGATGACAGCCGTAAACCTGCGCCCCTGCCTTCACATATTCAGGCCTTTTTTGTAGCGGGTACAGTTGAAGCAGAACATATTAACAGCCGCGCTTTAAAGATTATTGGTGATTATTTGGTGAGTATTAAAAGTGCCTTGGGAGAACATCCCAATCCACGTTTCCAGCTCAAGGTACCTGAACACCACAAGGCAGTATTTTTCGGCTTGAACCATTTTGAGATCCAGTATCATACTCAGGTTGCTCAGCAGATTGTACAGTGGTTCTATCCTGATCCTCTGCTTGAAAATACACGTTTAGATTACTACATTCTGCACACAGAAAATATAAAACTTGAAGATATTGCTGAGACATAAAACATTAAAAGTATAAAATAGCCACTGCTACTCTTAAATAATTTATGGCTCATAAATTATTTAATTATCTGAATTTGAAAGGCCAGCTTGATATATTCCAAGCTGGCCTTTCGATATCTTATCAGGTAGAACCAGATTAATATTTTTTCTTGACTGCTTTGCTATAAGGATAATTACGTACCAGCTGCCATAAGCATAGCATTAACAAGATACAGAAAAATACCAGTGACCAAAACGGTAGCGACTGACCTAAAAATGTCCAGTCTACCATGGCACACTCGCCCGAACCGGTCAGAACCTGCTGAAAAACGGTTTTCAATGGCAGGGCATCTACCAGATAGTCCAGTCCCGGCCCACAGCTTGGCACTTGATCTGGTGGTAAATGCTGCAACCAGACGTGTCGCGCAGCAACACCTACAGACCAGATCATGGCTAAGGTCGCCAAAAAAGCGTAAAGACGTTTGACTATATTCGATACCGGATTATGAATTACTGACACCGAGGCAACCAAGCCCATCGCAATCAGGCCAATTCGCTGGAAGACACATAAAGGGCAAGGTTCCAGGCCTTTGACATGTTCCAGATAAAGTGCAAATGCCATCCCTACAATACTGGCAATCAGCAATAAACCATTTACGAAGCGATAACTACCCCATTGCATGGATCAACCTCTTGTTATTTTCACTATTGATAATGGGCAAGATAATCTTCAAAACTGATACGGGTATCGGCTTCAAGCTGCTGTTGCTGCTCTAGCGATGTCTGTGCAAGTTTTGTAAAGTATTCCTGCTTCTCTGGTGTAAGTGCATGCTGTTCATAAAAATTGGCATGTTCTTGTGCAAGGTGGCTACCCAGATTCCAGGTTCCACCCCATTTTATCGTATCGGCAATTACATGGGCTGATAAGGTCTCATCAACCTGTTGAATACGCTGTTGCATCAGTTGCAGGGCATGGCTATACAGCTGGGTGTGATAGCCCTCATCCAGCAATACCGCCAGAGGCTGCATGGCCACAACATGTGCCTGAGCCCATTGCTCCAAAGATTGTTCCTGGCCACGTTCAGTGATGTGACTGTTGGGAGCACGGCCCCGGTTGACCACTTCAGCCTGATTATTTTCAATCTGGTCCTGTTCTTCTGGCAGCAGGTCTGGACTGTCTTTTAGCAGACAATATAAAGCCAGCACTTCAAGGAAACCAGCAGTATTTTCGTCAATACCAATCGGATTATAAGGATTAATATCGACGGCCCGCAGTTCCACATAACCGACACCACGGTTTGCTAAAGCCTCAGATGGTGTTTCTCCATCTCTTGGTACTTGTTTTGGCCGGACCAGACTGTAATATTCATTTTCAATCTGGAGTACATGATCATTAATCTGGAGCGGTTCACCATCTGCGTCTTTTAGTCCCAGACGGCTAAACTGAGCGTAAGGGGTTTTCACAGCTTTTTGTAGACCATCCAGGTAGCCAGACAGATTGTTATAGTGAATACCAAGTTGTTTTTGTGCCGAATTCTGGTAGCCAAAACGCCCCATGCGTAATGCGGTAGCATATGGAAGATATAAAGTTCCTTTAACCAGTGGCAGCAAGTGATGTTCGCGACCTGTTAAGAAGCATTGACATACTGACGGACTAGCGCCCACCAGATACATTACCAGTGGTGTCAGGCGGATGAAATTGCGGATTAGGCCAAAATAACGATGGCTGCGATAATCTTGCAGACTTAGCTGTGTTAAGGCTTTGTCTTGCTCATGCTGCTGTAACTGTTCAAAGAGCTCATCGGGAAATGAAAGATTATAATGGACGCCTGCAATAGTCTGCATACGCCGGCCATAACGCACCCCTAAGCCACGGCGATATAGGGTTTTAAACCGGCCGATATTAGATGAGCCATATTGTGCCAGCTGAATACTGTCTTCTTCACGGTCCAGCATACACGGCATTGAAAGCGGCCAGAGTTTTTCCTGATGTTCAAGATGCTGGTAAACCAGTGCATGAATATCTGTCAGTTCAGCCAGCATGGCCTGAATATCGGGTTGAGGGGCCGTAATGAATTCCATCAAGGCTTCAGAGTAGTCAGTGGTAATATGCGGATGAGTGAGCGCCGCCCCCAGGCTGTGTGGATGCGGACCTTGAGAGATAAACCCATTACTTTGCATGCGCAGGCCTTCCCGTTCTACCCCGCGCAACATGCCTTTGAAGAGCGAAGAATCTACCCATGTTGGTATCAAAACTTGAGAGATTGATTCGGGTTGACTCATACATGGCTCACTTTTAAAAACTATTAATTCAAATCATCTAAGTCATGCAGTATAACGCGATTTACCCGCTCTACTGTGACAGTCAACTGATTTTCCGGCAATTATACTGCGTTTATCCCGGCAAATATTTATCACAATCTTGCTGTATAAGACACGGAAAATTTGTGATTTTATTGAAAAATAAATCTTGATAGGTATTAAAGCTTATGAATTATCAGGAGATCCTCGATTTCTGGTTTAATCCTGAGCACCAGTCACTATGGTTTTCAAAAAGTGATACTTTTGATCAGAAAATACGGCAGAACTTTAGCAAAGTTCATGCACAAGCAGTTCAGGCAGAGCTCTGGTCATGGCGCAAAACAGCCGATGGACGCCTTGCCGAGATTATTGTTCTGGATCAGTTCTCCCGCAACCTTTATCGTGACCAGCCGCTGGCTTTTGCACAGGACGGGTTAGCTCTGGCTCTGGCCCAGGAAGCGATCAGCCTGAATCTGGATGCCCAGCTCAATCCTGAACAACGTTCTTTTTTATACATGCCATTCATGCACAGTGAATCAAAAATGATGCATGAATTTGCATTAAAGCTCTTTCAGCGTCTGGGTAATCCGGTTAATCTGGATTATGAAAAACGTCACAAGAAAATTATTGAACGTTTCGGGCGTTATCCGCATCGCAACAAAATTCTGGGCCGTGAATCAACTCCGGAAGAACTGGAATTCCTAGATCAGCCAGGAAGCAGCTTTTAACCTTCCTGCACTCCCCAGCCATTGTGCTGTCCTTCCTGATAGGAGGTGTATGATGAAAAATTTATCTATAGGTTTTGCTCTCGGTACAGCTCTGCTGCTTGGCGGTTGTGCTACTACCCCGCACAAGCCTTTGACATTTGACCAGTTGGGACAATTCTCAAGTTATGCTTTAAATGCGCAGACCTATCGTATCAGTTACCAGGCTCGTGACAATATCAGTTATGGGACTGCAGAAGAAATTACCCTGGTTAAAGCAGCACAGACCACAGTAGAAAACGGTTTTCGCTACTTTAAAGTACTGGATGATCCGAGCAACCGCACCCAGCAGCCACCCCGTCAGGCAGTCGTCTATCCAAGCCGGCCCTATTATCCTTCCGCTTATTACCGGCGCTATCCCGGCTTCTGGCCAGATCCGTTTTATGATATGCCGCAAGTGGTAAATATTGACCCGGTTCAGGTTTCCTATACTATTGAATGTTACAAGGAGCAGAAAAATGTGCCTCAGGAGGCCTTTGATGCACGTCTTATTCTGTCATCTATTGGACAGAAATATGGAGTCAGTCCAACTGGTCAGGTCCTACAACCCCAGACTGCACCAGCCCAGAACACAACCAAATGATAAAAACAAAAATTAAGGACAAATAAAATTTTATGGCTGAACCTATGACTTCTCCGAGTCTGAACCGTAGTAAACGTTATGCCACAGTCGCTCTAGTTGTGGCGGTTGTAGCCTGGCTCATACTCATTGCCATGGCCAAGTTCGTGCCAGAGTATGCCTGGCTAATCCAGATCCTGATGCTTGCTGCTGAAGCTGGAGTAGTGGGCGGGCTTGCTGACTGGTATGCGATTACAGTTCTGTTCCGGAATCCTTTTGGTCGTATTCCTATTCCAGCATTTTTAAAAGACCATACAGAAATCATTCCACGCAACAAGGATCGGATTGCCGTATCTATGGGCCGCTTTGTACAGGAAAACTTCCTGTCTCCATCAGTGGTAGAACGCAGTCTGCAAGATACTGATCTGGCCATGGCAGCCGGACGGTGGCTGGCTCAGCCAGATAACAATCTGCAAGTGGTACAGATTATTCAACAGACTGTACCCAAAATTTTTGAATTTGTCGGGCAGGAGCAAATTGGCCGTTTTATCCAGAATAATAGTGTGCAGTGGGTACGTAATACCCAGATCAACACTTTGGCCAGTGAAATGTTGCGTGCTGTACTGGAAAATGATTTTCACCAGGATGTATTGCAGCGTGGGCTGGATCTAGCTCAGGACTGGATGAAGTCACATCCGGAAGAGACACGTGAGCTGACCCGTAAGCTGTTTAAGGAACTCGGTGTCTGGAAACTGGCAAGAGGCGCTAGCTGGATTGGTATTGATGTACAGCAGCGGACTGTTGATTCAATGCTTGGCCGGGTCGAGTCCATGCTGGCTGATCCCGAGCATCCGTGGCGGCAGAGTATTGAACAATATGCAAGCCAGCTTATGCTGGAACTGACAGATGAAAATAGCCTGTCGAGTCAACGTCTGAACAGTGCCAAGGATGCCCTGCTCAACAGTCCGCAAGTACTTAACTTTATTAGTGGCGCGGTGGCTATATTGTGTAATGCTGTCAAGGACGATTTAGAAAAACCGGATTCGGGAATTGCTCTGAATTTAAGAGTTGCCATTCAGCAGGTGGGTGAGAACCTGATGCAGAATAGAGAAGTCCGTCACTTGCTGAATCAGCGGATGAGTAGTTTGGCTGTTAGCTTTAGTGACCAGTACAGTGACCGGGTGATTCATTTTATTAGTGAGCGAATTCATGAATGGGATTCGCGGGAAATGATTGACAAAATTGAGAACGAAGTGGGTGGCGACCTGCACATGATCCGCGTCAACGGCGTAGTCGTAGGCGCTTTTATCGGACTGACTCTCGGCATTATTCGCGCGCTGGTGGACTTTGCTTTTTAAGCTTGAGTTAAATTTTAAAAGGAGGTTGACGATATGTTTAAAGTAGAGTCTAAGTTTGCCGCACAGAACGTGACCATATTCAGCGTGATGACAGAAATGGCACAGCGCCTGAGTGCACTGAACTTGTCTCAGGGTTTTCCAGATTTTCCAGCACCTCCCGATCTGGTCGAGGCATTATCTAAAGCCAGTCGTGACGGCCATCATCAATATGCTCCGGGTGATGGCTTACTGACACTTCGTGAACAGCTGGCTGCCCAGTTTTATAAACGGGACCAGATCAATATTGATCCACGGGCTCAGCTTACCATTACACCAGGTGCTACAATTGCTATTTTTTGCGCTATTCAAGCGATGATTCGTCCGGGTGATGAAGTAATTATTTTTGATCCGAGTTATGACAGCTATGTACCCAGTGTACAGATGATGGGAGGAAGCTGTAAGCGTATAGCCCTGCAAGCGCCAGAGTTCAAGGTTGACTGGGAACATTTAAAACAACAGGTCAACTCTAAAACACGAATGATAGTCGTCAATACTCCACATAATCCGAGTGCTACTGTTTGGACACGTGAAGACTGGCAACAGTTGATTAAACTGGTGCAAGACACCAATATCGTGATTCTCAGCGATGAGGTGTATGAGCATCTGGTATTTGATGGCCGTCCGCATTTAAGTGCCCTCAGTTTCCCTGAGCTGGCCGAGCGCAGTTTCGTGATTGGTTCATTTGGTAAAACGTTTCATGTGACAGGTTGGAAAACAGGTTATTGTGCAGCTTCACCGCATCTCATGCGCCTGTTTCGTCAGGTTTATCAGTTTGTAAATTTCTGTGCGAATACTCCCTGCCAGGTAGCCTTGGCCAGCTATATGCAACAGCATCCGGAACATATTGAGCAGCTCGGCAGTTTTTATCAGGCCAAGCGAGACCTGTTTATTGAGGGATTAAAAGGTTCACGCTTCCAGTATGAAGTTTCTCAAGGCACTTATTTTCAGAATCTGGACTACAGCCAGATCTGCCCAGAACTGAATGCTATGGAAATGTGTAAATTTTTGGCTGAACAGCATGGTATTGTGGCTATTCCTGTTTCTGCCTTTTATAAAAAACCGCCCTCTGAACTACGTTTGATCCGGTTCTGCTTTGCTAAACAGGAATCTACATTGCATAAAGCTTGCGAAATTTTACGCGGCTGCTAAACAGATACCACTATATTTGGCAGGAAGTTACTTAATTCATAGCGTTTTTCAGGTCAGCCCTATGTTAAGGTTATTTTAAAGATAATACTAAAAACTGGGAGAGTGCGACGCACTGTTATGGCACCACATCAAACTACTATACAGCAGCAGAAACTCTGGAAAACTTTTTTAGTTTTTCTTTTACCGTTAATTGCAACCAATATTCTGCAAAATCTGTCCGGGACAATTAATACGATCTTTGTTGGGCAGATGATGGGCGTCGAGGCAATTGCTGCCGTTTCCGTGTTTTTTCCAATTTTATTCTGCCTGATGGCATTTGTGATTGGGCTTTCAGCAGGAGCCACCGTACTGGTGGGCCAGGCCTGGGGCGCTCAGAATATTCAGAAGGTGCGCTGCGTAGTTGGTTCTACCTTATTTATGACATTAATCGGCGGGATTATTGTGGCGTTACTGGGGGTTATATTTGCCGAGCATATTCTGCTTGCACTGGGTACAGACCCGGCTGTGATGCATTTATCACTTCCTTATGTCCGCTGGATGCTAGCTGGTAGTCCCCTGCTATTTATTTATATTATTTATACATCTATTTTACGGGGTGTCGGTGACAGTGTAACGCCACTGATTGCATTGGGTATGACCAGCCTGATCGGCTTAATGATCACCCCTATCCTGATCGCCGGTTATTTCGGCTTACCTAAAATGGGGATTATTGCACCGGCTATTGCGACTATTGTGGGCTATCTTGCGGTGCTGGGCTTTCTTGCAGTTTATCTGAATAAAAAACATCATCCTTTACGTCCAGACCGGGAGCTGTTCAGTTATATCCGTCATCAGCCAAAATTAAGTAAAATTATTTTAAGGCTAGGTATTCCTACTGGCATCCAGATGGTAACCACCTCTGTAGCTGGCCTGGTCATTGTGGGGCTGGTTAACCGTTTTGGTGCCCATGCCACAGCAGCTTATGGTGCAGTTAACCAGGTTTTAAACTATATCCAGTTCCCAGCACTCTCTATAGGTATCGCAGCTTCAATTTTTGCAGCCCAAGCGATTGGAGCGGGTAAAAATGATTTACTGTCACGGGTGAGCCGTACTGCGCTCGGCATGAATTTTGTCATCACTGGCATTCTGGTAATATTAGGCTATCTTTTCTCGAAGTATCTGATGGCACTTTTTATTACCGATCCAGAAGTAGTCGAGCTGGGTCAGCAGTTACTGTTTATTGTACTGTGGTCTATTCTGTTTTTTGGAGCCAGTGCCATTTTCGCCTCCATCATGCGGGCCAGTGGCACCGTAACTGTACCGATGCTCATCAATATCTTTGCTATTTTAGCGATTGAACTGCCATGTGCTTACTGGTTTAGTCAAATCTGGGGCCTTAAAGGAATCTGGTATGCCTATGCACTTGCTTTTGTAAGTCTCTGTATTTTACAAGGTTTGTATTACCAGTTCGTATGGAAGAAAAAAACTGTAGAGGTATTAATTTAAAATAACACTCTCTTTTTTTAGGTATTAAAAAGCCCAGAACCGATAATAGGATCTGGGCTTTTTTTATTTAGTATATTAATAAACAGTTATACGATCTGGTTACGTGGTTTTTTATTCATGCCAGTCAGCAGACCAGTAATATATTGGTATTTGGCCGGCATAACGCGCTGCAAGGCATCCAGAAATTTTGCATCATTACCAATCAATAGACGGCGCTTGTCTTTCAGTACCGCATCCAGAATTTGGCGAGCAGCCTCTTCTGGTGGAATACGGAGCAGTTTGTTAAATGAACTGACTGATTTTTCGGGATGCATGCCTAGTGATTTAAGACTTTGATTGACTTTAGCAGCATTGGCAATATTGGTACGAATACCGCCTGGATGCACACATAAGGCACTTACCCCACATTTTTGCAGGTCCAGTTCCTGACGTAACGATTCAGTAAAACCACGCACTGCAAATTTGGTCGCATTATAGGCAGACTGAGTAGGCTGAGCTGTCAGACCAAATAAACTGGAAATATTGACAATATGCCCATCACCACTCTTTTTCAGATAAGGTAGAAATTCTTTAGTGCCATATACTACGCCCCAGAAATTAATTCCGACAATCCATTCCAGCTCATCATAATTGGCACCTTCGACTGTTGAAGCTAAAGCAACGCCGGCATTATTAAAAATCAGATTTACCGACCCATGATTTCTGACGGTTTCTTCAGCCCATGCTTTTACTGCTTCACGATCTGCCACATCCACTATCTGGGTCGTGACTCGTACATTACTGTCTTTTAACAGTTCGACAGTCTTTTGTAGGCCTTGCGCATTAACATCACTTAAAGACAAATGGCAGCCCTGTTTAGCCAGCAAAACTGCCAGCTGTTGGCCAATCCCTGAGCCTGCACCTGTAATGGCAGCAACTTTATTTTTAAAATTCTTCATGCATGTTCCTTTATTTTTCTCTCTGCAGTGGCAGATAGATAGCAAATTTCCTTTTCAATATAATTTTGACAATTCATATTGTCAATATTTCTTTAAAGTTAAAAATGCATAAAAAATAAACGGCAGTATCTGCCAGCACTTTCGTTTAAAAAACTTGTTAAAATGGCTGCCATAAAATTCTATAAATAATAGGTAAAGATGAGTCAGTCAGAATATGCTCAGGAGCCACAGGCAGATACAGCTACCAGTTTGAGGGAACGTCAGTTCAAGGGATTATCTCTGTCAGAACGTAAACTGGCACGTCGCACCAAGCTGATTGAAGCGGGAATTGAGGCTTACGGTACTCAAGGTTTTTTTTCAGTTACGGTTAAAGATATTTGCCGTGAAGCCGGACTGACTGAACGTTATTTTTATGAATCTTTCAAGAAAAGTGAACAGCTGTTCCAGACTATTTTTCTCCAGCTGATTGAAGAGCTACAGCAAAGGGTAATGCAGGCTATTATGCAGGCTTCGCCTAATCCTGATAAAATGATTGAAGCCGGCTTACGGGCTTTACTCAACATGTTAAAAGATGATCCACGGGTTGCACGTATCATTTATGTGGATGCCATGCTGGTTCAGGAATTGCATAACCAGGCCACCATTCAGGAAACCATGCTGCGTTTTGATCGAATGATTCAGGCTTTTGTAATGTTAATGATGCCGCATCTAAGCCGTAGCCAGCATGAAGTTTCACTGATCGCGACTGGCCTGAATGGTTATGTCACACAGCTGGCAATTCGCTGGGTTATGGGCGGTTTTAAACAGAGTCTTGAAGATATACTGGCAGCAGCCCAAGTGGTATTTATGGCATTATTAGAAAAATTTGAGAAATAGTCTTTCTTTAAATTGTGAGCTGATCGCTTATCTTTCTTAATTTAATATTCTGACAATTTCTGAATTATTAATACCATACTTTTGCAGAGCTGCTATTTGAATGTAATATTTGTCACAAATAATTGCTAAAATAGACTTTGTCCCCATTTTTGCAATGATACTGTCATAATTTATCTTTGTAATAAGCCTGTCATAAATAAAAACGGTTCACCGTTAATAACGAATAGGGTATTGCGCTGTGAAAGATGATTATATTTTAATTGTAGATGATGAATTACCGATCCGTGAAATGATTCATACCTCTCTGGACATGGCAGGTTTTCAATGTCTGCAAGCTGAAGATGCTAAGCAGGCTCATCAGATGATTGTTGATCAGCGCCCAGCCCTGATTCTTCTGGACTGGATGATGCCAGGCGGTATCAGTGGTGTTGATCTGTGTCGCCGTCTGAAGCGCGATGAAAATCTTTCTGAAATTCCGGTAATTATGCTCACTGCTCGTGGCGAAGAAGACCATAAAGTACAAGGCCTTGATGCCGGTGCAGATGATTACATGACCAAGCCATTCTCAACTCGTGAACTGGTTTCCCGAATTAAAGCTGTACTGCGCCGTGCCAATGCCTTGAGCGGTGAGAAAACAATTGATGCCAATGGCCTGCTATTAGATCCGGTCAGTCAGCGTGTGAGCTTTGGTGATTCTATTCTGGAAATGGGGCCAACCGAATACCGATTACTGGCGTTCTTCATGACTCATCCAGAGCGTGCTTATACCCGTGCCCAGTTACTTGACCAGGTCTGGGGCGGAAATGTATATATTGAAGATCGTACCATTGATGTACATATCCGACGTTTACGCAAGGTGCTTGAGCCTTATGGTGCCGACCGCTTTGTACAGACTGTACGTGGAACCGGTTACCGCTTCTCGACCCGTGCTGATGTCGCTCTAGGTTAAACTGACTTTATGTATGAACCATATCCGGTCCCTGAGCTGGCCCGGGACTACAAAAAATTCCGATACAGCAGTTTATGGACTTTTGCTAAACAGGACTTACGGCTGCTGGTCTTTCTACTGCTCGTTGCCAGTCTGATCGGTTTCGGAATCGGCTATTTCTGGAGCTGTATTTTCATTGGCTTTGTCGTGTTTTTTGCCTTTCAACTACGGTCCTTATATTTAGTAAATGAATGGATTTCCAACCGGCCTTATGATGCTCCACCTAATTTAAACGGTATCTGGGGAGCGCTCCTGTTTAATGTATACCGGGCCCAGCGTCAGGAACGCATCGTGCAGGCAGAAATGGTCGGACTGATTGACCGGGCGCAGTCTTCATTAGTCGCACTGTCTGAAGCAGTAATGCTGATTGATGATCTGAACCAGATAGAATGGTTTAATCCGGCTACTGAAAAACTGCTTGGTATACAGCCCCTGGATCGTGGTCGTAATCTGCTCACGATATTACGCCAGCCTATTTTTATTGAATATTTTCAAAATATTGATCAGGCGCCAGATGGCATCAAAATGAAGTCGCCCGTGCATGAAGACCACTATGTGCAAATCAAGCTAACCCGTTTTGGTGGCGAAAGTCATTTGCTGGTGGCTTATGATGTTACTCGCATGCAAAACCTGGAACAGATGCGTAAAGATTTTGTCGACAATATTTCGCATGAATTACGTACCCCGCTCACTGTATTAAGTGGCTACATTGAGACTTTTACCGATCAGGAAGATTTGAATCCACGCTGGAAACGGGCATTTGACCAGATGCAGGCACAAACCAAGCGCATGAATTCTCTGGTTAATGACTTGTTGCTGTTATCACGTCTTGAAAATAACAAGAAAATTGCTAAGAACCAGATTGTGGAAATGCCCGGTCTAATGAACCAGCTTTTTGATGATGCTCAGGCCTATAATGTCGATTATGGCCATACACTTAATCTGGATATAGACAGCCATTGTGACCTGATCGGTTCAGATATGGAACTGGCCAGCGCCTTTAGCAACCTGATTACCAATGCCATTAAATATACGCCCAAGGGCGGTACGATTACTATCGGCTGGCATGATGATGGTGAACATGGCTATTTTACCGTACAGGATACAGGCATCGGAATTGACCCACGGCACCTACCAAGACTGACTGAACGTTTCTACCGGGTGGATAGTGCCCGCAGCCGGCAAACCGGCGGTACCGGATTAGGCCTTGCGATCGTCAAGCATGTACTCATGCAGCACAATGCCTATCTGGAAATTGAATCAAAGGAAAATGAAGGCTCGACCTTCAAAGCTGTCTTCCCTAAAGAACGCCTATATCATTTAAACTAGATCTATAAAAAATGCGCCTCAAGGCGCATTTTTTATTATTGGTCTTCTAAAGAGCCTGACCCAGTTTCTGTCCCATAGTCACCACAGAATTGGCCTTAAATTCCGCATCCCAAGCCATTTTATCCTGTTCAAATAAAATTACAGCAGTTGAGCCCAAGTAAAAACGTCCCAGTTCGGCACCCTTTTCCAGTACCACGTTATGCTGGTTCAGCTCAAGACGACCGGACGGTTTTACTTTTCCAGTAACCACTGTTTCAATTCCAGCCACAATCATGGCACCTACCATGACTACCGCCATGCGTCCCAGTTCGGTATCGAACAGACAGACCATACGCTCATTACGTGCAAACAGGCCAGGAATATTCTCGGCAGTAATCTGGTTAACTGAAAACAGCTCACCTGGAATATACAGGGTTTCAGTTAATGTACCCGTTATTGGCATATGGACACGATGATAATCCCGCGGAGAAAGATAAACCGTAGCAAACTGGCCATGTTTAAATGGCTCTGCCAGTTGTGGATCACCGATGAGTTTCTCGACAGAAAAACTTTGTCCTTTCGCCTGAAAAATATCACCGTCATGGATCGTACCCAGCTGTGAGATAGCGCCATCGGCTGGTGAAACGATACTCTTAGGATCAGCATCTACCATACGCACACCTTCGCGTAGGGCACGGGTAAAAAACTCGTTAAAAGATTTATATTTTAAAGCATTAACCTGCTCGGCAATTGACATATCTACGCCATAGCGGGTTTTAAAAGTCTGAATGACTGCCGCACGTACCAGCGGGTTCTCACTGGCAGCAATTTTACCAACTACCCGGCTTAGCTGATGCTGGGGAACTAGGCGCTGGGCCCGAATAAAGATATTTTTTTTCAGACGTGATGTGAGGCTCAAAACGGCAACTCTCCGGTAATAATAGGGCTGTCGAGGCGATTGCCCCATTCACTCCATGCACCATCATAAGCCTGTATTTCCCAGTCGAGAAGTCGGCCCAGTATATAAGCCAGCCCAGAGCGATGATGCGATTGACAATACACCACGACAGGCTGGTCCAGCTGAAAACCTGCATTCTGCAGATTTTGTCGGGTGCGTTCTAGCGGATGCAATTTTAGATGATTTTGTCGGTCAAGGGCAGTACTCCATTCAAAATGGCGAGCACCTGGAATATGTCCACCACGACGGGCTGCAAGACGCAGGCCAGTATACTCATCAAAGGTTCGGCAATCCCATAGCTGGGCGCTATCTTCTTTAATCATTTGACGAAGTAGATCATATTTTACCCGATATTTCTCACTTTGGCCAAGGTCAACCTGTACCAGTGTATCAGCGGCTTTAATAACCGCCTGTTCAGATGAAGTAGGTAAACCGGCAGCCAGCCAGCCATGAATACCACCATTTAGCAGACTGGTCTGTTCAAAACCCAAGCAATGCAGGTTCCAGAGCAAGCGTCCTGCCCATGCCCCGCCTTCATCATCATAAGCAACTACATGATGTTCTGGAGAAATTTGTAAATATTCAATTAGTGCCTGCAGGCCCAGCTCATCTGGGAGCAGGCCAGAGGCTTGCTCTTCATGACGCACCAATAATTTAGGTTTTAAATGTAAGGCGTGCGGAATATGCAGTTGCTGATAAACCGATTCTCGGCTTAAGTCGACAATACGCAGTTTCGGATGACCCAGCTGTGGTAAAAGCTCCTCGGCTTCGATCAGTAAACCAAAGTTAAAATCAGGTGTCATTATTACACTTATTTCAGGTTATTTTTTATCTGAAGCCAATTTTAGCATAGTCTAATTTAAAGCCATTGCGGTTTTTTTATAGCGCCTTTATAAAATAACTGCTATGTAAACCAGCTTAAACTTCAGGTTCCTGAATATCAAAAACCTGTCGTAAATAGGCCAGAAAGGTATCGTTATCGGTCATGGTTTTACCCGGACTGTCTGAAATTTTGGCAACCGATTGTCCATTGCATTCCACCAGTTTTAAAACAATATTTAAGGGTGTCTGACCCATATCATTAGTCAAATTAGTTCCAATACCGAAACTGACCTGAAAGCGGTCTTTAAAGTACTGATGAAGTTTCCATGCTTTTTCCAGATTGAGTCCATCACTGAAGGTCAGCATTTTAGTCCGGCTGTCAATTTTTAGCTTGCGGTAATGCTTATAGGCCTTGTCACCCCATTCATAAGGGTCACCACTATCATGCCGCAGACCATCAAACAATTTAGCAAAATACAGGTCAAAATCACGCAGGAAGGCATCCATACCCACAACATCAGTTAAGGCAATGCCCAGATCACCACGATATTCCTGTACCCAGGTTTCCAGTGCAGCTTTCTGAAAATTGCGCAGCCGTACATCCAGTGCCTGAAAGGCCTGCAAGAATTCATGTGCCATTGTGCCGATAGGAGTAATACCCAGCTCTTTTGCCAATAAGACATTACTGGTACCACGAAAAACACTTGGACTGGCCTTATGGAACTCTTCAATTACATGCTTTTGCCATTCAAAACTGTAGCGACGGCGTGTACCAAAGTCTGACACCAGAAAAGGAGGATCATTTGGCTGCTGTCCACGCTCATAACTCTTGATCAGTTCCAGCTTGGCTTGCAAACGTCGTTCACCTTCATCCAATACTTCTTTACTGCGAATACGGCGAAAATATAGTTCGTTAACCAGTGCCAGTACAAAGATTTCAAACATCATGGCCTGAACCATTGGGCCTTCAATCCAGATATCCAGTCGGCCTTCTGCATCTATACTGGCTTTAATAAAACGACGCTTGAGCTGAAACAGTTCCAGATAGTCGACAAAATCACTCTTGATAAAACGCAGATTGCGCAGATACTGCAACTCATCTTCTTTAAATGTGAGCTGGCATAAATAATCTAGTTGCTGATTGAGCTCATCCAGGATATCTGACAAAGGATATACAGTATCTTCCAGATTCCGGCAACGAAAATGATAGACACTGTCAGTTTGCGGAAACTTATGTAATACCACCTGTAGCATGGTGAATTTATATAAGTCGGTATCAAGAAGGGAGTGAATAATTGCAGACATATGCAGAAAATTTTTGCTTTAATCTTTTAATTAAAACATATTTTGATGAGCTATAAGCCAAGTTTTTCATGTAGATACGTAAAGCAAGACTATGGTCTTATACTGTTCAGAATCCACTTGTAAAGTGTCCGCTAAATTTTTATCTATATTTTAAAAACTTAGCCAGTATATATTATTCGTTCAATAGCTCTTTAAGAGCCTGTTCCTGTCCAATCACTTTAGCAAATTCTGCTACAGTTTTTTGTCCGGGCTGCTGTGTATTCATATCACAGTCGACCTTACGCAGCTGTCTGGCAATTGCCCATTCCATTTTAAAAATAGCACCCATCAAGGCTGTATTACCTTTATTGTCTCTGGCACAGCGGTCAGCCCCGGATGCCAATAATGTGCTGACAATATTTTGCTGGCCATAGTAAGTTGCCATCATCAAGGGAGTAAAACCTGCATGATTTCTGCTATCGACCGGAAATCCATATTTTAGGAATTCATCAATTACTTCTTTATTTCCTGCTTTTGCAGCAGCAAAGAAAAGATCAACCAGTTCCTGCTGGGCTGACAGCTTACTGTCTTGCACAGGAGGCTCAGCTACTTCGGCCATCACGACGGTACTGCTCAGGCAAAATAGTGAAATCAGGAAAGTGCTTTTTAAAAAACTCATCAGGATTCCCTTTAGTCTTCAAAATAATAAAATATCTCTAACATATTGCTGTAATCACTCCACTTTAAAACTAGTGCACCGTATGAGGTAAAGGTGATTAAGTTAACTCACCTTACCTCACTGAAGGGCTGACCTGACACTTAGTCTTGCAGTTGCTCTGCTTTTGCCTTAACAGTAGCCAGGTTACCTTTTACCGCCTGGGTCAGCCGTGTACCATACTCTGCATCTGCCTTATAAAAGTAGGACAGCATGATGTGTTTGGTTTCGGTATCTTTTACTGCACCCAAATCAGCTGCCAAGTTACGGATCAGGTCATTTTTCTCAACCGCTGAATAGGAGCGATAGAGTTCACCGGCCTGTTTGAATGGTTGCTCTTTCTTGATTGCCTGCTGTAATACACTTCCTTCAAGTGGTGTCATGACTGCTTTGGCATGTGTGGTTGGAGGTTTAGGTTCCTTGCGGCTTGGTTCATAGTTCACATCTGAATCACGTTCAGATACATTCATGGAGCCTTCCTGGTTATTGTTATTGACCTTGACCAGAGGACGGTTTACTGGAATCTGCTGATGGTTTGCACCTAAACGGTACATCTGAGTATCTGAATAAGAGAAGATACGGCCCTGTAGCAGACGGTCCTCAGAAGGCTCAATGCCTGGAACCAGATTACCTGGTGCAAATGCCGACTGTTCAGTTTCATTAAAGAAATTCTTCGGCATACGGTTTAGCGTCAAAGTACCTACTTTAACTTCTGGAATCAGATGAGTGGACCAGATTTTAGTGGCATCCAGTGGATTAAAGTCGAATTTGTTCAGATCTTTCGGGTCAAGTACCTGAATATATAAATCCCATTTTGGATAGTTTCCGGCATAAATATTGTTGTACAGGTCATTGGTCAGGTGATTAAAGTCCTTACCTTGCATTTCACGGGTCTGTTCCATGTTCATACCTTTAACACCCTGTTGAGTACGGAAATTGAATTTCACATACTTATACTCGCCTTTAGCATTGTACAGTTTAAAAGCATGCACACCGAAGCCATCCAGGTTGCGGTAGCTGACTGGAGTACCGAGGTTAGAATACACGTAGGTCAGCATATTTACAGCCCAAGGCTGACTTTGCAGGAAGTCAAACACACGGTTTGGATCCTGAACATTTGTCACCGGGCTTGGCTTCATAGCATGAATAAAGTCGGGAAATTTAATAGCATCGCGAATAAAAAATACAGGCAGGTTGTTGCCGACCAGGTCCCAATTGCCTTCCTGAGTATAAAACTTCAGGCCAAAACCGTGCGGGTCACGTAATGTCTCTGGTGAACCTTTAGGATGGATTACAGTAGAGAAACGCAAGAAAACCGGTGTTTTGGTTCCTGCTTTAAATAGTGATGCAACCGTTAAGTCCGATAAGTCTTTTGTCGCAATAAACTCGCCATATGCTCCTGTACCACGTGCGTGTACTACACGCTCAGGAATACGCTCACGACCAAAACGCTGCAATTTTTGAATCAGCTGTACATCCTGAAGCAAAGTTGAGCCATTCTCGCCGGCAGTGATTGAATTCTGGTTATCCCCTACAGGTGCTCCATTGTCTTTGGTCAAAGGCGCTGCGTAACTTGCTGACATGGTAACACCCAGCATGGTGACCAGTAATGAACGCTTAAACATAACATCATCTCTTTAATTTTCTGCAGCGGCACTTTACTAGAGTCTTTAAAATAGTTAAAAATGATAATAAAAATAATCGGTTATTCAAATATTTAAAAATAAGCTATTGTATAATATTAATAAAATATATATTCAAGTTTAGAAAGCGAGTTTTGATACACTATTAACCCAGTCTTTAAGTAAGCAAAAAAGAGAGTGAGATGCGGGCATTATTACAGCGTGTACTTGAGGCCAAAGTCATAGTGGAAGGCAAAATTACCGGTGAAATTGGTCATGGGATTCTGGTATTTTTAGGATTAGGGAAAGAAGACACGCTGGATACAGGTAAGAAATTAATCGATAAAATTTTAAAATATCGGTTTTTTGATGATGAGCAGGGAAAAATGGGTTGGAATGTCAGTCAGGCAGGGGGTGGTATTTTACTGGTTTCCCAGTTTACCCTGATGGCTCAAACCCAAAAAGGGTTACGTCCGGACTTTGGACCAGCGATGCCACCGAGTGAAGCTAAAGTACTTTATGAAGAACTGGTTGCCTACACGAAGTCTCAGTTTGAGAATGTACAAACCGGTATTTTTGCAGCAGATATGAAAGTCCATCTGGTAAATGATGGGCCGGTTACCTTCAATCTTGAAATAGAGTAATTTTAAAAAAAAATATAAAGAAGCCCTCTATTTTAAGAGGGCTGGGTTTTATTATTTACCCGTTTTTTCCTTTAAAAACTGGCGAGCCATTTTAATTTTTTCTTTAACCGGCTTTGGCAGTTTAGGTGGAAGCAGTTTTGCTACCTGGTTAAACCAGACCAGTAAACCAAAATCACCTTCCATTTTAATACTGCCATTTTGCATCCCTGTCATAAAAGCAGTTGGATCACCTTTAAGCAGCGTCTTCACCCCCTGCTCACTATCAGCAAACTGTAAAATAAAGTCAGCTTTTTCAGCAGAACCAGATACAGTTTCTACGTGCCCATGATTAATGACAAACTGACGTGCCATCCCCTGTTCTGTCCCAATCTGGATACGGAACTGGCGATCATGGGTCAGTTCAATAAACTTTGGACTGGTACGGGCCAATTGCTTCATACGTAGAGCTAATCCCATCAGGAGTAAATCGAGAGGATCAGTACTCAGGTCAACCAGAGGCAAGTGAACAACAGGAATTGAAGACAGTTTCATGACATGCGCGCCTATTATATTCTTATAAAAAATAATCTTATGATCGTAGCATAAAAGCTTATTTTTAAATAAAGTCTTTGTATATTAAAAATTATCAAACGTAAAAAAAGGTGTACGGACAGGTACACCTTTTTTGTTAAGTCAGCTCATTTTTAGCGACTTGAACACTGTTGCTGGTCGTCTTCATAAACTGGAGTATGCTCAATATACTGGCGTTTAGCCAGGGCTTTTTGTGCACGGTGGTCTTCACGCAGCAAGAGCATGGTAATCGCCAGCATGGCCAGGCTGAGTGCACATAAATAACTGTAAGTGAGTGGAATAATAAAAACTGACTGAATACCAAAACGTACCATTTCCAGTAGTCCCCAGAACACCATACCGGCAAGCATAAAACTCAGCCAACGACGGTAAGGCGAAAAGAAAACAGCAACAAGTGCAGCAACAATTAAACCAAATCCCATGATGGTTGCATAATTCGCTGTCCACATACCAATCTCCGTCATTAATGATGTCGTTAGGCCCTTTCTTAGACCATCATGTTATTCCCCAAATGCCCTGCAAAATTGATTATTCTGCTTAGCCTGTTTTGTACTTGTTGGCATTATGAAGAGTTTTCTATAGAAAAAAAGCCCTGAATTCCGATTACACGACATACCTTGTCGCAACATTCTTTTGTCATTACATTAAAAAAAAATATAGAAATGTCTTATCCCAAGCTGTATCAATCTTGGCGCGTCATTACAAAAAAATATGTTGCTTTTTTGAGCAAAAAATAATTTTTTTAGTTTAATCTACACATATACAAACCAAGATTATTTTTTATTAACTATCTGTTTATCAGAAGTTTACCAACAAAAAGTGCGACTCCTGAGTCGCACAAGTTGTAACTGTATTTACGCATCAGGCACGATTCAAGTCCTTATCGTGTACACCCAGTAAATAAAGAACACCATCTAGGCCTACACTCGAAATTGCCTGATTAGCATTTTGCCGTACTAGAGGTTTGGCACGAAAAGCCACCCCTAAGCCCGCGATTGAAAGCATAGGCAAGTCATTAGCACCATCTCCAACAGCAATTGCCTGTTCCAGGGAAATACCCATTTTTTCTGCCAGTTCACGCAGTAAGAAGGCTTTGCGGGCACCGTCGACTATATGTCCTTTCACTTCACCAGTGACACGGCCATTTTCTACATCAAGTATATTGGCATGTACTTCGTCAATCCCGAGTTTGGCCTGTAAATATTCTGCGAAATACTGAAAACCACCCGAAAGAATAGCAGTTTTATAACCCAAAGCTTTTAACGTTGAAATCAGACGTTCTGCACCCTCTGTCACTGTCAGTCGTTCGGCGATTTTTGGTAGAACTTCGGCATCTAGCCCTTTAAGCAGAGCAACCCGTGCACGGAAACTCTGCTGGAAATCGAGTTCACCTTGCATGGCACGCTCGGTAATTTCAGCCACCTGCGCACCAACACCAGCTTCTATTGCCAATTCATCAATGACTTCCTGTTCAATCAAGGTGGAATCCATATCAAAACAGACCAGGCGTCGGTTACGCCGGTAAGCATTATCTTCTTGTACAGCAACGTCAACATTAAGCTCAGTTGAGAGCCTTAGACAGGCAGCTCGCATAGCTGCGGCATCAAGCATTTGTCCGCTCAAGCCAAACTGTATGCAACTACGCTTAGGTTCTACCTGTTCATGATTCAGATGAGGCCGTCCCGATAGACGGGTGACTGTTTCGATATTAAAGCCTTGCCCTGAGACAATATTCGTAACAGCTTGTAAATGCGAAGCTGACAGTTCAGGTGCTAAAGCCGTGACAATATAACGGGTTCGGCCACCTTCATTTACCCATTGTTCGTATTCTGTGCTTGAGATTGGTTTAAAGCGCACAGTTAAACCAATATCATGTGCTAAAATCAAAATCTCTTTCATTGCCAGAGCTGTTGCAGTCTGGTCGTTTGACGCGACTACAATGCCTAAGGTGAGCTGATTGTGAATAACGGCCTGCCCCACATCCAGAATTTGCAAGGAATGTACGGACAATACCTGCATTAATCGCGTAAACTGGTTGGGTTGATCAGGTCCTAAAAATGATATAAGAATGATTTCTCGCATGAATTGACTCGGGTCTGAGCTACAACTATTGTAAGAATCATAATCGAAATCAAATATAATTGCCTTGGAAGTTTACGTTGAATGCGCCTAGACAAGGGCTATTTGCTAGCCTGCTGATAATAAGTTTTGCATTGCATACCTTTTTACTGGTTCTTGCAACAACCCATCAACTCAATGAGAATCGGGCCAGCCAAGGCCAGCTGATGACCAGTCAACTGGTCAGTGACTCTCTGGCAGAGCTGGACCCCCCCAACCCGGTTTCGCTGGCATTGGTCGCCAACCGTTATGCGACCAATCCGAGTGTGGCATCTATTCGCATTCTGGATGCCAACAACCAGCTTTTAGCATCAAGTGGCATGGCTAAAACCCGTCAGGGTGAAGTATTTGTGCGTGATGCGCTGCAGAATGAAAAGAAAGTGGGCAGTATTGAAGTCAGTCTGATTAAACCCAGTATTGGTGAAATTTTACGGACCCAATGGCTGGCAATTCTGGCATCACTGTTTATACATATGCTGTTATGGCTGGCTTACCGGGCAGTTGCGCGTCCAAGCCGTAGCGAATATCTGGCACGGATCAACAATGAGTCACGCTTGAAACATGAAATTCAGCAGTTGACCCAGGCCCTTGAACTAGAGAAACATAATTCTGCCTTGATGGTGGCCCAAGTACAGCAGCAGGCTAAAGCCCAGCCATTACCTAAAGCCAGAACTGCCGAAACAACTTCAGATAATGATCAGCGAGTGGCATTAAACATTCAGTTCTATGATCCAAAACAGTTGCTTAGTAGCGTAAACCAGTCCGTTTCTGTGCCTTACTTTAAGCTTTGTCAGATTTTTCTGAATAAAAGTATTGAGCTGTGTGCACAGCATTATCATCTACGCAGTAGCAATATGGAAATTCGACAGGAATTTAACCAGAATGGTGCAGTCGTTTCTGTCTCTGCTGACTCCAAACCAGCAGTTGAGTGCCTACTTATGGTAGGCACGGTATTCCAGTTACTCTCAGATGTACTGTATAAACGTTACCGTGAAGACAAACGCTTTGCCCTGCAAACACGGAGTGCGGTTGCAACCGCGGTTGAGGCAATGCAGCTCAACGCCCAGCAAGCTGCTGAACGTCTGGCCCAGCAGCTCAACGCCAAGGAAACTGCTTTATATCTCAATAATGAACAGCTTAAAGACATCAGCCAGAATTACCAGCTGATGCCAATGCCAAATCCGAGTAATGTCCTTACCCGAAATGCATTTATGCTCAATGGTTTAAATACTGAGTCTGCTGAACTTGCACAGCAAATCCGTACTGAAATCCTGATGGGTAAAAAAGTACGTTCAGAACAAGTCTAGTTTCTCTGAAAACATACACCTGATCTGTATATAGGTCAGGTTTTTTTATTTCAGTCTAAAACCCTTGGCACACTGGCCCAAAATCTTCCAGGTGAGCAAAGATTAAGCATATTCAGCTCTGTTTTAAAATCTTCACTCTTTTCAAAGGGCTATTAGGGTGTGTATAACAGAGAACCGGAACATCCATACTATAAGCATAGGCAAATATAGTTAAAACACGTTAGACTATGGCTTATCAATGCAATTTATTGTCAGCAAGACAAAAAAAGAGGGTCTAGATAGATGCCGCTCAATACTGTAGAAGAGCTCGTTGCAGATATCCGTGCAGGAAAAATGGTCATCCTGATGGATGATGAAGATCGTGAAAATGAAGGCGATTTAGTGATGGCCGCCACGCACGTACGCCCTGAAGATATTAATTTTATGATTACGCATGCGCGTGGTTTGGTTTGTCTGACTTTAAGCCGCGAACGCTGCAAGCAGTTAGATCTGCCACTGATGGTGGATTCTAACGGTGCCCAGCACGGAACAAACTTTACGCTGTCCATTGAAGCGGCAGAGGGTATCACAACCGGTATTTCAGCAGCTGAACGAGCTCATACGATTCGTACTGCCGTAGCTGCCCATGCCAAACCAAGTGATATTGTCCAGCCAGGACATATTTTTCCATTAATGGCTCAACCGGGAGGTGTTTTGCACCGCGCCGGACACACAGAAGCAGGCTGCGATCTGTCAAGACTGGCAGGACTGGAACCGGCTTCAGTCATTTGTGAAATTATTAAAGAAGACGGTACAATGGCACGCCGTCCGGATCTGGAAATTTTTGCTGAAAAACATGGACTGAAAATCGGTACAATTGCAGACCTGATTCATTACCGTATGACCAATGAACAGACTATCGAACGTATTGACCAGCAAAGTATCGACACTGAATATGGAACTTTTGACCTGTATCGTTATCGTGAAATCGGTAACCCGGATATTCATCTGGCGCTAGTAAAAGGTGAGCCTAAAGAAGGGGTCACTACGGTTCGTGTGCATGGTTTTAATCCAGCTCGTGATCTGCTGAAACTGAACAAGCAGGAAGGCGAGCCAGCCTGGAATCTGGACCGTGCCTTAAAAACCATTGCTGATAGCGAACGTGGTGTACTGGTCTGGATCGGACAGCGTCACTTGCAGGACTTGGGCCCTGCGCTTGAAAGCCTGAACAAGCCTAAACCGATCAAATCGAACGCAGCGTTATCGCAGCAGTATCAGACTATTGGGGTAGGGGCACAAATTTTACGGGATCTGGGGGTAGAGAAAATGCAGCTACTTAGCTCGCCATTACGCTTTAATGCCCTGTCCGGCTTTAATCTGGAAGTGGTGGAATATATCACCGCAGATCAAACTTTAGTTAAATAATCGAGGTTGCTATGGCGATTCGCCGTATTGAAGGTTTATTACATCTCGCGAGCGAAGGCCGTTACGCGATTCTGGTCGGCCGTTTTAACAGTTTTGTTGTAGAACATCTGTTAGAAGGTGCGATTGATACACTGAAACGTCATGGTGTATCTGAAGAGAATATTACTGTTGTTCACGCACCGGGTGCTTGGGAACTGCCAGTAGTTGCAAAAAAACTAGCTGCAACAGACAAATTTGATGCCATTATTGCGCTAGGCGCAGTGATTCGCGGCAGTACACCACATTTTGACTTTGTAGCCGGTGAATGTGCCAAGGGCTTGGGCGTAGTTGGGCTAGATACTGGCTTGCCAGTGATCAACGGTGTATTAACTACGGATAGTATTGAACAGGCAATTGAACGCTCTGGTACAAAAGCAGGTAATAAAGGTAGCGAAGCTGCCCTGACTGCTATTGAAATGGTTAACTTGTTAAAGGCAATCTAAAAGATGTCGCAAACTCTTCAAGCAACTTATGCAGCAAAACGCAAAGCACGCCGTTTTGCTGTACAAGGTATATATGAATGGCAAATGAGCCATAATCCAGTGCATGAAATTGAAGCTCGTACCCGTGCTGAAAATGCCATGCATAAGGTCGACCTTGGCTATTATCATGAGCTGCTTACGCAAGTTGTTGCCCAGCATGAAGCACTTGATACCTTATTGGTTCCGGTACTTGACCGTGAGCTTGGTGCACTTGATGGTGTAGAACTGGCTACGTTACGTCTGGGCGCTTACGAGCTACGGGATCATCTTGAAATTCCTTACCGGGTCGTACTGGATGAAGCGATCGAACTAGCCAAGCATTTTGGTGGTGCAGATAGTCATAAATACATTAATGGTGTACTTGACCGTCTGGCACAAAGTCTGCGTGCGGCAGAAAAACAGCAAGCTGAATAAAAGCTGTTGACGATGGCCGAGTTTTCCTTAATTCAGACCTACTTTAACCGTGATCATCATAGTCAGGTTGATTTAGGTATTGGAGATGACTCGGCTCTGGTCTCCCCTCCTCCTGGCCAGCAACTGGTCATTTGTGCTGATACACTCGTGGCCGGCCGTCATTTCCCGCTCTCGACCTCTGCCCATGCCATTGGCTGGAAAAGTGTCGCGGTAAATCTTTCTGATATTGCTGCCATGGGTGCCAAACCACACAGTATTTTACTGGCATTAACTTTGCCACAGGTAGATCACGAGTGGTTACAGGCTTTTAGCCAAGGCCTATTTGACTGCTGCCAGCAGTTTGGTGTCAGCCTGATTGGTGGTGATACCACTCAGGGTCCACATCTAACTATCAGTATTACTGCATTGGGCTGGGTTGAAGCCGGACAAGCCATTACACGTAGCGGAGCCCAGGCAGGTGATTATATCTGTGTAAGTGGGCAGGTTGGAGATGCAGCTTATGGTCTGCAACATCCCGGACATCCTCTGCAAAAACGGCTAGATTATCCAACACCACGCTGTGAACTTGGCCAGCAGCTTAAAGGCATGGCCTCAGCCATGATCGATATTTCAGACGGACTGGCACAGGATTTAGGTCATATTTTACAGGCATCGCATGTAGGCGCACAGATCGAACTCGAGTGTCTGCCACTTGATCCTGTACTACAGCAGCTCTCTTTAAATGAAAAGTTCCAGTATGCCTTAGCTGGTGGCGATGACTATGAGCTTTGCTTTACGCTGAGTCCGACAGCTTATGAAAAACTTTTACAACAACAAAGTCATGTAAAAATTAGCAAAATCGGGCATATTACTGAGCGGCTCGGCTTAACTTTTGAAAAAGATGGCATAGACCATCCGTTTCAGTTTCACGGATATCAACATTTTGCATAAACCTTCCATCAAATTTAAACAGATGACCTGGACACAGCGCTGTATTGTATTTTGTGGCGTAGGTTTCGGTTCAGGTCTAGCACCTAAGGCTCCGGGTACGTTTGGTTCTGCTTTTGCCTTGCTGTTTATACCCGCTTGGCTGGCACTAGGTTTTTTTAACAGTGTCTTGATCATTGTACTGATGTCACTGCTAGGTATTTATCTGTGCGGGCGTACTGCTGAACTCATGGGTGTACATGACGATGGCCGCATTGTCTGGGATGAATTTGCTGGACAGTCTATTTCATTTTTACCACTGGTGTATCTAGGTCAGATGAATTGGCTGTGGGTTCTTATCGGTTTTGCCCTGTTCCGTTTGTTCGATGTCTGGAAGCCTTGGCCAATCCGGGTAGTTGACCGCCGGGTACATGGTGGCTTTGGTATTATGCTTGATGATATTATCGCGGGTATCTGGGCTGCACTCTGTATATTAATTTATTTATATTTTTCCAGGATTTAACCCTATTTTTTAGGATTACTCATGTCTACAAGCGTTATTATTCTTGCGGCAGGTAAAGGAACCCGAATGCGTTCCCATTTACCTAAAGTCTTACAACCTCTGGCAGGGCGTCCATTGCTTGGTCATGTGATTGAGACCGCAAAAAAACTACAAGCTGAAAATATTATTACGATTTATGGCCATGGTGGCCAACTGGTTCAAGATGCATTTGTTGAAGAAAAAATTCAATGGGTAGAACAGGCAGAACAGCTCGGAACCGGACATGCGGTTCAAATGACGCTACCAGTATTACCTAAAGAAGGTATTTCCCTGATTCTATATGGTGATGTGCCGTTAGTGCGCCAGCAGACATTAGAACAGCTGCTGGAGGCATCCAGAGAAACCGGTATTGGCATGATTACTTTAACTGTAGACAAACCAGCAGGTTATGGCCGAATTGTACGTGAAAGTGGCAAAATTCAGGCAATTGTCGAGCACAAAGATGCGTCGGATGAGCAGCGTCTGATTAATGAAATCAATACCGGTATTTATTGTGTTAGTAATGCCAAGCTGCATCAGTGGCTGCCGCAGCTTTCCAATGACAATGTACAGGGTGAATATTACCTGACTGACATTGTAGCGATGGCCGTGGCAGACGGTCTGGAGATTGCATCAATTCAACCAGAACTGGCATTTGAAGTTGAAGGAATAAATGACCGCCTGCAACTTTCTGCACTGGAACGCGATTTTCAGCAGCAGCAGGCGAAAGATCTTATGCAGCAAGGGGTGCATTTGATCGATCCTTCACGCTTTGATTTACGTGGAACATTAAAAGCCGGCCAAGATGTGCGAATTGATATTAATGTCATTATTGAGGGCGACTGTGAACTCGGTGATTTTGTCGAGATTGGCGCAGGCTGTGTTCTCAAAAATACTAAAATTGCGGCTGGAACCAAAGTCCAGCCATATAGCGTATTTGAAAACGCGGTAGTGGGTGAAAATACCCAGATTGGGCCATTTGCCCGCCTTCGTCCGGGCGCAAAACTTGGCAATGATGTACATATTGGTAATTTTGTTGAAGTGAAAAATACCTCTATCGGTACAGGCTCGAAAGCCAATCATTTTACTTATTTAGGGGACGCTGAAGTCGGCGAAAATTCCAATATTGGTGCAGGCACAATTACCTGTAATTATGATGGTGCCAACAAGCATAAAACCATTATTGGTAATGAGGCCTTTGTCGGTTCAAATAGCTCACTGGTTGCCCCGGTCAGAATAGGTAATGGCGCAACAGTTGGTGCAGGCTCAGTCATTACCCGTGATGTTGAAGATTATTCTCTGGCTTTTGAACGTGCCAAACAGCTCTCCAAAGAAAACTATCAGCGTCCACAAAAAATTAAAAAATAGAGGAATAAACTATGTGCGGTATTGTTGGTGGCGTTGCTGAACGTAATATTATTAATATTTTAATTGAAGGCCTAAAACGCCTTGAATACCGGGGTTATGACTCAGCCGGTGTTGCCCTGCTGCATAATGGCCAGATTGTACGCGAACGCCGTGTCGGTAAAGTAGCCATGCTGGAAGAAGCAGTTCGTGATAGCCAGATTAGCGGTTCGGTCGGTATTGCTCACACGCGCTGGGCCACTCATGGTAAACCGACTGAAGATAATGCTCACCCGCATATCTCTGGTAATGTTGCAGTTGTTCATAATGGTATTATTGAGAATTACCAGGAACTCAAAGATGACTTAGAAGCTCTCGGCTATGTTTTCACCTCACAGACCGATACCGAAGTAGTGGCACATCTGGTTAATGATGCCCTTAAATCAACCTCAAATCTGCTGGAAGCAGTTAATCAGGTGGTTCCACAGTTAAAAGGTGCCTATGCACTGGGAATTATCCATACTGATCATCCGGATGAGTTAATTACAGTACGTGAAGGCTCACCTCTTGTGATTGGAGTAGGTATTGGCGAGAACTTTATTAGCTCTGACCAGCTGGCATTGCTTCCGATCACTAACCGTTTTATCTATCTGGAAGAAGGTGATATTGCACGCCTCACCCGTAACAGTATTGAAGTTTATGCTCATGGCCAGCGTATTGACCGTCCGGTAAAAGAGCTGGATGCTACAGTAAGCAATGCATCTAAAGGTGAATATAAGCACTATATGCTCAAAGAAATTTATGAGCAGCCGGAAGCGATTCAGCAGACAATATCTCAGGCTCTAAATAGTGACCACCTGCGTGAAGATTTTCTGGAAAGTGCTGAAAATGATTTCAAGAATATCCAGCAGGTACAGATTATTGCCTGTGGCACCAGCTATCATGCCGGTATGATTGCCAAATACTGGTTTGAACAGATTATCGGGCTGTCCTGCCAAGTCGAAATCGCCAGCGAATTCCGTTATCGTTCGCCGGTAATTATAGCAAATACCCTATATATCTGTATTTCTCAGTCTGGTGAAACTGCCGACACACTTGCTGCCCTGCGTGATACCAAAAAACGGGCTGCCGAGAAAAATATCCCTATTACCACCATGACGATTTGTAATGTTGCAACTTCATCAATGGTACGTGAAACAGATCATTATCTGCTGACTTTGGCAGGGCCAGAAATTGGTGTCGCCTCAACCAAGGCCTTCACTACCCAGCTGGCGGCATTAATGCTGTTAATATTAAAAGTCGGTCAGGTCAAGCAAAGTATTAGTGCTCAGCAGATTGCTGAGATTACGGCAGAGTTATGGCACTGTCCAAAAGTAATACTGGATACCTTGCAACATGACAGTGAGATTTTACGTCTCTCTGAGCTGTTTGTAGAAAAACAGCATTGTCTGTTTTTAGGCCGGGGAATTCATTATCCGATCGCGCTAGAAGGCGCGCTTAAATTGAAAGAAATTTCCTATATCCATGCTGAAGGCTACGCAGCAGGAGAATTAAAACACGGCCCACTGGCATTGGTAGATAACGATATGCCAGTAGTTATTCTCGCGCCACAAGATGACATGCTCGATAAATTAAAATCGAATATGGAAGAAGTACAGGCACGTGGTGGAGAATTATTTGTTTTTGCAGATGAGAACAGCGGTATACAGGAAAAAGAGCGTCAGCATGTGGTCAGCATTCCTACTGTAACTGCCTGCTTGGCACCTATTGTATATAGTGTTCCAGTGCAGCTATTGTCTTACCATGTTGCAGTGTTACGTGGTACTGATGTGGACCAGCCGCGTAATTTAGCCAAGTCCGTTACTGTTGAATAATTTAATACCTGATAATAAAAAAGAGAGTTTATTGCTCTCTTTTTTATTATTTAAAAGAAATGATCATCTTCATAATTAAGATTGTTTTACATTGTTTATAGAATTAGTAGACGAGGGATATACCGAAAATTTTTTAGCTCCTGCTACGCAAATGACAACCATGAGTGAAATCCCCCACATTATCGGGCTTACGGTTTCATTCAACAACCAAGCAGACAAGCCTAAACCTAAAAACGGTTGTAGCAGTTGTAATTGTCCTACTGCCAGTACCCCGCCTTGTGCCAAGCCTTGATACCAGAAAATAAAACCGAAAAACATACTAAAGAAAGCGACATATAACAGCGCCAGCAGCTCAGAAATAGTAATCTGGCTAAAACTTTGTGGTAGATAGACATAACTCAGTATGAGCATAAGCGGTAAAGAAATTACCAAAGCCCAAGAAATTACTTGCCACCCGCCAAGCTGTCTCGACAGTTTTCCTCCTTCAGCATAACCCAGTCCACAAACCGTTATGGCAGCTAGCATCCAAAGGTTTCCAGACATGGTATTTTCACCCTGTACTTTAAGCAGCATAAAACCCATGACACCACTGCTCCCCAGAAGTGCAAATAGCCAAAATAAAGGCTGAGGACATTGTTCACTACGTATTACACCAAAAATAGCTGTAGATAGGGGTAGCAGAGCAATAAAGACAATTGAATATGATGCAGTAATATATTGCAACGCAAGTGCAGTACATAAAGGGAAACCTATAACAACGCCTAAAGATACAATTACCAGAGAGCTCACATGAGTACGTTTAGGCCATTTCTCTTTCAATATTTTTAAGACCAATAAGGCCAGCAATCCGGCAATTGCTGCACGGGCAACAGTTAAAAACTCTGGGGTAAAACCTGCTACAGCGACTCGGGTTGCAGGCAGGGAGCCTGAAAAAATAATTACGCCAATCAGCCCATTTAACCAGCCTCTAGATGACTTATACATACTCTATCTTCCTATAACGGTTGATGTGTTATAAGACATCTTATAGTTGTACTAACAGATACAGCCCCATACAATTTAAACATACTGTATTGCTCTAGAAATTGGCACTGTTATGGAAAATAATGTAAAGAAAACAAAAATAGAAATAGTCATGCAAAGTGTGCGTGAAAAAGTGGCAAACCGCCATCTGGTCTCAGGGGCACGCTTACCTTCAGTACGGGCAATGGCCCAGGAATTTAATTTTTCGGTCTCTACCGTTGTAGAGGCTTATGAACGGCTGGTCACGGAAGAACTTATAGAAGCACGTGCCGGAGCGGGCTATTTTGTTTGCTCGTCGGTCAGGGCTTATCCTTTAAATACGGTTGAACCTTGTTTGACCCGGGAAATAGATCCGCTCTGGATCTCACGGCAATCTCTTGAAGCAAAGCCAAATTCTCTTAAACCAGGATGTGGCTGGATGCCGGCAAACTGGATGCCAGAAGCTGCTTTACGAAAAGCATTGAGAAAAACCTCACGAACTGAACCTGATGGTCTGGTCAGCTATTCTACACCTGCCGGTTATGCACCCTTACGCCATCTGATTGCCAGACGTATGGAGATGACAGGGGTATACAGTCTACCTGAGCAGATAATTTTATCCGATAGCGGTACACAGTCAATCGACCTGATCTGTCGGCTCTTTTTAAATCCAGGTGATGTTGTCCTGATTGATGATCCTTGCTATTTTAACTTTCACGCGTTACTCAAGGTGCATAAAGTCGAAACTATAGCAGTTCCTTTTACAGCTCAGGGTCCAGATATAGCAGCGTTTCAAGCTGCACTGGCTAAACGGCCGCGACTTTATATTACCAATGCCGGTATACATAACCCGACCGGGGCCAGCCTCTCGATTTCTACTGCATACCAGATACTCAAACTGGCCGAGGCAGCTCAACTGATTATCATAGAAGATGATATCTTTGCTGATCTTGAATTAATTCCGGCACCCCGTTATGCAGCATTAAATGGTTTTCATCAGGTAATACAGATTGGCAGCTTTTCTAAAACCCTGTCAGCATCTATTCGCTGCGGTTATATTGCTGCCAAACCGGAATGGGTTGAACGCCTGATCGATCTTAAGATCGCTACCTGTTTTAACAGCAATCATTTAAATACTGAAATTATTTATCATGCCTTAACAGATTCAGCCTACCGCAAGCATCTTGACTGGCTGCGCCTGCATCTGGCAGAGGCTATGAGTAAAACCGCAGGAAACTTAAAAAAACTGGATATTCACCCTTGGTTGTTACCTAAAGCAGGTATGTTTCTCTGGTGCCAGTTACCTGCGGGCTATCAGGCGGATAAAATTTCTAAAGATTCGCTCAAACACGGCGTAATTCTCGCACCAGGCGGAGCATTCAGCTCATCACCAACCGCTAACCAGTTTCTAAGATTTAATGTGGCACAGTCCAATCATAAGAAAATCTACCAGATCCTGGAGAAAGTCTTAAACAAACAATCCAGAGCTGGCAGCACCGACATTTAACTGCAGGATTATTCCTGATTAGTATAGACGTCTTGTATATCCATCCTATAAGCCGATTAGGAAAGTTAGCCTCTAGGTGATCAGTTATAGTTGTACCGCTGACAGCTTTAATAATCATGAATTTTCAAGATTATACGTAATGTCTATTTTCCAATATTATCGCTCGCTATATGGTATGGCCGGGTGAAGACTATAAGTTGTACCTGTTTCATCTGGTGGTTTAAGGCTAGCCAAATTTTATATTATACCGGCTGAAGCGCATTAATATTGCGAACTCTTATTGAACACTACCACTCTAGCACTTTAAATAATCATCTCTGAGAAAAGCTGGGTTCACAGTTTAGATACAACCAGATTTATTCCTCATGCCGCTGTGGCGCTACTTCCTGCCGAGTTCGGCTGGCCCAGTAAGTTGCCAATGCCGGGCCGGAAATATTATGCCAGAGGCTAAAGATGGCACTTGGTACTGCTGTAACTGGTGAAGCAGCAAAATGTACGGCGGCAAGTGCAACACCCAGTCCTGAATTCTGCATACCAACCTCGATTGCCACCGCTTTACTGTCTGCATAAGGTAACTTAAACAGGCGACTGGCCCAGAATCCCAACAAATATCCCAAGGTATTATGCAGCATGACTACTCCTAGAATCATTAACCCGGATTCCAGTATAGAAGCCTTGCTGCCGCCAATGATCGCAGCCACAATGGCCACAATAGCAACCACTGAAACCAGAGGCATGACCTGAATATACTGTTCTACCTTTTGCTTAAGTAAGCTACGGACAATGAGCCCTAGCAGTATTGGAAATAGCACCACCTGCAAAATAGAAACCAGCATTGAAGCAGCATTAATTTCAATCCACTGGCTGGCCAATACATAAAAAATTGCTGGTGTAAAAATAGGTGCCAATAAGGTAGATACCGAGGTACAGGCTACTGATAACGCCGTATTGCCCTTGGCCATATAAGTAATTACATTAGAAGCTGTACCTCCCGGGCAACATCCGACCAGAATGACGCCAATGGCAATTTCAGGCGGTAACTGGAATAATTTACATAAAATAAAAGCCAGGCCCGGCATGACTACGAACTGGGCAGCTACTCCAATGATTACTGCTTTTGGGCTTTGTAATACGCTTTTAAAATCATTTGGTGTCATGGTCATGCCCATGCCAAACATAATAATACCCAGCATCCAGGTAATATAGGCCTTGAGCCAGACAAAAGCCTCAGGCACTAATAAGGCAACCCCTGCAAACAGGACAACCCATAATGCAAAAGTTTTCTGAATAAACTGGGTCAAGCGTAACAAGGCAGCCATAAAATTCATCCATGTATTGACAGAGAAAATCAAACTTTAAAGTTTTACTATAAAAATATTCTTTTTCTGTTGAGGTAAGCGGGTTTGAATACCCATTCTGCCATATTCTTTGAGCACATCACTCATCTTGAACTGTGACTTTAAATAAATCATCTGATTGGATACGCTGTACGCCCCTATCCAGCATCTGCTGCCAAGCTTGTTCAAGTGAACCCTCAAGATCAATTGCCTTGGTGGCATCTTCAATTACAAAAGTATTAAAACCGAATTGACGTGCATCCATTGCTGTCCAGGCCACACAGAAGTCTGTAGCAATCCCTGCAATATATACTGTATCAATTCGGCGTTCTTTTAAATAACCTGCCAGACCGGTTACAGTTTCCTGGTCTGCTTCCAGAAAAGCTGAGTAGCTGTCAATGTCAGGATGAAATCCTTTTCGGATTACTAGCTGTGCAGCTGGAACATTAAGCAAGGGATGTAATTCAGCATCGTCAGTGCCTTGAACACAATGTGCCGGCCACAGTACTTGTGTCCCGTAAGCTAGCTCAATACTGTCATAAGGCTTTTTATTTATATGGTTTTTTGCAAATGAAACATGATTTTCCGGATGCCAGTCCTGAGTCAGAATAATATTTTTAAACTTTTGAGCCAGCCGGTTAATTAGCGGAATAATCTGGTCCGCCCCATTGACTGCCAGATTGCCACCGGGACAAAAACCATTTTGCACATCGACAATAATCAAAGCACTGTTTTGCGGAAGCATGCGGTAGCTCCTCTAAGCTGTATCTAAAAATCAAAATAGTGTAGCGTGGTTTCAGTACAGTTTAACCAGACAAATTAAATTTCTGTGGTTTTCTCGTCACACCAATAAAAAAGCCCGACAGATGCAGGCTTTTAAGTGATCAGATTCAGGTCTGTGCAGGCAAGCGACGTACTAACAACAACATGAGTATTGCTGAAATAATAATACAGGGAATAGCTGCAGAAATGACTCCAACAGCACCAAAACCGGCAGATAGCAACTGACCTGCAATTGCTGGCCCAAGCATAGCTCCAACCCGTCCTACAGCAGATGCCATACCTACTCCACTAGCCCGGATATTAGTCGGATAAACAATACTGCCAAACGCATACAGTACCCCTTGGCAACCAATGACAAAAGCACCAGTTAAAGCAGCTGCCCAGTACATCTGCTGCAAGGAACCCGCTGCACTTAAACTAAACAGCCCGGCAGCAATACCGCCATACATGAGGAGTATGACATAGGCTTTTTTCCAGCGATCTGTCAAAATACCCAGAATAATTGTACCAACGGTAGCTGCGACCATGAAGAAGAACTGTGCAGTGCTGCCTTCTTTACGCGAGAAACCGAGTTCCATAAACAGGGACGGTAACCAGCTTAACATGATATACACCACCATCAGGGTCAAAAAATAACTGCCCCATACCAGCAAAGTCCGTAATAAATTTTCTTGGTTGAACAGTGGTTTAAATGAATTTGGTATTTCGATTCGGGGTTGTAATTGTCGGGATTGCAAAAATTCATGTGATTCTGGCAAAAATTTAACCATGATCGGAATAACAATAATCGGTAGCAATCCACCCAAGTAGAAAATATTTTTCCAGTCAGCTCCAAACTCCAGACTGGCGATATAGGATAGTGCGGCAGCGCCGACCGGCATACCGCAATACATTAAACCTACAGCACGGCCACGCTGGGCAGGACTCACGGCTTCTGAAGCCAGAGTAATCAGATTCGGCATAGCCGCGCCGAGCCCTGCACCTGCCAGCAACCGTACCAATAGCAGGCTATAGAAACTGTTGACCCATACCGTACATAAAGTAAATACCGCAAAGGTTGCAACTGACCAGATCAGAACTTTTTTACGGCCAATCTGGTCCGCATAACGTCCCCCAATTAATGCGCCCGGTAACAGCCCCAGAATACCTGCACTAAAAAATATGCCTAACTGTGAGCTATCTAGCCTAAAATGTTCACGGATACCGGCAGCTGCAATTCCCGCAGCCTGAATATCTAGCCCTTCAATGACAGCAATTAAAAAACAGATAACCACCGTAATAATGGAATGCTTTTTATTTGATCCACCCATCTAGCGTATCCTTAAAGTAGAGGTGATGACTTAGCCTCACATCATCCAGAAGGCCAACATTTAATATAACTAGCCATAAATTCTAGAAATTTCTATTTTTTTTATTAATTACTGGACTTTTCTTCTAATATAAAAATACTGAGATAGTGATAAAAACAATAACTGGCAAATAATACTGACTAAAAAACTCAACAATAGAGCTGTAAATACTATATTTTTTTAATTTTTAGACTAACTTCTACTGATTTTCTGATAGCTGAAACCAATAACTTATTATTTTTTGAGTAGTTTTAGTACATCAGATTTTAAAATTTTTTTATTATATTCCTCTATAAGCTCATCACAATTAGCTCTTAATCAGGTGATTTTTATCTTTCTGGCTCTCCAGACTATTAATTTTAATATTTGATGATTTACCTGGTCATTTCACTGTCCTGAACTACAGGTTTTCTAAATTAAAATAATTCGGTTCAATTCATTATCAGACTGGAAATTAAAAATTTTTGGTCGCCTGAATATGTTTCATCAAAGTTTTTCATCGCTTTGGCGAAAGTATATTGTTCTTCACCAGATGTTCAGTCATAATTTGCATAAGCATTATGCAATGGGCTACGCCTGTTCATATTTTGCTTACACTCAAAATACTGCAACCATCCAGACACTTAATTCTTAAACTATCCGGATGGACAACAAGGATATTTTTTTAAAATGACTCAGCAAGCACAGACCATTCAAGGCTCAATTGTCGCCATTGTCACCCCAATGTTTGAAGATGGTAGCGTAGATTGGAAGGGTCTTGAGAAGCTGGTTGAGTGGCACATAGAACAAGGCACTAACAGCATTGTTGCTGTTGGCACAACAGGTGAAGCATCGACTTTAAGTATGGCTGAACATACACAGGTGATCAAAGAAATCATTCGTGTGGCCAACAAACGTATTCCTATTATTGCCGGCACTGGTGCGAACTCAACACGCGAAGCCATCGAACTGACTAAAGAAGCCAAGGAACTGGGTGCAGATGCTGCCCTGCTGGTGACTCCTTATTATAATAAACCGACACAAGAAGGTCTTTATCAACATTATAAAGCGATTGCTGAAGCTGTCGATTTACCACAGATTTTGTATAATGTACCAGGTCGTACTGGTGTAGACATGCAGAATGAAACTGTAATCCGTCTAGCCGATCTTCCACAGATTGTTGGTATTAAAGATGCTACCGGCGATATTATGCGGGGCTGCAAACTGATCGAAGGGCTGAAAAACAAGATTTCAGTATATTCAGGTGATGATGCTACAGCATGCGAGCTGATTCATGGCGGGGCTCAGGGGAATATTTCTGTAACTGCCAATATTGCACCTAAGATCATGAGTGAAATCTGTGCAGCTGCAATCAAGGGAGATAAGACTTTAGCTCTTGAACTTAACAATAAAGTATCAAATTTACATAACATTCTATTTTGTGAATCGAATCCAATTCCTGTGAAATGGGCTCTTCATGAAATGGGTCTGATTGGCACTGGTATTCGCTTGCCGCTGACCCCACTTGCAGAACAGTATCGCACCCCACTGCGTGATGCCCTCAAAGCAGCGGGTATACTTGAATAAGAGCACAAAGATTATGCAGTTACGTATTGGTTTAGCCCTGACCCTTTCAGCCTTGAGTCTGGCTGGTTGCAGTTCCATGAGCATCAATAATGGTTCTCTTGACTATAAAAATACAACCACACTAGAACCACTTAAATATCCTGAAGGTTCTCTGGTACGACCAGCTACGCCGCTGTATCCGGCACCTACAGTTGAACAGCTCGCCATTGATAATGCGCCTAAACTTGAAAATAAGCGGGGCAACCGTTTTGCCCTGCCTCGTCCAGAATCAGCTCAGCAAGGTACAAATCAGTCTGCTACAGCTCAGAATGTGACTGAAACTGGGCGTCCTCAAGTAGTGATGGATGGTAACCGCAATCCGTTACTTAAAATTGAGGGTAACTCGGCAACGATCTGGCAATATACTCTTGCCACGCTGAGCAGCCTTAACTATAGCGTGGTTGGCCAGAGTAAAAATGGTCATGAAGCCACTATTAAAGCTGATAACCGGACATATGTTTTAAGACTAACCTCCGTAGGTGCAAGTCATACACTTGCTGTGTTTAATGCCGATAATAGTTTTGCAGATCCACAGCAGGCTGCAGAGCTGTTAGCTCAGATTTACCAAAATTGGCCAGCCTAGTCGTACTAGGCATTTTTTTTGTAAAAAGGTTCCTCCATGTTAAAACAAACCTTGCTTTATACGGGTAAAGCGAAATCTGTATATGAAACAGATTCTGCCGACCATCTGATTTTAGTCTTTCGTGATGATGCCTCTGCGTTCAATGGCGAAAAAATCGAACAACTAGATCGTAAGGGCAAGGTGAATAACCGTTTTAACGCCTTTATCATGGAAAAACTTGCTGCTGCCGGGATCGAAACTCATTTCGAGAAGCTGCTTTCACCTACAGAAGTTCTGGTCAAGAAACTGAAAATGATTCCGGTAGAATGTGTGATCCGTAATTATGCTGCAGGTTCATTATGTCGTCGTCTAGGTATCGAAGAAGGTAAGGAACTTAATCCACCTACTTTTGAACTGTTCTTTAAAGATGATGGTTTAGGTGATCCAATGGTAAACGAGTCTCAGGCAATTGCCTTGGGCTGGGCTACTGCGGAGCAGCTGGAACAGATGAAGGTTCTTACCTATAAAGTAAATGAAGTTCTAAAAGACCTGTTTGCTCAGGGCAATATGCTTCTGGTAGATTTCAAGCTTGAATTTGGTGTGTTCCATGACCGTATAGTACTTGGTGACGAGTTCTCTCCAGATGGCTGCCGTCTATGGGATAAGGATACCAAGAAAAAACTCGACAAAGACCGTTTCCGTCAGGGATTAGGAGGTGTTGTTGAGGCCTATGAAGAAGTAGCTGCACGTTTAGGTATTGATCTGTCCGACATCTGAAAATAGCAGTAAATCAAAAAACCGGACATAGAGTCCGGTTTTTTATTTTAATAGTATTATGTTTGGACACTTCAATCATGGATTTATTATTCAGATAAGTATAATTTTTTACCCAGCAATTTAACGGCCCTGATAACACTGTTTTAATTTTTGATAATCATAATAAAAACTTGTGGGTTGGTAACGTGCATAATTGCAAGCTGGTTTAAATAAAGTTTCTTTTTCGTTATAAAGCATTTTTACTAGCGTATGGCCTTGAGGATTTTGATAAATATCCCACTGTATATTGGCGGCCATAGGTGAAACTGTTTCGCCCCGCCATGTGCTGGTAGCATAACTATAAGTCTGATGCAGGGCTAAAGGTTGCATCATACTATGCAGATCAAGACTGGTCACAAGCGGAATAATAATTTCTGCATGGGCAAAACGTAAAACAGCTTTATAAGGTTGTGTTTTCTCGATAACCTGATCAGCTTGTTGAAATAAATCCTGTTTTAGGCCATATGCTATTTTACTTGTTACCTGATTTGATTCTAAAAAGCTTGGTCCTTTTTCATAAAAGTCATGAGCATCATTAAATTCAGCGTAAAACCTGGCAGCATTTAAAGGCATGTATTTAGCAAAGTCTGTTCCTCGTAATTCACTTTGCATTCCACCTGAAATCGAATAAAGCTCATACAGATAAGCTGCAGCATCTACCGTGCTTGCGATTGTATTTTTACCCTTACCCTTTTCTGTAACTTGCTCCCCTGCAGGAGTAGTGACCGTAAATGAGCCTGTATTACTGAAAATATAGTCAGGTAAACCGAGCTTTCGAATAAAATCTGCCTTAAAGATGGGTTCGAGTACAGTTAATGCAACTGCCTCAGCCTGAGTATGGTTAGATAATTCATCAAGTTTCTTGTTCAAGTCATCATTATTTTCTTCAAACTGTTGATAGGTCTGACTCGCCTCATAAATTTCCTGTTGATGAGGGTTAAGTGCTTTAATTAAATCTTCCTCTGCATTTAAGCGGTGAAAATAAAGCTTGAAGCGGTCGACTCCACCTTCTTCAATGGTAGGAGAACTAGTACTGGTCAGACTGGTATAGGAGTCAGGTTCTATTTTATTTTTAAGCTCACTTCGCTGCTGAATTAATTCAGCTGTGAAAAATTTTGCACTATCGACTGCCCGGTCCACTCCAGAACTTTGTATCCAGATTGAAGCATCCTGATTAAACAAGTTTGGTAAACGCTGCAGTAAGCGATCAGCAATTCCACGATGTTCCAAAATGCCTGTCACAGTTTCATTACCATAACCAAACTGGCGAATACCTTCTACCCCATAGCCTAAAAGTATATTAGCTTGCATCATAGTTTCTAGGTCTTTACCCAGTTGTTCCCCTAAAGGAGTTAAGGCATTTTCTGCTTTCGCCTGTTTCCATAAATGATATAAGGCCAGATCATACTTAAGGCTTGATAACCCTCTTGATCCATGACGTGCAACCATCTCTGTAAAGACAGGCTGAAAGCCTGAAGGAACTGGCTCGTAACTTTTTATATCCTGTTGTGGCTGATAAGGGGTTTTAGTTTGATAATATTTTGACTCAGTATGATTTGAAGGTGGTATGACTAAATTTTTACTGGTTTCATCGTTACAGGCAACTATAAATAAATTTAAAGCTAATATGCTGATTTTAAATATTTTATTCATATAATTTAAATAATAGATAAGGAAATGCTGGGTATAATAATTTAATGTTATGTCAATTTTATTACTAATTTTAAAAGAGGATCTCTGCTAGAATATTCTATTAATTGTTTTATAATTGGGTGAATAGTATTGATTAAATATTTTCCATTAAAATAAGAAGTTAATTTTTAAAATAGAAATTTAATATTTAACTGTAAAGCAGCAGTAGGAAATTTATAAAAAATAATAGAAAAGCTATAAGCTAATATTTATAGAGTGGCTTTTAAATATTAAGTAAAAGGTAAAAATAGTGTTTTATAAAAATAAAAATGGAGCCAAGACTCCATTTTTATATAAAATTTAAAATATTAGGCTTACTTAGCGAACAACTTTTGCATGAGGGTCATGGTGCACTGTTTTACCCAGTTTAGTACCCGTATAAATTAGATAAAGTGCAGACAAACCAACCAATACATAAATAATTCGGGATAGAGCACTCATTTCACCAAAAATTGCAGCAACTAGATCAAAATTAAATGCACCAACCAGGCCCCAGTTAATTCCACCAATAATTGTTAAAGCATATGCAATCCAGTCGATTGTATTAAGTCTCATAGGTTACTCTCCAGCCATCTATTTGATATATTAATTATGAGAATTTAATTAAATTTAATATGTTGTTTTGATGCTAAAAAGCTGTTTTCTATGTTGAGCTAGTGTCATTTTATAGAGTTTAAATTTTACCTAGGTTACTTTTATTTGTACAATTAGTGTTCAATGTAAACTTATAAAAATTGAGTTTTTTAGCTATAAAAGAAATACTATTAAATATTTTATATAATTTAAATTCCTTATATAGAGTGCCTAAAGATTAAAAATTTTGGAATTTTCTATTTAAAAAATTTATCTCTAGCCAATTACTAACTTATGATCTTAAAATTAAGAGAATAAATAACTTTAAAATATTTAATGAAATTTTTTATTTTTTATATAACCCATTAAGTAAATATAAATAAATATACCAAAAATAAAAAAGGCTTATCGGAAGACTCAACTTTTCAAAATAATATCTAGAAAAATAGGCTGAATATCATTAACAGACTTTTTAAATCCTAAAAACAAGGGCCCGGGTACGGCCCTTGATTTACTGTTGCTGTTGTTGCTGCCAGCGGCGCTGTTGTAGCTTCTCACCTTCCACTTCCCGCTTATTACGTGCCGACTCATACAATTGAGTACCTTTTAGCTCAGGGGGCAAGTACTCCTGTAATACAAAATGCTCCGGATAATCGTGCGGATATAGATAATTCACTCCATAACCTTGATCTTTCATCATTTTGGTAGGCGCATTTCTTAAATGTAGGGGAACAGGCAGGTTGGCAGTTTTCTCGGCCAAGGCCAAGGCCTTATTAATTGCCAGATAAGTACTATTACTTTTCGCACTGGTAGCCAGATATACTGCTGTCTGACCTAAAATAATCCGTGCTTCAGGCATACCCACTGCCTGAACTGAACGGAAGCATTCTCCAGCCAGTAAAAGTGCATTCGGATTAGAATTGCCAATATCTTCTGATGCTGCAATCAGCATACGGCGTGCAATAAATACCGGATCTTCTCCACCTTTAAGCATCCGGGCCATCCAGTACAAAGTTGCATCCGGATCACTTCCCCGAATTGACTTAATAAATGCTGATACTAAATCATAATGCTGTTCACCGGATTTGTCGTAACGTGCGATATTCTGCTGTGCAACCTTAACCACGATGGCATTATTAATTATATTTTCAAGGCCGGGTTCAAAGGTACTGGCAATCAGATCAAGTAGATTGAGTGCCTTGCGAGCATCTCCAGCAGCAAACTGGATGAGTGCATCATATTCTTCAATCTGGATATGCCGTTCTTTTAAAAATTCATCTGTTTGAAGTGCTTTATCAAGCAAGGTTTGAATAGATTCGCTATCAAGAATATTTAAGGTATAAACCTGGCAGCGTGACAAAAGCGCACCATTTACCTCAAAAGACGGGTTCTCAGTTGTCGCTCCGATTAAGGTGATTTTACCTTTCTCTACCGCATTTAATAGCGCATCCTGCTGAGACTTGTTAAAGCGATGAATTTCGTCAATGAAAACTACAGGTGTCAGCAGATCGCCACTTTCAGCAATAATTTCCCGTAGTTCTTTAACCCCAGTATTGAGCGCTGAAAGGCTAATAAAAGGTCGATCTACAGCCTGTGCCAGAAGCAAGGCAATAGTAGTTTTACCCACACCCGGTGGACCCCAGAAAATAATAGAAGGCAAATGCCCCTGATCAATCATCTGCCGTAAAGGTGCCTGCTCACCGAGCAGATGATCCTGTCCGATAATTTCTGAGAGGTCACGTGGACGCAGACGTTCAGGTAGAGGGATTTGAGTATCTGACATATTCTTTTTGCATTACTGTATAAGCTTTTATAGTAGCGTATTTTCAGGCTGCTGCACGGCAGTTTTTAAGCAGTACTGTATATAAGTGCGGGGCAAAAATAGCAAATATTCTGGCTTAAATATCAGCTTCATACCCCGATGCTTCATGAGCCAGCCGTTAGTTTCAAAAGTTTTGCATTTTTGCCATCCTCAATAACCCAGATCGAACCATCCTGAGCTTCCTGTAATCCCCGAATACGTTCCTTCATATCAATACGCTGAATTTCTTTCACCGGGTTTTGCTCCAGATCTACGATAATCAAAGCCTCTGAAGACAGCCCTCCAATCAGTGCCTTCCCCTGCCACTTGGGAAATTGCCGGCCTTGATAAATCAGCAGACTCGAGGGAGAAATGACAGGTGTCCAGCTTAGCTCGGGTTTTTGAAATTCAGGTCGGGTTGAATGGTCAGGAATCGCTTTACCATCATAATGGTCTCCATTGGAAACGATGGGATAACCATAGTTTTTCCCCTCTCTAATCAGGTTCAGCTCATCCCCACCTTTCGGTCCCATTTCTACGACCCAGAGCTGATTTTTAGCATCAAATGCAATCCCAAGCGGATTTCGATGTCCGAATGACCAGATCTCGGCGGTTACTCTACTCTGCTGTGCAAATGGATTATTACTGGCCGGTGTACCGTCATCGTTTAGATGCAGTACTTTCCCAAGATTAGATTTCATATCCTGTGCCGGCGTAAACTTCTGGCGCTCACCTGAGGCAATCCAGAGTTTTCCTTCATGGTCAAAAGCCAGACGATGACCATAATGGCCTTGCCCCGAAACTTTTGGTATCTGACGCCAGATTACTTCATGGTTTTTTAAAGCTGGCACTGCACTGTTCAGGTCCAGCCGGGCTCTGGCGACAGCTGCTCCCTGTCCTCCAGCACCTTTTTCCGCATAACTATAGTAAACCCACTGGTTTTGATTAAAATTTGGATGCAATACGATATCGCCCAGACCGCCTTGCCCACCGTATGCTACTTCAGGCAGACCTGTGATATTTACTGTACGTTTTGTCAGCGGGTCAAATAGCTTGAGCTGACCTTTTCGTTCAGTGACCAGTAGTCGCTGGTCAGGTAGGATAGCGAGTGCCCAAGGTTCATTAAACTGGGTAATTTGCTGTACTTTAAATATCTGTAATTGCTTAGAAGTTGAAGTCTGGTCAGCCTGTTGATGGCTTTCCGGAGTATTAGTGTGTCCCTGATTTGAATTACAGCCATACAAGGTAAACAGGCTAAAAAATAATATAGATGTTATGCGGAATTTATTGTTATACATTACTTCTCTCTTAAATTCTGACTATATTTTCCATCATACAAATGAATGAATATATCTGTCCGATTTAATCAAAGTATTGCTTTACCAAATATTTCCTTTTGATTTAATTAATTTTCAGGAAAGTTAAAGCTTATGGTTCAGGGTGCTTAAGGCCAGAAATAATTTTGCAGTTCTGAATAGTAAGGTCAGCCCGACAGGTCTGGCGCAGCTGTTGTAACTTTGTACGGAAATTTTCAAGGCGTTGAAGTTTTTGTTCAATATGTCCCAAATGATCTTCTAGCAGTTGATCAACTGTATTGCACTGTTGATACGGCTTTTTCAACAGTTCAGTCAGCTGTCCAATTTCTTTAAGTGACATTCCCAGTTCACGGCAATGCCGGATAAAGATAAGCTGTTCAAGCGCAGTGTCATCATAATAACGATAGTTATTATTACCCCGTAATGGCAGCGAAAGCAGATTTTTCTTTTCATAAAAGCGAATACTGTCTACCGAAATTTTACTTTTCCTAGCCAGTTCACCAATCGAATACAGCATACGTTCCCCTCTTGACTCTGGAGTTACTCCAGACTTTTTAATTATTCTATCTGATCTTTCAGGAGTTGAATAATGGCAGGTTGCTGTAGTTGTCAGGAAACACAGGCCAAAAGCCGTAAATTCAGAAATGCGCTGTGGATAGCCCTATTTTTAAATTTCACTATGTTTATTGTTGAGGTTACAGGTGGAGCACATACAGGTTCCACTTCACTCTGGGCTGATGCACTGGATTTTGCAGGAGATTCTTTCAATTACCTGATTTCTATTTTCGTACTGGGTCTTGGATTATACTGGCGCGCAACAGCTGCCCTGCTAAAAGGACTGATGATGCTGGTTTTTGCTTTCATTGTTCTGGGCAAAGTGGTCTGGTCCTATATACATAGTGTACCGCCAGAAGCAATTACTATGGGTATTATTGGTACACTGGCACTGATCGCGAATATCCTGACTGCCCTGATTCTATATGCTTTTCGGGATGGCGAAGCCAATATGAAGTCTGTGTGGCTGTGCAGTCGTAATGATGCGATTGGTAATATAGCGGTAGTTCTGGCTGCTGTAGGCGTATTTGGAACACAGCAGGTCTGGCCAGATTTAATTGTAGCCTTAATTATGATTTTACTTGGCTTAAGCTCCAGCCTTACTATTATCCGGACCTCATGGAAAGAACGGATTCAGGCCAAGCTCGGATGAGATAGAATAAAAGAGAAGCTTGAGATACTTCTCTTTTATTTTTAATTTAACGTACCCAGCGCACGATATATTCTTCTATCTGGTCTTCCTCAATGTCCAGTTCAGAAATACAGCGGCCGGCTGCTGATTTTTTGGCTTTCATCACACTTTGGCGACTGCCGGTATTCAAATAGTGCCATGAAGGTAAATTTTTACCTTCAGACAGACGGCGATAAGCACAACTCGGAGGTAACCAGTGAATTGTAGCGAGCTTTTCTGGAGTCAGCTGGATACAGTCAGGAACCTGCTGTTTCCGGTTGGTATAATCACTGCACCGCGCTGTCTTGCAGTCCAGTAATTTACAGGCAACTTTGGTATAGGCAACCTCTTGAGTCTCTTCATCTTCAAGTTTGACCAGACAACACAAACCACAGCCATCACAAAGCGCTTCCCACTCTTCCGGGCTAAGTTGTTCAAGTGGATAGACTTTCCAAAACTGTGGACGCAACGGCTTCACCATAATACTTCATACAAATTTACTACCTGAACAGTATATCATTGTGTGTTTTGACTTTTAAAAAATACATCTCTCACAAATCATTTACTTAACGCAATACCTGGTATAATTTTTAAACACAAAGCTCACACTTATATTTTATTTTGCTCTCTATACTAAAAACACATTAATAAAAAATTATGGAGATAAATTATGTTTCGTTGGGCGATTATTTTTGCGGTGATTGCACTAATTGCAAGTCTGTTAGGTTTTGGTGGCGTAGCAGGCTTATCTAAAGACTTTGCAGTGATTCTGCTTGTGATTGCAGTTATTCTGGCAATCGTTGGTTTTATCTCACGCGGCCGAGTATAAATATATATTCATCGTGTTATAAAAAAGAAGGATTTATCCTTCTTTTTTATTTTTTCATCTTATTAAAAACATAAATTTTCACATTTCTTCTTTTATATTCTTTTTCTTTTCAGTCATTTTAAATATTTTTTATGATTTAATCAGGTCATTCTCTTAAGTTTATACAAGGATTGATCAGAATGACTTCAACAATCAAAACCCGCGAAATTCATTATAACGTAGCAGATGGTACCAATTTAGTTGGCTATTTTGCTGCGCCAGAATCTGATGCACCAGTAGCGGGTGTGATTGTAGCGCCAGAATGGTGGGGCAGAACTGAATATACTGAACAACGTGCCCGTGAGCTGGCTGAGCATGGTTATGCTGCACTTGCAATTGATATGTATGGTGACAAAAAGGTAACTATCGACGCGGGCCAAGCCAATGAATGGATGACCCAAACTTTTCAGGATCCGGACACAATAGTGACTCGTGCGTCAGCTGGCCTAAAGGCTCTGGCTGAACAAAATGAAGTAAATCCGGATAAACTGGCAGCAATAGGCTTTTGCTATGGGGGCAAGGTCGTCCTTGATCTGGCACGCTCAGGTGCACCACTTAAAGCCGTTGCTACTTTTCACGGTAATCTCTCTGCAAAAGAGCCGGCACAGCCTGGAAAAATTCAGGCTGAAGTTCTGGTATTGCACGGTGAACTCGACAGCATGGTCACTCTAGATGATGTAGCCAGTTTCAAGCAGGAAATGCAGGCAGCCGGTGTAGAGCATGATGTTATTGTATTTGAAGCAGCAAAACATGGTTTTAGTAATCCATTAGCCGATGAACGTGCCCGGGCCAATGGAGTAGATCTGGGCTATAACGTAGAAGCAGAGCGACAAAGCTTGAAGGCCATGTATGATTTGCTACAACGTCACCTTTAACCTATAAAATATTAAAATCGCAGTAAGGTGCTGATTACCTTACTGCATAGATTCAACCTATAAATAAAACGATGAGGGTATAATCATGAGTGAAAATAATTGTCCATATTGTGACTTTGATGAATATGATGTGATTGATAAAAATGACTTTGGTGCCATTTTGCCTGAGCCAAAACCGTTATCTAAGGGACATTCTGTTATTATTCCCCTGCGCCATATCAGTTCATTTTTCGATGTCACTGATAAAGAACGTAAAAGCCTGATGTCGCTTCTGGAACTGGCGCGTAATGAACTTAAAATTCGTCATCAGCCTGAAGGTTTCCATATCGGCTTTAATGATGGTTCTGTCTTTGGAGAAGCTTCCCAGCATCTCCATATCCATATTATTCCACGCTATGCGGGTCAGGCTTTAAGACTGGACGAGCGCTGGGGAATACTGGACGAAGAGTAAATGAGTAGATGATGCCCAAGGCATCATCTTTTATCCTGGTTACTGGGTTTACTGATTTCTGCCGTTTACTATAACGGTGCTATTTATCTTTAATACTTAATCTTTAAGCTGTTTAAAACACCTAGCATGAAACATGCCTTTTTCCAACTAAAAAATCTATTCTCGCTGTAGTTCAGCTATAATCTCCAAGTAATTCCTGCCTGAAATTTATATGTCCGAATTTTCCTTTTCACATGCTTTACTTGAATGGTTTGATGTTCATGGCCGGCATGATCTGCCTTGGCAAGTCAGTGATGATCCCTATAAAGTCTGGGTTTCAGAAATTATGCTTCAACAAACCCAGGTTAAGACTGTGCTGCAATATTTCGATCGCTTTATCCAGCGGTTTCCTACTGTAAATGACTTGGGACTGGCTAGTTGGGATGAAGTAGCCCCATACTGGGCTGGGCTGGGCTATTATGCACGTGCCCGAAATCTGCATAAAGCAGCTGGAATAGTTAGCCGTGAAGGCAAATTTCCAGACAGTCTTGACGGCTGGATTGCTTTGCCCGGTATAGGCCGCTCGACAGCAGGCGCATTAATGTCACTCGGATTGCGCCAGTATGGTGTCATTATGGATGGCAATGTTAAACGGGTACTGGCACGCTTTTTTGCAATTGAAGAAGATTTGAGCCAGCCGGTACAGGAACGCAGACTCTGGAAACTGGCAGAAGAGCTATGTCCGACTGAACGTAACCATGATTATACGCAAGCTATCATGGATCTGGGTGCTACCATTTGTACCCCCAAAAAACCGTTATGCCTTTACTGCCCGATGCAGGAGCACTGTCTTGCCCATCAGCAGGGGTTAGAAACTGAATTGCCTTATAAAAAACCCAAAAAGCCTGTGCCGCTAAAACAGGGCCATATCTTATTATTACAAAGCCAAGACCAATGGTTATGGCAGCAGCGGCCAGCTAGCGGTCTCTGGGGCGGCTTGTATTGTCTGCCTATAATTGAAGATAAGCAGCAGTTTTCTCAGCTGCTGGCACAATATGGTTTAAAGCAGAAGCAAGCACCTGTTCAGATTACACATGGCTTCACTCATTTTACCTGGCTGCTAGATACCTATCTGTTCCACGTGGAACCAGAACAACGTGAGTTTCTACAGACTGAACTGGGTGGTGAATGGCTGAGTCCTGAACAGGCTCTAATGCGTGGTCTGCCAACGGCTATGAAAAAATTGATTCAGCTTATCGAGTGATGACATACTGGTTACTGTCATTTTATAAACTTATTTAATCAAGGAAGTCGTGTGTCACGTTTTGCCGGTTATATTTTTTTAAGTTTGTGTTTTATCTTGATAGCGGCCTGTACCTCTGCGCCGAAAAAACCTTCTGCCCTACCCGCTGCCCAAGTAAGTAAACTTCATGGTATGCAGCTTGATTCGCGTTTGCCGGTTCCAGTGAAGAGTGTGGAGCGTCAACAACTCAGTGATACCTGGGGAGTGTCACGTAGTAAAGGACGCACTCATGAAGGTATTGATATTATGTCTCCACGCGGTACAAAAGTTTATAGTGCCACAGAGGGGCTGATCGCAGATCTGCGCAATAACAATCTTGGAGGTAAAGTCATCTGGATTCTGGGACCAGGTGGCAGCTGGCACTATTATGCCCATCTTGATGGGCACAAAAGAGGTCTGGAAGTCGGTGATTATATTAAAAAGGGACAGCTCATCGGTTACGTAGGCAATACTGGTAATGCCCGTCATACAGCCCCTCATCTTCATTATGGAATTTATCTGCAAGGCAAAGGTCGTGGTGCAGTGAATCCTTATCTGTATCTGCGTTAGGAAAAAAATATGTCAGAAGCTTTAATTCAACGGCTGGTCGAATTTGCAGAATCTGGAAACCAGCAGAAAATTGTGCTGGCCGGACAGAGTTACCAGGGCTGGATAATGGAAATTACTGAAGATGCGCTGATGATCAGCACAGGTTTTAATGATAAGAATGGTAAAGATTGCTGGTTAAAGTTTGACGATCTTGCTATCGCCGAACTATATTTTTGGAATAATCTTACCAGTGAGTGGATAAGATTTACTATTTAAGAACCTTAAGTTAAACCACTCAGGGAGCACCATGATGACCCCTCAGCGCTGCGGATGGTGCTCGGATGACCCGCTTTATATTGCCTATCATGACCAAGAGTGGGGAAAACCTGAATATGATGAGCAACGCCTATTTGAAATGCTGTGTCTGGAAGGTCAGCAAGCCGGCCTCTCCTGGATTACCGTTTTAAAGAAGCGCGAGGCTTATCGGCAGCATTTTTTTCAATATCCGATTGCTGAGATTGCTGGCTTGAGTGATGAGTCGTTACAGCAAAAAATGCAGGATTCAGGTCTTATCCGTCACTTGGGCAAGTTGAAGGCTATTCGTGACAACGCAGTTGCCTGGCAAAAACTTAAAGCTGAAGTCGGTGATGTAGGCCACTGGTTATGGCAAGTTGTCGATGGTCAACCTTTATATCGGAATGTGACAGATTTTCGTCAGGCTCCTGCCCAGACAGAGACCAGTCTTGCACTTTCAAAAACTTTAAAAAAATATGGTTTCAAATTTGTTGGACCGACGACCTGTTATGCTTTTATGCAGGCAGTCGGTATGGTTGATGATCATGAAAATAGCTGTAAATTTAAGTCTAAGCCAAACATCCGCTTTTCTGCCAAGGAGTTGTTATGAGTCAGAAGAATACTATTCGTGCCTATGCTGCCATGCAGCCAGGTGCAGCACTGGTTCCCTATGAGTTCGATGCCGGTGATTTACAGCCACATCAGGTTGAAGTCAAGGTTGAGTACTGTGGCTTGTGTCACTCTGATGTTTCAGTACTAAATAATGACTGGGGCAGTTCGGTTTATCCGGTTGTGGCTGGTCATGAAATCATCGGTACAATTATTGGCTTAGGCTCAGAAGCCAGAGGCTTGCAACTGGGTCAACGTGTGGGTATCGGCTGGACAGCAGAAAGCTGTCAGCATTGTGATTACTGTATTGCCGGTGATCAGGTAATGTGTAATGGTGGCTCTAAAGCGACTATTGTTGACCATGCTGGCGGTTTTGCTGAAAAAGTACGTGCCGACTGGCAATGGGCGATTCCTCTTCCCGATGATCTGGATCCACAAAGTGCCGGACCCCTGCTCTGTGGCGGTATTACTGTATTTGATCCCTTATTAAAACATCAGATTCAATCTGTACATCATGTCGGTGTTATCGGAATTGGGGGCTTGGGCCATATGGCCATCAAGCTGCTTAAAGCATGGGGCTGCGAAATTACCGCCTTCACTTCCAGTCTGGATAAAACACCCGAGCTGATTGAAATGGGTGCAGATCACGTAGTAAACAGCCGTGATTCTGCGGCACTTAAAAACCAATACGGCAAGTTTGACTTATTGCTCAGTACCGTTAATGTCAGTCTGGACTGGAAATCCTATCTACACACACTGGCACCACATGGTACCGTACATATGTTGGGACTCACCCTTGAACCGATGCAGGTACCGGTAGGAACCCTTATTGGAGGGAACAAATCAGTGACGGGCTCACCCACCGGTTCACCGGCGGCTTTGCGTCAGTTACTCAAGTTTGCAGCACGTAAAAATATTGCTCCACAGATTGAACTGTTTCCAATGTCACAGATTAATGAAGCTATTGAACGCCTGCACTCAGGTCAAGTACGTTACCGGGTGGTTTTAAAAGCAGATTTTGACTAACTGTCTGTGTTATCAAGTTTTTGTTTTACCCATTCTGCCAGTTTATCAATCGACTGGCAGATCTCATGACTTAAGCCATGTCCGGCATTTAAACGGATAAAATGCCGATAGCGCCGGTCTTCTCCAAATACTTCTCCCGGTACAATATTAATGCCATGCTGCTGTGCAAAATGATACATTTCCAGTCCGTCAATCTGCACCGGAAATTCCAGCCACAGGGCATAACCACCCTCAGGCTGACTTAGACCGATTTTAACGCCTTGAAAAACCTTTAAAATATATTCCTGATATTGTCTTACCTGCTGCATAAGACGGGGGCGTAAACTATTTAAATGTTCACGGTAACTACGGCTATATATCAGATCGGCCAGTGCAAGCTGCAATGGTGTATTAACGATGGCATTTCCATTTAATAACCCAATTCTAAAAGACTGTAGCTGCTGGCTGATACATACCCACCCAATGCGGTAAGCAGATGATAAAGACTTGGAAACTGAACCGCAGTAGATGATGTAACCGGCCTGATCCCAGTACTTAATAGGTAATGGTCGTTCCAGATTAAAGCCGCATTCAGCATAAATATCATCTTCAATCACATAACAGCGGTAGCGTTCTGCCAGCTGTGCAATCTGTGCCTTTTCTGTATTGCTCAGACAGTAGCCGAGCGGATTTTGGTAATTCGCAGTCATCAGGCAGGCCTTTACCTGCCCGCTTTGCATCATCTGTTCCAGCCGGTCCAGATCAACGCCTGCATGGCTGGCCGGTATTTCGATAATTTTACGCTTCAGACTGGCCAGTAGCTGTAACTGGCCATTAAAACTTGGGGTTGGTACCAGAATGCTATCACCCACTTCAGTAAGCTGCTGAATAATGAGTGATAACGCAGGCATACAGCCACTGGTAATTAAAATATCTTCTGGCTGAATATACAGGCCATCTTCTGCCCAGTGTTCGCTTAAAGCCTGACGTAACTTTTTATGGCCCTGCCGGTCACTGTATAGAAAGTCTTCCGGCTGGCTATGCTTGAGCGCACGCTGGATCGAACGGCGTAAAGCCTCTACAGGTACCAGTTGTGGTGATAGCTGGATAGCCCCCAGATGTACTAAATTATTCTGAATGGAAGCCTGTTGTATTTCAATTTGCAGTTCAAGATTACTGACATCACGCGGTCTGGACTGGAAATCTAAATGACGGGGTAACGGGTTTTGTAATGACTGCCCTTTCACAAAATAGCCAGATCTGGGCCGTACATAAATTAAGCCTTGAGCTTCTAGTAATTCATAACAGCTTTGTGCAGTGCTGAGGCTCACTTCATGCTGCCGGGCAAAATCCCGAAGAGAACTGAGCCGCTGATCGGCTTTTAAAGCTTGGCTGTGAATTTTTCCGGCCAGCTGACTGGCAAGAAGTTGGTAGTGAAATGCCATATCTGTACTGCTTTTTTAAATTTTTTTGTGTCTGTAATGCTCTATAGCATAGGTTTAAGCTGAAAAAAATTAAAATTGAGCAAAACTTGATGAAAACTTGTACTTTATTATTTATTTGTCTATGGCTAGCAGCTTGCCAGCCACAATATCAGCAGAATACTTCTCAAAATGCACTGTGTCAGTCATTAATTGGAGGTTATTTAAAAATGCAGTCACTGCCTGGCTATCAGCTCTGGAAAATTACAGCACTCCCTTCCAGCACAGAGTGGCATTATCTTTATAAGAAACCTACTGAAAACGGGCTGATTATGACAGGTCTACTCCAGCCTAAAATCGAGTTTGTCTGTTCACAACAGCAGCAGCATTTACGACTCGAATTATTGCAGACATCCAGACAGCTCAGGCTCCCATTATTTGAGCTCCGTTTGCCTGTGCCAGCCTCTCAGGTAAATGGTTCAAAATGAAAACCCGAGCTTAATTCCTGTACCAGATATTCGATCAGTAGCCTGACCCGTTTTGGTAAATGTTCCTGCTGATAATAAACCGCATGAATAGGCTGATAATGTAATTCAATCTGGTCTTCAAACAAGGCAACTAGTCTGTTCTGGGCCAGATCCTGACCCACCAGAAATTCAGACAGGCAGGTAATTCCATGATGCAACAGGGCCAGCTGCCGTACAGTCTCACCATTAGATGCCCGAATTGGTGCAGTTGCGGTAAAGTATTCATTACCCAGTTTGAGAGGCCAAGTGTTCAAATGCTTGGGAGAACTAAACCCGATTAACTGATGCTGCAATAGCTCCCCAGCAGTTTGTGGAGTGCCATACTGTTCCAGATAAGCGGGGCTTGCAACTATATATAAGCGGCTTTGAGTGAGTAAACGAGCATGCAGACTTGAATCATTCAGCTGACCAAAACGGATAGCCACATCGGTCCGATGTTCTAAAAGGTCAATAATCTGGTCATGGCTGTTCAGTTCAATTTCAATATATGGATAGCGCTGCATAAATTTCTGCATGAGTGGAGCAATTACATGTAGCACAAAGGGGGTGGCCGAGTCGATCCGGATTTTACCGGAAACCTCGTGGTCAGATTTAAGCAGCAGCTCTTCAGCATCGTTCAGCTCATTGATAATCTTGCGTGCACGCTCTAGAAACAGCTGGCCTTCCTGTGTCAGCGAGAGCTTGCGGGTAGTACGTTCCAGTAACGTAACGTTTAACTTACTCTCCAGACGCTGCAAAATACGGCTTAAACCAGAAGTTAACTGGCCGAGCTGTTCAGACGCCTTAACAATCGAACCACTATCCACAATACTGACAAAAACCTGCAGCTCTTCAAAAGTAGATTTCATCACATCCAATTAATGACAAATTAACAATAATATTTTGCAGATTATCTACTTTTTTAGCAACAAAGCTTCCGACAAAATAATCTTAACTTTTAAAAATAGTCGAGGTTACGATGATTATTCCTAAAATCGGTGTAGGTACCTTTCGCCTGTCCGGTCAAACCGTCATTGATTCAGTCAGCCAGGCACTCGATGTTGGATACCGGGCGATTGATACAGCCCAGATTTATGGTAATGAAGCAGAAGTTGGTACAGCCATACAGCAAAGTAAGGTCTCCCGACAGGAGCTTTTCTTAACCACCAAGATCTGGACTGAAAATTATGCACCAGAACGGATGATTGCCAGCCTGAAGGACAGCCTGCACAAGTTACAGACAGATGCTGTGAACTTGACACTCATTCATTGGCCAGCCCCCGGTCTGGGCTACTCTGCTGCTGAACTGGTGCAGAGCCTGTATCAAGCCAAAAAGCTGGGACTCACCGAACATATTGGTGTGTCCAATTTCAATATTGCCCAGACAGAAGAGGCGATTGCAGCAGTTGGACCAGACCAGATTGTAACCAACCAGATCGAGCTAAGCCCTTATTTGCAAAACCGTACATTAGTGCAATATCTGCAGAGCCAGAATATACAGGTTACCTCTTATATGACACTGGCTTATGGCAAGGTGCTGCAAGACCCTGTTCTTATGCGTATTGCAGCCTTACATGAAGCGAGTACCGCCCAGATTGCCCTGGCATGGGCTATGCAGCAGGGCTTTTCAGTAATTCCATCTTCTACCAAGCGTGAGCATCTGCTCAGTAACCTAGAAGCCCAGAAAATTCTGCTGAGCCATGAAGAAATGCAGAAAATCGCCGAACTTGAACGTAATGGACGGGAAATCAGTCCGGAGCAGCTAGCACCAGTATGGGATTAAGTACGGATGAAAATTAATTTTCCGCTGCTTGCCCTTGCAGTCGGTGCGTTTGCGATTGGTACAACCGAATTCTCGCCAATGGGACTGTTACCTGATATTGCCGGGGATCTTGATGTTTCTATTCCGAGAGCTGGTATGCTGATTACTGGTTATGCGCTGGGCGTAATGCTTGGCGCACCAGTGATGACTTTATGGTTTAGCAGCTTTAGCCGCCGTAAGGCACTTATTCTGCTTATGGCTATTTTCACTATAGGTAATTTGCTGGCAGCAGTTTCTCCCAGTTATATGAGTCTGATGGGTGCACGTCTTATCACCAGTTTAAACCACGGTGCATTTTTTGGAATCGGGTCTGTAGTAGCCGCCAGTGTCGTTCCGGTCCATAAACAGACCAGCGCAGTAGCAGCTATGTTTATGGGTTTGACTGTTGCCAATATTGGTGGTGTCCCTCTGGCAACCTGGGTTGGACAAAATATTGGCTGGCGAATGTCCTTTCTGGCAATTACCGGTCTTGGTCTGCTAACGATACTATCTTTATGGAAAGCCTTACCTAAAGACCATAAAGGTAGTAGGCCTGATGTAAGAGCTGAGCTGAAAGTATTGACACGCAGACCGGTCATACTAGCAATGCTGACCACAGTATTGGCCTCTGGTGCAATGTTTACCCTGTATACCTATATTGCCCCGAGCCTGGTTGAATTTACCCAGGCATCTCCAGGATTCATCACCTTGATGCTGGTACTGATTGGTATAGGTTTCTCGATCGGCAATCATTTAGGCGGAAAATTTGCTGACCTGTCTCTGGACAAAACCCTAATCGGTTTCTTTGTATTGCTGATCGTCAGTATGCTGCTCTTTCCGTTACTGGCAAAAAGTCCACTGGGGGCAGCAGTCGGACTGGTGATCTGGGGCATAGCTACCTTTGCTCTGGTACCCCCTTTACAGATGCGGGTAATGTCAACCGCTCATGATGCACCAGGACTTGCGTCCTCAGTTAATATCGGGGCATTTAATCTGGGTAATGCGCTTGGCGCTGTAGCGGGTGGTGCCGTACTTAGCATGGGCTGGAGTTATATGGCAGTGCCGGTCAGTGGCGCAGTACTGAGCATAGTAGGCCTGCTTCTGGTATTCATCCAGAGGAAAGGACAACAGCCTTCCATAGCCTGTGAATCATAAGTGCTATCAATTTCAGCCTGTAAGGTAGGCTGAAATGACTTTATTGAATAGCCACAGGAAGTTTGGCATTGATATACATGGGCCGTTCAAGCTCGGATCGCATGATTTTAAGCATTTGGTAAGGCTGCTGTTCCACAAACATGTTCATAAAACTGATGGGTAAACTGCCTTCCGGGTTTACATATCCCATTGTGGTGACTTTAACTTTATTTGCACCTAGACGCTGAAAAGTCCAGTCTCCCTGATAGTCTTGAAGACGTATATAGTCAGGCTGACTAAAACGGGAATCTGCCATACCCCGGTTACGGATATTCACTGTACCATTACGCTCTCTAGTAATTTTACTTTGAATAATAAGGTCACGATCTTTAAGCGGAAAAGGTAAGTCCATTACCACATGCAGCAAAAATTCTCCAGCTTGATCATCTCGGTTTAATATACTGATTTTCCCCATATAGGGGACCCATTGTTGGGCACGCTCAACATCCATAATCAGCGCAACAGCCCGTTCCAAGGGTACATTAAATACTGTCTCTGCCTTATAGGATGCAGCCGGGTTGCGAGACATCTGGTAAGTCCAGACTTTGATATTCTGTTTATTAATTTTTAGTCTGGCCTGCTCTGCCGAGGTAAATTGAGTAATTAACAGACTCAGTAACATCAAGCAAATATTGAATATAGTTTTCTTTCTCATTTTTATTTTTCATACTTTTTATATAAGTGTAATCAGGCCCCTTTCTTCCTGAAAAGGGCCATTAGCGCTACATCTGGATATCATTGAATCCAAGCACATCTTTCATATCATATTTACCTGCTTCACGTCCAACGACCCATGCGGCTGCACGTACTGCACCGGCGGCAAAATTCATCCGGTTGGTTGCCTTATGGGTCACTTCGACACGCTCACCTTCCCCGATAAACATGACAGTATGCTCACCAACAATATCGCCACCACGAATAGTTTCAAAGCCAATGGTCTGACGCTCACGTGGGCCAGTATGGCCTTCGCGGCCATAAACTGCCACTTCTTTTAAATTACGGCCCAAGGTATCCGCAATCGCTTCACCCATCATGAGCGCAGTACCCGATGGAGCATCGACTTTATGACGGTGATGTGCTTCAATCACTTCAATATCAACTGTATCACCAAACACTTTTGCTGCAAGCTCGAGCAGTTTGATCGACACATTGACTCCAACTGAATAATTGGCTGCATAAACTACAGGTGTCTGGCTAGCACTTTCTTCCAGTACGGCTTTTTGTTCATCATTCATGCCAGTGGTTCCAATGACCATTGCTACCCCTGCTTCACGGCAAAGTTTCAAGTGCTGTTCAGTGGCAGCAGGTGCAGTAAAATCAATGATTACATCACAATCATTAAGCACGTCAGCCAGCTGACCAGATACTTTGACTCCCAGCGTACCAATACCTGCCAGCTCACCCGCATCGGCTCCTACCAGTGAGCTCTCTGGACGCTCTACTGCTGCTGCCAGCTGGTAACCTGCCTGCTGGACAGCCTGAACCAGAATCCGGCCCATACGGCCACCTGCACCTAAAACACCAATACGTGGAGTTGCTGACATAACATTTTCCCTGCAGTCATCTTTAAAATTGCTCTACTATAACAAAACTCTTCCCGCTCTCTGAAACTTGTCTGGAAAAATTATGGCTTAAAGTTCCTTTATAAAAATGAACCATTAAGAAAACAAGCAGTTCAAAGAAGAAGCAATATTTTTAGCTCATTCATGACTTTATTTATCCAGTTAACTGCTGAAAAATATTAAAAAATGTTCAGACAATTTCGTATTTTTCACAATTCTTTAAACAAGCAGGCGCAGACTAGCCAGCACCATTGGGTGTCATCAAATAAGGAAAAGATATGCGCTTTCACTTTACGGGTTTGGGAATCGTTTTAATACTGTGTACGGGTGCAGTCTGGGCTGAGCCGGTAGTTCAAGCGGGCGATACACTGGCAAATTTATCTACAGCACGCATCACGACGACTCTGCGCCAGACCTCTTTACCGTCTGGGACAGTACAGGTTCAGAATGAAACAGCTACAAGTATTGCAGTCGAGGAAATTGACACTATTATGCCCGATGAGCAGACAAGTAGAATACAGGAACAGTCTTCTGCGGCACAGGTTACCCAGCAGAGTATACTCCAGGCCTCTACCTCAGCCACTGGGCAGGAAGAACTGGTAAGCTGGAATGATATTGATGCCATACAGCCAGAATAAACCTATGACTAAACAGACAGGTTTGTTAAGTATTCCAGATTATTTTAAATAAGAAAAAGCAGCTATGAAGAAAAGCTCCTCAATAGCTGCCTTTTATCTCAGAGCACCTGCTTAGTCAAACAGGCGATCAAAGAATGACTTTTTCTTCGGTGAAGACGTACTGTCTTCACCATCAAAAGAGGCCTGCAATTCTTTTAGCAGTTCACGTTGATGGCTGGTCAGATTGACCGGAGTTTCAATCACGATACGGCAAAGCAGATCGCCTACCATGCTGCTACGTACCGGACGTACGCCTTTACCCCGTAAACGGAACAGCTTTCCGGTCTGGGTACCTTCAGGAATTTTCAGACTTACACGGCCTTCAAGTGTAGGAATCTGGATTTCCTTGCCAAGCGCTGCATCAGCAATGCTGACAGGCACATCCATATACAGATCAGCCCCATCACGCTGGAAGATTTCATGCTCACGCACTACGACTTCAACATAGAGGTCACCTGACTGGCCATCACGAATAGCTTCGCCCTTGCCACTCAGACGTACCCGGTCACCATTATCCACACCTGCAGGAATCGTAACCTCCAGAGTCTGCTGACGGTCTGCAACACCGGAACCATGACAGGCATGACATGGGTTTTTAATAATTTTACCTTGGCCACGACAAGTGCTACAGGTCTGCTGTACAGAGAAAAAGCCCTGCTGCATCCGTACCTGTCCTGCACCGTGACAGGTTTTACAGGTTTCTACATCATTTGGATTCTTGGAACCCTTTCCATGACAGACTTCACAAGGCGCAGGCGCATTGAAAGTAATAGTTTTCTTGACACCACGTACTGCCTCTTCAAGTGTCAATTCCATCACATAACGCAGGTCGGAACCACGGCGTTGACGCTGCTGACGTCCACCACCACCAAAAGCCCCGCCAAAGATATCACCAAACTGGCTAAAAATATCTTCAGCACTAAAACCGCCAAAGCCGCCGCCTGCGCCGCCAAAGCCGCCTTCAAACGCGCTATGACCCATACGGTCATACATACTACGCTTTTCGCTGTCAGACAGGACTTCATAAGCCTCTGAGGCTTCTTTAAATTTTTCTTCAGCTTCCGGGTTATCAGGATTTCGGTCCGGATGATATTTCATCGCCAACTTTCGGTAGGCTTTTTTAATCTCATCATCACTTGCGGTTTTGGAAACCCCTAAAACCTCATAATAATCACGTTTAGCCATGACTGGCGATGCTCCTCACGGAATTTTAATTTATACAACTGCCGTGTAAAATTGGGGATTAGGTACTGTTTTACAAGGGCAAAGCCGGTTTTTTTAAAAGACTTTAAAAAACTGCCTTGTAATTGAAGAACTTGGAAATACCTTTAATCCAGGCATTTAACAGGAACAGCCAGGCAATCGCAGTAAAGACGACGCCTAGAACTGTACAGGCTGTAACCCAAAGTTCGCTGTCCCAGTAAAAGAAAATCAGCGGAATAAACCATAGCGCTGCAAAAACTGTCATTCCCAAAAACAGCACTATATTTCGCATAATCCATAAGGCATGGGAATTAAGCCAGACTTCTGCATGATCGACACCAGCAACTTTGCGCGCCAGAATATAGGCAATGACTGCGGTAATGACACTAAATAATGCCAGAAACATGAAAACATACGAGATCGCAATATAACGGCGATGCTGTGCGAGTGTATCTTGCCTCATGGATTCTCTGACCTCATTCATTGCATGCATCAGTTATTTTTATGCAATGAAATTTGCTGTGTTATTTTGTGTAAAAGATAAGGTGCTACTATATTGAAGTTTTCAATATTTCGCACCTCATATTCAGCAAAAATTACTGCATATTTACGGTTTTTTCACCTTAAACCATGCTGCATATAAAGCTGGCAAGAAAAATAGTGTTAACAGCGTCGCAATAATCAGTCCACCCATAATCGCTACAGCCATCGGACCGAAAAAAATACTGCGTGATAGGGGGATCATGGCCAGAACCGCCGCCAAGGCCGTCAGAATAATAGGACGGAAACGCCGAACCGTCGCATCAATAATGGCATTCCAGCGATCATGACCGGCCTGTATGTCCTGCTCGATCTGGTCAATCAGGATCAGAGAGTTACGCATAATCATGCCGGACAGGGCAATCGTGCCCAGCATGGCCACAAAACCGAAAGGTTTGTTAAACAGCAACAAAAAGATGACTACACCAATCAGGCCAAGAGGTGCGGTCAGAAATACTATCAATGCCCGCGAGATACTCTTGAGCTGTAACATCAGTAAAGTCATGACCACAGCCAGAAATAGCGGCATTCCTGCATTTACTGAACTTTGGCCACGTGCCGACTCTTCCACTGTCCCGCCAACTTCAATCAGGTAACCAGGCGGTAACTTGTTACGTAACTGCTCGATCTGTCCGGCCATTTCATTCACGACTGTTGCAGGTTGCTGCTGACTGCGTATGTCTGCCCGGACTGTAATGGTCGGTAAACGGTTACGATGCCAGATCAATCCATCTTCAAAGCTGTAATCAATCTGGGCAATCTGGGCCAAAGGAACAGTACTCCCTTGGCTGGTCGGTACGGCCAGGCTGGCCAATGAACCGACATCCACCCGTTCTGCCTGGTCTCCTCTTAGACGGATCTCAATCAGTTCACGTTTTTCCCGGTACTGGTCAATAGCCGCCCCGCTGATGGAACTGTTCAGGAATCTGGCCAGATCAGCACTGCTAATTCCCATCTGGCGAGCGCGGTCCTGATCAATATTTAAAATAATGGTCTTGCTGGGCTCACCCCAATCCAGATGTACATTGGTAGTATTTGGATTTTTACCAATGACCTGCGCTACACGCTCTGCCCATTGACGGACCAAGCTTAAATCCTCACCTGAAACCCGATACTGAATCGGATACCCGACCGGAGGCCCATTTTCCAGTAATGACACCCGGGTACGAACTTCCGGTAAAAGTTTACGGATCTGCTGGTCCAGTGAGCGACGGATTTCATCCCGATCATCCAGAGAAGAAGCCAGTACCACAAACTGGGCAAAGCTGGCTTGAGGTAACTGCTGGTCCAAAGGCAGATAAAATCGTGGTGAACCGGTTCCGACATAGGCTACAAAATTATCAATACCCTCTTGTGTGGAGAGGAATCTCTCGACCTTTTTGACAGCATTTTCAGTAGCAGTAAGCGAAGCACCTTCTTCAAGTTTTAAATCAACCAGAATTTCAGCACGGTTAGATGGTGGAAAGAACTGCTGTGGCACCAGTTTAAACATGAGGATTGACAGTATAAATAATCCCACTGTACTGATGATAACGGTCTTACGATAAGTTACACAGGTATTGACGAGTTTTCTGAACCGTTGATAAAAACCGCTCTGATAGGGATCATGAACTTCATCCAATGCATGTACCGGTCTGACCGGCTCTGGTTCAGGGCGTTTGCGCAGCCGCGCCCATAGACGCTGGTACCACGGTGCCCGAACCGGTAACTGATTAAAATCAGGTAAAAACTTCTCACCTAAGTAAGGAACAAACAGCACTGCTGCGAACCAGGAAACAATCAGGGCAATGGTGACTACCTGAAAAATAGAACGGGTATATTCACCAGTACTTGAAGCAGCTGTGGCAATTGGCAGAAAACCGGCAGCAGTAATCAGTGTTCCGGTCAACATTGGAAAAGCTGTACTGTTCCATGCAAAACCAGCAGCTTTTATACGGCTGTAGCCCTGCTCCATTTTAATAGCCATCATTTCGACAGCAATAATGGCATCATCTACCAGCAGACCTAAAGCCAGAATCAGGGCACCAAGTGAAATCTTGTGGAGTCCGACATCAAACAGGTTCATTCCGGCAAATGTCATCGCCAGCACAAGCGGTATAGAAAAAGCCACCACCAGACCGGTGCGAAAGCCCAGAGAGAAAAAGCTGACCAGTAGAACAATAATAACTGCTTCGGCCAGTACTTTCATAAACTCGTTAACACTACGTTTCACTGCAACTGGCTGGTCAGATACTTTTTGCAGTTGCATACCCAGCGGCAAGGTTTTCTGTAACTTAGCAAAGGTATTTTCCAGATTTTTACCCAGCGCCAGAATATCTCCACCCTTACGCATGGAAACAGCTATTCCAATTCCATTTTCACCCATAAAGCGCATCCGCGGCTGGGCCGGTTCACTAAAGCCGCGGTAAACCTCTGCCACATCAGATAACTGGATGGTCTGCCCGCCGACCAGTAACGGCATCTGTTTTAATTCTTCTACACTTTGAATCTGTCCGCTCACCCGTAGCTGGATACGATCAGTTCCGGTTTCAAAGAATCCGGCATTAGCAACACTATTTTGCTGTTGAAGGGCCTGCTGGATGGCAGTCACCGGGATACCCAGCTGTGCCGCCTTGGTATTAGAAATTTCAACCCAGATTTTCTGGTCCTGCAGTCCGATCAGCTCAACTTTACCGACGTCCTTGACCCGCTGTAACTGTAACTGCAAACGGTCGGCATATTCTTTTAAAATGGCGTAGTCAAAATCTTTTCCGGTCAGTACATAGATATTGCCAAAGGTATCTCCAAACTCGTCATTAAAAAATGGCCCCTGTACACCTTGAGGTAATTGATGGCGAATATCACTGACTTTTTTACGCACGTTGTACCAGACATCGGGAATCTGGTCTGATTTGAGCGAGTCCTTGGCAATAAAGGTAACCATTGACTCGCCCGGCCGGGAATAAGCCATGATGCGTTCATATTGTCCGGTGGTCATCAGCTCTTTTTGAATACGGTCAGTAACCTGCAAGGAAACTTCTCTGGCTGTTGCTCCCGGCCAGTAAGTTTGTACCACCATAACCTTAAAGGTAAATGGCGGGTCTTCACTTTGTGCCAGTTTGGAATAAGAATAAATGCCGACAATACCCAGCAATATCATCAAATAAAGTACTAATCCTTTATGACGCAGTGCCCATTCCGACAGGTTAAACTTCATGGTTGTGCTCCTGCTGCAAGCTTCACCGGACGATTATTACGGTCTACCGGATGAATTCTCTGCTTGTCATGCAACAGGTGTACTCCTCCAATTACTACCCAGTCCCCAGCTTTGAGACCGGAAAGTACGGGCACAGAGTCCCGGCCATAGGCTCCGAGCTGAACTGGTACTTTATGTATACGCTGATCCTGCTGAAGAACCCAAATATAAGGCTGTTTTTCATGGGCAGATACGCTGGATAAAGGCACACTCAGGACATTCGGCTGACTATAATCAAAAAATACCCGTGCGCTTTGCCCGAGTTGAATGGCAGATGGCCCTTCACGTAACGCAACTTTAACCTTGAAGGTACGTGACTCATCTGCTGCAGGTGAGATTTCCCGAACATAAGCGGCTAATCTGGCTTGTGGCTGTGACCAAAGGGTAACCCAGGCAGTCTGACCAACTTTTATAGCGCTGGTAGTCTGTTCGGGTATGCCGATAACTACGTCCCGGTCGCCATCAATTGCCAGCTGATATGCTACCTGCCCGGCTGCTACCACTTGCCCAACCTCAATATTACGTTCGGTAATCACGCCCGCTCGATTAGCCTGTAGCTGGTTATAGCGGGTCTGGTTGGTACTGACCTGATAATTGGACTGGGCCTGACGATAGGCGGACTCAGCCGATTTATACTGGTTTTCAACCGCGTCATACTGGGAACGGCTGACTGCATTCATCGGCAGCAGCTGTCTAAAGCGCTGTAATTCATCGGCCGCTATTTTTAAAGCAGCTTGAGCACTTTCCAGCTGGGCCCTGGCAGCATTACTTTGTAGTTGTGCATCACTCACATCCAGCCGGGCCAAGACCTGACCTGCCCGGACTCGATCCCCTACCTCTGCCAGCCGGGCAGTAACCTGCCCGCCAACCCGAAAAGCCAGTGCTGTCTGCTGGCGGGCTTGAACCTCGCCGGCATAACTTTTCTGTTCATGATGCGTAGTCAAGGGCTGTGCGACCATTACATAAGGAATTTCTTCAGTTTGGGGAGCTTCCCGGCTACACCCCCCTAAAGTCAGGTAACACATAAAAATCAGGCTCACCAGGGCGGATTTGGTTAAACTCATGCAAATTGCTCTTATTTCAGATTTATTTTTAAGGCAGAATAATGATCGCTATACTAAATTGTTTATTTTTTAATTAATATACCGCGCGGTACATAAATTAGAATATTTTTAATTCTTATTTTATTTAAAGTTTCTGGATAATGGTGTGCAAATAACAGCAGGTCGTCCTAAAGATTTGGAAAAACGAGCCCGGATCCTGGCCGCAGCCAAGTGTATGTTTTTAAAACAGGGCTATCACGGCTCCAGTATGAACCAGATTGCATCTGAAGCCGGTGTAACCAAGCTGACGGTCTATAATCATTTTCAGGACAAGGCCACTTTATTTACCTGTGCCATTGAAGAAAGTTGCGAGGAAGCGATACCGGCCCGCCAATTCAGTCTGCATGCACAAAGCCATTTTGCTAAAGAGCTGTATCAGGTCTGTAGCCGAGTATTACATCTAATTTACCTGCCAGAAGCGCTCAAGCTTGAATATATACTGCTGCAGCTGGCAGCCGAGCAGAGTCCTCTGGTAGAACAGTTTTTTAAGGCTTCGCATCAGCGCCTGACCAATAGCCTGACAGATTTCTTCCGCCAGGCTATTGAGTTGAGCTTTATTCAGCCAGCTGCCCCGGTCATGTATACCGAGCTATTACTTTCCCTGTTATTGGGTATCCGACATCAGCATGTATTACTTGGTATGCAGCCGGTCCCAGATCAGCAAGAACGTGACTGTATGATTCAGCAGTCCATTGAGCTGTTTTTATTACGCTATCAGGTTCGCTCATCTCCACCTTGAACCAGACTTCCACTCTATTTTAAAAATTTTAACTGTATTGCCTGTTATTTTTTGCACAAAAGATCAGGAATTCAAATTCTCTGTCTTGGCAAGTCACATAATCGCGGTATAGTCAAAAAGATATAAGGAAAACAGCCTCAGGAGAAAGGTGATGATTCAACAAATTGATGCCCCGTTACGTGAAGATGTCCGTTTGCTCGGTAATCTTCTGGGTGAAACCCTTAAACTGCATGCGGGACAGGATTTGTTTAATCAGATTGAACAGATTCGTGCTTTGGCTAAAGGTGCACGTGACGGACAAAAAGAAGCAGAAAAACAGCTTGAAGAACTATTTTCAACATTAAAAGATGAAGAAATTCTGCCCCTGACCCGGGCTTTTTCCCATTTTCTGAACTTTGCCAATATTGCCGAGCAATATCATCTGGTCCGCAGCCGGAGACAGCATGAATTCGATGAAAATGCTCCTTCTCCAAACCCGCTTGATCACCTGTTTCAGAAATTTAAACAAAAAGATATCAGTGCTGATGCCCTCTACCAGCAAGTTTGTGAACTCAAGATCGAGCTGGTACTGACCGCACATCCTACAGAAGTCAGCCGCCGTACCCTGATTCAGAAATATGATGGAATCAACCAGTGCCTGTCGCGTCTGGACCAGCAAAAACTGACCCCTCATGAACGTCAGAGTGTACTAGATGAAATGAAGCAGCTGATCTGTTCAGCCTGGCAAACCGATGAAATCCGCCAGCATCGTCCAACCCCGATTGATGAGGCAAAATGGGGTTTTACCACTATCGAACAAACCCTGTGGAATGCTGTACCTAAATTTATTCATGAACTGGATCAGCTGGTACTCGAGCATTGTGGCCGACCTCTGCCGCTCGAAGTTGCACCTATTCGCTTTGCTTCATGGATGGGCGGCGACCGGGACGGGAATCCGAATGTAACCCATCAGGTTACACAGGAAGTTTTATGGCTATCACGCTGGCAGGCTGCTGATCTGTATGTACGTGATATTGAAGCCTTGCGCTGGGAACTTTCCATTCAGAACTGCTCCGAGGAAATGAGCGAAGCGTTGGGATATACCCACCCTGAACCCTACCGGGAATATCTGCGTCAAACACGCGAACGTTTACGCGCTACCCGTCACTGGCTTGCACAGAAATTACAGGGGCAAGATGCTGACGCCAGCCTTGTTATTCATAGTAAGGACGAATTACTCCAGCCTTTACTTCTCTGTTATCGCTCACTGATGGCCTGTAATCTGCCAGAAATTGCCAATGGCCGACTGCTGGATTTTATCCGTCGGGTTAACTGTTTTGGTATCGAACTCTTAAAACTGGATGTCCGTCAGGAGTCGGGCCGTCATCGCCAAGCCATCTCGGCCATTACCGAATACCTGGGTCTGGGCAATTTTGACACCTGGACAGAACAGGCACGCCAGAATTTCTTGTTGCAGGAATTACAAAGTAAACGGCCTTTACTACCTAAACACTTCAATGAGCCGGCACAAAGTCTGATCCTGCATCCCGATGTCCAGGAAGTGTTTGCGACCATGCAGACCTTGGCCGAACAGCCATCTGAAAGCCTGGGTGCCTATATTATATCTATGGCAGAGTACCCGAGCGATGTACTGGCCGTACTGCTACTGCAAAAAGAAGCAGGTATACAACGACCATTGCGTGTTGTGCCCCTGTTCGAAACCTTAAAGGATCTGGATGGTGCAGCCGCTACGATGGCGACACTGTTCAATATGCACTGGTACAGACAGCACATTCAGGGTAAGCATGAGGTAATGATCGGATATTCCGACTCCGCAAAAGATGCCGGCTTTATGTCTGCCAACTGGGCACAATACCGTGCTCAGGAAGAGCTAACTGCGGTGGCCCGGCAACATGCTGTTCAGCTGACTTTGTTTCATGGTCGTGGTGGTTCTATTAGCCGTGGTGGAGCACCGACCCAGCAGGCTTTATTCTCCCAGCCGCCCGGTTCAATATCAGGGGCTATTCGGGTAACAGAACAGGGTGAAATGATCCGCTTCAAATTTGGTGTGGAAGGTATTGCCCTGCAAAATCTGGAAATTTATACCGCAGCAACGCTAGAGGCAACTTTATTGCCACCGCCAGAACCTAAAGCCGAATGGCGTGAACTGATGCATTGCATGACTGATCTTTCAGTACAGGTCTATCGCCAGACTGTACGGGAGAATCCACACTTTGTGCAATATCTGCGTACTGTAACTCCTGAGCTGGAACTACAGATGCTGCCGCTAGGCTCACGCCCGGCCAAACGTAAAGTTAGTGGCGGTATCGAATCCCTGCGTGCTATTCCATGGGTATTTGCCTGGACCCAGATTCGGCTGATGCTCCCTGCCTGGCTGGGTACAGGTGCTGCGCTGAATCAGGTACTGGATCAGGGCCAAAAAGAACTGCTGGATGAAATGTTACAGCAATGGCCTTATTTTCAGACACTGATAGACATGCTGGAAATGGTGCTGTCCAAGGCCGATGCCCATGTAGCGCTATATTATGAGGCTCATCTGACTGATGACCCTGAACTCAAAGCACTTGGACAAGAGTTGCGTCAGCGTCTGCAAGATGCAGTTCAGACTTTACTGGCACTCAAGGGCGAATCCAAGCTGCTCAGTCATAATGAAGTACTGGACCAGTCAATGCGGGTGCGTAAACCGTATCTGTTGCCCCTGCACCTGTTACAGGCCAAATTGATGAAACGCCGCCGGATCTATCTGGCTGAACAGCAACTTGAACATACACCGGTTGACCATGCCCTGATGGTCAGTATTGCGGGTATTGCCGCAGGTTTACGTAACACAGGCTAATCCATGCTTTAGCAAATAGGTTTTAAATACTTAAAATCTCTGCCAGTAAATAAGATTTAATTTACTGGCAGATCAATATGTAGCTCTCATCCGTTTTGCCATTCCGATCAGGTTCTATTAAAAAATACTGCTTAAAACATATTATTTTTATCTCATGCAAAAATTATTTTTAAAGTCAATACTCTAAAAAATCATAAATTAATTGATTGATTTCGTAAAATTTAGCTTATTCAACCTTTTTACCGGTTGGTAAAAAAACCAAAAAACTATTGTAATTATCATCATTTAATTTTACTGGAGAGATTAATTCTCCAGAAAAGAAAGAGTATGATGTCGCCAGTTTGAATTTCAAGAGCTCATTTTATGTCCAATTGGTTTCCCAAATGGCGTCCTTATGCCGGTCACATTGACCAGCGACCCGTCTCTACCAATGAATATCTCCCTCCGGCACAAAGTGTAGTTTTAGGTATCCAGCATGCATTCGCCATGTTTGGCGCAACGGTACTTGCACCTTTACTGATGGGCTTTGATCCTAACCTGGCTATTTTGATGTCCGGGATCTGCACCATTTTATTCTTTTTAATTACAGGCGGTCGGTTACCAAGTTATCTGGGTTCAAGCTTTGCTTTCATTGGTGTAGTCGCAGCAGCAAGTGGTCATGCCATTGGTAGCGGTGTCAATCCGAACCTGGCTGTTGCTCTGGGCGGTATAGTGGCCTGTGGGGTATTTTATGCCGTCATCGGTTTCATTGTCATGCTGACTGGTACCCGCTGGATCGAGAAACTGATGCCTCCTGTGGTAACAGGCGCAGTGGTAATGATTATTGGCCTGAACCTTGCGCCAGTGACCGTCAAGAGTGTAGCAGGCAATCAGTTTGATATGTGGATGGCACTACTAACGGTACTTTCTATGGGTATGATCGCAGTCTTTACCCGTGGACTTTTGCAGCGTTTATTATTGCTGGTTGGGCTACTACTGTCTTACCTGCTTTATTTTATCATCAGTAATGTGCTGGGCTATGGTAAACCGATTGATTTTTCAGTCATCTCGAATGCAGCCTGGTTCGGACTGCCAAGTATGACCACGCCCCGGTTTGAAATGAATGCCATGCTGATTATTGCACCTGTTGCACTGATCCTGGTAGCTGAAAACCTGGGACATATCAAGGCAGTTGGGGCGATGACAGGTGAAAATCTGACCCCGCATCTAGGCAAGGCATTTGTTGCAGACGGGATTGCGACTTCACTGTCTGGCAGTGTTGGTGCTCCCGGTATGACGACTTATGGTGAAAATATTGGGGTAATGGCAATTACCCGGGTTTACTCTACCATTATTTTTGTGATTGCCGGTATCTTTGCAATTTTTCTGGGCCTTTCACCAAAATTTGGTGCAGTCATCTCTACTATTCCTACCGCTATCCTGACAGGTGCATCAATTGTAGTATTTGGCCTGATTACCATTGCCGGCGCCAAAATCTGGATTGAAAACAAGGTCAATTTTGCTAATAACAAAAATCTGGTGGTTGCTGCCGTGACTATTATTTTGGGAGCCGGTAATTTTGAGCTGGTCTTTGGCAACTTTAATCTGGGCGGTATTGGTACTGCAACCTTCGCAGCAATTTTATTGAACTGGTTTTTTAGCCTTAAAGATAAAACCTGATTTGATCTGTTGATTTCGGCAGCCTTCGGGCTGCTTTTTTTATGGGGGTTTTAGTAAGATAGTGGTACTTTCCAAGAACAGCTCAGCCATGCGCCTTGACTTATTTGATCTGCAGCTTTTTTTGAATATTGTAGACAGTGGCAGTCTGACCCGGGGTGCTGAGCGCTCAGCCATTTCCTTGCAGGCAGCCAGTGAACGTATCAAAAAACTGGAGCAGCAGTTTACCGTACAGCTGTTTATCCGGCACTCTTCTGGTGTCAGTCTGACCTTGGCCGGACAAGCCTTTGCCGAACAGGCCACATTGATGATCCAGCAAGGGCGGCATTTACAGCACAGTATGCTACCTTTCTCCAGAAATTTAAGCTGTGAAGTCGCACTCTGGTGCAACTCATCTGCACAAAGTGAGTATCTGCCACAGTTGCTACCCCAGTATCTGGTTGAAAATCCTCAGGTCAGAATCGATCTGAAAGAGGCAGAAAGTAACGATATTATTTATGCATTGGATAAGGGAACGGCGCTCCTGGGCCTGATCTCCAGTTTCTTTCAGGCCCATCAGTTACAGACACTGGAGTTCTCTGATGATCCTTTGGTACTGATCTGCCCCCTAAAGCATGAACTGAGTCATTTTAAAGAATTGGTTCTGGCCGATACGCTCACCCAGCCTTTTGTCGGATTAATGCAGCATCATTCTCTACAGCAGTCAATTGAAACCCAAGCCCAGCTTCTTGGCTGCGCTATCCAGTACCGTTTACGCCTGCCAAATTTTGCAGCCATTGCCCAGGTAGTTGCCAATGGCGTAGGAGTGGCAGTTATGCCTAAACGTGCAGCCATGCGACTAAGTGTTCATTACACCTTCCATCAGATCAAGCTGAATGGTGCTTGGGCCAATCGTAAACTCTTATTGGCCGCACGTAGTTTTGACGAGCTGCCTGTGCCATATCAGCATTTCAGCCAGTTTTTGCTGGCAAAGAAAAGTCAGCTCAGTCTGGGCTAGAGCCAGCCTAACTGGTGTAGCATCATATAACTGCCGAATAAAACCAGACCAATGAAAAACACTTTCCGGAATTTCTGCTCGCTTATCTGATAACGGATTTTAGTACCCAACCACATGCCAATAAGTGCCGGAATCAAGGCAATCATCGATAGAGTATAATCAATAGGTGTATTATCAACCGGGTTTTGATGGAGAAAAATAGCCAGACACAGTGTGGAAACGGTAAAAGCTAACCCCAAGGACTGTACCAGATCATCTTTTTTAAGCTGTAAAGACTGCAAATAAGGGACGACCGGGATGACTACCACCCCAGTTGCTACCGTCAGTGCTCCGCCCAGATATCCTATTGCTGGAGAAAGCCATTTCTCATACGGTGCCAGATTCGGCATATTTTTAGCGCACAGGCCATATAGTCCGTAAAGCACCAACATGGCCCCCAGTAAAATTTCGCTATGAAACGCCGTATCTGTTTCACCCAGGGTTGGAAAAATACTCCATATTGTCCCGGTGACGATTCCCACTAACATTGGCCAAAAACGTCGGATCAGCCGTACCACATGGCCTTCGGCAAAAAGCTGCCAAAAGTTGGTGACCATGGAAGGTATAATCAATAAGGTGGCCGCCTGAAATGGACTGATTACCAGACTTAGCAATCCCATTGAAACTGCGGGCAGGCCCAGACCAATAGTTCCCTTGATCATTCCCGCTACTGCAAATACACCTATGACATAACCAAGCATTCAACTCATCCCTTTGGGTAGAGCGATTATTTTAGGTAAAGTCATTAACTTCCAATATCAGGGTTTTATGGAGCAGGCCTCAACAGAAGATTGAGGCCAAATGATATAAGGCACAGAGCAGAAAACTGTTTTAGCTGCCCATGTTATACTTCCATGCGCTTGGGCTGAGTAAAGAATACGTAGCATGTTTAGTAACAAAAAAGTAATCTGTTTTGATCTGGATGGAACATTGATCGATTCAGTTGGTATCTGGAATGATATTGATGCCCATCTGATTAAAAGCTTGAGTGGCCAGAACATCTCACTGTCACAGATTCAACAGCAGCGCGACCAACAACTGAATCTGTTCAGGACTCATGCTGATCCATACCTAGAATATTGTGGTTTTTTAAAAGACAGTTATGGTTCTGCTTTATCAAAACAGGAAATCAAAACATTACGTTATACCATCTCCCAGCATTTTCTTGATCAGGTAATACGTTTAAAACCGTATGCCGAGTATTTCATAAAGGACTTACAACAGCAGAATTTCCTGCTGGCCCTCGCTACCACAACCAGTATTCATAATATTCAGCGTTATCAGCAGAATAATCCCAACATTTACCAGAAGATAGATTTTAATACCCAGTTTTCCCTCATTCTTACCCGCGAAAATGTTACGCGCATTAAACCGGACCCTGAAGTTTACCTTAAGACCTTGGCACATTTTCAGATTACAGCCAGTGAATGCCTGATTATTGAAGACTCGCTGGTCGGTGTAGAGGCAGCACATGCGGCTGGCATACAGGTCGTGGCCATATATGATGGACATTCCCAGCATGAACAGGAGCAAATCCGTCTTAAAGCAGACTATATAGTGCAGGACTATAAAGAGTTGTTGGAGGTTCTGAACCAGCAGGCTGTCAGCCCAGTCTGGTCAAAGAAAATATAACAGTTATATTACTGTTTGGAACTTAAAGCTGTTTTTTTATTCCAGTCGGGTTCAGGTTCTTTGATTAATCCCTCTGCTGATGCTCTGCATCATTTTCAGTTTTATACTTTTCTTCCAATACATTGTTAAAAATACTTTCAATCATCCAGACCCGGTACAGGCTGTTAAAGGTATAGCTCTGCCCATCAATCCGTAATTGCAATACTGGTAAACTAGGTTGGTGCATGTTTTCACAGTGCATATCATTCTTTTCCAGTAATGTCACAACATCCTGTTCACCAAGCTGCTCAATTCCCAGACTATGCTGTAGTTGCATAAAATGCGGTTTATACGACAAATCTTTGCCTTGCGTCCACACTGCTTTGAGTAGAGTGTACATGGTTTCAATACGCTGTTCTTCCGGCACACTATAAAATAATCGTGCCATATTTAAAGTTGCTTCCTGAGTGGGGCGGCAAAATGGCGTAAAAGCAACTTCGGTGCGTTTTGATAGGCGGGTGGCCAGACTCCAGTCAAACCAGTCACGGCCATGGTAACTGAGCGGATAAACCTGCAACTGGATATTATAATAATCTGCCAACTCTTCTTTAATATAAGCCAGCAGTAGCCAGCTAATAGGGTCTTCAAGTGCAATATACAGATCAAGCTCCGGATGCATACTGTGAATATCTGACAGCTCTTCAGCATCACTGAGCAGATGCTCACGCCACTCGATATGATTGATCAGGAAAATCGGATTACCCGTCAGCAGTTTTTGCTGTTTGAGACGGCGGGTTAAACGCAGCAGATCATCAACTGCATGGTATTTTCGTCCACCGAACTCAAAGTAGCTGGACAAGATTGCATTATCTGTAAAGATTCGCTCCGGATAGTCATGCGGCTGTTGATGGCGCTTGGCCATTGCATACAGTGTGCGCAACTTGCCATATTGCTGCTGCCAGAGCATATGAAACACATCCTCAAGCAGATACAGGAAATTACGCCCCTGTAACGGTGTATTACGAAGTATCAGTTCGGCCTGTTGCAAGGCCTCTGCAGTAGGCAGTTCCGGAGTTTCATGAAAGCTAAAACGGTGCTGCTTTGCCAGAATCTGCGCATCATTAACGCAATAGGCCTGCCATTCACTGGCAGTCATGTTATTAGGTGGTTCAGCTGCCCGGCTTGAAATAATAATTTTGAGCGGCTTGATGTCATCACTGAGAATATTGTCGAGCTGGGTCAGCTGCTGTGCAGCCAGATAACTATAGACATCATCCAGCCGCAGATAAATACTCAGCCCCTGATCTGTAGGCAATACCGCCTGCCGGGAAGGTTTTTGATAAAACCAGCTCGATCGGATCGGATCAAACCAACGGCGTAACAGTGACATGTGAGTAGCCTCTAAAAATAAAAAACCCTTGTCTTAATACAAGGGTTTATAACAAGTCAGGACAAAATGTTCAATTACACATCCAGATTTAGATCAGTAACGGCACCCTTGTCTGCGCCTGCTGCCAGTTTAGCAAACTTGGCCAGCGCACCCGAAGTATAATTTGGTTTCGGTTTAACCCAAACGGCTTTACGAGCTGCCATTTCTTCATCTGAAATATGCAGGGTCATCTCACGGGTCTCGGCATTAATCGAAATCCGGTCACCATTTTTGACCAGACCAATCGGTCCACCTTCATAGGCTTCCGGAGTTACATGACCAATTACAAAACCATGACTACCACCCGAGAAGCGGCCATCTGTAATCAGGGCAACTGACTGGCCCAAGCCCTTACCGATAATGGCAGAGGTTGGCTTGAGCATTTCTGGCATACCGGGTCCACCTTTTGGCCCTTCACCACGGATGACCACGACTTCGCCTTCTTGAACTTCGCCATCCAGAATACCGCGCATAGCTCCAATTTCACCTTCAAATACCCGCGCCGGGCCTTCAAAGTAAAGCCCTTCTTTACCGGTAATTTTTGCCACGGCACCCATAGGAGACAAGTTGCCCTTCAACACTACCAGATGTGAATCCTTTTTGATTGGTGCATCAAACGGCATGATAATCTGCTGACCCTCAGGATAATCTTCTACATCAGCCAAGTTTTCAGCCAGAGTTTTACCAGTTACTGTCATGCAAGAACCATCCAGCATGCCACGGTCCAGCATCCGCTTCATCAGGGGCTGGATGCCTCCGATTTTAATCAGTTCCGACATCAGGTATTTACCTGAAGGGCGTACATCAGCAACAACCGGAATATCCTTGCCAATACGTACGAAGTCATCCAGTGTCAGTTCGACACCGGCAGTATGTGCCATCGCAATCAAATGCAATACACCGTTGGTTGAACCGCCCAGAGCAATCAGAACTTTAATTGAGTTTTCAAATGCCGCCTTGGTCATGATATCGCGAGGCTTGATATCCAGACGTAACAGGTTCATTACTGCTTCGCCAGCACGCGCACAGTCGAGCTGTTTGTCACTTGATATAGCTTCTTGCGAAGATGAACCCGGCAAGCTCATGCCAAGCGCCTCAATGGCAGAGGCCATTGAATTTGCGGTATACATTCCACCGCATGATCCTGGACCAGGCAATGCCACTTCTTCGATCTGCTTGACCTGAATTGCACTGATTTCACCTTTGGCATGCTGGCCTACTGCTTCAAAGACCGAAATCATATCGGTGTGACCTTCACCCGGTTGAATCGTACCGCCATAAATAAACAGGCCCGGGCGGTTCAGACGGGCAAGTCCCATAATGCATCCCGGCATATTCTTGTCACAGCCACCAATTGCAATTACGCCATCATAAGCCTGGCAGCCAACAACAGCTTCAATTGAGTCAGCAATAATCTCGCGGGATACCAGTGAGTATTTCATACCTTCAGTACCATTTGAGATACCGTCAGAAATAGTAATGGTATTAAAAATGATTCCTTTACCACCGGCTGTATTCACGCCACTTTCTACTTCACGCGCCAGACCATCAATATGCATATTGCATGGTGTAACATTTGCCCAAGTCGAGGCAATACCAATAAATGGACGGGTAAAATCATCATCATTAAAGCCCACCGCACGCATCATGGAACGTGCCGGCGCATTTTCGATGCCCTCATAAACTGGTGCTGAATGCTCGCGTATATTTTCTTTGCTCATGAAAACTCACTCCGTGGCTTAGGCGATGGCCATAGCTATGATCGCATCATCTGTATTTTTTAATTGTGATCATTCTATAGAAGCCTCTGTATTTCTTAAAGCTGCAAAGGCCTTTATCTCTCGAATAATCCCGAAAACTTGCATGAATAATTTTTTATTTTTATATAAAATAAAATTATCAATAAATAGTTTTAAATAAATTTTTGTTCATGTATAGCAGTCAGTTTGTTCAGGTTACAGCCGGATACGCATCGCTTTTAGGCCTCTAGCCGATTATGCCTTATACTTGAAACAAGTTTATAGCGGATTGCACTTGTGAGAATCATTTTTGCCGGCACCCCTGAATTTGCCGCAGTAGCTTTAAATGCATTATTAAAAACACCTCATGACATTGTGGCGGTTTATACCCAGCCAGACCGCAAGGCAGGTCGCGGCCAGAAATTGACTGCCTCAGCGGTAAAACAGCTGGCACTTGCACATGATCTGCCCGTTTTTCAGCCTCTGCATTTTAAAAGCAGTACTGAAGAAGGGCTGGCCGCACAGCAGCAGCTGGCCGCACTTAATGCAGATGTAATGGTGGTGGCGGCTTATGGTCTAATTTTGCCACAAGCTGTTTTAGATACTCCTAAATATGGCTGCCTGAATATTCACGGTTCGCTGCTGCCACGCTGGCGTGGTGCTGCCCCTATTCAGCGCGCTATCGCTACAGGCGATCAGGTTACTGGTGTCACTATTATGAAAATGGCTGCCGGGCTGGATACAGGCGATATGATGCTTAAAACGCTATGTCCGATTCTGGCCAGTGATACCTCGGCAACCTTGCATGATAAACTCGCAGTACAAGGCGCTGAAGCCATCTGTACAGTGCTCGAATCTGAGCAGACCCTGCAACAGGCACTTGCTGACAGTGAAGTCCAGAATGACAGCTTGGCTGTGTATGCTCATAAGCTGAGCAAGGCTGAAGCAGAAATTGATTGGACTCAGGATGCAGTAGCTCTGGACCGCAATATCCGGGCGTTTAATCCGTGGCCGGTAGCATTTTGTCAACTTGATGACAATATTGCGCTGCGTGTCTGGGAATCACGGCTTTCAGACCAGCCAGATACTGCGGCCCAGCCAGGTGAGATTGTTGCGATCGATAAAAAAGGGGTTCATATAAAGTGCGGTCAGCACACTGTACTTTGCTTGACCAGCCTGCAATGGCCAGGCGGTAAACCGCTGAATGCTGTACAAATTAATCAAACCCAGAAACTGAAGGTTGGGCAAATCCTACAATGAGTTATATTCCCTCTCCCGGTCCAGACCTGAATTTACGTGCACAAGTGGTGCATAGTCTGCTGGCAGTACAACAGGGCCAGTCTCTGTCACTGATCCTGAACCAGCAGCTAAACCAGGTGGCCGACCGTGACCGAGCCTTGTTCCATGAGTTGTTACTAGGTACTTTACGCCAATGGTTCGCCCTCAAGTCACTGGCCCTGCCATTGCTGACCAAGCCCCTGAATAATCCTGTAGTCGAAACCTGCCTGTATTTAGGGTTGTATCAGGTACTTTGCACCCGTATTGCGCCACATGCTGCAATTTCGGAAACGGTCACTGCAACCAAACAGCTGGGCTTTCATCCGCTCAGTGGCGTGGTTAATGCCATTTTAAGACGGGCCACACGGGAAACCGAGCAATTTCAGCACACCCTGAACCAGGCGCATGGTCTGCCAAGCTGGCTGTTTAAACGACTGAATAAAGACTGGCCCGAGCAGATCCAGTCACTCAGCCAGAACCTCAAGCAATCAGCCCCACTGACCCTAAGAGTAAACCAGCGTAAAATCAGTCGTGAAGCCTATCTGGAACAACTGCATAATATACAGATTCAGGCCCATGCCTGCGTTGTATCAGAGGTAGGGATTGTACTGGACCAGAGTATGCCTATACGTGAACTACCAGGTTATGACGAGGGCTGGTTTTCAGTACAGGATGAACATGCCCAGCTAAGTACCAGCCTTTTGCCCAATTTGAATACTAAAACGGTTATTGATGCCTGTGCAGCGCCTGGCGGGAAAACGGCGCATCTTCTAGAAAAGTACCAACCTGCGCTACTGGTTGCATTAGATCAGGACCCACAGCGTTTAAAACGAATTACAGAGAATCTGCAACGGCTTGACCTTGAAGCTGGTCATGTTCAGATTGAAGCAGGCGATGCAACACGCTGGCAGCCTGAACAGCCAGTAGACTGTATTATTTTAGATGCGCCCTGTTCGGCTATTGGGGTTCTGCGCCGGCATCCCGACATCCGGCTGTTGCGTCAGCCCTCAGACATTGCCCAGACTGTCGATCTGCAAAAACGGATTTTGCATCATATGTGGCAACAGCTTAATGTTGGCGGAACTTTGCTTTATATCACCTGCTCGATTTTAAAAGTTGAAAATGAGCAGCAAATGACCCAGTTCTTTATTGAACACAAAGATGCTGTAGAAGACAAGATCCAGGCAGATTGGGGGATTGAGCAGCTCTATGGCCGCCAGCTGCTGCCAGAACCTGGACATGGCGATGGCTTTTATTACTGTAGAATTAAGAAAGTGGCAATTTAAGCCACTTTTTTATTCAGCCACTCTTAACTAATAAATCTGAACAGTACCAGACTTGAAGCCAAAATCGCCATGCCGGATACCAGTCCATATACGGTTTCATGGCCTTGGCTATAACGTTTGGCTGTAGGCAGCAGCTCGTCTAAGGCCAGATAAACCATCACACCACCAATAATTCCAAAGACAATGCCATAAATTGCATCACTCATGAAAGGCTGCAAAATAAAATAGCCAAGTGCTGCACCTACAGGTTCAGCAAGACCGGAAACAAAGCTTGCACCTAAAGCAAGTTTTTTATTCTGAGTGGCTATATAGACGGGTAAAGCAATGGCTACCCCTTCAGGAATATTATGAATAGCAATTGCAACTGCAAGTGGTGCTCCCAAGGTCGGACTTTCCAGTGTGGCAAAAAAAGTTGCCAAACCTTCGGGCAGATTATGGGCAGTAATAGCAAACAGGGTCAGCAGTCCCGTCCGCATCAGCTGCTGCTGATCCAGTCCATGCTCTGTACCTTTTTCTACACTTTCATGCGGGTTAGGAATGAAGTGATCAAGTAGTAATACCAGAATAATACCCAGCAGCAATGAAAAAGTTCCCAAGGCATAACCGGTTTTAGGGTCAAAAGCACCAGAGAAAGAAGCAATAGATTTATTAAGAATTTCAGTAAGCGAAACGTAAACCATCGCACCGGCTGAAAAGGCCAGACCGAATGATAAAAACCGGAAGCTGGGCTGCCTAAAAAACAGGACCAGCGCTCCGCCAATCACTGTGGCCAGTCCGGCCAATAAAGTGACCAGAAAAGCTGTCAGGACTTCTTGCTGCATGAAGTTATCCATGGTTTGTCCCTTAAAAGTAAAAAGTCATTATCTACAAGAGATAATGACTTTTTTTATAGGCTTTCAGTATTGAAGCAATGTATTTTTATTTAGAGTCTATGTTGGTCATTAATATCGATCTCTTCAGGATGTCGCATCAAGTGAAGAATAGATAAAATTAGACCACCCCATAGAAAGACAATGGAAATGACCAGCATAATAATTGCAGATGTATTCATATCACCTCCTAACGCTGACTGAGCTTAGTAAACAGCAATGCGCCTAGCGCACAGAAAATAATACTGCCCCAGCCAAACCAGACCTGAAGGCTTAAGGAGTAATCACCATAGCCTTTTTGCAGTAAGGCATTTAAAGTCAGTGCCAAAGTTGACAGCAGTACCACTGGAGTAACTACAGTTAGTGTAAGTTCCCAAGTACGGCCCAGTTTAACTGTAGAAATCGAGTTGATGTGAATTTCTAGTTCAGTCATCAGTACACGTTTGAACCAGGAAACGATAATAATTGAAACTAAAGCACCCGACACAATTCCAAGGTTATTAATAAAGTGGTCAATAATATCGACCAGCTTGATGGCATTGACACTTGAGAACAGGAAAATAGATACCGCACCTGTACTGAAACCAATCACACTTACAGCTTTCTTGCGGCTCCAGTTTAACTTGTCCTGCATGGCAGCAATTGGCACTTCCAGAATACTGACCATTGAAGTTACACCAGCTACAAACAGTGAACCAAAGAACAGAATACCAAACAGATCAGCCCCGGCTCCCAGACTTGAAATCAGTTTAGGAAATGCAATAAAGGCCAGTCCGATCCCGCCACTTACTACTTCCTGTACGCTAGTACCGGCCGAGTGAGCCATAAAGCCCAGTGCAGCAAATACCCCAATACCAGCTAGAAGCTCAAATGACGAATTGGCAAAACCGACAATAAGACCCGAACCCGTTAAATTGGTTTTTGGCTTTAGATAGGAGGCGTAGGTCACCATAATACCGAAGCCAACAGACAAAGAAAAAAAGATATGACCATAAGCTGCCAGCCAGACCTTATAATCCATCATGGCTTTCCAGTTCGGGGTAAAGAAGGCATTTAAACCATCAGCTGCACCAGGTAAGCGCAATGCCTGAATCACCAGAATAGTAAATAGCACTACCAGTAAAGGCATAAAGATACGGTTAGAAAGCTCAACTCCTTTTTTTACGCCTCCATAGAGAATAGCCAAAACCAGCGCCCAGACACCCACCAGAGGCCAAAAAAGATGGCTAACAAAAGACATATCAAAATTGCTGGCTTCCGAAGTTCTCAGGAAGGTTTTGAAGAAGAAAGCCTCCGGGTCATTCCCCCATATTTGTCCCATAGAGAAAAATATATAACTACCCGCCCAGGTGAGCACTCCAGCATAGTACAAAGCAATAATGATACATACACACACCTGCCACCAGCCCAGTGATTCAGCAGGTTTAAATAGTTTTTTATAAGCCTTAGGCGGTGCACCATTGCTTCGGTGCCCGACGGCATAGTCCAGAAATAGCAGAGGTAATCCTGCTGTTAATAGAGCAATAAGATAGGGAATTAAAAATGCACCACCGCCATTTTCATAGGCAACATAGGGAAAGCGCCAAATATTTCCCAACCCCACGGCTGAACCGATGGCCGCAATAATAAAACCTGATCGCGCGGACCAATTTTCACGAGTATCTGTCATAAAACACCTAAATCTTAGGTTTCTTTTAATGCTGCTTTTTTTTGGGATAATAACGCAAGCAAAAAAAGTATCCTGAATAAATCTTCCTTGTTTGAACTTAGGTCAGCCTTTTGAGCTGTATGTCTAATTCACAAACCTGCAAAGTCAGAAAGGCCTGCTTAAAGCCGAATCTGGAGTTTTGCTTTTTTATGAAGAAACAATACCTGTTTTTGTTTTACTTTGCTGTAATTTCTACAGTCACCTTTTTAAATCTTTCGTCTATTTATCCTTCACTTGTTTTAATTTCAATTATTTAGAAAAATAATTTATAAAGTACAGTCTTATATAGTCCTAAAAATTATAAAAATCTTATTAAAAATTTTCTGTTTTATCCAATATAACCCAATATTTTTCTCTTGCTGACTCTACATTTAAATATAAGTCATCAAATAAAGTTTGCTATATGATGCGCTCTATTACCCGTAGAAATAGTAAAAAAACACCTTTTTACTGCTCCGGTTTTTTAATTTGCTTTTTCATCATTATAAAAGAGACCTTATGAAGTTTTTTCAATATTCAGGTATTGCATTAATGGTCAGCCTAGCCCAGCTTAGCCATGCAGATATCATTGGTGCAAAAGCCGGTATAGATTACTGGTTCTATGATGGCCAGCTCAACCGCAACCAGCAGAACCTTAATGATCAGGACCTTGACCAAAAAGGTAGCCCTCAGCTGTCGCTTTCTATTGAACATCCTGTACCGTTGATACCGAATGCCAAACTTAAATATGTTAATTTAAACAGTCAGACAGAAAATGAGCTTGCCGGTGTACCATTACATGAAGTAGATCTAGATCAGACTGATGCTATTTTATATTACGAGATACTCGACAATATTATCAGTGCTGATGTCGGTGTGGGAGCACGTTTTCTTGATGGTAAAATTTCTTCTGTAGGGCTAAATACCCTCGACATTGATGAGACCTACCCGGTACTTTATGGTCTGGTGCAGGCCAAACTTCCCTTTACTGGTCTAAGTGCTCAGGCAGAAGGTATTTATACTAACGTCAATGATGCCAAAATAACTGATCTACAAGCTGAAATAAAATATAACGTAATTGACAGTCTGCTCGTTGATTTAGGTGCAAAAGTTGGCTACCGTAGTTTGAGTATCGACCTGGATGACTATGAAGATAATGATCTGAAATTCGAGTTCAAAGGTCCATATTTAGGATTAGAAGCACATTTTTAACAAGAACATCCAGACGGCCAGCCAATAAAACTTCATTACTGGTCGTCATCACCTATGCATACTGAGTAAGCAATGAAAATCTTCTATTGCCAACAATGCCAGAACCAAGTTTTCTTTAATAATATCTACTGCGAAAAGTGCCAAGCCGCTCTAGGCTATATTGTCGAAAAGAAAATAATGGGTACTTTCAAGCCAGTTAATGACCAGCTTTGGCAACATGCGGATCCCAAGGATTCCAAGCCAGACTATAAACCCTGTTATAACTACGTTCACCACCAGGTCTGCAACTGGATGATTCCGGTAGATGACCCGAATATGTATTGTCCTTCGTGTCAGTTAACCCATAAGATTCCGGATCTATCCATTCCTGAAAATAAACAGTATTGGGGAGCATTAGAACAGGCCAAACGCAGATTTTTATATCTAACCCAGCAGATGAATATCTTGCCGCGTCCGAAAACAGATGATCATGACCGTTATGGCCTGCGTTTCAATTTCCTGATGCCCCTTCCGCATGAGTCTGTGATGACTGGCCATGCTGATGGTGTGATTACCTTAAATGCTTCAGAAGCGGATGTAGTGCATCGTGAACGGACACGGCTTAACATGGGTGAAAATTATCGCACCCTGCTCGGCCATTTCCGTCACGAAAGCGGCCATTATTATTTTGATCTGCTGACCCATACTTATCCAGAATGGCTGGAAGAATTTCGCCAGCTGTTCGGTGATGAAAGACAGGACTACGCCAAGGCCTTAGAGCATCATTATGAACAGGGTGCACCAGAGAACTGGAGTGAGAGCTATATTAGCCAATATGCCTCTGCACATCCTTGGGAAGATTGGGCGGAAACCTGGGCGCATTACCTACATATGATGGATACGCTCGATACCGCATATCATGCTGGTCTAAGGTTAGAGCCTAACCGTCCATCTGACCCTGCCATGAAGTTTAAAGAATCTCCTATTGGCTCACAGGACTTTGAACAGACCCTGATTAACTGGTTTGCTTTGAGCTATAGCTTAAATGCACTTAATCGCAGTATGGGGCTTGAAGACGCTTATCCGTTTACCTTATCCGATACAGTACTGGATAAACTCCGTTTCATACATAATGGATTACTCAAAGTAGCATTACAGCCAGAAGTACGGGAAGCCTGAATCACTGAAATTGGACAATGATTATTACTTGAATTAGACAATTTCATGCTGAATAAAACACAGTATTTAAAAAGCCCTGCTTTTAGTAGGGCTTTTTATATGAGTCATAAAAATGAATGTAAATAAATTTGAAACTGTATCTGTTTTATACAAAGCTGCTTAAGAACTGCTATAGGGGGTTCTATAAAACTCGACTAATCTAAAGAAATATAAAACCAGTAAGGAGTTCAGGAACATGGCAAAAAAAGCATTAATTATTACTTCAAATGCCGGTGTAGAACATGACGAGCTGATTAAACCGCTTGAATTTTTGAAGAGTAAAGGCATTGAAGCAATTCATGCTGCCGAAAAAAATGAAGAAGTACAGACCATGAAAGGTGATAAAGAACCTGGACCAACCTACACACCTGACAGTACTTTTGAAAAGGTCGATCCGGTCGATTATGACATCCTGATTGTACCAGGCGGTACGGTAAATGCTGATACCCTGCGCATTAATGAACAGGTGCAACAACTCATTCAGCATTTTACAGATAACGGTAAACCCATAGCCATGATCTGTCATGCACCTTGGACATTAATTAATGCCGGGCGAATTGAAGGTAAAACCGTTACTGGCTATCAAAGCCTGGAACTGGACCTGAAAAATGCAGGTGGATTATGGAAAGATGAAGCGGTGGCCTATTGCAAGGCCCATGGGTGGATTTTAATTACTTCACGTAATCCAGGAGATCTGCCTGAATTTAATGAAGCAATCTTAAAAGAACTAGAAGCCGCTTAAACCGGACTATCAGCCATTGCCAGCATTGCTATAGTTAATTCCCTTTGTTTTCTACATCCCAGGCATAAAAAAAGCCCCCTCGATGAGGGGGCTTTTTTGGAATAATGAGCTGGCGATGACTTACTCTCACATGGGTAACCCCACACTACCATCAGCGCTAAGAGGTTTCACTTCTGAGTTCGGGAAGGGATCAGGTGGTTCACTCTTGCTATGGTCGCCAGCACAACTGTTGATGGACTTGTTCGGGTCTGATTTAACTGCGGTGCAGTATATGCCGTACTTTAGTCCAAATGAGTTATTAACAGAGGGCAGATCTGGGTCTGAATTGTATGTTCCAGCATCAGGCTGAATCAAGGGATATTGCATATTTATGAATCGATTGATGCTTTGTATACAACTGTTTGGGTGTTGTATAGTCAAGCCTCACGAGCAATTAGTATTGGTCAGCTTCACATATCACTATGCTTCCACATCCAACCTATCAACGTCCTGGTCTTGAACGGCTCTTTAGGTGACATAAAGTCACGGGGAAATCTTATCTTGAGGTAGGCTTCCCGCTTAGATGCTTTCAGCGGTTATCCCTTCCGAACATAGCTACCCGGCGATGCGACTGGCGTCACAACCGGTACACCAGAGGTTCGTCCACTCTGGTCCTCTCGTACTAGGAGCAGATCCTCTCAAATTTCCAGCGCCCACGGTAGATAGGGACCGAACTGTCTCACGACGTTCTAAACCCAGCTCGCGTACCTCTTTAAATGGCGAACAGCCATACCCTTGGGACCTGCTTCAGCCCCAGGATGAGATGAGCCGACATCGAGGTGCCAAACACCGCCGTCGATATGAACTCTTGGGCGGTATCAGCCTGTTATCCCCAGAGTACCTTTTATCCGTTGAGCGATGGCCCTTCCATACAGAACCACCGGATCACTAAGACCTACTTTCGTACCTGCTCGACTTGTGGGTCTCGCAGTTAAGCGCGCTTTTGCCTTTATACTCTACGCGTGATTTCCGACCACGCTGAGCGCACCTTCGTACTCCTCCGTTACTCTTTAGGAGGAGACCGCCCCAGTCAAACTACCCACCAGACACGGTCCTCGACCCAGATTATGGGTCAGAGTTAGAACCTCAACATTACCAGGGTGGTATTTCAAGGATGGCTCCATAGGAACTGGCGTCCCTACTTCAAAGCCTCCCACCTATCCTACACAAGTAAGGTCAAAGTTCAGTGTCAAGCTGCAGTAAAGGTTCACGGGGTCTTTCCGTCTAGCCGCGGGTACACTGCATCTTCACAGCGATTTCGATTTCACTGAGCCTCTGCTGGAGACAGCGCCGCCATCATTATGCCATTCGTGCAGGTCGGAACTTACCCGACAAGGAATTTCGCTACCTTAGGACCGTTATAGTTACGGCCGCCGTTTACTGGGGCTTCGATCAAGAGCTTCGCTTACGCTAACCCCATCAATTAACCTTCCAGCACCGGGCAGGCATCACACCCTATACGTCCACTTTCGTGTTTGCAGAGTGCTATGTTTTTAATAAACAGTTGCAGCGGCCTGGTTTCTGCGGCTGCCGACAGCTCAAGGAGCAAGTCCTATCACCATCAGCAGCGTACCTTCTCCCGAAGTTACGGTACCATTTTGCCTAGTTCCTTCAGCAGAGTTCTCTCAAGCGCCTTGGTCTACTCGACCTGACCACCTGTGTCGGTTTCGGGTACGATTCCTGTGTAACTGAAGCTTAGAGACTTTTCTTGGAAGTATGGTATCGGCCACTTCGCCAGTAAACTGGCTTGCTATCGACTCTCAGCATAGAGCACCCCGGATTTGCCTAAGATGCATGCCTACTGTCTTCCACCTGGACAACCAACGCCAGGCTGACCTAACCTTCTCCGTCCTCTCATCGCATTACACAGAAGTATTGGAATATTAACCAATTTCCCATCGACTACGCCTTTCGGCCTCGCCTTAGGGGTCGACTCACCCAGCCCCGATTAACGTTGGACTGGAACCCTTGGTCTTTCGGCGAACGGGTTTTTCACCCGTTTTGTCGTTACTCACGTCAGCATTCGCACTTCTGATACCTCCAGCAGACTTCTCAATCCACCTTCATCGGCTTACAGAACGCTCCCCTACCACGCACATAAATGTGCATCCGCAGCTTCGGCACATAGTTTTAGCCCCGTTACATCTTCCGCGCAGGCCGACTCGACTAGTGAGCTATTACGCTTTCTTTAAAGGGTGGCTGCTTCTAAGCCAACCTCCTAGCTGTCTATGCCTTCCCACATCGTTTCCCACTTAACTATGATTTTGGGGCCTTAGCTGGCGGTCTGGATTGTTTTCCTCTTGACTACGGACGTTAGCACCCGCAGTCTGTCTCCCGGATAGTACTCATTGGTATTCGGAGTTTGCATCGGTTTGGTAAGTCGGGATGACCCCCTAGCCGAAACAGTGCTCTACCCCCAATGGTATTCGTCCGAGGCGCTACCTAAATAGCTTTCGGGGAGAACCAGCTATCACCGAGTTTGATTAGCCTTTCACCCCTATCCACAAGTCATCCCCCGGCTTTTCAACGACGGTGGGTTCGGTCCTCCAGTTAGTGTTACCCAACCTTCAACCTGCTCATGGATAGATCACCCGGTTTCGGGTCTATACCCAGCGACTAGACGCCCTATTAAGACTCGATTTCTCTACGGCTCCCCTATTCGGTTAACCTCGCCACTGAATATAAGTCGCTGACCCATTATACAAAAGGTACGCAGTCACACCACGAAGGTGCTCCCACTGCTTGTATGCATGCGGTTTCAGGATCTATTTCACTCCCCTCACAGGGGTTCTTTTCGCCTTTCCCTCACGGTACTGGTTCACTATCGGTCAGTCAGGAGTATTTAGCCTTGGAGGATGGTCCCCCCATATTCAGACAAGGTTTCACGTGCCTCGCCCTACTCGTCATCATTATGTGTGCCCTTTCGTGTACGGGACTATCACCCTCTACGGTTGCACTTCCCAGAGCATTCCTCTAAAACACACATAACTTAATGGGCTGATCCCCGTTCGCTCGCCGCTACTGAGGGAATCTCAATTGATTTCTTTTCCTGAGGGTACTGAGATGTTTCACTTCCCCTCGTTCGCCTTGCATGACTATGTATTCATCATGCAATACCTACCTTATGGTAAGTGGGTTTCCCCATTCAGACATCTCCGGATCACAGGATATTTGCCGCCTCCCCGAAGCTTTTCGCAGGCTATCACGTCTTTCATCGCCTCTGACTGCCAAGGCATCCACCACATGCACTTAATTACTTGACTATACAACCCCAAACAGTCGACGTTACCTACAAGGAGCAACTTCAACATTACAGTTTAGAGCACTGTGCATTTAAGCACTGTACAGCTTCAATCTAAATTCATATACCAAAACGCTTGATTCAGTTAATTTGCTAGTTCTCAGTTCAATCTACGTTAGTCAACAGGTTGCCCTGTAACGTCTATTGAATGAGTTGAACAATTTATTTCAGACTCAAATTTGCCAATCTGTTAATGATTCACTGCATCCTCGTCGGATTGCAGTCAACTGTGATAAATCACAGAAGTTAATAAGATGTGCTTTACGCTAAGTTCTCATTAAATTCTGTAATCTCTAGCTTCGAATCAAATCATGTTTGATTCGTGGTGGAGACTAGGAGAGTCGAACTCCTGACCTCCTGCGTGCAAAGCAGGCGCTCTACCAACTAAGCTAAGTCCCCAGCTTATCAATAAGTCAACATATCTGTTTTTCTGCATTACTGCTTTCGTCAGTAGTGGTGGGTCTGACAAGACTTGAACTTGTGACCCCACGCTTATCAAGCGTGTGCTCTAACCAACTGAGCTACAGACCCTCAGATACATCGTCATGAAGAACAACTTGTTGTGGATTCTTACCAATCGTCAATCTTTCGTTAAGGAGGTGATCCAGCCGCAGGTTCCCCTACGGCTACCTTGTTACGACTTCACCCCAGTCATCGGCCACACCGTGGTAAGCGTCCTCCTTGCGGTTAGACTACCTACTTCTGGTGCAACAAACTCCCATGGTGTGACGGGCGGTGTGTACAAGGCCCGGGAACGTATTCACCGCGGCATTCTGATCCGCGATTACTAGCGATTCCGACTTCATGGAGTCGAGTTGCAGACTCCAATCCGGACTACGATCGGCTTTTTGAGATTAGCATCACATCGCTGTGTAGCAACCCTTTGTACCGACCATTGTAGCACGTGTGTAGCCCTGGCCGTAAGGGCCATGATGACTTGACGTCGTCCCCGCCTTCCTCCAGTTTGTCACTGGCAGTATCCTTAAAGTTCCCACCCGAAGTGCTGGCAAATAAGGAAAAGGGTTGCGCTCGTTGCGGGACTTAACCCAACATCTCACGACACGAGCTGACGACAGCCATGCAGCACCTGTATCAGAGTTCCCGAAGGCACCAATCCATCTCTGGAAAGTTCTCTGTATGTCAAGGCCAGGTAAGGTTCTTCGCGTTGCATCGAATTAAACCACATGCTCCACCGCTTGTGCGGGCCCCCGTCAATTCATTTGAGTTTTAGTCTTGCGACCGTACTCCCCAGGCGGTCTACTTATCGCGTTAGCTGCGCCACTAAAGCCTCAAGGGCCCCAACGGCTAGTAGACATCGTTTACGGCATGGACTACCAGGGTATCTAATCCTGTTTGCTCCCCATGCTTTCGTACCTCAGCGTCAGTATTAGGCCAGATGGCTGCCTTCGCCATCGGTATTCCTCCAGATCTCTACGCATTTCACCGCTACACCTGGAATTCTACCATCCTCTCCCATACTCTAGCCAACCAGTATCGAATGCAATTCCCAAGTTAAGCTCGGGGATTTCACATTTGACTTAATTGGCCGCCTACGCACGCTTTACGCCCAGTAAATCCGATTAACGCTCGCACCCTCTGTATTACCGCGGCTGCTGGCACAGAGTTAGCCGGTGCTTATTCTGCGAGTAACGTCCACTATCCTAAAGTATTAATCCAGGTAGCCTCCTCCTCGCTTAAAGTGCTTTACAACCAAAAGGCCTTCTTCACACACGCGGCATGGCTGGATCAGGGTTCCCCCCATTGTCCAATATTCCCCACTGCTGCCTCCCGTAGGAGTCTGGGCCGTGTCTCAGTCCCAGTGTGGCGGATCATCCTCTCAGACCCGCTACAGATCGTCGCCTTGGTAGGCCTTTACCCTACCAACTAGCTAATCCGACTTAGGCTCATCTATTAGCGCAAGGCCCGAAGGTCCCCTGCTTTCTCCCGTAGGACGTATGCGGTATTAGCGCTCCTTTCGGAACGTTGTCCCCCACTAATAGGCAGATTCCTAAGCATTACTCACCCGTCCGCCGCTGAATCCGGTAGCAAGCTACCTTCATCCGCTCGACTTGCATGTGTTAAGCCTGCCGCCAGCGTTCAATCTGAGCCATGATCAAACTCTTCAGTTAAAATCATTTGTACCTTATTTATAGACAAGGTACCAATTCTGGCTCATTAATCTTCTGACTAAAAATTTACTCAAATAAACTTCGAGAAATTTCTACCATTCAATCAATGAAAATTATTTCGATCGATCAACCAGTAAAAATCCACACAAGTTGTTCTTCATATTCTCTTAATGATCTTTCTAATACCTCGTCAGTACTAGAAGCTGGACTTCGATAAACTCAACAACTTAGCGCCTTGCGCTTGTTTATTTCCGTCTATCTCGTCGGTATGGGGTGCATTCTAGAGGATTTCGGAATCATTGCAACCCCCCATTTAATATATTTTTCACGTATGTACTATTTTTCAGCAAAAATAGGGAAAAAGGCTTTTTATTTCTCATTTTTTAACCATTTTCTTGTATTTTTTCTTACTTTTTTAATTTTTTTAAATCATTATTTCTTATTTTAACTTCGGCTAGACAAGTCAATTTTTATTCTTCACTCATCTATTTCATATGACCTAAATTATTATTTAAACCCTGCTGTATGTTTTATCGCCTCTATTTAAATTAATTTTTAAGAAAGGCTATATAGCTTTCATCGACCTTTAGGCTGGTCATTGCTGGATACTGGCCCGGACCTTTTTATATTCTTTTTCAAAAAATAGTTGAGCGCATTTTTTATATGATAATGAAGAATCACTCACTGCTTGTATTCAGGCAGATTAATATCCCGCTTAGATATAATTAACCCTAGCCTCTTAATGATATTAAAAAATTTTATTTTTAAATTTTCTGTTCTCTACGTATCAAGGAAGAGTAGCTTTATTCACTCTTCCTTAATACTCTAGAATCAGTTTAACTGACCAGCAATAAGTGGCCATAAATTTTGGTGTGAAGGCCTGAACATTAACATATGCCCAATTGATCGATGGCCATAATGTTTTGGTTGTATAATTAATTTCTTTGTAGGGGCTAGCGGATAAAGTTTCAACAAAGCATCAATATTCTGTTCTGTTGCAATTTCATCATCAGCTGCTGCAATAGCAGTAATCGGGCAGCAAACCTGCTCATGATAATGTTTATTGATCGTTTTATCTACCGCATTCATAACATAGCCAGGACGGCTACAGAATTGTGCCCATTGCCGCGCAACGCCTTTCGGTAAGTTTTCGCCCATTCCAATTACTTTAGCGGCTCCATATCCTTTAAAAGCTGAACTTAGGGGAAATAGCAGATTAAACATAAGGGGTGCCAGAAGTTTGGTACGACCTTTTAATCCTTTGATATACCCTGTCGAGCCTGCAATAGAAATAAGCTGTTTAACCTGCTGATGATTTTCAACCAGACCCACTAACTGACCACCCGCACTATGCCCGATAATGTTTACCTGAGAGGCACCCGTCTTTTTTAGCGCCGTATCAATGACCGCTGGCAGGTCCAGTAAACCCCAATCTTGAATAGATGCTTTAGAATCTTTTAGTGCGCCATTAAGTGAAGCACCAATTCCCCTAAAGTCAAAAGTCAGAACATCATAGCCCTGCTGAGTTAACCATACGGCAAAAGGTTGATAGAATTGCTGAACAATACCAGTAGCTGGAGAAATGATTACAGGTTCACTCTTTTTTATAGGGGCAGTACTAGGGTAAAAAATTCCTTTCAGGATATAGCCATCTCGACATTTCACTTCAATATAGTTATTCATAAATCTTTTTCCTTCATTTTATCTAAATTTTTTGTCAAAAAATCTAGCCATTTTTCAATAGTACAAATTTCTTCAATGCTAAATCCCTGCTGCATATACTGATTTAAATAAGTGGCTTTTTGCTTGAGCTCTGGAAGAAGTGATCTGGATAAATCGGTCAAAAATAGACAGGTAGTTCTAGCATCGGTTGGAGAACTTTTTTTAATCACCAGCTTTTGTATTGTCATTCGTTGAATGAGCCCGGTAATTGCAGAGGGAACCAACTGCATCCGTGAAGCCAGTTCCGTAAGCGTTATGCCATCCTGCTGATCAAGATAAAACAGTACCAGCATTTGTGAAGGACTTTGTAATTCTTCTGGAAGACACTGCCTGATCAGGCTTTGTACTTTATGGTCTGCCTGACTCAGCAGATAGATCAATTTAGGTCGAGACACAAAATACTTCATATGTGAAATAATTAATTATTCTGCTTGATTAAAGCAAAAGTGTAAATTTTTCAAATTTACTGAACAGTCAAGAAATATAATATTGTCAGTTTAAACTTACATCTTCTTCTGCTTTTTGCAGCTAGATCAGTTAAGTTATTCAAAGTATTCTGAGATCAACAAGGAACAGACAAGTTCCAGAACATAAAACAACAATAATATGTTTTAGCACCAGGAACGTGAGGTATAACAGGAGTTTTACCTACAAGCGAAATATAAAGGAACCTCATCAGGATGATGAGGTTCCTTTTTTAATATAATTATTTAAATGATTTTAGAAACTCGACAATTTCAGAATGCATAGCCATTTCTGCCAGCTGTAGAGCAGTATATTGTCCTTTACTATGTAGATCAGCTCCTTTGTCTATAAGAAGTTTCACAATACCTAAATAACCATTTTCGACTGCAGCATGCAGTGCACTGTATCCTTCTTCATCAGCCTGATTTGGATCAATGCCAGCATCTAATAACTGTTTAACGTGTTCCATATCACCTAAAGACGCCCAATACACAAGTTCAGGAAGGTGAAGTTCAGATTCATCTTGGGATACAGGAGAGAATGAATTAAATTTCATATGAATAACGCCTACTTTGCCTTGAGTATGGCTAGTTTAAATTGAGAGACAGCTTTTAAATAAGATCCAACCTTAGTTATTTATTTTCTATTTATTTACAGAAAATTAATTTTCTCATTCTAGAAGTATTTTAAATATTTATAAATATTATCTAAAAATAAAGTATAGATTTTTAGCTTATAACTGATTATTTATAAAATAAGCTACTTCATGCTTTTAAAAGAAATTTAAATATTAAAATATTTATAGGCTAGAGCAAGCCTGTTGAATATTCACTAAATTTTATATTGTTTAATCCTTATATAGGACTACTTAACATTAGATGAATTATTGACTATTACTTAAAAGAGTTCAAAAAATATCATTCTAAATATTTTTTCCACTCCCCCACGCATAAAAAAAGCCCCCTCATATGAGGGGGCTTTTTAGAATAATGAGCTGGCGATGACTTACTCTCACATGGGTAACCCCACACTACCATCAGCGCTAAGAGGTTTCACTTCTGAGTTCGGGAAGGGATCAGGTGGTTCACTCTTGCTATGGTCGCCAGCACAACTGTTGATGGACTTGTTCGGGTCTGATTTAACTGCGGTGCAGTATATGCCGTACTTTAGTCCAAATGAGTTATTAACAGAGGGCAGATCTGGGTCTGAATTGTATGTTCCAGCATCAGGCTGAATCAAGGGATATTGCATATTTATGAATCGATTGATGCTTTGTATACAACTGTTTGGGTGTTGTATAGTCAAGCCTCACGAGCAATTAGTATTGGTCAGCTTCACATATCACTATGCTTCCACATCCAACCTATCAACGTCCTGGTCTTGAACGGCTCTTTAGGTGACATAAAGTCACGGGGAAATCTTATCTTGAGGTAGGCTTCCCGCTTAGATGCTTTCAGCGGTTATCCCTTCCGAACATAGCTACCCGGCGATGCGACTGGCGTCACAACCGGTACACCAGAGGTTCGTCCACTCTGGTCCTCTCGTACTAGGAGCAGATCCTCTCAAATTTCCAGCGCCCACGGTAGATAGGGACCGAACTGTCTCACGACGTTCTAAACCCAGCTCGCGTACCTCTTTAAATGGCGAACAGCCATACCCTTGGGACCTGCTTCAGCCCCAGGATGAGATGAGCCGACATCGAGGTGCCAAACACCGCCGTCGATATGAACTCTTGGGCGGTATCAGCCTGTTATCCCCAGAGTACCTTTTATCCGTTGAGCGATGGCCCTTCCATACAGAACCACCGGATCACTAAGACCTACTTTCGTACCTGCTCGACTTGTGGGTCTCGCAGTTAAGCGCGCTTTTGCCTTTATACTCTACGCGTGATTTCCGACCACGCTGAGCGCACCTTCGTACTCCTCCGTTACTCTTTAGGAGGAGACCGCCCCAGTCAAACTACCCACCAGACACGGTCCTCGACCCAGATTATGGGTCAGAGTTAGAACCTCAACATTACCAGGGTGGTATTTCAAGGATGGCTCCATAGGAACTGGCGTCCCTACTTCAAAGCCTCCCACCTATCCTACACAAGTAAGGTCAAAGTTCAGTGTCAAGCTGCAGTAAAGGTTCACGGGGTCTTTCCGTCTAGCCGCGGGTACACTGCATCTTCACAGCGATTTCGATTTCACTGAGCCTCTGCTGGAGACAGCGCCGCCATCATTATGCCATTCGTGCAGGTCGGAACTTACCCGACAAGGAATTTCGCTACCTTAGGACCGTTATAGTTACGGCCGCCGTTTACTGGGGCTTCGATCAAGAGCTTCGCTTACGCTAACCCCATCAATTAACCTTCCAGCACCGGGCAGGCATCACACCCTATACGTCCACTTTCGTGTTTGCAGAGTGCTATGTTTTTAATAAACAGTTGCAGCGGCCTGGTTTCTGCGGCTGCCGACAGCTCAAGGAGCAAGTCCTATCACCATCAGCAGCGTACCTTCTCCCGAAGTTACGGTACCATTTTGCCTAGTTCCTTCAGCAGAGTTCTCTCAAGCGCCTTGGTCTACTCGACCTGACCACCTGTGTCGGTTTCGGGTACGATTCCTGTGTAACTGAAGCTTAGAGACTTTTCTTGGAAGTATGGTATCGGCCACTTCGCCAGTAAACTGGCTTGCTATCGACTCTCAGCATAGAGCACCCCGGATTTGCCTAAGATGCATGCCTACTGTCTTCCACCTGGACAACCAACGCCAGGCTGACCTAACCTTCTCCGTCCTCTCATCGCATTACACAGAAGTATTGGAATATTAACCAATTTCCCATCGACTACGCCTTTCGGCCTCGCCTTAGGGGTCGACTCACCCAGCCCCGATTAACGTTGGACTGGAACCCTTGGTCTTTCGGCGAACGGGTTTTTCACCCGTTTTGTCGTTACTCACGTCAGCATTCGCACTTCTGATACCTCCAGCAGACTTCTCAATCCACCTTCATCGGCTTACAGAACGCTCCCCTACCACGCACATAAATGTGCATCCGCAGCTTCGGCACATAGTTTTAGCCCCGTTACATCTTCCGCGCAGGCCGACTCGACTAGTGAGCTATTACGCTTTCTTTAAAGGGTGGCTGCTTCTAAGCCAACCTCCTAGCTGTCTATGCCTTCCCACATCGTTTCCCACTTAACTATGATTTTGGGGCCTTAGCTGGCGGTCTGGATTGTTTTCCTCTTGACTACGGACGTTAGCACCCGCAGTCTGTCTCCCGGATAGTACTCATTGGTATTCGGAGTTTGCATCGGTTTGGTAAGTCGGGATGACCCCCTAGCCGAAACAGTGCTCTACCCCCAATGGTATTCGTCCGAGGCGCTACCTAAATAGCTTTCGGGGAGAACCAGCTATCACCGAGTTTGATTAGCCTTTCACCCCTATCCACAAGTCATCCCCCGGCTTTTCAACGACGGTGGGTTCGGTCCTCCAGTTAGTGTTACCCAACCTTCAACCTGCTCATGGATAGATCACCCGGTTTCGGGTCTATACCCAGCGACTAGACGCCCTATTAAGACTCGATTTCTCTACGGCTCCCCTATTCGGTTAACCTCGCCACTGAATATAAGTCGCTGACCCATTATACAAAAGGTACGCAGTCACACCACGAAGGTGCTCCCACTGCTTGTATGCATGCGGTTTCAGGATCTATTTCACTCCCCTCACAGGGGTTCTTTTCGCCTTTCCCTCACGGTACTGGTTCACTATCGGTCAGTCAGGAGTATTTAGCCTTGGAGGATGGTCCCCCCATATTCAGACAAGGTTTCACGTGCCTCGCCCTACTCGTCATCATTATGTGTGCCCTTTCGTGTACGGGACTATCACCCTCTACGGTTGCACTTCCCAGAGCATTCCTCTAAAACACACATAACTTAATGGGCTGATCCCCGTTCGCTCGCCGCTACTGAGGGAATCTCAATTGATTTCTTTTCCTGAGGGTACTGAGATGTTTCACTTCCCCTCGTTCGCCTTGCATGACTATGTATTCATCATGCAATACCTACCTTATGGTAAGTGGGTTTCCCCATTCAGACATCTCCGGATCACAGGATATTTGCCGCCTCCCCGAAGCTTTTCGCAGGCTATCACGTCTTTCATCGCCTCTGACTGCCAAGGCATCCACCACATGCACTTAATTACTTGACTATACAACCCCAAACAGTCGACGTTACCTACAAGGAGCAACTTCAACATTACAGTTTAGAGTACTGTGCACTTAAGCACTGTACAGCTTCAATCTAAATTCATATACCAAAACGCTTGATTCAGTTAATTTGCTAGTTCTCAGTTCAATCTACGTTAGTCAACAGGTTGCCCTGTAACGTCTATTGAATGAGTTGAACAATTTATTTCAGACTCAAATTTGCCAATCTGTTAATGATTCACTGCATCCTCGTCGGACTGCAGTCAACTGTGATAAATCACAGAAGTTAATAAACCAGGATTCTTGAACCTTCCATTTACTAAATTCTGTAATCTCTAGCTTCGAATCAAATCATGTTTGATTCGTGGTGGAGACTAGGAGAGTCGAACTCCTGACCTCCTGCGTGCAAAGCAGGCGCTCTACCAACTAAGCTAAGTCCCCAGCTTATCAATAAGTCAACATATCTGTTTTTCTGCATTACTGCTTTCGTCAGTAGTGGTGGGTCTGACAAGACTTGAACTTGTGACCCCACGCTTATCAAGCGTGTGCTCTAACCAACTGAGCTACAGACCCTCAGATACATCGTCATGAAGAACAACTTGTTGTGGATTCTTACCAATCGTCAATCTTTCGTTAAGGAGGTGATCCAGCCGCAGGTTCCCCTACGGCTACCTTGTTACGACTTCACCCCAGTCATCGGCCACACCGTGGTAAGCGTCCTCCTTGCGGTTAGACTACCTACTTCTGGTGCAACAAACTCCCATGGTGTGACGGGCGGTGTGTACAAGGCCCGGGAACGTATTCACCGCGGCATTCTGATCCGCGATTACTAGCGATTCCGACTTCATGGAGTCGAGTTGCAGACTCCAATCCGGACTACGATCGGCTTTTTGAGATTAGCATCACATCGCTGTGTAGCAACCCTTTGTACCGACCATTGTAGCACGTGTGTAGCCCTGGCCGTAAGGGCCATGATGACTTGACGTCGTCCCCGCCTTCCTCCAGTTTGTCACTGGCAGTATCCTTAAAGTTCCCACCCGAAGTGCTGGCAAATAAGGAAAAGGGTTGCGCTCGTTGCGGGACTTAACCCAACATCTCACGACACGAGCTGACGACAGCCATGCAGCACCTGTATCAGAGTTCCCGAAGGCACCAATCCATCTCTGGAAAGTTCTCTGTATGTCAAGGCCAGGTAAGGTTCTTCGCGTTGCATCGAATTAAACCACATGCTCCACCGCTTGTGCGGGCCCCCGTCAATTCATTTGAGTTTTAGTCTTGCGACCGTACTCCCCAGGCGGTCTACTTATCGCGTTAGCTGCGCCACTAAAGCCTCAAGGGCCCCAACGGCTAGTAGACATCGTTTACGGCATGGACTACCAGGGTATCTAATCCTGTTTGCTCCCCATGCTTTCGTACCTCAGCGTCAGTATTAGGCCAGATGGCTGCCTTCGCCATCGGTATTCCTCCAGATCTCTACGCATTTCACCGCTACACCTGGAATTCTACCATCCTCTCCCATACTCTAGCCAACCAGTATCGAATGCAATTCCCAAGTTAAGCTCGGGGATTTCACATTTGACTTAATTGGCCGCCTACGCACGCTTTACGCCCAGTAAATCCGATTAACGCTCGCACCCTCTGTATTACCGCGGCTGCTGGCACAGAGTTAGCCGGTGCTTATTCTGCGAGTAACGTCCACTATCCTAAAGTATTAATCCAGGTAGCCTCCTCCTCGCTTAAAGTGCTTTACAACCAAAAGGCCTTCTTCACACACGCGGCATGGCTGGATCAGGGTTCCCCCCATTGTCCAATATTCCCCACTGCTGCCTCCCGTAGGAGTCTGGGCCGTGTCTCAGTCCCAGTGTGGCGGATCATCCTCTCAGACCCGCTACAGATCGTCGCCTTGGTAGGCCTTTACCCTACCAACTAGCTAATCCGACTTAGGCTCATCTATTAGCGCAAGGCCCGAAGGTCCCCTGCTTTCTCCCGTAGGACGTATGCGGTATTAGCGCTCCTTTCGGAACGTTGTCCCCCACTAATAGGCAGATTCCTAAGCATTACTCACCCGTCCGCCGCTGAATCCGGTAGCAAGCTACCTTCATCCGCTCGACTTGCATGTGTTAAGCCTGCCGCCAGCGTTCAATCTGAGCCATGATCAAACTCTTCAGTTAAAATCATTTGTACCTTATTTATAGACAAGGTACCAATTCTGGCTCATTAATCTTCTGACTAAAAATTTACTCAAATAAACTTCGAGAAATTTCTACCATTCAATCAATGAAAATTATTTCGATCGATCAACCAGTAAAAATCCACACAAGTTGTTCTTCATATTCTCTTAATGATCTTTCTGCTCTTCGTCAGAGGCAGAATTAACGCAAATAAGAACCACCACCTTCACCCTTTAGTGAAGATCTTTGTCTTAATCGCGTCGGGATGAGCTCATTATAGGGCAAAAATGAGCTATGGCAAGCACTTTTAAGCTGCTGTTTTTACAAGTGCTCTAAAAACATACATTTTATTTAACTTTTTATTGGTATAGATACCCTATAACTTATTAATTTTAAAATAGAAATATAAGTTAAATATTCCCACTTAAATGAGTATTTATTTATCAGTTTTGTTTACTTTTGTTTTTATCTCTAAAATTTTAACTGGTTGAACTGGAACATTTTGGTATGGGCCATTGTTACCTGTCGGTACAGCAGCGATTTTATCGACTATTTCCATTCCTTGAGTAACCCGGCCAAATACTGCGTATCCGTCATTCATTATATTTATATTTAAAAAGTCATTATTAGCAATATTTATAAAAAATTGACTGGTAGCTGAGTTTGGATCATTGATACGTGCCATTGCTAAAGTACCCCGGGTATTTTTTAAACCATTATCTGCTTCATTACGTATAGGGGCATTTGTAGGTTTCTGTTTCATATGTGCATCAAACCCTCCACCCTGAATCATGAAGCCAGGAATGACCCGATGGAAAATGGTACCATTGTAGAAATTACTCTTTACATAGCTTTCAAAATTTTTAACTGACACAGGCGCTTTATCGTTAAATAATTCTATTTCGATATTACCCAAAGATGTTTTTATTTGCATGGCACTGTTGGCAGCCCATACCGAGATACTCAAAAAACCTGCGCTCATACCCACGATTATCTGTTTTAACATTTATTTACCCACACTATTTTCTAGAGCTTTTAGATTTAGCTATATTAAGCTTTCATAATTTATTAATCACCAAAAAAGCAATTATTTTGAGTATGTGTTATGACAAGAATAAATCATACTGATCCGCATAACTTACAGTTGCCACCTTGGAACTTGCAAGGAGAAGGCTTTATTTTAAATTACTGGCTTACTCCGCAGTTTCTGAAAAAATTTCGCCATTTTGGTTTGTCCTACTCTTCTACAGGGCGCTTCGTCCAAGTCATATTGGTACGCTATCAGGATACTCCTATACAACCTTATGATGAATTATTGATTCTTGATCATCCTTTAATGACACAACGTATACTTTCTACTATTCCAAAAATTTATGTCTCAACTACAGAGTCTGTAATACACGGCCGTAAGTTATGGGGCATTCCTAAAGAACTGGCACGTTTTGAATGGCGACGACAGCAGAATCAACTCTTTTGCCATATTGCATCTTCTGAACATGAAATGTCTCTGCATATTGGTTTTTCACCTTACTTTAAAGGTGTACCCGTCAACTCTAAATATCTACCTAAACAGTTGATGCAGATTGATCAGTTTGATGGACAACGGCATTACCGTTTCCGTCCTGAATTTAAAGGTTCCTTAAATGTAATATATCAGGCACACTGGAAAAATACTGGCTGCCTGTTTCCGGACTTTTCCCAGGCAATTTTTCTAAAAGGTCTATACGTACCTGCGTTTGACTTAATATTTCCTAAAGCTCAGATCACTTGATATTTTTTGTTTCACGTGGAACCTAAAATACTTCATCTAAATGAGCTTTAGAAATATAAGAAACCTTGATAGTAGTTATGCTGCTTTATTCCAGAATTTACGGAAATCCTTGGCAATTTGAATTGTATATTTTTTGGCTTTTCCAGATACCAAAGTCAGATTAACAAAACCATGAGCCTGGTCTTCAAATTCCTGATAGCGGACCTTTACGCCCTGCTGACGCAGCTTATGGCTATAAATCTTTCCTTCATCGTGTAGAACATCATGCCCGGCAGTTAAAATAAAAGTTGGCGGCAGATGTTTTAACTCACCATAAGTAGGCGAAATCATCGGGTCATCCAATTCGATATGATGACGAATAGCATAAAACTCTGTAACGCGGTCCACGTCATCTTTGGTCAGTACTAATCCTTCATTATAGTTATAAAAAGAAGGGTGACGGCTCTTGAAGTCTACTACCGGGTAAATCAATAACTGGGCAGAAGGTTTATAAGCCTTGTTCACTGTACGCTGTGCAACTACTGCACTGATATTGGCACCGGCACTGTCCCCTGCGACTGCAATACGGTTTTTATAAATCTTAAGCTGTTTACGGTTCTGATAGGCCCATGCGAGCGCATCCTCACAGTACTGAATTATCTGTTTTGGACCAACCTCAGGTGCAAGTGGATAATCTATACTGATCACCTGAGTATTGGCATATTTGGCAATCAGACGACAGACTTCATCATGTGTATTCAAGCTACCAATCACAAACCCTCCTCCATGATAAAACATGATTAAAGGTAATTTTTTCTGTGGATCAGGATGATAATGCCGGGCTGTAATCGTGCCACTCTGTAAAGGTAGCCGGATGTCCTCTACATGTTTGACGGGAGTTTTCTTTGCGGTTAGCTCTGCAATCTGTTTTTCAAAGCCTTCCCGATCTTTTAAAGGCTGATCTGTAATTAAACCAAACTTACCCTGCTTATGTTGTATGGCCATTAAACATTTGACCAGAGGGTCGAGCTGCGGATAGATATAGCTATAGCCCAATGCCTTGGCAATTGATTCTTTGGCAAGATCAGGCAATTTATCGAGTGCACGTGCTGCGGCACCTTGAGTTTTTTTTAATAATTGTTGTATTGCCAAGTTAGAAACTGCCATGCCATTTTCTCCTTATTTATTTCTTCATACTTTCTACATGATTAACTGTCATTTGACTATACTGGTATATAAAACAACTAGTGTGTATACAAATCCAACAAGCTGAATACGCTATTCTTATTTCTATAAACTGTCATTGACATTAAGCAATGGTTTTCAGGATGTTTTTTGCCACTGGACGGCAAGAGTAGAAAGGAACAGCAGCATGTTAAATAAATTATTAGGACTTTCGCTTGCGACAGCAGTATTAGCAAGTGGTTGTGCGGTTTATCCAGATGACTATCAATATGATGGCCGCTATGATCAGGACCGGCGTTATGATCGTGATCATCGGTATGACCGAGATCAACGCTATGACCAGCAGCGTTATGATCAGCGTGAATGGGAACGTAAGCGTATGGAACAGCGTAGAGAAAATAGTAAAGAATGGAAGAAAGATCACAAGGAATGGGAAAAACGTCAGCGTGAACGCGAGCGTGAATATCGGAAATGGGATAGAGACTAAATCTCTTTTTCTTACCTCCTCTAGACTAAGCCTGGTTTTAACCGGGCTTTCTTTTATCTTTTAATTTAGCTATAACCTATGCATAGTTTGACATAGCAGTTATTCTTTAAAATAAACTCAAAATTATAGAGCAGTCTAAGACTTTAACTGTCTTTTCTATTTATATCATGCCAGATATTTCTATCAAACAAGTCAGCCGTCAGCTTAACAACAATATCTCTATGGTTAACTTAAAATATTAAGTCAAACACTTGGATTACTTTCTCATCTATGATTCTAAATCAACAGTTCATCTTTCTTATTGAGTTTTTATATTTTTATTAATAACGACTGTTTAGACAAAAATAGATAACAGATCTCAGGTCTATTATCTATTTCCAATTGTTTCCTCAACAATTAAACAAGCAAGAGATGGCTCCTCTTCATTGTATCCTTTCCTGGAGGATTAGTTCTTACTGTGCTGTAGCATCAGTCATAGCTGCTGGCTGCTCAGCAGGAGCTGCCTGTACTGCTTCGATTTGTTGAGCTGCAGGATCAGCTTGAGCCGCAACTTCACCTTGTGCGCTAATATCTGTAGACGCTTGAGCACTTACTAATGAAGTGTCAGTCTCAGACTGTACAGCAGACTGGCTTTGTGCAGTTTCAGGATGAGTCATACCATCATTGGTCGCACAGCCTACAGCTGCAAAAGAAACACCTGCCAGCACCAGTGAAATTAAACCTAATTTTTTCATCATTTCCTTCCTTAAAAAAACATCAAATACACAAAGCCTAGACACTGCTTTGCGAAAGTCATAATGAACAAAAGCTTTTCATTGTCCTGCATACAATTGGTTGGTGTTTTGAATAAGACAGGTACAGCTTCTGAAATCTTTTATTAAACTGTTACAGAGTAAAATAAATAAGCACATCTTTAGGATTAGAAAATGAGAATTATTTAAATTATTCAGTTTATAAAGATTTTAGTTTACATAAAGGATGAAATTTTCATTTTTAATAATAATTCAGCTATACAACTCTTATACACCGTTATAAAAGCTTTACATTGTAATTGAAGAAGATGATTTAAGAATTATGCCCGTTTTAAGAAAAAATACCTCTATAGCGTCCTGTTATAGGGGGTTTAGCGATTTTATTTTCCGATAATTTTTAGAAAAATGATCTTTTATATATAGAAGGAATAAAAAACCTTATATTTATATGGGTTTCTGCTTGATTTTTTTCATCTAGCCCCGACTTCAACAGTATTAATGAATGAGCAATCATGGCAGTTCAGAAGTAACGCAGTTAGTACTGAGGCCAAATAAGGACTGTACATGTTTAAAAACCCATTTAAACGGAGATCAGCAATGGCGAATGAGCAAAATGAGCAGGCTCAAAATCCTCAAGAAGAGCAATTAGAAGCACATGACCAACAGACCCAGGCTGAAAGCGGTTCAGGGCATTTAGAAACAGATTCTGAAGATTTAAAAGCACAAGTTACCAAGCTTGAAGAAAGCCTGAAACTTGAAAAAGCTCGTGCGGCGAATGCCATTTATGAGAGTGAAAAAGTAAAAGAGCGTCTTGAGCGTGAAGCTGAGACTGCGAAAAAATTTGCTCTAGAGAAATTTGCGAAAAACCTGCTTGAGACAGTAGATAACCTTGAACGTGCGCTGCAAGCCACTGGTGAAGAACAAACTCCCTTATCGGAAGGTGTAGAACTCACATTAAAAGGGTTACTGACTACGCTTGAAAAAGCGGGCGTGGTAGTTGTGGATACGGCAAATGGTTTTAATGCCGATCTGCATCAGGCGGTGGGTATTGATCCAAATGCCAAGTCTGGTGAAATAGGTACAGTTTTGCAAAAAGGCTATACCCTATCCGGTCGTCTGTTACGGCCTGCAATGGTCATGGTAGGGCAATAAGCCTTCTAAATGCGGGAGTTTTTAAAAATTTTTAGCTAATTTACTTGAAAATTTTTGAAAGACTCTCATATCGGATAACAAACATAAGATTGTAAAAATTACTGAGGAATATGTCAGATGGCTAAAATTATTGGTATTGACTTGGGTACAACCAACTCATGTGTTGCTGTACTTGAAGGCGATAAAGTTAAAGTAATCGAAAATGCGGAAGGCGCACGCACTACCCCATCCATTATTGCCTATAAAGATGGCGAAATTCTGGTTGGTCAAAGCGCGAAACGCCAAGCAGTAACCAACCCGAAAAATACATTATTCGCAATCAAGCGTTTGATCGGTCGTCGTTATGAAGATCAAGCGGTACAAAAAGACATCGGCCTTGTACCTTATAAAATCATCAAAGCAGACAATGGCGATGCTTGGGTTGAAGTTAACGACAAAAAATTGGCACCGCAACAGATCTCTGCTGAAATCTTGAAAAAGATGAAGAAAACTGCAGAAGACTATTTAGGTGAAACCGTAACTGAAGCAGTCATTACCGTTCCTGCTTACTTTAACGATGCGCAACGTCAGGCAACCAAAGATGCGGGTAAAATCGCTGGCCTAGACGTTAAACGTATCATTAACGAACCTACTGCTGCTGCACTTGCGTTCGGTATGGATAAAAAAGAAGGCGACCGTAAAGTTGCAGTTTATGACTTAGGTGGTGGTACTTTTGACGTATCAATTATTGAAATCGCAGACCTTGATGGCGACCAGCAAATCGAAGTGTTATCAACAAACGGTGATACTTTCCTTGGTGGTGAAGACTTTGATAACGCATTAATTGAATTCTTAGTTGAAGAATTTAAGAAAGAACAAAGTGTGAACTTGAAAAATGATCCACTTGCGTTACAACGTTTGAAAGAAGCTGCTGAAAAAGCAAAAATCGAGCTTTCTTCATCAAATGCAACTGAAATCAACCTTCCATATATCACCGCCGATGCAACTGGTCCTAAACACTTAGTGATCAATGTAACACGTGCGAAACTTGAAGGTTTGGTTGCTGATTTAGTGGCGCGTACCATTGAGCCTTGCCGTATTGCGCTTAAAGATGCTGGGCTTTCAACTTCTGACATCTCTGACGTCATTTTGGTTGGTGGTCAGTCTCGTATGCCGCTTGTACAACAAAAAGTACAAGAATTCTTTGGTAAAGAGCCACGTAAAGACGTAAACCCGGATGAAGCAGTTGCGATTGGTGCTGCGATTCAAGGTGCTGTATTGTCTGGTGACAAGAACGACGTACTATTGCTGGATGTAACCCCGTTAACACTGGGTATTGAAACTATGGGCGGCGTGTTGACTCCAATTATCGAGAAAAACACGACGATTCCTGCGAAGAAATCACAAGTGTTCTCTACAGCGGCAGATAATCAGCCTGCTGTAGATATTTCGGTTTACCAAGGTGAACGAAAAATGGCTCAACAAAATAAATTGTTGGGTAACTTCCAGTTAGGCGATATCCCACCTGCTCCACGTGGCGTACCGCAAATTGAAGTGTCATTTGACATTAACGCTGACGGTATCCTGAAAGTTTCTGCAAAAGACAAGAGTACTGGTAAAGAGCAATCGATCCAGATTAAAGCAAACTCAGGTTTGTCTGATGCTGAAATTGAAGCAATGATTAAAGATGCGGAAGCGAATGCGGAAGAAGACCGCAAGTTTGAAGAACTGGCAAAAGCACGTAATGAAGCGGATGCACTGATCTCTTCTGCACAAAAAGCAGTAAAAGATCTGGGCGAGCAAGTAACTGCTGATGAGAAAACTGCCGTTGAAACAGCAGTTTCTGAACTTGAAGCTGCAACTAAAGAAAATGATGTTGACGCTATTAAGGCAAAAACTGAAGCATTACAAAACATCATTATGCCAATCACCCAGCGTGCTTATGAAGCCGCTCAAGGTGCTCAGGGTGGTGCGCAAGGCTTTGATCCGAATGCATTTCAAGGTGGTGATGCTGGTCAGCAACAAAAAGCTGATGACGGTGTCGTTGATGCTGAATTTACTGAAGTTAAAGATGATAAAAAATAATTTTTCACTTTAACTTTCAAAAAAACCGCGCTCAGGCGCGGTTTTTTCTTGTTTATAGTTTTAGGGTTTTCCGGTAAAAAGCCTTGCAATATTATGTATGGATATTACCCTGTCTAGTTACAGATCATTTTCATGATATGGTTAAGACAGCTAGAGGGGAACAAAGATGGATATTCAGGTGAGTTACTATCATATTCTGATTGAAGCAAATGATCATATCAGCACTATTGAGCAATCGCGTGATATCGAGCTATTTAATATTACAGACTTAAAGCCCTATCTTTATTCAGTACTGCTCCCCTACTTAAATGATTGTGCGATTGAACTTGAAGATGAAAATATTGAATTTAATGATATTTTACATTTCTCTATCAAGCAGACCTTGTTACCTATTGAACAGCTCATTGAAGAAGAACAAAAACTTTTGCCAAGTGATACTGAAATTACCATCACTGCATCTGAAATTTTAAATGACCATGAAGTTTGCCAAGATGTTACCGCCGTTATTATGGACTTGCTAGAGGCGATGATTACACCAGACGAAGATGATGAAATAATTTAAATTATTTTCCGACTTTTATATTCATGAAAAGCAGCGAAATATTTCGCTGCTTTAATTTTAAATTTTACTGCATAATATATTCAGCACGCAGAGCACGCAGAATTTGCTGCCCCGCCCGTCCGGTTGGATTTAATCCTAAACGCTGCTGTTCCTGACGAATGGCCTGCCGGGTTTTATCACCGATCAGTCCATCTACTGCCCCGATGTCATAACCCTTTCTTAATAAAAACTGTTGAATTTCACGCCGCTCCGCACGTGATGTCCCGGCATCATCGGTTGGCCAAGCCGTCAAAAAAGGTCCCTGTCCTTGTAAACGGTCCGACAAATGGGCAATCGCCAACCCATAACTTTCTGCCGCGTTATAACTATAAATTGCATCAAAATTTTTAAATACTAGAAAAGCCGGTCCATTTTCACCTGCCGGCATCATCAAACCTGCTGGTGTAGAACCTGAAAGATTTCCCTGAACCAGTGCAGTACCATCAGTACGAGTTAATCCGCGATTTACCCAGCTGTTTAAAGCTTTTTTATTACGCCGCCCTTCTCCCTGTGCAGAAAAACCTGAAGGAAGTTTGACTTCAAATCCCCAAGGCATACCGGTTTGCCAGCCGCGTTTTTTTAGAAAGTTTGCTGTAGAAGCCAAGGCATCTGTAGTACTTGAGACTAAATCACGCCGGCCATCTCCATCGAAATCGACCGCCAGTTCCTCATAGGTCGAAGGCATAAATTGGGTATGGCCAAAAGCGCCTGCCCATGAACCTTTTAATTGCTCTTCACGTAAATCTCCACGTTGTAAAATTCGCATGGCTGCAAAAAACTCGCCACGAAAATAACTTTGGCGCCGGCCTTCACAGCTTAATGTTCCAAGCGCTTGCAACAAGGGATAACTTCCTGAAATATCACCGAAGTTGCTCTCTACCCCCCATACTGCTACTACTGTTTCGGCTGGTACACCATAAGCTGCCTCAACACGCTTGAGTACCTCTGCATGCTGTGCCAGTTTCGTTCGGCCTGCCTGTACTCGCTCTTCATCCACCAGACCCGACAGATAATCCCAGATTGGTGTAGAAAACTCTGGCTGATAATTTAGCTTGTCGATTACTGAATAATCAGGTGTTAAAGATTGGGTATAACGGTCATAAGTACTTCCGTTTACTCCAGCAGATATAGCCTGTGAACGCAAGTTGCCCAGACATGCCTGAAAATTATTTTGTGGACTATAGGCATTTGAAATAGCAGATGTTGCTGTTACCGAAGTAGAACTCGATTGACCATTAATAATTAATTCAGCATTAACCTGAGACACGCTCAAAAAAGCGGTAGAAAAAATTAGAGCAAAGTGGCGCATAAGATCCTTATCACTTTGAATTTAAATTATTGTTTTTACCATAGCATTCTGAAGTCAAAATGGAAGTTTTGAAACGTAAATTTAAATTCATAATTCCTTGTTTTAAATTTATTTTAAATTTAAAAATTTTATCCACAACCTTTCAGTATTTAAATTTATAAAAATAGTTTAAATTCAAATTTAAAATCCATCTTTAACTGATTTGAATTCAAATAATTTCTTTTAAATTTATAGATAATTATCAATACGAATACACTGGCTAAAGAATGGTTACGCTCAACAAGATGAATTTTGAATTTATTTTTTAGTTTTAAATTCAGAATTTATTTTTTAAATTTAAATTTTATCCATAAGACAAACAGCATGAAACTTTGAATTCAAACTTAAAATAGAAAATTTAAATTCAATAAAATGAATTCATAAATCTAAATATTATTCCCTAATTTCATAAACTCTATATATAAAGCTACTTTTTTCAGTCGAATATTGAGTTGATAAATTCAGTAACTATTGAAGAATCTGGCGCGATTCAGATATTAAATAAAACTTAAAAAATTAAAGATATTTATAGCTAATAAAAAAGAGGCGCAATCATGCCGTAATGACAGCTATAAAAAAAGCGGTCACTAAAATGACCGCTTTTTTTAGCAACAGTTTAAGGTTTAAATGTTCATATCTTGAGTCAAGGCTAATGGCTCTGGCAATATTTTCGCCAGCTGACGGCATAGCTCTGTCAGCTCTGCATGATTAACCGGCATTAAGGTAATATGACCGAGTTTACGCCCCGGCCGTTCTTCCTTGTTATACATATGCAGATGCGCACCATTTAAAGCCAGTACCTGTGCGGCATCAGGATATCGCCCAATAATATTGACCATCACCGTAGAGCGAAGCACTTCTGTAGAACCGAGCGGTAGGCCTGCAACAGCACGTATATGGTTTTCAAACTGTGAACAGACTGCACCTTCAATTGACCAGTGCCCCGAGTTATGTACCCTTGGCGCCATTTCATTGGCATACAGACCGGCTTCTGTCACAAATAACTCAAGTGTCAGTACACCTACATAGTTCAGATGATTCAGCAGCCGGGTAATATAATCCTGAGCAACCGGCTGTAACTGCTCACTATTCGGTGCAGGTATAATCGAATGTGACAAAATACCATGATGATGATGATTTTCAGCTAATGGCCAGCTCTTAACTTCACCGTTCTGTCCACGTACCGCAATAATTGAAACTTCACGGGAAAATTTTACAAAGCTTTCTGCAATTAAAGATTTGGCCGGACCCAGTTCAGCCCAAGCCTGTTCAATCTGCTCTTGCTCGCGCAGTACAAATTGCCCTTTACCATCATAACCTCCAGTTGCCGTTTTCAGTACAATCGGTAGACCCAACTCGGTTACAGCCTGCTGTAGGCTCGACAAAGAATCTACTGCACGATACGGCGCTACTGGTATATCCAGCTGGTCAAACAGTGCCTTCTCTAGCAGACGGTTCTGAGCAGTAGCCAATGCTTGACGTGGTGGATAAAGCTGTTTGCTCTGCAAGAGAGTATCAACATCCGCGAGAGGCGTATTTTCAAATTCGAGGGAAAATACATCTGCACTTTCAATAAATTTTTCCAGACCCTGCACGTCATGCTCAGAAAAGACCTGACCCAATATTGCTGAAGGGCAGTTATGGTTGGCTTCAAAAAATGTACATTGAATATTGAGTGGTAAGGCAGCTTGGGCCATCATGCGGCCGAGCTGGCCGCCACCAAAAATACCGATAGTCTTATTCATGATATCGATCCTGTCTTAACCCTGACCTGGAATATTATTACCCGCAACTTTTGCAGTTTGCGCTTCACGGAAGCCTGCTACATTTTTTGCAATTTCGGGACGGGTCAAACCCAGAATCTGGGCGGCCATAATAGCGGCATTGGCAGCACCTGCAGGGCCAATGGCCAAGGTACCGACTGCAATACCTGCCGGCATTTGTACAATAGACAACAGGGAATCTACACCATTTAGAATTGAGGACTTAACCGGAACACCCAGTACAGGTAGATCGGTTTTGGCTGCACACATTCCAGGTAAATGTGCAGCTCCACCAGCTCCTGCAATAATAACCTGAATCCCACGATCGCGAGCTGTTTCAGCGTATTCAAACAGACGGTCTGGAGTACGGTGTGCAGAGACGACTTCAGCTTCAAAAGGGACACCAAGCTGCTTGAGCATATTGGCAGTATGTTCGAGGGTAGCCCAATCCGATTGGGAGCCCATGATAATTCCGACTAGGGGTTGAGCGTCAGTTGCGACCGCATTCATTGCTAATGTTCCAGAGACTAGGTAAAAAGAGATCTCGACCAGAGCCAAGCTTTAAATGAATAAGTAGCCCTCTATTATAGACTGATTTTTGCGCTCACGACCATTTAACCTTATAGCTGCTGGCTGTTTTTTATGATTTTTCAGGAAGCAGCCGAGAAACTTTATTAAAATAGTTAAAAAATTCTTACTGGCTGCGAAAGACAAAATAAACACAGCCTAACAGACATAAACCTGCCCATAAATAGTCCAGCTTAAACGGCTGCTTAAACAGAAAAATCATGAAAGGAACAAATACCAGTAAGGTGACCACTTCTTGGGTAATCTTCATTTGGCCCAGGCTCCATCCATACTGGGATAAAAGACGGGTTGCCGGAATCATAAAACTGTATTCAAGCAGTGCAATCAGCCAGCCAAATAAAATAGCCTGCCATAACGGTACACCATGTAAAAATTTTAAATGCCCATACCAGGCCAGAGTCATAAAGCAGTTCGAAATAATCAATAACAGCAGGGGCAGGTACAGGTTTGGATTCATGGGTATTTATACAAGACGGTACAGGAGAGTAAAGACTTTAATCTATTTGAAAAATTCGACAAATATTTTAACCAGATTTTTTATCGTAATAATTTAATAGCGGGGCAACAGTAATCAGATCTGATAAAAAATCTCTGAAAGCCTTATAACGACTACAAGAACAACTATCTTTTCATGAATAGCCTTGCTATCGTTGCTGACAATTTTAATCGATCACGACAACAACACGATAAGATCAAGTGATGTGTCAAAAGTAGTAGAGAGGGTGAGTTATGCATCTGCATATTTTAGGTATTTGCGGCACATTTATGGGATCACTGGCACTTCTGGCACGTGATCTTGGGCATACTGTGACCGGTTCAGACCAGAGTGTCTACCCGCCAATGTCTACCCAGCTTGAGAATGCGGGCATTACCTTAATGCAGGGTTATGATCGCAGCCATTTACAGCCACATCCTGATCTGGTCATTGTGGGCAACGCCATGAAGCGTGGAATTGATGCCATTGAATATATGCTAGATGCCGGTCTGCCTTATATTTCGGGACCACAGTTTCTGGCTGATCATGTATTGCAGGGTAAACATGTACTCGGTGTCGCGGGTACTCATGGTAAAACCACCACCACCACCATGCTGGCCTGGGTACTGGATCAGGCCGGTTTAAATCCCGGTTTTCTAATTGGCGGTGTGCCCCTTGGATTTAGCCAGAGCGCACGGCTGGGCGGGGGCAAGTACTTTGTAGTCGAGGCAGATGAATATGATTCAGCTTTCTTCGATAAACGCTCCAAGTTCGTTCATTATCATCCTAAAACAGCAATCCTGAATAACCTCGAATTTGACCATGCCGATATTTTTGATGATCTGGCTGCCATTCAAAAACAGTTTCATCATCTGGTGCGTACCATTCCAAGCACTGGCCGGATTATTGCGCCTATTACTGAAACCCATATTGATGAAGTACTGGAAATGGGCTGCTGGACACCTGTTATACGTACCGGTTTGGATACCGATACCCAAGCCGAACTCTATGCAGAACTAATTCAAGCAGATGGCAGCCATTTTAAGGTGCTGGAGCAGGGTAAGGTTATTGCTGAAGTTCAATGGTCCATGACAGGCCAGCATAGTGTTGCCAATGCTTTGGCTACCATTGCTGCTGCACAGCATGTGGGTGTCAGTATTGTTCAGGCATGTGAAGCACTGTCCAGTTTTGGGGGTGTCAAACGCCGTATGGAGCTGCTGGGTACGCTCAGGGGTATCGAAGTTTATGATGACTTTGCACATCATCCCACTGCAATTGAAACGACACTGGATGGTGCCCGTAAACGTCTGGGTGAACGGCGCCTTTGGGCAGTTATTGAACCGCGTTCAAATACTATGCGTATGGGTAGCCATAAAGACGGACTGGCCCACTCGGCCCGCCTGGCAGATGAGGTAATCTGGTATCAGCCAGAAGGCTTGGACTGGGATCTTCAACCTGTAGTCGAGGCTGCTCCGAATAAGTCACAGGTGAGCCGTTCTCTGGATGAAATTATCCAGCGTATAGTTCAGGAAGCAGGTGAGGGTGATGCTGTGGTGATTATGTCGAATGGCGGGTTTGGCGGACTGCATCATAAACTGTTGGCAGCATTACAAAGCTAAACTGAAAGAGCGGGTTAACACCCGCTCTTTTATGACTCTTTACTGTAGTGATGCATCCTGCCTGAGGGCCTTACGCAGAATTTTGCCCACCGTTGATTTAGGCAGTTCATGCAGAAATTCGATATAGCGTGGCTGTTTGTAGCCGGTTAAATTTTCTCGGGCATAAGACTGGATTTCCTCTGCTGTTAAAAACTGTTCTTTTTTGACAATAAAAGCTTTTGGTACTTCCCCAGATTTTTCATCTGCTACCCCAATCACTGCAACTTCCAGCACTTTGGGATGCTGTGATAAGACAGCCTCGATTTCATTGGGAAAGACATTAAAACCTGAAACCAGAATCATATCTTTTTTACGGTCAATAATTCGTACATAGCCTTTTGCATCCATGACGCCAATATCGCCACTACGGAAAAACCCGTCTACTGTCATGACTTTTGCTGTTTCTTCAGGCAGATTCCAGTAACCTTTCATTACTTGCGGTCCCCATATGGCGATCTCGCCTTTTTCGCCTTGTACCACTTCCTGCCCTGTATCATCAAGAATTTTGATTTCTGTTGCCGGGAGTGGAATGCCAATTGAACCACTGAATGTAATGGAAGCCGGAGGGTTAAATGTAGCCACTGGTGATGTTTCAGACAGACCATAGCCTTCACGGATCATGCAGCCGGTAATTCTCTGCCAGGCATCGGCAGTAGATTTGAGTACAGTCATGCCGCCGCCTGTAGTGATGCGCAGATGGCTATGGTCGAGTGTTTTAAACTCCTGATGATTAATAAGTGCATTGAACAGGGTATTTACTGCTGGAAAAACTGCAGGCTGATATGTTTTAAAACAATGCACCAGATCAGACAGATCGCGCGGATTGGCTACTAGCACCGTGGCATAGCCTTTATTTAATGTACTGTGTAATAAACACACGGTAAAGGCAAAAATATGATACAGCGGAAGGGCACAAATCGTGACTTCATCTGCATAGGCATCACGGTCACCGAAGTAACTGCAAAACACTGCATTATTTTGCAGTAGATTGGCAATAATATTACGATGTGTCAGCTCTGCACCTTTAGAAACTCCAGTCGTTCCACCTGTATATTGCAGTACTACAGTATCCTCTTGATCAAGCTTGGGACGAAGATAGGTCTCCGGTAAAGTTTCAGAGAGAATATCTTTTAAACTAAATATTTGTGCTTCCTGCTGGCTTTCAGGTTTTTCAGCAGGATCAACCAGCAAATCTGGCGCAGCTGTAATAACCACATACTGTATAGCAAGCTGATCTTTGACCTGCTGGTAGACAGGCATAAACTGGTCGAGCAGTACCAGTACAGAGGCACCTGCGTCATTAAGCTGATGCTGTAGTTCACGTGCGGTATAAAGTGGATTGACATTGACCAGTATATAACCGGCCCGGATGACAGCCAGTGATACAATCGGATACTGAATGATATTCGGCATCATCACTGCTATGCGGCTACCTTGAGGTAGTTGAAGATGTTGTAAAAAGCTGGAAAATTTACGGCTATATTGCTCAATCTCGTCGAAAGAGAATTTTTTATCTTTAAAAATAAATGCAGTACGCGAGCTAAATTTCTGAAAACTATGTTCCCAGAAATCCAGTAAAGTCACATGCCGTGCAGGCAGTTGAATAGTTGGGGCAATATTCCATTGTTTATATTCATTTGACCAGACATTCTCTGTCATTGCTCTATCCTTTATTGTGCGATTTAGATCAAAGCAGTTTTCTATTCAGAATTATTATTTTTCAATCAGGCTATTCTCATGGAGCTAGTTACTGCTCATTGCGAGCAGCTTCAAAATGATCTTTATATTTGAATTTTAAAAACAGGTGTGAATTACACACCTGTCGAGTCAAAGTCATTAATCAAACTTGAACTGTTCCGGATTAAGTTCAAATAGGGTATCCATTCCAGAACGGATCATTGCCGCATGGGTTAAGGTACGGTTTAGAATGCGGCTATAATAAAACTGCGCCGTAGCTACCTTGGCCGGATAGTAAGGATCTGTATCGCCCTGAGCAATTTTATCTTCCGCTACAATCGCCATTTTTGCCCACAAATAGGCAAATACGGTGTATCCGGAGAAATAAAGATAATCGACTGCTGCGGCACCAATTTCTTCTGGTCTCTGCTGCATTTTATCCACCACGTCTCTGGTCAGTTCTAACCATTCCTTGACTAGCTGCTCAAGCTGCTGCACCTGAGCGGAGAACTTATCATGCTGCTGATGCTGCGCCGTAAATTCCTGAATTTCATCGGTCAGGGCTTTGAGCAGGTTACCTTTAGAACCAATTACCTTACGTGCCAGCAGGTCAATTGCCTGAATTTCGGTTGTTCCTTCATAAAGACAGGCGATCCGTGCATCACGAGCAATTTGTTCCATTCCATGTTCAGCGATATAACCATGTCCGCCAAAAATCTGCATTCCATGCTTAGCCGACTCTACCCCCGTTTCGGTCATGAATGCTTTGGCGATTGGGGTTAAAAGGGCAAGTTTGTTTTCTGCTTGTTCCTTTTCATCTTCATTATTTGAAAACTCGGCCATATCAACATAAGTAGATAAGTAATAGGCAAGGGCACGCGAGCCTTCTGCAAAGACTTTTTGAGTTAATAGCATCTGGCGTACTGCCGGGTGCACAATTATTGGGTCAGCCGGCAGTTCTGGGTGCTGGGGCCCAGCCAGAGAGCGCATTGCCAGGCGTTCTCTGGCATATGCCAGTGCACCCTGATAAGAAGCTTCAGAAGCAGCTAGTCCCTGAATTGCAGTGCCGATCCGTGCCGAATTCATAAAGGTAAACATGCAGTTTAGGCCCCGGTTTTCCGGCCCAATCAGAAAGCCTTTAGCCTGATCAAAATTCAGTACACAAGTCGCATTTCCATGAATACCCATTTTATGTTCAAGTGCACTACACACCACGCCATTACGTTCGGCAATATTCCCGTCCGAATCCAAATTAAACTTAGGTACGATAAACAGGGAGATTCCTTTGGTACCCGCAGGAGCATCTGGTAAACGTGCCAGTACAATATGAATAATATTTTCAGCCAGGTCATGTTCCCCAGCAGAAATAAAGATTTTTTCACCACTGATAGCATAACTGCCATCCGTATTGGGGACTGCTTTGGTCCGGATCAGACCCAGATCAGAGCCCGCATGGGATTCGGTCAGGCACATAGTACCTGTCCATTCCCCCGAAATCAGCCGGGTAAGGTAGTGCTGCTTCTGCTGTTCGGAACCATGATGTTCAATAGTTCGCATGGCTCCATGGGAGAGTCCAGGGTACATGCCCCAAGCCCAGTTGGTTGAAGTAATGATTTCTGAAATTGCAATACGGAATAGGGTAGGAAAGCCCTGCCCACCATACTGCTCATCGCCAGTGAGTGAAGTAAAACCCAGCTCGACATATTTTTTATAGGCATCTTTAAAACCGTCTGGCGTGGTTACTACACCATTTTCCAGCTTGCAGCCCTGCTGGTCACCAATACGGTTAAGTGGTAAAAGTTCGTTCTGGCAAAAATCTGCTGCAGCTTCCAAGTACTGCTCTAATATCTCTGCACTAAAATTATCTTGGGCAGCCGGATATTGTTGATAGCTCTGTTCAAAGTTTAAAAAATCATTGAGAACAAATTTCATATCGCGTAGCGGTGCAATGTAATTCGGCATCGGCCATATCCTTATCGGGTTTGTAGTCTGAATTTCTATCTGTATGGCTCAATCTATTTGTAAATAATATTTCGCACTGTGAAATTCAGTTATGTTTTATTCCATCATAATTTAAGAAATCTTGAAAATCCAGTGAAGCATAAGAATAGCTATTACAAAAAATTTCATATTAAGAAATTAAATTTTAGCTAAAATTTTTAAATATACTCAGAAAAGCAGTCATCTTATTTTTACTAATCAAGTGGCTTAGGATTTACTTTAAATAAGCTGTACATCTTATTGGTTCTACTGGATGAGACAGGCTGTGCCATTAGCTGACTAGAAACGATAACCAATCTTTAATCCATAGCCGATAGAATAGTTATCTTTAAATTCGCTGACATAGTATTGACTTCCTGCCTGTGCACCGACTTGCCCCTTGGCGTCTCCAAGCCAAGTATATTTCATTCCTCCAGAAATAAAATATGACGTGGTAGGGCTATATTGAAAGCCCATTCCAATATTGTAATAACCTTTTATTGGACCGCCCGTAGATACATATTCTCCAGCACCGGAATCCCACCCTATAGAAGCAGAACCATTCCATTTCGAGCTAAAACGCTGTCCAATACCTAAATTCGCTGACCACTGATCATGAAAATAGCGCACCAGATTAAATCCCTCCGGCCGGCTCGGTGTAGAAAGCACACCGACTATTTCAGATATTGCGCCAAAGCGGTAAGGTTGAAATGCGAAGTCATCCCAGTTTACCCAGCGCACATTACTAAACAGAAGAGTGCCCGGCCGTAAACCAGTCTGGAACTCAAGATTAAGCGAAGCCGGTGATTCAAATTTGGTGGTCCCAGATTCCCCTGCAGAAGGTAAACGGGCAACGATACTATTAATGGCAGCCTGCTGCTCTGGAGCAATCTGGCCAAGAGCTACCAGCTGTTGCAGATAATTGCCCACATAATCTCGTCCAGACCGGGTACTCAGCATATCAATCAGTGGTGCTTCTTCGCTGGCATTAATCTTGTGGGTGATTGCAGAGCGGTAAGTTAAGGAAGTCCTGATAGCCTTTTCAGGAATCTGGTAGGCGAAGCCGGCAAGCCAGCCCCAATCTCCTGTTTCCTCGGCCTGAAAGTTATAACCGTTATATAAGCTGTAAGTGGCTCCCCGTAGTTGAATATCGCTTTTAAAGGTCTGATAAACCGGCCCTGCATAAACATTCCAGTTTTTATTGGGCTGATAGCCCATGATCCAGCTCAAATTCTGTGTATTTACCTGTGACAGGGTTTGCCCCTCAGGTATCTGACCATCTGTAGCCTCAGCCAGACTGCCAGTTGTAATTCCTGGCAGTACCACCTGATCCTGCGGAGTAGCAGTGAAACTGTTATTTCCTGAGTATTCACTGTCTGAAGCAAAAGGCTGATCATAAATCAGGCCAAATGAAAATTGTGGTGCAAGCTGCAATTTGAATGCAGCCGCCGGCCGATAATCAGTATTGGCAATATCATCAATCATACGGTCAGTATTTGTCGTGCCAGCCTCCTGGCCCTTGAGTGTAGTATCACTGACCGTTAAAGTGGCTTCAAAGTAATTGCCCGGCTGTAAAAAACTGGAGATTGATTGGCCAGTACGGTCAAATGCTGCCGCATGAAGTGTTGGGCTAAATAATGTTCCAATTACTGTAGCGATTACTGTCTTTCTCATTCTTGTGATCCTTTTCTTATATGAAACCTGATCGGTCATTGATCATGGTTTTTATTTATAAAAATTCTTTTTAATCTGTTAATTGGTCTTATATTTTTAATAAAAAATCTAATTAAAAGAAGATTTTTGCTTTGTGAATTCTTTTTTAATCAGCTTTTTGCGGATCATATAAGCGGTCTTTAATAAATAACAGCGGAATCAGGCCACATAGAAAATAAGCAGCCCCCATTACCAGAAGGCCAGTTCCAATAGAGCCATTCTGAGCAAAAATACCAATTGTAACAGGCGCAAAAATTGCTCCAATTCGCCCGACATTAAATGCACCGCCAACCGCTGTTCCACGAATAGATGTTGGAAAACTTTCGGTCATGTAAGTAGCATTAATAGCAAATGGCATACCGTACAGAAAACCGAACAGCAACATCAGCCATAAAATATTGGCAGGTGTATTGAGGTAGACCAGAACAGGAATAAACAGCGCCGTGCCCATAGTTCCAAAAGCAAAAACTGCACGGCGTCCCCAACGGTCGGCGACCATCCCTGCTACAACCTTGGCAAAGATCATGATCAGGAATGTACCGATCATATATATGGTCATCTCTTTAAACTTGATGCCGACTTCGGCCTCAAGATAAGATGGCAACCAGTTACTCATACCGTAATAACCAAACTGTAACGCACCCGCGCTTAATGACCAGAGTAAAAACATCTTGCGGTGTTTTCTCTCTTTAAATATATCTTTATATGGATTGGTGGTTTTTATAGTTTGTGCCAGCTGTTCGGCTTTCTTCAGCTTCAAGGCAATGGATTTTTTCCAGGATTCCGGCTCTGGTACCATAAAATGAATCAGAACCGAGAGAAAGATGGGAACGATAGTAATCCAGTACAGCATTCGCCAGCCATAAGCCGGAATAATCCAGCCGGCTAACAGTGTGGCCACCAGAGATCCCATAGTGAAACCGGTCATTAGCGCCGCAAGTACCGTGGTCCGGTATTTGGTAGGCACATATTCTGACATTAAGGTATTACAGGCAATGTATAATGAACCCAGTCCGACCGCAGCCAGCGTTCTTAAAATAACAAACTGATAATAGGAGTCTGCAAAACCTAATGCACAGGATAGAACAGATGAAATTACCAGATAAATTACAATAATACGTACCCGGCCAAAACGGTCACAGGCCCAGCCGCCAATCAGGCCACCTACTGCACTGCCAATCAATGACCAGCTGCCCAAGGCACCTACTTGAATCGAGGTCAATCCGAATTCGGCTTTAAGACTGGTCAGGCTATAGGCTAAAAATGCAATATCAGCGCCATCGACCAGTAAAACCAGAAATGAAAATATAAATGCGGTCATCCAGAGCTTTTTAGTAGGTGGTACTGAAACCTCTTCTATTATTAAAGGTGAAACCTTTTCCATATTAAATTTTCCTTATTATCTTTATTGCTTACAGCAAATTATTGTTTTGGGTATTAAGCAGCGATTAGAAGTGATGTCATATAGTTAGATCTGCCGGTGATAGAACAGGCTCATCAAATTCCTAATATTTTTTCTAGTTTTCCTCCTGGGCTGTAGAGGCTTATCTTTATGGTTTCTGCTATTGCGTCACTGCAGCAGCTTTTGTCTTGAATTAAGTTTTTATATGAGTCAGATATTAATGAAATAAACTAGCTTTAAATGAATCCAAAATTTCATTTCATAATACGAAATATAAAATCACATTCCCATAAACTGCTCAAGTATTTTTCCTAAAACACTATAAAGAAGCCAAGAATACCTATTAAGCTAAGTTTTTATTAAAAAAGCATTGCATTGGCTATAGAATAAACTTATTTTTAATAAAACATATTTCCGCACAACGAAACAATGGAGATAAAATGGAACAGGTCGTTCAGGTTGAATATTTAAAATCCTATGTAGCTTTAGTTAAAATTCACCGTCCAGAAGCAAAAAATGCCTTAAATACCCAGGTCAGGATTCAGCTGGCACAAATCTTTAATCAACTCAGCGATGACCCGGAAATTCGTGCCATTGTATTGACAGGCGGAGAACAGGACTTTGCAGCAGGCGCAGATTTAAAAGAGTTGGCCAATGCTCATGCAGTTCAGATGATGCAACGTCGCAGTGAGCGTTACTGGCAGGCAATTGCCAGCTGTCCAAAACCGGTCATTGCTGCAGTCAATGGCTATGCTTTGGGTGGAGGCTGTGAGCTGGCCATGCATGCAGATATTATTATTGCCAGCCAGACAGCGGTATTTGGACAACCAGAGGTAAAAGTTGGCGTGATGCCAGGGGCGGGTGGTACCCAGCGTCTGTTCCGTGCGGTAGGCAAATTCCAGGCCATGCGCATGATATTGACTGGCTGTCTGGTTCCAGCTCAAGAAGCCTTACAAATGGGCTTGGTGTCCCAGTTAGTTGAAGAAGACAATGCGATTCCAGCTGCCCTCAAAATGGCTGAATCCATAGCTAAATTGCCTCCTGTCGCGCTGGAACAGATTAAAGAAGTTGCGCTGATGGCCGAAGATGTACCCCTTCATGCAGGCTTGGCGCTAGAGCGTAAATCCTTCCAGTTACTCTTTGATACCGAAGACCAGAAAGAAGGCATGCAGGCTTTTATTGAAAAACGAAAACCAAATTATCAGGGTAAATAATTCAGGGATAGAAACATGAGTATTCAAATTCAGCAGATCGGAATTATTGGCACAGGTACTATGGGCGCAGGTATTGCCCAGATTGCAATCCAATCTGGCCACGATGTAATACTGTTTGATGCCAAGGCGGGGGCTGCAGAGCAAGCTAGAGAAAAACTCGGCAAGACTTTAAATACGCTGGCCAGTAAAGGAAAATTCAGTCAGGAAAAAGCCAATCAGGATTTGAGCCATCTTAGTATAGCGACCGAATTGGAACAGCTCAAAAACTGTGACCTGATTGTTGAAGCAATTGTTGAAAATCTTGAGGTCAAGCAGCAGCTCATGCAGCAGCTGGAAAGCCTAGTGGGTACACAAACCATTCTGGCTTCCAATACCTCTTCTTTATCTATTACTGCAATTGCTGCTGGCTGTAAGCGTCCTGAACAGATCGTGGGTTACCATTTCTTCAACCCTGTACCGCTGATGAAAGTTGTCGAAGTCATTCAGGGCTTCAATACCCGTGAGGATATTGTAGATGCACTCATGCAGCTTTCTGTCAAAATGGGTCATCATCCGGTTAAAGCACAGGATACCCCAGGTTTTATCATTAATCATGCGGGCCGAGCCTTTGGCAGTGAGGCCTATGCCATGCTGATTGAAAATGTGGCTTCAGTGTCTGAGCTTGACCGGATTTACCGTGATGGTATCGGTTTTAAAATGGGTCCATTTGAACTGGTAGACCTGACCGGGATGGATGTCTCCCATCCGGTGAGCGAATCAATTTATCATCAGTACTATGAAGAAGCCCGTTATCGTCCAAGTGTTATTACCCGGCAGCGATATATAGCCAAACAGCTGGGCAGAAAGACCGGTAAAGGTTTTTATGACTATACGACTGGTGAAAAGCAGGGTGAAGACCCGGCAGTTTTTGTAGAAAAGCTGGATCAGTATCCAACCGTCTGGATTGCAGCAGACCTTGAAAAAGACCAGAGTATTTTAAAAGATTATCTGGAACAGCAGGGCATAACGCTAGAAACAGGTCCAGAGCCTTCTGAACAGGCTTTAGTGCTTATTGCCAGCTATGGTGAAGATGCAACGACTGCGGCCTTACGCTATCAGATCAATCCGAAACAGGTAGTGTGTATTGACCTGCTATACGGTTTTAATAAACATCGTACTCTTATGCCAACCCTCATCACTGACTCAAAACATAAGACAGCAGCACATTCCATTTTTAATCTGGATGGCACTTCACTTAGCATGATTCAGGAAAGTACCGGCTTCGTAGCACAGCGTGTACTGGCCATGATCGTCAATCTGGGCTGTGACATTGCCCAGCAGGGTGTGGCCAGTGTTGAGGATATTAACGCTGCAGTACGTCTGGGTCTGGGCTATCCTTATGGCCCGATTGAATGGGGTGACAAGTTGGGAGCAGATAAAATTCTGCTTATTCTGGACCGTATGTCTGCAATTAGCCGTGATCCACGTTATCGTCCGAGTGCATGGTTACGCCGTCGTGTTCAGTTAAAACTGCCATTGGTCACGACTGTATAATCCTTTAAAGTCTCTCAGGTACTGCTTGTAGCAGCAGTACCTGTTCAGATACAAGACTCAGACAGCTACATCAGCAAAACTTTTCTCACGCTGAAACATGGTAGCTACGTAAGAGCAGACTGGAATAATCTTGACCTGTTTCTCACGTGCATAAGCAACTGCAGCATCAAGCAGTTCGCGTGCCACGCCTCGGCCACGTGCTGCCGGACTGACCCAGGTATGATCAATAGCAAATTTGTCCTCACCCTGCCACACATAAGTCAGCTCGCCCAAGCGTTCGCCATTTTCAGGAATAATAAAGGCACCGCGCTGGTCATTTTCATGATGCTGAACTTCCATACTTTTCTCCTTCATGAATCTTGTCAATTTGTTTTAACATGCCACATCCAGACAACAATTACCGTTGATTTGAGTTATTTTTTTAAATTGCACTTTGTTAAAAAATGTGCAACTCTACACATATTCAAATAGAGCATTCTATTTGAGACAGAATTTTAGTTTGACAAGGGGAGTAGCCTCCTCCAAGCGTAGCCGATAGTTTTTTATAACGTTCGGTTGCGTGTCAGATATCGTCAATACACTTTGCAAAAAGTCGGTATCTGAGCATCAGGATGTTCTAACCCTGATGTAGGCAAGACCTTGATCATGTTGACACAGATGAATAAAAACATCTGGCAGCAGGTCAAGGTTTTTTTGTGCCCGTATGCCGGATGAGGAGATAGTGATGGAATCAATCGGCAGTATGGGATTGTATCTGGTATTTTTTGCCATAATTGCAGTCATGCTTTTGGTAGATTTTTTAGGTTTCAGACAGCATCAGGATCAGCCTGTTCCTATGAAGCAGGCTGCGTGGTGGAGTGCAGCCTGGGTAACCGTTTCAGTGATTTTTGGTGCAGGTCTCTGGTTTTATCTGCAACAGAACAGCGGAATTGAAATTGCCAACCAGAAAACCATGGAATACTTTACCGGTTATCTACTGGAAAAATCGCTGGCTATTGATAATGTGTTTGTCTGGCTGATGATTTTCTCGGCATTTGCCATTCCACCTGCTTTGCAGAAACAGGTTCTGCTTTACGGGGTTCTGGGTGCAATTATCCTGCGGACCATTTTTATCTTTATTGGCGCATGGATGGTACAGGAGTTTTCCTGGGTACTTTATATCTTCGGTGCCTTCCTGGTATATACCGGCTATAAATTCCTGAAAGGGCAAGATGATGACCCCAATATTGAAGAGATGGCCTTACTGAAATGGCTGCGTAAGCATTTTCGTATTACCCCGCAGCTCGAAGGTCATAAATTCTGGGTACGTAAACAGGGCCAGTTATGGTTGACGCCGCTCTTTGTAGTACTGATTCTGGTTGAATTCTCTGATGTAATTTTTGCAGTAGATTCTATTCCGGCAATCTTCGCAGTCACCAGTGATCCGTTTATTGTTCTTACAGCAAACCTGATGGCGATTCTCGGTTTACGTGCCATGTTCTTTCTTCTATCTGGTGCTGCAGTAAAAATGCATTACCTTCCTTATGGTTTAGGTGTAATCCTGCTGTTTATTGGCGCAAAAATGCTTCTGCTTGACGTATTCCATATGCCAATCTGGATTTCTCTAGGCTTTATTGCAGTTGTGCTCACCATTACCGGCTGGATGTCATACCGTTATAACCAAAAGCAGCTACCACAATAGTCCACAGATAGCTTAAACGGTTAAGGCTCTGACTTAACCGTTTTACGCATTATAACGGTATACAGTCGCTGAGAGTTACGGTTAAAATCGGTTGAAAAAAGTATAACTTGCAGGTTTTAACCATGTCTTCACTTCCCATTTCCACAGCCATTCGCGGGCGCTTTCTAGATATTCGGCAGATTGTTGTCCAGCCTACCGATCTGGCTCATCAGGTCCGTTATTTAGAAGATGGCCTGCTGATTACAGAACAGGGGAAAATAGTCTGGTTTGGCCCTTGGCAGGAGGGCCAGACCCAATTACCTGCCGGTATTCTGGTAGAACATTATCCTGAACAGTTGATTGTTCCTGGCTTTATTGACACGCATATACATTATCCGCAAAGTGAAATGGTTGGTGCATATGGCGAGCAACTGTTGAGCTGGCTTAATACTTATACGTTTCCGACTGAAATGCAGTTTGAAAATCCTAAACATGCCAGCAAGATTGCCCATTTTTTTGTAGAAGAACTGCTTAGAAATGGAACCACCACTGCATTGGTTTTCTGTACGGTGCATCCACAATCAGTAGATGCATTATTTGAGCAGGCAGCACAGTACCAGATGCGGCTCATTGCAGGTAAGGTCATGATGGACCGTAATGCGCCCGAGGCACTTTGTGACACGGCCCAGAGCAGCTATGAAGATAGCAGGGCACTCATTGAAAAATGGCATGGCAAGGGCCGGGCACTCTATGCTATTACACCACGTTTTGCGCCTACCTCTACACCGGAACAATTGCAGCTGGCGGGAAAATTAAAAACAGAATTTCCGGATGTCTATATACATACCCATTTGAGTGAAAATCTGGATGAAATTGCCTGGGTAAAAGAATTGTTCCCTGAGCAGCAGGGTTACCTGGAGGTTTATCATCATTACGGGCTGACTGGAGAACGCAGTGTATTTGCACATTGTGTTCATCTGCAGGAGCAGGAATGGGACTGTCTGCACCAGAGTAAATCTGCAATCGCATTCTGCCCAACATCGAACCTGTTTTTAGGAAGCGGGCTGTTTCCATTGTCTAAAACCTGGCAAAAACAGGTAAAGGTTGGCCTCGGGACTGATATTGGTGCAGGTACATCATTCAGCCTGTTACAGACAGCCAATGAAGCATATAAAGTCCAGCAGTTACAGGGCAACAAGCTCTCTGCGCTTGAGGCTTTCTACCACGCTACATTGGGGGGCGCACGTGCATTGAACCTAGAGGACAAACTGGGTAATTTCGATTTAGGTAAAGAAGCTGACTTTATAGTACTCGACCTGAAGGCAACAACTTTACAGAAACTGCGTCAGGAACATAGCAAGGGACTAGAAGACAGCCTATTTGCCCTGTTTACATTAGGAGATGATCGTAATGTTGAAGCAACCTATATCTATGGACAAAAGGCCTACAGCAAAGCAGAACCAGTCTAGAGTTCCTGGTAGTAGTCTTTTTAAATGGGGAGTATTGGCTTTAGCCTGTGCAGTTCTGCTCAAGTCTGATCAGCCCTCAACTAACAGATAATTCATATTCTGGCTTCTGAAAAGGATGCACAGAATGAAAAATTGCATTAAAATTTCCCTATTCGAGGTGTTGCAGGTCAACACCTTTTTTATTTTTCCATTTTACTCGTTTTTAGGGATCTGCCCATGACCATTGAAATGAGCGTATTGATTTCTGCTGAAGAGATTCAGGCAAAAGTCAAAGAGCTTGGTGCAAAAATTGATGCTCACTATGCACAAAGTGACCGGGAACTGGTTCTGATCGGACTGTTACGTGGCTCGGTCATTTTCATGGCAGATTTATGCCGTGCCATTCATAAACCACATGAACTGGACTTTATGACCGTCTCCAGTTATGGGGGAGGCACTACTTCAAGTCGTGATGTAAAAATCCTGAAAGATCTGGACGGGGAAATCCGGGGTAAAGATGTTCTGGTAGTCGAGGATATCATCGACTCAGGCAATACCCTGAGTAAAGTTCTGGAAATTCTGCAAACCCGTAATCCTAATTCAATCGAACTCTGCACCCTGGTAAGCAAACCGTCACGCCGTGAAATTGAACTTGAAGTCAAATTTTTAGGCTTTGAAGTAGAAGATAAATTTATTGTTGGCTATGGTCTGGATTATGACCAGAAGTATCGACACATTCCTTTTATTGGGGAAATTGGTCTTTAGTTTTCTAAATTCCTGATACTTAAAAGTGGCCTATGGCCACTTTTTTTATACGTTCTTTAGCAGTTTTATCGTATTGATGCCCTAGCGGCACAAAAACTCAACAGGAAGTAGCATTATGGCACTTTTTAAAATTTGATACATGCTCAATGATAATAAGCGTACATGTTCCAGACATCACATCAGAAAAGATAAGAAGGAGAACGCGTATGTGGTCACTTATTGTTGCTATTATCGTCGGTTTCATTGCAGGGCTAATTGCACGGGCAATTCACCCAGGTAATGACAAGGCAGGCTTTATCGTTACCACTTTATTAGGGATCGCTGGTGCACTGGTGGCTACCTATGGTGGCCGTATGCTCGGCCTTTATGATGAAAACTCGGCTGCAGGCTTTATTGCATCAGTCGTGGGTGCATTGATCATCCTGTTTATTTATAACATGATTACCAAGCGTTCACGTGTAAATCATCATCCTTAAATAATTTAAAAATTAAAATAAAAAAGCACCGTTTCAATTTAAAAATTAAAATAAAAAAGCACCGTTTCCGGTGCTTTTTTATGGCTATAGCTTATAAGCCAAATTCCTGCCAAGCCTGTTCAATCTGTTCCGCCGGATAAGCCCCCATCAGTTTAAAACCGTTTGAGAAAATGATTGCCGGAGTACCTTGCAAGCCCAGTGATTTTCCCAGACTCAAATTCCGCTCGATCGGATTAGTGCAACTGGTATTGGCAGTGGGCTGTATTCCTTTAACTAACAGGCTTTGCCAAGCCACTGTACGGCTATCCGAACACCATACCTGTTTAGCCGGTTTTACCGACTGTGGTTTGATCGGATAAATAAAAGTATAAATCGTTACATTATTAAGTTTGGCAAGCTCAGCCTCAAGCTTTTTGCAATATGGACAATTTGGGTCAGAAAAGACGGCAAGTTGACGCTTGCCGCTGCCCCGTACTGTTTTAAGCGCATCCTGTAAAGGTAGCTTTTTCCAGTCAATACTATTTTGCTTAAGCACCAGATCTTTGGTTAGATTCTGCTGATCCTTAAGACGTATCATGGAACCAACCAGAATATGATTGGCTTCTTCACCCACGTAAACTACTTGGCCATCTAGCACTGCACTATAGATTCCATTCATCTCAGTAGACTGAATCTGCTCAAATTTCAGGTTAGGATAATGCTGCTTTAAATTATTCTGTACTGACTCTACATTGGCAAAGCAGCTACTACTGAGTATTCCAGCTAGCGCTAGCATTAATAATTTTTTCATGCGTGGATGGCTCATTTTAGGTTAATCCTGCCTGATTCTAATCTTTTAGCTCTTTTTAAACATATTTTTAACAAAATATTTTAACTAACTAAGGAAGGTTTCACGTGGAACATCTACAACGGCATATTGATTTCAACCGAAATATGCACCACTTCCTCATGAATACTTAATGCATCACGAACCTGATCAGCATTCAAGTCATCTTGGGTTTCCAAAGCCAAAATACAGGCAAATTTTCCACGGCCTACTTTCCACACATGCAGATCAGTAATTTCTACTTGTACTGGTAAACCGACAATAACCTCACGAATCTCAGCGACTACCGGATGATCCATTTCTGCATCCAGCAAGGTTCGGCCTGTATCTCTTATAAGTCCCCAGGCCCAGCGCGCTACCAATACAGCACCAGCAACTCCCAAGACGGCATCCAGAAAGGCACAGCCGAAATATTTTCCAGCCAGAAGCGCAATAATAGCGAAAACCGATGTCACCGCATCAGCAACCACATGCAAGAAAGCAGCTTTTTGATTTAAATCATGACTATGCTTACGATGTTCATGTTCATGTTCATGTTCATGTTCATGTTCATGTTCATGATGGTGATGGTGATGGTGATGGTGATGGTGATGGTGATGGTCAGTATGATCATGCAAGAGCCAGGCACAAAGCAGATTTACCAATAGGCCGAGTACTGCGATCGGAATTGCTTCATTATAGTGAATAGCAACCGGAAAAATCAGACGTTCAACTGAATGAACCGCCATATATAAAGCTACAACAATCAATAAAATGGCGCTACTGTAACCTGCCAGAATTTCGATTTTCCAGGTTCCAAAACTGAAACGCTGGTCATTTGCATAGTGACGCGCCGCGCGGTAAGCCAGATAAGCGAGCCCCAAAGCCAACATATGTGAACTCATATGCCAGCCATCAGCCAGTAAAGCCATAGAGTTAAATAGCCAGCCACCACTTATTTCGAGTAGCATCATGAAACCGGTTAACAGTGTAGCCCACAGGATTCGTTTCTGGGCGAGCGGATTCCCCTGATCAAACTGGTGTTTATGGTGTCGGGATAGGTTAAAATTTTGCATAACAGTTTATTCCATATACTCCCCCCAGTATAATTATTTTTAGAGGTGATGCATGGGTCATTTACATCAGGACAAGAAAATTTTAAATCGGGTCAAGCGGCTTCAAGGGCAGCTTCAAGCTGTAGAAACTGCGTTGCAGCAAGAAGATAAAAGCTGCATTGAAGTATTACAGCAGGTGGCAGCTATAAAAGGTGCAGTAAATGGCCTGATGAATGAGCTGATTGAATCTCATCTACGTGAACATGTAATCAAACAAAATGATGATAATGAAAAGGAACTGGCCGAGTTTCTCAAGTTACTTAAGCGTTATACCTGATCTGGCCATAGATCCTGGCTATCTAAATAGTAATGTCCCAGATTTATGACAGGCACTAATTCAGGTTACTTATTTACTTTCGATTTTTCGAAGGCTTCAGGCTACTATCAGCTTTATTCCTGCTTACGACCTGATCTTTTCATTTATGAAACAACAATCTTGGCATCCATTTCTTATGGTAAGCCTTGCCTTATGTACTGGTACCATTGGAACAGCGCTCGCTAGCCCGCTTTATCCGATTTACCAGCAAATATGGCATTTACTGCCAAGTCACATTACTTATATTTTCGTCGCCTATATGTTTGGCTGTCTTGCCACTTTACTGTTCTTTGGTCGTACCAGTAATAGTTTGGGTTTTCTCCGTACACTGCAAATCGGTTTAGTCATCGTGATTTGTGGATTGGCACTTTCTGCAGTTGCCGTTGATATTTACTGGTTGATGGCAGGACGATTTGTGATCGGGATTGCTTCTGGACTGATTAGTACCTCAGCCATGCTTGGCCTGATTACGACGATTCCTGATCAACATAAACTTTATGCACCGCAACTCAGTTCAGTGATTACTGTGATTGGTTTCGGGCTTGGGCCCTTTATTGGAGGACTGATTGCCCAGTTTTCTGATCAGCCTCTTATAAGTCCTTATTTGCCGGTGATTGTGGTAGCTTTCCTTTGCCTGTTAGGTTTGGCCCGCCTTGAATCACCTCAATTCGAACGGCAGAATTTTTCTATAGCGCCACATCTGGAAATTCCTGAGTCACATTACAAGACCCTGTTTTTTATTGCCGGCCTGACTGCCTTTAGTGCTTTTGGTGCTTTCAGTCTATTTGCTTCACTGTCACCTTCTTTTGTGAAAGATTTAATTCCATGGCATGGCCCGCTGGTAAGTGGCAGTGCAATTGCCAGTATTTTACTTACCTCTGCTGTTGTACAGTTTTTTGCACGCTCACTATCACCCATTAAAAGCCTGAATCTGGGTGTGGGTACATTAATGTTCAGCCTGATCTTACTGGCCTTGTGTATGATTTCCCAATGGAGCCCGCTATTTTTCATCAGTGACCTTCTGGTCGGCGCAGGGCATGGGTTAGGGTTAATGGGTGCATTTGGTCTGATTCACAGCATGACTCATGAACGTAATCGTGCTGCGGTTATGTCAACTTATCTTTTTATCGGTTATCTGGGCACAATTGTACCAATTATTGCCGTAGGCTATCTGGCTGATCATTTTGGACTGACATTCGGGGTACTGAGTTTCTGTGCGAGCATAGCGCTGCTCTGTCTGGCCTTATTACTCTGGCCTAAAAAAATAGTTTCATCATAATTACCTGAACTTTATGGCTTAGCAGAATGGAGCAGTCATCAAATCCTAAATCAGCTTAATTTATTATATTTTAATCATTTTCACTGAAAATATTATTTAGATATTTGGAATTCCATAAATTTTATCTAAACCTGATTCAGGTAAAATTTTCTATCAAGTCTTGGAGTTACTAATATTAAAATTTAGCTCATTGCTTATGCTTTTTATAAAAATTCTGGCAAATTATTAATAGAAATTAAAAGCCGGCCAACTCTGATAAAGGTAGGGTTTTAATTCTCTATAGAGAGTCCTAAGACCGGCTTAAATAACTTATCAATTTATTGATAATGAGTTCACTTGATTTTGAACTATTTCCCGATACAGAAAGACCCGAAAATTTTCCCAAGCAGGTCATCGGCGCTAAATTCACCAGTAATTTCACTTAAAGCATTTTGGGCCAGCCGTAATGATTCGGCTACCAGCTCACCTGCATGAAAATCTGTAAGCTGCTCACGTGCCTCAGCCAGATATGCCTGTGTACGCTTCATTGCGTCCAGATGCCGTGTTCGGGCAATAAAGGTATCTTCTTCTGGCTGGAAGCCGGCATGGTTTGTAATCGCTTCTATGAGTGTCTGGACGCCGGTTTCCATTTTTGCAGATACACTGATATGACGAAAACCCTGATATTTTCCTGCTTCTGGCTGGACCCCAATGAGGTCACACTTATTTCCAATTAGTATAAGCCGTTTAGGCTCCAGATGTTCAGCAAAATAATTCTGGGCTAATTTTAGAGGATCTTCACCTTGGCTCAAATCATAGACCAGTAACAGTAAGTCAGCCTGTTCAATTTCCTTAATTGCGCGACGTATCCCTTCTTGTTCTACAATATCACCGGTTTCACGTAAACCTGCTGTATCTGTGAGTGTAATGGGTAGACCGTTCAGACTAATCTTTTCATGCAGTACATCACGGGTTGTTCCAGCAATATCAGTAACAATAGCGCGGTCATTACCTGCTAATGCATTTAAGAGCGAAGACTTACCGGCATTTGGTTTTCCGGCAATGACCACCTGTAAGCCTTCTCGCAGTAACTGGCCCTGACGTGCAGATTGCTGTACCAGCGTGACTGAACTGGCAACATCATCCAGCAGCTTGAGAATTTTTCCGTCAGCGAGAAAATCAATTTCTTCTTCAGGAAAATCAATCGCCGCTTCTACATGTAAACGTAAATGAATAAGCTTCTCTAATACAGAATTCACCTTAACAGAAAAAGCACCTTGTAAAGAACGTACTGCAGAGCGTGCAGCTGCCTGTGACGTGGCATCAATCAGATCAGCAATGGCTTCGGCCTGTACCAGATCAAGTTTGCCATTTTCAAAGGCACGCATGGAAAACTCGCCAGCCTTGGCCGCTATGGCACCCAGCTCGAATAGTCGGGAGAGCAGGGCATTTTGAATTACCGGTCCACCATGACCCTGTAGCTCAACAACATCTTCTCCCGTAAATGAATAGGGATTTGGAAAACAGATAACCAATCCCTCATCCATTACCAGCTGCTCTGCATCATAAAACTGCCGAAAAGCTGCCATGCGGGCTTTTGGTAGAGACCGCTGGGTTAACTGTTCGGCAATCATATAGGCTTTCGGACCTGAGAGGCGAATTACCCCAACACCACCACGGCCAGGTGGAGTCGCTATCGCAGCAATTGTGGTGGAGTTGAGCATATTGATCACCTAAAAATTTTAAAAACAGCAAAAGAAAATCCGTCCAAGATTATCATCTTGGACGGATTTATTCAGCATCGATCAAGTGAGCTGAATGGATTATTAAATCACTTCAACACCATTTTCGCGTTCTTTCTTCACACTCCGGTTAATAAACCATTGCTGCAAGATAGTAATACTGTTGTTGACAATCCAGTACAGTACTAGTCCTGCTGGGAAGAACAGCATAAATATAGTGAAAATGATCGGCATGATCTTAAAGACTTTTGCCTGCATTGGATCAGCTGGCTGCGGATTCAGTGATTGCTGAGTAAACATGGTCAGACCCATGACTAACGGCAGAATAAACCACGGATCCATCGCCGACAAATCCTGAATCCAGCCGAACCATGGCGCATGACGCAGTTCTACACTTTCCATCAATACCCAGTATAGGGCAAGGAAAATCGGCATTTGCAGCAAGAGCGGCAAACAGCCTGAGAGAGGATTAACCTGCTCACGCTTGTAGAGTGCCATCATTTCCTGAGAGAAACGCATACGGTCTTCACCGAACTCTTCTTTCATGCGCTGCATTTCTGGTGCAATTACCCGCATTTTCGCCATAGAGCGATAGCTTTTGGACGACAGTGGCCAAAGAATAAGTTTAACCAGTATAGTCAGCAGGATAATTGACCAACCCCAGTTACCGACAATGTTATGGAAGAACTGCAGACCCAGGAACAATAATTTAGCAATTGGCCATAACCAGCCATAATCTACAGTCTGGTTCAAACCTACTGCCAGATCTTTGAGCTCGGACTGAATCTTTGGACCTGAGTAGAAGGTTGCATCTACTTCAGCAACCGTACCGGCTGGCACATTGATAGTTGGCGAAGTAAAACTAATGATATTCATATCATCAGCTGATTTGCGTGATTCGAGCTTGGCAGCATATGGCTGTCCATTGGCTTGAGTCAGTTTAAGCTGACCCGGAATCCAGGCACTCACAAAGTAATGCTGTACTACAGCAATCCAGCCACCCTTTGCATCAACATTCAGCTTTTCATCATTAAAATTATCAAACTTGAGCTTGTTGTAATGCTCTTCTGGTGTGCCCCAGGCACCGCCCAGGAAGGTACCAAGCGTAAAGATCCCTTGATCAGACTTACCAGGATCTTCAGAATTATCACGTTTGATCTGGCCAAACATCTGACCCTGCCAGTTTTGCTGACTACGGTTCACCACTTTATGGTTGACCACGATCGGGTACTCGCCCTGCTTAAAGGTAAAGGTCTTAATGATCTCTACACCATCAGCAGTCTTGTAGACCATTGGTATAGTCAGTACTTTTACTGCTTTACCATTATCTTTACTGACAGTCTGAGCATCTTTAAGCAAGTCATAAGAAGTTTTTTCAACCTCATATACCGGGCGGCCGCTACGGTTACTGTCTGGACCATTGAGTCCAATCAGACCAGATTGTGCGACATAGGTACGCTTGGCATCACTTTCCAGCATGACAAACGGCTGATCGCTGTCTTTATTCTTGTCATGATTCAGTAATTCAATTCGTACAATATCCCCACCTTTTGGATTGATCAAAAGATGATAGAGGTCAGTCTGTACTGAAATCAGCTGCTGATTTACAGGTGCAGTTACATCTGTTGCTTGTGGCGTTGCAATATTTGCTTGCGGTACATCAGAAGAAGCTGATGCCGCTTGGCTATTTGGCAAATCTGCAGATACTTCATGCGAAACGACTGCCTGTTGCTGCGGCGCTGTCTCTGCATGACCATAATCTTTTTGCCACGCCAAAATGAGCAAATATGCGACGACAAACATGGCCCCGAGAATTGCAAACCTGGCCCATTGTTGCATATCTATTACCCCAAGTGGTTAGAGTGATTTTGATTCAAAAAACGATCACGAAAGGGTACAGTAACGTGAAAGGTTTGAGAATCTATTTGCTGAAATGAAATAAAACGAATTGCTTTTGGGGGAACAGGATCATAGCCAGAACCACCCCACGGATGACAGCGACAGATACGTTTACCGGCCAACCACACGCCACGCATCGCGCCATGCGCATGAATGGCTTCTAACGAATATTGAGAACAAGTTGGAATATAACGACAACGAGGTCCAAGCAGCGGACTAATCGCAATTTGATAGAAACGTATCAACCAATGCAATAAACGTCTCATTGGTATCTCTAGTTTTGTGAGGAAGAAACAGCTATTTTTCGGTGTTTTTTAACCTGGCGTTGTAACTTTTGCCAAGCTATCTGTAGTTGCTGGTGCAACTCGGCATTAGAAATATCTTCTATACCTATTTTAGGCATTACTACGATATCTAATAATTCCAGTTGTTGCTGATGCAGGCGAAAACTTTCGCGAGCAAGTCGTTTTATCCGATTTCTTTCATGTGCACGACGCACTTTTTTCTTGGCCACAACAATACCCAAACGGCTATGATGCAATTCGGTCGGTCTGGCAAGAAATAAGAAGTGGGGTTGATGCACTTTAAAAAGCGCACCATCAAACACACTTTTGTAATCTGCAGCACAGCGGATACGTACAGCTGTGCTGAAGCTATAAAGTGTCATGACACCCAAGTCGTTTAAACTTAAACTGAAATTAAACAGTTAAGCTGTGACGACCTTTGGCACGACGGCGAGCTAATACTTGACGACCAGCTTTAGTAGCCATACGAGCACGGAAACCATGAACGCGCTTACGCTTTAATTCAGATGGTTGGAATGTACGTTTCATGTCGAAACTCCAAAATGATCTTTCTATAAAGGTTCGCGATTGTATTGTGCAATCTTTACGCTGTCAATGAAAACCCGTCTTTTGTTCAATTTTGATTGTAATTCCAAGAATAGAGAAATATACAAATATAAAAATGAGAGAGATAAAATTTAAAACTTATACACAATATAAACCATTTATTTTAAAATACATTTATTTAAAAACTAAAAATATCCACAGTTTTATAAACAATATTTTGTATTTCTGAGTTAGGCTGCTGGTTTTGAATTTAAATTCATTGTAAGTTAAGTTATCCACACCAGATTGCATTGTTATTATTAAATTCAAATTTTAAAATTTAAATTTATTATTATTAGAGCGGCTTTTTTCTGTGTAAATGATACTTTTATATTCTAATATCAGATGATTATATTGTGGATAACTATGTTTTTATAATTTATATGAATTGTGGATAACTTTGTGATATATTTTATCCACAGGTTATGGAAAACTTTATCCACATGTGGTTTAAATTCAAATTTAAAACAGAAAGTTTCTTTTTTGGCCAAAACTTTAGAAATGACCCATGACAGATGTGGATAACTTGGTTAGAATGGCCACCCCTCGCAAGGGGTGCTGTAGTTCAATTTAAATTTAAAACATGAAGATAGGGGATTCAC
>NZ_JBWBVH010000002.1:0-58737 GCF_056173745.1 Acinetobacter sp. QJM3NY_42
ATGGCAAATCTAATTTATAAAGACAATAACTTGATTGAAGCATCTTATGCATTGACTCTGTCTGAACAACGCTTAATTTTAGTTGCAATTATTGCAGCTAGGGAAATTGAAAAAGAGCTTACATCGGATACATTGCTAACAATACATGCGTCTGAATACATGAAGCACTTTAATTTGGGTCGTCAAGCGGCCTATGAGGCTCTTCAGGGAGCGTGTGATAACTTATTTGAACGTAGACTCACCTATAAGGCCATAGATCCTGTTACAGGTAAGCCAGCGGTCTACAAAAGCCGTTGGGTATCAAAAGTTGGCTATGTTAAAGAAGCTGCATGTGCTCAACTAATTTTTGCTCCTGATATTTTACAGCTTTTTGTAAAACTTGAAGAAAAGTTTACTCGTTATGAATTAAAGCAAATTTCTCAATTATCTAGTGTATACGCTATACGGCTGTATGAACTTTTGATTAGATGGCGTAGCAAAGGCAAGCTATATATTAGTATGGTTGAATTGCGTGATAAGTTAGGTCTACTTGAAAATGAATATAAAACCATGGGAGATTTCAAAAAGCGTGTATTGACGGTTGCCATAGATCAAATTAATAAACTTACTGATATCGACGTAAGTTATGAGCAGAAAAAAGAAGGGAGAACAATTACACATATCGAATTTTCTTTTAATCAAAAAGCTTCCTTAATTGTTAGTGATAACGTACTGGAACCGACATATCAGCTGACACCAAAACAATCTATATTTTTCGCTCAAAAATTGTGTGACCTTATCAAATATCCCGAATTCGGGGGGAAATATGCCAATGTAGGCGAAGAGATCGAAGCGTTTAAAGAAAGGATTTCACTTGAACTCCTCGACCCTGAAAAGGTAAAAAAGTATTATTCTGATTTGTTAAAAGTGGGCTATAAAGAAAAATATAAATCAGAAAAGTTATCATAACCTGAATAATAGAAATTTTTATTTTGAACACTACAAACCTATAGGAAAAATTTAGTCTGCCCTGGTAACCCTAGTTTTATAAACTGAAAATTATATGTTCCACTAGTACGAAGAACTGATCTGGATTAATTAACGAGGAAGATGAAATTATAAAGTTACATAACTTACGCAATCCTGAGGAGAGTGATGCGATGGAAACCTCTCCCGGTAATGCTTGTCAGGGATTTGTCCATATATGGAAGCGCAGCACTAAAATTACAGGTTCCACTAGTACGAAGAACTGATCTGGATTAATTAGCGAGGAAGATGAAATTATAAAGTTACATAACTTATGTGACTTACACAACTTACGCAATCCTGAGGAGAGTGATGCGATGGAAACCTCTCCCGGTAATGCTTGTCAGGGATTTGTCCATATATGGAAGCGCAGCACTAAAATTACAGGTTCCACTAGTACGAAGAACTGATCTGGATTAATTAGCCAGGAAGATGAAATTATAAAGTTACATAACTTATGTGACTTACACAACTTACGAGTTTATGTAATCCTGATGAGAGTGATGCGATGGAAACCTCCCGGTAATGCTTGTCAGGGATTTGTCCATATATGGAAGCGCAGCACTAAAATTACAGGTTCCACTAGTACGAAGAACTGATCTGGATTAATTAGCGAGGAAGATGAAATTATAAAGTTACATAACTTATGCAACTTACACAACTTACAAAACTTATGTAATCCTGATGAGAGTGATGCGATGGAAACCTCCCAGTAATGCTTCTCAGGGATTTGTCCATATATGGAAGTGCAGCACTAAAATTACAGGTTCCACTAGTACGAAGAACTGATCTGGATTAATTAGCCAGGAAGATGAAATTATAAAGTTACATAACTTACATAACTTACGCAATCCTGAGGAGAGTGATGCGATGGAAACCTCTCCCGGTAATGCTTGTCAGGGATTTGTCCATATATGGAAGCGCAGCACTGAAAATTACAGGTTCCACTAGTACGAAGAACTGATCTGGATTGATTTGCCAGGAAGATGAAATTATAAAGTTACATAACTTATGAACTTATGAACTTATGACTAGGTCTTAATTGAGAAGGGCTTTGTTGCACAAACCTAGCATCAAAAGCTTATTCAGCAATATAATTTCAAAATGAATAAGCCTGCCTCTAAAATCTACCGTACAACCAATTGGTCATCCTATAACCGAGCCTTAATTAACCGAGGTAATATTTCCATTTGGTTTGATCCAAAGACTCAGTGGTATGCACAATCACAAGGCAAGCAAGGTCGAAATCAGACCTACTCCGATACAGCGTTTCAATGCTGCTTAATGATCAAATTACTATTCCGACTCTCTTTACGTATGGTCACAGGTTTTGTTCGAAGTCTGATTAAACTCTCTGGATTAGATTGGACAGCTCCGGATTATTCCACCCTTTGTCGTAGACAAAAGCATATTGATATTGCGATTAGCTATCAAAAAAGTAGTGATGGACTGCATCTACTCGTAGACTCTACTGGTTTGAAGTTTCTTGGTGAAGGTGAATGGAAATGCAAGAAACATGGGGCTGAATATCGTCGCCAATGGCGTAAGCTTCACATTGCTATGGATGCTAAAACCCTGCAAATACGTTCAGTACAACTCACCACAAATAATGTCAGTGATTCTCAAGTACTCGAAGATTTACTTGCTCAAATTCCCTTGGATGAACCAATTGATTCTGTTTATACAGATGGTGCTTATGACACAAAGCCCTTTTGATATGTGGATTACGAAACATCTTCAAAGTGTACGGTTCTGCCGTTATGCAGATGATGGCGTAATTCATTGTCGGAGTTTATCTCAAGCCAAACTTGTTTTACAAAAGATCGATGCACGAATTCGTGAATGTGGTCTCGAATTGCATCCAGACAAGACAAAGATTGTTTATTGCCAAGATATTAATCGTCGTAAAGCATATCCCGATGTTCAATTTACTTTTCTCGGGTACACGTTTAGGCCCCGTAAGGCTGTGGACAAGTATAAAAGAGTTTATGTAAATTTCTCTCCTGCAGTCAGTCGTGATGCACTTAAAGCAATGCGACAGACTATTCGGAAATGGCATCTACATCTGATGTGTAATCGCGAATTAAGTGATTTATCTGCAATATTCAATCCAATTCTTCAAGGTTGGCAGCAATACTATGGTCGATTCCATGGTTCAGCAATGTCAGCGATCTGGCAACACATGAATGCTTATCTTATACGCTGGATGAGGCGTAAGTATAAAAACTTGGCCCGTCATAAAAGACGGGCTAGATATGCCTTAGGGCGACTTGCGCGTGATTTTCCAAATGCCTTTGTGCACTGGAAAATGGGATGTTTACCATCGGTTGGATAATGGGAGCCGGATGAGCTGAGAGGTTCATGTCCGGTTCTGCGAGGGGCTAAGGGTGAAATTCCCTTGGTCTACTCACCCTTATCTCCCGTCATGGACCTGTTTAACGGTGAAATCATTGCATTTCAAATGGAACGTAGACCAGTATTTGGACTGGTCAAAGATATGCTTAAAGAAGCTATAGAGACACTCAATATAAATGAGAAGCCAATGATCCATTCTGATCAAGGTTGGCAATATCAAATAAGATTTTACCAGAAACAATTAGCAGAACGAGGGCTCACCCAAAGTATGTCACGTAAGGGGAATTGTTTAGATAATGCTGCTATGGAGATTTCTTTGGAATACTTAAATCTGAATGTTTCTATGGAGAAGAATTTAAATCAGTTGATGAATTGGAGCAAAAAGTGAAAGAATATATTCACTATTATAACCATGAGCGAATCAAGGTTAAATTAAAAGGACTGACCCCTGTAGAATACAGAAATCAGTTCTTCGAAATTGCCTAACTTACTGTCTAACTTTTGGGGGGCAGATCAGGATGCCGGGGTTTTTATTTTCTAGACTTCTTAAATCAGAGTTGGGTGTGCATCCAGGATACGAATTAAAGTCGCTGCACAGCCAGTCGGATAGTAACGGCCTTGTTCCCAGTTAAATAAAAATAATTAGGATAGAAATATCTAGATTTTTTATTAATTTAGGATATATTTCTTAATGTTGACTTATTGAAACGCTGCCAAACTCTGGCAAACATCTCAATGAGGCTTCCCGAGTAGTGCACATCACACCGATATCAGCAGGGAACTTGACACGATGGACGTCCTTCATCGAGTTATTAGTGAACAGCGGTGAGGTTGATATGCGTATAACACTCGCTCCTCTTGCTACCAGCTTTAAAGAGGAATCCAAACAAAATATGGAGGCAGCCCAGGTGAAGGTTGATAATAAGCAACGCAGCAGGATCACGTTTCAAGAAGTATTTACAGTGACCATGTATATCTGCACTTTTATTGTGTTATTGACTAGCATAATGGATATCAGCGCATGGATTACATTTCTTGTTACAATTTCATGCTTGACAAAAGATCATATAACATGCTATAATAAATTAGCTTTTGATCCAAACTACTCAGGTTTTTGTAGTCATATTGAAACGCTGCCAAACTCTGGCAAACATCTCAATGAGGCTTCCCGAGTAGTGCACATCACACCGATATCAGCAGGGAACTTGACACGATGGACGTCCTTCATCGAAAAATTAGTGAACAGCGGTGAGGTTGATATGCGTATAACACAGACTTTCAGCCTGTATGGGTAGCCTTGTAAAGCATACAGTGAAGAGAGCATGGATTTTCAGCAGTTCTTTAAAGAACACTTTTTTAAAAAATTTAGAGCTTTATTTAATAAACAACCTAAATATTTATTAGATATAAAATATTATCCTGAATATCTTTCCTTCAATGAATTTGATTCCAAAAAAGAGCAAATTTTATCAAGCCTTTTACTAGATTTTTCTTGTCGAAAATATCTTCCTCAAGCTTTACATCCTGTATTGATACCTAAACCAGATGGTTCATTACGTCTGATATGTATTCCATCTATCCAAGATCGATTAGTACAACAAATAACTTTAGAATATATAAGAGAAAAATACCCGGACAAATATAAGTTAGCGACTGATTATGATTTCTCATCTAAGAAAGAAGAGGGCGGCGCTATTAGAGCAAGATGTGTAGCTTTAGACTTTAGAAATCAATATTCGCATGTATTAAAGACTGATATATCTGCATTTTTTGATAATTTAGATAGAAAAATAATTAAAAAAAATATTGATATTCAAATAGGTATAAAAGAAATTGACTTTATTCTAGAAAAAATTATAAACATTGATATTAAACTGCCGCCACCGTATTCAGTTGAAGCTAAAGAATTTGAGTTTTTAAAATCCAAAAGAGGAAAAGGAATTAGGCAAGGTATGCCCATGTCCTCATTCTTTGCATCTCTTTATTTATATAACTTTGACAAATTTATGAATGTACAAAATATAAAATATGTCAGATATGCTGATGATTTAATTGTATTTTGCTCATCATATGGACAAGCTAAACAAAATTTATTACTAATAAAAGATGAACTTAAAAAAATTAATCTTGCTGTTCCAGACCTGGAAGAGCGCACTAAAACGAACATAGTTAAAAATAAACCTATTGATTTTTTAGGGTTAGAGTTTAGGTATACAGGAAAGTGTTTTAGATCGTTTATACCTAATTCAACATTTGAAAGAGTTAGTACGAAATTATTAGCTTATGATTCTTTAAACAAAAATATAAAAAGGCAAAAAAATTTTCCTGATGTAATTCAAGATATTAATTACATTACAAACGGATATAAAGCAGCTTTCTCTGATGCCTGTAATATAAGTGAGTTAGATAAAGAAATTAGTGAAATCAAAACGAAAGTTTTCTCTAAATTGATGTCCTCTATAGGCATAGATATTAATACTTTAAGCGCTAGACAAAAAAGATTCTTTTTTAGTTTATAGAACTTTGCTTAACATAAAATCTCTTATGCGAAATTACATACATACCAACTTTAACCACATTGTGGACAGGTTGGATTTTAGAGATAAGAAAAACTTCTAAGGCATTTGCTAAATAAGCCGTATCACGTTCAAAGCCTATTGTAATGATGGATCCTGCATCTTTCAGTCTTGGATCTATCGCAATATATTCAGTTTTATCTTCATTCCATCGGCAATATTTCATTACCCTGGCGCTTAAGCCATTACCACGATAACGGCCAGCACCTCTAGAAGTCCCAACACCGATATAAGTCACTAAATCTCCTTTGATAAACGCATATACACCTTGTTTATCGTAATTAGGAATTTTTCCAAAATTAAAATGTACTGGTGACCATTCAGGAGGCTTTCCTAATAGATCTACATTCCAGTGATGTTCATGCCTGGAAGCAGTACCAACAACAACATCCGGCCAAAGCCAAGCAATACCAGACTCTATACCTGCCCTATCAAGTCATTAAAAAATGTGTGGATGAGATCAAAGCAGAACAATAGATGAAACTCAGACAAGAACAACAGCTCAAAGCACAGCAACAAGCTCCTAAAATGAAATCTCGTGGCATGAGTCGCTAAACAGAGCGAGTGTCTACGAGCGAACTGAGAAAATTTGCTCATCCCTTTCCCTGATTACAAGCTCCCTATCCATCAATCACCTGCATGGCAGAGCATCCCGCATGGGTGCGAACTTTCCAAGTTTGATTCCTAAACCGAGCGTAGCGAGAAAAAAAAGCTGATGAGCGAAGCGAATTCCGAGTTGCTTTTGATCTTGCTTTTGCTTTTTCTTAAATTCACGAAAATATGAACCAAAAATTGCCCCGACGAATCGAGCGAAAGCGAGATTCAATAAAGTTTGAGCGAAGCGAAAACCAAGGGCAATTTTTCATGAAATATGCTTTTAATTATTTTTAAGCTTTTAAATGCTTTTAGGTGTACGAGAGTAAAAAATTATCACATTGGCTTACTCTCAAGCCTTTGATTTTATGTGAAAGCATATAAACTGAAAAAACAATAAATGTTTATACTGGAACTTTAGATATGAATCCATGAAACATTTATGAGTAATAAAGTTTCATACTAGCTTATGACCCTTACACGTTTGCCATAGGTACGCCTACCTGTACCAGAACAAACTGGACACCATGAGTTATTGTGAAATAAGTTTTGAAAAGTAGGATTCCATTTATGCTTCTTTTCACATTGCACATCAAGCTTCTGACGTACATTGATGTATTCTGTAGAAAATAAAACACCGCCTTTACTTTCTATAAATTCCTTAACAAATTCATAGGTATATGCAACATCTCTATTGCTACATTCATTACACCAAGATTTTTTATGTATATGAACGGCAGGAGTGGCATAAAATTCATGGCCTTTTTCACATCTATATAGGAGTTTAACAGTCCTACCTAGATATTCTTTTGAAAGACATTCTCCTTTATGCTGTTTCGCATAGTTTTGACACCATTCAAGATTGTATTTAGGTAAGGCCATAGATAAATCCTTGGAGCAATCTAGTATGATACTTTAATACTTAGTATGAAACTTTTTTACTGCCCCACATAGGCTTTTTGATGTGGAAAGGTGCAGGCACAACTGGCTTAGACTTTGCAAGCTTTACTAAATCCTTTTTAGGCATTATTGGTGTAGGTGCGGCTTTATAATTCGCAATAAAATTTAGTCTGCCTAAAGCATTTGTGTTTCCCGCAATCGCTATTTTATTGGTTGCTTGCTTGTTCCCCGCATTAAATTATTATGCTCTTGAAGCATCTGAAAAGTCATTTAACCAAACAACCAATTTTTTAAGTCAGCCAGTACATAAGTTTTCAGCAATTAAAATAACTGTACTTTGGGGCATGTGGTACATGAAAGCCCTATATTTAGCCATAGCAGGTTTAATTGGCTTTGGCATAGCTAAAGCTTTATATCCTGAAGTTATTTAAAAAAATTGGATATTTTTATTTAGAAATTACATTGTATGTTTACAACATAAATTGAGATATACAAAGATGACCCATTGAAATGGGATTAAAAAAAATACTTTATTTTTAATATTATAATTATATGTAGTTCAACTAATGGTGTGATAGGTTTTAGTTATAAACTTATTCATTCAGGAATTATATTGCTGAATGAATAAGTCTAATTGATTTATTTATGCAACCCAACTATTCATTTGATTCATTTGATTCATTTGATTCATTTGATTCATTATTTTTAACTTGTTTTTGTTTAGAATTTTCAACTTTAGAAGCTTTTAAATTCTTTTCAAGAAATAACAAGCCGCCATCTGCATAACTAAAACTTGCGATACTAAAGAATGCACTAATTAACAGTAATTTAGTACAAAATTTATTTTTGAATAGCATGTTTATTTACTCTCATTTAATACTTGTTAGATATTCTAACTTTAAAGAATTAACACCCAGAGGACTCATAAATTACATTCTTGTAATTTTAAAATGTCTCAGGATGGTGTTTAAAGTGCGTGTGATAAATAGAAGTGTAATACAGGAAAATGGTAAGGTTTATCAGCCTAGTCATCTGTCCATTATGTAGAAAGAGCAGCACTTTAATGTTTATGCTGTTCCAATGTATTACATTCCTTACTTTCTATTTGTAACGTAATTTCAGTAATATTATGATTATGTTTTAGAACTTCTAAGGCCTTTTGATAGAGTTGATCTGTATTGCTATTCGGAGCAACCAAATGAGCAGTTAAATGAATATTTTTTGAGGATATAGCCCAGACTTTCAACTGATGAATCCCTTCAACGCCCTCTAGCTTCAATAAATCATTTCTTAACGACTCAATATCAATCTCATCAGGAACTCCTTCAAGCAGAATATTAATACTTTGTTTTAATAAAATCCAAGTTCGAGGTAAGACCCAGAAGCCAATTAACACAGCGATTACGGTATCAACCCACATCCACTGGGTAAAATAAATAACTATTCCTCCGATAATCACGCCTATCGATCCTAGAGCATCACTAAGAACTTCTAAATATGCACCTTTTATATTTAGACTTCCTTCAGCACTAGCAGAAAGGATTTTCATTGAAATCAAATTTACGACCAAACCAATGACCGCGACAATCATCATTTCAACACTTTGAATTTCAGCAGGGTTCGTAAAACGTTGATAAGCTTCATATACAATATATATTGCTACCACAAAAAGCATCACCGCATTAAACAGAGCCGCTAAAATTTCAAATCGCTGATAGCCAAAAGTTCTTTTATCATCTGCGGCTTTTTTACCAATTTTGATAGCGGCAAGAGCAATAGCTAAAGCGGCTACATCAGTAAACATATGAGCTGCATCAGATAACAAAGCCAAACTTTGGGTAATAAAAGCAGCGACAACTTCTACTATTAAAAAAGTAGTCGTTAAACCTAAGGCAACCATTAACTTCTTACTATTTTCTTCAGTAACAACCGCATGGCTATGATCATGATGTTCTGACATAAAATATTTTCCTTATTCTATTTATGATGAGCAGAGATATTGGATAACAGCCAATATCTCTGCTGTAAATCGACTAATCTATTGGATTAAGAAACTTTCTTTTCATTCATCCAGCGGTACAGTACGGGCAATAAAACCAATGTAAGCAGGGTAGAGGAGATAATTCCTCCAATAACCACTGTTGCTAAAGGTCTCTGTACTTCTGCCCCAGTTCCGGTTGCCAAAGCCATCGGGACAAACCCAAGGGACGCCACACAAGCGGTCATCAGCACAGGTCTAAGACGCAAAATTGCACCCTGCCACGTTGCATAATAAAGGTCATATTGTTGTCGCAACTCTTTGATAAAGGTGAGCATGACTAAGCCATTCAGTACAGCCACCCCCGATAGTGCAATGAAGCCAACCCCTGCTGACATGGATAATGGAATGTCACGCAACCACAACGCGATTAAGCCTCCACATAAGGCAAACGGTACACCACTAAAGACCAGTAAGCTTTCTTTGATATTATGGAATACAGCCATCAATAAAATAAAGATCGTCAACAATGCGAGCGGAACCACCAATTGCATACGCGCTTTTGCAGACATCAGATTTTGAAATTGACCGCCATAATCTATCCAATAACCGCTTGGTAATTCCTGTTTGGATAACGTGCTTCTGAAGCTCTGTTACGAATGAGCCTAAATCACGTCCTTCTACATTTGCAGTAATAACCACTCGACGTTTACCATTTTCACGGCTGACCTGATTAATACCCAGGATATTTTCAACGCGTGCCACATCTTGCAGTTGGACTAAACCACCATTCGGCAATTGAATAGGAAGTACCGCTAACTGTTCAGGACTACGCTGGGATTCATCTAGACGGATGACAAAATCAAAACGCTTGTCTCCCTGTAAAATTGTTCCAACATTCTGGCCACCGACACTTGTAGCTACCAGATCCTGAATTGCTCTTACCGACAAGCCATATTGTGCAGCTCTGGACTTATCCACCTCTACATTCAACAAGGGTAAGCCACTGGTCTGTTCTACATTAACGGCTGTCGCGCCTGAAATTGAGTTAATTTTTTGAGAAATTTTATTCGCTTCGCGATTTAGAATCTCCATGTCATCACCAAATAATTTGACACCCACATCACTTCGCACCCCTGAAATTAACTCGTTAAAGCGCAGTTCAATGGGTTGCGAGAACTCACTGTTATTTCCCGGCAATGTCGCTAAGAAAGTAATCATTCTTTGGCGAAGCTCATCAATCGTTTGTTTTGGATCAGGCCATTCATCATGAGGTTTTAACAGTACCACGCCATCTGAAATGTTGGGTGGCATAACATCTGTGGCCACTTCTGCTGTACCGGTACGAGCAAAGATCGCTTTAATTTCAGGAAATTCTTTCAACAGTAACTTTTCAGTATTTTCCTGCATTCTCAGTGACTGTTCTAACCCTGTACTTGGGGAACGCATTTGCTGAACAGCAAAATCACCTTCACCCAGTTGAGGTGCAAACTCGCTACCTGTTTGAGTGGCTAGCACGCCCGTAAGCACTAAAATACAGGCAGCCACAATAGTCACAAATAAACGAAGCTCATAGGCTTTATCTAAAAGCAGTTCATATTTGGTTTTAAGCCAATGCATCCAGCGACTTTCGGTTTCCTTGACTTCTCCAGTGACAAATAGGGCAACTGCGGCTGGCACAAAAGTGACAGATAAAATCATGGCCCCAATTAAAGCCAGTACAACAGTCATTGCCATAGGATGGAAAAGTTTGGCTTCTACACCCGTCAGGGTAAAGATAGGTAGATAAACCACCAAAATAATTAACTGTCCAAAAATCAGAGGACGACGCGCCTGTTTTGCAGCCAAGAAGACTTCTTTAAATCTTTCAGAACGGCTAAGTAAACCACCTTTCAGCTTCTGAGCTTCTGCTAGCCGACGGATACAGTTTTCTACAATAACCACTGCACCATCAATAATAATACCGAAGTCCAGTGCCCCTAAACTCATCAGATTTGCACTAATCTTCTGCTCTGCCATTCCCGTCAAGGTAAACAGCATTGACAGTGGAATAACGCAAGCCGTGATCAGCGCAGCACGGAAATTACCTAGAAAGAGAAATAAAATAACAATGACGAGGATTGCACCCTCAATCAAATTTTTCTGAACGGTTTTGATCGCCCGATCAACCAAATGCGTACGGTCATACACAGTCTCAATCACCACACCTTTAGGTAGCGATTGCTGGATCGATTGCACCTTTTCATCAATGGCTTGAGCAACGGTACGGCTATTTTCTCCCATCATCATCATGGCAATACCCAATACAGTTTCTTCACCATTATAGGTTGCAGCCCCTGTTCTTAAGTCATGACCAATTGAGACATTGGCGACATCTGCCACCCGAATCGGATAGCCGTTTTTATTGGCAATACTGATGTTCTGGATATCTTCAATCGTGTTTAAAGTGCCGGGAACACGAACCGTTAGCTGTTGTCCATTTTTCTCAATATAGCCAGCACCACGGTTTTCATTATTCTCTGTTAAGGCAGTTTGTAAATCAGACAAAGGAATTTGCAATTGTTGCAATCGGTTCAGATCAGGGGCAACCACATAGGTTTTATTAAAGCCACCGATACTGTTGATCTCAGCAACGCCTTTTACGCGCTGTAATTGCGGTCTTACAATCCAATCCTGAATTTCACGTAAATCCATCGCCGAATAAGGGGTTCCATCCGGCTTTTTAGCATTTGGTTCGGCTTTAATCACCCATTGATAGATTTCACCTAAACCTGTCGAAATAGGCGACATGTTAGGTTGCACATCTTCAGGCATTTCTCCCATTGCTTCTTGCAAGCGCTGGTTGATAAGCTGTCTGGCCCAGTAAATATCCGTGCCATCTTCAAAAATGATGGTCACTTGCGATAAGCCGTAGCGTGAAATCGAACGGGTTTGTTCCATTTTCGGCATGCCTGACATGGCATTCTCGATTGGATATGTAATCCGCTGTTCCATTTCTAAAGCCGTAAAACCATTGGCTGAAGTGTTAATCTGCACCTGAGTATTGGTAATATCTGGTACAGCATCAATCGGTAACTTTTGATAACTATAAATACCAATAGCAATCCAAGCCGCAATAAACAGCATGACCCAGATTGCGTTATGGATAGAAAACTGGATCAGTCGATCAAACAGTCCTTCAGGTTTTACCGATTCGTGGTCTGGAATTTGAGGAGTTTCAGTGCTCATGTGAAGCCTCTCCTTTTTCCAGCTCGGATTTCAGTAAAAAACTGCCTTGAGCGGCATATTTTTGTCCCTGACTAAGCCCACTCACCACTTCAATCCATTGGCTCTCCCCAGATGATTGCCCTAATTTCACAGGTTGCGGACTGAATTCAACTTTTTGTCCATGCTGAGTGGCGACAAAAACCACATCTTTTCCATCGACATTCTGAACTGCGGACTTAAGTACCCGTAATGCGGTACTTTCACTCCGTTGTTGCAACTGTACGTTCACCATCAAGTTTGGACGTAATTCGGTTGCATTCGATTCAACTTTTGCTCGCACCTGAAGACGACCTGTTTGAATATCCGCTTCAGTATTTAAAGTCTGAATAACTGCCCTGTAGACCTTTTCCGTTTGCAAGGATTTAAATTCGATCTTTTGATTCGGGGCTAAGCCCATAATTTCAGAATTTGGAACAATAAACTCAAGCCAGAGTTGATCTAACCGGTCTATCGTAAAGAGTTGATCGGCTAACTGAACATTTTCCCCGAGAACCAAATCCTTTTTACTGATCACGCCAGAAATGGGAGCTTTCAAAATATAGCGTCCGTTACTGGCATTCACTGCACCAAATGCGCTTAAACGTGATTGGGCCGCTTGAACCTGAATTTGTGCCCGTTTATAACTGTTATAAGCCCGTTGATAGTCCTGTTTTGCTGAGATACCCTGTGACCACAATTGACGCTCACGCTCAAAGTCTTGTTTCGCCAGTTCCAGATTGGTTTGTTCAATTTTAAGATTGGCCTGCTGATCAACTAGATCAGGAACAAGCAATGTAGCCAAAGGCTGCCCTTTCTGAACTTTTTGGCCGAGTTCTACATAAACATTTTCTACATGACCGCTAAAACTCGGTGAGACATGCGCTTGCTGATCCGTATTCACATTCAGTTTGGCAGGATAAGAACTTAATTTAACCACCGGACCTTGATCGACCGCTGATAACTGTATGCCCTGTTCCACCAGTTGCTTGGCCGTCAGGCTCACGCCTTCTGCATGCTCTTCGGTTTCACCGCCATGTTCTTCACTTCCATGTTCCTCTGCGCCTTCTTCCTCTGCATGTTCATCTGATGTTTCAGATTTATTCTTACCCGACAAGATCAAGAAAATACTGAGGAGTACGGTTGCGCCGATGACAAAACCAATCAGTAGAGGTTGAGAGATTTTTCCGCTCTGTTTTTTTAAGCTGTTTTTAAGATCGAACATGTTAATTTCCCCCACCAATGACAGGCATGGCCTGTATGTCTTGCCATAAGTTTTGATTGATTTGTGCAATAGCATCTTTCGACATGACTTCACTTGGGCTAATGCCTAAGCTCAAACTTTCTGCTTCAATGGCCTTTTGCCAGCCATCCCGTAACAACTGGACTTTACGCAGACGGATGTCTTGTAATTGAAGCGTGGCTTGCTGAACATCGGTTAAAGCAAACTTGCCTGCCAAGAAACCTTGTAGCGTCTTACTTTGAACTTGAGTCGCCAAAGGAATTTGAGTCTCGTCAACGACTTTGAATTGCAGCTCTAAACCCTGCAACTCGGTTAAAATTGTGCCTATTTGCAGCGCATTTTGCTTCAGATAAAACTCTTTCTGACGCTCTAATAAGTTCATTTTTTCTTGCGCGATTTTTATGCCATTTTGCTGACGATCGAAAATATTAAGCGGTACACTGACTCCGACTACTAATTGATTTTGTGTGGAGTTTTCCAAGGATTGGGTGCGGTTGACACCTAGGTTTAAAGTGGGGTTAGGACGTGCCTTTGCCCTTAGTTGATCAACCGTTGCTTGAGACTCTAATACCAGTAAAGCTCGATATTTCTCAACGTAGTTTTCCGCTAAATATTCTTGAACCTGTTCATGAGTCGATTTTGGCCAGAGCTTTTGTGAAGAGAGGTTTACCTGCAATGACTTATCAGAGGTTCCCCATAAATTTGATAATTGTTGGGTGGCCACTTGTACCTGTAAGTCTGCCTGTCTAAAAAGACGGATATTTTCAGCATGGCTTAAACGTGCGCGATTTACATCTACTTGGGCAATACTGCCTGCATTAAAGCGCTTTTCGATTGCTTGAAGGTTTTCTTGGCTCACCCGAAGTTGTTCATTGACAATGTTTTTTTCAAGTTCAGCAATGGCCAGTTGTGACCATACATATTTCACTGCAAGCTCAATTTGTGCTTGATAAATCTTCTGTTTCAGCGCTGTTTTATCTGTAGAGAGACTGGCTAATTTTTGGTTTGCTCTTCGCTCACCAAAAATATCCAAAGGTTGTGATATACCGATGGCAAGCTCTTTTTCATTATTTGAACCAAATCCCGTTTGTTCAACTGACAGTTCAGGATTTTTAAACAGCTTACTTTGCTGAAGATTCGTGGCATTAATACTATTTTGCGTTTCCCAGAAATTTTGGGACGCTTGATATTGGTTAACCTGCTCAATAGCTTGCTGCAGCGTTAAATCTTGAGTACTGGCGACTACGGAAGTACTGAAGCTGATCATTGCAGATAGCAAGATACCGCTACCTAAGGCTGACCAGGATAAATTCAGGATGGAGGTATCCTGATGTAATTTGTTTTTTGACATGAAAATGCCCCACGCATAATGAAATTAGGAGTGGTGGGCTTTTATAAGACTACCCCACCAATAGTAGGGGCAAATCGGGAGGCGGGGTTAATTGATCCAGATAAGGGGGTTTATAAAAAGTTATTCCCAAATAAGTTGGGGTAATGCCGGTCTCAAAATTAGCTTTAAGCTTCAGATCATCGGGTGGGTCAATCTGAATCACGATTGTATTTGAGAAATGACTGCACTTTTCGTTAAAACAAACCTTCTGACAATAGTCATAGATTTCTTTATAGTTTTCTAGGGAATAAAGTGCTTGACGAGGACTATCACTCTTTTCGTCTAAATCGATTGGATTAGAGAGTATTGAATTGGGTATGTTTGGCATTTCATGCAGACAAGCAGCCTCTGCCACACTCCAAATATTCTGGAATGTGAATAAGAGTACCAATATCTGGATTAGAAATGTTTTTCTCTTCATACACAAATCTGTATTTAAAACACCAATCGGAAGCTAACCAAAGCTATCTAAGATCTGATCACAAAATTTAAGTCACCTTAATCTTTTTGCAGCCTTAAGTAAAGATATACAGAGTTTTTGAAAAAAGCATAGGTCTAGATAATCAAGCTAGATTTTTTAGAACTCCACATTGGTCAATTGTACATAAACCATCACAAGTACCTCTTAAATCAGATAATTGTTCAATAAGCTTTTGTTGCTTGATTATATTTTCTCTGATAGCACTGACATGTAAGTCAATTAATTCATTCACATCTGAACAATTTTTCTTGGGATTATCTTTATAGGTGAGTAATTGACGAATTTCATTCAAACTCATATTTAAAGTTCGGCAATTCAAAATAAACTTAATTCGCTCAACATAGCCTATATCGTAAAGGCGGTAATTTCCTTCCGTTCTTTCGGGTTCCGGAATTAAACCTTCCTTTTCATAAAACCTAATTGTTAATACTGAACATGAGGTTTTTTTAGAGAGTTCACCAATTTTTAAATGCATTGAGTTGGTATTTCCAAAAAATCTTGACTCTATAGTAACTATAGGGATTCTAATATTCAAAGTTTATAAATTTTTTTAATGGGTATAATTATGAGTGGTTGTGGATGTAGTAAAGAAACACCATGCAAAGATAAGAAATCTCAACAAGAAAATCATCCATCAATTGCAGAAGCAAACAATTCAAAGAATTGTAATAATACGCTTAGCTGTTGTGGTGAAGAGGAAGAAGAAAAATCTTCATCTCCTTGCTGTAACACTTCAAACAGTTGTGAAGATACCGCTCAATCCTGTTGTGGTTCTGATCCCAAAGAAAATTTAAGCACTGAAGACGTTTTAAAAAATTCGCACTACATGAGTGAATACTTAGTTCCCAAAATGGATTGTTCTGCGGAAGAACAGATGGTTCGTATGGCGCTATCTTCAATTGATGGTGTTCAAAAACTCATCTTTGATTTACCTAACCGGTCTTTAAAGGTTCTACATAATCAAAAAGATGAAAATATAACTACCAAACTTGAAGCTTTGGGTTTTGGTGCAAAGCTTGTGAAGACTGAAACTTATATAAGCAATCAACAAGCTAAGCAAACAAGTACCTACACCATTCCTAAAATGGATTGCTCTGCTGAAGAGCAAATGGTCCGTATGGCTCTTGCAGATATTGAAGCAGTTAAAGGTCTTACTTTTGATCTTCCCAATCGAAAACTGAAAGTCTTCCATAATGAAGGGAGTCAGCAAATTACGGCCAAACTTGAAGGACTGGGTTTTGGGGCGAAACTTGATGAAACACAGCTTTCTTCAGGCGATGTACCTAATGAACCTGATCCTGTGAGACAAGCTAAAGTACTTAAACTGTTATTAGGCATTAATGCTCTACTTTTCTTTATAGAATTCATCAGCGGAATTATTGCTGCGTCTACAGGATTGATTGCTGATTCTCTAGATATGTTTGCCGATGCAGCCGTTTATGGTATTGCGCTATATGCCGTCGGAAAAGCTGCGAAATATCAAGTGAAAGCAGCCCATTTCGCAGGTTGGATTCAGTTATTACTTGCTGTCATCGTGATTATTGATGTCATTAGACGATTCATGTTTGGAAGCGAGCCAGAATCAACGCTCATGATTGTTATTGGCCTGCTCGCACTTATAGCTAACGTGACATGCTTATATCTTATTTCTGGTCATCGAGAAGATGGCGCACATATGAAAGCCAGTTGGATTTTCTCGGCGAATGACGTTGTCGTAAATATGGGCGTTATATTTGCCGGTGTACTCGTGGCGTGGACGGGATCAGCTTACCCAGACTTAATCATTGGCATCCTGGTTTCTTTATTCGTGCTTAATGGCGCTCGAAAGATTTTGGCTTTGAAGTAAGAGTATCGAAAATGAATCTATTTCAAGTTAAACAAAATCAGATCGTCAAAATTAGAGATCTCAAAAAAGGTAATCAATACAGTCATACCACTGATCCCGTATTGGAACGGCTCCAACTATTAGGTTTTAGAGAGGGTGAAACTCTACAAGTACTCGCTAAAGGTGTTTTTGGCGGAGATCCTGTTTTAGTTCAAATTGAAACTTCAAGATTCGCATTAAGAAAGAATGAAGCTGAAAGAATTTTTGTAGAGTTAGTATCCAATGAAGATTAAGAACATTGCATTAGTCGGTAATCCAAATTGTGGAAAAACCTCTTTATTTAATACGCTTACTGGTACGCGACAAAAAGTTGCCAACTATGCTGGGGTTACCGTAGAAAGAAAAGAAGGTTCTTTTAAATTACCTTCTGGTGATGCAATACGAGTATTGGACTTACCCGGAACTTACAGTTTAAAACCTGGTAGTTTAGATGAAGAAGTCACCAGGGCAGTTTGTTTGGGCGAGCTAAAAGGTGAAATTCTACCCGATATTTTTATATGCGTTGTAGATGCCACAAATTTAAGCTTACATTTGAGCTTGGTTCTCGAAGTTCGTGCTCTAAATCGCCCTATGATTCTTGTATTAAATATGATGGATGAGGTCAAAAAGCGTGGTATTTCCATTGATAAGGATAAACTGTCTCAACTGTTAGGTATCCCTGTAGTTGAAGCTGTCGCAGTTAAAACAAAAGGAATTCAAGATTTAATTAATCAATTAGATCAAAAAAATCTTTTTATTACTCCTTATCATTCTGAATTAAGTCATTTTGAACAGGTCAAACAAATCACCAAACAAGTTATTTTAAATAATGACAGTGGTGATAAAAGAACCGCATTTCTAGATAAAATTTTTCTACATCCTGTATTGGGTTTAGTAATCTTAACTTTAACCATGTTTGTGATGTTCCAGGCGGTATTTATATGGGCAACGCCTTTTATTGAATTCATTGAAAATTTTGTCGCATGGCTCAGTGATTTTATTGGACCACTAATCCAACATCCTCTATTAAAAAGCTTGGTTGTGGATGGGGTAATTGCTGGTGCAGGTAGCGTGCTTGCATATATGCCTCAGATTTTGATTTTATTCTTCTTCATTTTAATGCTTGAAGAGTCAGGCTATTTACCCCGAGCAGCATTTCTTTTAGATAAATTAATGTCTAAAGCCGGGCTTAGCGGCCGTTCATTTATTCCTCTGCTATCCAGTTTTGCTTGTGCGATTCCCGGAATTATGGCAACCAGAAGTATCAGCTCTGAACGGGACCGATTAGCAACAATTATGATTGCACCCTTGATGACCTGTTCAGCAAGATTGCCAGTATATGCTTTATTGATCGCGGCATTTATTCCGAACCAATTAATCTACGGCTGGTTAAGTCTGCAAGGATTAGTCCTTTTTGGTCTTTATATGTCGGGAATAGTCTCAGCGTTATTAGTTTCAGTGTTTCTGAAATTGGTTCGAAAAGATAAAACTGAAAGTATTTTTATTTTTGAACTTCCCACATACCGAATTCCAGATATTAGAAATATTGCATTAGGCTTATATGATAGGGCAACTATTTTCTTAAAACGAGTTGGTGGCATTATCGTCGCACTGTCTATCTTGTTATGGGTGCTAGTCACGTTCCCTCAACCACCAGATAATGCAAGCATGCCGGCCATTAACTATAGTTTAGCTGGTCAGTTAGGACATTTAATTCATCCTATATTTGCGCCTATTGGGTTTACATGGGAAATATGTATTGCACTCATTCCTGCTATGGCAGCAAGGGAAGTTGTAATTGCTGCTCTTGGGGTGATTTATGCGATGTCAGGTGATGAAGATACAGTAACTCAAAGTCTGTTAAGTCAAATTTCAGGCCCGGATGGATGGGGGTTAGCCACAGGTTTATCATTATTGGTATGGTTTATTTTTGCTCCCCATTGTCTTGCTACGTTAGCAACAATTAGACGAGAAACTGGCAGCTGGAAACAGCCCATCATTATGGCAACTTATTTGTTTGCATTAGCCTACATCTTTTCATTCATCACATATCAAGTTGCGAGTAAGTTTTAATTAGCAAATGAATAAAAGAGGGGGGAGCTAGCTCCCCCCCCTTTATTAAATTACTCGATGTAAGCGTGGGCTTCTGAATACTTTTATCTAACTATAACAACTACTTAAATGTTTAAATCTCTAGGTTTTGAATAGTCGAGGTATCAGACGAATATAGATTGGTAAAAAGCATAGTTCAACGATAGTCTGAGTCAAGATTACAGCAGGAATTATGGGCATACTTCCCGGAATTGCAAAAGCTAATGGAAGAATAACAAATGAATTTCTATATGATGCTGAAAAGGACACAGCACTAGCAGAGCCAGATTCTAATCGAAAAATACGAGCAATTATCCAACCCACGAATGGAGCAATAATGGCAAAAGAAATATAAATTGGTAAAGCTTGAAGAGCTGCACTTTTTGCAAGCCCAATTTGAGGCATAACTGATGCTAGGACGATAAACAAAACTAGGGCTGTGGCAGGTACAGGAAATAAGTTTAGGCTTTCAGCCACTTTTTCTGCTTGTTCATTTCTATTCCCAATGAACTGAACTATAGCTGCCATTGCTAAGGGGGCACTGTTGCAAATAGAGATTTGAGTCGATGAAGTTCCTTTTTAAAAGTGCTTAGAGACCGAAAACCCTGTTGATTAGACACACTTCACCTTGAGGCTGACCATAATAAAATGACGATGCTTGTCCTTTACGTAGTGCACGCATGACTTCAATACCTTTGATTGTGGCATAAGCCGTCTTCATAGATTTGAATCCTAATGTGGCCCTGATGATCCGCTTTAACTTACCATGATCACATTCAATGACATTATTTTTATACTTAATCTGCCTGTGCTCAATATCTACTGGACATTTTCCTTCTCGCTTTAACCGTGATAAAGCATGGCCATAGGTCGCTGCTTTATCTGTATTGATGACCCGTGGAATTTTCCATTTTTTCACCGTATTGAAGATTTTTCCTAAAAAACAATAGGCTGATTTACTGTTCCGTCTAGCGGAAAGGTAAAAGTCAATCGTATGACCACGTTGATCAACTGCACGATACAGGTAAGTCCATCGCCCCTTCACTTTGATATAAGTCTCATCCATATGCCATGAATGTAAATCTGTAGGATTACGCCAATACCAGCGTAAGCGTTTTTCCATTTCTGGAGCATAACGCTGAACCCAACGATAAATTGTGGTGTGGTCAACATTCACACCCCGTTCAGCGAGCATTTCTTGAAGTTCACGATAGCTGATGCCATATTTACAATACCAACGAACAGCCCAAAGAATGATTTCACCTTGAAAGTGCCGACCATGGAAGGGATTCATCTGCTGTATCTCGAAATAAATAAGATATTTAGCTTATCATGTCAGCCTATTTGCAACAGTGCCTGAATACATGAGCAGCTAAATCACTCAAAGCCAGCATCTAAAACCATTTAACAAAATCTATGACTATTTTACTTTCCCTTACCTAATCGTCCTAGTGTATATCTTTTTTTTTGATTAGCTTATTCCTAAATCAAGTGACTTTAGGTAAGTATGATGAACGATATCCAATTTTCAGATTGCGCAAAGGCATGTATGAGCTGTTACCTTACCTGTGCCAGTTGTGCAAATGCCTGTCTAAAAGAAGAAAATCTGGAGATGATGCGAGAATGTATTCAGCGTTGTCTAGATTGTGCAGATATTTGTCAGCTCTGTGCTCGTATGCAGCAAAATGAATCTCCTTTTATGAAAGAAATTTGTGAGCTTTGTGCCAAGGCTTGTGAATACTGTGCAGATGAATGTAGCCAACATGAGCATCAACACTGCCAGCAATGTGCTGATGCTTGCCGTGAATGTGCCGTCGAATGTCGAAAAATGGTTGTCTGATAAATAAAAGAATTAGTTGAGTTTAGGATTTACTCAATGAATAGCCAACGTGTTAGTTGTTAGTGGGTCAAACCACTAACAACGGCACTGTTGCAAATAGGGATCTGAGTCGATGATTTTCCCTTCAAAAAAGCTTAGAGACCGAAAACTCTATTTACTAGCCAAACTTCTCCTAGAATATTACCGTTATAAAATAATGAAGCTTGTCCTTTGCGTAGAGCACGCATAACCTCAATTCCTTTAATTGTGGCATAAGCCGTTTTCATAGACTTGAATCCCAACGTAGCCTTGATGATCCGTTTGAGCTTGCCATGATCACATTCAATCACGTTATTCTTGTATTTAATCTGTCGATGGTCCAGGTCTTCAGGACACTTTCCTTCCTGTTTTAGTCGCGACAAAGCACGGCCATAGGTATGAGCCTTATCAGTGTTTATGACTCGTGGAATCTGCCATTTTTTGACATGATTCAAAATTTTACCAAGAAAACAATAAGCTGAATGGGTATTTCGTCTAGCAGAAAGATAGAAATCAAGAGTATGGCCACGTTGGTCAACTGCACGGTATAGATATGCCCATTTGCCATTCACTTTTACGTAAGTTTCATCCAGATGCCATAAATGTCGATCTGTAGGATTACGCCAATACCAACGTAAACGTTTTTCCATTTCTGGAGCATAACGCTGAACCCAGCGATAAATTGTGGTGTGATCAACATTCACTCCACGTTCAGCGAGCATTTCCTGAAGTTCACGATAGCTGATGCCATATTTACAATACCAACGAACAGCCCAAAGAATGATTTCACCTTGAAAGTGCCGACCGTGGAAGGGATTCATCTGCTGTATCTCGAAATAAATAAGATATTTAGCTTATCATGTCAGCCTATTTGCAACAGTGCCGTTTCTGGTTCAAAGCCTTCACCTTTTCCTTATTTATCTCTGACTTCTTTAATGTAAAAACCCAATCATGAAGACTGGGTTTTTACAATATTCATTGTACCTTTAACAGCACTTCATCGGTACAGCATAAAAGTGTTACTGACCTGGCAATGAGGCGCAGTATTTAATACCATCCAGCATTTATAAACTGCGCTGATTTACACGCTTGGACAACTCTTCAGCCGATTCCTTGCGTTCAGAATAACGATCAGTCAGGTATTTGCTTTGACCACGAGTCAGTAGAGTGAACTTAAATAACTCTTCCATGACATCCACAATCCGGTCATAGAAAGCTGAAGGCTTCATTCGTCCATCTTCTTCAAATTCCAAGAAAGCTTTCGGAATTGAAGACTGATTTGGAATGGTGATCATCCGCATCCACCGCCCCAAAATACGCATCTGGTTCAGGCTGTTAAATGACTGTGATCCACCACTGACTTGCATCAAGGCAAGGGTTTTACCTTGGGTAGCACGGATTGCTCCTCCTGCAAGTGGAATCCAGTCTATTTGTGATTTAAAAATGGAACTCATAGAACCATGACGTTCAGGTGAACACCAGACCATACCTTCAGACCATGCAAGAAGCTCATGCAGTTCTTTTACTTTTGGATGCTCAGTATCCGCATCTTCTGGCAAAGGAAGGCCCCACAAGTGATAGATACAGATAAAGCACACATATGGAGGTGCTTTGTCACGGTTAAAATGGGAAAGAAAATGTCCACCAGATCTTGAGCACAGGCAGGTTAAGTATAAAAATAACGTGATCGAATGTAATCATGGCAAGCTAAAGCGGATCATTAGGGCCACTTTAGGATTCAAATCGATGAAGACGGCTATGCCACATGCATCTATTCAGATGGCATTAAACACCGATGATGTACAGACGAAGTAGTAGCAGCCGATCCTACTAAAAGAATAGCAAACGATAAAAACAGCGATAAGCATGTTTTTAACCACTGCATAAAAATAGACCAAAAATTAAGCTTTTTTAGTTTTACAGATTCGAAAATAAATAGTAATAATTCATGAATAGTAGCCGAAGCTACCATTCATGAATCCAAATCATACTATTTTAAAAAACTAATTCGATGCCTGCACCATATTTCCATCCCTTTTCAGACTCTGTTGCCTCTTGCATAGAAGTGGCTTTCTGTCCTTTTTCATATTGGTAAGCAACATCAATGAAAGGTTTAATTCGCTTAGTAATCTCATATCGGGTTTTGATACCAGTTTTTAGTTCTGATAAACCTGATTTTGCAGCATAGTTAGAATCATCGCTAAATATTACATCTGCTTCGATATAAGGTTGAGTAATAAGTTTCTGAGTTAAAAGCAAATCACGTTCTAATTCAAAACTTGCTCCCCAAAAATTATTCTCACCGCCATAAAGATATGCTTGTGTTTCAAAGAAATAAGGAGCTAGACCTAATATACCAATAACCCCATCCACTCGATCGCTGCTGCTATTATTTTTATTTTCACTATATCTTACCCCAGCTTGTACATCCCAAAATGGGGCTACGTTACGGCTATAAAGTGCTGATACAGCATATTTTGGATCATTACTTTCTGACTTTTCCGAATTGGCTTCAATAAATAGACGATTTTCATCTGTTCCAATTAAAGTTTCAAACTTTGTTCCTAGGTTGCCCTTACCGTCTTCATCAACCATCCATTCATTTTCAAATTTTGTCGTTTGATAAATTTGTCCACCATGTTCTTTAAGATGATTGTCATGAGGTGAGTTAGAGTTCTCAAGCGCAATCTGGACACTCTTATCCCCCATATCCGCATTTTCCATTGAATAATATTCTGGATAACGCTCTTGAAGGGAATACTTTAATCCTCCAGATTCCTGTAAAAGAATTTTCATATTTTTTGTAATATTACTGTCTTGTACAGGAGTTTCATTTTTAGCGAACGTTAGATTTGATAATCCAAATAGCGCAATCATCAAAGTTGTTTTTGAAAACAAATTATTAGTGATGTGCATGTGGATTTACTCCCTTCTCATTTACTTGGGACTGAGGAACAGTCTTTGTAGAATTACCATCTTCCACTTGAGCTACAATGAGTTTATTCATCATTCCTGCACTCATATGGTAAAGCAGGTGACAATGAATAGCCCACTCACCTAACTCATCAGCTGTGAGTAGAGTGGTTATCGTTTTCCCAGGTGGAACAATTACCGTATGTTTGTTTGGCATATTGCTTGGATCCTGACCATTCTCAAGCTGCATAAACATGCCATGTAAGTGCATTGGGTGAGCCATCATACTGTCATTGACAAATTTTAAGCGAATACGTTCACCATACTTCACCACTAGTGGGTCGGCTTCATTAAATTTTTTACCATTTATTGTCCAAATATAACGCTCCATGTTTCCACCAAGACGGATCTCTATTTCACGTTCAGCTGCACGAGTGTCTTTTTGAGGATCTAACGATTGCAAATCACTATATTGCAATGCTTTATTACCTTCAGGTGTTGAAGCATTTGCCCATCCAAATACGGTATTATCATTCTTGTCTGAAGCCGCCTTAACAGTAGCGCTATTCATCGGCATATCATGATCCATACCTTTCATAGAAGACATATCATGATCCATACCTTTCATAGAAGACATATCGTGATTCATGCCTTTCATAGAAGACATATCATGATTCATATCTTTCATTGAAGACATATCATGATCCATACCTTTCATAGAAGACATATCGTGATTCATGCCTTTCATAGAAGACATATCGTGATTCATATCTTTCATAGATGACATGTCATGGCTCATCCCCATATCTTCCATAGTTAATAAAGCACGAGGGCGAGATTTAGGCATCTCAATTTGTTTGACTGCTGGGCTGCTTTCTTCATGTAATGTTCCCACTGAAAAACCGGTACGATCAATAGATTCAGCTTCAATTTGGTAATGTGCTTGTTTTGGTTCCACAATGACATCATAGGTTTCAGCAGTACCAATACGGAACTCATCTACAGGAACGGGCTTTACAGGTTGACCATCAGCACTGACTACAGTCATTTTTAGGTTTGGAATGCGTACATCAAAGAATGACATAGCGGAAGCATTAATAAAACGAAGGCGAACTTTTTCACCAGCTTTGAAGTTACCGGTCCAGTTTTGCTGAGGTGTTTTGCCATTCATTAAAAATGTATAACCAGTCACATCGGACATATCTGTTTTCAACATCCGCATCTGATTCCACATAGAGCGGTCTTGCCAAGTTGCCTTTAATCCATCACGTTTAACTTGTTTTAATACATCGAATACTGTTTCGCGACGGTTCTGATAGTAATCTGCTTCTTTTTTAAGATTTTTCATAATTTGATCACTTGTTGAATTATGAAAATCAGAAAGCAAAACAACGTAATCTTTATCGGTTTTTTCAGCAGCTGTTAGTGGAGTTTTATCTTTAGGATAAATAACAAAAGCACCATATAAACCGTCTTGTTCTTGTCCTTTACTATGTGAATGATACCAATAAGTACCATTTTGGCGGACTTTAAACTTATATTCATAAGTTTTATTAGGGGCAATGCCATTAAATTTGTTAAATCCAGGTACACCATCCATAATTCCAGGTAATAATAAGCCATGCCAATGGATTGAAGAGTCCTGATTTTTTAACTTATTGTGAACACGGATAACGGCCTCATCACCTTCTTCAAATTCAAGAAGTGGTGCAACGAATTTACCATTTACAGTAATTCTCTCAACTGGTTTTCCTGTGATATTTACAGTTTGTTCAGCGATTGTTAAATCATATTCTTTAACTGCCGCCATTACCCAAGTTGATGAAAATAAACCAACTCCAATTAAGAGTATATGACTTAACTTTTTTGACATTCTATCTCACCTTTAGAAAGGTCAAGATTGAAGTAATAAAGCAAATATTTAGTATAAACTTTAATACTTCTTTCTCGCTATTTATAAAATTATTTATTGCTACCAGGCATATTCATCTTTGAATGATCCATTTTAGAATGGTCCATATTCATCATAGAATGATCCATTTTTGACATGTCAGATGAGTTAGGAGACTGATGTTGACTATGATCTTGCTGAGTCTTGTCATCTTTTTCCATTTTACAAGGTTTTGTACAAGGTTCCTGTGCTTTTACCGTTTTAGTGGCACTTGAGGTTGATACATCTTTTGCCCAAGATTGAGTACCAGCAATTAAAGTTCCAGCACACATTAAAATTGTTAGACTACGACGCACTACAGTTTTCATAAGTTTCTCTAAAAGTTAATTTCTTGCTACTACAATAAAGTGAAGCACTGAACATCTAAGTGACTTGAAAATGACATTTTTGTAATCTATCTCGATCAGATGTTTTATAACGTTATTATAGTTTTAATGAATGACTTAGGATTCGGAAATGAGAATACTATTAGTTGAAGATGAACAAAAAACTGGTGATTATCTCAAGCAAGGTTTATCCGAAGCTGGCTATATTACGGACTGGGTTACAGATGGGTTAACGGGTAAACATCAAGCTCTTTCTGAAGAGTATGACTTAATTATTTTAGACGTGATGTTACCTGGACTAAATGGTTGGAATATTATCAATGATATTCGTAGCAGCGGTAAAACAATGCCCATTCTTTTTCTTACCGCCCGAGATCAAATCGAAGATCGAGTAAAAGGTTTAGAGTTAGGCGCTGATGATTATTTAGTAAAGCCTTTTGCTTTTGCAGAGCTTCTAGCTCGAATAAAAACGCTCCTTAGACGAGGGCAACAAAGAGAAGATAATAATATTATTAAGATTGCTGATTTAGAACTTGATTTGAGAAAACGTCGGGTAACACGAGCAGGTCAACGCATTGATCTGACGGCTAAAGAATTTGCGCTTATGGAGCTTTTTATGCGTAGAAGAGGTGAAATTCTACCAAGAGCACTTATTGCATCTCAAATTTGGGATATGAACTTTGATAGTGATACAAATGTAGTTGAAGTCGCTATTAAACGATTAAGAAATAAAGTAGATAGTAATTTTACCCCTAAGTTAATTCAAAATATTAGAGGAATGGGGTATGTATTAGAGGTAGAAGATGAATAATAAATTATTCAAATCTATCAGTTTTCGTATTGGTATTATTTTCTCATTATCGACTATATGCATTCTCATTATGATGGGGTTTTTCATCCATAAATTAGTGATGCATCATTTTGAAACGCAAGATCGTACCCAATTAGAAGGTAAAATCCAGCTTATTCAGAATCTTCTCCAACAGCATCCTAAAAATTCTCCAGAACTTGATCTATATTTGAAAGATGCTTTAGTTGGACACCATGATCTTATGGTCCAAATAGAACGACCGGCAGGTCAGATTTTATTTAGTTCAGCATCTTCAATCATTAATACTCAACAGTTAATCAAGTCAGCAAATAACCCTTGGATTAAATGGAAAATTAAGAATAAGACCTATCGTGGCATGATCTACAACACGGATATAAACAAAAATACTGAAATACAATCTGTACGCATTATTGTGGGGATCGATACATCTGAACATCTACATTTTTTAAATGATTTTAAGCGTCAACTTTTTTACATTGGTTTAGCCGGTACGATTTGTTTAATGTTTTTAGGCTGGTTTGCAACCTGGAGAGGTTTAAGACCCGTGCAAAAAATGGCTAAGGTCGCAGAAGGCATTTCTGCCCAACATCTTTCAGAACGTTTAGAAGTTGAGCACACACCAACAGAACTAAAATCATTAGCAATTGCCTTCAATGATATGCTCGACAGACTAGAATCAGCTTTAGAAAGGCTTTCCGATTTTTCATCTGATTTAGCGCATGAAATTAGAACACCGATTAATAACTTAATGACTCAAACTCAAGTATGTCTTGCCCGTAAACGAGATACCAGTACCTATCAAGAAGTACTATTTTCTAATTTAGAAGAATTAGAACGTTTGGCTCGAATGGTATCCGATATGCTTTTCTTGGCAAAAGCAGAACATGGCCTAAAATTACAGAACTTACAGAATATTGACCTGGTTAAAGAAGTTACAGCCTTATTTGATTTCTATGATGCGCTAGCTGCCGAAAAAAATATGACGCTTCAACAAACAGGATCTGGAAATGTCAAAGGTGATCCTGCTATGTTACGTCGAGCACTCAGCAATCTATTATCTAATGCAGTTAAATATGGAAATAAGAATTCTACAATACGCATAAAACTTCAACAGAATTTAGATAACACAATATTTTCAATTGAAAATGAAGGCCCTGAAATCTCTCCTGAACAACTATCCAGGTTATTTGATCGATTTTATCGAACAGATGCATCTAGACAAAGAACAGAAGAAGGAACCGGCTTAGGGCTCGCGATAACAAAATCTATTCTTGATATGCTTGGAGCGACCATCCAGGCTGAATCCCTCAATGGTCGAATCATTTTTACCATTGTTTTTCAAAGTGAATCCATGCAAGGGGAATCATTTTAACTCATTTTTTGAACATCTTCCATTTACCCGAGTTGACCTTACATAAAGCTCAAACTGAGAGCCAGAGCTACGCCAGCACCGATCATGGCAATTGTGTAGCCAAATATGATAGCTCGGCCAAACTGTGCCCCCCCTGTCATCCATGCAATTGTCGCTTTGCTTAACATGTTGCTCAGTGTGGCCAGCCCTAGCGCGACAGCAGCCACATTTGTTGTTAAGCCTTCAGTACTATGCAGGCGGGCAAGTGAGACTAAAATAGCATCTACGTCTGCTAGCCCAGAAATAGTCGATAATACGAAGATGCCGCTGGTGCCCAACCATTGTTTTGCTGCCGGGACCAAGACTGCCATGACAGCCAGGAAAGCAGCGAAGCTGAATGCTGTCCCAAGATCAAAAGGAGCCATTGCTTCTATTGTTCGATCGTTGTTTTCAGCGCTGGTAATTTGGCGTTGTCTCCACAATGCCATACCCAGCAGAAGGATTCCCGCAATCATCATTGCACCACCAAAAGTGCTTAGCAATGCTGGCTCAATGACGCCTATCAGCACAACCATACGAAAAAACATGATGCCACAGGCAGCCAATGTTCCAGAAATAGCAGCACTGACCATGACGGGGTGCTGGCGTGTATAGCGTGCCAGTGCGACAGTTGCAGCTGTAGAAGATGCCAAACCACCCAATAGACCTGTCCAGAATATGCCTCTTTCTGAACCGGTAAGCCGCATGGCAAAATGACCTGCCAGAGAGAGTCCGGCAATCAGGATCACTGCCCACCATAACTGGTAAGGATTTAATGCAGCAAAAGGTCCCAGACCCGTATTGGGTAAGTAGGGTAATATAACGACAGAAAGTACCAGCAACTGCAGGGATGCGGTTAATTCACGATGCTCTATCAAGCGTAGCCAACCGTGTAAGGTTGGCTTGAGATCCAAAAATACAGCGACGATTACAGCCGCGGTTAATGCTAAAGTAACATTACCATGGGATGCATATGCACCTAAAACTAATGTCAACAGCATCGCGATCGTCGTGGTAGCGCTTAGATTACCGGAAAGTTTTGCGGTACGCGCGTAGGACACTGTTAATAATAAGGAAAGCCCTAATACGGCCGCGACCAGCGGCCAAGGCCCGAAGTTTGGTTGTAAATGACCGAGCACTCCTCCGAGCAATCCTGTCAATGTGAAGGTACGTAGGCCTGCTACTCGGCTGCCCTCGGGCAATTCACGATCGTGCCATCCTCGTTCTAAACCAATGAGCAGGCCGATGGCAAGTGCTGCAATCAGGCCTGATACATCTGGTGGAAGAAAAAGACTCTCTATCATAGCTTTTTATGTCGCAGGCGAAGGGCATTCGTGATCACTGAAGCTGAACTCAAACTCATAGCCAAGGCCGCAATCATCGGTGACAACAACCAACCGGTAAATGGGTAGAGTACGCCAGCTGCTATTGGGATACCCAAGGCATTGTAAAGGAAAGCAAACATGAGGTTCTGTTTCATGTTGCCAACAGTAGCTTCCGAAAGTGAACGGGCAACCGCGATACCGCGTAAATCTCCCTTGACCAAGGTAACTTGAGCACTATTCATTGCGACATCAGTCCCGGTCCCCATAGCGATACCAACATCAGCCTTGGCTAGTGCTGGTGCATCATTAATTCCATCGCCGGCCATGGCAACAATACGACCTTCCTTCTGTAATTTGCTTACAAGTTCCAGTTTATCTGCTGGCTTAACCTCACCATGTACTTCATCAATACCCAGACGTGCTGCGACTGTACGTGCAGTGGTGAGACCATCTCCCGTTGCCATCACGATCCGTAAACCTGCTTCCTTCAGGGTGGCAAGTGCTTCGGGGGTACTTGTTTTGATTGGATCAGATACAGCAAGCAGGCCAGCCAATTGACCATCAACAGCGAGATACATCACACTTGCACCTTCTGAACGCAGCTCTTCGGCTTGCGGAATCAGAGATTGTACCGAGATACCTAATTGCTCCATCAGTGCTGTGTTGCCCAAAGCTAACTGACGATCGCCCACTTGACCTCGAACACCAATCCCTGAGCCTGATTCAAAATTATCTGGTGTTTCAAGAGACAGGCCACGTTCGTGTGCTGCATTTACAATCGCTTCGGCTAGCGGGTGTTCACTGCCTTGATCAAGACTGGCGGCTAAACGTAATACTTCAGATTCATCGAAACCTGATGCGGCAACCACACGATCGAATACAGGGCGTCCTTCGGTCAACGTACCTGTTTTATCAATGATTAGTGTGTCAATCTTGCGCAGATTCTCAATGGCTGCTGCATCGCGGAACAACACACCATGAGTAGCACCTTGACCCGTTGCAACCATGATAGACATTGGAGTTGCCAAGCCTAGTGCACAAGGACAGGCAATAATGAGTACTGCCACAGCATTGATTAATGCATAAACCCAGCTCGACTCTTCTGGGCCGAACAGTCCCCATCCAAAGAAGGTAAGCAAGGCAATGGCTACTACAGCCATGACAAACCAACCTGCAACCTGATCAGCCATGCGTTGCATTGGGGCTCTTGAGCGTTGAGCTTGCGCCACCATCTGTACGATCTGAGACAACATGGTACTTGAACCAATTTTCTCTGAACGCATGATCAATGAACCATTGGTATTCAGGGTAGCACCAATGACTTTATCACCGATGCGTTTAGTGATCGGTAAAGGTTCACCTGTCAGCATAGATTCATCCAATGAACTGCTTCCATCGGTGACTACACCATCCACAGGAACTTTTTCACCTGGGCGGATGCGGAGTAAATCTCCTACATGGACATGAGTCAGAGGAACATCTTCCTCAGTTCCATCGGGCAGGATTCGGCGAGCTGTTTTAGGAGCAAGTCCGAGGAGTGACTTAATTGCAGCAGAAGTTTGCGAACGTGCTTTTAATTCCAGTATTTGCCCCAGTAGGGTCAAAGAAATGATGACCGCTGAAGCTTCAAAGTAAACAGCGACACGACCCATGGAGATAAATGAGTCTGGAAAGATTTGTGGTGCAATGGTCGCAACCACACTGTAAATAAAAGCAGCCCCTGTACCTAGACCGATCAGAGTCCACATGTTTGGGCTGCGATTCACAACCGATTGCCAACCACGGGAAAAAAATGGCCAACCTGCCCACAGTACAATCGGGAGTGACAACACTAATTCAATCCAGCTCTGAACTGCCATGTCGAACAGGTTCAGTTGATGGCCAAACATCGCCAAAAAAGTCACGACTATGGTGAGTGGCAGTGTCCACCAGAAGCGTCGACGGAAATCACGTAACTCAGGATTCTCATCTTCCTCTAACTCGGGAATGAGTGGTTCCAGTGTCATTCCGCATTTAGGACAGTTTCCAGGATGATCCTGTCTAATTTCTGGATGCATTGGGCAAGTATAGATGGTCGTGCCTGTTGTGCTTGCATCATTAACGGATTGAGTAGTCTGATGATGCTGTGTATGTGCATCGGCAGTCGTCGTTGCGGGTTTAGCGATATATTGCACCGGGCTGCTATGAAACTTTGATTGACATTTATCACTGCAAAAAAAGTAAGTTTTCCCCTTGAATTCCTCATGGTATTTCGATTCTTCAGTAACTGTCATACCACAGACTGGGTCTTTCAATACGTCTGTTGTAGCCTGTGTCATATGATCCTGATTATGATTTTTTTGATCTAACATGAATAATTCTCTTATGGCAAAGTAGTTTTATGGCCGAATTTCGGAATAAATCTCGGAGTCTGTTGGGCATAGCTGTCATAGACAGCGCCAAATTGTTTACTCATTTCAGCCTCTTCCTTAATTGCCAAGCGGCTGTACATTAAGAGTAAGATTGGAAACATAATCAGTGTCAGTAAAGTTGGCCATTGCAATAAAAAACCCAGCAAGATCATCACAAAAGCCACGTATTGTGGGTGACGTATACGTGCATAAGGGCCTGTGATCGCTAAAGAATGCTGACGTTGCGCGTTGTACAGCACGTGCCATGACGTTGATAACAGGTAAAATCCATAGCCCAAGAAAACGTAACTGGCGATATGCAAAATGCCAAAATGTGGATCACCTTTTTCACCTAATAGCGTTGACCACAAGTGACCTGCATTATGAGAAAGTAAGTCAAGTTGAGGGAAGCGAGTTTGAAGCCAACCAGATAACAGGTAAATGGTTAAAGGAAAACCATACATTTCGACAAATAGAGCAATGATAAAAGCCGAAAAGGCCCCAAATGTACGCCAATCGCGCGCAGTGGAAGGTCTAAAAAAACTGAAAGCGAACATGATAAAAACTGCTGAGTTAATGATAACCAGCGTCCATAAACCATAAGCCGATTCCGCATGATTCATGATGGATCTCCTGATAAGAGCTATTTTTTGTTATCAGATATATCGGATTTTTTTTGCTGCGAGTGGTTATGCCCATGACCACCATGCATAAAAATATGCATCAGTGGACACGCTAAAAGGAATAAATAAGGCAAAGCACCGATAACGTGGGCTAAATGTTCCGTTAATAGAAAATAAGCTGCGATACCACCCAGCACGATTAGACCAATGGCATAACGTGTAGACCAGAAGTTAGGTACTGAATTATTTTCTTGGTGTTGGTGATTCATGGTGCTTTCCCCTAATTCATGGGTAACTATTTAGTTGCTGACGGAGGCATACAGTCCATCATCATCTGCATCATGGATTGCATCATGTCCATACGTTTTTCCATCATCTGCTGACGGTCAGCCATATTTGCATTCATGCTTTGGCTGCCCATCTGTTTCATCATACTCATACCTCCTTGCATGAGTTTCATGTGCTCAGCCATAAGTTTCTGACGTTCTTGTGGGGTTTTTGCAGCCATCATCTTTTCATGCATGGCTTGCATCGCCTTCATGTGTTGATCCATTGCAGCCATTTTATCTGTAGCAGTGGTGCTGGTAACTGTTTGCTTAATTGTTACTGCAGATGGTGCTGTTTTTTCAGGGTGGTGATCTTTGTGTTCATCGGATTGCTGTGCAAATGTATTCAATGACGCGGCTGCGATACATAAGCCCAAAAAAATGTTTTTGAATTTCATCATAATTTTTTCCTTTAAATAATTTGGAAGTAAAAGCTATGTTTTAGTACTGAACAGAGTCTAGGAATTTGACTACTAAACTGATGAAATTTTTGGTTATTCTCTGTCTCTCTTAAAAATTTTAGCACTATTAATTAATTATTTTTAAAAATGACAAAAATGTAATTTTGAGATCTTCTCGAAATATATAGTCTATGCTGAGATGACAAAAATTTTATTTAATATTAATCTTTTAAAACTATTAAAGTTGTTATGATTTTATGTGCTTAAAAAAATAAAAATGAAATGATTAGATGACTCCAAGGCTAGTTAGAGACACATTCTTAATGTAATTTACACTGTTATTCCTTTAAAGAAAAAATACAGTTGATCAAAATAGTTTTTTATAGAAAAAAGGGTGGATAATTTAATTATTAAACTTATTGGTATATTTATTAGATAGAAGGTAAAGAAGATTATTTTTAATATTAGGGTTTATAATCCAAATTTCAGAGTAAGGAATCTACTACTTATATAATAGAGATTCCATCTCCAAAACAGTACTACTGTATGAATGAGTTGTATTCAATGCAGGGAAGAATGTAGATCCTTAATACTAACGGAAAATTATTTTACTGAATTTTCATGTAAAGACTCATTTAATTGATCAATCACTGTCGTCCATTCACCATCAGAGTGTAGTTTTTCTTCTAAAAAATGACGTTGAGCATCAGTCCAAAAAATTGCTTGTGTTAAAAAAACATCTCCAGCTAGCTGATGGCTCTCTATGAATTTTGCAATTGCTTCTTCAGTAGAAGCTAAACCAAGCTGTTCAAATAATTTGGTCATTCTTGGACGTGTTTGAGTCATGTGCTTAGCCCACAAATTTATATTAGATCAAATTAAACATAACATGTTTATATTTAAACTAAAATATAAAAAATTAAATAGCTACTATTTTCTTAGACAAAATGATTACTACATTTCATAAATCAACCACCTACATAATTTGTTTGTTAAATGATCATTATTTTTCAATAAGATTATTTTAATAGTTAAAGATTTTAAATTTTAAAAATGACAAAAATGTAATTTTGAAGTCATCGCTCTGTTTCTGTCTCTCACTAATAATTGAAATATAAGAGGAGATGATGTGGTCTCATTAAATATAGATTTTATAAAGTCATCTCTAATGAACTAACGAATCAAGAGGAAACGTAAATGAAATTATTTCAAAATAAAATGACTGCTCTACGTAATGTTGTAGTAGCTGCAACGATGATTGTGGCTACTACAACTACGTTCGCTCATGTGAGTTTAGTGAGTGCGATTCCTGCGGAAAATGCATCTATCCTTAGTCAACCAAAGAACTTGACCCTTAACTTTGGTGCAGAGGTTATGTTGATGAATATTAAGTTACTGGATGCTCAGCGAAGAGATGTTCCTTTAAAATATAAAGTTACTCATGACTTAAAGAAATCCTTTGATGTCGCTCTTCCGAAACTGAAAAAAGGTAAATATACCGTTGTCTGGACAACAATGGGGAAAGATGGTCACAACATGAATGGTGAATATAGTTTCACTATCAAATCAACTAAATAAGAATTGATTACCTTTCAACATGTCAGTGAGGTGCTGGCATGTTGTTCTAGAATGGACAAAAATAATGATTTCTGAATATTGGATGTGGGCCACTTGGTTAACTAAGGTTATTTTATATTTAAGTGTAGCTTTTGTCGTTGGTGGAGCCTTTTGCTATTTTTTACTTAGACAATATCTTGAACTAAAAGAATCGATTCTTAAATATATTACAATTGGCGCTGGATTAGGCCTAATTTCCAGTACCTTGGGATTTTTTATTCTGATTGGTAGTTTTGCCAATACTGGTATTACAGGGATGGTGGACCCCACGTATATTAATATATTGGTTAATACTCCGACGGGGTATATATACGTTCTTCGTTCTATTAGTTTTGCTCTTTTACTTCTTCTCATGGTGGTTAAAGTTAACAGGAACAAAGGTCAGTTTTCTATAATTGAAAGTTCAATATTTTGTATTTTACTTATCCCGATTATTTTTAGTTTTTCCCAGCTCGGACATGTCGCTAATTTAACCTTACTTGCTCAAATTTTATTATCAATCCATATTCTAGTTATGTCGTTATGGATGGGGTCTTTATATCCGTTATGGAAAACCAGCCGGGAAATAAGTGGTTTACCTTTAAAAGATCGCATGCATGTATTTGGACGTATTGCTGCTTTCATTGTTGGGATATTAATCGCCTGTGGCGCTAGTGTAGCTCTTCTTTTAATTAAAGATTTTAATACCTTAATCAATACTGCATATGGCTATGGTTTCATGGTTAAAATGTTTTTTGTTATAAGTATTCTACTTTTAGCTGCCTTCAACAAATGGTATTTCACCCCGCGTCTTCAACATCCTAAATTCGCTAAACACCTTAGTCATGCCATTTTATTTGAGATGTTATTAGGTCTATCAATTCTATTAACAACAGGCTATATAACCACTGTCGTGGGTATTGAATAAGAGAATTTCAAAATAAGGGAATTGAGGAAATTTAACATTACTGCATTTATCTTTTGTAGCTGAGCAATAAAGTTTCTACTGGACTGTCAACTTACGACAATCAGAACAGTAAAATCGCATCATGAGGCATTATACATAAAGGTAGTCACCGGTTTTTAGCTTATCTTCAACCCATAACGGTCTCATCTATTCAGTTCACTACCATTGATTGAAATAACTAATCTTATAAATTTCAGAGTGATCGTAGATGACAAAAATGTCATTTTAAAGTCACATTAATGTTGGTTAAGTACTTTTACTGTAGTCATTAGAACACTCTTCTTTGGAATACTCTGAAGAAAACTGTAAGGTTATAAACAGACCAAGTTACAGCGAGTAACTGATTCAGAAAAAGGCTGGTTGTATGGTGAAAGTTTAGAGTTACTGTTCTAATGTTTTAAACAAATGTTTTGTTAAAAAGGAGCAACATATGAAATTTCACATCGCTAATATGACTTGTGGTGGTTGTGCACGCGGCATTACTACCGCAATTAAAGAGCTCGACTCGAATGCCTCACTCGATATTGATTTACAAAACCGTATCGTTGAAATCAACACAACAGTGAGTCAGGATAAAGTCATTGCAACTCTCAGTGAGCGTGGATTTACAGCTGATCCTGCTTAATCTCTGTTAGAGTAACAGTGGGAATTCCTTACCACTTTGGTGGTGTTTCAAAAAGTATGCTAGCGTTAAACAAATCCGTTATTAAGGTAAAAGAAAGTCAAATCAAAGGCTTTAAAATGATTTTCGAGCTTTTTAGAAAAGTTGCAACTTCTCCTAAATCCACGCCTGATTCGATGACGAATTCTACAATTGTTACCTTCAATACCGACGGTAAAAAACTTACCGATCACTTGCTTGCAACATTGAAATGCTGTGATAAAACTATCCCAATATTGTTACTTAGACAGGTAGGACATTTGATTTGTAGCGTTATTTTCATACCTCTATTTTATCAAAAGCCATATTGTTTTTTTCAGCATACTTTTTGAAACACCACCTTTGTTTGTTTTAGAGCGTCGGGGCGCCTCGGCAATTCTGCGTGTTGAAATAGAAAGGAAAATTCATTACTTTAAAGCGCAAAGCGTGTTGCAGATGCAGCTCTTATTCCGAGGAATTTTACACTGGTATCGCCCGCCGATAGAAACACCAGATCCGGCAGTCAGGACGTAAATAACCATTCCTCCAGTTTAAATAAAAAAACCTGCAGATTCGATGCAGGTTTTTTTTAGAGATAATCAATCGCGTCTTATTTGGCTTTACGCTCTTTCTCGATCAGGTAATTCACCACCTGAATGACTTTGGCATCATTACCCTGCACAATATATTTACCATTCACGGTCACTGCCGGAACACCACTTAACTGATACTGAGCAGCCAGATTTTTGGCTTGGGCAATTTTCGAAGTGATCGGGAAAGATTTATAAGTGCTGTTAAATTTCGCTTCAGGAATACCATAGCGGGTATAGAACTTGGCCAATTGCGCCTGTTCTAAAATTGGACGTTGCTTATCATGAATATCATGGAATAATTGTAAATGTGCTTTTTGACGCACACCCAATGCTTCAGACACATAATAAGCACGCGCTGCCTGCTCCCAGAGTGGATTCATTGCAGCCGGCGTACGTACAAAACGTACATCTTTTGGTAATTTTTTCAACCAGCCCTGCATATGTGGTTCAAGCGCGAAACAGTGACCACAGCCGTACCAGAAGAATTCACGTACCTCAATTCTGCCCGGTTTTTCGACTTTGACTGGTTTTGCAACCACTTGATAGTCCTGACCTGCCACAAAATTGGCCATAGCATTGCCTGAAAAGGCCAAAACAGATGCGGCAACAGCTCCTAAAAGGAATTTTTTCATTGGGATTATCGTCCTCTAAATCATTATGCTTAGTGTATGGGTTCACTATAAATCAATTATGCCGGTTCCGTTTTCATGCTGCGAACTTTTGTGCTATCAGAACCGCTACATTAAAGTATGCGACTGATTTTAAGTCAGTTAATATGGCCATTCGACCGCTATGTGTTTTTAGATAATCACAAAAGTTAAACTTTGAGTAATAAAAACGGTTATAATTTCTACGATTAAAACGTAGTGGTCAAACCTACAGTAAATATTAGCTTCTTACTATTCTCTTCAGTAACAGCCGCGTGGCTATGATAATTGCTGGAATTTACAACATAGAACTGAGCAAAAAATGATTTATGAAAGGTTTATTAAATTAAATAAATTATTTATATAGTTAAAATTCACCTGATAAATCACTTTTTAATTTAAATTACTATGTTAATTATTTGTTAATTATTTCTAAATTTTTCTCTAAGAAACGGAGTCCCCCATCAGCAAAACTACTGGTTGAAAAAACTATAGTAAAAATAACTAAAATAATCTTCATGTACATATTATTGAATCTAATCATATCTTGGACCAAAAAAATCTTTACTTATAATAATGAGTAAATATATACATCCGAATGACGACAAAATTACAAACTTGTAATTTTGTTAAGGTTTGTTCTCAAAAAAATAAATTAATACTATTTTAAAAAAGATAAATCGTTGCTGAAAAAGCTAGATTGCAATCGAGTTAATTAATTATAAATCAAAAACTTATATTGTATAAAATTAGTAACTCTTTGCTTTCTGCACTTATTATTTAATCAACGTTTCACGATTTTCATAAGCTAAACTAAATATAGTCGCCAATTTCAATTGAGTTATTTCCCGGCTTTTAAATACCGATATACCGCTTGGCGACTAATTCCAAATGCCTGGCCTAATGCCATTTTTGAAGGGTACTTCCCTTCCTTCCAGTCTTGTCGCAAAGCTTCAGCCTGATCAGGTTTCAATTTATGTACCCGGCCTTTGTACTTCCCTTGAGAAGAGGCAAGTTTAATTCCTTCCTTTTGCCGCTCTAAAATGATCTCACGTTCAAACTGTGCAAAAGCACCCATCAGTTGCAGCATCAAATTATCCATCGGGGTGGATTGGGCCGTAAAAGTAATATTTTCTTTTACAAACTGGATGGCAATCCCTCGTTTGACCAGTTTATCCACTTCAGTCACCAAATCTTTTAAGCTTCGCGCAAAACGATCCATGGAATGTACTATCACCCGGTCTCCTTCCCGGACATAATTCAACATTTCCTGAAATTTCGGTCGGTCGGTATTTTTACCTGAAGCACGGTCAACAAAAATCCGGTCGACTTCAATTCCCTCAAGTTGACGTCCCGTATTTTGCTCGACCGAACTCACTCGCACATAGCCTACTTTTTGGCCTTTCACTTTTTACGCCCCAATTGGATAAAAATGAACAATTTCGTAAATTATAAATCTTTAATACCAAAGTTACATGTTACTTATGATTAAAAAACATTTAAATGGTACATGTTTTTAAGAACTTTTAAAATGTAATTTTAGGGTTTACTCTAAATTTACATATTTAAATAACGAGTTTTTTCTCACTCATAAGAATTTGCAAGAATATATATACATTTATTGACATTAAGTAATTTAAATAAAATCAATATACGTATTTGCATATATGTGGAAATACGTATATAAATATATCTGAGTTTCTAATAGCAGAGTCAGTCAAAATGTTCTCGACCATAAAGATTTATCACAATCCTGAGTGTGGTACATCAAGGAATACCTTAGCTTTAATTCAAAATGCAGGAATTGAACCAATCGTTATTGAATATCTAATTACCCCACCTTCGAAAGCAGAATTAATTGAACTTATTCGTAGTGCTGGTTTAAGTGTTAGAGAAGCAATTCGTAAAAATGTACCTCCATATTCTGATTTAGAAATTGTTCGGGAAGATTGGTCTGATGAACAGCTTTTAAATTTTATGCTTCAACATCCTATTTTGATTAACCGCCCATTCGTTGTTACGGATTTAGGTACACGTTTGTGTCGTCCTTCTGAAGTTGTTTTGGATATTCTCCCGTTTCCTCAGAAAGGCGCATTTAGCAAAGAAGATGGTGAAAAAATTATTGATGAAAATGGTCAAAGAATTAAATAGCACGTTCTCATCTCTTGGATGGGAACAATGTGAAGGAGACTTATATGGATCAAGTTAATTTTTTTAAATGCTTATCAGATGAAACACGTCTCAATATAGTGAAATTAATCGCTGAAAATAAAGAACTATGTGTGTGTGATTTGATTGAAAAACTACAACTAAGCCAGCCTAAAATTTCAAGACATCTAGCCCTTTTACGTGCTGCAGGACTACTTCAAGATCGCAGACAAAGCCAATGGGTTTACTACAGTATCAGTCCAAAATTGGCCGACTGGTGTTATGAAATTTTAGATATTTTGAAGACAGTTCAATCTCAGCCAAAGCTGGATGGTCAACAACCCCTTTCTGTAAATAGTTATTGTGAGTAATTCAATGAAATTTTTATTTTTATGTACCGGAAATAGCTGCCGTAGCATTTTGTCAGAAGTTTTGTTTAATAGCCGTGCCCCGGAAGGTTGGAAAGCATATAGCGCTGGGAGTAAGCCTTCAGGACAAGCGCACCCGCTGACCATAGAAACCCTTGAAAACTTAGGGTTATCTACCGAAGGTTTATGGAGTAAAACGATTGATGACTGTGAACAGTACCAACCTGATGTTGTGATCACGGTATGTGACTCTGCTGCTCAAGAAGCCTGTCCACTTTATTTGGGTGGAGCAATCAAGGCACATTGGGGCCTAGCTGATCCTTCACACCTGGAAGTAAATAAAGAAGAAAAAATGAAAGCTTTTATGACCACTGTTGAACATATCAACCGTCGTTTAGATGCTTTATTTGCCCTAGATGTAAATAAACTTTCTCGTCCTGAACTAATTGCTGAAATCAATAAAATTTCGAATGTTGAGTAAGAGATATGTCTGAAAAACGCTTATCCTTTTTAGATCGTAACCTGACGCTATGGATTTTTATTGCCATGGCTCTAGGTATTGCAATCGGAAACTTCTTTCCGCAAGCTTCTGTCGCACTCGATCAATTAAGTATCAACTCGGTGAATATTCCAATTGCAGTTGGTCTTATTCTGATGATGTATCCACCTCTGGCAAAAGTAAACTATGTGACGTTGCCACAAGTATTTAAAGACAAAAAAACCCTGACCTTATCTTTAATACAAAACTGGCTAATTGCTCCGGTAATGATGTTTGCTCTGGCTATTATATTTTTACATAGCTATCCCGAATATATGACTGGTGTCATCCTAATTGGTCTAGCTCGATGTATTGCCATGGTATTGGTTTGGAATGGCCTAGCTTGTGGTGATAATCAATATGTTGCAGCATTAGTTGCCTTTAACAGTATCTTCCAGATTTTATTCTTCAGTACCTATGCATGGTTATTCTTGACCTTCCTGCCACCTTATTTTGGGGTTGCTTCACAGGTTATTAATGTTGATTTCTGGACCATCACTCACGCTGTTCTGGTTTATCTTGGTATTCCATTTCTGTTGGGTTTCTTAACGCGTTGGATTCTGGTGAAACAAAAAGGGGTAGAGTGGTATGAAACCAAGTTTATTCCGAAAATCAGCCCGCTAAGTTTAATGGCTTTACTGTTCACGATTCTGGCCATGTTTAGCCTAAAAGGTGGTGATGTCGTGAGTCTTCCACTGGAAGTTTTACGAATCGCAGTTCCTTTAACCATTTACTTCGTTTTGATGTTCTTTATCAGCTTCTTCATGAGTAAATGGATGGGCAATGACTATCCTAAGACCACAGCAATCGCATTTACTGCAGCCGGGAATAATTTTGAATTATCACTTGCAGTCGCAATTGCCACTTTTGGTATAGCTTCACCAGTTGCTTTTACCACGATTATTGGCCCACTGGTTGAAGTTCCTGTGCTGATTGCCTTGGTGAGTGTTTCGCTCTGGCTGAGAAAAAAAGTTTTTAAAGAGGCTTGATACGATGAATCTCCCTAACCTAGCTCTGAATCTTATTGAACAACCCACCTTTGAAAAAGTTCAAGCCAAAGAACTTGCGCATCCTCCGCGTATTTTGCTGTTGTATGGCTCTAATCGAGAACGCTCTTACAGTCGCCTTGCCGTTCTTGAAGCGGGTCGGATCCTGGAGCATTTTGGTGCAGAAGTCAAAATCTTTCATCCTAAAGGGCTTCCTTTGCCAGAAGATGCGGATACTGAGCATCCAAAAGTAAAAGAGCTGCATGAACTTTTAGCCTGGTCAGAAGGTATGGTCTGGTGTTCACCTGAACGCCATGGTTCTATGAGTTCCATCTTTAAATCACAAATCGACTGGATTCCACTGGCAGGGGGGGCAATCCGTGCCACCCAAGGTAAAACCCTTGCCTTGATGCAGGTCAGTGGTGGATCACAGTCATTTAACAGCCTGAACCAGATGCGTATTTTAGGTCGTTGGATGCGGATGATCACCATTCCAAATCAGTCCTCAATTCCAAAAGCGTTCTTGGAATTTGAGGAAGACGGAAGAATGAAGCCTTCAGCTTTCTATGACCGGATTGTGGATGTGATGGAAGAGTTATTTAAGTTCACGTTGCTGACACGTGGTCAAAGCAAATACCTGACAGATCGTTATTCAGAACGCAAGGAATCGGCTGAAGAGCTGTCCAAGCGTGTGAATCAGCGCAGTTTGTAAATGCTAGGTGATATTAAATGCAAAAGAGACATTCTAAATTAATCATTCTTGGCTCAGGCCCTGCGGGGTATAGCGCTGCGGTATATGCGGCACGAGCTAATCTTAAACCCACTTTAATTGCAGGCTTACAATTGGGTGGTCAATTAACCACGACTACTGAAGTCGATAATTGGCCGGGTGATCCAGAAGGATTGACGGGACCAGCACTCATGGAACGTATGCAAGCACATGCGGAACGTTTTGGCACCGAAATCGTCTATGATCACATTAATGAAGTGGATTTAAGTGTTCGTCCATTCGTGCTGAAAGGCGATATGGAAGAGTTCACCTGTGATGCCCTGATTATTGCCACAGGTGCAACGGCACAATACTTGGGTCTTGAGTCTGAAGCTCAATTCATGGGGCAGGGTGTAAGCGCATGTGCGACTTGTGACGGTTTCTTCTATAAGAACCAGAAGGTCATGGTTGTAGGCGGTGGTAACACCGCGGTTGAAGAAGCACTTTATCTTTCCAACATTGCTTCGCACGTGACTTTGGTGCATCGTCGAGATTCATTGCGTTCTGAAAAAATTCTGCAAGATCATCTTTTTGAGAAACAGAAAGAAGGCAAAATTAGCATCCTTTGGAACAATCAAGTTGATGAAGTGTTAGGCGATAACACCGGGGTAACTGGAGTGTGCTTAAAATCAACTGTAGATGGGTTGACGCAAGATGTTGAGGTACAGGGTTTATTCGTGGCAATTGGTCACAAACCAAATACTGAGATGTTTGCAGAGCAGCTTGAGTTACGCGATGGCTATATTCAGGTTCAAAGCGGAACAGCGGGGAATGCCACTGCTACTTCAGTGCCAGGTGTATTCGCTGCCGGTGATGTGGCTGATTCAGTTTATCGCCAAGCGATTACTTCAGCAGGCTCCGGTTGTATGGCTGCATTAGATGCTGAAAAATATCTTGATAGTTTAAGTTGATTTTGATGTTGTCTTAAAAATATAGTGAATATTGTAAAAGCCCAGTCTTCAGGATTGGGTTTTTATATTAAAGAAAAAATAAAAGGGGAAAAGGCTTTGAATCAGAAACAGACGGAAACTGATGTCATCATTATCGGTGGTGGACAGGCAGCTTTATCTACAGCTTATTTTTTAAAGCGAAAAAAAATACCATTTATTATTTTAGATGATCAAAATCAAGCAGGTGGAGCCTGGTTACATGCTTGGAATTCTTTGCGTCTGTTTTCACCGAATAGCTGGAGTTCCTTACCTGGTTGGGTTATGCCGAATACAGAACAAACGTATCCGACCAAGAAAGAAGTTATTGAATACTTGCAGCAATATGAGCAGCGTTATCAATTTCCGATTATTCGTCCTGTATATGTTGATCACGTCAAAAGCGAAGGAGAAGTATTGAGTGTGCATGCAGGTGAACAGATATGGAGAGCCAAGGCTGTAATCAGTGCAACGGGCACCTGGAGTCATCCTTATATCCCATCTTACCCTGGCCAAGAAAATTTCAAAGGTCTGCAATTACACTCCGCCCATTATCAAAATGCAGAACTTTTTAAAGATAAGCACGTAATGATAGTCGGTGGTGGAAATTCTGGAGCACAAATTTTGGCTGAAGTTTCCCAAGTGGCAGACACTCTTTGGATCACGCCAACACCTCCTCAATTTTTAGCAGATGATGTTGATGGCCGTGTACTGTTTTTACGTGCGACAGAGCGTTTAAAGGCACAATTAGAAGGCCGTACAATAGATCAGCCTGTTGGCGGTCTGGGTGATATTGTCATGATTGATTCAGTCAAAGATGCACGTGCACGAGGAGTTTTACATAGTGAGCGCCCATTTTCGGCTTTTACAGAAAATGGCGTGATTTGGGAAGATGGATCTTTTCAACAGGTTAATGCAGTGATTTGGTGTACTGGATTTAAAGCGACTTTAAGCCATTTAAAGCCACTTGGAATAGTAGAGGAAAATAATACGATACTTGTTGAAGGAACACGAGCAGTCAAACAATCCAACCTATGGTTAGTAGGATATGGTGAGTGGACCGGACCTGGTTCAGCGACACTGGTGGGTGTTTCAAGGACTGCGAGAGCCACAGTGGATGAAATTGCAGCTTATTTAGATAATATTTATAATTACATCCAATGTTAAATTGCTTGCCGTAAACTAAGTGCTTTTACAACTTTGATAACAGTATCGAAACTAAGTTTAACCCTCACCGGAAAGAGCTTTGTAAAGACTTTCTCGACCTAGGCTTATCGGGCTATTTAGTGAAGTTGAAAGCTCCAAGTGCAAGTCTACAGTCTTACCTGTAAGAGAAATAATGTAACTTTAGAGTATACCCTATTTTTACATATAAAAATAACACTTCTTACTTTTATAAACAAGCTTATAAAAAGTAAGTTATCTAGAATTGGGATTAGGTAAAGAATCTAACTAAATTCATGAAATATTGAAAGAATAGTGGTCTCCGACAAACCCGGTACGGTTCAGTTTAGCAGATGTACAACTTGCGACACTCAACTGGGTAGATTGGTTCAATAAAAAGCGTGTACACAGTGCACTGGGTTATGTATCGCCTTTTGAGTTTGAAGCAATGTACTATGATAAGATTAATCCGTTAGGTCAGGTGGCCTAACTTAAATAAAAAAGTCTCCGACAAACCCGGTACGGTTCATTACTTATTTTCAGATAGCAACCAATCGAGAGCACTCATTTTTACAATACCATTATAATTTGCTTCAGCCCCTATCGTGTCTAAGGTAAGTAAATATTTGGGATACGAATCAGAAATTTTCTGTAATGGACGTAACTCTCGGCTGAGTGTCTCCTCATTGAGCGTTTCTAATGCCACTTGATAATAAGTTAAATTCTTTAAAGTATCGACAGCAACAAAATCAATTTCATATTCATCAACCCGCCCTACATAGACCGTATAACCTCGTCTGATAAGCTCAAGATAAATTACATTTTCTAAGATATGACCTTGATCAGCATTAGCATCAGGCAACATAATCCGGCGCAATCCGACATCAACTAAATAGTATTTTTCAGAGGATTGTAATAACTCACGCCCGCGTACTTTAAATTGTGCAGCACTATAAAATAACAAACTGTCCTGTAAGCCCTGAATATAGCGTTTTACTGTTTCAAATGAAATTTTAACCCCACTTGAAACAAAGGTATTTTTAATTTTATTGATGGAAATAGGTGAGCCTGTCACGCTTGCCAAATATCTTGCGACACGCTCGAGAGAGTTAATATCGGCAGTATTCAAACGGGGAATAACATCTTTAAACATTACACTGGCATAGACCGCTTGCAAGTAATCATAAGTTTCCTGCTGGCTAGTCATGGCAAGCGTATAAGGGAAACTACTGCGCGTATACATGGCATACAAATCACGATTGGATAATTGTTGGATGATCGGATTATTTTCAATATGCCACTGTTTAAATTCTTGGAATGACAAAGGTAGAACATGTTGCTCGATATAGCGTCCTGTAAGTAAAGTCGCAAGTTCTCCACTTAGAAAGAATGCGTTTGAGCCTGTAATATATAAATCGATATAATCCCGAACATATAAAGAGTCGACCACTTTCTCAAAATTTGTAACATGTTGTATTTCATCTAAAAAAACATAGTTTTTTTTACTTTTATCAACTTTGGACAATACATAATCATGTAGTTTACGGTAATCGGTGAGTTCTTCAAATTCCATAAATTCGAAGTTGATGGCAATGATGTTTTCGGCTTGTACACCCTGTGCTTTTAGGTCTTGTTGAAACATCGCCAATAAGGTGGATTTTCCAGAGCGACGTACACCTGAAAGTACTTTAATGACATCACGGTTTTGCCATGTATTCAGAAATTTTAAGTAACCATCACGTCGAATATTAGCGCTTCTCATTATTTACACTTAGAATCTAAATTTTTAATAAATTCTAGCAAATTTTAGAACTCATATGTAAATACATTTAACTTTTAAAAAAGTTTAAAGGTTAAGTGAAACATTCAAAGCTGCTGTTGAAGCATGCGGATAGTAAATGTAATAAAAATCTAGATTCTATCTTTTTTGATTATTTTCCATGTCATGTTATGTCATTGATGCTGCGACTTAACTGCTATATAAATTAAGTGAAAAGTAAATGAAACTAAGATGTTAACTAGAGTGGAACTCATTTTTGTGTTGCTGATGGTCTCAGCCTTAATACTCATTGCTTATGAATTGCTAAAAGGTTTATTTTAAAGTCACCTATACATGTTTTTGATCAAAAAAAAATGCCCATAGGGGGAATCTATAGGCAAAACTAAGGACCTTGACGGTCATTCAGAAACTACAGCTAGTTTCTGGTTGTGATTCTAAAGTGAATTAAAAACAACCACATTGGCTGAATATATAAAAAGCTAAATCATTGATAAATTTTAGAAAATTAATTTACCGCCTCTGCTGCTCAATACAGTAATTCACCAAACAAATCCGCTCTAATCTCTTCCAGGCTCAGATCTGATTTCATCCTATTACAGATGGGATGAACTAGCAGGCCATTCTCTAGAACGCCTTGCCCACCTACGGCTTTGGCAATCCTATGATCCGATTCAGTAGAATCAAGATAGATCAATCCATCACAAATGAGGCAAAAGTTATGATTACCCACCACAAAATTGTGCTTAAGCAGACTCTTGGTTAATGCCGAAAAGGCCTTTGGCTTTGACCGAGAAATTGGACTAATCGACTCCACATATCCCACCACATTCTTGACTACTACATCATCATAACCACCCAAAAACCTTTCGACATAGAACTCGTTAAAGTTTATGTACTTGAAGGCCTTAGACATGGACAGAATAAAGGTATTCAGGCATTTCTCATCATCAAAATCAACCTCCATTTCCAAGCTTAAGCAAATAAAGGCGTTATAGACAATTTGTAGCCGATCATAGCCCTTGATACCACTGCCGAACTTGCCGACCGTTTCGGTGGTCGCCACGGGGAAATTGGCGATCAAGAACTCAATACTACGGCGTACCCGGGTGAAGTCCTTGAAACTAATCTTTCGATGATGAATCTGCATGCGGCTTTCATGAATTTCATACACAATTGAAAACCATGCAAGAAAAGAAGTAATCTGAAAACGCTGATCCTTATAAAAATATAAGTATGGATGTAAGCCCAAACTCGGAACCCCAGCATTTTTTACAGGCGTCGCTATTCTGCAAAGAATGGTCAACAGATGCGACATTAGGTTTTCAACGCGCTCCCCCTGATTCAGACTCATAATATTATGAATCTGATCACCCGCAATGATATTCATCAGCTCATTGACCAAGCCAATTTTTTTGCCATGACTCATTTCATTGTCTAATAAAATGGTCGAAAAAAGTAACTGGTGGATCCTCTCCCCTAACTCAATCAACTCATTTAAACGTGTATATTGGAGCTCTTCTAGGTTAGATTTATTGTCATTGATATAACAACAGGCATAGATCGCATAATACGCGTCACTACCGCGATTTCTTAGGTGATATTCCTCATATTTATCTAAACGTTTAGTATCTGAGTTAATAGATTGAAATACCCGTCGCGCATCTTCCGGAGTCCCCAGTACCTGCCTGAAACTGATTTTAATATCTTCTAACTTCGACTTTTTTTCTGCAAATTCAGCATCAGTGCAAATTCTTTGAAAATCAGCGAGATCTCCTAAATAATTGCGGAGGTAACGAATATCTTGTTTTTGTGGATCATTGAAATTAGGTGCTTGAGGGACTTGCTCATCCGCAAAATATCTATTAATCCACGCATAGATACAGGAAAGACGATGTGCTCCATCAATAATGTAAATATTGCCGTGTATATCTTTCCAATACAAAATGCATAAATTGATGTTTTGATCTTCTGTGCAATCTTCAATAAAGTTTGCAATTTCTTGCACGCTCCAACATTCCGTAGAACGCTGGTTATCCGCCTTAAATAAACATTTGATGATTGGATGCTTTTCAAAATCAGTCAGTGCCACTTCAAAATTGTCACGCTGCATTGAAGGTGACATTTCTTCTGGCAACATGACTTTACGCTGAATAATATTGGTCAATAGTCGTGTAGAACCCATTTCTTATTTTCTCCAGGCAACACACTTTCCTACTTTCGCTCAAGTACGAAATTTGAAAATGTATATAGTTCGATTTGGTTAAAGCTGTGAATTAAATGACCGTCAATATCCAGTCAGCGCTAACAAAAGAGACCTAAGAGAAATGGGGGGATTAGATAATAAAATCTTCATGTTTAGTACCTGTAGTTTAGAGTTAACTATCTACAACCATCTTTTCCACGAGATGGAGGTAGACCAAACAGGGGTGGAAATACCGCACTACAGAAGACGGCCAGTCATAGACTGCCCTGCCTGGCCTACCATAATGGCAAACTAAGCATAATAAGCACAAAAAACCGCTAAAGCGGTTTTAATGCTTCTGTAGTAATTTTCAGGTTTCCACGCCCGATTACAGATTTTGCTGTAACGTAATTATCATATGGGTATCTTTTTCTTTGGTCAAACCAAATTAGAATTTTTTATTCATTTTTTAGTGATATTTTAAAATTGAATGCTGGCTTAATTTTTTCAAAATTTTAGCCGAAAAAATCCCTGTATTTTACCTACATACAAGGATGCGTGTTTAGCTCAAAATCTATGCTGCATACTTATAGAAGGATTACCTAAGCTAATTAATTTATCTTCTCCATTTTTTGGGATCTCATTAAAATCTAAAAATAATCATATTGGTGGACTCCCAAGCCTTTGCTTTGTAAAACAGCAGTTTTAAAAAGCAAAGGCTTGGGCTATTTTTCTGAAATATATTTGCTTAGGCTATTTAAGAATTAGCTTATAAAATCAAACCAAAAACACAACCCAGTTTTCTATGCTGTATTTAATATTATTAATCTAGCAAAATTAATTTTTTTATTTATAAAAAACAAAAACTAATTTCCCTATTTTACAGAATAAAAAAAATCAATTTATAGGGTAAATAATTTATATTAACTCACTAGTCTATAAAATTTACCTTATATATAATTTTATATTTTATAGATTAAATTTAAAAAATAATATCCGAATAAATTTACAAGAATAATAAAAAAATACAATTAAATTTAATATTATTTTCTTCTGTGAGTCATACAAAATCTTTTTATTTATTGAGTATTTTTTTTTGATAATCTCTCGTCTAGCCTATCCAGGCTATTCTCAAGAAAAAAATTATCAAAAATCAACCTCACAGAGTACACATCTCGCTCTTAGTGTCCCTTTTTTTTGACCAAAAAAAAGAGGAACCTTACATAAATAATGAAAAAATAATCAAACATGAATTACCTAAAGTTATATAGCGCTGTTTTTTATATATTTTTTTAATATAAAAAAACTGTAGCCCCCCTACTTCTCCGGTAAAACATTTTAGACCATTTTCTTTTGACCCAGGGAAGGTACTCCAAGGCATTTCATCTTAAAAAAGATACTTTGTAGTACAACTTTTTGTATCAGATGATGCTTTGAATCTGCTTTTTTATTACTAATTTTATAATATTTTATTTTAACTTCACTCCCTATTTTTTTATCAAAATCACTTGAACTTGATTTTTCTATATCTAAGTAGGATTCTACGTTCGAATATATTTTGGTAATAAACTCCACAAATGAATCGTACAATTTTAAATCTTTTTGACAGACTGCTTCAAAAACTAAAACTGATCGATCACTTTTCAATGAAATTTTATTTTCCAAAATATAATAAAAATTTTTAATTTCTTTTTGGGTAATTTCTTTGTCAATTATGAATGGATGGCATATTCCATATAAATACGACCAATTGATCATTCGCTCCCAATTTAAATCCATTTCTTGCAGATCACGCTCCTCACTTCTAGCTATTTCTTTATCTTTATAAATATAAAATTGTCTACTAATTGACTTTATTAATTTAACAAGCTGGTCTTCAGGATTTATGATCCGGTCATTTGCTTTCCATTCCTGATATGATTCTAGAAATCTTTTTGGATATAAAAAACTCATTTGTTTTTTTTCAATTTCATCTTTTTTTAAGAATTGCTTTGGATCATTATGTTTTTCAAAAACCTTTAAAAAAAACTTAGATTTTTGAAGAATGTTAAAAGCTGATTCATCCTCAGATATCTTTAAGGATTTAAATTGAGCATTAATAATTTTGCTATTTTTTAGTAATGCACCAATCAATTCAGGCTGATATTCACGTTTTGCTGTATAAAACATGTCTGCAATTAAAATATTAAGATGATGTATATAGCTACTTGCGGTTACGTTAAAGTCTTCATGCCCCATTAGATGTGCTAAACGTTGCCATACATCTGCGCTATGTAATGATGCATGATCGATATTTTGCAATATATGCTTTTTAAGCCTACCTACAAACCTAGAGTCATAGTCAGTAAAGCTACAGATAAGCTGGTGGCTGCCTTTCAATAAAATTGCTAAGTGTGATGCAGCACTATGCCTAAATGCGTGAAATGTATATGAATGATCACTTGTCCCTAATACCAGATTAAACAAGCTCCTAGTGATTTTTGATAATTGTTGATTTTCAAAGGTGAAGAGTAATGTGTTCTGTACTTGTAATTCCGCTTCGCTCAAAGAAGCAGCTAAATATTTTTTATAAAAATCACAGAACTCTTTAAATTCATTTGGATTTAAAAAATAGGATAAATCAAACTGACGATTTGCATTTTCGTTTTTAACATTACGGTGAGAGTTGGAATGAATTTTTAAAACCAGATTTTCAATATCTGAATTGGATGATTCATTTGAAGTCGTATCTTTAGGATCTGACTTTGCTTCGTAATATAAACGATTATTTTTAAGATGACTTCGAAGCTGTGCAGAGTCAAAATCATTGAGACGGATGCCTGTCACTTCATCAACACGCAAACCTAGTCTAAATGTGAGTCGATAGACCCATTGCAATGCAACTATGTCATTCCCTGAAATGCCTAAAATGTGTGGATAATTTTTCACAATTTTCATCATTAATTCAAACATCTGCGGACTAATGGTCCGTGTTTTTAAAAATTTCCCGCTGTCTCTCTGATGTTCATACAAGTACGCTACTACTGGTGCATCATGCTTGTTGACCAAATACTGATGAAATGTTTTTAACCTCGCGAAAGAATAGCCAGAGGTGTCGTGCTTTTTATTATCATTTTTCTCAGCGATTGTTTCCTGCTTTTCCTGATCTTTCATTGATTTTTCTAAAATAAGGTACTCATACATTTCTTCAAATTGTTCTTCGATGGCATTATTCAAATTTATTTGATATTCTAAAATGTAAATTAAAAAGTCAGAAACGAAGCTGTGATAATAACGTTTTATCGATGCCACCTGAAGTGATGCTTTACCAGAGCCAGAATTGTAACCTAGCTCATACTTTAACCATTGGCATATCCGTAAATGTGCAATTGCCACCACATAATCAATATATTCCCCCTCTCCAGCTTCATAGGAACGTATATCGCCCTCTGATTTATTAATACTTGCGTTCAAAGCTTCATTAAACTTGGCTAGTGTCAACTCTTTACCATCTTCACTAAATGATAAAAGCAATGATTTTATATCATTACGTTTACCCATCCGTTTATCATTATAAACTTTAACGTTCTGACCACTAGTAGAAACAGAAAGTTCTACAGTGTGATGAGTATTTTCAATTCTTTCTTGAATCGTTTTCCAGGTATCAAGCTGATGATAAATAGCTATATGCTGTTCATATATCAAAGGCGTAGTGATAATTTTGTTATTAAGTACACTTGTACTCAATAGATCTAAATTTGGAATCTCCTGCCAAAGAACATAATCAATATGCTTGAAAGCAGAAAAACGGCGTCGCTCAAACTCTTTGATAAATTGATGATCAGGAACAACATCTTTAAAATGTGCTTTTAGCCGCTTATAAAGTAAATCTTCCCGCTTAACTTTTTGATCTTGATCATCGTGTGTTTGCTGCCAAATACTAAGAGGCGATGTAAACTGTAATGCATAACCTTGGTTACCATGAAGATGCTCTCGGATACGCAAATAACAAAGCATTGAGATTGCGTTAAAATATATTTGCTGTGTTTGCCATAATTCCACATCTCCTTGGCTATCATAACGGTAGAAATTGCCATATTTTTGAGATGAGAGAGTGTATGAGAAAACGTAGGCATGATTCTTTGAACCAGAGTAAATTGGCAACAGTCCACTGTCTAGATTCATTTCAAAAATTGCATCATGAATTGCAATAAGCCGTTCAGGATGAATACATCCTTGATCGAAAATTAATGATATACATAGACATTCAAATAATATGTTTACTAAGTTTTGCTGAGCTTCAACTGTAGATTGTAAACTTATATTTTGAGTCTTTTTATTAAGAGAATAGCTCCACTTTTCATAAAATTTTTCCTTAAAATCAGCAAGAATAGCTCCATAACACAACTTGTCCTCTGTTAAAATATTATCGCGGCGCGGTAATGTTGCTATTTTCCAATCTGGTAATTTAATATCGTAAATTTTTGCATGATCTGGATTTTTTTTTTGCCACTCCTGATACTCTTGTTCACAAATAATTTTAAAGTGTTTAAAACACTCCTTGAGGTAAGAGCGGAAATATTTTTTGAGCTGGGAATGCTCACAAACTTTTATTAAAACTTGCTGATAGTTTGTAAATTTATCAGCAATTCGTTGATCAAGAAGTTTAAAATCAATCTCGACACCATTCACCTTTTTCTGAGTATATTTATGATCAATCAGCTCAGAAATTTGATTAAAAATTGCTTTTGTTTCTGTTTCAATCGCATTTTGTAATTGCTCTAGAATCTCTTGATTTAGTTCTTTGTTAATCACGCGATTTTTCCTGGGTAAACAAGTCTAGCTCCAAAATTTCTAATTTTTTCAGTAACACTTCAACCTGTTGTTGAATTTCTGTTTTGTAATGAAAAGGACTTAAGGATGAAGTATGGCCAAACCCCATGGCAATACTATCATGTGCATAAAGGGTATTATGAATATCACTGCTGAGTTCAAGATGGTTTTTGCTAAAATGCCTTGGCCAGTTTTTATAAATCTGAACTGTTTCTTTCAAGTAATGCGTCACAAAAGCTGCTGACATTGGTGCCAAAGTAAGATTGTCTGCTATTTCTATAAAGTCAACGCTATGCTTTTTGGAAGTCAGTTGAGGATGGATAAGAATACACAGCATGAATTCATTTTTTTTCCACTGCTCCTGCAAATATTTCATGCCTAATGCAGTGATTGTCTTATCTATATACTCTCTGTATGCATCGAAATGCTTTTGCCAATAACCTACTACAGGCACTAAACGACCTTCTTGTCGTGAACCAATTTTTTTGTCATGAATATAGATAAATTTTGATTTTGAATCATAATTTTTGATCAAACCTGGCATACCCATCGTGGGTCGTACCGTGAGGCAAATTAAAGACAGATGCCACATCCAAATGCTATAAGCATTTAATTTCTCAATCCGATTGGCTTCATCATTCGTTAAAGTAGTCTGTACATAAGCATAAAGATTTTTAAAAAATTGAGTTGCTGCTTTGATAGTCCAGCAACGCTGACTACCTATACGTTGTTCTCGGTCAAAGATATAACCCGGATGCTGCTCTTTTTTCCATAGATCACCTTTTTTTCGGTTTATTAAACAATCAATGTATCTTTTAAAATGTCTATTTATCTCTTCAATATTACGCCCTTCATAGGACCAATTAACCACATGATTCGTATCGTGATTTGCCATTAAGTGTGCTACGAGATCATCACCTGTCTGCATATTCAGATGGAAATATATTTGCTTTTCTAAAATTCCACATGAAATCTTGTCCAAATTATACGGTTTGAAAAGCTGCCTTAAAAAACGATTGTATTCAGGAACAGATAGTTCTTGAATAGCATTTTTTTTTAATTGAATAATCCAAGCACTAGGAATATGCCATTTATAAGTGGATGCTTTGTTATAGCGCTGTAATTTATCACTCATAATGCCCGAATGATTTACATTCAACTTTGGATCAATCACCCAATAATAAGATACTTCGATTACTTCTGTTTCTTCTGCTACTTTTGTTTTTTTTATTCTTTTTACTTTTGTTTTTTCTAATATTTTTCCTTTTTCAATCAAATTATTAATATCTTTAAAGATAGTAGGACTCAGACCAGTCAGCAGTGACATCATGCCACATAATGCCAAAGAAGATTGATCATAAAAGATTGTACTATTTTCTTTGAGCATTTTATCCTGATAACAATCGTGCAATACGTTGTATACCTGATGTAATAAACTGGGTGCTAGATAAAGTGGATTACTTACAAATGGGACTTCACGTCTCTGAATAATTTTTTTGAGCTTTTCATCGGATATCATAGAACTTGCACGCTTACTGATATCATCATGTGTAGGATCAAGAATAGTTGCTGATTTTTCATCTATCTCGACTTCTGTGTCATCATTTTCTATATAAATAGGAGATGACCCTGAGTGGTTTGTTACATCAATCTCCTTTTTTATTCTTTTTATCAAATCCTTGATACTAAGTTTCTTCGATGAATTTAATTCCCTGTTGTTAAGCTCATTACAGACAATACAAAATTGCTCAATGTAACGGTCTAAATCTAATGAGATGGAGTGCTTTTGCACCTCTTCACCAGTTAAAAATTCTTTAAAATTTCTGGTGTTAAATTCATCGATTTTTTTAATTTCATTGGTAATTTTGTCACATGGTATTTTTTTTTCCCTACGGTCTTTAAATTGGTTCTGCAGTAACAGTTTTAATGCATAACATAGTTGATTAAATTTCTTATGTACTCTTTCATCATCTACTATTCGCTTAAAATCTATCAGTTTTGTGTTTGTGATAGGCTCTTTATCTTTAGAACTAGAATTCGGTAAAATGATAAGTTCTTTGAGCATTTCACAAATTAATCCAGTCAACAGATAACCATACTGATGCCCTTCTTGTTCAATTTTAGTCCATTGAGTTAAACCAGCCAGAATTTTATGTTCCGTCACAATTCTCTTTTTTTTAATAGTAACCTGGATTTTTTCTGCAGCAGCATACAACTCATTCTTATTTTGAACGTCGAAATCTTTGAAAATAGCTTTTTTTTCACCAAGTGACTGATTTACCCACTTTTCCAATACTTTGATTTCTTCGTGTAGATCTGACAATCCATCAGTATTAGTCATACAGTTACCATAATTTTTCAGGGTAAAAATTGATTTTCAGGTTTCGTTCTAACTTGAGCTTGAAGTTTTTAGGCAAACCAAAATATTTTTTATAAGTTCTTTGAGTCAATTTTTTAACACAACGCTGCGGTTTTGACTCCACTCTCATATGTTCTGATAACTTCAGACTTAAGGCCTCGGACAATTGAATAAAAAAACAAGTAAATAGCACAGCATGCACCTCTTTATGTTGGTGCTTTTTAACCTCTTCAGTTTCTTCAGGAGCTACATCAATTGTATCGAGTAACCACTTTAAAATTTCAAATTCATCAACGTCTTGATTGTCTTTTGCTGCTTGGTCAAGCATTCTTTTGATTTCATCATCCATCTTATTTTTAAGATCCAATACAAAATCTTGAATAAAATCTGGTAAATCTAATATCAAAACGTAACTTAACTTGGTGAAAACTTCAGTTAGAACTTCAGGTGTTTTTTTTGCATGCCTAATTTTTTCTATCATGACTCTCTCAATCGATACTGGCTATACAAGCTCAATACAGTTGAAATGGTTAATTTCTAAATTTACTACTTAGGCCCAACAGAATATCTTTAGCCTAAAAATACCGATTATGATGTTATATGTTTATATCCAGCTAACACAGAACAGCTCAATGAGTTAACGTGATATATCACGTAATAACTTTACCATTTGATTTTCCAATATCAAAGTATCGCGATGTCTATATAAGGTTTATCAACAAATCAAAATATTTAAATTATTTGCCAGTAAAGTTATGAAGTTATGAAGTTATGAAGTTATGAAGTTATGAAGTTATGAAGTTATGAAGTTATGAAGTTATGAAGTTAGGTTATTTAATCTTATAGATTGAATAACCTCTTCCATTCTCTATTTTATTTAAAACTTTTATCAACGAGCTGCTTAAAATCTTCTAAATTCTGCTCTGCCAGTGACTCTAAAGCTATTCTTACAATACTAGATCTGTTAACACGAGCGTTATTACTTTTGATAATTAACTCATCAATTAATTCACTTAATTCTTGGTTTAAAGAAAAGGTACAACGAACGAATTTCTTTTGTGAAACTTCTAGATCCTTAACTCTTTTATCAGCTCCCGATATGAAATTTTCAACCAGTTTATCCTGATCTGAAAGCTCGTCAGTTTTCTTTTTTAAACCGCTAAGACCTGCCATAGTTATACTCCTAAAAACTCTTGAGCTATCCCTTCAATTTCTGCTTTTGCCTTAGGATCACTTGTTACTTCAAAAACAGATAAGCCATTTTCATCTGCATCATCATAAACATTTCGATTTGTCGTGATGTGGTCTAATGCTTTTATTCCGAACGATACACAGGCTTCTTTAGCATCTAAAATTCGCTGTACTTGTGACGGTAATGTTGGGCATTGTGTAATGATTGCTCTTGCATTCAAATCTGGATTCACTGCTCGTGCCAGTTTTAATACTTGTTCCATATGATCCAAAGTCTTTAGATCTCTACGTTTAGGCCTAAAAGGCAAGAGCATATGTGTTGCTATAGTCATAGCAGAACGTAATGCTTCCGAATCTTGTCCACCAGCATCAATGATAATATCTTCATATCTTTTTGATAAATCTTTTAAAACTTGACGAATATTGCCTGAAGCTTGTACAGATGGAATATTTTTTAAATCCTCATTCTCATCACGTTCTTTAATCCAGTCAGTTGTTGTGCCTTGAGGATCTGCATCTAGAAGCAGAACATCTCTATTCTTTTCTTGTAAATAAACTGCTAAGTTTTGGGCAAGGCAGCTTTTACCAGCTCCGCCTTTTTCACCACCTACTAAAATAATCATAAGTTATGTAAGTTACGTAATTTTGTTGAAAATAATGTACAAGTTTCAATCTCATGAATCAACTATTGTGAAAAATAAAGTTAAAAAAAAAGTTATCCACAAGTAATGTTCTTTTTTAATTTTATATATATTTTTAAATTTATATTTATAGAACCTCTGAATGCCTTATGAAGTCTAGTTTTCAGAGGTTTTATATGGACGTTTTCCTGACAATAAGTGGACACTTTCCTTTATTTAAATGGACGTTTTCCTGACAATAAATGGACGTTTTCCTTTATTTAAATGGACGTTTTCCTTTATTTAAATGGACGTTTTCCTGGCATAAATAGATCTTCCATTAATGGACATTAAGTGTTAATGTCTATTAATGGAATTTATTTCTTTAATCACAAT
>NZ_JBWBVH010000003.1:0-52383 GCF_056173745.1 Acinetobacter sp. QJM3NY_42
TTGACCGATTTAGTTGTGACCCGCAATGATTTTCCTACTGCCAGATATAGCATTGATCTCAATCTTGAGAAGCTTATGTACTGTGCAATGATCATCGTGAGAAAGAATGAGCTTAAAAATAAGACCTCAATTACTCATGACGACTTCATTTATGTGAGCAGCGAAAACTTTGGAGAATTGACCTCCCCAATGGCTAGAAAGGAAGTGCTTACTGCAACAGATAAACGTGAAATTCAGCGAAATGCTGAAACTGCTTTAAAACGTATTTATACAAAATTTGATAACCCAACTATGTTGGTTAAAGATGGCGAATCTGACGAACCTGCTAAAGTTCCGATGATGACTTATTGCCATTATGACAAAGCAACTAAATGTATTAAGGTTAGATTCGCAAAAGAATTTTTTGAGTATTTCTATGATCTAGTTAAGAAAGTAGATGAAAAAACTAAGTCATTTAGTAGCCATGAACTGAAGCATATTATCTTATTTAATTCGAGCTATTCCCTTCGTTTGTATCGGATCTTAATGAGCTATATGTGGCGTACATCAGAGGTTACTATTGATCTGGAAGAATTAAGATGGATGCTTGAATGTGAGGATAAATATAAAGAGTTGGCCAATTTTAAAAACCGTGTTTTGAATGTGGCTCAGGATGAAATTAACGAACTTAGCAATATTAATGTCAGTTTTGAGAACGTAAAAAACGGAAAGGAAGTAGTTGCTATTAAGTTTATTTTTAGCTTGAAAACTGAATATAAAGAGCAAGGACACATCAAATTTATAGATAAAATGAAAAAGGGCTATCTGGCTGCTGCAATTCCATTTAGTGATGATGGATCACACTTTAAAGCACCTGATCGTATTAAGCATTTCAAACCACCAGTAAAGGTATCTCCAAAACAAATCAGCACCTTAGTAAATTGCAAAGAATTTTTAAATGATTACGGATATTTCTTAGGTAATCTAGACGAGGATACTTCTAAGGTAATCATGAGAACTCTATTAACTGAAAAGTTAGATAAGCTTAATGCTCATAAGCCGATAGATATGGATTATTACTTCTGGTTACAGGCAAAACGAGGGATTATCACCAATAGCAATAATGATAAGAAGAACGATCAGGACACGGACGATCAGGATTAATATCTAAAAAGCATACCCACCATATTGTCTTAAACAGACTTCGCTAATTTAAGACAATATGGTGGTTCATTTAAAACCTTCAAAAATTCTTATTAATCTATATAAAAAGTATCTTTTCTATTCGCATCCAAATATTAAAATTTAATAATTAGCTAATTGATACCTTAGTCATGACTAAAAGTTTACGTTTAGCCTAAGTGGAATATTTTGCCATTTTTTTAGAATTTCAATTTACAACCATATAATAAAAACAATAACTTAATGTTTCCCAGGATTTGGCCAAACCTGTAATATTTTGCCAATAAATCTAGCTGATTAGTTTTTAAATATTTAGTTTTTGCATTACTTACCTCCTACATTTTTTAGTTTTCTATGCTATCTGGTCGCCACCCATGCGGGCTGGCTTTAGGTATCCCGTTTTAGATCAAATGGGAGCAGTTGCGGTGCTGCGGTCAGCTCGACAAAATCACAGATTTTGTCGGCTTCGCTTGCCCCTTGCAACGGTAATCAGGGAAAGGAAAATTTAACTGATTGCACCAGTTCGCAAAGTAGACACTTTGCTCTGATATACCCTCTAGGGATCTTAACTAAACATTATTTTATTTCTTAGTCATGACTAAATTATTTCTTGAATGTCCACAGGTGGACTGATATAATGATTTTTATCAGGACGCATCGGGCGACCTGAAATAAAACAGGTATTTAGTTATGAATCAGGATTTAGTTTTAGTCTATACATTAAAGAAATCTGAAGTTGAATCAGTCCATTTTTTTGGTTACTTAGACAATCTTAATGATCAATATGTTTGCTGTCTTACTAAAAAGAATGTAGGTCAATTAATACTAGAATTACAAAACAGTTATGGAGAAAGCTTTGCTGCTGCTTCAGTTATGACTGAAAAAGATTTCTTTCAGAAAGAGAATAACTATTTAGAACCGATTGAAATTTCACTAACTGAATATGATGAAAAGTTTAATATCCTTCCCCCTGCCCGCACGTATGGAGGTTTTAACTTTGAAATGTTCATGCTGCCCGAACAGTTGGGAGGTGGGCTATTCTCACACTTTTTAGTGACCTTTGAGCCATACACTAAAAAACGCCTTAAAGCGTATAGAGTGACAGCTTATAGGAATGATCCATTCCATAAAATTTTTAATTCTTGTCCAATTTAAAAGAGATCCCCGAAAGGGGATTTTTTTATACATTCTTAGTCATGACTAAGGGAAAAAAGGTTGTTCATCTTGTGTGTTTAAAGCTCGTTTTAGGGTGTTTGTGTGTTTAATGTGGGATAACTAGACTTAGGGTAAAAAAAGCTATCAGCAGCCTAAGAAACGCAAATATAAGCATTAGAAAAGCAGACCAGACAAAATACTTAAATAGCTATTTTTTATGAATTTATATCATTAAAAAAAATTAGTCATGACTAAGTTTTTGCTTGAATGTCCACAGGTGGACTGATATAATGATTTTATCAGGACGCATCGGGCGACCTGAAATAAAACAGGTATTTAAACATGAAACATTTTTCATCAGTTACATCATTAGACGAGTTAAAACTTCAGTACAAAAAACTAGCTTTTAAAAATCATCCTGATCGTGGCGGTAAAACCGAAGTTATGCAGGAGATTAACAGCGAATATGAACAGCTTTTAAATCGCATTATTAATGAAGCTTCAAAAGATCAGTATCAAGATAGTTCCGAAAATGGGCGTGGTTTCTGGTCAAGCCGTTCAGAACACTCTGAAGTTGAGAAAAAAGTAAAACAGGCTATTGATGCAATTATCAATCTGGATGGTTTAGATATTGAAATTATTGGCGTTTGGGTTTGGGTTTCTGGTGATACTAAGCAGCACAAAGACAAATTAAAAGAAGCGGGTTTTGTATGGAATCGAGTGCAATGTAAATGGGTTTTCATTGGTAAAAAATCAAATGGTCGAGGTCGAATGACTTTAGATCAAATGCGAGAGTTACACGGCAGCCAGAAAGTTAAAAAAACCAGAATGGCAGAAGAAAGACAACTTTTAACCGCCTAATGAATAAGTCCCCGAAAGGGGGCTTTTTTTATCAATTCTCTTAGTCATGACTAAGTTTTTGCTTGAATGTCCACAGGTGGACTGATATAATGATTTTTATCAGGACGCATCGGGCGACCTGAAATAAAACAGGTATTAATTATGCGAGCTTCAATAGTTGCAATCTTTACAAACTATCCTACAGGTAAACTGGTTCATTTTTGCGGTCATGAGGTTTTAACTGGATCTAACAATAATATTTGGTTTCCAATCTTTGATGAAAAAACACTATTTCAAGAAATTGAAAAAATCATGATTAGTTGCCGAGTAGCCCACAATGTTACTCATATTGAAAGAATCAGAAGGGGAGATAATGAAAACGGTTATTTTGAAGATTACAGAATTACTTATAACTTAGCCGTTTAAGCTAGACCTCCCACAATGGGAGGTTTTTTTTGGTGGCGATTTTTTTGGTTTTTAGCTTACCTAAAAAACATAAAAAATTGTCTATCTGTTCTGCTTTATATACGCTCATTTTGGCCTGTTCAGGTCGGTGCTAGGATAACCTAGTTTCATATATAAAAAAGGCTGTCAGCAGCCTAAGAATCGCAAATAAGAGCATCTGAAAAGCGGTTTAGCCAGGTATTAAAACGGATATTTTTCTACTCAATTTTCCCTATAAAAAATTAGTCATGTCTAAGTTTTTGCTTGAATGTCCACAGGTGGACTGATATAATGATTTTATCAGGACGCATCGGGCGACCTGAAATAAAACAGGTTAAAAATCATGGAACAATACATTTCAGTTTACACACGTCAGCAAGCCATTGAAGATGGTTTTTTAGTTGCAATCAATTCTCTTAGTTCTAAATTAGATGGACTGGCAAAAGAACATTATAAGCATCCTATCTGTTTCACTTCTGCGCTTTGGGCGGTAGTTGATAAGGCGGTAAAAAATGAAAAATGGCTTAATGACTTAGAGGGTGTTATTCATGACATTTTATGGATGAGCCGAGCATATAAGACACACCTAAGCCCTAGTGCGGTACGTTTTACTGTGATTATCACAGGCGCAGGTCGCAAGAGAAATCATATTTTAGAATTGCACGTTCATGGTGGAGATCAAGGAGAGCCAGTCATAACAATCGGTTATTCTGAAGATTTTTAATTTACGTCCTCCCTTTATGGGAGGATTTTTTTATGATAAAAAACTTAGTCATGACTAAGAAAATGCTTGCAATGTCCACAGGTGGACGTTAGAATATACAGCATAAGGACGCAATAGGGCGACCCTTAATAAGCCATTAAACTAGGTGAAATATGAAAAAAGTTGTTGCTTCAAATCAAAAGGGCGGTGTGGGTAAATCTGCAATCATTTGCCAGTATGCACACTATTTAAATTCTTTGGGCTTGCGTGTATTAGTCATTGATCTAGACCACCAGAAGAACACTACAAAAGCATTGATTACTGGCGGGGCTGTGACTGTAGCTAATGTATCTGCATTCGACATGCTGACCAAAGAAGATCAAACTATTTCAAATCCTGAAGCCTTTACTTTGGTACAAGCAACACCAGAATTAACAGCTATTGAAAAAAATGGCACTTTGCATAACAACTTTGCCACCAATTACCAGAAGTTTTTAAAATCAGTTGATTCTTTATTTGATGTTTGTCTGATTGATACCAATCCAAATCCCGACATTCGCCAAGTAGCTTCATTAATTGTTAGTGACTATGTTTTAAGTCCAATTCAATTGAATCAGGAAGCTATTGACGGCATCGGTGGATTACTCAAGCAGATCCAAGCGATTAATCAAAAGCTAAACCCAAATTTAAAATTAATCGGCATCCTTCCGAATATTGTTGAACCAACTCCATTTCAGAAAGACAACCTAAAAGCTATTGTTCAGCATTTTTCAAAGTACCTGATCAAAAACTCAGACGGTAGCTATGCCTTCGTTAAAAAAACGACTGCAATCGCTGAAGCGCAAGCGCAAGGCATACCTACAAATAAATTGGGTAAAACTAGCGGTTTTACCGCATGGGCTGAATTAAAAACAGTTTTTGAAAGTATTAACAAGTTTATGGAGATTTAAGGAATGTTAGATTTATCAGCTTTGGAAGGTATTGATCTAGGTAATTCTGCACCAGTAGCAGACGGAACACCTAAACAGATTCCACTTACAGATATTCTTGAAGATCCAGATCAGCCGCGTGTTGAGTTTCCAGAAGATCAGATGCAAAAAATGGTCGAATCAATCAAGGCTCGTGGAGTTAAAACACCAATTAGTGTTAAACCCCACCCAACAGAACAAGGCAAGTGGATCATCAATTATGGAGCTAGACGTTTTAGAAGCTTCAGTGATGGCTGGCAAGGATACTATCCCTGCTTTTGTTGATAATGATCATGATGATTATGATCAAGTCATGGAGAATAAAGAACGCCTTAACCATTCACCTATTGAGCTTGCACTTTTCATCCAAAAGAAAATTAAGCAAGGTGAGAAGAAAAACGTAATCGCTAAAAAGTTAAATGAAGATCCTGTTTTCATTTCTACTCACTTAGCTTTAGTAGATATGCCAGAATGCTTATCTAAGGCTTATGATGCAGGTTTTAAATCTCCAAAGACTTTGTATGACTTACGCAAACTTTGGGAATCCTTCCCTGAAGAAGTAAACGCTTGGGTGGATGAATCTTTAGAGAATGGTCAGGACATTATCAGATCTAGAGTTCAGGCTTTATCTAAAAAGTTAAAAGAACCTAAGCAAGCTGAAGCGACTGAAGTAGATCAAGAACCACAGGCGCAAGAAAGCCAAGAGCAAACCGCCATTATTGATGATAATGAATCTTTCAATTTTGAGGGGGATGATCAAGCTGAAGCGACAGAAGAACCAGAAGAACCAGAAGTTAAAAAACTGATGGATCAATCGAATCAGAAAGAGCAGCCAGAAGCTAAAGAAGAAGATCCAGACAAAATCAAAAAACCGCTTTTAGTTGTTATTCATGACGGCCGACAAGCGAACCTGATGCTAAATAAAAAGCCTACTTCTTTAGGTTTTGCATGGATCAAATACGAAGATGGAACAGAGGTATCTGTAGATTGCAGCAGCCTTGAAATCGAGTATTTACAAGAAGCCTAAACCTATCAATGGAAAAAGACCTTGCTTATGCAAGGTTTTTTTTGGGCGGGTTATCCCGACCACCTAGCTAGATTACCCTTAGTCATGACTAAGGAGAAAAGAGGGAAAAAAGAAGGTATATAATCTAGGGCAGGATAGGCAGCAGCCGTTAAAAACCTTAATTTGTGTCACAAATAAAGGTTATACTATTCTTTCAGAATAGCTATCGAAAATATTAGTTTCGATAAAGGTACTGGAATCATGACGAAATCAAACTTGGATCAAGTTTTAAAATTTAGGGTTAGCAATGCCGTTTATGACTGGTGGCAAGCTAAGTGTGAGAAGCAAGGAATCAAGAAAGGTGAGCCTTTCCAGAAGGCTTTAGAAAACGCCTATAAAAAAGAAAATGATCCTAATTATTCAGGACAAGATTTTTCATTGAATCTGGAAAAGGACTTAACCGAAAAAATCTATCAGTTAGCTAAGTTTGAAGAAGTAGATCCAGACGACTTGATCAAAAAAATGATCAAGGAAAAGTTATCTGAAATAGAAAAAACGCAAGACGTTATAGATGTATTTGAAAAAACATCACGCAAAGAATTAAGGCTTAAACCAAGTTTGATGAAAGCCATTAATGAGAAAGCAGCACAGATCGGCATGAAACCGAATCAATATATCATTTCGGTTTTAACAGCTAATGTCACAAAAGATTCAATATTCTTTAGCCAGGAAGAAGCTCTTAAACTTGGCGAATCAAATAGTCAGCTTTTGGCGATTGGTAGAAACCTAAACCAAATGGCTAAGAATATGAATCAGGGTATTTATGAATCTTACGATAGAGAATTTGTCGAGCGAGTACATCAGCTAGTAAAAGCTCAAGTTAGGCATGTTTTCACTCTATTAGAGCGCAATAAAAAGAGGTGGGAATAATGGCTAACGGAAGCAGTAAGACTACCAGAGAAGTGCAAAGCACTTTGCTTGCTCATGGTGAGCAGCTACTTAACGGATCTAAAGTTAGGCGTGTTAATCAGACCCAAAGTTTAGATACTTTTTTAAATGACCTGTCTAAGCCTAAAAATGGATCTGGCCATTCAGCTAAATCAGCCCCTAAATCATCTCCAAATAGTGTTAAAGCAACTTTAGATAGAATTAGTAAAAAGACTCCTGAAGTAATGGTCAAGGTTACTGGTGGAGGTAATTCTATGGGGAAGGTGAAAGCCCACATGGGATATATCACACGGAATGGACAATTAGAGGGAATTGATCAGGACGGAAATAAAGTTAATGGTAAGGATGATATAGAAGATACTGCTGAAGATTGGCAAATGTCAGGTACACCTATTTCTGATGAAGAATCTAAATATAAGCAGGCTTTTAATATTGTGTTATCTATGCCGAAAGGAACGGATGAAAAAGGCGTTTATGATGCTGCAAAAGAATTTGCAGAGGAACATTTTAAAGACCATAAATATATGATGGTGCAGCATACCTTTACTAATGACCCTTCAAAAGATCCAAGTGAAAACCCGCATGTGCATGTTGTTGTTAAAGCTGTTTCTGAAAAAGGTGATCGGTTAAATATCAGGAAGGCTGACCTTCAGAAATGGCGAGAAAGTTTTGCTGAAAAATTAAGATCCAGAGGGATTGAAGCGAATGCGACAAAACGTATAGCTAGGCTTCAAAAAAATAGAAGTGATAAGCAGTCAGTTAAACAAATGAAAGAGCAGGGCAAATCGTTTAAGCGATATGGTAAAAATAAGGCCAGTCCAGAACGTGTCCAGAAAGCTAAACAGCAAGAAAAAGAAGCATTGACGCATTACAAGGAAATTACTAAAGCTCTATCACAGTCACCAGATCCTCAAGATAGAAAACTAGCAGTTGATCTAGTGGACTATTTACGGAAACAGGTAGAAGTGAAAAAACCAACGCCACAGCCACAGATTCAACCTAATAAGCTAGATCTTCAACACGGAAAGAACAAGGGGAAAGAGCAAGACCGTTAATAACATAAGGGAAGGATAAGGCGCAATACTGTGCTTTAGTGCCCTTTAAAAATCCTTAATTTTCTGAGCGGGCATACCTAATTTAAACATCCTATTAAGCTCAAAAATTGCATATTTTAAATCTTTTTCAGGTATATGCTTAACATCAAAATATTCAATTTGGCCAAATCTCGCTTTATATAATGCAATTCGTTCTATTCTGTGTCGTTGCATCTGCACTGTTGACGACATAATTCGATCCATTAAATAGAATAAGTAATACGATGTGATCTGCATACTGTCTTTAATCATAAATCCATGATTTTTTGTACTTTTATAGTCATATAGTGTTTCATCAATACAAATATCTGCATCTATCCCCCCTAGTGCAACACGGATATTTGCAGAATATCTGGGATTGTATGTGATCAGACTATCAGGCTTAATAAGACCATTCTTAATGAATACATTATCAAAATTTTTGACTAGGGAAGATATATCTTCGTAAACCACGTTCTCCGTTGGTTTTAGTATGTCTTTCTTTGTTGCTACTGGTAGAAATCCAGATCGCCATAGATTTTCTAATTTAGCCAAAAGAATAATTCCACCAATAAATTCTTCATTTAGTTCTAAATCGTTTGATTTATTAGCTAGTAGAAAATCTATGTGATTTTGAATTTTTTTATACAATACCAAAATGCTTTTATTTTTAGTTTCCTCTAGAAAGCTGATAATTTTAGGTTGCTCAAATTCCTTAGCACTCAATTCAGTATTCGTGTAGTACGCACAAATTATTTTAGATAAGTAGTCAAATGCTGTACCAACCAAGCCTGAATCATAACTACTCGTTAATTTATGTTCACTCATAACTTCATAATTAGTAAAAGGAGGAATACCACTGTAAGTTTTGAAATCTTTTTTTTGGGGTGCGACACTTTTTATAATTTCTTTTACTTCCTTGCACTTAGGATCTGAAGATTTCAGTATCGACATTAAAGACATATTTTATACTCTTTATCCATATAGTTACTATTCAAACAATTTTAAAGATACTAAAGACTAGATTGAAAAATCTAAGTTTTTATTCTTTCTAATGCAAATTGAATCTTTTCTTTGGGGCAGTACTGCTTTTGGGAAAATTTTTCCATTACAGCCGACCCAATAATTTTTTTATCTGCATTAAAGAAAAATATCTCTAACTCATAAGGTACATTGACCATATTAAAACAGGTATAAATCGGCTTTTTCCACGTAAAGACTAAAGGCTTTAATGAAGGATTTTCTTTAAAACCTATTTCTTGATCATGCTCCCTATATAGGTACAGAGCCGTTAATTTTTTTCCATTAAAGCTAAACGTCTTTACTTCTTTATCTTGATCAAAGTAAGGGTTATAAACCTGTTTAAAGGCCATAACAGACACTACTATTAAAAGAGCTATAAACGCTGCATATTTTAATTTCAATTCCTGTTATTCCTTTTAGCCAGGTGGCAAGTCACATGCAAAAAAATTATCTTAGTCATGACTAATTATTTAACACTCATAAGTTGATCCCATTTAAAGTAATTGGGAGACAGCTTATTACGTGACATATTCCAATTTCTATCAGGTAGCATACTGGCACCTAATCCTATTTTTCTCTTACCAAATTTATTCTGTATATCATCGAGTGAATCCATAAGTTTATTACTTGATTCTATCTTGTTCATGTCCGTGAATAAGTCATAAGGCACTGTTGCAAATAGGCTGACATGATAAGCTAAATATCTTATTTATTTCGAGATACAGCAGATGAATCCCTTCCACGGTCGGCACTTTCAAGGTGAAATCATTCTTTGGGCTGTTCGTTGGTATTGTAAATATGGCATCAGCTATCGTGAACTTCAAGAAATGCTCGCTGAACGAGGCATAAATGTGGATCACAGTACAATTTATCGTTGGGTTCAGCGTTATGCTCCAGAAATGGAAAAACGGTTACGCTGGTATTGGCGTAATCCTACAGATTTACATTCATGGCATATGGATGAGACTTATATCAAAGTGAAGGGGCGATGGACTTACCTGTATCGTGCAGTTGATCAACGGGGTCATACGATTGACTTTTACCTTTCCGCTAGACGGAACAGTAAATCAGCCTATAGTTTTCTAGGAAAGATCTTCAATACGGTGAAAAAATGGCAAATTCCACGGGTCATCAATACAGATAAAGCAGCGACCTATGGCCATGCTTTATCACGATTAAAGCGAGAAGGAAAATGTCCAGTAGATATTGAGCACAGGCAGATTAAGTATAAAAATAATGTCATTGAATGTGATCATGGTAAGTTAAAGCGAATCATCAGGGCCACATTAGGATTCAAATCTATGAAGACTGCTTATGCCACAATTAAAGGTATTGAAGTCATGCGTGCACTACGTAAAGGACAAGCATCGTCATTTTATTATGGTCAGCCTCAGGGTGAAGTGTGTCTAATCAACAGGGTTTTCGGTCTCTAAGCACTTTTTAAAGGGAACATCATCGACTCAAATCACTATTTGCAACAGTGCCAAATTTCAGGCAGCACACTCATACATTTAAGCGTCGGTTTAAGCTGGTAGTTTACTCGCCAAAACATCTACTTTTTCAATAGACGGTGGCTCTGAAAATAGCTCATCGGCCTGAGCCATCAAAGCAGCTGCAACCTTGCCAGATAGATGTGCTTGGCGACCCGCCTCATCAGGAAATGCATCAAATATACCAAATGTTGTAGGTCCAAGACGTAGGCCAAACCACGCAACTGTCGCAGGTTCTTCCATTACAATATGTAAACCGGCTTTAAGGAAAGCTTCCACTTCGTCTTCTTTACCCGGTTTAGCTTCAAGGCGGACATATAAAGCTGTTTTAAGCATGACTAAAACTCCACAATTGACTAGAATTAAAACTGATTCTGACATTGCTAATGTATGCATGTCAGAAAGTTTTGTTGTATAAAAGTTAAAAAAAAATCCCATAGCTGAGCCAAAATCTGTTTTTTTATTCCGACATAATGCTATGAATTTATTCAAGTTAATATCATTAACATTTGAATCAAAAAATTAAGATATGAGATGGTTAAATTCAATCTTAGTTATATAAGGATCAATTGACTCTACCTTAGATTTATAAGCTGACCTCTTCATCTGAAAATTATATTGCTCAAGAAGCATTCAAGAACAACATGTACATCCTCATATCTATCAAAGTTATTTAGCTAGGAGTTTGCTGTGAAACTCTATATGTTTCTCTATAAAGCTCGCAATGAAGTAATAGCTATGGTCATACCCTTCTCTTAGGTTAAGTGTAAGAGGATATTCTTGTTCCAAACACATATCACTAAGAAGCTTAGGCCTTAACTGTTCTTCAAGAAAATCATCAGCTGTTCCCTGATCGACTAAAATAGGTATATGAACTTCAGCGTTTTTGATTAATTCAATCGCATCATAGCTTTTCCATAAAGTTTCGGTTTCACCTAGGTAATGTGTGAAAGCCTTTTTCCCCCAAGGTACTTGGCTAGGTGCAACAATCGGTGCAAAAGCAGAAATACTTTTATACAGCTCAGGATTTTTTAACCCAATTACTAATGCACCATGACCACCCATGCTATGACCCATAATACTTTGGACTTGATTGGTCGGAAAATTTAGGTCAATCAGATTTCTGAGCTCTTCCACAATATAATCATACATTTTGAAATGCTGTGACCAAGGTGCTTGTGTTGCATTCACATAGAATCCTGCACCTTGGCCTAAATCATAATCTGCATGATCTGGTACATCTTCTCCACGTGGGCTGGTATCTGGTGCAACAATAATGACTTTATGTTCAGCCGCATACTTTTGTGCTCCGGCTTTAGTAATAAAGTTCTGTTCGTTGCAAGTCAGTCCTGATAACCAATATAAAACTGGCAACCGCTCATCTTTGTCATGAGGTGGCAGATATATTGAGAATTTCATTGAACAGTTTAATGCTATTGACTGATGGCGATACACTTCTTGCGATCCACCAAAAGAAGCATGTTTCTCAATTATTTCCATAATCAATTACCTATGTTGAGCAAGACTTCATGAGAAATCGAGTAAACAAAGAGTCCGACATTCTCCACAGAGAATAGTGATAAAGATTTAAAATGTAGGCAGGTTGATTGAACCTATACACGATGCCTACACAGATAGATCTGTTTTACAGATGATGTGCCGTTTTGGAGAATTCCATGCATGTCATTCATGATGCACATGCATGGAAAAGTATAAGGTCTGACGGAATTATTCGTAATGAATTACAGTACGAATTGACTTACCTTCATGCATTAGATCAAAGGCTTCATTGATCTGATCCAAGCCCATCGTATGTGTCACAAATGGTTCTAATTGAATTTTACCGTTCATGGCATCTTCAACCATTCCTGGAAGTTGCGTACGACCTTTTACGCCACCAAAGGCAGAACCTAGCCATTTACGACCAGTAACAAGCTGGAATGGACGGGTAGAGATTTCCTGACCTGCGCCAGCTACACCAATAATTACGGATTGTCCCCAGCCACGGTGTGCACTTTCAAGGGCTGCACGCATTACATTCACGTTACCAATACATTCAAATGAATGATCTACACCCCAGCCAGTCATTTCGACAATGACTTGCTGGATTGGTTTGTCGTAGTCTTTAGGGTTCAAGAAGTCCGTTGCACCAAACTCTTTTGCCAGCGCAAATTTATCTGGATTCATGTCAACTACAATAATACGCCCTGCTTTAGCTTGACGTGCGGCTTGTACGACTGCCAGACCAATACCACCTAAACCAAAGACCGCAACACTATCACCTTCTTGTACTTTAGCCGTGTTGTGTACTGCACCGATACCCGTTGTGACACCACAACCCAGTAAGCAGACATGTTCGTGATTGGCTTCAGGATTGATTTTAGCCAATGATACTTCTGCCACTACAGTGTATTCACTGAACGTTGAGCAGCCCATATAGTGATAAATCGGTTGACCATTGTAGGAAAAACGAGTGGTACCATCTGGCATTACACCTCTACCTTGAGTTTCGCGAACGGAAATACACAAGTTCGATTTTCCAGATTTACAGAATACGCACTCGCCACATTCAGCAGTGTAAAGTGGAATTACGTGATCACCTGGTTTGACGCTAGTCACGCCTTCACCAACCTCAACTACAACACCAGCACCTTCATGCCCGAGAATAGCAGGAAAAACACCTTCAGGATCATCGCCAGATAAAGTAAATGCGTCTGTATGACACACACCGGTATGGGAGATCTTGATTAATACTTCACCTTTCTTCGGTGGTGCAACATCAACTTCAACAATTTGAAGAGGTTGACCAGGACCAAACGCAACAGCAGCACGTGACTTCATGGAATAATTCCTTATACAGATCTATTTTAAATATGATTTTAGAATCTTGGCGATTTCAGCCAATTCTTCTTTTCGTTGTTGTTCTGTAGTTTCACCTGATACTAAAGTGTCCTTTAAATGAACCTCCAACATTTCATTCATTAAACCATTAATAGCACCACGCACAGAGCATATTTGTTGCAGAATTGCACCACATTCCACATTGTCTTCTAACGCTTTTTCAATCGCTTGCGTCTGACCTTTGATCTTTCTGACGCGTAGAAGAATCTTTTTTTTGTCTTCAACCTGATTAGGCATCAGACCTCCTTACTTGCTAGCATTAATACTATAGTACCCCATAGTATAAAAAAAGCAATATTTTTTATAAATCGAAAATCAAAAAGACCTTTAGCGAAAATTTTCTATCCCTGTTTTTAGTTTTTTTTTAAATTAACATCGTAGAGCTGATGCTAAAGTCACAAAGAATGGGACTTTCAGCTCCCATTTTTTTATTTTGGCTCATGTTCTTTGTGATGCTGTGACCTTTTAGAATTATGTTTCAAATTTTAGCCACTTTGTAGATATTTTGAACGTTTCAAGCCTTGAAAATACTACCGACAGTTTAGATTAAACTGCCTTTACAGACTGTACTAGAATATTTTTAGTGAGCGGATGATATTTATTATTCATTATTTAGGAATTATTAAATCCTATAAATATCATTTATTGGATTAATTTATTTTGGTACTGTGCATATCATCCCCCAGTTAAGAATAAGGAATAACTATGAATAAGATGATGAATGCTCTTATCCTAGAAAATTTTGGTGATCATGAATTTAAACGGCACTGTTGCAAATAGTGATTTGAGTCGATGATGTTCCCTTTAAAAAGTGCTTAGAGACCGAAAACCCTGTTGATTAGACACACTTCACCCTGAGGCTGACCATAATAAAATGACGATGCTTGTCCTTTACGTAGTGCACGCATGACTTCAATACCTTTAATTGTGGCATAAGCAGTCTTCATAGATTTGAATCCTAATGTGGCCCTGATGATTCGCTTTAACTTACCATGATCACATTCAATGACATTATTTTTATACTTAATCTGCCTGTGCTCAATATCTACTGGACATTTTCCTTCTCGCTTTAATCGTGATAAAGCATGGCCATAGGTCGCTGCTTTATCTGTATTGATGACCCGTGGAATTTGCCATTTTTTCACCGTATTGAAGATCTTTCCTAGAAAACTATAGGCTGATTTACTGTTCCGTCTAGCGGAAAGGTAAAAGTCAATCGTATGACCCCGTTGATCAACTGCACGATACAGGTAAGTCCATCGCCCCTTCACTTTGATATAAGTCTCATCCATATGCCATGAATGTAAATCTGTAGGATTACGCCAATACCAGCGTAACCGTTTTTCCATTTCTGGAGCATAACGCTGAACCCAACGATAAATTGTACTGTGATCCACATTTATGCCTCGTTCAGCGAGCATTTCTTGAAGTTCACGATAGCTGATGCCATATTTACAATACCAACGAACAGCCCAAAGAATGATTTCACCTTGAAAGTGCCGACCGTGGAAGGGATTCATCTGCTGTATCTCGAAATAAATAAGATATTTAGCTTATCATGTCAGCCTATTTGCAACAGTGCCTTATTTTGAATCATCTTGGTTATGAGATTACAGCTTCGACTGGTCGACCTCAAGAGTCAGAATATTTAACCTATCTAGGGGCGAGTGAAATTATTGATCGTATTGAATTATCTTCCCCAGGAAAGCCATTAAACAAAGAAGTTTGGGCTGGCGTAATTGATACTGTTGGAAGCCATACTTTAGCCAATGCATGTGCTAGTACAAAATATCGTGGTGCAGTTGCTGCGTGTGGTTTGGCAGGCGGAATGGATTTTCCAGCAACAGTTGCTCCATTTATTCTAAGAGGGATTACCTTATATGGAATTGATAGCGTGATGGCACCAATCGAATTAAGAAAAGAAGCATGGGAACGTTTGGCTACAGAATTAGATCAAACAAAATTAGAAACAGTAACGACTGAAATTCAGTTAACAGATGCTTTAAATATTTCAAATGAAATTTTAGATGGAAAAATTCGAGGTAGAGTTGTTGTACAGATATAGTTCAACAAAATGAGTTGTGGGACTGTTCTAAATTTTGTGTAAGTACTTAATTTTCATTTATCCTACTGAGGATAATAAAAAGAGGTACTTCACATGGATGAAGCTACAATCAAAAGTATGGCAGCTGAATTAGCTAAAGGTTTAAAAACTCCTGAAGATTTAAACCAAATGACAGCCATATTTAAAAAGTTCATGATCGAAACCGCTCTGAATACTGAGCTTTCTGAACATTTAGGCTATGAAAAGCATCAACCTAAGAAAGGATCTAATGCACGTAATGGTTTTAGCTCCAAAACAGTTCTAACACAAGATGGGCAGCTTGCTTTAGATATCCCTCGTGATCGTGATGGCTCTTTTGAACCACAGATTATTAAGAAGCATCAAACACGCATTACTAGCATGGATGATCAAATTCTTTCGCTATATGCGAAAGGAATGACAAATAGAGAAATTGTTGCTTTTTTAAAGAAATGTACGATGCCGATGTATCTGCCTCCCTTATTAGTAAGGTGACGGATGCTGTCATTGAACAAGTGACAGAATGGCAAAATAGAACACTCGATAGTCTTTATCCTGTTGTCTATTTAGATTGCATTGTTGTTAAGGTTCGTCAGCATTCAACAGTAATCAATAAATCAGTTTATTTAGCATTAGGCATTAACCTGGATGGCCAAAAAGAACTTCTTGGCATGTGGCTTGCTCAAACAGAAGGTTCCAAATTCTGGCTGTCAGTCATGACAGAGCTTAAAAATCGAGGAGTGCAAGATATTCTTGTAGCCTGCCTTGCGAAGCAGCGCTTCTCAGGACTAAAAGGCTTTCCTGATGCGATAGCCTCTGTCTACCCTCATACTGATATCCAGCTGTGTATCGTACATGTTGTACGCAATAGCCTGAGATTTGTGAGCTGGAAGGACTACAAAGCTGTAACAGCAGGATTGAAGGCGATCTATCAGGCAAGTACAGAGGAAAATGCTTTAAAGCCCCTAGATATCTTCTGCGATCAATGGAATCACCAGTATTCAAAAATTGGAGAATCCTGGCGGGCAAATTGGGAAAATATCCGAACGATCTTTAGCTATCCTGCTGAAATACGTCATGCGATTTATACAACAAATGCAATTGAATCATTGAATAGCGTGATCCGCCATTCAACTAAAAAGAGAAAGATCTTCTCTTCTGATGATTCAGTGAAAAAGGTCATTTATTTAGCAACTTCAAATGCTGCTAAAAAATGGACCATGCCAATTCAAAATTGGCGTTTAGCAATGAATTGGTTTACGATTCAGTTCGATGATCGATTAAAAGATCATTTATAAAAAATGAGACTTACACAAAATAATTTACAGGCTCGTAGAAACATGAAAATACATTCTTTTGGTGAACACAATAACATTACTTTATCTAATAATTGTATTGAAGTTCGAGGTGCACGTGAGCATAACCTTAAGGATGTAGATGTTTCTATCCCAAGAAATGCACTTGTTGTTTTCTCAGGTGTATCGGGTTCAGGAAAATCATCACTTGCTTTTGGAACTATTTTTGCTGAAGCACAAAGAAGATATTTCGAATCTGTTGCACCTTATGCAAGACGCTTAATAGATCAGGCCGGAGTACCAGATGTTGATGCTATTGATGGTCTACCACCAGCAGTAGCATTGCAACAACAACGTGGTGCAAGTAATACCCGTTCTTCTGTTGGAAGTGTAACAACTTTATCAAGTCTCGTGCGAATGATTTATTCGCGTGCTGGTGCATATCCTGCCGATCAGCCAATGTTATATGCCGAGGACTTTTCACCGAACACTCCTCAAGGTGCTTGTCCTACCTGTCATGGTTTAGGTCACATTTATGAAGTTACAGAATCGACAATGGTTCCTGACCCAACACTCAGTATTCGTGAGAGAGCTATCGCATCATGGCCACCTGCTTGGCACGGGCAAAACTTACGCGATATCCTAGTAACCCTAGGGTATGATGTCGATCGACCATGGAAAGATTTACCGCAATCGGATAGAGACTGGATTTTATTTACTGAAGAAACCCCAACAGTTCCTGTCTATGCTGGTTTAAGCCCCGCTGAGACTCAATCTGCACTTAAACGTAAACTAGAACCCAGCTATATGGGCACTTTCACTGGTGCTCGTCGCTATGTCCTTCATACTTTTGCTAATACCCAAAGTACGTTGATGAAAAAACGTGTTTCACGTTTTATGGAAGGAAAAATATGCCCTTCCTGTCATGGTAAACGCCTTAAACCAGAAGCCTTATCTATTACCTTTGCTGGAGTAGATATTGGTGAGTTTATGCAACTTTCTTTGGATAAGTTAACTTGCCTGCTTGAGCCCATTGTTCTTGGCAATTTCGACGCTCATGATGCTGGAGAAAAGACTAATAATAAAGTAACCCAACTTGATAGATCCGAACGAGCAACAACAGGTAGAGCAGTGCATTCTGTATCTCCAGATGTAAGACGTACGTCAGCACTTTCAGATGAAAAGAAAATTGCTGCGCAGCGTTTAGCAAATGGTGTGGTGGGGCGTTTAAATCAATTACGCCAGTTAGGTCTTGGTTATCTAACATTAGATAGAGCCACACCGACTCTTTCAGCGGGAGAGTTACAACGTTTGCGTTTAGCAACACAATTAAGTTCTATGCTATTTGGTGTAGTTTATGTACTGGATGAACCGTCTGCTGGATTACATCCTTCAGATAGTCAGTCATTATATGATTCTCTCGATAAATTAAGAGACGCTGGAAACTCCGTATTTGTTGTAGAGCATGATTTAGAGCTCATGCGTCGTGCTCAATGGTTAGTGGATGTTGGACCAGATGCAGGAGAGCAAGGTGGTAATATTTTATATAGTGGAGTACCTCAGGGTTTAAGTGAGATTTCAGCTTCACGTACTGCAAGTTATTTATTTAATAAAATCCCAGTTACTCAAAGTTATGGACGTACACCCTCTGGTTGGCTTGAACTTAACAATATTTACCGACATAACCTGCATAATATTGATGCTCGTATACCTCTTGGTGTACTTACAGCAGTTACAGGTATTTCAGGTTCAGGTAAATCTAGTCTCGTTTCTCAAGCTTTACCCGAGTTAGTACTTTCATATTTAGGCAATGAATCTGAAACTGAAAACAATAATGAAAATAATCCTTTAAATGAAGGAATGTTGGTTACCGAGGTTACACAGGGTTCTCTGGCTGGTGATGTGGAGGCTATACAGCGTCTGGTACAGGTTGATCAAAAACCAATTGGCCGTACTCCACGTTCTAATCTGGCAACTTATACGGGTTTATTTGATCATGTTAGAAAGTTATTTGCTGGGACTCCTGAAGCTCGCCAAGCTCATTATGATGCTGGACGTTTTTCGTTTAATGTGGCTAAAGGGCGATGTGAAACTTGTGAAGGTGAAGGCTTTGTCAGTGTAGAATTATTGTTTATGCCAAGTGTATATGCCCCTTGTCCGACATGTCATGGTGCTCGATATAATGATGACACTCTGAAAATTCGCTGGAATGGACGTAATATTGCTGAAGTATTAGGAATGACCGTCAATGAAGCACGTGATTTTTTTGATGGAGAGGTCTCGATTGCTCGTTCACTACAATTATTAAAGGAAATTGGCCTTGGTTATTTACGTTTAGGGCAACCAGCGACTGAACTATCTGGTGGAGAAGCGCAACGTATTAAATTGGCGACCGAGCTGCAACGCAATCAGCGTGGAAATACACTGTATATACTTGATGAGCCAACTACAGGTTTGCATCCATCAGATGTAGATCGATTGTTAGTTCAATTGCAGCGATTAGTCGATGCGGGTAATACCGTGGTTATGATTGAGCATGATATGCGTGCCGTTGCACAAGCAGATTGGGTGATTGATGTGGGACCAGGTGCTGGAAATGCTGGTGGGAATATTGTTGTGGCAGGAACACCAAAACAAATAACAGAAAATCAAGATAGTCGTACTGCTCCATATTTAGTTAATGAGTTAGTGAGTCGTGATACTAAACGTTGATATTGCGAGTGGGTAGAATAAAACCTTAAATTAAAAGCCTGTAAAATCAATCAGATATTTTTTTGTTTTAGGTGGTGTGTGAGCATGAAATCTAAAAGTTTTTTTCAACTAAGGGCTTTGTTGCACAAACCTATCTGTAACGGCTTTTTCAGCGATATAATTTTCAAATGAAGAAGCCTACACAGAAAATCTACCGCACAACCAATTGGCCCGCATATAACCGAGCACTCATGAGTCGCGGAAATATTGCCATTTGGTTTGATCCTGCTACGCAATGGTATGCTCCATCAAAAGGCAAACAAGGGCGAAATCAAACCTACTCCGACGCAGCCATCCAATGCTGCTTAATGATTAAATCCTTATTCCGTCTGTCTTTACGTATGGTCACTGGCTTTGTGCAAAGTCTGATTAAACTTTGCGGATTAAATTGGACAGCACCAGATTACAGTACGCTTTGTAGAAGACAAAAGCATATTGATATTGCAATCAGCTACCAAAAAAGTAGCGATGGGCTGCATCTACTCATAGACTCTACAGGCATGAAGTTTCTAGGTGAGGGCGAATGGAAACGCAAGAAACATGGACCTGAATATCGTCGCCAATGGCGTAAATTTCATATTAGTATAGATGCCAAAACCCTGCAAATACGAGCAGTTCAGCTTACAACCAATAATGTCAGTGATTCACAGGTGCTTGGTGATTTACTTGATCAGATTCCACAAGATGAGCAGATTGACTCTGTTTATACCGATGGAGCTTATGACACCAAGCAATGCCGTCAGGTCATTGCAGATCGGCAAGCGCATACGGTGATTCCACCTAGAAAAAATGCGAAACCATGGAAAGATACAAAGAGTAGCTCGCTAGAGCGAAATGAATTACTTCGAACAGTTAAACGTTTAGGCAGGACACTATGGAAAAAATGGTCAGGCTATCATCGGCGAAGTTTGGTTGAAACTAAGATGCACTGCATTAAATTATTAGGAGATAAACTCAGTGCAAGGAGTTTTGATAGCCAAGTGAATGAGATCCATGCACGTGTAGCAGTGCTTAACAGATTTACGGAATTAGGTCGACCACTTACCCAAGTTACGCCTTAAATTTGGCTCAATTAGGGGCGCTTTGCATTTCAAATCTTTGTGCAACAAAGCCCTTAAAAACAAGAAAAAGAGGATTGATAAAATGATGATAAAAAATAAAAAAGCGCCTGATGGCGCTTTCCTTTAATCATATTTATGGCGTCAGAATCACTTTACGACAGTCTTCTTCTTTTTTATCAAAAATACGGTAACCTTCCGCAGCATCTTCCAGTTTCATGCGATGGGTAATAATCAGATCTGGAGACAGATCTCCATTTTCAATATGTTCTAGCAACTGCGGCAAGTAATTATGCACATGAGTTTGTCCCATTTTAAAGGTTAAACCTTTGTCAAAGGCATCACCAAACAGGAAGCCGTGAATTGGACCGGCATAAATTCCAGGTACACTCACCACACCGCCGCGGCGGACCGCTGCAATACATTGTCTTAACGCTGAACCACTCGAACCTTCTAATTTCAGGTTAGTCATTACGGTTTCCAGCATGCTGCCTTTGGCTTCAAAACCGACCGCATCAATGACGGCATCGACTCCACGATAACCCGTGGTATTTTGAATGATAAATTCAGCGGCATCGACTTCATCAAAATTGACCGGAATCACCCCATAGGTTTGATGTGCGAAACTCAGACGATAAGGATGGTGATCGACCATAAAAATCTGCTCGGCACCGAGCATCCGCGCACAGGCAGCAGCCAGCAGACCAACTGGGCCAGCACCATAAATCGCCACACTGGAACCTCGACCAACTTGGGCATTGTTCACTGCTTGCCAGGCGGTTGGTAGAATATCGGTCAGGAATAATACTTTTTCATCAGGCAGGGAGCCTGGCACTTTAAATGGTCCGACATTGCCCTTGGGGATCCGCACATATTCAGCTTGACCACCCGGTATACCACCATATAGATGGCTAAAGCCAAATAAAGCTGCCCCTGGTGGAATCTGTTTTTTATTGAGAATTGCACCACGGCCGGTATTGGTATTTTCACAGGAAGCCATGAGTTCATGTTCACAGAAAAAACAGTGACCACATGCAATCACAAAGGGAATAATTACCCGATCACCTTTTTTGACTTCGGTTACTTGTGGGCCGACTTCTTCTACAATTCCCATAAATTCATGGCCGAAAATATCACCGTCTTCAGTGGCCGGGATTTTTCCCCGGTATAAATGCAGATCTGAGCCACAGATGGCGGTGGCTGTCACCCTTAAAATAACGTCATCTGGTTCCTGAATCACTGGATCTGGAACAGATTCAACTCGTACATCCCGAGCACCATGATAGGTAAGAGCACGCATGCGGATTTCCTCTTTCTAGTTCAACATTAAACAGACTCGTAGCAAGGCTGCCAAGAATTAAAAAACACTTTTATTAGAGCCTTATGCGCCAAGAAATCGCTGTAAATTAATGTATGAAATAAGACATCCGAGTGTTTAAAAAATAAACTTATATAGGGTTTACGTAATTCGTGAGCTTATGTGTCGAATGAATAGAAAAGAACAGAATTAAAGAAACATCTAGTAATTTCTATAACTTATAGTGAATAGCCACCAATTTTGTAGACACCTTTTAGTTAGATAAAAAAGCAATTTTTTTGATCTTTAAAGAATGAGGATATAGTATTTGTAAAATTACTTAGCTGCTTAAAACTTAATTCTAATTGGTTAATAGGTGAAAAATGGGTAGTGTTTCAAAAAGTATGCTGGCATTAAACGAATCCATTATTGATATAAAAGAACACTAAATCAAAGGCTTTGAAATGATTTTCAAGCTTTTTGGAGAAGTTGCAGCTTCTCCTAAAGCCTCGCCTGATTCGATGCCGTAATCGACAATTATTGCCTTCTATACCCACAGTGAAAAATTTACCAATCAACTGTTTGCATTCTTTAAAGGTCGTAACAAAGCTATCCCAATGGTCACTTGATATACATGTATAGCTTACACCTAACTGCTTCAATTTTAATTTAAGTCGTTTTGCAGTGGCTAAATCTCGGTTACCCCATACATAAGCAACAATTTCACCTGTTTCTCGATGATAGGCATAAATTAGCCATTGTTTATTTTGCTTATGACCAACAAAAGTCCAAAACTCATCTACTTCAAGGGTTTCATAATGACTTTGCTGTGCTCGAAGTTGATATTTTGATTGGCTAAGTGTCCGTAGAACTTTACCGATACTTACTCTTTCAATTTCTGCTATATCCCTGACACCACTGCCTCGCACCATGAGGTGTAATATTTTGGTTTTGATACCTGAGTGACAGCCTTGATAACTGAGAGCATGATCACCAATAAATTGACGTCTGCATATTTTACATTGGTAATTTTGCTTACCATCTACTTTTGTGCCATTTTTCTTTATACTGTCACTTAGGCAGGCTGGACACTTGATTTCTAGAGTTATTCGCATTTCTCTATTTTATCAAAATCCAACCTGCTTTTTTTCAGCATACTTTTTGAAACACCACCCATTTTTTAAATTGATCCTAGACTGAACCGTACCGGGTTTGTCGGAGAGTTAATATTCTGAGAGACTATCCCGATGACAAAATTAAAATATACCCCTGAAATTAGAGAAAGAGCGGTTCAATTATTGATTGAATCTGAAAAAGATTATCCATCGAATTGGGCTGCGATCACCGCTATTGCTCCCTGAGCAGTATACTGCGCAAGGGTTGTACTCCTGAAACACTACGTGCCTGGCATCAAAAGCATTTAGATCAGCAAAATCCAGTTAAAGTACAGCAGCTTTCAGACCAAGAACGTATCAAACAACTCGAACGCGAAAATAAAGAACTGCAACGCGCCAATGAGATTCTACGTAAAGCAGCCGCTTTTTTCGCCCAGGCGGAGCTCGACTGCCCACACAAATAATGGTGGATTTTATCCATAATAATAAAGAGCTGTACGGAGTCGAGGCGATTTGTAGAATTTTACCAATCGCACCTTCAACCTATTACCGCACTCTAGATCTCTGCGAAAATCCAGAACATCGAGCAAAGCGAGATTTACATGACTTGCATCATGCTGAACAAATTAAACGAATTTGGAAGGAAAGTTCAGGTCGGTATGGTGTACGTAAAGTCTGGCAAAAACTGAAACGTGAAGGTTATGTTATCGCACGCTGTACTGTTGCTCGATTAATGAAAAAGCTAGGTATACAAGGTGTTTGGTGAGGTAAGAACAAACAAACCACCCGTAGCCGAGATGACCAAAAACGAGCAGATGATTTAGTGAAACGTAATTTTACTGCTGATCATCCTGACCAACTGTGGGTGAGTGACTTTACGTATATTCAAACAAATTCAGGCTGAGTCTATACCGCCTTTATTATTGATGTGTTCTCACGAGCAATTGTTGGCTGGAAAGTATCTACACGAATGAATACAGATATGGTGCTCGATGCATTGGAGCAAGCATTGCATGATCGAGGCATGCCAAAGAATGTGATTCATCATTCAGATAGAGGTGTTCAATATCTTTCCATTCGCCATACCAATCGTTTAGAAGCTGCAAATTTACGAGCATCAGTCGGTACGACTGGTGATTCATACGATAATGCTTTGGCTGAAACGGTGAATGGCTTATACAAAACAGAGGTGATTGAATATCTAAAAGCAGGTTGGCAAGGTTTAGCGGATGTACAACTTGCGACACTAAATTGGGTAGATTGGTTCAATAAAAAGCGTGTACACAGTGCACTGGGTTATGTATCGCCTTTTGAGTTTGAAGCAATATACTATGATAAGATTAACCCGTTAGGTCAGGTGGCCTAACTTAAATAAAAAAGTCTCCGACAAACCCGGTACGGTTCACTATTCACTAACTTGTAAATATCGGTATACCGCCTGACGACTAATCCCAAAAGCTTTTCCTAATGCCATTTTTGATGGATACTTCCCTTCCCTCCATGCTTGTCGTAAAGCTTCAGCTTGGTCAGGCTTTAGTTTATGCACCCGACCTTTGTACTTCCCCTGAGCAGAGGCGAGTTTTATTCCTTCCTTTTGCCGCTCTAAAATGATCTCACGTTCGAACTGTGCAAAAGCACCCATCAATTGCAGCATCAAATTATCCATCGGGGTGGATTCGGCCGTAAAAGTAATATTTTCTTTTACAAACTGGATGGCAATCCCTCGTTTGACCAGTTTATCTACTTCAGTGACCAAATCTTTCAGGCTTCGCGCAAAACGATCCATGGAATGTACAATCACCCTGTCCCCTTCCCGGACATAGTTCAACATTTCCTGAAATTTAGGTCGGTCAGTATTTTTACCTGAAGCACGGTCAACAAAAATCCGGTCGACTTCAATCCCCTCAAGTTGACGCCCAGTATTTTGCTCGACCGAACTCACTCGCACATAACCTACTTTTTGGCCTTTCACTCTTTCTGGCACTGTTGCAAATAGGCTGACATGATAAGCTAAATATCTTATTTATTTCGAGATACAGCAGATGAATCCCTTCCACGGTCGGCACTTTCAAGGTGAAATCATTCTTTGGGCTGTTCGTTGGTATTGTAAATATGGCATCAGCTATCGTGAACTTCAAGAAATGCTCGCTGAACGAGGCATAAATGTGGATCACAGTACAATTTATCGTTGGGTTCAGCGTTATGCTCCAGAAATGGAAAAACGGTTACGCTGGTATTGGCGTAATCCTACAGATTTACATTCATGGCATATGGATGAGACTTATATCAAAGTGAAGGGGCGATGGACTTACCTGTATCGTGCAGTTGATCAACGGGGTCATACGATTGACTTTTACCTTTCCGCTAGACGGAACAGTAAATCAGCCTATAGTTTTCTAGGAAAGATCTTCAATACGGTGAAAAAATGGCAAATTCCACGGGTCATCAATACAGATAAAGCAGCGACCTATGGCCATGCTTTATCACGATTAAAGCGAGAAGGAAAATGTCCAGTAGATATTGAGCACAGGCAGATTAAGTATAAAAATAATGTCATTGAATGTGATCATGGTAAGTTAAAGCGAATCATCAGGGCCACATTAGGATTCAAATCTATGAAGACTGCTTATGCCACAATTAAAGGTATTGAAGTCATGCGTGCACTACGTAAAGGACAAGCATCGTCATTTTATTATGGTCAGCCTCAGGGTGAAGTGTGTCTAATCAACAGGGTTTTCGGTCTCTAAGCACTTTTTAAAGGGAACATCATCGACTCAAATCACTATTTGCAACAGTGCCCTCTTTCTCGCCCCAATTGGATAAAAATGAACAATTTTGTAAATTATAAATCTTTAATATCAAAGTTACATGTTACTTATGATTAAAAATCATTTAAATGATACATAATTTCATGAACTTTCAGATTGTAACTTTAGGGTACACTCTATAGATACAGAATATTTAGTTACTTTTTTTAATTTGTCATTCATGCAATATGTAAATTGTTATAGATAAAAAAATCCGATTTCAAGAAATCGGATTTTTTACTGTTTGTTAATTCATATTGGAAAACCTAAATTAATAATGACTGCGCTTCTAACTGCTGACTGTCATATAACTTGTCTGATAAGTCTTTAATGAATTCATGTCGTTTACTTTCAGCGAAGAATTTAACGCCTACTAAACGTACATTTTCATCACTTTCAACCATAATAAGGTTGGGATCATTTATTTTTTCTAGCATGTTTTCTTTCCATGCATCTTGTATCAAACGATCATCGCCTTTTGGTTCTAAAAAGACCTGATAATAAATATCATCATTGGCCTTATCCTTCATCAACATAATGAAATCAGGCATAAAACCTCGGACACCATTAAATTCGGTTAATTTAAAGCGTGTAGTTTTCTCATCATTACGAATAATGTAAATATCATCATATTTAGTATTCAGTTTCTGCATAAACTGTTCTAGCAGCTTAATAAGCTTATGTTCTAACTGATTCAGGATAGCCTGATCATAGACATACCATTTTTTCCCAATGGTACTCTCTGATGTGATTCTTTGATTGATCATCATATTTGGATCAACATGAACAGTATAATCAGTAATTACATCTTTTAACGGTTTACTAATAAAACGGTATGTGCCTCTGTATTTCTGATAGTTACGACGAATGTTCTCAGAAATCCTTGTCAAAACTGTTTCCAGAAGTTGTAATTTCTCCCGAGGAGGAAGATCACTTAGATTGAGCTTACTAGGTAAGTTCACATTAATTGTTAATCCACCTAAGTATTGAGAATCAGATAAAAACTCATCAAGACTACTTAAATCAGGGAAATAGTGTTTTAGATTACTAAATTCAAAGAACCTAATTTTCTGTAAAGCTTTAAACCAATAACGCTGATCTAGCTGTAAAGTCTGCGTATGTAATACAGTGTTTTGATTGCCAGTTAGATTATCGAGTCCAACTTCATTAGCAGTTTTATAAGAAATCTCATACTGTTTTTCTAATGAATATGAAGTCCACGAACGTTCTTGTCCTGTAATTTCTTCAACTTCATTAAAAAATAATTGTCCATGTTTATAAAAGTGAGAATCTTTAAAAGCAGGCTTGAGCTTGGCATGTTCAATGATACCTTGCCCATCTGTATCTACAACAATATCAGCTTGCTCTAAGGATTGATGCAAAGTTCTAATATAAGCAGGTTCATTGATCGTATGATAATGTAATTGTTCTAAAACACTGAGTTCACTTGTACTTAAGTCAAAACGACGAATAAAACTTTTTTCATCGTTCAAAATGAATGGATAGTACCTTGCTCCACGCCCAATTAACTGCGCTTCACTATCAGTTCCTGATTTAGTTGATGATGCACTTTCACTTATGCGAACAATGTCATACAAGTTTAAAACATCCCAACCTTCATTAACCTTCGCAACGGCAAATATTAATCGTATTGGATTATCAGGATTTTCTAAAGTATTTAATAAAACGGGATATTCTTCTAGAATATCTGATTTGTTCACGTTTAAAATATTAAGCTCTTTAAAATCATCTTGTATACTTTCCACAATTGTTATCAGATTTTGATTTAGATAATAAGAAATTACTTTATTCCAAATACTACTTGATGAAGTAATTTGTGTTTGTTTATTCACTAAATGCTGCTTAACCTTTTCTGGGGTTAAATCATTGATAATTTGGGTAAATTGATCTTGCTTAGCCTTAGAAATTGCAATCTTATTCGACTTAAATAGAATAATTGGTTTAAAATCCTTAATACCGTGTTTAATTGCCACTAACTTACGATATTGGCTTAATAAAACGGCATCAATCATTTTTTCATCATCATGCTGATTAGCTTCTAAAAGCATAACTTTCTTAGAAAAACCATCAGTCATAAATTTCTTTAAGTCGTACTGATAAACGATTTTATCTTTGTACTTTTGGTATATTTCCTTATTTTCTAAATTAATTGTCGCAGTAAATTCTAATAAACGATTCTTTTCTTTTAATGCAAGGATACGCTCAATAGTACGTTCCCAAGTTAATTCCTCATACTCTGTTGAAGTCTTAGATTTACCCTTAGCTTTTGTTTCAGCATTAAAGTGATGCGCTTCATCACCCAATAAAACAAGTGGAATTTCAGCTAAATCCTCATAAGTAATACTGTTCTCTTTATAGCTATTCAACTCATCATGGATTTTATGAATCGTTGATAGCTTTAAGTAAATGGTATTTTTACTTGGCTGTCTTGGGAATGTATCGACTGCTTCAATAACTATACGTTCCCCTTCTATTTCAATAGATTGAGCAAAAAGATATTTAGACGATAATTTATTTAAAAGGTTTTCTTTAGTTTTTTGGATAATTGCATCCGTATGTACAAAGAAAATGTAGTTTTGGTAGCCATATTCCTTAAACAAATAAAGAATTGCACTGGCCATGACCATCGTTTTACCTGAGCCAGTTGCCATATTAAATAACAAATGCTTAAAACGTATATCTGCTTCATTATGAATTTGTGCATAATGTAGATAGCGTAAGGCTTCTTCTTGATAAGAACGTAAGTCGTCTTTCAAGTTAGATTTTAAATATTCAGGGGTTTGATAATTCCCCTTAAACAATCCAAATTTATCAATTTGTTGGAATTGGTTAAATAAAAGATCTTGTTTCGTTACTTTAGTGTTTCTAGCCATGATCAATCCTTATGATAAAAGCTAGTTGTGAAAGCTTTATCGCTTTCTGAAATAGCATATCTTTGATCATCTATTTCTGAGAAATTCACATACAACTGATTCTTATCCAGAACTTCAATTAAAAGATGTTTTTGCTGAGTTAATTCAAGCTCATTAAACGTTACCAAATGATTAACCCCATCAATTTCATATTCATTATTTAAAACACGATCTAATGCAATATGATAATTAAGGTGCGCTTCTACTTTCATGACTTCAAATATATGAAGTAATTGTTCTGTTGTTTTTGCTTGTTCAATTTGATGAATAAAAAGGCAATTTAATTCCATAAGCTCAGTGTAGACGAAACTTCCACCGCCTTGCCATTTCACATCTTTAGAGATCCCCCCTTGCTCACCTTCAATGACTTTTTGTAGGCGAGGTACGGTAATTTCATTGATATAGTCCATCTGTTCTATACCAATATATCGACGTCCCATTTTATGAGCAGTCGCACACGTCGTTCCACTGCCTAGATGAAAATCTAATACTAAATCATTTTCATTAGTTGCGAGTTCTATAGCCCGTTGAACTAAATTCTCAGGCTTAGGATTTTCAAATACAACCGTATTAAACATTCGTTGTTGATGCTTAGTTGCACTGGTTGTAGTATCAGTAGATGTCCATAAGATGGTATCTGGTACAATAGAGTTCCATAATGTTGATGCTGCTTTGCCTTTACCAGCTTCAATAGCATCTTTTAAATATACTTTTAATTGTGGCTTCGTTTGTCCTTTAGATCCAAATTGGATTCTGTTATTTTCTAATAAATCAAAATATTCACTCTCTTTTGTTCTCCAACATCTACCTTCTGATGGAGTATACACTTCTCCATTATTAGGATTTACTATTGGGTAAGATAAGTTTTTACGTTCATTAGGCGCGTCGAAAGGTTCAACTTTATACCTACCTAGTTCATCTTCTAAATCAAAGCCTTCAACATCCAATGCCAATCTAAATTCATGTTTATTTATCTTATTTTTATTTTTTGCATAAGTTAAGACATGGTTACTCGAAACAGAAATCAATCCATCACTTGATACAGATTTTCTTGATTGCCAAATCACGTCGGCTATGAAATTTTCTTGACCGAAAATACCATCAGTCATGACTTTTAAATAGTGTGCGCCATCATCTGATATTGTGATGTATAAAACACCATCTTCTGTCAAAAGCTCTCTTGCTATTTCTAGCCGATTTTTCATAAACACTAACCAAGATGAAAGCTTAAAGTTAGAGTTGTAGACAAAAGTATCAGCAGGTTTTTTCTCAATAAAGTAATAAGGCGGATCAATAAAAATACATTTTATTGAATTTGAAAAATTTAATTTCAATGAATGTAAAGCGATTAAATTATTACCTTTAATAATTAGATTATCTTGATTTGTAAATTCACCAATATCTTCTTGCACACCATTTTCAATATAGCGTTTTGAATTTGTGAATACTTTTGGAGAAAATAGACGATCAATTTCATCACGGGCAATGATTTCATTGTAATAAATTTCATCCTTACCCTGATCCTCTTTAGTCATTCCACCTTCAAGAACACAATCTTTAAAAGGAAAATCTAAAACAACATCAGAACTATAATCTAAATATTTACCTTCACTGGTCAAACCTACATTATTACGGTACTTAGTAAAACTATCAGCCCAATACTCTTTATATTTCAATAGGCTAATGAGCTTTTCAAACTCAAAAATAAGGACACCATCAACATCGGTACTATAAATAGACTTAATCTTACTGTTATTGATTAAAGCTTTAACTAAATCAGCTTCTTTCTTCTGAATTGCATCAATAACGAGGGATCTTTGGAGGTTTTCACCATTCCAAAATTTTGGAAACTGCTTAAGAATTTTTTTTAGCGTTTGAATTAGAGCTGTATCCATGATTACTACCGATGCTAAAATTTTGTGAATGCAGAATTATATGCGATTCTATTCCCATTCATCTTAGATATTTAACTAACAGATCTTAGACTAGATCATGAGTTGTACGATTTACTCACTTCATTAAGAAGATTCTTTTAAATTTTTCTCATCTTTTATATGTTCGGTAACTCTTATCATCCAATACATCAATACAAAAAATGGAATAAGCAGAATTAAAAGGTAAAGGATACTAAAATTCAGAAAGTATCTGGCAAAAGATAAGATTGTCAGTAAGACCAATAATCCGCAAACCGTATAGACAATTTTATTGCGTTTACTAATTAGCTCGACAATAGAAAGATCCTGATTTTTCATTCTATGATTCCTAGTAGCTTGTGCAATACTGCATTTCCCTATAACCATGTAGCATATTCACCAGAACCATGAGTTGATTAAGGTACGTACTAGGTAGCCCTTCTAGCTCAGGGAATTTTTCCCACATTAGATATTTATCTTTGTAGAGAAAGCAATTTTTCTTAAATTTCTCTTGGCCTGATAACTCAATTTTCATTTGTTCAAGCTGCTTAAAATGCTCAACCACATCGTCTGGAATCGGCATATTGAGAGCTACACTTTTACCATTTAACCAATATTGGATTGGTCGGACGTTAATAGATTCATTAAAGCCTATAGCTTTGAAATAATCGCGTATCGCTTCAGGGTTGTAAAATCCCAATGATTCAACTAGCAGTTTAAAATCTGCATTTGTCATTCTTTACCGTCCTTAATCAGATTAAATTTGATTATATAGTCCACAGGTGGACAATACAAGCAATATCCCAAGTTTAACCTTCTATTGGTTTTAGTAGATTATGGACTGCCAATATTATTGTCTGGTCCATAATCTCTAAAACGTCTAATCCCGATGCTTGGATAAAAGCTGCAAGCTGCAGCGTTTATCCAGGCATCTATATTACCTATCTAATCCAGATCCATAGCACATATATCAGAGCAAAGTGTCTACTTTGCGAACTGACGCAATCAGTTAAATTTTCCCTTCCCTGATTACCGTTGATTTTCAAGTGAGCTTTAAAAAGCTGTGCTTTTTAAATGGCGACCGCAGAAAATAAACTGCTCCCATTTGATCTAGTAGCGGGATATAAAAAAACACCCGTAATGGGTGTTTTCGTGGCCTAGATTATCGAGATATATCTTTATTTTTATTTCTCTCTTGAGTTTTAACTTGTGGCTGCTGTACTGGCTGCTGTTTTGGAGCATTGGCATCATAAGCCGTTAATTTTGGCTTATGAAATTTCTGATTTTGAATATCGGCATTATGTTGAATCTGAAGCTTAGTTTTATCATTTTTGGTTAAAGCTTTTTCAGTTGTTTCTTTCAATTTACTCAAGCTTTGAGCTTCCCACTTCCCTTTATTTGCCAATGTTTGAACTCTTGCGCCTGTTGGCAGTCCAGTTTTAGGATCAATTTCTTTAGTATTCACTTCGACTTTGTTAGACCCTTTATAGGTCAGGACAATATCATCATTCTTAATGATATTTTGTTCTTTCAAAGTACGTTCCAGATCCTTCGCCCAGATTGTACTTTTTTCACCTTTACTATTTTCAATAGTGGCGTAGTAGCTACTGTTATTTTTAGGATCATGCTTATAAGGTGCTTCACCATGATCTACTAATTTTCCAACGTGCATTTTTTTCTGATTAAGCTGTTCAACCGCAACGTCTATACTGGCTGTGCGCTGCTTTTCTGTGAAACCGTCAGCTTTCATTTTTTTATCAAAAACTGTCAGTAAAGCTTTTTCCTGTTCTGACAGGTTATTAATTTTTTCCTTCCGTTCCTGTGCAGGATCTACTTTATCCTTCTCATTTAAAGGCTTCTCTTTCTGGCGTTCATTACCCTTTTCAATAGTATTGTGAACTACCTCTTTACCTTGTTCTTTTTTCATATCATTGAGCAAGGCTAGATCAATATCACGAGGTTCATAACCCTTTACTGTCATGCCCTTCATTGAAGCTTCAAGCCATACATTCCGTTTAAATTCTTCAGAGCCTTTAACCTGTATTGTTTCCCATTTTTTAGCTTTTGCTACCTCCACCATTGAAGCAGCAATATGTTTATCATCAATTGTGGTTTTTAAAGCTTTTCCAGAATCTTCAAAAGCTACTTTTTCAGGATTACCTTTAAAGTGATATTTGTCATCTACCACATAATATTTATTGAGCAATGCTTTAGGTATGCCTTCTTCACTAGATTCTTTACTGTCATCAGCTTTTAGCTTTTTGGTATCAGTTACCTTAGTTTCTTCAGGATCTTGATTAATACCTTTTGTACTTTTTGAAATATCTATATTTTCAGCTTTTTCAATCGAATTGACTTCAGCTTGATTTGTTTCTAACGTCTGGCCAAGTTTGGTATAGCCTGTTTGTTCTTTATTAAAACTAGGTTTATCGACCTTGTTTGCTTCAGTCATGATCAAGTCCTTATTGATTAGAAATATTTTGGCGACGTGCTGCTTCGTCAATAATCATTTTGGTTTGAATATATTTGTCTGTTAGAAGTGCAATTTGTCTTTCAGTTTCAGTGCTTAAATCTTTATTTTGCTGATATACAGCTATGCTTTGCATATAGTTTTTTACAGTGTCAGGCTGATTAACCGCTTTAGATGAAAAGCCATTAGGACTGGTCACGGCTTTATTTGAAGTACAGCCCACAACTGAAAAAGATAGGGCAAGGCTGATTAATGTAAGAGAGATTTTTTTCATGATAGTTTCCTTATTTAGAATTAACTTGGTCTGAAAACGCCTGATAAACGTCATCAATATCTGAATTTTCTATAGATCCGTTTTGACCTTCATCTGCTGCAACTAGATTTTCCGCTTGTTCTGGTTCATCGACTGCAACCAGATTTTCCATTTCTGCAATCATGGCCAAAGGATCTGATTCATCTGCTGCAACTAGATTTTCCGCTTGTTCTGGTTCATCGACTGCAACCAGATTTTCCATTTCTGCAATCATGGCCAGAGGATCTGATTCATCTGCTGCAACTAGATTTTCCGCTTGTTCTGGTTCATCGACTGCAACCAGATTTTCCATTTCTGCAATCATGGCCAAAGGATCTGATTCATCTGCTGCAACTAGATTTTCCGCTTGTTCTGGTTCATCGACTGCAACCAGATTTTCCATTTCTGCAATCATGGCCAGAGGATCTGATTCATCTGCTGCAACTAGATTTTCCGCTTGTTCTGGTTCATCGACTGCAACCAGATTTTCCATTTCTGCAATCATGGCCAGAGGATCTGATTCATCTGCTGCAACTAGATTTTCCACTTGTTCTGGTTCATCGACTGCAACTAGATTTTCCGCTTGTTCTGGTTCATCGACTGCAACCAGATTTTCCATTTCGTCATGACTAAATTCAGTGTCATCAACTGCAATAAGGTTTTCCGTTTGTTCTGGTTCATCTACTGCAACTAGGTTTTCTATTGGATTTTCAGCACTAGCTTCCACCTGGCTAAAGAAGTCATCGACAATATTTTGCGCTTCAGTATCTTCTTCCCATTCAACAGCCCCAAAGAATTGATCGACCACTTGTAGACATTCTTCAGGTTGTGGATTTTCAGGATCTTCAAAAACTGTTTTATCTAACTTAAATTCAGGGATAACTAAGCTAGAAATATCTATCTGTTCAGCCTGTTCTACTGTAGTAATTTCAGTTATACGTTTTTCAATTTTTGCCTTATGCAGCTTTACGTCTAAATCAGGAATAGGAATTGAAAGTTCCAGATCCTCAAAGGCAATTTTTTCTAATTGCTTGTGAGTTGGAAAACCTTTAATTGCTTTCATGCTAGGAGAAACGGACTTTAGGCGATCCACAAAAGCACTGTCATTAAAATACTTAGCCTTTTCACACATGATAGGTTTTGTATTTTCCATAAAGATAATTTCTTTATCTTGCGACAATTCTTTTAACTCTTGAGGGAGCATTAAAGCTCGTCTTTGATCTGATTCATTTTCTGAATTAGAGCCACCTTGCCCCCATGCCATAGAACGGCTTTGGCCTTTAGATTTTGCTTTAAAAGTGAAATAGCCAAGCATTTCACTATATTCATTAGCATCTCGTTGTTCTCTAGGCGGGTAAACGATCTGCAAAGCATGGTTAGTTACAAGCCCCCTAGTTTGAGTTTTATAAACGTCCTCTAACTGGCCAATAGACTGAATAATTGTTAATAAACGAATGTTATAACCCGCAATAAATGAGTTAGCGTCTGCAATTTTCGCGACTTTACCGACAGCCGTTGCTTCATCATTCACGACTAGGCACTGGTATTTCAAAGATGAATCTTGTTGTGGCAGTGTTTTTAGATTCACATCAATTAAGAGTGAATAGAACAAATTGATTAAGTTCTTAGCATCCCCTAAGCGGTTAGGTTGAACACCAAAATAAATAGACATTCTTTGTCTGCGTACATCTTCAAGTTTAAAGTCACTTGATGAAGTTGCAGCGTCCACAATCGGGTTCGCAAAAATCGTTAAAGGTGAGGTAAAAGTAGAAATGATGTTACCGAGCGTATTGTCTGGTGAACTTAAAAAACGGTTTAAAGCATCTAGGCAAGTATCACTAAGCGGTTTATCACTTTGCGCTCTTTCATCAATAATAGATCTAATATGATCCTGAATTGGCTTACCTTTACCTGAACTCTGTCTTAAAACCTCGCCCATAGTTACAGGCAGATCTTCAGTTTCAAATAGATATAGGGCTAGGCCAAGAAATAAGTTATTAGCATTGTCATTCCAGAAATCGGTTTTAGCATCACCAGTCACAGGGTAGAAACTTCGACCAATAGCAAGAATTTCACCTACTCTAAAATTTTCGTCATGACTAACGGTATCAAATGGATTCCATTTGTGAGATTTTAGATCTTCAGAAAATGGGCTGAATAGATAAACTTTCTGGCCATTCTTGGCACGAAATTTAGAAGTTAATAGGAAGTTTTCAAGCTTCAAATCCAGTACAACTACACTATCCGAATAGTTTAGAAGGTTAGGAATAACAATCGCTACACCTTTACCGCTTCGTGTCGGAGCAGCCAGAAGTACAAATTGCTGACCGCCAAGCATTAAATATTTATTATGATATTTCCCTACTAAAATTCCCTTATTTCCCATCAATCCAGATTTCTGAATTTCTTTTGTTGTGGCAAATCTGGCATCACCGTGTAACGACTGTTTTTTATTAAACAGACTAGCAATGACTAAAGCAGGGAGAACAAAAGTGATAAATAGTGCAGCGATCAAGGCACCTTGCAGCTTTTTCTTTTGTGCAGGTACATTGTGTGCATATAAATCCCAATAATACCCCCACGTTGTCAGATTCACTTCAGGAAATGGATTGGTCTTATTAGCTAAGTAATAAAGAACACCGGCCAGATATTTAGTAATAAAGAAACCAACGACTGCTAGAAAAATCGCAAGGAGTAGAATCAGGATCTTTTTATTCATGCTCGATCCCCGACAATAATTTCAGCATCACCAAATTGAGCCTTAACTTTAGAAACAGGATCAAATTTGATTTCAGAAATAAAGCGTTCTTTACCTATTAAATTACTTTCATCATCATATTTTTTCTTCACTTCAACATGAACAATAATATCAATGGTTAAAGCAACTAATTCCTTTAGTGTAGTGGCATCGTAGATATTTGCTTGTTCATGTTCTTTGCACATAAAGACGTAGCGATCATAAGCCAGTGAACAGCTTTCAGCGTGATAACTTGTAATAGATCCACTGTGACCAGTTGTAAGCAGTTTCAGAAAGTCAAAAGCTTCTCCACCACGTAATTCAGCAAGTAATACACGGTCTGGCTTCATACGCATATTACTAGCGATCAGATCAGATGGAGTTACCTTAGCTTTACCTTGACCACCTTTAGAATAAAGTAGGTGAACCTTGTTTTCATGTGGAACAAAAAGTTCACGTACATCTTCAATAGTAACAAGACGTTCATCTTTAGGAATGTACTGACAAATTGCCTTCATGAAAGTGGTTTTACCCGAACCAGTATCACCAACAACTGCAATATTTTTCTTACATTGAACAGCGAATTTAAAAAATCCCTCAAGATCTTTGTTTTCTAAAAACTGGACTAGCTTAATATCTTCAGTACGTAATACAGGTTTAAACTGCTCAAACTCTTTAGATTTCCCATATCTGAAGTGGTCAAAAAAGCCTTGATCTTTATATTCCTGAAATGATCGGTTTGACTCGTCAGGAATACGGATTGTCATTGATACCGTTCCATTTTCAATGGCTGGCGGTAGAACAATCTGAATACGCTCTCCATCAGGCAATTGAGCAGATAATATAGGGTTTTCTTGGCCAATCCGTTGATTGGTATAGGTAGCAATAACATTAGCTAAAGCTGTTATTTGCGCCATTTCCAGATTTATAGAATGCTTTTCCCATCCTTTATTAGATTCCGTCCAAACTTCGTTAGGTGCGTTAATTGCAATTTCAGTCACCCCTTTAGTTTTTAAGAATTTTTCTAATGGAAGTAATAGCTGTCTAACCATTACATCCTTGCTTAAAACATTATTTTGCGCGGAGTTCATACACACCTCTGAAATCAATATCTTTGGCCACGTAAATTGAAGCTACATCACCCTGATTTTTATAAATTGTTGGCTTGATATTGATTGTTTCATTCAACACTGTTTCAGCCATTGATTTACCCATGTCTGAAGTGTTTTGAAGCATATAAGGAGTGCTATTGTTCCCGCCTGTTTCTTTAGAAATACCGTAAGCAATAGCGTCTTGAACTAAAGAAAGCATAAACGCTGCACCGATACGTGCGCCCCAACGGTTATCTACTCGACCACTTAAACCACCTGTTCCTAAATGGTCTGCTGCGGGAGAATCAATATCGACAATAACACCATGCGGAGTTTTTAAGCGTGACCAGATGACACCTAAACGTCTTTGACCTTGTGCTGCAATACTTTTGTATTCTCCAATGACTTCAGATCCCGCTTCAGCAAGGACTACACGACCATTATCAGAATAAACAGGTTGTGGAAGGACACATGAAGCCATACCGCCAATTTCTGAAACGACTTTAACTGACAGGTTGCAGCGGATTACACGACCTTTAGCAATTAAGTAATTTCGATCCCCAATAAACCTAGCCTGGACTTTATTAGAGGAATGACTAGCCATGTTAGTTGTAGCTTGTTGTGGCTGATGCTGCTGCATAGGTTCATCATCATGCGCTAAAGACATCAAACCAGATCCAGAGAAATTACCAGAACGGCTATTACTATTCTGATCCTGTTCAAACTGTTTCATCATGCCTGTTACTTGGTTATAAGCTGCTTGATGATTCATGCTTGACGGCTGGCCAACCGCCCCGCCTTGTTGTGAAGGATTAACAAAGATCCCGCCACCGTAACGGCTTCCATTATTTAAAGGTACATATTGAGCTTGTTGTTGTGGCTGTGGCTGAATTACTACAGGTTGTTGATTTGCTGCTTGCTGTTCAACTACTGGCGCAGCTTCAGGCTGTCTTAAAATCTGCTGACCATTTTGGCATTGAAAAACCAACATGCCGTTATAAGTTAAAGCATTGCCGTTATTGTCTGTTAGCTGTCTAGGAATACTTTGATCCTGACAGGCATCTAGGCTTTGAAATTGAGCATTTTGACCCGCATCCATTGGCGTAGGATCAGTATTAGTAAAATCCCTTCTTTTAGCTGAAGCATCTAGGCTTGGATCTATCTGATTTTCTTTTAATTGGGCTGCTTCTTCAGCATCACTACTATCTGAAAAGAAGTTATAGGCAAAGACCGCTATAACAGTAAAAAGTACTGCCATAACTGCAATAAACGCTATTTTTTTACCTTTTCCATCTTCCTGATCCCCACGTTCATTGACAGACACAATGCCATTTTCTGATTCGTTAAATTCTTCATCAGGAGCTTGTTGATCATCTAATGGTTTTTGATCATTAATATTCATTAGTTCATATCCCCAGTAATGACACGTTTAACACCCTCTACAGTAGTGCCATCTTGAGGAGCAACACCGACAGGATCATAAGATTCATTGAAAATGCTCACTACGCCTTTTCCTTGACGTAAAACAAATTTTTTAGCTAGAGCTTCAACAATTAAAAGTTTTGGATCTTCTTTACTGATATGGAAATTAACTTTTTCTTCCCCTTCCGTACCTTCAATAAATACGACTGGAATATCAGTATTTCCTTTAAATCGCATATAGGTAAAACGACCGTCATCAAATAGCATTTCAGGAACAAAATGCTTCCCTTTGCTGTTTGCAGCTTGACGATAATTCCAGTTTTTAGGGACAGGCGCAGCATTGGCTAAACGATGCTGTAAAACCAAAAATTCAGTAAGTTGGCTTTCTTCTTTTAATTGTGCTGCATAAGCGTTATAGCGTTGAGCTTCTTCCTGCTTCCGTTTTTCTTCTTCTTCTTGTGGGTATTTAAAGACAACACGATACATCGGTTTTTCTTTGGCATTATTTAGAACTTGAAAATCAAAACTATAATCACGCTTATTAGTGCGTAACTCTAAGTTATTCCGAGTAGCCTTATCCTTTGGCTTCACCCATACTAAATTTGATCCAGTATCAGCAAAAATACACCAATTGGTGTCATCCTTTTCACAGTCTGAAGGGTATCCAGTAGCAGCACCACGCTCTAAAATTCTTTCACCTTCACCTAATACAATGCGGGTTACAGTGCCTTTTTTGACAGTAATTCGATAAACATCATTAGGAACATAATTGATTGTTCTAATACGTGAATCGGTAGGCAAAGCTTTAGGCGTAATTGCTGCATAAGAGATCCCATGCACCGCCAAACCCAAAGCAAGAATTAATTTTTTCATGTAATGATCCTTTACATTCCTTGTTGAGCTTGTGGCTGAACAGCAGCCCCGCCTTGTTGAGCTTGTGGCTGAACAGCAGCCCCGCCTTGTTGAGCTTGTGGCTGAACAGCAGCCCTGCCTTGTTGAATCGGAACATAGACTTGCTGACTAGGTTCAACAACCGCAGCTTGCGCTACAGGTCTGTTAGGAGATAGTTCAGGATCGACACGATAGCCCACGACCTTAAAGCCGAATGGGTTTTTAATTAGATCTTTTTCTACCAGTTTATTTAGATTGTTCGGAGCATATTCATATCGAATACTTGCAATATAATATTGTGGCTGTTCATCACGATTAGCTTCGACTGAATGCAAAGTCTTAGTGAAGCGGACACTAGCAGTAAAACCTGTTTCATCCTGATTAGTCTGGACAGAAATCACATCAACTTTTAATTCATATTTTTTGCCGTATTTTTTATCTCTTGCACTATCACCTTCATAGAGTGAAGCAAAGTCATTACCGACCTGATTACTACTCATAGTCATGACTAAATCATAATCTGGCTGTAATAACGGATAGAAATAACTCTCACGGGCGGTTACATAACGAGTAATGTTATTTTTATCAATTAATTCTTGTTTGCCTTTTACTTGCTGATCATCAACAACGCCCACGTATTCAACATTTCCTTGAGCTTTATCTACTGTGAAAACAACAGGTACAGTCTGGCGCATTGGAGCTAATGTCACTAATCCAATGGCTTCTAAGACGGCCACGCCCACCGCTACTTTTGCAATAGTCCAAGCTTTACGTTCTGACTTAGCCCGCATCGCAATAAGATCTGCTTCCCAATCCATAGCTTTTTCATAGCTTTTAGCTTCTTCAGCAGCAGATACTTTTTTAAGTTTGTTCATGATAGACCCTATTAGAGTTATTTCTCTAAGTATGCCAAAAAATATAAAAATCGTAAACCAAAATAATATATTTTGGTTTTATAAATTCAATGTTTTCTGAAAAATTGCAAAAAAAATACCCATTTCAAAAGAAATGGGCATTTTTTTAAAAGTTTAGTTACCAGAGTAGCCGTCAAGAATGTTGCCTTTTTGGGCAGCACGTTTTAATCGGCCTTCAATTTCAAGCTGTTGTGCTGCATCTTTTTGAGCTTGCGCCTGCGCCTGCATCAAAGCAATTCGGTTTGCATCATTAGCAACTTGTGACTGTTCCGCTTGAATCCTAGCCTGTAACTCAGCGATAGCTTTAGCATCAGTAGTGTTATTGATCTGTTTACGCAGATTATCAATCTGTTCAGTACGCAGATCCGCAACGCCTAACGCTTGCTGATTTAAAGCCTGTGTTTGTGCATTGTTATTTAATGCAGCTTGACAGGCTTTATAGTTCTGGCCAGTTCTTGAAGCACAGTCATAAACCATTGTGGCATCACGAATGTTTCTAGCTGCTGAAGTCATACCATTGACACCGCCTTGTTGGATGCCTTTATAAATGTCAGCAACATCACTTGGAATCACGTCTTTAAGATATGGATTATTGACAGCATCACCGAAACCACGAATACCAGTAATGGAATCGTATTGCTGTTTTGCCTGTTGGATCTGGTTCACCATCTGATTGTATTGCTCACCCCAAGCCACCATATTTTGAACAGCTTGAACAAGGTTAGCACCGTCAATGACAGGAATACCTGTAGCATTGGCTTGACCACTAATAAACAAAGATGAACCTAAACCCAAAGCTAACAATTGTTTTTTCATTAGAAAAATTCCTATTTGTTTCTTTTGAGGTTAGAGAGAGTGTGTCGTTGATATAACGGCTTAGATCCTCCTGTATTCGTGCTATTAGAATTATTAGAGCTGCTAGAATTCCCTTGAACACTTCCTCCAGTGGTAGGAGTAGTTGAAGCACTATCAGATTTTGAATTATTACCGCCACGACCTTTAGTAATAGCTTGAGCTACAGCACGACCGACACCTTGAACACCCGCCCCACCTGTAATGGCTGAAGCCATCGTTGGAATGTTCCACATAACCACTACAATAGTTCCCGCAACAATACAGAGGGAAACTACAGAAGTAAGAATGTCACCCGCATCAAAGTTATTAGCGATTTGCGTACACATGCCTGAAACGAAGGCAAAGAGCATACTGATAATTGCTGTGATAAAGCCTATGGTGAAAACATAGCTCAATGTTTGGGAAAGCCAACTTTCAAAATATTTTTGTGTAGCAGGAAACATTGCGCACAGAATGAATATAGGGCCGACCCCTAAACATAGTTGCAGACTGATTTTTGCTAACAGATAAAGGCCAGTGCCAATAAAGAACAATAAGAATTGAGCAACAGAAACAACAGCAGCAGATAAATACAAGCCAATATCAGGAAAAACACCAGAAGCCGATTCAGCTTCTTCACCTAATTTTTGGATTAATTCCCCCCACGGCACACTCACTTGATCCAGTAAAGCACCTAACGAAGTTTCACCACCTGGACTAACAATCTGAATTAATCCGATAGCCAATCCGTTAATAGCTTCAACAACAAAGGATTGATAGACTCCCGCACTTAAAGCAATTCCACCAACAAAAGCGATCTTAAAAAACTTCCATAAAGCGGTATAAATAGAATCTTCTTGTGCACCAGTCGCAATATTGTAGCCAATGATCAGGATATAAATTGTTGCAGCAGTCAAAGCTATAGGAACAATTGCAGAAGCGATATTACTACTAACACCTGTCACGTAACTTGCTAATAGAGAATCAATTTTTGTTTCTAATGTAGTAATAATTGCCATTGCAATCCCCTATGAATCCTTAATTATTTTGAATCTGGGTTATATCCATCAAGGATATTTCCAGATCCTTTTTTGGTTTCTGGTTTTACTGGTTTTACTGGTTTTAGAGGTGCAGAAGGATCATATTCATCAAGAATATTGCCCTTTTGGGATGCTCTAGCCTTGCGCTGCTTCAGTTCTTCTTGCTGTTCAGCAGTTAAGTCTTGAGGTTTTAATTGTTGTGCAGCCTTCACTTCTTCTTTTAACTGCTTAACCTGTTCCTTATCATCAGAACATGCAGTTGTTAAAGTAGAAATAACCAACAAACTTGATAGTGCTAAAAACTTAGTCATGACTAAGCAACTCCTTTTTCTGAAATTAATTTTTTACGTTCTGCGATCCGTTGTAAGAAAAGTTCGCCCCAATCGTTAGGATCTTCACCAACTTCATTCATGAGATTTTCGAGAAGTTCTACATTATCCTTAGAGCCTGAAATAATCTGTAAAACGTCACGCATTTCGCCTAGATCCATTTTGCAGAGTGCGGAACGGCTACCCTGCTTAACTAAGAACATGCGTGAGTTTTCTTCTAGCTCTTTAATAATTTCAAATTCTTGCGGAGTGACCTTAAAGCCGTTTACATAGTCATCGTAATCAGCACGAGGATTAGGTAAAAAGATTTGAGTAACGCTTTGTTCAACCATTGTTTTACCAATGTCAGAATCTAAAACGTCACTTGGGGATTGCGTCATAAAGACACCTAGACCATTCAATTTACGAATAGTTTTCTGCTTATCTTTGGCAAAATCTTTGAAATATTCATCTGTTAATGGCTTCCAAAACTCGTCCATCCAGTAAATAAACGGACTACCATCAATCAATGAATCTGTGATGTGTAATAGATAAGCCATGATTGGTGTACGGACTTCAGGATCATCTAAAAATTCCGTGTAGTCATAACCAAAGATTGGCATTTTGGCTTTAGAAAAGTCTTGAGTATCGTATGGATTATCAAAGACCCAAGATAAATTTCCGTCATGATCAGCAGTGTTACACCACTTAGCTAAACGATCCTGAAGCGAATCGCCCCCGCCATTTACTTTCAGATTCATATATAAAGCTGAAAGTCTGCGGAGTTCTAACGGCATATCATCACGCATAATGGTACGAACAGCCTGACTGATTTCCAGATCTTCGGCAGCATTACGAACGCCACCTACCAGAATTTTTACAAGCTTTTCTACAAACTGAATATTTGTTTCAGTCGGTGGTAGCTGCAACGGATTAAAGCCAGTTGGTACACCACGCTCTAAGGCATAGTATTGACCCCCAATCCGTCTAATCCCAATTTCTGCGCCCCTATCTTTATCAAAGAAAACACCCTTCAGATTTTTATACTTACAAGCAAACATCATCATGGCCATGACTAGGGTTGTTTTCCCCACACCAGTTGTTCCAATGACACACGTATTACCTGGCATCTTGTCATCTGTAGAATCTTGCTTATCAGGGCTGACATGATGATTAAAGTAAAATGGTTGGCCACTTGGAGTTTTAAATAAAGCTAGTGCTTCACCCCAAGGATTGCCGTCACGCTTACCTCTTGCGAAGTTATGAAAAGGGCTTAAAGCAGAAAAATTTAGGCTTGTAAGATATGCTTCTCTTGGACGCATATTAAAGTTACCCGCTAATTGCGAGAACCATGCACATTCAGGAACAGTATCAATTACAGCCATTTTGAACCCTGCTTCATCTGATAAAGCAGTTCTGGCACTCGAAACATTCAGAGCAACTTGATTTGGTGAATCACCAAAAATCGCAAGCGTATAGTGATATTCGCCTAACTGGAAATTCCCGCTATTAGCTTCACTCATAGCCAGATCAATATCACGAATCTCTTGATCTGAAACGTCCTCTACAGAATTTAGCTGTCCTTTAATTGTTTTTAATTTATCTACAGCATCACGCTTGCCATAAACCGTGAAACTTTGAGTTTCAATGTATTCATAGTTTCCATACAGGATGGAATTGCACATTCCTGATTCTGATAAACGTGGAAATTCTTGAATATCCAGAAAGCCTACATATTTTTGAGCTTCAGGATGTTTGATCTGTAAATAGCCGTTTTTGTCACCAAAGAACAAGCGACTACTTGGAATATATTGATCAAGATTAGCTTGTCTTAAAGGGATTTCTTCCCAAACTCCATTAGTTAAGAAACCAAGCAGATTACACATTTCGGAGTAGACAAAACCTTTCTTGGTATAGGTCGCCAGACGTTCTGGATTGTAGTGATATAGACTTGCTTCAACCTGTTTGGCTACATCATCCAAAATATCGAGATCCCGCTTAATCTGCTTTTTCAGGGCTACTGGATCACGACTAGCTTTACTCTTAAAAATCTTTGTTAATCTGGAAATTTCAGGACGATAAAGAATTGTTAAATACAATTCAGTAGCCATCTGTTTATTCTTTTCACCCTGAAACTGCTGATAATATCTTTCATTAAAATCAGCAATAAAATCATTTTCATAAACGCCATTTAGACGTTCATTAACTCCCCTACGAATCTTATGCGTCCAAACAGCAAAGTGACCGCCACCTAAAGCACGATAAAAATTATTTAATCCTTCTTTACGGATTCTAATAATATCGGCTTCAACTGTTTCAAACGAAATGCCTTCTAATTTCCATGTAGCAATGTATTCACCATTTTTAAGCTTAATAACATTGTTGGAAACATGATTACCAAACGGCAGATAGTCTGAAATTGCGACTTCAGCATTTGCGCTATCTTTAACTTGCTGTTTTGAACGCATGATATTGTTATTTCCTTTTCTTTAATTTAAGTGGCGAAAATGAGATTGCTCCCCATTTTTGATGGTTCTGGATCTGTTTCCCTCTTATGCGCCACCGCATCAATACTTGCTTTAATCGTTGGTCATCTACTTTTGTTATTGCCCGCATCCAGAAGTAAATAGGCACATAAATAGCTGCTATAAATAAAGTCACATAGGCACTAAGTAGATAAAAAGACCAACCCGCTAAAAGAATTGCTACCCCCGTCACCAACAAAAAAGGCAACATTGGAACGCCAAAAAGCATGGCAGGACGAGTGCAACCCCTGAAAATTGGATCAGAAAAATTCGACATTAGTTAATCAGCCAAGCAGCGATACCCGCAGCACCACCTACCAAAATCCCCCCGATAACGATGTTAGAAATGTCTGACCACTTCGCTTGTTGCCAAGCCAATTTAAAGCCAGCCCACATGATAGTGATGGTAAATACAGTTACAGCCACACCCGCTAAGACTGACTGAACATTAGCCATAACCGTATTAACTTTTGAGATTTGAGCAAAAGCAGGGCTTGAGATTAACGTCATGAACAACATCAATACGCTTGCTTTGATACCAGTCGTTTTAGTCGTTGTTATTTGCGTTTGATTTGCTTTCATTATTTTCTCCAAGTGAAGCAATTAAGACCTAGCGCATTAAGTACCAAGAACAATATTTTTGGAAAATCAAATATTGTTCATTGGTACTGTATATTTAATATATTACACTAAGTTTTAAACTTTTTGAAAATATTTTAAAAGATCATAGAAGATTTTAAACTTTTTTCTTTTTCTTTAATGTTTTTGCCGTTAGTTAAGAAAAATGAAGGTCGTTTCTCCACTACTGGAAGGCTTTGAAGTTCTGTATTTTCGGTATATCCATTGGAGTTAGGCATATCTGCATTAGTAGCAAAATATGCAAGCTGTTCTGAGCTATTCATAGGAGGTGAGGGAGGATTGAATTTTACAGGCATGGTATTGAGTGAACCATTAGCAAAATAATTCAAATTTCTTGATACTTTCGCTACATACCCATTTCTAAATCCTGATGAATGGTTGCCAGTGTTATAGCAAGACATAGCTTTATAAATATCTTTGCCTTTTGCCCTATTTCGGCAGTCATTAAAGATAAATTGCATTGCGCTTAGATTAGTGCAGGGATCAAAAACTTGCTCGACACTAAGATTTAATCTTTTGAAATTAGCACTATTAATTTGAGCAAAACCAACATCAATATTTCGTCCCTGGCTAATTAATCTTTTGGCCACAGATACAGCTTCTTCATAGCTAGTCGGCTGTTTTTTAAGACCTGCGGCACGATTAACCCCTATCGCAAAAGGATTAAATGAGGATTCAGATTTAACAATTGCAGACGCAATATTTACATCAACTTGTGGCGCACATTGTTGTGCCAAAACTACGAAATCAATCATTACTTTTTCACCTCAAATTTTGGCTTACCTTTTTGATCTGGATAAGTAGCGGAGCACCCATTTTTATAGTTGGTACACCCCCAAAAATAGCCATTTGCCCCATTGATCCGTCTTAAATCACTGGCACATTGAGGACATGAATAGACTTCAAGAAGTGGCTTTTTATTAACTTCAGGCAAAAAGACTTTGCAATCTGTTTCCCGATTAGGACAGAACCAGATCGGATCTTTACCTTCTTTTTTGGATCTGAATAATGGCGTTGAGCATTTAGGGCAAGGATATTTGATTTTCTCTACTGGCTGACCTTTCTTGTCATCCATCGAGTGCTTACATTCCTGATCATTGCAGATCCAAAAAAATTCTTTAGTTTGCGAATTTTGGAATTTATTTAAGCGACCTGTTTTACATTTAGGGCATGAATGAATAACTTTTTCGACTGGTTTACCCTTGTCGTCATTCATCGAGTGCTTACAGTCCTCATTGCTACAAATCCAAAAAAATTGATTGGTTTTAGTATTCTTAAATTTTTTTAACTGGCTTTTACACTTTGGACAAGGTATTGCGTTTATAGCTGTCAGTTTTGAAGCTGTACTTAGCTCTTGAGCAAGTTGAGTGTATAAGGCAGAAACAACCGAATTATATGAAGTTTCACCAGATGCAATTTTATCTAGCTGCAACTCCATCTCTTTTGAATAGTGCAGATCCAGAAAGCTAAACTTAGCTTTTAACAGACTACCAATTAGATCATTCCCTAATTTAGTTGGTTTTAAGACTTTCTTTTCTACCTCCAGAAAGCCCTTATTCAGAATATTGGCCATAATTGATGAATAAGTAGAAGGGCGACCAATCCCGCAGCTTTCCAATTTTTTAATTAGTGAAGCTTCTGTATAGCGTTTTGGTGGCTTAGTTTGTTTTGCAATAACTTCACCGCTTTCAACATCAACAACAGAACCAACTTCTAAGACCGGCACCACGCCTGAAGGCTCGTTTTCATCTTCATTCAGGCAGTCTTTACCAAAAACCATCCACCCTTTTTTTATTAGCTCACGGCTTTTAGCATGGAACTTATATTTTCCATCTTCAGACAGTAATTCCAAAGTAACGGCTTTATATTCAGCTTTGGCCAATTGACTTGAAATAGTACGTTCCCAAATCAATTGATATAAAGCTTTTTGTTCTGGTGACTTTCCTAGATCTTTATCAGTTATGTGAACAGGTCGGATTGCTTCATGGGCGTTTTGCGCCCCATCTTTTTCCTTAAACTTATTAGGCTTTTCAGGTAAAGAAAATTGATGTTCATTAGCATAAGCAAAGATTTCTTCTACACTTTCATCAGCTATGTTTAGGCCGTCAGTCCGAATGTAAGTAATTGCCCCTTGTTCAAATAATGCCTGTGCTGCTTTGGTTGTTTGTTGAGGGCTAAAGCCTAACGCTACACTAGCAGCTTGTAAAAGTAGGGCTGTAGAGAAAGGAGAAGGAGCATTTGAATACTCTGTTTTTTCAGTGCAGTTTAGAACTTTAACTTTCTTAGTTTTTGCAACTTCTTCAGCTAAGGAACGATCTAAAACATAAGGCTGATCCTCAGTTACAAATTCCGTTGTAACCCATTGCGAGATCCATTTTTTAGGCTCTTTATCAAAACTCAAATTAACGCCAAAGTGGTTAGTAACTTTGAATTTCTGGATTTCGATTTCTCTAAGGACAACGATTAAAACAGCAGGAGATTGTACCCGCCCCGCAGATGAAGGCTGACCCATAAGATTAGATGCAATAGGGGAAACTAGATAGCCCACCAGACGATCTAAAGCCCTACGTGCTTCTTGAGCATATACAAGCTGATAATCTAAACCACGCCCATTATTAATGGCTTCTTTAATAGCTTTTTCTGAAATTTCATTAAATTCTATTCGTTCAAATTGACCATCTTCCAGACCTAAACATTCTTTTAAATGCCATGAAATAGCTTCACCTTCCCTGTCTGGATCGGTAGCTAAATAAATCTTGTCTGCTTTATTCAAAAAGGCTTTTATTTTTTCAATACGTTTTTCGCCACCGTCAAAAGTTCTGTCATTAACTTTGGCATCAGGAATAAATGAATATTCCATTGCAAAATCATTGGCTATATCAATACCTAAGCCTTTTCTTGGTAGATCCCGAACATGGCCAACACTGGCCACAACTTTAAAATCAGATCCTAAAAAACTTCCAATTTTTGAACATTTGTTAGGAGATTCAACGATTACAAGATTCATGGGTTATTTCCAAATTGTGAAATTTAGGAAACTCGAAAGCCCACAAAGAAAAGATGAATATAAGAAAGCAACTACTTGAAATTTAGTGAAATCTACAAGGATTTCTAAAAGCAGTGCATCTTGTGGCATGAAGCACACAAGATAAACACATGAAATAACTAGAAAAAATTTTAAAAAATTTCCATATTTATTTAAACTTATAGCCATTTTCTTAAATACCGTCTTAGGACTTTAAAGAATACAATCCAAAATATACCATATTGGAAATGGCTTTTGTATTTTTTTACTTGATTCTTATTATTTTTACTTCTTCTGTATAAATTTTTTCTTTCAAGAAATCATTAAGCCTAGTCAGATCCTTAAAGATCCTAGCTTTATCTTTTTCTCGTCTTGTTGTTAAAGTCCAAACCTTTTGGCCTGACCATGCCAGTTTTGCTGTGATAAAAAATCCACCCTCAAATTCATTAATAATTAACTCTTTAATAAATCCTTGTTTATTAGATTCCTCTAGCACCACCTCTGAAATAGAAAAATCAGGATCAATATTTATAAAATCAGTCATCCATAAAACCTTTTAAAGCACCCATAACAAAGGTGCATTATCATCAATTTAGGTAATCTTGGTAAAGTTTTTTTAAATAATTTAAAGAAATTTTAAATATTTTAGCTAAATTCTGCTTTAGTCATGACTAAAAACCTCGATGCTTGGATAAAAGCTGCAAGCTGCAGCGTTTATCCAGGCATCTATATTACCTATCTAATCCAGATCCATAGCACATATATCAGAGCAAAGTGTCTACTTTGCGAACTGACGCAATCAGTTAAATTTTCCCTTCCCTGATTACCGTTGATTTTCAAGTGAGCTTTAAAAAGCTGTGCTTTTTAAATGGCGACCGCAGAAAATAAACTGCTCCCATTTGATCTAGTAGCGGGATTTAAATAGTACACAGTACATAATATGAGGTTATTAAAAGGGTTATAACCCCACGTTAAAACATACTATTACAATGCTACTTCTCATAAATGGCGACCCGATATAAGTAGTAAATTATTTAAAAAGGACTTAATATCCACCTGTGGACATTTATTAAATGGGATAAGTTATGACTGAAGAACTAGGAACAGAAACAGAAACAGAAACAGAAGGAAAGGTATTAGATCGCAGAAAAAGATATAGAAAAAAGCCTACTACCAAAACTCCACTTTCAGTTTATTTCAATATGGATGTTCCTGAAGATGTTGAAGCACTGGAAGCCTTAGAATATTTAAAAGATATTTATGGCGGGGAAAAACACGGAAAAAGTGTAGCAGTCAAAGAAGTTTTAAGAATTTTCTATAAACAATTACAAGAAAAAAAAGCCTGATTAAATCAGGCTTTTTTCTTGCAAAAACTTAGGACTTTTTAACTGTAGTGACTAACTTGTCATCTACATACAGATAAACTCTTTTATTATGTGTATAAGATGAAATTTTAGGTTGTCCTTCTCCACCTCCAACAGATCCGTCTTGATTACTGCTGACGAATGAACAGTGAGGAAAGCCTTTACCTTTAGCCAGATCTTTTTTAACGTCACTAATTGTAGACTGACATTCAGAAACATTAAGACCGCCAGCAAAGCACATAAAAGCACGACAGCCATAATTTTCATCTTTAGCTGCAACTAAAGCAGATGCACTAGCTAAAGTTAAACCTAAAATAAATTTTTTATACACAAGTAGTCACTCTATTTAGATGAGTTTTCCATTACGAATAACTTGCCTTCAAAGTTTAGAGATATTGTTTTGGCATTGCTGCACATTGAACAAATCTCTTGAATCAAGAAGGGTAAATTCCGTGTGAATCGAATTTTTCCTGATGCGGTATGAATGATGTGATCAACATCATTTACTTTAACAGTCACAAAATATTGGAACTGCTCGTTCATACCAATTTCAACACCATAGTTATTAGCGTTGAAGTCATCGACTGTTTTCAAGTCATTCATCGTTAAAGCCATTTCTGCAAGATCCTTAGTTTTTAAAAAGTGAAGTGCGGATTCTTACAAAATATAATTAATTTAAAAATGTAACTGAAGTGTAACTGTGTGTAAAAGACACAAAAACATCAATTATTTTTAAACGCTTTTAATATATATCAAAAAGTTTAAAACTTTAATTAATAATTTAAAACTTTTGTAAAAAGTTTGTATATATCAAAGCTCATATTTTTTTTAGATCCCTTCCCTTTTTGTCATGTAAATATCACTTTAATAATCTTCTAAACATTTCTAAAAACTTTTTAAAAAAAACTAGAATCGGGTTTAAAAAGAGTTTAAATAGAGTTTAGGAGTGTTTAGAACAGTTTAAGAGCCTTAATTTCTTTTTGTAAAACATAAGTTTACAAGCCTATAACTATACGTTTTGTCGCTATAACTATACGTTTTGTCGCTATAACTATACGTTTTGTCGCTATAACTATACGTTTTGTCGCTACAACTATACGTTTTGTCACATACCTATACGTTTTGTCGCAAATAACCCACATACTTATCAACAGTATACAAAAGAATGGCTAAAATATTCTTAAAAATCAGTAATTAATTAGGTGTTTAGCTCTAAATTATTATATTTTTGCGTATTTTTTAGCCTTAATCCATGCTGCAATCTCAAAACTATACGTTTTGTCGCAACTTCCCCGCATAACTATACGTTTTGTCGCAAACCTGCGATTATGCGTACTGAATACGATTATATATATTTTTCAGGAATTAACTAGATTCTTAACAATCTAATAAGTTATTGTTTTATATAAATAATTATATTGAAGAACGATTTTTATTTTTTGGTGCTAAAAAAGATATTTGTATAGGCTTAAAATCATAACTATACGTTTTGTCGCATCGTAAGTTATTGATATTTATATAATAGTTGTAAATATTCAAAATTGAATATTTTTTAACTGGTTTTTGTGTTAAAAATAGCCATACGTTTTGTCGCAGCGTAACTGATTGAAATAAAAGAAAATACTTAAACAGGAAAAACATTTATTTTATTTATACTACTACAGGGTTATAAAGTAATTTTACTGATTTTTAATAAATATATATTTTAAAAACAATATCTTATAAACTTAATTTATAACTATACTTGATAAATATACGTGTATAGTTATAATGATTTCAAAAGGAATAACGGATTTACAAAAAAATGCAGAAAATTATTGGCTCACAAGGCTTAGAGGACTATACACAATCTAATACAAGGGCAAAA
>NZ_JBWBVH010000004.1:0-5594 GCF_056173745.1 Acinetobacter sp. QJM3NY_42
AAGCATGCTCGTAAAAGGATAAACAACCACTGGTATATTTCTTGGCAAAAGGACTGCTATCAATCAGTTGAGCGGTCAAGTCAACATCACCACTTAAAACCTGTGCATGTTCTCGCTCTCTATCTTCACCAAGCAAATAATCTAGACAACCTTTAGATAATCCTGAACCATGTCTAAAAAAATCAACGATCATCTGGTCGTAACTCCCGAAGTTGTTGATCTATGGAAATCAACAAATGAAGTAACTTCACTTTGTCAAAAGTACCTGTCCCTGCAATATCCGTATTAATCGCTTTGGCAATCTGATTCACGTTATTACCTATACGACCCAATTCTAGGATTAAATTTCTCTCTGTCTTGCTATATGAAGATTCAACAATCTTTGTTGATTTAATTTTTTCAGCATCATCTGCTTTGGAATTATAAATCTTTGTTGCTTTATCTACTGCTGACTGACGTAGCAACTTTGCGATTGAACCAAAAGGATTATTGGCATCGAGCAATTGATATTCTGATTCTGAAAGTCTGACTTTAAACGTCCGTTCCCGTACTACTTTCTGTTTAGTTACTGAATCTATTTCCACTTGAACAATCCCATTCTTGGTCTAACCGGTTTAGAGGAAAATCTTTGATTTTTCTTTAAACCGGTTTTCGGGGGTATCGGGGGTGAAGCCCCTGATCAAGGTCACAGCTTAGCACTATTAAACGAAGTGAAATAGGGGTAACTGTGTATCCTTGCTTATTTAAAAAGGGAAAGAATTATTTATACTAAAATTTAATCAAATGATACAGTATATAAACCCTAATAAGAACTGGCATAAATCTTGTAAAACAATAGCACTCAACTCTTTCTCACCACCACCACAGCCCTCGCTTTGCTCAGGCAGATGGTGAGCGTTGAGAGAGTTTCGGCAATACTCTCCCTAAGGGCTGTCATTCAAAAAATAACACATCCCCTAAGTATTGCCGATTTAACCTGATTAGGCTGACGGAGCCACGCATCGGTCGTATCCGCACCATGCTTCACATACATGGCAGACAAGGACTAAAGGTACTGCACCTCTCCCCACGCGCTCCCTGTCGAAGTATGGCGGTATCTCTGCGAGGATTTCTCCAACATGCAACTTAACCAACCTATACAACTACTCTCAACGCTCCGCTTTTGTGGGATTCCCCTGTAACGGTTCAGCTCCTGCTTCTCAGCTTTCACTATCGCTACGATGCACCAGTGACACTTATTCCCTCCACATGCACCGCATATCTTCCTTAAAAAGGATGCACAGAAGCTGATAAGGCTCGAATACTGTCTATGTATTGCTTATTGGATGAACGAGAGTCAGGTAACGAAAGACTTTTTACTGATACAATGCTTGCCATTTTTTATCAATTTGATAGAATTTGAAAAGCGGTACAAGCCGAAAGGTGAAATCATAACGGTCGTCAAACCTTATGATCTTCGTTACTTGATGCTCGAACATCAAATAACTGCGTACCACCAAATTTAAGACAAAACCCCTCTAAGTTGCAAGACTCAGAGGGGTTTTTCTTTAGGTTTTAACAAAATTTTTATTTTTCTCTCCTACTAACTCATGCCCAATAAGGACTGCGTAGTTTTAATAAAAACAGGTATATTCTTGTAAAATATTATTTTATGATTCCATCATAAAAAATGATGGCTGTTATTATAATGTTTGAATTGAAAAGCTTCTATTAATTCAACACATATCAAAAATAGTATAGACAAGGAAATCAACATTTATGGATATTTTGAAGAAGGAAAGACAATGAAAGTTAAATTTTTAACGGTTTCATTGATGTTTATTTTGCCATTTTCTGTTTTTGCAGCAAATGGACAAGTCGAAAAAGCGGTCATTGAATCAAATAATGCGTATAAAACGAAATATAATTTAGACGATATGACAGAGTTTAATTATGCGCAAAAAGGCTTTATTGCCAAGCCAACAGGTCAAATTAAAAGTGAAAAAGGCAATGTGATCTGGGATTTTGATGCGTTTAATTTTTTAAATGATCCAGCACCAAATACTGTTAATCCTGCACTATGGCGACAAGCAAAGCTCAACAATAATGTTGGTCTATTTAAAGTGACAGATCGAGTTTGGCAAATTCGTGGTTTTGATTTGGCAAATATGACCATTATTCAGGGTGATACTGGCTGGATTATTGTGGATACATTAACCTCTAAAGAAACGGCTGAAGCAGCACTTAAATTTGCTAGGCAGCATTTAGGTGAGCAAAAAATTTCAGCCATTATCTTTACCCATAGCCATATCGATCATTTTGGTGGTGCATTAGGCGTTCTTTCTACAGAAGAAATTAACGCTAGAAAAACCCCAATTATTGCGCCACAAGGCTTTATGGAAGAAGCGACCAGTGAAAATTTGATGGCAGGTTCAGCCATGATACGTCGTGCGACCTATATGTATGGAACCTTTTTACCAAAGAATGCTGAAGGATTGGTGGATACAGGTTTAGGTAAGGCTGTTGCTGTTGGGAAAATGGGAATCCTTGAGCCTACACAACTGATCACCCAAGCAGAACAGAAAATGACCATTGATGGTTTGGATTTTGTGTTTTATAACGTGCCGGGTTCAGAAGCGCCAGCAGAGTTAACCTTCTCTATCCCATCACTGAAACTTTATAATGGCGCAGAAATTCTTTCGCATACCATGCATAATCTTTATACCCTCCGCGGTGCCAAAGTCCGTGATGCCTTAAAATGGGTAGGCTATTTAGACCAAGCAATGCAGCATGCCAAAGCATCCGATGTATTGATTGCACAACATCATTGGCCTGTCTGGGGCAATGACAATATTCAAGATTTTATTAAAACCCAGCGAGATGTTTATAAGTTCACACATGATCAGACGGTGAGATATATGAACTCTGGTTTTAATGGTGCTGAAATTGCCGAGAAAATTCAGCTTCCAGCGGCACTTGATCAAAAGCTATATGCGCATGGCTATTATGGAACCTTAAAGCATAATGTAAAAGCGATATACCAATACTATATGGGATGGTTCGATGCTCATCCTTCCAATTTAGATCCATTACCGCCTAAAGCTGTTGCAAAAAAATATATTGAGTTGGCAGGTGGGGAGAATAATGCATTAAAAAATGCGCGGGATGCCTATGCTCAAGCTGACTATAGATGGGCTGCCGAGATTTTAAAACATATTGTGTTGAATAACCCTCAAAACCAACAAGCAAAAGACTTATTGGCAAATACGTATCGTCAATTGGGCTATGCTGCTGAGGCTTCAACTTGGCGTAATTTCTTTTTGGTGGGTGCTCAAGAGCTACAAAATAATGTACCCCTACAAAATACATCTGATCCGAGTGATTTATTGATTCACACGCCAACTGAAAGATTTCTTGAAGCCATGGCGACAAATTTAGATGTGGAAAATTTAAAAAATGAAAACCAGTGTATCAATCTGGTTTTGTCGGATACCCAAGAGAATTTTTCATTATGGGTTGAAAACTCAATCATGCAGTTTAAGCGTCATGATGACAGTAAAGATTTGGCATCGGATTGCCCAACATTAACCGTAACCAAGCCCTTATATCTAAAAATGATTACAGGTCAAATAAAAGGGGTAAAAGTCCTGCTTTCTAACGAAAGTAAAGTCAAAGGCAATCCATTGGAAATTGGAAAATTCTTTGCAATGTTTAAACGTCCAGACTCAACTTTTCCAATTGTCACTCGACCAAATGATTAGGATGAAATGACTGGGCTTAAAGAACCCTACCAAATTAAAGTCTCCGCTTTTATGTGCACACATTAGTGCACATAAATACAAAATTAGTTTAATTATTTCAATAATTTACAATCAATAAAAAAGCCTAACTTGTCTAAGTCGGGCTTTTTTATTGATTCTTCACGTTTCACGCCTAATATTTAATCATTGTTCCATATTTTTGATTAGCAACAGTCGGAATCGAGCATAAACCCTACATGCCAAAATTCATGCCCCGATCTCGCTTAGGTTGGGGCTGCTCCATTTCCTTTTTCCGTTCCTTCATTTGGACGATATTCGCTTCAATAGTTCGGACGTTTCGAGCAAATTCTGCTGAGCTTTGGCTACTTGTGACGAGACTGACCGTTGTGTGGTTGAGATTTTCTCCAGTACGTCCTCGTAATTCGTTGTAATTTGGCTCATCTCCCTGACTTTGCCATTGATCTGCTCGGTATAGGTCGCTGTATTTTTTTCCAATTCGTGAAATTGTGTCTGTATTGTCGATAATGACTTTTGTGTTTGCACTAAGTCTGTCTGTACGCTCTCCATTGCCTTTGATTGTGCTGATAAGGCTTGGATAATTTTCTTTTGCATCACGTCTAAACTCTGCTGTTGCTGCTGCAACTGAGTTTGTTGTTGCTGTAATTGCTGCTGTTGTTCTTCGATGATTTTCAATAACTGTGTTTCTAATTCGGTCATCACTTAATACCCCATCGGCACCATGAAGTTGTTCTGCCAATCCCCTGCGTCCTTGTTGATCTGAATACATAGACGTTGGGCTTTGCTGTTTTGCTGTCTGCATGTGCTGAACGTCAAACTGCCCCCCGATCGGTTCAGGTGATCCACTCGCATTTGTTTCTCGTTGATGGTCATATTGAGTGTCCGTATCTCGTTGTACTTGCTTTTGCCCATAAAACCGAGCGCAATAATGAGAATAATTAAAATAGCAGCTCCCAAAATCATTGCCATATTCAAAGTGGTAAGCTGTTTCAGTAGGCTTTTGTTCTGAACTTGCTGTTCTTTTGTCTGTATCTGCTCGTTCATTTGCTTTAAACGGCTCAATTTGGACTGTAGCAAGGCTTGGTACTGGTCGAGCTGCTTCTCGATCTGCTGTGAGCTGTTCTGTAGGTTCTGCGCTAATTTCTCGTCTGACTGCTGGATAGCGGTCGCTGTGATATTGGCTCTTGTGCTCAAGCTGTCTTTGATAATCTGTGACGTTTGCTCGATACCGCTCAGAAGTTGTTCCTCGGTACGTTGCAATTCGCTGTTGTACTTCTTGTCGATATTCGCCAGTAGCGCTAAAGCCTTGCTCATAAACCTCTCCACTTAAACGGATAGGACGTGTTGCGCCCTCGTATGGATTTTCGATTGATATTGATTTTTGGGTTTGTCGGGTGACTTTGATTTCATTCGATTCAAGCCATTCAACCAATTTTTGCCGATCGGCAACTTTGCCATCGACTACAGCTTGGTAAATCCTTTGGTGTAACTGATCTTTAAAATCCTTCACATCCTTGGGTAAGTTCTTCTTATTGATTAAAAGCTGCTGATTGTTCGGATCATCGGGATCATATAGTTGATGTTCTGCATTGGTAATCTGCTTAAACAGATCCACTCGATCTAAATCCACTGGCGCATAAAATGGCTGTAGCCGTTTGCCTGTCGAAAGCTCAACGTTTGGAATCACAAAATTCAGCTCAAGCCGTGTCTCTCCAGTATCTTGATTCACCTTATCTTGGTGCTGTACCCATAAAATTTGGTACTGATCTTTATCGAGACCAGGGAAAAGGCATTCCTCAAAATTTTGCATGATCTGCTGTTTATCCTGGTCAGATA
>NZ_JBWBVH010000005.1:0-4507 GCF_056173745.1 Acinetobacter sp. QJM3NY_42
ATGAGGGAATTGGTTGTAAAAGATAATGCATTGATCAACGCAAGCTATAATTTAGATTTAGTAGAACAAAGACTAATTTTACTCGCAATTGTTGAAGCCAGAGAAAGTGGAAAGGGGATTAATGCAAATGATCCCTTAGTTGTTCATGCAGAAAGTTATATCAATCAATTCAATGTGCATAGAAATACAGCTTATCAGGCTCTTAAAGATGCCTGTCATGATCTATTCGTAAGACAATTTAGTTATCAGAAGGTTAATGATCGAGGAAACGTTGAACATTATCGCTCTCGTTGGGTAAGTGAGATTGGTTATGTAGATAATGAAGCCATAGTTAAACTTATATTTGCTCCAGCTATTGTCCCTTTAATTACGAGATTAGAAGAACAATTTACAAAGTATGAATTACAACAAGTAAGTCAATTAACTAGTGCCTATGCTGTGAGATTGTATGAACTCTTAATTGCTTGGCGTAGTACAGGAAAAACTCCAGTGATTGAGTTGGCTGACTTCCGTAAAAGGATTGGCATACTTGAGACTGAATATAAGCGTATGGAGAGATTCAAAACCAGCGTTTTGGAATTAGCAATAAACCAGATCAATGAACATACTGATATTAATGTCGCATACGAACAACACAAGAAAGGTCGATCTATTGTTGGTTTCTCATTTAATTTCAGTCAGAAAGAAAAGAAAAAGATTCTTGAGAAAGCTCAAGTGAGTGAAGGTTTTAAGAAATTAACAGAAGCTCAAATTACTAAATACAGTACAGTTTTATCTAAATTACATGAACTTTCGGATCTTAGTACATTTCAAGATTATCAGAGCTTCTCTATTTGGATTGGGAATATTCTTAGAGAACCTGAAAGCGTAAGGTTTGAAACTGCTGAAAGGATATTCAGTAGTTTATTTAAAAGAACAGATTTTGCCTCTCCAAACAATTGAATTGTTAATTTATGTAACATCAATATCTAAATATAGTTGGTTTTTATTGGGTTGGTTTTTATATAAAATATATTATTATCAATATGTTAAATAAAAATAACACCTATTTCTTTAACATGGGTAACGAATAAAGACCAATTTTATTTACACAAGGATAACAAAACTTCATTAATTTTTATTTATAATCAGGTTGTCTAAAGTATAAAACTTAATGTACCTAATTATTTTTAATTTTTAATAAGCAAGCTCCTTCAATATTTCTCAACTTCAATAGAATCAAGCCTCTTGGCACAGCTAAGAAGCATAGGAGAACTATTGCCTGCTTTTTAATTGATTAATTATCTATAGGTAGTTAAGAGAGATACATAAAGACAATTACTATTAATTAAACAAAAGGAAAGGAGGATTAATGCCAAGGAAAAAGATTATTACTGCTGTAGGTGAATACAAAGGATATGAAATAAACGATAGATACGAATACGACAAGAATCAATTAGATTGGATCATAGGATCATTAGAATATTATCAAGGTTTATCAATTAACAATGATGATAGTGATTATGTTGTCTTTGATATAACAATAAATATTGAGGAAACGAGTAAAAGCCCATTCTTCAATATTAGTGACTTTGATGATGGTGCTAACTACCCAATATATTTCAATCCCAATCAATTAAAGACAATATTGCCTAGTGAATATTACTTTTATAGATGGACTAGAGAATTTAAGGAAGATTATGCAATGGGAGAGCATTACCATTTAATGGTGATAGCCAATCATTTCCCAATTACTAAACTTGATGAATTACGAAGAGAAGTCGAAAACCTTGAAGGGGTAAAGACAGCTTTTATATCTCCTAGAAAATTAGAAGATGATGATCATCGAAGAATAGTACATTTCCATTGGTTAAATAGAGAGATAAATTCTATCGATGGCCTTTATGATTCAATTAAGCGTCATTGTTATCGAGCAAAGTTAAATCAAAAGCTTCCTTTTATGCCTAGATCATTTGATGGTTGTCGTCATTTCAGACCACTTCTACCAGTAAGTGAAGTCAATTATGTTAGAAGAATACGGTCCTTGGACCTAGCTCTCTTCTAATATCAATTAAATCACAGAAATCCTAAGTATTTATTAGAGTAAACCCTATTGACTACAAAAACATGAATACAAAAGAAGTGCCTTAGTGTATTCAATAGGGTTGATATTTATTAATGAATACATTAGTATTGATACATCTAAGACTTAAAAGAATACAAAGCCATGTCAAAAGTTGCATATAAAAGAGTAAGTACTGCAGATCAAAATACAGCAAGACAATTAGACAGTATGACCTTTGATAAAGTTTTCGAAGACAAAATTAGCGGCAAAGACGTTAATAGACCTGCATTACAAGCAATGCTTGAATATGTGAGAGATGGTGATGAATTATATGTACATAGCTTAGATCGATTGGGCCGTAATACCGCAGATCTAATTGAGTTAGTTAATAAATTAAAAGACAAAGGTGTGACCATTATCTTTGAAAAACAGGGTTTAAAGTTTAAACCTGATACCAGCAATCCTATGAATGATTTAATGTTCACAATGTTAGCTGCATTTGCTCAATTTGAACGTGAATTACTGTTAGAACGTCAACGAGAAGGTATTGCAAAAGCGAAAGAAGAAGGGAAATACAGAGGAAGAATAAAGAAAATTGACGTTGATGAGATTAGAACAGCTATGAAGAAAGAAGGTGCTAGTTTCAGGAAAGTTGCAAAAGAGTTAGGCATCAGCTTAAGCACCGTACAAAGAGCTATGAAGCCCTAGGATATTTTGAAACAAACAGGGCATTGATTTTATTAGTGATGTTTTCTGGTTGAACATGAGTGTAAATATCGACTATTTTTTTAATTATAGGGACAAGTCTTGCTGATCCTCTAAAACTATGACCCTTTACATGTTAAATATTTATAAAACTGAGTGGCAATGTTTTAGTTTTTTCTGTCTTGTATGTGGTCATAAAACAATTAACATGTTACTCAATACAGGAGTTAACATGTGGACATATACTCATGGCAAGAATAAGTATAAATAAGGCATCACAAGATTTTCATATTAGTCGTAATACATTGTATAAACACATAAAACAGGGGAAAATTTCAAAAGATGCTGATGGTAAATTAGATACTGCAGATCTTGTCAGATTGTATGGTACACATGTTAGCACTCAACAAGAATTAACAACTGTTAACAGTTCAAAACCTGATGAAATTGTTCAGCTAGAACAATTAAAATCTGAAAATGAACAATTAAAGAAACATATAGCTATCAGTGAAATGCGTATCAATGAACTGAAACAGCAACTAGATTACGTTAAACAAAATGAATCATGGCTCAAGGAACAATTAGATCAAAAACGCATTGAACATGCCGAGACTAGAAAGAAAGGATTATTTAATAAATTATTTGGTTAATAAAAAGAAAGGGACCGAAGTCCCTTATCTCTTTTGAATTACCCAGCTTTTTTCATCCAATATTGTTCATATTTTCGAATAAAGTCTTGGATAATCTGATCCTTTAATAATTCACTGATATGGATACTCTTGATGAAGTATTGTTTTACAACAACAGTCTTCTTTTCCTTTGTTACTTCTCGAAGACTTCTATCATCAATAGGCCAGAAATCAGCACGTAATTCGCTGATCCTGCATGCAGCATATCCAGTATCAATATGATTCCACATTTCTTTATTTTTAATTTGATGACCTAACAACAAACGATAAAGAATTGAGGCTTTGTGTGTATCCACACGTGGTGTTTTTGGTGTAAGCATGATGCTTCTCCATATTTTGGAGTTAGCAACAACACTATATTCAGATGAATTGTATGAGAAGTTCTATAGCGTTAACTTGAACCGATCAATGAATTCTGTTAAAATCGATATACAAAACATGACTTAAGTATATGATTTTTATCCTTTTATAGTGCTATTGCATCACTCCTAAGGGCTAAAAGTCTAGACTTACAAACTAAGGGAAGGCTGCTAGTAACAGTTTTCCCTTTTTTTGTTTTCAAAAAAGGTATTCCCGATTTTTTAGATCGTAAGTCGTTTGTGATCTTACTGAGCATAAATGCGTCAAATACAATCACTTATTGGATTATATCAGCTCTTTTTAAAAGGAGCTATACGTAGATGCGATTTTAAGCTCATTTTAGACCACTAAACATTAAAATATAGGAACGTACCATTAATAGTATTATATTAACTTCTGTGAGCTCTCACGAGCATATAGAGGCATGTTTGTAAACACTCTTGTGTACATGTATAAAAGATCTTTTTTTGTTCTATTAAAATCAAAATTCGTTTTAAAGTTTTTAAATATAATTTTAATTGCTTTTAAGTAACTGTAAGAATATGTTTTTTAATTAATTATTAATAGATATGACACCGTTTACCTTGCAATATGACACTGTTTACCTTGCAATATGACACTGTTTACCTTGCGATATGACACCGTTTACCTTGCATATGACACAATTATTAATTATTGTGCTGTTAATAAAAATTAATTTAGGTGTTCC